>CAXXCV010000001.1:0-2652530 GCA_963664645.2 Dehalococcoidia bacterium
ACGATGGGCAGGTCGTGGCGGACATCGTGTCGAACTCCTGCACGTTCATCAGGAAGGAGCCGTCGCCGACGAAGGCGACGACCTGGCGGCGGGGGCGGCCGCCTTCGCCCCCATCGCGAAGGGGATGCCCACGCCCATGCAGCCGTTGGGGCCGGAGTTGAGCCGCGCCCCCTCCGTGTAGGAGGGGATCCACTGGCGGCCGAAGTTCAGCGTCTCCATGCCGTCGATCGAGACGATCGCGTCGCGGTCCACGTAGTCGCGGATCTCGTTGGCGACGCGCAGGGGGTGGATCGGGCTCGCGTCCGACTCCGCGACCTCGCGCGACTGCTGCTCCTTGGCCTGGTGCGACTCGCTCAGCCGCGCGATCCAGGACTCGGACCCCCGCACGCCCGCCTCCGCCGCCGCCGAGGTCAGCGCGCCGAGGGCGAGCTTGGCGTCGGCGACGATGCCGAGGTCGACGGGGCGGTTGCGCCCGATCTCGGCCGGGTCGGTGTCGATCTGGATGACCTTGACGTCGGGCGCGAAGCGCGGCGGGTGGCCGAAGGAGACGATGAAGTTGAAGCGCGTGCCGACGGTGAGGATGGCGTCGGCCTCGCGGAAGGCCTGGCCGCGCGCGCCGAGGAAGGCCAACTCGTGGTCCTCCGGCACCACGCCGCGTCCCTGCGGCGTGGTGAAGAAGGGGATGCGGGCCTGATCGATGAAGGCGCGCAGCTCCGCCGCCGCGTCCGACCAGAAGACGCCGCTGCCGGAGAGCACGAGCGGGCGTTCGGCGTCGCGCAGGATCTCGATGGCCCGGGCGATGGCCCCAGCGTCGGGCGCGGGGCGGACGGGCAAACGGCGCCCGGGCGGGAACCAGACCTGCTCCTCCTCGGCGCGCTTGTAGAGCGCGTCGCCGGGCAGGTCGAGGTACGTCGGGCCGGGCTTGGGGCCCTGCGCGCGGCGCATCGCGATGTTGAAGTACTCCGGCATGCGGTCGGCGTGGTGCACGCGGGCCGCCCAGCGCGTGACGGGCTTCGCCATCGAGAGCTGGTCGTACTCCTGGAAGGCGTCGGTGTCGAAGGCGCGCGTGGCGGCGGCGCCGCCCAGCGCGACCAGCGGCACGCCGTCGAGGTAGGCGTTGGCGACGCCGGTGAGCAGGTTGGTGGTCGCGGGCCCGGACGCGGCGAGGCAGACCCCCGGCGACCGCTTGACCCGCGCGTAGCCGTGGGCGGCCATCGCGGCCCCCTGCTCGTGGCGGCAGTCGATCGTGCGGATGCCGTAGTCGGCCGCGAAGCCGGCGACCTCGATGATCGGTCCGCCCATGATGTAGAAGAGATCCTCGACGCCTTCCTCGCGCATCTGCTGCGCCAGCAGGTCCGATCCCGATCGTTCGGCCATGTCCGTCTCCTTGCCTTCGTTCCGTGCCTTCGTTCCGTGTGCGCCCCGCGCGGGATAACATCGAGCCCGCCCATCGGCAAGCGCGCCCCGATCGCGACGGTGGAGGATGCCCGTGCGGATCGACCGGATCGAGTTGCATCACGTCGCGATGCCGCTGATCACGCCCTGGCGCACCGCCTACGGCGAGGACAGCGCCGTCCACGCGCTGCTCTGCCGGCTGTCGAGCGGCTCCATCGACGCCTGGGGCGAGAGCGCGCTCTTCGCCGCGCCCACGTACAAGCCCGAGTGGGGGGCGGGCGTCTTCCTGCTCGCGCGCGACTGGCTCGCGCCGCGGCTGCTGGGGCGGGAGATCGCGTCGGGGGCAGCGCTGCAGGAGCGGCTGTCGGCGTTTAAGGGCAACCCCTTCGCCAAGGCGGCGTTCGACATCGCCTGGTGGCATCTGCGCAGCAAGATCGAGGGGCGCCCGCTGCACGCGCTGCTGGGCGCGAGCCGGACCGAGGCGCCGGTCGGCCAGGACTTCGGCGTGGGCGACGACATCGACGCGCTGCTGGCGAGCGTCGATCGGGCCGTCGCGGAGGGCTATCCGCGAATCAAGCTCAAGTTCCGCCCCGGCTGGGACCTGCCGATGCTGCGGGCCGTGCGCGCGCGCCAGCCGGACCACCCGATCCACATCGACTGCAACAGCGGCTACCGGCTGTCGGACCTGCCGCTGTTCCGGGAGGTCGATGAGCTCGGCCTGGCGATGATCGAGCAGCCGCTGGCCCACGACGATCTGGTGGACCACGCCACGCTGCAATCGGCGCTGCGCACGCCGCTCTGCCTCGACGAGAGCGTCGGCCATCCCGATCACGCGCGGCAGGCGATCGCGCTGGGCAGTTGCGGCTACATCAACGTCAAGCCGGCGCGGGTGGGCGGCCTGACCAACGCGGTCGCGATCCACGACCTCTGCCGCGAGGCGGGCGTGCCCTGCTGGGTGGGCGGGATGCTGGAGAGCGCGACCGGGGCGAGCGTCTGCGCCGCGCTGGCCATGCTCGACAACTTCACCTACCCGGCCGACATCTTCCCCAGCAGCCGCTTCTACCGCGAGGACCTGGCGGAGCGCCCACTGACCATCGACCGCGACGCGGCGGGGGCGCCGGTCGTGCGGGCGCCGGCGACGATCCCGGAGCCGGACCCGGCGCGGCTGGCGGCGCTGTCGCTGGAGAGCGCCGTGCTGCGTTGAGCGTCGCGGGCGCGGAGGCGCGGCGCCCGCTAGCCTCGCCCCCGACACGCCCGCGGCAACAGAGAGCAATCGAGAAGGAGGCGCCCGATGCCGATGAACGTGAACCCCGTCGCCACGCTGAACCCGCGCACCAACGAGATCCGCATGAAAACGGCGGAGATCGTCAACAACGACATCCTGCCCAACGAGAACGAGTTGTGGTCGGCGTGGCACGCCGACGGCACCCGCGACACGACGCGGCGCGAGCGCTCGTCCGAGCTGCGGCGGGAGATCCAGGCCAAGGTCAAGGCCGCCGGCCTGTGGGCGCCGCACCTGCCGCCCGAGTACGGCGGCTGCGACCTGGGCTTCCTCGACCACGCCTACATGAACGAGGTGCTGGCCTACAGCCTGGGCGGGGCGTCGCTGTTCGGGGTCGTGGCGCCGAATTCGGGCAATCAGAAGATCCTGCTCAAGTACGGGACCGAGGAGCAGAAGCGGAAGTGGCTCGTGCCGCTGACCGAGGGGCGGATGCAGTCGGGCTTCTCGATGACGGAGCCCGGCTCCGCCGGCTCGGACCCGCGCTCGCTGCGCACGACGGCCGTGCGCGACGGCGACGAGTGGGTGATCAACGGGCACAAGTGGTTCACCTCGAACGGGAAGGACGCCGACTTCCTCATCGCGATGTGCCGCACGGAGGACCCCGACGCGCCCGGCGACCGCAACAGCAAGATGACGCAGATCATCGTGCCGACAGATACGCCGGGGCTGAAGCTCGTGCGGGGCGTGCCCGTCTGGGAGCAGGAGAGCCACCACTGCGAGTTCATCTACGACAACGTGCGCGTCCCGCTCGGCAACCAGTTGGGCGCGAGCGGGACGGGGCATCAGGCGGCCCAGGACCGGCTGGGCGCGGGCCGCATCTACCACTGCATGAACTCGGTCGGGCAGATGTGGCGCGCCTTCGACCTGATGGTGGAGCGCGACATGACGCGCGAGGTGCACGGCGGGCTGCTGGAGGAGAAGCAGTTCATGCACGGCTTCATCGCCGACAGCTACATCGACATCCAGGCCTCGCGGCTGCTGACGATCGCGACGGCGGAGAAGATGAACGCCGATCAGGACGCGCGCACCGACATCTCGGCGATCAAGATTTTCGTCCCGGCGGCCTACACCCGCGTCGTGGACCGGGCGATCCAGACCTTCGGCGCGAAGGGCGTCTCGGGCGACCTGCCGCTGGCGAAGATGTACCTGGGCGCGCGCACGCTGCGCATCGCCGACGGCCCCGACGAGGTGCACAAGATCCTCATCGCGAAGAACATCCTCAAGCGCTACCACAACGGCGAGTCGTGGGACTTCGGAAACTGATCAGCGCGCACCGACCGGCGGGAACCCGCCCCGCGATGGGCGCCGCCGCTAGGAGGCGTCCATCGCCTTGCGCTCGCGGCGGCGCGCGTAGAGGCTCGGCTCGGTGTAGCCGGAGGGCTGGCGCACGCCGGTGAAGACGAGGTCGCAGGCCGCCTGGAAGGCGGGCCCGTCGAAGCCCGGGGCCATGGGCGTGTAGAGCGGGTCGTCGGCGTTCTGCCCATCGACGACGGCCGCCATGCGCTCCATGACGGCCCGCACGGTCGCCTCATCGACGACGCCGTGGTGCAGCCAGTTGGCGAGGTGCTGCGAGGAGATGCGGCAGGTCGCGCGGTCCTCCATGAGGCCCACGTCGTTGATGTCGGGCACCTTCGAGCAGCCCACGCCCTGGTCGATCCAGCGCACCGCGTAGCCCAGGATGCCCTGCGCGTTGTTCTCCAGCTCGGCGCGGATCTCGTCGGCGCTCCAGCCGGCCGAGGCGACGACCGGCACGCGCAGCAGGTCGTCGAGCGCGGCGCGGCGCGGCCCCGCGGCCAACTCCCGCTGCCGGGCGAAGACGTCGACCATCAGGTAGTGCGTCGCGTGCAGCGTCGCCGCGGTGGGCGAGGGCACCCAGGCGCAGTTCGCGCCCGCCATGGGGTGCGCCAGCTTCTCCTCGAGCATCTTGCCCATCAGGTCGGGCGCGGCCCACATGCCCTTGCCGATCTGCGCCCGGCCGGGCAGCCCGCAGGCCAGCCCGACGTCGACGTTCCAATCCTCGTACGACGTCATCCAGGTCTGCGACTTCATGTCGTTCTTGCGGATCATCGGGCCGGCCAGCATCGACGTATGGATCTCGTCGCCGGTGCGGTCGAGGAAGCCGGTGTTGATGAACACGACGCGCGACTTGGCGGCGCGGATGCACTCCTTGAGGTTGAGCGTCGTGCGGCGCTCCTCGTCCATGATGCCGATCTTGACCGTGTTCGGCGGCAGGCCCAGCGCCGCCTCGACGCGGGCGAAGATCTCGTCGGTGAAGGCGACCTCGGCGGGGCCGTGCATCTTGGGCTTGACTACGTAGACCGAGGCGGTGCGCGACGATCGCAGGGCGGCCCCGTCGCCCTTGTCCAGGTCGTGCTTGGCGGCCAGCACCGTCAGCATGGCGTCGACGAGGCCCTCGTAGGCGTCCTGCCCGTCGCGGTCGCGGACGGCCGACGTGCGGATGAAGTGGCCCACGTTGCGCACCAGCATCAGCGAGCGGCCCTGCAGGGTGAACGCCTCGCCGTCCGGCGCGGTGTAGGAGCGGTCGCCGCTGAGGCGGCGGGTGAAGGTGCGGCCCTCCTTGCTGACCTCCTCGGTCAGGTCGCCCTTCATGAGGCCCAGCCAGTTGTGATAGGCGAGCGCCTTGTCGTCGGCGTCCACCGTCGCGACGGCGTCCTCCAGGTCCATGATCGTCGTGACGGCCGCCTCCAGGATCACGTCGGCGATGCCGGCCTTGTCGATCGCGCCGACCGAGTGCTCGCGGTCGATCTGCAACTCGAGGTGGAGCCCGTTCTGGCGCAGCAGCACGGCCGAGGGGGCGGCCGGGTCGCCGCGGTAGCCGGCGAACTGATCGGGCATCGCCAGCCCCGTGCGCGCGCCGCCGGCCAGCGTCGCCTCGACGTGTCCGGCGACGACCGCGTACTGTTCGGCGTCCGCGTGGGAGCCCGAGGCCAGCGGCATCACGTCGTCGAGCAGGGCGCGCACCCAGGCGATGACGCGGTCGCCGCGGACGGGGTCGTAGGGGCCGCCGGGCGGCGAGTCGCCCATGACGTCGGTGCCGTAGACGGCGTCGTAGAGCGACCCCCAGCGCGCGTTGGCGGCGTTCAGCGCGTAGCGCGCGTTGTCGACCGGCACGACGAGCTGCGGCCCGGCCACCTCGGCGATCTCCGAATCGACGCCCTCGGTGTCGACCAGGAAGTCGGGGCCCTCCGGCTCCAGGTACTCGATCTCCTCCAGGAAGGCGCGGTACTCGGCGGGGTCGAAGCCGGCGCCGGGATGCTCGCGGTGCCAGCCGTCGATGGCGCGCTGCAGGTCCTCGCGCCGGGCGAGCAGCGCGGCGTTGCGCGGGCCGAGCTCGTTGACCAGATCGGAGAGGCCCTGCCAGAACGCCGCCGACTCGACGCCGGAGCCCGGCAGCGCCTCGTCCTCGACGAAGCGGTACAGCGTCCGCGCCACCTGCAACCCGGCGACCTGTTCGTATGTGTGTTCAGCCACTGCTCTGTCCTAACCCTGGCCTATCCCCGGCCTATCCCCGGCGCGATCGCGTTCCCCGCGCCACGGGCCTAGTGTGCCGCAGTCGGCGCGCCGGGGCCATCCGATCGAGGGCGGACACGACCTACTCGCCCGGCCCGGAGAGGATCGCCAGCGCCACGCCGGTCGCGACGGAGACGTTGAGCGATCGGACGGCGGCCGGCTCCCCGGCGCGCGCGGCGGCCGGGGACGGGATCGCGCAGACCGTGTCGCAGGCCTCCAGGGTGAGGCGGCGCAGGCCGCGCTCCTCGCCGCCCACGACGAGCAGCCAGTCGCGGTCGCGGGGGACGTCGGCGATCGGCTGCGCCGCGCGCTCCGACGCGCCGAGGATCCACAGCCCGGCGTCCTTGGCCGCGCGCAGGGCGCGCCGCAGGTTCGTCTCGACGGCGAAGGGGACGCTCTCGAGGCCGCCGCTGGCCGTGTCGTAGGCGACGGCCGTCAGGCCCGCGGCGCGATGCTCGCCCAGCACGACGCCGCGCACGCCGAAGAACGCCGCCGAGCGGAAGATCGCGCCGACGTTGCGCGGGTCCTGGATGGAGTCGAGCGCGAGCCAGAGGCCGTGGGCCGCGCCGTCGGGGCGGGCCAGCAGCGCGTCGATGGGCGCCGGCGCGCGCGGCGCGACGATCGCGCGGGCCGCGCCCTCGCGTCCCTGCTTGGGCGACGGCTCGCGGCGGCCGCGCGCGGCGTCGGGGCGGTCGCCGGGCGGCGGGGCCGGGCGCGTGGGCACGCCGGCCTCGCGGGCCACATCGGCGATCGCGCGCCAGGGGCCGGCCGGCCGCGGCGGCAGCAGGACCTCCTCCACGTCGCCGGGGCGCGCCTGCAGCGCCGCCAGGACGCTGTGCGCGTTGCGCAGTTCCAGGGACATCCGGGGCCTCGCTCCCTTCCACCGCGCAGTGTCGCCCGGCGCAGTGTCCTGTGGCGAATCTCGCGCAAGGGCGGCGGCGGGTATCCTCGGGACGCAGCGAGGAACCGCCAATGGCCATCAGACCACGCCCAGTTCTCAGGGCAGCGCCGCGGACGGGCGCGTGAGCGCTCCCGAGATCATCGCGCTGGTGCTGTTGGGCCTGCTGGCCGGCTCCTATGCGGGGGCGATCGGCGCGGGCGGCGGCTTCGTGATCGCGCCGCTGCTGCTCTGGCGTCACGGCGACGCGCCGCCCGAGGCCATCACGGCCGCCTCGCTGAGCGTGGTCGCGCTGCTCGCCGGCATGACGGCCGCGCTGGGACTGCGCGACGGCCGGGTCGACCGGGGCCTGGTCCTGGTGCTGGCCGCGGTGGCCGTCGGCGGGGCGCTGATCGGCGCGGCCCTCACGACGACGGCGGCCCGGCAGTCCTTCGCGCTGGGCTTCGGGGCGCTGCTGTTGCTGCTGGCCGCGTACCTGCTCTGGCGTCCGGTCTTCAACCTGCTGCAGCCCGGCGCGCGCGGCTGGCTGCGCAACCAGCGCGACGCGGCCGGCTCCCGCTTCATCTATCGGGTGCCGCTGCACCGGGCGCTGCCGACGGCGTTCGTCGTCTCCATCCTGGCGGCGCTGACCGGGATCGGCGGCGGCATCCTGCTCGTGCCCATCGCGACGGGCGTCATGCGGATGCCGCACTGGCTGGCCGTGCCCACGGCGCTCAGCGTGGTCTTCCTCGTGGGGGTGGCCGGCGCGGGCTTCCAGATCGCGGCGGGCAACGCCGACTGGAGCAGCGACGGTCCCATGGCCGACGCGCTCTGGCTCGGCATCGGCGTGCTGCTCTCCGTGCCCGCGGGCCGCTGGCTCAACCGCCGCCTGGGCGAGGGCCGGCTGATGCGGCTGCTGGCGCTGGGCGTGATCGCCGTCGGCGTGCAGACGATCCTGAACGAACTCTAGGACGCCGGGGACGCCGGGGGCGGGGGCGTCTTGGCGCCCCAGCCGTCGCCGAAGGGCTGGTCACGCCAGGCCAGGGCGGCCTTGAGGCCCGACTCCTGCGCGATCCGCCGCCACTCCGCGATCGACGGGGCCTCGTGGGCGATCGCGTCGAAGTCGCCGGAGGCGTAGGCGGCGGTGCGCAGCCCGGCCTCCTCGAACCAGCGGTTGGTGGCGTGCTTGTGGATCGTGAGCATGTCCAGCGGGAGCTGGGCGATGCGGCGGCAGAAGGCGAGCGTCGCCTCGTCGAGCTGGTCGGCGTCCACGGCGTGGTTGACCATGCCGAGGCGCTCCGCCTCCCGGCCGTCGATCATGTCGCCGGTGAAGAGCAGTTCCTTGGTCTTCAGCATCCCGATCTTGACGGGCCACATGCAGGTGATGGGCGGCACGCCCAGCGCCCGCCCGGCGGGATGGCCGAAGCGGGCGTCGTGGGCGGCGAAGACGATGTCGCAGGCGCCGATCAATTCGCCGCCGCCGGCGAGGCAGTAGCCGTGCACCTGCGCGACGATGGGCTTGCGGTAGCTCCACATCCAGAGCCAGCGCTCCACGTTCTCGCGCAGCCCCTCCCGGTCCAGCGCGATGCGGGACTCGCCCAGGTCGGCGGCCCGATCGCCGCGGCGCTGGTTCGGCTTCCAGGAGAAGGCCCCACGTTGGGGCGTGAGGTCGTAGCCGGCGCAGAACGCGCGGCCGTTGGCCTTGACCCGGATCACGCGCACCTCGTCGCCGTGGCGCAGTTCCCGCAGCGCCCCGAAGAACTCCGCGATCAGCTCGGCGCTCATCGCGTTGAGCTTCTCGGGGCGATTGAGCGTGATCGTGGCGACGGCGTCGTCGACGTCGAGCAGGATGTTCTCGTACTCGCGCATGGCGTCCTCCCCCGGCCGGCGCGCGCGACGCCGGCCCGGCCGTCCGGCCGGCCGAACCGCCCCGGCGTCGCCGGCTCAGTCGCGGAAGCGGTACGTGATCCGGCCGCGGGTCAGGTCGTACTCCGACAACTCCACGAGCACGCGGTCGCCCAGCAGGGTGCGGATGCGGAACTTGCGCAACCGTCCGGCCGGGCGGACCAGCGCCTCGGAGCCGTTGGCCAGCTTGACGCGGTAGTAGTCGTTGCCCAGGACCGCGGAGACGACCCCCTCGACCTCGATCTTCTCTTCAGCCATGCGCGCGCCGCCCCGGACTCACGAGCGGGGGCTCGCGACGGATCGGATGCCGGCCGGGCTGAGGGGACCGACTACCAACGGCGGTCGCGACCGCCGCCGCCCTCGCGGCGCGGACGCGCCTCGTTGACCGTCAACGGGCGGCCCTGGAAGGTCTGGCCGTTGAGGGCGTCGATCGCCTTCTCGGCGTCGCCGTCGTCCATCTCGACGAACCCGAAGCCGCGCGGGCGGCCCGTGTCCCGGTCGGTGGGCAAGGCGCAGGATATGACCCGTCCGTACGTCTCGAACAGTTCCGTCACTTCCTCCTGGGAGGAACTGAACGGCAGATTGCCAACATAGATTCTCTTCGACAAGAGAGGTCCTCTCGATCGCGTACGCCAATCCGACGCACCGCTCGCCCCGAGGCGAGCCTGAAAACCAGATACGACACCGGAGTTGGAACCAACGACCGAGGCGAATCAGGCTGGCGCTCCGCTGCGCCACGATTCCAGGATACACACATCCGCGCTAAACGCTGCCGCGCGTGAACAGAACGATCGCCGCGCGCCGGGACGCTTGCCCCCATGCCGCGCGGCGGGGATGCTGAGTCGGGGCCCGTGACGCTGGCGGGCGAGCGCGCGGCGAGCGCGGGCGGGGAGGAATCGCATGGTCTCCGAGAAGATTCTCGATGTCTTCCGCGAGCGGCTGGCGAGGCTGCCGGGTCCGGTCACGATCGAGTTGTGGCAGTCCGGCGGCAGCAGCATTGAGGTGCCGGGCCGGGCGCCGGAGCCCTGCCCCGAATGTCCCGCGACGTACGAGGTGCTGCAGCAGATCGCGGGCGTGAGCGACGCCCTGGAGGTGCGCACCCGCGAGTACGGCCTGCAGCCCGAGCGGGCGGCGGCGCTGGGCGTCGACCGCGTGCCGGGCATCGTGTTCCGCCGCGGGGGCGACGGCGGCGAGCCCAGCGGACTGCGCATCTTCGGCCTGCCCTCGGGGCATTTCCTGCCGCTGCTGCTCGACGCGATCCAGCGAACCGCGAGCCCCCCGGCGCCGGCGCCGGCGGAGATCCAGGAGGTGCTGGACCAGATCGAGGGGCCCATCGCCGTGCGGGTGATGGCGTCGGTGCGGGACAAGTCGGGCACGCAGGCCGGGATCAGCGCCTTCATGCTGGCGAGCTACGCGGAACGCGCCGACGCGGGCGTCTACGCGATGGAGAGCTTCCCCCAGCTGGTGCACGACCTGGAGATGACGCACACGCCGCTCACCTTCGTGAACAACTCGCGCGGCGTCGCCGGCGTGGCGGACCCGCTGGAGTTGGCCAAGTACACGCTCTCGTCGCAGCAGGACCGGGAGAACCCAACGCCGCCGCGCATCCAGGAGGGCACCCTGGCGACGGTGCAGCTGACCCGCCGCGGCGGCGCGCCGGAGCGCCCGAAGTCGGGGCTGATCTTGCCGCCCACGGGGGCCGCGCAACAGCCGGGGCCCGGCGGCGGACGTCCGGCCCCGCCGGCGCGTCCGGCCGCGCCGGCGCCCCGAGCCGCGCCTTCGGCGCCGGTCCCGGCGCCGGAGCCCGACCTGCCGTCCGTCGACGTGGCGGTGATCGGCGGCGGGCCGGCGGGCCTGCAGGCCGCCTTGACGCTGACCCGCGGGCGGCGCAGCGTCGCCGTCTTCGACGACCCGGCGCCGGCGCGCAACGCGGCGGCGCACGCCGTGCACGGCTACCTCGGCTTCGACGACCTGCCGCCGGCGGAGGTCCGGCGCGTCGCCTGGGAGCAGATCGACCGCTACGGCGGCGCGGCGCTGCACGAGGAGCGGATCGACGACCTGCAACGCAACCAGGCGGGGGACTTCGTCCTGCACACGCACGCGGGGCCGCACATGACCGCGCGCCACGTGGTGTTGGCTTCGGGCTATCGGGACGCGTACCCGGACCTGTCGGGCTTCCGCGAGTGCTGGGGGGAATCGATCATCCCCTGCGTGCTGTGCGACGGCTACGAGCACCGCGACCGCGCCTGGGCGATCGTGCGGCCCTCGGCGCGGGCGCGCACGACCGACCCGCGCCTGGCGCGCAACTGGACGTCGGACCTGCAGCTGATCCAGGGCGGCGACGCCCAGCTCACCGACCTCGAGGCGCGGCGCATGGAGGAGTTGGGCGTGCGGCTGCACCGGGGCAACGTGGCCGGCATCCGGCGCGAGGGGACGCAGATCCGCGGCGTCACGCTGGACAGCGGCGCGGAGGTGGAGATGGAGACGCTGCTCTGGATGCCGCCCTCGGAGCCCGTGCCGCTCGTCGCGCGGCTGGCGCGGACGCTGGACTTGAAGCGCAACGCGGAGGGCCACGTGGCCGCCGACGCGTCGCAGCGCACGAGCGTGGAGCGGCTGTGGGCGCCGGGCGACGCGCAGGGCTGGACGGGCGCGCTGGCCGCCGCCCGGCAGGGGGAGATCGCGGCGCAGGTCATCCTGCACGACTGGTACCAATAGGCCGCCGCCCCGGCCGGATCGCCGCCCCACGCACGAGCGGCCGCCTTGCGGCGGCCGCTCCTCGATCCCGCGGTGGGACCGGCTAGACGAGCTTCTGGGTGGCGAAGTTGAGCGCCTCGGCGCGGCGCTGCACCTTGCCGGCGGGCCAGTTGATGTCGCCGCGGGTGATCACCGCTTCCTTCGGCTCGATCAGGAAGATGAACGTCGCCTCGCGGGCGTGCTCCAGGAAGAGCTCGGTGATGAGCTCCTTGCGCACGTCGGGGTCGAGCTCGACTTCCTGCCGGGCGACCAGATCCAGGATCTTCTGGCTGCCCGGCGCGACCGCGTACGGCCCGCTCGGCTTGACGCAGCAGTTGATCATCGAGCCGACGTCCGGGTTGGTGTTGGCGAAGAACCACCACAGGCCGGGCTCGCCGGGGCGGGCGCGGACGGCCGCGTCGGTGAAGTACTCGGCCGCGGCCCAGGGCTTGATGGTCAGGCGGATGCCGGCGGTGGCCATGTCCTGCTGCACGACCAGGGACAGCTCGTCGACGAGTTGGCCCCAGCTGCCGTGGATGTGCAGCGTGGTGTCGATGCCGTCGGGGTAGCCGGCCTCGGCGAGCAGCTCGCGCGCGCGCTCCGGGTCGTAGGGGAAGGTGACCTCCGCCTTCTGCTCGGGCGTCGGGTAGCCGATGGCCCCGCTGAAGGTGAACAGCGCCTGCTCCTCGGTGCCGGAGAGCAGCCCGTGGATGATCGCGTCGCGGTTGATCGCCAGGTTGGCGGCCAGGCGCACCCGCTGGTCGAGGAAGGGGTTCGGGCTGCCGTCCTCCGTCACGGGGTTGTTGAGGTTCGGGTAGATGTTGTGCACCGAGGCCGCGCCGGCCGGCTGCAGGTACACGTTGAAGTCGGGGTCGTCGAGGTAGGACTCGGCGTCGCTGAAGCCGAGCGACGGCACGGTGTCGATCTCGCCCGCCTCCAGGCCGGCCAGGCGCGACTGCACCTCGGGCCGCACCAGCACCTCCAGGCGCTTGTGGTACGGCACGTGCGGCACGTTCACCGGGAAGTCGAGCGGGTTGAAGTGGTCGTCGTTGCGCTCGAAGATGAAGTTCTCATCGTCGGAGTGACTGACGAAGCGGTAGGCGCCGGTGCCCATGGGGGCGCGGTCCATCTCGGCGTCGCCCACGCGCTCGGTGTAGGCCTTCGAGATCATCACGACCGCGCCGGTGAACGTGACGACCAGGAAGCCCGCGTCGGGCCCGTTCAACTCGACCGTCCAGGTGCGGTCGTCGACCGCTTCGCTGCGGGCCCAGTTGTTGGAGCCGTAGGTCTTGCGCGCGCTCGTCCAGCCGGCCGGGTTGTCGGTCGTCTCGCCGCCGTTGTGGTACTCGGCGATGCCCCCGGCCCGCTCGAACGTGAAGACCGCATCGGCGGCCGAGAAGATCGATCCGTCGTGGAACGGCGCCGGCGTGACCGCGGCGGTCATCGTCACGTCGTCCACCCACTCCGGCGTGATCAGGTGGCCCCAGACCTCGTTCGTGTCCGGCTCCAGCCAGATGCCGTTGTCGTGCACGCACTGGTGCGAGATGTAGTTGGTGTGACTGCCGCTCCGCAGCTGGTCGAGCCCGCCGGCGTCGGCGGGGGTCGTCGTGCGGATGGTGGCCTCGAGGTCGATCCCGGCGAAGGCGCCCGCGGGCGCATCGTCGGCCATGTCCTCCTCGCCCGCCGCGGCGGCTTCGGCGGCCGCGCGGGCGGCTTCCGCCGCGTCCTCGGCGGCGGCGGCGGCGGCGGCGGCGGCCTCGGCGGCGGCGCCCGCCTCGGCGGCGCCCGCCTCGCGGGCGGCTTCCGCGGCGGCCTCGGCCGCGGCGGCGGCGGCCTCGGCGACTGCAGCCGCGCCGGCGTCGCCGGCGGCGGCGGCCGCGGCGGCGGCCTCTTCGGCGGCCGCGGCGGCGCGTTCCGCGGCGGCGGCGGCGGCGCTCGAGTCGCCGGCCGCGGCGGCGGCTTCGGCGGCGGCCGCGGCGCCGCCAGCGCCGGCGTCGGCGCTGTCATCATCATCGTCGCCGCAGCCGACAAGCGCGAGGCCGGCGGCGCCGACTCCCGCCTTGGCGCTTGCGCCCAGCATCGTGCGGCGGCTGAAGCGCCGGCGGTGCAGGTTGGTCCAATAATTCATCTCACGCATGGGAGTCTCCTCTCGCGATCCGGGGTCGCTGTGAACCACCGCGCAGGGGTGCGCGTTGCCGCTTGTTGATACGCCCGGACGGTCCGGATGTCAAGCGGATTCGGTGGATTACGGGAGCGCGACGGGACGGCTCGCGGCGGCGCGAAACGAGAGCGGCCGCCTTGCGGCGGCCGCTCCTCGATCCCGCGGTGGGACCGGCTAGACGAGCTTGTGCACCGGGTAGCAGCCCGTGATGGCGCGGCGCTGCTTCGCCCCGGCCGGCCAGACGACGCCGGACCGCAGGAGCACGCCCTCCTTCGGCTCGATCAGGAAGAGGAAGGTCGCCTCGCGCGCGTGCTGCAGGAACAGCTCGGTGATGAGCTCCTTCCGCTTCGCCGGATCCAACTCGTTCTCCTCGGCCTGGACCAGGGCCAGCACGGCCTCGCTGGCCGGCGAGACGGAGTACACGCCGTCGGGCTTGACGCAGCAGTTGACCATGGAGCCGATGTCCGCGTGCGTGTTGGCGAAGAACCACCAGATGCCGGGCTTGCCGGGGCGCGCCCGGACCTCGGCGTCGGTGAAGTACTCGCCGGCGGTCACTTCGCGAATCTCCAGGCGGATGCCGATCGCGTTCAGTTCCTGCTGCACGATGAGCGACAACTCATCGACGTTCTGACCGAAACCGGCCGGGATGTGCAGCGTCGTGTCGAAGCCGTCCGGGAAGCCCGCCTCGGCCATCAGCGCCCGCGACTTGTCCGGGTCGTACTCGAACAGGACTTCCGCCTTCTGCTCCGGCGTGGGGTAGCCGTTCGAGCCGCTGAAGTGGAACAGCGGCTGCTCCTCGGTCCCGCTCATCAGGCCGGTCGCGATCGCCTCGCGGTTGACGGCGTGGTTCGCGGCCTGGCGCACGCGGATGTCGTGGAAGGGGTTGGGCGTGCCGTCCTCCAACTCGGTCACGTGCGTGTTGAAGTAGAGGTTGTGGACGGCGGCGGCGCCGGCGGCCTGGAACTCCACCGTGTAGTCGGGGTCGTCGAGGAACGACTTGATGTCGTTGAAGCCGAGCCCGGGGGCCACGTCGATCTCCCCCGCCTCGACACCGGCGATCCACGAGAGCACCTCCGGGCGGACCAGGATCTCCAGGTCCTTGTTGACCGGCACGTGCGGCCGGTTCGACCCGAACTGCTCCATGGGGAAGTAGTGCCCCTCGAAGCGGGTGAAGATGAAGTCCGTGTCGTCGGCGTGGCTGACGAAGCGGTACGGGCCGGTGCCCATCGGCGCCTTGTCCATTTCCGCGTCGCCGACGGTCTCCGTGTACTGCTTCGAGACCAGCTGCACGTCGCCGGAGAAGTTGACGACGAAGAAGGCGGCGTCGACGCCGTTCAGCACCACCTTCCAAGTGGTGTCGTCGAGCACCTCGTTGCCGGCCCAGTTCTGGGCGCCGTACTGCGAGCGGGCGCTCGTCCAGCCGCCGGGGTGGTCCGTCGCCTTGCCGCCGTCGTGGTAGGCGGCGATGTTGCCGGCCCGCTCGAAGGTGAACTGCGCGTCGTGCGCCGAGTAGGTGCCGTAGGACGGGTCGTGATAGGGGAACGGGTTGATGTTCGTGATGTAGGTGACGGGATCCGGCTGCTCGGGCACCGTGAAGACGTTGTCCTGCAGGTCGAGCGTGTCCCCCTCCAGCCAGATGGGGGAACTGTGGATCGAGTAGTGCGAGACGTAGTTGACGTGGCTGCCGCTGCGCACCTGGTCCAGGCCGCCCCCGTCGCGGTTCGTGACGGACACGATCGTGGCGTCGAGGTCGACCCCGGCGAAGGCGCCCGCGGGCGCATCGTCCGCCATGTCACCCTCGCCCGCGGCGGCGGCTTCGGCGGCCGCGCGGGCGGCTTCCGCCGCGTCCTCGGCGGCGGCGGCGGCGGCGGCGGCGGCCTCGGCGGCGGCCCCGGCCTCGGCGGCGCCCGCCTCGCGGGCGGCTTCGGCGGCGGCCTCGGCGGCGGCGGCGGCGGCCTCGGCGACGGCGGCGGCGCCGGCGTCACCGGCGGCGGCCGCGGCGGCGGCGGCCTCTTCGGCGGCGGCGGCGGCGCGTTCCGCGGCGGCGGCGGCGGCGCTCGAGTCGCCGGCGGCGGCGGCGGCTTCGGCCGCGGCGGCGGCGCCGCCGGCGTCGGCGGCGGCGCTGTCATCATCGTCGTCGCCACAGCCGACCAAGGCCAGACCGGCCGCGCCGACGCCCGCCTTCGCGCTTGCGCCCAGCATCGTGCGGCGGCTGAAGCGCCGGCGGTGCAGGTTGGTCCAATAATTCATCTCACTCATGGGAGTCTCCTCTCGCGATCGGGGGTCGCTGTGAACCATCGCGCAGGGGCGCGCGAATTGCGGTGTATTGATACGCCCGGAGGGCGCGGATGTCAAGCGGATTCGGGGGATTGCGGGAGCGCGACGGGGCGGAAGGACGATCGACGGTCAGCGCACGTTGCGCAGGCGCGGATCGAGTGTGTCGCGCAGCCAGTCGCCCATCATGTTGCCGGTCAGCGAGATGATCAGCAGGGCCAGCCCCGGTAACCAGATCGTCCACCAAGCGACGCCCATCGTGTCGAGGCCCTCCGTGATCATGCGCCCCCACGACGCCGTGCCCGGCGGCACGCCGACCGTCAGGAAGCTGAGCGCGGCCTCGGCCAGGATCACCAGCGCGACCTCCAGCGTCATGATGATGACGACGGTGTTGACCACGTTCGGGAAGAGGTGCTTGCGGATGATCCACCAGGCCGTTCCGCCCGTCGCCAGGGACGCCGTCACGAAGTCGCGCTCGCGCAGCGACAGCACGTCGGCCCGCACCAATCTGGCGTACGAGGGCCAGGTCCAGATCAGCAGGATGATGATCACGTTGCGCAGGCTGGCTCCCACCAGCGCCGCCAGCAGCACCGCGAAGAGGATCGCCGGCAGCGCCAGCTGCACGTCGACCAGGCGCATGAGGAACTGGCCCGTGAGACCGCCCACCCAGCCCGCGACCAGCCCCAGCAGCGTGCCGATCAGCGCCGCGCCGGGCACCACGATGCCGACGACGATCACGGAGATGCGCGCCCCGTGCACCAGCCGGCTGTACATGTCGCGGCCCAGGTCGTCGGTGCCCAGCGGGTAGTCCCAGGTGCCCCCGTCGAAGATGGGCGGCTTCAGGCGGTTCAAGACGTCGATGTGCTCGGGGTCGTATTTCGCCAGCACGTCCGCCCCGGCGCCGAAGACGATGAGCGCCAGCAGGATCACGATGGGGATGGAGAGCCCCAGCCAGCGCTGCCAGCGGATGCCTCGCCGCCGCCGCTGCATCTCCAGAACCGGGGCCTCGCCGGCCGCGTCTCGTGCCATCAGGCGGCCCCCGCTCGGATGCGCGGATCGATCATCCGGTAGGTCACGTCCACCAACAGGTTGGCCGCCGCGATCGAGATCGCGAACACGATGATCCCCGCCTGCACCACCGGGAAGTCATCCTCCAGGATCGCGGTGACGAGCAGCCGGCCGACCCCCGGCCAGGCGAACACCATCTCGATGATCACCGAGCCGCCGATCAGGCGGCCGAGCGAGAGGCCCAGCATCGTGATGACCGGCAGCAGCGCGTGGCGGATCGCGTGACGGAAGATCACCACCCGCTCGTTCAGCCCCTTGGCCCGCGCCGTGCGGATGAAGTCGGTGTCCATCACGTCGATCATCCCCGACCGGGTCAGGCGCATGATGGCGACCAACTCGAACAGGCCCAGCGCGATCGCGGGCATGATCAACGACTTGAAGCCCTCCTTCGCTCCGCCGGTGGGCAGCCAGCCCAACTCCACCGCGAAGAAGAAGATCATCATCAGGCCCAGCCAGAAGCTCGGCGTGGCCTGCCCGATCACCGCCAGGAAGCGCGTAACCCAGTCGATGGCCGTGCCCCGTCTCAGCGCCGCGATGACCCCCATGGGCACGGCCAGCACGATCGCGAACACCAGGCCGGCCACGCCCAGCTTGACCGTGTTGATCGCCCGCTCCCCGATCAGCGTGATCGCCTGCTTGCCGCCGCCGCCGCGGAACGAGATGCCCAGATCGCCCTGCGCCATGTCGAGCAGGAAGTTGCCGTACTGGACGATCATCGGCTTGTCGAGGCCCAGGTGCTCGCGGATGCGGTCGATGTCCTCCTGGCTGGCGCTCATCGTCGGCACGAGGAACACTTCCGGGTTGCCGATGGTGCGCGAGACGAAGAAGACGATCGTCACGACGAACATGACGACGATGAAGGCCTGCACCAGCCGGGTCGCGAGGTAGTGCCAGAACTGCATCAGGTCCTTCGCGGATCGCCCGGCGATGTGACGGCGCGGGCGCTCCGCCAGCGCCCGCGCGCTGGCGACGGTGGTGGTCTGCGCATGTTACAGCCGCGCGCTCGGCGGGCGCCTACGCGAACTGGTCGCGGCCGGCGTCCAACAGCGCATGGACGCGCTCCGGCTCGTCGTCGCCGTACTTGAACGGGTAGAGGTGCTCGAGGCCCAGGATGCCCTTGAGGTCCGGGCGCCGCTGGAGGAGTTCGGGGTCGAGCTTGCGCCATTCCTGGATGCCCTTGATGTAGGAGCGCATCCAGGTCAGCACCAGGGTGACGCGCAGGCCGGGCGTGCTGCGGGGGTGCGCGCCGTGCCAGGTCGCGCCGTGCCACACGGCCAGGGAGCCCTCGGCGGCGTCCAGCGACACGGCGCGGTAGGGAGCGCTCTCCTGCGTGAAGTCCTGCTCGTGCGGGAAGGGGGAGCGGCCGAAGAGGTGGCTGCCCGGGACGAAGACAGTGGGGCCGTCCTCCACGTTGCTGTAATCGGTCAGCACCCAGGAGGTGTTGCACCAGTGCGCGTACTGCGACATCGGCGGCGGCACGCCGTGGTTGTCGTTGTGCAGGCGCAGCGCGCCGCGGTCGAAGCCGTCGCGCCCGACGCCCTTGTCGGCCGCCTTGAGGATCCAGGCCGCGCCGGCCAGGATCGCGCTCTGGCCGCACATCCAGCGGGCCATCGCCAGGGCCACCGGGTTGAGGGCGGCGTCCACGAAGGCGTCGTCCTCCTCCAGCAGCCACCAGTTGTTCTTGAAGCCGGACTTGAGCTCGGCGGTGCGGTAGTCGCCGATCGGGTCGTCGTTGCGCTGGCCGTGGGTGCGCAGGATGGCCTCGCGCAGGCGCTCCGTGAAGCCGGGCGGCGCCGCGGTCTTCTCGGGCGGGATGACCGTGAAGCCGTAGGCGGCCAACTCGACGACGTTGCGCTCCAATCCGTATTGGACGATCTCGCTGACGGCGGCGTCGGCGGCGGGGGAGGCCTGCAGGGCGGGGATGTCCATGATCGGGTGTGCCTTTCCGGGCGTGGTGGCCGCCACCAGCGCGGCGGCCGTCGGGCTGTCTAGGCGAACTGGTCGCGGCCGGCTTCGAGCAGCGGTTCGACGCGCCCCTCCTCGTCGCCGTACTTGAACGGGTAGAGGTGCTCGAGGCCCAGGAGGCGCGTCAACTCCGGGTGGCGGTCGATCAGCTCGGGGTCGAGCTCCCGCCAATCCTGGATCGGCTGCATGTAGGCGCGCATCCAGGCCAGCACCAGGGTCACGCGCAGGCCGGGCGTGCTGCGCGGCAGCGCGCCGTGCCAGGTCGCGCCGTGCCAGACGGCCAGGGATCCCTCGGGCACGCTCAGCGGCACGATGCGGTAGGGATTGTCCTCGCGCGTGAACTCCATCTCGTGGGCGAAGGGGGCACGGCCGAAAAGGTGGCTGCCCGGCACGTAGACCGTGGGGCCGTGCTCTTCCTTGCTGTAGTCGCTCAGCACCCACGAGGTGTTGCAAAACTGCGCGTACTGCGGCAGGGGCGGCGGCGCGGCGTGGGTGTCGTTGTGCAGCGGCAGGGGGTCGGTCTGCTCGTACCCGCCGATCGACTTGGCCTTGTTGCCCCCCTTGAGGATCCAGGAGGCGCCGGACAGGATCGCGCTCTGGCCGCACATCCAGCGGGCCATCGCCAGGGCCACCGGGTTGAGCGCCGCTTCGACGAACACCTCGTCCTCCTCCAGCAGCCACCAGGCGTTCTGGTGGCCCGCGTTGAGGTCGGCGGTCAGGTAGTCGTCGACCGGGTCGTCGTTGCGGGCGCCGTACGTGCGCAGGATCGCGTCGCGCAGGCGCGGCACGAAGTCGGCCGCCGCGGCGGTCTTCTCGGGTGGGATGACCGTGAAGCCGTAGGCGGCCAGCTCCACGACGTTGCTCTCCAGCCCGTAGCGGCGGATCTCGCCGACGGCGGCGTCGGCGTGGGGGGAGGATTGCTGGGCGAGGATGTCCATGGTCGGGTCTTCCTTTCTGGGAGTCGCCGTCGCCGCGCGCGCGGCGGAGGGCAACTCGCGATCCATTCGGGACGCCATGCGGCGAGGACCGCCGCGACGGCCCCAGCACGTCCCGCTGTGCGGCAAGCTACGTCCGGCGCGGGCGGCGTGTCAAGGCGGCGCGCCGCCGCCGGCGCGGCGGGGCAATCGACGGCTAGCGCACGTTGCGGAGCCGGGGGTCGAGTTCGTCGCGCAGCCAGTCGCCCATGATGTTCCCCGTCAGCGAGATGATCAGCAGGGCCAGGCCGGGCAGCCAGATGGGCCACCAGGCGATGATCATCACCTCGCGGCCCTCGGTGATCATGCGCCCCCAGGAGGCCGTGCCGGGCGGCACGCCGACGCCCAGGAAGCTCAGCGCCGCCTCGGCCAGGATCACGATCGCGACCTCCAGGGTCATGATGATGACGATCGTGTTGGCCACGTTGGGGAGGAGGTGCTTGCGCATGATCCACCAGCCGGTGGCCCCGGTGGCGCGGGACGCCGTGACGAAGTCGCGCTCCCGCAGCGACAGCACGTCGGCGCGGACCAGGCGCGCATAGGCGGACCACGTCCAGACCAGCAGGATGATGATGACGTTGCGCAGGCTGGGCCCGAAGACGCTGGCCATGAGGACGGCGAAGAGGATGGACGGCAGCGCCAGTTGGACATCGACGATGCGCATCAGCACCTGCCCGGTGAAGCCGCCGACCCAGCCGGACACCATGCCGATGAGACTGCCGATGAGGGCCGCCCCCGGCACGACGATCGCCACCACGATCAGCGAGACGCGCGCCCCGTGCAGCAGGCGGCTGTAGATGTCGCGGCCCAGTTCGTCGGTGCCCAGCGGGTGCGTCCAGGTGCCGCCGTCGAAGACGGGGGGCTCCAGGCGCGCGAGCAGGTTGATGAAGTCCGGGTCGTGCGTCGCGAGGATGTCGGCGAAGATGCCCGCCACCAGGAGCACCAGCGCGATCGCCGCGGGGATCGACAGCCCCAGCCAGCGCCGCCAGCGGATCCGGCCTGGGGTCTCCTTCATCTCCACCGGCGCGGCCTGGGCGTGCTGGGCCATCAGAGCGCTCCCGACCGGATGCGCGGATCGATCACGCGGTAGGAGACGTCGACCAGGACGTTGGCGAGCGAGATGGAGGCCGCCAGCACGATGATCGCCGTCTGCACCATGGGGAAGTCGTTCTGGATGATGGAGTCGATGATCAGGCGGCCGACGCCGGGCCAGGCGAAGACGACCTCAATGATCACGGAGCCGGCGATGAGGCGGCCCAGGCCGATGCCGAGGATCGTGACGACGGGCAGCAGCGCGTGCCGGACCGCGTGGCGGAAGATCACCACGCGCTCGTTCAGCCCCTTGGCCCGCGCCGTGCGGATGAAGTCGGTGTCCATGACCTCGATCATGCCCGAGCGGGTCAGCCGCATGATGGCGGCCATCTCCAGCAGCCCCAGCGAGACCGCCGGCAGGATCAGCGACTTGAACCCCTCGGCGCCGCCCGTCGGGAACCAGCCCAGCTGCACGGCGAAGAAGAAGATCATCATCAGCCCCAGCCAGAAGCTGGGCGTGGCCTGGCCGATCACGGCCAGCAGCCGCGCGAACCAGTCGATGGGCTTGCCGCGGCGCAGCGCCGCGATGATGCCCAGCGGGATCGACCCGGCCAGGGACACAATGAGGGCGGCGACGCCCAGCTTGAAGGTGTTCACCGCCCGGTCGCCGATGGCGCCGATCGTCGAGGTGCCGCCGCCGCGGTAGGAGTTGCCGAAGTCGAGTTGCAGCACGTCCCAGAGGAAGTTGCCGTACTGGACGATCTGCGGATCGTTCAGGCCCAGGTTCTCGCGCAGGGCCTCGATGTCCGCGTTCGTCGCATCGAAGGGGAGCAGGAACGTCTCGGGGCTGCCCACCGTGCGCGAGACGAAGAAGACGATGCTGACCACGATGAAGACGACGAAAATCGCCTGCAACAGCCGGATGGCGAGGAAGTTCCAGAACTGCATGGGCGGCGACGCCCCTTCCCGGTCGGCGATCCGACTGGCCCGGTCCGGCGCATGGTAGACCCTTTGCGCCGCGGGCCGCCAGAGGGGCGCCCGGCGTGCGCCCGCCGGGACGCCCTACCAGGTGTCGATGTTGGGCCGACGGCCCCGCCGGATGGGGTGGGGGTTCTCGCAGGCCATGAGGCTGCGCACGAAGATGCGGCGCGTGTCGGCCGGGTCGATGACGCCGTCGTTCTCCAGCACGGAGGAGGCGTTGACGCCCTTGCCCCGCCGGTAGGCCTCGGCCACGAGTTCTTCGTAGCGCGCGGCGCGCTCCTCAATGTCCTCGATCGCGGCCAACTCGGCGCGGTCGCCCAGCCGCACCGCGGCCTCCAGGTTCATGCCGCCGATCTCGGTCGTCGGCCAGGACAGCGTCCACAGGGGCGCGCGGGCGCTGCCCGTCTGCATCGCCTGCGCCGCGAGGCCGTAGGCCTTGCGCAGGATCAGGCAGAACTTCGGCGTCTGCACGTTCGCCAGCGTGACGAAGACGTTGTTGCACTTGCGGGCCAGGCCCGTCCGCTCGACGTCGGGGCCGACCATCATGCCGGTGGTGTCGCACAGCACGAGGATGGGGATGTTGAAGGCGTCGCAGAGCTGCGCGAAGCGGCAGAGCTTGTCGGCGCCGGGGCTGTCGACGGCGCCGCCGAGGTGCTCGTTGTTGTTGGCGATGATGCCGACCGGGTGCCCCTCGATGCGGATCAGCGACGTCACCATGCCGACGCCGAACTCCGACCGCAGCTCCAGCACCGAGCCGGTGTCGGCCAGCAGATCGATCACGTCGCGCACCTTGAAGGTGCGCAGCCGGTTCTCGGGGATGACGTGGCGCAGCAGGCGCTGGTCGGCGCACTCCCAATCGCCGACGGGGCCCTGGAAGTAGGAGAGGTACTTCTTCGCGGCGGCGATCGCCTCGTGGTCGTCCTCGACGATGATGTCCACCGAGCCGGCCGGGCCCAGGTCCTCCATCGGCCCGATCTCCTCGGGCAGGAACAGGCCCAGGCCGCCGCCCTCGATGGTGGCGGGGCCGCCCATGCCGATGTTGGAGTCCTTCGTCGCGATCACGCAGTCGAGGATGCCCAGCATCGACGCGTTCCCGGCGAAGACCCGCCCGGCCGTGATGCCGATCGTCGGCACGCTGCCGCTGAGCTTGCCCAGCATGTCGTAGGTCTCGGTGATCGCCTGGCCCGCCGCCACGACGTGGTGGAAGTCCGTATCGCCCGAGCGGCCGCCCGCGCCCTCGGCCCAGAGGATCAGCGGCGTCGCCTGCTCATGGGCGAACTTGATCACGCGGTCCGTCTTGAGGTGGCCCATCATCCCCTGCGTGCCGGCCCAGACCGTCTCGTCGTACATGGCGATGAGCGTGGTCGCCCGCTGCTCCGCGAAGAGGTCGCCGTTGACCGTCGCGACGCCGGTGATCATCCCGTCGCCCGGCGCCCGCCGCCGCAGGAACTCGTCCGACATGATCTCGTGGCGCGCGGGCAGCACCAGTTCGCCCATCTCGAACCAGGAGCCCTCGTCGATCAGCTCCGTCAGGCACTCACGCTGGGTCATCTTGCCCTTGGCGTGGCGCAACTCGACCCACTCCGCGCGGTTCTCGTCGGCGCCCATCGCCTGCAGCTCGCGGAACTCCCGCAGCCGCTCGGGGATGTAGTCGAGGTCGATCTCCGTCTCCTCCTCGACGATCGCCTCACCGACGTCGGCCTCCTCGACGAAGGCCAGCGGATGCCCCTCGTAGACGACGTCGCCCGCGGCGACGGTCAACTGCCGCAGGATGCCGCCGACGTCCGACTTGATCAGGTGCTCCATCTTCATGGAGTCCATGACGAACATCTGCTGGCCCTCTCGGACCGGCTCGCCCTCGGCGACGGTGATCTCGAGGATCGTGCCCTGCAGCGGGGATCGGACCGCGGTCGTGTTGGGCGGCCCGACGATGTCGGGGGCCGGCTGGGCGCCGGGCGCCGTCGCGACGGCCGCCACCTGCCCGCTGCGCGTGCCCGAACCCTCGCGGAAGTAGTTGAGGCCGGCCAGCGGGTCGCGCGTGTCGAGTTGCGCGCCGGCCAGCCCGGCCTGCCCGTTCCCGCCCGCCGCCGTCTCGACCGGCGCCGGCGCGGCGGCCAACTCCGCCACGTTGTCATCGACCCAGCGGGTGTAGACGCCGCCGCTGGCGAAGTCGCCGTGTTCCAGCGCCCGATCCAGGAATCCCAGGTTGGTCTCCACGCCGGCGACCTGGAACTCCGCCAGCGCCCGGCGGGCCCGCCCCACGGCGTCGCCGAAGTCGCCCGAGGCGGAGTAGGTGATCACCTTGGCCAGCAGCGAGTCGAAGTTGGGGTTGGTCGTGTAGCCGGGGTAGCCGTAGCTATCGACGCGGACGCCCGGGCCGGAGGGCGGCTCGAACGATGTCAACATGCCGCCGGAGGGACGCACGTCCCCGTCGGGCTCCATGCGCTCCATGTTGACGCGGCACTGGATGGCGTGGCCGCGGGCGGCCGGCACCGACTCCTGCTCGAGCCCGACGTCGGCCAGCGACGCGCCGCCGGCGATGCGCAACTGCGCCTTGACCAGATCGACGCCCGTGACCTCCTCGGTCACGGTGTGCTCGACCTGCAGGCGCGGGTTGGCCTCGATGAAGGCGAAGTCGCTCTCATCGGTCACGCCGGAGGCGTGCTCTGAGAAATCAGCATCGACGAGGAACTCGAAGGTGCCCAGGCTCTGGTAGTTGACGGCCGCCGCCATGCGCACCGCGGCGGCGGTGATCCGATCGCGGGTCGCGTCGCTGAGCCAGGGGCTGGGCGCAAGCTCGACGACCTTCTGGTGCCGCCGCTGCAGGCTGCACTCGCGCTCGCCCAGGTGCGCGACGCCGCCGCGCCCGTCGCCCACCACCTGCACCTCGATGTGCCGGGCGCGCGCGATCAGCCGCTCCACGAAGACGGCGTCGTTGCCGAAGGCCGCCCCCGCCTCGGACTGGGCGCGCGTGTAGGACTCCTCGATCCCGGCCGCGTCCGTCACGACGCGCATACCGCGGCCGCCGCCGCCGGCGATGGCCTTGATCACCATCGCGCCGCCGTCGCCGAGGGAGGCGAAGAAGGAGCGCGCCTCGTCGAGGCCGACCGCGTCGGCGCTGCCGGGCAGGACCGGCACGTCGTGGCCGACGGCCAGGTTGCGGGCCTGCGCCTTGTCGCCGAACAGCTCCAGCGACCCCACCGACGGCCCCACGAAGGTGATGCCCTCCTCCGAGCAGCGGCGCGCGAAGGCCGCGTTCTCGGCCAGGAAGCCGTAGCCGGGGTGCACCGCGTCGCAGCCCGACGCCTTGGCCGCGCCGACCACGGCCTCGATGTCGAGGTAGCCGCGGGCGCCGGCGCCCGGCAGCGCCTGCGCCTCGTCGGCGCGGCGCACGTGCAGCGAGTTCGCGTCGTCGGGCGAGTGCACCGCGACCGACGGGATCCCCAACTCCCGCGCGGCGCGCATGATGCGGATGGCGATCTCGCCGCGGTTGGCGACGAGCAACTTCTGGATGGGCATGGTGAACCTCCGTCGGCCGCAAGCATACCGACGGGCCGGGTCACGCACGCGCGGCCGGCGCCGAGGGGCGCGGTCAGCGGATCTTCTGCGGCGGCAGGTCCTGGAACGACTTGCCCTCCGACGCCAGTTGCTCGATCAGCGGCGACAGCTCCCAGTGGGCGCCGCCCAGCTTCGCGCCGTAGTCCTTGATCTTGGCCGCGACGGTGTCGAGGCCCATGCCCTCGGCCCAGAACATGGGGCCGCCGTGGTAGACGGGCCAGCCGTAGCCGTTGACCCAGACGACGTCGATGTCGGAGGAGCGCATCGCCTTGCCCTCCTCCAGGATCTTCGCCCCCATGTTGGTCATCGGCAGCAGGCAGCGGTCGAGGATCTCCTCGTCGCTGTGGTCGTCGCGCTGAGCGACGCCGTGCCTGGAGGCGAAGTCGCGGATGAGGTCGAGCACCTCCGGGTCGGGCGAGGGGGCGCGCGTCTCGGGGTCGTAGATGTAGTAGCCGCGGCCGTTCTTCTGACCGCGGCGGCCCGACTCGCAGAGCACCTCGCGGATCGTGCGGCCGTGCGTGTCGTCGGGGTCCCAGCCGACGTCGAGGCCGGCCAGGTCGCCCATGGCGAAGGGGCCCATGGGCAGGCCGAACTCGTAGAGCACGCTGTCGACCCGCGCGGGGGGCGCCCCCTCCAGGATGAGGCGTTCGGCCTCGATGCCGCGCTGGAACAGCAGGCGGTTGCCGACGAAGCCCGGCGCGACGCCGACGACGGTGGGAATCTTGCCGATCGTCTTCGCCACCTGCAGGGTCGTGGCGAGGACGTCTTCGGCGGTCTCGTCGCCGCGCACGATCTCGAGCAGCTTCATCACGTTGGCGGGGCTGAAGAAGTGCGTGCCGATGACGTCGTGGGGACGCTTGGTGACGGCCGCGATCTCGTTCACGTCGAGGGCGGAGGTGTTGGTGGCGAGGATCGCGCCGTCGCGGCAGATGGCGTCGAGCTCCGTGAAGACCGACTTCTTGAGCGGCATCAGCTCGAACACGGCCTCGATCACCATGTCCACGTCGGCGAAGACCGACTTGTCCGTGCCGGCGTCGAGCAGGCTCATGCGCTCCTCGACCTGCTCCATCGTGAAGCGGCCCCGCCGGGCCGAGCGCTGGTAGTTCTTGCGCACGACGGCGATGCCGCGCTCCAGCGATTCGCGGTCTCGCTCGACGATCTTCACCGGCACGCCCGCGTTGAGGAAGTTCATCGCGATGCCGCCGCCCATCGTGCCCGCGCCCAGGATGCCCACCGTCTTGACCTCGCGGAGGGCGGTGCCGCGGGGCAGGTCGGGCACCTTGGCGGCCTGACGCTCGGCGAAGAAGTAGTAGCGCTGCGCCTGCGACTGCCGCCCCGCCATCAGCTCCTCGAAGGCGTCGCGCTCCTGCTTGAGCGCTTCGTCGAAGGGGGCGTCGAGCGCCGCCTCGATCAGGTCCACGTTCTTGGCGGGGGCGTGGAAGTTGCGCGTCTTGCGGGCGATGCTCTTGCGGAAGTCGTCGAAGACGGCGCGGTTGGCGCGGGCCTCGTCGATCTTCTCGTCGCGGTCGCGGATCTTCTTGAGCGGCGCGCCGTCGGCGACGAGTTGCTCCGCGAAGGCGACGGCGCCGTCGATCAGGTCGCCCTCAATGATGGCGTCGATCAGGCCGGCGGCCAGCGCCTCCCGCGAGCCAATGGGGTCGCCGATGGCGCACATCTCCAGCGCCTTGGCGACGCCGGTCACGCGCGGCAGCCGCTGCGTGCCGCCCGCGCCGGGGAGGAGGCCCAGCTTGACCTCGGGCTGGCCGTACTGCGCGGCCGGGTCGCCGACGCGGTAGTGGGCGCACATCGCGACCTCGAGGCCGCCGCCCAGCGCCGTGCCGTGGATGGCCGCCACGACCGGCTTGGGGCAGTCCTCGATCGCGGTCTGGGGCTCCTGCAGGCCGGGCGCCTTGGGCGGCTTGCCGAACTCGGTGATGTCGGCCCCGGCGATGAACGTACGGCCGCGGCAGGCCAGCACCACGCCCTTGACGGCGTCATCGTCCGCGGCCTGCTCGAAGGCCTTGAGCAGCCCCAGCCGGACGCCGTGGCTGAGGGCGTTGACCGGCGGGTTGTCGATCAGCACCAGGGCGATGTCGCCGCGCTGCTCCAGCGAGACCATGTCGGTGATTGCGGCCATTGTCGGGCTCCTCGAAAAACTAATCGCACGCAGGGTAGCCGGGCCCAGCCGGCCGGCTCCGGTCAGGGATACGGCCTCGGCCCCGCAGCGGCCATCACCTGTGCGACGGAAGCCCGCGCGGGCGCGCCTCCGTTTGACGGATCGCCGGATTAGTCATAGCATTAGCTAAGGAGACGATGCGGGAGACGGCGATGCTGACGGTGAACGTGCACGAGGCGAAGACCCACCTGTCGCGCCTGCTGGCGCAGGTCGAGGCAGGCGAGGAGGTGACCATTGCCCGCAACGGCGCCCCGGTCGCCCGGCTCGTGGCGTGCACGCCGCGCGGCAAGCGGGAGTTCGGCGCCATGAAAGGCGACAAATTCTGGACGGAGATGAGCGACCTCATCCTGGAGCCGCTGCCCGAGGAGGAGTTGCGCCTGTGGGAGGGCGGCTGACCCGTGCGGCTGCTGCTCGACGGAAGCCCGCGGAGGGGGCCGTTCACGGAGTCCGGCGCGCCTCCGTTTGACGGATCGCCGGATTAGTCATAGCATTAGCTAAGAAGACGAGGAGGGAGACGGCGATGGTGACGGTGAACGTGCACGAGGCGAAGACTCACCTGTCGCGCCTGCTGGCGCAGGTCGAGGCGGGCGACGAGGTGACCATCGCCCGCAACGGCGCCCCGGTCGCCCGGCTCGCGGCGTGCAAGCCCCACGGCAAGCGGCAGTTCGGCTCGATGAAGGGCCTGATCAAGTTCGACGACCGCTTCTTCGACCCGCTGCCCGAGGAGGAGTTGCGCTTGTGGGAGGGCGGCTGACCCTTGCGGCTGCTGCTCGACAGCCACGCGCTCATCTGGTGGTACGAGGGAAACAGCCGGTTGTCGCCGCCCGCGAGACAGGCGCTGCTGGACACAGACCACAATCAAGTGCTGGTCAGCGCGGCGTCGGCCTGGGAGATCGCGACGAAGCACCGGAGCGGCAGATTGCCGCAGGTGGAGGCCTTGGCCCGCGACATCCCCGGCGCGATCGCCCGTCAGGGCTTCGAGGAGTTGCCCGTCACCGTCGCCGATGGCCAGCGCGCGGGCGCGATGCCGGGTCCGCTCCGCGACCCCTTCGACCGGATGCTCATCGCCCAGGCGGTGTCACGCGACCTCGTGCTCATCTCCAACGAAGCCCTCTTCGACCAGTACGGCGTCCATCGCCTCTGGTGAGACGGGGCCCGCGATGAGCGCGGCGGCGGCGGTCAGGCGACGGCCCCGCAGGCCCGCAGCGACGCGATCTCGTCCCCGCTGAGGCCGGCGTCGCAGAGGATGTCGTCGGTGTGCTGGCCGGCGTGGGCGGGCGGACTCTGCACGGCGCCCTGCGTGCGGCTGAAGCGGGGCGACGGGGCGGGCTGCGTGATGCCCGCGATCTCGACGAAGGACTTGCGGTGCCGGGCGTGCGGATGCTGGGGCGCTTCGGTGGGCTGGAGCACCGGCGCGAAGCAGACGTCGCTGCCCTCCATGATCGTCTCCCACTCGTCGCGGGTCTTCGATTTGACGATCGTGGCGACCTTGCGCTTCAACTCCGGCCAGCCGGCGCGATCCATCTGCGGCGACAACTCCTCGTCCCGCAGGCCGGTCAGCTCGAGCAGTTCCGCGTAGAACTGCGGCTCAATGGAGCCGAGCGAGATGTAGTTGCCGTCGGCGGTCTCGTAGGCGTCGTAGAAGTGCGCGCCGCCGTCGAGCAGGTTCGAGGCGCGCCGCTCGACCCAGCCGCCGGCGTGGATCGCGCCGTGGAGGGCGGTGATGAGGGAGCTCGCCCCATCGACCATGGCCGCGTCGACGACCTGGCCCTCGCCGGAGCGCTGCGCCTCGAGCAGGGCCGCGACCAGCCCCAGGGCGAGCAACATGCCGCCGCCGCCGAAGTCGCCGATGATGTTGAGCGGCGGCACGGGCGCCTGGCCGTCGCGGCCGATGGGCGCGAGCGCGCCGGCCAGCGCGATGTAGTTGATGTCGTGGCCGGCCATCTGGGCGTAGGGCCCCTCCTGGCCCCAGCCCGTCATGCGGCCGTAGACCAGCTTGGGGTTGCGCGCCATGCAGACGTCGGGGCCGAGGCCGAGGCGCTCCATGACGCCGGGGCGGAAGCCCTCGAAGACGGCGTCGGCCCCGTCGATGAGGCGCAGCGCCGTCTCGACGCCGGCCGGGTTCTTGAGGTTGATCCCGACCGAGCGCCGGCCCCGCGCGAGCAGGTCGCTGGGGGGGTCGGCGGGGTCGCCGCCGCGGACGCGGTCGGCCCGGTCGATGCGGATGATCTCGGCTCCCATGTCGGAGAGCATCATGCCGCAGAACGGCCCCGGCCCGATGCCCTGCAACTCCACGATGCGGATGCCCGTCAGCGGTCCCATGGCGTGTCCTCTCGTCGCCCGGCTCGTGCCCGGCTCTTGCTCCGGGTCAGGATACGACGCCGCGCGACCGGCGGGGAGCCGGGCGGCCTATTGCAGCGCGCCGCTCGCGGCGATCCCGGCGATGGCGTCGTCGCCGAGGCCGAGCAGTTCGCGCAGGACGAAGTCGTTGTCCTCGCCGTAGGTGCCGACCCAGCGGGGGTCGGAGGGCGTGCGCGAGAGCCGCTGCCGCGTGTTCTCGACGGGGATCACGCCGATGTCGGAGGACTCGACCTCCACGAAATGGCGCATCGCCTGGAGTTGCGCGTCCTGGTCGCCTTGCAGGCTGTCGAGGACGGCGTGCGCCTCGACGCCGGCGGCCTGCAGCTCCCGCTCCAGCGCGTGCGCGTCCTGGGGGGCGGTCCAGGCGGCGATCGCCTCCTCCAGCGCGTCCTGGTTGCGTTCGCGGTCGTCCGGGCCCGCGAAGCGGGGGTCGCTCTCCCAGCCGGCCGCCGCGACGCCGCACAGCGCCCGCCATTCCTCCTGCGACCGCACCGCGATCGCGACCCAGCAGTCGTCGCCGGCGCAGGGGAAGACCCCGTGCGGGGCCGCGCCCGGCTGCCGGTTGCCGCGGCGCCGCAGCACGCGCCCGTTGACGCCGGCGTCGAGCACCGCCGCGCCGATGAACGGGATCGACGCCTCCACCTGCGACAGATCGATGTACTGGCCCTGCCCGGTGCGGCGGCGGTGGTCGAGCGCGGCCAGCGTGGCGACGGCCACCATGCGCGAGGCGGTGTAGTCGGTGTAGGCGCGCGCCAGCGAGGGGTCGCGGTCGGGCCAGCCCAGCACCTCGATCATCGCCGCGCGGGCCGCGCCGCCCACGCCGTAGCCGCCGCCCGCGCGGTCGGGCCCCGTCTGTCCGTTGAGGCAGGTGCTGACCATGATCAGGTCGGGCTTGCGCTCCCTGAGCGCGTCGTAGTGCAGATTCCAGCGCTCCATCACGCCCGGCACGAACGACTCGATCGCGATGTCGCACCAGTCGACCAAACGCAGCACGACGTCGCGCGCCGTCTGCTGCGAGAGATCGAGTTGGATCATGCGCTTGTTGACGTTGTAGTTGATGAAGTTCGACGAGCGCTCCGGGCCGGGTTGGTTGCGCCAGTAGGGCGGCCCCGCCCGCACCGGGTCGATGCGGGTGGAGCTCTCGACCTTCACGACCGTGGCGCCGAAGTCGGCGAGGACGCGCATCGCGGCCGGGGCGACGAGCGCCCAGCTCAGGTCGAGCACCTTCAGGCCCGCGAGGGCGGTGGCGTTGGTCGTGTGATCGCTCATCGCGCCGCCCCGATCACGCCCCGCGCCCGCAGATCCTCGATCTCGGCCTCGTCCAGGCCGAGGTCGCCGCGCAGCACCTCGCGCGTGTGCTCCCCGATCGACGGGGCGTGGCCGCCGATCTCGAGCGGCGTCTCGCTGAAGCGGGCGAACGGTCCGGTGACCGTCACGGGGGCCGCCGCGCCGGGCTGGTCGATCTGGCGGAAGTAGCCGCGCTCTTGCAGTTGCGGCTCGGTCAGCAGGTCGGCGGTCGTGCGCACGGCGTCGATCAGCAGGTCGTGTTCCACCGCGTAGGCCTCCATCTCGGCGCGTGTGTGAGCGGCGCAGAAGCGTTCGACCGCGTCCTGGCAGCGGTCGAACTCCGACATCGGCTCCTCGCCGCTCATCAGCGGCCCGACCAGGGTGACGAAGTCCTTGTCGCGGATCGACTCGTCGCAGAAGCCCTTGTCGTACATCAGCCGGGTGAAGCGGTTGGTGGGCGGGCCGATGGCGCTGCCGAAGAAGAGCCCGGCCGACACGTAGCCGTCCTTGCAGGGCCAGATGAAGCGCACGCCGAGCGGCCCGAACTTCAAGCCGCCGCCCCAGCGGAAGAAGTTGCCGGCGCCCCAGAGGCCGCTGAGCGTCGTGCACTGCGTGGCGAAGGTCAGCGCCGTCTGGGCCGTCGCCTCGACGCGCTGGCCGAGGCCCGACGCCGCGCGCTCGTTGAGCGCGACCATGCAGCCGATGGCGGCCTCGGCCCCGGCGTGGGCGTAGGCCTGGGGCACGGCCATCATCACGGGCGGGCGGTCGTTGTCGCCCCAGGTGGAGAGGAGGGTCGACGCGGCGAGCGCGATCAACTCGCCGCCGCGGTAGGCGGCCTTGGGGCCCTCGCGGCCGAAGGGAGTGATGGAGGCGGCGATCAGCCGGGGGAAGCGCGCGGCGAGCGCCGCGTCGTCGAGGCCGAGCCCGGCCTGGCGCTCCGGATCGAGGCCTTCGACGAGGAAGTCGGCGTCGTGCAGCAGGCGCGAGAGGATGTCGCGGCCAGCGCCGGTCCCGACGTCCAGCGCCAGACTGCGCTTGTCGCGGTTGTGCGCCCACCAGGCGAGGCTGCTCTCCAGGCCGGGCGTATCGTTCGCGTAGGGGCCGAAGCGGCGGGCGTCGGAGCCGTCCGTCGGCTCGACGGTGATCACTTCCGCGCCGAGGTCGCGTAGTATCTGCCCGCAGAACGCCGTGCGTTCGCTCGACAACTCGACCACGCGGTAGGGACTGAGCGGCGTGTGCTGCGACATCGATCGGGACGATACTCGCGGCCGGGGGTCGGTTCAATACGCCGCCGGGGGAATCGCCGGCCGGTGAGCGCGGGAGACTGAGGAGGTCGCGATGCCCAACGCCAAACCGCTGGACGGCGCGCTGGTCCTGGACCTGGCCGACGAGCCGCTGCTCGTGACGGGGCGATACCTCGCCGACCTGGGGGCGCGGGTGATCCGCGTCGAGGCGGCCGGCGGCGACGCGGCGCGGGCGCGCGGGCCGTTCGTCGACGGGGAGGCGGGGGCGGAGCGCGGGCTGCCGCACCTGCTCTACAACGCGGGCAAGCAGAGCCTCGCGCTGGACCTCGACTCGGACGAGGCCTGGGAACGGGTCCGGGCGATCGCGGAGGCGGCGGACGTCGTCATCGCGCCGGTCGAGAAGAGCGATCGGGCGCGGGCGCTGCTGGCGGCGCTGGAGGCCGCCGAGGACGGCCCGGCCGTGATCGACGCGGTGCTGCGCCGCGGGCAGCCCGACCTCGCGGTCAGCGACCTGGCGGCGGCGGCCGCGGGCGGCCTGCTGTACTGCTGCGGCTTCCCCGAGGCGCCGCCCGACTACCCGGCCGGCAAGCTCGGCTACAAGCAGTCGTCCTACGTGGGGGTGGCGACCGCCTGCGCCGCGATCTTCGACAGGCGGCTGCGGGGCCGGCGCAACCGGGCGGAGATCAGCCTGCAGGAGGCCACGGCCTCGACGACGATCCAGGCGGCCAACCAGAACATCTGGCGCTGGTGGGGGTCGGTCTGCGAGCGCGCCGGCGAATCGGGGCTCGAGAATCGGGCGCTGGGCACGGGCTTCAACTCGTGGAAGACCGGCAACACGGGGACCGTCACGCTGATCAAGTCGTACGGCACGACGTTCGCCACGAAGGACGGGCAGTGGGTCGCGTTCATGCCCAACCCGGTGCGCTGGGCGCTGTTCTCGGAGTGGTACCGGGAGGTGATGGGCGAGGGCTACGGGATGGGGACGGAGGAGTGGCAGGACCCGATGTTCCGGGCCGCGCATCGGGAGGAGATGAACCGCTACTTCATCGAGTTCTGCGCGTCGCTGGACCGCGACGAACTGGTGCGGCGGGGGCAGGAGGGACGGCACTACGCGACGCCGGTGCAGACGGCGGCCGACATCGCGGGGGATCCGCACCTGCACGTGCGCGACTTCTTCCCGGCCGTCGAGCACCCCGCCCTGGGCCGGGCGATCGCGAAGCCGCGCTCGCCGTACCGCTTCTCCGGCTTCGACGTCGAGGCGCGGCCGGCGCCGGCGCTGGGCGAGCACACGGAGGCGGTCCTGCGGGCGCTGGACGAGGGCTCGCTGGGCGCACGCAGCGGGTCGGCGCGGGGGCGCGCGGGCGACCTGCCGCTGTCGGGCTACCGGGTGCTCGACTTCTGCTGGATGGCGGCGGGGCCGCTGATCACGGAACTGCTGGCCAACCTCGGCGCGGACGTGGTCAAGGTGGAGTCGTCCACGGGCATCGATCAGGTGCGGGAATTCGTGCACCCGCCGCGGGGCTTCAGCATCGACACGGGCGGCTTCTTCGCCGACTGCAACACCAACAAACGCAGCCTGACGCTGAACCTGCACAAGCCGGAGACGGTGGCCTTCATCAAGCGGCATCTGCTGCCCCGCTTCGACATGGTGACCTCGAACTACGCGCCCGACGCGATGTCGAAGTGGGGGCTGGGGCCCGAGCACCTGCTGCCGCTGCGGCCCGACCTGGTGATCGGCTCGTTCCCGGTGATGGGCCACAGCGGACCGAAGTCGCACTGGCGGGCGATCGGCAACGGCGTGCTCGCGCTCAGCGGGGTGCCGGGCCACATGGGCGAGCCCGACCGTCCGCCGGTCGGGATGGGCACGCTGCACACCGACTTCACGCTCGCGCCGATCGCGGCCGCGGGGCTGATCGCGGCCCTGCTGCAGCGCGAGGAGACGGGCACGGGGCAGTTCCTGGAGATCGCGCAGTACGAGGCGTCGGTGCATCTGCTGGACACGGAGTTGATCGACCATCTGGTCAACGGCGTGACGGCGGCGCGGCGCGGCAACGCATCGGGCGACGCCGTGCCGCACGGCGTCTACCCGACCGCCGGCGACGACCGCTGGGTGGCGATCAGCGCGCAGGGCGACGCCCAATGGCGGGCGCTGTGCGACGTGATGGGCCGCGGCGACCTGGCCTCACGATCGGACCTGGCCGGCGTCGAGGGGCGGCGGCGCGCGGAGGCGGAGATCAACGGCGCGATCACTGCCTGGACCTCGGACGGCGACGAGTGGGAGATCGCGGAGCGGCTGCAGGCGCGCTGCATCCCGGCGAGCGCCCTGGAGAGCGTCGCGGACCAGGTGGAGCGCGACGCGGGGCTGCGCGACTACTACCTCTCGTACGACCGCGGCGAGGTGCCATTCCTGGCCCACAAGCAGCCGTTCACCTGGAACGGAGCCTACCTGCCGACGCGACCGTCGCCGGCGCTGGGCGAGCACAATATGGAGATCCTGCAAGGCGAACTGGGCCTCGACGACGAGACGCTGGCGCAACTGGTGATCGACGAGATCGTCTGCTAGCCGGGCTCGCGCGACGCCGCGCGGCTACCAGGTGTCCATGAACTGCGCGCGGCCGCGGCGGATGGGATCGGGGTTGGGGCAGGCCTTGAGGCCCTGCATGATCCAGTAGCGCGTCTCGGCGGGGTCGATCGTGTTGTCGATCTCGTACGTCGAGGAGACGTTGAGCGAGCCGCCGCGCACGTAGGCCATGTCGACGAGGCGCTGGTACTCGGCCGCCCGCTCGTCGACGTCCTCGATCTTCGCCAGCCGCTCCCGGTTGGAGAGCAGCACACCCGACTCGACGTTCATGCCGCCGTGCTCGCCGGTGGGCCAATCGACCGTGAAGTGGGGCGCGCGGGCGCTGCCGGTCAGCATCGCCATGGAGCCCAGCGCGTAGCCCTTGCGCAGGATGACGGCGAAGCGGGGCGTCTCCAGGTTCGCGCCGGTGACGAAGAGGCGGCTGCAATGGCGCACGAGCCCGGTCCGCTCGACGTCCGGCCCGACCATCATGCCGGGCGTATCGACGAGCGTGATGATGGGGATGTTCCAGGCGTCGCAGAGCTGCCAGAAGCGGGCCACCTTGTCGGAGCCGTCGCTGTCGATGGCGCCGCCGATGAAGGCGTTGTTGTTGGCGGTCAGCCCGAAGGGCCGCCCCTCGATGCGGACGAAGGCCGTGACCATGCCGATGCCGAAGTCGGGCCGCAGCTCGACGACGGAGTCCGTGTCGGCGAGCAGGTGGATGGCCTCGCGCACGTCGAAGGCGCGCATCCGGTTCTCGGGGATGACGTGGCGCAGCAGGCGCTGGTCGGCGCACTCCCAGTCCTTGATCGCGCCCTGGAAGTAAGAGATCACCTTCTTCGACATCAGGATCGCCTCGTCCTGGTCCTTGACGACGAGGTCGACCGTGCCGGCCGGCGCGATGTCGGAGATCGGCCCCACCTCCTCGGGCAGGAATGCGCCCATGCCGCCGCCCTCGATGGTGGCGGGGCCGCCCATCGCGATCAGCGCGTCCTCGGTCGCGATGATGAGGTCGGTGACGCCCAGGATCGCCGCGTTGCCGGCGTAGCACCAGCCGGCCGTGATGCCGATCATCGGCACCGTGCCGCTCAGCCGGCACATCTTGTCCCAGGTGCGCACGTCGCCGCCGAAGCCGCGCCCCTCGAAGTGGTCGCTGTCCCCGGAGCGGCCGCCGGCCCCCTCGGCGTGGAAGATGACGGGCAGCGACAACTCGTAGGCGAGGTCGACCATGCGGTCGGTCTTGTGATGCCCGTTCATGCCCTGGGTGCCGGCGAAGACCGTGTCGTCGTAGGAGATGAAGGCGACCCGGTTGCGGTCGTCGCCGAAGTGCTCCCCGTTCACGGAGCCCACGCCGGCCACGAGGCCGTCGGCGGGCGTCTTCCAGATCAACTCGTCCAGCGGCCGCTTGCGGCGCTGCGCGGCGATCGCCAGTTCCCCGTACTCGATCCAGGTGCCGGGGTCGATCAGCATCTCGATGTTCTCGCGCACGGTGCGGCGGTTGCGGCTGTGGCGGCGCTCGACGGCGGCGGGGCGGTTGACGTCGTGGCCGAACGCGCGGCGGTCGAAGAGCGCCTGCAAGTCGGGGCGGATGTAATCGAGGTCGATCTCCTTGTCCGCCTCGACGATGGCGCCGCCGACGTCGGCGGGCTGCACGAAGATCAGCGGGTGGTCCTCGTAGACCGTGTCGCCGACGGAGACCGTGATCTCCCGCACGACGCCGCCGAAGGTCGCGTGGACCAGGTGCTCCATCTTGAGGGCGCTCATCACGAAGAGCAGTTGGCCCTCGCGGACCTGATCGCCGACGGCGACCTGGATCTCGACCACGGTGCCCTGCAAGGGCGCGCCGACCGGGTCGGTGTTGGGCGGACCGAGGATCTCCGCGGCGGCGGGCGCCCCCGCCCCGCGCGTGCCCTCGCCCTGGCGGAAGAAGTCGAGCGCGGCGAGCGGGTCGCGGGAGTCGAGCTTCGCGCCCGCGCCCGAGACGCCGTCGCGGGAGGGCGCGCCGGCGTCGGCCCCATCGACGGCCGCGAGGGCCGCGATGTTGTCGTCGACCCAGCGGGTGTAGACGGAGCCGTCGGCGAAGTCGGCGTGGGTGAGGACGTTGCGCAGGAAGCCGATGTTCGTCTCCGCGCCGCCGATCTGGAACTCGTCGAGGGCGCGCAGGGACCGCTTGACGGCCGCGCCGAAGTCGGGCGAGGGCGAGGCGGCGATCACCTTGCCCAGCAGCGAGTCGAAGTTGGGATTGGTGGCGTAGCCGGCGTAGCCGTAGGTATCGACGCGGACGCCGGGGCCCGAGGGGGCCTCGAAGACGGTGAGCATCCCGCCGGCCGGCCGCACCGTGCCGTCGGGCTGCATCTGCTCCAGGTTCACGCGCGACTGGATGGCGTAGCCGCGCGGCGGCGGCACGGCCTCCTGCGCCAGCCCGACGCCGGAGAGGGACTCGCCGCCGGCGATGCGCAGTTGCGCCTGCACGAGGTCGACGCCGGTCACCTCCTCCGTGACGGTGTGCTCGACCTGCAGGCGGGCGTTGGCCTCGATGAAGACGAAGCGATCGTCCGTCGTCGCGTCGACGAGGAACTCGAACGTGCCCAGGCTGCGGTAATCGACGGCCCGCGCCATGCGCACGGCCGCCGCCGCGATGCGGGCGCGGAGCGCCTCGCTCAGCTGCGGGCTGGGCGCGACCTCGACGATCTTCTGGTGGCGGCGCTGCACGCTGCACTCGCGCTCGCCCAGGTGGCTGACGCCGCCGCGGCCGTCGCCGACGACCTGAATCTCGATGTGGCGCGCGCGGGGGATCAACTCCTCCACGTAGACCGCGTCGTCGCCGAAGGCGGCCTTGGCCTCGGAGCGGCAGCGGGCGTAGGCCTCGGCGACGGCGCCGGCCTCCTCGACGACCCGCATCCCGCGGCCGCCGCCGCCCGACACGGCCTTGATCACCATCGCGCCGCCGGGGCCCAGCCCGGCCAGAAATCCGGCCGCCTCGGCCTCCGTCACGGGGCCGGCGCTGCCGGGCAGCACCGGCACGTCGTTCTCCTGGGCCAGCGCGCGGGCGCGGGCCTTGTCGCCGAAGAGCTCCAGCGACTCGACGCTGGGCCCGACGAAGACGATGCCCTCCTCCGCGCAGCGCCGCGCGAGGCCGGGGTTCTCGGCCAGGAAGCGTAGCCGGGGTGCAGCGCGTCGCAGCCGGCCGCCTTGGCCGCCGCGACCACTCCCTCGATGTCGAGGTAGGCGGCCGCGCCGACGCCCTCCAACGGGCACGATTCATCGGCCGCGCGGACGTGCAGCGACGCGGCGTCGTCGGACGAGTAGACGGCGACGGTCGGGATGTCCAACTCCGCCGCCGCCCGCGCGACGCGGATGGCGATCTCGCCGCGGTTGGCGATCAACAGTTTGCTCAGACTCATGCTCTCGCCCTCGTTTCAGGCTCCCCCGGGCGCTCGCGGGGCCGGTCGTCATTGGGACGCCCGCAAGACGCAACCGGCCGGCGGGCCTACCATGACCGCCGCCATGATGGCCGGGTCGCCCCGGCAACGTACAGCCGGGAGCCGGGCCGGCGCTCGCGCTGCTGCGCACAAGGATAGGGACATTCGATGGGCACACTCGACGGACGGACGGCATTGGTCACGGGCGGCGGACGCGGCATCGGCGCCGCGATCTCGCGCGCGCTGGCGGCGGAGGGCGCCGACGTCGCGATCAACTACGCGAAGCGCTCCGCGCACGCCGAGGAGGTCGCGGCGGCGATCCGCGCCGGCGGCCGGCGGGCCGAGATCTTCCAGGCCGACGTGTCGGACTACGCGGCCTGCGAGGCGATGGCGGCGCAGGCGCTGGAGCGCATGGGGCCGATCAGCATCCTGGTCAACAACGCGGGCATCGCGTCGCGGGGGAACACCGTGGGCGAGGGCGAACCGTCGGAGATGGAGCGGGTGCTGCGCACGCACGCCTTCGGCTCCTGGTACATGGCGCACCTGCTGATCCCGCAGATGCGGGAGCTGGAGCGCGGCGACGTCGTGCAGATCACCAGCGCCGCGACGGCCGGCCTGCAGGCCAACGGCTCGCCCTACAACATGGCGAAGGCGGCGCAGGAGGCGTTCGCGCACACCCTGGCGAAGGAAGAGATGCCCAACGGCATCCACGTCAACACCGTCGCGCCGGGGCTGGTCGATACGGAGATGGGCTTCCGGCTGATGCGCGCGACGCGGGGGGTCGAATCACTGCGCGAGATCGACCCCGAGTCGGCCTTCGGGCACGTCTGCACGCCGGAGGAGATCGCGAGCGTGGTCGTCTTCCTCTGCGGCCCGGGCGCGTCCTACGTCAGCAGCCAGCGCATCTACGTCAGCGGCGGCACGGTCGACGCGCGCTAGGCGTCGTCGGGCAGGCGCACGCCGGTACCGGGCGGCAGGTCCCAGTCGTCCTGCTGGAGGCCGCGCAGGAAGTCGATCTGACCGTGGTGGTTGTTCTTGTGCGTCGCCAGATGGCGGAGGACGTCGGCGAGTTGCATGGCCGGCCATGACCGCGAGGGCTGGTCGAGGTCGCCGGCCGTGAGCGTGGCGAGCAGGGCGCGGGTGCGCCCGGCCGCCGCGGCCTGATAGTCGAGCAGCAGCGGCAGCGGCGGGATGGCGAGGGCGAGCGCCGACTGGCGGTCGGCGAGCACCGCCGGCGTCTCGACGTCGTTGCCGAAGCGGGCGTGCCAGCCGTCGCCGGCCCAGAGCGTGTCGAGGCCCTGCTCCGCGCTGGCGAGGTTGTCCTCGGTGCGGGCGAGGTGCCAGAGGATGAAGCCGACGCAGTTCGCCTCGGGGGCGGGGCGCCAGCGGGCCTGCGCGTCGTCGAGGCCGTCGCAGGTGGCGCGCAGGCGGAACTGCGCCTGGGCCAGGGTCTGCCGGATGAATTGAACGGCGTCCATGCGTGCGCGGTCCTTCCGCTCGGAAGCTGGCGGCTCAGAAGATGGCGAGGGGGTTCACCGGCGATGCGGTGCCGCGCCGCAACCGCAGCGGCGCGAAGACGAGGCAGAAGGCGTACCGCCCGCGCTCGCGGCAGGCGGCCGACAGGCGGTCGAGTTGCATGTTGTCGATCAACTGCACGCCCATCCAGGGGATGACGACCTCGTGCAGGGGCATCGCGGCGTCGGGGATGCCGCTGGGGATCACGTCGGAGACGCCGTCGCAGCCGAGCATGGCGACGTCGCGCTCGCGCAGCCAGGGCAGGGTCTCGGCGTGCAGCCCGGCCATGCCCTCCATGGGGTTCCAGGGGCCGCCGGCCTCGGCCTCGCGCCGGTCGCGGCCGGTGCCGATCAGCAGGATGTCGCCGGGGCCGACGGTCACGCCGTGATCGGCCTCGGCGGCCTCCAACTCCTCGACGCCGATCGGCTCGCCCAGTTCCAGCCAATCGACGCCCCGCAGCCGGGCGATGTCGAGCAGGACGCCGCGCCCGAGGATGCCGTCCTTGCCGGCCATGATGCTCAGCTTGTGGGCGCCGTCGCTGCGGACTTCCGACCTGTCGTAGCCGTTGAACATCTTGTCGCCGGTGAAGATGTGGCAGAGCGCGTCGATGTGCGTGGTGGCCATGCCGTGCGGGGCGATGGAGAAGTAGTCCATCGAGCCGGAGGGGCCGACGCGGGGCGGGGCGTCGCCGGTGGCGAGCATGAGGTGCTGGACGGGGAAGGGGTTGTTGGGGCCGGGCCGGGTCGGCAGCGGGCGCGCGCAGCTGACGGTCTCGCCGTCGCGGATCAGGGCCGCGGCGGCGGCGCGGCGCTCGGGCGTGATCAGGTTGAGCGCGCCGCGCTCGTCGTCGGGGCCCCAGCGGCCCCAGTTGCTGACCTGCTTCGCGATCTCGGCCACGTCCGCGCCGCTGAGCTGCTTGATCGCCACGATCCCTCCCTCGCCGTGTCCGCGTCCGGGCGGCGCGCCACGCGCGTGCGGGTGGAGTCTAGCCCAGGGCGGCGCCGCGGCGCGTAGACTACCGCGGTAGATCGGCCGTCGGGCGGATCGCACCATCCGGGAGGGAGCGGGCATGGACCTGGGACTGGCGGGCAAGAACGCGGCCGTCGCGGCGGGCTCGGCGGGGCTGGGACTCGGCTCCGCCAGGGCGCTGGCGGCGGAGGGCGCGCGGGTCGTGATCTGCGGACGCGACCGCGAGCGCCTCGACGCGGCGGCGGCGGGAATCGAGGGCGACGTGATCCCGCTGGTCGCCGACGTGGGCACCGCCGAGGGAGGCGCCGCCTTCATCACCGAGGCGGAGCGGCGCCTGGGCGCGATCGACATCGTGGTGGCGAATTGCGGCGGGCCTCCGGCCGGGACCTTCGCCAGCACCGACATCGAGGCCTACCGCACGGCCAACGAGTTGGCGATGCTGGGCAGCATCGCGATGTGCCGCGCGGCCATCCCGGCGATGCAGGCGCGCGGCTGGGGCCGCGTGGTGGCGATCACGTCCTACGGCGTACGGCAGCCGCCGCCGCAACTGATCGCCTCGGCGGCGGCGCGGGCGGGGCTGACGGCCTTCCTGAAGGTGACGGCGCGCGAGGTCGCCCAGGATGGCGTGACGGTCAACTCGATCCAGCCGGGCGCGCACGACACGGCGCGCCTGCGGGGCGCCAACAACGACCTGGGCGCGATCGCCCGCACCCTGCCGACGGGCGTGATCGGCGACGCGGACGACTTCGGTCAGGCGGTCGCCTTCCTGTGCTCACGGCAGGCGCGCTTCATCACCGGCGCCGCCCTGCTCGTCGACGGGGGCGCGAGCCTGGGCGTCTGAGCGGGCCGCGGCGGCGCGCTATCTTGCCCGCGAGGACGCCGTCGCCGGGGAACAGGCGAGCAAGAGGGAGGAACCCGAATGTCCGGACTCGTGCGACTGGATCACGTCGGGATCATCGCCGAGACGTGGCCGCAGGCCAGCGACGTGCTGGAACGGCAGATGGGCCTCAGCCTCGACCGCAACATCACGGACCCCGCCGACCTCGACAAGATCTTCTTCAAGCCCGAGCAGACCCACAACTACTTCGTCAGGATCGGGGAGGGCGAGACCTACCTGGAGGTGCTGATCCCGATCCCCGGCGCCGACACCGGCACGAGCCGGCGGCTGGCGCGCTTCGGTCCGGGCCTGCACCACCTGGGCTACGCCTGCCGCGACGTCGAGGCGGCGGCGCGCGAACTGGAGGAGCAGGGCCTGCGCCGCATCGAACTGGGCGACATCCGGGCGGCGTTCTTCTACCCCAGGAGCGCCGGCGGCATCCTCACGGAGTTGGTGCCCCTGCGCGATCGGCGCCGGCAGCGATGATCGGAACCCGTCCGCCGAGGCGATAGGCTTGGCGGCTCGAATCGCCGCCGCGATGTAGGCTGCCCGCGTCATCGCCGTTCGACAGGAGCCGTCATGCCCGCAGACCCCCATCACGACAGCTGGAAGCCCGGCGAGCCCTGGGAGAAGGCGCTCGACGAGTTGGAGTACATCCGCGGCCTGGCTCGGGAGATGGGCGGCCTCGACCGGATCGCGCGCTTCCACGAGAAAGGCAAGTACACGGCCCGCGAGCGGATGGAACGGCTGGCCGACCCCGGCACGTTCCTGGAGGCGGGCCCGCTCGTGGGGGCGACCGAGTACGCCGCCGACGGCAACCTGACCTCGTTCAAGCCCGGCGCGTACGTGATGGGCTTGGCCGAGATCAACGGCCGGCCGGTGGCCATCGGCGGCGACGACTCCACGATCTCCGGCGGCAGCCCGCACGACGTGCACAAGGGGCCCTGGCAGTACACGCAGCCGCTGTCGCTGACCTACGGCATCCCCTACGTCGCGCTGATCGAGGGGGTGGGGCACAGCTCCAAGGCCGACGAGCACTCGGGCCGCATGGCGCTGTCCCAGGGCGATCACTGGTGGCGGCTGGCGGAGTTGATGCGCAACGTGCCCGTCGCGGCGGGCTTCATGGGGGCCTGCGCCGGGCTGCCGGCCGCCGCCGGCTGCGTGTCGCACTTCAACTGCATGGTGAAGGACCAGGCGCAGGTCTTCCCGTCGGGGCCGCCGGTCGTGGAGCGCGCGATCGGGGAGCGGATCCACAAGAACGACCTGGGCGGCTACCAGATGCACGTCCACACCAGCGGCGAGGTCGACAACGCGGCCGAGGACGAGGAAGACCTCTTCGACCAGATCCGCAGCTTCCTCTCGTACCTGCCGGACAACATGTACGGCGTCGCCGAGCGGGTGGAGACCGGCGACGACCCCCAGCGGCCGGTCGAGGAGCTGCTCCACCTCATGCCGACCAGGCGCACCCGCGGCTACGACCCGCGCCGCCTGATCAAGCTGGTGGTGGACAACGGCGAGTTCTTCGAGATGCGGCGCTACTTCGGCGGCTCGCTGATCACCGGCTTCGGCCGCTTCGACGGCTACAGCGCCGGCATCATCGGCAACGACCCGATGGTCATGGCGGGGGCGATGGACGGCCCGGCGGCCGACAAGTACGCCCACTTCGTGATGCTCTGCGACGCGTTCAACCTGCCCGTCGTGATCTTCCTCGACATGCCCGGCTTCATGCTGGGCTCGGCGGCCGAGCGGGGCGCGCAGATGCGCCGCGGCGCCCGCGCGTTGCTGGCCAGCGCCGAGGCGGAAGTGCCCAAGGTGGAGTTCGCGGTGCGCAAGTCGTACGGCGTGGCCGCCGACGCGCCGCACAGCATCGGCCACCCCTTCAACGTCAACCTGCGCTTCGGCTGGCCGGCCGGCGAGTGGGGCGGCATCCCCATCGAGGGGGGCGTGGCGGCGGCCTACAAGCGCGAGATCGAGGCCGCGCCCGACCCGGAGGCGCACCGGCTGATGATCGAGGAGCGGCTGCTGCGCCTGCGCTCGCCGATGAAGGCGGCGCACGACTTCGACGTGATCGACCTGATCGACCCGCGCGAGACGCGGCGCCTGGCCTGCCAGTTCGTGAAGCTGGCCCAGCCGAAGCTGAAGCGCCTGGCCGACCGTCCGCACAAGCGGATGGTCTGGCCCTAATCCGCCTCGGCGATGCGCCGCACCGCTGCCAGCGCGCCCTCGGGGTGGGCCTCCATCGAGCGCTCGTCGTCGATCACCTCACGCAGGACGCCGCCGGCGTCGAAGACGAACGTGACCCGGCGCGCCGTCGGCCCCTGCTCGCGGCCGACGCCGAACGCGGCGACGGTGTGGCCGTTGGGCCAGTCGGAGAGCAGGGGGAACTCCAGCCCCACCTCCTTCGCGAACGCGCCCTGCGTCGCCCAGGTGTCGGTGCTCACGCCCACCACGCGGGCGCCGAGGGCCTGCAGCTCCGCGTAGCGGTGCTGGAAGCCCTCCATCTCGCGCGTTCAACCGCCGGTGAACGACATCGGGTAGAACGCCACGACGGCGATCGCGCCGTGCAGGTTGGCGTCGGTGAACTTCTCCCGCTCCGGGTCCCGCAGGGTGAACTCGGGCATCGCGTCGCCTGCTTGCAGCATGGGGGCTCCCCTCCGCATCGGCCGGTCTGACGTCTGGGCGCAGTCTAGGCCGCGGGGAGCGCCCCCGCGACGCCTACATCCCCAGCAGCGACTCGCTGACCTCCCAGAGGCGGCGGGCGGCCGCGTCGTCGGCGGCGGGGCCGAGCAGCGCCGGCCGCTTGAAGCGATGGAAGTATGCGCCGTTCGCGCCCGCGAGGTCGTCGGCCGCCAGCCGCACGACGGGGGCCGCGCCGCTGCCCGGCGAGCGCAGGAACCGCTGCATGAGCCACCACACCCAGCGGCCGGGGGCGCGCAACTCGCCGCCGCCGCCCAACTCCGTGCGCACGCCGCCCGGATGCACCGCGGTCGACACGATCCCCGGCCAGCGCCGCGCCAGCTCGCGCGTGAAGTAGACGTTGGCCAGCTTGGTGTCGGCGTAGGCGCGGACGGGGCCGTAGCCCCGCTCCATCTGCAGGTCGCCGAAGTCGAGGCCGCGCGAGCGCCGGTGCATCGTCGAGCTGACGTTGACGACCCGCGGCGCGCTGGCCGCCTCCAGCGCCGGCCGCAGCAGGTGCGTCAGCAGGAAGGGGCCCAGGTGGTTCGTCTGGAAGGTCAACTCGAAGCCGTCCGGGCTGAGTTCCCGCCGCGAGCGCACCGTGCCCGCATTGTTGATCAGGACGTCGATGCGCCCGCGATCGGCGGTCAGCCGGGCCGCGCACTCGCGCACCGAGTCCAGCCGGGCGAGGTCGAGCGGCTGCCACGAGATCGGCCCGTGGCGCTTTAGCGCATCGACCGTCGCCTCGCCGGCCGGCGGCCGGCGGGCCGTGATGACGACTTCCCAGCCGCGCTCCAGCAGTTGCCTGGCCGCGGCCTTGCCGATGCCCGCGTTGCCGCCCGTGATCAGCGCCGTCGGCCGCTCCATCGCCACTCCTCGATTCTCTCTAGAGCCGCGCCAGTTGCTGCCCCAGCCAGACCGCCAGCAAGGCCCCGGCCACGGAGGCCAGCACGTTGACCGCGACGTACCCCCAGAGGCCCGCCTCGGCCAGGTCGAGGGACTGCAGGCTGAAGGTCGAGAACGTCGTGTAGCCGCCGAGCACGCCGACCAGGAGCCCCGTGCGCACCTCGTCGGAGACCGAGGTGCGCTCCAGCAGGAAGGTCATCAGCAGCCCCGCGACGAAGCATCCGGTCACGTTGACGACCAGGATGCCCCAGGGGAATGCGCCGCCGGCCCCCGCCTGCACCCAGCCGTCGATCTTGTAGCGCAGCACGGAGCCCAGCGCCCCACCCAGCGCGACGAGCAGCAGGGTCACCCGACGACGCCGGACTCGCGCAGCGCCGCGAGGCCGGCCGCGTCGAGCCCAAGGTCCGCGGCCAGCACCTCGTCCGAGTGCGCGCCCAGCAGGGGGGCGGCGCGAAGCTCCACCCGGCTCTCGCTCATCCGCGGGGCCCAACCGAGCAGTTGGATCTCGCCGTGCACCGGGTGGTCCAGCGTGTGGATGAAGCCCCGCTCCCGCAGGTGCTCGTTGTGGAACAGCTCGACCGTGTCCAGCACCGCGCTGCAGGGGACGCCCGCGCCGCCCAGCGTCTCCATGACCTCCCACTTCGTGCGCGCCGACGTCCAGGCGGTGATGATCCCGGTCAGCGCCTCGCTGTTCTCTTCGCGCAGGGCGTCGGTCTCGAAGCGCGGGTCGACCACCAGCTCGGGCTGGTCCATCGCCGTGCAAAGCGCGTCCCAGTGCTTCGACGTGACCACCATCATGTGGGCCCAATCGTTGGGACCGCCCGGCGCGCAGGGAAACATGGCGGTCGTGGCCGAGAAGCGGCTGCCCACGCGCGGCACGACGGTCTTGCCCTGGTCCCCGTGCGTCGCGATGCGGGTGCGCATGAACCAGGTCACGGCCTCCTGCATCGAGACCTCGATCTCCTGCCCGGTCCCGCTGCGCTGCCGCTGCGCGTAGGCGGCCGTGATCGCGAGCGCCAGCGTGAGCCCCGTGCCGGAGTCGGCCGACATGCTGCCGGGCATGGTGGGCGGGCCGTCCGGGTAGCCGTTGACCGACGACGCGCCGCCCGCCGCCTGCGCGATGGGGTCGTAGCACTTGTAGCCGCTGTACGGCCCCCAGGTGCCGAAGCCCTTGAGGCGCGCGTAGATGATGCCCGGATGCACGGCCCGCATGGCCGCGTAGTCGATGCCCAGCTTCTCCACCCGGCCGGGACCGTAGTTCTCGACGAACACGTCGTAGTGCGGCGCCATCGACAGCAGGAGGTCGCGCCCCTCGGGCTTGGCGAGGTCGATCACGACGCTGCGCTTGTTGCTGTTCAGCGTCACGAAGTACGGCGAGTCGCCGCATCCGAGATGCACCGCCGCGCGGCCGGGATCCCCGCTCGGCGGCTCCACCTTGACGACGTCGGCCCCCAACCAGGCCAGCGCCTGCGTGCACGAGGTCCCCGCCTCGTACTGGGTCATGTCCAGGACTCGCATTCCCTCCAGCGCCGGCATCGTTCTTCCTCCGAGGTATGCGGCCCCGCCCGTGGTCGCCGCGGGCCAATGCGCAGGCCAATGCGCAGGCCAATGATAGTGCGGCGGCGAAGTCGAAGAGAGCCCGGTTTCCCGGGCCCCCTTCAGGCGCGCACCGTCACCAGGATTACGGCCGCGGAAGCCCCAAGCCTCGGGAGGCGATGATGTTGCGCTGGATCTCGCTGGTGCCCGCGGCGATGGTCATCGACACGGACTGCAGATACTGCTGCGGGATGAAGCCGCCCAGGGGCGCGGCGCCGTCGCGGACGCGCTGACCGCTCAGCCCCATCAGGTTGACGGCGAAGCGGTAGACCTCCTGCATCACCTCGGAGCCGAACATCTTCGACATCGAGGCCTCGTGGTTCGGGACCAGACCGGCGCTCTGCATCCAGGTCACGCGATAGGCCAGCCAGCGCGCGATCTCGACGGTGATGTGCAGGTCGGCGTAGCGGTTGCGATTGCGGGGCTCGCGCATGCGGTCGGGAATCGCCTCGACGGCCCAGGCGCCGAAGCGGTCGAGGTCGCGGCGGGCGCCGGCCGGCATGCCCACGCCGGAGCGCTCGAAGTCGAGCAGCGTGGTGGCGACGTACCAGCCGCGGTTCTCCGGGCCCAGCATCTGGTCGGCGGGCACGCGCACGTCCTCGAAATAGACCTCGTTGAAGCCGTGGTTGCCGGCCATGTCGATCAGCGGCCGGACCTCGATGCCGGGCGACCGCATGTCGGCCATGAAGTAGGAGATGCCGCGGTGCTTGGGCGCGTCCGGGTCGGTGCGGGTGAGCACGTGGATCCAGTCGGCGTGGTGGGCGCCGGAGGTCCAGATCTTCTGCCCGTTGATGACGAAGTCGTCGCCGTCGCGGACGGCGCGGGTCTGCAGCGAGGCCAAGTCGGAGCCCGATCCGGGCTCGCTGTAGCCCTGCGCCCAGGCCACCTCGGCGGTCGCGATGGGGGGCAGGAACTCCCGCTTCTGGTCCTCGCTGCCGTGCAGCATCAGACAGGGGCCCACCATGCCGACGCCCTGCACGTCCATGGGCGCGCCCGCCAGCGACGCCTCCTCGCGGTAGATCATCTGCTGCACGTGGCTCGCGCCGCGGCCGCCGTACTCCTCCGGCCAGGCCATCGTCAGCCAGCCGTGCTGGGCCATCTTCTTCTCGAAGGCGCGGGTCGCGGCCTGCGCCTCGTCGGGCGAGGCCCCCTCGGCGGGCGGATCCCACTCCCGCGCGATGAACTCGCGCACCTGCCCGCGGAAGGCCTGATCTGCTGCGCTGAACCCGAAGTCCATCGGCGCCTCCACGTCGCGGACCGCCGCGCGCACAGGAGCGCGCGGCGCGCGCAGTATGCATCCGCCGGGGTCGCAGGGCAAGCCAATGGCGCACAACGGTGGACAAGTCCCGGGTCCGGGAGGGCGGGACGGGGGATACATCGCCACCCGCGCGGTTGCGCTAGCCTCCGCGGCGACGCCCCGGCGGCGACCGCGCCCGATCCCGGCGGGCGATCCCGACCCCGCCGGCAGCCCGAGAGGACCCCCCATGCCCGAGTTCGAAAACCTGCTCTACGAGACCCTGGACGACGGTCGCATCTGCAAGGTGACGCTGAACCGCCCCGAGAAGTTGAACGCGCTCTCGAACCCGCTGCTGATGGAGCTGGGCGAGGCCCTGCACGACGCCGAGGGCGACCCCGAGGTGCGCGTCGTGATCCTGGCCGGGGCGGGGCGCGCCTTCTGCGCGGGCTACGACCTGACCACGGCGCGCCACCCCTACAAGGGTCGCCGCTACCCCAGCCGCGACGACAAGGACCGCCCGCTCGTCGGCGGCATCCGCACCAGCATGGTCCAGGTGACCGACGTGCTGCTCTACTTCTGGAACATGGCCAAGGTGACCATCGCGCAGGTGGGGGGCTACTGCGTGGCCGGCGGCGGCGAGTTGGCGATGATGGCCGACCTCGTCATCGCCGGCGACGACGCGACCTTCGGGCACCCCGGCACGCGCGGGCTGGGCACGCCGCGCAACGGCTGCATCTGGCCCTTCGTGATCCCCATGCGCCAGGCCAAGGAGCTGATGTTCACCGGCGACAGCATCTCCGCCCAGCGGGCGCTGGAGATCAACATGGTCAACGCCGTCGTGCCGCGCGACGACCTGGAGGAGTACACACTCAACTTCGCGCGGCGCATCGGCACGCAGGACGCCGACAGCCTGGCCGTGCACAAGCACGCGCTCAACCGCTACTACGAGCACATGGGCATCTACCCGGCCCTGCGCGCGGGCACCGATTTCGACGCGCTCTACCAGTTCACCGGCTTCGCCTACAAGTGGTACGACAAGTTCAACGAGGCGATGGAGAGCGGCGGCGGCTTCAAGGAGGCGCTGGCCTGGCGCGACGGCCCCTACAAGGATTACCGCGCCGCCCTCGACCACCTCACGAAGCGGTAGCGGACCTCACCCCCTGACCCCCTCTCCATTGCAGAGCAGTGGAGAGCGGGACAGGGGGAAGGTTCTCGCGCGTCAGGCCTTGCGCTTCTGGATGGAGTACATGTTGACGAAGCTGAGCCCGCCGAAGGGTCCACCCACCGGCCAGTTGACGTCGCCGCGGGTGAGCACGCCGTCCAGCGGCTCGATGACGTTGATGAACCAGGCGCCCCGCTTGTGCCGCAGGAACAACTCCGAGGTGATCTCGTTGCGCCGCTCGGGATCGCGCTCGGTCTTGCTCTGCGAGAAGAGATCGTCGAGGACCGGGTCGCCATGGATCGCCATGGTGAAGAAGCCCTCGGTGTTGGCGCAGCAGGTCCACATCACGCCGGCGTCCGCCTGGTTGTTCGCCCACCACCAATAGAGCCCGACGGGAGCGGTCCCCGTCGGACCGCCGCGGGCGTAGGCGTCGGTGAAGTACTCGCTTCCGGGGATCGAGACGGCCTTCGCCCGAATGCCGACCTCGTTCAGCATCTGCGCCGTGGTCAGCACCAAGTCTTCCTGGAGGTCGCCGCCCCAGTCGGGCGTGTAGTACAGGTTCTCGTCGAAGCCGTCCGGGTAGCCGGCCTCCGCCAGCAGCGCCCGCGCCCGATCGGGGTCGTAGCCCCAGTCCGCCGCCCGCGCATCCTCCTCACTGGGGTAGCCAATGACGCCGCGGAACCCATACATGGGCTCGATGGGCGGCGCGCCCAGCAGCAGGCCTTCGGCGATGGCCGCGCGGTTAATGGAAAGGTTCGCGGCGATGCGGACGCGCTGGTCCATCCACGGGTTGGGCGTGCCGTCGTCCCGCGTCTCCCTCCAGAGGTTGGGGTAGATGTTGTGCAGCGCGTACCCCAGCGCGGGGACGAACTGGACCGTGAAGTCGGGGTCGTCAAGGAACGGCGCGACGGCGTTGACGCCCAACTCCGCGGCCCCGTCGATCTCGCCCGCCTCGATGCCGGCGATGCGCGACTGGATCTCGGTGCGCACCAGAGCGATCAGGTGCTTGTGGTGGGCGTAGTGCGGCACGCGGATGGGGTGGTCGACCGGATTGAAGTGGTCCTCGAAGCGCTCGAAGACGAAGTCCTCTTCGTCGGTGTGGCTGACGAAGCGGAAGGGCCCCGTGCCGATCGGGTGGTTATCCACGGCCTCGTCGCCGCGCCGCTCCACATCCGCCTGGGACATGACCAACACATTGGGGTTGATGCCGATGGTGCCCCAGAGGCTCGCGTCGAAGTCCGGCAGCTCGATCACCCAGGTGGTGTCGTTGACCGCCTCGTTGCGGAGCCAGTAGGAGGCCCCCCAATTCGATCGCACGGGTTGCCAGCCGGCCGGGTGGTCGCTCGTCTCGCCGCCCTGGTGGTATTCGGCGACGCCGCCCATGCGGTCGTAGGTGAAGACCAAGTCGTGGGCGGTGAGCATGGAGCCGTCGTGGAACATCGCCCCGTTGACGGTGCCGATGCACGTGGCGCCCTCGTCGGCCCACTCCAGCGTGGCGAGATGCGGGATCAGATCATTCGTCAGGGGCGAGATCTCCACGAGGCTGTCGTGGACGGCCGCGTGCGACGTGAAGTTCGAATCACTGCCGACCCGTTGCGGATCCAGGCCCCCCGTGTCGGCGGGGATGGCGAGGGTGATCGTGGCGTCCAGGTCGATCTCGTCGAGCGGCCAGGGCACGCTCCAGTCCAGGAACTCGGCCTCCGCGGTCAAGCCGGCGGCGATGTTGCCCGTCTGCTCGACGGCCTCGGCGGCGAGTTCGGCCGCCTCGGCGGCGGCGGCGGAGGCGTCCTGCGCGGCGGCGGCGGCGGCAGCCGCGGCGTCGGCGGCGGCCTGGGCGGCGGCGGCGCCGGCGGCGGTGTCCTCGGCCCCCGCCTCGCGGGCGGCCTGGGCGGCGGCCTCGGCGGCGTCGGCGGCCGCCTGCGCGACGGCGGCGGCGCCCGCCTCGCCCGCGGCTTCGGCCGCGGCCGCCGCGTCGGCGGCGGCGTCGGCGGCCGCCTGGGCGGCAGCCGCCGCCTGCTCGGCGTCATCGGATGCCGCCGCCTCGGCCGCCAGGGCGGAGGCCGACTCGGCGGCTTCGGCCGCGCGGCCCGCGGCCGCGGCGGCCGCGGCGGCGTCGGTGGCGGCGGATGCGGCGGCGGCGGCGTCGCTCGCGGCGGCGTCGACCGCCGATGTGTCGATGGCGGCGGCGTCATCGTCGTCGTCGCCGCAGCCGACCAGGGCCAGGCCGGCCGCGCCGACGCCCGCCTTGGCGCTGGCGCCCAACATGGTGCGACGGCTGATCTGCCGGCGTCGCAGGGCGTTCCAGTGGTTGCTCATGGCGTCATCCTTTCCTGGATGCGGGCCGCCCCATCCCCCATGGATGGGGTCGTGCTTCGAGAGCGCAGTCGGTATAACGCCTAGGGGGGGGGGGCAGGTCAAGGTTTTTGGGAAGTTACTTTTTTACACTTGACGGAATGTCAAGGGGTATGCAAACGGTTCCCTCGTCGTGTGGGAAGAGAGAGGGGGAATGTTGGGCGAAAAAAAAATTCTTGCGGGCGGCGGGGCGGGCGGGCGCCCGAACCTCACCCCCTAACCCCCTCTCCATTGCTCTGCAATGGAGAGGGGGGACCGGAAGAAAAACCCCCCAGGCGCCCGCATTCGCGTTCCCCCTCTCCACCGTCCAGGTGGAGAGGGGGACAGGGGGTGAGGTCCGGGCGGTCGTTGCCCCTCACCCTCACCCTCACCCCAGGGAGAGGGGATCGGAGTTCCCTCTCCGTCTCGACGATGGAGCGGGGGACAGGCCTGTCCTGAGCGGCGCCGAAGGGGCGTGAGGTCCGCGCCTCCACCGGTCTACCCTATGCTCGCGCCGGACCCGCCCCCGGCCGCGCGAGGAGACCCGCCATGCGAGCCGCCATCTGGACCCCTGAGGCCGACATCGAAGTCGTCGAGGAGGACGCGCCCACGCCGGGCCCCGGCGAGGTGGTTCTGTCGATGCGCTCGGCCGGCATCTGCGGCAGCGACCTGCACCGCTACCGCAAGCCCGACGCCGACCCCGCCCCCAGCGGCCGCCCCGGGCATGAGAACGGCGGCGTCGTGGCGGCCGTCGGGCCCGGCGTCGACGGCCTGCGGGAGGGCGACGTCGTGGGCGTGGAGCCCATCGTCCGCTGCCAGGAGTGCGACCGCTGCCGGGCCGGCTGGTACATGCAGTGCCGACGGGCGCCCTTCGCCCTCCTGGGCGAGCGCCATCCGGGCGGCATGGCCGAGTTCATGCTGGCCCCGGCCTACACGGCCTACCCCGCCCCCCCGGGCGTCGACGCCGAGATCGCCGCGCTGGCCGAGCCGGTGGCCTGCTCGGTCAACGCCATCGACCTCGTCGACGTGCGGCCGGGCGAGACGGTGCTCGTGCTGGGCGCGGGCAACATCGGCCTGACCGGCATCCTCGCGCTCCGCGCCGCCGGCGCGACGGTGCTCATCACCGCCCGCTACGACCATCAGGCCGAGGCCGCCCGCCGCCTCGGCGCCGACGAGGTCATCCCCGCCGACGAGTCGGGCGCCGCGCGGCTCGCGGAGCTGCGCCAGCAGGAGGCGGTCGATGTGGTCTTCGAATCGGTCGGGGGCGCCGCCGACACGATGGCCGACGCCATGCGCACCGTGCGGCCGCGCGGCCGCGTCGTCATGCTGGGCGTGTTCATGACCCCCCGCGTGTCGATCAACCCCTTCGATCTGCTGCTGCACGAGATCCACCTCACCGGGGCGGTCGTCTACGGCTCCCCGCCCGGCCGCCGGCCGCACTTCGCGGAGGCGCTCGACGTCGTGGCGCAGTTCCCCGGCGAGACGCGCTCGCTGATCACGCACCGCTTCCCCATCGCCGACGCCGCCCGCGCCTTCGCCACCGCCGCCGACAAGGCCAACAAGTCGGTCAAGGTACACGTCAATCCGTCGGCCTGACCGGGCGGTCGGTGGGGCCGGCGCTACGTCGAGGCGTCCTTCGATTCAAGCGCGCGCAGGAGCGCGTGCACGGAGCCGGCCACGTCCCTCTTCAGGTCGTCGTCGTCCGCCCGGTTCAGGAAGCGCGCGACGGCCACCGGCCCGACATGGTCGAGATCCGCGAAGTCCCGGCGCAGGATAGTGATCGCCGACCGCGCCGCCGTGCTGTCCAGCAGCGGGCGCATCCGCTCCGCGACATCCGCCACCCCTGCGCCGAAGTGCGCGAGCACGTAGTGCAGGTCGTAGGCGTCCTTGTCCGTTGCGCGCCCGCCGTACGCGAGCGCTTTGAGGACGACGAATGCCCCCGGCCCGCAGACGCCGATGGCGCGCGTCGAAATCGCCCCATCTGGACCGTGGCCCGTGAGTTCGACAGCCACGCGGTCCCGGAACGCGAGCGCGATGCCGGGCGTCGCGATCGCGCCGAAGCGATTTCCCTCCAGCCACTTCACGCGCCCCGGCTCGTCGCCGGGCGTGGGCTCCATCAGGAAGTCGATAGTCACGCCGAGCGGGCCGCGCCAGGTCTGCGGAGTGAGGTTGCCCTGCGCGTTCGTGCCCGGCGCAAAGCCCGCCTCTTCAAGCGCTTGGCTGATCTCCGTGTAGCGGTCGCCGTCGAGCACGGCCAGAGCCAGGCCGATGTCCAAGTCGGTGGTGCCGACGTGTCGTTCCGCTTCGCCGTCCAGTTGGATCTCGCTGCCGGCCGTGAGCAGCGTCGGCGCCAGTCCGCCGACCACGGCCAGATCATCCATCAGATACCCGAGCCGCAAGGCGATGAGTTGGCAGACGCGGCGCACTCTCTCGGTGAGTTCGGGCGTGTAGTGGTCGCTCCCGCCGTTCATCGTGGGGCTACGACGCCTCGATCACGCGCCGGACTTCCTGAGCCGCCTCCGCAGACCGCTCCGGATGACGGCCCAAGTCGAGGTAGATCTGGATCGGATGCACAATCCGTATCCCGTCGACGATTCGGGCCCCGTCGAGGACGCCGGCATCGGCGGGGGTGACCAGCCACACGTTCGCGCCGCGCTCCCCCGGTTGGAAGCCGATCCGATCCAGAACGCCGGTCGGCACGCCGCCGGGCAGATAGAGCGTGCTGAGCCGGAACGAGGCGAACTGCGTGAGCGCCCAGGCGGCCGCCAAACCGGTGGCGGCGTACTCGACCTCGTACTCGTTGAACGTGTCGGCGATCTGCGCCAGGGCGGTCTGCCCGGTTCGCGCGGGCAGGTATCCCGCCCGGACCTCCTGCCGCTCGAAGTCGTACTCCGCTTGCCACGCGTCGAGGAGGAGGCGCGCGTCCGGTACCGCGTAACTCCTTCCTTCCCGCCGGACGAGTCCGTCATCGGTCAGACGCCGGAGCACGCGGCTCACGGTCGCCCGGTCGAGCCGGGTCGCCGCGGCGAGGTCCGCCTGACTCGCGCTGCTCCCCGGGTTCATCAGGAACCACCGGGCGATCCGGGAACTCTTGGGAGCGAACGGCGTGGAGCGGCGCCCCCGGCGAACGAACTGATTCGGCTTCCCCTCCACGTGAATGACCGAATGCGGGGTGCGGATGCTCGCGTTCCCCGACAGGTCGATCCAGGAGAGGGAGTGCTCCCGCGCGAACCGTCGACCGGCGGGGCTCATGTACGGAACCGCGACAACGTTGACGGCATCTTGGATCCCCGCGCTCTTGAGCGCGTCAAGCCGTCGTAACTGCGCTGTGATCGCTCTGACGGACCCGGATCGTTTCCACTCAACCGCCAGACGGTTCTTCCCGGCCTCAATCAGCGCGTCGATCCGGACTCCGTTGCTCACCTCGACTCCGCGCTCGACACGCAGGTCGTCACATTGAAGAAGCTCGGCCAAGTGGTGCACGACCTGATCGATGGCCGATCTTGCGGTCTGATGGAGATTCTCGTCTGCCATGCTGCGCATATTAGGAGATTTGTCTCATCTCGCAAAGAACTGATTACCCGCAAATGTAGGAGATGGTGGCTCGCTTGTTGCGCAATTCACATGCTTTGCTCAGACTCGCAAGACAGTTGATTCCCGCAACGGAGGCCGGCCGCTCCTTGACAACCGGCCGGGCGGCGTCGCACATTTAATTCCCCCGGCTTCGTCGCCGCGAGCGCCGCGCCGCGCCCGACCGACGGCCTCGCGTTGGGAGGCATGATGCGCGAGCGCAACACCTGGACGGCCGTCCGCAAGCGCCGCATCTCCCGCCGCACGATGCTGGGCCTGGGCGCACGGGCGGGGATCGGCGCGGCCGGGCTGGCGCTGGTCGGCTGCGGGAGCGAGTCCGAGTCCAGCGCCGCGCGGGCCGAGCCGGGGCCGCCGCGCACGGTGGGTGGTCACACGGTCGCGCGCCATACAGTGGCTCGTCAGTGGAATGATGAGTTGCTGGCCGCGATCCGGGGCGACTTCCCCGCCCCCACGGTGCACGCGCGCAACCTGTTCCACCTCTCCGTGGCGATGTACGACGCCTGGACGGCCTACGACCCCGCCGCCCTCGGCTACCTCGTGCGCGAGAAGGCGGACACCGGCGGCATGTCGGCGGCGGAGGTCGCGGCGGCGCGCGACGAGGCGATCAGCTTCGCGGCCTACCGGCTGCTGCGCTCGCGCTTCCGCGAGGCGGTCTGGACCCGCGCCGGCCTGGACGGGCGCCTGCGCTCGCTGGGCTACGACCCGTCGCTGACGGACACGGCGGGCGACGGCCCCGGCGCGCTGGGCAACCGCATCGCGGCGGCCGTGATCGACCACGGGCTGAGCGACGGCGCAAACGAGCAGGGCCGCTACGCCGACAACTCGGGCTACGAGCCGATCAACCTGCCCCTGCCCTTCAAGCGCGCGGCGGAGGACGGGCTGGTCGTGCCGATGCGGGATCCGAACCGCTGGCAGGCGCTGGCCTTCGATTCCCGCATCACGCAGAACGCGATCGAGTTGGGCGAGTCGGTGCAGGACTTCATCGGACCGCACTGGGGCGGCGTGACGCCCTTCGCGCTGCGTCCGGCGCCGGGCAGCGACGTCAGTTGGAGCGCCGTCGATCCCGGGCCGCCGCCGCTGCTCGGCGGCGAGACCGACGCCGCCTTCCGGGCGGGCGTGGAGGCCGTGCTGCGGCTGAGCAGCGAGCTGACGCTGGAGTCGGGCAACACGATCGACCTGTCGCCCTCCGTCAGCGGCAACCGCCCGCTGGGCACGCACGAGGACCGCGGCTACCCGGAGAATCCCGTCACCGGCCGGCCCTACCCCCCCAACGTCATGCCCCTGGCCGACTGCGGCCGCGTGATCGCGGAGTTCTGGGCCGACGGACCCGACTCGGAGACGCCGCCCGGCCACTGGAACGTGCTGGCCAACGAGGTGTCGGAGGACCCGGCGCTGGAGAAGCGGATCGGCGGCCTGGGCCCCGTCCTCGACGACCTGGAATGGGACGTCAAGCTGTACCTGGCGCTCAACGGCGCCGTCCACGACGCGGCCATCGCCGGCTGGGGCGCGAAGGCCTACTACGACTACGTCCGCCCCATCTCGATCATCCGCTACATGGCCGAGCGCGGGCAGTCGTCGGAGCCGGGCGCGGCCTCGTTCGACCCGCAGGGGCTGATGCTGCGGCCGGGCCTTGTGGAATTGATCACGGACGAGACGACCCGGCCGGGCGCGCGCCACGAGCAGCTGGCGGGCCGCGAGGGGGAGATCGCGGTGCGGGCCTGGTCGGCGGAGGCGGGCGGCGTGACCTGGATCCGCGCCGAGACGTGGATGCCGTATCAGGCCGACACGTTCGTCACGCCGGCCTTCGCGGCCTACCCGTCGGGGCACAGCACGTTCAGCCGGGCGGCGGCCGAGGTGCTCGCGGCGTTCACGGGGAGCGCCTTCTTCCCCGGCGGGCTGGGCGCCTTCACCGCCCGCCGCAACCGCTACCTGGAGTTCGACCGCGGCCCGTCGGTCGACGTGACGCTGCAGTGGGCCACCTACTACGACGCCGCCGACGAGGCCGGCATCTCGCGCCTCTACGGCGGCATCCACGTCCCCGCCGACGACTTCGCGGGGCGCATCATGGGGTCGCGCATCGGCAAGGACGCCTACGCGCGCGCCCTGGAGGTCTTCGCCGCGACGGCCACGTAGCCGCCGGCGCCTCCCCCCTGCTTCGAGGCCGGGAATTCGGTTGCCTGCCGCCGCGCGACGGGGATAGCATCGGCGCACGGACGGCGCGCCCTGCCGCCGTCAAGGAGGCGAGATCCCATGCACGACATCACCATCCGCAATGGCCGCATCTTCGACGGGACCGGCGGGCCCGAGTTCACGGGCGACATCGGTATCGACGGCGAGCGCATCACCGCCATCGGCGACGACGTGGGCCCCGGCACGCGTGAGATCGACGCGGCCGGCAAGCTCGTCACCCCCGGCTGGATCGACATCCACACGCACATGGACGCCCAGGTCTCGTGGGACCCGAACCTCGACCCCTCCTGCTACAACGGCGTCACGACCGTCGTCATGGGCAACTGCGGCGTCGGCTTCGCGCCCGTCCGCCCGCCCGAGCGCGAGTGGCTGCTGGACCTGCTCGACGCGGTCGAGGACATCCCCTCCACCGCGATGTCGGCCGGCATCACCTGGGAGTGGGAGACCTTCCCGGAGTACCTCGACGCCATCGACCGGAAGCCCCGCGTGATGGACATCGCGGCGCAGATCCCGCACAGCCCGCTGCGCTGCTACGTGATGGGAGACCGCGGCGCCGAGGACATCCAGCCCACCGACGAGGAACTGGCGCACATGACCCGCCTCGTGCGGGAAGCCATCGAGGCCGGCGCCGTCGGCTTCTCGTCCAACCGCCTCATGGCGCACCGCACCAAAGAGGGCGTGCCGACTCCCGGCACCTTCGCCCGCTACCCGGAGCTGGAGGCCATCGCGCGGGGCATGGGCGAGGGCGGCGGCGGCGTCTTCCAGGTCGTCGGCGACTTCGACGGCGAGTGGATCGACCACGTGTCGCAGGAGCCGAACCTCACGGTCACGTACCTCTTCGGCGAGGGCCTGCCTGGCAGCGGCTTCGACTGGCGCGAGGCGCTGCGCCGGGCGGAGGAGGCGCACGAGCGGGGCATCCGCATCTTCCCGCAGATGCGCGGCCGCGGCACCTGCGCCCTGCTCAACCTCGAGAGTTCGTCCCACCCCTACGGGCTCAACTTGGCCTACCGCGAGCTGGTCGAGCACCTCCCCTTCGAGGAGCGCATCGCCAAGATGAAGGAGCCCGAGGTCAAGGCGGCGATCCTGGCCAGCGAGTGGGATCTGAGCAACGACGTCCGCCAGTTCAGGGAGGCCGATCCCGACGAGCACGTCTTCCTGATCGACGGCACGCCCGGCAGCCTGCACGCCATCTTCCTCGAGAACATCCGCTCGAACCCCGACATGGTTTGGGTGCTCGGCGACCCGCCGAACTACGAGCCCGAGTACGAGGCCAGCGTCGCCGCCTACGCAGAACGCCACGGCATCGGCAGCGATGAGGCCATCTACGACCTGCTCGCGCAGGGCGACGGCCGGACCATCCTGCTGCACTACCTGGAGGGGTACAGTCAGGGCAACCTCGACTACCAGCGCGAGCAGATGATGCACCCGCTGACCCGCAACGGCCTCAGCGACGCCGGCGCCCACGTCGCCTCGCTGTCGGACGTGGAGATGGCCAGCTGGAACCTACGCTACTGGGGCTGGCAGCGCGAGCGCGGCGAGCGCGTGCCGATCGAGACGATCGTGCACAAGCAGAGCGGCGCCAACGCCGACCTCTACGGTCTCGGTGATCGTGGCGTGCTCGCCCTCGGCAAGCGGGCCGACCTCAACGTCATCGACCCCGAGCGGCTCGGCTCCCGCGCGCCGCACATCATCTACGACCTGCCCGAGGGCGCGAAGCGCTACCACCAGCGTCAGACCGGCTACGAGTTCACCCTCTGCGCCGGCCAGATCACGCTGGAGGACGACGAGCTGACCGGCGCCCTGCCCGGCCGCCTCGTGCGGGGCCCGCGCGACGCCTGACGCCGGCCGCCCGGCGTCCCCGGAACCGCCGTCTGAACGACGCTGCGGTTGCCCCCCTCCGTGCGATGGGGATAGCATCGGCCCACGGACGGCGCGTTTCCGCCGCTTCCGGGAAGGCGAGATCCCATGCACGACATCACCATCCGCAACGGCCGCATCTTCGACGGGACCGGCGGGCCCGAGTTCAGCGGCGACATCGGCATCGACGGCGAACGGATCACCGCCATCGGCGACGACGTGGGCCCCGGCACGCGTGAGATCGACGCGGCCGGCAAGCTCGTCACCCCCGGCTGGATCGACATCCACACGCACATGGACGCCCAGGTCTCGTGGGATCCGAACCTCGACCCCTCCTGCTACAACGGGGTCACGACCGTGGTCATGGGCAACTGCGGCGTCGGCTTTGCCCCCGTCCGCCCGCCCGAGCGCGAGTGGCTGCTGGACCTGCTCGACGCGGTCGAGGACATCCCCTCCACCGCGATGTCGGCCGGGATCACCTGGGAGTGGGAGACCTTCCCGGAGTACCTCGACGCGATCGACGGCAAGCCGCGGGTGATGGACATCGCCACGCAGATCCCGCACAGCCCGCTGCGCTGCTACGTGATGGGCGAGCGCGGCGCCGACGACATCCAGCCCAACGAGGAAGAGCTCACCCACATGACCCGCCTGGTGCGCGAGGCCATCGAGGCCGGCGCGCTGGGCTTCTCCTCCAACCGCGCGATGGTGCACCGCACCAAGGCGGGCGTCCCCACGCCGGGCACGTTCGCCCGCTACCCGGAGCTGGAGGCCATCGCCCGCGGCATGGGCGAGGGCGGCGGCGGCGTCTTCCAGGTCGTCGGGGAGTTCGAGCGGGAGTGGATCCATCACCTCGCCCTGGAATCGAACCTCACCGTCACCTACCTCTCCGGCGAGGGCATGCCCAACAGCGGCCGCCCCGGCTGGCGCGAGAGCCTGCGCCGGGTCGAGGAGGCGCACGAGCGCGGCGTCCGCATCTTCCCGCAGATCCGCGGGCGCGGCACCTGCGCCCTGCTCAGCCTCGAGGGCTCGGCCCACCCCTACGGCCTCAACTTCGCCTACCGCGATCTGGTCGAGCACCTGCCCTTCGAGGAGCGCATCGCCAAGATGAAGGAGCCCGAGGTCAAGGCCGCGATCCTGGCCAGCGAGTGGGACCTCAGCAACGACGTCCGCCAGTTCATGGACGCCGACCCCGAAGGGCACATCTTCCTGATCGACGGCACGCCCGGCAGCCTGCATGCCATCTTCCTCGACAACCTGATGTCGAACCCGGACAAGGCCTGGGTGCTCGGCGACCCGCCCGACTACGAGCCGGAGTACGAGGCCAGCGTCGCCGCCTACGCCGAGCGCCACGGCATCGGCAGCGATGAGGCGTTCTACGACATCCTCACCCAGGGCGACGGCCGCACCATCCTGCTGCACTACCTGGAGGGGTACAGTCAGGGCAACCTCGACTACCAGCGCGAGCAGATGATGCACCCGCTGACCCGCAACGGCCTCAGCGACGCCGGCGCGCACGTCGGGTCGCTGTCGGACGTGGAGATGGCGAGTTGGAACCTGCGCTACTGGGGCTGGCAGCGCGAGCGCGGCGAGCGCGTGCCGATCGAGACGATCGTGCACAAGCAGAGCGGCGCCAACGCCGACCTCTACGGCCTGGGCGACCGCGGCGTGCTCGCCGTCGGCAAGCGCGCCGACCTCAACGTCATCGACCCGGAGCGGCTGGGCTCCCGCGCACCGCACATCATCTACGACCTGCCCGAGGGCGCGAAGCGCTATCACCAGCGGCAGACCGGCTACGAGTTCACCCTCTGCGCCGGCCAGATCACGCTGGAGGACGACGAGTTGACCGGCGCGCTGCCCGGCCGCCTCGTGCGGGGCCCGCGCGACGCTTAGCGCGGCCTCCGCGCGCGGACCGTCACGGCGAACCGCAGAACCGGAACGGGCTCCGTGCGCGCGGGCGCGCTACGTGTTCTCCGTCGCGACGTACTCCCCGATCCAGCGCACGTTCGAAGACACAGCGCTGGCCGCCCGGAAGAATCGCTCGTCGGCGGTCCACAGTTCACAATCGAGCGACTCGGCCAGCGCCAGATAGTGGGCATCGTAGGCCGCCCCCTGCTCGAGTTCGCTTGCCAGTTGTAAGGCTCGGCCGTGCAGGGCCGGCGTCTCATGCAGTTCGAGTCGTGAGGTCAGCAGACGTCCGATGAGATCCGCCGCGTCGTCAGTGGTCAACTCTCCGCGCAGAACGCGCTTATGCAGAGCGTTGGCAACCTCAAAGGGCATTAGGTGAGGGGCCGCCGGTCTGACGCCTTGCCGATGCCAGGATCTGAGGAGCGCGAGAGCTTCTTCCGACTGCGACTCCCGCACCAGCCACTTGAACGCCAAGCTGGCGTCCACGACGACGACCTCGCTCACATGACGTCCTCAAGTTGGGCGTCCCTGATCTCGCGGGCCTCCCTGATGAAGTCAGCCGAATCCCCGGGCAGAACGCGGTCGCCGAAGTACTTCTTCTGGAGTGCCGCGAACCGGTCCGCGTCGGAGAGGCGCTCGCTCGGGCCGGGCAGGCCGTTGGCCTCATCCCGCGCCAACTCCTTGTCGATGGCGGTCTGGCAATACTGGCGCATGCTGACACCCTTGAGCGCGGCCACGGCCTTCAGACGACGCTGCACGGGAGCGTCCAAGTCGAGCGTGAGCCTCTTGCGCTTGGCTTCCACTGCGCATCCCTCCTCGGAACTCTCGTGCACTGAGAATAGCGAAAATACAGAAGGGTCGCTCGCGCGGGTACCTGGAAGGGGCCGCGACAGAGCCGCCGCGGCGCGGCGCAACGCTACGCCCCGGCGTCCAGCGCCGCGACGGCGGCCTCCCGGATCGTCCGCTTGAGGATCTTGCCCGACGCGGTGCGCGGCAGCGGCTCCGTCGTCAGCGTGACGTAGCGCGGGATCTCGAAGCGGGCGAGGTGGTCGGCGAGGAAGGCGCGCAGCGCCTCCGGGTCCAGCGGTCGGCTCGCGTACACGGTCGCGCCCACCTCCTCGCCGAGCCGCTCGTCGGGGACGGCGTACACGGCCGCCTCGATCGCGTCCGGGTGCTCCAGGATCGCCGCCTCGACCTGCCCGCAGCCGATGTTCTCCCCACCCCGGATCACCAGGTCCTTGATCCGGTCCACGATGAACAGATGCCCGTCCTCGTCCAGGTACGCCACGTCGCCCGTGCGCAGCCAGCCGTCGGCCGTGAAGGCGGCCGCGTTGGCGTCGGGCCGGTTCCAGTAGCCGCGGCAGACGGACGTGCCCCGCACTTGCAACTCGCCCCGCTCGCCCGCGCCCAGCGGCTGGTCGTGCTCCCCCACGATCCGCAGATCCAGGACCGGCGCGCCCCGGCCCGAGCTGGTGGGTTGCCTCAGGTACTCTTCCCCGCCGATCCCCGTCCCGATCGAGTTCGTCTCCGTCATCCCCCAGCCCGATCCCGGAGTGGCGTTCGCGAACCACTGATCGATCGCCTGGACCTGCTCGGGCGCCCGCGGCGCCCCGCCCCCTCCGACCATCATCAGCGAGCTCAGGTCGCGCCGCGTCGTCCGCGCCGTCTGCACCAGATCCCCCGTCATCGCCGGCGACGCGATGAACATGTCGATCCGCTCCCGCTCGATCAACTCCGCCGCTTGCTCCGGGTCCCACTTGTACATCGAGACGATCTTGCGCTGCGCCCGGTACGAGGCCAGACACACGGCGTGCAAGCCGGTCGCGTGGAAGAGCGGCGCGGCCAGGAGCGTGCCCGGCTGATGGTCGGGCTCGGGCCAGACGAGGCCCGCGGCGACGCGCCCGACCTGACTATCGAGCTCCCACGACAGCAGCGCGCTGATCACGTTCCGGTGCGTGCTGACCACGCCCTTCGGATGCCCCGTCGAGCCCGAGGTGTAGAGGATCATCGCGTCGTCCTTCGCCCCGACGCCGGCCGGCGGCATCGGGCCGGGCGGCACGCCGCGCAGCAAATCGCCCAGTTCCGCGACGCCGTACTCCGCCCCGTCGCCGCGCCGGGCGGCGATCGCCTCCACCGACACCGCGTCCGAGCAGGCCGCCAGCCGCTCCAGCCGCTGCCCGTCGGCGAACAGCACCTTCGCCCCGCTGTCGATCAGCCCGTACTCCATCTCCTCGGGCTGCCACAGCGCGTTCAAGCCGGCGGCGATCCCCCCGATCGACGTCACCGCCATGAAGCACATGATCCATTCGGGGTAGTTGCGCATCGAGATCGCGACCCGGTCGCCCTTGCCGATCCCGTAGCGGTCGACCAGCAGCCGCCCAATCCGGCAGGCCGCCTGATAGGCCTCCTCGTAGCTGTAGCGCTCGTCGTCGTAGACGAAGAACGGCAGGTCGCTGCGGTTCTCCGCGAACAGATCGCCCAGCGTGGGCGGGGCGTTCTTGAACACGCGCACCTCGTAGCCGCCCTGCGTCTCGCGGACGAGTTCGTACGGCTCGCCCGGCGCCGTCAACTGCGCCAGCGCTTCCTCCCGTGTCGGCATCGCTCCTCGATTCCCGGCCGCTGTCAGGCGGACCCGCACGAGCATAGCGACCCACCGCCGAACGTCTCCGCGCCGGACGCACATCCCGCCCGGCCCGGCTACCATGCCCGAGCGCGCCCCCCGAACCCGGGCGCGCCGACACCCGGCCGCGCCAGACACCGAGAGAGAGGTCTTCCATGCCACCGGTCCCCAAGGGAGGAACCGTCGCCGTGACGGGCGCAGCCGGATTCATCGGCGGCTGGGTCGTGCGGCGGCTGCTCGACAAGGGCTACCGCGTGCGGGCCTGCGTCCGCAACGCCGACGACCCTGCCCGCACGACCTTCCTGCGGGAGATGCCCGGCTACGCCTCCGGCCGCCTGACCCTCCACTCCGCCGACCTCGACAACGACGGCTGCTTCGACGAGATCTTCAAGGGCTGCAACGGCGTCTGCCACGTCTCGCACGTCAGCGACTACACCGACCCCGACTACGTGCGGCGCGTCTGCGAACACATCATCGCCAGCGTGAACAACTCGGGCAGCGTGCAGCGGGTCATCGTCACATCGAGCATCGCGGCGATGATGGACGAGGTCGATATCTACGAGTTCCAGCGCCGCCCCGTCCTGTACGAGGACCGCTACCCGGACGAGAGCAACCCCAAGCGCGCGCCCGAGCGGGTGGGCTACTCGATCGGCAAGGTGTTCGCGCAGCGCGCCTTCTCGGACGCCGCCGCCGAGCACGGCGGCTGGGACGCCGTCACCTGCTGCCCCGCCGACAACGTGGGGCCCATCCAGTCGTCCCATCAGCAGGAGATGGGGCCCTGGCAGCGGCACATCAGGAACATGCTGCGGGGCGAGTACGAACAGAACTTCGCCTACCGGCCCTGGATGACCGTCGACGTCCGCGACGACGCGGAGTGCCACGTGCGCCTGCTGGAGAGCGTGCTGGTCGAGAACGGCGAGCGCTACATCGCCTGGGCCGCCGAGATGCACAAGGTCGAGGACATCTGCGCCGGCATCGACCGGCTGCTGCCGGAACTCCGGCACGACGCGCCCGCGCCCACCGAGGTCCACCCCGAGCGCCTGCAGAAGCGCGAGGCGGAATTCCGCGCCATCTGGGCCGGGGCCGACCTGCGCAACGACCGCATCCGCGCCGTGACGGGCGTGACCTTCCGCCCCTTCGACGAGTCGCTGCGCGACTGCGTCGAGTCACTGCTGTCGGTCGGGGCGGTGGAGCCCAGGCGCCGCCCCGAGGAGCCGGACGCGCCGTAGCCGCAGATGGTACGCGAGCGGGCGCTGAGCGGTCGCTCTACGGGTCTACGGTCACGCGTGCGACTAAGTCGATCGTCCGTCGGACGGCGGGGGGAGGCGCTCAATGATCGTATCGAGCTTGCCGTCCATCGCGTTCAGGCGGCGCTCCATCGCGTCCATCCTGCGCTCCATCGCGTCCAGCCGGCGCTCCAGCGCGTCCAGCCGGCGCTCCATCGCGTCCAGCCGCCGATCCTGGCCGTCCAGCCGCGCGGTGAACTTCGCGTCCAGCGCGTCGACCTTCGCATCCAGCGCGTCGACCTTCCTGTCGAGCACGTCGAGCCTCGCGGCCAACTGATCAGTGACGGCCTTCTGCGCCCGCTGCGCGTCAACGAGGTGCTGCAGCACCTCCAGCGCTTGATCGAACTCATCGCGGCGGACCGGCTCGGCGACCATGCGCACACGCTAGCACACGCGCGGCCGCCGCCCTCAGCGCGGGGCGCCGCCGCCGCGGCCCCATCGATAGCCGGGGCCGCGCCCCCGCTCCCAGGGGTGGGCCCGCGCAACGTCCTCGTCCAGATCGAGGCCCCAGCCGGGCGCGGTCGGCAACGCGAGTTCGCCGTTCGTGATCTCCAGCGGGCCGCCGGTCAGGTCGTCCTTCCAGGGCACGTCGTCGATGTCGATCTCCATGATGCGCACGTTGGGCACGGTCGCGCAGAGGTGCAGCGCGTGCATCGACGCCAGGTGCGAGTAGTAGTTGTGCGGCGCGACGTTCAGCTCGTAGCTCTCGGCCGCCATGGCGACGTCGCGCGAGCGCGCGAAGCCGTTCCAGGGCACGTCGATCATCACCGTGTCCATCGAGCGCGCCTCGAAGTAGGGGCGGTACTCGCGCAGGCCGATCAGGTTCTCGCCCGACGTGATCGGCACGGAGGTGGAGCGCTTCACCTCGGCCAGGGCCTGCGGGTCGTACATGTCGATCTCGACCCACAGCATGTCGAGCGGCTCCAGCACCCGGCAGATCTGCCGCGCCGCCAGCGGCTTGAAGTTGAAGTTGAGGTCCAGCGCGATCTCCACGTCGGGCCCGGCCCCCTCCTTGAACGCGCCGATGTACTCCTCGATGTGCCGCAGCAGGGCGGGCGTGATGTTCAGGTCGCTCGTGCCGGCGCCCTGCGCGAAGCCCGGGCCGTAGACCGCCGCCGGGTCGCCGGGGAAGACGATGTTGGTCTTGAGCGCGCGGAAGCCCCGCTCGTGCGCCTCGACGCCCAGCGCGCGGACGTCGTCGAGGCTGCGCAGCGGCGGCGCGCCGATCAGCGCGTGGTTGGTCGCGCGGGAGGTCCCGCAGTGCGACCAGTAGACCTGCTGCCGCTCGCGCGTCGGGCCGCCGAACAGGGAGTAGACCGGCACGCCCAGCGCCTTGCCCTTGATGTCCCACAGCGCCAGTTCGACCCCGGCGATCGCCTTGCCCGCGATGCCGCCCGGGCTCTGGATCGTCATCCGGTACATGTCCCGGTAGCGCTGCTCGACGGCCAGCGGGTCCCGGCCCAGCAGGATCGGCTCGAATTCGCCGACCGTGCCGACGACCCCGAACGGGGTGCGCACGTCCGACATTTCGCCGTAGCCGGTGATGCCCTCGTCGGTGCGCACGGCGGTGAACTGCCAGGGCCGCCAGCCCGCGTCCACCACAAACGTCTCGATGCCCGTGATCTTCATCGGTCCGTGTCCTCCCCGCGCCGGCGGTCCCGCTGGGCGGTCTACCGCATCACTGCGATCGCTTCCTGCTTGGGTGTGAGATCGCTATACCCCCTTCGGTTCAAACGCCGACAGCGGCATGCTCAGTACGCGGCTCTCCACCTGCTCGCGACTGATCTCATCCGTCTGTACAAGCACCTGTAAGCCGGTCAGATGCTGTCGCAACTCTTCGACGGGATGATTGTTCCGAAGTTGGATTAGGCGCACGCCCTGGTTCTGTGCGGTTCGATATGCGGCGCTCTCTGCGGGGAGCATGTCCGTCAGGATGATATCATTCCGTTCCATGCGCCCGACCTTGTCACTGACCACCTCAGAGTTTCCAACGCCGATCAGGCCGACTTCCATTCGGACGACGCCTCGCGGCGTGCGGATCTCCGCGTCGGTTTCCCGAGTGACCTCTTCATCGGCGCCTATATTGAGACGGAAGCCCTCATTGTCCTCCTTGAGACCGATGCAGCTAAGCGCGGCGCGAGCGATCGCACGCTCGAGTGACTTGCCAATCTTCGATTTCTGGGAGCCCCGTATCGTCAGGGTGGCTGTGCCGCACCACAGCAACAGCGCCATTTCGCGTTGTTCTGTTTGCGATGATGTCGCCACCTCGATATCGGTCATCATGTCGTCGAAGACAGACGGATAGTCCCTCACCGGGATGCCCAGATTGGTGGCGGTCTTCTTCGTGAGGCCGATGAGCCATTGCCGCATCCGCCGATCTTCCATGTTCCCCGTTGCCACCATGTTGCGAACGGAGGCCCGCCATGCATCATCGTCGTGCGGGAATCGGCGTGATAGGTCTCGCAACTGTCGGTAGGTTTCGATCAGGGTACGTCTCGTGGCATCTTCGTAGAACAGCCGATAGTTCCGCCCCGTCAGAATCTTGGCCGTGGCTTCGCGTGTGCCAGCCGGTGAGAAGGGATCGATCCAAGCAGGGGTATCCGGCATCGGCTACACAGTCCCAGCGAAGTGCTCGAAGTCCGACACCTCCGGGTCGTAAGATCGGATCTCGAAGTCGTTCCGTTGGATGTCGAAGTAGGCGAGGTTCTTCTCCACCATCATGAAGCGCCGCTTCAGCCGACCGGCCACGCGGCCAGTCGTTCCCACTCCCGCAAATGGATCCAGCACCATATCGCCGACGAACGAGTAATAGCGGATCACGCGTTCGGCCAGGGCCTCCGGGAAGACCGCCGGATGCGCCTTGTGATGCGCTGGGTGAATTTGCCAAACATTCGTCCGCTCGTAGCCATCCTCGATCAGTGAAGCTCGCACGTCGTCCTGTCTTGGATGGCTGCGCAGGTTCCAGTCGATCAGTTTGTCCGTTCGCTTTCGGTACACTACGACATTTTCGGTGACCGTCACCGCCTTGTACTGCAAGGGCTGGCGGTCAGCGGCGAAGCGACGTCCACGCCCGAGGTGCCAGCCAGCACCCTCCGGCTTCTGCCAGATGATGTCATCGATGAACTCGAAACCTATACTGTCCAACACTGCGTGTAGATCAAAGGTTATCGGAATGCGCCGGCTGGAAGCACCCCTGTGGGCACGACGTATCAGCACCGGGCTGGTGTTCACGACGAGGAACCGCCCTTCCGAGAGGACGTGATGGCACTTCGTGAACACATCACGCAGGGAGTCAAGATACGCTGCGTAGTCCTCACTCTCGTGGCATTCTGGCTTGGCGTTGAAGTATGGCGGCGACGTAAATACGAGCTGTACAGCGCCCGGTGGGTAGTCGGTTAGGGCATCTGATGCATCGCCGTGAACGAGGACCGATGGGATGGGGCGATATGTGATCACGTCCTGCCGTCGCCCATATAGAGCAGGAGGCCCGTGATGGCGACAACGCCTGGCAACCATATCCAAGTTTGTGGAGAACACGACCTGTCCGTCGGCTACTCGTACTTCGCCGACTGAGTCCCTGCCGTTGTGCCGAGCGAGTAACGCGACCCGCCACTGATCTAGACGGTCGTCATATTCCGGCAAGCCGAGGTCAACGTCGGGCAGTCGCCGATCCAGCCAATCGTGGACCACTTCCCGAACCCTGCCCGCATTCATCATGCGACTAACTCCACGGATGGCAACTGCTTCCCGACCATGGCGCCCGCAGTCTCCCGCATCAGCGTCTCGGTGTCCAGCGGGCGGACGCTGTGGTGTCCCCGAGCGCCACGGGGAACGGTCCATCGAAGACGATTCTCGCTGCGTACCACGTGAGCCCTCCCTGCAGTCTCCGGGCGCCGTGTTCCCGCTATGTCAATCCATAGCCGCTGGTGGTCACGCCGCTCCCGCCGAAAGTTGGGGCGGGGGCCGATGCCTCAGCGTCAAGCTCAGATGACTAGTGCTTCGTGAGGTCCGGCGTGCCGTAGCCCTGACCCTTCTTCGGCGTTGGCGGGAAAGGCTCACCCTTCGTGACGGTCCTCTCCTTGCCTGTCTCCCCACCCCGGGGGCCAACGATTGGATACTGGCCGCTCTTCTTGGCGATCTCGCCTGGCTTGTGAGTCTGCGGCATCATTCATGCTCCATTCTATGGTCCCCGCCTGTTGGGGACGGGCCATAGAGTAGCACATCAGATCGGAACGTGTGTTCCTCCTCGCGGGGGCGCAGATCGGCGACTGGGAATGGGGGATCAGAGCGGTCCGCGCACCGCCCCGACGGGCGAGCTACCGCATGACGCCGGGCATGCCCCCGTCGATGACCGCCACCTGGCCGGTCACCGATGTCGACGTGACGTAGGTGTAGGCCTGCTCGGCGATGTCCTCGAGCTGGCCCACGCGGCCCAGGACGGCCTGCTTCCGCGCCGCCTCGGCGACGGCTTCGGGCAGCCGCTTGGCCATGCGCGTGTCCTCCACCAGCCCCGGCGCGATGCAGTTGACCGCCACCTCGGGCGCCATCGCGACGGCCAGACAGCGCGTCAGGTGGTTGAGCCCGGCCTTGCTCGACGAGTAGGCGATGCTGCTGCTGCCCGGCGCGATGCCCCCCGCCGAGGAGATGTTGACGATGTGGCCGCCGCCGTCGGCCTTGAGCAGCGCCGCGCCGGCCCGCGCCAGCAGGAACGGCGCGCGCAGGTTCGTCTCCAGCACCCGGTCCCACAGATCAGGCGTCAGCGCCTCCAGGTCGGGGAAGGGGATGCCGATGTTCCAGCCCGCGTTGTTGACCAGGATGTCGAGCCGGCCCGGGTCCGCGGCGACCGCGGCCATGCACGCCTCGATCGCGGCCGGATCGCGCTGATCGAGCTGCATCGTGGCCGCGGTGCCGCCGCTCGCCTCGATGTCGGCCGCGGTCGCGGCGGCGAACTCCGCCTGGCCCACGTAGGTGACGATGACGTGCGCCCCCGCCGCCCCCAGCCGCCGCGCGATCGCGCCGCCGATGTCGCCCGATGCGCCGGTGACCAGCGCGACTTTGCCTGCCAGTTTCATGTCGTCCCTCCTCCGCTAGGTCGATCCGTAGCGGCCCGTGGCCGCGCCGCCGCCGCCGTCGGCGCCCGCCAGCGGGCGCTCCTTCGGGGCCGACGCGTAGGCGCCGCGGAAGTCGCGGAAGGGGCCGTCGCGCCACTCCAGCGCCGCCTTCAGCCCGTCCTCCTGGACGCGCCGGCCGAACTCGCCGCCGGCCGGGCGGTAGGTGCTGAGCGCCTGGATCTCCGTCCCCGACCAGAGGCCCGTGCGGATGCCCATCACCTCGTACTGCCGGTTCACCGCGCGCTTGCTGTACATCAGCATGTCGTTGTCGATGTGCGCCATGCGGCGCGCGAACGTCTCCGTGAACGAGGCCAGATCGTCGGGCGGGACGGCGTAGTTCGCCCAGCCCAGCTCCTCCATCCGGCGGCCGCTGAAGCTGTCGCCGACGTAGGCGAACTCGCGCGCCTTCGCCATCGGCAGGTGCCAGGGCGCCCAGACCATGTCCACCGACGTCATGGCGCGCACCGGCGGATAGCCGATCTGCGCGTCCTCGGCCACGATGCGGAAGTCGCAGATGCTGGCCAGCTCCGTGCCGCCGGCCAGGCAGTAGCCCTGCACCTGCGCGACGACCGGCTTGGCCAGCTCCCAGATCACCCAGTTGGTCGCCACGACGTGCCGCGCCCACTCCATCGGTCCGGGGTGCGTCGAGCCCGAGTCGGGCAGCAGCGAGCGCGGGTGCACGTAGGGGCTATCCGGACTGGCCGCCCGCGCCGCCAGTTCGTAGCCGGCGCTGAAGGCGCGGCCCTCGGCCCGCAGGACGATCACGCCCACTTCCGTGGTCGCCTCCGCCTCCTTCATCGCGTGGATCATCTCGCCGCGCAGGTTGTTGCTGAGCGCGTTGAGCTTCTTCGGCCGGTTCAGGGTGATGAACGCCAGCCGTCCGTCGGTCTCGTACTTGATGTCTTCGTAGGTCACGTGGGGCCCTCCAGCCGTTGTGACCGGAGGCTACGGGCCCGACCGCGCTGGCTCAATCGCCGGGCCGATCGCGTCCCCCCGCCCTCGCGTCGCGGTGGCTACGCTGGACGGCGCGGCGCCGCGTCGCGGCGCTGCGGGGAAGGGATCGCGATGCCTCTGCTCCCTCGCTTGCTGCTCGCGGCGGCCCTCCTGCTCGCGGCCTGCGGCGGCGACGGCGGCGCCCCCGAGCCCCCGCCGCCGGAGGCCGGGGCAGGCGCGATCTCGATGGGCGGCGGCGCGCTGGGCGACGGATCGATCACGGTCCCCGTCGCCCAGGGGCTGCTCGACGCGCAGCCCGGCGCGACCGTCGCCTGGACAGCCTTCACGATCGAGTTGGGCGCGGGCGACACGGTGGAGGGGACCGGCGAGGCGGGCTTCCTGTACGTCGTCGCGGGCCGCGTCGACGTCGAGTGGGGGGAGCAGGAACGGAGCCTCGGTCCCGAGGAGGGCGCGCTGGTCAACGCGGGCGTGCCCTTCACGCTGCGCGCTGCCGGAGGCTCCGCGACCGTCTGGGACATCCGCCTCCGTCCTCCGTCCGATGGGGCCGCCCCCGACTACGCCCCGGCGGCAACGCTCGCCTGGCGCAGCGACCCGCTCCAGGACATCCCCCCGCTGCCCCTGGCCGTGATGGCGCTCGTCACCGTGCCGCCCGGCGGGCAGACCATCGTCCACACCCATCCCGGCCCGGAGTTCATCGTCGTGACGGCCGGCCGCATCGACTACCAGAACGCGCACAAGGAGGCGCTCGGCGCCGGCGCCGGAACGACCGAGACGATCGGCCCCGGCGTGCAGGTCCAGAAGCGCAACCCCTACGACGAGGACGGCGTCTTCCTCTCCCTCTTCCTGGTCGACGCCGGGCGGCCCTTCGCCTCCGCCGCCCGCTTCGGCGGCGCCGACGGGGCGAACCCGGAGGCCAACCTGGCCTCGATCGAGAACGGGGCGCGCGTCGTCGCGGTCAGTTCCGCCTTCGGCGGCGCGGCCCTCGACGAGCCCTGGGGCGGCGATAGCGCCATCGACGGCGACCCCGCCACGCAGTGGTCCTCGGACGGCGACGGCGACGACGCCTGGATCGAGATCGAATTGGCCGAGCCCGCGGCCGTCGTGCGGATCGGCTTCTGGACGCGCACGATGGGCGCGTCGGCCGAGATCCGCAGCTTCCAGGTCGTCGGCGACGACGGCGAGACGCACGGCCCCTTCGCCCTCTCCGGCCCTGCCGACATGTCCTACTTCGATGTCGAGTTCACGACGCAGCGGCTGCGCTTCGAGGCCGTCGAGACGAGCGACGGCAACACCGGCGCGGTCGAGATCGAGGTCTACGCGGCCGAGGATCCGTGAGGTCGCCGAGGGCAGCCGCGGCGCTTTGAGATCGCCGACTCGGGGCGTATCGTGCAGGCAGGACGCAGCCGGAACACGGAGGCCGCCATGGGACTCATCGACACGCTCAAGGGGATGCTGGGCCAAGCCCCCGCCAAGGACACGGCCGAACGTGGCATGGACGTCGCGGAGGAGGTGGCGGGCGCGGCGCGCGAGGCCGCCGAGCGGGGCATGGACGTCGCGGAGGAGGTGGCGGGCGCGGCGCGGGAGGCCGCCGAGAAGGGCATGGACGTCGCGGAGGAGATGGCGGGCAAGGCGCGCGAGGCGGCCGAGAAGGGCATGGACGCCGCCGGGGAGATGGCGAGCGCGGCGCGGGAGGCGGCCGAGAAGGGCATGGACGTCGCCGGCGAGGCCGCGACCGCGGCGCGGCACGCGGCCGAGAAGGGCATGGACGCCGCCGGCGAGGCCGCCACGGCGGCGCGCGAGCGGGTGCGCGGCGAGGAGGACTCCGGGTCCGGCTGAGGCCCCTCCCGGGCGACGGCCGGCGCCGCCTACGAGATCGCCGCGATCCGCCGCCGCAGATCCTCGACCGTGATCGCCCCGACGCTCAGGCCGTCGCGGACCATCGCATTACCGGCCTGCTGCACGACGTAGTTGGCGGGCGTCGGCACGCCGTGCAGCCGCCCCAGTTGCACGATCTCGCCGTTCAGGTAGTCGGCCTCGATGTTGCCCGTGCCGCGCATCACGCTCTGCTGCGACGATCCCCCGTGCCGGTCGAAGCCCGGCACGTCGCCGTCGCGGACGGCGGTGCGGCGGCGCGCCCGCGTCTCCTCGACGCCCGCGCAGTCGATGCCGGCCGCCGCGTAGCAAGCCAGGGCCTCCTCGCGCAGGAGGCGCGCGAAATCGGCGGGGGCCTCGCCCGCGGCGGCGTGCACCGCGTTGTTGAGGTTGCCCAGCAGCTTGGCGTACTTCTGGCGCATGATCGCCGGGTCGGGCGCGGAGGTGAAGCCGGCGCGGCCGAGCGCCGCCGTGACCTCCGTGATCGTCGCGTCGACGCCGCCGGGGTAGCGGCCGGCGTCGAGCATCCCGCCCGGCCCCTCCGCGAACGTCACGACCTCCCCCGGCCGCAGGTGCTCGGCCGGCAGCCAGACGACCATGCCGTACACGTTCGGGAAGCGCCGCAGGGCGGTGCGCTCGTTGGCGACGCCGTTCTGGCAGCAGACGACGGGGATACCCGGTCCGGGGTTGTCGCCGGCCGCCGCGGCCAGATCACGCAGCGCCGACTCGGTGTGCTGGCTCTTCATGCACAGAACGACCACGTCGCCGTCGCGCAGCCCCGCCTCCGACGGGTGGCCGGTCGCCGGGATCGGCAGCGTTTCGTCCACCGCCGGCGAGGCGAAGCGCAGTCCGCCCGCCCGTATCGCGTCGAGGTGGGGGCCGCGGGCGATGAGCAGGACGTCGTGCCCGCCGCGGAACAGCCGCGCGCCGATGGTCCCGCCGATGCCTCCCGCGCCGTAGATGATGAATCGCACGAGGCCGAGGATAGCGGCGGCGGCGGGAGTAGGCCGGGAGCGCGGCGACGGCGTACCGTGAGAGCCCAGCGTGCGGCGAGTCCGCCGCCTGCGCGGAGGTCCGTGCCGATGACCAGTTCCGCCCCGGCCCGGCGGCCCGTGCTGCGCGGCGCGGCGCCCAGCCCGCACGCCGCCGTGCGATCCGCGCTGGCGCTGCTGGAGGGGGACGGCGGCGCCCTGCGCGCCGTCGCGGCGGAACTGGCCGGCGGCCTCGGCGGCGGCGCGGACGACGTGCGCGTCGAGCGGCCCGACCGCCTGCTCTACGCCACCGACGCCTCGATCTACGAGATGGAGCCGGTCGCCGTCGTCTTTCCCCGCTCCGCGGCCGACGTGCAGCACGTCCTGCGCGTGGCCGGGCGGCGCGGCGTCGCGGTGCTGCCGCGCGGCGGCGGCACGAGCCTGGCCGGGCAGGGCGTGAATCACGCCATCGTGCTCGATTTCACGCCCCACATGAACCGCGTCCTCTCGATCGACCCCGCGGCGCGCACGGCCCGCGTCCAGCCCGGCGTCGTGCTGACGCAGCTCAGCGCCGCCGCCCGCGCGCACGGCCTGCAGTTCCCCGTCGACCCCTCGACCGCCAACCGCGCGACGATCGGCGGCGGCATCGGCAACAACTCCTGCGGGGCGCACTCGGGTCTCTACGGCAAGATGGCCGACAACGTCGTCGCGCTGGACGCAGTGCTCGCCGACGGCTCCCTCGTCACACTCGCACCCCTCGACGCCCCCGCCCTCGCCGGCAAGCGTGCCCAATCCGACCTCGAAGGCGCGATCTACCGCGCCGCCGACGCGCTGGCGACGGCCCACGCCGAGGAGATCGGGCGGCGCTTCCCCGACATCCCGCGGCGCGTCTCCGGCTACAACCTCGACGCCGTGCTGCGGGAGCCCGGCGACCTCGTCCCGCTGATCGTCGGCTCCGAGGGCACGCTCGCCGTCGCCACCGAGGCGACCGTGCGGCTGGTCCCCATCCCCGCGGCCACCGGGCTGGCGGCGGTCCACTTCGATTCCGTCGTCGCGGCGGCGGCGGCCGTGATGCCGGTGCTGGCGCACGACCCCTCGGCGGCGGAGTTGATCGGCTCGACGATCATCGACCGCTGCCGGGAGCATCCCGGGCTCGCGCCGCTGGCGGCGTTCGTGCGCGGCGACCCGGGCGCGCTGCTGCTCGTGGAGTTCCACGGCGACGACGCCGGCGCCGTGCGGGAGCGGCTCGACGCGCTCACGGCCGATCTCGCCGCGCGGGGCCTCTCCGCCCCCGTCGTGACGACGACCGACGCCGCCGAGCAGGCCGCCATGTGGCGGCTGCGCACGGCCGGACTGGGCCTGCTGATGAGCGTCAAGGGCGACGCCAAGCCGGTCGCCTTCGTCGAGGACACGGCCGTCGCGCCGCAGAAGCTGGCCGGCTTCGTGGCCCGCTTCGACGCCATCGTGGAGGCGCACGGCGCGCGCGCCGGCTACTACGGCCACGCCGGCGAGGGCTGCCTGCACATCCGCCCGGAGGTGAACCTGAAGCAACGCGACGGCCTGGCGATGACGGCCGACATCGCCTCGCGGATCGCCGACCTGGTGGTCGAGTTCGGCGGCAGCCTCAGCGGCGAGCACGGTGACGGCATCGTGCGGGGCGTCTTCATGGAGCGGCTGTTCGGCCCGGCGCTGATCGGGGCCTTCCGCGACCTCAAGCGCGCCTTCGACCCGCAGGGGCTGCTCAACCCCGGCAAGATCATCGACACGCCGCCCTTCGAGGACAACCTGCGGCTGGGGCCGGAGACGATCAACGAGAGGCCGGCCACCGTGCTCGACTTCCGCGCCGACGGCGGCCTCGCCGGGGCGCTGGAGCAGTGCAACGGGCAGGGCGCCTGCCGCAAGTTCGACGGCGCGATGTGCCCCTCCTTCATGGTCACCCGCGACGAGGAGCACTCGACCCGCGGCCGGGCGAACCTGCTGCGGCAGGCGCTCAACGGCGGCCTGCCCGCCGCGGACCTGACCGGCGATCGCATCGCGGAGGCGCTCGACCTCTGCGTCGAGTGCAAGGCCTGCAAGGCCGAGTGCCCCTCCGGCGTCGACATGGCGAAGATCAAGTACGAGGTGCTCAGCCGGCGCTACGCCGAGCACGGCGTCCCGCTGCGCGACCGCGCCTTCGCCCGCGTCAACACGCTGGGGCGCTGGGGGAGCCGCACGGCGCCGCTGGCCAACCGCCTCGCGACGCTGCGGCCGGCGCGGGCGCTGCTGCATCGCTGGGGCGGCGTGCATCGCGAGCGCCGCCTGCCGCGCTTCGCCTCACAGACCTTCCCGCGCTGGTTCGACGCCCGCGCCGCGCCCGACGTCCCCGCCCCGCGCGGCGAGGCGGTCCTCTTCCACGACACCTTCACCGACTACTTCCACCCCGAGGTCGGCGTCGCCGCGACGGCCGTGCTGGAGGCCCTGGGCTACCGGGTGCGGCGGGTCGCGGGCCGGGCCTGCTGCGGCCGGCCCGCGATCTCACGCGGCCAGCTGCCCCTGGCCCGCGAGTGGGCGCGCCGCAACGTCGCGGCGCTAGGGCCGATGGCGGCGCGCGGCCTGCCCATCGTGGGCACGGAGCCGTCCTGCCTGCTGACGCTGCGCGAGGAGTGGCTCGACCTGGTTCCCGGCCCCGACGCCCGGCTCGTCGCCGAGAGGGCGGTGCTGCTGGACGAACTCGTCGCCTCGCTGGCGGACGACCCGGACGTCGCGGCGCGCTTCCGGCCCGGCGGGCGCGAGTTGCTCGTGCACGGCCACTGCCACCAGAAGGCGGTCGCCAGCATGGCTTCGACGTTGCGCGCGCTGTCGGCCGCGGGCTACCGGCCGCGGCTCATCGACGCCGCCTGCTGCGGCATGGCCGGCTCCTTCGGCTTCGAGGCGGAGCACTACGAGATCTCGCGCCGCATGGGGGCGGAGCGGCTGTTCCCCGCCCTCGACGCCGCGCCGCCGGAGACGGGCGTCGCGATCACGGGCGTCTCCTGCCGCCAGCAGATCGAGCAGTTCAGCGACCGCCGCCCGCGCCACAGCGCCGAATGGCTGGCCGACGCCCTGCGCGCCCCGCCGCCGGCCTAGTAGCGCGACTTGCGCGCCTCGTGGTCGGTGTGCACGTCGATCAGCACGGTCCGGCCGGCCGCGTTGAGGCGGCGCGCCTCGCGGACGGCGGGGCCCACCTGCGCGGGCTCGGTGACGGTGATGCCTACCGCGCCCATGCCCTCCGCGATGCGCGCGTAGTCGCCCGTCATGCTGGTGAAGCCGAAGCGCTCCCGCGCGATGGGGAACAGGCCGGGGTAGGTCGCCATGCCGCTGTTGTTCAGGATGACGGTCGTGATCGGCAGGCGCTCCCGCACCGACGTCTCGATGTCCGTGCCCGACATGCCGAAGGCGCCGTCGCCCATCACGTTGATGCAGAAGCGATCGGGCCGCGCCAGCTTGGCCCCGATCATCAGCGGGATGCCCATGCCCAGATGGGTGGTCTTGCCCCAGCCGATGTAGCTGCGCGGCGCGGTGGCGGTGAAGAACGGCACCATCGAGTCGCGGATCGCGCCCGCGTCGTGCGTGACGACCGAGTTCTCGTGGTCGATGTTCTCGTCGATCTCGCGGATGGCGCGGTAGGTGTTGATCGGCGTCGCGTCCGACTCCAGCACGTCGGTCCAGTCGGCCAGCCAGGCCGCGCGCCGCGCGGCGATGGCGGCGGCTTGGCCGAGGTCGCGCGGCGCGTCGCCCGCCTGCGCCGCGACCTCCGCGAGCAGCGCCTCGATCGTCAGCCGCGCGTCGCCCACCAGCGCGATGTCGCAGGGCGTGTCCTTGTTGATGTCCTCCGGCGTCACGGTGTTGTGGATCACCGTCTTCCCGCGCGGCACGCGCAGCGTGTAGGAGTTGATCGACAGGCTGCTGCCCAGCGCCAGCACCAGGTCCGACTCCTCGATGCGCTCGTAGGCGGGCGCGGGGGCGGCGTTGCTGCCCGCGCCCAGCGACAGCGGGTGGCGCTCGTCGAAGCACGACTTGCCCTCCATCGTCGTGAAGACCGGCACGCCGGTCTGCTCGGCCAGCCGCCGCAGGGCGTCGGTCGCGCCCGCCATCAACACGCCCGCCCCGGCCCAGATCATCGGGCGCTCCGCCGCCAGCAGGACGCGGGCCGCCCCGGCGATCTCCGCCGCCCCCGGCTGCGAGCGCGCGCGCTTCGGCGACGTGTAGCGCTGCGCCGCCTCGGGCACCTCCTGGACGCAGACGTCCGCCGTCAGTTCCACGACCACCGGGCCGCCGCGGCCGTTGCGCAGGTTCTGGAAAGCGCGCCGCATGACCGCGCCGATCTGCCGCGGCGTGTCGATTGACTCCACCGACTTCGTGATCCCGCGGTAGTTCTCCGCCGCCGAGAAGTTGGGGCGCACCTGGCGCTCGGCCAGCGCGTAGCCGCCCGGCAGGTGCAGGATGGGGACGTTGTCGGCGAAGGCCTGCGACAGCCCGCCCACCGAGTTCTCCGCCCCGGCCGCGTTCTGCGTCACCACGACGCCGAAACGCTCCCCGTCGCTCATGCGGCTGAAGCCGTCGGCGGCCATCACCGCGCCGCGCTCGTGGCGGAACATGACGGGCCGGATGCCCAGGTCGGCCGCCTCTTCGAGCAGCTGGCTGCTGGGGAAGCAGCAGATCTCCCGCACGCCCTCGTCGTGCAGGATGCGGGCGATGTACTGGTTGCCGTCCATGGGGATGAACCTTTCGTCGGCGCGTGGGCAGCCGTGGGGAGTCCGGCCGGGGTGTGCGGCGTCACGGTATCCGGCCCGGCCGCTTCGGAACACAGCGCCGCTTCCCGACTGCGGACCGCAAGGGGAGGCGTTGCTATCCTCGGCGACGCGCCGCCATCCGGCACAGCGTCGGCGGACGCGAAAGGGGAGCAGCATGAGAGGCAACGACGCGATCGCGCGCATCCTGCAGGCGGAGGGGACGGAGTACCTCTTCTGCTACCCGGACAACCCGCTGATCGAGGCCACCGCGGCGATCGGCATCCGGCCCATGATGTCGCGCACCGAACGCGCGACGGTCAACATGGCCGACGGCTACACGCGCATGATGAACGGCCGCCGCAACGGCGTCGTCGTCACGCAGGCCGGCCCCGGGATCGAGAACGCCTACGGCGGCATCGCGCACGCCTTCGCCGACTCCGTGCCGATCCTCGTCCTGCCCGGCGGCACGGCGCGCGGCGCGACCGGGTCGCACCCCGACTTCAGCGCCCCGCTGCACTACCGCGGCATCACCAAGTGGAGCGCGCAGATCAACCAGTCGGGGCGCATCCCCGAGTTCCTGCGCCGCGCCCACACCTTCCTGCGCACCGGCCGCGGCGCGCCCGTGCTGCTCGAGACCCCCGCCGACGTGGGCGCGGAGGAGACCGATGCGGCGGTTTCCGACTACCGGCCGGTCGCGCCGCATCGCAGCGCCGGCGACCCGGCCGACGTGCGCGACGCCGTCGCGGCGCTGCTCGCGGCCGAGCGCCCGATGATCTTCGCCGGCCAGGGCGTCCTCTGGGCCGAGGCGAGCGAGCAACTCACGACCCTCGCGGAACTGCTCGACGCCCCCGTCGCCACGACCAACAGCGGCAAGAGCGCCTTCCCCGAGAACCATCCGCTCGCCCTGGGCGCGGCCGCCCACACGATGACCAAGATGGCGCGCCACTTCCTCGACGAGGCCGACGCGGTCTTCGGCATCGGGGCGAGCTTCACCAGCAACCTCGCCTCCCGCAAGATCCCCGGCGGCAAGCTGATGGTGCAGTCGACGGTCGACGCCGTCGACCTCAACAAGGACCACCACCTCGACCACGCGATCATCGGCGACGCGCAACTGGTCCTCACGCAGATGATCGAGGAGGTCCAGCGCCAGGCCGGGGCCGAGGGCCACCGCGGCGGCGGCGCGGTCGACGAGGTGAAGCAGGTCAAGGACGAGTTCACCGAGGAGTGGATGCCGCTGCGCGCGTCCGACGAGACGCCGCTCAACCCCTACCGCGTGATGTGGGACCTGATGCACACCGTCGACCGCGACAACACCACCGTCACGCACGATTCCGGCCACCCGCGCGACCAGCTCGTCCCCACCTGGGAATCGACGGTCCCGCGCGGCTATCTGGGCTGGGGCAACTCGACCCAGCTCGGCTACTCCCTGGGCCTGATGCTGGGCGCGAAGGCGGCCGCTCCCGAGCGCACGATGATCCACTTCATGGGCGACGCCGCCATCGGCATGGCCGGCATGGACATCGAGACCGGCGTGCGGCTCAACCTGCCGGTGCTGACCATCGTGCTGAACAACCAGGTGCTGTCGGGCTACCCGGCGCGCTACCAGTCGGCCGTCGAGAGCTACGGCTTCACGGAGCTCTACGGCGACTACGCCACGCTCGCGGTGGCCCTGGGCGCCTACGGCGAGCGCGTGCACCAACCGCAGGAGATCGTCCCCGCGATCCGCCGCGGCCTGGCCGAGGTCGAGGCCGGCCGCCCGGCCCTGCTGGAGTTCATGACCAAGGAGGAGAACCGGCTGGCCTACTACCGCTGACCCCGCGCCGGCGCGCCGTCAGGACGTGCCGATCGACAGCAGGTTCTCGACCGGCTGGTACAGCTCCTCCAGGTAGGTCACGTCGTCGGGCTCCAGCCGGATCTTCGTCGCCTCGACCAGTTGCTCGATCTGGGCGATCTTCGACACCCCCACCACGGGCGACGTGATCTCGGGCTTGTTCATCATCCAGGCCAGCGCGATCTGCGCCGGCGTCTTGCCGTACCGCTCCGCCACCTCCACCACCCGCTCCGCGATGTCGAACGTCGCCGCGCCCCGGTAGAGGCCCTCCGTGCGCACCCGGTCGCGTCCTTTTGAGCGCTCCGTGCCGCCCTTGTCGAAGCCGCCCCGGTACGACCCGGTGAGCACGCCCCGCGCCAGCGGCGACCAGGGCATCAGCGCCACGCCGCTGCGCGCGCAATACGGGTTCATCTCCCGCTCCTCCTCGCGATAGACGAGGTTGTAGTGGTTCTGCATCGAGACGAACGGCGTCCAGCCATGCATCTTCGCGGTCAGCTGCAACTCGGCGAACTGCCAGGCGAACATCGACGACGCGCCCAGGTACAGCACCTTGCCCGCCTTGACGACATCGTGCAGCGCCTCGAGCGACTCCTCGATCGGCAGCTCGCCGTGGCCGCGCACCCCCTGCGGGTGCCGGTGGATGACCAGATGGTCGATGTAGTCGAGCCCCAGCCGCTCCAGGCAGGCGTCGACGCCCTCCATCACGTGCTTGCGCGACAGCCCGCCCTGGTTCGGGCCCTCGCCCATCGGGTTCGAGATCTTCGTCGCGATGACGAACTCGTCGCGCGGCAGCAGTTCGCGCAGCAGTTGCCCCACGACCCGCTCGCAGGCGCCCATGCCGTACACGTCGGCGCAGTCGAAGTAGAACAGCCCCCGCTCGATGGCGGCCTTGAAGATCGGCCGGGCATCGTCGAGGCCCAGCGTCCAGTCGCCCTGGTGCCCGCGCCCCGGCTCGCCGAAGTTCATCGTGCCCAGGCACAACTCCGAGACGCGCAGCCCGCTGTTGCGTCCCAGTTGCACGGCGTCAAGCGTGTCTGCGGGCATCGTCGTCCACCCTTCGTGAGCCCATCGGGGCCGTCGCTAGCACGTCATGCGCTCGATGAACTCGCCGCCGTCATCGTAGACCTCAACGCGGGTGCCCGGCTGTGCCCAAGGCTCCTGACACAGTGTGTCGAGGCTGAAACTGGTTGCGCTCTCGCACCGGTACCAGTACTTCCCGGGCGCATTCCACGCGAAGCCGTGGCGCTTGAGTTCTTCCTTGACCTCGTATGCGCCTGGAACGCGAACTTCGACAAGGCGTTCGCCGAGCCCTTGGACTGGGGCCAAGTCCTTCCAGACCACAGGAGTGAGCTTGCGAGCCTGCTCGATGCCCTTCAGGAAGGGGCTCTTCCGGCCCTTCTCGGTCACGAGCACGAGCGAGTCCATAGCGCGGGTCATCGCCACGTAGAAGAGGCGGCGCTCCTCCGCCTCCAATCCGCCGATATGGTCGCCGAACACCCGCTGAAACACCCAGTTGGGGTGGATCAGAGGATAGTTGCGTTCGATCGCGTCCAGCACGATCACCGACTGACGCTCCAGCCCTTTGTACCTGTGAGTGGTCGACGCAGTGATCCGTTCGCGAACATCCTCGGGCAGGAACGTTCGAACGTGGTCCAAGAATCCAGTTAGTGAGCGGTTCGCTTCCCCGCTCACGTACCAGGGGACATAGTTCGTTCGACAGAGCAGCACGACGTCCTTCTCATCGCAGAGGAACCGCCACACGAGACGCAACGTTGCCGGAGTAATCCAGTCGTTGCCGTGCATGGTCTCCTCGGGGCCGCTGCGCAGGAATCCATCAAGGTCGGCGACCATGACCTCACCCCAATTCGAACGCTTGGCTTGCGCCTCCTGGCCCCGCCCATGCATCAGGCCGTTGCCCACTCCCACGATCGCGCGAGCTGAGCGGTAGTTCGTGGGCATGGTCAGGGTCGATGTGTCCTGGAAGTACTGATCGAAGTTCTGGAAGAAGCGAAGCTCCGAGCCTGCGAACCCGTTGATCGCCTGCCAGTCGTCGCCCACGCAGAACAGGGTGGCGCGGTGGTTGCGGGACCGGATGGCTTGGATCAGTTCGAAGAACATGGGCGAGAAGTCCTGGAACTCGTCGATCAGGAGGAATCGGAGCCGCGTCGTGTCGCCTCGCTCCCGTCCGCGGTCGCGTGCGAACTGCGTCCTGCCCTCGCAAATCTGCTCGATCGCCCGCCAGATCAGGCCGTCGAAGTCTTCCATCCGCTGCGGTTTCAGCCGTTCGATGTATGCCTCGTATATCAACACTGCGGCTCGGAGGAACAACTCCTCCGCCCGGAGCGCTGGCCGATGGCTCTCGACGAGGGAAGCAAGCCCCTCGACGTCAAGTCTTCGCTTCCGGCACCGCCCGATGAACGTTCGCATCGCTTGGCTAAAGTCGTCGACTGCCCGCTTGCGGATCCGTTCCCAGATCTCCTCCTCAGTCAGCCGGCGCGTCTGGACGCCGGCTGAACGCAGTTGAGTCAGCAGCAGGTCATTGAAGTCTTCAATGCCTGCCCGGAGGTCGTTCGGCGCGAACTCGATCAGAGACCATTCCTTGCGCTGTTGCCAGAACGCGCGCTTCTGATCGGACATCTCGTCGTAGTCCGGCTCCCCGCTGCGACCGAAGTACTCGATGACGATCCCACCCGTGCCCCAGGGGATGGTGAAGTCGGGCCGGTAGTTCACCCCGTCCCAGCGGAAGTTGCGCTCGTACTTGTACTCGACGTTGTTCTCGAACAACGCGTTGGCGATCACCTTCTCCCCAAACGACTTCACGGACTCGCCCCGCAGGCTCCTGCGGGGCAGCGCGCGCCGGTATTCGAGGAAGTCTTCCATCGCCAATTCGAAGCGCCCCTCGGTGAGCTTCTCCCAGTCCTCGCGGAAGTGGGCCAGCATGATGTCTCGGATCGTGCCTCGGTGTTCCCAGGAGCGGATGTGCTCGTCGATCACGTCCTGCACTTCGCGGCTCTGTCTGAGTTCCTCGGCATCGGTACGGTCGTAGATCAACTGCTCTTCGGGCTGGACGAGTGCGTAGGCGAGCGCGTGGAAGGTCATCACATGCGGCATGTTCTCGCCGACTGCCCGTCGGAGCCGGCCCTTCATCTCCTCCGCAGCCTTGCGATTGAACGCGAGAAGCATCAACTGGTCATGGCGGACGCCGCAGTGGCGCTGGAGGAAGATCGCGCGCGTCACGAGGGCGCGGGTCTTCCCGCTCCCGGCGCGCGCCGTCACGAGAACGTCCCCGCTCGTCGCCGCGACCGCGGCGGCCTGGTCGAGGTCGAGCGGTTCCTTGAGCTCCGCCTCGGCCCATCTCTGGACGAAACGCGTGCGGATGTCCCGTCGCTGCGCATCATCCAGCAGCACGGAATCAGGGTCGTGTTGGATGACATGATCCGCGTTCAGGAAGTCGGAACTCAGAAGTTCTTCGAAGCGCCCGGCGATTCGCTGTCGTCGTGCGGATCGGGCTTCCTCGGCTGCGCGGCGGCTGGCTGCCTCCCGTTCCTGTTCCTCTCGTTCGCGCTGCCTCGCAGCCTCCCGCTCACGTTGCTCCCTGCGTAGGCGTTCGCGGCGCGCGGCTGAGTCTCGCTCCTCCTCGCGTTGCTCCGTGCGTCGTCGGCGCAGAAGTTCGGGGAGCCGGTTCCACTCGTCCGGTGGGAGCAAGTCCCGGAGCGCCGTGACCACGCGCCGCTCTTCCTTGTCGAGCCATTCGAAGTCCGTGGACCGCACGATCTTCGGGGCGAGTTCCCCCAAGTAGTAGTCCTCGTTCGCGTCCCACTGGCTCCAGAGCTCGATCAGCTTGTCAAGAAAGCGGACCACGTCGGGGTCGCTCATCGAGGTGTCCCCTCGTGGTTGAGACGCAGGGTGCGAATATGTATAGCGGGCCGCGGTTTCGGACACCGCTCCGCGGCGGCGCTACTGCATCGCCGAGCGGGGGGTGGGCAACATGCGCGTGATCGTCATGTGCTCGCGGTCCATCATGTCGGGCAGCAGCGGCGCGACCTCGTTCTGCCACTTGTCGCTGTCGTAGACGGCGGCGTAGAGGCGCTCCCGCTCCTCCTCGCTCTCGAAGGCGCGGATCCAGATGAACTGGGTCTCGTCCTCCTCCGCGACCCAGCTGCCGCGGATGTCCATGCCCACGGAGGTCTGGAAGGGGATGATCACCTCCTCCATCAGCTTCACGAAGTCGGCCTGCTTGCCGGGCCACAGCGTGTATTGGCGCAGTTCGAAGAACATGGCGGCCAGTCCTCACCCGACGCCGCGCCCGACGGCCGGAGTCGCCGCCGCCGCATGACGCCTCGACGAAAGATAGCGCCGCGAGCGGTTAGTAGTGAATCGCGCGGCCCACGCCGCCGCCGACGGCGATCGCGTCGCCGGAGATCGCGACCGACAGCGGCGAGGCCAGGAACGTGACCACGTTCGCGACGTCGCTCGCGTCGATCGGGCGGCGCACGGCGTTGCTCTCGAACATCTCCGCGCGGATCTCTTCGAGGGGGCGGCCGCTGCTCTCCGCCCGCGCGGCCAGCACGCCGGGCGTGGCTTCCGTGACCGTCAGGCCGGGATGCACGACGGTCACGTTGATGCCGTCTCGGCCCAGCGTGTCGGCCAGATTCTTCGCCATCGCCGCGACGGCCACGTTGCGGATGCTGCCCACCACCGCCGCCGACTGCCGCGCCGCCAAGCCGCTGATGTTGATGATCCGCCCCCAGCCCCGCTCCCGCATGTGCGGCGCGACGGCCCGCGCGCAGCGGATGTAGCCCAGCACCTTGACGTTCATGTCCTCCCAGAACGCCTCGTCGAGCGTGTCGAGCGTGGGCGGCGCGGCCTGACCGGCGGGCTTGGCCGCGTTGTTGACCAGGATGTCGATCCGGCCCAACTCCGCCGCGGCCCGATCGACCATGCGCCGCACGGCCGCGTCGTCGCCGGTGTCGCAGACGATCGGGATCGCCCGCCGGCCGCTGGCCTGCGCGATCTCTTCGGCGGTGGCGACGAGCGGCGCCTCGGTCCGGGCCGCCAGGACCACGTCGGCGCCCTCGGCCGCCAGCGCCGCCGCGATCGCCTTGCCGATGCCGCGGCTGCCGCCGGTGATGATGGCGCCCCGTCCCTCGAGTTGCAGATCCATCGTGTGCCTCGCGAATTCGGTGACGGGCGTCGCCCGTCGGGTGCGTCGGTCTCACGCCCCTCGGTGAGCCTGGGCCAGCGCGGGGCGCATCCGCGGGGCCACGGCCGCGGCCTTGCGGTACCCATCCCGATGCGCCCGCCAGACCCGCGCCTCCCGGTCGGACAGGGTACTGCGCGCCTCCGTGGGCACCTGCATGCCCACCAGCATCGACATGTAGCCGCCGTAGCCGAACATGCCGCCGCCCGGGAGCAGGTTGCCCAGCAGCCGCGACGGCCCGATGCGCCCGTACGCCTTCACCATGTCGGCGGCGCCGCCCAGCGGCGTCTCCTCGCGGCAGTGGCGCCAGAACGGCGTGTCGGAGTGGTGGTTGAACTTGTAGTGCAGGGCCAGGAAGTCGCGCACGTCGTCCCAGACCAGCGCGAAACGATGGTTGAGCAGGTCGTGCAGGTCGGGGCCGGGCCGCGCGTCGGCGTCGGTCATCGCCCAGCAGAAGTTGTAGAGCTGCTCGATGATCAGGTGCAGCGACGTCGCCTCCAGCGGCTCGACGAAGCCCGACGCGTTGCCCACCGCCAGCACGTTGCGCACCCAGTTCCGCCGGTAGCGCCCGCTCGGGAATCGCAGCACGCGCAGGTCGGGGTCGTCGCCGAACTCGGGATTCTTGCGCTTGAGCTCCTCCGCCGCGTCCTCGTCCGAGCAGAACGCCGAGGAGAAGACGTAGCCCCGCGTCACGACGTCGGGGAAGTCGATCCGCCAGGCCCAGCCGTGGTCCATCGTCGACACCGTCGTGTAGGGGCGGATCAGGTCGTCGCGCTCCCAGGAGCCGATCACGGCGCGGTCGCAGTACAGCGTGTCCTGGTAGCTGAGCCAGGGCTCGCCCAGCGTCTTGCCCAGCAGCCGCGATCCGAAGCCCGAGCAGTCGATGAACAGGTCGGCGCTCAGGTCGCGGCCGCTCTTCAGGCGCAGGCTGGCCACATCGCCCGACTCCGCCTGCGTGACGCCGACGACCTCGTCGGCCAGCAGCGTCGCGCCGGCCGCCTCGGCCCTGCGCTGCAGGAAGTCGATGAAGCGGGTGTTGGGCAGGTGGTAGGTCGCCCGCGGGTCGAGCGACACCTGGCCACCCCGCTGCAGCGTCGGGGCCTTGTCGCGATCCATGCGCGCCTGGAAGTCGCTGGAGTCCTGGTTGTCGGCCAGACAGTAGAACGCGGCCCACTTGCCGAGGCCCCGCACCTGCTTGTCGAGGTACGTGTCGAACGTGTAGTTGAAGTGCGGCAGCCCGGACGCGCCCCACTCGAAGCGCAGCCCCATCTTCCAGCTCGGCCGCACTTCGCGGTGGAACTCGACCCGGTCGATGCCGAGGATCTCGTGCACGTGCAGCGGGGTCGCGGGCGTCGTCGACTCCCCGACGCCGATCACCGGGATGTCGGGCGAGTAGACGACCGTCAGTTTGACCTGCGGCAGCATGCGGCGGAACGTCGTCGCCGCCAGGAAGCCGGCGCTGCCGCCGCCCACCACTACCGCGCTGCGAATCGGCTCACTCATCCGCGGCTCCCCAATCGCCGGTTCCCGCCCTGCGTCGTGCCTCCCGGCGGCCCCGGATCGGGGCCGGAGGCAAGAATACCCCACGCCGCATCCGGAGCGTGTCCCGCGCGACCATCCCCGGAGGCCGCTGCGCGGCGCAGGTGGCACACTGTTCCTGATCGGGGCCGTCGTCATGGCGATCTCCCTCGTGATCGCCGCCTTCCTGCCCTCCGTCCGCGCCCGCACCCGCGCCGAACTCGTGCGCGAGGCCGGAGGCCCGGGCGGCCCCGACTCCCCGCCCGGGTAACGCGCCGCCCTCACCCGTCGAAGAAGACCTCCGCGATCGCGATGCCGCTCTCCCCGGCAACCGCGTACAGGAGGTAGGTGCGGCCGTCCTCGACGTAGACGGCGGGGTCGCGCAACTGGTTCACCTGCCCGTAGGCGGTGCTGCGCACCGACGGCTCGATGGGCGCGCCCGCCCCCTCCCAGGGCCGCTCCGGCCGCAGGACCTCCACCGCCGCCGACTCCCGCCAGCCGTGCCAGTCGCCGCGCAGGTCGATCGTGCTCAGCAGGATGCGCTCCGGCGCGTGCCCCACCTGCGTCCAGAAGACGTGCAGCGTCCCGTCCCGCACGCATAGCCCGGCGTGACGCATGTCCGGGTTGAACAGCCGCGGCCCGGCCTCGAAGCCGGTCAGCCCGTCGCGGGAGCGATAGAGTTGCCCCGGCATCGCGAGGCCGTACGTCCAGCCGTCCCAGGCGAAGGCGCGCAGGTAGGAGCGCGTCAGCACCTCGGCGTTGGCGGCGAAGCGCACCCCATCGGACGATTGCGCCACGCGCGTCACCTGCCGCCCCACGCCCTCGAGCCCGTGGTAGTACATGCGGATGCGCCGCCGGGCCTCGTCGACGTGCACGTCCGGCGAGGCGATGTGCGGCGTCGTCGCCTCGGTCACCGGGTCGTGCGAGAGGCGCACGCCGCCCGCGGCGTAGCGCGCTTCGACGCCGGCCCGCTGCGCGGCGGAGAGGGCGGGCGGCTGCGTCGGGAAGTGCGACTCCGCCAAGTGCAGGCTGCCGGGGACGTATACCCGCCACGGGCCCGGCAGATCGTCGGCGTAGGCCAGGCGGATGTACGACCCCTTGTGATCGGCGAAGTACAGGTAGTACCGCCCCAGCGGCGACTCGACCCACTCCGGCACGCGGATCAGGGAGGGTCCCTGGATGTTGCGGCCGATGCTCGGGTCCAGTTCCGGCCCGATGATTGGGTGGTCGAGCAGCCGCTCCACGCGCGTCACGCAAGCCCTCCTTCCCGGGTGCGGCCCGCTCAAGGGTCCGCTGACCTAGTATCGGTCTGCCCCGCCCCGGCCGCGAATCGAGGGGAGCGACCCCCTGACCAACCCCGCCGACCTGCCCACCGACCGTCCCTGGCCGGCCGCCGTGCCGGAGACCGTCGGGGTGGACTCGGATCAGCTGGCGGCGCTGTGCCGGCGCATCGTGGAGATCGGGCTGCCGATCCACAGCCTGCTCGTGCTGCGGCACGGCCGCGTCGCCGCCGACGTGACCTTCCACCCCTTCGCCGGCGGCCTGCACGACCTCGCCTCCTGTACGAAGAGCGTGACTTCGACGCTGGTCGGCATCGCCATCGACCGGGGGCATATCGCGGGCGTCGATCAGCCCGTGCTCGACCTCCTGCCCGGCCGGGCCGCCGCGCACGTCGACGCGCGCAAGCGCGGCCTCACGCTCGCGCACCTGCTCACCATGTCGACCGGCCTCGCCTGCTACGCGGAGCCCGGCGAGATCACGCTGCAGGAGATGCGCCGCAGCGACGACTGGGCGCAGTTCGTGCTCGACCTGCCGATGGTCGAGGAGCCGGGCGCCCGCTTCGAGTACTGCAGCCCGGCGACGTACCTGCTCTCCGTCATCCTGCAGGAGGCGACCGGCCGCACGGCGCTCGACTTCGCGCGCGAGAGCCTCTTCGGTCCGCTCGGCATCGAGGACGTGGTGTGGCCGCCGAGCCCCCAGGGCGTCACGACCGGCTGGGGCGACCTGCACCTCGCACCCCGCGACATGGCGAAGATCGGCGCGCTCTTCCTGCAGCGCGGCCGCTGGGACGGCCGGCAGGTCGTCTCGGCGGAGTGGGTCGCCGCGGCGACGCGGAAGCACGCGACCCCGCCCGGGCGCTACGGCTACGGCTTCGGCTGGTGGCTGGAGTCGCCCGAGGTCTACGCCGCCATCGGCCGCGGCGGCCAGCAGATCATCGTGGCGCCGACGCTCGACGCCGTCGTCGTGCTGACGGCCGGCCTCGCCCCCGAGCAGTGGGCCGTCCGCGACGAGTTGGTCGACGCGCATCTGCGCCCGGCGCTGCGCGCCGACGGGCCCCTCCCTCCCAACCCGGCGGGCGTCGAGCGGCTGCACGCGGCGGCGGAGGCGGCCCGGCAACCCCGCGACGAGCCGCGCCCACCCGGTCCGATCCCCGCCCTCGCCCGGCGGATCGACGGCCGGGAGTACCGCCTCGACGCCAACGACTTCGGCCTGCGCGCCTTCTCGCTGACGCAGGCCGGGGCGGCTGAGGCCCGCCTGCGGATCTCCGGCCAGGGCGAGTGGGAGTTGCGCATCGGCCTCGACAACGTCCCGCGTTACACCCCCGCCGGCCGGATCGGGCTGCGCGCCGCCTGCCGCGGCGGCTGGCAGGCCGGGGACGTCTTCTGCCTCGACTGGGACGAGATCGGCAGCATCAACCGATGGCAGGTGTCGCTCCGCTTCGATGGCGACGAGGTCACCCTGGAGTTGGCCGAGGCGACCGGCCTCGGCACGGTGGCCATCCGCGGCCGGCGCGCCTGACCGCGGCGGCCGCCCTGGAGTGCGGGCGATGAAGGTCGGACTGTTCCTCACCAATCAGCAGCGCCTCGGCGCGGACATGGTCGCGGCGCTGGACGAGCAGATCGCGATGGCGCGGCTCGCCCGCGACCGCGGCTGGGACTCGCTGTTCTCCGGCCAGCACTACCTCAACGAGGGCGACAACCAGCAGCTGCAGCTGGTCCCGTTCCTGGCCCGGCTGATGCCGGAGGCGGGCGACATGCGCGTGGGCCTCGGCGTCCTGCTGCTCAACCTGCACAACCCGGTCTACGTCGCCGAGACGGTCGCCACGCTCGACGTGATCTCGGGAGGCAAGCTGATCTTCGGCGTCGGCCTGGGCTACCGCGAGGTCGAGTTCGGCGCCTTCGACGTGCCGCGGGGCGTCCGCGCCGCGCGCTTCGAGGAGTACCTGGCCCTCGTGCAACGGCTGTGGACGGAGGACTCCGTCAGCCACGACGGCGAGACCTGCAAGCTCGACGGCGTGCGCATGAACATCCGGCCCGTGCAGCGGCCGCGGCCGCCGATCTGGATCGCCGCCAATAACGACCCCGCGATCCGGCGCGCCGCGCGACTCGGCGACGCTTGGTTCATCAACCCCCATTCGACGGTCGAGACGATCCGGCGCCAGCTCGCCCTCTATCGGGGCGAACTGCGGCGCCGGGGCAGACCGCCCCCGCGCGAGCTTCCCGCCATCAAGGAGATCTTCTGCGCCCGCGATCGCGCCGCCGCCCTGGAGCAGGCCGGGCCCTACCTGCGCGGCAAGTACGCCGACTACGCGCGCTGGGGCCAGGACGAGGCCATGCCCCACGACGAGACCTTCGATCAGGAGTTCGGCGACCTGCTGCGCGATCGATTCGTACTGGGCTCACCGGAGGAATGTTTCGAGCAGTTGCGCCCCTACTGGGAGGAGTTCGGCGTCGATCACCTCGTCCTGCGCACCCACTGGGCCGGGATGCCCGCCCAGACGGCGCTCGACAGCATGCGCCTGATCTCCGACGAACTGCTGCCCGCCCTGCACGCGGTCGAGCCGCGAGCGACGGCCTGACGGCGCCGGCGTCTACTCCGCGCCCAGCAACGCCCGGATGCGCTCGATGGCGGCGCGGATGTTCTCGGCGCTGTTGGCGTAGGAGAAGCGCAGGTAGCCCTCGCCCAGCCGCCCGAAGCTCGTCCCCGCCACGACGGCGACGCCCGCCTCCTCCATCAGCCGCCGCTGCAGGGCGCCCGCATCCATGCCCGTCCCCTCGATGTTGGGGAAGACGTAGAACGCGCCGCCCGGGTCGGCGCAGCGGAATCCCGGCAGCGAATTGAGCCCGGCCACGATGATCCGCCGCCGCTCGTCGAACGCCTGCCGCATCTCCTCGACCGCGTCCTGCGGACCGCGCAGCGCCGCCAGCCCCGCGTGCTGCGCGACGGCGCTGGGGCAGGAGTAGGAATTCACCGCCAAGCGCTCGGCGTGCGGGAACAGGTCGGGCGGCCAGACGCCGTAGCCCAGCCGCCAGCCGGTCATGGCGTACGTCTTGCTCCAGCCGTCGATCACGATCAGGCGGTCGCGGATCTGCGGATAGCGCAGCAGGCTCACGTGCGTCCGCTCGCCGTAAAGGATGCAGCTGTAGATCTCGTCGCTGAGGATCGTCACGTTGGGATAGGCGGCCAGCCCGTCGATCAGGCGCTCGATCTGCTCCGCCGGCACGACGCCGCCGGTGGGGTTGGCGGGGCTGTTGAGGATCAGCAGCCGCGTGCGATCCGTCACGCCGGCCAGCACCTGCTCGGCGTCGAAGGAGAAGCCCGCGCTCTCGTGCAGTTCGATGGGGACCGGCGTCGCGCCCGAGTAGGCGATCACCGACTCGTAGATCGGGAAGCCGGGGTTGGGGTACATGATCTCCACGCCCGGCTCGCCGAACAGCAGGATCGCGAAGTACATGATCGGCTTCGCGCCCGGCGTGACCAGCACCGTGCCCGGGTCGACCTCGGCCTCGTGCCGCGCCGTCAGATCCTGCGCGACCGCCTCGCGCAGCGCCGGCAGGCCGGCGGCGGGCGTGTAGCCGTGGTGGCCGTCGTCGAGCGCCCGCTTCGCCGCCTCGACGATGTGCGCCGGCGTGCGGAAGTCGGGCTGGCCGATGCCCAGGTTGATGATGTCGCGGCCCTGGGCGCTGAGCTGCTGCGCGCGCGCGAGCACCTCGAAGGCGGTCTCGGTGCCGAGGCGGTCGAGCGCGGCGATGGGGTGGGGCATGTCGGCGATCCTATCCCGGTTGCCTCCGCTCTTCATCACGTAGCGGAGGCGGTTGGCAAACGGCCCTCGGTTTGCCACTATCGCACCATAAGACCTGCGGCATCCGGCGCGCGACCCGCGCCGGCGATGAGGAGAACATCATGACATTGCGACTTGGCGACACCGTGCCCGACTTCCGGGCCCAGACGACGGAGGGATCGATCAGCTTCCACGACTTCCTGGGCGACAGCTGGGGCGTCCTGTTCTCGCACCCGGCCGACTTCACGCCCGTCTGCACGACGGAGTTGGGGGCGGTCGCCAAGCTGAAGCCGGAGTTCGAGAAGCGCAACGTGAAGGTCGTCGGGCTGAGCGTCGATCCGCTCGAGAGCCACAGCGAGTGGGTGAAGGACATCAACGACACCCAGAACACGACGGTGAACTTCCCGATCATCGCCGACGGCGACCGCAGCGTGGCCGAGACGTACGACATGATCCACCCCAACTCGGACGACAAGACGCCCGTGCGCTCGGTCTTCATCGTCGACCCGAACAAGAAGCTGCGGCTCACGCTGACCTACCCGCCCTCGGCGGGCCGCAACTTCGCGGAGATCCTGCGCGTCATCGACTCCCTGCAGCTCACTACCTACCGCAAGGTGGCGACGCCGGCCGACTGGCAGCAGGGCGAGGACGTCGTGATCCTGCCAACCGTCCCCGACGACGAGGCGAAGGAGCTGTTCCCGGCCGGCTTCACCACCCACCGGCCCTACCTGCGCACGACGGCCGCTCCCGAGTAGCGCCGCTGGCCGCCTACGGGCCGTCCCGGCCGGAATCGCCGGCGGCGAGCCGCCGCGCGTAGTCGATCGCCGCCTGCATGTTGGCCGGGTTCGCCACGCCCTGCCCGGCGATGTCGAACGCGGTGCCGTGCTCCACCGACGTGCGGATGATCGGCAGGCCGACCGTCACGTTGACGCCGTCCTCGAACGCGATCAGCTTCATCGGCACGTGCCCCTGGTCGTGGTACATCACGACCAGGATGTCCCACCGGCCCGCGTAGGCCAGGCGGAAGGCGGCGTCGGCGGGCAACGGGCCGTCCACGCGGACGCCCGCCCGCGCCGCGTCCTCGCACGCGGGACGGATGCGCTCCTCGTCCTCGACCCCGAACAGCCCGTGCTCGCCGGCGTGCGGGTTGAGCCCGCACACGCCGATCCGCGGCGCGGCGATGCCCAACTGCTGCATGTGATCGTCCGCCGCCTGGATCGCCGCCAGCACGCGCTCGCGCGTGACCCGCTCCACGGCCTCGCGCAACGAGAGGTGCGTCGAGACGTGGATCGCGCGCAGCCGCGGCGAGCCCAGCAGCATGAAGTAGTGCTTCGTCCCGCAGAGGTGGCCCAGCAGCCCCGTGTGGCCGTCGAACTTGTGGCCCGCGAGGTGCATCGCCTCCTTGTTCAGCGGCCCCGTCACGATGGCGTCGATGCGGCCGGCGAGCGCCAGCTCCGCGGCGCGCACGACCGTGTCGTAGGCCGCCTGGCCCGTGTAGGCGTCGACGGTTCCGACCGCGACACGGGCCGGGTCGCAGTTGCGCAGGTCCAGCACGTCGATGCGGCCCTGCGCCGGGCCGGCCTCCGCCGGGTCGGCGAGCACGCGCACCGACCAGCCGTCCAGCCAGCGCGCGGCCGCCTCCCGCACGACGCGGGCGTCGCCGAACACGATCGGACGGCTGTCGCCCCGCGCGATCTCGGCGGGCAGCGCCTTGACCGTCACTTCGGGGCCGATGCCGGCCGGATCGCCCAGGGTGATGCCGATGATGGGGGCGCCGGTCACGCAGGCGGGCCTTCCGGGTGCGGATCGAGCCGGTGGAACAGTCGCACGAGCGTCCCGTCGTCGCCGAACGCGCCGGCCTTGGTCGCGATGGTGACGCCGTCGAGCGGCCCCCCGGCGATCGCGCCGACCGGCGTCCCCGGCTCGACCTCGCCCGTCAACACGATACCAGCGGCCTCGATCGCCGACAGGACCGCGCCGGCCGTGTCTCCACCCACCAGAACCAGGCCGCCGATCGGGTGCTCGGTAGCGAGGCCGGCGACGATCGCCGCGAGTTCCCGGGTGACTGCGTCCGCGGTGGTCCGGATTCCCGCCGGCGATGGGGCGCCGCCCCCCGCGGCGGCCCGCAGTGCGACGCTGCGCCGCGCCGCGAGCGCCTCCGATGCGGCCTGCCGGTCGAAGTGCGCGCGGATCGCCCGCCCGCTCCCGTCGATGCGGAAGCGCAGCGGGTGGACTTCGGCCAGGCGCCGCTCGGCGAGCTGGGCGATCTGGCGGCCGGCCAGCGCCCGCCGACTCGCGCTGACCAGCAGAACCGGCGGCGCGGCCGTCGGCGTCTCGGCGGCAGGGGCGCCGCCGCGCGCCGTCGCCCGCGCCAGGGCCGACGCCAAGCCGGCCGAGCCGGCGAACAGGACCGGGGCGGCCGGGCGCTCGCACCGCAGCGCGCCCGCGACCAGCCGGTCGAGGTCGGCGTCGGCCGTCGCATCGCACACCAGCAGCGACGGCCCCTGCGCTCCGGCCGGGCCCATCGCGGCGGTGAGCGTCTCCCCCAGCCGTCCGGAGCGGATGTCGCGCAGGGGGCAGGCGCGCAGCGGCAGCCGGCAGTCCCGCCGCAGGACCTCGGACACGAGGCTGGTCGCGACGGGGCTCAGGGGATCCCGGCCGACCTCGGTCTCCGCCAGCGGGACGCCGTGCACCGAGAGGCGGCCGTCTTCCACCGTCCGGCCCGTCGCGGGGAACGCCGGCGTGACGATCACCAGCCCCGCGCCCGCCGCCGCCGCCGCGCCGATCTCGGCGCCCGGGTGCCCGCGCAACGTCGAATCGATCTTGACGTACCGGAGCCGTTGGTCGGCGCTGCGCGCGCCGGCGACCGTGCGCGCGACCACGGCCGCCGCCTCGCGCGCGGGCAGCCGGCGCGTGTCGAGGTTCACCGACACCAGGTCCACCCGCGGCGCCCGCGAGACGTCGCGGCCCACCGACACGAACGACGACACGCCCCGGCCCGCGAAGGCGGCGGCGCAGTCCAGTGCGCCGGTCAGGTCGTCGGCGATCAGGACCGTGCGTGCGCGCTGGTCCAGCCCGTGCCCATCCTGCCGCTGCACGTCCAAACGACGTCCCCGTCCGTGTCCCCGGCCCGGATCATGCCATCGGCTGAATGACGACGCGCCCGCCGTCCCGCACCTGGATGCTCAGGTCGTGCATGTCGAGCAGAGACATGCCGACGAGGGCCTCAACGCCAACGGCCCCACTCTCGACGTCTCTCAGCTGACCGTCCCAGACCACCGTGACGCCATGCACGGCAAAGGTCTCTACCTCGCCGTTGGCCAGGACCGCCTGGCCATGGAACCGAAAGGGAAGCCCCAGTTCCTCGACCAGGGACGGCGGCAGCATCAGGAAGCCGCTGAAGCCGGTGTCTATCACGGCCTCGATTTCCCGCTCTTGCCCCGACGGGTCTCGCAGGGGAAGGGTCACGACCGCTTCGTGTGCGGCGTTCACCACGCCCTCGATCACCCGGTCCTCCACAACGAACCGGCCCCAATTCGATACAGCGCCCGGTAGCCGACCTTCACGGCCCAGATGTCGGCGCCCGGATTCTGAGCGAGCAGACGCTCCGCCGCGGCCAGAGCGATGTCGTCGATGATGTAGTCGCCGCTGTTCACGTCGATGGCGACGATCTTCCCGTGGTGGGTCTTCTCGACCAGCGGGCGGATGTCCCGCTCGTAGATCGCATCGCCGAGGCGGCCCACCTCCTCGGCAGTCCGGCGGACTGGCGTCGTCATCCCGCAGCCCCTTTCGTCGCGGAAGGCGTACTGCTATGGGCCATATTTTACTCCGGCGGCGTTCGCCCCGACAACGAGACGAGGAGGCCGCCGGGGTCCGGCGCGGTCCGATCCGTCCCCGTCCCCTAGACTCCCGGCGACGCAACTGCTGAAGGGAGCACGACGATGAAACTGGCAGCGGAATTCCCCAGCGTGGTCCACCGCGAGGGACCGGCGGCGATCTCGCGGCTCGCGGCGGGCATCGAGGCCATCGGTTACGACCAACTCGAGATCTTCGACCACGTCACGATGGGACACCCCGTCGAGGGCCGCCCGCCCCAGCCCTACCCCGCGAACATGCCCCTCCTCGAGGCGCTCATGTTCCTGGGCTACGCGGCCGCCGCGACGAGCACCATCGGCCTCGGCACGGAGGTGCTGGTGCTGCCGCAGCGCCACCCCACCCTGGTCGCCAAGCAGGTGAGCACGCTCGACACGCTGTCGGGCGGGCGCCTGCGGCTGGGCATCGGCGTGGGCTGGCAGGAATCGGAGTACGACTCCCTGGGCATGCCCTTCCGCCGGCGCGGCCGCATGATGGACGAGGCGATCGCCTTCATGCGCGCCTGGTGGGGCGACGCCTCGGTCGACTTCGACGGCGAGTTCTTCCAGGCCCGCGCGATGGCAATGGAGCCCAAGCCGCCGCAGGGCGCCGCGCTCCCGATCTGGGTCGGCGGCGGCTCCCCGGCCGCGCTGCGGCGGGCGGGCACGCTGGCCGACGGCTGGCTCGCCAGCGCCGGCATGGGCGACAGCGGCGTCCTGGCGGGCTTCATCGAGCAGGTGAAGGAGCACGCCGCGGCGGCCGGCCGCGACCCGTCGAGCCTGGGCTTCCAAGCCCAACTCAGTCCTCCGCCGCGCAGCGACGACCCCGGCGGCCGGACCTTCTACAGCCGTCCCGACGACGTGGTGGCGGTCGCGCTGGCGGCCAAGAGCGCCGGTTTCGACGCGGTCGCGATCAACGCCACCGGCGTCTTCCTGGCCGGCGCGCGCAGCGCCGACGCGATGATCGAGGCGCTGGGGACGCTGCACGACCGGCTGCGGTCGGAGCTGGGATCGGACTAGCGGCGGGCACACGGCACGCCGGGCCGCCCGGCGGCGACGGGAGCAGCGGATGAAGGTCAGCGGGCTCAGGACGATGGTCGTCGAGGCGGAGGAGCCGTACATCGGCGGCCGCTACTTCCTCTTCCTCGAGTTGCAGACCGACGAGGGCATCACCGGCATCGGCGAGCGCATCGCCGGCAGTTCCTACTCCGAGCACCTCGGCGACCTCAAGTCGCAGGTCAGCCTGATCGAGGAGTTCGCGGGCCAGTTCGTCATCGGCGAGAGCCCGCTCAACATCGAGCGCATCTGGGATCGCATGTACGGGACGCGCCACGACCTGCGCCACCCCAGCCTCTACGCCACGCCCGTGATCAGCGCCATCGACATGGCGCTGTGGGACATCGCCGGCAAGGCCGCCAACCAGCCGATCTACAACCTGCTCGGCGGGAAGTATCACGAGACGCTGCGCGCCTACGCCTACATGCCCGGCGGCGACCTCACGGAACACCCGGAGAAGGCCGGCGACGTGGCCGCCCAACTCCTCGCCGAGGGCAACTCGGCCTGCAAGATCGACCCCTTCATGCCGCTGCACCCCATCCGCGACATTCCGCTCTGGGAGATCGAGCGCGCGGGCAAGATCTTCGAGAGCATCCGCAAGGCGGTCGGCAACCGGCTGGAGGTCGGCATCGGGACGCACGGCCAGATGCCCACCTACAGCGCCATCCGCGTCGCGCAGTACCTGGAGCCGTACCAACCCTTCTGGTTCGAGGAGCCCGTGATGCCGGAGAACATTGAGGAGATGGCGCGCGTCGCCGCGCACACCAGCATCCCCATCGCGACGGGGGAGCGGCTGGTGACGAAGTACGAATTCGCCCGCGTGCTGGAGAAGCAGGCCGCGCAGATCATCCAGCTCGACGTCGGGCAGTGCGGCGGCATCACCGAGGCCAAGAAGATCGCCGGCATGGCCGAGGCGCACTACGCGATGATCGCGCCGCACATGTACTGCGGGCCCGTGGCCGCCGCCGCCGCCATCCAGATCGACACCTGCTCGCCCAACTTCCTGATCCAGGAGGCGAACCAGGGGCCGCTGCACAGGACGATCTTCAAGCAGCCGCTCGTGGTCGAGAACGGCGTCATCATCCCGCCGACCGGCCCCGGCCTGGGCGTCGAGTTCGACGAGGACGTGCTGCGAGCCCACTTGGTGTCGTAGATGGCGGCAGAGCGAGGGCCTCCGAGGGGCGGCGGGCGACGGCCGGCGCTACACCTCGACCGGCGGCACCAGCAGTTCGGCCGGCGCCAGGCCGAACTCCGCGATCATCTCGTCGGCGTAGGCGATGCGGCCCGAGACCTCCGAGGCGGGGCCGTAGGCCAGCCGCAGGCAGGCCTCGGCCATGTGCTCGACAGGGGTCACGCGCTCCCGGTTCTCGTCGCTGATCAGCTTGTGGAACAGCACGCCCGGCGTCGCGACCAGCCCCGGCGAGATCGCGCTGATGCTGACGCCGTCGTCGTAGATCTCGGCCGCGAGGCCGGTGCTGAAGCGCTCCAGCGCCGCCTTGCACATCCCGTAGACCGTCCCCCCGCTGGGGCCGCTTTCGATCTTGGGGTGCAGCGCCGCGTGCGACGACACGTTCACGATCCAGCCGGTCTTGCGCTCGCGCATGCTGTCGAGCACCAGCTGCGTCAGGTGCAGCGGCCCGTAGACCTGCACCTCCTCCATCAGCTTGTAGCGCTTCTCGGGGAACCCGGCCGTGGGGATGAAGAACGTCACGGCGGCGTTGTTGACCAGGATGTCGACCGGCCCGTACTCCGCGACGGCCGCCGCGACCAGGGCCTCGCGGTCGGCGCCCTGCGACAGGTCGCAGCGCACGGCGTGGGCCGCGCCGCCCGCGTCCCGGATCCGCTGCACGACGCTGTTGATGCTGCCCGGCAGCGGGTGGTCGCCGTCGTCGACGGTGCGCGCGGAGACGACCACCTTCGCCCCCTCCTGCGCGTAGCGGTAGGCGATCGCCTCGCCGATCCCGCGCGACGCGCCCGTCACGATGGCGACCTTCCCGGCCAGCAGGCCGTTGGGGTTGACTGTCCCGGTCATGGCTCCTCCTGTGTGCTCGCTGCGTGCTCGTGCGTGGTCAGCCGACGGCGCCGGCCGCGCGCAACTCTTCGATCTCGGCGGCGCTCAGCGCCAAGTCCGCCGCCAGGACTTCGTCGGAATGTTCGCCCAACAGCGGCGCGCGACGCAGCGGGACGTCGCTCTTGGACAGCCGCGGCGCCCAGCCTAACAGCCGCACGCGGCCGTGGTCGGGGTGGTCGAGCTCGTGCACGAAGCCCCGGCTCAAGAGGTGCTCGTCGTGGAAGAGATCGACCGTGTCGAAGACCGCGCTGCACGGGATCCCGGCCTGCCCCAGGGTCTGCATGACCTCCCACTTGGTGCGCTGCTTCGTCCACTCCCCGATCAGCGCCGACAGATCGTCGGCGTGCTCCTCGCGGCCGGCGGCGTCCTCGTAGCGCGGGTCGTCCGCCAGTTCCGGACGGCCCAGGACGCCGCACAGCGTCCGCCACATGCGGGGCGTCGTGGCGATCACGTAGGCGTAGTCGTTCGGCCCGAAGGGGCGGCAGGGGTAGAGGTTGACCAGCGGCCCGTGCCCGTTGCCGTTGCGCGGCGCGACGGCCTCCCCCCACTGCGAGCCGCCCGCGATCCGAGAGCGCATATAGTAGGTCGCCGCCTCCTGCATGGAGATCTCGACCAGTTGGCCCTCGCCGGTGCGCTGCTGCTGGACGTACGCCCCCAGCAGCGCCAGCGCCAGCTGCACGCCCGTGCCGGAGTCGCCGATCGTGGGGCCGGGCATGGTGGGCGGGCCCTCGGGCTCGCCGGTGACGGAGAACGCGCCCGCCGCCGCCTGCGCCACCATGTCGTAGCACTTGTAGCCGGCGTAGGGGCCGCTCACCCCGAAACCCTTGACGCGGGCGTAGATGATGCCCGGGTGCGCCGCCTGCATCGCGTCGTAGCCGATGCCGAGCTTCTCGACGACGCCCGGGCCGTAGTTCTCGACGAAGACGTCGTAGTGCGGCGCCATGTCGAGCAGCAGCTGCCGGCCGCTCGGCTGGCGCAGGTCGAGCACGATGCTGCGCTTGTTGCTGTTCCAGTTCAGGAAGTAGGGCGAGTTGCGCGCGCCGCGCAGGGCGCCCCGCCCCGGGTCGCCGCCGCCGGGCGGCTCGACCTTGACGACGTCGGCCCCCATCCAAGCCAGCGCCTGCGTGCACGAGGTGCCCGCCTCGTACTGCGTCATGTCGAGGATCCGCATTCCATCGAGGGCCGGCATGGCGTGACTCCGTCCAGGCGCCCCGCCATGCTACTCCCGTTTGCGAGCGCGTTCGCCCGGCGGCTACGGTGGATGGCGTGCTCGGGCCCACCAGCGCCGACGCGCGACGATCGCGCCGCCTGCGGCGGCTCCGCCGCCGCGCCGCCCGGTTGCCCGCCGCGCTCGCCGACGCCCTGCGCCGCGTCCGCGACTTCGTGTCCATCGACGACATCACGATCGACCTCTACGAGCGCCGCGCCCGGCGGCGCGGGCCCAGGGTCGCGCGGCTGCAGCTGCGGCGCACCGCCCCGCCCAAGTCGGGCGATCCCGACGCCTGGATGGTCACCTCACAGCAAGAGGAGGAGCCGGCGGACGCGCCCGAGCCGCCGCGCGACCCCCGCGAGTCCGCCCTGTAGAGCCGGAGTCACTGCAGGAGGCCGTCGGCCGCCAGATCGGCGATCTCCGCCTCCGACAGGTCCAGCACGCGGTACGGGGCGAGCATGCCCGCGGACGTCATCCGCCGGCCGGGACCACGGGCTCGCCCTTGGTCTGCGTCCGCCACATGAAGCGGACGTCATCGTTCGCGAGCGGGTGGCGCATGTGCATCAGCATCCGGTTGTCCCACACGACCACCTGCCCGGCGCGCCAGCGGTGGCGGTAGCAGAAGCGCTCCTGCGTCGCGTGCGCCCATAGCTCGTCGAGCAGCCGCTCGCTCTCCTCCAGCGGCAGGCCGACGACGTAGCCGTTCGTGCGCCGGCCGAGGAACAGCGCCTCCTCGCCCGTGCTGGGCACGCGGCGCAGGATCGGGTGCGCGTGCCCCAGCGCCTCCACCGGCGACGCCGGGGCGTCCATGCCCTCCCGCATCACGCCGCTGCTGCCGTAGGTGGAGTCGTGCTTCGCCCAGCGCGACGCCACCCGCCGGCGCAGCCCATCCGGCAGTTCCCGCGCCGCCATCACCTGGCTGCAGAAGCCCGTGTCGCCGCCCTCGTCGGGGATCACGCGGCCGTGCAGCAGGCTGAACGTCGGCGGCACCGCGATGTACGACATGTCCGAGTGCCACTCCCACTCGCCGTAGAAGCGGTCGTCGACCGGCTTCGCCTCCAGCGTCGCCGGCGTCAGGTTGCCGATGAACGCCAGGTAGGGGTCCTCGCCGCGCGCCCGCAGCGCCGCGACCTGCTCCTCGACGGTCAGGTGCTCCTCGCCCTTCGGCGTGCCCTTGCCGATCCCGTTGATCATCCCCGGCGCGAACTCATTTTTTCCGAACACGGCCGTCAGCGCGTGCAGCTCGTCCGCCTCAAGCAGCCGGTCGAAGGAGAAGCAGAGCAGCCCGTGCCGCCGGGCGTAGGCGTCCCAGATCGCGGCCCGCTGCTCCTCGCCGATCCGCAGCGGGTCGAGCCCGGTGATCTCCGCCCCGAAGCGCGCGCCGGGCAGCGCCCGCACCGTCAGTCCCGCGACCGTCGTCGCCGTCTGCTCATCGATCATTGCTGTGCCTCCGCCCCTTCGCGAAGAATTTTTTTTCGCCGCCGATCGGGCGGCCACACCGGTCGGCCCCAATCATCGCACGCGGCAGCGGGATTTGCCCCGCCCGACGGCCCCTCCGGACAACGCGTTGAACAGCATCACCTGGTCGCCGTCCCGCAGCGACGCCGACTCGTCGGTCTGCGCACCGTTCACGCCGACCGTGATCTCCGTCGTCGCCGGCAGGCCGATAGCCTCGCGCAACTGCGCGATCGTCGCGCCCGGAGGCAGCCGCAGTTCGATCGGGCCGCCGGCCCCGCCGGGGGCGAAGCCGCGCAGCGTCCCGAAGAGCGTCACTCGCACGTTGATCGCGTCGGCCGCCACGACGCCACGGTAGCCCAGCCGCGCCGCGCCCGCCGCTCTGATCGGGGACGGTTGACAGTATCGCCGCGCGCTTCCTACCCTCCCCAACGCTGTAGCAGGCAAGTTTCACTCATGCTGTGCGCCCCAGGTGGCCCACGCCTCCTCGCGGCACAGTATGGGTTCTGGCTTGCCTGCTACGCAGCCACCGATTCGGGTTGCGGGGAGGCACCTGTGCCAGTCCGGCTGCTCATTCTCTCGATCGCGCTGTTGGGCGCGAGATGGATTCCCGGGGCGCCGGCGGCGTGGTCTGACCAGGCAGACGACACGCCGCCGGCGCCCCGCTGGATCGTGCCCTGTTGGGATGTGGGCGCCTCGCCCGCGGCCGACTTCATCGAGCGCCACCTGACCCCCGAGGGGATCACGGCGCCGGTCATCGCGCAGTGGCACAACGGCGAGCAGCGCCGGACCTCATGGTGTCCGAGTGTCCCAGACGGCCCGCGACACACCCGGGACGACGTGGACGCGCACCTCGTTCGAGACGTTCCACGTGACGGCGACCTTCCGGGTTGCCCTGAACGCCCCGGCGCCCACGCGGGAAGGAGGCGCGATCGCTAGTCGCACCGCCTGAGCCCACCACCACTCACGCTCCACCGTGAGCAGCGAAAGGAATCGAATCTTGTTTACGAAACTGATGGCCGTCGTGATCGGCGGCCTGCTGACCCTCGGGCTGTTCGCCTCGGTCGGCGCTGCCCAGAGCAACGGCTCCTGCCCCTGGGATGTCTCTGAGCCGGTCCAGGCGCCGCTGGAATACAAGTCCCAGCCGTGGGACAAGGGAGCCGGGTACGTGACCGCCGACCAACTGTTCCCGGAGACGGAGGATGGCCGCACTCGCACGATCAACCTGCACGCGGATGTCGCGGCGATGGATTGGGCCGAGGTCAAGTGGTACTTCTTCGACGAGAACTTCAACAACACCGCGTTCGACGTTTCAGTCTCCGCCATCCAGGACTGCTACGCCGCCCACGGGTGGACGCTGTCCGTGTGGAAGTTCCGGCACGACCGCAACTGTGAACGGACGACGCACACGGCGACGCTCGGCACGACCGGGTTTGAGAACAACGAGACTGCCTCGCCTCAAACGTCTGTCACGGCGGCTCAGGCGTTCAAGACGTACACGAAGAGTGGCTCTGGGCTCTATGGCGCCGGGGAGTGCTACCGGCTCGCCAAGCCGGACCACCACTTCACCCTCTACAAGAAGGGGAACGTGGGAACGGGCGACGATAAGAAGCCCGCGTTCGGCGGGAACCGTGATTTCGACGCGGCGGACTCCCGCCAAGACGACACGGGCAAAGACTCCACGCCCGCCAACAAGGTCGAGACCATCAAGAGCGTGACGGTGTTCCAGGGCTTCGTTCCCCACATCGGGGATCTGGAGAACAGCGGCACGTACCGCTTCACGGTCGCGGCGCCGGACGCCTCCGCCGGCTAGCCATCCCGCCGGCGGGGTCGTCTGGCCCCGCCGGCCCCGTCGGGGGCGAAGCCGCGCAGCGTCCCGAAGAGCGTCACTCGCACGTTGATTGCGTCGGCCGGCACGACGCCACGGTAGCCCAGCCGCGCCGCTCCCGCCGCCCGCTCGCTAGACTGGGCGGCGCGGCGCGATCCGCCCGCCGGACGGGCGCCGGGCCGCCGGAACGGGGGCGCACCGTGCGGCTATTCCACGACATCGACCTGGGCGGCCGGACGGTCGCGACGCGCGAACTGCACGGCGAGGACATCGTCTACTGCGGGCGCTACCTGATCGCGAAGACGCTGCTGGAGCGCGACGCCGCCCGCGTCGACCCGCTGGGCCCCGGCAACCCGCTGATCTTCTCCGCCGGCCCCTTCGCCGGCACGAGCTTCTCGAACGCCAACCGCACGAGCGTGGGCTGCAAGAGCCCGCTCACCGGCGGCGTCAAGGAGGCCAACGGCGGCGGCACCCTGGGCTACGGAATGGGCCAACTCAAGGTCGCGGGCTTCACGCTGCTGGGCGCGTCCGACGACTGGACCGTCGTCCACCTCACCCGCGAGGGCGGCATCGAGTTCGACGACGCCTCCCCCTACCTCGGCCTGCGCAACTCCGAGGCGGCGGCGCGGCTCTTCGCGCACTACGGCAAGAAGGTCGCCTTCGCGCTCTGCGGGCCCGTCGGCGAGTACCAGGGCCTGATCGCCGGGATCGCCATCAGCGACAAGGACGGCCGCCCCTCGCGCCTCGCCGCCCGCGGCGGCGTCGGCGCCGTGATGGGGTCGAAGCGCGTCAAGGCGGTCGTCGTCGACCTCGACCGCATGCCGCCGTTCAGCGACGCGCCCAAGGTGCGCCAGTCGGTCCGCGGCTACGCCCAGAAGGTGCAGAACGACGAGGTGATCCAGACGACCTACAAGCCGCTGGGCACGATGGCGATGGCCGACGTGCAGAACTACCTGGGCGGCCTGCCGGTGCGCAACTTCAGCGCCGGCCGCCTGGCCGACACCGAGGCCGGCGAGGCCTTCCGCATGGGCGCGGAGTTCATCGCGCCGCTCATCGGCGAGCGCGGCGGCGACCAGTCGCACGCCTGCATGCCGGGCTGCCTCATCCAGTGCAGCAACGTCTACAACGACGCCGACGGCAACGAGGTCGTCTCGCCCGTGGAGTACGAGACGCTCGCGCTGCTGGGCTCGAACTGCGGCCTCAGCAACCCCGACGACCTGGCCGACATGAACGCCCTCGCCAACGAGCTCGGCGTCGACACGATCGAGACCGGCGCGACCCTCGCCGTGCTCATGGAGGCCGGCGAGGCGGAGTTCGGCGACAAGGCCTTCATGACCGCCTGCATGGACGAGATCGAACAGGGCAGCGAGCGGGGCCGCTTTTTGGCCCAGGGCACGGCCCGCGTCGGCGAGCAGCTGGGCGTGCATCGCGTGCCCGTGATCAAGCGCCAGGCGATCAGCGCCTACGACCCGCGCGTCGTCGAGGCGACGGGCGTCGCCATGATGGCCACCGCCCAGGGCGCCGACCACACGACCGGCAACCTGCCCCGCCTCGTGACCACGGAGATGTCGCTCGACGAGATCCTCGAGCAGAGCCTCGCCCATCAGACGCGCGTGGCCGCGGTCGATTCGCTGGGGCTGTGCGTCTTCGGCGGCAGCGTCACCTACGCCAACATCGAGTTCCTGACCGACGCGATCAACGCCGCGCACGGGACGTCCCTCGAGGCCGGCTTCTTCGAGCGCCTGGGCCAGCGCGCGCTGCGGCAGGAGCGCGACTTCAACCGTCGGGCCGGCTTCGCGGCCGGCGACGACGAGTTGCCCGCCTTCTTCTACGAGGAGCCCGTCCCGCCCACGAACCGGCGCGCCCGCTTCCACGGCGCCGACGTGCACGATATGTACGACGCCCTGCCCACCGCCTGAGCGACCTCACCCCCTATTCCCCCTCTCCATCTGGACGCTGGAGAGGGTTCTGGTCCCCTCTCCCGTGGGGAGAGGGGACCAGAGTTCCCTCGCTCCGTTGCTCTGCAATGGAGAGGGGGCTCGGTGGGTGAGGTTCGGGACGCAGAGTGGGACAGCGGCTACGCTGCCCGCGAAGCAATGCAGCAGGTGGAGTGAGGGAACTCATGCCGGACGACCCAGCCCTGTGGCCGGCGACGCGCCAAGCCGCCGCGATCCGCGCCGGGCAGTTGCGCAGCGCGGATCTGCTCGAGCGCTACGCGGAGCGGATCGCGCGGATTAATCCGGGCCTGAACGCGGTCGTGACCCTGGACCTCGAGGGCGCGCGGGCGGCGGCGCGGGAAGCGGACGCCGCCGTCGCGCGGGGCGACGACCTGGGCCCCCTGCACGGCCTGCCCGTGACGATCAAGGACGCGATCGAGACGGCCGGGATGCGGTCGACGGGCGGGGCGGTCGAGTTGCGGGAGAACATCCCAGAGCGCGACGCCCCGGTCGTGCGGGCGCTTCGCGAGGCGGGCGCGATCATCTTCGGCAAGACGAACCTGCCGCGCTGGTCGGCGGACGGCCAGACGTACAACGAGATCTTCGGCACGACGGTCAACCCCTGGAACAGCGATCGCGTGCCGGGCGGGTCGTCCGGCGGGGCCGCCGCCGCGGTGGCCGCCGGACTGACGTCGTTCGAGGTCGGGACGGACATCGGGGGGTCGATCCGGCTCCCGTCCGCGTTTTGCGGGGTCTTCGGACACAAGCCGAGCTTCGGCGTCATCCCGACCCGCGGCTACCTGGATCACCCGCAGGGCGGCACGACCGAAGCCGACGTGAACGTCTTCGGGCCGATCGCCCGGTCGGCCGAGGACCTGGACTTGCTGCTCGAAATTCTCCGGCGCCGCGAGCCGCCCTGGACGGCCGAGTTGCCGCCGCCGCCGGACGACCTGCAGACCCTTCGCGTGGCGGCCTGGCTGGACGATCCGTTCTGCTCGATCGATGCCGAGGTCCTTGAGGTGACGCGGGCGGCCGTCGCCGCGTTGGAGGCGTCGGGTGTCCAGGTCGATCACGAGGCGCGGCCCGATCTCGACCCGGGCGAAGCGTTCGACCTGGGCGGCAGGCTGATCGGCGAGGCGGCCATGTCGCACTCCCGCCCGGACACGGCGGACGGGCCCAGCCACCGCGAGTGGCTGGACCTCAACACCGCCCGCGCGGCGCTCCGATCCCGCTGGGCGGAGTTCTTCACGCGCTTCGACGCGATCCTGATGCCCGCCGCCTTCGTGCCGCCGTTCCCGCACGACCACGAGGGCGACGTCGCCACGCGGACCGTGATCTGCAATGGGGAGACACGCCCGTTCCTCGATATCGCGGGCTGGACCGTGCTCACGGGCTTGGCCTACCTGCCGTCCACCGTGCCGCCGATCGGGCTGGGCGCCTCGGGCCTGCCGACGGGGATGCAGGTGGTGGGCCCCTACGGCGCGGATCGGCGAACGATCCGGCTGGCGGCGCGGATCGCCGAGTGCAGCGGCGGCTATCAGGCGCCGCCGATCGCACGGTGACGTCCCCCTCACCCTAACCCTCTCCCCAGGGAGAGGGGATCAGAGCCTCACCCCCTGTCCCCCTCTCCATTGCTCCGCAATGGAGAGGGGGAACTTGGACGCGACCACCGGGATCCCTTCCGGTCCCCCCTCTCCACGCAGTGGAGAGGGGGTTAGGAGGTGAGGTTCCCCTACGCCAGGACGCCCGCCGCCACCAACTCGGAGACCTCGTCGTCGGAGTAGCCGAGGATGCGCGTGGCGACCTCGTAGGTGTGCTCGCCGAAGAGGGGCGCGGCCCAGCGCAGGTCGCCCGGCGTCTCGCCCAGCCCGACGACCGGGCCGTCGTAGGCCGAGAGCCCCGTCTCGGGGTGCTCCAGGCGCCGGTAGTAGCCCCGCGCGCGCAGGTGCGCGTCGTGGTCCATCATGTCCTCCGCGTCCTGCACGAGGTGCGCCGGCACGCCGGCGCCTTGCAGCCGCTCCTGCAGCGCCGCCGCCTCCTCCCCCGCCGTCCAGGCCGCGATCGCCGACTCCAGCGCGTCCTCGTGTCGCTTGCGCCCGGCGAAGGTCGCGAAGCGCGCGTCGCCGGCGAACGCCGACCCCGGCGCCGCCGCGCAGAGCGCCGCCCAGTCGTCGTCGTCCCGCACCGCGATCGCGATCCAGCGCTCGCGCACGTCCGGGTCCTGCCCCACCGCCGCCGGGTGCGACCGCGCTTGGTCGCGGCAGCGGAACACCCCGTGCGGCGCCATCCCCGGCGACCGATTGCCGGTGCGCGTCGCCACGCGGCCGTTCACCGTGTAGTCGAGCAGCGCCGGCCCCAGCGTCGCCGCCACCGACTCGATCTGCGCCAGCTCCACCATCTGACCGGCGCCGGTCCGCTCGCGGTGGCGCAGCGCGGCCAGGATCGCCGTCACCGTGTGACCGGGATTCAGCGTGAAGTCGGGGTAGTTCGTGCCCACGCCGATCGGCGGGCGGGCCGGGTCGCCGCTCAGATGGCTGAGCCCGCTGACCGGCGTCAGCACCGCCCCGAAACCGATGAAGTCCTTGTGCGGCCCGGTCGAGCCCTGCATCGGCTGGTAGGCGGCGATGATGCGCGGGTTGACCGCCCGCAGCGACGGGTAGTCGACCCCCCACTTCGCGACGACACGCGGCGTGTGGTTGGTCAGGAACACGTCCGAGCGCTCCACCAGCCGGTAGGCGACGGCGCGCGCCCCCTCGGCGTTCATGTTGAGCAGGAACGAGTGCTTGCCCGCGTTGAAGTTGTTGAAGAAGCCGCCCGTGTTGTAGGTCGCGGGCCGGTCGGGCGGGACGGGCTGCGTCAGCCGCAGCGCGTCGATCTTGTACTCGCTCTCGACCCGCACCACCTCGGCCCCGAAGTCGGCCAGGGTGCGCCCGACGATCGGGCCCGCGCCGAACCAGGAGAAGTCGGCCACGCGGATGCCGTCGAGCGGTCGCTTGCCGCCCCCCTGCGAAGTCATATCGCCCCCTCCGCCACCAGAGCCGCGAATTCCTCGGGCGCGATGCCCACTTCCTCCAGCCACACCTCCCGGTTGTGCTCGCCGATCGCGGGGGCGGCGCGGCGCACCGTCGCCGGGGTGGCGCTCAGCCGGTAGGGCGGGCCGGGCAGGTCGGCCGCCGCGCCGTCTCCCCCGACGGGCAGCCGCCAATCGCGCGCGCGGAGCTGCGGGCTCTCCATCAACTCCTTCGGCGTCGAGACCATGCCGATCAGCAGACGCCGCCGTTGTCCCTCCTCGTAGATCTCGCGGCTGGCGCGCGTCGCGAAGAACGCCGCCAGCGTCTCCCGCGCGATCGGCATCAGCGCCCCGAACTCCGCTGCCTTGACCGGGTTGCGCAGGGCCTGGACGGCCGTGGCCATGTTCAGGGCGCGGAACGCCGCCTCGTGCCCGGCGACCAGTTCTCCCCCCGCCCCTTCCTCGATCAGCCAATCGACCAACTCCGACCACGAGGCGCCCGCCGGCCCGCCCACCATCGAATAGACGTAGCCGTCGCGCGTCGCGTAGGCGCCCAGGCCGGGCAGCGTCGGGATTTCGCCCTGCCGCTCCCGCGACGTGCGCTGGAAGTCCCACTGCTGCATCGCGGTCTCCTGCGCGATCGCCAGCGCCTCTTGCATCGAGACCTCGACCAGCTGGCCCTCGCCGGTGCGCTCCTTGTGGAAGACGGCGAGCAGCGCGCCCTGCGCGGCCGACAGCGACGCCGTGATGCAGGCCTGATTCGCGCCCAGCATCTGCGGCGCGCCGGCCGGGTCGCCCGACAGCGTCAACACGCCCGAGGCCGCCTGTGCGATGAGTTCCGTCGCCTGCCAGCCGGCGTGCGGCCCCTCCCGGCCGAAGCCGCTGATTGACACGTAGACGAGGTCGGGCCGCACCGCGCGCAGCGCCTCGAAGCCCACGCCGCGCGACTCCATGTAACTCGGCCCGTACGACTCGATCACGACGTCCGCGTCGCGCGCCAACTCCCGCAGCAGGCGCTGCCCGGCCGGCAGGTCCAGGTTGCACGTCACCGAGCGCTTGTTGGCGTTGAAGTAGCGCCAGGTCAGGCTCGTCTCCGGCCCCGCGACATCCCCCTCGAAGGGACCGACGCGGCGCATCGCGTCGCCGCCGGGCGGCTCGACCTTGATCGTGTCCGCCCCCAGGTCGGCGAGCAGCCGCCCGGCGTACTGCCCCGGCTGGGTGCTCAGGTCGAGGAGGCGAATGCCGTCCAGCGCGCCGCCGGTCGGGTCCGTCATCGTCCGGTCTCCCATCGCGCCCGCCCGACGTCGCCCGTGAGGATGTCTACGGCCTGCGGCGCGTGGCGTCCAGTCTCACCCACGACGGCGCGGGGCGCTACGATCGCCTCTGCACGGGAACCGGGAGGCGTGACATGTTCGAGGGCTTCACGGAGCGCCGCATCGCGACCGGCGGGGCGGAGATCCACGCGGTCGTCGGCGGCGACGGGCCGCCGCTGGCGCTGCTACACGGCTATCCCCAGACGCACGCGATGTGGCATCGCGTCGCGCCACGGATGGCGGAGGCGTTCACCGTCGTCGCGCCGGACCTGCGCGGCTACGGGCGCAGCTCGAAGCCGCCCGGCGGCGAGGGCGCCGCCAACTACGCGAAGCGCGCCATGGCCCGCGACATCGTCGAGGTGATGGCCGCGCTCGGGCACGAGCGCTTCCACCTCGCCGGGCACGACCGGGGCGGCCGCGTCGCCTACCGGCTGGCCCTGGACCACCCGGACCGCGTCCGCCGGCTGGCGACGCTCGACATCATGCCCACGCTCGAGCAGTTCGAGCGCCTCGACCGGCGGGGCGCGCTGGGCAGCTTCCACTGGTTCCTGCTCGCGCAGCCCGCGCCGCTGCCCGAGCGGCTGATCGGCGGCGACCCGCTGTCGTTCCTGCACGACATGCTGTCGCGCTGGAGCGGCTCGGACGCCTTCGCGCCGGAGGCGCTGGGCGACTACGAGCGCAGCTTCGGCGACCCCGAGACCGTGCGCGCCACCTGCGACGACTACCGCGCCGGCGCGACGATCGACTGCGAGCTGGACGCGGCCGATCGGGCGGCGGGCCATCGCATCACCTGCCCCATGCTGGCGCTCTGGGGCGACCGGCGGGGCGATCGCCGGGCCGGCATGATGGAGGTCTGGGGCCGCTGGGCGACGGACCTGCGCGGCTCCGCGATCCCCTGCGGCCACTTCCTGCCCGAGGAGGCCCCCGACGAGACGGCCGCCGCGCTGCTGGAGTTCTTCGCGGAGGGCTGACCTGTCGGCGCCTGCCGCTCAGACCACCGGCGACGCGCCGCCGTCGATGTTGACCGACGTGCCGGTGAGATAGCTGGCCCGCGCCGAGGCGAGGAAGCAGATCACGTCCCCGGCCTCGTGCGCCTCGCCGACCCGGCCGAGCGGGATCGCGGAGCCCAGGCGCTCGTAGTAGCCCTCGGCCGTGAGCGATGGGTCGTCCTCGCGCATGCGCTCGAAGCGGGCGTGGATCTGGCCGCTCTTGATCAGGCCGATGCAGACCGTGTTCACCAGCACCCCGTCGCGCGCGTAATCCCGCGACATGGCCTTGGTGAGGGCCAGCCCGGCCGCCCGCGCCGCCGACGTCGGCAGCGACCCGCCCGCCGGCGCCTTGCCGCCGTGCGTCGTGATGTTGATGATCCGGCCGCCGCCGCCGGCCCGCTTGAGATGCGGCAGCGCCGCCCGGCTGCAATAGATCGCGCCGTAGAGCTTGAGTTGCAGGTCGCCGACCCAGACCTCGTTGCTGACGTCCTCGAACTTGCCCGCCGCCGACGTGCCCGCGTTGTTGACCAGGATGTCGAGCCGGCCCCACTCCGCGACGACCCGCTCCACCATCGCCTGCACCTGGGCCTCGTCCGTCACATCGCAGGGGATCGCGAGCACGTCGCCGCCGGAGGCCGCGCGGATGTCCGCCGCCGCCGCCGCCAGGAAGCCGGGCCGCCGCGCGCAGATCGCGACCCGCGCCCCCTCCTCGCTCAGCGCCGTCGCCGCCGCCTTGCCGATGCCGTCGCTGCCGCCCGTCACGATGGCGACCTTGCCGCTCAGTCCCAGGTCCATGATCCCGTCCCTCGCGCTGCGGCCGTCCGGCCGCCGACAGTCTAGACGGCCGGGGGCACGACGCCCGGACCGTGCGGGATGGTACGTACGGCCCCGCGGCGCGACGATCGGCGTCGGCCGCGGGCGGCTCCCCCGCCCCGCACGCGCGGAACCAGGATCAGATGAGCGGACACCCAGGAGGCGAGGACGCGCGGGTTCAGGGCCCAGCCGTCTTCGGCATCCCCTATCCGTGGCTGGCGCTGAGCCTCGTCTGCCTGGGCGTCCTCCTCGCCAACATCGACACGTCGATCATCACCATCGCGCTGCCCACGCTGGCGCAGGAGTTCGGCGTCGCGCGGGACGAGGTGCTCTGGGTCAGCCTGATCTACATCCTCGTCGGCACCGGCCTGAGCCCGATCATGGGCCGTCTGGGCGACCTCCACGGCCGCAAGCGCCTCTACGTCGTGGGCTTCGCCTGTTTCACCGCCGCGACGGGGCTCTCCGCGATCGCCGGGTCGCTGCCGGAATTGCTCGCGGCCCGCACGGTGCAGGCGGTCGCCGTCGCGACGGTGATCGCCAACGGCGCCGCCATCGTCACCGACAGCTTCCCTACATCGCGGCGCGGGCGGGCCCTGGGGATCATGATCGGCATGGTGGGCGTGGGGGTGGCGATCGGGCCGGTGCTCGGCGGCGTCCTGATCGACATCCTCGACTGGCGGGCCATCTTCTGGACGCGCATCCCGCTGGGCGTCATCGGATCGCTGCTGGTTCTCGCCCTCCTGCGCGACACCCCCGCCCACCAACGGCCGACCGGCCTCGACCTGCCGGGCTCGTTCACCCTCTTCTTCCTGTTGGGCGCGTTGGTGCTGGCGGTCAACCGCGGCGGCGCTTGGGGCTGGGGCAGCCCGGCGATCATCGGGCTGTTCGCCGCGACCGCCGGGCTGGTCGTCCTGTTCATCCGCATCGAGCGCCGCTCCCCCAGCCCCGTCGTCGACCTGGGCCTCTTCCGGCGGGCGCCGTTCAGCGGCGGCATCCTCTCGGTGCTGCTGCAGTTCTTCGGCCTCACCGGCGCGATCACCATCATCCCCTTCTACCTCGTCGACGCGCGCGGCTTCAGCACGCTCGAGGCCGGCGCGGTCATGGTCGGCTACCCCCTGGCGATGCTGATCGTGTCGCCGCTGTCCGGGCGCCTGGCGGACCGCGTCGGTCCCCGGCCGGTCGCCATCGCCGGGCTCGTCGTCGTGGCGGCCGGGCTGCTGTCCCTGTCGACGCTCAGCGCCACGACGCCGGTCGCGGGCATCGTGCTGCGCATGGCGATCATGGGGACGGGCACGGCCATCTTCTTCGCGCCCAACACGGTGTTGATCATGCAGAGCGTGGGCCGCGATCGCGTCGGCACGGCCGCGGCCGCCCAGCACACGGCGCGCACGATGGGCAACGCCATCGGCATCGCCGTCGGGGGGGCGCTGTTCACGTCCCAGGCCGCCCGCTACGCCCTCGAACGATCCTCCCTCGGCCTCGACGACCCGATCGTCGCGCCCGACGCCCTGGTCAGCGGCATCCAGCTGGCCCTCCTCGTCGCGGGCCTCGTCACCGTCCTCGCCGTTCCCGCAGCGCTCGCGCGCGGGCGCGCCCGGCCCGGCCCGGCACGGACGCCGCGGGATAGTACGTAGGGCCCCGCGGCGCGACGATCGGCGTCGGCCGCTGGCCGCTCCGCCGCCCGCCACACCTGAACCGGGACCAGATGACCGCACGCCCCCGAGCCGAAGACGCGCGGGTCCAGGGACCGGACGTGCTCGGCGTGCCCTATCGCTGGCTGGCGCTGGGCCTCGTCTGCCTGGGCATCTTCCTGGGCACGCTCGACACCTCGATCATCAACATCGCCCTGCCCACCCTGGCCGACGAGTTCGGCGTCGCCCGCGACGAGGTGCTCTGGGTCAGCCTGATCTTCATCCTCGTCAGCACCGGCCTGGGGCTGATCATGGGCCGCCTGGGCGACCTCTACGGGCGCAAGCGGCTCTACGTCGTGGGCTTCGCCTGCTTCACCGCCGCGACGGGGCTCTCCGCGATCGCGGGGTCGCTGCCGGAGCTGCTGGGCGGCCGCACCGTGCAGGCCATCGCCGCCTCGATGGTGATCGCCAACGGCGCCGCCATCGTCACCGACAGCTTCCCCGCCTCGCAGCGAGGGCAGGCCCTGGGCATCATGATCGGCACCGTGGGCATCGGCGTCTCCATCGGCCCGGTGCTCGGCGGCGTCCTCATCGAGATCCTCGACTGGCGGGCCATCTTCTGGACGCGCATCCCGCTGGGCGTCATCGGGTCGCTGCTGGTGATCGCCCTGCTGCGCGACACCCCCGCCGATGAACGCCCGACCGGCCTCGACCTGCCGGGCTCGTTCACGCTCTTCTTCCTGCTGAGCGCGGCGGTGCTGGCGGTCAACCGCGGCCAGGCGTGGGGCTGGGGCAGCCCGGCCATCGTCGGCCTGTTCGCCGCGACGTCCGTGCTGGTCGTCCTGTTCATCCGGATCGAACGCCGCTCCGGCAGCCCCGTCGTCGACCTGGACCTCTTCCGGCGGGCGCCGTTCAGCGGCGGCATCCTCTCCGCCGTGCTGCAGTTCTTCGGCCTCACCGGGTCGTTCACCCTGATGCCCTTCTACCTGATCGACGCGCGCGGCTTCAGCACGCTCGAGGCCGGCGCGATCACCGTCGGCTTTCCCCTGGCGATGCTGGTCGGCTCGCCGCTGTCGGGGCGGCTGGCCGACCGCGTCGGCCCGCGGCGCGTCGCCGTCGCCGGGCTCGTCGTCGTGGCCGCCGGGCTGCTCTCCCTGGCGACGATGAACTCCGAGACGTCGGTCGCGGGCGTCGTGCTGCGCATGATCGTCGCGGGCGCGGGCGCGGCCATCTTCCTGACGCCCAACACGATGGTGATCATGGCCAGCGTGGGCCCCGAGCGCGCGGGCACCGCCTCGGCCGCCCAGACGACGGCGCGCACGATGGGCAACGCCATCGGCATCGCCGTCGCCGGGGCGCTGTTCACCTCCCAGGCGGCGCGCTACGCCCTGGAGCGCGCCCCCCTCGGCCTCGACGACCCGATCGTCGCGCCCGACGCCCTGATCAGCGGCATCCGCCTGGCCTTCCTGGTCGCGGGCGTCGTCGCCGTCGTGGCGATCCCGCCGGCGCTGGCGCGCGGGCGCGGCCGGCCGCCCGACCCCTGATGGGTCGCGGCGCGCGTCCTGCCGTATACTTCGCCGCGAGTCAAGGAGGCAGCGATGACGATTGCGGAACTCGGGACGGCCCCGGCCACGGACAGCGTGATGCTGGAATTGGAGAAGTACGGCCTCGTCCAGTACGCGCTGGAACTGACGGCCTACGGCGTGACGATCGTCCCGCCGGAGAAGATGCGCTCGGCGCCGGGCTTCGTCGAACGGCTGAAGAGCGCCATCCTGCGCGCCTGCGAGCGGCGCAACAACCTGGAGATCGGCGACCCCGACACCTGCACGATGCGGTTCAGCACGCTCAACCAGCGCATCTGGAACCTGCTCAAGGAGGACGAGGTCTTCGTCGAGGCCGTCACCAACCCCTGCACCTTGGCGATGGCCCGCTGGCTGCTCGGCAGCAGTTGCGTCCTCTCCTCGACGAACTGGATCATCAAGCCGCGCAACCGCGCGCCGCTCAACCTGCACAGCGACGCCCACGGCATCCCGCCCGGCGGCGGCCACATCGCCCACACCGCGAATCTCTCCTGGCTCTGCACCGACTACACCGGCGCCGACGACGGCCCCACCGTCTTCGTGCCCGGCAGTCACCGCTACGGCCGCGCCACGCTGCCCCACGAGCGCGACCTCGAGACGACGCCCTTCAAGACGATCTCGCTCAACGCGAAGGCCGGTTCGATGGCCATCTGGCACGGCGGCACCTGGCACGGCGCGATGCCGCGCGAGGAGATCGGCCTGCGCGTGACGCTGGTGCTCAACTACATGCGCCGCCACATGCGCCCGATCCACGAGTGGACGGCCGACGACTTCTCGCCCGAGATCCGCGCCAAGTACCCCGAGATCGAGCGCATCCTGCCGCCGCGCTACTACCCCTGGGAGGACGAGAACGAGCACCCGGAGCGCGGCGAGGCCCTCATCCGCACCGGCACCGACCCGTTCGAGTAGCGTCCCGTCAGCCGCCGCCCCGGTCCTCGTCCGGGTCCAGCGCCCCGATCGACGCGGCCATCTCGGCCGTGCCCTCGGGCGGGGCGGGCTCGCGGAACTGGCGCTTCCAGGCGTTGACCACGAAGATGCCGCCGCGGATACGGTTTAGTTCCCACTCGATCGCCATCGCCCTGGTGGCGGCGATCACCGCCGGCTTCCCCACGCAGTACTCGATGTCGTTGGCCCCGCCTGAAGTCCCATCCGGCCGGGCCGGCGCCCGATCATCGCGGCAACGGCACGGCGCCGGCCGGCAGGTCGTACTTGAACGTGTTGATCTGGAAGGAGAAGAGGGAGAAATGACCCATGACGGCGATCAGTTCGAATACGCCGTCTTCGCCGAGGGTCTCGACCGCCCGCTGGTAGGTCGCGTCGCTGACGGGCCCCGAGTGCAGCACCTCGGTCGTGAGGTCGTACACGACCCCTTCCGCCTCGTCGTCGAAGTCGGGGCGCGTCCTGGCCGCCACGGAGTCGACGACGTGCTGGGGCGTGCCATTGGTCAGCACGTTCTGGGCGAGGTGGTACCACTCCAGGTCATTGTTCCAGTGGCGCACCGTGACCAGGGTGGCGAACTCGCGGAGTCGCTTCGGCAGCGTCGATTCGAAACGCAGGCACGCGCCCAGCTGCTGCACGATGTCGCCGATGGACGGGTTGAGCAACCAAGCGATGTAGGCCTCGCTGAAGGCGCCCCGTGGGCCGTTGACGATGTTGTCGTGGACCGTGCGCTGCTCGGGCGTCAGGTGGTCCAGGCTGACGGATTGGATTCTGCTCACGGTCGGCCCCCTTGGATTCCCCGGCGACGTTGCGGCGCCGCGACTGCTACTCCGGTTCGTCCGACTCGGACGCCTGCTCGGCCATCTTCTTGTAGTTCTCGTACACGAACGACGGGAAGATCACGAGCATGTTGCCGTCCGGGTCCTCGATCCAGCAGGCCGGATTCGACGGGTGCGCCCGGTGGATTTCGATGCCCTTGCTGGTGAGGTACTCCACCGCCGCGTCGAAGTCCTCTACCTCGATGCACATGTTGCGCAGGCCCGGCCGGAACGGCGGCCCGTTGTAGGTGGGATCGGCCTCGTCCGACTGGATCGAGAACATCTCGATCACCGCGCCGTCGCCGAGGGTGAGATTGGCCAGCCCGGCCACCTGCGACGATCCCCCACCGGGCTTGGCGTCCCATTGCTCGCGCACCTCGAAGCCCAGGATCCCGACGTAGAAGTCGAGGAACCGCTCGGCATCCGCCGTTCCGACGCCGATGTGGTCAAGCCGCTTGAACATCACGCACCTCTTTCGTGTCTGCGTTCCCTGCCGAGCACCCCTGCGCCGGTCTACGCCGACAGGGCTGCAACGGTCTGATGAATGTCGGGCGGCAGCGGCCCGGCCCGCGCCGCCACGACGCTCTCCTCGAGTTCCTCGGGCGTGGACGCGCCGACGAGGATGGTCGCCACGTCGCGGTCGGCGAGCAGGAAGCGCACCGTCAACGCCGCGATCGAGATCCCCGTCGTTTTGGCCAGCTGGATGAGGCGCGCGTCCGCGAATGCCGATCCGACTTGAGAGAGGGCGCCCACGCGGCCGAGTTGAAACGGCGAGGCTTCGCCCGGCGCGGCCCGACCCGCGCCGCGGAAGATGCCCCCCACGACGTAGGCGATCCCCTGCGCCCGGACGACCGGCGCCACGATCCGCGGGGAGCGACGGTCGAGGAGCGTGTACTCGCCGGCCGACAGGCACATGTCCAACGCGACGCGGTTCAGGACGTGCGCGAAGATCGTGGCCTCGTCGCCGCTGAGGCCGATGTAGCGGCACGTCCCCTGCGCCTTCGCTTCGCGCAGCGTCTGCACGAGGGGGGTGTTCCCGAAGTCGATCCCCGCATCGATGTCGAGGCGCTGGCCATCGTCCCGCGCGTCGGTTTCAGGGATCCAGGCCCTCGCCCCCTGAATGCTGTGCCCCAGCAGGACGTCGACCCGGTCGCGGCGCAGCGCCCGCAGGTTGTCCTGGAGTTGGGCGCGGCAGTCGTCCAGCGTGCGCCAACCGAGCGGCCGCGTCCCATTCGGGGCGCGGCTGATCGCGTGGCGCACCTCCGTCGTGTAGTTCACGAGCTTGGTCGCGAGGAGATGCGGTTTGCTGGTCCCCTCCAGGCCCTCGCCCATGATCAACTGCGACATCCCTTGCTCGGTCCAGCGGCCGGCCTCGTCCGCCCGGCCGTACGCGGGAGAGGTGTCGAAGTAGTTGACGCCCAGGTCGAGCGCGTGCTTGACGGTCGCAACGCCTTGTTCATAGGAGTGCTTGTACAGGGCGGCGCCGCCCAGACCGATCACGGTGACGCGCTCACCGGTCCGGCCGAAGGGGCGCTGTTCCAGTGGACTGGACATTCGCGGCTCCTACTCCCCGGAGATCACCCGCTGCATCGCGGCGCCCCGTTCCGCCTGCTGCTTCGCGCCGCGGCCGAGCGTGATGCCGGTGTCGACGACGAGGTTCTCCCCGGTCGTGTGGGGGCTCTCGTCGGACGCCAAGTAGACCGCCGCGTAGGCGATGTCGTCGGGCGTGCCGGCCCGCTTGAGGGGGTAATCCTCCGCGAAGAACTCGCCGATCCGGCGCAGGGCGCCTTCGGCCTCCGCATCGGTCATGCCGTGGCCCGTGCGCCCGCCGATGAAGATGGGTGTGAGGATGCCGCCGGGCGAGATGCAGTTCACCCGCACGCCGAACTCCGCCAGCTCGATCGCGGCGCAGCGGGTCAGGTGGAGGACGGCGGCCTTGCCGGTGCTGTACAGCGTGGGCCCGTAGCCGACGCCCATGCCCGCGATGGAGGCGTTGTTGATGATGCTGCCGCCGCCCTGCCGCTTCATCACCGGGGCGGCGTACTTCATGCCCAGGAAGACCGACCCGATCTGCAGGTCCATCGCGGCCGAGAAGTCGGCGTAGGACAGATCCTCGATGGGGCCGGCGGCGGTGCCCCCGCTGGCGTTGTTGAACAGGCAGTCGATCCGGCCCCAGCGCGCCACGGCGGCGTCGATCATCGCGCGGACGTCGTCCTCCCGCGTCACGTCGGTGCGGACGAAGCAGGCGTCGTCGCCCAGCCGATCGGCGAGCGCCTGCCCCACGTCCTCGGAGCGCGCGGCGATCAGCACCCGCGCGCCCTGCTCGACGAAGATCTCGACCGTCCGGTAGCCGATGCCGCTGGTGCCGCCGGTGATGACGGCGACCTTGCCCTGCAGCCGGTCACCCATCGTGCGCTCCCGTTCGGCGAATCGGCCCGGCGCCGGCGCCGATCCCCACCGCCGCGCCGGACGTCCCCGCCCTCACGATCCCACCCATTCCTGGAAGAGATAGTCGAACAACTCATCCTCGAACTTGGCATTGGGGTCGAGGTCGGGGTGGCCGACCTCGCCCTCGCAGCCGGTGAGGTAGCGCACCGGCCGGCGGCGGCGCTTGCGCCAGTAGATGTTGTGCACCGTGTGGAGCATGTGGCGGACTTCGTTGGAATGGTTGGTCATGCCGCGGTGCCAGATGCGGTTGTCGCGGATCACGAGGCTGCCCTTCTCGGCCTCCGTGCGAATCGGCGGCGCGATGCGGCGCTGCGCGGCGACGTTCTCGTCGTCGATGGGCTTCGTGTTCAGATGCGATCCGGGCCAGATCTCGGTGGCGCCGTTCTCCTCCGACACGTCCCCGAGGCAGAGGTTGATCGCGAGGGAGTAGGGCGGGTGCGCCTGCTCGAGGCCGGGCCAGAGATGCGGCCAATCCATGTGCAGCGCCTGCTGCAGGCTGCCGGGACAGTTGGCGTTGGCGTTGTAGTAGCTGTTGAACATCTTGCCCAGGCGCGCGTTCGGCCCGTTGGGCAGCAGGCGCTTGGTCACCTGGATGGCGAAGGGGTTGGCCACGATGTCGCGAAACACGTACGGCGCCATCGGCGGCGGATATTGCGTCAGATGGCCCTTGAGCGAGCCCGCGCCGCCCCACTTCTCGGCCCGGATGAGGATCTCCGAATCCTCCGCCATCTTGCCGTGCAGCAGGTCGAGATGATCATGGTCGACGACGTCGTCCAGGATGACGTAGCCGTCGATGAGGATGGCCTCCATCGCCTGCTCGACTTTGGCTTCCGACATTTCGCCGGCGCGAAGCTCCTGTTCCGAGACGCGAATGTTCATGATGCGCGCTCCGTGCGCTGCGAGGTGGGGCCGCCTCGGTTGACAGTCTAGGGCACCCGGCGCAGGGATCTGACTCCCTTTCCCGGAGATGGGTAATCCGCGATTTCCGGCCCGCCCCGGTCAGTCCGCGCCGCGGAGGCGCGGATCGAGGAGGTCGCGCAGGACGTCGCCGATCAGGTTGAAGGCGAGCACGGTGATCGAGATCGCGAACCCGGGGTAGAGGGCGAGCTGGATCTTCGCGAACTCGCCGGTCACCATGAACCGCTGCGCCTGCGCGAGCATGAGGCCCCAGCTCGGTTCCGGCGGCTGGGTGCCCAGGCCGAGGAAGCTCAGCGCCGCCTCGACAATCACCGCCACCCCGAACAGCAGCGACGCCTGCACGATGATCGGCGCGAGCGTATTGGGGAGGATGTGCCGCGCCGCGATGCGCAGGTCGGAGGCGCCGATCGCCGCCGCCGCGGTGACGTACTCCTGCTCCTTCACGGACAGCGTGCTGCCGCGGATGATCCGCGCGAAGCCGGGGATGAACGGGATCCCGATCGCGATCGAGACCAGGGTCAGGCGATCGATGCCAGAGTTGCCGAGCCCGACCAGGATGATCAGCGCCAGCAGGATGGAGGGGAAGGCGAACAGCGCGTCCATGATGCGCATCAGGACCTCGTCGCGGCGGCCGCCCCAGAAGCCGGCCAGCAGCCCGATGGGCAGGCCCGCGGCGAGCCCGATGATGATCGAGACCACCCCCACCTGCATCGCCGTGCGGGCGCCGAAGATGACGCGGGCGTAGGAGTCCCGGCCCAGGTTGTCCGTCCCCAGGAAGTGGTCCGGCGAGGGCGTCGCGAAGAGCGCCTCGATGTCCTGCGCGATCGGGTCGTGTCGCGCGGAGACATCCTGAAAGATCGCTGCGAAGAGGATCAGCAGCAGCACGATCAGGCTGACGACGCCAATGGGACGGCGGCGGAACCGGCGCCAGAAATCGCGCGTGCGGTGGAAGCGCTCGTCGCGGATCGCGAACGAGGGCGCCGGCGCGGCGCCGGCGCCGGGGGCGGACCCGGGACGCTGGTCGGACATGGCGCGCCCCCTACGTGTACCGAATCCGCGGATCGAGGAAGGCGTAGGAGATGTCGACGAGCAGGCTGATCAGCGCCACGCCGGCGGCAATGAGGAGCGTCAGCGCCTGCATCGCGTGCACCTCCTGGAAGAAGATCGAGTCGATCACGAGCTTCCCCATGCCGGGGAGTTGGAAGATCGTCTCCACGATGATGGCGCCGCCGACGGCCAGCGAGGCCTGGAGCCCGAGCACGGTGACCAGCGGGATCAGGGCGTTGCGGAACGCGTGCCGCGTGATGACGGTGCGGGGCGTCAACCCCTTCGCCTGGGCCGTGCGCACATAGTCCTGGCGCAGCACTTCCACCATCGACGCGCGCACCTGGCGCGCCAGGTTGCCGGCCAGCGTCAGCCCGATTGCCGTGGCGGGCATCACCATCGATTTCAGGTTGGCGATCGGATCATCGGTGAACGAGGTGAAGCCGATCGCCCGGAGCCAGCCCAACTCGACGGCGAAGAGCAGCACGAACAGGAGCGCCAGCCAGAAGACGGGGATGGAGACGCCGAGCACCGCGAAGAACGTCAGCCCGTAGTCGAACACGGTCCCCGGGCGCGCCCCGGCGATCACGCCGAACGGGATCGCGATAATCAGCGCGATGAGGATCGAGAGGATGCCGAGCTCCACGGTGACCTCGATGCGGCCCCCGATGAGGTCCCGCACTTCGGTGCCCGTGCGGTGGCTGACCCCCAGGTCGCCCTGAAACACGCCGGCGATCCAGCCGGCGTACTGCTTCAGCAGCGAATCGTTCAGGCCCAGCCGCTCGCGCAGCGCCTCGACCGCGGTGGGGTCCGCCTGCGGACCCATGATCGCCGCCGCGACGTCGCCGGGCAGGACGTTCAGCGCGATGAACGTGAGCGCCGAAACGACCCACAAGACGACGACCGTCGCAAGCAATCGGCGAACGATAAAGGCCTTCATCGCGTTCGTTCCGGCGCCGGCTCAGCGCTCGGCGCAGTCCAGGTCGCGCGGGGCATTGAGCGCCCCCCGCCGGGACGGCGGAGGGCGCTCGAATCCTGGCTGGCCCGGGGCAGCGCTAGGCGTTGATGCGGACGTTGTCCTGCCCCCAGTTCGCATACCCGTCCGGGAAGATCTCGAACTCGACCTCCTCCGGGTGCGCGTACACCGCCCAGCGGTAGAACCAGTTCGCGCCCCAGGCCGCCTCGTCCAGCGCCCGGTTCAGCTTCTGCATCTCCGTGTAGCGCTCGTCGGGGTCGAAGGCCTGGGCAACCGCCTGGAGGCCCGCCACGACCGCGACCCGGTCCGGGTCGTTGGGGTCTTCGGGCACGCCGAACGCGTGCGGCCCCAACGGGTCGTGCACCCAGGCCATCTGCCAATAGACGTCGGCACTGGTCGACATCGTGGAGCTGTGGCCGCTCGCCTCCAGGTCAAAGTACTCGAGCCAGAAGGCCGGGGAGGGCTTGGTGTCCAGGTTGACGACGATGCCGAACTCCGCCAGCTGCGCCTGGATGAACTCGTCCCTCGCGATCCACGTCGCGAAGTCGAACGAGTTCATGTCGAACTCGAACCCGTCCGGAAAACCGGCCAGCGCCAGCTCTTCGCGGACCTTGTCCGGGTTCTTCACGTAGCCCTCGTAGTTCGGGTCGTGGTCCGGGCCCGTGGCCGGGCCGAGCCAGCCCCAGTGCGCGGGCGTGCCGATGCCGTTCCAGACGACGTCCACCAGCGCCTGCTTGTCCACCGCCCAGTTGACGGCGCGGCGCAGGTGGGGGTTCGTCCACGGCTCCATATTCGAGTTGATCCAGTAGCGATGGAGATAGTTGGTGGGCTTCGTGCGCACCAGGAGGCCCGCGTCCTCGAGCGTGGGGAGGGTAGCCGGGTCCGGGTAGAGCTGGACGTTGGTGTCACCGGCGAGGAGGGCGTTGGTGATCTGCTCCATGCCGAGCCCCAGCTCCCAACGCACGCCGTTCACCAGCGGCGCGTTCGGCTTCCAGTAGTCGTCGTTGGCCTCGAAGACGACGCGGTCGCCGTCGACCTCCTCCACGAACTTGTGGGCGCCCGCCCCGGTCGGCTCCCGGTTCAGGAAGTCGTCGCTCTCGGCGATCTTCTTCGGGGACACGAGCATGCCGGCGCGCATGCCGAGGATGCGGAACAACGGCGCGAACGGCTGGCTCATGCTCCAGGTCGTGGTCAGCTCGTCCGTCACCTCGATGTTCTCGACGTACTGCATATCGGCGCGCGTGTTGCCCACCTCGAGCGTGCGCGCGCGGTCCATGCTGATCTTGACGGCCTCGCCGTTCACCGGCGTGCCGTCGTGGAAGCGGACATCCGGCTTCTGCGTGAAGACGATCGTCAGCCCCTCGGGGTCCGCCAGCTCCCAGCTGGCCGCCAGTGACCGGGACGCGTCGGGCACGAGGTCCGGGTTGTAGCCGACGATGCTGTCGTGACCCACCCGGATGTGCTGGTGGTCGTCGCCGCCGGATCCCGTCACCGGGTCCAACTGGGAGAAGCTGTTCGTTCCCCAGCCCTGAATGATCCAGCCGTTGCGGATCGCCTCAGGCTGGTCTTCGGTCGCCGCCGCCGTGGCCGCGCTCTCGGCGGCTTCCTGGGCCGCGTCGGCGGCCTCTTGGGCGGCGGCGACGGCCGCGGCGGCGGTTTCTGCCGCGGCTTCGGCGGTCTGCTGGGCGGTGGCGGCGGCCTCGCCGGCGGCGGCGGACGCCTCCCCGGCGGCAGCCGCAGCCGCGGCGGCGGCCTCGGCGGCCTCGTCGATCGCGGCCTGAGCGGCGGCGGCGGTGGCCGTCCCCGCCTCGACCGCCGCAGCGGCGTCACGGGCGGCCTGGGCGGCCGCCTCTGCGGCCTCCGAGGCGGCAGCCGCGACGGCCGCGGCGGCCTCATCGCCGGCGGCGGATGCGGCGGCAGCCGCGTCGGCGGCGGCCTGGGCGGCGGCTTCCGCGGCGGCGGCCGCGTTGGCGGCGTCCTCCGACTCGGCGGCCTCGGCGGCCAGAGCGGCGGCTGCGTCAGCGGCGTCGGCGGCCTGGGAAGCGGCGGCGGAGGCCTCGGAGGCTGCCGCTGCGGCTTCGGCGGCCGCGTCGGCGGCGGCCTCGGTCTCGGCGGCGCGCGCCTCGCCGGCGGCGACGGCCGCCGCGGCGGCCTCCTCCGCGGCCGCGGCGGCCCGTTCGGCGGCCGCGGTCCCGGCGGCGGCGGCATCGTCGTCGTCGCCGCAGCCGACCAAAGCCAGGCCGGCCGCGCCGACGCCCGCCTTGGCGCTGGCTCCCAACATGGTGCGGCGCGAGATCTTTCGCTGTCGCAGGGTGTTCCAGTAGTTGCTCATGGCGTCATCCTTTCCGTGGATGTGACCGCCCCATCCCCCATGGATGGGGTCGTGCATATCGAGCGCACGTATTATGACGTCTAGGGGGGGGGCAACGTCAAGGTTTTGGAGTGTAAAGTTTCCACATTTGACGTAAGGGAGTGATGGGAGCAACGTGGCCCCCCTCTCTATGAGGGAGGGGAGAGGGGGATTGTTGGGCGGAAAAAAATTTCTTGCGGGCCGCCCCGGCGGGGTCGCGGTCTCGGTCGTAGGGGCGCCCCTTGTGGTCGCCCTGCCGGGCGGCGGAAAAGAAATTCTTGCGGCCGGCTCCGCGCCGCGGTCGCGGTCGTAGGGGGCCCCTTGTGGTCGCCCTGCCGGGCGGCGGCGAAAAAAATTCGCGGCCTCACCCCCTCACCCCAGGGAGAGGGGATCGGAGGCCCCGCTCCGTCGTCCAGGCGGAGCGGGGGACCGGGGATGAGGTCGGGGCGTCAGGCCAGCGCCGCGACGATCAGGTCGCCCAGGGCGGCGGTGCCCTTCGGGCGGTCGTCGGGGCCGGCGAGGTCGGCGGGGCGGTGGCCGGCGGCGAGCACCGCGTCGACGGCCGCTTCGATGGCGGCGGCCTCGGCCTCCAGGCCCAGGGAGAGGCGCAGCATCATCGCGCCGCTGAGGATCTGCGCGATGGGGTTGGCGATGCCCAGGCCCTGGATGTCGGGCGCGGTGCCGTGGATCGGCTCGTACATGCCCAGGCCGGTGCCATCGCGGCTGCGCGCGCCCAGGCTGGCGCTGGGCAGCATGCCCATCGAGCCGGCCAGCATGGAGGCCTCGTCGCTGAGGATGTCGCCGAACAGGTTCTCCGCGACGATGACGTCGAAGTCGCCGGGGCGGGAGATGAGGTGCATCGTGCAGGCGTCGACGAGCAGGTGCTCGACCTCGACGTCGGGGTAGCCGGGCGCGACCTCCAGCACGACCGCGCGCCACAGCCGCGAGCTGGCCATGACGTTGGCCTTGTCGACGGAGGTCAGCTTCTTGCGCCGCGCCTGCGCCAGTTCGAAGCCGACCCGCACGATGCGCTCGATCTCGTGCTCGGCGTAGGCCAGCGTGTCGACGACGTGGCGCTCGCCGTTCTCCTCCCACTGCCGCTGCGGCTGGCCGAAGTAGATGCCGCCGGTGAGCTCGCGCAGCACGATCATGTCCACGCCGCGCACGACGTCGGGCTTGAGCGCCGTGCTGTCGACGAGGAAGTCGTACATCTTGACGGGGCGGATGTTGGCGAACAGGCCCAGCCCCTTGCGCAGGCCCAGGATGGCCTGCTCGGGGCGGACGGGCGCGGCGGGGTCGTCCCACTTCGGCCCGCCCACCGCGCCGAAAAAAACCGCGTCCTGCTCCTGGCACATCTCCAGCGTCTCGTCGCGCAGGGCGACGCCGTATGCGTCGATGCCCGCGCCGCCGACGGTGTCCTCCGTGTACGTGAACTCGTGCCCGAAGCGCGCGCCCACGGCGTCGAGCACCTTGACTCCCTCCGCCACGACTTCGGGGCCGATGCCGTCGCCGGGCAGCAGCGCGATGTTGAAGTTGCTCACGAGGGGCCTCCCGGAACGCGGGGCATGGGCTCAGGCGCCGGTGCGGGGCCGGAAGGCCGCGCGGCCCCGCTCGTAGGCCGCGATCGCGTCGACGTGCTGGAGGGTGAGGTCGATGCCGTCGAGCCCGTTGAGCAGCGTGTGCTTGACGAAGGGATCGATGTCGAAGCCGCGCGACCAGCCGTCCGGCGTCGAGACGGTCTGGGACGACAGGTCCACGCGGATCGGAGCGGCCGGGGTCGCCGCCGCGCGCGCCATCAGGTGTTCGCAGTCGGGCGGCGGCAGGGTGACGGTCAGCAGGCCCATCTTGGCGCAGTTGTTGCGGAAGATGTCGGCGAAGGAGGGGGCGATGACCACTTCGACGCCCATCTGCTGGATCGCCCAGACGGCGTGCTCGCGGGAGGAGCCGCCGCCGAAGTTCGGGCCCGCCAGCAGGATGGGCGCGCCGGCGTACTCGGGCCGGTTGACGACGAAGTCCGGGTCCTTGCGCCAGCTCTCGAAGGCGAATGGCCCGTAGCCGGTGCGCTCGATCTTCTTCAGGTGCCGGGCGGGGATGATCTGGTCGGTGTCGACGTCGGCGCGGTCGAGCGGGATGGCGTGGCCGCTGACGGTCGTGACGGGCTCCATGACGTCCCCCCTAGCTCACCGGCGCCAGGCCGTCGTCCCCCACACGGAGGGACCATGTGAACGCGCTGGCGGGCTCGGGCTCCTCGCCCAACTCCCGCTTCGTCTCGATGTAGGCGGTGATGGCGTCGGGCAGTGGCGCGCGCAGCGCGTCGAGCGTCTCGCCCTGCGCGACGCAGCCCGGCAGGTCGAGGACCTCGGCCCAGTAGCCGCCCTCCTCCGCCGCATACACCGAAATCGTGTAAACGGGAGCCTGGGGAGCGGTCACCACGGCGCCGCCTAGCTCCAGTCCCGCACGTCGACGAAGTGGCCGGCGACGGCGGCGGCCGCCGCCATGGCGGGGCTGACGAGATGGGTGCGCCCGCCCGGCCCCTGGCGCCCCTCGAAGTTGCGGTTGCTGGTCGAGGCGCAGCGCTCGCCGGGGGCGAGGATGTCGGGGTTCATGCCCAGGCACATCGAGCAGCCGGCCTCGCGCCACTCGAAGCCGGCGTCGCGGAAGATGTCGGCCAGGCCCTCCTGCTCGGCCTGCGCTTTGACGAGGCCCGAACCCGGCACCACCATCGCGTTCACGCCGCCGGCGACGGTCTTGCCCTCGATCACCTTCGCCGCCGCGCGCAGATCCTCGATGCGCGCGTTGGTGCAGGAGCCGATGAAGACGCGGTCGAGGGGGATGTCCACGATGGGTGTCAGGGGCTCGAGGTCCATGTAGCGCAGGGCGCGCTCCGCGGTCTCCCGCGCGGCGCGGTCCTCGATCGTCTGCGGGTCCGGCACCCGGCCGCCGACGCCCACGCTCTGCGCGGGCGTCACCCCCCAGGTAACGTGCGGGTCGATGGCCGCCCCGTCGAGCACGACCTCGCGGTCGAAGCGGGCGCCGGGGTCCGTGGGCAGCCGCCGCCAGGATTCGAGCGCCTCGTCCCAGGCCTCGCCCGTCGGGGCGTGGGGACGGCCGCGGAGGTAGTCGAAGGTCGTCTCGTCGGGCGCGACCAGGCCGGCGCGGGCGCCGCCCTCGATGGTCATGTTGCAGACCGTCATGCGCCCCTCCATCGAGAGGTCGCGGATGACGTCGCCGCGGTACTCGATCACGTGCCCGACGCCGCCGTCGACGCCGATGCGGTTGATGATCGTGAGCACCACGTCCTTGGCGGTGCAGCCGGCGGGCAGTTCGCCCGTGACCTCGACCGACATCTGCTTGAGCGGCTTCTGCGGCAGCGTCTGGGTGGCGAGCACGTGCTCGACCTCCGAGGTGCCGATGCCGAAGGCGAGGGCGCCGAACGCCCCGTGGGTCGAGGTGTGGCTGTCGCCGCAGACGATCGTCATGCCGGGCTGGGTGACGCCCTGCTCCGGCCCGATGATGTGCACGATGCCCTGGCGCGGGTCGAAGGTGTCGAAGAGGGGGACGCCGAACTGGGCGCAGTTCTCGCGCAGCGAGGTGACCTGCTGCTGCGAGAGCGGGTCGCCGTAGGGCTCGACGCGGTTGTCGGTGGGGACGTTGTGGTCGGGCACGGCGAGGGTCAGGTCGGGGCGGCGCACGCTCCGGCCGGCCAGGCGCAGGCCCTCGAACGCCTGCGGGCTGGTGACCTCGTGCACGAGGTGGAGGTCCACGTAGAGCAGGTCGGGCTCGCCGGCGGCCTGCCGGACGCGGTGCTCGTCCCAGATCTTCTGCGCCAGCGTGCGTGCTTCGGCCACGCGTCGGTCCTTTCGTCGCCCCCGGCGAGGGGGCCGCCCCGGCTAGGGCGTGCGGCGCTGCGTCACCGCGGCCGGCGCGCCCACCTTGCCGGTCAGGTAGCGGTTGACGGCGTTGACGTAGGCCCGCGCGCTGGCGACCAGGATGTCCTGGTCGGACGCGCGGCCGGTGTAGGTGACGCCGTCGATCTCGATGCGGATCGTGACCTCCCCCTGGGCGTCGATGCCCTCGGTGATGGCCGTGACGGCGTATTCGGTCAGCCGGTCCTTCGTGCCGATGATGCCGCGGATCGTCTTGTAGACCGCGTCGACGGGGCCGGTGCCGGTGTTGGCCGCCTCGTGGAACTCCCCGTCGGGGCTGCGCAGCTTGATGCTGGCCGTGGGCGTCGCGCCGGTACCGGTCGTCACGTTGATCGACTCGATCCGCCATGCCTCCTCGGCCTGGCCGATGTGGTCGGAGACGATGGCCTCCAGGTCGCGGTCATCGACGGTGTTCTTGCGGTCGGCCAACTCCTGGAAGCGCAGAAAGGCGCGGCTGAAGTCCTCGTCCTCCAGCGTGTAGCCGAGGTCGTGCAGGCGGGCGCGGAAGCCGGCCCGGCCGGACAGCTTGCTGAGCACGAACTGGCTGCCCTCCTTCCAGCCGACCTCCTCCGGGTCCATGATCTCGTAGGTCTCGCGCAGCTTGATGACGCCGTCCTGGTGGATGCCCGACTGATGCCGGAAGGCGTTGAGCCCCACGATCGCCTTGTTGGGCTGCACGTGCATGCCGGCGAAATCCTGCACCATGCGCGAGGCCGGCACGAGATAGCGCGGATCGACGTTGGTGTCCGCGCCGAGGAAGTCGGGCCGGGTGCGGATGGCCATCACGACCTCCTCGAGCGAGGCGTTGCCGGCACGCTCGCCGAGGCCGTTGATCGTGCACTCGATCTGGCGCGCCCCGGCCTGCACGGCGGCGAGGCTGTTGGCGCTGCTGAGGCCCAGATCGTTGTGGCAGTGCACGGAGACCGTGACGTGGTCCATGCCGGGCACGTTCTCGAGGATCTCCCTGATGAAGGCCTCGAACTCCTCCGGGATGGCGTAGCCCACCGTGTCGGGGATGTTGATGGTCGTGGCGCCGGCCTCGACGCACTCCTTGAGCATGCGCAGCACGAAGTCGCGGTCGGAGCGGGTGGCGTCCATGGGGCTGAACTCCACGTTGTCCACGTAGCGCTTGGCCCGCGCGACCATCTCGCGCGCCTGCTCCAGGACGAACTCGCGGTCCTTGCGCAGCTGGTGGGCGATGTGGATGTCGGAGCTGGAGAGGAAGACGTGCAGGCGCGGATCCTCCGCGTCCTGGACGGCGGCCCAGCCCTGGTCGACGTCGTTGGGCACGGCGCGGCAGAGCGTGGCGATGGAGGCGCCGCGCACCTCCTTGGCGATGCGCGAGACGGCGTCGAAGTCGGCGGGAGAGGCGGCGGCGAAGCCGGCCTCGATGGTGTCGACCTGCATGCGTTCGAGCAGCTTGGCGATCTGGAGCTTCTCCTCGGCGGAGAAGCTGACGCCGGCGGCCTGCTCGCCGTCGCGCAGGGTGGTATCGAAGATCTTGATCTGGTCGGGCACAACGGACTCCTGGGCTCAGGGCGGCGCGGGCGGGAGGGCGCGCGCCGCCGGGGCGGACGGCTGGATCAGCGTCGTCCCCCAAGGCTGCGGCGGGCTGAGTGGGCCCGCCGAAATGTCCCTCCCAGGGTGCGGTTCCGCATAACGCCTCCAGTATGGCAGGACGGGGCGGCCCGTGCCAGCCGGGCCGCCGGGATTGGCGCCCCGTTTGCAGTCGGGGCGGTCCGGCGAGAGGATATGTTCTGCATCGCCTGACAATTGCGTGTTGTTTCGAGAGAACGTTTGTGCTATGGTTCCCGCCATGCTCGACACAGCAGCCAACTTGGTGAGCGCCCCGGTCCGGACTCGGCGGCGCTGGGGTGACATTCACCTGGAGCTTGGCGACGCCCTTGACCTCTATCGAGGCTGGCCGGCCCCGGTGGTGATCATCTCGGACGGACCGTACGGCCTCAGTCAATTCCCCGGTGACCCCGCGAGCCCAGCGGACCTCGTCGACGCATACCGGCCCCACGTGGAGGCGTGGTCCGAGGCAGCGACGCCGGAAACGACGCTCTGGTTCTGGAACAGCGAGATCGGCTGGGCAACGGTCCACCCGCTCTTGGCGGCGAATGGCTGGGAGTACAAGTCCTGCAACATCTGGGACAAGGGACCGGGGCACATCGCGGGCAACGCGAACAGCAAGACCCTCCGTCAGTTCCCCGTGGTCAGCGAAGTCTGCGTCCAGTACACGAGGAGAGTTGCGTTCCGGGTCGGCGAAGACGAACTCTCAATGCAGGAGTGGCTCCGCCATGAGTGGCGGCGCAGCGGCCTCCCCTTCGCGAAGGCGAACGAAGCGTGCGGCGTCGCGAACGCGGCGACGCGGAAGTACCTGACCGCGTGCCACCTCTGGTACTTCCCACCACCTCGGGCCTTCGCACGACTGGCACGGTACGCGAATGAGAACGGGGATCCCAGCGGACGACCGTACTTCAGCATCGACGGGTGCTCCCCAATCTCCGAGGCCACGTGGGAGCGAATGAGGTCGAAGTTCTCGTGCGAGGTCGGGGTCACGAACGTCTGGCGCGAGCCACAGGTCCGCGGTTCGGAGCGACTGAAGGCGGGAACGGCCAGCGCGCACATGAATCAGAAGCCGCTTCGGCTGCTCGATCTGATTATCCGGGCGTCCTCGGACCCCGGAGACACGGTTTGGGAGCCGTTCGGCGGACTGTGTTCTGCCGCAGTAGCCGCACAACTCGCCGACCGGTCCTGCTTCGCGAGTGAGATCATCCCTGAGTACTTCGAGCTTGCGTCCGATCGCATTGAGGGAGTCACGACGAAACGAAGACTGCTGGAGGAGTCAGCCAAGTACGCGGCACGGGGGAGCAATGGCCGGCACGCCTCCCCCGCCTGAGCCAAGAGACCCCGTCGATTGGGAGCACTTCGCGCTTTGGCGACGGGTCAAGGACGCGATCCTGGCTTTGCCCGCGCACTTCACCACGGCGACGCAGATCGAGGGGATGCAGGCGAGCGACATCTTCACGCTCAACGCCGCTCTTGGTGCGACGATCGAGCAGCAGGTCGTTGCGTCGCTGAATGCCCTGCGCCCGGTCTGGGATCCAGCCGGCGAGTACCTCACTCACTCATTCGTGAGGCAAGCTCAAGTCTTCCCGGACGTCCGCCTGCAACGCAGGGACAACGGAACCTCGGTCCTGCTTGGCGTGGAACTCAAGGGGTGGTACCTGCTCGCGAAGGAGGGGATGCCGAACTTCCGGTTTGTGGTCAGCCCCCAGGCCTGCAACCCCTGGGATCTCCTGGTCGTCGTGCCTTGGGCCTTATCGAACGTCGTGTCGGGGTCTCCGGTGGTCTATCGGCCGTTCGTTGTTCCAGCGCGGTACGCGGCGGAGCAGCGCAACTACTACTGGGAGTTCGAGCGCGCTGCCGGCAAGTCGGATCGCTCAGTGATCCCGGCGCCGGAGGCAAGACCCTACCCTCTGAAGTCCGACCGGATCACGGACCAAGCCGCGAGCGACAGCGGTGGGAACTTCGGCCGAATCGCTCGATATGGCGTGATGACCGAGTACGTGGCGGAACTCATGGCCTCGGACATCAGTGGCATCCCGGCCAGCCAGTGGCTCGCCTTCTTCAAGAAGCACGCCTCTCAGGGCGCGTAACCGCCCGAATTAGTCCGCCTTTTCGCGCAGCCAGGACATCATGCCGCGGAGCTCCGCGCCGACCTCCTCGGACGGGTGCTGGGCGTGGCGGCGGCGCATCGCCTCGAAGCCGGGACGGCCGGCCTGGTTCTCCAGGATCCACTCGCGGGCGAACTGGCCGCTCTGGACCTCGTTCAGGATCTCCTTCATGCGGGCCTTGATGTCCGGCCCCACGGCGCGCGCGCCGCGGGTGTAGTCGCCGTACTCGGCCGTGTCGGAGACGGAGTAGCGCATGTTGGCGAAGCCGCCCTCATAGATCAGATCGACGATCAGCTTCACCTCGTGGACCGTCTCGAAGTAGGCCGACTCGGGCTGGTAGCCGGCCTCGATGAGCGTCTCGAAACCGGCCTGCATGAGCGCCGAGACGCCGCCGCAGAGCACCGCCTGCTCGCCGAAGAGGTCCGTCTCGGTCTCCTCCAGGAAGGTGGTCTCCAGGACGCCGCCCTTGGTGCCGCCGATGCCGCGGGCGTAGGCCAGGGCCGTCTGCCGGGCGGTCTCCGAGGCGTCCTGGTGCACGGCCAGCAGGGCCGGCACGCCGCCGCCTTCCTCGAAGACGCGCCGCACGAGGTGCCCCGGCCCCTTGGGGGCGATCATCGAGACGTCGACGTCGTGGGGGGCGGTGATCTGGCCGAAGTGGATGTTGAAGCCGTGCGCGAACATCAGCGTCTTGCCCTCGCGCATGCCGTGCGCGATGTGGTTCTCGTACAACTCCTTCTGGATGTGGTCGGGCGTGAGCACCATGATGATGTCGGCCGCCTCGGCGACGTCGTCGACGCTGCCGACCTGCAGGCCCGCCGCCTCGGCCTTGGGCCACGAGCGCGAGCCGGGGTAGAGCCCCACCAGGACGCGCTGGCCGCTGTCCTGCAGGTTGAGCGCGTGCGCGTGCCCCTGGCTGCCGAAGCCGATGACGCCGATCGTCTTGCCCTCCAGGTAGGACATGTCGGCGTCCTGGTCGTAGTACATCTTGGCGGGCATGGGGGCTCCTCCTCTGCGGCCGTCGCGCGGATGGGGGCGGCGGCGGTCGTGCGCTCGGGGCAGGGCGGATGCTATACCCGCCGCTTCGCCCGGCGCGAGCGTCGCGGCTAATCGCTGGCGAAGGGCAGCGCGCCCTCGGGCCGGCGGCCCAGTTGCGCCCGCGCGGCCTCCGCCTCCTGCGCGTCGAGGCTGACGGGCGCGGGCTTGCTCGTGCGCTGGCCGCGCACCATCGCCACGCGACCGGTGCGCACCATCTCCAGCACGCCGTAGGGGCGCAGCATGGACTCCAGCGCCTCGACCTTCGCGCCGTCGCCCAGCACCTGCACGATGATCGACTGCGGCCCGACGTCCACGATGTCGGCGCGGAACGCCTTGACCAGCTCGCCGACCTCCACCAACTGGGCGGGCCGGCAGGAGACCTTGATGAGCGACATCTCGCGGTCGATGACGGGCTGATCGCTGATGTCGACCACGGAGACGACGTCGATCAGCTTGAAGAGTTGGCGCGCCACCTGCTGGACGTTGGCGGCCCCGCCCTCGACGACGATGGTCATGCGGCTCAGGCCGGGCTCGTCGGCCTTGCCGACGGTCAGGCTCTCGATGTTGAAGCCGCGGCGGCGGAAGAGGGAGGCGACGCGGGCCAGGACGCCCGGGCGGTCTTCGACGTGCGCGACGATGGTGCTGTATTCGGGCATCAGGCGGGCTCCTCAATCGTCTCCGACAGGGCGGCCCCGGCCGGGACCATGGGCCAGACGTTCTCCACCTTGGCGGTGCGGAAGTCGATCAGCACGGGGCCGTCGACGGCCTGGGCGGCGCGGATGACGTCGCGGGCCTCCTGGCGGGTGGCCGCGCGCAGGCCGGCGATGCCGTAGGCGTCGGCGAGCTTCAGGAAGTCGGGCTGGCCCAGGTCGACGGAGTGGAGGTTGTCGCTGTAGAACAGCTCCTGCCACTGCCGCACCATGCCCAGGAAGCCGTTGTTGAACAGCGCGTAGCGGATGGGCAGATTGTGGTCCTTGACGGTCTGCAGCTCCTGCAGCGTCATCTGGAAGCCGCCGTCGCCGCAGATCGACCAGACCGGGTCGGACTGGGCGAACTGCGCGCCGATCGCCGCCGGGACCTCGTAGCCCATCGTGCCCAGGCCGCCGCTGGTGATCCACTGGCGGGCGCGCCGGAACGGGTAGTACTGCGCGGCCCACATCTGGTGCTGCCCGACGCCCGTGACGATGGTGGCCTCGCCGCCGGTCTCTTCCGCCAGGGCGCGCACCAGCCAGGTGCCGGTCAGTTCCGACTCCTCGCCGAAGTAGTCCGTGGGGTGTTCGGCCTTGAGGTCGTCGATCCAGGCGCGCCACTCGGGGTGCGCGGCCGGCGCCAGCAGCGGCAGCAGGGCGCGCAGCGCCTCGCCGACGTCTCCTTGCACGGGCGCGTGCGTCTCGAAGTTCTTGCCGATCTCGGCCGGGTCGATGTCGATGTGAACGATCTTCGCGCCGGGGTTGAAGTCCTTGAAGCGGCCCATGGCGCGGTCGTCGAAGCGCATCCCGATGCCGACCACCACGTCGGCGGCGTCGGCGGTCATGTTGCAGTAGTAGTGCCCATGCATGCCCATGAAGCCGTAAGAGAGCGGGTGCGCGTCGGGGATCGAGGAGATGCCGAGCAGCGTCGTGATGACGGGGATGTCGGCCTTCTCGGCGACGGCGCACAACTCTGCGGAGGCGCCGGAGAGGATGACGCCCTGGCCCGCCAGGATGACGGGCTTCTCGGCCGCGTTGATCAGTTCGGCGGCGCGTTCGACGTCGTCCTGGGCGGGGCGCGTGACGAGCGGGTAGCCGCGCAGGTGCACCTCCTCCGGGTAGCCGTCCCACTCGGCCGTTTCGATGAACACGTCCTTGGGGATGTCGACGAGCACCGGCCCCTTGCGGCCGGTCGAGGCGATGTGGAAGGCCTCCTTGACGGCCTGCGCGATCTCGCTGGCGCGCATCACGAGGTAGTTGTGCTTCGTGATCGGCAGCGTGATGCCGGTGATGTCGGCCTCCTGGAAGCCGTCGCGGCCGAGCAGGTCGCGGGCGACGTTGCCGGTCAGCACCACCATCGGCACGGAGTCCATGTAGGCCGTGCAGATGCCGGTGACGAGGTTGGTCGCGCCGGGGCCGGAGGTCGCCAGGCAGACGCCGGTGCGCCCGCTGACGCGGGCGTAGCCGTCGGCGGCGTGGGCGGCCGCCTGCTCGTGCCGGACGAGCACGTGCCGGATGTCGGGGTACTGGACGAAGGTGTCGTAGAGCGGCAGGACGACGCCGCCGGGATAGCCGAACAGCGTTTCCACGCCCTCCGCGCGGAGGCATTCCAGCAGGATCTGCGCGCCGGTCAGTTTCATCGTTGGGCCTCTCCGTCCGCCGGCCGCGTCCCGTTGGGGCGGGACGGCCGGGCTGCTTCGCCGGCAGCGCTCTCGCGGGAACGAAAAACGCCGGTCCCCACGACCGGCGCTGCGCTCCGTTTCGCTGGGCGACGACTACGCTTCGCCACCCCCCACGGAGCGCACCGCTACACCGACGACCGGCAGGTTCACCGCAAGCAGAAGATGTCGCGCCACGTTCCGCACTCCCGGCTCCGGATGCATTGAGGGGTGCATCGAGCCTCGTGCACTGTAGCCCATCGCGCCGCCGCCTGTGAAGCGCCGGCGTTAACGCACGGTCGCCCGGCGCCGCCGCGACACCCGGCGCGCCGCCCGCCGCGCGGCGAGGTCGAAGCAGGGCGCGAGGGGGCCGAAGCGGCGGCGCACGTACACGTAGTCGGCCTCGCCGCGGACGAGGCGGCAGAGCATGCGGCGGAAGCGGCCCGAGCGGCGCATGATCTGGACGTACGGCCAGGGATGGTCGTGGAGCAGGTCGGACAGTTGACGGGAGACGGTCAGCTCGGCGTCGATCGTCTCCTCCAGGGCGCGCTGGTAGCCGCCGAGGTCGGGCGCCTCGCCGGCCAGCAGCCGGGCGACGGCCGCGGCGGCCATGCGGCCGGATCGGAAGGCGTTGCCGATGCCCTCGCCGGAGAGCTGGTCGACGAGGCCGGCGGCGTCGCCGACCAGCGCCACCCGCCCGGCGACCACGGGACTGCCGATGTCCCGCAGGGGCAGGCGGTAGCCGCGGTGCCCGGCCAACTCCGGCGCGGCGAAGCGCTCCACGGCGCCGTAGGCGTCGAGTTCCCTGCGCAGCCGGGGGCCGGTCGCGAGCCAGCCGCCGACGCCGATGTTGCAGTGGTCGCCCTTGGGGAAGACCCAGCCGTAGCCGCCCGGCATGCTGCCCAGTTCGATGCCGACGTAGCGCGCCCAGTCGCCGGGCACGCCGGGGCTGTCGGCCTCCATCGCGACGGCGGCGCGCAGCGGCGGCAGCCCCACCGCCCGGCGGCAGACGCCATTGACGCCGTCGGCCGCGACGAGCGTCGCCGCGGTGGCCGCGCCGCCGCCCTCGAAGCGCACCGTCACGCCGTCGCCGGCCGGCTCGACGCTGCGCACGCGGCGGCCGTCCTGGAAGGTCGCGCCCGCCGCGACGGCCTGTTCGGCCAGGTAGGCGTCCAGCCGCGCGCGCCGCGTCATGTGGACGAGCGGCGCGTCGGAGTGGTGCTCGAAGGTCCAGTCGCGCCGGTAGCGGACGCGGAAGTCGGACAGCGTGCGCTCGACGACCGGCTCGATCGAGAACGGCAGGTGGCGAGCCGCCCCGATGAGCACGCCGCCGCCGCAGGGCTTGTCGCGGGGGAAGGCCGCCCGATCGACGAGCAGCACGCGCGCGCCCGCGGCGGCGAGGTCGTGGGCGGCGAGCGAGCCGGCCGGTCCCGCGCCGACGACGATCGTGTCGTACCGCGCCCCGTCGCTCATCGCGCCGCCATCAGGACTCTCGACTCACGGGCCGATCCGCCCGCGCGCGCCGGCGGCGGTCGAACGCGGCCTTGAGCGCGGCCAGGATGGGGGCCGTGAAGCAGAAGACGATCGCCTCGGCGGGCAGGTCGAAGGCGACGGCGAGGAAGGGCAGCGGCGCGGCGACCAGCAGGATGCCCAACTCGGCGATGCGGACGATGAGGAAGACGACCGAGCCGGTCGCCATCGTGATGGCGAACTGCCAGGGCAGGAAGGCGCCGGCCGCGCCCATCGCCGTGGCCGCGCCGCGTCCGCCGTGGAAGCGCAGCCAGACGGGGAACATGTGCGCCAGGATGACGATGTAGCCGCAGGCGACCCACCAGCCGACCGGCAGGTCGAGCCAGCGCGCGACGGAGACCGCCAGGAGCCCCTTGCCCACGTCGCCGAGCAGGGCGGCGTGCCCCCAGGGCCAGCCCGCGCCCTCGCGCATGGCGTTGACCGAGCCCACGTTGCGGTCGCCGACGGCGCGCAGGTCGTCGCCGCCGCTGCGCCAGTAGAACACCAGCCAGCTGATGGGGATCGAGCCGATCAGGTAGGCCAGCGCGACGGCGAGCAACTCGGTCACGGCGGTGGCCTCGCTCTCGCGGCGCGCGGGGGAGGAACCCGGCCGTCAGGCCCCGACGCGCTCCGCCGCCGGGATGGGGATCAGCCAGCGCTCGTACTGCGGCAGGCGGCCCAGGATCGCGTCGAAGAACAGCTTCTGGAGTTGCCCCGAGACGGCCCCGATGCCGCCGTCGCCCACGGGCCGGTCGTCGATCTCCAGGATGGGCGTGACGTGCGCCGCCGTGCCGGTCATGAAGACCTCGTCGGCGACGTAGAGCTCGCTGCGGTCGATCGTGCGCTCGATGGTCGGCAGGCCCAGCTCCGCCTGAGCCAGTTCCATCACCGTGGCGCGGGTGATCCCCACCAGGATGTTGTCGGACGAGGGCGGCGTGACGAGGGCGCCGTCCTGCACCATGAAGATGTTTTCGCCGCTGCCCTCGGCGACGTGGCCGTCGGCGTTGAGCATGATCGCTTCCTCGTAGCCGTGGTGGTGGGCCTCCGTCTTGGCCAGGGCGGAGTTGATGTAGACGCCGTTGACCTTGGCGCGCACGGGGATCGAGGTGTCGTCGGCGCGGCGCCAGGAGGACGTGCAGCAGCGGATGCCGGCGTCCAGGTCGAGGTAGGGCCCGAAGGGCGCGCAGTAGATCAGCAGGTCGTCCTCGACGTCGTGCAGGCGCACGCCCAGCACCTCCTGCGACTTGTAGACCATCGGCCGCACGTAGAGGTCCTCGCGGAAGCCGCTGTTCGTGACGAGTTGGCGCGTGAGGTCGAGCAGTTCGTCGTCGCTGTAGCGCAGACCCATCATCAGCACCCGCGCCGACTTGCGCAGCCGCTCCACGTGCTCGCGGGCGCGGAACAGGTAGAGCGTCTCCTGCTCCGCGTTCCAGTTCGCCCGAATCCCCTCGAAGACGGCGGTGCCGTAGTTGAAGGCGTGCGTCATCAGGCCGATCTTGGCGTCGGCCAGGGGCATCATCTCGCCCCGGAAGAAAGCGTAGGGGGTGCCGGACATGGGCGATTCTCCTTCGCAACCGCGCCAGTATAGGCGCACGATCGCGTATCGCTCTGCCACGACCGGCGCCCGCTGGCGAGTGAACCGTCAATGCCGGTACGCTGCCCGCCGAGGCAGGCTCCGTCGCGACCGCGAACGGCCGCCCGCACGGGCGGCCCGCGCGCGACTTGAGGAGGCGTACGGGTGGCAGCACGCTATCACGTCGGCGGCCTGGCGATTAGCGTCGTCTCCGACGGCTGTTCCTGGCAGGACGCGGGCGCGGTGCACGGGCTCGTGCCGCGCGTGATGTGGGAGCGGGTGACGACGGACCTGAACGCGCAGCATCAGATCCCGCTGGCGCTCAACTGCCTGCTGCTGGAGTCGGACGGGAAGACCGTGCTGATCGAGACGGGCCAGGGCGACAAGGACTTCGACCTGCTGCGGGCGCGGGGCGGGGCGGTGGGGCACGGCCAACTGCTCGACGCGCTGGCCGGGGAGGGCGTCGCGCCGGACGACGTGGACATCGTGATCAACACGCACCTGCACAACGACCATTGCGGCTGGAACACGCGCCGCATCGGCGGCGAGCTGCGGCCCACCTTCCTCAACGCCCGCTACGTCGTGCAGGCGGGCGAGTGGGACGTCGCGACGCATACCAACGAGCGCACCCGCGCGACGTACCTGGCCGACAACCTGCTGCCGCTGCGGGAGACGGGCCAACTGGATCTGATCGACGGGGAGACGGCGGTGACCTCGCAGCTCACGGTCGTCGAGACGCCGGGGCACACCGCCGACCACGCCTCGGTGCTGATCCGCGACGGCGGCGAGACGGCGATCTACATCGGCGACATCGCGCAGCACCGCGTGCAGTTGGAGCGCGTCGCCTGGATCAGCGCCTTCGACGTGCTGCCGCTGGTCAGCCTGGAGACGAAGAAGCGGCTCGTCCGCGAGGCCGTCGCCGGCAATCACCTGATCCTCTCGGTGCACACGCCGTACCCGGGCGCGGGGCGGCTGGTGCAGCGCGAGGGCCGGAACCATTTCATCGACGAGGCGCCGGAGCGTGACCCCGAGCCGGTCGCGACGAGCGCTCAAGGCAGAGGAGGAGCCTGATGGTAGGAGGCGGGATCAACGAGGCGGAGATGCAGGCCGCCCAGCAGAAGATCGCGGCCGAACGGAGACGGATCCGTCACTTCACGTACGAGAAGGCGATCGGGGACGACTGGATCGGCACGCTGTCCGAGACGGACGAGACGCCGCCGCTGGACGCGGTGGACGGCGTCTATCTGATCCTGGGCTACAAGGACCGGATGGTGGTGGTCCGGGGCGAGGACGAGTCGCAGTTCCGCATCCCGCGGCTGCGCGTCGATGAGGCGGCGCGCGACACGTCACGCCGGGGCGGCCCGGCCGCGCAGTTGAACCGCTGGCTGAAGCCGGTCTGCCGGGGGCAGTGGGGAGTCCACCTCAAGGAGTGGACGCAGCACACCCGCTTCGATCTGGAGCCCACGCCCGAGAACACGACGGTCGCGCCGGACACCCGGCGCTACGAGCTGTTCCTCTACGGCATCGCAAGCAGGCTGGACGATCTGCCCGAAGGCAGCGCCTGGGCGCGCCGCACGGTGACGCGCAAGGACTTCAACCGGCTGATCCAGACGGGCTACACGGAGTTCGAGGAGACCGTCCGGGACGTGCACGAGGCGTACGTCGTGCAGTGGGAGCGCGCCGCCGCGGGCGCCCGCCGGGGCTAGCCGCGCGGCCGCGCGCCGCCGGGCCGGGAGGGTCGCCCGTGCGCGAGCGCGAATCAGAGATGTCGCGGCGCCGGACCTCGCGGCGGAGCCTGCTGGGCGCGGGCGCAAGGGTCGGCGTGGGCGCGCTCGGCCTCGCCCTGGTCGGCTGCGCCGACGATCCGAACAAGAACCCGGTGGTCGGCGCGGGGGAGTCGCCGGCGTGGTTCAAGGACACGGCGCCGTTCGTCGTCCACGACGACGGCAAGAGCCTGGAGGCCCGGCTGGAACTCATGCGGGGGCTGATCACGCCCCGGCGGCTCTTCTTCGTGCGCAACAACTCGGTCAGCCTCGACGTGAACGCGGCGCGCTGGCGGCTGTCGGTCGAGGGGGACGCCGTGGAGCGGCCGCGCGAACTGTCCTACACCGACCTGCTCGACATGCCCAGCCGCACGCTGATCTCGTATCTGGAGTGCGCCGGCAATCAGCGGGCGATGTTCGGCCTCGTCACGGGGCGGGCGGCCGGGGGGACGCAGTGGGGCACGGGCGGCGTGAGCAACGGCGTCTGGACCGGCGTCTCGCTGCGGGACGTCCTGGCGGCGGCGGGCGCGCGGGACGACGCCGTCAGCGTGCTCCTGATCGGGCTCGATACGGAGTCGCCGGAGGGGGGCTTCCGCCGCGTCCTGCCCATCGAGAAGGCGCGCCATCCCGACACGCTGCTGGCCTACGCCCTCAACGGCGAGGCCCTGCCCAGGGACCACGGCTACCCGCTGCGGGCGCTCGTGCCGGGCTGGGTGGGCAGCTCCAGCATCAAGTGGCTGCGCCGCATCGTCGTGTCCGCCGAGCCGCTCTGGACGCGCAACAACACGACCTCCTACGTCCTCATCGGCGACGACTACCCGCCGGAGGGGGAGGCGCTGGGCAAGGTGGTCACGGAACAGTCGATCAAGAGCGCGCTGGCCCTGCCCTGGCCGGCGACGCTGACGGCCGGCTCACAGCGGATCCGCGGCTACGCCCAATCGCCGCGCGGCCCGATCACGCGCCTCGAATGGAGCGCCGACGGGGGCGAGACCTGGCGCGACGCGACCGTGCTCGATCCCCAGCCGCAGTATTCCTGGGCGCGCTTCGAGTTCACCTGGGACGCCCCCCGCGGCGAGCACGTCGTCATGACGCGCGCCACCGACTCGGCCGGCGTGAGCCAGCCCGGCGACGTCCCGTTCAACAAGAAGGGCTACCTCTTCAACCGGCCCCTGCCGCACCCGATCAGCGTCGGCTGAGGCGGCGGTCCGGCGGACGAGACGTCGGGCGAAGCGCGGCACGCTCATCGGATCCGTAACCTCCATCGTCGCGGGGGACGGGGCGCCCGGCGGCCCCGCGCTCGCGACCCTGCGTTCCGGTGAGCATGACGGCGGCGGCGGGCCCACGGTTCCCGCGACGCTTTACACGCGCGGGCGGTGGCGACGCCGACGGCGCGAGCGGATACCCTGCCCCCATGCGCGTGGAACTCGCCTACGGCGACGGCGGCCTGCCCGTCGAACTTCCCGACGGCAGCGACGTCCTGGAGCCGGTCGTCGCCCCGCCGCTGCCCGACTTCCCCGCAGCGCTGCGGGCGGCGATCGCGTCGCCGATCGGCGCGCCGCCGCTGACCGAGCGGGTCGGCCCCGACGATCACGTGACGATCGTCTTCAGCGACAACACGCGCCCCGTGCCCAGCGCGATCATCGCCCCGGCGCTGCTGGAGGCGCTGGCCGCGGCCGGCGTCCCCGACGGGCAGATCACGCTGCTGGTCGGCGGCGGCCTGCACGCGCCCATGACGCGCGCGCAGATGGACGGCCTGCTGGGCCCGGCCGTGACCGCCCGCTACCGGACCGTCGCCCACGACGCCCGCGACCCCGACCAGCAGGTCTTCCTGGAGCGCTACCCCGGCGAGCCGCGGGGCGGCATCTACCTCAATGCCGCCTTCATGCAGGCCAGCGTGCGCATCGTCACCGGCTTCGTCGAGCCGCACCTGTTCGCCGGCTACAGCGGCGGCGGCAAGGGCGTCTTCCCCGGCGTCGCGGCGGCGCACAACATCATGCGCAACCACGGCGTCGCCAACCTCGCCCACCCGCGCGCGACCTATTGCGTCGCGGAGGGCAACCCGATCTTCGAGGACGTGCGGCGCATCGCCCTGCGCGCCGGGGTCGACTTCCTCTGCGACGTCACGCTCGACGCGCAGAAGCGGGTCACCGGCGTCTTCTGCGGCGACCTCGTCGCGGCGCACGACGCGGCGATCGCGCAAGTCGACCGCCAGGCCCTGCGCCCCATCGCGGAGCCGTACGACATCGTGGTCGGCACGAACTGCGGCTACCCGGCCGACCTGAACCTCTACCAGTCGGTCAAGGGCATCGTATCGGCGGGGCTCGGCGTGCGGACGGGCGGCGACATCGTGCTGGCGGCCGAGTGCCGCGACGGCATCGGCAGCGCCGAGTACGCGGAGTTCCTCGCCTCGGCGGCGTCGCCGGCGGCGGCGATGGAGCAGATGCTGCAACCCGACTTCCACCGCATCGACCAATGGCAGGTGCAGATGCAGGTCACGGTGCAGGAGCGGGCGCGGCTGCACCTCTACTCGGCGCTCGACGACGCCGACGTGCGGTCGCTGCACCTGGATCCGATCCGGGACGTGAGCGCGACCGTGTCGCGGCTGGCGGCGGAGCACGAGCGCCGCACGGAGGAGCGGGCGCGGGTGCTCGCCCTGCCGCACGGCTTCCAGGCGATCCCGCAGCTCGTCCCGCGGGCCGGGTGACGGGCGGGCGGGCGCCTAACCCCCGAACTCGTGCTTGAGGCGCTCCAGGGCGCGGCGGCGGACGACGCCGGTCAGGGGCCCGGCGGCGGCCCAGGAGGCGCGCAGCGGCAGGCGGGCGCGCCATCCGACCGCGGCGACGCGGACTTCCACGACGACGCGGCTGCGGCCGCCGGAGGCGGCCTCGGCGCGCAGGCCGACGACGGCGCGGACGTCGGCGGGGACGTCGGCCGCGCGGAACTGGTCGGCGGTCAGGGCGTGGGAGACGGGATGGGGCGGCCAGAGCCGCCCGGCCGCGCCGAGCACGATCTCGTGCCGGCCGCTCTCGGCCGAGGCCTCCTCCGCCAGCAGGATGACGCCATGCTCGCCGGCGGCGAGGGCGTCGAAGGACACGGGCGCGCGGGGCGGGCGCTCGCGCTTGACGCCGCGGTACCAGTCGAGCAGGCGCGGGGGCGCGTCCCAGGCCCAGAGCAGGGCGCGCAGGGCGGAGTCGTCGAGCAGGTCGAGCCGGCGGGCGGCGGCGAAGACGCCGGCGGGGTCGCCGGGCGCCGTGGCCGCGACGACGTCGCGGTGATCGGGACGGGGCAGCCACTCGTCGATGAGGGGGGCGGCCCCGGCTGCCGGATCCGCGGCGGCGCCGGCCTCCTCGGCTTGGCCCTCGGGCGGCTCGTCCTCCATTCGTCCCACCTCCCGGCGGACCGGCGCGCCGGTCAGGAGCGCGGCAGGCCCAGCCCGCGCCCGGCGATGATGTTGCGCTGGATCTCGCTGGTGCCGCCCTCGATCGTGTTGGCGACCGTGCGCATGTAGTCGTAGTTGTAGGCCCCGCCGCGGGGCGCGCGCTCCTCGCCGGTCCAGAGTTGGCCGTGCAGGCCGAAGACGTGCATGGCGGTCGAGGCGATGCGCTGGTTGAGCTCCATCGCGTAGAGCTTGCCCATCGACGCCTCGTGGTTGGGGATCAGGCCCTGCGCCTGCATGGTGACGATGCGGTAGGAGATCAGCCGCGCGATCTGCGACTCCAGGTAGCGGTCGGCCAACTCGACGCGCAGGCCGGCGCGGCGCCCCAACTGCGAGACGCCGTTGCCCTGGTGCTCTTGGGCGGCGCGGATCAGCGTCTTGACGTGCTTGCCCATGCCCACTGCGGAGCCGATCGACGAGCGCTCGAAGTCGAGCGTGGTGACGGCGCCGTACCAGCCGCGGTTGACCTCGCCCAGGATGTTGCGGGCGGGCACGCGCACGTCCTCGAAGAAGACCTCGTTGAACTCGTGCGTCTTGGCCATGTTGACGAGCGGGCGCACATCGACGCCGGGCGCGTGCATGTCGACGATGAAGTAGGTGATGCCCTTGTGCTTGGGCGCGTCGGGGTCGGTGCGGGCGAGCATGACCATGTAGTCGGAGAGGTGGGCGGAGCTGGTCCAGACCTTGTGGCCGTTGATCACCCAGTCGTCGCCGTCCTTGACGGCGCGGGTCTGCAGCGAGGCGAGATCGGAGCCCGAGCCCGGCTCCGAGTAGCCCTGGCACCACTCCGCCTCGCCGCGGAGGATGGGCGGCAGGTGCTCCTGCTTCTGCTCGTCGGTGCCGATGGTGATGATGGTGGGGCCGATAAAGCCCACCGTGATGCCGCTGGGCCCGACCGTGCCGGCCTCGGCCATCTCTTCGTTGTAGATGAACTGCTCCATCACGCTCATGCCGGCGCCGCCGTACTCGACGGGCCAGGCGGGCGCGATCCAGCCCTTCTCGGCCAGCTTCGAGATCCATTTGCGCTTCGTCGGCGTGGAGTCCCGCTTGCTCTTCGCCGACGCCATCTCGGTGCGGATCGACTCGCGCAGCGGCTCGTAGGATCCCTTGATGAAGTCCCGCACCTCCGCCCGGAAGGCCGCCTGGGTGGGTGAGTCTGCGAATTGGACCATCTTGCGCTCCTTGCCCCTGCGCCCGCATGCTAGCGGCGCGGGGACGCCGCCGCCATCACCGGGGCCGCACGGCCCGCGCTACGATCGATCGGGGGGAGGCCCATGGTCCGACGCAGGATGGAAGATGTCGACGCCCGGCGGCTGCTGGGCGGGGCGCCGGTCGCGATCGTCACGACGAGCTGGCGCAACGTCGCCAACGCCATGCCGCTGGCCTGGTCGATGCCGGTCAGCGTCGACCCGCCGCTGATCGCGATCGCCGTCCACCCCGGCCGGCACAGCCACGACATGATCACCTTCGGGGAGGAGTTCGCGCTCAACTTCCCCAGCAAGGTGATCCTCAATCACACGCAGTGGCTGGGCATGGTGAGCGGCCTGCAGGGCGACAAGATCGAGGGCTCGCGCTTGCCCTACTTCCGCGCCAAGATCATCGACGCGCCGCTGCTGGAGGGCTGCGTGGGCTGGATCGAGTGCGCCGTGCACGACTCCTACACCACCGGCGACCACAAGCTCTTCATCGGCCGGGTGATGGCGGCCCAGGCCGACACGGACGCCTTCGACTTCGAGACCGGGCTGTGGTCGCTGGACGACGACGAGTACAAACCGCTGAGCTACCTGGGCGGGCGCAGCTACTCGGTGCTGGCGGCGGCCTTCGAGGCGGAGGTCGAGCAGCGCTCGCCCGAGCAGATGGCCGAGGAGGGGCTGGGCCGGGAGCTGGAGGAGGTCGAGGCGGAGCGGGCGATCAAGCGCGAGGAGGCGGCGGAGGCGCGCCACGAGCGGGAGCGCCGCGGGGAGACCGAGCCGGACACGTCGGCGCTGCCGCGTCCCAGGCCCGAGCAGTAGCCGGCGCGCGGCGATGCCCGGCGCGGACCACGGCCTCGACCTGCGCGCCGGCGGGACGGTCGTCGCGCACGACAACCTGCCCGTCCTGCGGTCCCTGCCCGGCGCCTGCCTCGACCTCGTCTACACGGACCCGCCGTTCAACACCGGGGGGCGACGGCGGCAGCGCCGCCTGCGCACGACCGCCGATCGCGACGGCGACCGCACCGGCTTCGGCGGGCGGCGCTACCGCAGCGAGACGATCTCCGACCGGGCCTACGACGACGCCTTCGACGACTACTTGGCCTTCCTGGAGCCGCGGCTGCGGGAGATCCGGCGCCTGCTCGCGCCGGGCGGCTCGCTGTACCTGCACCTCGACGCGCGCGAGGTGCACTACGTCAAGGTGCTCTGCGACGGCATCTTCGGGCGGGAGTGCTTCCTCAACGAGATCGTCTGGGCCTACGACTACGGCGGCCGTCCGGCGCGGCGCTGGCCGGCCAAGCACGACACGATCCTGTTCTACGTCAAGGACCCCGAGCGCTACACGTTCAACCGCGAGGACATCGACCGCATCCCCTACATGGCCCCGGGGCTGGTGGGAGCGGAGAAGGCGGCGCGGGGCAAACTCCCCACCGACACTTGGTGGCACACCGTGGTCCCCACGAACGGCCGCGAGCGCACCGGCTACCCGACGCAGAAGCCCGAGGCGCTGGCGGAGCGCATCATCCGCGCCTCCAGCAACCCCGGCGACCTGGTCTGCGACCCCTTCGCCGGCAGCGGCACGGTGGGGGCGGTCGCGGCGCGTCTGGGACGCCGCTTCCTGCTGATCGACGAGAACCCCGAGGCGATCACCGTGATGCGCGAGCGGCTGGGGCCGGCGACCGTGTTCCCGGCCTGGCGGGAGGACGGCGTCCCGCCGGCGGGCGGCTAGCGCTGGTACCAGGGGACCGGCCGGGAACTGCGCAGCTCGATCCAGAGGCCGGCCCCGTACTCCAAGGGGAAGTCGTCCCGAAGCTCCGCGGGCAGGCGCGTGTCCCAGACGCGGTAGCGCTGCGACGCGCCGTCCCACTGGAGAACCCGGCGCACCGGCAGACCCACCGTCGCCCGGGAGGCGCTGAGGCCGTCCTCGCCGGTCCAGCCGACCAGGTTGAAGCCGGGCAGGAGCGTCACGGGGAGGTGGCGGGCCCGCGCGGGCAACTCCAGGAAAGCGATGTCGCCGCCGAGGCGCCCGGCGGGCACGAGGATCCAGAACGCCTGCCCGGACTCGATCCACGTCAGTTCGCCGCGGCCGGGCTCGCCGGGGCGGTATTCGAGGAATTCGTCCTGCGCCGCGTCGTAGGTGAAGGCGGCGGCGACCAGCCCGTCGAGCGGCGCGAGCAGGACGGCGGGCGAGGCGCCGCGGCCGGTGTTGGCCAGCAGCGACCAGCCCTCGGTGATCGGCTGGAGGACGGGCGGCTGCACCGCCGCCGCGCCGGCCGTGGAGGAGTCGCCGTCCTGGGCCGCGACGCCGCCCCCGCCGGCGGCGGCCAGCGCCAGGATCAGCGCCGCGGCGGCGAGCAGGGCGGGCGGCGGCGGGCGGCGGCGGCGCATGGCCCGACGCTAGACCACTCCGCGCCTACGCCCCATCATCGGCGCCCGGCGCGCCCCTCCGGCGGCGGATGCGGCGCGCGCCGTAGGCGACGAGCGCCAGGGCGACGACGATCGCCACGACGATGACCACGGCGACGACGATCCTCCCGGCGCCCCGGCCGCGCTCCTCCTGGAGTTCCACGTCGATGCGGGCGTCCGGCTCGTCGCCGGAGGCGGCGTCGGGGTCGTCGGAGCCCTCGCCGGTGCGGATGGTCTTGCTGCGCACGTCGCCGATGGCCTCGACGGCGCGGACGGCGCGCTCGAAGCCGGCGCGCGGGACGCGGATCTCGACGTAGCCGCTGGCCTTGTCGTCGTCGATGGTGATCACGGAGGCGTCGATCAGGCCGCCGGCCGAGGCCGCCACCGACTCGACGGCCGCGATCGCGCCCGCGACGTCGCCGCTGTCGATGCCGAAGTAGGCCGAGGGCGGCTCCGTGCGCGCCGCCGACGGCGTATAGAGCGACACCGACAGCGTGGCCAGCGCCACGCGGCGCTCCAGGAAGTTGAGTTGCCCCTGCAGCCGCTCGATGTCGGCGCGGACGCGGCTCAGCTCCCGCTCGATGGCGATCACGTCCTCCACGTCGGTCGCGCGGTCGAGCAGGCCGAGCAGGCTGCCCTCCGTGCGCAGCGCCGAGCGCAGGCGCGCGTTGAGGTCGATGAACTGCTCGGTCACGTCCTGCGCGCGCAGGTCCTCGCTCTGCACCTCGCCGATGCGGCGGATACGGTCGAGCGCCTCGGGGAAGACCTCCTGCGGGACGCGGATGGTGACCTCCGCGTAGGCCTCCAGCGCGTCGCCGGACACCGTCGAATTCTCGACGAAGCCGCCCAGCGCCTCGGCCGCGGCGCGCACCTGCGCGGCGGCGGCCGGCACGTCCTCCACCTCGACGCTCACGAAGCCGGTGGAGATCACGCGGCGCTCGGCCTGTTGCAGGGCGGCGGCCCCGCCGTCGCCCCCGGGAGCCGACTGGGCCATCGCCGCCGCCGGCTCGGCCATCTCCGCCTCGGCCATCGCCTCGACCGCCATCTCCTCCGACTCGGCGAAAGCGGCGTCGTCCATGTCCATCGCCATCGCCGGGGCCGATTCCCCGGCGGTCGCGACGGAGCGCGCCAATCTCTCCTCCTCGTCGTCGCCCGCGCCGCAGGCGACCAGGGCGATCGCCAGCAGCAGGGCGATGGGGATCAGGGTCAGGAGTCGTTGCATGGCCGCACCTCGCATGGAAGCGTAACGCTCCGGCGTCGAGGGCGGTTCCCGCGGGGCGCGTCGGCCGGTTTAACGAGAGCGCCCCCGGCGCTCAGCTCGGGGGCGGCGGCGTCGCCCGATGGCGGGCGGCGATGGCGGGCCTGGGGCCGCACAGGCCCGCCGGAACGTCGGGGTAGACGGCCCCGGTTCCGTCCTCAAACTAGCACGCGGGCGATCGCATCGTCAGCCGCGGCGGGGCGACCCGCGAAGTCACGACCGCTTCCGGCGTCTCGGCGTGCGCTTGATCCCGGCTTCCAGCGGCGCGCTCATCTTCTCGTAGAGCATGAACAGGTGCTCGACGCGCTCGCGCTCGGAGGCGAAGGCCCTGCGGCGGTAGAGCCGATCCACGGCGCGGTCGAGTGCTTGGTGTGCTCGGCGCAGGTTGGGCGGCATCAGGTCCGGGTCGTAGAGGTCCGCCAGCGTGGCGTTGGGATGCGCGGCGCGGGCGTCGAGCACGGCCTGCGCGAGCGGCTCCAGCTTCGACAGGTCCGCGTCGGCCGGCGGCGTCGGGAAGGTGTTGTAGACAACGCCGACGGAATACATGTAGTCACTCTTCATGCGCCCCGTCACGGCGCGCATCCAGGCCATATGCATGGCCGACGTCAAGAGGGCGAAGTCGGCAAGGGTCGCGTTGGGAAGAAGCCGGAGTTTGTTGCTGGGGATCACCGGCGGCTCCAGCCAGCCGATCGGCACGTAATCGCGCCGCTCCGAGCTGACTTCGGGCATGACCAGAAATGATGTGCTTGGGAGCACTTCAACGTTGTACTGCGTAGGGAACTCGGCGAGCGCCAGTGTGCTCTTGCGTTTGCTCTTCGATCGATAGGCGCGCACCAACGCCATTCGCTCGCGCACATGTGGCAACTCTTTGAGAGTGGTCGGCGACATCTCCTGCAAGGCCAGTATCCAACGCTCACCACCATGCAGATACTCGCGAGCGCCAACGAAAGGACGCAGCAGCACTGCGGCTCCTGGCTCGTCTCTCAGAAACGCCGCGCGATCCTCCGCATTGAAGATGTAGTGGCCGTTGTCGATGGGCTGAGTGCCGGTGATGAGTCTTGCCAGACCGTTGATCGGCTGGCTTTCCTCGCGGACCGTCAGGTGCGGATCAGTGAGCTCGCTCGCGTCGGACAGATAGGGCGACAGGACGGCGTGGCGGCTCTCCTCCGGCTCGCCGTTGAGGTCGGGATAGGAGAACAGCCGCTTCTCGCCGCGCACGTCCGCCCGGCGGTCCAGGCCGACGATCACGACGTGCACGTGCGCCTTGCCGCGCGCGTCGGACCCCCAGGCGAAGGTGCGGTGCGCGAAGGCGATCTCGAGCGCGCAGCGGCCGAACAGGATCGGCCAGAGTTGCGCCACCTGCTCGCCCTGGGTGATCGAATTGGTGGCGACGAAGCCGATCCGAGCCCTGCCCGCGCGGACGTACTCCCCCGCCTTGATGAACCAGGCGGTCACGTAGTCGAGCGTGCCGCCCAACTTGCCGAGCGCCGCGATCTCGCGCACCTGCGCGCGCTGCGGCGGCGTCTGGAACTTCGCGCCGACGAAGGGCGGATTGCCGAACACGAAGGAGCACTGTTCGGGCGGCAGCAGGTCCGCCCAATCGGTCTCCAGGGCGTCGGCGTGGACGATGTGCGGCGATGTGCGCAGCGGGATGCGCGCGTAGGTCTGGCCGAACTCCAGGCTGAGGCGGTTGTTCATGATGTGGTCCATCATCCACATCGCGGTCGCCGCGATCCGGGCGGGGAACTCGCCCAGCTCGATGCCGTGGAACTGGTCCACGTCGACGCGTGAGAGCAAGGCGACGTCGAGTCCGGCCTGCCGGTCGGCCCCGGTGGCGGCGCGGATCTCCCGGATCAGCTCGATCTCAAGCGAGCGCAGTTCCCGGTAGGCGATGATGAGGAAGTTGCCGCAGCCGCAGGCCGGGTCGAAGAACTGCATCTCCCCCAGCTTCTCCTGGAAGCGCCGCAGGTCGGTGACGCGCCGGCTGTCCTTGCGGGACTGGAGCCGCGCGAACTCGGCCCGCAGGTCGTCCAGGAAGAGTGGCTCGATCACCTTGAGGATGTTCTTCTCGGTGGTGTAGTGCGCGCCCTGGGCGCGGCGCTCCTTGGGGTCCATGACCGACTGGAACAGCGCCCCGAAGATGGCGGGCGAGATGTTCGACCAGTCGAAGCGGCAGGCGTCGAGCAGCAGCTCGCGCATGGGCGCGTCGAAGTCGGGGATGCGCAGCGGCCCGTCGAACAATGCGCCGTTCACGTAGGGGAACCGCGCCAGGTCTTCGTCGAGCGTCGCGGCGCGCACGTCGTCCGGCGTGTCGAGCACCTGGAACAGCTTCGACAGCCACGGCCCCAGGTCGGCCCCGTCCTCGCCCGTGCGGTTCTCGATGAAGTCGAGGAAGATGTCGCGCGGCTCGAAGATGCCCGTGTCGTCGGCGAACAGGCAGAAGACGATGCGCACCAGGAAGCGCTCCAGGTCGTGGCCCCGGTAGCCCGACTCCTCGAGCGCGTCGTGCAGCCGGCCGACCAGTTCGGCGGCCCGGATGTTGGCCGGGTCCTGGTCGCGGAAGGTGCGGCGCTGCACGCCCAGGATGAAACCGAACTCGTCCACGTAGGCGGGCAACTCCGCCAGCCGGAAGGAGACGGTCACGCGCTCGTCGAGGTCGTGAAGCTGGAAAGTCTGGAAGTCGCTGACGAGGATGTAGCGGGGGCGCTCGTGCTCGGGGAGCGCGTCGAAGTACTCCCCGGCCTGCCCGTAGGCGTGGGCGAGGTCGCGCCCGGCGCTCTTCTGCTCGACGATCAGGACGCCGGGCCAGAACAGGTCGATGAAGCCCGAGCGGTCGTCGAGCTTGGCGACGCGCTCCTCATAGCGCGCGACGGCGCGGCGCTCGACCCCGAAGATCTGGAAGAAGTCGTTGTAGAAGCTCTGCGTCTCGCCCTTCTCGTAGGCCGCGTCGCGCCAGTCGCCGGCGAAGCGGGCGGCGCGGACGCGGACCTCGTTCCAGGACAGACGCATCAGGCCGCGCCCCCCGATCCGTGCGCCCGGGGGCGCTGCCGGCCGATGGGGAGAGACGCGAATCGGCAATCGGGGGCGGCCATCGGGCCTTCGATCAATCGTTGGGGATGCGTGGCGGAGAGGGTGGGATTCGAACCCACGAGGGGCTTGCGCCCCCACACGCTTTCCAGGCGTGCACCTTAAGCCGCTCGGTCACCTCTCCGGGGGAATCGGATGGGAGCTGGCGGAGAGGGTGGGATTCGAACCCACGAGGCCCTTTTGAGACCTACCGATTTTCGAGATCGGCACCTTAAACCGCTCGGACACCTCTCCGAGGGCATCGTAGCAAGGCCGGGGGCCGTGTTCTGTTGCGCGACGGTGAAGGCGCGGGGGTCAGGACCGCTCCCCGGGCATGCGGCCGGTCCGCCGGGCGGCGCGGAAGCGCTCCTCCATGCGCGCCTCGGCGGCGGCCTGCTCGGCCCGGGCGGCGGCGCGCGCCTCGTCGAGCAGCGAGCCGGCGCCGGACTCGCCGTCCGCCGCGCCCTCGTCCGCCGACGGTCGGCCGCCGATCACGGCCCCGGCGATGCCGGCCAGCAGACCCAGGAGGAAGCCGCGGCGGAACCCCATCGCTAGCCCCCGTTCAGCGCCCGCGCGATGGTCATCTTGCCCAACTGCGACATGTGCACCTGGTCGGGCCCGTCGGCGATGCGCATCGTGCGGGCCATTGCCCAGACCTTGGGGATGATCGTGTCGGAGCTGACGCCCTTGCCGCCGAAGGCCTGCATGGCGCGCTCGGCGACGTTCCAGCACATGTTGGGACCGACGATCTTGACCATCGGCAGGTATTCGCGGGCCGCCTCGATGCCGCCCTCGTCCATGGCCGCGGCGGCGCGCAGGACCAGCAGCCGCGCCTGCTCGATCTCGCAGCGGGACTTGGCGATGTCCTGGCGGATGCTGGACTGCTTGCTGAGCTTCTGCCCGAAGGCGACGCGCTCCTCGACGCGGTGGCACATCAGGTCGAGGACGCGCTGGGCGGCCCCGACGCAGGTCATGGCGTACTGGAACCGGCCCGGCCCCAGCCGGCCCTGCGCGATGGCGAAGCCCTTGCCCTCGCCCCAGATCAGGTTCCCGGCCGGGACGCGGGCGTCGGTGAAGCGCAGTTCGCCGTGGCCGCCGGGCGAGTCGTAGCTCTCGAGCGCGGTCAGCGGTCGCACGACCTCCAGGCCGGACGTGTCGCGCGGGACCAGGATCATCGAGTGGCGCTCGTGGCGCTCGGCGTTCGGATCGGTCACGCCCAGCACGACGAGCAGCCGGTTGAGCGGGTGCATGATGTTGCTGCTCCACCACTTGCGCCCGTTGAGCACGTAGTCGTCGCCGTCGCGGACGATGGTGAGCTCCATGTTGGTGGCGTCGGACGAGGCGACCTGGGGCTCGGTCATGCCGAAGGTGGAGCGGATCTCACCGGCCAGCAGGGGCGTGAGCCAGCGCTCCTGCTGCGCGGCGGTGCCGAACTTGGCCAGCACCTCCATGTTGCCGCGGTCGGGCGCGGAGCAGTTGAAGACCTCGAACGACCAGGGCGCGCGGCCCATGACCTCGGCCAGGGGGGCGAACTCGACGTTGCTGAGGCCGGGGCTCCAGGGCTCGTAGTCGCGGGGCAGGAACCAGTTCCAGATGCCCGCCTCGCGGGCCTTGGCCTTGAGGTCCTCCATGAGGGGCGGCTGCGTCCAGAGGTTGTTGTGATCGCGGGTGTAGGCGTCGTACTCCGCCTCGTTGGGATAGACGTGCTCGTCCATGAAGGCTTCGAGTTGGGCCTTCAGTTCGATCACCTTGGCGCTGTGCGTGAAATCCATGGTCGTGCTCCCTCGTGTTCGTCCGGTCTCCGGCCGATGCGGCGTCGGACCGCCCTCGTTTAACCGCCCCCGCGCGGGCTGCCGCGGGCCTTGCCCAGCACGACGAGTACCTTCACTGCCATCGTTCCGCTCCTTCTGTGGTGGTGGGAGATCGGGCTAGCTGGCGGCCCAGGCGCGCGCGTCCTCGGTCGCGACCCAGTGCAGGGCGTTGCTGAGGAGCTTGCGGAAGCCGGGGTTGGCGTAGCAGTTTGGGCCGTCGCCGAGCTGCATGGCGATGACCGGGGAGTTGACGCTCTTCTTCGCCCAGACCACGAGGTTGCTGCCCTCGGGATGGTCCCAGCCGGCCTGCTCCTCGGCGGGAGCAAGCGGCGGCGGGTTGAAGTTCTCCTTCACCATCGGGTAGTCCGTGCGCATGAGGGGCAGGATGTCCGGCTGGGACTCGAAGCGCTTGGAGGTCAGGTAGAGCTCGTCCTCGATGGTGAAGGGGTCGACGCCATCAAGGACGGGGTGGCCGGCGGCGCCGGGATCGGCGGAGACGGTGCCCTCCGGGTTGCCGCGCGGGTCGAGGGGGCCGCCGCGGTAGCCGGAACCCGGAGTCATTTCGCCGAAGACCTCCCCCTCGGTCAGGAGGAAGGAGGTGCCACTCACGTCGCGCCAGCCGGGCCAGGCGGGCCACTGCACGATGGCGTGGTTCATCATGACGATGCCCTTCCCGCTCTCGAGCAGGGCGGCGATGCTCTGCTGGTACTCCTCGGGGGCGGGCACGAAGCTCGCGCCGCCGTCGGGGCTCACGGTGCCCCACATGTCGTAGAAGCAGACGGCCTCGTACTCGGCCACGTTCTCGGGGCGCAGCATCACCTGCGCGGCGGGCTGCTCGACCTGCGTCGTGAGCAGATCGGGGTTCTCGTCGAACATGGCGTAGAAGCCGTTGTAGTCGAAGGGGTGGCCCTTCGTGACAACCAGGACCTCGACGGACATGACTCGCTCCTCTCGGCGGTGTGGCTAGCTGGGGATGAGGTCGTAGGCGTCGTACTCCGCCTCGTTGGGATAGACATGCTCGTCCATGAAGGCTTCGAGCCGGGCCTTCAGTTCGATCACCTTGGCGCTGTGCGTGAAATCCATGGTCGTGCTCCCTCGTGTTCGTCTGGTCTCCGGCCGATGCGGCGTCGGACCGCCCCCGTCTAGCCGCCCCCGCGCGGGCCGCCGCGGGCCTTGCCCAGCACGGCCAGCGCCTTGCGCAGGCCCGCCACGACGCCGTAGGCCTTGATCAACGGCCGCACGACCGTCTCCGCCAGGAAGTCGGTCGAGCCCTTCACGCCGGCCGTGGTTTCGCGGGCGTCCTCCAGGATGGGGCCCAGGCCGTCGCGTACGGTCCCCCGCGTGGTCTTGATCAGCTTCAGCAACCCCCAGCCGATCAGCACCGTGAAGACGATGCAGAGCGTCAGCGCCACGATGCCGATGATGCCGGCCACGATCACGACGATGTCGCGGATATCGGTCAGGGTGGAGAGGACGTCCATGAGCGGCGGCATCCTGTCGTCGCCGGTCCGCGGAGGCCGGCGGCAAAGCGAACGAAACTATACCACCCTCGTCGGCTCATCCTGGCGGCGGCGCGACATGCGGGCGACAGTGCCGCCGCCCAGCACGCGGTCGCCGTCGTAGAGGACGGCGGCCTGACCGGGGGCGACGCCGTAGAGCGGCGCGTCGAGCTCGACGCGCAGGCCGGCGGCGCCCCCGTCGGAGCCGGAGCCGGTCCGCAGGCGCGCGGGGACCGGATCGCCGTGCGCCCGCACCTGCACCGACAGCGGCCGGTCGACGGGTGGGCCGACGGTGAGCCAGTGCGGGTCGGAGAGCGCCAGCGCATCGACCCGCAGTTCCTCGCGCGAGCCCAGCCGGACGACATTGGCGGCGGGATCGATGGCCGTGACGAAGCGGGGCTCACCCGTCGCCAGGCCCAGGCCGCGCCGCTGGCCGACGGTGAAGTGCTGCACACCGGCGTGCTCGCCCAGGACCGCGCCATCCGCGTCGTGGAACTCGCCGGGTCGGTCGGGCAGGCGGCGGCGCACGAACTCCCGATAGTCGCCGCCGGGCACGAAGCAGATGTCGGCGCTGTCGGGCTTGTCGGCGACGGCCAGCCCGTGCCGGGCGGCGATGGCGCGCACCTCGGTCTTGGGCAGGTCGCCGATGGGGAAGAGCGTGCGGTCCAGCGCGCGCGGGGAGAGCGTGTAGAGCACGTAGGACTGGTCCTTGGCCGAGTCGCGGGCGCGGTGCAACTCCACGGCGCCGCCGCGCTCAATGCGCCGCGCGTAGTGTCCCGTCGCGATGTAGTCGGCCCGGAGGGCCAAGGCGCGCTCGAGGAAGGCGTCGAACTTGATGAACGTGTTGCAGTTCAGGCAGGGATTGGGGGTGCGCCCGCGGGCGTACTCCTCGACGAACGCGTCGACCACGAAGCGGCGGAACGGCTTCTCCAGGTTGAGCGTGTAGTGGGGGACGCCGAGCCGCTGCGCGACGCGGCGGGCGTCGTCGATGTCCTCGGCGGCGCAGCACTGCGTGCGCCCGCGGAAGGCCTCGGGGCGGGGCTCGGTCCAGAGGCGCATCGTCAGGCCGATCACCTCGTGCCCCGCCTCGGCGAGCCGGGCCGCGGCGACGCTGGAGTCGACGCCGCCGCTCATCGCCACGACCACACGGCTCACGACGCCGCTCCCGCCGTCCGGCTCCGGCCGGTATGATGTCGCCAACAGCGACGCCGCCGCGCCGCACGAAGGAGCCGCCCCCGCCCATGTCCACCGACGCCGCCCCGACCGACGCCCCCACGAGCGCAACCGCGCCCCTGGAGGAGGCGGAGGCCCTGGGGCGGCGAATCGTCGATGCGCTGGCGGACCGCCAGGCGGAGGAGATCGTGCTGCTGGACGTGAGCGCCGTGGCGGGCTTCACCGACTACTTCGTCATCGCCTCCGCGACATCGTCGCGGCAGTTCGAGGCGCTGGGCGAAGCGGTCGAGCGGGCGGCCGGCGACCGCCACCTGCGGCGCGAGGGCGGCAGCGACGGCGGCTGGCAGCTGTTCGACTACAGCGACGTCGTGGTGCATCTCTTCGCCCGCGAGGAGCGCGCCTATTACGACCTGGAGGGACTGTGGTCGGCGGGGCGGCAACTGCTGCGCATTCAATGAGGGCAGGGACGGCGAGGCCATAGGGGCAGGGTACCGGTCGCCCGCGCCGGGGGCGGGCGCGCTACTCACGCACCCAGCGGGCGGCGTCCTGTGTCCAGGCGAGCAACTCCTCGGGACGGAAGAAGAGGGCGACCTCCCGCTCCCCCGACTCCGGGGAGTCGGAGCCGTGCACGATGTTGCGCCCCAGGTCGAGCGCCAGGTCGCCGCGGATGGAGCCGGGGGGCGACTCCAGCGGGTCGGTCGCGCCCATGGCCTGACGCACCGCGCGGACGGCGTTCTCGCCCTCGAAGACGGCGGCGACCAGCGGGCCGCTGGTCATGAAGTCGCGCAGGCCGGGATAGAACGGTTTCTCGACGTGCTCCGCGTAGTGCCGCGCCGCCAGCGCCTCGTCCATGTGCATCAGCTTGAGACCCACCAGTTGCAGGCCCCGCCGTTCGAGGCGGCCCAGCACCTCGCCGATCAGACCGCGCTGCACGCCGTCGGGCTTGACCAGCACCAATGTCCGCTCGCTGCTCATCGGCTCGTCTCCTTCACCGGCTGGGGCTCCGTCGCGGGCGGCGGGGGCTGCGGGCCGATCGCCGGCTCGCGCAGGTAGATCGGCTGCAGGCGCGCCGGGTGCAGGTCGTCGCCGCGGGCCCGCGCGGCCTCCAGCCGCCGCCAGCCCAGTTCCGCCAGCAGCGCCGCCCGGCGCATGTTTGCGCCCGCGCTGGCCGGGGTCCAGCCGGCGTCTTGCAGAGCGGCGCGGGTCGCGTCGGGCAAATCGCCCAGGTCGCCGCAGCAGACGCCCGCGGGACCGTCGCCGAGGGCGGCGACCAGATCGCCGGCCGGGACGAGCCGCGGTCCGGCCTCCTCCCGCCACTCCGGCGCCGGGCCGCGGTAGCGCGCGACGGCCCACTGCCGCCGCCCGGCCGAGTGCACGGCCGCCACGACGCCGGCCGCCGCGTGCGCGTAGGCCTCGATCTCCAGCCGCCCCACGCCGACGGCCGGCAGGCCCAGCGCCAGCGCGATGGCCGTCGCGGCGGCCATGCCGGCCCGGATGCCGCCGTACGCGCCCGGCCCCACGTCGACGAAGACGGCCGTGAGTTGGGATCGCTCGGCGCCGGCGCGGCGCATCGCCTCGTCGACCGTGGGGATCAGGCTGGGCGTGTGACGGCGGCCCGTCGGCCAGTTGATCTCGACCAACGGCCGGCCGGCGTCGCTGACGGCGACGCTCGACTGCAGGCCGACGCTGTCGATGGAGAGTTCCACGCTTACGCGGTTTCCGGCCCGGCCGCGGCGCGCAGCCGGTCCAGCAGGGCCTGCGAGCGGCCGCCCCGCGCCTCCCAGGTCAGCGTGCGATCCTCGGGGCCGTCGCCGGGGGCGATGGTGACGCGGAGGGCGTCCTCGGCGATGGGCTCCGCGCTGCGCTCGGGCCACTCGACGAGCAGCACGCCGTCCGCCGCCAGTTCGTCGAGCACGAGCTCCGCGATCTCGGCCGCGTCGTCGAGGCGGTAGAGGTCGGCGTGGAGCATGGGCAGACGCCCGCCCAGGTGCTCGTTGACGAGCACGAAGGTGGGGCTGTTGACTACACCCGGCACTTCGAGGCCGCGGCCGACGCCCTGGGCGATCACGGTCTTGCCGGCGCCCAGGTCGCCCTGCAGGAGCACGACCGCGCCGCGGGGCGCGAGCGCCCCCAGCGTCGCGCCGAGGGCGCGCGTCTCGGCGGGGTCGTGCGTGCGGACCCGCCAGACGGCGGGCGGCGCGGCGGCGAGCTTCGGGTCGGCGGTCATGCGGCCAGTGTGCTGGAACGGGTAAGCTGGGGCCAGTGCGGACGCATCCGGCCCCGAGCCGCGCGGCCGCCGCCGCCGAGGAGCGACCCATGCCCGACCCGGCGCCCCGCAGCGTGATCCGCAGGTGGTTGGGCCGTCTTGTCTCCGCGCCGGTCGATGCGTACCGCTTCGTGCGCTGGCTGCTGCCCCGGATGCGGCGGACGCTGCTCAGCCTGCGCGACTACGACGCCTCCACGGCGACGACGCTGCGGCTGTTCGCGCGCAACAACTGGATCAAGACGCGCCGCTTGTCGCTCTGCTGCGGGAATCCGGGCCAGCCGGGCTGTTGACAAGATGCGCCGGGCTCCGGTGCGGAGCCGCCGGACGGGACGCACGACCACCACCATCACCACCACCACGGACGGGATGAATAGTCAGCGGCCGTTGCGCCGCCGCCCGCTGCCGGCGCCGTTGCGCGCGGCTCCGTTGCGGGAGGAGGCGCCGCGCGCGGCGGACGACGGCTTGCCCTCGCGCCGGCCGTTGGCGGGCGCCTCCGGGCCCGACGAACCCTCCCACGCACTGGGCCGCACGATGGCGACGGCAGCGACGTCCATCCCATCATCCGTCTTCATCACGGTGACGCCCTGCGTGGAGCGCCCGCACGCCCGGATGGAGTCGACGGCGGTGCGGATGAACTTGCCCTCCTCGGAGATCAGGACCAGTTGCTCGTCGCCGGCGACCTGGTGCAGCGACACCAGCGCGCCGGTGCGGCCGGAGACCTTGTGCGCGATCATGCCCTTGCCCCCGCGCCCCTTGCGCGGGTACTCCGACTCCGGCGTGCGCTTGCCGAAGCCGTTGGCCGTCACGGTCAGCAGTTCCCGGCCCGGCGCGACCGCCAGCAGGCCCACCAGCCGGCCGCCGGCGGGCAGCCGGATCGCGCGCACGCCGCCGCTCGACCGGGACGCCTCGCGCAGCGAATCGACGGGGAAGCGCACGGCCAGCCCCGCGTCCGAGGCGACCATCACGTCGTCGCCCGCGTGCGCCGTGGTCGCCAGGACCAGCTCGTCGCCGTTCTGCAGGTTGAAGGCGATCAGGCCGGCCCGGCGTACGCTCGCGAACTCCTTGAGCGCCGTCTTCTTGACCTGCCCGTCCCGCGTCGCCAGCAGCAGGTAGTCGCGGTCCAGTTCGGGCGCGGCGACCATCGCCGTGATGCGTTCCTCCGGCTCCACCTGCACGAGGTTGCGAATGGGCAGGCCGCGCCATTCGCGCGTGCGCTCCTCGACCTCGTGCGCCTTGAGGCTGAAGACGCGCCCCCGGTCGCTGAACAGCAGCAGGCTGTCGTGCGTATCGGCGACGAGGAGTTCACGGACGGCGTCCTCGGCCCGCGTCTGCATCGCCTTGACGCCCTTGCCGCCCCGGTTCTGGGTGCGGTAGGTGGCGAGCGGCATGCGCTTGATGTAGCCCCCGCGCGAGTAGGAGATGACCGTCTCCTCGTGCGCGACGAGGTCCTCCGGGCTGAAGCTCTCGGCGTCCCGCGCGACCACCTGGGTGCGCCGCTCGCCGGCGAAGCGCTCCGTCAGTTCGTCCACATCCTCCGTGATCACGCCGTCGATCTTCTTCGGGTCGGCCAGCAGGCCCTCCAGGTAGGCGATGGTCTCGCTGAGTTCGCGGTACTCCTCCTCGAGCTTGGTCCGCTCCAACGCGGCCAAGCGGCGCAACTGCATGTCGAGCACCGCCTGCGCCTGCCGCTCCGACAGCGCGAAGGGGGCGCGCTGCAGGCGGCTCTTGGCGGCGTCGGCCGATTCGGCCTTCCGGATCGCCGCGATGATCTCGTCGATCATGCCGATGGCCTTGAGCAGCCCCTCGACGACGTGGTGACGGTCGCGCGCCTTCTCCAGGTCGAACTCGGAGCGGCGGCGGATCACGGCGCGGCGGTGGTCGATGTAGGCCTCGATCGCCTGCTTGAGGGAGATCGCGCGCGGGCGCCCGTCGAGCAGGGCCACCATGTTGGCGGCGTAGTTGGTCTGCAGGGGCGTCAGCTTCCAGAGGTGGGCCAGCGCCATCTGCAGGCTGCCGTCGCGCTTGAGCTCCACGACGACGCGCAGGCCGTCGCGGTCCGACTCGTCGCGCAGGTCGGCGATGCCGTCGATGCGTTTGTCGCGCACGTGGTTGGCGATCTGCTCGATCAGCGCCGCCTTGTTGACCTGGTAGGGCAACTCCGTGAAGACGATCTGGATGCGGTTGCCGCGGGCGGTCTCCTCGGTGTGGTGGACGGCGCGCAGGGTGATGCGGCCGTGCCCCGTGCCGAAGATCTCGCGCACGGCCGCGCGCCCTTCGCCGGCGAAGAGCAGGCCGCCGGAGGGAAAGTCGGGCGCCTCGACGACCTCCATCAGCTCGTCGACGCCGGCCTCCGGGTTGGCCAGCACCAGCTTGACGGCGGCCGCGATCTCGCCCAGGTGATGGGGCGGGATGTTCGTCGCCATGCCGACGGCGATGCCCTGCGCGCCGTTGACCAACAGGTTGGGCAGCCGCCCGGGCAGCACGGTGGGCTCGTTCAGGGAGCTGTCGAAGTTGGGCGTGAAATCGACCGTCTGCTTGTCGAGGTCGGCCAGCATCTCCTCGGCGATCTGGCTGAGGCGGGCCTCGGTGTAACGCATCGCGGCGGGCGGGTCGGCGTCGATCGAGCCGAAGTTGCCCTGTCCGTCGACCAGCGCGTAGCGCAGCGAGAAGTCCTGCGCCATGCGCACCATGGCCTCGTAGACGGGCGAGTCGCCGTGCGGGTGATACTTGCCCAGCACCTCGCCGATGATGCGGGCGCTCTTCTTGAAGGCCGCGCCGGAGCGCAAGCCCAGATCGTCCATGGCGAAGAGGATGCGGCGCTGGACGGGCTTGAGGCCGTCGCGGACGTCGGGCAGGGCGCGCGCGACGATCACGCTCATCGCGTAATCGAGGTACGAGGTGCGCATCTCCGTCTCGATGTCGCGCGGGCGCGGTGGACGGATCGCTTCCTCGGCTCTCACCATGCGAGCAGTCCCCCTCGCAGCGGAATCGGCCTCGAACGCGGGGTCGGGCGCTCCCCCATTCTACCACTCCCGGGGCTGCGTCATAGGGCGAATAACGGCCGCGAACCGGGCCGATCCGGGCGCCGGCCTATCCGGCGCGGAACGCCGCGAAGGCCGCCGGATCGCGCTCCACCAGCCGCCATGAGTCGGGCAGCGGATTCGCGGCGCGATGCGCCCGCAGCCAGCGCCGCAGCGGCGCGACCGCTTCTTCTGGCAGTCGGCAGCCGTCCCATGCCGCGCCCGGATCGACGGCCCGCAGCGCGCGGTCGAGCAGCGCCCGCTGGTCTATCGCCGCCGGGCCGAGGGGGCCGCCGCCGAGGTCCAGCAGCGCCTCGTGCGCCCAACCCAGCGCGGTCAGCCGCCCCGCCCCCAGCGCGGGCGCGACGACGTCCGGCACCGCGACCAGCCGGTAGGCCGCGCCCTCGGTCGCGGAGATGCGGGTGAACTGCTCCACCGTCAGCCATTGCAGCCAAGTCTCGCAGCCGGCTCCGGGGCGGGCGCGCAGCGAGACGGGGATGTAACGCCACCGCGAGAGCGCCCCGGCGTAGGCGATCGCGGCCCGCGCGACGCGGCAGCGCAGCGTCGGGACGCTGTCGTCGGCGAGGCCGCGGGGGGAGAACTTGTCGAGCAGTTGCCGGGGGTAGGCGTTCGAGCCCACGGCGAGCACCGGCGCCCGCGCCGCGAGGGGCGCGGCGCCGAGCGCGCGCAGGAGGTCGTCGGGGCGCTCCTCCTCGCCGAGGACGTGGACCCTGCCGGCGGCGTAGACGCCGGGCGGGCGCGCATCGAGAGGCCGTGCGTCGGGGTAGGCGCAGGGCCGCTCCCGCAGCGACGGCAGCGCGCGCGCATCGAGGACGGTTCGCGGCGGCGGCATCGGCGCGCTCCCATCGTCCGCGGTCCGGCCCGCGTTGTGACTACGTTGGCAGTCGATACACTGGCGAGTCATAGACCGACGCGCCAGATCGGGCCGTGGCGCCGGGGAATCGCCGGGCCCGTTGGGGCTCCACCCGGACCGCCGGCCGGGAGCGCACGCCGTGACGGCCACCGAGATCCCCGAAGTCGTCATCAACCGGCTGCCGGTGTACGTCCGCGCCCTGGCCCTGCTCGACATGGGGGGGCGCCCGGTGGTCAGCTCGCGCGAGCTGGGCGGGGAACTGGGCGTCACGCCCGCCCAGATCCGCAAGGACCTCTCCTACTTCGGGCGCTTCGGCAAGCAGGGGCGCGGCTACAACGTGCGTCACCTGCTGGACACGCTGCGCTCCATCCTGGGCCTGGACCGCGAGTGGAAGATGGCGCTGGTGGGCGCCGGCCGCCTGGGCCAGGCGATCCTGGGCTACGGCGGCTTCGGCCCGCAGGGCTTCCACATCGTCAAGGCGTTCGACTCCGCCCCCGCGCTGATCGGCCGCCGCGAGGGCTCCCTGATCATCGAGGACGTGGCGCGCCTCGGCGCGTCGCTGCGCGAGGAGCCGGTCGACATCGGCATCGTGGCGGTGCCGGGGGAGATCGCGCAGGGGGTGATCGACGTGCTGGTCGCGAACGGCGTGTACGCGGTGCTGAACTACGCGCCCATCGCCGTGCGCGTGCCGGCCGGGGTGCAGTTGCGCCAGATCGACCCGGTGCTGTCGCTGCAGAGCATGACGTACTTCCTCGCGCAGGACGGTTCCCCGGCCGCGCCCGCCGGGTGAGCGGCGCGCTACCCGGCCCTACTCGATCGCGCCGGCCAGCATCCCCTCGTCGCTGGGCAGCGAGCGCCGGATCACGTCGATGTACTCCAGCGCGATCGACGCGCCCTCGGCCACGCAATCCAGCGGCCGATCGGCGATGTGGCAGGGGATGCCCGTCTCCTCCGTCAGCAGCCGGTCGACGTTGCGCAGCAGCGCGCCGCCGCCGGTCAGCACGACGCCGCGGTCGATCACGTCGGCCGAGAGTTCCGGCGGCATCTCCTCCAGCACGGAGCGGATCACGCCCACGACCCCGGCCAGCGGCTCCTGCAGCGCGGTGGCGATCTCGTTCGACGTGACGGTGATCGTGCGCGGCATGCCGCTCACCTGGTCGCGGCCGCGCAACTGGGTGCGCAGTGTGTCCTCGACCGGCAGGGCGGAGCCGATGGCGATCTTCAGGTCCTCGGCCGTGCGCTCGCCGATGATCAGGCTGTGGCGGCGCTTGACGTAGCTCTGGATGGCCTCGTCGAAGCGGTTGCCGGCCACGCGCTCGGAGTGCCAGACGACCATGCCGTACATCGAGATCACGGCCGCCTCGGTGCGCCCGCCGCCGATGTCGACGACGAGGTTGCCGCGCGGCGTGGCGACGGGGAGCCCGGCGCCGATCGCCGCCGCCAGCGGCTCCGGCACGAGCTGCGCCGGGCGCCGGGCGCCGGCCTGCTCGGCCGCGTCGCGGACGGCCCGCTGCTCGACGGTGTTGACCCCGGCCGGGGCGGAGATCATGACCTCCGGCCGGACCAGGTTGAGCCGCCCGGTGACGCGGCCCAGGAAGTAGCGCAGCATCGCCTCCACGACGACGTAGTCGGCGATGACGCCGTCGCGCATGGGCCGCACGATGCTGATCCCCTCGGGGCTGCGGCCCATCATCGCGCGGGCGTCCTCGCCGACGGCGACGACGGTGTTGTCGCCCTGGGCCAGCGCCACGACGGCGGGCTCGCGCAGCACCACGCCCCGGCCCCGGATCGCGACGAGGATGTTGGCCGTGCCCAGGTCGATGCCGATCTTCTTGCCGAGCGCCATAGCTCCCTCAGAGGTCCGCGCGCCGCCGCCGCGACCGGGCGATCATACCGGCCCTCCCGGCGTCCGACAGTCAAGCGGGGGGCGCGTCAGGCGCGGGGCGCCGCCGCCGCGGCGCCGCAGCGCTCGATGGCCGCGCCCAGGCCGCGCAACTTCTCGCCGAAGTGCTCGTAGCCGCGCTCCAGGTGCACGACGTCCCGCAGCTCGGTCTCGCCCTCGGCGACCAGCGCGGCGACGACCAGCGCCGCCGAGGCCCGCACGTCGAGGCCCTGCACGACCGCCCCGTGCAGCGGCGACGGCCCCTGCACGATCGCCGTGCTGCCCGCGAGGACGATGCGTGCGCCCATCTTGCGCAACTCCGCCACGTAGCCCATACGGTTCTCGAAGACGCGCTCGTCGACGACGCTCACGCCCTCGGCCTGGGTGAGCAGGGTGGTCACGAGGGCCTGCAGGTCGGTGGCCAGGCCGGGGTAGGGCACCGCCTGGACAGTGGTCGCCTGGAGCGGGCCGCGGCGGCGGACGCGCAGCGCGTCCTCGTCCTCGTCGATCTCGGCGCCGATCTCGCGCAGCTTGAACAGCAGCGCGTCGAGGTGGCGCGGGCGCACGTCGTGGATGCGCACGTCGCCGCCGCTGATCGCCGCCGCGACGGCGAAGGTGCCGGCCTCGATGCGGTCGGGGATGAGCGTGTAGTCGGCCCCGTGAAGGGCGGCGACGCCGGAGACGGTGATCGTGTGCGAGCCGGCCCCGCGGATGCGGGCGCCCATCGCGCGGAGCAGGTCGGCCAGGGCGGCGACCTCGGGCTCGGCGGCGGCGTTGACGATCACCGTCTCGCCCTCGGCGCGGACGGCGGCGAGCATCAGGTTCTCGGTGCCGAGCACGCTGGGGTAGTCGAGCGCCATGCGCGCGCCGCGCAGGCGCCCCGAGGCGACGAAGCGCCCCGCCTCGGTGCGCACGTCGGCGCCGAGCGCGCGGAAGCCGCGCAGGTGCACGTCGAGCGGGCGCCGGCCGATGACGTCGCCGCCGGGGGCCGCGCAGGCGGCGCGTCCCTCGCGGGCCAGCAGCGGCCCCATGACCAGGAACGAGGCGCGCTGATTGCCGACGAGTTGGTCCGGCGGCGCCTCGGCCAGCGGGCCCGCCGCGCACACGGTGACGCAGTGGGCGGCCGGATCGTGGTCCACTTCGGCGCCGAGGTGGCTCAGGATCGCGACGAAGCCGCCCACGTCGGCGATGCCGGGCAGGTTGCGGATCGTGCAGGGCTCGTCGGTGAGCAGCGTGGCGGCCAGACAGGGCAGGGCGGCGTTCTTCGCGCCGCTGACGCGGACGTCGCCCCGCAGCGGTCCGCCCCCCCGCACCCGGTACAGCGGCTCCATCGTGGGACGCCCTTCCGCCGCGCCGGAGCGCGCCTCACCCCTCGATCAACCTAGCACGGCCCGCGGGGCGCCTCCCGCGGAGAAGCGCGCGGCTACTCCGCCCCGCCCTGGCCGGCGGGCATGTCGGCCCGGCCGCGGCGACGGCGGCGGGCGACCTTGAGGCGCATGAGCGAGCGCCGCAGCGCGACCTCGGCCCGCACGCGGTCCACCGTCGCCTCCCCGCGCAGGCGCTCCTCGGCGCGCTGCCGGGCCGTCTCCGCGCGCTCCAGGTCGATCTCGGCGCCGCGCTCGGCGGCGTCGGCGAGGACCTTGACGTGGTTGTCGCGGATCTCCAGGAAGCCGCCGCTGACGAAGAAGTCGTCCTCGTCGCCGGCGCGCTTCACGCGCAGCGATCCGGCCTGCAGGCTCGTGACCAGCGGGGCGTGGCTGGGCAGGATGCCCAACTCGCCCAGGCTGCCCGGCGCGACGACCTCGTCGATCTCCTCCTCGCGCAGGAGGAGTTGCTCGCCCGTGATGATCTCCAGCGTCAGCTTCGCCATCGCGGCGCCCTTTCGCGGGGTCCCGGCCGCCTAGGCGGCCGACCCGGCCCGCATCTGCTCGGCCTTCTCGACGGCCATCTCGATCGCACCCACGTTGTAGAAGGCCTGCTCGGGCAGGTCGTCGTGCTGCCCTTGCAGGATCTCGCCAAAGCCGCGCACGGTGTCGCGCGTGGCGACGTACTGGCCGGGCAGGCCGGTGAACTGCTCGGCGACGAACATGGGCTGGGTGAGGAAGCGCTGGATCTTGCGCGCCCGCGCGACGGCCAGCTTGTCCTCCTCGGAGAGCTCGTCGACGCCCAGGATGGCGATGATGTCCTGCAGGTCGCGGTAGCGCTGGAGCACCTGCTGCACGCCGCGCGCCACCTCGTAGTGCTCCTGCCCGACGATGGCCGGGTCGAGCGCCCGGCTGAAGCTCGTCAGCGGATCGACGGCGGGGTAGAAGCCCTGCGAGGCGATCGAGCGCTCCAGCGCGATGACCGCGTCGAGGTGGCCGAAGGTCGTCGCCACGCCGGGATCGGTGTAGTCGTCGGCGGGGACGTAGATCGCCTGGAACGAGGTGATCGAGCCCTTGGGCGTCGTGGTGATGCGCTCCTCGAGCTCGCCCATCTCGGTGGCCAGCGTGGGCTGGTAGCCCACGGCGGAGGGCATGCGCCCCAGCAGCGCCGAGACCTCCTGGCCGGCCAGGGTGTAGCGGTAGATGTTGTCGATGAAGAGCAGGACGTCCTGCCCCTCCTCCTCGCGGAAGTACTCCGCCATGGTGAGGCCGGTCAGGCCGACGCGCAGGCGCACGCCCGGCGGCTCGTTCATCTGGCCGAAGACGAGGGCGGTCTTGGAGAGGACGCCCGACTCCTTCATCTCGTTCCAGAGGTCGTTGCCCTCGCGGGAGCGCTCGCCGACGCCGGTGAAGACGGAGAAGCCGCCGTGCTCGGTCGCGATGTTGCGGATCAACTCCTGGATGACGACGGTCTTGCCCACGCCCGCCCCGCCGTAGGCGCCGATCTTGCCGCCGCGGGTGAAGGGCGCGATGAGGTCGATGACCTTCATGCCGGTCTCGAAGATCTGCGCCTCGGAGACCTGCTCCTCGTAGGTGGGGGGCTTGCGATGGATGGGCCAGCGCTGGGCGGCGGCGTCGATGGGGCCGATGTCGTCGAGCGGCTGGCCGAGCACGTTGAAGATGCGGCCCAGCGCGATCTCCCCCACCGGCACCGCGATGGGCTGCCCGGTGTCCTGGGCGGCGTCGCCGCGCTTCATGCCCTCGGTGGCGTCCATCGCCAGGCAGCGGGCGCGGTTGTTGCCGAGGTGCTGCTGCACCTCCGTGACGACGTCCGTGCCGTCGCCCATGGTGATCGTCACCGCGTCGAACAGCGCCGGCAGCGCGTTGGGCGGGAACTCCACGTCCACCACCGTGCCGATCACCTGGACGACCCGTCCTTCTGCAGCCATCACGTACTCCTCTCACGGGCGCGCGGGCCCGGGATGAACCATTCGGCGGGCCGGGCCCGGCGTGCGTTAGACACGGGCCTGCGCCCCCTCACGCTGCGGCGCCTCGACCCAGCCCGGGTCGAAGTCGGCCAGCGACTCGATGATACGGTCCGCCCCGTCCAGGGGGCGGCCGCTGCCGCCGTTGATGCGCACGCCGACGGCGCGCATCCCCGCCGCCCGCGCCGAGGCGACGCCCGCCGGCGAGTCCTCCAGCACCAGGCAGTGTTCGGGCGCAACGCCCAAACGGGCGGCCGCGGTCAGGTAGATCTCGGGGTCGGGCTTGCCCCGCGAGACTTCGTCGCCGGAGACCGTGACGGTCAGGAAGCGGGCGAGGTCGAGCCGGGCCAGCGCCGCGTCGACGCGGGGCCGCTTGGTCGACGTGGCCAAGCCCAGGGGCACGCCGGCGTCGTGCAGGCGGGCGAGCAGGTCGCGGGCGCCCGGCATCGCGACGGCGTGCCGCTCGTACTGCGCCTGCACGCGCGGCCCGAAGGCGCGCTCGTATTCGCCGCGGCCCACCGGCAGGGCGAAGCGGCGCTGGATGTCGGGCCAGATCGTGTCGAACGTCTCCCCGATCCAGTCCGTGTAGGTCTCCCAGGTCAGCTCCGCCCCGAAGCCGGCCAGCACGTCGCGGGCGGCGGCGAAGTGCAGCGGCTCGCCGTCGACGAGGACGCCGTCCATGTCGAAGATGACGGCGCGGGCGGGCGGCGGGGAGGGGAGGGGCGGCATGGCGGGCCTAGGCCATCGCCTCGACGCCGCCGACGATGTCGAGCAGCTCGGACGTGATCTGTTCCTGCCGCGCCTTGTTGTACTGCAGCGTCAGGTCGCCCACCATCTCGTTGGCGGCGTCGGTCGCGTTGCGCATCGCGACCATGCGGGCCGACTGCTCGCTGGCGGCCGACTCGAGCACGGCCTGGTAGACCTGCATCTCCACGTAGCGCGGCAGCAGGTCGTCGAGCACCGCCTGCGGGCTGGGCTCGAAGATGTACTCCACCTCCGCCGCGGCGTCGCCGTCGCCGGAGGCGGGCGCCTCGACGGGCAGCAGCGGCACGGTCGTGGGGCGCTGCTGCACGGTGCTCACGAAGGCCGCGTAGACGAGCGAGACCTGGTCCACCTCGCCGCGCATGTAGTCCTGGATGGCGATCTGGGAGATGGGCCGCGTGTCGTCGAGGCTGGGGTAGTCGCCCAGGCGCTGGAACTCGCCCCGGAAGGGCACGTCGAAGCGGGCGAAGTAGTCGAGCCCCTTGCGGCCGACCGGGATCATGGAGACGTCGCCTCCCTGCTCGGGGCTCAGGACGAGCGATCCGGCGTGCCGCTGCAGATTGGAGATCAGCCCCCCGGCGAGGCCGCGGTCGGGCGTGATCAGGATGATGGCGGTCTCCCCCACCTCGCGGCGCTCCAGCAGCGGGTGCAGCGGGCCCGGCTCCTGGCCGTCGCCGCCGGACCCGGCCAGATTGGCCAGCAGGCCGCGCATGCTCTCGGCGTAGGGCCGCGCCGCCTCCGCGCGCATCTGCGCGCGGCGCATCTTCGACGCGGCGACGAGTTGCACCGCGTTGGTGATCTTCGCCGTGTTCTCCACGGAGCGAATGCGCCGGCGGATCTCGCGCGTGCTCGGCATGTCAGCCCTTCTTCAGCCTTTCCCGCGGCCGCCCTTAGAACGGCACCGACTGCTTGAACGCACCGATCGCGGTGCGCAGCGCCGTCTGCGTGTCGTCCTCCAGCCGCCCGCTCTCGCGGATCGTGTCGAGCAGGCCGGGCTCGCTGCTGGTCATGTAGTCGCCCAGCGCCTTGGCGAAGGCGGTGATCTTGTTCACGGGGACGTCGTCGGTGAGGCCGTCGTTGGCGGCGAACAGCAGCACGACCTGCAGGGCAAGCGGCAGCGGCTCGTTCTCCGGCTGGATGAGCAGCTGCGAGAGCCGCTGCCCGCGCTCCAACTGGCGGCGGGTCGCGTCGTCGAGGTCGCTGGTGCCGAACTGGGCGAAGGCCTGCAGCTCGCGGAACTGCGCCATGTCGAGGCGCAGCTGCCCGGCGACGGAGCGCATCGAGCGGCGCTGCGCCGCGCCGCCCACGCGGCTCACCGAGATGCCCGAGTTGACGGCCGGCCGCTGGCCGGCGTTGAACAGGTCGGCCTCCAGGAAGATCTGGCCGTCGGTGATGGAGATCACGTTGGTCGGGATGTACGCGGAGACGTCGCCGGCCTGCGTCTCGATGATGGGCAGGGCGGTGATCGAGCCGCCGCCGTAGCCGTCGTTGAGCTTGGCGGCGCGCTCCAGCAGGCGGGAGTGGAGGTAGAAGACGTCGCCGGGGTAGGCCTCGCGGCCGGGCGGCCGGCGCAGCAGCAGCGAGATCTGGCGGTAGGCCCAGGCGTGCTTGCTGAGGTCGTCGTAGACGATCAGGGCGTCCTTGCCCTCCGCCATGAACTGCTCGGCGATGGCGACGCCGGCGTAGGGCGCCATGAACTGCAGCGCGGCCGACTCGGCGGCGGAGGCGTTGACGACGATGGTGTGGTCCATCGCGCCGTACTTCTCCAGCGTGGCCACCACCTGCGCCACCTTGGCCTGCTTCTGGCCGATGGCGACGTAGACGCAGAGCAGGTCCTCGCCCTTCTGGTTGATGATCGTGTCGATGGCGACGGCCGTCTTGCCGGTCTGGCGGTCGCCGATGATCAACTCGCGCTGGCCGCGGCCGATCGGGATCTGCGAGTCGATGGCGAGGATGCCGGTCTGCACGGGCGTGTCGACGCCGGCGCGGGTGACGACGTTGGGCGCGATCTGCTCGATGGGCCGCCGGTCGGTGGAGGCGATGGGGCCCTTGCCGTCGATCGCGTCGCCCAGCGCGTTGACGACGCGGCCGATCAGCGCGTCGCCGACGGGCACCTCGGCGACGCGGCCGGTCGAGCGGACCTCGTCGCCCTCCTCGATGGGGCGGTAGTCGCCCAGGACCACCGCGCCGACGATGTCCTCTTCCAGGTTCAGCGCCATGCCGCTGATCGGCTGGCCGCTCTCGTCGGTGCGGGAGAACTCCAGGAGTTCCCCCGAAAGGGCCCCGGCCAGCCCGAAGATGCGCGCGATGCCGTCGCCCGCCTCCACGACCGTGCCGGTGTCCGCCGCGACCGCGCCGGTATCGAAGCCCTCGATCTGCTGCCGGATGATGGAGGCGATCTCTTCCGGTCGAACCGCCATGCTGTGCTCCTCGCTGTCCCTCGGCCGGCCGTCCGCCGGCGGGCTGTCCCTCGGCCGGTCAGCCGATGCTGCCGGCGATGCCGCGGCGCAGCCCCCGCAGGCGGGTACGCACGCTGCCGTCGATGATGTGGTCCCCGATCTGGACGATGGCGCCGCCCAGGATCTCCCGATCGACCTGCTCGTCCAGTTCCACGTCCCGCGCGCCGGTACCGGCGCGCACGGCCTGCTCGACCGACGCCCGCCCGCCGGGGGTGAGCGGACGCGCGGTGGTCACGCGAGCGCTGGCGAGGCCGCGCTCGGCGTTGACCAGGCCGCCGAAGACCCGCGCGATGTCGCCCGCCAGCGCCGTGCGGCGCTTGCGCACCAGCAGCTTGGCCAGGTTGCGGGCCTTCGGATCGACGCCGGCCAGCGCCTGGTCGAGGGTGGCGAACTTGGCCGCCTCCTCGACCTTGGTCGTCGCCAGGTAGGCGCCCACGGTGGCGTCGGCCGCCAGCGCGGCCAGCCCGTCGAGCGCCGTCTGCCAGGCGTCGACGCTGTCGTCCGCGCTCGCGATGGCGAACGCGGCCTGGGCGTAGCGCTTGGCGGCGACCTCGGATCCGGGCATCGCGTCTTCCTAGTTCTGCCGGCCGCCGATCGACGAGTCCGCCAGGACTTCGTCGATCAAGCGTTGGTGCGCATCGGCGTCGAGGGCCTGCCCGATCACGCGCTCGGCCGCGCGGATCGTGAGGTCGGCGAACTCCGATCGCAACTGCGCGATGGCGATGTCGCGCTCGCGCTGGATCTCCTGCCGGGCGCGCTCCAGCATCGCCTCGCTCTCCGCGGCGGCGGAGTCGCGCGCGTCGCTCTGGATACGCGCCGCGATCTGCTGGGCCTGCGCGACCAGCTCCTGGCCCTGCTCGCGGCCGGCTTGCACCTCGGCCTCGGCCTGGACCTTGGCCGCTTCGGCCTCTTCCTGGGCGGCCTCGGAGGCGTGCAGGCCCTCCTCGATGCGGCGGCGGCGCTCGGCGAGCACGCGCCCCAGCGGCTTGTGCAGGAAGATCCACAGCAACGCCAGCAGCAGGCCGAAGTTGACGAACTGGGTGATCAGGCTGGGGAGGTTGATGCCGAGACCGTCCACGGCGCGCCTCACCTTTCTACGGCCGTCGCCTCAGCGGCGCGGACCACGCGCGTGGCCCCGCCGCGGGACGAACCGCGGGCGGCCGGCCGGCCGCCCGACTGCGTCCGTCCGCTAGAAGACGAAGCCGATCATGACCGCCACGACCAGGGCGTAGATGCCGATCGCCTCGGCGAAGGCCATGCCCAGGATCATGTTCGGCTGGACGACTTCGGCGGCCTCGGGGTTGCGCCCCAGCGCCTCCATCGCCTTGCCCACCAGGAAGCCGATCCCGATGCCGGGGCCCAGCGCCCCGAAGCCGATCGCCAGCCCGGCGCCGATGAACTTCAGTCCATCGGCGAAACCGACGTCTCCGATTTGCAGTAGCAGGTCCATCAGGTTTCCCTCCCGCGGCCTCCCGAGCCGCACTCTCTGCTTGTGACCTCTCCGGGCCCGCGCCGTCCGGCGCTAGCGCCCGGCGGTCTCCCCGGCTTCTTCCTCATCATGGCCGTGCTCCCCGTGGGACACCGCCGTGACCGCAAAGACGAGCGTGAGCATCGCAAACACGAAGGCCTGGATGAAGCCCACGAATATCTCCAGGCCGTAGAACACGGTCGCCGCCAGGAACGGCACCAGGAACGCGGCCATGAACAACACGACTTCCCCGGCGAAGATGTTGCCGAAGAGTCGGAAGGTGAACGAGATGATGCGGGCCAACTCCGAGATGATCTCGAGCAGCCCGACGACGAAGCCGATCGGCCCCTTGACGACGGCCGCGCCGCCGACGCCGATGAACTTGCCGAAGTTCGTGCGCAGGCCCAGGCTCTGGATGCCCCACAACTGCACGAAGATGAACGCCCACAGCGCGATGGCGAGGGGCAGGTTGAGGTCGGTGGCGATGGCGCGGAAGAGCGGGAAGATCTCGGCGACGCCCTTGCTGCGCTCGATCTGGCCGCCCTCGATGGCGATCACGTCCTCGTGCGCCTGCTTGAGGATGATGCCGATGTGCGCCGTGTTGAGGTTGACCGGCAGGGCGCTCTCGCCGGGGCCGGGGGGCTCGCGGTCGATGGCGACGCGGCTCTGGGCGAAGCTGCCGTCGATCCCGGCGAGGACCGGCTCGAGGAAGGGGTCGTAGGTGAAGTCGTCGGCCTTGACCGGCACGATGTTGACGCCGCCGCTGTCCATCACCCAGCCCGACAGCTCTGGCTCGCCGACGTCGGACATGGCGATCGGGAGGTTGAAGAGGAGGGCGTGCTCGACGGCCGCCTCCATGTCGTCCGCCTCGTAGCGGTGGCGCACCTCCTCGGAGAGGCCCACCTCCGCCAGCCCGTGCTCGATGCGCTCCTCAATGCCGTGCACGAGGTCGGCCCAACTCGCCCCCTCGGGCAGTGGGTCGTGCGCGAAGGCGGCGCGCACGGCGACTTCGGACGCGCTCAGTTCGTCGCGCAGGATCGCGCCGATGCGCTCGTCGGCCTCGTCGAGATAGGCCGTCTTGAAGGGGATCGGGTCGAAGTAGTAGGCGCTGAAGTGCGCGTTGAACAGTGAGACGTACTCGGCCGGCGCGTCGTCGTGTTCGAGCTCCTCCAGGTGGTGGTGGACGTCGATCTCGAGCAGGTGGACGTACTCGTAGCGCAGGTCGACGGTGCGGCCCAGGGCGTTGTTCCAGGGGAAGAGGCCGAACCAGTTGGCGAACAGCAGGATGAGGAAGATCGAGGCGACGACGGGGAAGAAACGGCGGCCGTTCTTCTCGCCGGCGACCAGCTGCACGATGTTGAAGAAGGCGTCGAGCAGGCCCTCGAGGACGTTCTGGAAGCCGCTCGGGACCATCGCCTTCTCGATGTCGCGCAGCTTGGTGAAGTAGAGCCAGAAGACGATGATCGCCATGAGGACGATGACCACCCAGGCGGAGAGCATCGTGTTGGTGACGGTGTAGCCGCCGTCGATGATGGGCTCGGCGGCGATGGAGATGATCGGCGTGGGGGCCTTGATCAGGACGAAGCCCAGGACGATCAGCCCCAGGCACAGCAGCCCGATGAGTTTGCCGCGGTGCCGCTGTGGCACTCGTCGTCCCCCGCTGGGCGGCTAGCGCCGCCGCTGCCTCGCTGGCCGGACCACGTCGATCAGCATGCGGTAGCCGCCGTAGCCCGCGGTAACCAGCCCCAGCGCGACGCCGAGCAGCGTACAGACAGGCTTGATACCGACCGCATCATCGATCCAGAGCCCGGCCAGGGTGCCCAGAACGATGCAGGTTGCGACATACCATCCGATGCCGATCAGGCCCAGTGCTGGTGGGAGCTTTCCCATCCGAAACCGGCCCCCGTGCAAGCTTGGTGAACCGTATCACAAGCAATCTGGTGCGGGCAACGAACGCCGCCACCCGCGCGGCGGCCGCCGCCGCCCCGGCGCATGGCTAGCGCTGGTCGAAATCGTCCAGATCCAGACTCTCGATGAAGTCGGTGAAGGCCGACATCTTCTCCAACTCCTCCGGCTTGACGGCGGGGCCGCGCGGGCGTCCGCCCTCGCCGTCCTCCGACTCGGTCGAGTCGTCCAGCGTGACGCCGGCCTCCTCCAGCACCGCCTGCGCGACGTAGATCGGCGCCTCGCTGCGCACGGCCAGGGCGAGCGCGTCGCTGGGGCGGGCGTCGATCTCCAACTCGCGCTCATCGACGCGCACGAAGAGCTGGGCGAAGAAGGTGGCGTTGGAGATGCTGCTCACGACCACCCGGTCGACGACGCCGCCCAATTCCTCCAGCACGTTGGCCAGCAGGTCGTGCGTCATGGGCCGGGCCACCGAGACCCGCTGCAGGCGCATGGCGATGGCGTCGGCCTCCGGCGCGCCGATGTAGATCGGCAGGTAGCGGTTGCTGCTGGGCTCGCGCAGCACGACGACGCGGTTGTAGTTCATCAGGGAGACGCGGATGCTCTCGATCGTGACTTCCGTGACTTCGGTCATCGTGACCCTCCGATCGCTGTGACCGGCGCGGCGCGCGGTCCGGCGCCGCCCATCCTACAACCGCGCGGCCGTCGGGCTCCAGCGCCCCCGCGCCGCGACGGCGTCAGACCTCGCGCATCCCCGGCGGCGCGTCCGGCGGCGGCGGCCGGCCGGCGCCCTCCCGGCGCACCTGCCGCCGGATGTGGACGCTGGCCAGCGCCGACAGCAGCGTGAGCACGGCGACCGCGAACAGCGCCGTCTCCACGCTGGTCGCGTCGGCGATGCCGCCGACGACGAGCAAGGCGACCATCGACACGCCGTTGGCGAACATCAACTGCGAGGCGAAGACGCGGCCGCGGATGGCGGCGGGCGTGCGTTCGTGCAGCACCGTCTGGGCGGGCGCGTTGACCATCGCGTAGGTCACGCCCATCGGGAAGGCGAGCACCAGCGTCACGCCGATGAACAGCACGTCGCCCTCCACCCGATCGAGGCCGAACGGCGTGTCCTGCAGCGCGTCGACGAGGAAGTGGATGGCCGCGAAGGCGCCGATGGAGACCGTCAGGCCGAACAGCGCCGCCGTCACGATGCCGGTGGGCGTGAAGCGGCGGCCGAGCGCGGGCAGCGCGCGCAGGGCCAGCAGCGCCCCCACGCCGACGGGCCAGAACACGAACACCGAGTCCTCCGCCGGGCGGTCGAGCACGTCGGTGACGAAGCGCGGCACCAGCAGGGCGAACATGAACAGCAGCATCCCGCCCATGGAGAGTTGCAGCATGGCGAGCTGCGTGAGCCGGTCGCGGCGCACGACCAGCCAGGTGTCGCGCAGGTCGCGGGGGACGGCGCGCGCCCGCGCCCGCCACGACTCGCCCCCTTGCGACGCCTCGGGGGGCAGCGCCGGCAGCCGCGCCAGCAGGGGGACCGTGGCCAGCAACAGCACGGCCCCCACGATGTACGACCAGTCGAAGCCCAGCGCCTTCAGCATCACCGGCGCGACGAGGACCATCCCGGCCAGTTGGCCCACCGCCGTCGTGAGTTGGAAGACCGAGTTGGCCGTGAGGAACTGGGCGCGCGGCACGAAGGCCGGCACGGCAGCGCTGGCCGCGGGCAGGTTGAACTGCCCCATCGTGGCGGTGATGAAGGCGACCGCGTAGATCGAGGCCACCGAGACGTCGGCCAGCAGCAGCATCGCCGTCGCGCCGGCGCGCACGACGTTGGTCACGATCAGCACCGTGCGTTTGTCGATCCGGTCGACGATGACGCCCGAGATCGGGCCGAAGAGCACCGGCGGAGCGGCCAGGAAGATAATCAGCCCCGACCCGGCGATGCTGCTGCCGGTGCGCTCGACGATGAGGATCAGCCAGACGAACTGCAGGGCCGTGTTGATCACCAGCGAGAGGCCCTGCGCCGACCACAGCAGCAGGAAGTTGCGGTTGCGGAAGATCGAGGCGGCCGGCTCGCCCGGCCGGGCCGGCCGCGGCGCCTCCGACTCGACCTCCGGCAGGTCGGCCGTCTGCGGGGCGGCGGCCATCGGCGGCGGCGCGATGCTGCGGGTGGCGCGGCCCGCCTGGGCCGTGCCGCGCGACGTGACCGAGCCCAGGGTCCGCCCCAGCCCCGGCAGCCGCGGCGCGCGCCGCCGGAAGCGCGGCGGGCGGTCGTCCGGCGCGTCCGGGCCGGGGCCGTCGCCGCCGGGGGCGGGGTCGGCGGGGTCGCTCATGCCCCACCGCCGCGCGCCAGCACGCGCTTCAGGCGACGCTCCAGCAGGCGGCGCTCCAGCGTCACGCGGCGGGCGCAGCCCGCGCAGACGATGCCGATGTCGGCCCCGATGCGCACGACCGACCAGCGATGGCTGCCGCAGGGATGCGCCTTGCGCAGTTCCAGCAGATCGCCGGGCTGGAATTCCACCACCGTCATCGGCGCACGCCTCCGGCGGCCCGGCGGGGGCCGCGATGATCAGCCGGACGCCGGCAGAGCCGCCATCGCCGCGCTGATGGCGTCGCGCAGGCGCTCGGCCTCCGCCCGCGCCGCCGCCGCGAAGCCGGGGCCGGACTCGGCGTAGATCACCGACCGCGAGGCGCTGACCAGCAGGCCGCCGCCGGCCCCGGCCCGCACCGACGCCTCCAGGTCGCCGCCCTGCGCCCCGATGCCGGGCAGCAGGATGGGCAGGCCGGGGGCGCGGGCCCGCACGGCGGCCAGTTCCCGCGGGTACGTCGCGCCCACGACGAGGCCGGCGTTGCCATGCTCGGCGCCCCACTCCCGCACCAGCGAGGCGACCCGCAGGTAGAGCGGCTCGCCGCCGGTATCGAGGTTCTGCAGGTCGGCCCCGCCCGCGTTGGACGTGCGGCAGAGGATGAAGGCGCCCTTGTCGGGCCGGGCCAGGAACGGCGCGACGGCGTCCCGCCCCAGGTACGGGTTCACCGTCACGGCATCGGCGCCCAGGGCGTCGAAGCAGGCCGTCGCGTAGGCTTCGGCCGTATGCGCGATGTCGCCGCGCTTCGCGTCCAGCACGACGGGGACGTGGTCCGGCACGGCCGCGATGGTCGCCGCCAGGGCGTCCCAGCCGGCCCGGCCGTGCGCCTCGAAGAAGGCCGCCTGCGGCTTGTAGGCGCAGACCAGGTCGCTCGTCGCCTCGATGATGGCGCGGGTGAAGCGCGCGATCTCCTCGACGGGCGTCCGCGCCGGCTGCGGATCGAGGCCGACGCACAGCCAGGAGCGGTTGCGCTCCGCGGCGGCGGCGAGCTTTTCGGCGAAGGTCGTCGGGGGGGTCATCCGGTTATCCGGGTCATACGGGCATACTACTCATCGCCGCCCGGATGACGGGCAGGCGCAGGAGGGAGCTTCCGCCGATGTCACGGTTTCGACGCCTCAACGTGTTCTTCAGCCCACCGGCGCCCGCGCACGTCCGCGGGCGGGTCGTCGCCCTGATCGACACGGCGCGCGCCGCCACGACGCTCACCACGCTCATCGCCGGCGGCGCCGACGCCGTCTACCCCGTCCCCAGCGAGGCCGAGGCGCGCGCCCTCGCCAAGGCGCTGCCGGGGGCGCGGCTGTGCGGCGAGCGAGGCGGGCAGCGCATCGCCGGCTTCGACTTCGGCAACTCGCCGACCGTGTTCGCCGCCACCGACGTGCGCGGTATGCGGCTCGTGCAGACGACGAGCAACGGCACGCGCGCCGCGGCGCTGGCCGCGGACGCCGCCGCGGCTTTCGTCGTCTGCCTGCGCAACCGCGCCGCGGCGGCGCGGGCGCTGCGCGACGCGGCCGCGCCCGGCGAGCTCGACTTCGCCATCGTCTGCGCCGGCGAACAGCGCGCCACCACCGCCTCGGTCGAGGACGCCTTCACGGCGGGGGCGCTGGCCGCGCTGCTGCTCGACGGGCACGAGCCCGCGGCGATCTTCCTGGAGTCGGGCGCGCGGCTGGCGTTGCGCATCTTCGACGCCTACGGCCGCGACCCCCAGCGGGCGCTGGCCGACGCCCCCCACGCCAGCTACCTGGCCAGCCTCGGCTACGGCGAGGACATCCGCTACGCGGGCGAGCTGGATTGCGAGAGCGTCGTGCCGCGCGCGGGCGTCGACGACGCGGGCCGGGTGGTCGTGCGGCGTTAGGCTCTGCCGGGGAGCCGGGCGCCGGAGGGGAGCGGCAACATGCGGGCGGAGATCATCGCCATCGGGACCGAGATCCTGCTGGCGGACATCCAGGACAGCAACAGCCACTACATCGCGCAGCGGCTGCCGGCGCTGGGCGTCGACCTGTACTACATGCACCAGGTGGGCGACAACGTCGAGCGGCTGGGCGGGCTGATCCGCACGGCGCTCGACCGCTCCGACGTGGTGCTCTGCACGGGCGGCCTGGGACCGACCGAGGACGACGTCACCCGCGACGCCATCGCGCGGGCGGTCGGCGAGGAGGCGCGGGTCGACGCGGAGGCCGAGGCGACGCTGCGCGCGTTCTTCTCGCGGCGCGGCAGCGAGATGCCGGCGCGCAACATCAAGCAGGCGACGATCATTCCCTCGGGCGCGATCCTGCCCAACCCGCGCGGCACGGCGCCGGGCTGGTGGGTCGAGAACGCCGACGGCATCGTCGCGGCGATGCCGGGGCCGCCGGCCGAGATGACCGGCATGTGGGCCAACGAGGTCGCGCCGCGGCTGGCCGCGCGCAGCGACGGCGACGTGATCATCAGCCGCACGCTGAAGACCGTCGGGATCGGCGAGGCGACGGTCGATGAGATGGCCAGCCCGCTGCTGAAGAGCCGCAATCCCACGGTCGGGGTGTACGCCAAGGCCGACGGCGTCCACCTGCGGCTGACCGCCAAGGCCGCCACCGAGGCCGAGGCCCGCGCCCGCATCGAGCCCGTCGAGGCGCAGGTGCGGGCGCTGTTCGGCACGGCCGTCTGGGGCGCCGACGAGACGACGCTGGCCGGCGGGGTGGGCGACCTGCTGCGCGAGCGCGGGCTGAGCGTGGCGGTGATGGAGTCGCTGACGGGCGGGCTGCTGGCCAGCACGCTGACCGACGTCGCCGGGTCGAGCGACTACTTCCGCGGCGGCCTCGTGACCTACAGCGAGGCGACCAAGATCCGCTACGGCGTGCCGCCGGAGACGATCGCGGAGCACGGCGTGGTCAGCGAGGAGACGGCGGTCGCGATGGCGGCGGCCGTGTGCGAGGCGCTCGGCGCCGACATCGGCATCGGCGTGACGGGCGTGGCCGGGCCGGCGCCGCACGGCGGGCAGCCCGTCGGGACGACGCACATCGGCGTCGCCACCGCGACGGGGCGCTCGCACTCGGAGTACGTCTTCGCGCAGACGCGGGCGGCGATCAAGCGGCGGGCGGTGACGTCGTGCCTGCTGCTGTTGCGCCGCGCGGCGCTGGGCCAGTTGCGGGAGAAGGAGTTGATCTTCGCCCGCTCGCGCGAGGACGCGCGGCGGGCGGGGTCGGCCTGAGAACGAAGGAGCCGCGATGCCAGACATCGAGATCCGGTCGGCGACGCCCGAGGAGGCGGAGGCGTACCGCTTCATCAACAGCACCGTCTTCGCCCATCGGCCGGAGGGGGAGCCGTTCAAGCCTGGAGAGACGACGATCTGCGCCTTCGAGGACGGGGAGATGGTCTCCTCGTTCAACGCCTGGCCGTTCCGCTGGATGCTGAACGGGGCGGAGGTGGCGGCGGCGGGCGTGGCCGACGTGGGCACGTTGCCGCATCGCCGGCGGCGGGGGCACGTGCGCCGCCTCCTGGAGGAATCGCTGCGGCGGCAGCGGGCGGCGGGCCAGGCGTTCGCGATCCTGTGGGGGACGCACACGGCCATCTACCGCCGCTTCGGCTACGAGGTCGTGACGCAGGACGTGCATTACAAGATGCGGCCGGGCGACGTCGATTTCGCCGCGCTGCCCGGCGTGGCCGCGCCGGCGGCGGCGGGCGAAGTGCAGTTGAACGCCGAGCCGGACGTCGAGACGCTGCGCACGGTCTACGACGCCTGGATCGCGGATCGGACGGGGGAGCTGCATCGCAGCCAGAACATGTGGGAGCGCGGCCCGCTGCGCGATCGCCCGCGCGAGGGGCCGCTCTACGCCGCGATCCACGAGGAAGGCGGCGCGGCGCGCGGCTATGCGCTCTACACCGTGCGCGACGGCGTCTACGGGCCCACGACGGAGGATCTGCACCCGGACGAGAGCCAGCGGCTGACGCTGCGGGAGTTGGTCGCGCTGAGCCCGGCCGCCTACGAAGCGCTCTGGCGGGTGGTCGGCAGCCACGACCTGGTGCGCTGGATCCACTACGACAACGTGCCCGAGGACGACCCGCTGTTCGACCTCGTGCAGGAGCCGCGGATGCTGCGCCGCTCGACGCAGGACGGGATCATGGGGCGCGTCGTCGACGTGGCGGCGGGCCTGCCGCAGCGGCCCTACGGCGGCCCGCTCTCGCTGCGGCTGCGGGTGATCGATCCGCTCTGCGCCTGGAACGACGGCGTCTGGGCGATGGAGACGGACGGCGCGCGGACGACCGTCGCGCGCAGCGACGGCGCCGCGGAGTTGACGCTGCCGGTGCAGTCGCTGGCGTCGCTGGTGACGGGCTACCGCGGCGCCGCCGCGCTCGTCGGCATGGGGCGGGCGGAGGCGTCGGCGGGGCTCGACCTGGCCGCCGTCGATCGCGCCTTCGCGACGCGGCATCGGCCGCACTGCTTCCAGCACTTCTAGCCGCCCGCGTCCGCGGGACGCGCCCCCGCCGGAGGCGATGCCTTGTCCGACGCCGCCATGCTCGACGACTGCCGCGTGCTGCCGATCTCGCTGGGGGCGAATTGGGTCTACGCGCTGCCCGCCGCCGACCCGGCCCGCGACGGCGTCCTGCTGGTGGACGCCGGGCCCGACTACGACGGCGCCTGGGAGGCGCTGACGGCCCAACTCCAGGCCGCGGGGCTGAGCCCCGCCGACGTGCGCACGGTCGTCGTGACGCACGCGCACATCGACCACTGCGGGCTGGCGCGCCGCTGGCAGGAGGTGGGGGCGGCGGTCGTGGGGGCGGCGGCGGAGGTCGAGCGCTTCGCCCTGGGTGACCGGGTGGTCGGCTACCAGGCGGACCTCGTCGATGGGCTGCTGCGGGAGGCGGGCTTCCCGGAGGAACGACGGGAACAAGCGTTGCGGCGGCGGCGCGCCGGCCGCAGCAAGCGGGACGCCGCGCGCGACCGCTGGCCGGCCGTGCTGCGCGGCGCCCCCTTCGCGCCCGACCGCGCCCTGGAGGACGGCGACGTGCTGTCGGCCGGGGAGCGCCGTCTGCGCTTCGTCGCCGCGCCGGGGCACACGCCGGGCAACGCGGTCTGCCTGGAGGAGGCGTCGGGCTCGCTGTTCAGCGGCGACCAACTGCTGCCGCGCATCACGCCCAACCCGGGCATCCACTTCCTGCGCCCGGACGAGCGCTTCCGCGGCCTGCCCGCCTACACGCGATCGCTGGAGCGCATCGCGGCGCTGGGCGCCGAGCACCTCTACCCGGGCCACGGCGATCCGCGTCAGACGCCGGTGGAACAGGCGATCCGCTGGACGCTCGCGCGTCACGCGCGGCGGCGGCAGCGGCTGCTGCGCTGCCTGCGCGAGGGGCCGCTCACCCCCTACGAACTGCTGCTGCGGTTCTTCCGCCCCCGGCCCGGCGCACGCCTGCTGCCCGCCTTCGCCGAGGTGCAGGGCCACATCGACGTGCTGCTGGAGCGGGGGGAGGTCGTCGAGGAGCGGTCGGGCGGGTCGCTGCGGCTGCGCCTGGCCGGCGCTACTGCGTAAGGCGGCGGTAGAGGGAGGGCAGGCGGCGCGGCAGCGACTCGATGTCGCCGACGACCTCGTAGCCCATGTCCTCGCACATCTGCTTGAGGTAGTCGTGCCCGGCCCGGTCGACGGTCAGGCAGAAGGGCGTCATGCCCTCGCGGCGGGCCTCGGTGAGGGCCATCTTCGTGTCGTGGATGGCGTACTCCTTCTCCGTGCGGTCGCGCCCGTAGCCGTGGTCCTGCGGGCGGCCGTCCGAGAGCAGCACCAGGATCTGCACCTTGGCGGCGGTCTGCTTGAGCTTGTGGATGCAGTGCCGGATGGCCGGGCCCATGCGCGTGCTGCGCACCGGCGCGACCTTGTCGAGCCGCTCCTTGGCGTCGTTGTTGAGCGTCTCATCCATGTCCTTGATGACGTAGAACTCCACGTTGTCGCGGCCGTAACCGCTGAAGCCGTAGACGCCGTAGGTGTCGCCGATCGTCTCCAGCGCCTCGATCAGCAGGACGGCGGCCTCCTTCTCCAGGTCGATGATGCGCTTGGCGGGGTGGCGCGCGTCCTGCGCCCGCTTCTGCGCCCACCAACTCAGGTACTTGCGGGGGTCGTCGTCGAAGTTGTCGTCCGCCCCCTGCGAGCGGGGCTGGTGCTTGGTGATCTCCTCGTCGGTCGAAGCCGACATGTCGAGCAGGAACGCCACCGCGACGTCGCGCTCCACCTTGTTGCGCCGGTAGTAGAGCTTGGCCTCCGACTGCGCCTGCGCCTTGCGCTCGACGATCCACTCGATCACGCCGTCCAGGTCGTAGTCGTCGCCGTCGGGCAGCCGCTTGATCTTGCGGAACATCTCCGGCTTGAGCTGCTCGAACTGACGCCGCGTCTCCTGCACGAGCTGCGCGTAGTCGTGCAGCGTGCGCTCGTAGTAGTCGAGTTCGCCGTGCTCCATGCGCATCTCCTGCACGCGGCACCAGCGCGGCTTGTAATCGGAGGCGCGGAAGTCCCACTCGTCGTAGTAGAACGACTCGGCGACCTCCGGCAGCGGCTCGCCGCTGTCCTCGGGGTCGCTGCCGTCGCCGCGCTTGCCCGCCTGCTGCTGGGCGGCCTGCTGGATCTGCTGCTCGACTTCCTTCATCAGGTTGTCGAGGAACATCCCCGACGACTCGTCCAGGTCGCCCTCGGACAGTTCGGTGATGTTGATCTCGGTCGACTTCTCCAGCAGTTCCTGCAACTGCTCCTTGCTGAGCTGCACGGGCGGCGTGTCGCCGTCGCCCATCTGTTGGTTCTTGAGCTTCATGAGCAACTGCACGAGTTCCGGCTTGAAGTCGCCGCGGAAGTCGATCGGCTCGGGCGACTCGTAGGGCTGCTCCTCGCCCTGGGGCAGGTTGGGCTGGTACGACTCCATCTGGCCGTCGCCGGCGCCGGGGCCGATGTCGACCATCTCCTCGTCGGCCGCCCCCTCCGCCATCTCCGACCAGTCGGCCTCGTCCAACTCCACGTTGGGGATCTGGCGGATCCAGTCGTAGAGCACGCGGGTGGCGGCGCCGGAGTCCTCGACGGTCGCGCCCTCCTCGCGGATGCGGCCCAGGATGCGCAGCGGGCGCTGCATGACCGCGTGCAACTCCTGGGGCCAGTGCAGCCGCAGGCCCTCGTCGAGCGAGGCGCGCAGCAGGTTCTCGATCATCGCCTGGCGGACGGGCATCTCCTCGAGCGGGCGGCGGCGCTCCAGCGCGGCCTCCTGCAGGCGCGACATGGGCCGGCGGATGCCCGCGTACTCGCGCTTGACCATCGTGTCGATGCGGGTGTCCTCGACGATCGTGAAGATGTCGTGCGCGAGGCGGCGGTCGGCGAAGCCGTCGAAGAAGCGCTCCATGGCCGTGACGGCCTCGGCCTGCTCGGGGTCGCGCGCGGGCGCGTCCTCGCGGGCGGCGCGCCGGAAGATGCGCCCCGGCCGCGCGTAGTCGAAGGCGAAGGAGCCGAACTCCAGGCGCGCGGCCTGGTGCGTGGCGAAGACCTTGTAGACCGCGAAATTCTCGTCCTTCCCGGAGTACTGCTCCACGGTGGGCGGCAGGTAGATGGCCGTGCCCTCCGTCGTGGGGCTGCTCTCGTCGACCCAGCCGACGCCCTTCTCGGCCAACTGCTCGGCCGAGTGCACGGCGACGTCGGCGCCGGTCAGCGCCTTGCAGTACATGCGGATCAACTCCGAGACGCGATCCAACTCCACCCGCGACGAGAGGGCCTCGATGATGTCCTCGCCCTTGGACGACTCCAGGCGGAAGAAGGCCTCGCCGCCCTCGGGGCTGACGTCGAGGATCTGCCGGCCCGCCTCCTGCCAGCGCGGCAGGTCCTCGGGGCGCAGCCGCCGCAGCACCTCGGGCGCGGACTTGACGAACTCCATCGCGGCGATGCCGGAGACGGGCACGATGCCCTCGGCCAGTTCGAGCATGTCGCGGTGGGCGTCGCGGTCGATCTCCGCCAGCGACTGCGCGGCCTCCATGAAGTAGGGATGCCCCAGCCGCCCCACGCCGACCGCCACGCGGCCCGCCAGGGCCAGGAAGCGCGCCCGCTGCTGCGGGTGCAGATGGCGCACCAGCGTGGGCCCACGCTCGAAGTAGACGCGCGCGTCGACCCAGGCCGTGCCCGCCACGACGGAGCCGAACTCCAGGAACGGCGCACGGTCGGGCCGGTCGAGCTGGCCCAGCACGTCGGGCGACATGTTCAGGCAGGCGCTGGCCAGTTCGTAGGAGTGGCCGGCCAGGGAATCGACGAGGTCGACCAGCAGCCGCATCTGGTTGAGCGGCAGTTGGGGGAGCACCTGGGGGCTGACCTCGAAGTACTGGGCGGCCAGCGAGCCCGACTTCCAGGTGCCCTTGTAGAGCGAGCGGCCCTGCGCCGCCCAGTCGGGCGCTTGCGTAACCGAGAGGTACTGCAGCGAGTCGGGGCTCGACCGGAAGTAGGCCCCGGCCAGCGCCGGCGAGGACTCGACGAGTTCCACACCGGTGCGGGTCCACTCGCGGAAGCGGCTGAAGGTCAGCCGCTCCAACATGCCGGGGCTGGCGCGGAAGTACTCGCCCGCCGCCTCCCAGGAGCGCAGCGAGTGGCGCGCGATCTCGACGCCGTCGTCGGCCCAGGAGGCGAGTTCCTGCGGGGCCAGGAGCGGCGCCAGGGCGCCGCGGGCGGCCTCGTAGTCCTGCTGCAGGCTGGGCGGGAACGCGCCCAGGGCCTCCTGCGCCCGGTCGAGCGTGTCAGCCACGGGGCGACGCCGCGGGGCCGGGAGTCAGGCGGGGAGGGAGGGCATCGTTCATCGGCCGTGGCTACCCGAGTGCTTCGCGATGGTCCGGGTGGGATCGGAGAAGTTGCCGATCTGCACGGCGTCGGTCTCCGTGTCCAGCACAGCATAGGAGACCTGGAAGTCGTTGTTGGGATCGCGCGGGTCGCCGATGGAGCCCGGGTTGACGACCAGCGCCCGTCCGATCCGCCGCGCCATCTGGTAGTGCGTGTGCCCGTAGATGATGTAGTCGGCCTCCTCGGCGGCGAGTTTGCGCAGCTCCGGGCTGGACGGATAGAGGTAGTCGCGGTTGGGCGCCCAGGGCGTCGCGTGGAACATCAGCAGGCGCTTGCCGCCCACTTGCACGCGGATCGTCGAGGGCTGGGCGCGCGTCCACTCCAGCAGTTCCTGGTCCACGCGCGGCGACTGCTGCGCGCGGATGCCCGCCGGGCTAAGCAGGATCTCCTCGTGGTTGCCCAGCACGTAGCGCGCGCCTACCTCGCGCAGGCGCGCGGCGACCTCGTTGGAGAAGCGGAACTGGTAGCAGGCGTCGCCGGCGCAGAGCAGTTCGTCGACGGCGCCCATCCGCTCGATGGCGATGTCGAGCGCCTCGATGTTGCCGTGTACGTCGGAGACGATGCCGAGCCGCACGCCGCTCCCCGGAGATCCGCTACTCGAAAATCGAGGAGATGACCTCCTCGATGCTGCGCTGCACGTCGCCGTCGTCGGTCAGCGCCCAGGCCACGGCGACCTGGCAGGCGCGGCGCGGCGCGATGCCGTTCTGAATCAGCTTGCCGGCGTAGATCAGCAGCCGCGTGCTGGCGCCCTCGGAGAGGCCGTGCTCGCGCAGGTTGCGCACCTTCTCCGCCATCTTGGCGAGGTTCATGGCGACGTCCATGTCGACGCCCGACTCGTGCGCCACGATGCGGGCCTCCGTCTCGCGCGGCGGGTAGCCGAACTCGATCGAGATGAAGCGCTGGCGGGTGCTCTGCTTGAGATCCTTGAGCGCGCTCTGATAGCCGGGGTTGAAGGAGATGACCAGCAGGAAGCCGTCGCGCGCCTGCAGGAGTTGCGACTTCTTCTCGATCGGCAGGATGCGGCGGTGGTCGGTGAGGGGGTGGATGAGGACGGTCGTGTCCTTGCGCGCCTCGACGACCTCGTCCAGGTAGCAGATCGCGCCCGCCTTGACCGACCGCGTGAGCGGCCCGTCGATCCACTTCGTCTCCTCGCCCTCCAGCAGGTAGCGGCCCACCAAGTCGCTGGCGGTCAGGTCCTCGTGGCAGGCGACGGTGACGAGGGGCAGGTTGTCCTCGGCCTCGATCACCTGGCGGCCGTCGCGGACGACGAGGGCCGGCCGGTTGAGGTGGTAGGCCATGTACTCCACGAAGCGGGTCTTGCCGCAGCCCGTGGGGCCCTTCAGCAGGACGGGCACCTTGGAGTCCCAGGCCGCGCGGAAGAGTTCCACCTCGTCCCCGACCGGCACGTAGTAGGGCTCCTCCTCGGCGCGGAACTCCTCGACGGCCCAGGAGCGGTACTGCGTGATGGTACCTTCGGCAACGGTGGTCATGAGCGTCCTCTCCGGTGTCGGCGCCCGCGCGGGGGCGACGATGCGTTGGGCGGCGCGGCGCTAGCCGGTCGCGGCGATCCGATCTTGCAGCGCGTTCCAGGCAGCTTCCACCCGGCCGCGGACTTCGTCCAGCGAGCAGTCGGTGCGGATGACGATGTCGACGCGCGCCTCCCGCTCGGCGTTGCCGAGTTGCGAGGCGATGCGCTTGCCGGCCTCCTCGGCGCTGAGGCCGTTGCGATCCATCAGCCGCCGCCGCGCGACCTCGGGCGGCGCGCTGATCACCCAGACCTCGTCGAAGTGGCTCTCCCAGCCCGCCTCGAAGAGGACGGCGGCCTCCACCGCGGCCACCGACGCGCCCGCCGCCCGCGCCGCGTCCAACTCCTCGTCGACGAGCTCGGCGATGGCGGGCCAGACGATGTCGGTCAGCCTGGTCATCTCGGCGGGCGCGCCGAAGACCCTGGCCCCCAGCGCGGCGCGGTCGATCGTCCCGTCGGGGCCGACGATCTCCTCGCCGAAGGCGGCGACGACGCGGGCGTGCGCGGCCGAGCCGGGCTCGTACGCGCGGTGGCCCAGCTTGTCGGCGTCGATCACCGTCGCGCCGAGATCGGCGAGCGCGGCCGTGACGGTGGACTTGCCGGAGGCGATCCCCCCCGCGAGACCGATCGAGCGCATGCGTCTGCTCTCCCATCGGAGACGGTCGCTCCGGCCGCCGTGAAACCGGAGCCGGCGTCGGCGATGCTGGTGCGAATCATAGGGAAGGGCCCCGGCGGACCCGGACCGGAGACTAGCCAGCGCGGATCGGCAGCGTCAACTGGTCAACGCACCCGGCGACCAATCACGCCGCGCGCGCCCGTCTGTTCACCGCGGTACCGACCGCCCGGCAAGGGCTCTGATACCGTCCCGCGCATGCTGCGGTCGCCCGGCCGTCGCGTCGCGGCGCGGAGTTCGCATGGTCGTTGAAGCGCTCAGCAGTACCGCCGACCTGGCCGACGCGCGCGAAAAGCTCGTACAGAGCATCGCCGGCCTCGACGACGCGCTGCTCGACGCGCCGGGCGTGGTGGGGGAGTGGAGCGTCCGGCAGACGCTGGCGCACCTGCTGGGCTGGGACGCCTGGGGCGTCACGGCGATCGTGGCCCTGGAGCGCGGCCGGGAGGTCGCGGAGCCCGACGACGACGCGATGAACCGGGAGTGGCTGCGGCGCACGCGGTCGCTGAGCGGGGCCGAGTTGCAGCGCCTGTTGCGGGCCTCCCGCCGCGAGATGCTCGACCTGTTGGCGGCGATGCCGGACGAGGTGCGGTCGCAGCCCCGCTACGACCTGGGCGGCGCCATGCTCTCGCCCGACGAGTTCGTCGACGGCTTCATCGACCACGACACCGAGCACGCGTCGGAGATCCGCGCTTGGCGCAAGGCCCGCGGGAACGGCTAAGCGTCGGCCAGCAGCCGCTTGAGTTCCGCCTCCAACTGGGGCAGCACCTTCTTGTAGTCGTCGACGATGCCGAAGCGCGAGTAGCGGAAGATGTTGGCGTCGGGGTCCTTGTTGATGGCGACGATGTTCTTGCTGCCGCCGCAGCCGGCCATGTGCTGACTGGCCCCGCTGATGGCGATGGCGACGTAGAGCTCCGGCGAGACGACGGTACCCGTCAGGCCCACCTGCTGGCTGGGCGGGTACCAGCCCAGGTCGCAGGCGGCGCGGCTGGCGCCCACGGCGGCGCCGAGGTCGGCGGCGATGCGCTCCAGGTCGGCGAAGGCCTCGGGCGCGCCCAGGCCGCGACCGCCGGACACGACGATGCCGGCGTCCTCCAGCCGCACCCCGGCCGAGTCGGCGGTCTCCTTCTCCAGCAGGCGCGCGCGCGCGTCGCCCGGAGCCGCGGCCACCGGCACGATCTCCCCCGCGCGGCCGGCGTCCTCCGGCAGCGGGTCCTGCGACTTGGCCCGCACCGTCACGACCTGCGGGTCGCTCTCCACGGTGACGACCTGCCGGGCGTTGCCGCCGTAGCAGGAGCGCGTCACCCGCACGCGGCCGTCGCCGGCCTCCAGCGCCAGCGCGTCCATGGCGACGGCGCTGCCCAGCCGGGTCGCCAGCCGCGGCGCGAGGTCGCGGCCCATGCTGGTCTGGCCGAAGAGCACGACCGCCGGCCCCGCCTGCTCCACGATCGCCGCCGCGACGGGCAAATAGGCGTCGGCGCCGTACTGCGCGAGGGCGGCGTCCTGCGCCGTGTAGACGGTGTCCGCGCCGGCGGCGACGGCGGCCCGCGCCACCGCGTCCAGGCCGGCCCCGATCAGCGCGCAGGCGGCGCCGCCGCCGCCGAGGGCGGCGTTGAGGCGCGTCGCCGCGCCCAGCAGCTCGGCCGTGATGGCGGCCGGGCCGCCGCCGGGGGCGCTCTCTCCGAAGACGAGGATGCTGGCCATGGGGGTTCCTTCTGACGCACTCTCCGGCGCCGCCGGGCCGGGGCCGGGCTAGACGAGCTTGGCTTCGCGCAGTCTGGCGGCGAGCAGGCCGGCCTTCTCCTCGGCGGTGTCGGCCTCGATGAACTCGCACTCGGTCTCGTTCCGGGGCTGGAAGAGGGCGTGCATCTTGACGCGCGCCCCGGCCGCGCCGACCTCGCCCGGGTCCAGGCCGATGTCGGCGGGCGTCCACATCGTCACCTGCTTGCGCGCCGCCTGCATGATCTGGCGCAGTTGCGGGTAGCGCGGGTCGCCGAACTCGTTGCTGATCGTGAGCGCGGCGGGGGTCGGCACGCTGATCGACTCGAAGCCGTCGGCGACGACGCGCGAGACGCGGATCTCGCCGCCGGCCAACTGCACCGAGCGCAGCACCGTCACGGACGGCAGGCCCAGCAACTCCGCGACGATGCTGCCCACCGTCCCCTGGTCGAGGTCGGCGGCCTGGCGGCCGAAGATGAGCACGTCGGGCAGGCCGATCTTCTCGATCGCCTTGGCCAGGGCCAGGGCCGTCGTCCAGGCGTCGCCGCCCTCGAAGGCGGGGGCGTTGAGTTGGTAGCCCTCGTCGGCGCCCATGGCGAGGCCGGTCTTGATGGCGTCGCGGGCGGAATCCGGCCCCAGCGACAGCACGGAGATCGTGCCCGCGCCGCCGTCGGCCTCGCGCAGTTGCAGGGCGGCCTCGACGGCCTGCTGGTCGAAGGGGTTGATCACGGGCGAGACGCCGGGCGCCTCGACCACCCGCATCGCCGCCTCGTCGACGCTGAAGGCGGCGGCGGGCGTCTCCGGGTCGGGGATCTGTTTGACGCAGACGATCGCGTCCATCGCGCATGCTCCTTGACGCGGCCGGGGCGTGCGCGGCGATCCTCGTGCCGCCCGCGGCGCGCATCCAGCCGGGGGCATTCTTGCGCCGCGGCGGGGCCCAATCAAACGGCTGCGTTACGGAGCGCCCCCGGACGTCGGCTCGGCGGCCGGTTCGCCCTCGGGCAGCGCCACGTCGAGCAGTTCCACGACGTCGAACACGCCCAACCGTTCCGACTCCTCGGTCGCCATCTGCACGCTGCCCACGCCGGCCTCGAACATCTGCACGCAGAAGGGGCAGACCGTGCAGGCGCTGTCGGCGCCCGTGTCCAGCGCCTCCGCGACGCGCACCTCGTTGACGCGCGCCCGTCCGCGCTCCTCCATCCACATGTTGCCGCCGCCCGCCCCGCAGCAGAGCCCCCGCTCGCGGCTGCGGGGCATCTCCACGAGCGTCAGGTTGGGGATCCGCTTGAGGATGTTGCGGGGGGCGTCGTACAGGTTGTTGTGGCGGCCCAGGTAGCAGGAATCGTGGAAGGTGACGGTCTGCGCCGGGGCGCCGGGCTTGGGCCGCAGCCTGCCCTCCTCGACGAGGCGCTCCAGCAGCGTGCTGTGGTGCAGCACCTCGTAGTGGCCGCCCAGGTCGGGGTACTCGTTCTTGAACGTGTTGAAGCAGTGCGGGCAGTGGGTAACGATCTTCTTGACGCCGCCGCCGTCGAGCGTGGCGATCAACCCCTCGGCCAGGATCTGGAAGAGGTACTCGTTGCCCAGCCGCCGGGCCGGGTCGCCGTTGCACGACTCCTGCCCGGCCAGCACGCCGAAGCTGACCCCCGCCTCGCGCAGCAGCCGCACGACGGAGCAGGTGATCGGCTGCACCCGGTCGACGAGGGCGCCGGTGCAGCCCACGAAGTAGAGGTACTCCTGCTCACCCGTCCAGCGCGGCACGTCGAGCCCGTCCATCCACGACTCGCGCGTGTGGGGCGTGCCGCGCCAGGGGTGGCCCTGCCGCTCCAGCGTCTCCAGCGTCGATTGCACGGTGTCGGGCATACGCGCCTCCTCCATGACGAGGCTGCGGCGCATGTCGACGATCGTGGGGATGTGCTCGATGAACACGGGGCACTCCTGCACGCAGGCGCCGCAGGTGCGGCAGGCCCAGAGCGATTCGTCGCGGATCACTTCGCCGACCATGACCGGCGCGTCGTCGAGGCCGTCGTCGATCGGCGCACCGCGGGCGAGGTTGCCCGCCTTGCGCTCGCCGACGTCGGCGGCGTAGGCCTTGAGGTCCTGGATGATGTGCATCGGCGAGAGCGGCTGCCCGGCGATGTCGGCGGGGCAGTGGTCGGTGCAGCGGCCGCAGCGCACGCAGACATCGAGTTCGAAGAGTTGCTTCTGCGTGAAGTGCTCAAGCTGGCTGACGCCGAAGTGCTCCTGCTCCTCGATGTTGGCGATCAGGGGGAGCTTGCCGCTGGAGCCGGGGCTCTTGAGGAAGGCGTTGGCCGGCGCGAAGGCGAGGTGGTTGAGCTTGGTGAAGCCCAGCAGGCCGATCCAGCAGAGCGCCAGGACCATGTGGAACCACCACAGCGCCTTGTGGGCGGCGAGCAGGGCGGCCGTCTCGACGCCGCTCACGGCCAGCGCGACCACGAAGCCCACCGGCGACCAGTAGGACCAGTCGCGGTGCTCGGCGATCTCCGACGTCTGGATGCGGAAGCCCTCGAGCAGGAAGCCGGTCACCAGCAGCACGCCCAGCCCGCCCAGGATCAGCTTGTCTTCGGTGCTCGGCAGCCATGTCGTGCGGGGGCGCACCCAGCGGTGCGCGACGGCCATGCCCACGCCGATCAGCCCGATCAGCCCGAAGAGGTCGCCCACCAGCGAGTAGCCCAGATAGCGGTCGCCGACGAGGATGCGCACCTTGTCGTCGGGCAGGTAGTCGTCGATGGCGAGCAGGGCGGTGACGAGGAACAGCACCAGGATGCTGGACATGATGCAGAGATGCATGACCCCCGCGTAGGGGTCGCGCAGGACGCGCTCGGTGCCGGCGCCGCCGCGCAGCATGCGGCGCAGGCGCACGCGGGGCTGGTCGAAGTGGAAGTCGGGGCGGCCGATGCGCCAGACCCGCGCCCGCCGCGCCACGCCGTAGACGACGACGGCCACGAGCAGCGGCAGCAGCGCGTAGAGCACCCAGAAGTCGGCGATGTTGAAGAACAACTCGCGGTGAGGGCCGTCGATGCGCCCCGTCTCCGCCGCCGTCACCAAGCCGAGCCCGGCCAGCGGTACCCAGACCGGCACCGCGATACCGCCGATCTTCACCGTGCGTCGCAGCCGGCCGCGCTTCGGCGGCGCGGGCGCGGGATCGGGCGGCGGCGGCTCCCCCGCAGGGGGCGGACGCCGGCCCGCGGCGGGGCGGCCGATCGGCAGCGGACCACGAGGCGCGGCAGGCGGCACGGTGGGCCTCCCCCCAGCCCCCGCCGAAGCCGGGGCGCGCGGCGGGCGCAGGCTACTCGTTGTCGGGCCCGCCGTGGAGTTTGCGGATGTCGTTCTTGAGCAGCTTGCCCATGTGGTTGCGCGGCAAGTCGTCGGTGAAGGCGAGGTACTGGGGGGCCTTGTAGCTGGCGAGGCGACCCTTGCAGAAGTCGCGCAACTCGTCGACCGTGATCGCCGCGCCGGGCGCGAGCACGGCGACCGCCTTGACGGCCTCGCCCATCTCCGCGTCCTCGACGCCGATGACCGCCACGTCTTCGAACTGGGGCAGTTCCTCCAGCACCTGCTCGATCTCCCCCGGCGCGATGTTCTCGCCGCCGCGGATGATGAGGTCCTTCACGCGGCCGGTGATGAAGAGGTAGCCGTCCTCGTCCAGGTGGCCCTCGTCGCCGGTGTGCAGCCAGCCGTCGCGGATGGCCTCGTGCGTGGCCTCCTCCTGCTTGTAGTAGCCCTTCATCGTGCGGCCCGAGCGGACGCAGATCTCGCCGTCCCGGCCGGTGGGCAGGACGGCGCCGTCGGGCGCCTGGATCGACAGGTCGACGTCGTCCATGACCTTGCCGACGGAGCGCAGCCGCCGCTCCTTGAGCGCGATCTCCTCGGGCGTGCCCTCCAGGCGGTGGTCGTCGGGGCCCAGGAAGGTGATGGCGGAGGTGGCCTCGGTCTGGCCGTAGGCGTTCATCAGGCCGCAGTCGAACACGTCGATGGCCCGCCGCACGACTTCGTAGGGCATCGGCGCGGCGCCGTAGGCGAGCAGCTTGAGGCTGGCGCCGCTGAACTTGGGGAAATCCTCGTGGTCGATCAGGCGCTTGACCATCGTCGGCACGACCATGCTGTGGGTGACGCCGTGCGTGTCGACGGCCTCCATCCAGGCCTCGGGCGTGAATTGCGGCAGGATGACCAGGCTGCGGCCGCCCCAGATCGCCGAGATCATCGCCGTCGCGCCGGCGATGTGGAAGAGCGGCACGCTGAGCAGCGTCTTCTCGTGCTCGGCCGTGGGGTCGGCCGGGGCCATGGTGTTGGTCACGTAGACGGTGAGGTCCTGGTAGGTCACCTCGACGCCCTTCGGCAGCGCGGTGGTGCCGGAGGTGTAGATGATGATCGTCGGGTCGTCGTCGTCGATCTCCGTGTAGACGTAGTCGTCGGAGCCCTGCGCGACGAGCTCGGCGTAGGGGATCTGACCGTCGCGCGGGGTCTCCAGCGCGACGACGTTCTCCACGCTGGGGATGTCGCCGCGGATCGACTCGACCAGGTCCTGGTAGCGGTCGGCGAGGAACAGCACCTTCACCTCGGCCGTGTCGATCATGTACGCCAATTCGTCCGACTTGGCGCGGTAGTTGAGCGGCACGAAGGTGACGCCCAGCTTGGCGCAGGCGTAGTAGGTGATGACGTAGCGCGACGAATTGACCGACATCACGCCCAGGTGGTCGCCCCGCTGCAGTCCCAGGCCCAGCAGCGCGTTGGCCAGCCGCGTCACCTCCGCGCTCATCTCCATGAAGGTGGTGGGCTGGTTCTCCGTGATCAGCGCCGCCCGGTCGGGCACGACCGCCGCCGAGATGTCCAGGAATTCCGCCGTGTTCATGTCCGGCCCTTCCGGCGGGCGTCCGCCGGCGCGGAGGCCCCTCTGTCTTCGATCACGATGCGCTGTCCCGCACCCCCGCGCGGGCGCCGTTGCTCCGCAGTTGGGGATACCGCCTGCGCGCGCTGGCGTCCAGCGTAGCGAGCCCTGGCCGCGCCGGATCAGCCCGCGAGGGTCTGCGCCGCGTCGGCGGCGATGGCGTCGCGCAGGCTCAGGTCCAGCCCGCGCCGGATCGAGCGGGCGGCGGTGGTCAGGGCGGCCGTGTCGCGCGCGGCCAGTTCCATCGCGGCCCGCAGCGCGCGCTCGTCGAGGCGGGCGGCCGGCACGACCTCGTGCACGAGGCCCCAGGCCAGCGCCCGATCGGCGTCGATCACGTCGCCGCTGAGCACGAGGCCGCGCGCGACCCCGGGCGGCATCAGCCGCGGCAGCATCTGCGTGCCGCCGGCGGAGGGGATGTAGCCCAGCGTCACCTCGGGCAGCGCGATGCGGGCGTCATCGGCCGCGATGCGCAGGTCGCAGTAGAGCGGCAACTCGATGCCGGCCCCGTAGCAGAAGCCGTGCAGCGCCGCGATCGTGAGCACGGGCAGGCGCTCCAGGCGGTCCCAGACGTCGCGCTCATGCCGGGCGGCGCGGGCGGCCAACAGGCTGGGGGCCGTGCCGAACTCGCTGATGTCGGCCCCGGCCGAGAAGGCGCGCGGCCCCGCCCCGCGGAACAGCAGCACGCGCACGTCCGGGTCGACGGCGGCGGCCTCCAGGTAGCCCCAGAGTTCGTCGCGCATGGCGAGGTTGATGGCGTTGAGCGCCGCGGGCCGGTTGAGCGTCAGCGCCGCGACGCCGGGCGCGGGCTTGTCGTAGAGCAGGACAGGCTTGGCGGCCTCGGCGTCGGCGCCGTCAGACGGGGGCGCGGCCGGGGGCACGGCGGCGCCCCGTCAGCGCCAATCGGGGCGGCGGATCTCGCTCTTGCGCCGCACCTCCCAGAGGCGCGAGATGTCGGCGTTGATCTTCTCCTGCAGGGCGCGCATCTCCTCGCTGGCGGTGCGCATCTCGTTCGTCTTCCATCGGCGGACCTTGGCGCGGTCCGACTTGTCCATCGGCACGTCCTTGAGCATGTAGTTGACGATGAAGGACATCATCTCCCACGACTCGTCGACGTTGAATTCAATCTGGGCCATGACTGCGGCTCGCTTTCGGCGGCGTGCGCGGACGGACCTACGCGTTGCGGTAGTAGTCGCGGCGCCGGATGGTGCGCCGGAGTTCTTCGTCGATCTTGTTGCCCAGCGTCTCGTTGAGCGCCGCGGCGAAGGTCAGCAGGTCGTCGCTGCCCCGCTCCATCGTGCGGTTGCGCCACTCCCGGATCGCCTCCACGGCCGGCTCCGACAGCTCGACCCCGTCGACGACCTGCGCGCTGACCAGCTGCAGTAACGACAGCGACTCTTCCTCGTCGAGAATGATGTGCACGCGGCTCTCCTCATCCCTGCCATCTCGGTGCGGTCCGCGGGACGTCCCGCTGCTTCGGTTCGTCGCGGCGCCGATCTCGCCGGCCGCGACGGGCCGCCGGCGAACGACGCACCGATCGATCATGCCTGATACGCGCGCCAGTGTCACGGCGCAGTGTCACGGCGGCGCGGCGGACCGCCGTTCAGCGGCCCTGGAACTCGGGCGGCCGCTTCTCCAGGAAGGCGCGCACGCCCTCCGCGCGATCGCCGGTGCTTTGCAGCAGGATCGTCAGGTCGGTCTCGTAGCGCAGGGCCTGATCGAGCGGCATCTCCAGCCCCCGCGCGACGGCCTCCTTGGCCAGCCGCGTGGCGATGGGCCCGCGTGCCGCGATGCGGCCGGCGACCGCATCGGCGAGCGCGGCCGGGTCGTCGCCGCTCTCGCCGACGAGGCCCCAGTCGCGCGCCGCCGCGGCGTCGATCGGGTCGCCCAGCAGGAGCTGGGTGGCGCGCGATCGGCCCACCGCGCGGGCCAGCCGCTGCAATCCCCCCGCGACGGGCAGGCGCCCCGCCGCGACACCCGGCAGCCCGAAGCGGGCGCCGGCGTCGCAGACGCGCAGGTCGGCGCAGAGGGCGAGCTCCAGGCCGGCGTCGAGCACGTCGCCGCGCAGCACGGCGACGGTCGGCTGGGGCAGCGCCGCCAGCGGCCCGAACGGATCGCCCACCAGCCCCGCCGCCGCCAGCCGCGGCAGCAGCGCCGCGGGCCAGCCGCGCCAGCAGCCGGGCGGCGCGTCGAGGGTGAGGACGCGGACCTCCGGCTCCTCCGCGACGGCGGCGCAGGCGTTGCGGAGGAGCGCCACCGTGTGCGCGTCCAACTCCGCCGGCAGCGTCAGCCGCGCGATATGTCCGTCCCGGTCGAGTTCGTCCATTGCTGCCGCTCCCCTCCGCAGGATCGCCGCTCGGCGGGCGCGCCGCAACAACGTTGGGCGCGTTAGCTGGGCTCCAGCCGCAGGCGGTGCGCCGCGTCGGCCTCGACGTCCGCGCGCTGCGTATGCAGCGGTCGCAGGTCGCCGGCGCGCCAATCGCGCAGCAGGTCGTCGTGGTGCGGGTCGCCGCGACGCCCCACCTGATCGCCGGCGAGCGTGAAGCGGGCGACGGGCGGATCCCGCATCTCGACGACCATGCGCAGGGCGGGGACACCGGTCGCCACCGCGAAGGGGTCGGGCCCCAGCGGACCGGCCTGCAGCGGGGCCTGCGCGTCGGAGCCCACCGGGTAGGGCCCGAGGTTGAAGAGCCTGGCCAGGATCGGCACGTCGCCCAGGCCGTGCTTCAGCGTCACCCGGCGCACCCGGCCCCAGGTCCAGCGATCGGGGTCCGGCCCCAGCCGCTCCTCGAGCAGGCCGACGGCGTCGCGGAAGCTGCGCAGCAGCACGGCGCGCCAGACGTCGCGGCCGCCGCTTGGCCGGGGGGGCGGCGCCGAACCAATCGGCGGGCGCGTCGTCGAGCAGCCCGACGACGAGCGAGGCCGTGCGGGCGAGCAGGATGTTGAGGTTGGGCACGGCGTGCACGTCGCCGAAGAAGAGCGGTGCGTGCTCGCCGAGCTTGGCCCGCACGACCGCCTCCAGCAGCCGCGTGTAGGTGACGCCCACGATCGCGGCGGCGACGGACTCCACGCCGGCCTCCCCGTCCCAGTCGCGCACCCGCTGGAGCAGCCGCTCCTCGCGCTCGCCCGCGCCGTCGAGGCCGGCCAGATGGCGCGCCACGGCGCGGAAGGCGATCGAGCGCCGGTCGACCTGCAGAGCGCGCATCGTCTCGGGCGTGTGCCGGTCGGAGGCGTTGAGCGCCTCGCCGATCCGCTGGGCGCGGTAGGCGTCGAGGAACTCGCCGTCGAAGTGGAGCCGGTCGGCGGGCAGGGGCGCGTGATTGGCGGCCCAGACCCGGCCGCCCGGCGGGTCGAAGAGGTGGGGCAACTCATCGGCCGGGATCGGGCGGACCGACGCCGCGCCGGGGTCCCAGCCGCAGGGCGGCAGCCAGGCCGAGCCGGGCGGACGCCGCGGCGCCGCGCCCGTCATCTGCAGGCCGATGTGCCCGTCCACGTCGGCGTAGCCGATGACGAGGTTGTACTCGCGGTACGCCGTCAGCGCGGCGCGGAACCCGGCGATGTCGCCCGCGCGCGGGAGGTCGAGCAGCGCCCCCACCGCCGTGGGTGCGTCGAGCGCCGTCGAGCGCAGGGCCAGGGCGTGCCGCACGCCCGCGATCCGCGGCGACACGATGGGACCGTTGCGCGTCGTGCGGATGCGGAGGACCTCGTCGGGGTGGCCGCGCACCGCGATGCGCTCCTCGATCTCGCCGGCGCGCTCCCAACCGTCGGGCGTGCGGTAGCGGCCGGCGTCGTCGAACTCCTCCACCACGGCGTCCTGCGTGCTGGCCAGCCCGGCCGTCGCGCCCCAGGCGATGCGGCGGTTGCAGCCCCAGATGACGCCGGGGAAGCCGGCCGCCGTCGCCCCGGCGACGCTGAACTCGGGACACTCGACGTGCGCGAAGTGCCCGTAGGGCGGATTGACGGCCGAGAGATGGGGGTCGCAGGCGAAGAGCGCGGTCCCAGCGGCGGTGGCGCCGGCCGCGACGGCCCAGGCGTTGCTGCCCGCCCCGCTCGCGCCGAGGCCGGTCTCCCGGACCAGGTCGGCGTAGGCGCCGCGCAGCTCGCGGGAGAGGCGGCCGAAGGGGACGCCGGGGGGAATCATCGCGGGCCCGCCGGCCGGGTAGCCGGGGTCGAGCGCGGCCAGCGCCTCGAGGCCCACCCGCTCGACCAGGCGGGCGCGCTGGATCTGCACCTCCCAGGCCGGCGAGAGCATGAAGGTCAGCAGCTTCGAGAAGAGCGCCGAGTCCCACGGTTGCCAGGGCTCGGGCTGGTAGTCGAGGATGCGCGCCTCCAGCGGGCGCGGGCCGCGCTCCATCGCCGCGTTGACGCCATCGACGTAGGGCAGCACCCGCTCCCGCAGGTCCGCCGGCGTCGATTCCCAGGCCGCGCGGGCGGCGCGGGCCATGCCCACGGTGCGCATCAGCCGGTCGGCGGGCAGCGCCGCGGGCCCGGCGACCTCCGCCATGCGCCCCTGCGACACGCGCCGGTAGAACTCCATCTGCCAGTAGCGATCCTGGGCGTGCGCGAAGCCCAGCCCGAACAGCGCGTCCGCCTCGCAGCCCGCGTAGATGTGCGGCACGGCCGACGCGTCGCGGATGATCTCGACCGGGCCGCGCAGGCCGGGCAGGCGCAGCGCGCCGTCGATCTGCGGCGGCGCGGGAGGGCGCAGCCACTCCTGGCTCATCGCGCGGACGAAGGCCCCGCCCTGCGACAGGCTCAGGCGCAGCCCGCGCGCGCGGTCGCGGGCGCCCGCGACGGTTGGGGAGGGGAATCGGGGCACTGCCTCACAGGGTACAGCGGCGCAGTGTACGGAGGCGCTCCGGAGGGGCCGTATGCTGGCATCGGCCGGCGCAACGCCGGCACGGGGAGGGCAGACGATGGATCTGGGACTCACGGGCCGGGCGGCGCTGATCACCGGCGCGTCCGAGGGGATCGGCAAGGCCTGCGGACTGGCCCTGGCGGCGGAGGGCGCGGACGTCGCGATCTGCGCCCGCCGGCCGGACGTCCTGGAGCGCGCCCGCGCCGAGATCGAGGCGGCCGGGCCGGGGCGCTGCCTGGGCCTGCCCGCCGACATGGGGGTCGCGGCGGACGTGGAGCGCGTCGTCGCGGAGACCGCCGCGGGGCTGGGCGGCATCGATATCGTCGTCAACAACATGGGCGTCTCGATCCGCGGCGAGGGCGACGACGTCTGGCGGCAGATGTTCGACCTCAACCTGCTGGCCGCCGTGCGCACGACCCGCGCCGCGCTGCCCCACTTGCGCGCCCGCGCGACGGCGGAGGCGCCCGCCGCCGTGATCCACATCGGCTCGATCTTCGGGCGGGAGGCGGGCGGGTCGGCGCAGTACAACGCCATGAAGGCGGCCCTGCACAGCCACGCCAAGGCCCTCTCCGAGGAGTTGGCCCCGGCGCACATCCGGGTCAACTCGGTCGCGCCGGGCTCGATCGCTTGGCCGGGCAGCCGCTGGCAGACCCGTTACGACGACGACCCGGAGACGATCCAGCGCACGATCCTCGACGGCATCGCCTGGGGGCGCTTCGGGCGGCCGGAGGAGGTGGCCGACGTGGTCGCCTTCCTCGCCTCGCCGCGGGCCTCGTGGATCACGGGCGCGTGCATTAACGTCGATGGCGGCCAGAGCCGCTCCAACATCTGAGCCCCGCAGCGTCCACGACACCGGGAGGTCGCGCCGCCGCCATGACCGACTCCTCCAGCCCCACGCCGACGCCGGAGCACGCCCGCCGCGAGCGCACGCGCTACGGCCGGCCAAGCCTCGACGGACTCGCCGGCCGCTGGGGACGGCCGCTGCTGGGCGGCGGCGTGGCAATGGCGATCGTCGTGGCGTTCCTGGCGATCCGCGGCGGCGAGCCGGGCGAGGAGGTCAACGCGCTCACCGGCACGGCGCGCGGCGGCTGGAACCGCGAGGAGGACATCGTGCTGGCGCTGGTCGCGGGCGGGGCCGCGGCGGTGGGAATCGGGGTGGCGTTCCTGAGCGAGTACGTGCGCCACTGGACGGTGATCTACGTCGCGGCGCTGCTGGGCGCGACGTGCCTCGCGCTGCGCGCCCTGGGCGACCACGACGGCGCCACGGCCGCGGTCCTGCTGGGCCTGACGATCGGCTTCCTGGCGCTGGGCCTGGGCATCGCGCTGTTCGACGCCGGACGCTACCGGCGCCGCAGCCCGCACTGAACGAGGAGCGTGAGCGATGACCAGCCAGCAGATCCCGGACGGCGCCGCGCTGCCCCCGCCGCACATCGAGGAGGTCGGCCCGGGCATCTTCGCCTACCTGCAGCCCGACGGGAGTTGGTGCCTGAACAATATGGCCTTCCTGACCGGCGGCCGCGGCGTGATCGTGGTCGACGCGGCGGCGACGGAGCGGCGCACGCGCGACCTTCAGGCGGCGATCGCCCGCACCACCGACAAGCCCGTGAGCACCCTGCTCAACACCCACAACCACCTCGACCACACGCTGGGCAACTCGGTCTTCGGGCCGGAGGTGACGATCGTGGGGCACCACCTCTGCCGCGAGGAGATCGTCGCGGCCGGCGACGGTGTGCTGGCCGGCGCGCAACGGCTCTTCCCGGCCGTCGACTTCGGCGAGGTGGGGGTCGTGCCGCCGATGCTGACCTTCGAGGAGTCGGCCACGCTCTACGCGGGCGACCTCGCGGTGGAGTTGGAGTACGTGGGGCCGGCGCACACGACGAACGACGTCGTGGCGTGGATCCCGGAGCGCCGCCTGCTGATCACCGGCGACGTGATCTTCAACCAGGGGACGCCGTTCGCGGTGGGCGGCTCCATCGCGGGCTGGCTGCAGACGCTGGAGGACCTGCGCGAGATCGGCGCGGAGACGCTGATCCCCGGACACGGCCCCGTCTGTGGGCCCGAGGTCATCGACGAGGTCGCGGCCTACCTGCGCTTCGTGCAGGAGGTCGCGCGGCGCGGCTTCGAGGCCGGAGCGACCCCGCTGGAACTGGCCCGCGACACCGACCTGGGCCGCTTCGCCGATCTGCTGGACAGCGAGCGCCTGGTGGGCAACCTGCACCGGGCCTACTCGGAGTTGCGGGGCGAGGCGCTGGGCGCGCCGATCGACCTCGCCCGGATGGCCGAGGACATGGTGGCGTTCAACGGCGGGCCGGTGCGCTGCCTGGCCTGATCAGGGGGCCTCTTCGATCACCGCCGACATCGAACCCAGACAGCGCTTGATGCGCGGGTCGGGGCCGTAGTCGTGGATGCGCTGCTGGTCGTGGCGCACGCGGTCGTAGGAATCGGTCTCCACGATGGCGCGGCCCTGCGTGTCGACCATGGCGGCGATGGCGAAGGCCTTCTCGCGGCCGTAGCCGAACAGCCGGCCCAGCATCTCGACGACGTAGGCGTAGCTGTGGTCGTCGTCGTCGAGCAGGATGAGGTGGTAGCGCTTCTCGGGCTCGGCCGACTCCGCATGGCCGATCTCGGGTCGGGTGACGGTCTCCGGCGCGGATCGCTGCGCCAGGATGCGGTGCGGCATGCCGTCAGTTTAGCCGCCGGACGATCGGTCAGACGCAAAGCGCCCCCGGCGCTATGGTCGGGGGCGGCGGGGCCGCCGCTTCGGCGGTGTCGGTGCGGGCCGCTCTCCCCTTGCCAACGGCCCGTGTCGTCGGGGCTTGGGACCCCGGCTCCGCCCCTAATGTAGCAGACGCCGCGGTGGGGCGGCGGTATCGGTGCGGGCCGGTCTCCCAGCACGACCGGCCCGCGTCGCCGGGGGTAGCCGCCCCCGGCGCCGTTCCCAAGGTAGCGGACGCCGCGGCGAGGCGGCGTGCCGTCGGTTTAGCCGCCCGACGGTCGCAGCCGCCGCACGACGCCCGACTCCCCGCTCTCGATCAGCGCGGCCACGGCCGCCGCGATCTCCCCGTTCGGCGCGTCCGGCCGGTCCGGCAGCGCCACCGGGTGCGCGGCCCCGGCCGGGGCCGCCTCCTCCAACTGGTCCTGCCCGAAGCCGACCTCCAGCGCGGACACGGCGATGTCCCAGTCGGCCCACTCCGCGGCCAGCGATCGGGTCAGCGCCAGCAGGCCGCCCGCCGCCGCCGCGTAGGCCGCGAAGCCCGCCCGCCCCTCGACGGCGGGGGCGCAGACCAGGCTCACGATCGCGCCGCCGCGGCCGTGCATGGCGTGGTCGCGCATCATCACGCGGCCGGCCGCCTGACAGGCCAGCGCCGCCGACGTCAGGTTGGCGTCCAGCATCTCCGACCATTCGTCGGGGCCGGTCTCGTCGAAGGGCAGCGCCAGCAGGCGGTCCTGCGCGTTGACCAGGATGTCGAGCCGCGACCATTCGCTGTCGACCTGCTGCACCGCGGCCTCGACCAGGCTGGGCGCGCGCAGGTCGATGGGCACGGCCAAGCCGCGCCGGTCCAGCGCCCAGAGTTCATTGGCGACCGAGTGGACCCGGAAGTCCTCGCGCGCGTCGCGGCTCACGCCGGCGACCGCCACGTCGGCCCCGCGCTCCCCCAGCGCGACCGCGATCGCGCGGCCCAGCGGCCGCTGCGCGCCGATCACCAGGGCGGTCCGGCCCGCCAGTTCCATGCCGCCCTCCGCCGGTCCGGCGTGCGTCAACTCCGCGCGGCCTCCCGGCGGCGCTGATAGGCGGCCGTGCCGCGGCCGTCGCCGAACTTCGTGTCGCGCCACTCCAGCGCCGACTTCAGGCCCTGATCGCGGCTGATGCGGTTGAACTCCAGCGCGGCGGAGGCCTGATGCGCCCGCGAGTCGATCTCGCAGGCGACGCGCTGCATCGTGCGGGCGCCCATGATCTCCAGGCCCATGTTGATCAGCCGCTTCTGCGCGGCGAGCAGATCGGAGTCGATCATCGCCAGGCGGGCGGCCAGCGCGTCGACGTGCGCGTCGAGTTCGTCGGCGGGGACCGATTCCAGCGCGAAGCCGATCCGGGCCGCCTCGGCCCCGCTGATGCTGTCGCCGCTGAAGAGCATCCGCTTGGCCCACTGCGGCCCCAGGTGGTAGAGCCACATCTGGTGCGGCGGCGTGCCCTGGGCGCGGGTGGGCGGGAACCCGATCACGGCGTCGTCGGCGACGATGATCAGGTCGCAGAGCAGCGCGACGTCGGTGCCGCCGGCCAGGCAGTAGCCGTGCACCTTGGCGATGACCGGCTTGTGCATGTCGAACAGCGCCATCTTGTCGCGCTGCGACTTCTCCATGCGCCAGGAGTCGTCGTCGATGCTGGTGCGGCCGCGGTAGCCGGGCCCGGGCCCGGCGCGGCCGGGCGTGATGTCGTAGCCGGCGCTGAACGCGCGGCCCGCCCCGCTCAGCACGGCGAGATGGACGTCGGTGCGGTTGTCGGCCTCCCAGAGGGCCGCGTTCAACTCCGCCATGAGGTCGGTGGAGAGGGCGTTGAGCTTCTCGGGCCGGTTGAGCGTGACGTAGGCCACGCCGCCGCGTTCTTCGTACCGGATGTTCTCGAGTTCCATGGGGGCTCCTTGTGCCGTTGCACGGGACGCGACCGCGCGTCCGCCGTCGGCGGGAGTCTAGCGCGCCCCGTCGTCTTCGAGCAGGGCGAGCAGCCGGGCGGCGGGATCGGGGCCGGAGAGCGTGTGCAGCGGCACGCCGCGCAGGTCGGGGCCGTCCCCCGCGTCGGCGCCGGCCTCGCCGACGACGATCAGGCGCGGTCGCGCTGATCGGGCCAGTTCGCGCGCGGCGACCTCGAGCAGGGCGGAGCCGCCCGCCGCAACCGCCACGACCGCCACGTCGAGGCCGCCCAACTGCTTGGCCAGCTTGCGCGTGGCTACCCGGACGTTGGTGGGGTTGGTCAGATCGACGGCCTGCGCCGCGCCGCCCGGTCCGGCCAGCCGCTTGAGCGTGAACAGGGCCGCGCCGTCGGTCGTGGCGGAGGTGATCGCCACCCGCGCCCCGGCCGCGCGCAGGGCGCGCACCAGCGCGGGGCCGTGCCCCGCCTCCGCGCCGTAGACGATGCAGCGTCGATCGTGCAGCGCCGCGCCCATCGCCGCCTCCCGTCGCTCGCAGCGTAGGCTTCGGGCGGGTTCCCTGTCGCCAACGTTGCCCCGCCGCTAGCGCGGACGCGCGCCGATCCGATAGCCTGCCGCGCGCGACGCCGCGAGGGCGCGCCCGCCCGCGCCCGGCGCCGCGGCGAGACGCGCAGAACCGAAGGAGCACCCATGGACCTGGGCCTGTCCGAAGAACAGGAAATGTTGAAGAACTTCGCGCGCGACTTCCTGGAGAAGGAGTCGCCCGAGAAGCTCGTCCGCGAGATGGAAGAGGACGAGCGCGGCTACACCGACGCGCTCTGGCAGGGCATGGCCGCCCAGGGCTGGCAGGGCCTGATGATCGCCGAGGAGCACGGCGGCATCGGCATGGACTTCCTGGACCTCTGCGTGCTGCTGGAGGAATTCGGCCGGGCGCTGGTGCCGGGGCCGTTCATCAGCACCGTCGTGCTGGGGGCCATCCCGGTGCAACTGGCCGGCAGCGACGCCCAGAAGCAGGAGATCCTGCCCAAGGTCGCCGCCGGCGAACGCGTCATGACGCTGGCCTTCACGGAGCCGTCCGGCCGCTTCGACGCCGAGGGCGTCGCACTCCGCGCCGAGCCCCAGGGCGACGGCTACGTGCTGAACGGGACCAAGCTCTTCGTCCCCGACGCGCACGTGGCCGACCAGATGGTCGTCGTGGCGCGGACGGGCGGCAGCGGCGAGGACGGGATCACGCTCTTCCTCGTCGACGGCAAGGCAGCCGGCGTGACCAGCACCGTCCTGAAGACGATCGCCGCCGACAAGCAGTGCGAGGTGACCTTCGAGAACGTCGCCGTCGGGGCCGGCGCCGTGCTGGGCGAGGTCGGCGGCGGCTGGGCGACGATGCACCAACTCCAGCGCCGGGCGACCGTCGCCTACTGCGCCTACCTGGTCGGCCTGGCCCAGCGCGACTTCGAGATCAGCGTCGACTACGCCAAGGAACGCATCCAGTTCGGGCGGCCGATCGGCTCCTTCCAGGCGATCCAGCACAAGGCGGCCGACATGGTCACCGACGTCGACGGCTCGCGCTTCATCATGTACCGCGCGGCCTGGGCCGTGAACGAGGACGAGGACGACCAGGATCTGCAGGTCAGCATGGCCAAGGCCTGGTGCTCCGACGCCAGCCGCCGGGTGGTCGCGCACGGGCAGCAGATCCACGGCGGCATCGGCTTCACGAAGGAGTACATCATCCAGCTCTACTTCCGCCGGCAGAAGATGGCCGAGCTGATGTGGGGCGACGGCGAGTACCATCGCGAGAAGGTCGCGGACCTGCTGGCGATCTAGCGCCGCACTGAGTCAGTCGGTGGCGGGGTGAGCCCCCGATGTGGAAGCCCGGGCGATGCCCGGGCTTCCCGGCGTCCGGGGACGGGGAACCGACGGATCGCCGGACGTCTCTCGTGACAAAAGCTGTGACAAGTTCTCCCTGGATGCGGCGAATTCGCCAAGCATCTCGGGGCCATCGTCGACACCGCAGAACGGCAGTTCTGTTGACAACTCACGCGTCAGTGGCCACCAACGGCGCGTGCATCCGCCTGAGGGCGATCAGTCGAACACGATGACGCCTCGGCCGTGCACCATTGTCACGGGGCGAGTCCAGAGCCTGCTAATCGTTCGGGGCCGAATGCCTAGAGTAGCCGTTCCGTTCCCCGCCGGGGCGGACGCCGACGCTTGCGCCCAGGGGGAGGTGCGTACTCGCTGAGCCGACGCGAGGCCTCGTGGACGAGATCCTCGTCCAAGGCACGCACGTGGGGAAGCCTTCGACGAAGTTGCTCGCGATCCCAGAACTCCATGTTCTGCTGACCGAGTCGAGCGACGCCGTGCTCCCGACGGATCACGAATTGCTCCCGCCATTGCACTCGGTTGACGAGAATCCGTCCGAGGCTCGTGTACGGATCCTGATCCGGCCCCCCAAGGACGGTGATCACGCGGCCGCCCCGCTCAGCGATTTCCAGGTTCATCCGCACCTTCGTGCTCCGATCTCGGAAGTGATCATGCGTGACCAGGATCCGGCGCCGTCGACGAGCCCAGCGCAGGATGTCCACATCGTCGTGGACATCGACATCGTCCAGGTCGAGAACCGTCAATGGCCTGAACCCGACGACGGCGAGAAGCCGCAGGAGTTCTACGCGCACGTCCGCGTCGATCAGCAGACGCTCAAGCGTGGGAGGACGCGGCGTCGAGCCGCTTCTCGTAGGCAATCGCTCTCTCGACGAACTCGCGGGATTTGATTCGATACTCCCGAGCCAGCTCTGCGACGGATCCGCCCGCGCGGCTGAGAGCGGCGAGAAGCCGCGTCGGCACCCGCGTCCCCCTCACCACCGGCTCCCCTCCCATGACGTTCGGATCGATGTGAACATACTTGCGGAACTCCGGAGGCACGACGATGGACTCACCCGCCTGGATCTCCCGGAGTTCATCGAAGTAGTCGCCGAACAATCCGACTTCCACCTTCTGCCCACCCTCCGTCGCCGCGGTGATCTCCCACTCGTCCGGCCGGTCCGCATAGATCCTGCTCCCAACGACATACACCCGCTCGCCCGCCCATCCCGTGGTTGGAGGACCAAGCCGGTCATGCAGGTGATCGAGTGCCACTGCGGCCGCCGTAAAGTCCAGCCGTCGATCGCGCACCGATCGAATGACTCGGATGATGGTCAGTTGGGCGTACGTGTAGCCCGCCTCGACCCGTCCGCTCTCGTGCTCCACCTCAAGCGCTGGGGCAATGATCCCCTTCTCCTGCCAGTCGTACAGGGTGCGCAGGGGAATCTCGGACAGGCGCGCCACATCCCGGACCGAGTAGAACCCACTTGCCGATGCTCTGGTCGCGACCACTGCTCCTCCGCGATCCAACTTATAGCACAACCGTTCGCTCGTTACGCCTGATCTGTGGAATCAGTCGAACACGATGACGCCGCGGCCGTCCTCGCCGCGCGCGAGGTCGGCGTAGGCGGCGTCGATCTGCTCCAGCCGGTAGCGGCGCTGGATGAGGCCGTCGACGTCGAGGCGGCCGACGCGGTAGAGGTCGACCATCATGCGGAACGATTCGTGCGGGCTGACGAAGCCGTAGTAGCAGCCGAGGATGCGCTTCTGGGCGCGAACGAGGTCGACGAGGTTGATCGGCGCGCTGTCCTCGATGCCGGCCAGGCCGACCACGACCGCCGTGCCGCCCTTGCCCAGGCAGTCGACGGCGTTGCGCGTGGTCTCGGGGCTGCCGAAGACGTCGTAGCTGAAGTCGGGGCCGCCGCCGGTCAGCTCCCGCACGGCCTTGACCGAATCGACGTCCCGCGCGTTGACGGTGTCGGTGGCGCCGAAGCGGCGGGCGAAGTCGAGCTTGTGGTCGTGGATATCGACGGCGATGATGCGCGCGGCGTTCATCAGCGCCGCCCCCTGCACGACGTTGAGCCCCACGCCGCCGCAGCCGAAGACGGCGACGGTCGAGCCGGGCTGGATCTCCGGCGTGTTGACGACCGCGCCGACGCCGGTCGTGACGCAGCAGCCGATCAGCGCCGCGGCCTCCATCGACATGTCATCGGGGACCGGGTAGCAGGCCTGGGCGGGGCAGACGAGCCGCTCGGCGAAGACGCCCAGCTTGCCCATCTGCGGGATGCCCAGCCCTTCGGCGTCGGTCAGACGGGTGGTGCCGTCGTACTGGCGGGCGCCGGTGGCGGCGTTGGTGTCGCACAGGTTCGGGCGCCCGCGCCGGCAACTGGAGCAGTGCCCGCAGTTGGAAACGAAGGAGAGGATGCAGCGGTCGCCGGGCCGGACGGCGGTGACGCCCGGACCCACCGACTCGACAGTGCCGGCCCCCTCATGGCCGAGGACGGAGGGCAGGGGGAAGGCGGTGAGCCCCTCCATGATGTGGTGGTCGCTGGCGCAGATGCCGGCCGCGCCCACCCGCACGACGACCTCCCCGGGGTGGGGGTCCTCCATCTGCAGCTCGCGGATCTGATGCGGCTCGTTGGCGCGGTAGAGCACCGCGGCGCGGGTCGTGCTGGTCATGACGCTCCTCGTCCCTGCGGTCCGCCGGGGCGCGATGCGCCGCGCCCCGCGAGGCGCCCCACAGGATAGGACCGCGGGCGGGGATGCGCCCGGGGAGGGTCAGCTCCGGCGCGAGAGCCAGAGCCGGTAGAGGACGCCCGTCATGACGGCGCCGGCCGCGACCGCCCCAATGACGCCCCAGACCCAGGCAGGCGCGTCGCCGTCGGCGAGGCCGCCGTTGCCGGAGGCGGGCAGACCCTCGGGCGACGCCACGGCGTCCGCCGGGGCCGGCTCGTCGTCCGCCGGGCCGGGCGCGGCCGGCGAGAGCGGGATCGCGGGCCGGACGAGCGTCGGGCCGATCAGGTCGCTGATCCGCGCCAGGGTGTCGGGATGCTGCGAGGCGTCCAGCAGGATGATGAGCAGGCTCTCGTGCCGCCACAGCGCCTCGCCGGCGCCCAGGTCGGCCTCGCCGCCGAACTGGCGCAGCCGCTGGATGGCGGCTTCGGCCTCGGCCGCGGTGGGCAACGCGAAGATCTCCAGCGTCGCCTCGGCGACGACGTAGTGCGGGGAGAAGGAGTCCGGGATCCAGTCGCGCTCGATGGCGATCTCCCGCGTGTAGATGCCGTCGACGCCCGTCGCGGCGATCAACCGATCGAGGAAGCGCTCCAGCGGCGAGGCCGTGACATCATCCGTGGGAGGCGGCGCGACCTGGCCCTCGGGCAGCGGCGCGACCGCGACCCGGTCCAGCGGGATGCCCGACTCGGCGAGCAGCACGACGCGCCCCGTCGCGTCGGTGTGGTAGCGGTAGGCGACCGCGCCGTCGCTCAGCCACAGCGCGAAGCCGTCGACGAGGGCCTGGGAGCAAGCGGTGTCGGGCTCGTAGATGCCGAGGCAGCCGCTGCTCCAGGTCACCGCCTCGGCGCGCAGCACGGCGTAGGCGGTTGGATCGTCGCCGCCCAGCCGCTGCGCGAGGTCGGCCTGCGCCGCCCCGACGACGGCGGCCGGAGCCTGGGCGTGCAGGCGGCCCGGCGCGGCCAGCGCCGCCAGCGCGACGCAGAGGGCCAGGGCGATCATGAGGAAGTGGGCGGGGCGGGCGGGGCGGGCGCGGTGCATGGCGTCTCCAGTTCGGCGGGTCCGTTCACGGCGGCATGACGCCGGCGACGCGCGGGCGGTTCCCGGCCCCGTGATCACAGCGTTGCACATCCGCCGTGGGAGGCGCCGTGGGTAGACGGCCTCGGCCGTGCGTCGATAGCCTGCGCGAGTGAGCCCGCCTCGTCAACCCGAGTCGAAGGACGCCGCGCCGCGCACCGGCTTCGTCCGCATCGAGCAGATCGGCGACGACGGTCTGCGCGTGCGCACGATCTGGACCCCGTTCCCGGCTTGGCTGATCCCCGTCGCCTTCTCCCTGGCCGTCGGTCTCATCGCGATCCTCATCGCCTCGGCCATGGGCGCCGAGGAGCCCACGCGCGTGGGCGGCTTCGCGGTCCTGGCCGGCTACCTGGCGGGCGCGATTCTCTGGGCCGTGATCGGCGCGGCGGGCGGCGACCGGCAGGAGATCTTTCTGGACGGGCAGACCGAGACCGGGCAGGTCGACCAGCGCCTGCTCTGGATCTGGGGGCGCAACTGGGACTTCGAGATGGACGACGTCGAGCGCATCTACGTGTGGATGAAGCGCGGGCGCTTCCTCTTCCGGCTCAACCAGACGCACTACGCCGCGATCGGCTTCTACGAGCGGCCGCCCCTCTCGCTGGGCACGTACCACACCGACCACGAAGTGATGGCCGCGGCCGTGCCGCTGGGGACGTTCATCGGCGTACCGGTGCGCCGCAACGAGCAGCCTCCCAAGCGCCCGCAAACGCTCGAACCATGAGCGGGCCCGCCGCCGACTGCCTGTTCTGCAAGATGGCGTCCGGCGAGATCGCCGTGGCGCCCCTGGTCGAGAACGCGCACGTCTTCGCCATCCGCGACATCAACCCCCGCGCGCCCGTGCACGTGCTGATCATCCCGCGGCGCCACATCGCCGACGCCGGCGCGCTGCGCCCCGCCGACGCGCCGCTGCTGGGCGAGCTGTTCACGGCCGCCGCGCGGGTCGCCGGGCTGGAGGGCGTCGCCGCCGACGGCTACCGTCTGGCGTTCAACGTCGGCGAGGCGGCCGGCATGACGATCCCCCACCTGCACCTGCACCTCGTGGGCGGGCGGCGGCTGGCCGCCGAGGGCTAGCGTCGTGCCGGACGCGAACGCGGCGGCGACCGTCGAGAAGCTGCGGGCGCGGGCGGCGGAGTTGCCGGACTGGCTGCGGGCGCACACGGAGCGAGTCGTGGCCGAGGGGCGGCGCTTGGCGCAGTTGCACGAGACCGACCCGCTGCGCGTGCAGGCCGCCGCCTGGGGCCACGACCTCTACCGCCACCTCGACGACGACGCGCTGCTGCGCGCCGCCTACGATGTCGTGATCCCGCCGGACCCGGCGGAGCAGGCCGCACCCATCCTGCTGCACGGACCCGTCGCCGCGGCGCGGGCGCGGTGGACCTGGGGCGTCGGCGACAGGGAGGTGCTCGACGCGATCCGCGTCCACACCACCGGCCGCCCGGGGATGGGGCCCGTCGCGCTGACGCTCTTCCTGGCCGACAAGCTGGAGCCGGCCAAGGTCGCGGCCGACCCAGGACTGGCGGACATCCGCGTCCTGGCGGAGCGCAACCCCGTCGCGGCGCTGCTGGCCTTCCTGGATCACCGCATCACGCACTACGTCTCGGCCGGCCGGGTGCTGCACCCCCTGTCGATCGAGACGCGGAACTGGGCGCTGGCGCAGGTTCGAGGCGAAGGCGGCGGAGGCTAGCGGGAAGACCAGAACACCTGTGCGTGTATAGTAGTGCGGACGGCGGCGGGGCGGGACGGCATGGCGCGCAAATCCGAGACATCCGGCGAGGCGGCGGCGCGCATCGTCGCGCCCGAGCCCGACGGGGCCGATGAGGCCCTCGATCGATCCCTGCGCCCCAGCCGGCTGGCCGACTTCGTGGGGCAGCCGCCGCTCAAGGACGCCCTCTCGATCGCGCTGACCGCTGCGCAGCGGCGCGGCGAGCCGCCCGACCACCTGTTGTTCTACGGTCCGCCCGGGCTGGGCAAGACGACGCTGGCGCGCATCGTGGCGGCGGAGCTGGGCGTCAACCTGCGCGCCTCGTCGGGGCCGGCCATCGCGCGGCCCGGCGACCTGGCCGGGCTGCTCACGACGCTGCAGGAGGGCGACGTGCTCTTCATCGACGAGATGCACCGCCTGCCCCACGCCGTCGAGGAAGTGCTCTACCCCGCGATGGAGGACTTCGCCCTCGACCTGCTGATCGGCAAGGGGCCGGGCGCGCGCAGCGTGCGCCTGCAGATCAAGCGCTTCACGCTGGTGGGCGCGACGACCCGCTACGCGCTGATCAGCTCCCCGCTGCGCGACCGCTTCGGCATGGTGCAGCGGCTGGAGTTCTACCGGCCCGAAGACCTCGTGGGCCTGGTGCGGACGAACGCGGCCAAGCTGGCGATCCCGATCAGCGACGACGGGGCCGTCCTGCTGGCGCGGCGCGCGCGCGGCACGCCGCGCATCGCCAACCGCCTGCTGCGCCGCGTGCGCGACTACGCGGAGGTGCGCGGCGACGGCACGATCGACACCGCCGTCGCGGAGGAGGCGCTGGCCAGGCTGGGCGTCGACAGCCTGGGCCTGGACGACCGCGACCGGGCGCTGCTGCGCACGCTCATCGAGCGCTTCGGCGGCGGGCCGGTGGGGCTGGAGACGCTGGCCGCGTCGGTGGCGGAGGAATCGGACACCGTGATGGACGTCTACGAGCCCTACCTGCTGCAACTGGGCTTCCTGCAGCGCACGCCGCGCGGCCGGCTGGCCATGCCGGCCGCCTGGGAGCACCTGGGCGTCGCGCCGCCCGAGGACGCGGCGGGCGAGGCCGGGCAGCCGTCGTTGTTCGGCCCCGGCGGCGCCGCGGCGGCGCCGGCGGAACCCGGCGACGGGTAACGCGGGGCGGCGTCAGTCGTCCGAGGCGGGGGCGGCGGCCGGCGCGCCGCCGGCCTTCTCGATGCGGGCGCGCTCCCAGAGTCGACTCAACACGCTCAGCGACGCCGCCTCGTCGAACTCCGTCCGGTCCTGCTGCTCGGCGTAGGTCAGCCGGTAGAGCTCGGCGTAGCGGCCCCCGGCGGCGAGCAGTTCCTCGTGGCTGCCCGACTCGACGATGCGGCCGTCGCTCATCACCAGGATGCGGTCGACGGAACGGATCGTGCTCAGCCGGTGCGCGATGACGAAGGCCGTGCGGCCGCGCATCACCCGCGCGATGGCGGCCTGGATCATGGCCTCGGTCTGCGAGTCCACGTTGGCGGTCGCCTCGTCCAGGATCAGGATGCGGGGGTCGGCGACGATGGCCCGCGCGAAGGCCAGCAGTTGCCGCTGCCCCACGGAGAGGTTCTGGGCGCGCTCGGTGAGGACGGTGTCGTAACCGTCGCGCAGGCGCCGGATCCACTCGTCCGCGCCGACGATCCGCGCCGCGCGGCGGACGTCCGCGTCCGTGGCGTCGAGGTTCCCGTAGCGGATGTTCTCGGCCACCGTGCCGGAGAAGAGGAACGGGTCCTGCAGCACGACGCCCATCTGCCGCGTGAGCGAGCGCCGCTGCACGTCGCGCACGTCGTGCCCATCGACCCGCACCGCCCCCTGCGTGACGTCGTAGCTGCGCGAGATCAGCGAGGTCATCGACGTCTTGCCGGCCCCGGTCGCGCCGACGAAGGCGACCGTCTCGCCCGCGCGGACGCGCAGGTTGATGTCGTGCAGGACCGGCAGGCCCTCCACGTAGGCCAGGGTGACGCCCTCGAAGACGACCTCGCCGGCGATGTCCCGGAGCTCCACCGCGTCCGGCTTGTCGACGATCTCGGGCTTCGTGTCGAGCACTTCGAAGATGCGCTCGGCGCCGGCGATGGCGCGCTGGAACATCGTGTACTGGAGCACGAGGTCGCGCACGGGGTCGAAGAAGCGCTGGATGTAGAGCGAGAAGCCCAGCACCGCCGCGAAGCCCAGCGCGGGGTCGAGCCCGCCGCCCACGATGCGCATCCCCGCGAAGATGATGACCAGCGCCGTCGCGACGGCGATCAGCACTTCGACGAGGGGGATGACGGAGGCGGTCAACATGCCGGCGCGGCGCGTGGCGCGCAGATTGCGGGCGTTGATCCGGTCGAAGCGCCGCGCGTTCTCCGCCTCGCGGCTCAGTCCCTGCACGACGCGGACGCCGTTGAGGTCCTCGTTCAGCGTGCTGTTGACCCCGGCGATGGTCACGCGCACCTCCAGGAAGGCGCGCCGCGCGAACTTGCTCCAGACGATCATCACGACGATCAGGACGGGCAGCACGGCGAAGGTGACCAGCGCCAACTGCCAGTCGAGGATGACGACCGCGGCCACGACGATGCCCAACCCGATGACGTCGGCGATGACGGTCAGCACGCCGCTGGTCAGGAGTTCCTGCAGCACCTGCACGTCGGAGGTGACGCGCGACATCACGCGGCCCACCTCGGCGTCGTCGTAGAAGCGCTGCGAGAGCGACATCAGGTGGTCGAACATCTGCCGGCGCATGCGCAGCAGCACGCGGTGGCCCACGTGGGCCATCGCCCACTGGCGCACGTACTCCGCCGCCCATGCGCCCAGCGCCACGCCGATGAAGGCGATCATCAGCCACTTGAGGCCCGAGAGGTCGCCCTCGGTGATGAAGTCCCGCACGGCGATCGTGATCAGGAAGGGCTGGATGTAGGAGAAACAGGCGAAGACCACCATCGCGAGGAAGGCCACGCCGGCCTGGCGCTTGTGCGGGGCCAGATAGCGCACCATGCGCCGGACGAGCGCCGGGTTGTAGAGCGAGCCGTACTCGTCCTGCCAGTCGCCCTGGTGGGAGCTGCCCCAGTTGGCCGCCCGCGAGCCGTGCCCCTGACCGCCGATGTTGGTGGTCCAGCCCCCCGCCATCGATCCCCCGAAGCCCATTACCCGGCCCCCCCGGCGATCTGGGCGTAGGCCTCGGCCTGATCGCGCAACTCCAGGTCGTGGATCTCGCGGTACAGCCCGCCGGCGGCGAGCAACTCCGCGTGCCGCCCCCGCTGCACGATCCGCCCCTCGTCGAGGACCAGGATCTGGTCGGCGTCGCGCACGCTGCGCAGACGGTGGGCGATGATGAACGTCGTGCGGCCCCGCATCAGCGCCGCCATCGCGGCCTGGATCTCCTGCTCGGTGCCCGTATCGACGCTGGAGGTGGAGTCGTCGAAGACGAGCACGCGCGGGTCCATCAGCAGCGCCCGCGCGATGGCGATGCGCTGTTTCTGCCCGCCCGAGAGCGTGTCGCCGCGCTCGCCCACCCAGGTGCGGTAGCCGGCCGGCAGCGAGTCGATGTAGTCGTGCACGCGCGCCAGCCGCGCCGCCGCCTCGACCTCCTCGTCACTGGCGTCCGGGCGGCCGTAGGCGATGTTGTCGCGCAGCGTGGCGGAGAACAGGAAGACGTCCTGCTGCACGATCGCGACCTCCGCCCGCAGGCCGAGCAGCGTCAGGTCGCGCACGTCGGCCCCGTCGAAGGTGACCGCGCCGCCGCTGACGTCGTAGAAGCGCGGGATCAGGTTGACGATGCTCGTCTTGCCGGAGCCGGTGGGGCCGAGCAGCGCCACGACCTCGCCCGGCTTGGCCTCGAAGCCGACCCGGTCGAGGACCGGCCGGGCGCCGTCGTAGCTGAAGCTCACGTCGTCGAAGCGGATGTGCCCGCGCGGGGCGCGCGGCGCGACCGCGCCGGGCGACTCCAGCACCTCCGACTCGCGATCGACGATCTCGAAGATGCGCTGCCCGGCCGTCGCGGCGCGGGGCACCATCATCACCGCGAAGCCCAGCATCCGCACCGGCATCTGGATCAGCGCGACGAAGAAGAGCAGCTTGGTCAGCCCGCCGGCCGAGAGACTGCCGTTGGCGACTTCGATCCCGCCCACCCAGACGGTGGCGATCATCGCGCCCATCCAGAGGGCGGTCAGCATGGGCTGCTGCTTGGCCTGGATGATGCTGGTGCGGAAGCTCGTGCGGTAGAGCCACTTCGCCTTGTCGGCGAACTTGCGGCCCTCGACCGGCTCCCGCGCGAAGGCCTTGACGACGCGGATGCCGGTCAGCGCCTCCTGCAGCACGGTGCCCAACTGCGCCTGTCCCTCCTGCACGTCGCGCCAGAGCGGGAAGAGGGTGCGCGCGACCTGGGCGGAGCGCAGGGCCAGCAGCAGCATGAACGGCAGCACGACCAGCGCCACCAGCCAACTGGTGAGGAACATCAGCGCGGTCACCGTGCTCAGCAGCCCCAGCATGAAGATCAGCCGCACGCTGCCGAAGTTGAGGAACATCCGCACGACCTCCACGTCCTGCGTCGCGCGGACCATGACCTGCCCCGTCTCCGCCTCGTCGTGGTAGGCGAAGGAGAGCCGCTGCAGGCGCTCGTAGATCTGGTTGCGGAGGTCGTAGGCGACGGCCTGCGCGACCGACTCGGCCAGGTAGGACTGGAGGAACTGGAAGAGGCCGCGCAGCAGCGCCGCGCCCAGCAGCGCCACGCCGGCGATGATCAACAGGCCCTCGTCGACGTCGACCGTCGTCACGCCGTCGCGGACCTGGACGCCGAGGCCGGTGTTGACCGCCCACTCCAGCAACTCGGGCGTCGCGATGGCGAAGCCGCCCGTGGCGATGATCGCCAGCAGCGTGACGATGAGCCCGCGCCAGTAGGGCAGGACGTAACGGAACAGACGTCCCAGCACCCGCGCCCCGGCGCTCACGCCCTGCGGCCCCCGGCCGGGGTCGGCCGCGTTGGGGGCAGGCGCCGGAGCCCGCGCTCCGGGTGAGGAGGCAGCGTCGGCCATTTCGCTCGTTCCCGTGGATGCGCCGAGTATAGGCCCGACCGCCGCGGCGCGGTCGCGGGGAACGTGCGCGGCGACACACGCGGCGGCGGTCAAGGGCGCAGGGGCGTAGACTCGGCGCGATGTCCGGCCCCCCATCGACCCCGTCCCGCGCGCTCGTCCTGCGGCCCATGGCCGCCCGCGACGCGCCCACCGTGGCCCGCCTCGACGGGCGCGCCTTCGGCGGCGGGGCCTGGCCGGAGCGCACCTTCCGGGCCGAGCTGGGCGAGAACCGCGTCGCGCGCTATTTCGTGCTGGGCGAGGCCGGCGCGCCGCCGCTGGGCTACGTCGGCTGCTGGGTGCTGCCCGACGGGGTGCACATCGTCACGCTGGGCGTCGACCCGGAGCACCGGCGGCAGGGGCTGGGCGCGGTCCTCGTGATGCGGGCGGTGGAGTTGGCGCTGGAGGAGCGTGCGCCCGCGCTGCGGCTCGAGTGCCGCGCCTCCAACGCGGCGGCGCAGGCGCTCTACCGCGGCTTCGGCTTCGAGGTGGTGGGGCGGCGGCGGCGCTACTACCGCGATAACAAGGAGGACGCGCTGCTCATGGTGCTGCCCGAGGTCGGCTCGCCCGCCGCGCGGGAGCGGCTCGACGCGCAGCGCGCCCGGCTGGACCGCGAGCGCGGCATCGGCCTCACCCGCGCCGACGGCTGAGGCCGCCGCTGGACCGCCGCCCGGCGACGCCCGATACTCGGGCCATGGACCGCCGCGACGTCATCCGGGCGCAGATCGACGAGGCCGCGCGGCTGCGCGCCGCGGGCCCGCCCACCGACGCCTACCTGCGCTGGCGCGACCGCTGCGCCGAGTTGCTGCTCGACCTCGTGGGGCCGGCGCACCCGCTGCACTCGGCCTTCCAGGCCGCCGTCGGCCCGATCGACCCGCTCGACTCCGAGGGCCTGCAGATCGAGGGGGCGCACGGCATGGCGGTGCGCATCGACGGCGGCGCGGCGGTGCTGCGCCAACTGCTGGGCGAACCCGGCTAGGCGCGCGCCCCGGCGGCGACGCGGAACTTCGACTCGGCGGCGGCGCAGGCGATGGCGGCCGCGTCCTCGTAGCTGATGCTCGTCGTGTTGATCACCAGGTCGTAGAGGCGCGGATCCCACACGTCGGCGCGCCAGAACTTCTTGTGGAACGCCGCCCGGTGGCGGTTGAAGTCGCGCGCCCGCCGCCGCGCCTCGTCGCGGTCGAGCGACTCCCACTGCATCACCCGTTCGACGCGCGTGTCCTCGTCGGCGACGAGTTGGACGTGCAGCGCGTCGGCGTGGTCGCGCAGGATCATCTGGCCGCCGCGGCCGATGAACAGCACGTCGCCGCGCTGGGCCAGGTCCTCCAGGATGCCCGTCACCGTCTCCAGGTAGGTGCGGTCGTCGATGAAGGCGGGCACGCCCGACTCGACCACGTCCTGGTACGACTGCGCCAGCATCAGCTCCAGGTTGCCCGCCCCCATCAGCGGGTCGACGTTGCCGCCGGCGGCCGAGCGCTCGAGGGCGCGCTGCAGGAAGTGCCCCAGCCGCTGTCGGAAGGAGTCGGTGCGCTCGTCGTGCTTGGCGACGCTCTTCACCGTCACGCCGAGTTGCCGGGCCGCATCGACGAGGACGGCCTGATCGACGTACTGGAGCACGAGCTGGTCGGCGATGAGGCGCCCCACCTGGCGCGCGCCTGCGCCGAACTGGCTGGAGACGGTGACCACGGACATGCGACGCTCCTCGCGCTTGCCGACCGGCGCGCCGGGCGGTCGCGGGGTCGCGGCGCCCGGCGCCGCGATCTTAGCGCGCCCGCGCGCCCTGGGCCTCAGGCGGTGGAGAGCATCGAGCCCAGCGGGGCGCTGTGCAGGATCGTCCAGCCGCCGTCGTCGTCCGCCTCCAGCATGCCCACCTGGGTGATGACGCAGAAGTAGGACTTGCCGGCCAGCTGCTTCGCGGCGGCGGCGGCCTCGTCGGCGCGGGCGAAGCGGCCCACCGTCAGCGCCGGGCGCTGCAGGGGGGAGCCGGCCGGATCGTCGGGGCGGTGGTGGTGGAAGATGTCTCGGTAGAGCGCCTCCGACAGCCGCCGCGACTCCTCCGCCCCCTTCGTCGCGACGAACTGGAGCAACTGCTCGTCGCCGTCGAAGAACGCTTCCGGCGCGCCCAGTTGCAGCATGAAGGGCGGGTGCACGGCCACGATCAGCCCCACCATCTCCAGCAGATCCGCGGTCGGGGTGTTCTCCTCGAAGGGGGCGACGACGGGCACGTGCGGCGGCGCCCTGTCGACGCGGTCGCGGTCGTACAGCGCGCGCAGCAGGTCGATGTCGCCGCCGGTGGCGTCGTCGAAGAGCAGGGCGATGCTGCGGGCGGCCATCGCTCCAGCCTGCGGCCGGGGCGGCGCGCGCGTCAAGCGGGCCTCACCCCCTGTCTCCCTCTCCCCCTGGACGGTGGAGAGGGAGTTCCGATCCCCTCTCCCTGGGGAGAGGGTGAGGGTGAGGGGCGCCCCTGTGACCGCGACCGCGGCGCGGCGGGGCCGCCCGCAAGAAATTTTTATTTCTGCCGCCCGGCCGCCGCCCGGCAGGGCGACCACAAGGGTCGCCCCTACGACCGGGGCCGCGGCGCGGCGGAGCCGCCCGCGCGAAATTTTCTGCCGCCCGGCCGCCGCCCGGCAGGGCGACCACAAGGGTCGCCCCTACGACCGCGACCGCGGCGCGGAGCCGGCCGCGCGAAATTTTCGGCCGCCCGGCCGCCGCCCGGCAGGGCGACCACAAGGGTCGCCCCTACGACCGGGGCCGCGGCGCGGCGGGGCCGCCCGCAAGAAATTTTTCGGCCGCCCGGCCGCCGCCTGGCAGGGCGACCACGAGGGTCGCCCCTACGACCGCGACCGCGGCGCGGCGGGGCCGCAAGAATTTTTTTTCCGCCCTACATGCCCCCCCTCCGAATTTCCCCTTTCCACCCCGGATCAGGGGTCCAAAGGGGCGGAACGGCCGATTTTGCCGCCGAGTGTACAAAAGTGACAACTCCCCACCCTTACTACCCCCCTCCCTTCAAACAGACTTGACAGGATTTCCCCTGTGCGTCATCCTCCCCGCGCTCGAATGCGCGAGCCCGTCCACGGGGGGCGGGACGCCTGCATCCCAGGAAAGGATGACGCCATGAGCACCTATTGGAGCCGATTGCGACACCGCAAGATCAGCCGCCGCACGATGTTGGGCGCGAGCGCCAAGGCGGGCGTCGGCGCGGCCGGCCTCGCTTTGGTCGGCTGCGGCGACGACGATGACGCCTCTTCCGCCGCCGCGGAACGGGCCGCCGAGGCCGCGGAAGAGGCCGCCGCCGCCGCCACCGCCGCCGGGGGCGCGGCAGCCGTCGACACCGAGGCCGCCGACGCCGCCGCCGCCGCCGCCGCCGCGGCCTCCGCCGCCGCGGCCCAGGCCGCCGACGACGCCGCCGCCGCGGCCGCCCTGGCCGCCCAGGCGGCCGAGTCGGAGGACGCCGCCGATGCGGCCGCCGCCGCCGAGGCGGCCGCCGCCGCCGCCGCCCAAGCCGCCGCCGCCGCGGCCGCCGCCGGCGATGACGCCGCCGCCGCCGTCGCGGCCGCCGCTTCCGACGCCGCCGAGGCCGCCGCCCAGGCCGCCCGCGACGCGGCCGCCGCGGTCGAGGCCGGCACGGCCACCGCGGCCGCCGCCCAGGCCGCCATCGACGAGGCCGCCGCCGCCGCCGCCGCCGCGGCCGACGCGGCCGGGCAGGCGTCCGCCGCCGCCGGAGAGGCCGCCGCCACCGCCGCCGCGACCGCCGACGCCGCGGCCACGGCCGCCGCCGCCGCCATTGACGAGGCCAGCGCGGCCATCACCGTCCTGGGCGACACCGAGGACTTCTCCGTGCCCTGGCCGCTCGACGAGATCGATCTGGACGCCACGATCGTCCCGGTGGTCCCCTCCGACGCGGGGGGGCTGGACCAGATGCGGACCGGCAGCAAGACGAACCAGTACTCGCACGGCGCCGTCTTCAGTCCGACCATGGAGTGGGAGCCCCTCTCCGCCACGGCGATCCCACATCTCGCCGCGCCGGAGTGGGTCGATGCCACGTCGATCGTGGCGTCGGTGGTACCGGCGCCGTTCCACGACGGCTCGATCCTCAACGCCCACGACATCGTGTTCAGCTACGACCGCATGGCCGGGAAGGCCGCCTACCACCAGGGCGGCGAGACGACCGATCACCCCAGCGGCTGGACCCCCTCGAACGTCGGCCGGAGCTCCGCGAACTGGGTCCGCAACGAGGCCGTGGACGACCGCACCTGGTCGATCGAGTTGCCGTTGCCCGATGCGGGCTTCTTCGTCGTCAACCTGGCCGGGACCGGCGAGGTCGTCATCATGTCGCAGGCGGACACGGAGGCGCGCGGCGACCTCGCGATGGACACCGCACCGATGGGTACCGGCCCCTTCCGCTTCGTCAGCCACGAAGACGACACGGACTTCGTCTTCGAGCGCTTCGAGGAGCACTTCCTCCCGGTCGATTACCCCTTCGTGGTGTCGCGCTACGCCCACCACAAGCACCAGCGGGTCGTGGTGCGGCCCGAGATCCAGTCGCAGCTGGCCGGCCTCGAGGCCGGGGAGATCGACGTGGTGCCGGACCTGGGCCCCACCAACGTGGAGCCGTACCTGGACGACCCCGACTTCACGGTGCAGTACCAACCCGGCATCAACGGGGCGGCCATCCAGGTGCTCTATCCCAACCTGTACCCCCAGACGATGCCGGACGGCAGCCCGAACCCGTTCCTCGACTTCCGCGTGCGCCGGGCCGCGAACCACGCGATCAACCGCCAAGCCATCATCGACAACCTCCTGCTCGGCCAGGGCCACTATCCTCTGTTCACGTTCGCCGGCGTGTACGGCTACCCGACCCCGGAGCAGCGGGCGGAAGTCGAGTACAACTACGACCCCGAGCTGGCGCGCCAGTTGATGGCGGAGGCCGGCTACGCGGACGGCTTCGAGGTTCCGCTGTACTGGACGACCGACTGGGGCGGCCAGGCCATGTCGGACATGGTGCCGGCCGTGGCCCAGGACCTGGCCGCGATCGGCATCCGCACGCAGCCGGAGGCGGCCATCGTCGCCGAGTACTTCTCCGACGCCTACCTCGTCGGCGGCCCCGACCGCCCGGTGGGCCTCTATTGGATGTGGGCCAACATCGTCCGCGACATCGGATCGATGTGGGATTGCTGCGTCGGGCCCGAATCCTACTTCACGAAGCTCGGCGGCGAGGGGGTCATGGATCCGGCCCTGCACGAGCTGTACAACGCACAGCGCGCCGAGCTCGATCCCGCGCGGCGCGCCGCGATGACCGCGGAACTGATGCTGGAGCACGCGCGCCAAGCGTGGCTCATCTTCATCGTCGAGGCGCCGGACGCGGTGATAACCCCGGCGGACGTCAACTGGCCCAAGGGCGGGAGCACCGGCTTCGCGTGGGGCGGCTCGGCCTACGCCATCCAGCGGCGCAAGGCCACCTAAGGCTCGGCCTCCCGGACCTCACCCCCTGTCCCCCTCTCCATCTGGACGATGGAGAGGGGGAACGTGGGCGCGAGCGCTGGGGACTCTCCTTCGGGTTCCCCCTCTCCATTGCTCGGCAATGGAGAGGGGGCTAAGGAGTGAGGTGATTCCATCAAGCCTGAAGAACCAACCCTCTCCAAGAGCCCTGACTGCCCCCCCTATGACGTCGGTTGACAAGGATCACCCTCTGCGTCATCTTACCCCCGCTCTGGCTGCGCGAGCCCGGCCCCAGGTGGCCGGCGCCCGCGCTGCACGGAAAGGAATACGGCCATGAGCACCTACTGGACCCGATTGCGACACCGCAAGATCAGCCGTCGCACGATGTTGGGAGCGAGCGCCAAGGCGGGCGTGGGCGCGGCCGGCCTCGCTCTGGTCGGCTGCGGCGATGACGACGATGACGCCGGGACCGCGGCCGCCGAGCGGGCCGCCGCCGCCGCGGAGGAGGCCGCCGCCGCGGCCGTCGCCGCGGGCGAGGCGCGCGCCGCCGAGACCGAGGCCGCCGCCGACGCCGCGTCCGAGGCGGCCGCCGCCGCCTCCGAGGCCTCCGCCGCGGCCTCACAGGCCGCGGACGCCGCCGACGCCGCCGCCGCCCTGGCCGCCGAGGCCGCCGAGTCGGAGGACGCCGCCAACGCGGCCGCCGCCGCGGAAGCCGCCGCGGCGGCCGCCGCCGACGCGGCCGCCGCCGCCGCCGCGGCCGGCGACCAAGCCGCCGCCGCCGTCGCGGCCGCCGCCTCCGAGGCCGCCGAGGCCGCAGCCCAGGCCGCCCGTGACGCGGCCGCCGCGGTCGAGGCCGGCACCGCCACCGCGGCCGCCGCCCAGGCCGCGATCGACGAGGCTGCCGAGGCCGCAGCCGCCGCCGCGGCTGCCGCCGGCGAGGCGTCCGCCGCCGCCGGCGAGGCCGCCGCCACGGCGCAGGAGACCGCCGAAGCCGCGGCCGAGACCGCCGCCGCGGCCGTCGCGGCGGCCCAAGAGGCCGCCGAGGCGGCCGGGGAGGCCGCCAGCGCGGCTGCGGCCGCCGTCACCGGCGTCCTGGGCGACACCGAGGACTTCTCCGTGCCCTGGCCGCTCGACCAGGTCGATCTGGACGCCACGATCATCCCGGTGGTCCCCTCCGACACGGGGGGGCTGGATCACATGCGGACCGGCAGCAAGGGGAACGATTACTCGCACGGCGCCGTCTTCAGTGCGGCCATGGAATGGGAACCCGCCTCGGCCGCGGCGATCCCCCATCTCGCCGCGCCGGAGTGGGTCGATGCCACGTCGATCGTGGCGTCGGTGGTGCCGGCGCCGTTCCACGACGGCTCGATCCTCACCGCGCACGACGTGGTGTTCAGCTACGAGCGCATGGCCGGGAAGGCCGCCTACCACCAGGGCGGCGAGACGACCGATCACCCCGGCGGCTGGACCCCCTCGAACATCGGCCGGAGCTCCGCGGACTGGATCCGCAACGAGGCCGTGGACGACCGCACGTGGTCGTTCGAGTTGCCGGAGCCCGATGCGGCCTTCTTCGTCGTCAACCTGGCCACGACCGGCGAGGTCGTCATCATGTCGCAAGCGGACACGGAGGCGCGCGGCGACCTCGCGATGGACACGCAGCCGATGGGCACCGGCCCCCTCCGCTTCGTCAGCCACGAAGACGACACGGACTTCGTCTTCGAGCGCTTCGAGGAGCACTTCCTCCCGGCCGATTACCCCTTCACGGTGTCGCACTACGCCCACCACAAGCACCAGCGGGTCGTGGTGCGGCCCGAGATCCAGTCGCAGCTGGCCGGCATCGAGGCGGGGGAGATCGACGTGGTGGCGGAACTGGGCCCCAACAACGTGGAGCCGTACCTGGACGACCCCGACTTCACCGTGCAGTTCCAGCCCGCCGTCTCGCAGACCGTCCAGGTCATCTATCCCAACCTGTACCCCCAGACGATGCCGGACGGCAGCCCGAACCCGTTCCTCGACTTCCGCGTCCGCCGGGCCGCGAACCACGCGATCAACCGCCAATCGATCATCGACAACCTGTTGCTCGGCCAGGGCCACTATCCCCTCTTCACGTTCAGCGGCGTCAATGGCTACCCGACCCCGGAGCAGCGGGCGGAAGTCGAGTACAACTACGACCCCGAGCTGGCGCGGCAGTTGATGGCGGAGGCCGGCTACGCGGACGGCTTCGAGGTCCCGCTGTACTGGACGACCGACTTCGGCGGCGCGTTCATGCCGGACATCGTGCCGGCCGTGGCGCAGGATCTGGCCGCGATCGGCATCCGCACGCAAGACGAGGCGACCCTCGTCGGCGACTACTTCTCCGACGCCTACGTGATCGGCGGCCCCAACCGGCCGGTGGGCCTCTATTGGATGTGGGCCAACATCGTGCGCGACATCGGATCGATGTGGGATTGCTGCGTCGGGCCGGTATCCTTCTTCACGAAGCTCAACGGCGAGGGGGTCATGGATCCGGCCCTGCACGAGTTGTACCTCGCGCAGGGCGCCGAGCTCGATCCCGAACGGCGCAGCGCGATGATCGCGGAGCTGATGCTGGAGCACGCGCGCCAAGCGTGGTTCATCTTCATCGCCGAGGCCCCGGCCGCGGTGCTGTCCCAGGCGGACGTCAACTGGCCCAAGGGCGGGCGCACCGGCTACATGTGGGGCGGCACTGCCTTCGCCATGCAGCGGCGCAAGGCCTGACGCGCGGAACCTCACCCCCTGCCCCCCTCTCCACCGGAACGGTGGAGAGGGGGAACGTGGGCGCGGGCGCTGGATCCCCCTCGCCCCTTCGGCGCCGCTCAGGACAGGGCTGTCCCCCGTGCGGGGTGAGTCGGTCCCGTTCGTGGTGAACCGGTCCCGTGCGTGGTGAGCCGGTCCCGTTCGTGGTGAGCCGGTCCCGTTCGTGGTGAGCCGGTCCCGTTCGTGGTGAGCCGGTCGAACCACGCGGCCGGCCCTTCGACAAGCTCAGGGCGAACGGATGCCGTGCGAATCCCTCTCCCCAGGGACAAGGGATCGGAGTTCCCCCTCTCCATTGCTCTGCAATGGAGAGGGGGTTAGGGGGGTGAGGTTCGGGCGGTCGTTCGGGGGCGAGGTTCCTGCGGCTAGGCGCTGGTGATCGCGACGTGCCGCGGCTGCGCCTGGGCGGCCTTCCGCACGCGGATCGTGAGGACGCCGTCCTTGAGGCTGCCCTCGACGGAGTCGGGGTCGTAGCCGTCGCCGATGAGGATGCTGCGCGCGTGCGGCCCGTGCCGGCGCTCCCGCAGGAAGTAGGTGCGCCCCTCGTCCGCGGCGCCGTCCGCCGGCGCGGCCTGCTCGGCGCGGATGGAGAGCTTGCCCTTCTCGAGCGTGACCTCCACGTCGGCGGCGGCGACGCCGGGCAGCGCCGCCTCGACGGTCAGCCCGTCCCCGGACTCAAAGACGTCGAGGGGCAGTGTCCCGCCGCGGACGGCGGGCGCGGCGACGGCGGCCAAGTCGTCGAACCAGGCGGGCGCGTCGTCGAAGGCGCGGCGCATGATCTGCCGCATGTCCTGGAACGGGTCGCGCGGGGCGACGTTGCGGGGAACGATGGTGGTGCGGGGCATTTCGTGGGCTCCTTTCCAAGAAGCGCTGTCTGCGTGGACGGGACCTGCTCCCATCCCGGTGACTGCATCGTATGCACCGGCGCATCGGATGTCAACATAGTTGACTGTTATCCTATCAACTCTCAGTATGTCGTGACCATATGGTCATCTGTCGTCGTGTCTCGTATGATCGATCCGGGTAGACCGACATGGCCAACGACTACTACCGCACGCTGGGCATCACGCGCGACGCGTCGCCGAAGGACGTCCAGTCGGCCTACCGGCGCTTGGCGCGCAAGTACCACCCCGACGTCACCGGCGGCGACAAGGCCGCCGAGGAGCGCTTCAAGTCGATCAACGAGGCGCACGAGGTCCTGGGCGACGACAAGAAGCGCGCCGCCTACGACAAGTGGGGCGACCGCTGGATGCACGCCGAGCAGCTGGAGGAGGCGCAGCGCCGGGGCGGCTTCGCGGCCGGTCCCGGCGGGGCCGGCGGCGTGCGCTTCGAGTTCGGCGGGCAGGGCGCGCCCTTCGGCGGCCTGGGCGACCTCTTCGGCGGCGGCGGCGACGAGGGCATCTTCGAGCGGCTGTTCCGCGGCGGGTCGGCGGCCGCGACCCGCCCGAGCAAGGGCGAGGATCTGCGCCGCCAAGTGACGGTTTCCCTGGCCGAGGCGTTCGCGGGCTGCACGCGCACCGTGCAGTTGCAGACGGCCGAGGCGTGCCCCAGCTGCGGCGGCGCGGGCCGCGCCGGCGCCGCGGCCTGCCACGAGTGCCGCGGCCGGGGCCGGCGGCGGGCGGACAAACGGCTGGAGGTCACGATCCCGGCCGGCATCGACAGCGGCGGCAAGATCCGGCTGCGCGGCAAGGGCGGTCCCGGCCGCGCCGGCGGCCCCCCCGGCGACGTCGTGCTGGAGGTCACGGTCGCCGACGACCCGCGCTTCGAGCGCCGGGGGCCGGCGCTGCACACGGAGGCGCCCGTCGGTCTGACGACGGCGCTGCTGGGCGGCGAGGTCATCGTGCCCACCGTCACGGGCCCGGTCGCCCTGCAGGTACCCGAGGGGACGCAGAACGGCCGCGTCTTCCGTCTGGCCGGCAAGGGCATGCCGGTGATGAAGCGCGACCGCCGCGGCGACCTGTTCGCCAAGGTGCGCGTGGTCCTGCCGGAGCAGATCGACGACGAGCGCCGGGCGCTGTTCGAGCGCCTGCGCGACCTGGAATCGGACGGCGGCGCGGATGCGGCCGGGGAGGCGAGGACGGCATGATGGACCGGGAGGCCCGCGAGCGGATCCGGGTGCGCGTCGAGCAGTACAGTACGGAGCCGCTCTACGTCATCAGCGTGGCCGCGCGGATGCTCGACGTGCACGCGCAGACCCTGCGCACCTACGAGCGCGAGGGCCTCGTGCGGCCGGCGCGGTCGCGCGGCGGCGTGCGCATGTACTCCGACCACGACATCGAGCGGCTGCGGCGCATCCGCACCCTCGTCGACGAGTTGGGCTGCAACCTGGCCGGCGTCGACGTGATCCTCAACCTCATGGAGCGCATGCAGGTCATGCAGGCGGAGATCGCGCGGCTGCGCGACGAGTTGCAGCGCGAACGCGACCGCCACCTGCCCGCCCCGCGCGCGCCGCGGACCGACTAAGAAGCACAGGGGGGAGCAAGAGCGATGATGCGACAAGACCGCTTCACCGAGCAGGCGCAGAGGGTGCTCTCGGCCAGCCAGGAGTTGGTGCGGCGCAGCCGCCACAGCCAGTGGGACGTCGAGCACGTGCTGCTGGCCCTCGCGACCGAGGACGGCCTGGCGGCGCAGATCTTCGAGGCGCTGGAGGTCGACACCAAGCGGCTCGCCGGGCAGGCCGAGGCGGCGCTGGAGCAGGCCCCGAAGCTGGCCCAGGACGTCGTGCAGGTCTACACGACGCCGCGCGTCGTCAAGATGCTCGAGCGCGCCAACGCGGAGGCCTCGCGGCTCAAGGACGAGTACGTCGGCGTCGAGCACCTGCTGATCGCGATCACCGCCATCACCGACGGCCCCCGCCCCTACGAGAACGGGGCCAGCATCCTGCGCAAGCACGGCCTCACGCAGGAGCGCATCTACGACGCCCTGCGGCGCATCCGCGGCAGCCAGCGCGTGACCGAGCCCACGGCCGAGTCGCGCTACGGGTCGCTGCAGAAGTACACCACCGACCTCACCCGCCTCGCCCGCGAGTCGAAGCTCGACCCGGTGATCGGCCGCGAGGTCGAGGTGCGGCGGGTGATGCAGATCCTCAACCGGCGCACCAAGAACAACCCCGTCGTGATCGGCGAGGCGGGCGTGGGCAAGACGGCCGTGGTCGAAGGGCTGGCGCAGCGCATCGCCGCCGGCGACGTGCCGGTCAACCTGGCCGACAAGCAGGTGCTGGCGCTCGACATGGGGCTGCTGCTGGCCGGCGCGAAGTTCCGCGGCGAGTTTGAGGAGCGCCTCACCGCCGTGATGAACGAGGTCAAGACGGCGGAGGGCCAGATCATCCTCTTCATCGACGAGCTGCACCAGGTCGTGGGCGCGGGCGCGGCCGAGGGCGCGATCGACGCGGCCAACATGCTCAAGCCCGCCCTGGCGCGCGGCGAGTTGCACGTCATCGGCGCGACCACGCCCGACGAGTACCGCCAGCGCATCGAGAAGGACGCGGCGCTGGAGCGCCGCTTCGCGCCGGTCTATCTGGAGGAGCCGGGCGAGGAGGACTCGGTCGCGATCCTGCGCGGCCTGCGCGCCCGCTACGAGGCGCACCACGGCGTGACGATCACCGACGCCGCCCTGGAGGCCGCCGTGCGCCTGAGCCGGCGCTACCTCAGCGAGCGGCGCCTGCCCGACAAGGCCATCGACCTGATCGACGAGGCGGCCTCGCGGCGGGTGATCGCCAATCAGTCGCGGCCGGGCGACGTGACCGGCCTGGAGCGCCGGGTGCGGGAGCTGGCCGACCAGCAGGAGGCCGCCGCCGCCCGCGCCGACTTCGAGGCGGCCGCCCGGATCAAGTCGGAACTGCTGCAGATCGAGGGCGACTACCGGGCGCGCAAGGCGGAGTGGGAGCGCGACCACGCCATCACGAGCGACGTGGGCGAGGCCGACATCGCCGCGCTGCTGGCCGACATGACGGGCATCCCCGTCGCGCGGATGCTGGAGGGCGAGGCCGAGAAGCTGCTGCACATGGAGGCGGACCTGCACCGCCGCGTGATCGGCCAGGACCGGGCGATCGGCGTGCTGTCCGACGCCATCCGCCGCGCCCGCGCCGGGCTCAAGGACCCCAAGCGGCCGATCGGCTCGTTCATCTTTCTGGGGCCCACCGGCGTCGGCAAGACGGAGCTCGCCAAGGCCCTGGCGGAATACCTCTTCGACGACGAGGACGCGCTGGTGCGGCTCGACATGTCGGAGTACCAGGAGCGGCACACGGTCAGCCGCATCGTCGGCGCGCCGCCGGGCTACGTCGGCTACGACGAGGCCGGCGGCCTGACCGAACTCGTGCGGCGGCGGCCCTACCGGGTGATCCTGCTGGACGAGATCGAGAAGGCGCACCCCGACGTGTTCAACGTGCTGCTGCAAGTCCTCGACGACGGCCGCCTGACGGACGGCCACGGCCGCGTGGTCGACTTCCGCAACACGGTGTTGATCATGACCAGCAACCTGGGCACGACGCGCGGCGGGCAGTCCGGCCTGGGCTTCCTCTCCGCCTCGCGCGCGGCGAGCGCCGGCGAGCACCGCGACCGGGCGGAGAAGGCGGAGCGCGCCCTGCGCGACTTCTTCCGCCCGGAGTTCCTCAACCGGCTCGACGAGGTGATCGTCTTCGAACCGCTGACGCACGACGAACTGACGCAGATCGTCGACCTGCTGGCGGCGGAGGAGCGGGGCCGGCTGGAGCAGCGCGGGCTCACCTTCGCGCTGACGCCCGCCGCCCGCGAGGCGCTCGTCGAGGAGGGCTACGACCCCGCCTTCGGCGCGCGCCCGCTGCGCCGGGTGATCCAGCGCCGGGTCGAGAACCCGCTCAGCAAGGAGCTGCTGCGCGGCGGCTACGAGTCGGGCGACTGCATCACGGTCGATTACGCCGATGATGAGGAGCCGGACGACGGCGAGGGCGGCTATCGCTTCTCGCGGCAAGCGGGCGCGTTCGAGCCGGCCGCCCCCGCCGATGCGCCCCGCGAGCCGGCGCCGGTCAGCGCCTAGGCAGCGTTCCCGGCACGTCGTCCCTCCGAGGTGTGCACCGCGCACCGCGGAGGACGACGGGCCGAATGTCAACTATCCGGGCGGGGCGTCGGCCTCCGTGCCGCGGCGACGCAGGTGGCGCGCCGCCGGCGATGGCTCCGTGAATTCCACACCAGCCTCTTCGGCGGCGCGCCGACGGTCATCCCATGCCACCCACCGCCGATATTCTTCTTCCTGCCCTTCTTTTCGTCCCTGCCTCCGGCCTTCTTCTCGTCCCCTCTTCTCTCGTGCCTTCAGGAGCAACTCCGCAAGCATCGCTCCTCCTTCCAATACAGCCACGATCGTCCCTGCGGCGAAGACCGTGAGAGACCCCATGACCTGAATGAACGCGATAAGCGCCTTCCCAGTGGACTGACCGTCCCTGCCGAACTCGTGAAGGCCGAGGTAGATTCCGAACCCCCCGAGCACCAGCAAGAATACCGTCAACGCGATCGTCGCCCGCCGCGGGTCTACGCCAGGCACTACGAGCTACGGATCGTTGGTCTGCGCTTCCTCCATCTCTGGTGGTGACTCTCGGGGGTCCGGCGGGCCTTCATCATCGATCCTCTCGCACCTGGGTGGCGGCGCGATGATAGAACCAATCGAGAGTGACGTGCCAACACATCGCTAGAGCAGGTGCGATTCCGCTAGCCTGCGCGTCCCAGCGGTGCTTCGCAGGAAAGGGTCCACTCCATGCCAAGAAACGAACTCACCTTGGTTCTCCAGGAACTCCGGCGGATCAGAGAGTCCTTGGAGATGCAGGAACTTTATCTCCACTACGCCCTTCCCCCACACACGGACGTGGAAGAGCCGGAAGATCTGTTGTTCTTTGTTCGCCGGCAGCAAGCTCTGATCCGTCGCCTGGATCCCGATCCATCATGAAGCGTCTCGCCCGGCTCGCCCCACGCAGCACCATCGCGTCTCGCCCTCCCGCCAGCCTGTAACCACACCCTGACCACCACACACCGGCACGGACGGCGAGAGGCCCGGGCGACGCCCGGGCCTCTTCGTTCCCGCGGCCCGATGCCGCGCTACGGCGTGAACGTGGTGGGCGAGGTCGCGCTCACGAACAGCACGTCGAACGGCCGGACGATGCCGATCTTCTGGGTGAAGGCGGGCAGGCCGGGCCGGTACGACTCGTACTTCTGCAGGGCCGCGTTGTAGCGGAAGAACGCCTTGACCGCGCTCGGGTTGGCGATCTTGTCCAGCACCTCCTGCGGCGTCGCCTCGGCTCCCACCCAGCCGATGGCCGTGAAGCCGGTCGCGATCAGCTGTCTGCCGCCCAGGCTGCCATCCCAGGGCATCTCCCAGGTCAGCGCGCTCTTGACGTTGACGAAGTAGGCCGCGCCGGCGCGCAGTTCGGCGATGCTCTGCACGAAGGCGGGCAGGCCGGGGCGGTACGAGCCCCATTTCTGCTCCTCGGCGATGCGCTCGAAGATCACGGACAACTCGGACATGTCGGGGAAGGTCGCCAGCGCGTCGGTGATCGATTGGTCGTGCCCGGTCCAGACCACCCAGTTCCAGCCGGGCTGCAGCTCGACGTTCCGGGTGAGGCGATCGTCGCCGCCGATCACGAGCGCGTAGACACGGATGACGACACCTTGGGTGAACCGGTACTCCTTCGAGACTTCGCCGCTCGCCACCCGGAAGCGGACCGGGCTGGCCTCGTGGGAGACCTCGACGCTCCAACTGTCACCCTCCCGCTCGACGGCGCCGACGACCGCGCCGTCTGCGTCGATCACCTCGATCGGGGAGCCGTCCCAGGGCTGGCCGCCGACGGTCACGACATCGTTGCTGCCGAAGAAGATCGCGGGCGGCGGGGGCTGCTGCGCGGAAACGACCGCGGGCAGCGCGGCGAACAGCGCCGCCGCCAGCAGCGCGGCGGCCAGCAGGGGCCGGCGGGCGAGGGAGCCAAACAGGGGGGTCGGCATGGGCAATTCCTTCACGTCTCGCCCGGCGCGCCGGGCGTGCGCGCCGCGGATGCGCACGAGGCGCGGGCCGCGCCCCATGACTCTTGGCAGCCTATCGTACGCCCCGCCACGCCACAGCCGGACGTGACGTAAGGGCGTCAGGCGTCCGGCGCGGGGCCGGCGCCCGCCCGCCGCGGCACGCCCAGCCGCGTGAGCACGTCCGCGAACACGGTCCAGTCCTGCGCGCCGCGGATCACAAACTTGTCGTCGAGGATGAACGCCGGCGTGCCGTGGATGCCGTTGCCCCGCGCGAGCTGCGTGTACTCATCGACGCGCGCGCGGTAGGTCCCCGCCTCGAGCGCCGCGCGCAGCGCCGCCCGATCGACGCCCGTCTCCGCCACGGCCGCGTCGACCTGGTCGATGGTGCTGACGTTGGCCCCGGCGGCGAAGTAGGCGTGGAAGATCGCGCGGTGCACCCGCTCGAAGGTCTCACGGCTCTGCTCGCGCGCCCACTCGGCGGCCTCCAGCGCCTTGTGGCCATTGGCCTGGTAGGGGTTCGACTGCATCGGCAGGCCCTCGGCCGCGGCCATGCCGTAGAGACGCTCCCGCGTCTCCGGGTCGCCCCGCGACGGATCCTTGCGCAGGCCCCCGGCGGGAACATCGGGGTGCAACTCGAATGGAACCCACTCGACCTCGACCGCGAACTCGCGCGACATCCGCTCCGCGCGCGCCGCGCCGATGTAGCACCACGGTCAGATGTAGTCCGAGACCACCGCCACGGGCATCGGGTTCCGCTCGCTGTAGGCCGCTTCCGTCTGGGCCACGCCGCCCCCTCTCCGGCCCGCGCCGCGGCGGGCGCCGCGTCGCGGGCGACGCCGGCAGTATACGCCCGGCCGGGCCGCCTACTCGGCCGCGGCCGGCCGGGGGCGCAGGGCGCTCCCGGCCCAGACGGCCCAGGCGGGCTTCTCGGCGCCGCCCGCCGCGCGCAGCCCCATCCGCGCGAAGAGGTCGAAGGGGGGCGCAAGCGCGAAGATGGGGTCTTCCGGCGTCAGCCAGACGATCAACTCCCAGCCGCCGGCCTCGGCCTCGCGCAGCAGCCGCCCGACGAACTGCTGCTGGCCGCGCAGCGTGCCGAAGGTGACGCCGCCGCGCGCGGGCGCCGACGCGTAGCCGCCGGGCGTCAGCGCGATCGGCTTCTGGAACGTCTCCAGGCGCGAGTAGTAGCTGTCGGGGATGTCGCTGGCGAAGGGGAAGATCAGCGACGGATAGCTGCTCACCGCCAGCACGTCGAGCACGTCCTGGAAGCGCAGCACCAGCGACCACTGCGGCAGGTGCTCCGACCAGGGCAACAGCCCCTGCAGGTCCTCGAGTTGGAAGGTGGCGAAGACCAGCGTTTCGGGCGCGATCGCCTTGACCGCCGCGTAGGCGCGGCGGTAGGCCGCCTCGACCGCGTCGAGGTCGTCGGGCCGCGCCCGCGCGACGGCGTCGAGGTCGACGGCCAGCGCCAGCCAGCGCGGCCGGTACTCGCGCACGACGAACTCGGCGTAGGCGACGTAGGCGGCGGCGACGGCGGCATCCTGGAAGCCGTCGCCCGGGGCCTCCCCGGCCAGGCGGCCGCGATCGGCCAGGTCCCAGGGGTCGATGGCGAAGAGCAGCTCCAGGCCGCGCTCGTCGAGCAGTTGGCGCTCCCATTCGATCGTGGCGCGGGTCTCGGGCCGCACGACGCCGCCGGGCCCCACCTCGTCCCAGGCGACGGGGCGCTGGATCATGATCAGGTCGGCGCTGCGGGCGGCGTCGTCGAAGACGTCGACGTAGGCGTCGGGGGTGAGCAGGGCGGGCGTGGCGGTGAAGCCGAGCGCGTAGGGCCGCGCCGGACCGCTGCGCGCGGGCGGGTCGGGCGGCACGCGGGCGCGCAGTTGGTCGAGTTCCGACGGCGGCCCGGCCTGCGCCTGGGCGGCGGCCGGGGCCGGCCCGGCGGTTTCGGCGTCGGGGGCGGCGGGTTGGTCATCGCCGCCGCAGGCGGCCAGGGCCAGCGCCAGCGCCAGCAGCGCAGCAAGGAACGACCGCGGCCTCGGCGGCGTCAATCTCATGCACCCGATCGTACGGCCTCCCCCGCCGGGACGGCGGCTCGCGCCGCGGGGTTCCCGTCGTTACACTTGACCGGACGGGGGCGGGGGCCTCGGAAGTCCATGCTCGCGCGCCCGCGCTTCACGCTCATCGCTTCCCTCGCGCTGTCCATCGCCGCCCTGGCGAGCGCCGCCTGCGTGTTCGGCGGCGAGGGCGAGCGCGACCTCTCGGAGTTCTTCCCGGAGGCGCCCGCCGACGAGACGGCGCAAGCGGTCGCGGACGGCGAGGAACAGCAGGACGCCGACGCCGCGACCGACCCCGCCGCCGTGCAGGCCCAGGACGTGGACGAACGCCTGCTCGACGTGAGCGTGCCGCCGGAGACGGCGGTGGAGGCGGTGCAGAAGTACTTCGCGCTGATCGCCGGCGACCGCTTCGCCGACGCCTACCGGCTGCTGGCCCTCGACGCGCGCGAGCGGATCAGCGCCGAGGCCTTCGTGCAGCGGCACGAGGACATCTGGGCCGAGGCGACGATCACGGGCCTGCGCTGGGCGATCGTGCCGCCCCCGTCCGGCAACGTGGCCGGCGTCGAAGTGGACCTGGTCTACGAGACGGATTTCTTCGGCGACGTGCCCGACCGGGTCTTCGTGCCGACGCTGCGCCAGCCCAACTGGGTGCTCGACTGGACGCCGGACGTGATCTTCGACGGGCTGGGGGAGCCCGGCACGCTGGTGCATCGCTTCGTCGACATTCCCGTGCGCGGCGACATCTTCGACCGCAACGGCCTGCCCCTGGCCGTCAAGGGCGAGCAGGCCGTGATCGGCATCTCGCACGACCTGATCGACACCCGCGACGAGGATCTGGTGGTCCAGACGTTCGTCGAGAAGCTGAGCCTCGACGAGACGGCGGTGCGCAACCTGGTCTTCCAGGACGTGCCGTCGTACTACTTCATCCCCATCGTGCGGCTCGAGCACAACGCGTCGCCGGCGCTGATCGCCGAGTTCGAGCAGCTGGCGGAGTTGGGCATCCTCGTGCGCCGCGAGACGATCCGGCTCTACCCCCAGGGGGAGACGGCGGCGCACATCGTCGGCTTCATGGGCGAGGTCAACCCGGAGGAACTGGCCGAACTGGAGGTGATAGGCTTCCGGCCCGGCGACGCGATCGGCCGCGACGGCGCGGAGGCGATCTTCGAATCGACGCTGGCGGGCACGCGCGGCGGGCACCTGACGATCATCGCGCCCAACGGCTCCACCCTGCGCCTGCTGGCGGAGCGCCCGCCGCTGCCCGCCCGCGACGTGTACCTGAGCATCGACCTGCGCATCCAGCAACTCGCCGAGGCGGCCCTGGGCGAGGAGGCCGGCGCGATCATCGTGATGGACCCGCGCACCAACCAGCTGCTGGCGGCGGCCTCGTACCCGCGCTTCAACCCCAACGACTTCGTCGGCGGGATCAGCCAGGAGGAGCTCGACGCCTACCTGGAGGACGAGCGGCGGCCCTTCGTCAATCGGGTGACGGAGGAGACGTACGCGCCGGGCTCGACGTTCAAGGTCGTGACGGCCGCCGCCGCCCTGGAGGCGCTCGACTACACGCTCGACACCTACCTGCCCTGCGATGCGGTCTGGTGGGGCCTGGGGCCCGACGTGCCGCTGAAGAACTGGAAGGAGGACGACGCGGGCAACCTCAACCTGCCCCAGGCGCTGGCCGAAAGCTGCAACACGTTCTTCTACCAGGTGGGGCTGGAACTGCACACGCAGGGCGAGAACCTGCTGCGCGAGTACACGGCGGGCTTCGGCTTCGGGCGGGAGACCGGCGTGCTGGGGCTCTCGGAGGTGCCGGGCATCAATCCCGGCCCGGAGTGGAAGCGGCTCAACCTCAACGACTTCTGGTTCACCGGCGACACGATCAACGTGAGCATCGGCCAGGGCTTCCTCGACGTGACGCCGATGCAGATCGCCAACGCCTACGCCGCCCTCGCGACGGACGGCATCCTGCGCACGCCGCTGGCGGCGCACTCGCTGCGCACGCCCGAGGGGCACGTCGTGGAGCGCTTCGAGGCGTCGCCGATCGGCGTGCTGCCGATCTCGTCGGAGTCGCACGCGATCCTGCAGCAGGGCGCGCGGGAGGTGATCGCCACCCGGCGGGGGACCGGCTTCCCCATCTTCCGCACCTCCAGCCTGCAGGCGGCGGGCAAGTCGGGCACGGCCGAGGAACTCGTGCGGCTGGAGGACGTCTTCCAGCAACCCGAGGAGGAGCCCGAAGAGGACGAGGGCGACGAGGAGGACGCGGAGGAGGAAGAGGAAGACGACGGCACCCGCAACCACGCCTGGTTCGTGGTCTGGGCGAACGCGCCCGCGCCGTCGCTGCTGGTGACGGTCGTCCTCGACGACGGGGATTCCGGGGCCGACGACGCCGGCCCGATCGCCCGCACCGTGCTCGAACGCACGATGCTCGCGGGCTGGGCGCCGGCCCCGGGCTAGCCCACCATCCCGGCGGGGCCGGTATGGTGGGCGCATGCATCGAGCGCGATTCCGGCGGGTGGTCGAGGCGGCCGTGGCGGCGATCCCGCCGGAGTTCGCCGAGCAGCTCGACAACGTGGAGATCCTGGTCCGCATGAGGCCCACGGCCGAGGAGCGGGCCGAGGCCGGCATCGGCCCGCGCGACCAACTGCTGGGGCTCTACGTGGGCCATCCGCTGACCGACCGCGGCAGCTACTACGGCAACACCCTGCCCGACCGGATCATGATCTACCAGGAGGCGATCGAGTCGATCTGCCGCAACGACGAGGAGGTCTTCGCGCAGGTGCGCAAGACCGTCCTGCACGAGGTCGCGCACCACTTCGGCATCGACGACGAGCGCCTGCACGACATCGGCGCGTACTAGGCCCGGCCTCACCCCCTGTCGCCCTCTCCGTCTGGACGACGGAGAGGGCGAACGTGGACGCGGGCGCTGGATCCCCCTCACCCTCTCCCCAGGGAGAGGGGATCGGAGTCCCGCCAGCGGCGCAGCAGCCGCTCGCTCGCGGCGGCCAGCAGGCCGGCGGCGCGGGACATCGCCTCGGCGTCGGCGACGTCCTCCCCTGCGGCGGCCTCGACGTCGCGCAGCCCCGCGATGGCGCGCACGGCGGCGGGGTCGCGGACGCGGCCGCCCACGGCGAGGCAGGGCACGCCGGCGGCGGCGGCCCGTCCGGCGACGCCCGCCACCGTCTTGCCGAAGGCCGACTGCCGGTCCAGCGACCCCTCGCCGGTCAGCACGACGTCGGCCCCGGCGAGCCGCGCGTCCAACCGCACCGCGGCGGCGATCACCTCGATGCCGGGCTCGATGCGCGCGCCGGCGAAGGCGATCAGGCCCGCGCCCAGTCCGCCGGCCGCGCCGCCGCCGGGCGTCGTCAGGATGTCGACGCCCACGTCGCGGGCGACGATGTCGGCGAAGTGCGCGAGCGCCCGGTCCAGTTCGGCGACCGCGGCGGCGTCGGCGCCCTTCTGCGGGCCGTAGACCGCGCTCGCGCCGTCGGGGCCGGTGAGCGGGTTGCGCACGTCGGCGAGGACGCGCACCTCGACATCGGCGAGCCGCGGGTCGAGGCCGTCCACGTCGATGCGCGCCAGCCCGGCCAGCGCCGCCCCGCCGGGCGCGACGGGCCGGCCGTCGTCATCGAGGAAGCGCGCGCCGAGGGCGGCGGCCATGCCGGCGCCGCCGTCGTTGGTGGCGCTGCCGCCGACGCCCACCAGCAGCCGCGAGACCCCGGCGTCGAGCGCGGCGGCGATCAACTCCCCGGCGCCGATCGTGGAGGCGCGGCGCGGGTCGAGCCGGCCGGGGGGAACCAGCAGCAGCCCCGAGGCGGCGGCCATCTCGATGATCGCCGTGCGGCCGTCGTCGATGCGGCCCCAGCGGGCGTTGACGGGGTCGCCCAGCGGCCCCTCCACGCGCGCGTGGGAGTAGCGTCCGCCCGCCGCCGTGACGACGGCCTCCACCGTGCCCGGCCCGCCGTCGGCCAGGGGCGCGGCGTCGATGCGTGCGCCGGGCAGGGCGCGCCGCGCGCCCTCGCCCATCGCGAGGGCCGCTTCGGCGGCGGTCAGGCTGCCCTTGAACTCCTGCGGGGCCAGGACGACGCGCATGGCGGGCAGGATACGACGTTCAGGGGAAGTCGAAGATGCGCCCGGCGGCGATGAGCGTCACGGCCACGGCCCACAGCAGTCCGGCCAAGCGGATGCGCTTGTAGATGTGGATCACGCCCGCCGTCGGCAGGATGCCCATGGCGTACATGCCGCCGATGACGATCAGGATCACCAGCAGGCCCTCGAAACCGCTCACGACCGCTCCGCCTCGATCTGCCCGGCGCGACGCCGACGCCGGCGTCCCCGACGCATCGTACGCAGCGCCGATCGTTCCAGGCCAGCGGGGGCGCCGGCGTCAGGCGGCGCGATGCAGCCCGCAGACGACGCAGGTGAGGAAACCTTCGCCCCGCGCGACGGGGCCGCGGCAGTTGTCGCAGAGGCGCTGCGGCGTGCGCGCCCGCCGCACGGTGCGCCGGGTCCGGCGGCGCGGCCGGGACGTCGCGGCGGAGGCCGGAATCGGGAGCGGCACCTGGACGGCGCGCGTCATCGTGATCGGCATGGCGACTCCTCTATCTGGAGGGTAGCACATGCGTTCTACGAATGGGAAGAGGGCCGGACGAGGGGAGCCGGGAACGTCAGGAGGAGCGCTCGATCCAATCGAGCAACTCGCGCACCTTCTCGGTGAAGCGCTGCGTGTGCGCGCGGTCGGCCGCGAGCAGCACGCCCATGAACAGAATCGCGATGCCGATCTCCGCCATGCGCTGATGGTAGCGGGTCGGAGCGCCCCGCGGGCGGCGGGCGGCGAGGCTGGAGCGCTCCCCGGACGGCTGCTAGGGTGATCGGGCGGCCCTGGTGGCGGGCGAGGATGACCGACATGGAGACCGGACTTACCTCCGGCGCGTCCGCCGCCGCCCGCCCGGCGACGCCCGCGCCCCCCGCCACGCCCCCCGACTACCTGCTGCGCGACCCGGGCCGGGCCGTCGCGCCCGCGGCGCTCGCCCTCGTGGAGAACGGCGCGCCGGCGGCGCCGGCCGACCTGCCCGTGATCATCGAGGCGCTGCTCTTCGCGGCCGAGGAGCCACCGACGGTTTCCCAACTCGCGGCGGCCATGCACGTCTCCCGCGACGCCGTCGAGGGCGCGCTCGACGAACTCAGCGCCGGGGCGCGGGCGCGCGGCCTGCGCGTGCAGCGCAGCGGCCAGACCGTGCGGCTCGTGACCGCCGCCGAGGCCGCGCCCTTCATCCGCCGCCTGCTGGGGCTGGAGCGGCCCAACAAGCTCTCCCCGGCGGCGCTGGAGACGCTGGCGATCATCGCCTATCAGCAGCCGCTCACGCGGGCCGCGATCGAGCGCGTGCGCGGCGTGAGTTGCGACGCGCCCCTGGCGACGCTGCGGCGGCGGCAACTGGTCGGCTCGGTGGGGCAGTCGGACGCGCCGGGCCGCCCGCACCTCTGGGCGACGACGCCCGCCTTCCTCGACCACTTCGGGCTGCGCGACCTGGCCGAGCTGCCGCCGCTGCCCGGCCTGTCCGCGCCGGCGGCGCAGACGCCGTTGCCGCTGCCGGCCGCCGACGGCGAGCCGCGCGGCGCGGATCCGGGCGGATTCGCCGTCGCCGGCGGCGCCTGATGCCAGCCGCGGAGCGGCGATCGGGGGCATAATGTACGTCGCCTGCCTGCGGCTCACCCTCGCCCTGCCGGAGAACGACTCGCTGAAGGGCAAGCGGGCCGTCGTGCGGCGGCTGCGCGACCGTGTGCGGCAGCGCTTCCCCGTGGCGGTCGCGGAGGTGGAGACGCTCGACGACCGCCGCCGCATCACGATCGGCGTCGCCTGCGTCGGCAACGACGCCGCCCACGGCCACGCCGTGCTGATGTCGATCCGCGACTTCGTGGAGGACCTCCACCTCGACGCCGAGTTGCGCGACGTCGAGACGGAGATCGTGCAGGCCTTCTGAGCCCGCGGGCGGAGGGTCAGGCGGGCGTCAGCAGCAGGGTGTCGCTGGAGACGGGCTCGGCGAGCAGATCGTGGTCCAGCGCGCCGGTGATGCGCACCGTCGGCATCGAGCCCGGCCGCGCCACGCCGCGGCAGAAGACGAAGCCGTCGACCTCCGGCGCGTCGCGGTAGGAGCGGCCCACGAAGATGGGGCTGCCGTCCCCGGCCGTCTGCCCGTCCATCGACTCGACCAGCACGGGCAGTTCCCGGCCGACCTGGGCGGCGCCGATCTCGGCCGAGATGCGCGACTGCACGCTCATCAGCCGCCGGTAGCGGCGCTCCTTGTGACGCGGCGCCACCTGGTCGGGCAGGGCCGCCGCGGGCGTGCCGGCCTGCGGCGAGTAGGTGAACGCGCCGATGCGGTCGAAGCGGCCGGCGCGCAGGAAGTCGAGCAGTTCCTCGAACTCCGCCTTTGTCTCGCCGGGGAAGCCCACGATGAAGGTCGAGCGGATGGCGATGTCGGGCATGGCGGCGCGCAGGCGATCCAGCGTGTCGTGCACCATGCCCAGGTTGTGCGGGCGCTTCATGCGCCGCAGGACGGAGGCGCTGCCGTGCTGCAGCGGGATGTCGAGGTAGTGGCAGACCTGCGGGATGGCGGCCATCGTCTCCACCAGCGCCGGCGTGACGAAGCCGGGGTAGGCGTACATCAGCCGGATCCAGGCCAGCCCGGGCGCGTCGCCGGCCAGCCGTTCCAGCAGCCGCGGCAGGCCCTCGCGCAGCCCGATGTCCTCGCCGTAGGCGGTCGAGTCCTGCGCGACGAGCACCAGCTCGCGCACGCCCGCCTCGGCCAGGCGGCGCGCCTCCAGCGCGAGGGCGTCGATGGGGACGCTGCGGAAGTCGCGCCCCTTGATGGCGGGGATGTTGCAGAAGGTGCACGGCCGCGCGCAGCCGTCGGAGATCTTGAGGTAGGCGCTGGCCCGCGGCGCGGCGGGGCCCGTCTCCGGGATGTCGCCCGGCGTGCCGGGGCCGAGCGACTCGACGATCGCGTCCCACGACTCCACGCCGAAGGTCGCGTCGACGCCGGCGTGCTCGCGGCGGATGCGCGGGGCCTCGATCTGCGCCCAGCAGCCGACGACCAGCAATCGCTGCTCGGCGCGCTTCCCGCGCTCCAGGACGGCGACGGCCTCGGCCGACTCCGCCTTGGCCGCGTCGATGAAGCCGCAGGTGTTGACGATCAGCACGTCGGCCTCGGCCGCCGCGGCGGGGCGGTGGCCCGCGCGCGTGAGCGCCCGCGTCAACTGTTCGGAGTCGGTCGTGTTCTTGGGGCAGCCCAGGGTCCGCAGGTGGTAGCGCATCATTCCGCCGCCGTGCTCGTGGGGGCGGCCTCGGCCGGCGTCTCGCCGGCGGCCTCCGGGTCGGCGGCCGGGCCGTCCGCCGCCGGCGGCGTGGTCGGGGCCGGCCCGCGGCTGACGACCACCGTGACGGCGGCGCCGGAGTCGAGCGGCGTGCCGGGCGCGGGCAGTTGATCGATCACGCGGCCGGCCTCGGCGGGGTCGTAGACCTCGACCAGCACGAACGGCGCGCCGGCCCGCCGCAGCCAGAGTTGCGCGTCGCTGATGCTGACGTTGGCGAAGCTGGGCAGCACCGTGCCCTCGGGCACGCTCAGCGGGGCCGTGAACGACTCGTCGGCGCCCTCCTGCTCGGCCGGGCCGGCCGGCACGCCGGGCAGCGGCGCGGCCGTCTCGACCGGCTCCGCCTCCTCGCCGCCCACCGTCACGACCACGATCACCCCCGCCACGACCACCAGCACGACGAACACCGCCACCAGCCAGGGCCCCAAGCGGAAGCTGCCGGGCGTCGTCTCCAGGCTGGGGATGGGCGGCAGCGCTTGGTCCTCGGCGAACTCGTCGTCGTAGTAGGGGGCGGCGCTGCGCAGCCGCGTGGGGGCGACGTCGCGCGGGTAGGCGCCCTCGCCCTGCGCGCCGGCGGGAGCGCGGGGGTGGGCGGGGAAGCGCGCCACCATGGCCGTGGAATCGAGCCCCAGCAGTTGCGCGTAGGAGCGCAGGAAGCCCCGCGCGAAGACGGGCGCGGGCAGGGCGCTGAACTCCTCCGTCTCCAGCGCCTCCAGGTAGCGGCGCGAGATGCGCGTGGCGCGCTGGCAGTCGTCGATCGAGAAGCCGCGGGCGAGGCGGGCGTCGCGCAACTCCTGCCCGATGCCGGTCAGCTTGCGGCGGGGGCCGCGGTCGCTCGTCATCGCTCGCTCGTCATCGAGCGGGTCACCGCGGCGCGCCGCCCGGGAAGACGATGGTCTTCAGGGCGCCGGGGTCGTCGCGCGTGGTGTAGGCGCCGGCGGCGTTCGCCATGTCGAAGCGATGGGTGGTCAGGCGGTCGAGGCCGCCGAGGGAGGGGAGCAGTTCGGCGGTGCGGCGGAACTGGTCGGCCGTCGCGTTCTGGCTGCCGGTCAGGACGATCTCGTTGTAGTGCAGGAAGTTCACGTCGAGCGCGGCGGTCGTCTCGGGCGGGAAGCCGGCGAAGAGGTTGATCGCGCCCTGCTTGGCCGCGATCGGCAGCGCCAGCTCGGTCAGGCCGTCGAGGCCGACGCTGACGATCACCACCTCCGCGCCGGCCCCGCGCGTCGCGTCGCGCACGGTCTGCTTGATCTCCGCCGGGTCGCCGCCGCAGACGGCGGTCGCGCCCAGCGCCTCCGCCGCAGCGCGCCGCGCCGCGACCGGCTCCGCCACCACGACGGCCCCCGCGCCCAGCGCCCGCGCCAGGATGATGTGCGTCAGCCCCATGGGCCCGGCGCCGATGATCGCGACCGCCGCGCCGGCGCGGAAGCGGCAGGACTCGAGCGAGTTGAGCACGCAGGCCGTGGGCTCGGTCATCGCGGCGCGCTCGGCGGGCACGCCGTCGGGGACGGGCATCAGCTGCCCCTGCCCCACGATGGGCGCGGGCAGGCGCACGTATTCGGCGATGCCGCCGTCGAGGTCGTAGCCCAGCGTGCGGCGCGACCCGCAGCGGTTGCGCAGGCCGCGGCGGCAGAAGTCGCAGCGCCCGCAGGCGACGATCGGGTAGACGGCGACGCGGTCGCCGGGCTCCACGTCGTCGACGCCCTCGCCCACGGCCCCGACCGTGCCGGTGATCTCGTGGCCCGGGATCACGCCCGCCGCGGCGTGCTTCTCGCCGCGGTAGACGCGCAGGTCGGAGGCGCAGATGCCGGCGGCGTCGGTGCGCAGGACCACCTCGCCGGGGGCGGGCGCCGGGTCGGCGCGCTCCTCGACGGCGATGCGCCGCGGCGCGTGGAAGATCAGGGCGCGCATCCGGGCTCCCTTCCCCGGCGGCCGGCGGCGCGCGCCGCGGGCAAGCGCGCGGGGCGCGCGGCGCCGGTGCGGTCGCCGGCGTCGATCGTGCGCAAGACGTCGTCCGCGGAACGCTACGGAACCTGCACCGGTTCCGGGGGCCGCACATGGGGCCGGACGCGGACGTCGGGGGCCTGCGCGCGGTGATAGTGGCGCAGCAGCCGCGACTTGCGCCGGGCGGCGCTGTTGGCGTGCACGACGCCGCGCTGGGCGGCGCGGTCGAGCGCCGCGACGGCGTCGCGCACGAGCTGGTCGGCGTCGGCCCAGTCGTTGGCGTCGATCGCGAGCACGGCGTCGCGCACGGCGGTGCGGGCGCGGGTGCGCACCGGCTTGTTGCGCATGCGCCGGCGCTGCGAGGCGCGGAGATACTTCTGGGCCGCCTGCTTGTTGGCCACGATGACTCCTCGAACGTCGCTCCCGGCCGGGGGCGCACTGCTGTCTAGGAAGGCGCCCCGCTATCGTAGGGAAGGCGGCGGAGGAGTGTCCACACATGCTGCGACACCGACCGCGCGCCCCGCGGCGGCGGGGCCGGCCGCCGCCGGAAACGCCCCAGCCGCCGTGCTGACCGGCGCCACCCACACCGTCGCGAACGCGGCGATCCTCGTCGCGCTGGGCTTCCTCGGCAGCCGCCTGCTGGGCGCGCTGCGCGCCGTCGTGATCGCCAACGAGTACGGGGCCAGCGCCGACCTCGACGCCTTCTTCGTCGCGCAGCGGCTGCCCGAGTTGGTCTTCCAGTTGCTGGCCGGCGCGACGCTGGCCAGCGCCTTCATCCCCGTCTACGCGCGCTACCTGAACCGCCGCGGCGAGGCAGACGCCTGGCGGCTGGCGTCGATCGTGCTGAACGGCGTGCTGCTGGCGACGATCGCGCTGGCGCTGGCGATGCTGCTGGCGGCGGAGTGGATCGTGCCCGCCATGGCGCCCGGCCTGGGCGAGGACTCGGGCATGCAGGCGGAGTTGCGCGCCGACGCGATCTTCCTGACGCGGCTGATGCTCGTCGCGCCGATCCTGTTCTGCGTCTCGGGGATGATCACGGGCATCCTCAACGCGCGCCGGCACTTCCTGCTGCCCGCCTTCGCGCCCATGCTCTACAACCTCGCGATCATCCTGGGCGCGCTGCTGCTCTCCGAGGAGATGGGCGTGCAGGCGCTGGCGATCGGCGTGATCGTCGGGGCCGGCGCCCACTTGCTGATCCAGATCCCCGCGCTGATCACGGCGGGGGCGCGCCTCTCGCCGTCGCTCCAGTTCTGGGATCCGGGCGCGCGGGAGGTGTTGCGCCTCATGGGGCCGCGCATGATCGGGCTGGCGGCGGCGCAGATCAACTTCATCGTCCTGACCTTCTTCGGCTCCTTCGTGGGCGACTCGTCGATCTCGGCGCTGAACTTCGCCTGGCTGATCCTGCTCTTCCCGGTGGGGCTGTTCGGCATGTCCCTGGCGATGGCCATCTTCCCCACGATGGCGGCGCGCGCCGCCGAGGAGGGAGGTGCGGACGACGTCCGGCTGATGGTGGGCCAGGCGCTGCGCTTCACGCTCTACCTGGCGGCGCCCGCCTCGGTGGGGCTGATCCTGCTGCGCGAGCCGCTGGTGCGCGCCCTGCTGGAGCGCGGCGCCTTCGACGCCGAGGCCTCGGCGCTCGTCTCCGACGCGCTGCTCTACTACGCCATCGCGCTGGCCGCGCACACCTCGATCGAGATCCTCTCGCGCGGTTACTACGCCCTGAGCGACACCCGCACGCCGGTCACCTTCGCCGTCGGCGGGATGCTGATCAACATCGTGCTGGCGGCGATCCTGGTGGGGCCGCTGGAGATCCGCGGGCTGGCGCTGGCCCTCTCCGTCGCGACGATCGTCGAGGCGCTGGGGCTGTTCGTCGTCCTGCACCGCCGCATGGACGGCGGCCTCTGGGACCGGCAGACCGCGACCACCGTGTACCGCATCGCGGGCGCGACGCTGCTGATGACGGAGGCGGTCGTGCTGCTGCTGCTCCTGCTCGACGCCCGCGGCGACTTCGGGCCGCAGTCGTTCTTCGCCCTGCTGGTGGGCACGGTGCTGGGGGCCGTCGTGTATCAGGGCGCGATGCTGGCGCTACGCGTCGAGGAGGCGCAGGCGCTCACGGCGCGGGTCTGGTCGCTGCTCGGCGGGCGCGGGCGGGACCGCTCGCACAGGTCCGGCCGAAACTGGTAAGCTGAGGCTGTCCAGGTGTCATTGCGACCCCGCCGCATCTGGCGGGGTTTCGGGTTAACGGCGGGCCGACGCGCCCGCGCCCGGTGACACGCCAGCGATCGGGCCGCGACGGTCCGATCTGAGAGGCCAGGGGGAACATGCAGGACCGTTCGTTGACCTGCCGCGACTGTCAAAATCCGTTCGTCTTCACGGCCGGGGAGCAGGAGTTCTACGCCAGCAAGGGGTTGCAAAACGACCCCGTGCGCTGCCCCGACTGCCGCAACGCGCGCAAGAGCGCGCGCAGCACGCTGGAGACCGACAGCGGCTACATCCGCTACGGCGGCGCGGCGTCGTTCGGGGGGCGCACGCCGCGCCAGATGCACCCGGCCGCCTGCGCGCTCTGCGGCGACATGATCGAGGTGCCCTTCATCCCGCGCGGCGACCGGCCGGTGTTCTGCTCGGCGGTCAAGCGCCTGATGACGCACGGGATGCAACTGGAGGAGGTCGCGAACCGCTGGGGCCAGCGCCCCTGTCAGAACGACGACGCGCGCGAGTTCCTGCGCACCGCGCCGCCCCCGCCCCGCGAAGGCGAGCCGCGGGAGGGCGCGCCGACCGGCGGCGCGTTCGGCGGCGGCTTCGGCGGCGGCGGCGGCTTCGGCGGCCGGGGCCCCGGCCGGCCGGGCGACGCGCGCCGGAACTAGCCGCGCGCGGAGAGGATCGGGCGCGCCATGTCGAGCGCGGCGGCGCGGCGGCTGTCGCGGCTGCTGGGCGACCCGCCGGGGGCGCCCGTCCCGGCGGCGGCGGCACTGGCCGCGCGGGTGCGCGCCGACCCGGCCGCCGTCGCGGAGGGGCTGGTCGCGGAGGCGCTGGCGTCGGACGACGTCACGTCGGCCGCGGGCGCGCTGGCGTTCGTCGAGGAGCGCCTGTCGGAGTTGGCGGCGCTGCTGCCGCCGGACCTGCGGTCGGAGGTCGGGCGGGAGGCGGAGGCGGAGGTGCGGCGTCGAGTGCCGGGCTGACTGGTTGACCGGGGGTCTTGCCCGGCCGGCCGTGGATCGTCTACAATGCAGTTCTAACCCCCCGGTTGCTTAGGCGGTCGGGTGCGAGGCCGCCTCCGGGCGGCCTCTGCTAATTGATGCAGGCGATCCGGCCCCGTCATCTATGATCATTGCGTGGTGGGCTGAACGCGGAGTCGCGACCGTCTTGCGATCCGGACGACTCTCCGGGAAACTACCTCGTGCGAACGGAGTGGACCATGGGAACGGAACCACGTCGCCAAGTCTCGATCTACACCGACTACCTGTACGCGCGCCCCTCGTTCCTTGAGGGCTGCGCGCGGATCTTCGACTTCGCGAACAGCCTGAGCGTCTACAACACTTCGAGCGACCCAGAGGCCGCCGACATGCGCGCACTCTGGGCCGACTGGCACGCTGTCGGGGACGACCTCCGAGTTGCCGCGGGAGACCTCGCGACGACGCAGCGTGAACTATGACCCTTGATCGGCGCCCCGAGGACGACCCACCTGTTGATCCGCCGCCTGGTGAACCACCCGAGTCCGCGATCGTGGAGATCGTTCGGCGAGAGATCACGGCGACATTCTGGGCGGGCCCCCTCCCGCCTCCCGACCTTCTGCGGACGTACGACGAGATCGTCCCAGGCTCGGCGAAGCAGTTGATCGACACGTTCGATCGACAGACGCACCACCGCATGGAACTTGAGGAGGCCGTGATCTTCGGTGACGTTGCTCGGGCGAATCGCGGCTTATGGGTGGCCGCGAGCGTCGCGATCGCGTTCCTTGTCGTGGCCACAGTAGTCATCCTGACGAGTGGAGTCTTGATCCCGCCACGAGATTGCGGGGATCATCCTGGCGTCGGTCGACATCGCGTCCATCGTGGGGGTGTTTATCTACGGAACCGAGAGCCGCAGGCGTGAGCGCAACGAAAAAGCACAGGCAGTGCCCGACCCAAGACAACTCAGGCCACCGTCCGCGCGATGACCAGTCGATTCACGGCCGTGGGCAGCACGATGCCCTACCTCGAGATGGAGGCGCGCCAGCGCGGCTTCTGGCGCGAGCGCCGCATCTTCGAGCGCTCCATCGCCGAGCGGCCCGCCGGCAAGCTGTTCAGCTTCTACGAGGGCCCGCCCACGGCCAACGGCGCGCCCGGCGTGCACCACGTCCTCTCGCGCGTCTACAAGGACCTCTTCCCGCGCTACAAGACGATGCGCGGCTACCGCGCGCCGCGCAAGGCCGGCTGGGACACGCACGGCCTGCCGGTGGAGCTGGAGGTCGAGCGGGAGTTGGGCCTGCGGACCAAGGCCGACATCGAGGCGTTCGGCATCGCCGAGTTCAACCGGCGCTGCCGGGAATCGGTCATGCGCTACGTGTCGCAGTGGCGCGACCTGACCGACCGGATCGCCTTCTGGATCGACATGGACGACGCCTACGTCACCTTCCACGCCGAGTACGTGGAGTCGGTCTGGTGGATCTTCAAGTCGCTCTGGGACGGCGATCTGATCTACGAGGCCCGGCGGGTCACGCCGCACTGCCCGCGCTGCGAGACCTCGCTGTCGAGCCACGAGCTGTCGCTGGGCTACCAGGAGGACACGCCCGACCCCAGCATCACGATCAAGTTCCGCGCGCTGCCGGAGTCGCTGCCGCCCGAGCTGCGCGGCTTCGACGGCGAGACCTACCTCGTCGCCTGGACGACGACGCCCTGGACGCTGCCGGGCAACACGGCCCTGGCGGTCGCGCCGGCGGAGAGCTACGCGGTCGTCGAGACGGACGCGGGCGAGCGGCTGATCCTGGCCCAGGCGCGGCTCGACGGGGAGGAGGCGGCGATGGCGTCGCCGGCGGTGGCGCAAACGCTGCCCGGGTCGGCGTTGGTGGGAGTGCGCTACGAGGGCCTCTACGAGCCCGGCGACTGGGGCGAGCGCGTGCTGCGCTTCCGCGACGGCCGCCTGGACGCCGCGGGCGCCGCGCCCGAGCGCCGCGTCCTGGCCGGCGGCTTCGTCTCGATGGAGGACGGCGCCGGCATCGTGCACATCGCGCCCGCCTTCGGCGAGGACGACTACGACCTGGGCCGCGCCCACGACCTGTTCTTCCTGCAGCCGATCGACCTGCAGGGGCGCTTCCCCGGCGGGCCGTTCGCCGGCCTCTTCGCGAAGGACGCCGACGCCGCGATCATGACCGACCTCGCCGAGCGGGGGCTGCTGCTGCAGCGCGGCACGGTGCGGCACACCTACCCGTTCTGCTGGCGCTGCGACACGCCGCTGCTCTACTACGCGAAGCCGTCCTGGTACGTCGCCACGACGCGGGTGGCGGAGTCGCTCAACCGGGGCAACCGCGAGGACATGCACTGGTACCCGGCCCACGTCCGCGACGGCCGCTACGGCGACTGGCTGGCGAACAACGTCGATTGGGCGGTGAGCCGGGAGCGCTTCTGGGGCACGCCGCTGCCCTTCTGGCGCTGCGCGGCCTGCAACGCGACCGACGCGGTGGGGTCCTTCGCGGAGTTGGCGGAGCGATCGGGCGCGCCGCCGCTCGACGATCCGCACCGCCCCTTCGTGGACGCGGTCACCATCCCCTGCGACCGCTGCGACGGGACGATGCGGCGCGTACCCGAGGTCGCCGACGCCTGGTTCGACAGCGGCGCGATGCCCTACGCGCAGTGGCACTACCCGTTCGAGAACCGGGAGTTGTTCGCGGAGCGCTTCCCCGCCGACTACATCTGCGAGGCCGTCGACCAGACGCGGGGCTGGTTCTACTCGCTGCACGCCGAGGCGGCGCTGCTGCACCGCGTCGAGGCGGCGCCGGAGCCGATCTCCTATCGCCACGTGATCTCGCTGGGCCACATCCAGGACGAGCAGGGCGAGAAGATGAGCAAGTCGAAGGGCAACGTGGTCGACCCCTGGGAAGTGCTCGACGCGCACGGCGCCGACGCCCTGCGCTGGTACCTCTTCACGGCCTCGCCCACGGGCGCCCCGCGCCGCTTCAGCGCCAACCTCGTCGGCGAGGCGCGACGCCGCTTCCTGCTGACGCTGTGGAACACGTACTCGTTCTTCGTCACCTACGCGCGCATCGACGGCTTCGACCCGGCCTCGCCGCCGCCCGCCGAGCGGGCCGAGCTCGACGACTGGGCGCGCGGCGCGCTGCACGCGACGATCCGCGAGGTCACCGACGCGCTGGAGGGCTACGACCCCACCCGCGCCGGCCGGGCCATCGAGGCCTTCGTGGACGAGTTGAGCAACTGGTACGTGCGGCGCAGCCGGCGGCGCTTCTGGAAGTCGGAGGACGACCGCGACAAGGCCGCCGCCTACCACACCCTGCACGAATGTCTGGCCGGCGTCGCGACGCTGCTGGCCCCGTTCACCCCCTACGTCGCGGAGGAGATGTACCGCAACCTCGTCGCCGGGCCCGACCCCGGCGCGCCGGAGTCGGTGCACTTGGCGGACTGGCCGGAGGCGGATGCGTCGCTGATCGACGAGGGCCGGATCGAGGCGATGCGGCTGGTCCAGCGGCTGGCGTCGCTGGGGCGGGCGGCGCGCAGCAAGGCCGGCGTCAAGGTGCGGCAGCCGCTGCCGGCGCTGCTGGTGGGGCTGCGCTCCGCCCGCGAGCGCGCCCTCGTCGAGGGCTACGGCCCGATGCTCCTGGACGAACTCAACGTGAAGTCCCTCACCTTCCACGACGCCTCCGGCGGGGACGACTCCGGCATGGCCTCCGAGGCCCTGGTGGAGTACGTGATCAAGCCCAACCTGCCGGTCCTGGGGCCGCGGCTGGGCAAGCAGGTGGGGACGCTGCGCCGGGCGATGCAGGAGCTCGACCCGGCCGTCGCGACCGGCATCGCGCAGGCCGTGGAGGCGGGCGAGACGATCGAGATCGCCGGCGTCGAACTCGCCCCCTCGGACCTGCTGGTCGAACTGCGCGAGCGGCCCGGCGCGGCGACGGCCCAGGACGCGCACGCCACCGTCGCGCTCACGACGACGCTGACGCCGGCGCTCGTCCGGGAGGGCACGGCGCGCGAGTTCGTCCACCGCCTGCAGTCGCTGCGCCGCGAGGCCGGCTTCGAGATCGCGGACCGCATCGTCGTCTGGATCGAGGGCGGCGACGAGGCGGCGGCGGCCATCCGCGCGCACGAGGACTACGTGCGCGGCGAGACGCTGGCCGTGGACCTGCACTTCGCCGCCCCGCCCGACGGGGCGCACGCCGTGGCGGAGGAGGTGGCGGGGCGGCGCGTGCGCCTGGGCGTGCGGCGGGCGTAACCCGGCGACCGCGGGTCAATCGGCCGGAGGCGGGGCGGGGCCGTCGCCCGCGCCGGGGTCCGGCTCGGCGGGCGCGTCGCGGCGGCCGTGGATCAGGCGCGGCCACTCGGCCGCCAGCTCCGCCCCGATCAGCAGCGCCAGCGCGCTGAGGTAGACGAAGAACAGGAAGATGACCACCGCGCCCAGCGACCCGTAGATCGCGTCGTAGTTGCCGAAGTAGCGCAGATAGACGGCGAAGCCGTTCTTCAGCAGTTCGAACAGCACGGCGGCGAGCAGCGCCCCCGGCCAGACATGACGGAAGCGCGTGCGCACGCTGGGCACGTACTTGTACAGCGCGGCGAAGGTGGCGAAGGAGATCAGCAGCGGCACGAGGAGGGCGACGGCGTCGAAGAGGACGTGCGCGCCGGCGCCGAGCGGCCCCAGCGCGTCGGACAGATCGTCCGACAGCAGCCGAGCCACCTGCAGGAACATCGTCGCGCCGACCGACACGGCGATCAGCAGGCCGACGCCCAGCACCAGCGTCGCGTCGAGCAGCTTGGCCCGGACGATCGGACGCCGATGGGCCACGTCCCAGGCTGTGTCGAGGGCGTGGCGGATCGCGCCCATCATCGCCATCGCCGACCAGGCCAGGCCGACGACGCTGATCAGCCCGATCGCGGAGAGGCCGCCGGCGATGCCGTCGACGGCGCTCTGGAGGTCGTCCCGGCCCTCGCCCTCGGAGAGCGGGAGGGCGCGGAAGATCTCCTCCACCACGTCCGCGCGCAGGCGGTCGTCGGTCAGGATCAGGCCGCTGATCGAGACCAGCAGGATGGCCAGCGGGAAGATGGAGAACAGCACGTAGTAGGCGATGCCGGCGGCCAATTGCGTGCAGTGGTCGTCGAGGAACTCCCGCGCGGTGCGCCGGCAGAGGAGCCGGGCGTCGCTCCAGAACCGGCGCAGGCGCGGCGGCAGGTGGTCGCGCCACTCCGCGGCATCGAACGGCATACGTGCAGTATGCATCCGGGAGTCGTGCGCACGACAGTGCGGACGTCCGCGCGCACACGACAGTCGCATATGACAGTCGCGCACGACAGGGCAGAGGCCGGCCCGCCCCGGGCAGGTAAGCTCGACGGGTGATGAGCCCAAAACGCATCGTCGCCAAGTTCGGCACGAGGCTGCTCTGCGGCGGCGGGGAGCAGCTCGACCACGTGATCATGGCCGACCTCGTCGACCAGGTCGCGACGCTGCACCGCGGCGGCGCGCAGGTGGCGATCGTGTCGAGCGGGGCGGTGGCGGCCGGGCGCGCCCGCGTCGGCGCGGCCCCCACCCGCGACATCCAGCGCCGGCAGGTGCTGGCCGCCATCGGCCAGGGACAGCTGATCGAGCGCTACGACCGGCTGCTGCGCCCGCACGGGCTGATCGCCGCGCAGGCGCTGCTCACCCGCGCCGACCTCGCCGACCGCGCCGGTTACCTGAACGCGCGCAACACGCTGGAGGGCCTGCTGGCCGCGGGCGGGACCGACCGCGGGGCGCGCGGCGTGATCCCGATCATCAACGAGAACGACGTCGTCGCCCACGAGGAACTGCGCGGCGGCGCCTTCGGCGAGAACGACAGCCTCTCGGCGCTCGTCGCGAACCTGCTCGACGCCGACCTGCTGGTCATGCTCAGCGACGTCGCCGGGCTCTACGACCGCGACCCGGCGGCGTACCCGGAGGCGCGGCTGATCGCCGTCGCCGGGCCGGACGCGGCGCGGCAGGCGGAGACGACGGGCGCGGCCGGCCAGGGCCGCGGCGGCATGAGGGCCAAGGTCGAGGCCGCGACGCGCGCCACCGCCGCCGGCGCGACGGTCGTGATCGCGCACGGCGAGGAGCCGCAGGCGCTGGTGCGGATCGCGCGCGGGGAGCCGCTGGGCACGCGCTTCCCCGCCCGCGCGACGCGGCTGGAGAGCCGCAAGCGCTGGCTGCTCTCGGACGTCTCCACGACGGGCGAGATCACCGTCGACGCGGGCGCGGTCGAGGCGCTGCGGCGGCAGGGCCGCAGCCTGCTGCCGGCCGGCATCGTGGCCGTGCGCGGCCCCTTCGATCGGGGCGACATCGTGGAGGTGCGCGACCCCGGCGGGGCGCGGCTGGGCGTGGGCATCAGCGACTACACGTCGGACGACGTGGAGCGCATCCGCGGCCGGCGCTCGAGCGAGATCACGACGACGCTGGGCTACGCCTACGGGGATGAGGTCATCCACCGCAACAACCTCGCGCTGGCCTGAGCGGCGCGGCTGCCGGGGATACAGCCGCCTGCCCGGCGAGCCGGTACGATCACCGCGACGTCGGACGCCGCACGGCGTCGCGGGAATATCGCGGGAATATCGCGGGAACGGGGAGCGACCGATGCCCACGCTTCGCAAGCGCAAGGACTTCCCCGCCACCCTGCTGACCCCGCAGGGGAAGGCGCTCAGCGAGTGCTACGCCTTCGTCGACATCATCACGACGGTCTCCGAGGGCGTGCGCAGCAGGAGTTGGGAGGGGCGCATCACGTCGCTCTCGGAGCCGCAGCACGCCTACGCGGGGCTGTACGCGCTGCGGCCCAAGGGCGCGGCCGAGGCGTCGCGCATCGAGATCGTGCGGGGAGCCGATATCCGGCTGGGCGTCACCAGCGACGAGTACGAGTTCCGCGGCGCGGGCGACCCGCCGCGACTGCCCTGAACCGGGGCCAGCCGTGAGGACCAGCCAATGACGACCGCCACCGCCACCACCGCCAGCGACGCCCTGCGCGCCCAGGTCTCGGCCGCGCGCGCGGCCAGCCCGGCGCTCGCCGTCGCGACGAGCGCCCGGAAGAACGCGGCGCTGGCCGCCATCGCCGACGGGCTGCGCGCGCGCCGCGACGACGTCGTGGCGGCCAACGCGCGCGACGTCGCCAAGGCGGAGGCCGACGGCGTCGACGCGGCCGCGATCGACCGCATCCGCCTCGACGGCGGCCGCGTCGAGGCGCTGGCCGATTCCCTGACCGCCGTGATCGCGCTGCCCGACCCGGTCGGCGAGACGATCGATTCGGCGGTCCGGCCCAACGGGCTGGAGGTCGGCCGGGTGCGCGTCCCGCTGGGCGTCATCGCCGCGATCTACGAGAACCGGCCCAACGTCACGATCGACATCGCCGCGCTGTGCCTGAAGAGCGGCAACGCCTGCGTGCTGCGCGGCGGGCGCGAGGCGCTGGAGAGCAACCGCGTGCTGGCCGCGATCATCGCCGGCGGCCTGGACGACGCGGGGCTGCCCGGCGACGCCGTGCAGTTCATCGCCAACACCGACCGCGCCCTGGTCGGCGCGCTGCTGGAGATGAACGACCTGATCGACCTGATGATCCCCCGCGGCGGCAAGGGCCTGGTGGAGCGCGTCCGCGCCGAGGCGTCGATGCCGGTCGTGGCGGGGGGCATCGGCATCTGCCACACCTACGTCGACCGCTCGGCCGACCTGGGCATGGCGCTGGAGATCGTCGACAACGCCAAGACGCGGCGGGTGTCGATCTGCAACGCGCTCGACGTGATGATCCTGCACGCCGACATCGCGGAGCCGTTCCTCTCATCGCTGGCCGGGCGCTGGGGGGAGCGCGTGGAACTGCGCGCCGACCCCTCCGCCGCGGCGCTGCTGGCCGGCGCGCCCGCGCGCGTCCGCCCCGCCGGCCCGGACGACTTCGACACGGAGTTCCTCGACATGGTGGCGGGCGTGCGCGTGGTCGACGCGCCCGAGGCGGCGCTGGCGCACATCGCGGCGCACGGCTCCGGCCACTCGGAGGCCATCGTGACGAGCGACGACGCGCTGGCCGAGCGCTTCCTGCGCGAGGTCGACGCCGCCACGGTCTACGTCAACGCCTCCACGCAGTTCACCGACGGGGGCGAGTTCGGCCTCGGCGCGGAGGTGGGCATCAGCACCGGCAAGATGCACGCCCGCGGCCCCGTGGGGCTGCGCGAGTTGACGTCCTACAAGTGGGTCGTGCGCGGCACGGGGCAGACCCGGCCCCGCTGAGGCCGATACACTGGAGCGGCAGATCGGCGGCGTCCGCGCCGGCACGGGAGCAGTGGATGTTCAGCTACGAGCGCGAGAGCCGCACGCCCCAGTCGGAGGCGTACGTGATCGAGAACGAGCAGGGCAGCCGCGCCCGCGCCGACCTGCACTTCACGCCGTCGATCGTCTACAGCACGCTCTGCGTGCCGGCCGGCTGGAGCGAGGACGACGTCCGCGACGTGATCGCCGACCTCGACGATCGCATCGTGCGCACCGCCGATCCCTTCCGGGAGGACTTCGTGGTCACCGTCTGGTCGGGCGACGAACTGGCGGTCTACTCGGACGAGGAGTCGTTGAACGACTACGTCATCGCCGGGGCGGGGCCGCCGGGCGGCCCGGCGGAGGACGGCGAGTGACCCCCGGCGGGGCGGGCGCGGGCCCCATCGGCAACGAACGATCAGGAGCGCGGCCGCGAGTGTCCGGCCGCTGGAGCGTCAGGATGGAACGATGACAGATAGCGAAGACGCCGCCGCGGCGCCGAGCGCGGAGATGGACGAGGACGGCGAGGACGCGACCGATGCGCTGGACATGCTCTTCCAGGGGCGGGTGGAGGAGTTGATCCCGCCCGAGGAGTTGGGCGAGTTCCACGACTTCATCCGCGAGGAGGCGATCATGCGCCGCCGCTTCGCGGTCTCGTTCCGGCTCGATTGCAGTTGCCTGTCCTGGATCGGCTACGCGCTGTCCAACGTCGTGACGCACGACGAGGGGCTGGAGTTCACCGCCCGGCCGACCCAGTCCTACATCCCCGACCACGAGGCGGATGTCGAACATCCCGAAGGCCCCACCGAGGATCCCCCCGAGGCGTACGAGGACTGGCCCATCTGGCCCTTCGAGATCTATCAGGACGAAGCGGACCTGCCGGACGACGAGGACGACATCGGGGACGACGACTGAGGGCGCGCCCGTGGCCTGCCGCTACCGCGCGATCTTCTTCGACCTCGACGGCACGCTGATCGACGAGAACGCGGGCGTCGGCGAGGCGCGCGCCGCCGTGGCGGCGGCCCTGCGCGCCCGCGGCCACGCCGTCGATGACGCGGCCTACAGCGCCGCGAGCGACGCGGTGATCCGCGATCTGCTGGCCTCGAACGGCGGCGAGTGGCCGTTCGTCTGGTCGCGGGAGGCCGTCATCGGCGACACGCTGGCCCGGCTGGGGGCGCCCGCCGCCGCCGCGGGCGAGATGGCGGAGGTCTACCTGCGCACGCGCCTCGGCCACGTGCGCCTGCTCGACGGCGCGGCGGCGGCCGTGGCCTGGGCGCGGGCCGGCCACCGGGTGGGGCTGATCACCAACGGCCCCGGGCCCGAGCAGCGCGAGAAGCTCCGCCGCGCCGGACTGACCGCCTCCTTCGAGAGCCTGACGATCTCGGGCGAGGCGGGCGCAGCCAAGCCCGACGGCGCGATCTTCGCCCGCGCGCTGGCGTCGCTGGGCGCCGGGGCGGGGGAGGCGGTGCACGTCGGCAACAGCCTCGCGGCCGACGTCGCGGGAGCGCGGGCGGCCGGGCTCGACGCCGTCTGGCTGCGCGCGCCGGGCGCCTCCGCGCCGGCAGAGGCGGAAGGACACGACTGCCGCATCATCGCGTCGATGCGCGAGTTGCCGGCGGCGCTGTCGCCGGACGAGACGCCGCACGGCGCGGCGGTCGCCGGCGGGAAGGGGAGATCGCGATGGCCCGCATGACGGAGGCCCAGCGGGACGCGTTCCTGCGCGGGCGGCGCTACGGCATCCTGACGACCAACGGGGCCGACGGCGTGCCCGTGCCGATCCCGCTCTGGTTCGAGTGGGACGGGCGGCGGGCGCGGCTGTTCAGCGCCGCCGGCGCGGCCAAGCTGCGCCGCATCGCCGCCGACCCGCGCGTGGCACTGCTGGTCCCCAACAACCCCGACGAGCCGGAGCGCTGGGCGCTGATCAAGGGCCGGGCCGCGGTCGTGGCGGACGACGGCATGGCGCTGGCGCGTCGGCTGGCCGCGCGCTACTGGGATCTGAGCGACCCGGCGCACGCGCAAACCCTGCGCGATTGGGAATCGGAGGAGTGGGTGGTGGTGGAGATCGAGCCGGAGTCGATCGAGTCTTCGCCGGGCTGATCGGGGCCGCGGCCTACGCCTTGCGCGCCAGCACGCGGCGCACGGCGTCGCCGACGCCCCGCGCCGTGAGACCGTGCCGCTCGAGCAGCTGCGTCCAGGCGCCCGACTCGCCGAAGCGGTCCTGCACGCCCACCTGCTCCATGGGCACGGGCGCGTTCAGCGCCAGCCAGCGCGCGACGGCCCCGCCCAGCCCGCCGATCACGCTGTGCTCCTCGGCGGTCACGATCGCGCCGGTCTCGGCCGCGGCGGCGGCCAGCGCGGCCTCGTCGAGCGGCTTGATCGTCGACATGTTCAGCACCCGCACGGAGACGCCCTCCGCGGCCAGCGCGTCGGCGGCCTCGATCGCCGCGCCGACCAGCAGCCCGCAGGCCACGACGGTCACGTCATCGCCCGGCCGGGCCAGGTGCGCCTTGCCGATGCGGAACTCGTGGCGCTCGTCGTGGATGACGGGGATCTTGGGCCGGCCCATGCGGATGTAGATGGGGCCGTCGCTGTAGGCGGCGGCGGTCAGCGCCAACTCCGTCTCCACGACGTCGGCCGGCACGACGACGCGCATGTTGGCCAGCGAGGTCATCAGCGCCAGGTCCTCGACCGCCTGCGCGGAGGCCCCGTCCTCGCCCACGCTGACGCCGCCGTGGCTGGCGATCAGCTTCACGTTGAGCTTGGGCTGGGCGATGCTCACGCGGATCTGGTCGAAGCAGTGGCCCGGCAGGAAGACGGCGAAGGAGGCCGCGTAGACCACCTTGCCGGCGGCGGCCAGCCCGGCCGCCATGCCGATCATGTTGGCCTCGGCCGCGCCCACCGTGTACCAGCGGTCGGGGTGCGCCCGGCCCAGCTTGTCGCCGCCCGTCGAGGCGGCGAGGTCGGCGTCGAGCGCCACCAGGTCGACGCCGGCGTCGGCCAGCTTGACCAGCGTGGGGCCGTAGGCCTCGCGGGTGGCGGCGGTGCGGACGGCGGCGGCGGTCGTCATGCCTCGCTCCCGTTATCGGCCGCGCCGCCACCGAAGCCGAGGTCCGCCAGCGCCTGCGCCAGCTGTTCGTCCGAGGGGCCCTTGCCGTGCCAGCCGGCCGGGTTCTCCTCCATGAAGGAGACGCCCTTGCCCTTGTGCGTCGGCGCGATGACGACCTGCGGCCGGCCGGTCACGCCCTTCGCCTCCTCCAGGGCCGCGATCACCTGCCGCACGTCGTGGCCGTCGGCGATCTCGATCACGCGCCAGCCGAAGGCGCGCCACTTTTCGGCCAGCGGGTCCATGCGCATGATCTCCGCCTCCGGCCCGTCGTTCTGGAAGCGGTTGCGGTCGACGATCGCGGTCACTCCGTCCAGCCCGAAGTGGGCGGCGGCCATCGCCGCCTCCCAGTTCTGGCCCTCGTTGAGCTCGCCGTCGCCCAGCAGGCAGTAGCAGCGCCAGGGCGCGCCGTCGATGCGGGCCGCCAGCGCCTGCCCCAGGCAGAACGACAGCCCCATGCCCAGCGCCCCGCCGCTCATCTCGACGCCCGCCGGCGTCCCGCGCACGACGTGCCCCTGCAAGGGCGAGTCGAGGCGGCGGAAGCTGGGCAGCAGCGCCGTGTCGAAGTAGCCCGCCTCCGCCAGCGCGGCGTAGAGGACGGGCGTCGCGTGGCCCTTGCTCAGCACGAAGCGGTCTCGATCGGGCCAGTCGGGGCGGGCGGGGTCGTGGCGCAGCACGCCGCCGAAGTAGAGCGCGGTGAGGATCTCGACCGCCGACAGCGAGCCGCCGGGGTGCCCCGACTGCGCCGCGTGCGTCATCTCCACGATGTGGCGGCGGATGCGCCGCGCCGTCTCCTGCAGCGTCTCCAGGGAAGTCAGCGTGGTCATCCGGGCCCGTTCGCTCGGCGCGCCCGGCGGCGGTGGGTGGCGGCGATCGCCGGGGGCGCGTGCGGCGAGTATATGGAGCGCGCCGGGGCCGGGTAAAATCGGGGCGCCGCCCCTGTGGACGGCCGCACGCCATAATCGGGCGGCGGGCGAGCCCGGCGGGCGGCGAGGAGGTCCGGCGCGTGATCATCGACGCCCACACGCACGTCTTCCCGCCGGATCTGATCGGCCGGCGCGCGGAACTGCTGCGCGACGAGCCCGCCTTCCGCGAGGTCTACGCCGACCCGGCGGCGAAGCTCGCCACCGCCGACGACGTGCTGGCCGTCGTCGAGGGGGGCGAGCTCGACGCGGCGGTGATCTGCAACTTCGCCTGGACGGACCTCGACCGCATCCGCGAGACGAACGACTACGTGCTCGACGCGGCGCGCCGCAGCGAGGGCCGCCTGATCCCGTTCTGCATGGTGCAGGGCAAAGGCGGCGAGGCGCACGTGCGCGGCGAGATGGAGCGGGTGGCGCTGGCCGGGGCGCGCGGCATCGGCGAGCTGCGGCCCGAGCAGCAGGGCTACTCGCTGGCGAGCGGGCGGGCGCCGTCGCTGCTGGCCTGGGGCTCCAGCGCCTACGACCTGCAACTGCTGATCCACGTCACGGAGCCGGTCGGGCATCGCTATCCGGGCAAGCCGGGCGCGCCGATGGCGGCCTTCGCGCAGTTCCTCAATCACCACCCGGAGGCGCAGGTGATCGGGGCGCACTGGGCCGGCGGCCTGCCCTTCTACGCGCTGATGCCGGAGGTGCGCGACGACCTCGACCGCGTGCACGTCGACAGCGCCGCCTCGGGGCTGCTCTACGACGACGCCGTCTTCCGCATCGTGGGGGAGGTGCTGGGCTACGACGCCATCCTCTTCGCCAGCGACTACCCGCTGCGCGACCCGGCGGCGGAGATCGCCCGCGTGCGCGGGCTGGGCCTGGACGCCGAGGCCGAGGCGGCCATCCTGGGCGGCAACCTGCAACGCCTGCTGCACCTCGAAGCCCGTGCCGGCGGCTGAGCCGAGGCCCGAATCGTCGCGGTTGTTCATCGCGGCCGTGCCGCCGCCGCCGGTGCGCGCCGCCCTGGCCGCGACGCAGGAGGCGCTGCGCGCCGGACTGGCGTCGCCGGGCGCCGAGGTGCGGCTGCGCTGGGTACGGCCAGAGGCGATCCACCTCACGCTGCGCTTCCTGGGCGAGACGCCCGACGCGCGCTGGCCGGCGATCGAGCGGGCGCTGGCCGCGACGGCCGCCGCGGGCGCCCCGATCGACCTGCGCCTGGGCGCGGTCGGGACGTTCGGGGGCCGTCGGCCGCGCGTCGTCTGGGCGGGGCTGGAGGGCGACGTCGCGGCGCTGGCGGACTGCGCGTCGGCGCTCAACCGCGCGCTGGCGGCGGAGGGCTTCCCCGACGAGTTGCGCCCTCTGCGGCCGCACCTGACCCTCGCGCGGGTCTCGGGCCGGCCCGGCCGCGACGCGCACGCCCGCCTGCTGTCGCTCGTCGCGGCGGCGCCGGCGCCGCGCTCGGCCGCCTTCCCCATCGAAGCGCTGGAGCTGATCCGCAGCGAGCTGCGCCCCGGCGGCCCCCGCTACACGACGCTGGTCCGCGCGCCCCTCGCCCGGTCGGGTTGAGGGGCGCCCGGCCTCACCCCCTGTCCCCCTCTCCGTCTGGACGACGGAGAGGGGGAACGTGGACGCGGTGCCCCGGAGTTCCCCCTCTCCATTGCCGGGCAATGGAGAGGGGGTCAGGGGGTGAGGTTCCCCGCCGGCTATCCCCCCAGTTGGGCGACCCGCCGCACGATCCAGGCGAGGGCGCTGGTGCGCGTCATGTTGCGGCGGCGGGCCTCGCTGTCGATGAACGCGGCCACGTCCTCATCGACGTAGACGTTCAGCCGGATGCGGCGCCCGGAGAACCGGATCAGGGGAACGGACACCAACTGGGCGCCCGGAGGGGTGACGACCCCCTCCAGAGGAGTTGGCGGGGGCATCGCGCCCCCGCGCTCCTCGTAATCGCCGGCCCACTCCCGGAGCGAATCCTCCGCGTGCAGGAGCGCCTCGTCGACGCTGCCGCCCATGGCGACGCAGCCGGGCAAGTCGGGGAAGGAGACGCCGTAGGCCCCCGCTTCCCCATCGACCAACGCCGGGTATCTCACCATCGCCGCACCTCGAATCGACTAATCATCCCAGCCCGCCGCCTCCGGTCCCCCCTCTCCATTGCCGAGCAATGGAGAGGGGGTTAGGGGGTGAGGTTAGGGGGTGAGGTTAGCGGGCCCGCCATAACGAGACGCCGCATCCGGCCCGCGACGGGGTACGCTGCGATCCGTGGCAGGAACCGGTCTTCACATGCCGGGCGAACTCGATCGGGCGCGCTGCGCGCGCCGCTGAGGCGTCATCCCTCGGGATGGCGCTTTCTCGTGTCCGCCGGCCGTGACGGCCGTTCCGCCGGCGTGGTCGGCGCAGCGGTTCGGCGAGGACGGGACACACGCATGCACAGCAGTCTCATCGGCAAGATCGCCAAGGCGCGCATCTACGCGGAGGAGCGGCATCGGATCACGATTGAGTCGATCGCCTGCGAGATCCGCGGCGACAACGCCAGTCATACGGTGCAACTGCGCGAGGGCGCCTGGCAGTGCGACTGCGCCTTCTTCGCCGGCCACCACACGTGCAGCCATTCGATGGCGATGGGGCGCATCCTCTCGGGCATGCTGCCGAGCGCGGCCGCCTGACCGCCCGCCGGCCTACTCCGCGGCGCGGAAGACGAGGCAGGCGTTCTGCCCGCCGAAGCCGAAGGAGTTGCTCAGCGCGACCCGCACCGCGGCCTCGCGCGCGGCGTTGGGCACGTAGTCGAGGTCGCACTCGGGGTCGGGCGTCTGCTGGTTGATCGTGGGGTGGATGGTCCCGGTCTCCAGCGTGCGCACGGTCGCGACGGTCTCGAAGGCGCCGGCGGCGCCGAAGCTGTGCCCCGTCATCGACTTGCTGGAGCTGACGGGCACGGTCTCCGCCGCCTCGCCCAGCGCGATCTTGATGGCCTGCGTCTCGGAGACGTCGTTGAGCGGCGTCGAGGTGCCGTGGGCGTTGATGTAGTCGATCTCGTCCGGCCCCACGCCGGCCTCCTGCATGGCCCACTGCATGGCGCGCACGGGCCCCGCCCCGCTGGCGTCGGGCGCGACGAGGTGGTAGGCGTCGCCGCTGCAGCCGAAGCCGGCGACCTCGGCCCGCAGCCGCGCGCCCCGCGCCCGCGCGTGCGCCTCGCTCTCCAGCACCACGATGGCCGCCCCCTCGGCCGGCACGAAGCCGTCGCGGTCGGCGTCGAAGGGGCGCGAGGCCCCGGCGGGGTCGTCGTTGCGTCCGGTGGAGAGGGCGCGCATGACGGCGAAGCCGCTCAGCCCCAGCGAGCAGAAGCCGGCCTCGGTGCCGCCGCAGATCATGATCTCGGCGGCGCCGCGGCGGATGACCTCGCTGGCGTCGCCGATGGCCTGCGTGCCGGCCGCGCAGGCGGTCACGACGGTGTTGTTGAAGCCGCCCAGGCCGAACTGCATGGCGACGTTGGCGGCGGCCATGTTGGGCAGGATGCGCGGCAGGAAGAAGGGGTCGATGCGCATGCCGCCGCGGGCCTCCAGCACGGCGGCCGCCTCCTCGACGTTGGGGAAGCCGCCGTTGCCGTTGCCCAGCACCACGCCGATGCGGGAGCGGTCCTCGGCGTCGAGGTCCAGGCCGGCGTCCTCGACGCTCTCCCGCGTCGCCGCGACGGCGAGCTGCGAGAAGCGCGCCATGCGCCGGGCGGCCTTGCGGTCCATGTGGTCCCGCGCGTCGAAGCCCCGCACCTCGCCGCCGATGCGGCAGGGGAAGCCGGTCGCGTCGAAGAGCGTGAGCGGGCCGATGCCGCTGCGCCCGGCGACCAGCCCCGCCCAGAAGGCGTCGACGCCCAGCCCCAGCGGGGTCATCGCGCCCATGCCGGTGATGAAGACGCGGGGACGGGAATCGGTCATCGGCTCCTGCGTTTCGTCCTGCGCCTCACGGCTCGCGGTCGGCGCGCGCCGAGGTGGGCCGTCCGCCCGCCCGACGTTGAATATATGCACGCGCCTCGGCCGCCACAAAGAGCGAGCCCAGCACGCAGACCAGATCGTTGGGGCCGGCCAGCGAGCGGGCCGTCTCGACGGCCGTCGCGACGCGCGGCTCCACGACGATCTCCGGGATGCGCGAGGCGAACACCTCGGCCGCGTCCTGGGCCGGCCGGCTGCGGGGGTGTCCGGCCGCCGTCACGACCACCGCCGCCGCCCGCGCCGCGAGCCGGTCGGCCATGCCGGCCAGGTCCTTGTCGCCCAGCACGCCGATCACGGCGATGAGCCGATCGTAGGCGAAATAGTCGGGCAGCGAGTCGAGCACCCGCGCCAGCGACTCCTCGTTGTGCGCCCCGTCGATGACGACCCGCGGGTCGCGCGCGATCGTCTCCAGCCGCCCCGGCCAGACGACCGTGGCGAGGCCGGTGTGCAGCGCGGCGTCGGGCGCGGTCAGGCCTTGGCGGCGCAGTTCGTCGATCGTCGCGACCGCCGTGGCGGCGTTCTCGATCTGATGCCGCCCCAGCAGCGACAGCAGGTGCAGCGTCTCCGGGGCCTCGCCCGCGGCGGGCCGGCGGCGGCGCAGGCGGAACCACTGCCCCGCCGCCTCGTGTCCGGCGGGCTCGGTCTCGTAGCGCTCGGCGACCTCGCTGAGCGGCGCCCCGACCTGTTCGACGTGCGTGCGCACCGCCTCGGCCGCCGCGTCGCTGCGCTGCGGTCCCAGCACGACGGCGTCGGTCTCGGCGTGCACGATGCCCGCCTTCTCCCAGGCGATCTTGCGGATGTCGTCGCCCAGGACGTGCACGTGCTCCTTGGAGAGCGCCGTCACGACGGCGACGTCCTTGCGGCGCATGATGTTCGTGCAGTCCAGCCGCCCGCCCAGGCCGACCTCGATCACCTGCGCGTCCACGGCCGCGTCGCGGAAGGCGCTGAAGGCCATCGCGGTGAGGATCTCGAAGGTGCTCAGCCGGCCCGGCGCGGCCTGCAGCTCCGCCTCCAGCACGGGGCGGACCTGCTCGACCAGGCCGGCGAAGCGCTCCGGCGCGACCGGCTCGCCGTCGAGCCGGATGCGCTCGCGGAACTCGTGTACGTGGGGGCTGCTGAAGAAGCCGGTGCGCAGGCCGGCCGCGCGCAGGATCGACTCGATCATCGCCGCCGTCGAGCCCTTGCCCTTGGAGCCGGCGACGTGGACGGTCAGGCGCGGGGCCGCGTCGCCCCCGTCCTGGGGGCGGTCCAGCCGGTCCATCAGGCTGTTGATCCGGTCGAGGGCGAAGGCCTCGGGCACGCGCCGGTTGCGGGCGCGCTCGAAGTCGGCGAAGCCCAGGATGTACTCGACGGAGGTTCCGTAATCCATCGCGCCGTCCATCGCGCTCCCGCGCCGGTGGCCGCGCGCCGGGCGGCGGCCTTCGCTCCGGCCCGGCAATGGTAGCGACGCTTGACCTTCTCGCGGGAATGGGGCGACGCTGCCCCCACCAGCCCCTCCGGGGACTGGGCGATCGGAACGGGGCGGAGCGATGTCAGCAGGAGACGCGGGGCCGGCGCCGGGAAACACGTTGCGCGACGCGCTGGCGCGCCGGCTGACGCCCGGCGAGGCCGCGGCCGGCCTGGGCGTCGTGCTCGAGGCGATCGCGGGCGGGGCGGCCGGCGTCGAGCGGCTGACGCGGCGGGCGGCGCTGGCCGGCGTGCTGGGCGACACCGGCGAGGTCAACGTGCAGGGCGAACTGGTGCAGCGCCTCGACGCCGAGGGCACGGACATCTTCGTCACGGCCCTGCGCGACTGCGGGCGCGTGGCCGCCCTGGCCTGCGAGGAGTTGGAGGCGATGGTGCACGTCAGCGACGCGCCCGATCACCCCTACCTGGCGCTGTTCGACCCCGTCGACGGCTCCAGCAACATCGACGTGGGCGTCACGATCGGGTCGATCTTCGCGATCTACCGGCGGCGCGACGACGCGCCGGTCGACGAGGCGACGCTGCGCCGCCCCGGCCGCGACCAGATCGCCGCCTGCTACGCCATCTACGGCTCCAGCACGGTGCTGGTCGTCGCGACGCGGGCCGGCGTCGACGGCTTCACGCTCGACCCGGAGTCGGGCGATTTCCGCCTCACCCATCCCGGCATCCGCATCCCGGCCAAGGTCTCCTGCTACTCCGTCAACGAGGGCAACCAGGACCGCTGGACGGTCCCCATGCAGGAGGCCGTCGCCGCGCTGCGCGGCCGCTACGGGCTGCGCTACGTCGGCTCGCTGGTGGCCGACTTCCACCGCAACCTGCTCAAGGGGGGCGTCTTCCTCTACCCCGGCGACGTCAAGAGCCCGGCCGGTAAGCTGCGCCTGGGCTACGAGGCCAACCCGCTGACCTTCGTCGCCGAGCAGGCGGGGGGACGGGGCAGCACCGGCGCGGGGTCGATCCTCGACGTGCCGCCCGAGGAGCTGCATCAGCGCACGCCGCTGATCGTGGGCAACGCCGACCTGGTCGACGAGGTCGATCGCATCCTGGCCGGCGGCTGACCGGCCCCTGAACCGGCGGCGAGATTTCCACCGCCGAATCCCCATCCGCTCCCCAGCCGTCGTCCGCGGCGGGCGGGCGCGCTAGCATCAATCGCGCCCTCGCCGCCGGGCGGCCCCGGCGCGCCGCGCGACCGGCGGGGGAGCCCCGGAGGAGAGCATGAACACGGACGAACTGGCGGCGACGGCGCGGGCGCTCGTCGCGCCCGGCAAGGGCATCCTGGCGGCCGACGAGAGCACGCCGACGATCCAGAAGCGGCTGGCCAGCATCAACGTGCCGTCGACGCCCGAGAACCGGCGCGACTGGCGCCAGCTGCTGTTCACCTGCCCCGGCATCGGCGACACGATCAGCGGCGTGATCCTGTTCGACGAGACGATCCGGCAGGAGGCGAGCGACGGCCGCCGCCTGGCCGACGTGCTGGCGTCGCAGGGGGTGATGCCGGGCATCAAGGTCGATACGGGCGCGAAGGCGCTGGCCGGCGCGCCGGACGAGAAGGTGACCGAGGGCCTCGACGGGCTGCGCGACCGCGCCAACGAGTACCGCGAACTGGGCGCGCGCTTCACGAAGTGGCGCGCCGTGATCGCGATCGGGCCGGGGCTGCCCTCGCGCTACTGCATCGACGTCAACGCGCACGCGCTGGCGCGCTTCGCGGCGCTGTCGCAGGAGGCGGGGCTGGTGCCCATCGTCGAGCCGGAGGTGCTGATGGACGGCGACCACGGCATCGAGCGCTGCGCCGAGGTGACCGAGGCCGCGCAGCGGCGCGTGTTCGAGGAGTTGGCGGCGCAGGGGGTCTCGCTGGAGGGCATGCTGCTCAAGCCGAACATGGTGCTGTCGGGCAAGGACGCGGCCGGCCGGGCCGACGCGGCGGGCGTCGCGGCGGCCACGCTGGGCTGCTTCCGCCGCACGATCCCGGCCGCGATGCCGGGCGTCGTCTTCCTCTCCGGCGGCCAGGGCGACGAGGAGGCGACCGTCAACCTGGACGCGATCAACCGGCTGGCGCAGGCCGAGGGCGCGCCCTGGCAACTGAGCTACTCCTACGGCCGCGGCCTGCAGGCGACGCCGCTGCGCGCCTGGGGCGGCGACCCGTCGCGCGTCGCCGCGGCGCAGGCCGCCTTCCAGGAGCGCGCGGCGGCCACCAGCGCCGCCCGCCGGGGCGCCTACCGCCCCGCGCCGGCCCCGGCCTGCGTCTGATCCGGCCGCCCGGCCGCGCTCCATGGCGCCCAACGGACACGACGTCATCCAGGGTTGGCCGGTGCGGGACGGGCGCATGCGGCTGCTCATCGCGACGGGCAACGCCGGCAAGATCCGCGAGATCCGCGCGCTGTTCGACCCCGCCCACTGGGACCTCATGACGCCCGCCGAGGCGGGCGTGGCGGGCCTGGAGGTCGTGGAGGACCGCGACACGCTGTGGGAGAACGCGCGCAAGAAAGCGCGCGCCTACGCCAACGCCGCGGGCCTGCCCGCGCTGGCCGACGACTCCGGCCTGGAGGTCGATGCGCTGGACGGCGCCCCCGGAGTGCGCAGCGCCCGTTATGCTGGGGAGAGCGCAACGGACGCGGCCAACCGCGCCAAGCTGCTGCGCGCCCTCGCGGGCGTGCCGGCCGAGCGGCGCGGGGCGCGCTTCCGGGCGGTCGTGGCCGTGACGTTCCCGTACGGACCCACCGTGCGGTTCGGCCAGGGCGTCGTGGAGGGACGCATCGCGATGGACGAGCGCGGCGACATGGGCTTCGGCTACGACCCGGTCTTCGCCCTGCCCGACGGGCGGCGTATGGCGGAGCTCGGCCGGGACGAGAAGAACGCGATCAGCCATCGCGGCCGCGCCGTGCGCGACATCGCCTTGCTGCGGCCCTGGCTGGTCGAGCCGCTGCCCGGCCCTCCGACCGGCGATGGGCCGGCGGGAGCTGCGCCATGACGACGTCCGCACCGCCCGCCCCGCTGCGCGATCGGCTGGGACGCCCCCTGCGCGACCTGCGCGTGTCGGTCACCGACCGCTGCAACTTCCGCTGCCGCTACTGCATGCCGCGCGAGGTCTTCGGGGCCGACTTCCAGTTCCTGCCCCGCGACCAGATCCTCAGCTTCGAGGAGATCACGCGGGTCGTGGCGGAGTTGCACGGCCGCGGGCTGCGCAAGCTGCGCCTGACCGGCGGCGAGCCGCTGCTGCGCAGCGGCCTGCCGGCGCTGGTCGCGATGCTGCGCGCGCTGCCCGGCCTGGAGATCGCACTGACGACCAACGGCTCGCTGCTGGCCGCGCAGGCGTCGGCCCTGGCGGCGGCGGGGCTCGACCGCGTCACCGTCAGCCTGGACAGCATCGACGACGCCGTCTTCCGCGCCATGAACGACGCCGACACGCCCGTCGCGCAGGTGCTGGCCGGCATCGAGGCGGCGGCGGCGGCCGGTCTGGCGCCGGTCAAGATCAACGCCGTCGTGCGCCGCGGCGTCAACGACCACACGCTGGTCGACTTGGCGCGCCACTTCCACGGCAGCGGTCACAGCCTGCGCTTCATCGAGTACATGGACGTGGGCGCAAGCAACGGCTGGCGCCTCGACGACGTGGTGCCGGGCGCGGAGATCCTGCGCCGCATCGACGCCGCGCTGCCCCTGGAGCCGGTCGAGCCCGCCTACCGGGGCGAGGTCGCGCGGCGCTGGCGCTACCGCGACGGCGGCGGCGAGATCGGCGTCATCACCTCCGTCTCGCAGCCCTTCTGCGGCGACTGCACGCGGGCGCGGCTGTCGGCCGAGGGCGTGCTCTACACCTGCCTCTTCGCCACCCAGGGGGCCGACCTGCGCGCCCTCCTGCGGGGCGACGACCCCGGCGCCCTGCGGCGGCGCCTGGAGGAGGTCTGGTCGGCCCGCGAGGACCGCTACTCGGAGTTGCGCGCGGCCGCGACGCCGGACCTGGCGGAGGCGGGCCGCAAGATCGAGATGTCGTACATCGGTGGCTGAAGCCGCGCGGGGCGCGCCGGACGACCCGTCGCTGAGCCACGTCGACGCCGCCGGGCGGGCGCGCATGGTCGACGTGGGCGACAAGGACGTCAGCGAGCGCGCCGCCGTCGCCGAGGGGCGCGTCCTCATGCAGGCCGGGACGGCGGCGCTGATCGCCGACAACGCGCTGCGGAAGGGCGACCTGCTGGCCACGGCCGAGCTGGCCGGCGTGATGGCCGCCAAGCGCACGCACGAGCTGATCCCGCTCTGCCACCCGCTGGCCCTGAGCCACGTCGGCGTCGAATGCGCGCTGGAGGAGGGGGCGGAGACGCCGCCCGGCTTCGGCGGGGCGGTCGCGATCCGGGCGCGGGTGCGCTGCCGCGGCCGCACCGGCGTCGAGATGGAGGCGCTGACGGCGGTGAGCGTCGCCGCCCTGACGGTCTACGACATGGCTAAGGCCGTCGATCGGGGCATGCGCATCACGGACGTACGGCTGCGCGAGAAGAGCGGCGGCCGCTCGGGCGAGATCCGGCTGGAGTAGCGGGGAACCTCACCCCCTGGCCCCCTCTCCACCTGGACGGTGGAGAGGGGGGACGTGGTCGCGGGCGCTGGATCCCCCTCACATTAACCCTCTCCCCAGGGAGAGGGGATCGGAGTCCCCCCTCTCCATTGCAAAGCAATGGAGAGGAGGACAGGGGGTGAGGTTCCGAGCGTCAGGCCTTGCGCCGCTGCGCGGCGAAGGCGGTGCCCCCCCAAAGGGTCCCGGCGCGCCCGCCCTTGGGCCAGTTGACGTCGCTGCGGGTCAGCACGCCGTCCGGCGGCTCGACGATGAAGATGAAGTACGCCTGACGCGCGTGCTCCAGGAGCAACTCCGCGATCATCTCGAGGCGCCGCTCGGGATCTTGCTCGACCTTCTGCGCGAGGTACTGCTCGTGCAGGCTCGGATCCAGGGGCGGCGAGACCGTGAAGAAGCCGTCGGGCCCGGTGCAACAGTCCCACATCGATGCGACGTCGGCGACGTGGTTGGCGAAGAACCACATGAGGCCCGGCTTGGAGGTTTCACGGCCGCGCGTGTAGGCGTCGGTGAAGTACTCGGTGATGGGGATCGACAGGGGCTCCGCGCGGATGCCGACCGCGTTCAGATCCTGCGCCACGGCCAACACCATGTCCGTGATGTACGAGCCGCCCCAGTCGGGCGTGTAGTACAGGGGCGTGTCGAAGCCGTCCGGGTATCCGGCCTCGGCCATCAGCGCCCGCGCCTTGTCGGGGTCGTAGTCGAAGAGCACTTCCTGCTTTTGCTCCGGGGTCGGGTAGCCCTGGATGCCGCTGAATGCGAAGAGGGACTGCTCGCCGACGCCGAGCAGGAGGTTGTCGATCAGGGCCTGGCGGTTGATCGCGTGGTTCCCGGCCTGGCGGACGCGGAGGTCCAGGAACGGGTTCGGGCTGCCGTCGTCCATCGTTTGGGTCCACAGGTTGGGAAAGACGTTCTGCAGGGACCACGAGGCAGCGGCCTGGAACTGGACGGCGAAGTCGGGGTCGTCCAGGAACGGCTCGACGATGTCGGGACCCAGATTCGACACCATGTCGATCTCGCCGGCCTCCAGGCCGGCGAGCCGCGACTGAATCTCGGGCCGCACCAGGACCGTCAGGTGTTTGTTGTGGGCGTAGTGCGACACCGTGACGGGGTGGTCGACCGGGAGAAAGTGGTCCTCGAAGCGCTCGAAGACGAAGTCCTCGTCGTCCGCGTGGCTGACGAAGCGGTAGGGGCCCGTGCCCAGCGGCGCGGTATCCACCGCGAGGTCGCCGCGCCGCTCGGTGTCCGCCTGCGAGAAGATCGCCACTTCGCCGATACCGCTCAAGTTGACGATGAAGAAGCCCGCATCGGGCCCCGCAATCTCAAACGACCAGGTGCGGTCGTCCACGGCCTCGTTGCGGACCCAGGACTCGGCTCCCCGGCTCGGGTTGGCGGGGCGCCAGCCGCCGGGGTGATCGGTCGCCAAGCCGCCGTCGTGGTATTCGGCGAGACCGCCCATGCGCTGGTAGCTGAACACCATGTCGTGGGCGGCGAGGATCGAGCCGTCGTGGAACGGCGCGGGGGTGACCGACGCCCGGATCGTCACGGGATCGACCCACTCCGGCACGGCGAGCGATGGGATCGGATTGGCATTGCGGGGATCCTTATCCATGGCCGCGTTGAAGATCGCGCCGTGCGAGTAGTAGTTGACCTGGCTGCCGGTACGCGCCTGATCCAGGCCCCCGCCGTCCTCGGCGGTCGCGGCGACGATCGAGGCGTCCAGATCGACCTCGTCGAGCGGCCAGGGCACGGTAAAGTCAAGGCCCTCGCCGGCGACCTCGGCGGCGATGGCCTCGCGGGACGCTTCGACGGCTTCGACGGCCTCGGCGGCGAGCCCGGCCGCCTCGGCGGCGGCGGCGGAGGCGTCCTGCGCGGCCTGGGCGGCGGCCGCGGCCGCCTCGGCGGCGGCCTGGGCGGCGGCGGCCCCGGCGGCCGTGTCGGCGGCCCCCGCCTCGCGGGCGGCCTCGGCGGCGGCCTCGGCGGCGTCGGCGGCCGCCTGCGCGACGGCGGCGGCGCCCGCGTCGCCGGCCGCCTCAGCGGCGGCGGCCGCATCGGCGGCGGCCTCGGCCGCGGCCTGGGCGGCCGCGGCCGCCTGTTCGGCGTCCTCCGACGCCGCGGCTTCGGCCGCCAGGGCGGAGGCCGACTCGGCGGCTTCGGCCGCGCGGCCCGCGGCGGCGGCGGCGTCGCTGGCGGCGGAGGCCGCCGCGGCGGCGTCACTGGCGGCCGCATCGACCGCCGACGTGTCGATGGCGGCGGCGTCATCGTCGTCGCCGCAGCCGACCAGGGCCAGGCCGGCCGCGCCGACGCCCGCCTTGGCGCTGGCGCCCAGCATCGTGCGCCGCGAGATCTTGCGGTGTCGCAATCGGGTCCAGTAGTTGCTCATGGCGTCATCCTTTCCGTGGATGTGACCGCCCCATCCCCCATGGATGGGGTCGTGCTCCGCGAGCGCGCGTATTATGACGTAGGGGGGGCAGGTCAAGGTTTTGGAGTGTAAAGTTTCCACATTTGACGTAAGGGAATGATGAGGACAACGGTTCCCCCCTCTCTGTGAGGGAGGGGAGAGGGGGCCGCGCAAAAAAAATTCCGCGCGCGGGCGGTGGGGCGGGCGGGCGCCCGGACCTCACCCCCTAACCCCCTCTCCATTGCAGAGCAATGGAGAGGGGGGACTCCGATCCCCTCTCCCTGGGGAGAGGGTTAGGGTGAGGGGGGCCTCGGCGCGCGCGGGGCGCCGGAACCTCACCCCCTAACCCCCTCTCCATTGCATGGAGAGGGGGGACCGGAGGGTTCCCGAGCGGTCGCTTCCACGTTCCCCCTCTCCACCGTCCAGGTGGAGAGGGGGACAGGGGGTGAGGTCTGCCCCACTCAGGCGTCCGCCTGACGGGCCAGCAGCGCCTGCACGGCGCGCAGCCCCTGCTCCGCCAGCAGCAGCCGGTCGTAGGGCGTCAGCGTCACGTCGACGAGGCGCTCCTCGCGCATCGAGACCGGGTCGGGCGGGCCGAAGCCGGGGCCCTCGGCGTCGAAGCCGATCTGCAGCTCCTTCAGTTCCCCCTCCTCCGTCACGACGATGCAGCCCAGGCCGCGGTCGCGCACGCCCGCGGCCTCCACCTCGACGCCGTAGCTGAACAGCGCGCCGGGGAAGGGCGGGAAGGGGCGCAGGCGCAGGGCGGCGCGGCGCAGCAGCGACTCCAGGTCGTCGGCCGCGCGGGCCAGGATGCGGTCGGCCTCGCGCAGGTCGGGATCGGCCGGGGCGGGGGAATCGGTCATGGCAGTGATCATAGCGAGGCGCCGGCGGCCGGCGGCCGTCTGGCCTCGGCGATGCCCGCGCGATAGGCTGTGCCCGTACGGGCGGCGGGAGGTGTCGGCCGCATGGCTGCGGAGAACTGGACCGCCCAACTCCATATCAGCGACGGGCTCGCCAGCGAGGATGCGCCGGAGATCGCCTACGCCGAGCGGCCCGACGCGCACGGCCGGGCGGCGGCGCTGTACATCCTGGCCGAGCCCGACCGGCCCGGCAGCGAGCCCTACATCGGCGACCTCGTCAGCCGCATCGGCGAGGACTTCCTCGAGGGCGAGGGCTCCCTGACCGGCGTGCTGCAGCGCGTCATCCGCGAGCGGCACGAGGAGCTGCTCGACTGGAACCGCACCAGCCTGCCGCGCGACCAGGCCAGCTACGGCCTCTCCTGCCTCGTCGTGCACGAGGGCGACGTCTTCCTGATGCAGGTGGGGCCCTGCCTCGCCTACTACCGCCGCGAGGGGCGCCTGCTGCGCCGCCGGCCCGCCTCCGAGGCGGCCGTCGCGCCGCTGGGCGCCGGCGAGACCTCGACGCCCGAGTTCTCCCACCTGCGCCTGAGCGGCGACGACTGGGTGCTGCTGATCAGCAGCGACGTGGCGCGCACCGTCGGCGAGGAGGCGATCGGAGCGCTGCGCGACCGGTCGGCCGAGGACATCCTGCCGGCGCTCTACCCCAAGCTGCGCGGGCTGCCGCGCGTGTCGGCGCTGGTCGTCGCGCCGGGCGGGCTGCGCCCGGCCGAGGCGCCGGCCGAGGCGCCGCCCGTCGCGGAGGCGCCGCCCGCCCGGTCGCGGGCGATGCCGCCGCCGCCCGCACTCGATCCGCCGCCCGCCGAGGCCGCCGCGCCCTACCTCGACGATCCGTACGACGACGACTACGACGACTTCCCCGAGCGCACGCCGCTGCGGGACGCCGTCGGCGGGCTCTTCTCCGGCCTGACGGGGCTGTTCCGCCTGCCGCGCCTGCGCCGTTCCAGCGACCCCTGGGCCGAGGACGGCGGGACGGCGACGGAGGAGCCTCCGCGACCGGACTGGCCGGCGAGCCCCGTTTCCGACCCGGAGGTCGCCGCGGGGGAGCCGTCGGACATCGCGGACGAGCCGGAAGCGGACGATCTGTTGGAGCCGGAAGCGGAGGTGGAAGTGGAGGTGGAGGTGGAAGCGGCGGAGGCATCCGGCGCCGCGCCGGACGACGCCGGCCCCGCCGAGACCGGGGACGACCCGCCCGGCGATGACGACGAGCCGCCGCCCGGCGACGCCGCACCCCCACCCACGGACGAGGAGCCCGCCGCCGGCACGGAGGACGCCGCCCCTCCCGGCTCGGCGCGCAGCGTCGAGTACCGCCTGGCGCCCGGGGAGGGCGGCCCCGGCGGGCTGCGGCCGCAGGCCGCCGGCTGGCCCCCGAACCCCTTCAACACCCCCGCCGCGCCCGTCCTGGAGACCGGCCGGGACGCCGACGCCGCCCGCTTCCCCTTCCCCATCTTCAGCCTGGAGGGGGGCGTGCCGCGCTTCCGCCGCCGGCGCCGCCCGGCGGACCCGGCGCGCGCCGCCGGGCCGGGCGGGATGCGGCGCGGTTGGGGGGCGCTGGCCCTGGCCGTGCTGGCCGTGGTCGCGGCGCTGGGCGCCGTGGTGGGCGTGCTGCTGGTCCCCGACCTGCTGGAGAACTCCGAGCAGAACCGCTTCGAGGAGTTGCTCGAGGACACGCGCCGCGGGCTCACCGCCGCCTCGCTGACCAGCGACGCGGCGGCCGGCCGCGACGAACTGAACGACGCCCACCTGGCGATCGCGGCGGCGCTGGAGTTGCGCCCGCTCGACGAGAGCGCGCTGGCCCTGCGGCAGGAGGTCGAGACGGCGCTGTCGCAGATCAACGCCGTCGTGCGTCCGCCGGAGCTGGTCGAGGTGACCAACCTGGCGGGGCGCGTGCCGCCGCCGCTGGCCCTCTCCCTGGTCCAGGTGGGGGCGGGGTCGCTGTACCTGATGGACGAGAGCGGGGCGCGGGTCTTCTCGCTGCCGCTGGCCGGCGGCGACCCGGAGGTGATCTTCGCCGCCGGCGATCTCTATCCCACGCTGTTCCTCCCGGAGCAGCGGGCGGCGGCCGCGCCCGTGGGGATGCACTGGGCGGGCGGCGCGGCGGAGCCGTCGCTGACGATCCTCGACGCCAACGGGCAACTCTTCCGCTTCCTGCCCGGCGCCGGCGTGCAGGCCCTGGACATGCCCGGCCGGGAGTTGATCGGCTCGCCCGACGCGGTGGCGGTCGATGAGAGCGGCGTCTACGTGCTCGACGTGGCCGGCGGCGGCATCTGGCGCTTCCCGCAACTGCCCGACGGCACGCTGCTGGAGCCGCAACTGGCGATCAGCCGCACCGACCTCGGCGCGGCCGGCTCGCTGGCCGTGGGCGACTCGCTCTTCGTGGCCGGTTCCGACGGCCGCATCCGCCGCTTCGAGGACGGCGCCGACCGGGGCTTCCCGCTGCTCGACCTCGACCGTCCCCTGCTTGCGCCCGACTCGCTGGCGATCGGCGCGCTGACGGGGCTGGTCTACACGGTCGATCGGGGCAACAACCGCGTGGCGGTGTTCAGCGCCGCGGGCGAGCTGGTCGTGCAACTGCGCGCCGACGAACTCAGCGGCGTGCGCGGCGTCGCGCCGGACGAGTCGAACGGCCGCCTCTACTTCGTCACCGCCGACGCGCTGCTCACGTCGGCGCTGCCCCCTATCATCGGCAGTTGAACCATCCGCCGCCGAGCCATCGGCAGTTGAATCCCCGCGAGGCGTCCGCCATGCCCGACACGATCCTGGCCCTGGAATCCTCCTGCGACGAGTACGCGGCCGCCGTCGTGCAGGACGGCCGCGAGCTGCTGGCCTCGGTCGTCGCCTCGCAGGCCGAGCTGCACGCCCGCTACGGCGGCGTCGTGCCGGAGCTGGCGGGGCGCGAGCACCTGCGCAGCGTCGCGCCCGTGCTGGAGGCGGCGCTGGCCGAGGCCGGCCGGGACTGGGATTCGATCGACGCCATCGCGGTCACGCAAGGCCCCGGCCTGGGCGGCTCGCTGCTGGTGGGGATCAACGCGGCCAAGGCCGCCGCCTGGGCGCGGGGGCTGCCCTGCATCCCCGTGCACCACATCGAGGGGCACATCTACGCCAACTGGCTGGCCCCCTCGCTCGACGCCTACGACGGCGCGCCGCCGCCCTTCCCGGCCCTCTGCCTGGTGGTCAGCGGCGGCCACACGGAGCTGCTGCTGATGCAGGACCACGGCGACTTCCGCCGCCTGGGCCAGACCCTCGACGACGCCGCCGGCGAGGCCTTCGACAAGGTGGGGCGGCTGCTGGGCCTGCCCTTCCCCGGCGGCCCGGAGATCGAGCGGGCGGCGCGCGATCGGACGCCGGCCGAGCGGCTGCCGCGGGCCTGGCTGCCCGGCACCTACGACTTCTCCTTCAGCGGCCTCAAGACGGCGGTGCTGCACCGCGTGCGGGCGCAGACGGACGGCGCGGACGAGGGCGTGCCCGATCCCGGCCCGCTGGCGCGCGCCTTCCAGGACTCCGTCGTCGACGTGCTCTCGGCCAAGACGGCCCGCGCGGCGGCGGAGCACGGGGCGCGCAGCGTGATCGTGGCCGGCGGCGTGGCGGCCAACGGGGCGCTGCGGGCGGCCCTGCGGGAGCGATCGCCGGCGCCGGTGCGCTGGCCGCCGCCGCGCCTCTGCACCGACAACGCAGCCATGATCGGCGGGGCCGCCTTCTACCGCCGCCGCAGCGACCCGGCCCTGGCCTTCGACCTCTTCTCGACCTCGGGGCCGGGCGTCTTCCAGGCCGGGACCGGCTAGCCGCGACCGTCCGGCGGCGGGGCCGGGCCGGCGTTGGGGCTGGGCAGCGGCCCCCGTCCGGGCCGCAGGCCGGCCAGCCGCGTCAGCGGACAGACGGCGCAGGCCCCGGCCCGGCAGTAGCAGCGCTCGAGGCTCAGCAGCGCCTGCGTCGAGCCGTTGCGCCACGACCGCAGGCCGCCCGCCCGCAGCCGCCCGCGCAGCGCCTCCGTGCGGCCGTAGCGCGCGCCGCCCAGCCGCTCCCAGGCGCCGGCCGGATCCGCCCGCGGCGCATGGGCCAGGGCGAAGGGGTAGGCCGCGTCGACGAGCAGCTGGCGCGCGCGCTCCGCGCCCAGCAGGCGCGGCACATGCAGGGCGGCGATGGCCTCGCGCTCGGGCAGTTGCGTCAGCCCGATCAGCCCCCGCGCCAGCGAGCCGCCGCCGGCCTCGCTCAGGCGGGGCAGCAGCCGGGCGGCGGCGGCGAGCCGCCGCGCCGGCGCGTTGGCCGGACGTCCGCGCGCCCCGCCGGCCGACGGCGGCAGGGCGTCCCGCAGCCGCGCCGCCAGCGCGGCCGGCGCGTCTTCGGCCGGCCCGGAGCCGAGAACGGCGCGGACCTCCGCCCAGGGCAGGCGCCCGGGGATCTCCGCGACGCCGCCGCCGCCCGCGCCCAGGGCCGCGAACAGCGCCGCGTAGGCGGCCGCGTCGGGGTCGTCGGCGGCGCCGGCCGTGTCCCGCAGCCGCGCCGCCTTGGCGAGCAGCCGCTCCCGCGCCAGGCGCGAGAGCGCCGCCAGCACCGCGCCCGCGCCGGCCCGCTGCACGACCGACGCGCAGGGCGGCGACGGACCGGGGCCGCCCGCCTCCAGCCGCGCGTTGCGCCGCGGCCCCGGCCGGGGCGCGAGCGCGCGCGGCGAGACGTGACCCGTGGCGGGGGCGGGCGGGCCCTCCCCGCAGAGCTGAAAGAGCACGCGGCCGTAGGCCGGATCGACGTCGTGGCCGTGCGCGCGCCAGCCCTCGGGCCGCCGGTGGATCTCCACGTCGCCGCGCAGGGCCGGCCCCCAGGCGGGCAGCAGCAGGGCGTCGCGGAAGTCCGGCCCGGGGCCGTGGTTCCAGGTGCCGGCGAAGAGCACCCGCCACTCCCGGCCCGATTCGTCGCGCAGGCGCTCCGGCGGGGCCGTCGCCCAGCGCCGCTGCAGCTCCATCTCCGGCGGCGGCTCCACGGCGCGGCGTCAGGCCCCGGCGGGCGGGGCGGGGGGACCGTCCGGGGGGGCGGCCTGCGGCGGTCCGCCCCCCTCCGGCGCGGCCCCGTAGTAGCCGGCCTCCTCGGCGATCAGGCTCAGCAGCCGGGCCGAGGCGCCGCGCGGCCGGTAGCGGCCCGTCTCCCACTCCGAGACCGTCTGCTGGCGCGCGTTGACCTCGTCGGCGAACTGGCGCTGGCTCATGCCCAGGTGCGCGCGCAGGGCGCGCACGGCGCGCTCGTCCCAGTCCTCGTCGCGCGGCTGCCGGCCGCGGGCCGTGTAGGGGGCCATGCCGCCAGCATACACGCTAACAGGTAGCCGCGCCAGCCGCCGCCGCCGGCCGGGCCGCGCGGCCGGCCGACGTTCCTGGGTCACACTATCCGCTTGCACGATGGCTCGCGGCCCCGCTAGGATGCCCATTGGCACTCGCCGCCTGGGAGTGCTAATCCACGAGACGGGCCGCGCCGGGCGGGGTTTCCCCCACCGGGGCGGGCGAAGGCAGACGACGAAGGACTGAAGCAAATGGCGAAAAAGGAACCTGCGCGGCTCGAGCCGCTCAACGACCGGGTGGTGGTCACGCCGGTGCAGCAGGAGCAGGTGCTCGACAGCGGGCTGGTGATCCCCGACTCGGCCAAGGAGAAGCCCCAGCAGGGCGAGGTCGTGGCCGTGGGCCCCGGCAAGCGCGACGACTCCGGCGGCCGCGTGCCGATCGGGATCGAGATCGGCGACCGCATCCTCTACAAGAAGTACACCGGCCAGGACATCAAGATCGACCGCCGCGATCTGGTCGTGCTCCAGGAGAGCGAGATCCTGGCCAAGGTCATCGTCTAGCGCGCGCCGCCGCGCGGCCGGGCCCCGCGGGGGCCGCGGCGGCGGGGCGAACGCGGACGTGACGGCGGCCGGGCCCGCGCCCGGCGATCCGCCGTCGCGGTTGGACCACAGCAGACGGCCCGCCCGCGGGCCGAGGGAAGGGACGAAGACATGGCGGCCAAGCAGCTGGCCTTCGACATGACGGCGCGGCGCGCGCTCAAGGGCGGCGTCGACGCGCTGGCCGACGCGGTGCGCGTGACGCTCGGCCCCAAGGGCCGCAACGTGGTGCTGGACAAGAAGTACGGCGCCCCCCTGATCATCAACGACGGCGTCACCATCGCCCGCGAGATCGAGCTCGACGCGCCCTTCGAGAACATGGGCGCCCAGCTCGCCAAAGAGGTCTCGATCCGCACCAACGACGTGGCCGGCGACGGCACCACCACGGCGACCGTGCTGGCCCAGGCGATCGTGCGCGAGGGCATGCGCAACATCGCCGCCGGCGCCGACCCGATGAGCCTCAAGCGCGGCCTCGACCGCGGCACCAAGGTGATCGTCGAGGAGCTGCGCAGCCAGGCCCGCCCGGTGCAGACCAAGCAGGAGATCGCCGACGTCGCCACGATCAGCGCCGACGACCCGGAGGTCGGCGACATGATCGCCGACGTCATGGAGAAGGTCGGCAAGGACGGCGTGATCACGGTCGAGGAGGGCAAGGGCATCCGCATGGAGACCGAGTTCACCGACGGCATGCAGATCGACCGCGGCTTCGTCTCGCCCTACTTCGTCAGCAACCCGGAGCGCATGGAAGCGGCCGTCGACGACCCCTACATCCTGATCACGGACAAGAAGATCAGCGCCATCCAGGACATCGTGCCGCTGATGGAGAAGGTGCTGCAGCTCTCCAAGAGTTTCGTCATCATCGCCGACAACGTGGAGGGCGAGGCGCTGGCCACGCTGGTGGTCAACAAGCTGCGCGGCACGATCGACGTGCTGGCCGTCAAGGCGCCGGGCTTCGGCGACCGCCGCAAGCAGCAGCTCGAGGACCTCGCCGTGCTGACCGGCGGCACCGTGATCACCGAGGAGTTGGGCCGCACGCTCGACCAAGCGCAGGTCGCCGACCTCGGCCGCGCCCGCCGCATCGTCTCCAGCAAGGACGACACGACCTTCGTCGAGGGGGCCGGCTCGGACGAGGCGATCCAGCACCGCATCAAGGAGATCAAGGCCCAGGTCGACGGCACCGCCTCCGACTTCGACCGCGAGAAGCTGCAGGAGCGGCTGGCCAAGCTGGCCGGCGGCGTGGCCGTGATCAAGGTCGGCGCCCCCACCGAGGTCGAACTCAAGGAGAAGAAGGCCAAGCTCGAGGACGCGCTCAGCGCGACCCGCGCCGCCGTCGAGGAGGGCATCGTGGCCGGCGGCGGCATCTCGCTGCTGCGCACCGACGGGGTGCTGGTCGATCTGGAGGCGGACGCCGACGGCGACGAGCGCACGGCCGTGCGGCTGCTGCGCGAGGCGATCGAGGCGCCCCTGCGCCAGATCTCGCACAACGCCGGCGAGGAGGGCTCCGTCGTCATCGACAAGGTGCGCAAGAACAAGAGCGACGAGTTCGGCTACGACGCCAAGAGCGACCGCTACGGCAACATGTTCAAGTTCGGCATCGTCGACCCGGTCAAGGTGGTGCGCTCGACGATCGAGAACGCGACCTCGATCGGCGGCATGGTGCTGACCACCGAGTCGCTCGTGGCCGACATCCCGGAGGCGCCGGTCGCCCCGCCCGCCGAGCCGGGGGTGGACTACTAGTCCGCCTCCGCCGGCCGCCCCGCGCGGCCGCGGCGATACGGAGACAAGAAGGCCGGGGCCCGCGGGCCCCGGCTTCTTCGTGTCCGCCTCCCGAGACGGGCGCGCCGCGCAAGCGGCGGCGCGGCTGGCTAGAACTCGTCCGGCTCGGCGATGAAGCTCAGCGGCGTCTCGCCCATGCCCGCGCCGACGGGCAACGGCTCCTCGTCGGGCTCCTCGGTGCTGAAGCCCAGTTCGCGCATCAACTCCTCCGACAGCCCCTCCAGGGCGTCCTCGCCGATCAGGTCGCCGGCGTCGCCCTCGCTGAGGATCGTGCTGGGCTCGGGCAGCGGCGGCAGCTCCACCTTGGCCCGCGCCGGGATCAGCTTGCCGATGATGACGTTCTCCTTCAGCCCCGCCAACTGGTCGACGGAACCGGTCAGGGCGGCCTCGGTGAGCACCCGCGTCGTCTCCTGGAAGGAGGCGGCCGAGAGCCACGAATCCTGCGAGAGCGAGGCCTTGGTGACGCCCAGCAGCACCGGCTGGGCGCTGGCCGGCTCGCGCCCCTCGGCGATCAGGCGGCGGTTGAGATCGTCGTACTGGAAGCGGTCGAGCAGCTCCCCGGCCAGCAGGTCGGAGTCGCCCGGCGTCTCGATGCGCACCTTGCGCAGCATCTGCCGCACGATCACCTCGATGTGCTTGTCGTTGATGTTCACGCCCTGCGCGCGGTAGACCTGCTGCACCTCCGTGACGAGGTAGCGGTGCACGGCGTCGACGCCCAGGATGCGCAGCATCTCCTGCGGGTTCACCGAGCCCTCCGTGATGCGGTCGCCGGCCTCCACGTGGTCGCCGTCGCCCATCCGCATGCGGGCCGCCGCCGGGATGGCGTACTCGCGCACGTCCTGGTGCTCGTAAACGATGGCCAGCCGGCGGGCGCGGGGCTTGCGCTCCACCCGCCCGGCGACGCGGGCCAGGAGTTGGGGGCGGGGCTCCCGCTTGGCGCGCTTCTTGCGGGCCTTGGGCTTGGCCTCCGGCTCCTCCCCGTCCGGTTCCGGCTCCGGCTCCGGCTTGGGGGCGGGCAGGTGGGCCAGCACGTCGCCCTCCTCCACGAGGGCGCCGTCCTTGGTCGCCACGCGGGCGCCGGGGGGCAGCGCGTACTCGTCGCGGAAGCTCTCCGTGGCGGTCACCCGCACCTTGCGGATCTCCCCCTCGCGCAGGACGCTCACCTGCCCGTCGATCTCCGTGATCACGGCTTGGCCCTTGGGCGCGCGCGCCTCGAAGAGCTCCTCCACGCGCGGCAGACCGCTGGTGATGTCGGTCACGCCGGCCACGCCGCCGGTGTGGAAGGTGCGCATCGTCAGCTGCGTGCCCGGCTCGCCGATGCTCTGCGCCGCGATGATGCCCACGGCCTCGCCCAGGGAGACGATCTTGCCCGTCGCCATGCTGCGCCCGTAGCAGTACTGGCAGAGCCCGTTGCGGGTGCCGCAGAGCATGGGCGAGCGCACGCGGAAGCTCGACACGCCGGCCTCCAGCAGGGGCGCCAGCGTGTCCTCGTCGAGCAGCGCGTTGACGCCGGCCAGGATCTCGCCCGTCTCGGGGTGCGCGACGGGCGCCGCCGTGAAGCGGCCCAGCACCCGCTCGCGCAGCGTCTCCAGCAGGCCCAGCTCGCGCGCCTCCTCCTGGAAGAGCAGGCCGGGCGGGGCGGGACGGTCGGCCGCGCAGTCCTCGGCGCGGATGATCACGTCCTGCGAGACGTCGATCAGGCGGCGCGTCAGGTAGCCGCTGTCGGCGGTGCGCAGGGCCGTGTCGGCCAGCCCCTTGCGGGCGCCGTGGGTGGAGATGAAGTACTCCAGCACCGACAGCCCCTCGCGGAAGGAGGAGCGGATCGGCAACTCGATGATGCGCCCCGAGGGGTCCGACATCAGCCCGCGCATGCCGGCCATCTGGCGCACCTGGGCGATGTTCCCCTTGGCCCCGCTGGAGACCATGATGTGCACCGAGCCGTACTCGTCCATGTGCTCCGAGATGGCGTCGCTGACCGCGTCGGTCGCGTCCTGCCAGATGTCGACCGTCTTGCCGTAGCGCTCGTTCTCGGTCATCAGCCCCATCTGGAACTGCTCGCGCACCTCCTCCGCCGCCGCCTCGGCCTCGTTCAACAGGCCGCGCTTGCTCGTCGGCACGCGCAGGTCGTCCACCGCGATCGTGACGCCCGACTGCGTGCCGAAGCGGAAGCCCATGTCCTTGATCCGGTCGGCCATCAGCGCCGTGGCGTCGCCGCCCAGCTCCTTGTAGGAGCGCGAGACGAGGTCGCGCAGCGCCTTCTTGTCCATCAGCGCGTTCTGGAAGGGGATGCCGTCGGGCACGACGTCGTCGAAGATGATGCGCCCCACGGTCGTCTCGACCAGCGCCCCCCCGGTGCGCGCGTCGCGCACGCGGATCTTGGCGTGCAGGTGCAGTTCGCCCAGGTCGTAGGCCAGCCGCGCCTCCTCGAACGAGGCGTGCAGGCCGCGCGGCGGCGCGCCCGGCGCGTAGCCGCCCGGCATCCCGTCGCGGCTCAGGGTCAGGTAGTAGCAGCCCATCACCATGTCCAGCGTGGGCGCGATCGTCGGCTCGCCCGAGGAGGGCAGCAGCAGGTTCTTCGTGCTGAGCATGATCTGGCGCGCCTCGGCGACGGCCTCCCGGCTCAGCGGCACGTGCACCGCCATCTGGTCGCCGTCGAAGTCGGCGTTGAAGGCCGAGCAGACCAGCGGGTGGATCTGGATGGCGCTGCCGTCGACCAGCACCGGCTCGAAGGCCTGGATGCCCAGCCGGTGCAGCGTCGGCGCGCGGTTGAGCAGCACCGGCCGCTGCCGCACGACGTCCTCCAGCACGTCCCAGACCTCGGGCCGCGCCCGCTCCACGACCCGCTTGGCGCTCTTGATGTTGTGGGCCAGGCCGCGCGCCACCAACTCGTGCATGATGAACGGCTTGAACAGCTCCAGCGCCATGCGCTTGGGCAGGCCGCACTCGTGCAGCTTGAGCGTCGGCCCGACCACGATGACCGAGCGGCCGGCGTAGTCGACGCGCTTGCCCAGCAGGTTCTGGCGGAAGCGCCCCTGCTTGCCCTTGAGCAGGTCGGAGAGGCTCTTGAGCTTGTGGCTGCCGCTGCCCGTCACGGCGCGGCCGCGGCGCCCGTTGTCGATCAGGGAGTCGACCGCCTCCTGCAGCATGCGCTTCTCGTTGCGGATGATGATCTCCGGCGCGCCCAGCTCCAGTAGCCGCTTGAGGCGGTTGTTGCGGTTGATCACGCGCCGGTAGAGGTCGTTGAGGTCGGAGGTAGCGAAGCGGCCGCCGTCGAGCTGCACCATGGGGCGCAGGTCGGGCGGCAGCACGGGCAGCGCCCGGAAGACCATCCAGATCGGCTTGTTGCCCGACTTGCGCAGCGCCTCCACGACGTTGAGGCGCTTCGCGGCGCGCTTGCGGCGCTGGCCGGCGCTGCGGGCCACCTCCGCCTGCAGATCCTCGCTGAGCGAGTCCAACTCGATCCGCTCCAGGATCGGCAGCACGGCCTCGGCGCCCATGCCCACCTGCACGACGCCCGGGTAGCGCTCCTGCAGCTCGGCGGCGCGCTGTTCGGTGATGATGGCGTCGACGAATTCCATCGACTCCATCGGGTCGCGCAGCGCCTCCAACTCCGCCAGCCGATCCTCCAACTCCTTCTCCGCCCGCTCGCGCACCGAGGCCAGCCGCTCGCGCAACTGTTCCTCCTGGGCGAAGATGTCGTCCTTGGTCTGGTTCTCGTCCGCCTCCGCCTGGGCGGCGATTTTCTCCTCGGCCGCGGCGGCGTCGCGCCCGGCCTTGGCGAGCCGGCGCTGCACGGTCTGCTTGAGCTTGCGGGTCATCTTGTCCGCCACGACGAGATCGCCGCGGGCGGCGATCGTCAGGTCGTCGATGCGGACGTTGCGCCGCGCCTTCTTGCCGTCGAACTCCGCGAGCAGGGCCGTGAAGGTCGCGGCGGCCTCCTCGAGTTCGGCGCGGCGGGCGGCGGCGGCGGCGGCGGTGTCCTGCTTGGCCCGCGCGGCCGCCGCGCCGATCTCCTTGAGCTTCCCCTCGCCGGCCGTCTTGAGCGCGCGCAGGACGTCCTCGATCTCCTTCTCGGAGGCCTCGATGGCGTCTTCCGCGTCGAGCGTGAGGCGGCGGATCGACTTCGCCCGCTGGTCCTCGTTGATGCCGGTGATCAGGTACTTCGCGAAATAGAGCACCCGCTCCAGCTCCCGCGGCGAGATGTCGAGCAGCAGCGCCACGCGGCTGGGCGTGCCCTTGACGAACCAGATGTGGCTCACCGGCGCGGCCAGCTCGATGTGCGCCATGCGCTCGCGGCGCACCTTGCTGCGCGTCACCTCCACGCCGCACTTGTCGCAGATGATGCCCTTGTAGCGCACGCGCTTGTACTTGCCGCACATGCACTCGAAGTCCTTCTGCGGCCCGAAGATCTTCTCGCAGAAGAGGCCGTCCTTCTCCGGCTTCAGGGTGCGGTAGTTGATCGTCTCCGGCTTCTGCACCTCGCCGTACGACCAGGAGCGGATCTGCTCCGGGGACGCCAGGGCGATGCGGATCGCGTCGAAGTCGTTGACCTCAAGCACTGGGCACTTCCTCCCCTTCGAAACCCTTGAGATTGACGCCGAGTTCCGGGACGTCCTGCCGCGACGTGTCCTCGATGAGGACGCGCTCGTCGGCGTCGTTGAGGACCTCCACGGAGAGGCCCAGACTCTGCAATTCCTTGACCAGCACCTTGAAGGACTCCGGCACGCCCGGGTCGAGCACGGTCTCGCCCTTGACGATCGCCTCGTAGGCCTTGACCCGGCCCACCACGTCGTCGCTCTTGACGGTCAGCAGCTCCTGCAGGATGTGCGCCGCGCCGTAGGCCTCCAGCGCCCAGACCTCCATCTCGCCGAAGCGCTGCCCGCCGAACTGCGCCTTGCCGCCCAGCGGCTGCTGCGTGATCAGCGAGTAGGGCCCCGTCGAGCGGGCGTGGATCTTGTCCTCCACCATGTGGCTCAGCTTCATCATGTAGATGAAGCCCACCGTGACCGGCTGGTCGAAGCGCTCGCCGGTGCGGCCGTCGTAGAGCCACTGCTTGCCGAAGAAGGGGGGCGCGCCGCGACCGTCGCGGTAGGCGGCGTCGGCGCGGTCGAGCAGGTCCTCGTCGCGCAGGCCGCGCACGCGCGTATCGCCGATCTGCTCCAGCCAGAGTTCGAGCGCGGCGCGCTTGGCCGGCCCCTCGCGGCTCTCGTCGAAGATCGGCTCGGCGTCGTAGCCCTGCTCGCGCAGCCACTCATCGACGCGCGCGCGGTCGATCGCCGGCATCACGGCGTGCTGGCCGGGCGCCTCGGCGTAGCCGTTGGCGCCGGCCGCGCGCACGATCCAGGCGCGGCCCATGGCGTCGGCGAGGGCGCCCTCGCTGGCCCCGTCGAAGACGGGCGTCACGGCCCGGAAGCCCAGGTTGTGCGCCGCCCAGCCGAGCTGCGTCTCGAGCATCTGGCCCAGGTTCATGCGGCTGGGCACGCCGATGGGGCTGAGGATGATCTCGACGGGCGTCCCGTCCTCCAGATAGGGCATGTCCTCGGAGGGCATGATCCGCGAGATGACGCCCTTGTTGCCGTGCCGCCCGGCCATCTTGTCGCCCTCGGAGAGCTTGCGGCGCTCGGCGATGGTAACGCGCACCATCTTCTCCACGCCGGCCGGCAACTCGTCGTGCTCCTCGCGCTGGAAGACGCGCAACTCGACCACCGTGCCGCGCGCGCCGTGCGGCACGCGCAGCGAGGTGTCCTTCACCTCGCGCGCCTTCTCGCCGAAGATCGCGCGCAGCAGCTTCTCCTCGGCGGTCAACTCGGTCTCGCCCTTGGGCGTGATCTTGCCCACCAGGATGTCGCCCGGGCCCACCTCGGCGCCGATGCGCACGATGCCCTCGTCGTCGAGGTCGCGCAGCGACTCCTCGCCCACGTTGGGGATGTCGCGCGTGATCTCCTCCGGGCCCAGCTTCGTCTCGCGCGCCTCCACCTCGTACTTCGACATGTGGATCGAGGTGAACTTGTCCTCCCGCACGAGGTTCTCGGAGAGGATGATCGCGTCCTCGAAGTTGTAGCCCTCCCAGGCCATGAAGGCGACGAGCACGCTCTGGCCCAGCGCCAACTCGCCCTTGTCGGTCGAGGAGGAGTCGGCCAGCGCCTGGCCCGCGATCACGCGGTCGCCCGTCGCGACGATGGGGCGCTGGTTGATGCAGGTGCCCTGGTTGGAGCGCATGAACTTGAGCAGCGAGAAGGCCTCCTCCTCGCCGTCGTCGTACTTGACCGAGATGCTGGAGCTGGTGGCCTTCGTCACCGCGCCGTCCTTGCGCGCGAAGACGACCTGCCCGGAGTCGTGCGCCGCCTGCCGCTCCATGCCCGTGCCCACGATGGGCACCTCGGGGCGCAGCAGCGGCACGGCCTGGCGCTGCATGTTGGAGCCCATCAGGGCGCGGTTGGCGTCGTCGTGCTCCAGGAACGGGATCAGCGACGTCGCCACGGAGACGATCTGCCGCGGCGACACGTCCATGTAGTCGATCTGGTCGGGCTCGATCTCCTCGAACTGCGCGCCGTCGCGGACCTCGACCCGCTCCTCCAGGAAGTGCCCCGCGCTGTCGAGCGGCGCGTTGGCCTGCGCGACGACGAAGCGGTCCTCCTCGTCGGCGGTGAGGAACTGGATCTCGTCCTCCACGAAGGCGCGCACCGGCACCGGGTCGATGCCCGCGCCGGCCAGGCGGGTCTGCATGGCGGCGGTGATCTCGTCGCCCGCCTCGCCGATGCGCCCGCCGCGGGGTCCGCTCAGCGTCTCGGCCAGCACCCGCCCGACCAACTCATCGGAGTCGACCGGCAACTCGCGGATGACGCGCCGGTAGGGCGTCTGGATGAAGCCGAACTCGTTGATCACGCCGTAGGTGGCCAAGCTGCCGATGAGGCCGATGTTGGGGCCCTCGGGCGTCTCGATGGGGCAGATGCGGCCGTAGTGGCTGTGGTGCACGTCGCGCACGTCGAAGCCGGCCCGGTCGCGGCTCAGGCCGCCGGGGCCCAGGGCGCTCAGCCGGCGCTTGTGGGTCAGCTCCGCCAGCGGGTTGGTCTGGTCCATGAACTGGCTCAGCTGGCTGCCGCCGAAGAACTCCTTCATCGAGGCGACGACGGGGCGGATGTTGATCAGCGCGCTGGGCGTGGCCTGCTCGGGGTCGGTGATCGTCATGCGCTCGCGGATCACGCGCTCCATGCGCAGCAGGCCCACGCGGAACTGGTTGAGGATCAACTCGCCCACGGCGCGGATGCGCCGGTTGCCGAGGTGGTCGATGTCGTCGCGCTGGTCCTCGCTGTTGTTGATCCGGATCTGCTGCTTGACGATCGCCAGGATGTCCTCCAGGCGCAGCGTGCGCACCTCCGTCGGCCCGCCCAGCAGCGGGGCCAGCCGCTTATCGACCTTGTAGCGGCCCACGCGGCCCAGGTCGTAGCGGCGGGAATTGAAGAACAGGCTGTCGAGCAGGCCGCGCGCGTTGTCGGCCGTGGGCGGGTCGCCGGGGCGCAGCCGGCGGTAGACCTCCAGCAGCGCCCAGGCCTTGCTGCGATCCTCCCCGTCGAGCGGCGCCGGCTCCTTGGCCATCGTCGCCTCCAGGTAGGGGTGCAGCGGGTTGGCGTCGCCGTCGGGCAGCATCGCGCGGATGCGCTCGTCGCTGCCCAGCAGCGCGTCGTCCGTGATCTCCGGGTCGGAATCGATCGCGCGCAGCAGCGTCGTCACGGGGATCTTGCGCTTGCGGTCCACCTTGACGGTCAGCAGGTCGCGGTTGCTCGTCTCGAACTCCAGCCAGGCGCCGCGGTTGGGGATCAGCTTCGCGTTGCAGAGCTCCCGCCCCGTGGTGGGGTCGACGACGGTGCTGAAGTACGCCCCCGGGGAGCGCACCAGTTGCGAGACGACGACCCGCTCGGCCCCGTTGATCACGAAGGTGCCGGTCGACGTCATCAGCGGGAAGTCGCCGAAGAAGAGCTCCTGCTCCTTGATCTCGCCGCTGTCCTTGACGACCAGCTGCACGGTGACGCGCAGCGGGGCCGCGTAGGTCAGGTCGCGCTGGCGGCACTCGTGCTCCGAGTAGGGCGGATCGATCAGCCGGTACTCGCCGAAGAGCAGCTCCATGCGCTTGCCGGTGAAGTCCTCGATGGGCGAGATCTCCTCGAAGAGTTGCTTCAGCCCCTCCTTCAGGAACCAGTCGTAGGAATCGAGCTGGACGCGGATCAGGTTGGGCAGTTCGTGCCGCTCCGCGATCGACGAGTACACCCGGCGCTCCTCGGGGACGAGCGTGCGTCCGGCGGGTCCGGTGGCGGCCTTGGGGGAGGTGGTCGTCATGATCGCGGGGCGCTCCTTCGTGGTGAGCCGGACGGTCGTGAGCCGGACGGCGCGACAGCGGCCGTTGGGACGGGCGGCGGCGCCGCGCGGACGCGGGAGCGCCCGGCGACGGTCGCGAGGCGCGCACGAGCGGACCGTGCGGGAGAACCGTCCATCAACGCGGATCTCGGGTGGGTCGAATGCGTGTGTGGGGCATGGGCAGCCGAGCCTGATGATACGCGCTTCGCCGGACGGTTTCAAGGGCCTTGCCGCCGCCGCGGCGCCCGCGGACCCCCGGATCGCGCCGATCGGCCCTCGTTCTGTCTCCCAGGCGACCCCGGCGGCGGCGCGCCGCCGGTCCGCCCCCGGCCGGAGCGGCGGGAACGGGGGAGAACGCCCCGCCGATCCTGGGGATGAACGGTGGACAGACCGGCCCCCGGCCGCCGCCGTCGGCTTGCCGGCATGGGGTCGGCGCGGGATACTCGGTTGCGCGCCGCCGCCGGCGCCTGGAGCCCCTGGTGACCCTGCCCGGACCGCTGATCTTCACCGGCAACGCCCACCCGGCGCTGGGTGAGGCCATCTGCACCTCGCTGGGCATCCCCATGGGGCGCGCCGAGGTGTCGGCGTTCTCCAACGAGAACATCTTCGTGCGCATCTGCGAGAACGTGCGCGAGCGCGACGTCTTCCTGGTGCAGTCGGGCGCGCGGCCGGTCAACGCCAGCTTCATGGAGCTGCTGATCATGATCGACGCGGTACGCCGCGCCAGCGCCGGCCGCATCACCGCCGTCATCCCCTACTTCGCCTACGGCCGCTCCGACAAGAAGGACCAGCCGCGCGTGCCGATCACGGCCCGGCTGATCGCCAACCTGCTGGAGACGGCGGGCGCGAGCCGCATCCTGACGATGGACCTGCACGCCGGCCAGATCCAGGGCTTCTTCAACATCCCCACCGACGAGCTGACGGCGCTGGGCCTGCTGGGCGACGCGATCCGCGAGCGCGAGTTCCGCGGCGTCGTGGTCGCGCCCGACCTGGGCAGCGCCAAGCGGGCGCGCAACATGGCCGAAGGGCTGGGCGCGCCGCTGGCGCTGTGCGAGAAGCGGCGCGTCAGCAACAACGACGAGGCCCAGGTCCTGCACCTGATCGGCGACGTGGACGGCCAGGACGCGCTGATCATCGACGACGAGGTCGACACGGCCGGCACGCTGGTCGAGGTGGCGACGCTGCTCAAGGGGCACGGCGCGAAGACGATCTCGGCCGCCTGCACCCACGGCGTGCTCTCGGGCCCGGCGCTGGAGCGCCTGGAGCACAGCCCGCTGAGCCGCCTGCTGGTAACCGACAGCCTGCCCCTGCCGGGCGACGCCGGGGACAAGATCGAATCGGTCAGCGTGGCGCCGCTGCTGGGCGAGGCCATCCACCGCATCCACACCGGGCAGTCGGTCGGCGCGCTCTTTCCCTAGGCCCGAACCTCACCCCCTAGCCCCCTCTCCATCGCCGAGCAATGGAGAGGGTTCTGATCCCCTCTCCCCTCGGGGGAGAGGGTTAGGGTGAGGGGGATCCAGCGCCCGCTTTCGCGTTCCCCCTCTCCATCCTTCTGGCTGGAGAGGGGGACAGGGGGTGAGGTTCCTAGCGGATATTCCGCAGCCTTGGATCGAAGGCGTCGCGGACGCCGTCGCCGACGAAGTTGAACGCCATCACGAGCAGGATGATCGCGATCGCCGGGCCGGCGATGGGCCAGGCGCTGCGCGTGAGGATGGTCTTGTTGGCCTCGGCGGCCATCCGCCCCCAGGCGGGCGTGGGCTCCTGCACGCCGGCGCCGATGAAGCTGAGCCCCGCCTCGACGAGGATGATGCCCGCGGCCGAGAGCGAGGCCAGCACCATGATCGGCGCCACGACGTTGGGCAGCAGGTGGCGCGCCATGATCCGGGCCGGGGTCGCGCCGATCGCGCGGGCGGCGTCGACGTAGACCTCCTGCTTGATCTGCAGCACCACCCCCCGCGTCAGGCGCGCGTAGCCGGGCGACCAGACCACCCCGATGATCAGCATCGTGTTGGTGATGCTGGGCCCGACGGCGCCCGTGAGGGCGAGGATGAGGACGAGGCCCGGCAGCATCATGACGGCGTCGACGAAGCGCATGATCACCAACTCGTCCAGCTTGCCGCCCACGTAGCCCGCCAGCAGCCCCAGCGGCACGCCGAGGCCCACCGCGACGCCGGTCGCCACCAGCACGATCTGCCAGGCGATGCGGGCGCCGAAGAACACGCGGCTGAGCACGTCGCGGCCCAGGTGGTCCGTGCCGGCGAGGTGATCCCAACTGGGCGGGTTGAAGACGCCCTCACGCGAGGTCGCGGGCAGGTACGGGTCGGCGGGGGCGATCAGCGGGGCGAAGGCGGCGATCAGCCCGAAGCCGATCAGCAGCACGGCGCCGACGACGGCCGGGCGGTTGCGCACGTAGACGCGCCCGATCGCGCGCGCCTCGCGGTACCAATGGCGCTCGCGCAGGCCCACCCGCGCGAGCGGCCGGACGGCCGATCCGGCGGGCGTCGGGGCGCCGCTCATGCGCTTCTCCCGCCCGTCCGGATGCGGGGATCGATCAGCGTGTAGGAGACGTCGACGAGGAGATTCACGAGCAGGGTGGCGACCGCGAAGAACATGACGAGGTTCTGGATGACGTTGTAGTCCTGCTCGACAACGACGCTCTCGACGAACAGGCGGCCCATGCCCGGGATGTTGAAGACTTGCTCCGTGATCACCGCGCCGCTGAAGATCAGCCCGGCCTGGAAGCCGAAGATCGTGATCACCGGGATCAGGGCGTTGCGCAGGGCGTGGCGGACGACGACGGCGCGCTCGCGCAGCCCCTTGGCGCGGGCGGTGCGGATGTAGTCATCGCTGAGCACGTTGATCATCGCCGAGCGCGTCTGGCGCATCAGCAGCGTCGTCGCGGTCAGCGAGATGGCCAGCACCGGCATCGCCATGCGTTTCAGGTTCTCGATCGGGTCTTCCGTGAAGGCGACGTAGCCCCCGACCGGCAGGAGGTCGAAGTGCAGACTGATCACGAGGATCAGCGCGATGCCGGTGACGAACTCCGGGATCGAGTTGCCCACGATCATGGCCGTGCCGGCCGCCACTTCCCGTTTGGAGCCGGGCTTCAGCGCCGACAGGACGCCGATCGGCACCGCCACGGTCACCACCACGAGCAGGCTCAAGATGCCCAACTCCACCGTGGCGGGGATGCGCCGCTCGAACAGGGTGCTGATCGAGACGGTCCCTACGGTCCTGGCCAGGCTCACCCCGAGATCGCCCTGCAACGCGGGGAACAACCAGTCGAAGTAGCGCTGCGGCAGCGGATCGTTCAGGCCCAGGCGTTCGCGGACGATCTCGCGATTCTCCGCGGTCATCTCGAACGTGCCCTTCAACGTGGGATCGCCGGGCAGCGCGGTCATGAGCAGGAAGACGAGCACGCTGATGATCCACAGGAGGATCAGCGAGGAGATCAGCCGCGTCGCGATGTAGCGCGCCATTGGCGTTGCCGGGCTTGCCCTGTTGCTACGAGTTCCCGACCGGTCCCTGGACGACCTCCGCCTGGATGTCGTCCAGGAAGGCCTCCGCCGGGTCGTCGCCGCCCGCGCCCTCCGCGTCCACGGGGACGCCGAACGCCTCGCCGAAGTGCCGCAGCAGCTCGAACTGGTCGCCGTACTTGATGTGTCCCGCCGTGTGGTGCGCCGACGCCAGCAGCAGCGTGTCGCGGAACGGCGACGCCGAGCGCTGGTAGTCTTGTAGCGTCACGAGTCCCAACTCCTGGTTGTGCGGGTCGTTGCCCTGCTTCGCGGCGCCGACCGCCAGCGTCTCGATCAGCGGCGCTCGATCGAAGCCCGTGCCGAGATACGCCTGCGTCCAGTCGACGCTGCCATCCAGGTCCAGCGTGAGCAGCGCATGGTCCAGCTGCCGCAGGATCTGCTCTCCCGTCATCGACTCCGCCACCGCCGGCGGCGACACCTGACGCGGGCCGTTCGTGACGCCGTCGTTCATGAAGAACGGGTCCCGCGCCCGGATGTAGCGGGCGGCCTGGTTGACGAAGTTCGCCGCGACGAAGAGCAGTTTCGTGCGGTGGGGGTGGTCGAACTGGTCGAAGAACCAGCAGACCATGTTGCAGTACTCCACCGCGTGCTGGGGCATGCCGACGGCGTGCGGCGCCCGCGTCTCCAGCAAGACCCGCGCCGCCGCGATCTGAATCGCGTCCATGATCGACCGCGGCGACCGCTCGGCCCGCAGCAGGCCGATCAGCGGGTCGATGAAGTGCACCTCGTCCCCCCGCATGATCGCGTGGATCAGCGACTCCGCCTCCGGCTCCGAGACCGGCGTCGTGTTGGCGAACAGCTGCCGGTCGGTATCGCTGGCGCTCGTCGCCGACAGCGACGAGCGCGGACCCTCCTCCTCCAGCTCGTATAGCATGATCTGGCAGGCCGCTTCGAAGTTCGAGTAATAGCGTGGCCCCACCGCCAGGTCGGGCACCGCCGCGTAGATCACGTGGTGGGCGTGGTCCCAGCCGATCGCTCGCCCCAGATCGATCAGCGAGCGCTGGCGGTACGCCTTGTGGCCGGTCGTGAAGGATCGGTTCCAGACCATCCGGTCCTGCACGTCCATCAGCCCGGCGAACATCGTGTGCGCGAGCAGCTCCTCGCGACGCGCCCGCAGCTCCCACAAGCCCAGCCAGAGCCGGTAGGCCTCGTCCACGTGGCCCCACTCCACCAGTCGCTGCCAGCGCCCCAACTCTTCCTCGAACGGCCCCTCCAGGGCGCCCGGCTCCTGGTCCTGCCAGTGCACCATCGGCATGGCCGGGCCGTCGGGGTGCTTCGATTCGTCGTAGGTGCGGTAGGCGTAGTGCCCCGGCGCCTTGCCCAGCAGCTGGTTCCAGACGTCCAGCGAGCTGGGCACGTACCAGGCGGTCTGGGCGAGCGGCAGGGGCCGCAGCGTCTCCGGCATGAAGTCCTGCAACGACAGCGTCGCCCGCGCGCTCAGCAACGCGTGGTCGTTGTTGACGAAGCGGACGAAGCCGCCGTCCATCCGCTGGTGGTAGGGCACGTGCGTGTAGGGCGCGTGGATCCGCACCGTCTCACTGAGGATCTCCGTCGTCGACCGGCCGTCCTTGACGAGCTCGTAGGTGACTGCGCTGGCGCCGGGCTGATCCCGCTCGAGCACCTTCTCGCGCAGGCGCGCGTACTTCGCCTCGGTCTCGCGGTCGGTGATGGATGGGGAGAGAGTGGTCATGCGGTCGTCCCTTATCGTTCGCGCCATCGGCGTTCGCTCAGATCAACGGGCAGGGTGAGGGGGACCCAACGGACGCCTCCACGTTCCCCCTCTCCATCCTTCTGGATGGAGAGGGGGCCAGGGGGTGAGGTCGGACCGAAGCTAGGCGTTCAACCACAACCCCTTGTAGCCGTGCCCGCCACTGGACGAACTCGTGAAGCCATCGATGGGTCGGATATGGAAGCCGCCCCCGAGGTTCCCCTGGGCGCCATAGCCCGCCGAAAGCTGGAGCCAGTAGTACCACCAGCGGTGTCCTTGGATGTCGGGGTCGGACCAGGAATTGCCGTCGCAGGCGCTGGCGAACGCCTTGTCGTAGGGCTCGATGCGGTCCTCCTGGCGGGCGAATTTCGTGGCCGCCACGGTGTACGCTTCGGTCTCCGCGATGTCCTGCAGCACCTGGTCGTTCGGGTTTTCCGCCAGGCTGGCGCGCCCGGTCCCCGGGCCGCCCTCGGGACTGCCGTGCATCCAGTTCCTGAGGCCCTGATCAATGCTCGGGCCCATCACCACATCCGGGTCGAACGGCGAAGCCCAGGGCATCGTGGAGGTGACGTGGTCGGTTCCTGTCGCGAAGACCTCGAAGATGAACGACAGGGAGCCTTCCAGCAAGTTCAACCCCGACCAGCCGGCTTGCTGCAGCTGGGCGAAGACCGCCGGCCCCGTCCTGGGGCTAAGGTTATTTATGGTAAGGAAGTCGCCGGTGACGGGGTTGTCGTCCCCGAAGCCGGCGGCGTCCCGCAACTGGGCGGCTTTCGCCAGGTCGGGCGGGTCGTAGTAGTTCGCGCCCTCCCGGATGGCCCAGCTCAGCGGAGTGGTGTTGCACACGGAGGGCTTGCCCAGGCCGTCCTCGGACAGATCGTTGAGGACGTCCCGGTCCACGCTGAGGCCGATCGCCCAGCGCAGGCGGGGGTCGCGGAACATGTTGAAGCCCTCGGCCGCCGGATTGAGATTGAACCACTGGGCGTTCCAACCCAGGCTGAGCCCCCGGCTCACCTGGAACCCGTCGGCCTCCAACTCCGCCGCCAGTTCGTCGGTCATGACACCGGCGGCAGGTTGATAGGAGATCTCCCCGTCGAGGAATTGGGCCCAGGCGTTGTTCGCGTCGGGAATGATCCGGACCTCCAGCTGGTCGGCGTAGACGTGCTCGTTATCCCAGTAGCCGTCCCACTTCTCCCCCAGCCAGTACTCCCCGACGCGATACTCCACGGGGCGCGCCGGTCCGGCGCCGACGGGATGTTCATGGGCGGTTTCGAGGGCGTTCGGCGAGATCAAATTGCCCGAGCCTGTCTGGTCATAGAACTTCGAGAGGGTGGGCCCGACCACTTCGCTGTTGACCATCCGCCAGGTGACGTCGTCCACTGCTTCGAAGGATGCCGCGTTGGCAATACCCGCTTTGGTGCTGGGGGTGGCTTCCTCGTCGTCCCGCAGAAACTCCATGTTCGCCTGCATTGCGTTGGCGTCCACCGGCGCGCCGTCCTGGAACACGGCGCGGCCGGGCGCGAAGTTGAAGAGGTAGGTGACGTCGTCCGGGATCTCCCAGCTCTCGGCCAGCTCCGCTTTCGCCGCGCCGTTATCGCCGGAGTACCCCAACACATAGTCGTAGATGTACTGGAGGAAATTGAAGTTATCCAGGTTCGTGGTGGTGCGGTGCGGGTTCCAGCCCGAGTCGATGTCGCCCTCGGCAACGCGGACGATCTTGCCGCCGTACACCGGACCGCCGGCCGCGGCCGGCTCGTCCTCCCCCGCCATGGCCGCGCTCTCGGCGGCCTCGCGGGCCGCATCGGCGGCCTCTTCGGCCGCCGCGACGGCCGCGGCGGCGGTCTCGGCCGCGGCTTCGGCGGTCTCCTGGGCCGTGGCGGCGGCCTCGCCGGCGGCGGCGGACGCCTCGCCGGCGGCCTCGGCGGCGGCAGCAGCCGCAGCGGCGGCTTCGTCGATGGCGGCCTGGGCGGCCTCGGCGGTCGCCGTGCCGGCCTCGACCGCGGCGGCGGCGTCGCGGGCGGCCTGGGCGGCGGCCTCCGCGGCCTCCGACGCGGCGGCCGCGACGCCGCGGCGGCTTCGTCACCGGCGGCGGATGCGGCGGCCGCGGCGTCGGCGGCAGCCGCGGCGGCGGCTTCCGCGGCGGCGGCCGCGTTGGCGGCGTCCTCCGACTCGGCCGCCTCGGCGGCCAGGGCCGCAGCCGCGTCGGCCGCGTCGGCGGCCTGCGATGCCGCGGCGGAGGCCTCGGAGGCTGCCGCTGCGGCTTCGGCGGCCGCGTCGGCGGCGGCCTCGGTCTCGGCGGCGCGCGCCTCGCCCGCGGCGACAGCCGCGGCGGCGGCTTCCTCCGCGGCCGACGCGGCCCGTTCGGCGGCGGCGGTCCCGGCGTCATCGTCATCGTCACCGCAGCCGACCAAAGCCAGGCCGGCCGCGCCAACCCCAGCCTTCGCGCTGGCGCCCAACATCGTGCGACGCGAGATCTTTCGCTGTCGCAGGGTCTCCAAATAGTTGCTCATGGCGTCATCCTTTCCCTGGATGTGACCGCCCCATCCCCCAGGGATGGGGTCGTGCTTCGAGAGCGCAAGCATTATGACGTCTAGGGGGGGGGGGGCAGGTCAAGGTTTTTGGGTGTAAAGTTTCCACAGTTGACGTAAGGGATGGGGTTCGGGAGACGGTCCCCCCCCTCGCTATGGGGGATGGGAGAGGGAGGAATCCGATCCCCTCTCCTCGGGGAGAGGGTGAGGGGGGCCTCGGCGCGCGGGAACCCCGCCCCCGAACGTCCCCCCTGACCCCCCGCGCACCCCGTAGCCCCCTTCCCCTACCCCACCGCGCCGCGGGCGGCGTTGGACGTTGCCGACGCGGCTACAATCGAGCCATGCCGGTGATCCTGAGGGAGGGGCCGTACCAGTTCTATTTCCTGGCCGGCGACCGAGGCGAACCACCGCACGTGCATGTGCGGCGGGATGATGGCTTCGCCAAGTTCTGGCTCAGCCCCGTAGACTTGCAGAACAGCGGCAATCTCCGGCCGACGGAGATTCGCCGCATACGACGGATCGTCGAGCGGGATCAGGCCCGATTCCTGGAGGAGTGGCATGCGTTCTTCAACCGTTGACTTCAAAGTGCCTGGAGCGACGGCCGTCCGCGCCACCGAGGACGCGCTGACCGTGGAGTTGTCCGACGGACGGACCATTTCGGTACCCCTCGACTGGTATCCCCGCCTGGTCCAGGCGACGCCGGACGAGCGCAACAACTACGAGCTGTACGCCGAGAGCCAGCACATTCACTGGCCCGACCTCGACGAGGACATCGGCGTGGAAGGGCTGCTGGAGGGCAGGGCCTCGGGGGAGAGCCCGCGGTCCTTTCAGCGGTGGCTTGAGGCGAAGCGCGCGGGCCGGCCGCTGACGCTCGATGCGCTGCGGCAGTACGAGCGCGAGCAAGCGGGCAGGTGATGCCGGGCGACGCGGTACTGCCGGGCGTGTAGTGCGGGCGGCGGCGGGGCCCGCCCCATCACCGCCCGTGGGACGCCCCCCGCACGTTCCCCCCTGACCCCCGACGGTCGCCCCCTCGCCCCGTAGCCCCCTCCCCCTCGCCCCTCACCCCCCTCCCGGCGGACGGACGGTTCCGGGCTGCGGTCCGGCGGCGCTATCCTGGAACGGACTGCGTGCGCCGGCCCGGACGGCCCCCCCGCACGCGGCGGGACGACCAATGAGCCTCCTCAATCGGGCCAAGAATCTGATGGGCGACTCCAACAGCCGCGAGCTGAAGCGGCTGCAGCCGATCGTGCGCGAGGTCGCGGCCTGGGAGGACGAGTTCGCCGCCCTGACCGACGCCGGCCTGCGCGACAAGACGGCCGGGTTCCGCGCCCGCCTGGAGGAGGGCGCCGCGCTGGACGACATCCTGCCCGAGGCCTTCGCCGTGGTGCGCGAGGCCGGCCGGCGCTGGCTGGAGATGCGGCACTACGACGTGCAGATCGTCGGCGGCGTGGTGCTGCACCAGGGCAAGATCGCCGAGATGCGCACCGGCGAGGGCAAGACGCTGGTGGCGACGCTGCCGGTCTACCTCAACGCGCTGGAGGGCGACGGCGTCCACCTGGTCACGGTCAACGACTACCTGGCCAAGCGCGACGCCCGCTGGATGGCGGCCGTCTACCACGGCCTGGGGCTCAGCGTCGGCGTGCTGCAGCACCGCGCCTCCTTCGAGTACGACCCCGCCTACGACCCCAGCGCCGTCCCGGAGGGCGAGGAGGTCGACGCCGAGGAGCGCGTGCGCCGGGCCGGCCTGGGCGACCTGCGCCACCTGCGCCCCTGCTCGCGCGCCCGCGCCTACCAGTGCGACATCACCTACGGCACGAACAACGAGTTCGGCTTCGACTTCCTGCGCGACAACATGGCGACCACGCTGGAGGCGCGCGTGCAGCGCCCCCTGGCCTACGCGATCGTCGACGAGGTCGACAACATCCTCATCGACGAGGCGCGCACGCCGCTGATCATCAGCGGCCAGGCCTCCGAGCCGCTCGACACCTACCACACCTTCGCGCGCATCGTGCGCACGCTCGACGAGGGCGAGCACTTCACCACCGACCCGAAGTCGCGCACGGTCGCGCTGACCGAGCCGGGCATCGAGAAGGTCGAGCGCAGCCTGGGCATCGACAACCTGTTCGAAGGCGAGGACGCCCGCCTGACGCGCTTCCTCGAGGCGGCCCTGCGGGCGGAGTTCATGTACCGCCGCGACCAGGAGTACATGGTGCGCGGCGGCCGGGTGGTCATCGTCGACGAGTTCACGGGCCGCGTGATGGAGGGCCGCCGCTACTCGGAGGGGCTGCACCAGGCGATCGAGGCCAAGGAGGGCGTCCCCGTCGAGCGGGAGACCGTCACGCTGGCCACGATCACCTATCAGAACTACTTCCGCATGTACGGCAAGCTGGCCGGCATGACCGGCACGGCCGAGACCGAGGCGGAGGAGTTGAACAAGATCTACTCCCTCGAGGTCGTCGTGATCCCCACCAACGTGCCCATGCGGCGCGACGACCAGGCCGACCTGATCTTCCGCAACGAGACGGCCAAGTTCCGCGCCGCCGTGGACGAGATCGCGAGCGCCCGCGACGGCGGGCAGCCGGTCCTCGTGGGCACGGCCTCGGTGGAGTCGTCGGAACGGCTGTCGGGGATGCTGACCCGCCGCGGCGTGGCCCACAACGTGCTCAACGCCAAGAACCACGAACGCGAGGCGGGCATCGTGGCGGAGGCGGGGCAGGCCGGGGCCGTCACCATCGCGACGAACATGGCCGGCCGCGGCACCGACATCAAGCTGGGCCCCGGCGTGCAGGAGGCCGGCGGCCTGCTCGTGCTGGGCACGGAGCGGCACGAGTCGCGCCGCATCGACAATCAGCTGCGCGGGCGCTCGGGCCGCCAGGGCGACCCCGGCATGTCGCGCTTCTTCGTCTCCTTCGAGGACACGATCATGCGCCGCTTCCCCAGCGAACGCGTCACGGGAATGATGGGCAAGCTGGGCTGGGACGACGACACGCCCATGGAGTCGGGCATGGTCGGCTGGGCGATCGAGCAGACGCAGCAGAAGGTCGAAGCGCACCACTTCGACATCCGCAAGCACCTGGTCGAGTACGACGACGTGATCAACCGCCAGCGCGAGGTGATCTACGGCGAGCGCGACCGGGTGCTCTCCGACGCGGACATCCACGCCATCGTCCGGGCGATGATCGAGGACGAGGCGCGGGCGCAGGTCGAGGAGTTCAGCGGCGGCGGCTCGCTGGCCGCCGGCGACGCCGGCGCCTTCTGGGCCGAGCTGGGCGGCGTCATCCCGCTGGACGGTTTCGACACGGAGGCCGTGGCGGGCGCCGGCAACGACGCGGTCATCGAGGCGCTGAGCGCGCACGCTCTCGGCCTCTACGAGGCGAAGCGCGCGGAGCTGGGCGACGCCGTGCTGGAGGAGGCGGAGCGGCAGATCGTGCTGCGCATCATCGATCGCGCCTGGGTCGCCCACCTCACGGAAATGGACTCCTTCCGCCAGGGCGTCGGCCTGCAGGCCTACGGGCAGCAGGACCCCCTGGTGACCTACAAGCGCGAAGCCTTCGACATGTTCGACCAGCTCACCGCCACGATCCGCCGCGAGGTGGCGCGGGCGGTGCTGCGCGTGCGTCCGGCCCCGGCCGCCGCGCCCGCCCCGGTCGCCGGCAACGGCAAGCGGCCGGCGGCGGGACGGCCGCCGCGCCGCCGCGCGCTGCGGGCCGCCGCCGCCCCCGCGTCGGGCGCCCCGGCGGCCGCCGCCGAGCGGATGGGCGTGAGCGGCGTGCGCGAGATCAGCGGCGAGGGCGCCGCCGCCGGGGCGGGAGCGGAGCCGTCGGGCGGCGGCGGGACGGTGACCGTCGCCAAGACGGGCCGCAACGCGCCCTGCCCCTGCGGCTCGGGCAAGAAGTACAAGCGCTGCCACGGAGCGGTCCGATGAGCGAGCTGCTGCACCGCGACCCGGCCGCGCACATCGCCGCCTTCCGCGCCGACCTGCGGGCCGGCCGCCCCTGGACCGAGGCGCTGCTGGCGGCCATCGCGGCCTGGGACGTGACAGAGGAGACGGCCGAGGGGCGGGAGTACCGCTACCTCGTCGGCGGCGAGGCGTTCGATTGGCTGCTGCTGGCCGAGCGTCTGCTCGACGCGGTGGAGCCGTCGCTGCTGCCCGAGGCCGAGGTCGAGGCGCTGCTGCTCGACGAGCGCTGGCCCGCGCCGCTGAGCGAGGAGGCGTTCCAGGCGGCGCTGGGGGCCGGCAAGTACCGCGCGCACCTCAACTTCACCTACGGCGTGCGGGTCGAGGAGGCGCTGCAGCTGACCGTCGAGGAGGAGGTGCGCAAGGAGCGCGGCAACGCCGCCTTCCGCCACGACGCCGGCCACGACGGCGACCACTTTCCAGCGCATCTACGGCGAGACGCGGGCGCGCTTGATCCGCGACTTCCGCGCCGCCCACGATCGCGCGATGGTCGACCGCATCAGCCTGTCGGAGCTCAAGGAGTTCACCTACTGGCTGTTCAAGCGGCGCCTGGCGGCGCAGGATCCGGCCCGCGTGGCGAGCGACACGCGCCGCGGCCTGCTGCGCCTGCAGGCGATGGAGGAACTCAAGCGCCGCCGCCGGCCCACCCCCGCGACGCCCTCATCGGCGCCCGTCATCGACGGCGTCGCCGTGCCGGTCGGCTGAGACGCCGTCGGCGACGGCAGCGGAGCCCCCGTGAGCGAGACCGCCCCCACCCGCCCCCCATCGGCCGCGCCGCCGCAGAGCGCCCTGGCGAAGACCTACGACCCGGCCGCCGTCGAGGCGCCCATCTACGCGATGTGGGAGTCGGGCGGCTACTTCCGTCCCCAGGCGCGCCGCCCCGACGGGGAGCCCTACTGCATCATCGTGCCGCCGCCCAACGTGACCGGCGCGCTGCACCTGGGCCACGCCCTGACCACGACGATCGAGGACATCCTGATCCGCTGGCGGCGCATGTTGGGCGACGAGGCGCTGCTGCTGCCCGGCGTCGACCACGCCGGCATCGCGACGCAGAACGTCGTCGAGGCCGACATCGCCCGGCAGGGCCTGAGCCGCCACGACATCGGGCGCGAGGCCTTCCTGGAGCGCGTCTGGGAGTGGGTGGCCCGCTACCGCGGCCGCATCGCCGACCAGCAGCGGCGGCTGGGCATGTCGTGCGACTGGGAGCGCGAGGTCTTCACCCTCGACGCGGGCCCGCAGCAGGCCGTGCGCAGCACCTTCCGCGACCTCCACGCCGGCGGCAAGGTCTACCGCGGCCACCGCATCATCAACTGGTGCCCCAGCTGCCGCACCGCGCTGTCCGACCTGGAGGTGGAGTACGTCGAGGAGCCGGGCGCGCTCTGGCACGTGCGCTACCCCTTCGCCGCCGGGGGCGGGGAAAGCGGCGGCGGCGGCATCGTCATCGCGACGACGCGGCCGGAGACGATCCCCGCCGACGTGGCCGTGGCCGTCAACCCCGACGACGATCGCTGGCGCGAGGTGGTCGGCCGCCGCGTGCGGGTCCCCACCCCCGGCATCGAGCGGGCGATCCCGATCATCGCCGACGCCGCCGTGGAGATCGGCTTCGGCAGCGGCGCGCTCAAGATCACCCCCGGCCACGACATGCTCGACTTCGAGATCGGCGAGCGGCACGGCCTGCCGGCGATCAGCGTGGTCGATTGGGACGGGACGATGACGCCCGAGTCGGGCCCCTACGAGGGGCTGGACCGCGACGTGGCGCGGGAGCGCGCCGCCGCCGACCTGGAGGCGGCGGGCCACCTCGTCGAGACGCAGCCGCACGAGCACAGCGTGGGCCACTGCCAGCGCTGCGACACCGTGGTCGAGCCGCTGATCAGCAATCAGTGGTTCGTCGACGTGAGCGAACTGGCGGCGAAGGCGGCGTCGGTCGTGCGCGAGGGCGAGGTGCGCATCGTGCCCGAGCGCTTCGCCAAGGTCTACCTGCAATGGATGGACAACATCCGGCCCTGGTGCATCAGCCGTCAGCTGTGGTGGGGGCATCGCATCCCGGCCTGGTACTGCCTGCGCTGCGACGGGGCCGGGATCCAACTCAGCGTGCCCCGATCGAGCCTGCCCGAGGGCGGGCCGGGGCTGGAGGCGAGCCCCGACGGCGCCCACTGGTCGGGCAGCGCCGCCGCGATCGCCGCCGCCGGGCTGCCCTGGGATCGCATCGCCGCGCTGGCGACGGACCCCACGATCGGGCGGGACGTGACGCCGATCGTCGCCGCGGACGACCCCGCGCCCGACGCCTGCGAGCGCTGCGGCCGCGGCCCGCTGCTGCAGGACCCGGACGTGCTCGACACTTGGTTCAGCAGCGGCCTCTGGCCGCACTCCACGCTGGGCTGGCCCGAGTCCAACGATGACCTGGCGCGCTTCTACCCCGGCAGCGTGATGGAGACCGGCTACGACATCCTCTTCTTCTGGGTCGCCCGCATGGTGATGCTGGGCTGCCACAACATGGACGGGGCGCCGCCCTTCCGCACGGTCTACCTGCACGGCCTCGTGCGCGACGCGCAGGGCCGCAAGATGAGCAAGAGCCTGGGCAACGGCGTCGACCCGCTCGACGTCAGCGACCAGTACGGCACCGACGCGCTGCGCTTCACGCTCGCCACCGGCTCGAGCCCCGGCAACGACATGCGGCTCACCGACGAGCGCCTGCAGGGCAGCCGCAACTTCGTCAACAAGCTGTGGAACGGGGCGCGCTTCGTGCTGGGCGAGTTGGGCGACCGCGTGGTCGCGCCGCGCGCGGCGGCCGGCGATCCGTCGCTGGCGCTGGAGGACCGCTGGATCCTCTCCCGGCTGGCGGGCCTCACGGCCGAGGCCGACGACCTGCTGGGCCAGTTCCAGATCGGCGAGGCCGGGCGGCGCATCGCCGACTTCCTCTGGGGCGACTTCTTCGACTGGTACGTGGAGGCCAGCAAGGTGCGCCTGCGCGCCGGCGACGACGCGCCGCTGGGCGTCCTGGCGCACGTCCTCGACCAGGGCCTGCGCCTGCTGCACCCCTTCCTGCCCTTCGCCACCGAGGCGATCTGGCAGCGCCTGCGGCCGCATCTGGCCGGCGAGGACGGCCCGGCCCTGATCATCGCGGACTACCCCCGCCCCGGCGCCGGGCGCGACGCGGCCGCCGAGCGCGGTTTCGCCGGCGTGCAGGAGGTCGTGCGGGCGATCCGCCAAGTGCGCGCCGACCGGGGCGTCGAGGCGCCGCGCTGGATCGAGGCCTACGTCGTCGCCGGCCCCGGCGGCGACGGCGACGCGCTGCGCGACCGCGCGGCGGTGATCGAGACGCTGGCGCGCGCCCGGCCGCTGCGCATGGTGGCCGCCCGCAGCGAGGCCCCCGACGAGCAGGTCGTCACGCAGGTGCTCGACCGGGCGGAGGTCGTGCTGCCGCTGGGCGGGCTGGTCGACCTGGCGCGCGAGCGCGCCCGCCTCGACAAGCAGATCGCCGAGGCGGAGGGCCACGAGGCCCGCATCGAGGCCAAGCTCGCCAACCCGGGCTTCACCGGCAAGGCGCCGGCGCCCGTCGTCGCGCGGGAGCGGGAGCGCCTGCGGGAACTGCGCCAACGCCTCGACGGCCTGCGCGAACGCCGCGCCGATCTGGGCTAGCGCCGCCCGGGCGGCCCGCTCTCGATTGACACCGATCTAGGGCGGCCATACGATCCGCCTGCGAAATCTCGCACAATCGCCCCCACGGGCGGCTCGGAGGCGGCCGTGGAGCAACTGATCGAGAACTACGGCGCCGTGCTCCTGGCGATCCCCGTCGGGGCTTTCCTGGTGCTCAACGCGATCGTCGCCACGAAGGTGCTCGCGCCGCGCCGCTCCACGCGGCTCAAGGGCCAGGTCTACGAGTGCGGCATGCTGCCCATCGGCCGCAACTGGGCGCAGGTCCATGTGCGCTACTACATCTTCGCGATCCTCTTCCTCGTCTTCGACGTGGAGATCGTCTTCCTCTTCCCCTGGGCGGCCTCGTTCCTGGGGCTGATGGATAACGGCGGCGCGGTGGGGCCGGCCCCCTTCGACAAGGTGATCCTCTGGCAGATGGTGTTGTTCATCCTCACCCTGGTGGTGGGGCTGGCCTACGCATGGCGGAAAGGCGTCCTGGAATGGTCGAGCGAGAGAGTCCGATAGCCGGCGCGCTGACGGCGCCGGTCTCGCCGGAGGAGCTGCGGCTCCTGCCGATCGACGACGCCGCGCCGCTGGTGCCCTACAAGGTCGCGCTGCCGGGCGTCATGCAGATGCCGGCCGACACGCTCATCGCCGCGGCGCGCAAGGCGTCGCTGTGGCCCATGACCTTCGGGCTGGCCTGCTGCGCGATCGAGATGATCTCCACCTACATGGCGCACCACGACCTCGACCGCTTCGGCATCGTGCCCTGGCCCTCGCCGCGCCAGAGCGACGTGATGATCGTCGCCGGCACCGTGACGAAGAAGATGGCCCCTGCAGTCAAGCTGCTCTGGGAGCAGATGCCCTACCCCAAGTGGTCCATCGCCATGGGCGCCTGCGCGACCAACGGCGGTCCCTACACCCAGTACGACCGTGTGCTGCAAGGCGTCGACAAGATCATCCCGGTCGACGTCTACGTGCCCGGCTGCCCCCCGCGGCCGGAGTCGCTGCTCGACGGTTTCCTGGCGCTGCAGGACAAGATCATGGAGACGCGGGCGCGCGGCGTATGACGACGCAGACCGACGCCGCGCCCTCGACGCCGGAGTCCGGCGGCGTCGCCGACCTCTACCGCGAGGTTCTGCCGATGCTGGACTTCGCGGCCGAGGAAACCAAGATCGACCTCGCCCTGAGCGTCGCGCCGGACGACCTGCACGGCGTGATCGCCGCGAGCCGCGACGACGCGCGGCTGTCGATGGACCTGCTGCGCAACCTGACGGCGGTCGATTGGCAGGACGAGGGCATCGAGGTCGTCTACCACCTCTACTCGCTGCGCCACCGCCACGGCGTCTGCATCAAGACCCGGCTGACCGGCGAGGCGCCCTCGATCGCCACGATCACCGACCTGCACATGGGCGCCGAGTGGGCCGAGCGCGAGGTGCGCGAGATGTTCGGCGTCGAGTTCGAGGGCCACCCCGACCCGCGCAACCTGCTGCTCGACGAGGACCTCGACATCCACCCGCTGCTCAAGAGCCATCCCCTGGCGGAGATCGAGCTGCCGCAGGGCGTCGACGTCGAGTACTTCACGAAGGAGCACCCACCCGACAAGCGGCCGTCGGCGCAGGAGGCGGCCAAGGAGGCCGCCGCCGCCGCGCAGGCGCCGGCGGAGAAGAAGGCCGCCTCCGACCTGACGCCGGAGGAACTGGCCGCCAAGCGGGCCGCGCAGTCGGAGCGCGTCAAGCGCGCCCGCGAGTTGGCCGCCGCCCGCCGCCGCGAACTGCGAGGAGAGGGCTGATGGCCGAGCAGGTGGTGATGACCGAGCCGGTGGCCGTGGAGCGCGAGTTCCAGACCGTCGACATGAACATCAACATGGGACCGCAGCACCCCTCGACGCACGGCGTCTTCCGCATGGTCCTGACCGTCGACGGCGAGGTCGTCAAGGACGTCATCCCCTACATCGGCTACCTGCACCGCGGGGCGGAGAAGCTGAGCGAGGCGCTCGACTACCGGGGCTCGCTGGGCTTCCAGGACCGCACCGACTACCTGGCCGCGTTCTGCAACGAGTGGGTGCACGTCAACGCGACGGAGCGGCTGGCCGGCATCGAGGCGCCCGAGCGGGCGGAGTACGTGCGGCTGATCCTCTCCGAGTTCAACCGCGTGCTGTCGCACCTGATGTTCGCGGGCGCGTTCGGCACCGACGTGGGCTTCTTCGGCACCGCCTTCACCTGGGCCTTCAAGGAGCGCGAGTTGATCCAGGACTTCTTCGAGGCCGTGACCGGCGACCGCATGATGTACAACTACTTCCGCGTCGGCGGGCTGGCCTGGGAGCCGCACGAGACCTTCGTCGAGGACGGCCACTGGCTGGTCGAACGGCTGCGGGCCGGCGTCGCGGACCTCGACGCGCTGATGACCCGCAACGAGATCATGATCGCCCGCTGCCGCGACGTGGGCGTGCTGAGCGCCGAAGACGCCGTCAACCACGGCGTCACCGGCCCCATGCTGCGCGCCTCCGGCGTCGCCTTCGACCTGCGCGTCGACGAGCCCTACTCCATCTACGACCGCTTCGAGTGGGACATCCCCGTCGGCGATCGCGGCGACGTCTACGACCGCTTCCTGGTGCGCATGGAGGAGATGCGGCAGTCGCTGCGCATCGTCGAGCAGGCGCTCGACCAGATGCCCGGCGGCGGCCCCATCGTGGCCGAGGGGCTGCCGGCCCGGCTGCGGCCGGCCCCGGCGGAGATCTACCAGCGCCAGGAGGGCCCGCGCGGCGAGTACGGCATCTACATGGTCTCCGACGGCAGCGACAAGCCGTGGCGCATGAAGGTGCGCTCGCCCTGCTTCCACAACCTCAGCGCGCTGAAGCAGATGACGATCGGCTCGTACATCGCCGACGCCGTCATCATCCTGGGTTCCGTCGACATCGTTCTGGGTGAGGTGGACCGCTAGATGCCCGACGCCATCGTCCTGAGCGAGTTCGCGGGGATCGGCATGCCGGACTGGGTCGACGCCCTGATCCGGCTGGTCTTCATCGTCGCCCTGATGACGATCAACGCGCTCGCCCTGATCTACCTCGAGCGCAAGGTGCTGGCCCGCTTCCAGGCGCGCGTGGGTCCCACGCGCACCGGCCCGGTGGGCATCCTGCAATCGGCCGCCGACGCCCTCAAGCTGCTGACCAAGGAGGACGTGCGCCCGCACTCCGCCGACCGCTGGGTGTTCGAACTGGCGGTGTTCTTCGTCTTCGTGCCGGTCTTCCTGATGTTCATCCCCATCCCCTTCACGGAGACCTGGTTCATCCGCGACCTGGAGTTGGGCTTCCTCTACGTCTTCGCCGTGCTGGGGCTCAACATCGTGGGCGTGATCATGGCCGGCTGGGGATCGGACAACAAGTACGCCCTGCTGGGCGGCATCCGCGCCGCCGCGCAGGCCATCTCGTACGAGCTGCCCATGCTGCTGGCGGCGGCGGGCGTGGTGATGATCGCCGCCGGCCACCTGCTCGACGGCGGCCTGGTGGGCGGCGCGCTGAACCTCAACACCATCGTCGACCAGCAGCGCACGACGCCATACCTCCTGCTGCAGCCGCTGGGCTTCGTGATCTTCATGATCGGCGCGCTGGCCGAGATGCACCGTCCGCCCTTCGACATGCCGGTGGCGGAGTCGGAGGTCGTGGGGGGCTACTTCGTCGAGTACAGCGGCATCCGCTGGAGCATGTTCTTCCTGGCCGAGTACACCGGCCTCTTCCTGATGGTGATGCTGGGCTCGACGGTCTTCCTGGGCGGCTGGAACTTCCCCTTCGGCGAGGACGCGGGGCTGGGCCTGCAGATCGTGCTGACGCTGGCCAAGGCCAGCGCGCTGATCTTCCTGCTCTTCTGGCTGCGGGCCATGTTCCCGCGCCTGCGCATCGACCAGCTCATGGCCTTCTCCTGGAAAGTGCTGCTGCCCTTCGCGCTGCTGCAGGTGCTGGCCAACGGTGTCATCCTGGCCTACGGCGGGCCCGACTGGGTGGTGGCGCTCGTCTCGCTGGCGCTGCTTGTCTCACTGGTGGCCCTGATTTACGTTCTGATGCGGACCAAAGCGGGCGGCGACTCGATTCATTTGGAACCGGCGCGACCGCGCCTCGTGACGAGCACGGAGGTCGCCCCGGGCGACTGACGCGCCGGGAAGCGGCGCCGCGCGCGGGGCGCGAGTCCCGCCGCACCGAACAGCGCAGGCCCCCGCCGGGGCCCCATCCGGCCAGCCGGGTGGAGAGTGAGCGGAATGAGCGCAACCGAGATCATCTTCTACGCCATCGCCGCGCTGATGCTGCTCAGCGCGCTGGGCGTGACGCTGGCCGGCAACATCGTCTACGCGGCGCTGCTGTTCATCGCGACGCTGGGCGGCGTGGCGGCCGTCTATCTGCTGCTGACGGTGGAGTTCCTGGCCCTCGTGCAACTGCTGATCTACGGCGGCGCGGTGGTCATCCTGATCCTCTTCGCGCTGATGCTGACGCGCGCCCGCGAACGCCCGCAGGCGCTCTTCGGCAAGAGCCGCCCGTTCGGCGTCATGGCCGCGATGGGCCTGCTGGCCGCGCTGATCGGGGCGGCCGTCGCCACCGACTGGGTCGCCCCCGCCGACCGCGACGGCATCGAGCCGGTGCCCTTCGAGGCGATCGGCGACGTCATCTTCACGGTCTGGGTCGTGCCCTTCATCGTCGTGGGCATCCTGCTCTCCATCGCCCTCGACGGCGCGATCCTGCTGGCCACGCCGGAAGACGAGGAGGACTAGTGCCGCCCATCGAGCACGTGCTGGTGATCAACGCGATCCTCTTCGCCATCGGCGTGATGGGGGTGCTCACGCGCCGCAACGCGATCCTGATCCTGATGTCCGTCGAGATCATGCTGAGCGCGGTGACCCTCAATCTGGTCGCCTTCGCGGTCTACGGCAAGATCGAGTTCGGCAACTTCACGGGCATCATCTTCGCCTTCTTCCTGATCGTCGTGGCGGCGGCCGAGGTGGCGCTGGCGCTGGGCATCGTCGTGCGCACGTTCCGCAACCGCGCGACGGCCAACGTCGATGAAGTGAACCTGCTCAAGTGGTAGGCGCCGTGCCAACCCTCCCGCCGACGCCGCCCGCCGCGCCCGCGGCCCCAGCACCGAGGGGGCGGCGCTAGATGTTCTGGATGGAGCACGTCTGGATCCTGCCCGCGCTGCCCGTCTGCGCCTTCTTCGTGCTGTTCCTGGTGGGGCGCTTCCTGCCGCGCGGCGGCGACTGGCTGTCGCTGGGCGCGGTGGGGACGGTCTTCGGGCTGTTCTTCGTCGTGCTGGCCGAGCACCTCGACTCCATCGCCGACGGGCTGGGCGGGCTCGCCAACAGCGGCTTCACCTGGCTGCAGGTGGGCGAGTTCAGCCTGCGCATCGGCTGGACGGTGGACTCGATCGCCGTCGTGATGATCGGCGTGATCGCCACCGTCGGGCTGATGGTCGTCCTCTACTCCACGCAGTACATGCGCCATCACGGCAAGCCCGAGCCGCGCTACTGGTGGTACTTCGCCGTCATCAGCCTCTTCATCGGGTCGATGCTGGCGCTGGTCCTGGCCGACAACCTGCTGCTGCTCTACGTGGCCTGGGAGGGCGTGGGCGTCTGCTCGTTCCTGCTGATCGGCTTCTACCACGAGCGGCGCTCGGCCGTGGAGGCGGCCAAGAAGGCGTTCGTGACGACGCGCCTGGGCGACGTGGGGATGCTGATCGGCATCATCCTGCTCTGGCGCGCGACCGGCAGCTTCCAGATCAGCGAGATCATCCAGGCCGCCCAGGCGGGCCGCCTCGACGACCTGCCGCAGGTCATGGGCGACGGCTACCTGACGATGTCGGTGCTGTTCCTCTTCCTGGGCGCGATGGGCAAGAGCGCGCAGTTCCCCTTCCACGTCTGGCTGCCCGACGCGATGGAGGGCCCCACGCCGGTCTCGGCGCTGATCCACGCCGCCACGATGGTGGTCGCCGGCGTCTACCTGGTGGCGCGGCTGCTGCCGCTGTTCGACGTGACCCCGGGCGCGCTGGAGGTGGTGCTGGCGATCGGCCTGGCCACGGCCCTGCTGACCGGCGTGATCGCCCTCGCCCAGACCGACATCAAGCGCGTGCTGGCCTATTCGACCGTGAGCCAACTGGGCTTCATGTTCGTGGCGCTGGGCTGCGGCGCCGTCGGCGTCGCGATGCTGCATCTGATGACGCACGCCTTCTTCAAGGCGACGCTGTTCCTGGGCGCCGGCTCGATCATCCACATGAGCGACGAGCAGGACGCCCGCTGGCTGGGCGGCCTCTGGTGGCGCATGCCGATCACGGCCGTCACGTTCATCCTCTCCGCGCTGGCGCTGGCGGGGATCGCGCCGCTGTCGGGCTTCTTCTCGAAGGACGAGATCTTCGTCGTGGTCGAAGCGACGCAGGACGAGGCGATCCTCGTGCTGATGGGCGTCGCCGCCTTCCTCTCCGCCGTGTACATGGCGCGGCTGGTGTTCATCACCTTCTTCGGCGCGCCCAAGGACCTCGACGTCATCCGGCGCACGCGGGAGGCGCCGCCGCTGATGCTGATCCCGCTCGTCTTCCTGACGGTGCTGACCGCCTTCGCCGGCTGGTTCGCCATGGACCAGGTGGGCGACTGGTTCGGCTTCCCGGGCGGCATCAATCAGTACATCTACTTCCCCGAGCCGGAGGCGTTCCACTTCAACAGCGCGCTCGCCGTCGGCACCGGGCTGGTCTCGCTGCTGGGCATCTTCACCGCCTGGTGGCTGTTCTACGGCCGCAACGCCCAGCGCGCCCAGGCGCTGCGCGAGTGGCAGCCGCGCGTCGCGGCGATGGTGGAGAACAAGTTCTACTTCGACGAGGCCTACCAGTGGGTGATCGACCGCGCGGTGCTGCCCTTCGGGCGCATGGTCGCCCGCTTCGACCGCCTGGTCGTCAACGACACGGGGATCAACGGCCCCGCTAATCTGACGCGCTGGAGCGGCGAATGGGTGCGCCGGCACGTGACCGGCCGGCTGCCGGACTACGCGCTGTTGATGGTGATCGGCGTCGCAGCCTTGGGAGCGCTGGGCTTCCTGCTGCGCAGCAACTAGGCGCCGCGCCCGGCGACGGCGCCGGGCGCGCAGGGACCGCCGGCGCCGCGGGCGCCGGCGGATGAGGAACACCGGTGAACGACGTCGGCGAACTGCTCCTCGTTCTGCTGCTCATCCCGGGCGCCGCCTGTCTGCTGACCCTGCTCACGCCCGGCCGCCACGACCAGGTCGTGCGCGTCATCGCGCTGGTCGCCGGGCTGGCCGTCTTCGTCATCTCGATCATCGTCTTCGCCGCCTTCGACTACGGCGAGGGCGGCTTCCAGTTCGCGCTGCGCTACGTCTGGATCGAGAACGTCGGCATCTTCCAGGAGAACGGCATCTCGCTGTTCCTGGCGATCGACGGGATCGCCGCGCCGCTGGTGCTGCTGAACGGCATCGTCGCCTGCGCCGGCGTGCTGGTGTCGTGGAAGATCGACTACCGCAACAAGGATTTCTTCATCCTCTTCTGGGCGCTGGTGACGGGCGTCTTCGGCGTCTACATCAGCCAGGACCTCTTCTTCTGGTTCTTCTTCTACGAGCTGGCCGTGCTGCCCATGTACCTGCTGATCGTGGTCTGGGGCAGCACCAACAAGGAATACGGCGCGATGAAGCTCACCATGGTGCTGGTGGGCGGATCGGTGCTGATCTTCATCGGCATCTTCGCCGTCTTCGCCGAGGCGGGGGCCGGCACCTTCGACATGGCGGTGCTGCGCGAGGTCGAGTTCGGCAAATCCTTCGCCAAGACGTTCTTCCCCTTCTTCATGATCGGCTGCGGCGTCCTGGCCGGCCTCTGGCCGTTCCATACCTGGTCGCCCGACGGCCACGTCGCGGCGCCCACGGCCGTCTCCATGCTGCACGCCGGCGTGCTGATGAAGCTGGGCGCCTTCGGCATCGTGCGCATGGGCATCGAGATCCTGCCCGCCGGCACCGACCTGTGGATGCCGGTCCTGCTGGTGCTGGGCGGGATCGCCGCCATCTACGGGGCCTTCTCGGCCCTCCACCAGACCGACCTCAAGTTCGTCGTCGGCTACTCCTCGGTCAGCCATATGGGTTTCGTGCTGATGGGCCTGGGCACGATGAACACGATCGGCATCAACGGGGCCACGCTGCAGATGTTCAGCCACGGCGTCATGACGGCTCTCTTCTTCGCCATGGTCGGCGCGATCTACGACCAGGCGCACACCCGCGACATCACCCAGTTCGGCGGGATCATCAAACGCATGCCGCTGTTCGTGATCTTCTTCGGCATCGCCGGGCTGGCCTCGCTCGGCCTGCCGGGGCTGAGCGGCTTCGTCGCCGAGTTCCACATCTTCGTGGGCGCCGTGGCCGAATTCCCCTTCTGGGCGGCGATCGGCGTGCTCTCCGCGGCGCTGACCGCGGTCTACGTCCTGCGGCTGCTGGGCCGCGCGACGCTGGGGCCGGTCAATCCGCGCTGGGACGGCCTGCGCGACATCTCCCGCTGGGAGTTGGCCGCCGGGCTGATGCTGGTCGCCCCGATCGTCGCGATGGGCGTCTGGCCGGACCCCTTCGTGGACCGCATCGCCAGCGCGGTGCTGGAACTCCCCAACGTGGATGAAGTGGGCGGGAGCCTGGCCAACCTGCCCGTGGTTCGGGGCGGCTGATGGACCTCGAATATGCGCTGATCATCCCGGAGTTGGTTCTGGCGAGCTTCGCCACGCTGATCGTGGCGGGGGCGGTGAGCTTCCGCCGCGTGCCCCAGGAGGTCTGGGGCTACCTGTCGGCGGCCGGGCTGGTCGTGCTGCTGGTGCTGACGGCGGTCTTCTACATCAACGTCAACGACGACTTCGCCAACGTGCTGGCGATCGATAACTACACCGTCCTCTTCCGCGTCTTCTTCCTGGGCATCGCCGCCTTCGCGATCCTGGCCGGCGTGCAGTTCGCCGGCGACCGGCTGCGGCATCACGGCGAGTTCTACGGCCTGATCATGTTCGCGACGCTGGGCATGATGCTGCTCGCCGCCTCGCGCGAGTTGATCACCGCCTACCTGTCGCTGGAGCTGATGTCGTTCAGCCTCTACATCCTGGTGGGCTTCAACAAGCTCAACCCGTTCTCCAACGAGGGCGCGCTCAAGTACCTGCTGCTGGGCGCGTTCTCGTCGGCGCTGTTCCTCTACGGGCTGAGCATCCTCTACGGCGTCACCGGCACGACGACCTACAGCGCCATCGAGCCCGACGGCATCGAGGCGGGACGCAACATCGCCCAGCAGTTGGGCAACTTCAGCGCCGCGACGATCGACAGCGCCCTGCCCATCCCCGGCGACGTCCGCCCGGCGATGATCGTCGCCCTGGTGCTGATCGTGGCGGGGCTGGGCTTCAAGGTGTCGGCCGTGCCCTTCCACCAGTGGACGCCCGACGCCTACCAGGGCGCGCCGCTGCCCATCACCGCCTTCCTGAGCGCCGCCGGCAAGGCCGCCGCCTTCGCCTTCTTCCTGCGGCTATTCTCGGAGGCGCTGCTGCCGGCCGCGGCCGAGTGGTCGTGGCTGATCGCCGTCATCGCGGCGCTGACGATGATCACCGGCAACCTGGTGGCGCTGCGCCAGACGAACCTCAAGCGCCTGATGGCCTACTCGTCGATCGGGCAGGTGGGCTACCTGCTGATCGGCATCGTCGCGCTCGACGCCGGCTCGCTGGCCGAGTCGCAGGACGCGGCCACGGCGCTCGTGCTGCACCTGCTGGGCTACGTGGCGACCAACGTGCTGGTCTTCACCGCCCTGATCGCGTTCTACAACCGCACCGGCAAGGACGACATCGTCGACCTGCGCGGCCTCGCCGAGCGGCAGCCCATGCTGGCCTTGCTGCTCTCGATCGCGCTGTTCTCCCTGGCGGGGATGCCGCTCTTCGCGGGCTTCGCGACGAAGTTCGTGATCTTCCAGGTCGCGGCCAGCAACGGGCATCTCTGGCTGGCGGCGATCGGCGTCACCGTCTCCTTCGTGTCGCTCTACTACTACCTGATGGTCATCAAGCAGATGTACCTCTACAAGCCGGAGGGCGAGGACACGGGCCGCTTCCCGGTGCCGCTGCCCATGACGGGCGCGCTGGCCGTGCTCACCGGGGCGGTCTTCCTGGTGGGGCTCTACCCGGCGCCGCTCTTCAAGGCGATCGACGCCTCCACGGCGATGCTGTTCCCCGGGCTGTAGGCGGGCGGCGGTGGTCTAGAGGATGGGCAGGTAGCGCTCGCGCTCGAAGTCGGTGACGTGCGCCTGATAGGCGTCCCACTCGATGCGCTTGTTGGCCAGGATGCTCTCGAACACGTGCCCGCCGAGCGTCTCGCGCATGAGGTCGCTGGCGGCGAAGAGGTCGATCGCCTCGCCCAGCGAGGCCGGCAGAACCTCGATCTTGCGGGCGCGCCGGGTGGGCGCGTCGAGCAGGAAGACGTCCTCCTCGGTGGGGGCGGGGAGTTCGTACCCCTCCTCGATGCCCTTCAGGCCGGCGGCCAGCATCACCGCGAAGGCCAGGTAGGGGTTGCAGGCCGAGTCGGCCGCGCGGTACTCGATGCGCGTCGCCTTGGCGTGGCCGGGCTGGTACTCCGGCACGCGGATCAGGTCGCTGCGGTTGCGCGTCGCCCAGGTCAGGTAGACCGGCGCCTCGTAGCCGGCCCGCAGGCGCTTGTAGCTGTTGACCCACTGGTTCGTGACCAGCGTGAACTCGCGCGCGTGCCGCAGCAGCCCGGCGACGTAGCGCCCCGCCAGCGGCGACAGGTGGGCCGGCGCCTCCTCGGCGAAAAACATGTTCTCGTCGCCCCGGAAGAGCGACTGATAGAGGTGCATGCCGCTGCCGTTCTCCGTCGTCAGGGGCTTGGGCATGAAGGACGCGTGCACGCCGTGCTTGATGGCGATCTCCTTGACCACCAGCCGGTAGGTCATGGTCGCGTCGGCCATGGTCAGGGCGTCGGTGTAGCGCAGGTCGATCTCGTGCTGCGAGGGGGCCACCTCGTGGTGGCTGTACTCCACCGCGATGCCCATCTCCTCGAGCATCAGCACCGTCTCCCGGCGCAGGTCGCTGGCCGTGTCGAGCGGCGTCAGGTCGAAGTAGCCGCCCGCGTCGAGCGGCTCCGGGTCGTCGGGCGCCTTGAAGTAGAACCACTCCAGCTCCGGCCCCACGTAGAACGTGAAGCCGGCCGCGGCCGCCCGCTCGAGCTGGCGGCGCAGCACGTAGCGCGGGTCGCCCTCGAAGGGGGCGCCGTCGGGCATGTAGACGTCGCAGAACATGCGCGCGACGCGCTGCTGCTGCGGCCGCCAGGGCAGCACGACGAAGGTCGACGGGTCGGGCCGCGCGATCATGTCCGACTCGTCGACGCGGGCGAAGCCCTCGATCGACGAGCCGTCGAAGCTCATGCCCTGCTCGAGCGCGGCCTCCAACTCGCCGATCGTGATCGCGAACGACTTGAGCGACCCGAGGATGTCGGTGAACCAGAGGCGGATGAACTTGACGTCGGCCTCGCGGGCGGACGCGATGACGTATTCCGTGGTCTCGGCAGCCATCTCCGCCTCCCGACGCCGCGACGGCGACCGCAGCGGGCCGCCGCCCGCCCGCCGCGCCTAGGACGCGGCGCTGCAGACCGTGTCGATGATCAACCGCGTGACGACGTAGGGGTCCATGTTGGCGTTGGGCCGGCGGTCCTCGATGTAGCCCTTGCCGTCCTTCTCGACCTGCCAGGGGATCCGCACCGAGGCGCCGCGGTCCGACACCGCGTAGTTGAACTGGTCGTAGCGGGCGGTCTCGTGCTCGCCGGTCAGGCGCTCCTGCACCCCGTGCCCGTAGTTCTCGATGTGCAGGGGGGCGTTCGCGGCGAGCGCCTCCGCCGCCGCGATGCAGGCGTCGTAGTTCTCGCGCATCGCGACGGTCGAGAAGTTCGTGTGGGCGCCGGCGCCGTTCCAGTCGCCCCGGACGGGCTTGGGGTCCAGCGTCGCGGTGACGTCGAATTCCTCCGCCACGCGGTAGAGCAGGTAGCGGGCCACCCAGAGCTCGTCGGCGACCTGCGGCGTCGCCACGGCGCCGATCTGGAACTCCCACTGGCCCGGCATCACCTCGGCGTTGGTGCCGGCGATGTGCAGCCCCGCCTCGATGCAGGCGTCCGTGTGCGCCTCCACGATGGGCCGGCCGAAGACCTCATCCGCGCCGACGCCGCAGTAGTAGCCGAACTGGGGGGCCGGGAAGCCGCTGTCGGGCCAGCCCAGCGGGCGGGCGCCCTGGAAGAACGTGTACTCCTGCTCGATCCCGAACCACGTGTCGAACGCGGCGTACTGCTCCGACGTCGCCGCGCAGGCCGCGCGCGTGTTGCTGGAGTGCGGGCTCATGTCCGGGAGCATCACCTCGCACATCACCAGCACGTCGCCCTCGCCGCGCAGCGGATCCGGCACGATGAAGACCGGCTTCAGCACGCAGTCCGAGTCGTGGCCTTCGGCCTGACCGGTGCTGGAGCCGTCGAAGCCCCAGATCGGCATCTCGGTGGTCCCGACCGGCAGCACCCGCGTCTTGGACCGCAGTCGCTGCGTGGGCTGCGCCCCGTCGATCCAGATGTACTCCGCCCGCATCGCGTTCGCCATGGAAACCTTGCCCAATCGTCGGAATTGCCCGGAACGCCGTCGTCCGGCTGCCCTGGTCCGCGCGGACGCCCGCGCGCGGCCGGCGCGCGCCCGCCGTCGGGTGCGTCTCCGGCCGGGGCCGATTATACGAGTGGCCCGCGCCGGGCCCGCGGCAGGGGTGTTACGACCCGATTAATTTCACCCGATGGGCGTCCGGCGCCGCCGGCCGAGTGTGTCGGAGGATGCCGGCGGGGTCTCGTGCGGCGCCCCGCCCCTGCTAGCGCAGCGGCTGCCCGAAGCGATAGCCCACGTTGCGCACGGTCTCGATGTAGACCTGCCCGCCGCGCTCCAGCTTGCTGCGCAGCCGCCGCACGTGCACGTCGACGGTGCGCGAGCCGCCGTAGTAGTTGTAGCCCCAGACCCGGTTGAGCAGCTGCTCGCGGCTGTAGACCGTGCCGGCGTGCGTCATCAGGAAGCGCAGCAGCTCGTACTCCTTGTAGGTCAGCGTGACCGGGCGCCCGCCCTCGAAGACCTGGTAGGTGGTCAGGTCCATCACCAGGTCGCCGGCGGCCAGCGTCTTGCCGGCGGCCGAGCGCCCGTGCCGCCAGAGGATCTGCCGCACCCGCGCCACGAACTCGGGCGGGTAGAGCGGGGCCGTGATGAAGTCGTCGAGCCCCAGCGCCGGGTCGAGGGCCGGTACTTGCTCCGGCGTGACGACGCCCAGCGCGAAGGCCCGCGACCAAGGCTCCTGGAAGGGGGAGCGCTGCGGCGGGCGCGTCCCCCGCAGGTCGAGGCAGAGCACGTCGGGCGCCGCGGCCGGGTCCAGTTCCGCCGTCTCGTCGAAGGCCGCGAGGGTGACGAACTCCAGGCCGGCGCGCGTGAGCGGCGGCCCCACCGCGTCGGCCAGGACCGGATCGGCCGTGATCAGCGTCACGCGGAACATGGCCCAACCCTAGCGGCGCCCGGGGGCGCCCGCGACCCGATGGCGTCACGCGCGCTACGATCGGGCCATGCGCGACGTCACGCTGGCCCCGCCGCGACCCACCGGCCGCGGCGCATCGGGACCCAAGCCCGCCTGGCTCAAGGCGCGGGCGCCGGGCGGCCCGACCTACGAGCGCCTGCGCCGCCTGATGCGCGACTCCGACCTGCACACGGTCTGCGAGGAGGCGCACTGCCCCAACATCGGCGAGTGCTGGAACAGCGGCACCGCCACCTTCCTGATCCTGGGCAAGGTCTGCACCCGCGCCTGCGGCTACTGCCAGGTCACCAGCGGCCGCCCGCAGCCGCTCGACCCGGACGAGCCCCGCCGCGTCGCCCTGACCGTCGAGCGGATGGGCGTGAGCCATGCGGTGATCACCTCGGTCAACCGCGACGACGCGCCCGACGGCGGCGCCGCGCTCTTCGTGGAGACCGTGCGCTGGATCCGGCGGCTCTCGCCGGGGACCAGCGTTGAGTTGCTGGTACCGGACTTCGACGGCAACCGGGAGGCCCTGGAGCGCGTCCTGCGGGCCGCGCCGGAGATCCTCAATCACAACACGGAGACGGTGCCGCGCCTGTACCGGGCGGTGCGCCACAAGGCGCGCTACGAGCGCAGCCTGGAACTCCTGCGCCGGGCCGGCGCCTGGTCGCCGCGGCCGGTCACGAAGAGCGGCCTGATGCTGGGCCTGGGCGAGACGATGGACGAGATCGACGCCGTCCTGCGCGACCTCCGCGGCGTCGGCTGCGACGTGCTGACGGTGGGGCAGTACCTGCGGCCCTCGCGCAAGCACTTGCCGGTGGCGCGCTTCGTGCCGCCGGCGGAGTTCGACGCGCTGGCCGAGCGCGCCCGCGCGATGGGCTTCCGGCACGTGGAGTCGGGGCCGCTGGTGCGATCCTCGTACCACGCGGAGCGTCAGGTGCCCGGCGGCGGCGCGGGCGGGCGGGCGGCCAGCCGGCTGGTGCCGCTCGTCGATGCGTCGTAGCTGAGGCGTCCCAGCGCCACGCGCGGATGGGATCAGGCATGACGGACCGCAACTTCCTCCTCTCCGGCGCGCTCGACGCCTACGTGCGGGCGCACACGGAGCCGCCCGGGACGAGCGGCTGGAGACCGTGCTGCTGCCCGCCTTCGACGGGCTCTCCATCTCGCGCCGGCGCTAGGCGGCGTCAGGGGGGCGGATCCTCGGGGCCGGGCGGGTAGTCGCTGAAGGCCGTGCGGCCCTGCTTGAGCTTGGCCAGCGCCCCCGCGACGCCCTCCAGGCGGCGGGCCGGCCCCTCGGCCGCGAGGCTGCCTGTCGGCGGTCCCAGGTTCGAGGCGTTCATCGCATAGGTCTGGAACGCGGCCGTGACGTGCGCCGTGAAGCCCTGCGCGTCGAGCATGTTGTTGACCGAGAACTTCACCTGCCGGTTGTGCATGGGGCTCGTCGAGGCCACCTCCTCGGCGTAGGCCAGCGTCTCGCGCTCCAGGTCGTCCCGCCGGTAGACGCGGTTCACGAAGCCCACCGCCTCCGCCTCGCGGGCCGTCAGGAAGCGGTTCTGGAAGAGCAGTTCCTTCGTCTTGCGCGCGCCCAGGTCCCAGGGCACGCCGAAGTACTGGTTGTGCGCCGGCAGGAAGCGCGCGTCGTCGGAGGCGAAGATCACGTCCATGGCGGAAGCGATCATCCAGCCGCCGTAGATGCAGTAGCCGTGCACCATCGCGACGGTGGGCTTGGGGAAGTTGCGCCAGCGCAGCGTGTTGCTGAGGTTGAGGTCGCGCAACTGGTCGTAGCTGCCGGGGCGCTCCGTGTCGTAGCCGTGCGTGGCCCGGTCGATCAGCTCCGCCTCGGTCCCCAGGTCATGCCCCGACGAGAAGTGCCGCCCGTTCCCCGACAGCACCACGACGTGCACGCCGCGATCGTCGTTGGCGCGGTTGAAGGCGTCGTCCATTTCGTCCAGCAGCACGCGGCTCTGGGCGTTGTTGACCTCGGGCCGGTTGAGGATGATCCGGGCCACCGGCCCCGGCTCGTAGATGATCTGCTCGTAGCTCATCGTGTGCTCCGTCCTGCTCCCGCCTGCCGCGGCGCCGCCTCAGCGGCCCGCGCCGGCCGTGACCCCGCCGTCGCCCCGGGCTTCCCACCGATCACCGCATGTGCGAATATTCGCACATCCAGACGCGAAGGAGGCAGACGACGCGATATCCAGCATTGATCGAATACGGCCCCGACGCCATCGGCGTCATCTTCCCCGACTTGCCCGGCTGCGTGGCCGCCGCCGCCACCATCGACGAAGCCTTGGTGAACGCCGAGGACGCGCTCCGGGATTGGGTCGCCGTCGCGGACGAGGACGGCGACGCCGTGCCCCCTCCCCGCGCGCTGGAAGAGATCGACGTTCCGGCCGGCCATGCCCTCGTCTCCGTCCCCCTGATTCGGCCGTCGGGCGTCCCCGTGCGCGCCAACCTCTCCCTCGACGCCGGGGTGGCCGCCTTCATCGACGAGGAGCGGCGGCGGCGCGGCATGACCCGCCGCGCCTACGTCGAATGGATGGCCCGGCGCATCGCGCAAATGGGCGGGTAGGGCGCTCACCCTCGTGCTCCTACCGGCCCCGGCGGGCGGGGCGGCCGCCTCAGCGGCCCCGCTTGTCGATCACCTCGCGGCGGAAGTCGGCGATCAGTTCGCGCGCGCCCTCCCGGCTGACCGTCGCCAGCGCGACGTGGTCCACCCCCCACGACTCCAACTGCTCCAGCTTCTCGATGATCCGCGGGCCGCTGCCGGTGATCGTCGCGCCGATCCGCTCCTCCTCCAGGAACGCCGCCTCGCCCTCCTTGAGGTAGGTGTAGTGGCCCTCGTGCACGTCCAGGTAGAGCCGGTCGGCGGGGCGCCCGCGGGCGGCGGCGTAGTCGCTGATGTAGCGGTGGTAGCGGGCGGCGAGGTCGTCGTCGCCCACGGGCAGGTTCGACCCCCAGCGCCCGTACTTCGCCTCCCACATCGTGTGCAGGCGCACGGCGGCGACCGCGCCCACCCGGTTCAGCACCCGCTCCGACATCAGCGATTCGCCCTCCCGCAGCACGCAGGCGCCCTCCAGCACGACCGTGTAGGGCTTCTCGTAGGGGCGGCCGGCCGCCTCCGCGCCCGCCCGGATCACGTCGAAGCCGTCCGCGACGCGGGGGCTCGCGCCGGCCGTGACCCAGCCGTCGCCCAGCTCGCCCACGACGCCCATCGCCTTGGGGCCGTTGGCGGCGAGGAAGATCGGGATCGGGTCGTCGAGGTTCACGAAGTCCGGGTGGTCGCCGTGGATCAGGCGGATCCAGCGTTCGCGCTCCCCCTCGCGGAAGAGCACGTCCTCGCCGTTGAGCAGGCCGCGCACCTGCGCCGTGTACTCGCGGAAGGCGGCCACCGGGTACGAGGGCAGGCCCATCGTGTTGCGCCCCGTGTAGCCCGTGCCCAGGCTCAGCACGACGCGCCCCGGCGCCAGCTTGTTGATCGAGGCGACGGCGGTCGCCGTGACGGGCGCGATGCGGTTGCTGGGGATGGACACCAGCGTGCCCAGCGTGATGCGCGACGTCTTGTCGGCCGCCAGCGCCATCGCCGCGTAGCAGTCCGACCAGATGAGCTGGGAGTCGGGGAACCAGGCGTGGCTGAAGCCCGCCTCCTCGGCGGCCTGCGCCTCGCGCCACATGTCGATGTAGGTCGGCAGCAGGATGCCGTAGTCCATCGTTCACGCTCCCGTCCGCGGCCGCGCGCGCCGCTCGCTGGAGGGTAGCGGGCCGGACGGCTGCGCGGCGCGCGGGCGGAACGCCGCCCGGCTCTCTGATAGAGTCGCCGGCAGGCCGGTGTAGCTCAGTGGCAGAGCAGCTGTTTCGTAAACAGCAGGCCGAGGGTTCGAATCCCCCCGCCGGCTCCACTTCTCCCTCGCACGACCCGCCCGCCGGGCGGCGCGCCGTCAGGACACGGGCGATGCCTCCGCGAGCTTCCGCCGGGCGGCCACGAGGTCGTGCTGCGCCTGCATGGCAAGCCAGAGGTACGCCTGGACGCCCAATTCGCCCTCGAGCTGGACGGCGGTCACGGCGGTGATCGACTTCCGCTCGCGCGTGATCTCGTTCACCACCTGGAAGGGCCGGCCGATGCGCCGCGCCAACTCTCGCTGCGACAGCCCGCGCGCCTCCAACTCCTCGGCAAGCAGCGCCCCCGGGTGCGAGGCGTAGTCCGACTCGCCGGCGGGGAATGTCCCTTCAGACATGGTGGTCCCTCACTTCTTCGACGATGACCGTCCGATCCACCCTACCGCAGGTAGCTGGAGCGGAACTGGACGCCCCAGTGGCCGTCCTGCAGCGTCACGACCCAGAGCGTGTCGAACGGCTTGTAGACGGTGCCGTCGGCGTGGCAGCGATGGTTGGTGATCGCGAGGTGCGCCTTGTCGGGGCCCTCGTGCACGACCTCCATCGCCATCACGACGGTGTGATGCCAGCCCTCCGCCGCCAGCGCCGCCTCGCCCCGGCGGCTGCGCGCCACGCAATCCTCATGCGTGGCGATCGTCTCGAACGCCCCCTTCGCCAAACGCACGTGCGGGTAGTTGAGCGTGCCCGCGAGGCGCTCGTGGTCTTGCGCGTTGAACGCGTCGATGAACGCGCGCGCCGTCGCCATGGCCTGCTCTCCGACGTCCGACATCCGGTCCTCCTCGCGTCGCGGCGGCGCCGCACCCGGGCCGCGCCCCCGGCGCAGCCTACCGCGCAGAGCGACGGCCGGGAGCGTGGGATACTGCGGCGACGCAGGCATCGGCCGGGAGGACAGGAGGGCGCGCGCATGAGCACGGAAATCCGCATGAGCCGCGGGGGCGAGTTGCCCTGGTCGGAGCATCGCTCGGGGATGGGCATTCAGTTCGGCGTCTCCCAGGAGCTGAGCGGCTCGTCGCAGGTCTTCATGACGCGGCAGCGCATCCCGCCGGGGATGCAGAGCACGCCGCACACGCACCTCAACTGTGAGACGGCGATGTACGTGCTGCGGGGGCCGCTGATCATGCGCTACGGCGAGGGGCTGGCCCGGGAGCACGTCGCGCAGAGCGGCGACTTCTTCTTCGTCCCGCCGCACGCGCTGCACCAGATCGCCAACCCCCGCGACGACGGCGACGCCGAGGTCGTGCTCTGCCGCAACGCGGCCGAGGAGATCGTCGAGGAGGTCGAGGTGCCCGGGCGCTAGCGACGTTCAGGCTGGGCCGCCCCGGCACCGGACGTGACGCGGACGGCCACGAAGCGCAGCCGCACGTAGTCGGCGACCCAGCGCTCGCCGTCGAAGAGTTGCGGGCGGGTCGCGTCCTCCACGGCGGCGATCAGCGCCTCGGCGCGGCCGGGCGGCGCGGCCGACAGGAACGCCCCGGCGAACATCCGCAGCCAGTCGCGCATGCCGTCGGCGCCGCCCTCCAGGGGCGTCGCCCGGTCGAAGGCGGAGAGGCGCCGCGGTTCCAGTCCGTGCGCCTCCAGTCGCGCGGCCTGCCCGGCCGGCGAGGGGAAGACCCAGGGATGCGGCTGCCGCGCGACGGGCACGCCCTCGCGTTCGAGCGCCGCGCGCAAGGGCGCGACGATCGCGGCGATGTTGCGCCGCCCGCCCATCTCCACGACGAAGCGGCCGCCCGGCCGCAGCGCCGCCGCCACGCCGGCGATCACCGCGTCCTGGTCGGGCATCCAGTGCAGCGCCGCGTTGGAGAAGACCGCGTCGAGCGGCTCCGCCACGCGCAGCCGCTGCGCGTCGGCCCGGCGGAACGGGATGCCGGGGTGCTCGCGGCGGGCGAGGGCGATCATCGCGGCGTCCAGATCGACGCCCTCCGCCTGCGCGCCGGCGGCGGCGATGGCGGCCGTCAGCGCGCCCGTGCCGCAGCCCAGGTCGAGGATGCGCTCGCCGGGCCGCGGGTCGAGCCAAGCGACCAACTCGCGCCCCCGCTCCGGCACGAACGAGAAGGCCTCCGCGTAGCGTTCGGCGTCCCAGCCGGGCTCCGGCATGACCGCAGCATAGCCGCGAGTTGTGGGCATCCCGGGCCTCTGCGAGACTCGGCCGCATGACCGTCCGCATCCGGCCCGTCGGCCAGGGCCGGCAGGCGCGCCCCTTCATCGACGCCCTCTGGCGCGTCTACGCCGACGACCCGGTCTGGACGCCGCCGCTCCGCGTCCAGCTTTCGGGGCAGCTCGATCCCGCGCACAACCCGTTCCTGCGCTACGGCAAGGCGCAACTCTTCGTCGTGGAGCGCGACGGCGAGGTCGTGGGGCGCATCTCGGCCCACACCAACCCCGCGCACGACGCCCAGCACGGCGAGCGCGCCGGCTTCTTCGGCTTCTTCGAGTGCATCGACGACGCCGCCTGCGCCCGCGCCCTGCTGGAGTCGGCCGAGGACTGGCTGGCGGGCGAGCGCGTGGACTGGGTGCGGGGGCCGGTCTCCTTCACGATCAACCAGGAGATGGGCGCGCTGGTCGAGGGCTTCGACACGCCGCCCGTGGTCGCGATGCCGCACGGCCGCCCCCACTACGACCGCCTGCTGCACGACAACGGCTACGCCAAGGCGAAGGACCTCCTCGCCTGGCAGTACCCGGTGCGGAACCCGGACCCCCGCATGGAGCAGGTGCACGACCGCGTGCTGCGCGAGATCGACGGCGTCAGCGTGCGCGAGTTCACGAAGAAGCAGCTGCGCCGCGACGTGGGCATCGGCATCGACATCTTCAACGACGCCTGGCGCGACAACTGGGGCTTCGTGCCGGTGCGCGAGGACGAGGTCGACCAGCTCGCCGCCGATCTGGGGCAGTTCGCCGACCCGGGGCTCACGGCGCTCGTCTCCATCCACGACGAACCCGTCGCGATGGTCTTCGCCATCCCCAACCTCAACGAGGTCGCGCGCGACATCGACGGGCGGCTCTTCCCCTTCGGCTGGATCAAGGTCAAGTGGCGGCTCTGGCGCGGGCCCCGCAGCGGGCGCGTGATGCTGTTGGGCGTGCGTCCCGAGTACCGCAAGCGCCGCTACGCCGGCATCCAGCTGCTGCTGTTCGCGGAGATCCACCGGCGCGGGCAGCGCCTCGGCTACGACTGGGCGGAGTTGGGCTGGGTTCTGGAGGACAACGCGCTGCTCAACACCGGCTTGCGGCGGGCCGGCGCGCGCCTCTACAAGCGCTATCGGGTCTACCAGAAGGGCGGCCTGCCCGGCGCGTGACCCGCCGCGGGCTCAGTTGATCACGCTGTCGAGCGAGACCGGCCCCGCGCCCAGGAAGATCAGCGCCACGCAGGCGAGCAGCATCAGCACGTCCAGTTCGTAGCCCTGCACCTCGCCGCCCTGGAAGGGCGCGCCCAGCTTCGTCTTCTGCACCCACGTCGCGACGAGCATGTTGCCCGCCAGGGGGATCGCGACCCAGGCCGTGCCCAGCCCCAGCAGCAGCAGTACGCCGCCCACCAACTCCAGCGAGGCGACGAACATGGCGAGCAGGTGCGGCTGGGGGAAGCCCAGGCTCTGGAACCAGTCGCCCGTGCCGCGGATGCCGCGCCGCCACTTGCCCAGCCCGGCGTCGACGAAGATCACGCCCAGCGCGATGCGCAGGGGCGCCGCCGCCCATTCCAGGTTCTGCAGGCCCCAGGGCTCGGTCAGCCAGTCCATCGCCGGCGCCCTCTCCGGCCCCCGCGGGGGCGATGCCCGGACGCTAGCGGCTGCCGCCGCGGCCGTCGACCGGCGCCACCCGATTGACGCGTCCGGCGCCCCGTCCATACGATCGGCCCCGCCTCCCTGCGCACCCTGGAAAGATCCGCCATGAACAAGCTCGCCGAGCGTCTCCGCGCCGCCCGCCGCCGCGACCGGCGGCTGGGCTTCGGGCCCGCCGACGCCCCCCAAGCCGCCTCGCGCGGGCTGCTGATCGCGGCGCGCGGCGCCGATCCGGCCGGGGCCGACCTCGCCATGCTGCCGGACGCGACGTCGGTCGCCGGTTGTGATGCGCTGGCCGGCGTCGAGTTGAGCCCGCTCACGACGGAGGGCGCCGCGGCGGCCGAGGAGGCGGGCGCGGCCTTCGTCGTCTACGACCCCGACGAGGCCGACGCCGAGGCGCTGCTGCGCGTCAAGCTCGATTACGCGCTGCGCCTGCCGGCGCGGCCCATCGAGGACGGGGAGTTGCGCGCCGTCGCCAGCCTGCGCCCGGCGCTCGTGATCGGGCCCGCCGTGGCCGGGCCGATGCCGGTCGCCGGGTTGATCGAACTGCGGCGCATCGGGCTGGGCGTCGGCGCGCCCCTGGCCGTCGCCATCCCCGCGACGGCGGGCGCCGGCCTGCTGGAGGTGCTGCGCGATTCCGGCGTCGTCGCGCTGGTGCTGGAGTCGCCCTCGGCCGACGAGGTGGCGGCGCTGCGGGCCCGCATCGCGGAGTTGCCGGCCCGCTCCCGCCGCCGCGAGGACGACGCCCCGGTCGTGACGGGCGTGCGGCCGGAGGCCGTCGAGGACGATTTCGACGACGACTGATCATCGGCCCCGCGGGACCGGGGCGGGTCAGTGCTCGGGCGGGTCCGGCTCCTCGACGCTGCTCTGCGCGGTTCCCGTCTCGACCCGCAGGTAGTACAGCAGGCTCGCGAAGAGCGCGGCGGCCAGCACCACGGCGATCGTCCAGAGCACGACCGATTGTGAACTGCGCGGCTCGCCGGCCTCGACGGCCGGGGCCTCCGCCTCGAAGCCGGGCTCGACCGTGAAGGCGAATTCGCCCCGCAGCGTCTCGCCCGTGCCGGCGAAGCGCACCGAGTAGCGAACCGTGAGTTCGCCCTCCTCCGGCGGCGCGGCCAGACGGACGACCATCGTGCGGGGGCTGTAGCCCGCGATCGCGGCGTGGCCGTCGTCCACGCGCTCGCCCCGGGCGTCATGCACCTCCACGTCGTGCGCGCGCTTGCGCAGCGCCAGATCGCCGTCGAAGCGCAGCAGGACCACCTCCGGCGCCTCGCCGACCGTCTGGCCGGGATGCGGCTCGGCCTCGATCAGGTCGTCCGCTTGCGCGCGCGGCGCGGCCGGCAGTGAGGCCGCGACGAGCAACGCAACGGCCAGCGCCGCGATCGAGGCTCGCAGGGGCACGGGGAACGCGGAGGGTCGCGGCATGGCGGATCACCGTCCTCCGCCGCACTCGGCGGCGGTCCGCGCGCCACTGTAGGCAGCGCGGGGGACGCGGGCAACCGCGGCCCGCCGCCTGATCGCGCTATACGCGGCCCGGCTCCGCCGCCGCATCGGTCGCATCGGTGTAGCGATTGATGTAGCGGCGCTCCGGCCGCGGGCCCAGGCCCGTCAGGACCTCATAGGGGATCGTGCCGCAGCGCTCGGCGAAATCCCGCAGGCTGATCTCCGCCTCTCCGTCGCGGCCGATCAGCGTGGCGACGTCGCCCACGGCGGCATCGGGGACGCCGCTCAGGTCGACCAGCGTCATGTCCATGCAGACGGCCCCCGCGACCGGAACGCGCCGCCCCCGCACGAGCATCGCGCCCCGGTTCGACAGCGCGTGCCGGAAGCCGTCGGCGTAGCCCACCGCGACCACGCCCACCCGCGCCGGCCGCGACGCCGTCCACGTCCCCCCGTACGAGACCGACTCGCCGGCGGCGAGATCGTGCAGTTGCACCAGCCGCGCCCGCCACGTCGCGACCGGCCGCAGCAGCGCCGCGGCGGGCCCGGCGGCGGCGCCGGGGCCGAACCCGTACAGGCCCGCCCCCACGCGGACCAGGTCGAGCGCCATGTGGGGGAAGCGCAGCAGCGTCGCGCTGTTGGCCGCGTGGCGCAGCGGCGCGCCGGCCCGCTCGGCCGGCGGCAGAAAGCGCGCGAAGCGGCGCTCCGTGTCGTCGCGGCCGGCCTCGCCCGGGCCGTCCGCGCTGGGAAAGTGCGTGTAGAAGCCCTCCAGCCGCAGGCCGGGCTCCGCCCGCACGGCCGCGGCCAGCGCCTCGGCGGTCGCGGCGGGCGGACCCAGCCGGCGCATACCCGTATCGACCTTGACGTGCACCGGGATCGGGCGTCTCCCGGCCGCCGCGCGCGCCAGCGGCTCCACCAGTTCCGCGCGCGTCAGCGTGCAGGCGGCGCCCAGCCGGGCCGCGCGCGCCGCGTCGTCCGGGCGCAGCGGCCCCAGCACCAGGATCGGCGCGTCGATGCCGGCCTCCCGCAGGGCCTGCGCCTCGTCCAGCGCGAAGACGCACAGCCGTCCCGCCCCGGCCTCGAGCGCCGCCCGCCCGATCGCGGCCGCGCCCAGCCCGTACCCGTCCGCCTTGACGACGGCCGCGAACTCGGCCGGCCCGGCCAGCCCGCGCAGGGCGCGCACGTTGGCCCGCACCGCGCCCAGGTCGACGTCGACCCAGTTCAGCGCGCTCACGGGCGTCGCTCCGGGTGGGCCGGTACCGATCGGGGGCGCATGGGGGCGCGTGGACACCCTGGGGGCTCGCCGGTACGGTGCGAAAGGCGGTGTTGGGGGCGGCGGCGAGCATCCCGTGTGCCGGACGGGATGGACCAAGCATGCGACAAGAGGCGGCTCGGCTTTCCGGAACCCCGCCGAGGGAACGCTCGCACCGTACCACCCGGCGAAAATGCCGGTCAAAACGGGCCGGGCTGATCGTCGCCTGCGTCCTGCTGCTGACGGCGTGCAGCGGCGACGCGCCGTCGCCGCCGGAGCCCGCGACCCCGGACCCAGAGCCCGCCGCGGCGGCCGGCGCGGCGGCCGGCGCCTCCGCGGGGGCCGCCGCGGGCCAAGCGACGCAGGAGGCGGACCCGGCCCCGACGGCGCCGGCCCCGCGGGCGGAGACGCCCCCGGCGCTGGTCAACGCGGAAGTGCTGCTCGATCGGGCGGCGCAACTCGAGCACGACGGCTACTGGGAAGCCGCCGCCGAGGCGCGCGCGCTGGCCCTCCGCGACGCCTCGGCCGCGACGCTCGCGCCGGCTGCGCTCGGCGACGCCTACCTCGCCCAGATCCGGCTGCTGCTGCGCCTCGACCAGCCCGGGCGGGCCACCGACGCCCTGGCCGCGCTCGACGCCGGCGCGGCGTCGGTCCCCGCCGCGCAGCGCGCGCTGATCCGGGGCCGCGTCCTGGCGGCGGGCGGGCAGTCGGAGGCGGCGCTCGGCGCATACAACGCCTACCTCAGCGCCGGCGGGGCCGCCCGGCATCAGGCGCTGCTGGCGCGGGCGCGGCTGCGGACCGCGCTCGGCGACACCGACTTCGCGCTTCGCGACTACCAGTCGATCCGGGACGACCCCGCCGCGCCCGCCCTCGACCTGGAGAGCGCGCTGCTGGAGGGCGGGCTGCTGCTGGAGAACGCCGGCCGCTACGCGGAGGCGGACGAGTGGTACGGCGCGCTCGCCGACGTCTCGCCCTGGGTCTCCGACGACGCCTTCGCCCTGCACCGCGGCGGCGCGGTGCGCCTGGAGCAGGGCGACCTGACCGGCGCGCACGCGGCCTGGACGCAACTCCTGACCGACCACCCCGCGCACTGGCGCGCCGCCGAGGCGTACGACCGTCTGCTGGCCGCGGGCTTCGCCGTCGACCCGCTGGTGGCGGGGCTGCACCTCTACCGCCAGTTCCGCTTCGACGACGCCAGGGCCGTCTACGAGGCCCTGCGCGACGGCCACCCCACGACGGCGGAGACGGGCATCGCGACGTACTACCTGGCCGCGATCGAGGAGGACTTGGGCAACGGCCCCGACGCGATCGAGGGCTACCTGGCCTCGGTCGCGGCCGACCCGGCCGGCCCGCAGGCCGACAACGCGCTGTGGTGGGCAGGGCCGGCTGCTGGAGGAGCAGGAGTCGAACACGCTGGCCCGGATCGTCTTCGCGCGGCTCGCGGCGGAGTACCCCGACAGCGAGTTCGCCGCCGACGCCGCCTTCCGGGCGCCGCTGGCGCTCTACCGGGCGGGCCGGCTGGACCAGGCCGCCGACGGCTTCCGCGCCCTCACCGGGAGCGCCGACCCCGAGTTGGCCGGCCGGGCCCGGCTCTGGCTGGGCAAGAGCCTCGACGCCCTGGGCGACGCGGCGGGCGCGGCGGCGGCCTTCGCGGCGGCCCAGTCGGCCGACCCGGGCCGTATGCCGCACGACTACACCGCCCTGCGCGCGCGGGCGATCGCGGCCGGATCGCTGGAGGCGCCGCGGCTGACCCCGGGCGCGATCACGCCGCGCGATCCCGCCGGTCCGGCCCCGCTCGACGCCTGGCTCGACGCGCTGCCCGGCGCGGACGCGGCGGCCGCCGCCGCGATCGAGGAGTCGGCGCACTGGCGCGCCGCCGCCGATCTGTGGGCCGCCGGGCTCACCCGGCAGGCGGAGTCCCGCTTCCGGCTGGCCCTCGACCGGGCGGCGAACCCCTGGGCGGTCCTCCACGCCGCCCGCCGGTTCGACGCGATGGGCATCGTGCATCTGCGTCTGGCGGCCGCCGTCAACCTGCTCGACCGCGTCCCCGCCGCCGATCGCCCCGGCGCCCCGCTCGAGGTCCTGCGCTGGGCCTATCCGCGCGGCTGGCCGGAACTGGCCGCGGCGGCGGCGGACAACTTCGGCGTCGATGAACTCCTGCTCTACGCGATGATCCGCCAGGAGAGCCTCTTCAACCCGCGGGCCGGCTCCGTGGCGGGCGCGCTGGGGCTGACCCAGGTCATCCCCCCGACCGGGGCCGAAATCGCCCGCTGGCTGGACGACGGCGGATTCCACACGGCGCTGCTGTTCCGCCCCGAGCGCTCGATCCGGTACGGCGCGGCATACTTGGGTACGCAACTCGCGAACTTCGATCGATCGGCGCCGATCGCGCTGGCGGCCTACAACGGGGGGCCGGGCAACGCGGCGCGCTGGTCGCAGGGGGCGGCGGCGCTCGATCCCGACCTGTTCTACGAGGCTGTCACGTTCGGCGAGACCCGCGACTACCTGCGGCTCGTGCTGGAGAACTACGCCTGGTACCAGTACATCTACCGCGGCGCGGCGGCCCCCACGCTGCTGCGTCCCGTCCCGTGATCCAGGGCGGCGGTTGCGGCCAATAGACGGCCGGATATACTGATCCTACGTCGTGGCGGCGTGATCGCCGTCGCTTTCCCGGGCGCAGCGCGGCTCGCCTCGCGCCCGACGCTGGTACGTCGATGCCCAAGCGCACTTGGCAACCCAAGCGAATCCCGCGGAAGCGCGAGCACGGCTTCCGCAAGCGCATGGCGACCCGCGGCGGGCGGGCGGTGCTGCGGCGCCGCCGGCGGCGCGGCCGCCATCGATTGACTGTGGTGTAGTCGGCCGTTTCGTCGGCCGTTCAGCCGGTTGCCCGGGCAGTGTCGGGCGGAACTCCGTCCCTGCTTGCGCCACTGACGGCCGCCCGGCGGGAGCTGCCGATGCAGCGCCATCAGCGACTCCGGCGGCGGCGGGATTTCGCGGCCGTATACCGATCGGGGCGTGCCTATGCCCGTGGCCCTCTGGCCCTCCGCATCCGCCCGAACCCGGAGACGGACCAGCCGCGCTACGGCTTCGCCGTGTCCAAGCGCCTGGGCGGCGCGGTCACGCGCAACCGCATCAAGCGCCGCCTGCGCGAGGCGGCGCGCCGCAGCGGGGCGGCCGGGCAGGTGGACATCGTCGTGATCGCGAGGCAGGGAGCGCAGCGCGCGAGCTACCGGGAGTTGAACGCCGTCCTGTCCCGGCTGCTGCGGCGCGCCGGGCTGACGCGGAGCGCGCCGCCCACGGACGACGCCCCATGAGAAAGCCCATGAGAAGGCCCAGCGAGAAGGCCCAGCGAGAAGCCCCATGAGAAGCCCCATGAGAAGCCAGTGAGCCCGCCGTGAACATCTCCACCCGCCGAGGCGCCGCGCTCCGTTCGCTCACCGGCCTGCCCGCCCATCTGGCGATCCGCCTGATCCGCGGCTACCAGGCCGGCATCTCGCCGGGCCTGGGTCCGGGCTGCCGCTACCTCCCCACCTGCTCCGACTACGGCCTGCAAGCGATCGATCGCTACGGGCTCGTGCGGGGCGGCGCGATGACGGTCTGGCGCCTGCTGCGCTGCAATCCGCTGTGCAGTCCAGGGGGCGCCGGCGGCTACGACCCGCCCTTCGACGACTCCGCGGAGGCCAAGCCGCCCGCCCGATGGCCGGTGTTTCACGTGAAACTCCCGCCGGGAACGTCCCGGTGATGCGCCGCCGACTGGGCCACTGTCGGGGCCACTGTCGGGGCCACTGTCGGCGCGACCGGCGCTGGCTCGGCATCGCGCTGCTGGCCGTGATCCCGCTCCTGGCGGCCTGCACGATCAGCAACGACCCCGACGGCTGGGCCCAGCCCATCGCCGCGGAGATCGACGGCCGGCCCGTGATCATCGCCCGCGTCGAGGACGACCTGATCGGGGCCATCGACCTCGACCGGGCGGACGCGGTCGTCTGGATGTTCCCCGGCGTCGCCGCGGGGCGGCCGGAATCGAACGACGACGATCGGCCGTTCCCGGGCCTCGACGCTCCGGTCGACGCGCAGGGCTTCTACGGCGCGCCCGCCACCATCGGGGCGAACGACGACGAATTCGTCGTCGCCGACCACAACGAGGGCGTCGTCTACGCCATCCGGCGCGACGGCTCCAGCGCCCGCGTCCTGCTCGACACGGGCGCGCCGGTGATCGCCGGCGTCGTCGCCGCGGACGACGCCCGCACCATCTTCGTCGCGACGACGGACGAGCGCGTGTACGCCATCGACACGGAGAATCCGCCCCTGGACGTGGACGACACGGGGGCGTTCGTCTGGGTCGCGGACGCGATCGAGGGGCGCGTCTGGGGCACGCCGGCGCTGGCCCGGAGCGAGGCCCACGGCCCGCTGCTCATCGTGCCGACGATGTCCGGCCACGTGACCGCGCTGCGCGCGAGCGACGGTGCGCCCGCCTGGACGTTCGTCTCCGGCGCCGGCGTCGCCAGCGACGTCGCGGTCGACGGGGGGCTCGCCTTCTTCGGCGGCTTCGACCGCACCTTCTACGCGGTCGACATCGAGAGCGGCGATCTGCGCTGGCGCGCGCAGGGCGCGCACTGGTTCTGGACGAACGCGCTGGCCGTGAACGGGGCCGTCTACGCCGGCGACCTGCACGGCGCGGTCTGGGCCTGGGACGCGCGGACGGGGGCGGCGCTGTGGCCCGCGCCCTTCCAGGCGGGGGAGCGCATCCGCGCGCAGCCGGCCCTCACCGCCGCGGGGGAGCTGGTCATCATCACCCGCGAGGGCACGCTGCTGGCCGTCGATCCGGAGAGCGGCGCGCGACTCTGGGGCGACCCCGAGACGCCGCTGCGGACGTCGAACCGCGTCCTCGCCACGCCGCTCATCCTCGACGACGGCTCGCTGGTGATCAGCGACGACCAGGGCGTGCTCTGGCGATCGCGCGTGGGCGCCGGGCGCGTCTGTCAGGTCTACCCGGAGCGCAACCTCGAGTGCGAGCGCCTGCTCGACGCGGACCGGGGCTAGGGGGCGGCGGGCGTGAGCTTCATCTGGAACGACCTGCTCGTCAACCCGATGATCAACGCGCTGATCACGATGTCCAACGCGATGCTGGACAACTTCGGGCTGGCCATCATCGCGTTCACCATCTTCATCCGCCTCGTCACCTTCCCGCTGACCATCAAGCAACTCCGCACCACCCGCGCGATGCAGGAGATGCAGCCGCAGATGCAGGAGATCCAGAAGAAGTACAAGGATCCCAAGCGCCGGCAGCAGGAGATGATGAAGCTCTACCGCGAGGTGGGCTTCAACCCGCTGGGCTGCCTCCTCCCCTTCGCGGTGCAGATCCCCATCTGGATCGCGCTGTTCCACGTCATCCGCTACACCGTCGGCACGACGCCGGAGGCGCTGCTCGATCTCTCCCGGCGCCTCTACGACTGGCACTACATCACCGAGTCGGTGCCGCTGAGCAGCAACTTCATCGGCATCGACCTGGCGGAGCGATCGATCCCGCTGGCCATCCTGGTCGCCGTCGCGACCTTCTACCAGCAGAAGCTCTCCACGGCGACCCGCTCGCAGGTCAAGGACGACCGCCAGGCCGCGACCAACAAGATGATGCTCTACATGATGCCGCTGCTCTTCGGCTGGTTCACGATGACCGTGCCCTCCGGCCTGGGCCTCTATTGGTTTACGACCAGCGTGGTGGCGATCCTCCAGTCGTACCTCTACTACAAGCCCGACAACATCACCTGGCGCTGGCTCGTCTCGATGGAGGCGCTGCCGCCGTCGGCCAAGGCGCGCCAGCGCATCGCCGCCGCCTCGGGCGACGGCCGCGGCGCGTCCGCCGGCAAGAGCGCCGGGACACCACAAAAGGCAACCGTCTCCCAAGACCCGGTCGCCGACGGCGCGGCCGGCGGCTCCGGCAGCCAATCGGCTGCCGCCCGGCGCCGCCGACGCCGTCGGCGGCGCCGGGGCAGGAGCGGGGGCGCAAGATCGGAAAGGGGCGATTGAGCCATGGCCAGGGATAACCCCAGCAGCGTGGAAACGACCGGCAAGACCGTGGACGACGCCGTCCAACAGGCGCTGCGCCGGCTCAACCGCAGCCGGAACCAGGTGGAGGTGCGCGTCCTCAGCGAGGGCCGGCCCGGCGTCTTCGGCATCGGCGCGAGTGAGGCCCACGTCCGTGTGAGTGTCATCGGGGCCGAGCCGGCCGCCGACGACGCCGAGGAGACCCCGCTCCCGAAGATCGACGACTACGCCGACTACCAGGAGGTCGAGCGGCGGCCCGTCGGTCCCGGACGGGGGCGGGGCGGCTCCGGCGGTCCGCCCGGCGCGCGCCGGCGCGACCCGTCGCTGGGTCCGCCGGCGGTGCGCACGCCGCAAGACCGCCCGTCGCGGTCGGGCGCGCCGTCCCGTCGTGATTCCGGCCGCGACGCCGGCCGCGGGCGGGACCGCGATCGCGGGCGGGACCGCTACGGCGGCCGCGGACGGGGCGGGCGCGACCGCGACCGCGACCCGATCATGCGGCCCGACCCGCTCCCCTTCGAACTGCTCGCCGACCCCGAGTTCGAGCCGGAGGACGACCAGGAGCCCACCGCCTTCGCGGCGGCCGTGCTCACCGACCTGCTGCACCTCATGCGCCTGGAGGCCGTCGTTACGCCGCGGCCGCCGGAGACGCCCATGGACGGCCTCAACCACGCCGTGGCCGTGCTCGACATCTCCCCGACCGACGCGCCGCCGGATGACGACGGCGGCGGGCTCGACGCCCTGATCGGCCCCCGCGGCGAGCACCTGGCGGCGCTGCAGTACATGGTGAACCTCATCGTCAACCGCGCCCTGGAGGGCCGCCACGCCTTCACGGTCGACGTCGAGGGCTACAAGCGGGGCCGCGAGCGGGATCTCATCGCGCTGGCCGAGGACGCCGCCGCCGAGGCCCGCGAGACGCGCGCCCTGGTCGAACTGGAGCCGATGCCGCCGGCGGAGCGCCGCATCGTCCACCTGACCCTGTCGGAGCAGGAGGGCATCGAGACGGAGAGCACCGGCGTGGGCGCTGCGCGCAGGGTGCAGATCGTCTACCGTGACGACTAGCTGGGGTCGGCTCTGCTACGAAGGCGGGAGCCGTGCCGGTCGTTGCGATCGCGAACCAGAAGGGCGGCGTCGGCAAGACGACGACCGCCGTCAACCTCGGCGCCGCGCTCGCCCGCTCCGGGCGCCGCATCCTCCTCATCGACGGCGACCCGCAATCCAACGCCACCAGCGGCCTGGGCCTCGCGCCCGGCGCGGGGGGCACGCTCTACGACGTGCTGGCCGGCGCGCCCGCCGCGGACTGCGTCCGGCCGACCGCTGAGCCGGGCTTCTCGCTCCTGCCCGCCTGCCGCGACCTCGCCGGCGCCGAGGTGGAGCTCGCGGAGTTCCCCGACCGCGAACGCCGGCTGCGGGCGTCGATCGCGATGCTGCGCTCCGGCTACGACTTCGTCCTGATCGACTGCGCGCCCTCGCTGGGGCTGCTGACGCTCAACGCCCTCACCGCCGCCGACCGCGTCCTGATCCCGGTGCAGTGCGAGTACCTCGCCCTGGAGGGGCTGGGGCACCTGGCCGACACGATCGGCCGCGTGGCGGAGTGGCTCAATCCGTCGCTGGAGGTGGGCGGCGTCCTGCTGACGATGTTCGATCCGCGCACGAACCTCTCCCAGGAGGTCGTGCGGCAGGTGCGGGCGCACTTCCCGCAGACCTACGCCACGGTGATCCCGCGTTCGGTCCGGCTGGGCGAGGCGCCCAGCTTCGGCCGCACGGTCTTCGAGCACGCGCCCGCCTCGCCCGGGGCCGACGCCTACCGCGCCCTGGCGCGGGAGTTCCTGGCGCGCGAGGATCGCGCCGCGGCCACGCCGGCGGCCCGGACGCCATCCGGCGGCGTCGCCGCCGATCCCCCCCGCGGCGGCCTCGTCGCGGCGACAGGAGGCGCAGCATGACCACCGCCCGACCGATCCTGGGCCGCGGCCTCGACGCCCTCATCGCGCGCTCGCACGAGCCGCGCGACGAGCCCGCGCCGCGCCGCGTCGCCATCGACCGGATCGACCCCAACCCCGAGCAGCCGCGCACCGCCGTCGATCCGGCCGCGCTGGAGGAACTCGCCGCCAGCGTCCGCTCGGTCGGCATCCTGCAGCCGCTGCTCGTCACGCCGGCGGCCGGGGATCGGTTCACGTTGGTCGCGGGCGAGCGGCGCTGGCGCGCGGCGCGGATGGCCGGCCTGACGGAGGCGCCGGTCGTCGTCACGAGTCTGGCCGGCGACGAACTGCTGACGGCGGCCCTGGTCGAGAACGTGCAGCGCGAGGACCTGGGCCCCCTGGAGGAGGCCGGCGCCTACGCGCGGCTGCTCGCCGCGACCGGCGAGAGCCAGGCGCGGATCGCGGAGCGCGTCGGCAAGAGCCGCAGCACGATCGCCAACTCGCTGCGCCTGCTGGGCCTGCCCGCCCCCATCCGCGACAGCCTCGCCCGCGGCGAGATCAGCGAGGGGCACGCCCGCGCCCTGCTGTCCGTCGCCGACCCGGCCGGGCGCGAGCGGCTCTGGCGTCGCGTGGTCGCCGAGGGGCTCAACGTGCGTCAGACGGAGCGCGCGGCCCGCGCCGCCGCGGCCGGGCGGACCACCGCATCCGACCCTGGGAATGATGATACTCAGTATCATTCAGACGGGCAGGACGGCCGGCTTACGGCGGACCTCGAACGGGCGCTGGGCACCCGCGTCCGTCTGCATCGCGGCGCGAAGGGCGGCACGCTGGAGATCCGCTGGTACGACGACGAGCAGTTGCACGACCTGGCCGCGCGTCTGGCGGCCGGGGCGGAGACGCCGCCGCCGCCCGCGCAACTCACCATCTAGAATCTCGGCGTCCTGGGAAGCAGCGAAGGAGGGGTCATGCCCATCGACGACCGCCTGCGAGAACTCGGCATCCACCTGCCGCCGGCCGCCGCGCCGGTGGGGCTCTACCGGCCCGCCGTGCGCAGCGGCGACCTGCTCTACGTGTCCGGCCAGCTCCCCGTCGCCGACGGCGCCTTCGTCGCGAGCGGCCGGCTGGGGGCGGAGGTCGACCTGGAGGCGGGCCGGGCCGCGGCGCGGCAGTGCGCGATCAACTGTCTGGCGGCGGCGGCCGGCGTGCTCGGCTCGCTCGACACCGTGCGCCGGGTGGTCCGGCTGACCGGCTACGTCGCCTCGACGGGCGAGTTCACGCAGCAGCCGCAGGTGATCAACGGCGCATCCGAACTGCTGCGCGACGTCCTGGGCGACGAGGCGGGGGTCGGCGCGCGGGTCGCGATCGGCGTCGCGGCGCTGCCCGCCGGCGCGGCCGTCGAGGTCGATCTGATCCTGGAGGTCGAGAGCTAGCCCGGCGCGCCGCCGCCCGATCCGCGCCCACGTCCACGCCCCCGGCGCCGTCGGCGCCGGCGCGGGGCCGCCTCTCCCTCCCCGTCCGCGCCCGCCGCGTCCGGGCCCGGCGCCCGCTCCTCCGGCGATCCGGCCGCCTGGGTCTCGGGTCCACCGGAAGCGGTCGCTTCACCGGCCCCGGCCCGCCTCCCATGACGGCCGCGCCGCTTGCGCCGCCGGGCCGGGCGTTCGCCATCCACCGTGCCGTCCGCCGTTTCGGGCTCGGCGCCGCGGCCGCGCCGGGGCGGACGCCCGCCGCGCCGCACCGGTTGGCCGGCGGGCCGACCGGCGGGCGCGCCGTCGGCCGCCTCGGTGGTGGGTTCCCGGCCCAGCACGTCGCTCAGCGTCTCCTCCAGCGCCGCGTTGGGCTTCTCCTCGACGCGCACGGCCATGCCGATCTCGGCGGCCGGCACCTCCACCCGCCCGGCGTGGTCGTCGAGCTCCAGCGTGATCGTCTGCTTGATCACGTTGCTCTGCACGACCTTGCCCATCCCGGCCGGCGTCGAGACGCGCTTGCCCAGCTTGGGCAGCTTGCCGCGCATCTCCCGGTAGACCGGGTACTCGAAGGTCAGGCAGCAGAGCAGGCGCCCGCAGACGCCCGAGATCTTGTCGGGGTTGAGCGCCAGCGACTGCTCCTTCGCCATGCGGATGCCGACCTTGGGGAAGTCGGTCATCCAGCTCGAGCAGCAGAGGCGCAGGCCGCAGATGTCGTGGCCGTCGACCAGCTTGGCCCGGTCCCGCGGCCCGACGTGGTGCATGTGCAGGCGGACGTCGAACTCCTCCTCCACGCCCCTCCGCACCGAGGTGAAGTCCACGTGCCGGTCGGCCTGGAAGTGGCAGGACCCCTCCTCGCCGGCCAGGTTGAGTTGCATCGCGGCGACGTACATCGGCAGGTTGCGCTCGGCGACCAGCGCCCGCGCCCGCCGCAGCATCTCCTCGCCGCGCGCCCGCATCTGCTCCGCCCGGGCGCGATCGTCGGCGTTGGCCAGCCGCACGATCGGCCGCGCGCCCTGGGGGACGGGGCCGGCGTCGTCGGGCGGCAGCGTCACGACGCGCCCCATCTCCAGGCCCTTCGCCGTCCGCACGACGACGTACTCGCCCTCGTGGAGCGGCTCCTCCGGGGGGGCGAAGTGGTAGATCTTCGCCGCGTCGCGGAAGCGCACGCCGATCATGTTGGCGCTCATGCCGCGCTCCTCTCCGCCGCCGGGCGCGGCGCGGCCAGCATCAGCGCCTCCAGCGCGACCTGGGCCCGCACGTCGATCCGCAGCAGCTCCTCGGTCCGCCGCAGCTCCCGCAGGAAGGCGGCGACGTCGTCCGGCCGGTAGCGTGGCGCGTCGGCCTCCAACTCCGCGCGCAGGAACTCGTGCGTGAGGCCGGTCCCCGCGCCGAGGCGCACGCGCAGCACGTCGCGCCACCACTCGCGCCAACATTCCAGCGCCTCGAGCGCGGGCCCGAGGTCGCCGCGGCGGCCGGCGACGCGCTGGGCGAAGTCCAGCCGCTCGCCGGCGCCGCCGGCGCTGAGTTGGCGCAGGTTCTCGATCGCCGCGCGGCGCTGCGCGAGCGGATCGCCCTCCGCGATGGCGCCCAGCGCCCAGCCCGTCCGGCCCCGCGCCATCCGCGCCAGGGCGTCGGCGTCCTCCGGCGTCACGTCGTCCGTCCCGGCCAGCCGCGCGGCCAGCGCCTCCCGGCGCAGCGGCGCGACGTCGACCCGGCGGCAGCGCGACCGCACCGTCTCCGACAGCCGCGCCGGCGAATCCGTCACCAGCACCAGCGTGACCGCGTCGGGCGGCTCCTCCAGCGTCTTCAGGAAGGCGTCCGACGCCTCATTCGTCAGCGCGTCGGCGGGGTCGATCACGAAGACGCGGCGGCGGCCCTCGTAGGGGTTGAGCGCGGCGACCACCTCCAGCCGCCGGATCTGGCAGATGCCGATGCTGGTCGCCCGCGAGTGGTCGTGGTCCGACTCGCGGCAGATTCCGCCCGGCGCGACGAGCTCGACGTCGGCGTGCCGTCCGGCCGCGATGCGTTGGCACGGGCGGCACTCGCCGCAGGGCTCGCCCAACCCCAGCGAGTCGGCGCCGCAGTTCAGCGCCTGCGCCAGCGACGTCGCCAGTTGCGCCTTGCCGACCTGCGCCGGCCCCGCCAGGAGCAGCGCGTGGGGCAGCCGCCCGCTCGCGATCATGTGCGCCAGCGCGCGGGCGGCGTCGCTCTCCGTCATCGCGCCCCAGCCGGCCGTCATGGCGCCGCCTCCAGCGCGACGAGGTCGGCGTAGCTCTGCCGCCGCCGCACCAGACGGGCCCGCCCGTCGCGCAGGAACACGACGGGCGGGCGCTGCGCCTGGTTGTAGTTGCTCTCCATCGCCAGGTTGTAGGCGCCGCTGGCCGGCAGCGCGACGAGGTCGCCGGGCGCGAGGCGCGGCAGCGCGATCGCGTCGATCAACACGTCGCCGCTCTCGCAGAACTTGCCCGCGATCGCGACCGTCTCCTCGGCCGCGTCGCGCATGCGGTTGGCCACGACGGCCGTGTAGGCGGAGCCGTACATCGCGGGGCGGACGTTGTCGGCCATGCCGCCGTCGACGGCCACGTAGGTGCGCACGCCCGGGATCTCCTTGCGCGCGCCCACCGTGTAGACCGCGACGCCCGCCCGCCCCACCACCGACCGTCCCGGCTCGATGTGCACCTCCGGCAGGGGCAGGCCGTGCCGCTCGCAGCCCGCGCGCAGCGCCGCCGCGATGGCCTCCGCGTAGGCGTGGATCGGCGGCGGCGGACGATCCGGCGTGTAGCCCAGCGCGAAGCCGCCGCCGGGGCTGAACTCGCGCCAGGTGACGCCGTGGCGGTCGCGCATGGCGGCGGCGAACTCGGTCATCACCTCGATGCCCGCCTCGTAGGGCTCCATCCCGAAGATCGGCGAGCCCAGGTGGACGTGGTAGCCGGTCAACTCCAGCGACGCGGAATCGCGCAGCCGCACGACGGCCGCCTCGGCCGCGCCGCCCACCAGGGGCAGACCGAACTTGCTGTCGACCAGGCCGGTCGTGGTCTTGGCGTGCGTGTGCGCGTCGATGCCGGGCGTGACGCGCAGCATGACCGCCTGCCGGACCCCGCGCGCCGCCGCGATCCGCTCCAGCGCTTCGAGCTCGTGCTCGTTGTCGACGATGATCCGCCCCACGCCCGCGTCGACCGCCTCGGCCAACTCGGCGGCGCTCTTGTTGTTGCCATGGAACGCCATCCGCCCGGCCGGGAAGCCGCCCGCCCGCGCGACGTACAACTCGCCGCCGGAGACGACGTCCATGCCCACGTCCTCCCCGGCCAGCAGGGCGGCCAGACCGGGGTTGAGGAAGGCCTTGGCCGCGTAGAGGACGCGCGCGCCGGGCAGCCGCTCGCCGAACTCGCGGCGATAGTCGCGGCAGACCTGACGGATCGTCGCCTCGTCGTACAGGTAGAGCGGCGTGCCGTGCTCGCGGCAGAGCGCCGCGACGTCGCAGCCGCCCAGGCGCAGATGCCCGGCGCCGTCGATCGCGGCCGTGATCGGGAGCAGGCCCCCCACACTCGCGGGGACGGGCTCCAGCGGAGTCTCGCCCATGGCGGTCGCCTAATCGCGCGACGGCCGGGCCCGCCCCAGCGATGCGGCGCATCGGCGGGGCGGCCGGTCGGGCCGCCGGTGTCGTCTCCAAGCCGCGCCGCGGTCCCCCCGCGGCGATCGGCCCTCTCAGTCTACGGGCGCGGGGCGGCGCCGGTCCACGCGCGCCGCGCGCGCTTGACGACGCCCACCCGATGGTCGAGTAGACTCCGCCGCACCCCCGCCGGCGCCCCGCGCGCGGGCGTCCGGGAGAGGAGCGCCACGATGGCCACGCCGCCCACGCACGCGGAGAGCGACTCGCTCATCGTCCGCAAGCTCGGTCCCTTCGGGCCGATCTCGAACAACGCCTTCATCCTGATCGACAAGGCCACGCGGCGGAGCGCCATCATCGACGCCGTGCCGGAGCCCGGGCAGGTGCTCGCCGGCGCGGCCGATACGACCGTCGCCATGGTGCTCTTCACGCACTCCCACCACGACCACATCGACGGCTTCGACACGCTCGACGCGGCCCTCGACGCGCCTTTCTACATGCACCCCGAGGAGCCCTGGGCCGACCACAGCCGCATCCAGGTGCACCTGCGGGGCGGCGAGCGCATCACGCTCGGCGAGACGACGCTGACCGCCATCCACACGCCGGGCCACACGCCCGGCAGCACCTGCTACTACGCGCCGCCCTTCCTCGTCGTCGGCGACACGCTCTTCCCCGGCGGGCCGGGCCATTCGCGCAGCAACGCCGCCCTGCAGACGCTGGTGCAATCGATCACGGAGCGCATCTACGCCCTGCCCGACGAGACGCTGATGTTCAACGGCCACGGCGACGACTGCACCATCGGTCGGAGCCGGGCCGAGCAGGCGGTCTTCGCCGCCCGCGAGCACGCGCCCGACCTGCACGGCGACGTGCTGTGGGAGCGCGACTAGTGGCGGCCGGGGCCGACCCGGCGCTGCACCAGCGCACGCTCGACAACGGCCTGCGCGTGCTGGCCGCGCCGATGCCGCACAGCCGGTCGGTGACGGTGGGCTTCTACTTCGGGGCCGGCTCCCGCTACGAGCGCCCCGAGGAGGCCGGCATCTCGCACCTGGTGGAGCACTGCTGCTTCAAGGGCTCGCCGGGCTGGCCGACGGCGCCGCAGATCTCGGCCGCGATCGAGGGCGTCGGCGGCGTGCTCAACGCCGGCACCGACCGCGAGTACACCGTCTACTACGCCAAGGTGCCCGCCGCGCACGCCGAGGTCGCCATCGACGTGCTGGCCGACATCGTCCTGCGCCCGCTGATCGACGCCGAGGAGCTGGAGAAGGAGCGCAGCGTCATCCTGGAAGAGCTGGCGATGGTGGAGGACAACCCCGCCCAACTGGCCGAGATCGTCCTCGACGGGCTGCTCTGGCCCGGGCAGGCGCTGGGCCGCGACATCGCCGGCACGCCCGAGAGCGTGCAGACGATCCCCCGCGACCGCACCGTCGCCTACCGCCGCGACCAGTACACGCCGGACAACGCGCTGCTGTCGATCGCCGGGGCCGTCGACCCCGAGCGGGCCTTCGCGATGGCGGAGCGCAGCGTCGCGGTCTGGGAGCACGGCCGCGCGGCCCCGCCCGAGACCTACGCGCCGCCCCCCGGCGGCAGCCCCCGCGTGCGGCTGCAGGCCAAGCCCTCGGAGCAGGCGCACCTCGTGATCGGACTGCCGGGGCTCTCCGCGCTGGACGAGGATCGCTACGCCTTGAGCCTGCTGACCACCGTCCTGGGCGACGGCATGAGCAGCCGCCTCTTCGTCTCCCTGCGCGAGGAGTTGGGGCTGGCCTACGACGTCCACGCCTCGGCCAGCAACCTGCGCGACACCGGCAGCCTGTTCATCTACCTGGGCGTCGACCCCGAGAACGCGCTGCCCGCCCTGCGCGCGGCGCTGGACCAGTTGGGCGGCCTGCGCGACGGCGTCCCGGCCGCGGAGCTGCATCGGGTGCGCGAGTACCTCAAGGGGCGCATGCTGCTCAACATGGAGGACACGCGCGCGGTCTCGTCGTGGTACGGCGTGCAGGCGCTGCTGCTCAACCGCACGCGCAGCGTCGACGAGATCGTCGAGCGCATCGAGGCCGTGAGCCCGGAGCAACTGGCCGACCTGGCGGGCCGGCTGATCCACGACGACGCCCTGCACCTGGGCGTCGTGGGACCGTTCGAGGCGCAGGAGCCCTTCCGCGACGCCCTGCGCCTCTAGCCCCCTCATCTACGATGTCCCGGCGCCGATGCAGACGAGCCCTGATCGGCCCCCGCCCACGGAGAGAGGACCAGCATGACCGACGACTCCGCCCTCGACTTGGCCTACGCCACCATCGAGGAGATCGCGCCGCGGATCGCCGCCGGTGAGCTCTCACCGGTGGAGTTGACGCGGGCGCAACTCGACCGCATCGACCGGCTCAACCCCACGCTCAAGGCCTACGTCACGCTCACCGCCGACTCCGCCCTGGCCGAGGCGCAAGCGGCCGAGGCTGCGATCGCCGCGGGCGACTACCGGGGCCCGCTGCACGGCGTCCCGGTGGGGGTGAAGGACCTCTGCTACACGGCCGGCGTTGCGACGGCGGGCGGCACGACGGTCCGCCGCGACTTCACACCCGACGCCGACGGCACGGTCGTGGCGCGGCTGCGGGCCGCGGGCGCGGTCATCCTGGGCAAGCTCACCCTCACCGAGGGCGCGATGGGCGGCTACCACCCCGACCTGCCGATCCCCATCAACCCCTGGCAAGCCGACCTTTGGACCGGCGTGTCGTCGAGCGGGTCCGGGGTCGCGACGGCGTCGGGGCAGTGCTACGCCTCGCTGGGCAGCGACACCGGGGGCTCGATCCGCTTCCCGTCCGCGTCTTGCGGCATCGTGGGGCTCAAGCCGACCTACGGGCGCGTCAGCCGCGCGGGCGTCCTGGCCCTGGCGGAATCGCTCGACCACGTGGGGCCCATGACCCGCTCCAGCTGGGACGCGGCCGTCGTGCTGGCCGCCATCGCCGGGCCCGACCCCGACGACCCCACCACGCTGCCGGATCCCGTGCCCGACTACACCGCCTCGATCGACGACGGCGTGGCCGGGCTGCGCATCGGTCTGGATCCGGTCTGGGCGCTGGACCGCATCGACGCGGGCATCACCGCCGCCGTCGAGGCGGCGGCCGACGTGATGCGCGACCGCGGCGCCGAGATCGTGCCGCTGACGCTGCCGGACATGGCGACCGCCGTGGAAGGGTGGCCGGTCCTCTGCGGCGTCGAGGCCGCGGCGGCGCACGCCGAGACCTACCCCAGCCGCGCCGGCGAGTACGGCCCCTACTTCGGGTACTTCCTGCGCATGGGCGCCGACGCCTCGGGCGTCGACTACGCCCGCGCCAATCAGCGGCGGCTGGAGTTGGTCGAGCAGATGCGCCAGGCCACGGCCGGCGTCGACGTGCTGATCAGCCCGGCCATGGCCACGCCGCCCTTCCCCGTCACGCGCGAGTTCTTCATGACGCCGCCCCGCGAGTTCCCTCAGTGGCGCATGCGCTTCACGGTGCCCTTCGATTTCAACGGCTGGCCCACGATCACGCTGCCCGCCGGCCGCAACGACGAGGGGGCGCCGCTGGCGGTGCAGTTCGCCGGCAAGCCGCTGAGCGAGCCCACGCTGTTCCGCATCGGCCGGGCCTACGAGCGCGCCACCGGCTACCGGCCGGGACGGCCGCCCGTCGACTGAGGGCGCGCGTCGCCGTCGGGGGCGGTGGCGCCGGGCCGGGACCGCCACAGCTCGCGGCGGGCCAGCAGCAGCGCCGCCACGCTGCCGACGCAGACGTAGGAGAGGATGGGGAAGAGCGTCTCCAGGCTCACGAGTTGCCCCGCCACCGCGACGGGCAGGGCCAGCGACTGCGCCGCGAAGATGCCGATCATCAGCAGGCTCATCACCCGCCCGCGCACTTCGTTGGGGGTGTGGTGCGCGATCAGGGACGTCGCCGCGATCTGCGTGATCGCGAAGCCCGCGCCCAGGCCGAAGTTCCCCGCCACCGCGAAGGGCCACGACTGCCCGCCCACGAAGAGGACGAACGACCCTGCGAAGGTCAGCGCGCCCAGCGACAGCATCGGCCCCTGGAGCCGCATCGCCGTGACGCGCGTCATCGCCAGCGACGCGAGCAGCGCGCCCACCCCCCAGGTGAGCGCGATGAAGCCGAACTCCGCGTACGTCGCCCCCACCACCGTCGTGATCCAGGTGGGCCCCAGGCTCGCCACGGGCGGGAAGCCGATCGCCAGCAGCACGACCACCAACACGATGACCGACAGCACGATCGCGTGGCCGCGCGCGAAGCGGAAGCCGGCCGCGATGTCGGCCGCGGTGCGGCGCAGCGCCGCGCCGGCCGCCCGGCCCCGCGCCGCCGTCCGGTACGACATCGGCAGCAGCAGCAGGAGCGCCGCCGCGTGGCCCGCCGAACTCAGCGCATAGGCCGCGCCGGTACCCACCGCCTCGATCACCAGCCCCACGCCGAAGATCGCCAGCGGCATGGCCAGCTGCATCCCCGCCGAGTTGAGCGCGATCCCCCGCGAGGTCAGGCGCGGACCCACGATCTCCGGCACCATCGCCTGCCGCGTGGGCATGTCGATCGCGATCGGCGCCGCGCTCAGGAAGGCGAGCAGGAAGATCAGCGCGAAGCCCAGCGCGTCGCCCGAGCCGACGCTCATCAGCAGCGCGACGGTCAGCGCGATCAGGAATCCCAGCCCCTGCGCCGCCAGCAGCAGCCGCCGCCGGTCGAAGCGGTCGGCCAGCGCCCCCGCCAGCAGACTGAAGACCAGCGCCCCCACGCCGCGCAGGCTGCCCAGAACGCCGATCAGGATGATCCGCGAATCGTCGTCGGCGTTGTCCTGCACCCAGAAGATCAGCGAGACCACCTGCAGGGGGTGGATCAGTTGCCAGCCGACGAAGCTGAGGAACAGCAGCCGGAAGTCGCGCACGGCGAACGGCGCGAACGACGATCGGGATTCCCGGCGCGGACCCGCCGCCGTGGGCTCGGAGGAAGGCATCCGGGGCACGATAGCCCCCGCCGACGGCCGCCGTGGCTAGGTGCGGCCGCCGTGCGGGAAGTGATCGGCGCGCTGGAGCAGCCCGCGCAGGTGGTTGATCTCGCCCGCGTGGTAGATGTCGTGGCTCAGCACGGCGTCGATGATGAAGCGCGTCTGGCGCAACTCGCCCCAGTGCGTGCGGCGCTCCATCAACAGCTCGCCGTCCTCCTCCAGCCCGCGCACGGCCGCCTGCGCCTCGGCGTGCGCCCGCCGCAGCCAGGCGACGAGCGCCTTGAAGTCGGCGTCCTTCAGCTCTCCCTCGCCGTCCCAGGTCTCCCACCAGCCCAGTTCGCCGTCGCCGAAGGCGTGCGCGATGTGCATCCGCTTGACCGACGCGCAGTGCGCCATGAGGTCGCGCAGCGTGCGGCCGCCCGACGGCGGCAACTGGTCGAGCATCTCCGGCGTCGCCGTCGAGAGGTTCGCGATGAGCGAGTGCTCCGGCTTGAACTCGAAGGCCTGATCGAGCTGCCAGACGAGGAAGTTCAGGATGTCGCGCGTCTCGTCGCTGAGGTCCAGTTCCGCCTGCTCGCGCATCGCGGTCACGTCCCGGCCGCTCAGACGACGACGGGCAGCGGTTCGCCCGCCTTGCGCGCCCGCTGGGTCAGCACGAGGTCCTGCAGCTTCAGTTCGCAGAGTTGGGCCGCGTGCTCCAGCCCGCAGACCTGACAGCCGTCGCGGCAGTCGATCGTCGTCAGTTCCCGCTGCGTCCGCATCCACTCGCGGCGCAGGTAGGCCTCGCTGACGCCGCTGGCGATGTGCATCCAGGGGAAGCGCTCCCACAGGTCGCGCTCGCGGTGGCAGTAGAAGTCCGGGTCGACGCCGTGCGCGGCGAAGGCCGCCTCCCAGATGGCGGGGTCGTGATACTCGCTCCAGGCGTCGAAGCGGGCGCCGCGCCGCCAAGCCTCCACGACGGCCTCGCCGACGCGGCGGTCGCCCCGGCTCAGCACGCCCTCCAGGATCGACTCCGCCGGGTCGTTCCAGGTGAAGTCGAGCCGGGCCGCCCGGCAGCCCTCGCGCAGGAGCCGGTGCTTGGGCTCCAACTCGGCGGCGGTGTCCTGCCGCGCCCACTGGAAGGGGGCGTGCGCCTTGGGCACGTGGTTCGACGTCGAGACGCGCACGCGCGCCCGCTTGCCGACCACCTCGCGGCCGATCTGCTTGACCTGCGCCGCCCAATCGACGATGCCCTGCACGTCGGCCATGGTCTCCGTCGGCAGGCCCACCATGAAGTAGAGCTTGATGCTGCTCCAGCCGTTCTCGAAGGCGTTGCGGGCCGCCGCCAGCAGGTCCTCGTCGGCGACCAGCTTGCTGACCGCGTTGCGCAGCCGCTGGCTGCCGGCCTCCGGCGCGAAGGTCATCGAGCGCTTGCGGCGCGGCGCGCAGGCCAGCGCCACGTCGACGCTGAAGGAATCGACCCGCGTGCTGGGCAGCGAGATGCCCAGGCCGTCGCCGAACTCGCGCCGCAGCGCCGCGACGATGCCGTCGATCTGGCTGTGGTCGGTGCTGCTCAGCGAGACCAGCGAGAGTTCGTCGTAGCCGGTGTTGGCGAGCAGTTCGCGCGCGCCCGCGACGACCTCCTCCGGCGTGCGCTCGCGCAGCGGCCGGTAGATCATCCCCGCCTGGCAGAAGCGGCAGCCCTGCGTGCAGCCGCGCTGGATCTCGATGCCGGCGCGGTCGTGCACCGTCTCCAGGAACGGCACGATGGGCTTAGTCAGGATCGGCGGCATGCCCTGCATGAAGCGCTTGACCACCGGCAGCGGCGCCGCGGCGTCGAGCGACTCCACCTCGGCCACCGTGCCGTCGGGCTGGTAGGCCCAGCGGTAGAAGCGCGGCACGTAGACGCCCGGCGCCCGCGCCAACTGCCGCAGCAGCTCGATGCGCGGCCCGCCCCCGGCCGACTTCCAGTCGCGCAGAACCTCGGTGACCTCCAGGATCACGTCCTCGCCCTCGCCCAGGATGAAGGCGTCGATGACGAGCGCCAGCGGCTCCGGCACCAGCGCCCCGGAGCCGCCCGCGAAGATGACGGGGGCGTCGTCGGCGCGCTCCGCGGCGAGCACGGCGATGCCCGACAGGTCGAGCATGTTGCAGACGTTCGTGTAGGTGAGCTCGTAGCTCAGCGAGAAGCCCAGCGCGTCGAACTCCGCCAGCGGGCGGCGGTTCTCCAGGCTGAACAGGGGCGCGCCGCGCTCCCGCAGCGACGCCTCCATGTCCGGCCAGGGCGCGAAGGCCCGCTCGGCCAGCGTGCGCGGCGTGTGGTTGAGCAGGTCGTAGAGGATCGCCAGCCCGCCGTTGGACATGCCCACGTCGTAGACGTCGGGGTAGAGCAGCGCCCAGCGGATCTCGGCGTCGTGCCAGGGGCGCACGATGCTGTTCCACTCGCCGCCGCTGTAGCGGGCGGGCTTCGAGACACCGTGCAGCAGCGGGTCCAACTCGATGCGTGGCACATTCGCCTCCGTCGTCCGCGCCGGGGCCGTCCCCCGGCCGGCGCGGCCTCCATCGTACACGGGGACGCGCCCATCTCCCCGCTCGGGGACCCTGTTGCACGCCGCCCGTCGCGTCTGGTATCATTTGACGGCATTCACCTCCGGGTGGTTGCCTGGACTTATTCGGTGGGCCCGGCCCACCCCGGCATCATTCGGCGGCCGCAAGGCCGCCTTTCCGTTTCCGGCGCGATCGGCGCGGGCGTCCGGGTTCCCGCCCCGATCCGCCACCGGGGCCTCCCATGTACTCGCCCCACAGCGCGACCGCCTCGCTCACCCGGCTCGTCCTCTGGCCGATCAACCTCTTTCGGCGCGGCGTCCGGCTGGGGCTCTCCACGCTCGAGATCTTCCTGGGCGCCTTCGGCGTCGTGGCGGCGCTGGTCGTGACGGCGCTGCTCACGCCCGCGCTCAACCAACTGCCCGGCGCGGCGGGCGACTTCGCCCCGATCGGCGTCGCGATCCTGCTCGTGCCGGCCGGCATGGCCGTCGCCCTGGGCCGGCGGCCGGAGGTCGAGCGGTTCCTGGGCGGCCTGCGGGAGCGCACCGACACCGTGACCGGCGCGATCGCCCCGGTCGCCGCCGCGCGCGGGGCCCGGCGCAGCGCCGTCGTCGACACCAGCGCCATCATCGACGGCCGCTTGGCGGACATCGTCGAGTCCGGTTTCCTGCTCGCCGACCTGATCGTGCCCCGCTTCGTGCTCGACGAGTTGCGCCGCGTCGCCGACAGCAGCGACCCCCTCAAGCGCCGCCGCGGGCGCCACGGGCTGGAGTTGCTGTCGCGCATTCAGGCCGACACGCGCGTGCACACGATCATCGACGAGCGCGACTTCCCGGAGGCCCCCGACGTCGACGCCAAGGTGCTCGCGCTCACGCGCGACCGCGGCGCGGTCCTCCTCACGACCGACTTCAACCTCACGCGCGTCGCCGGCGTCGAGGACTTGCCGGCGCTCAACATCAACGCGCTCGCGCAGGCGGTCCGCACCGTGGCCCTGCCGGGCGAGCGGCTGCGCCTGGCCATCCACCAGGTGGGGCGGGAGCGCCGCCAGGGCGTCGGCTTCCTCCCCGACGGCACCATGGTCGTGGTCGAGGAAGCGCGCGACCTCGTCGGCCGGGAGGTCGACGTCGAGGTGCAGCGCGTGATCCAGACGTCCGCCGGGCGCATGCTCTTCGCCCAGTTGCGGCCGCCGGACCTGGAAGCGGACGACGGCGAGACCGCCGCCGACGCCGCCGGGACGCCCACGGGAGCCCCTTCTTGAGCCGCCCCCGGACGGGCGCGATCCTGCTGGCTGGCGGCCGCAGCGCCCGCATGGGCGGCATCGACAAGACGACCGCCGCGCTCGACGGCCTGCCCGTCGTCGCCTATTCGCTGCGCGCCTTCGCGGCCTGCACGGCGATCGACCACATCGTGCTCGTCGCCGGGCCGGAGAACCGCGACGCCCTGGCGCTCCTCGGCGAGGAGCACGGCGGCGGCAAGGTCCGCGCGATCCCCCCCGGCGGCGCGCGGCGGCGCGACTCGGTCGCGGCGGGCCTCGCGGCGCTCCCGGACGCCGACCTGGTCGCGGTGCACGACACGGCCCGGCCGCTCGTCACGCAGGCGATGATCCGGCAGGGCGTCGCGCTGGCCGCGGCGCACGGCGCCGCCATCGTGGCCGGACCGGTGACCGACACGATCAAGCAGGTCGCGCCCTGCGACGGCCGCCCGCCCGGCCCGGCGCGGATCGAGCGCACGATCGATCGCGACTCGCTGCGCGCCGCGCAGACGCCGCAGACGTTCCGTCTCGACCTCCTGCGCCGCGCCCACGCGGCCGACCCGGCCAGCGACGCCAGCGACGACGCGGCGCTGGTGGAGGCGCTCCCGGCCCCCGTCTTCCTCTATGCGGCGGGCGCGCCCAACCCCAAGATCACCCGCCCCGAGGACCTGCCCATCGTCGCGGCGCTCCTGCGGGACGGCGCGGCATCGGCGGCTCCGGGATGAGCCCCGCGGGCGACCGGGTCGGGTTGGGCAGCGACGCCCACCGCTTCGGCGCGGGACGGCCCCTGGTGCTGGGCGGCGTCACCATCGCCGGCGCCGACGGGCTGGCCGGCCACTCCGACGCCGACGTGCTCACACACGCCATCATCGACGCGCTGCTGGGGGCGGCCGGCCTGGGCGACATCGGCGCCCACTTCCCCTCCGACGATCCGGCCTGGGCGGGCGCCGACAGCCTCGACCTGCTGCGCCGCACGGTCGCCAGCCTGGAGCAACACGGGTATCGTGTGGGCAACGTGGACGCCACGGTGGTGGCGGAACGGCCGCGACTGCGGCCCCACGTGCCGGCCATGCGCGCGCGGCTCTCGGCCGCCCTCGCGGTGGAGCCGGACGCCGTCAGCGTCAAGGCCACCACGGCCGACGGCATGGGCGCGCTCGGCCGCGCGGAGGGCATCCAGGCGCAGGCGATCGCGCTGATCCGGCCGCGCGACTGACGGGCGACGGGACGGAGCAGGAGCGGAGACGGCATGACGCCGGTCAACCCCTACGTCCGCACGCTCAAGCGCCGCGGCGCGACCCTGCCCGGCGCCCCGCCGGCGCGCTGTCCCTGAGCGCCCGCCGCCCGCATCCGCCCGCCCGCCCGACGCGCTCCCGGCCTGCTCCGCCGGCCGCCCCGTCGGCGGCGATTCCGCAGCAGGAGACCCATGCCCATCTGGCGCGACATCCGCGACGACATCCGCTTCGTCCTCGAGCGCGACCCCGCCGCCGTGAACCCGATCGAGGTGATCTTCCTCTACCCCGGCTTCCAGGCGCGCGAGTTGCACCGGCTGGCGCACGCGCTCTGGCGCATCCACATCCCCTTCCTGCCGCGCGCCCTCTCGCACCTCAGCCGCTTCCTCACCGGGATCGAGATCCACCCCGGCGCGACGCTGCGCGGCCGCTGCTTCATCGACCACGGCATGGGGGTCGTGATCGGCGAGACGGCGGAGATCGGCGACGGCTGCCACCTGCACCAGGGCGTCACGCTGGGCGGCACCAGCACCCGGCGCACGAAGCGGCACCCCACCCTGGGCGGCGACGTCACCGTGGGCGCGGGCGCGCAGGTGATCGGCGCCGTGACCGTGGGCAGGGGCGCGAAGATCGGGGCCGGCTCGGTCGTGGTGGGCAACGTGCCCGAGTACGCCACCGTCGTCGGCGTGCCCGGCCACGTCGTCTCCTTCTACGATCCCGGCAACGAGACGGTCCTGCGTCTGCCCGACCCCGAGCACGACCGCCTGGAGATCCTGGAACAGCGCGTCTTCGAACTGGAGTCGCGCCTGACCGAGCACGAATATCCGGCCCGGCACGACGCGGACGCCGCGGCGGAGGCGGCGGCGCCGGCCGCCGCGCCCGAGGCGCCGCCGGGGGCCGGGACGCCCGCCGCGCACTGACCGCCGCGGCCGCATCGGAGAGACGCGTGGATCTCTACAACACCCTCACCCGGCGCAAGGAGCCCTTCCGGCCCCGGCACGACCCCATCTCGATGTACGTCTGCGGCATCACGCCCTACGACGACGCGCACCTGGGCCACGCCATGAGCATCGTCGTCTTCGACGTGCTGCGGCGCTATCTGGAGTGGGACGGCCGCCCCGTGCGGCTGGTCTACAACTTCACCGACATCGACGACAAGATGATCGCCCGCGCGGGGCGCCTGGGCGTGGAGGTGGCGGAGCTCGCCGCCCAACAGATCGACCGCTTCCAGCAGGAGTGGCGCGAACTCAACATCCGCGCCGCCGACGTGCATCCGCGGGCCACGCAAGAGATCGACAAGATGCAGGAGATCATCGCCGGGCTGATCGACGGGGACGCCGCCTACCCGGCCGGCGGCGACGTCTACTTCCGCGTCGAGGCCCCGCCCGACTACGGCAAACTCTCCAATCGCAGCCTGCGGGACATGATCGCCGGCGCCCGCATCGAGCAGAGTTCCCGCAAGGCGCACCCCATGGACTTCACCTTGTGGAAGGGCGCGAAGCCCGGCGAGCCGTCCTGGGACAGCCCCTGGGGTCCCGGCCGTCCCGGCTGGCACATCGAGTGCAGCGCGATGGCGCTGCGCTACCTGGGCGAGCAGATCGACCTGCACGGCGGCGGCATGGACCTGATCTTCCCCCACCATGAGAACGAGATCGCCCAGTCGGAGGGGTTCACCGGCCAGCGGCCCTTCGTCGGCCACTGGGTGCACAACGCGATGATGCAGCTGGGCGACGAGAAGATGTCGAAGTCGCTGGGCAACATCATCAGCCTGCGCGAGGGGCTCGACCGCTACGGCGCCGACGGGCTGCGCATCTTCATCCTGGGCGGCCACTACCGCAGCCCGCTGACCTACTCCGAGGAGTCGCTGGCCGCCGCCGCGCGCGGCGCCGAGCGGCTGCGCATCGCCGCCGGCGTCGGCCTGCCGGAGGGGCCGGGCGACTTCGACGTGGCGGCGGCGCGCGATCGCTTCCGCCGCGGCATGGCCGACGACCTGGGCACGCCGCAGGCCCTGGCCGTGCTGTTCGACGTCGCGCGCTGGCTCAACCGCGCCGCCGCCGAGGGCCGCCCCGGCGGGGCGGCGCTGGATCTGCTGCGCGAGTTGGGCGGCGTGCTGGGCCTGCGCTTCGAAGAGCGGCGGCAGGCCGCGCAGGCGGCCCCGTTCATCGAGCTGCTGGTCGACGTGCGCCGTCAACTGCGCGAGGCGAAGCAGTACGCCCTCGCCGACCAGGTCCGCGACGCCCTCCGGGAGCGCGGCGTCGTCCTGGAGGACGGCCGCGACGGCACCACCTGGCGTAGCGCCGAGCCCCCGCTGGGGCCGGCCGCGGCGCCCCCCCACCCGGCGGAGGCCCCGCCCGGCACGCCGGCGCCGAGCAAGGCCGCGGATACGTTGCGCTTCTAGCGTTCCGAGCCCCATCGGCGCCCGCGCCGCCTTGACGGCCTTCTTCGTGGCGACATATGCTTCTTGACAGACGCGCGGCTGAGCGTGTTTTTTTGTTTGGGGTTCGTTTCGGGCTGAGCCCGAGTGGCGCAACTGGCAGCGCAGCCGACTTGTAATCGGCAGGTTGGGGGTTCGAATCCCTTCTCGGGCTCCAACCGCCGGCGGCGGCCTGCCGGCCCCGCGCCGGTCCCCGCTGGGGTGGGTGAGTGGCTAATACCACCGGTCTGTAAAACCGGCGCCCGGAAGGGCTACGCAGGTTCGAATCCTGCCCCCAGCACCAGACATCGCGGCGACCCGGGGCGAGGGCCGCACAGGACGCGCCCCGGCGCGGGCGCCCCGGCCGGGGCGCCAGACAAGTGAGGATGCGTGTCCGGCCCACATAGCTCAGTCGGTAGAGCGCGTTCTTGGTAAGAACGAGGTCTCCAGTTCAAATCTGGATGTGGGCTCCAGCCGGTCAGCCGGCGCGACCCGGCCCGCGGCGGGGCGCGCAACAGTCATTGAAAGACATCGAAGGGATCCCATGGCGCGAGAGAGATTCGAACGCACGAAGCCGCACGTGAACGTGGGCACGATTGGCCACGTGGATCACGGCAAGACGACGCTCACGGCGGCGATCACGAAGACCCTGGCCCTGGCCGGGCAGGCCGAGGTGCGCAGCTTCGACTCGATCGACAACGCGCCCGAGGAGCGCGAGCGGGGCATCACGATCGCGATCGCGCACGTGGAGTACGAGACCGCAGCGCGCCACTACGCGCACATCGACGCGCCCGGCCACGCCGACTACATCAAGAACATGATCACCGGCGCCGCCCAGATGGACGGCGCGATCCTGGTGGTGGCGGCCCCCGACGGCCCCATGCCGCAGACCCGCGAGCACATCCTGCTGGCCCGCCAGGTGGGCGTGCCGCGCATGGTCGTCTTCCTCAACAAGGTCGACCAGCTCGACGACCCCGAGCTGCTCGACCTGGTGGAGCTGGAGGTGCGCGAACTGCTCAGCCAGTACGACTTCCCCGGCGACGACATCCCCGTCGTGCGCGGCGCCGCCCTGCACGCCCTGGAGTCGGCCAGCACGGACGCCGCCGCGCCCGAGTACGCCGCCATCCGCGAGCTGATGGACGCCGTCGACGCCTACGTGCCGACGCCGCCGCGGCTGACCGACCAGCCCTTCCTGATGCCGATCGAGGACGTCTTCGGCATCAAGGGCCGCGGCACCGTCGTCACCGGCCGCATCGAGCGCGGCCAGGTGCACACCGGCGACGCGATCGAGATCGTCGGCCTCAAGGAGACCGAGCGCAGCACCGTGACCGGCGTGGAGATGTTCAAGAAGACGCTCGACGCCGGCGAGGCCGGCGACAACGTCGGCTGCCTGCTGCGCGGCAAGGAGCGCGGCGACGTGGAGCGCGGCCAGGTGCTGGCCGCGCCCGGCTCGATCACCCCCCACACCGCCTTCCAGGCCGAGGTCTACATCCTCAGCAAGGAGGAGGGCGGCCGCCACACCCCCTTCTTCCCCGGCTACCGCCCCCAGTTCTACATCCGCACCACCGACGTGACCGGCGAGATCCAGTTCCCCGCCGGCGTCGAAATGGCCATGCCCGGCGACAACGTCGTCATGCACATCCGCCTCATCCAGCCCATCGCCCTCGAACCCGGCCTGCGCTTCGCCATCCGCGAGGGCGGCCGCACCGTCGGCGCCGGCGCCGTCACCGAAATCCTGGAGTAGGCTTCCCGCATGGCCAAAGGCGACCGCGTTCACATCACGCTGCGCTGCCGGGAGTGTCAGCGCTTCTCGTACCACTCCAAGAAGAACCGTCGCAACACGACGGCGCGGCTGGAGTTGCGCAAGTACTGTCCGCGCTGCCGGGCGCACCACCCGTTCCGCGAGACCCGCTGAAGGGCGAGAGGATCCGCCATGCCGCGCGCCGGACGCCGTCGCCGCCGCCGCCGCCAGACGGGCGGCCAGACCCCCGCACCGCGTGCGCAGGCGCGGGGCGCCGAGGCGGCGTCGGTCGCACCGTCACCGCCTCTCCGGCCGACCCCCGCGCCCGACCCGCCCCCCGTCCAGACGGTGCGGCCCCGTCGCGGCACGCCGCGGCCGGCGGCGGGCGCCCAGAGCAGCGGCGGGGGCGGCCGCGGCCGGCTCTACCGGCTCACCCATCCCCGCCTCGTGATGGAGACCATCGCCGAGTTGCGCAAGGTCGTCTGGCCCAGCCGCGCCGAGACGCGCAGCCTGTCGACCGTCGTGATCGTGATCGCCATCGCCGTCGGCGTGCTGCTGGGCTCCGTCGACTGGGTCTTCAACCGCCTCATGGAAAACGTCCTGCTGAACTGATGAGGCGCCAGCGCTGAGCACGTCATGACCACCAACCCCGACACCACCACCGACGCTCCGGACGCCCCCGCCGCCGACCCGGCCGGCGCCGCGCCCGCCGACGCGCCCGCGCCCCTGGCGGAGGACGTCCCGACCGAGGCCAGCGCCCGCGACGCCGACGCGGCGGCGGCGGCCGCCGCCCTGTTCGGCGTGGACACCGCGACCGCGCCGACGGCCGCCGACACCGACGCCGACCTCAGCGCCGCCGAGCGCGAGTACCAGGAAGCCATGCGGGCCGCCCGGGCGCTCGGCTTCGACGAAGAGGCGCCCACCGCCCCCGTCGATGAGGAGGCGGCGACCGCCGAACGCCTGGCGGAGCAACTCGGCCTCGAGGACGCCCCCGCGCCGGCGGCCCCCGAACCCGACGCCGCCGCCAAACTCGCCGCCGCCGAGGCGGACGACATCCTGGGCCCCGACGTCGGCGACGGCCGCGCTTGGTACGTGCTCAACACCTACTCGGGCCACGAGAACAAGGTCGACGAGAACCTCAAGCGGCGCGTGGAGTCGATGGACGTCGCCGACCGCATCTTCGACGTCATCGTCCCCACCGAGGAGGAGTTGGAGATCCGGGGCGGGCAGCGCCGGCAGGTGCAGCGCAAGCTGCTGCCGGGCTACGTGCTGGTCAACATGATCCTCGACGACGACACTTGGCACGTGGTGCGCAACACGCCGGGCGTGACCGGCTTCGTCGGCGCGGAGAAGCCGCACCCGCTGCCGCGCGAGGAGGTCGCCGGCATCCTCAAGCAGACCCGCGTCGCGGAGCCGCGCGTGCGCGTCGGCTTCGAGATCGGCGATATGGTGCGCGTGATGGAGGGGCCCTTCCAGGACTTCTCCGGCGCGGTCGATGAGATCAACGTCGAGAAGGGCAAGGTGCGCGTGATGATCTCCATGTTCGGCCGCGACACGCCCGTGGAGTTGGACTTCATGCAGGTCGAGAAGGTGTAGCGATGGCGAAGCGAATCCGCGCGGTCCTGACCCTCCAGATGGAGGCCGGCAAGGCCAGCCCGGCCCCGCCGGTGGGCCCCGCCCTGGGCCAGCACGGCGTCAACATCATGGACTTCGTGAAGACCTACAACGAACGCTCGGCCGGCATGGCGGGCGACATCGCCCCCGCCCAGATCACGATCTACGAGGACCGCTCCTTCACCTTCGAACTGCGCACGCCGCCGGCCTCGGACCTGATCCGCAAGGCGGCCGGCCTGGCCAAGGGCTCCAGCGAGCCGCGGCGGGAGACGGTGGGGGAGATCTCGCGGGAGCAGGTGCGGCAGATCGCCGAGAAGAAGATGCCCGACCTCAACGCGAACGACATCGAGGGCGCGATGAAGATCGTCGCCGGCACCGCCCGCAGCATGGGCGTCACGGTTGCGGAGTAAGCCATGCCCAAGCACGGAAAGCGCTACACCGCCGCCGTGGCGGAATTCGACCGGGGCGCGCCCGTCGCGCTGGCCGAGGCCGTCACGCGGGTCAAGCAGAACGCCACCGCCAAGTTCGACGAGACGGTCGAGTTGCACATCCGCACCGGGTTGGACCCCCGCCACGCCGACCAGCAGGTGCGCGGCACCACGAACCTGCCGCACGGCCTGGGCAAGACCGTCCGCGTGGCGGTCTTCGCGGAGGGTGAGGCCGCCCGCGACGCCGAGGAGGCGGGCGCGGCCATCGTCGGCGCCGACGACCTGATCAGCAAGGTCCAGGAGGGCTTCACGGACTTCGACGTCGCGCTGGCCCAGCGCGAGCTGATGGGCAAGGTGGGCCGCCTGGGGCGCATCCTGGGGCCCCGCGGCCTGATGCCCAACCCGCGCGCGGGCACCGTGGTGGGCGGGAGCGACGTCGGCCGGGCGGTCCAGGAGGCGCAGGCCGGCCGGGTCGAGTTCCGCCTCGACCGCTTGGCGATCATGCACGTGCCCGTCGGCAAGGCGAGCTTCGAGGATCAGCAGTTGGTCGACAACATCTCCGCGCTCGTGAGCGAGGTCGTCAAGGCCAAGCCCAGCGGCGCGAAGGGCAGCTATATCCGCGGGCTGCACCTCACCTCTACCATGGGACCCAGCGTGAAACTGGAGTTGCAAAGCACGATCAGCAGATCCGCGGAGTAGACCTCCGCTCCCGGCGCCGAAGACCGCTGGCGGCGAGCCGCTCGCCTTAATCCCCAGCGCAGGTGCGGACGCGACGTCCCGGCCGTGCGGCCGTGAGTCCCGCCCCTCCCGTCTTCGGCCCGGCACATGCCGCGAGACCGGCGAGGTGAGCGGGATTCTTCCCGCCCCGGTTCACCCGCCCCTGCGAACACCCTCCGAAAGGAGCCGCCGATGCCCACTGAACGCAAGCTCCAGCAGGTCGCCGACCTGCAGGAACGGCTGGGGCGCGCGGTGATGGCGATCGGGCTCGACTACCGCCATCTCAGCGTGGCCCAGATGCGCGAACTGCGCCTCACCCTGCGCGAGCAGGAGCCGTCGATGGAGTTGCGCGTCGTCAAGAACACGCTGCTCAAGCGCGCCGCGACGAACGCCGGCCGTCCCGGCGTGGGCGACCTCGCCGATCAGGCGACCGCCCTGGTGCTCGGCTACGAGGATGAGATCGGGCCGCCCAAGGCGCTCAAGAAGTACCTGCGCGAGAGCCGCCTGGAGATCCCCATCCACGGCGGCTACCTGGACGGCGACGTCCTCTCCGCCGCGCAGGTCGACGACCTGGCCTCGGTGCCCAGCCGGCCGGAGTTGATGGCGCGCGTCGCCGGCGGCGTGAACGGCCCCGTCGCCGGCATCGCCGCGGGCATCAACGGCCTGCTGCGCGAAGTCGCGGCGATCATCGAGGCGCGCGCCGAGCAACTCGACACCGCGAACAACCCAGCCCCCCAAACGTAGGACCACGAACGGAGAAGGAGACAGCGATGACCAAGGTGCAAGAGGCGTTCGATCTGATCAGCGGGATGACCGTGCTCGAAGCGCGCGACCTCGTCAAGAAGATCGAGGAGGAGTTCGGCGTCAGCGCCGCCGCGCCGGTGGCGATGGCGGCGGCCCCCAGCGCCGAGGCCGAGCCCGAGGAAGAGCAGACCGAGTTCACGGTCGTGCTCCAGGACTTCGGGGCGAACAAGATCAACGTCATCAAGGCGGTTCGCGCCCTCACGACGCTGGGCCTCAAGGAGGCCAAGGAGTTCGTCGAAGGCGCCCCGGCCAACGTCCGCGAGGACATCCCCAAGGACGAGGCGGAGAAGGTCAAGGCCGACCTGGAGGCCGCCGGCGCCACGGTGGCCATCCAATAGCGCCGGACGGCCGCGCCCGATGCGGTACCCTCGGCCTTGGCCCCCGGCGGCGAGACCGCCCGGGGGTGAGGGGAGCGCCACCGCGTGATGGCTTCGCGTTCGCACGCCGCCGGACCCCTGCCGGGGAGCGCTCGCCGCCGCCCCATCACCGCGCCGGCGCTGCCGCCGCCGCAGAGCCGCGCGCGCCTGCTGGCCGTGGTCCTGCTCACGGTCGCGGTGGTCGCCGCCTGGAGCCTGCGCGGCGATCCGGCCCCCGCGGCCGTGGAGCCCGCGCCGGCGATCAGCGTCGTGCCCGCCGACTCCCCGGCCCCGGCCGAGGCGCGCATCTCGCTGCCGGACGCCACGCTGCCCAGCCAGGGCCCAATCGTGTTCTCCGCCGCGCCCGCGCCGCCGCCGGCCCTGCCGCGCCTCCACCCGCACGCGCTGCCGCGCCCGCCGGAGCCCGCCGACCCCGTCCAGCCGGCCGGCTTCATCCGCTTCATCGCGCAACCGGGCGATACGCTGTACGACGTCAGCGTCGTCTACGGCGTCTCGATCGACGAACTCCTGCGCTTCAACCCGGGCCTGGGCGACGGCGCGAATATCGTCGTCGGGCAGGTCATCTTCATCCCGGAGGAATAGCCGTCCACATCGAGCCACGACCCACGACGACGATTCAGCCCAGCCCGGACAAGCTCGCGGGCGCGCGGCGACTGCTGCTCCGCTCCGCGCTGGGCTGGCTGCCCGTGTTCGTCTTCTTCACGGCCGTCGCGGTCTTCTTCCTGGTGCGCGCGCTGACCGTGGAGTCCGGCGCCTGGATCGGCTTCTCGATCACGGGGTTGATCGGGCTGCTCACGCTGCCGCTGCTCGTCGCCGCGATGCGGGATCTGCGCGCCGAGCCCATCGAGACCGAAGCGCCGCTGCAGCGCAAGTGGCGCAAGTCGGACTTCTTCATCGCCAAGGGCCATTACGTAATGGTCGGCAGGCGCGTCTTCCGGGTGCGCAAGGACATCTGGCTGGAGATGCCGGAGCCGCCCGCGCGCGCCCTCCTCCTGCACTACCCGCACACCAACACCCTGATCGATTGGCAAGCCGTGGCCCCGAGCGCCGACGAAGAGGCCGAGCCCACTCCCGCCGCCGACGACTGGCGGACCGTCGCATCCCCACCGGCCGCCGGCGCGCCCAACGCGCCCGCCGGACCGTCGGTGCGGCCGCCCGTGTTCGGCGAGTCCTCCCCACCGCGCCGGACTGAGGAGCCGGAGCGGCCCGCCCAGCGCGTGGAGCCGCCACGCTTCGGCAGATCGGCGGGCCGCCGGCCCGGTGATCCACTCGACAGAGACGACGCGTGAGCGCGGCCCGCGCCGCCGGCGACCACGGTCCGCCCCGGCGCCGGCGCGCCGCCGACGAGGAAGCGCCCTACAACGTCCGCATCCTCGACCTGCCCAGCGATGAGCGCCCGCGGGAGCGCTTGCTGCGCGCCGGTCCCGGCGCCCTGGCCAACGCGGAACTGATCGCGATCCTGCTGCGTGTGGGCATCGAGGGGGAAAGCGCGCTGGATGTCGCCGCGCGGCTGCTCGCCGACCACGGCCTCGACGGCCTCCAGCGCATCGACGCCGACCTGCTGGCCGCCGAGCGCGGGCTGGGGCCGGCCAAGGCCGCGCAGATCAAGGCGGCCCTGGAATTGGGCGTCCGGCTGGCCGCGCTGCGACCCGAGCAACGGCCGCGCATCGGCGGCCCCGAGGATGTCGCCGCGCTGCTGGGGACGGAGATGGCCGCGCTCGAGCAGGAGGAGTTGCGCATCCTGCTGCTCAACACCAAGAACGACGTGCTGTCCGTCGAGCGCCTGTACGTCGGATCGGTGAATCAGACCACGGCGCGCGCCGCCGAGATGCTGCGCCCCGCGGTCGTGCGCAACGCGCACGGGATCATCGCCGTGCACAACCACCCCTCGGGCGACCCCACGCCATCGCGCGCCGATGTGAAGCTCACCAAGGATCTGGTCGCGGCGGGCAAACTGCTCGATGTCCGCGTGCTGGACCACGTGATCATCGGCGAGGGCGGGCGCTGGACGTCGCTCGTGGGCACGGAACTCATCGACTGAGCCCTAATCCTCCGCGGGGGCCTCCGAAAGCGCCGCCGCGATCGCCGCGCGGGCCGCCGCCTCGACGATCGCGAACACCTCGCCGATGGGACGGCCGCTGGCGCGGGCCAGCGTCGCGCAGTCCTCGTACTCGGGCGCGACGGCCGGCGGCTCCCCCGGCAGGCGCCGCAGCTTGACCGTCGCCGGGCCGAGCGGGGTCGCCACCTGCCGCAGCTCGCGCTCCGCCTCGTAGCGCCGCTCGTCGCGGACGCGCACGCCCAGCGTCGGCAGTTCGCGCAGCATCGCGGTCGCGACGGCCGCCTCCGCCGCCGGCCGCGCGACGGCGGTCACCCGCAGGCCGCTGCGCCCCTTCTTCATCGCCGCCGCCGCCACCCACACGTCGAGCGCTCCCGCCGCCCGGATGCGCTCCACCGCGAACCCGGCCTGCTCGCCGGTCACATCGTCGACGTTCGTCTCCAGCACGACCACCGGCCGCAGGGGCAGCGCCGCCGCCGGCTCGATCGCGCCCAGCCAGGCGCGCAGGATGTTCGGCCGGCCGGGGTCGTCCCGCGCGCCCGCCCCCACGCCCACCCGATCGAGCCGCAGCGCCGGCCGGCCGAACGCCGCCAGCTCCGCGACCAGCGCCGCGCCCGTCGGCGTGACCTGCTCCGCGCGCGCGGCGGGGTCGCCGACCCGGATCGGGGCCGAGGCCCGGCTCAGGATCTCCAGCGTCGCCGGGGCCGGCAGGGGCACGGGCCCGTGGCCGCCCCGCGCGACGCCCTCGACGGCCAGGGGGAGCGCGGAGCAATGCACGTCGCCGATCGCCAGCCGGTCGAGCGCGAGCAGCGTCCCCACGATGTCGACCACCGCGTCGGTGCGGCCCACCTCGTGCACGTGCACGCGGTCGATCGGTTCTCCGTGCGCGCGCGCCTCGGCCGCGGCCAGGCGCCGGAAGACCGCCGCCGCCCGCGCCCGGATCGACTCGGGCAGCGCCCCCGCCTCCAGCAGCGCCTCGATCCCGGCCAGTGTCCGCGCCGCCTCCCCCTCCCGATCCACCCGCACGACCGCCTGAGTGGCGCGCAGCCCCGCCCGTTCCACCTCGCGGGCGGTCAGCGACCACTCGCCGAGCGGCAGCGAGCGCAGCGGCTCCGCGATCGCGTCGGGATCGACCCCCAGATCGATCAGCGCGCCGAGCAGCATGTCGCCGCCGACGCCGCCGGGGCAGTCCAGGTAGAGGCAGGCGCGGTCCCGGCGGGCGGCGTCGCTCATCGCTCTTGCGACGGCGCGGAGCCCTCGACCGCGGCTCGCGCGATCGTGGCCGCCAGGTAGCCCGCGCCGAAGCCGTTGTCGATGTTGACGACGCTGACCCCCGGGGCGCAGGCGTTGAGCATCGCCAGCAGCGGCGCGAGCCCCTCGAACGCCGCGCCGTAGCCCTGCGACGTCGGCACGGCGATCACCGGCGCGGCCGTCAGCCCCGCCGCGACGCTGGCCAGCGCCCCATCCATCCCCGCCACGACGACGATCGCCGTCGCGCGCTGGAGCGCCGCCATCTCGCCCAGCAGCCGGTGCAGGCCGGCCACCCCCACGTCGGTCAGGCGCTCGGCGGGGCAGTCCATCATGGCGGCGGTCAGCGCCGCCTCCTCGGCGACCGGGGCGTCGGCCGTGCCGGCGCTGCAGATCAGCACGCCCCGCACGACCGGCCGGGGCGACGCCGCGGCCGGCCGCCAGGTCAGGCAGCGGGCCCGCTCGTGATACTGCGCCTCCGGCACGACGGCGCGCACCGCCGCCGCCTGGGCCGCGTCGGCCCGCGTGACGAGCAGGCGGTCGCCCTGCGCCGCGATGCGCCCGGCCAGCGTCGCGCACTCCTCCGGCGTCTTGCCCTGGGCCAGGATCGCCTCGGGCAGGCCGTCGCGCAGCGGCCGCTGATGGTCGAGCCGGGCGAAGCCGAGGTCCTCGGCGGGCAGCGCGGCGAGCCGGGCCGCCGCCGCCTCGACGCCGATCTCGCCCGCCCGCACGGCGTCCAGCAGGGCGATCAGCGACGCGCGCTCCATGACCGGCCTCCCCGCGCCGCGCCGGCGCTCCAACGTCGCTCCAACATACCGAGGGGCAATGGTACGGTACTCGCGGCGGGGAACCCGGAGGGGCCCGGCGTTTCGCGGTGAATTGGCTCGACTTCCTCATCATCGCCATCGTGGGATGGTTCACGGTGGCCGCCTACCTGAGCGGTTTCATCCGTGAGACGGTGGTGCTCGCCGCCGTGCTGCTCGGCGTCCTGGCCGCGGGCCTGTTCCACGACAACCTGGCGGCGAACTTCCAGATCTTCGTCGACGACGAGACCGCGACCCGCATCGTCGCCTTCCTGATGATCTTCGCCATCGTCGCCATCGCCGGCTGGGCGCTCTCGATCCTCCTGCGGCGGACGGCGAGCCTGCTCATGCTGGGCTGGGCCGACCGGGCGGCGGGCGCCCTCTTCGGCTTCCTCAAGGGCATCGTGATCGTGCAGGCGGTCACCGTGATCTTCATCCTGCAGCCCGCCCTGGGCATGGACGCCGTCATCGCCGACTCCCAGATCGGCGCCTTCCTGCTCGACACCGCCCCCGTGGTGCGCAGCCTGCTGCCCGAGGAGTTCGACAACGCCCTGCGGCAGTTCGCCGCCGCCTGAACCCCGCCCCCCGTTTGATAGCATGGCCGTGGTCGAGGTCCGTTCCCGGCGCCGGGGCCGGCCCGCGATCAGGAGGTCGGCGACCCGTGAGCCTCGTCAACGCGCCGGTGCTGGTGCTGAACCAGAACTACGAGCCGCTCAACGTGTGCAACGCGCGGCGCGCCTTCGTGCTGCTCGAGCGGGGCAAGGCGGAGGTCGTCAAGGACGGCGAGCGCGCGCTGCGCTCCGTGGCCCGCGCCTTCCACATCCCCAGCGTGATCCGCATGGTGTACTACATCAAGCGGCCGCGGCCGGCGGCGCGGCTGTCGCGCCGCGAGGTCTTCGCCCGCGACGGCTTCACCTGCCAGTACTGCGGCCAGCACAGCCGCGACCTGACCCTCGACCACGTGGTGCCCCGCCATCGCAACGGGCCGCACACCTGGGAGAACCTCGTCTCCGCCTGCAAGCCCTGCAACCACCGCAAGGCCGGCCGCACCCCCGCGGAGGCCCGCATGCGGCTCATCCGCGCTCCCCGGCGCCCCCGCGCGACGCTGGCCGCGGTCTTCTGGCGGCACATCGAGCGGCACCCCGGCTGGCGCCCCTTCTTCCCCGGCGCGGAGCACGAGGACGCCCGCCGGGCGGGCGCCGCGACGCCGGCCGGTCCCGGCGGCGGCCTACAGCGGCTGGCAGCGGCGGCAGAATGACGTCACCCGCCGCCCGGGGCTGACCTCGGAGATCGTGTGGCCGCAGGACGGACAGGGCGCGCCGCCCTTGCGGTGCACGCGCAGGAAATCGCGCGGCTTCACGTCGGTCTGCTCGCCCATCTGCTCCGCCACGATCGGGATCGCCCAGTCCAGCACCGCGTGCAGGGCGCGATGGAGTCCGCGCCGGCGCTCGTCGCTCAATGCGGCGACCTTCGTGAAGGGGTGCACGCCGGCGACGAACAGGATCTCATCGGCGTAGGCGTTGCCGACGCCGGCGATGAAGCGCGCGTTCACCAGCACGTTCTTGACCTGACCCCGGTAGCGGCGCAGGCGCTCGACGAACGCATCCTCGGTGAGCGCCGGGTCGAGCGCGTCGGGGCCCATCTCGGCGAACTGCGGGATCCGGTCCAGCGCGTCCCCGGGCAGCACGTAGACCTTGCCCATGAAGCGGTCATCGACGTAGCGCAACTCCCGCCCGTCGGACAGGCGCAGCGCGAAGCAGGTGCGCGCGGGTCGCTTGCGGTCGGGCTCGACGTGCTGGAAGCGCCCCACGAGCATCGGGTTCACGACCAGGGCGTCGCCCGATTCCAGCCCGAACAGCAGGAACTTCCCGCGGCGCCGCACCCGCCCCAGCCCGACGCCGCGCAGGCGCCCCTCGAACTCCTCGCGCGCCGCCCGCACGACGATCGGCCGCAGCAGTTCCACGCGCTCCACCCGCAAGCCCGGCAGGCGCGCGTTGAAGACGTCGCGGACGTTCTCCAGGTCCGGGATCTCGGGCACGACGCCCTAGCCGCCCGCTTCGGGTCCGGCGTCGAGCGGGTAGGAACCCAGGATCTTCAGCCAGCGGCACTGCCGGTCGACGGTGGTCAGCACGTCCCGCAGCGCCGGGTCCAGCCGGTGCCCCTGGCAGTCGAGCAGGAAGACGTAGACCCCCAGCGCTTCGCGGGCCGGCCGCGACTCGATCTTGGTCAGGTTGATCCCGGCGTCGGCGAAGACCTGCATGATCCGCACCAGCGCCCCCGGCTTGTCATCGACGTTGAAGACGATCGACGTCTTGTCGTCGCCGCTGGGCGGCGCGTCCTCCGGCGCGAGCACCACGAAGCGGGTGCTGTTGCGCGGGTCGTCCTGCACGCCCTGCGCCAGGATCACGCCGCCGTAGATGGCGGCCGCGCGGGGCGGCGCGATCGCGGCCGCGCCTGGCTCGGCCACGACGCGCTCGACGGCCTGCGCCGTCGAAAGCGTCGCCACCTGCTGCGCGCCGGGCAGCGTCGCCCGGAGGTACTGCCGGCTCTGCGCCAGCGCCTGCGGGTGCGAGTAGACCGCCGTCACGCCGGCCAGCGCCGTGCCGGGCCCCGCGATCAGCGCCGCCTCGATCGGCACGACGACCTCGCGCTTGATGCGCAGGGGCAGGGAGTGCACCAGCAGGTCGACGGTCTCCGTCACCGAGCCTTGCAGGCTGTTTTCGATCGGCACGATGGCCTCGTCGGCCTCGCCGCGCAGCACCAGGTCCGTCACGCCCGTGATCGACTCCCCGGCGACGAGCGCCGCGGCGGGGTCGTAGCGCAGGGCGGCGGCCTCGGTGTTCGTGCCCCGCGGCCCCAGGAAGGCCAGACGCGCGGGCATCAGGCACCGCCGGTCAACCCGCGGCGCAACTCCGCCTCGTGCTCGGGCAGCGTCACGGCGAGCACGGCCGCGCCGGCCGTCAATCGCGTCTCGCCCGTGGGCACTTCCGGGCGGCCGTCGGCGTGCACGACCAGCGTGAGCAGCGACTCCGCGGGCAACGGCAGGTCGCGCACCGCCTGGCCCACGGTCGACGCGTCCTCCCCGATCACCACTTCCACCAACTCGAAGGGGCTGCCGTGCAACTCCAGCAGGCGGATCAGGGGCGTGGAGGGCAGCGCCTGCTCGATCTGCGCCATGATCGCCGTCGTCGCCGACACCGCGATGTCGACCCCCACCACGCGGAAGATCTCCTCGTTCTTGGGGAAGTTGATCCGGGCGATGACGCGCGGCGTGCCGAAGCGCTGCTTGGCGACCTGCGCGACGGCGAGGTTCGCCTCGTCGCGGCCGGTCGTCGCGACGATCAGGTCGGCGCGGTTGACGCCCGCCTCCTCCTGGATCGAGACCTCCGTGCCGTCGCCGATGATCGCGATCTCGCCCAACTCCGCGTTGAGCGCGCGGACCGTCTCGGCGTCGCGCTCGACGACGGTCACCTCGTGCCCGAAGGCGACGAGCTCGCGCGCGGTCTGCGCGCCCACCTGGCCGCCGCCCACGATCACGATGTACATCAGGGCCGGGCCGGGTTCAGCGCCGCCTGGCGCACGAGATTGGACACCGCCACGGTGGGGTTCACGGCCTCCACCCCCAACTCCCGGTACACCTCGGCGCGCTCCGGGTCGAAGATGCGCGCGACCACGCGGGGCACGCCCAGCAGGTGCTTCGCGACCTGCGCCGCCATCGCGTTGCGGTTGTCGCCGTTGGCCAGGGCCATGAAGATGTCGGCCCCCTCGCCGCCCGCCTCCCGCTGGACCTCCTGATAGACGCCGTTGCCCACGATCATGCGCCCGTGGAATTCCCGCGGCAGCAGCCGGAAGGCGTCCGGCTGCAGATCGACGACCGACACGTCGTGGCCTTCCGCGTCGAACTCCGCGGCCACGCGGGCGCCGACCCGGCCGCAGCCCATGATGACGACCTTCATCGCCCCGGCCGCCCGTCGTCGGCGCTGCCGTCGCGCACGACCACCACCTCGCAGGGCGCGTGGCGCAGGATGTACTCCGACGTCTTGCCCAGGTTGAGCGCCATGCCCTCGCGGCCGCTGCGCGGGACGCCGATCACGATCGCGTCGGCGCTGAGCTCCAGCGCCTCATCGACGATCGCGTGGCCGGCGTCTCGAGCCTGCAGGATCTCGCCCTGCGCCGACAGCTTGTATCGCCGCGCCAGCCGCTCCGCGTCCGCCAGGCAGTGCTCGCCCTGCTCCGCCTGCTCCGGCAGGTCCACGTCGAGCGGCATGCGCCGATCCACCACGACGACGTAGACCGGATGAACGGTCGAGTTCTTCTCGCTCCGGGCGATGCGGAACGCCGTCTCCAGCCCGCGTTGCCCCGCGGGGGACCGGTCGTACGGGACGACCAGAGTCAAGCCAGACATCCGGGCCACCTCCCCACGCCTGCCGGCGGGCGTGTCTTCGTCGGGAGCGCACCGGGAAGCATAGACCGCGCCCCGGAGAGCGTCACGCGAAACCGGCTCCCGGTAGTGCGATCGGCGACGCCGCGGGGCGGCTAGACGTAGCGCGGCTGCGCCTCGACGCGGTGGCTGCCCGTCTCGTCGAGCTGCTCCAGCCAGGCGTTCGCGCGGCCGTCCTTCAACTCCAGGAACGCGATCGTGCCCAGCCGCGTGTTCAGGTTGCGCGGGTACATGGGGCTGCCGGGGTTGACGAGCAGCACACCGCGCAGCGTCTCCACGCTCGCGACGTGCGTGTCCCCGTGCACGATGATGTCCTGCGGCCCGCCGAAGTAGTGGTCCATGATCGTGTTCAGCGTCCGGTGCGGGGGCCATTCCGGCAGCGCCAGGTCGTGCGTCAGGCCCACCCGGAAGCCCTCGAGGTTGAGCGCCCAGGCCTCCCGCAGGCGCGGATCCTCCGGCACGACCGGGCGCCCCGCGCCGCCGTCGTCGCCGTTGCCGCGCGCGACGTAGATCGGCGCGATCGCCTCCAGCTTGTCGATCACCTCCAGCACGTGGATGTCGCCCGCGTGCAGGATCAGGTCCACGCCGCGCAGGCGCTCGTAGGCCTGCGGCCACAACTCGGGGCCGGCTTCCGGGATGTGCGTGTCGGAGATCAGACCGATCAGCATGGCCGTCAGACTAGCAGCCGGACCGCGACGCGCCGCAGAGCCCTCGCTCCTCCGCCGCCACCAGCGACGCCAGCGCATCGGCCCGCAGGCGCGGGTCGTCGGGCCAGCCGGCGCTGAACAGCGCCCAGCAGGCCCCGCTGATCGCCGCCGCTCGATCGGCCGCGCCGGACGCCGTCATCCCCGGCGGCGGCCCCGGCGGCAGCGCCCCGCCGACGGCCCGCGCCAGCGCGCCGCCGGGCCGGAACAGCGCGGCGCCGTCCTCGCCGCGGCGCGCCCGGCGGCGGGTCAGCGCCGCGACGCGCTGCAGCTCGCGCAGGACGGGCGGCAGCGTTCCCTCCTCCCGGCGCTCCGCCTCCGAACGGCGGCGCAGCAGGGCGTGCGTCTCCCCCACCGCGCGCTCCAGGGCGGGACCGGGAGCGAGGCCCAGGCTGCGCGCCCGCGCGTACATCGCGATGAGGACGTCGCCGGCGCCGGTCGTGTCGGCCGAGCCCGCCGGCGACGGCGACGGCGCCTCGATCACGCGGGCCTGCCCCGGCAGCGCGAGCGCCGCGCCCTCGCCCCCCAGCGACACCACGACCTCCACCCCCAGCGCCGCCGCCGACCGCGCCGCCGGCGCGCGCCACTCCCCATCCATCCCGAGGTCCGCCCAGACGCGGAACTCCCGCAGCGAGAACTTGACCGCCTGCGCGCCGTCGAGCGCGGGCTGGAGGTCGACGCGCCGCGTCTCGATGCGCCCGCCGGCGCCGGCGGCGCGCAGGTAGCCCTGCGCGTCGGCCGCGACGAACGCGCCCCGCTCCCGCATCCGCCGCGCCGTCCCCGGCGGCGTGTCGCCCGGCATCAGCGGCGAGACGACCACGGCCGCCGGCGCGCCGATCGCGCCGGTCTCGATCGCCGCGGCCGGCAGCGGCGCCGCGCGCGAGATCAGGGTCTGCCGGCGGCGATCGGGGTCGTAGCGATTGATGAACGCCGTATCGCGGGGCGACTCCACGCCGCGCCATTCCACGCCGGCGGCGGCGAGCCCGGGCAGCCCGCAGCGCCGCGCCCACGGTCCCGCCGTCGCCACGACGGCCACACGCGCTTCCTCCACCGGAGACGCCAGGGCCAGCGCCAGCGCCGCGTGCCAGACCGCGCCGCCCGGCTGCGACCAGCGCATCCCCGCGCCATCCGCGGACGGCGCGGCGGCGCGGCGCGTGAAATCGCGGGTCAGGGGGCCGATGACGACCGTTTCGTGTATCACGGTGACCGCCCCGCGCTCGGATCGACAGGCAGCGCGCGGCGGCGATGATAAACTGCCGCTGTCCGCCGCGGTCGGCAGCACAGGCCCCGGGCGGCGACGGAGGCCCCCATGGTCGTCGAAACCGGCACACAGACCGTCAAGTCCGGGCTCGCGGAGATGCTCAAGGGCGGCGTCATCATGGACGTCGTCACCGCCTCGCAGGCCGTCATCGCGCAGGAGGCGGGGGCGTGCGCCGTCATGGCGCTGGAGCGCGTCCCCTCCGACATCCGCAAGCACGGCGGCGTCGCGCGCATGAGCGATCCGACGAAGATCCGCGAGATCATCGGCGCGGTCACGATCCCCGTCATGGCCAAGGCGCGCATCGGGCACTTCGTGGAGGCGTCGATCCTGCAGGCGCTGGGGGTGGACTACGTCGACGAGTCGGAGGTGCTGACCCCCGCCGACGAGAAGCTGCACGTCAACAAGTGGGACTTCGCGGTCCCCTTCGTCTGCGGTTGCCGCGACCTGGGCGAGGCGCTGCGCCGCATCGCGGAGGGCGCGGCGATGATCCGCACCAAGGGCGAGGCCGGCACCGGCAACATCGTGGAGGCGGTGCGGCACATGCGCGCCGTGCAGGGCGCGATCCGGGCGCTGGCCGGCATGGACGACGAGGAACTCGTCAACTACGCGAAGGAGATCGGCGCGCCGGTGGAGTTGGTGCGGGAGACCAGGCGCCTGCGCCGCCTGCCGGTCGTGAACTTCGCCGCCGGCGGCATCGCCACGCCGGCCGACGCGGCGCTGATGATGCGCCTGGGCGCCGACGGCGTCTTCGTGGGCAGCGGCATCTTCAAGTCGGAGCAGCCGCAGCGCATGGCCGACGCCATCGTCCGGGCGACCACCCACTACAACGACGACCAGATCCTGGCCGAGGTCTCGACCGGCCTGGGCGACGCCATGCCCGGGCTCAACCTCGACGACCTGCCGGCCAACGAGCGCCTCGCCGCGCGGGGCTGGTGAGGAGCGCCTTGCCCCCCACGATCGGCGTCCTCGCCCTGCAGGGCGACTTCCACGAGCACGCGGTCAGCCTGCGCGCGCTGGGCGCGGTCGCGCGGGAGATCCGCAAGCCGGAGCAGTTGGCCGGGCTCGACGGCCTGATCATCCCGGGCGGCGAATCGACCACCATCGCGCGGCTGCTGCTGGCCTACGAGTTGCACGAGCCGGTGCGGCGGCGCGGCGCGGCCGGGCTGCCCATCTGGGGCACCTGCGCCGGCGCGATCCTGCTCGCCGACGACGTGCCCGGCCTCGACCGGCCGCCGCTGGGGCTGCTGCCGATGACCGTCGAGCGCAACGCCTACGGCCGCCAGGTCGATTCCTTCGAGACCGACCTCGAGGCGCCGGTCCTGCCGCCCACGCCCGCGGGGACGCGCCCGCCCTACCACGCGATCTTCATCCGCGCGCCCCGCATCCGCGCGCTGGGCGACGGCGTCGACGTGCTGATGGCCTACGAGGCGGAGCCCGTCGCGGTGCGCCACCGCTCCCTGCTGGCCACGACCTTCCACCCCGAACTGACGCCCGACCATCGCTGGCATCGCTACTTCCTGGAGAGCGTGGTCGCGGCGGAACCCGCCGTGGCCGCGGCGGAGGCGGCGGGCGGAGGCGCGCCGTGAGCGCCCACACCCGCCCCCTGCGACTCGCCGACCTGCCGCTGATCGCGCTGGCGGGGCGCGCGCCCTACGTGAACCACGCCGTCACTCTGGAGCACGGCGCGGCCTCGGGACGCGCGCGGCCGGGGTGGCCGCGGCTCCTGCGCAACAGCATTCAGCCCGGCGGCCGCGAGGCCTGGATCAGCCGCGAGGGCCTCTCGCTGCGGGGCCTGGCGGCCGTGCGGCCGCGCGGCGGCGCGAGCGCCTGGGAGATCGACGCGCTCGTGCTGGGCCTCAGTTCCGAGGCGTTCGTCATGGACCTGCTGGAGCGCTGCGTCGCGACGGCGGGGGCGCGCGGCGCGCATCGGCTCTTCCTGCGCCTGGCGGAGGGCAGCCCGGCCCTGACGGCGGCGCGGCGAGAGGGTTTCGCCGCCGCCGGCGTCGAGACCCTGCTCGTGCGCGGCGCGGGCCGCGACGGCGAGGGGGACGCCGCGCCTTCGTCCGCCGCGGCATGGCGCCGCCGCGGCCGCGCCGACGACCACGACCTGTTCCGTCTCTTCAGCGGCTCCGTATCGCACGATGTGCGCTGGCAGATCGCGCTCACGCCGCGGGAATGGCGCGCGGCCCAGGACCCGCTGGGGCGCGGCGGCCGGGAATGGGTCTGGACCGGCGGGGACCAGCCCGCGCTGCTGCGTGTCGGCCGGGGCGCGCCGGTCGCGCGCGCCGCGCTGCTCTGCGACGACCGCCGCGAGCCCGCGGAGGCCGCCGTCGCGCTGCTGCGCCGGCTCGATCGCGAGGCGGGACGGCGCGGCGCGGTCGAACTGCTGCTGCCCGGCCACCTGACCCGCGCGGCCGCCGTCTTCCGCGAGCACGGCTTCCACGACGCCGCCCGCTTCGAGTTGAGCGTGCGGCCGATCGCGCAGCGCACGCAGCGTCTACAGTTGGCCGAGCGGTCGCTGGAAGGGACGGTTTGGCCCGCGACTCAATAGGAGCGGCCGATAGAACCTGCACCATGCGTGATCCCGACCCCTTCGCCGTCCCACCCGCGCCCGGCCCCGCCGACGCGCCCCCGCCCAGCCACATCACGCCGCCGCCCGCGCCCGCGCCCACGGACGCCATCACCGACGACCTCGACGCGCTGCTGGCGGTGCTGCCGGCGCCGCTGCGGCGGGCGCTCGCGCGGCAGCCGGACAACGCGCTGCTGCTCGAGATCGTGCTCGACCTGGGCCGGCCGGCGACGGCCCGCTATCCCGACCGCGAGATCGTGCTGGGCGACCACGATGTGGAGACGGCCGGCCTGCAGGCCGTCGTGCGCAAGCTGGGCGAGTTCGGCGGCGACAACCGCGCCGGCATCGCCCGCACGCTGCATCGCATCTCCTGCATCCGCAACCGCCGCGACGAGATCGTGGGGCTCACGATGCGCGTCGGCCGGGCCGTGTACGGCACCGTCCGCGTGATCGACGACCTGGTGCAGTCGGGCGAAAGCATCCTCCTGCTGGGGCGGCCCGGCGTGGGCAAGACGACCATGCTGCGCGAGGTCGCGCGGGTGCTGTCCGAGACCGGCAAGCGCGTGGTCGTGGTCGACACCTCGAACGAGATCGCGGGCGACGGCGACATCCCCCACCCCGGCATCGGCCGCGCGCGGCGCATGCAGGTGCCGACGCCCGCGCAGCAGCACGCGGTGATGGTGGAGGCGGTGGAGAACCACATGCCGGAGGTCATCATCATCGACGAGATCGGCACGGAACTGGAGGCGCAGGCCGCCCGCACGATCGCGGAGCGGGGCGTGCAACTGGTCGCGACGGCGCACGGCAACACGCTCGCCAACCTGATGATGAACCCCACCCTGGCCGACCTGATCGGCGGCATCCAGACCGTCACCCTCTCCGACGAGGAGGCCCGCCGCCGCGGCACCCGCAAGTCGGTGCTCGAGCGCATGGCCCCGCCCACCTTCGACGTGCTGGTCGAGATCCAGTCCTTCCACCGCGTCTCCATCCACCGCGACGTCGCCCGCACGGTCGACGCGCTGCTGCGCGGCGAGGCGGTGGAGCCGACGCAGCGCGAGATGGACGACGAGGGCGCCGTCCACATCAGCGACCGCCGGGCGGCTCCGTTGGGCGCGGAGCCCGCCGGCCTGGAACTGGAGCGCTCGCCCGTCCGCCTGCGGCCCGTGGGGCCGCACCGCCGCATCCACCCCTACGGCGTCTCGGCCGACCGGCTCAACGAGGCGATCCGCGAGTCGGGCGCCAACGCCTCGATCGCCGACCAACTCGACCAAGCCGACGCGATGATGACCCTGCGCTCGATCTTCCGCCGCCGGCCCGGCCCCGTGCGCGACGCCGAATCGCGTGGCCTGCCCATCTTCGTGCTCAAGCACAACACCGTCGTGCAGATGGAGCAGAGCCTGCGCGCGCTGTCGCAGGGCCACTCCGAGTTCGACCCCGTGACCAGCGCCCTGGCGGAGGTGGAGACGGCCATCGAGGCGCTCAACGCGGGCGAGCAGTCGGCCGTCGAGCTGGCGCCGCAGAACGCCTACATCCGCCGGCTCCAGCACCAGCTCGCGGAGCGCTTCGACCTCTTCTCGACCAGCAAGGGCCGCGACCCCAACCGCCGCGTGCGCGTCTTCCGGACCTGAGCCCCGTCATGGCCCTGTTCATCACCCTGGAGGGCGGCGAGGGGGCGGGCAAGACGACCGTGGCGACGGCCCTGGCGGCGCGCGCCCGCGAGCGCGGCGCGGAAGTGGTCCTCACGCGCGAGCCGGGCGGCACGCCGCCGGGCGCGGCCATCCGCGACGCCCTCTTCCGCGGCGACGAATTGATGGGCGGCTGGACCGAGGCCTTCCTCTTCCTCGCCGACCGGGCCGAACACGTGGCGCGGGTCATCCGGCCCTCGCTGGCCCGCGGCGCGGTCGTCATCTGCGACCGCTTCACCGACTCCACGATCGCCTACCAGGCCTATGGGCGCGGCCTCGACCTCGACCTGCTGCAGCAGCTCAACCGCGTCGCCACCGGCGGCGCCGCGCCCAACCTCACGCTGCTGCTCGACGTTCCGGTCTCGATCGGCCTCGCGCGCACGCGGCTGGAGACCTTCGACCGCATCGGCCACGAGACGACGGAGTTCCACAACCGCGTCTATGAGGGCTTCGGGCGCCTGGCGATCGCGGAGCCCGACCGGATCAAGTCGATCGACGCCGCCCAGCCGCTTGAGATCGTGATCGCCGAGGCCTGGGAACTGGTCGCGGCGCGGCTGGCGCACATCGGCTTCCCGGACCGCGGCTGACCGCGTGCCGCAGTCGATTGCCCGCCCCGGCGGGCCGACCGTAGACTCGGAGACGCCCTCCGATGAATCCCGGCAGCCCGCCGCTGACCGCCGCGCGAGCCCTCCCATGAACGCCGCGACTGTCGCCGTCCGCGTCCCGGCCACCACCGCCAACCTCGGCCCCGGCTTCGACGCCGTGGGCATGGCCGTGTCGATCTTCGCCACGTTCACGGTGCGCGTCGACGACGAGGGCGGCGGCCGCCGGGGACGGCGGGACCCGATGCGCAGCATGGCGGCGGCGGCCGTCCGCGCCGGCTACAAGCGCGCCGGGCAGCGCGCGCCCCGCACCATTGAAGTGGACGTCGGCAGCGACATCCCGCTGGGCCGCGGCCTGGGCGCGAGCGCGGCCGCCCGCGGGGCCGGCGTCGTCGCCGCCAACGCGCTGCTCGGCGGCCCGCTGCACGATGCGGCGCTGCTCCAGGTGGGAGCCCGGCTGGAGGGCCACGCCGACAACATCGCCCCGGCGCTCTTCGGCGGCCTGCAGGTCGTCGCCGCCGCCGATACGGCGCCCGGCGAGTCGAACCACCCTCCGCGCTGGCAGCGGGTGGCCGTGCCCATCCCGGCCGGAGTCACCTGCGCCGGCTTCTCGCCCGACTTCTCGATGCCCACCAACGAGACCCGCGCCTCCCTGCCCGACGGCCTGAGCCGGGCCGACGCCGTCTTCAACAGCAGCCACGCCGCCCTGCTCATCGCCGCCCTCGCGACGGGCGACTGGGAGGCGCTCAACGTCGCCAGCGAGGAGCGCCTGCACCAGCGCCCGCGCAGCCGCCTCTTCCCGCAGATGTTCGACTTCTTCGACGCCGCCCGCGGGGCCGGCGCGTTCTGCGCCTACCTCTCCGGCGGCGGCTCCACCATCCTGGCCCTCGCACCGCCGGAGCGCGCCGAGGAGGTCCGCGACGCCCTCGCCGCGGCGGCGGACGGCTTCGGCATCGGCGGGCGGCCGTTCGTCGCCGAGCCCTGCCTCTCCGGCGCGACCGTCCTCGACGACGCGGACCCCTGGACGCAGGCGTGAGCGCCCCGGCCCCCGTCGGCGTGCAGCCCGTCAGCGTGCAGAAGTACGGCGGCACCAGCGTCGGCAGCACCGAGCGCCTGCAGCACGTCGCCGGACGCATCGCCGCCCGCGCCGCCGGCGGCGACCGCATCGTCGCCGTCGTCTCGGCCATGGGCAAAACGACCGACAGCCTGGTGGCGCTGGCCGGCGAGATCACGGCCACCCCCGCCGGCCGCGAGTACGACATGCTGCTCGCCTCGGGCGAGATCGTCAGCGCGGCGCTGCTGGCCATGGCGATCGAGGAGCACGACGTGCCGGCCATCGCCCTGACCGGCCAGCAGGCGGGCGTCTTCACCGACGACACGCACACCCGCGCCCGCATCACCCGCATCGAGACGGATCGCATTCAGACCGAGCTCGGCCGCGGGCAGGTCGTGATCATCGCCGGCTTCCAGGGCATCACGCCCGGGTCCGACTTCACGACCCTGGGCCGCGGCGGCTCCGACACCTCCGCCGTCGCCCTGGCCGCCGCGCTGCACGCCGCGCGGGCGGAGATCTACACCGACGTCGACGGCGTCTACACCACCGACCCCCGCATCGAGCCGCGGGCCCGCCGGCTGCACGACATCGCCTACGAGGAGATGCTCGAACTCGCCTCCCAGGGCGCGGGCGTGATGCACCCCCGCGCCGTGGAGCTGGGCCTGCTCTACGACCTTCCCATCCTCGTCGCCTCGTCCTTCCGCGAGGACGTCCCCGGCACCCTGATCCGAAAGCAGGTCCAGATGGAACCCAGCAACCGCGTGCGCGGCATCGCGCTCGATCGCGACGTCGCCCTGATCACCATCCGCGCCGTGCCCGATCGGCCCGGCATCGCCTCGCAGGTCTTCGGACCGCTCGCCGAGGCGGGGATCAACGTCGACACGATCGTGCAGAACGCCAGCGCCGAACGGCTGACCGACCTGACCTTCAGCGTCGCGCACGACCAGGCCGCCGCCGCCCACGCGCTCTGCCGCGACGGCGCGGGCGACCTCGGCGCCAGCGACGTGATCCTCGACGAGCACGCCGCCAAGGTCTCCATCGTCGGGACCGGCATGCAGTCCGGCGTCGGCTACGCCGCGAAGATGTTCCGCGCCCTGGCCGAGGCCGCGATCAACATCGAGCTGATCTCCACCAGCGAGATCCGCATCACCGCCATCGTGCACGAGGACGACGGGCAGGCGGCCGTGCAGGTGCTGCACGCCGCCTTCGAGCTCGACGAGCCGGTGCGGGCGGGCGAGGCCGCCCCCGGCTAACGCCTGTTCAGACCGATCGCCCGGACCTCACCCCCTGTCCCCCTCTCCACCTGAACGGTGGAGAGGGGGAACGTGGAGGCGGGCGCCGTAGGGGCGCCCCTTGTGGTCGCCCGGATTCCGCCCGGGAGGACGCTCGGCAGGGCGACCACAAGGGTCGCCCCTGCGACCGTGGCGCGGGGGGCGGGCGTTCGGGGGTGAGGGTCCGCGGGCGCCGGGACCCCCTCACCCTAACCCTCTCCCCCACGAGGGGAGAGGGGATCCGATTCCTCGGGGAGAGGGGATCCGATTCCATCCACCGGCCGTCCACACCGGCCATAAGAGTGACCGGCGGCGGGGCGCCCGTTGCTACCCTCGTCCCACGCCGATGTTCACCCATCTCCATACGCACACCGAGTTCAGCCTGCTCGACGGCCTCGCCAAGATCGACGGGCTCATGGAGCGCGCCCGGGGGCTGGGGCAGGAGGCCCTGGCGATCACCGACCACGGCAACCTCTACGGCGCGATCGACTTCTACAAGGCGGGGCGGCGGGCGGGCGTGCACCCCATCCTGGGCATGGAGGCCTACGTCGCGCCCGGCAAGATGACCGAGCGCGACGCCTCCGCCCGCGTCACCGCCCACCACCTCACCCTGCTGGCGATGAACAACACCGGCTGGCGCAACCTCGTCGCGCTGTCGACGAAGGCGCATCTCGAGGGCTTCTACTACAAGCCCCGCGTCGACCGGGAGTGCCTCAGCGCCCACAGCGAGGGCCTCATCGCGCTCTCGGGCTGCCCCTCCGCCGAAGTCCATCGGGCGCTGCACGAGGCGCGCGACGCCGACGCCCTGGCCACCGCGCGCTGGTACCGCGAGGTCTTCGGCGACCGCTACTACGTGGAGTTGCAGAACCACCACGACCCCAAGTTCACGCCCGTGATCCCCAAGCTCGTCGATCTGGCGCGGGAGCTGGACCTGCCGCTGGTCGCGACGCACGACTCGCACTACACGGCCCCCGAGGACGCCGTCAGCCACGAAGTCCTGCTCTGCATCGGCACCAACGCCACGATGGACCAGAAGGACCGCTTCAAGCTGGACGGGCACGACTTCTACTTGGCGAGCGAGGCGGAGATGGTGGAGCGCTTCCCGGAGTTGCCGGAGGCGCTGCGCAACACGGTCGCCATCACGGAGCGCTGCGACGTCGAGTTGACCTTCAACCGCCTGCAGCTGCCCGACCCCGACCTGCCGCCGGACACGACCGCCCAGCAGCACCTCGCCGACCTGAGCGCCGCCGGCCTGCGGCAGCGCTACGGCGCGCCCACGCCGGCCCAGGTCGAACGCCTGCGATACGAGCTGAGCGTCGTGGAGGAGACGGGCTTCGCGGAGTACTTCCTGATCGTGCGCGACTTCGCGCAGTTCGCCCGCCGGCAGCGCATCGCCATGGGCGTGCGCGGCAGCGCCGCCGCCAGCATCATCCTCTACTGCCTCGAGATCACCGACATCGACCCGCTGGCCCACGACCTCGTCTTCGAGCGCTTCCTCAACGTCGAGCGGCGCGAGATGCCCGACATCGACATGGACTTCGCCGACGACCGCCGCGACGAGGTGATCCGCTACGTCGCCGACAAGTACGGCCACGACCGCGTGGCGCAGATCATCACCTTCGGCACGCTGGGCGCGAAGGCCGCCATCCGCGACACCGGCCGCGCCCTGGGCATGACCTTCGGCGCCGCCGACCGCATCGCGCGGCTGATCCCGGCGCAACTCAACATCACGCTCGACTCGGCCCTCTCGACCAACCAGGAGTTGCGCGGCGCCTACGACTCGGAGCCCGACACGAAGAAGCTCGTCGATCAGGCGCGGCAACTCGAGGGCGTCGCGCGGCACGCCGGCACGCACGCCGCCGCGGTGGTCATCGCCCGCGAGCCGCTGATCGAGAACGTGCCCCTGCAGCGCCCCGTCCGCGCCGAGGCCGGCGACGAGGACGCCATCCCCATGACCCAATGGGCGATGAACCAGTGCGCCGAGATCGGCCTGCTGAAGATGGACTTCCTGGGTCTCACCAACCTCACCATCCTCGAGACGTCGGTGGCCATCGTGGAGGACGAGACCGGCGAGCGGCCCGACTACGTGACTCTGCCCGACGGCGACCCGGCCGCGTTCGCGATGCTGGCCCGCGGCGAAACGTTCGGCGTCTTCCAGTTGGAGTCGTCGGGCATGCGCCGCTACGTGCAGGAACTCAAGCCCACGCAGTTGTCCGACCTCGCGGCCATGGTGGCGCTGTACCGTCCCGGCCCCATGGAGCACATCCCGCGCTTCATCCGCTCCAAGCACGGCGAGGAGGCGATCAGCTACCCCCACTCCGACCTGGCCGAGATCCTCGACCCCACCTACGGCGTGATCGTCTACCAGGACCAGGTGCTGCAGATCGCGCGCAAGTTCGCCGGCTATTCGCTGGGCCAGGCCGACGTCATGCGCAAGGCGATGGGCAAGAAGGACGCCGACGTCATGCAGGCCGAGCGCGGCCGCTTCGTGCAGGGGGCCGAGGAACTGGGCTACAGCGCCGCGCAGGCCAACACCGTCTTCGACCTGGTGGAGCCGTTCGCCGGCTACGCCTTCAACAAGGCCCACGCCGTCTGCTACGGCAGCATCGCCTACCAGACCGCCTACCTGAAGGCGCACTACCCGGTCGCCTACATGACGGCCGTGCTGCGCCACGCCAGCGGCAACTCCGACCGCGTGGCCCTGGCCGCGGTCGAATGCGCCCGGCTGGGCATCCCGCTGCTGCCGCCCGACATCAATCGCTCCGGCGTCACCTTCCAGGCCGAAGCCCTGGCCGGCGAGCGGCGCGGGATCCGCTTCGGCCTCGCCAACGTCAAGAACGTGGGCCACGGCGCGATGGAGACCCTGGTCGCGGAGCGCGACGCCGAGGGCCCCTTCAAGTCCCTGGAGGACCTCTGCCGCCGCACCGATCTGCGCGGGTTGAACAAGCGATCCCTGGAGAGCCTCATCCGGGCCGGCGCCCTCGACACGATGGTCACGCGGGGACCCGCCCTGGCCGGCATCGACCGCATCCTGCGCCTGGCCCAGCGCGAACGCGAGTTGCGGGAGAGCGGCCAGACGACGATGTTCGACCTCTTCGGCGATCAGGTGGACACGCCGCGCCCCGACCTCGGCTTGGACGACATCGCCGACGCCGACGTCACGAGCGCCGAGCAACTCCGCTGGGAGAAGGAGTTGCTGGGCACGTACGTCTCCGCGCATCCCTTCCAGCGGGCCAGCGTGGTCCTGCAGCCGTACATCACGCTGGCCGCGGGGGAGGTCGGCGAGGAGCACGAGGGCGACGACGTAGTCCTCGCGGGCGCGGTCACCCTGGTGCGGAATCTCACGACGAAGAAGGGCGACTCGTTCGTCGCCGTGGAGATCGAGGATCTCACGGGCGCGGTGGAGATCACCATCTGGCCCGACCTCTACGCCGCCACGCGCGAGCTCTGGCAGGAGGGCAACATCATCCTCGCGCACGCGCGCGTGCGCATACGGGGCGATCGCCTCACGGTCGCCGTGGAGAATGCGACGGTCTGGGAGGAGACCTCCGAGGGCGGCCGCCTGCGCGAGGACCCCGCGACGTGGGACCGAACCGCCCGCACGCCCCGCCGGCCGCCGAAACCCGGCAGGGCCGACGCCGGCGGCAACGCCCGATCCGCCCCGGCCTCGCCGAACGGTAACGCCGCCGCGCCGCCGGTCACCCCGGGGCCGGCCGTCGGCGCCCCGCCGGCGCCCCCCGCTCCGGCACCCCCCGCTCCGGCGCCCGCCGCCGCCGCCGATCCCGCGCCCGCGCTGCAGGTGCGGCTGCACGAAACCGACGACGCGGACGCCGATCTGGCGCGGCTGGGGGAGATCCTGCGCCTCGTCCGCGAAGCGCCGGGCGGCGACCCCGCCTACCTCACGATCGTCGGGCTGGGCGAGACCTCGACCTTCAAGCTGCCCGACTGCACCGCCAGCTGGGCGCTCGTCGAGCCCCTGCGGCGCGTGCTGGGCGAGTTCGGCGCCGCCGAGATCGAGGCGGCCCCGGTCGCGGTCGCCGGCGGCTAGCGGCGCGGCGCGATCGGCCCCGCCGCCCGACCGGTACACTCACCGGACCGGCGCGTCGTTCGGACGCGCTCTCGGCCTCCGGGAGCAGCCATGCGCGATTGGGCCCCACCCCCGGCGGAGCAGGCGCCCGCCGCACCCGACGGCGAGAGCGCGCCGCCGCCGTCCCCCGCGCCCGCGCCGCCCGGCCAGGAGAGCGCCGACCCCTCCCCGGCCCTCGCCGCGGCCGAGGCCGACCTTGGGGCCGTCCGCGACGCCATATCCGGCCCGATCGTCGGCCAGCGCGGGCTGATCTCGCGCCTGCTCATCGCCCTGCTCTGCGACGGCCACTGCCTGCTGGAGGGCGTGCCGGGGCTGGCCAAGTCGCTCAGCGTCTCCACGCTCGCGGCCACGCTGCACGCCGACTTCGTGCGCGTGCAGTTCACCCCCGACCTGCTGCCCGCCGACCTCACCGGCACCGAGATCTACAACGCCCGCACGTCGGAGTTCGAGACCCGCAAGGGGCCCATCTTCGCCAACATCGTCCTGGCCGACGAGATCAACCGCGCGCCCGCCAAGGTGCAGTCGGCGCTGCTGGAGGCGATGGAGGAGCGGCAGGTGTCGATCGGCGGCGAGAGCTTCGCCCTGCCGCGGCCGTTCATGGTCCTGGCCACCCGCAACCCGATCGAACAGGAGGGCACCTATCCGCTGCCCGAGGCCCAGCTCGACCGCTTCCTGATGAAGATCGTCGTCGACTACCCGCCCGAGGACGACGAGCGGGAGATCCTGGAACGCGGGCTCGGCGCGCCCGCCGCGCCGCCCCACCCCGTCATCACGACCGAGGCCGTGCTGCGCGCCCGCGCGGTCGTCGGCGAGGTGCGGCTGACGACGGCGATCCGCGACTACGTCGTGCGCCTGATCCGCGCCACCCGCCAGCCGGGCCGCGTCGACGCCGACCTGGAGCGGCTGATCCGCTACGGCGCCTCGCCCCGCGCCTCCATCGCCCTGGCCCAGGCCGCGCGCGCCCACGCCTTCCTGGACGCCCGCGCCTACACGACGCCCGAGGACGTCAAGGCGGTCGCGCCGGACGTGCTGCGCCACCGCCTCATCCTCACCTACGAGGCGGAGGCCGACGGCGTCGTGCCGGAGGACATCGTGGAGCGGATGTTGGACGGTGTCGCGGTTCGCTGACCGGCTGCTGGACTGGCTGTCCCCGCCCGCCGCCCTGCTGGGCGAGTCGGAAGATCCCGCCGTGGCGGAGGCGCGCATCCGCCGCGAGGTGCGCGCGATCGAGATCCGGGCGCGCACCGCCCTGCGCGAGCGCATGAGCGGCGACTTCCGCAGCGCCTTCCGCGGCCGCGGCCTGGAGTTCGCCTCGATCCGCGCCTACACCCCCGGCGACGAAGTGCGCCTGATCGACTGGAACGTCACCGCCCGGCGCGGCGCGCCCTACGTCAAGGAGTTCGTCGAGGAACGGGAACGCACGCTGCTGATCGTGCTCGACGTCAGCCGCTCGGCCGACTTCGGGACGACCGGCCGCAGCGTGCGCCGCTTCGCGGTCGAGGTGGCGGGGCTGCTGGGCTTCTCCGCCGCCGCCAGCAACGACCGCGTGGGCGCGATCGCCTTCAGCGACCGCACGGAGTACCTCCTGCGGCCCGCCCGCGGCGGCGCGCACGTCCTGCGCCTGCTGCACGACCTGCTGCGCCTGCGGCCGCGGGGCGCCGGCAGCGACCTCGCCGCGGCGCTGGAACACGCCGCGCGCACGCTGCGCGGCGGCGGCATCGTGGCGGTCATCTCGGACTTCGAGGGCGCGGCCGGCGACGAGGGCGACTGGCAGCCGGCCCTGCGCCGCCTGGCCGTCGCGCACGACGTGCTGGCCCTGCACGTGCACGACCCCGCCCGGGCGCGGCTGCCCGACGACGGCCTTCTGACCATCGAGGACGCCGAATCGGGCCGCGTCGTCACCGTGGACCCGGCCGCGATCGGCGACGACTTCGCCCGCGCCGACGCCCGCCGGGCGCAGGCCGTCCGGCGGCTGCTCCGCGGCGCCGGCGCCGACTACCTCTCGCTGCCCAGCGACGCCCCCGCGGCCCCCGCCCTGGCCAGGCTCTTCCGCCTGCGGACCCAGCGCCGATGAGCGCCCGACGGCTGACCGTCGCGCTGCTCGGACTCGCGGCGCTGCTCGCCGCCGGGGCGGCGCCGACCGCCGCGCAGACGCCGCAATCGCCGCTGCCGCCGGGCGTCGCCGTCGGCGTCGAGGTGGAGCGCGAGGGCGACGCCATCGGCGACCCCGTGCGGCTCACGGTCGTCGTCACGCACCCGCCCGAGGGGGAACTGCTCGTGCCGCCGCCGGAGGGCCCGCTGGGCGCGCTGGAGCCGGCGTCGCCGGTCGTGACGCGCGGCGCCACGGCCGACGGCCGCAGCCGGGTCACGCTGGTCTACGAGACGCGCGCCTTCGCGACCGGCCCGCTGCCGCTGACTCCCCCCGCGCTCGCCTACCGCCGCGACGGCCTGACGACCGCGATCCAGCCCGCCGGCCGGATCATCGACGTGCGCTCGCTGCTGCCCGCGGACGGATCGGCGGCGCCCCGCGGCCTGAAGCCGGCCGAGCGGATCGGACCGGCGGGTTTCCCGACCCTGCCCGTCGCCGTGGGGGGATCGATCGCTGTGGGGCTCCTCGCCGTGGGGGTGGCCCTCGCCCGGCGGCGGCGAGCGCCGGCGGTGGCGGCCCCCGCCCCCGGCCCCGGCGCGGCGGCCGGCCGCGACCTCGATGAGATCGCCGACGCCGGCCTCCTGCCCCACGCCGTCGACGAGTTCTGCGCGCGCATCAACGGCGCGGTGCGCGGCTATCTGGCCGCGCGCTACGGCCTGCCCGCGCTGAACCTCACGGCGTCGGAGTTGGCCGAACGGCTGGCCCGCGCCGGGGCCGACGCCGGCACGGTGCAGCGCGTGCGCAGCCTCTGTCAGGCCTGCGACGGCATCGCCTACGCCGGCTCGACGCCCAGCGCGCCCCGCGTCGCCCGGTATCTCGACTTGGCGCAGGCCATCGTGCGCGAAGGCCCCGCCCCCGCCGCCCCGCCGGCCGAGCCTGCGAGCGAGGGGGAGTGATGCGCTTCGCCGACCCGGAACTGCTCGTCCTGCTCGCGCTGCTGCCGCTGTTCGCCTGGCTGCTGCGACAGGACGGCCGCCGCCATCCGGCCAGCCTGCGCCTGCCCAGCCTGGCCGCGCTGCCCGCCGCGGCCCGCGCGGGCGGGGGCTCCTGGCGCACGCGCACCCTGCCCTGGCTCCCCGTCCTGCGGCTGGCCGCCGCCGCGCTGATCATCATCGCCCTCGCGCGCCCGCAGACCGCCGACGCCGAGGCCAGCTCCCCCGCCGAGGGCATCGACATCGTGCTGGCGATCGACACCTCGCTGAGCATGGTGCAGGAGTCGATCGGGGACGAGCGGCGGCTCGACGCCGCCCGCCGCGTGGCGCGGGACTTCATCGACCGGCGCGGCGACGATCGCGTGGGGCTGCTCATCTTCGAGTCCCAAACGCTGGTCCTCAGCCCGCCCACGCTCGACCTGGACGCCATCGACGGCCTGGTGGCGGACACGATGCGCACCGGCCTGCTGCCCGGCGGCACCGCCGTCGGTTTGGCGCTGGCGAGGTCGGTCGACCTGCTGCGCGAGTCGGACGCGCCCAGCCGCATCGTGGTGCTGCTCACCGACGGCGAGGACAACGTGCGCACGGTGCGGCCCGTCGACGCGGCCGGCATCGCCGAGGCGCTGGGCGTGCGCGTCTACACGATCGCCATCGCCGACCCGGGCGCGTACCAGGGCGTCGTCGATGAACTCGCCCTGCGCTTCATCGCCGATCGCACCGGCGGCGAGTACTTCCGCGCCTCCGAGCCCGGCGACCTGGAGGCGGCCTACGCGGCCGTCGACGCCCTGGAGCGGGCGCGGCTCGACACGGAGGAGTTCACCGTCTTCCGCGAGCGCATGCCCTGGTTCCTCATCCCCGCGATGGCGCTGATCCTGCTCGAACTGCTGGGCCGCGCCACCTGGTGGAGGCGCGCGCCATGAGCCTCGCTCCACTGCCGCCGCTCGCCCCCTTCCCGCTGACACAATTTGGCGACCCCGCCCTGCTCGCGCTGCTGCTGGCCGCGCTCCTGGCGGGCGGCCTCTCGCTGCGCATCCTGCGCCGGCGCGCCCTCCGGGTGACCCAACTGCTGGACCGCGGCGGCGGGCGCATCCTGGCCGGCGCGGACCCCCGGCGCGGCCTCTGCAAGTTCGGCCTGATCAGCCTGGTCGTGGTCCTGCTCGCGATCGCCGTCGCCCGGCCGCAGTTCGGCGCGCAGACGCGGACGCTGGAGCAGCAGGGCGTCGCGATGGTCGTCGCCCTCGACGTGTCGCTCAGCATGGCCGCGCAGGACACCGCCCCCAATCGCATGCAGGCCGCCCAGACGGAACTCGCGGGGCTGCTCGACCGGATGTCGGGCGACCGCGTCGGCCTGGTGATCTACGCGGGCGAGGCGCTGGTCCGCTTCCCGCTCACGCGCGACCTGACCGCCGCCCGCGAGCTCATCGGCGCGATGCAGCCCGGTGAGCGGCTGGTGCAGCCGGGGACGGACGTCGCGGCGGCGATCACGCAGTCGCTGGCGCTGCTGGAGACGACCCCCTCCCGCACGCGCGTGATCCTGCTGGTCGGCGACGGGGAGAGCCTGAGCGGCGACGCGCTCGCCGCGGCGCGGGCGGCGGCCGCCGCCGACGTGCACATCTTCACGGCCGGCGCCGGCAGCGAGGCGGGCGCGACGATCCCGGTGATCAACCGCAACACGACCCAGACGGTCCCGAAGATCGACGGCCGCACCGGCGAACCCGTCATCACCCGCCTCGACAGCGCCGCGCTGACGGCGCTCGCCGACCGCGGCCGGGGGCGCTTCGTGCGGCTGGACCGGCCGGGCGCCCTCAGCGACCTCGCCGCCGACTTCGAGGCGCTGGAGGCGTCACGCTTCCACGTCACGACCGAGCGGCAGCCGCGGGAGCGCTTCCAGGTTCCCCTCGCGCTCGCCCTGGCGCTGCTGCTCATCGAACCGCTGATCGCGGCCCGCGCGCCCCGGCGCGCGGCGCCGGTGGCGGCGCGCGCACGCTGGCTCCGGCGGCGGCGGCTCCTGTTCGCGGGGTTGCTGCCCGTCGTCGCGCTGCTGGCCGCGTCGTGCGGCGGCTTCGCGGCCGAGCGCAACGCGGCCGGGACCGCCGCCTTCGAGGAGGGCCGCTTCGCCGACGCCGCCGCGGCCTACCGCGAGGCGCTCGCGGCGGAGCCCGGCGACGCGCGGCTGGCGCTGAACCTGGGCCGCGCGCTGCACGCCCTCGGGGAGTACGACACCGCCGTCGTCGCCACGCGCCGCGCCCTCACCACCCACGACGACGCCCTGGCCGCCCGCGCCTACTACCAACTCGGCGTGCACCACTTCGAGCGGGGCGACCTCGTCGCGGCGCGCAGCGCCTACATCGAGGCGCTGCTGCTCGACCCCGCGGACGCCGACGCCAAGCTGAACCTGGAGATCGTCAACACGCTGCTGGCCGCGCTCGCGCCGCCGCCGGCCGGCGAGGGGGCGCCCGGCCCGGACGACGGTGACGGCGGCGGGGCCGAGGGCGGCGGCGCGGGAGGGCCCGGCACGGACGACGCCGTTGATTCCCCCGTCGACACCGCGCCCGGGCGGCGGGCGGGGCGCGCCCCGCTCCCGGAGGAGGACGAGCCGGGGCTCGGCGCCGGGCCGGCCGCGGAGGCCCTGCGGGACGCGATCCGCGTCTTCGACCGCAACAACCCCAGCCTGGAGGAGGCGCTGGCGATCCTCGACGCCCTGCGCGCCGTCGAAGAGACCAGAGGCGCATCCGGGATGCTGAACGTCGAGGTGGCCGGCCGGGACGACTACTAGCCGGCCGGTCTCACTCGGCGGGCGCGGCGGGCAGGGGCAGCCGGAACACGCGCCGCAGCAGCCGCCCGCGCAGCGCCCGCCAGGCGGCCAGCGCCTGCGCGTAGTGCGACTCCGGCAGCGCCCCGGCGGAGAAGCGCTCGCGGGTGTAGGTGTCGGCCAGGCGGCGCGTGGCCTCGGGATCCCGCACGGCGGCGCCCAGCGCGGCGGCGTACTCCCGCGGCGTGTTGGCCGGATCGACGCGCAGGCCGCCCCAACGGGACAGGCGCTGCGTCGACGTCCACAGCCGCTCCACGGGCGTCTGCCCGCGCAGCGAGAACTGCCAGGCCGCGGCCCAACTGCCGCTCAGCAGCAGCAGCGCCAGCACGACCGCCACCGGCAGCAGCACCCACCAGGTCAGGGGATTGAAGCCGGTGTCGCGGGCGAAGCCCTCCTGCTCGAGTTGCTGGCTGAGCTCCTCCAGCGAGAGGAACTCGCCGAACGGGTCCAGCAGCGGGTCGTACAGCGGGCCGGAGTCGCCCAGCAGGTCGGAGGCGAACGGCCGCAGGCGCTGCTCGGCGATGCGCTGCCCCGCGATCGCCGCGAACCCCTCCGTGACCACCGGCGGCGTCGGGTCGAAGTCCACCCAGCCGTACTCGGGGAAGAACACCTCCACCCAGCTGTAGGCGTGCTGCCCCCGCACGATGAAGGTGCCGGTACGCGGGTCGAAGTTCTCGTCCGTCAGGACGTAGCCGGTGCTCACCCGCGCGGGGATGCCCAGCGTGCGCAGCAGCACGGCCATCGCGCTGGCGTGGTAGTCGTAGTAGCCGCCGATGGGCAGCCCCTCCGCATCGCGATTGTCGAACAGCCACCACGTGACGGCGTCGGTCCGCGCCGGCGGCAGGCCCACGTCGCGCGTGAAGGGGTACAGCAGCCGCGGTTCCCCGTCGGGCCCCGGCAGCAATTCCCCGTCGTCATCGCGCAGCGGCGTGCAGCAGAGATAGCCCTCGATCGCGGCCGCGGCGTCGTAGCGGGAAGTGACCCCGCCGCCGATGCTCGCCGCCAGGCTCTCCAGCCGCGCCCGGCTGCGATCGTCCAGGTCGCCCGGCAGCTGCAGGTAGCGCTGGCGCACCCAGAACGGGTAGTCGCCGCCCGCCGACCGGAGTTGCTCGATGGAGGCGGACGACACGGAGCCCGTGACCTCGTACGTGAAGCCGGCGCGGACGGGCTCGGCCGGGTGCACCCGCAGCACGTCCGGCTCCAGCGGCCGGTTCTCCAGCTCCAGCGCCAGCAGTTCGCCGTCGTCGCCCACCTCGGAGCCCACCGGCACCCAGCCCTCGGGGATCACGTCGGCCGAGAACGTTTCGCCGGCCTCCTCGCGGGACGCGATCTCCCGCGCCACCCCCGCCAGTTCCCGCGGCGGGGCCACCCCCGCGCCCTCGATGTCGAGCCGGACGGCGCCCGGCGCCGTCTGGTCGATCGTCACCTCGCGGCTGATCTCGCGGGGCAGGCCGAAGGTGAAGAGCACGCGCGCCGACTGCTCGACCGACAGCCGCGCGACCACGTCGCGGCGGGCCTCGTAGACGCTCTCGTCCTCGCCGCCGAAGGAGCCCTCCGCCACCGGCTTCGTCGTGACCACCGAGCTCTGCTGCCAGCCGCGCGTGGTGTAGCGGTCGTAGCTCGCGCCGCGCAGCAGCCCCACCTCGGGCGCGTCGACGCGCACCACGATGCCCTGCCCCGGGTTGATGTCGCCCTGCAGGATGAAGTTCGAGCTGAAGCTGTGGATCGGCACGCCGCGCTTGGAGTCGATGCCCCCGAAGAGGCGCTCCATGTCGAGGCTCATCTCGTCGAACGGGTCGCTGATGCCGCTCCACACCGCCGTCAGGGGCTCCACGCGGTCGGGCCGCGGCAAGGCGCGGCTGACCAGGAGCAGGGCGAGCACGGCCAGCAACGTGACGCCCAGGAAGCTGACGCTGATGAAGTCGGGGAACGGCGTGCCGCGACCGCGCCAGCGGCCCATGCGCGCCAGCAGGCCGGCGCGCATGACCAGCAGCGCCGCCCCGATCACGAAGAAGCCGAAGTGCAGATCCCACTGCCGGCCGCCCAGGTAGCTGACGTTCACCGCCAGCAGCGTCCCGAGCAGGATCAGCAGCGGCCAGGGGTTGCGGCGCCGCAGCATCAGCAGCGTGGCGGGGAAGGTCGCCAGCCAGACGGCCGCGACGACGAAGAACACGAACGGCACGTTGTCGGTCGTGATGCCGTCGTTGAAGGCCTGCGTGAACCAGTCCTCCAGGCGGAAGCGCAGGTCGACGAACCGCTCCCAGAACCACGCCTGCCCGGTGAAATGCTCCATGCCGAGCATCTGCCAGCAGACGACGACCACGCCCAGCGCGAGGCCGATCGCGTAGGCCGCGGTCCAGTGCAGCCGGGGGGCCGCGAGCGGCGCCGCCGCGATCAGCGCCAGCAGCGCCGTGACGCGCACGTCGGGCATGCCGTCGACCCAGTTCGCGGCGGCGATGGAATCCGACACGGAGATGATGACCAGCAGCAGGATGCCCAGCGTGATCGCGGCTTCCATCATCCGCCAGGGCCGGCGCTGCTGCGTCGTCTGCTGCTGCTCGGGCGCGACGGCGCCGCGGATCAGCGCCGCCGGGGAGAGGTTGGCCGCGGCGGCGACGTCGGCCAGGGGCAGGCGCGAAGTCATGCCAGCGCCCCCACTCCCGCGCGGCCCGGCGCCCCCGCGGCGGCGTCGAGCGCCTCCGCCAGGAAGTCGCCCTGCGCGATGAGATTCGTCTGCACCCCGGAGGCGCGCAGGGTCGTCCACGCCTCCTCGCCGCCCGCGCGCCCGCCGAACGAGGCCGCGTCGATCAGCACCGCCGCCACCTGCACGCCGCGCTGCGCCAGCGCGCGGATGCCGTCGCAGGCCCGCCGATCGCTGGCCGCGGTGATCACGATCACCGTCGTGTGGCGCCCCCAGCGGGGCGACTGCTGGGCGAGCAGCGTGGAGATGGGCACGTCGCCGACGGGCTGCGCCACCGCCAGGTCCTCCAACATGCGGGTCAACTGCTGATTGCCCCGGTCGGCGTCGATCAGGCGGAAGCGGTCGGCGAACATCATCATGCCCACCGATCGGTTCTGCCCCAGGAAGAGCCGCGCGATGGAGGCGGCGGCGGTGACCGCGTACTCCACGGTCGCCTCCTCCCCCGTTCCCGCGTGGTCGCTGCGGTTCATGTCGAGCACGATCCACAACTGCGAGGCGGGGTCCAACTCAAACGTCTTCACCTGCAGGCGGCCGGTGCGCAGCGTGCTGGGCCAGTGGATGCGATTGACGCTGTCGCCGGGGGCGTACTCGCGCAGCCCGGCCGCGTTGGGCGTCACGTAGTGCGTGCGGCGGCGGAAGCGGCCCTCGCCGGGCAGGTTGGCGGGCGGCACGCTGTAGCGCGGCAACTCCTCCGCCCGCGGGTAGACGAGCAGCTGCTGCGGCCCGCCGAAGGTCATGCTCTTGTGGAACAGGTCGAAGGGGTCGCCGGCGCGGACGTGCACCGGCCCCAGGGTGAACAGGCCGCGGCGGCGGCACTCGGTATCGACGCGCCACTGCCGGCGGGCGCGCCCGCCCAGGCTGACGACATGCTCCGCCTGATGTTGCGGCAGGTCCGATTCCTCCTCCACCTCCAGCCAGTACTTGCCCAGCCGCGAGCGATTGGTGACCTGCAACTGCTCCGTGATCGTCTGGCCCACCTGCACGCGCTCCGCCTCGCGGCGCATGCGCACCTGCAAGCCGCGGCTGCTCAGCCAGGTCCACAGCGCCGCCGCGATGAGGCCGAAGAGCAGCAGGTATCCCAGCCGCAGCGGCAGCCAGAAGTTCGTCGAGAAACCGATGCCGAAGACCACGAGGGTCAGGAGGGTGACCAATGTCAGCGATCGCCGCCGGCCGAAGGTCGCACCGTAGAACCGGCGCATGCCGCGCTCAACTCACACCCACCCGCGCGCCCGGGACGGGCACCCGGTCCAGTACGTCCTCGACCACCGTCAGCGAACTCACGCTCCGCACCTGCGCCGAGGGGCTGATGATGATGCGATGCCCCAGCGTGGAGTAGGCCAGTTCCTTGACGTCGTCGGGCGTGACGTAGTCCCGGCCCTGGAGCAGCGCGTTGGCCTGCGCGGTGCGGAACAGCGCCAGCGACCCGCGCGGCGACGCCCCCAGGTAGGCCGCGTCGTGCTGCCGCGTCGCCGAGGAGATCTCCACGATGTACTGCTTGATCAGCGGGTCGACCCAGACGGCCCGCACGGCCTCCTGCAGCCCGTTCAGCGCCTCCGGGTCGGTCACCGCCTCCAGCGAGTCGATCGGGTGGGCCGTCTGCTGGCCCTCCAGCACGGCGATCTCATCGTGCGATTCGGGGTAGCCCAAGTGGATGCGCATCAGGAAGCGGTCCAGTTGCGCCTCCGGCAGCGGGAAGGTGCCCTCGTACTCGATCGGGTTCTGAGTCGCCATGACCATGAAGGGGCGGGGCAGCACGCGCGTCACCCCGTCGGTCGTGATCTGGCGCTCCTCCATCGCCTCCAGCAGCGCCGACTGCGTCTTGGGCGTGGCCCGGTTGATCTCGTCGGCCAGGGCGATCTGGGCGTAGATCGGGCCCGGCCGCCACTCGAAGTCGCCCGACTTCTGGTTGTAGATCGAGACGCCGGTCACGTCCGACGGCAGCAGGTCGGGCGTGAACTGGATGCGGCTGAAGCGGCAGCCCGTCGAGACGGCCAGCGCGCGGGCCAGCATCGTCTTGCCCGTGCCGGGCACGTCCTCCACCAGCAGGTGCCCGTCGCTGGCCAGGGCCAGCACCGCGCGCCGCACCTCGGCCGTCTTGCCCAGGATGACGCGCTCGACGTTGGTCGTGATTTCACGCAGCGTGGCCTGCGGATCGTCCATCCGAACCCCCTGCTCCCATGCCCGCGAGCGCAGCCGAGCATAGCAGCCCGGCGCGCGTCGAGCCCGGCGCGCTCCAATGACGCGCCGTTGTGACTACGTCCGCCGCATCTATCCTGGTTTTGTCGGCGGGACAAAGGATGAGCGCAGCCGTGTCCCCACGCCGGCTCATCGGCCTCGCGCCCTTCGCGCTGTGCGGCGCCCTCCTGGCGAGCGCCTGCTTCATCGACGGGACGGGCGTCGGCCCGTCGCACGACGAGCCTCCGGCCGCGGCCCAGGCCGACGGGTCCGGCGAGAGCGTCGACCGGCAGGGGACCGCCGCCGGCCTGGCGCCCGAGGCCCGCGCCGAGCCGGCCGAGGCGGCCCCGCCGCCCGCCGCCGCCGCGCCATCGCCGGCGGAGGCCCAGCCCGCGGAGGAGTCCGCTCCCGCTCCCGCCCTCCACGCGGCCATCTTCGTGGAGCCGCCGGAGGTGCGACCCGGGCAGGTCTTCATCGTCGCGGTCGACGCGGCGAACGCCTCGGCGGCCTCCGTGGCGCTGGGCGGGCAGTTCGTCTCGCTGGCCCGGGAGGGCGACCGCTTCTACACCATCCTGCCCGTCGCCTACGCGCAGCCGCAGGGCCCGCTGCCGATCATCGTGGCCGTCGCGGACCTCAACGGCGACCTCGCCGTGCAGCAGTTGGTCGAGGTGCAGGTCGGGGCGGGCGACTTCCCCGTGGAGCCCGTACAGATCGATCCAACGCTGTCGCGGCTGCTGGACGCGGACGTCGTCGCCGAGGACCGGGCGCTGCGCGAATCCGTGCAGCGCGTGCGCTCCCCCGAGCGCCTCTGGGACGGCTACTTCCGCGCGCCGACCGAGGGGGTGATCACATCGACCTTCGGGTTGCGGCGGTCATACAACGGGGCCGATCCCACCGACTACCACAGCGGCCTCGACTTCGCCGCGCCGCGCGGGACCGACGTCGTCGCGGCGAACGCCGGCGTCGTCGCCTGGACCGGCGAAACCGAGCGGCGCGGCCGCGGCGTGATCATCGATCACGGGCACGGCGTGTTCAGCAGCTACTGGCACCTCGCCGGCATCGACACGGCGGTCGGGGCGTCGGTCGGGGCCGGCGCGCTCATCGGCCGGGTGGGCAACACCGGCCTCTCGACCGGCTCCCACCTGCATTGGGAGATCACCGTGTACGGCGTCCCCGTCGACCCGCTGCCCTGGCTGCGGGAGATGGAGGTTCCCGATCCCCTGGCCCGGTTCGACCCCGCCCGCGCCGTCAACGCGGGCCCCGCGGCGGCCCCCTGACCGGATCGGTAGACAGAACGCGGGTACCATGGGATCGGGCGGCGGCGCGAAGCGCGCCGCTCCGCCCGCAGGCCGACCCATGCCCACCCCCACCACACTCGACCGCCGCCGCGCCCTGCGCCGCTTCAGCCGGCGCCGGTTGCTGGGCGCGCTCGGCGGGGCGGGCGCGGGCCTGCTCCTGACCGCCTGCGGCGGCGGCGAGGAGGAGCCGGGCGTCACCGTCGACGCGCAGGACGACGCCGCACCGGCCGGGCAGGCGACGGCGCCGGCGCAGGCGACCGCGCAGGCGGACACGACCGGGGAGGAGCCGGAGGACGCGGCCGGGGAGGCCTCGCCGGGGCTGGAGGCCGAGCCGCTGATCTGGATCGAGCCGCGGGACGTGCAGCAGGGCGCGACCTTCATCGTCGCCATCGACGCCCCGGGGGCGGGCTTCGCCTCGGTCGCCTTCGGCGGGCAGATCCTCTCCATGCAGCGGGAGGGACCGCGCTTCTACACCGTGCTCGGGATCGACGCGCTTGCGCCCGTGGGCCCGATCCCGCTGATCATCTCCATCGCCGACGGGGCCGGAGACCCGGTCGTGCGGCGGGAGACCCTGATCGACGTGCAGGACTCGCAGTGGCAGACCGAAGTCGTCCAACTCGACGAGGAGAACCGCTCCCTGCTCGATCCGGCCGTCATCCGGCGGGACGCGGAGACGCGCGCGCCCTTCCTGCGCAGCCACAGCAGCGACCGCTTCTGGCACGACATCTTCGACCCCCCCGCCGCCGGGGTCATCACCTCCGGCTACGGGCTGCTGCGCTCGTACAACTTCCGCCCGCCCAGCGAGTACCACGACGGCGTCGACTTCGCCGGCGCCACCGGCGACACGATCGTCGCGCCCAGCGGCGGCATCGTGCTCTGGGGCGGCCAGACGCAGCGCCGCGGCAACGGCCTGATCGTCGACCACGGCGCCGGCGTCACGTCGGGCTACTACCACCTGTCCGACTTCGCCGTCACGCCGGGGCAGGTCGTGCAGCCGGGCCAGTTCCTCGCGCGGATGGGCGCGACCGGCTTGGCGACGGGGCCGCACCTGCACTGGGAGATCGTCGTGCACGGCGTGACGGTGAACCCGGTGCAGTGGATCCGCGTCCTCGGCTTCCCCAGCCCCACGCAGGAGTTCGACCCGCTCGACGCGCTCCCCGCCCGGCTCGAGATCCCCGGCTGAGGCCGCAGGCGGCGGCGTCAGCGCGGCGGCGGATCGCGGCGCGGGGGCGACTGCGGCAGCGTGCGCAGCGCCAGCGCCGTCTGCACGACGGCGAGCGCCACCATGCCGGCCGTCTCCGCGCGCAGCGGCCGGGGCCCCAGCGTGACCGGCGCCCAGCCGCCCTCGGCCGCGGCCCGCGCCTCCTCGGCGCTGAACCCGCCCTCCGGCCCGATGACGATCTGCACCGCCCGCAGGTCGGACACGTGCGCCGCCGCGTCGGGGATCGTGCGCTCCGGCTCCAGCGCCGAGGCCATCACCCGCAGCGTGCCCGGCGCCACCGGCTCCGACAGCAGGTCCAGGATCTCGATCGGTTCGTGCACGGCCGGGCGCTGCTCGCGGCGGCACTGCTCGGCCGCCTCCGTGATCAGCCGCTTCCAGCGACCCAGCCGCTCGCTGCTCTTGCCCCGCGTCAGCGAGCGCGCCGCCCGCACGGGGCGGATCTCCGACGCCCCCAGCTCCGTCGCCTTCTCGACCAGCAGGTCGAAGCGCTGGGGGCGGATCAGGCTGGGGCAGAGTTCGATGCGGGGCGGCGGGTCGGGCCGGGTGGGACGGGAGCGCAGGATCTCCGTCTGCACCGTGTCCCGGGTCACGCGGCTGACCTCCACCTCGTGCAGCGCCTCGTCGTGGATCACTTCCAGCCGATCGCCGTGGCGCAGCCGCAGCACGCTGCCCAGCCGCCGCACGAGCGAGCCCTGGATCAACAGGCGCGCCCCGTCGATCGCGGCCGGATCATCCACGAAGACGCGCGGGACGAATGACTTCGAGGCCGCGCCACTCACCATCGCTGTGCACCTCCGACGGCTGCAGCGGCTGCCCATCCATGGTCGCGGCTGCGAGGGCCGTTGTCACGCGCGGGAGTTGCGGCGCGATGACGCCGCCCAGCAGGCAGCGCCCCCCGGGCCGCAGGCCGGCGAGCAGCGCCGGCAGGACCCGCACGATCACGCCGGCGCTGATGTTCGCCACGGCCACATCGTACGGCGCGCAGCCGACCGGTGGGGCGCCGGCCTGGGTCACGGTCACGCCGTCGAGCCCGTTCAAGGCCACGTTGCGCCGGGCCGCGGCCACCGCCTGCGGGTCGATGTCGAGCGCCAGCACCGCGCCCGCGCCCAGACGGGCGGCGGCGCAGGCCAGCACGCCCGACCCCGTCCCGAAGTCGAGCACCCGGTCGCCGGGGCGCACCGCTCGCTCCAGCGCCGCCAGCGCCATGCGGGTCGTGGGGTGGTCGCCCGTCCCGAAGGCCAGCCCCGGCTCCAGGTCGACCACCACCTCGCCCGCGCGCGGCACGTCGGCGCAGGGCCGCGGACGCAGCAGCAGCCGGCCGACGCGCAGCGGCCGCAGATGGCGGTGGAAGGCCGTCTCCCACTGCGAGCGCCGCAGCGCCTCGAATCGCAGCCGTTCGGCGTCGGCGCCGCGGCCGGCCTCCCGCAGCAGCCGCCGCAGCCGCGCCCGCGCCTCGCCGAACCGCGCCGCCGCCACGTAGCAGCGCACCGACGGCTGCGTCTCGGCGGGCGGCCCGTCCGTCGGCGGCGCCAAGTCCTCGGGCTGCCGGAACGGCCAATCGACGACGACCCCGGCCGGCGTCAACCGTTCGAACAGGGCCGCCACCGGCTCCACGTCGCCGGGGGGCACGCGCAGCGAGATCCGCCACCACGCCTCCTCCGCGGCAGGGGAGACGGGCGCGCCGCCGGCGTCGCCGGGATCAGGCCCCGAACGCATCCTTGATTCGCGAGAAGAAGCCGCGGCCGTTGGCCCGCGTCGGCTCGTCGAGCACGCCGTCGAGTTGCTCGAAGAGGTCGCGCTGCGCGGCGCTCAGCCTGGTCGGCACCTGCACATCGACGCCGACCAGCAGGTCGCCGCGGGAGCGGCCGCGCAGGTGCGGCACGCCGCGCTTGCGGATGCGGAAGACCGACCCGGCCTGCGTGCCGGCGGGGATCTCCAACTCCTCGGCGGGGTCGTCGAGGGTGGGCACCTCCACGACGGTGCCGAGCGCCGCCTGGGCGACCGTGATCGGCATCGTCACGCGCAGGTCGTCGCCGTCGCGCTCGAACAGGTCGTGCGGCCGCACGCGGAAGTCGACGTAGAGGTGGCCGCGCGGACCGCCGCGCAGTCCGGCGTCGCCCTCGCCGCTGAGCCGCATCTGCGAGCCGTGGGCGACCCCGCCCGGCACCTTGACCTGCAGCCGCCGGTTGCGGCGCTCGCGCCCCAGCCCGCCGCAGTTGCCGCAGGGGTGCGTCACGATCGACCCCTCTCCCGCGCAGCGATCGCAGGCGGAGACGTTGACGAACTGACCGAAGACGCTGCGCTGGACGCGGCGCACCTCGCCGCTGCCCTGGCACTGCGGGCAGGCCTCCGGCGGCTGGCCGGGCTCGTGGCCGGCGGCGCCGCAAACCGTGCAATCCTCCAGCCGGCTGACGCGGATCTCCTTCTCCACGCCGAAGACGGCCTCCTCGAACTTGATCTCCTGGCGCAGGCGCAGGTCGTCGCCGCGGACGGGACCGCGGGACGCGCCGCGACCGCCGAAGAACGCATCGAAGATGTCGCCGAAGCCGCCGAAGTCGAACCCCTCGAAGCCGCGCGAGGGGCCGAAGTCGGCGTTCGGCCCGTACTGGTCGTAGCGCGCCCGCTTCTCCGGGTCGGAGAGGATCTCGTAGGCCTCGCCGACCTCCTTGAAGCGATCGGTCGCGTCGGGCGCCTTGTTGCGGTCGGGGTGGTATTGCATCGCCAGCTTGCGGAAGGCGCCCTTGATCTCCTCCGCCGTGGCGGAGCGATCGACGCCGAGCACTTCGTAGAAGTCGCGTTTGCTGGCGGTGGCCATGATTCGCAATCGTAGCGGAGCGGCGGGAACGCGCCCCGCCGCCGCTCAGCCGATCCGCGGCCCGCTGCCGCTAGACCTCCCGGAACTCGCCCTCGACGGCGCCGGCCTCCTCGCCGGTCCCGTCGGCGCCCGTCCCGTCGGCGTCCGCCGACTGCCCGTCGGGGCCGGGCGGGCCCTCCTCGCCGGGCGGCGGCGCGCTGCCGGCGTAGATCTTCTCGCCCACCTTCATCAGCGCGCCGTTCAGGTCGTCGAGCGCGGCGCGGATGGCGTCGGCGTCCGGCGGCTCCGCCGCCAGCGCCTCGCGCACGGCGGCGATCTTCGCCTCGACCTCGGCCTTCAACTCGTCGTCGATCTTGTCCTCTTGCTCGGCCAGCATCTTCTCGGCGCGATAGGCCGACGAATCGGCGATGTTGATCAACTCCACGCTCTCGCGGCGCGCCTTGTCCTCCTCGGCGTGCAGTTCGGCGTCGCGGCGCATCTGCTCGACTTCCTCCTCCGCCAAGCCCGAGGCCGCCTGGATGGTGATCTTCTGCTCCTTGCCGGTGCCCTTGTCGACGGCCGCGACGTTGAGGATGCCGTTGGCGTCGATGTCGAACGTGACCTCGATCTGCGGCACGCCGCGCGGCGCGGGCAGGATGCCGTCGAGCACGAACTTGCCCAGCGACTTGTTGTCGGCGGCCATCTCGCGCTCGCCCTGCAGGACGTGGATCTCGACCTGCGGCTGGTTGTCGGCGGCGGTCGAGAAGACCTGGCCCTTGCTGGTCGGGATCGTGGAGTTGCGCTCGATCAGCGACGTGCGCACGCCGCCCAGCGTCTCGATGCCCAGCGTCAGCGGCGTCACGTCGAGCAGCAGGACGTCCTTCACGTCGCCCTTCAGCACGCCCGCCTGGATGGCGGCGCCGATCGCGACCACCTCGTCCGGGTTGACGGATCGGTTCGGCTCGCGGCCGAAGAACTCCTGCACCTTGGCCTGCACGAGCGGCATCCGCGTCTGGCCGCCCACCAGCACGACCTCGTGGACCTGCGCGGCCGAGACGCCCGCGTCGGCCAGGGCGGCCTTGCAGGGGCCCAGCGAGGACTCCACCAGGTCCTCCGTGAGCTGCTCGAGCTTGGCCCGCGAGAGCGGGATGTTGAAGTGCTTGGGGCCGCCGGCGTCGGCCGTGATGTAGGGCAGGTTGACCTCGGTGGTCTGCGTGCTGGAGAGCTCGATCTTGGCCCGCTCGGCGGCCTCCTTGAGCCGCTGCAGGGCCATCCGGTCCTCGCGCAGGTCGATGCCCTGGTCCTTGCGGAATTCGTCCACCAGGAAGTCGATCACGCGCTGGTCGAAGTCGTCGCCGCCCAGGTGCGTGTTGCCGTTGGTCGACTTGACCTGGAAGGTGCCCTCGCCGATCTCCAGGATCGAGATGTCGAAGGTGCCGCCGCCCAGGTCGTAGACGGCGATGACCTGCTCGTCCGTCTTCTCCAGGCCGTAGGACAGCGCCGCCGCCGTGGGCTCGTTGACGATGCGCAGCACGTTGAGCCCGGCGATCTTGCCGGCGTCCTTGGTGGCGTTGCGCTGGCTGTCGTCGAAGTAGGCGGGGACGGTGATCACGGCCTCCGTCACGCTCTCGCCCAGGTAGGCCTCGGCGTCGGCCTTCAGCTTCTGCAGGATCATGGCCGCGATCTCGGGCGGGCCGTAGGCCTTGCCGCTCATCTTCACCCAGGCGTCGCCGTTGCCGGCCTTCACGATCTCGAAGGGCAGCAGCTTCGCCGCCGAGCGCACGACGGAATCGTCGTAACGCCGCCCCATCAGCCGCTTGACGCTGAAGATCGTGTTGTCCGGGTTGGTGATCGCCTGCCGCTTGGCGACGGTGCCCACGACGCGCTCGTCGTCCTTGCTCATCGCCACCATGGAGGGCGTCGTGCGGTTGCCCTCCTGGTTGGGGATCACGATCGGCTCGCCGCCCTCCATGACGGCGACGACCGAGTTCGTCGTGCCCAGATCGATACCGATGACGTTCGCCATGAGTCTGCCTTCCTTGCCGGCCGGGGGGTCGCGCCCGCCGGGGCTCTACTCCCTGTTGTCCGTGTCGCCGTCGCCGTTCGCGCTCTCGCCGGGCTCCGCGCCGCCGCCGTGCCCGACGACCACCAGCGCCGGCCGCAGCACGCGCGTGCCCAGCAAATAGCCCTTGCGCACCTGTTCCAGGACTTCGTTGTCGGGGCCGGGCGCGCGGGCCACCGCCTCGTGGTACTGCGGGTCGAAGGGCTGGCCGGCCGCCGCGATGGGCTGCACGCCCAGGCGCTCCAGAACCTGCACGAGGTCCTTGCGGATCAGCGCGATGCCCTCCGCCCAGGCGCCGGGGTCGTCCTCGCGGTCCGCCTCGAACGCCCGGTCGAAGTTGTCCACCACGGGCAGCAGCGACAGCAGCAGCCCCGCGGTGGCCTGGGCCGTGCGCTCGTCGACTTCGCTCGCGCTGCGGCGCTTGAGGTTCTCGTAGTCGGCCCGCGCCCGCTTCCAGGCGGCCAGATGCTGCTCCGACTCCGCCCGCAGGCGCTCGACGTCCGCCAGCGCCGCCTCCAACGCGGCCGCCTGTTGGGCGCCGGCGTCCTCCGGCGGCGCGCCTGGGTCCGCGCCGTCCGATTGCGCGTCGGCCGGCTGGGCCCCGGCGGGCCCCTCTGCATCCGCGGTCGTCATCCGTAAACCCGGTCCATCATCTCTTCGAGCAGGCCGCTCAGGTAGCGCACCGTCGCGACACCGCGGGCGTAGCGCATCCGCGTCGGCCCGACGAGCGCGACGTAGCCCGACATGTCGGCCCGGTCGCCGTACGGCGCGACGACGACCGAGCACTGCTGGAGTTCGTCGGCCGGGTTCTCGTCGCCGATCATCACGCTGACTCCCGCGCCGCCCAGCGACTCCCGCGGTACGACGCGGTCCGTCGCGCGCTGGTCCACCAGCGACACGATGTCGAGCATGCCGCGGTGGTCGCGCTGGAACTCGGGCTGGCCCAGCATCCCGGCCACGCCCTCCACGCGCACGGCCGCCTCCCGCGCCGACTCCTCGCTGAGGATGCCGGCCAGGGTCTCGATCATGCGCTGCTCGGTCGCGTCGTCCGGGGCCGGCTCGCGGCGCAACTCCGTCACCGTGCGCCCCGACACCCGCTCGTTGAGGCGCGCCGCCAGCACGCTCAACTCGGCCTGCTCGAAGGGGCTGTCGAGGGGCACGAGCTGCTTGAGCACGCGCGCCTCCCGCAGCACGACGACCAGCAGCGCGAGGATCTCGTTGAGGCCGATCAACTCCAAGTGCTTGACCTGCAGCTCGCGCGAGCGCGGCGGCGAGACCAGCGCCAGCAGGCCCAACGATCGCGCCAGCAGCCCGGCGGCCAAGTCCGCCCACTCGTCGAGCTCGGGCGCGGCCTGGAAGAACTGATGGCGGATGGTCGCCTTCTCGTCGCCGGGCAGGTCCGCCTGCCCCATCAGCGACTCCACGTACATGCGGTAGCCCCGGTCCGAGGGCACGCGGCCGGCGGAGGTGTGCGGCTGCTCCAGCAGCCCCTCCTCCTCCAGCGCCTGCATCTCGTGGCGGATGGTCGCGGGGGAGGCGGGCACGCCGTACTTGTCGTGGATCGTGCGCGAGCCCACGGGCGCGGCCGTCTCCACGTACTCCCGCACGATGATCCGCAGGATGCCGGCGCGCCGATCGGTGACCGCAGCCATCGGGCCTCTCCATCCGTTAGCACTCTCGACGTGAGAGTGCTAACTTCGCAATAGAAGGCTAGCAGCGCGCCGCCCAGGAGGTCAATCGAACGCGCCGGAACGTGGAGAGCCGGCCGCGGCGCCCCCCTCTGACGACTGCGCCGCTTGGCCGTCGCGCGCCGGGGCGGCACACTGCTAGACATGCCGGACGAACCCCGCCGTGTCGTGATCACGGGCGTCGGCGCGATCAGCGCCGCCGGCCACGACCCGCCCTCCATCTGGGAGGCGCTGCTGACGGGCAAGCCGGCGCTCACGCCGCTGCCCGGCCGCGCCCTCGACCGGCCCGCCGTCGCGGGACGGATCGCGCACTACGACGGCCCGGCCGGCGTCCCGGCCGACTTCACCGCCCGGCTCAGCCGCGCCTCGCAGTTCGCCCTCGACGCCTCCATCCAGGCCGTCGCCGACGCGCGCATCGGCTTCAACGCCGAGAACGCCTACGCCGTCGCATCGCTCATCGGCTCGGCGCACGGGCCGGACCCGGCCGGTCCGCCCGCGCCCCTGTTCAGCGCCGGGCTGGCCGGCGCGAGCACGGGCCTGAACATCGCCGGACCCAGCTACGCGATCGACGCCGGGGCGGCCTCGGGGCTGGTCGCGATCCATCAGGCGGCGGAGATGGTGCGCAGCGGCAGCGTGCGCGCAGCGCTGGCCGGCGGCGCCGACGCCCCCCTGCGCCCGGAGGTGCTGGCCGCCTACGAGGCCCGCGGCCTGCTCTCCCGGCAGGCGACGGCCACCGCCCAGCGCCCCTTCGACCTGCTGCGCGACGGGATGGTCCTGGGCGAGGGCGCGGCCGTGCTGCTGCTGGAGGACCGCGAACTGGCCATGCTGCGCGGCGCGCACGTCTACGGCGAACTGATCGGCGGCGCCGTCACGGCCGGCCCGGCCGGCGACGGGGCGCCCCCCACCGACGTCGACATCGCCCGTCAGGCCGTCGGCCGCGCCCTGCGCGAGTCCGGCCGCAGCCCGGGCGAGATCGACATGGTGTTCACGGCCGGCGCGGCCACGAAGGCCGGCGACGCCCGCGAGACCGACATCCTGGAGCGCTCCTTCGGGTCGCGCATCCTCGACATGTACGTGACCGCCACGACGCCGGCGCTGGGCTACACCGTGGGCGCGAGCGGCGCCCTGGCGGCCGTCGCGGCGCTGTTCGCGCTGGCGGAGCAGGTCGTGCCGCCGCACTCCGGCTACGCTGAGCCGGACCCGGACTGCGCCCTGGACATCACGGTCCGGGGGCAGCGCGACCACCTGCACGCGGCCCTCGTGAGCGCCTACGGATCGGCCGGGCAGAACGCCGCCCTGCTGATCGGCGCGCACCGGGCCGAGCCCGGCGACGAATTGCCCATGGCCTGACCGGCCGGCGGAGGGACGAGCGCAATGGACATCGCCTGGATCGGCCACGCGGCGTTTCGTCTGCGCGGACGCGAGGCCGCCGTCGTGCTCGACCCCTGCCCCTCGAGCACCGGCTTCCGGCTGGGCCGTCCCCAGGCCGACATCGTCACGATCTCCAACCCGGCCCCCGAACACGGCTGGGACAAGGGCGTCGCCGGGGAGCCGGTGCGCCTCGACGCGCCGGGCGAGTACGAGATCCACAACGTGCTCATCACCGGCGTCGTCACCAACGACCACGCCGCGCCGGCGCCCGACGCGACGCCCGTGCGCAACGTCGCCTTCGTCGTCACGATCGACGACGTGATCGTCGCGCACCTGGGCGACCTGCGCGGGGAGCCCTCGCCGCGGGCGATGGAGGAGTTGAGCCGGGCCGACGTGCTGCTGGCGCCGGTGGGCGGCAACGGCCACCTCGACGCGAAGACGGCCGTCAAGCTGGCCGGCGCGATCGACCCGCGCCTCGTCATCCCCATGCTGCACAAGGTGGGCCCCGAGACGGCGGCCCTCGACACGGTCGATAAGTTCCTCAGCGCCATGGGCCTCAGCGCGGCGGGCCGGGGCGGCGCCGAGGGCGGCGGCGCGCCCGCGCAACTCGACAACCACATCAACGTGACGCGGGGCGGCCTGGGCGAGCACACCGCCGTGCAGGTGCTCGCCCCGCGGGGCGACTGAGCAAGCCCGGGAAGATGGGGGAGCGGCCGCGGCGCCCTATGCGTCGGCGGTCGCCAGCGACTCCAGGAACTCCGAGTTGGACTTGGTCCGCGAGAGCCGGTCGAGCAGGCGCTCGGTGGGCTCCGTCGAGCTGCCGTTGCTGCTCAGCATCGACATCATGCGGCGCAGCAGCCACATCTTCTGCAGCTCGTCGCCGTTGAGCAGCAACTCCTCGCGGCGGGTGCTGCTGGCGGCGATGTCGATCGCCGGGTAGATGCGCCGCTCGGCCAGCTTGCGGTCGAGCCGCACCTCCCAGTTGCCGGTGCCCTTGAACTCCTCGAAGACCACGTCGTCGAGCCGGCTGCCCGTGTCGACGAGGCAGGTGGCGATGATCGTCAGGCTGCCGTTGTCCTCGGCCTTGCGGGCGGCGCCGAAGAAGCGCTTGGGCGGGTACAGCGCCACGGGGTCGATGCCGCCCGAGAGCGTGCGCCCGCTGGTCGGCATCTCCAGGTTGTAGGCCCGCGTCAGCCGCGTGATCGAATCGACCAGGATGACGACGTCGCGGCCGCACTCCATCAGCCGCTTGGCGCGTTCCAGCGCCATCTCCGCGACCCGCGTGTGGTCCTCGACCGGGTCGTCGAAGGTGGAGGCGAAGACCTCGCCGCGCACCTGACGGCGCATCTCGGTGACCTCCTCGGGCCGCTCGCCGATCAGCACGACCATCAGGTGCACGCCGTTGTAGTTCAAGGCGATGCCGTTGGCCAGGGCCTGCAGGAGCATCGTCTTGCCCGCCTTGGGCGGCGAGACGATCAGCCCCCGCTGGCCGCGCCCCATCGGCGCGATCAGGTCCACCAGCCGCCCCGAGAGTTCCGTGGGGTCGTCGGTTTCCAGCACGAAGCGCTCGTTGGGGAAGACGGCCGTGAGGTTCTCGAAGTGGGGGCGCTTGAACGCCTCCTCGGGGCTCATGCCGTTGAGCGCGTCGACGCGCAGCAGCCCGTAGTACTTCTCGCCGTCCTTGGGCGCGCGCACCTGCCCCGTGACGTAGTCGCCCGTGCGCAGCCCGAAGCGGCGCACCTGCGACTGCGAGACGTAGACGTCGGTGTTGGTGGGCAGCAACGACTCGCCGCGCAGGAAGCCGTAGCCGTCGTCGACGATGTCGATCACGCCGCCGGCGAAGATGTGGCCCTGCTTCTCGCTGTGCGCCTGCAGCAGCTTGAAGATGAGGTCCTGCTTGCGGAGCCCGCCCACGCCGGGGAGTTCCAGTTGCCGGGCTTGTCCGAGGAGTTCTTCCCGGGTCAGGGATTCGAGTTCGGCGATATTCACGCTTCGTGAACCTTCACCAGCCGGCGCCGCGGCGGTGCTGCATCCGATGGGTCGGAAGGGGTGCGGCGGTCGCCTTGCGACCGGTCCGCTATGTCGATAATAGCCCGAGAAACGGGCGGATGGCAAGTGCCGCGCCGGCGGCCCGGAACGCGCCGCTCAGCGGCCGGCGGCCGACCCGGCGCGGGCGCGCCGCTGCGCCTGCGCGCGATCCCAGTCGGCGAGGAAGGAGGCGATGCCCTTGTCGGTCAGGGGATGCTGGAGCATGGCCTGCAGCACCTTGAAGGGCAGCGTCGCGATGTGCGCCCCCACGGCCGCGCAGGCGCTCACGTGGCCCACGTGCCGCACGCTGGCCGCGATGACCTGCGCCGGGCTGTGGTAGCGGTCGAGCATCTCGACGATCTCCGCCACCAGCGACACCCCGTCCTGGCCGATGTCGTCGAGCCGGCCGATGAAGGGGCTCACGTAGGCCGCGCCGGCGTTGGCCGCCAGCAGCGCCTGGTTGGCGGAGAAGATCAGCGTCGTGTTGACGCGGATGCCCTCGCCGCTGACGCGGCTGATCGCCTCGAGGCCGGCCCCGTCGATCGGGATCTTGACGACCACGTTGGGATGCCAGCTCGCGATCTCCCGCGCCTCGGCGACGAGTTCGTCGGCGCCGCGGCTGACGCACTCGGCCGAGATCGGCCCGTCGACGATCGCCGCGATCTCCCGCACCCGCTCCTTGTAGGAGCCGGCCCGGTCGCTCACCTTGGCGAACAGCGAGGGGTTGGTCGTCACCCCGTCGCAGACGCCCCAGCGGACGGCCTGCCGGATCTCGTCGCTGTCGGCCGTGTCCAGAAAGATCCGCATGGGGGCTCCCTTCCCAACGGCGGCCTGCCGCCGCCTGCGCCGGCCACGGGTCCAAGGCTGCCGGGGCCGACGAATCGCTCAGAACGGCTTGCCGATCGAGAGGGCGGTCATCAGCGCCACCAGCGCCAGCATCAGTGTACCGAAGACCAGCGGCCCTTTGTCGGCCAGCGTTTCACGTAACTCGTCGCTCACCTCGCCGCTGTGCTGGGCCTGCAGGGCCAGCAGCCGCGCCCGGCGCAGTCCGGCCGCCATCCCCGGCAGGCAGATGAACAGGGCGCCCAGGTAGATCAACTCCACGGCCAGCAGCCAGCCCGTCTCGATGGGGTCCACGTGGTCGGCGACAATCGCCCACACGACCCCGCTCACGCCGGTCAGGATCATGCCCGGCAGCAGCACGCCGGCCTGGTTGCGGCCGGCCTCCTGGAAGGCGTAGACCTGCCGCTGCACGTCGTCGCTGTTCCAGGCGCGGTAGAGGGGCAGCATCGTCGCGCCCAGCCCGGCCAGGAACACGAACAGCGACAGCATGTGCAGCAGGCGGAATATCTGGTCTTCGCTCATGGCCTGCTCACGCTCGGGGGGCTCGCTCAGGCGGCGGGCCGCGGGGCGGGGATCAGGAGCGGCTCGCCGCGAGGGGCCGGTCCGCGCGTTCCCGGCCCGCGAGCGCGGCGTCCATGAACGCGGCGAAGAGCGGGTGCGGCCGGCCGGGCCGGGAGCGCAACTCGGGGTGGAACTGCGAGCCCATCATGAAGGGGTGGTCGCGCAACTCGGCGATCTCGACCAGGCGGCCGTCGGGCGAGACGCCGCTGGCGCGCAGCCCGGCCCGATCCAGCGCCTCCCGGTAGCGGTTGTTGAACTCCCAGCGGTGCCGGTGCCGCTCGTCGGCGGCGGCCACGCCGTAGGCGGCCCGCGCCCGCGTCCCCTCGACCAGGTGGCAGCGGTAGTGCCCCAGCCGCATCGTGCCGCCCAGGTCGACCACGTCCTCCTGCTCGGAGAGCAGCGAGATCACCGGCGCGGGCGTCTTCTCCTTGAACTCGGTCGACGTCGCCTCCGGCTCGCCCAGCACGTTGCGGGCGAACTCGATCACCATCTGCTGCATGCCGCGGCACAGGCCCAGGTAGGGCAGGCCCGTCTCGCGGGCGAGGCGCGCCGCGGCGATCTCGCCCTCCGCGCCGCGATCGCCGAAGCCGCCCGGCACGATGATCCCCGCCACGCCGTCCAGTTCCGCCGCCACGTCGCGGGTCTGCAGCCCCTTCGACTGCACCCAGCGCACCTCGACGTCCACGCCCCGCTCGACGCCGGCGTGGATCAGCGCCTCGCGCACGGAGAGGTAGGAGTCGTGCAGCTCCACGTACTTGCCCACGATGGCGATCGTGCAGTGGCCCGCCGGGTTGCGCAGGCGCTGCACCCAGCCGCGCCACTCGGCGAGGTCGCGCTCCGCGGCGGGCAGCGCCAGCTTCTCGACGACGAGGTCGGAGACGCCGGCGTCGTCGAGCACCTGCGGCACCTGGTAGATGCTGGGCATCGTCTCCAGCGGGATCACCGCGCGCTGTTCCACGTCGCAGAAGAGCGCGATCTTGGCCTTGATGCCCTCGTCCACCGGCATCTCGGCGCGGGCGATGATCAGGTCCGGCTGCAGGCCCATCGAACGCAGGGTGCGCACGGAGTGCTGCGTGGGCTTGGTCTTCAACTCCCGCGAGGCGCGCAGGTAGGGCAGCATCGTGACGTGGATCGAGAGCGTGTCCTCGCGCGCCTCCTCGGAGCGGATCTGGCGCATCGCCTCCAGGAAGGGCTGCCCCTCGATATCGCCGATGGTCCCGCCCACCTCGATGATCAGCGCGTCGGCCCCGGCCGCCTTCGCCAGCCCGCGCACGCGCCTCTTGATCTCGTCGGTGATGTGGGGAACGGTCTGGATCGTCCCGCCCAGGTGGACGCCGCGGCGCTCCTGGTCGATCACGGCTTGGTTGATCTGCCCCATCGTGACGGAGGAGGCGCCGGTTAGATCCTCGTCCAGGAAACGCTCGTAGTGGCCCAGGTCGAGGTCGGTCTCGGCGCCGTCGTGGGTCACGAAGACCTCGCCGTGCTGGTAGGGCGACATCGTGCCGGGGTCGACGTTGAGGTAGGGGTCGAGCTTCTGGACGGTGACCGACAGGCCGCGGCTCTTGAGCAGTTTCGCGAGGGAGGCGGTACTGATGCCCTTGCCGACCGAGCTGACGACCCCGCCCGTGACAAAGATGTACTTCGGCATCAACTCGCTTTTGTACGCCTCGCGACGGCGATTCGACCGTCTGTTCTAGTGGGAATCCTATGGGCCGCCGGAGGGCGTGTCAACGCGCCGGGCCGGGTTCTCCACCGTCGAATCCCCGCCCGCGCCCCCCTGCAGATTGACGATAAACTCCACCTCGTCGCCGTCGTGCAGCGTGCGGTCGAATTCGGACTGCTCGCGGTTGACGATGGCCGCGATGGCCTCCGCGTCCTGCTCGCTGAATCCCTCCGCCGCGACGATCTCCGCCACGGTCATCCCCTCGCGCCAGTCCACGTCGAAGCTCGGCTGCTTCGTCTTGGACAGCGCCACCAGCGTCGTAAACATGCGCACGTGTACCGGCACGATGGTCAACCTCCCGCCGCGAGTCTAGCCGCCCGTCGGCCGCGGCGGTGTTCAGCGCGGCGTTCGCGCCGCCAGTTCCGCCTCGGCCCGCAGCGCCGACTCCAGCGACCGCGCCCCCGCCTCCCGGCCGCCGCCGACCACGTCGCCGCCGCCGGGGAAGGGGAACAGCGTCGCGAAGCGGGAGAGGGCCAGCGCCAGGGCCGCCGCCGGCCCGGCGAGGGGCGCCGCCTCCGCGGCCCCCTCGGCCGCCGCCTGCCGGAAGAAGCGCGCCGCCTCGCCCGACGCGGCCGCCAAGGATTGCGCCGCCCGCGCGTGCCCCGTCGCGTCGATCTCGACCTGGGAGCGCAGGAGCGCCGCCCAGTCGCGCAGCCGCTCCGCGCGGCCGGCGTCGCGCTGGTGGGCGACCGCCCGCCGCACGAGCGCGGCCGTGTCCGGCGCGCCCTCCGCCGTCGCCGCCTCTGGGATGACGGCCGCCAGCCAGACGGCGTCCGGGGCGGGCAGCCGGTCCGCGCGCAGCCAGCCGCCGACCTCCTCGCTCAGCGGCCCGTCGACCCGGTAGGCGCGGCGCTCGCCGTCGTAGCCCACCAGCAGGCCGAAGTCGCCGCCCGCCACGCCCGAGACCGCCGCCGCGCGACCGGCCGCCAGGGCGCGGCGCAGCCGCCAGCCCAGCCGCCGTCCCAGCAGCGGCGGCCGGCGCGATCGCAGGTCCCACACGTCGACGCGGGCGCGCAGGCCCAGCAGCGCCAGGTCGCCGGCGAGCGCGGAGAGGTCGCGGGGATGATCCGCGCCGGCCGCGAAGGCCGGCCCGCCGCCCACCGCCGCCAGCGGCGGCAGGCGGAACGCCTCGCCGCCGACGGCGCCGACCCGCGCCGCGTCGTGCGGCAGGCCGGCCGCGCGCAGCAGCCCCTGCAGGCACCCCACCAGGGGATTCCAGTTGTACTCGTAGCGGGCGGGCGGCGCGTCGGGCTGCACCCGGGAAGCGTAGCCAGCCCGTGATAGCCTGCCGACCGTCGGCCCACGGGCCGCGGGGAGGGCCGGGGCGATGAGCGCAGCCGTCTGGCAGGAGCCCGAGGCCGGCGCCACGTGGCGCACCACGACGCTCGCCAACGGGCTGCGGCTCGTCGTGACGCCGCTGCCGCAGTCGCAGGCCGCCTCGCTGGCGATCTACGTCGGCGTGGGCAGCCGTCAGGAGGCGCGCCGCACCCTGGGGCTCTCGCACTACCTTGAGCACATGCTGTTCAAGGGCACCGCGTCGCGCCCCGAGGCGGTGCAGATCAGCGCCGCCATCGAGGGCGCCGGCGGGATGCTCAACGCCTTCACGACCAAGGAGTTGACCTGCTACTGGAACCGCGTCCCCTTCGACCGGCTGGACCTGGCCCTCGACATCCTCTCCGACAGCGTGCGCCGCTCGCTGCTCGACCCCGAGGAGGTGGAGCGCGAGCGCACCGTCATCCAGCAGGAGATCCGGCGGGCCGACGACGAACCGGCCCAGCGCGCCTCGCAACTCCTGGCCGAGGCGGCCTACGGCGACCAACCGCTGGGGTGGGACGTGGCGGGCGACCTGGAGAGCGTGGCGGCCGTCGATCGGGCCGACCTCGTGCGGCACATCGACACCTGGTACCGGCCCGGCAACATGGTGCTCAGCGTCGCCGGCAACGTCGACCCGGACGCCGTGCTGGCGCTGACGCGGCGCCACTGGGACGACGCCCCCGCCGGCGGCGCGCCGCCGGTCGCGGACGCGCGCGACAGCATGGACGACAGCCCCGTGCGGCTGGAGTCCCGCGAGATCGAGCAGTGCAACCTGGGGCTCGCGCTGCGCACCTTCCCCCGCGACGACCCCGATCGCCACGCGCTCAGCCTGCTCAACGAGGTGCTGGGCCGCGGCATGAGCAGCCGCCTCTTCGTGGAGGTGCGCGAGCGGCGCGGCCTGGCCTACAGCGTGGGCTCGGGCGTCGGTCGCTTCCGCGACACCGGGCATCTCAGCATCGGCGCGGGCGTCACGGCCGAGAACCTCGTGGAGACGATCGAGGTGACGCTGGCCGAGCTGGACAAGCTCACCCGGGAGCTGGTCCCCCGCGACGAGCTGGAGAAGGCCCGCGAGCACGCGATCGGCTCCTTCCGGCTGAGCCTGGAGACGGCGCAGTCGCACGCCCACCGCACAGGCTCAATGCTGCTGAGCGAGGGCCGCATCCGCACCGTCGGCGAGCACATCGCCGGGCTGGAGGCCGTCACCGCCGACGACGTCCGCCGCGTCGCGCAGCGCGTCGTGCGGCCGGGCAATCTGGCCGTCTCCGTCGTGGGGCCGTTCCAGGACGAGGCCAAGCTCGCCGAGTTGATCGGGGCCTGAGCTCGGTCGCGCGGCCGGGCCGGGGAAGGAACGCTGATGGACGCCGTCCGCTCTCTGCTCCTCGTCCCCGCCGACCCCGACGGCCTCCCCGAGTTCGGCTCGGAACTCCCCGACGCCACCCTCCTCGACCTCATGCACACCGACGCGGGCGGCCACGACGCGGCGGTCGCCGCCATCGACGCCCTGCGGGGCGCCGGACATCGCGTCTACCTGCACGCCCGCGGCCCGCAGTCGCCCGACCTGCGCGATCAGTTGCTCGCCACCCTGCGCGACGGTGTCTACGGCGTGTCGCTGCCCGGCGTCGTGCACGCCGACCAACTGCGCTTCGCCGACTCCCTGCTGGAGGACGTCGAGGGGCGCGCCGGGATCGAGCCCGGTCTCACCGCGCTGGGCCTCTGGATCGAGAGCGCCGCCGCGCTGGGCCGGGGCGCCGGGCTCGCCGCCGCCAGCAGCCGCCTGACCTGGCTGGGCGTCGCGACGGCGCCGCTGGCGACGGAGCTGGCCGTGGACGCGCCCTCCCCCGCCCTGCTCGACCATGCCCGGGCGGCCGTCGTCTTCGCCGCGCGGGCATCGGGGCTACCCGCCGTCGAGGGGCTGCCCCTGCCCGCCATCGCCCCCGGACGACGCCGCCCTGCGCGCGCACGGCCTGCGCGGCCGGCTCACGCGCCATCCATCGGAGGTGGCGGGGCTCAACGCGGCGTTCCCGTCGGGGTGATACGCTTGTCGGCAAGTGGGCTGGGCATCGCCCGGTCGGCGGCGGGGGAGTCTCACGAAGGATTCCCCCGTTCGCTTTAATTCAACCCCTCGAACTTGGCGCCGGGGCACCCGACCCCGCCGTGAACGCCTACTTTCCCCCCGACAACTTCAAGTTAACCCCACAGAACTTCAAGTTTCACTGCATCAGAGCCGACGAGGGTCCACCCGACGCCTGCCCGGAGGCCCGCACGCCGCCCGACCGCTATCCTGCCGCCCCATGACCGCACCCATCCTGCGCAGCATGCTCTCCGTGCCCGGCAACCAGCAGCGCTTCATCGACAAGGCGCTGAACGTCCCGGCCGACATCCTCTGCTTCGACCTGGAGGACTCCGTCGCCTGGGACGACAAGCCCGCCGCCCGCGATACCGTGGCCGCCGCGCTGCCCCGCTTCGAGGCCCGCGGCCGGCTGCTCTGCGTGCGCATCAACGGCCTCGACACCGGCCTCGCCGAGCACGACCTGGCGGCGATCGTGGGGCCCAGCCTGGACGTCGTGAACCTGCCCAAGGTGATCGACGCCGGCACGATCCGGCAGGTCGACCACTACCTCACGCTGCTGGAGCGCACGCGCGGGCTGGAGCCGGGCGGCATCCGCCTGATCCCCTGGATCGAGACCGCCGCGGCGGTGGTCCACGCCTACGAGATCTGCGCCGCCTCGCCGCGCATCCTCGGCGTCACCTTCGGCGCCGACGACTACGCCACCGACAGCGGCGTCGTGCGCACGCCGGAGGCCGCCGAGCTCAACTACCCGCGCGCCGTCACCAGCAACGCCGCCGCGGCGGCCGGCGTGGTGCCCATCGACACGCCCACGACGGAGTTCCGCGACCTCGCCAAGTTCGAGCGCGACCTCACCGCCGCCCGCCACCTGGGCTACCGCGGCAAGTTCTGCATCCACCCCACGCAGGTGGAGATCGCCAACCGCGTCTTCGCGCCCAGCGACGACGAGCTGGCCTGGGCGCGCCGGATCATCGACGCCTACGAGGCCGGCAAGGCCGAGGGGCGCGGCGCCATCGCCCTCGACGGCGAGATGATCGACGACCCGCTCGTCGATCGCGCGCATCAACTGCTTGACTGGACGCAGCGCGTCGCCGCGCGCGACGCTCAGCTGGCCCGCTAGGCGGCCCGGCCGACCCGCCCGAGAGGATGCCCGCGATGCCCGCGACCAGCGACGTGCGCGAGATCATCGCCGGCGACGGCGAGGTCGGCGCCGACATCGTGCGCACGGTCCGCCGCTGGGTCGATGAGCAGGTCATCCCCAGCGCCGCCGCGCTGGAGCACGCCGGCGCCTTCCCCGCCCAGTTGCACCGCGACATGGTGGACATGGGGCTGTACTCGATCACGTTCTCGCCCGACTACGGCGGCCTGGGCCTCTCCTACGAGACCTACTCGGCCGTGATCGAGGAGATCTGCCGGGGCTGGATGGGCCTGGGCGGGATCATCAACGGCAACAGCATCGACGGCTACGCCCTGGAGTCGTGGGGGACGGAGGAGCAGAAGCAGCGCTTCCTGCCCGGCCTGGCCAGCGGCGAGGTGCAGGCGGCCTTCAGCATCACCGAGCCGAACGCCGGCACCGACGCGCAGGCCATCCGCACCACCGCCGTCCGGGACGGCGACGACTACGTCGTCAACGGCAACAAGCTCTTCGTCACCAACGGCGACCGCGCCGGCGTCTTCCTGACGATGGTGAAGACCGACCCCGACGCCCAGCCGCGCCACCGCGGCATCAGCGCCCTGCTCGTCGAGCGGGACACGCCCGGCTTCAGCACCGGCCGCCTGATCGACAAGCTGGGCTACAAGGGCCCCGGCACGACGGAGCTGTTCTTCGAGGACGCGCGCGTGCCGGCCCGCAACCTGCTGGGCGGCGTCGAGGGGCGCGGCTTCAAGCACATGATCGGCGCGCTCGAGATCGGGCGCATCAACGTCGCCTCGCGGGCCGTGGGGGTCTCGCAGGCCGCCTTCGACGATTCGATCCGCTACGCCCAGCAGCGCGAGACGATGGGCGTGCCCATCGCCCGGCACCAGGCGATCCAGCTCAAGCTGGCCGACATGGCGACCAAGATCCGCGCCGCCCGGCTGCTCACCCGCGACGCCGCCCGCAAGAAGGACAGCGGCGCCCGCGCCGACCTCGACGTGGGCATGGCCAAGCTCTTCGCGACCGAGGTGGCGCTGGAGTGCACCATGGAGGCGATGCGCGTCCACGGCGGCATCGGCTACACGACCGAACTCTCGGTGGAGCGCTACTACCGCGACGCGCCGCTGATGGCCGTGGCGGAGGGGACCAACGAGATCCAGCGCATCGTCATCGCGCGGCGGCTGCTGGAGTTGTACGAGATCGACTAGAGGGCCGCGCCGGGCGATGGCCGGGCGCGCCGCCGGGGAGGGACGCCATGCCGACCAAGGAGGGCTTCGGCCGCTACCTGGAGGACTTCCGCGTGGGCGAGCTGATCGAGCACTGGCCGGGCCGCACCATCACCGAGGCCGACGACGTGCTCTTCTGCATGCTGACGATGAACCACCACCCGCTGCACTCCGACGCGAAGTACGCCGCCGGCACGCAGTTCGGGCAGCGCATCGTCGCCGGGCCGCTGGTCTACAGCCTCGTCTTCGGCATGACGGTGCCCGTCGTCAGCGGCAAGGCGATCGCCAATCTGGCGACGTCGGAGATGCGCCACTTGGCGCCCGTCTTCCACGGCGACACGCTCTACGCCCGCACGGAGGTGCTCGCCGTGCGCGACTCGAAGAGCCAGCCCGACCGCGGCATCGTCACCGTCAAGACCGAGGGCGTGAACCAAAGGGGCGCCGTGGTCCTGGAGTTCCAGCGCGCCGTCATGCTGCCCAAGCGCGCGGCGGCGGCGGAGTAGCCAGCAAACAGGCGATGCTTGGGAAGTAGGCGGAGCGGCTATCCCTGCGGGAAAGGCACCCACGGCGCCCTTGTCGCCGCCCCTGTTCAACCGATCTGAGTCTAGCGGGCAGCCCCAGAGGCCGCCGAAAGGCTACGCACACGCCGCCGCGACGGCCTCCGCGATCGCGCGGTCGGCCCAGGCCCGCACCTCCGGCGCCCGCCCCTAGCGAATATTCCGCAGGCGCGGGTCGAAGGCGTCGCGCACGCCGTCGCCGACGAAGTTGAAGGACATCACCATCAGGACGATGGCGATCGCCGGCCCGGCGAGCGGCCAGGCGGTGCGCGTCAGGATGGTCTTGTTCGCGTCGGCGGCCATCCGCCCCCAGGCGGGCGCGGGCTCCTGCACGCCCGCGCCGATGAAGCTGAGCCCCGCCTCGACGAGGATGATGCCGGCGGCCGAGAGCGAGGCCAGCACCATGATGGGCGCCACGACGTTGGGCAGCAGGTGGCGCCCCATGATCCGGGCCGGGGTCGCGCCGACCGCGCGGGCGGCGTCGACGTAGACCTCCTGCCTGATCTGCAGCACCACGCCCCGCGTCAGGCGCGCGTAGCCGGGCGACCAGACGATCCCGATGATGATCATCGTGTTGGTGATGCTGGGCCCGACGGCGCCCGTGAGGGCGAGGATGAGGACGAGGCCCGGCAGCATCATGACGGCGTCGACGAAGCGCATGATCACGAGTTCGTCGAGCTTGCCGCCCACGTAGCCCGCCAGCAGCCCCAGCGGCACGCCAATGCCCACCGCGACGCCGGTCGCCACCAGCACGACCTGCCAGGCGATGCGGGCGCCGAAGATCGTGCGGCTGAGTACGTCGCGGCCCACGGCATCCGTGCCGGCGAGGTGATCCCATGTGGGCGGGTTGAAGACGCCCTCGCGCGTTGTTGCGGTCTGGAACGGGTCCGCGGGGGCGACCAGGGGGGCCAAGCCGGCCACGAGCCCGAAGCCGAGCAGGAGCACCGCGCCGAAGACGGCCGGGCGGTTGCGCGCGTAGACGCGCCCGATCCCGCGCGCTTCGCGGTACCAATGGCGCTCGCGCAGTCCCGCGCGCGCCAGCGCGGGCGGGACTGCCGATCCGGCGGGCGTCTGGTCGCCGCTCATGCGCCCGTCCCGCCCGTCCGGATGCGCGGATCGATCAGCGTGTAGGAGACGTCGACCAGGAGATTCACGACCAGGGTGGCGATCGCGAAGAACATGACGATGTTCTGGATCATGTTGTAGTCCTGCTCGATGACGACGCTCTCGACGAACAGCCGGCCGATGCCCGGGATGTTGAAGACTTGCTCCGTGATCACCGCGCCGCTGAAGATCAGCCCGGCCTGGAAGCCAAAGACCGTGATCACCGGGATCAGGGCGTTGCGCAGGCCGTGGCGGACGACGACGGCGCGCTCGCGCAGCCCCTTGGCGCGGGCGGTGCGGATGTAGTCATCGCTGAGCACGTTGATCATGGCCGAGCGGGTCTGGCGCATCAGCAGCGTCGTCGCGGTCAGCGAGATGGCCAGCACCGGCATCGCCATGCGCTTCAGGTTCTCGATCGGATCGTCCGTGAAGGCGACGTAGCCCCCGACCGGCAGGAGGTCGAAGCGCAGCGCGATCACGAGGATCAGCGCGATGCCGGTGAGGAACTCCGGGATCGAGTTGCCCACGATCATGGCCGTGCTGGCCGCCACTTCCCGCTTGGAGCCGGGCTTCAGCGCCGCCAGGACGCCGATCGGCACCGCCACGGTCACGACCACGAGGAGGCTCAAGATGCCCAACTCCATCGTGGCGGGGATGCGCCGCGCGAAGACGCTGCTGACCGAGACGCTCTGGGCGCCCTGGGCGGTGCTCACCCCGAGATCGCCCTGCAACGCGTGGAACAACCAGTCACCGTAGCGCTGCGGCAGCGGATCGTTCAGGCCCAGCTTGTCGCGGAAGAGCTCGCGCTGCTCGGGGCTCGCCTCCAGCCCGGCGCCCGTCAATGTGGGATCGCCGGGCAGCAGGGTCATGAGCAGGAAGACAAGCACGCTGATGATCCACAGGATGATCAGCGAGGAGACCAGCCGCGTCGCGATGTAGCGCGCCATCGAACGTCCTCAAGGCCGCGGGGGCCGCACCCCCTGCCCCCGCCGCGCCAGAACCTCACCCCCTAACCCCCTCTCCATTGCAGAGCAATGGAGAGGGGGAACCCGAAGGTTTGCCAGCGGTCGCCTCCACGTTCCCCCTCTCCACCGTTCAGGTGGAGAGGGGGACAGGGGGTGAGGTCAGGGCAGAGCTAGGTGCTCCACCACAGGCCCTTGAAGCCGTGCCCGGTCGGCCCGCACGCCCAGCCATCGACGGGTCTCATCCTGAACCCTTCGAGATTCGACTGGGCGGCCGCGCCCGCCCCCTGCTGGATCCAGTGGTATGTCCAGCGGTGTCCTTGGATGTCGGGGTCGGACCAGGAGTTGCCGTCGGCGAAGCTGGCGAACGCCTTGTCGTAGGGCTCGATGCGATCCGCTTGGCTGCCGCGTCGCGAGGCCGCGAGGGTGTACTCATTGGTCTCCGCGATGTCCTGCAGCACCTGGTCGTTCGGGTTTTCCGCCAGGCTGGCGCGTCCGGTCCCCGCGCCGTCTGCGGGCGAGCCGTAGAACCAGTTTGTGAGGAGAAGCGTAACTGTCGGGTTCATCGTCGCGGCGGGGTCGAACGGCGAATTCCAGGTGAGGGTGGAGGTGACCCAGTCCCCTGGCCCGAACAGCCGCTCCAGGATCGCCGACTCAGAGCCTTCAACGAACGTCAAGCCCTCCCAGCCGGCTTCGCGCAGCTGGTTGAACACCGGAATCGCCGTACGCAGCTGATACGGCTTGTTGTAGGAGAGGGCGTCGCCGGTGACGGGGTTGTCGTCCCCGAAGCCCGCGGCGTCCCGCAGCTGGGCGGCTTTCGCCAGGTCGGGCGGGTCGTAGTAGTTCGCGCCCTCCCGGATGGCCCAGCTCTCCGTACTGGTGTTGCACACGGAGGGCTTGCCCAGGCCGTCCTCGGACAGATCGTTGACGACGTTCCGGTCCACGCTGAGGCCGATCGCCCACCGCAGGCGGGGGTCGCGGAACATGTTCTTGCCCTCGGCCGCCGGATTGAGTTGGAAATACTGTGCCTGCCACTGCTGCGAGATCCCCGTGGCCACCTTGAACCCGTCGGCCTCCAACTCCGCCGCCAGATCCGCTGTCATTGCATCGGGGGGGGTCTTCCAGCTGATCTCCCCATCCAGGAACTGGGCCCAGGCGTTGTTCCCGTCGAGAATGATCCGGACCTCGAACTGGTCGGCGAAGACGTTGTCGTTATCCCAGTAGCCGTCCCACTTCTCCGCGAGCCAGTACTCCCCAGTGACGTGCTCCACGAGGCGCGCCGGCCCGGCGCCGGCGGGATGTTCATGGGCGGTTTCGAGGGAACTCGGTGAGATCAAGTTGCTCGATTGTGTCGGGGTGAAGAAGGACGCGAGAGTGGGCCCGGCCGGCACGCTGTTGACCAACCGCCAGGTGACGTCGTCCACCGCTTCGAAGGATGCCGCGTTGGCGAGGCCCGAATTGGTGATGCTGTTGAGGGAGGCTTCCTCGTCGGTCTGCAGAAACTCCATATTCGCCTGCATCGCGTTGGCGTCCACCGGCGCGCCGTCCTGGAACACGGCGCGCCCGGGCGCGAAGTTGAAGAGGTAGGTGACGTCGTCCGGGGTCTCCCAGCTCTCGGCCAGCTCCGCTTTCGCTGAGCCGTCGTCGGTGTACCCCAACACACGGTCGTAGAAGTACGTCAAGTGGAACAAGGAGTCCGCGCCCGAGGTGGCGCGGTGAGGGTTCCAGCCCTGGTCGATGTCGAGGGCGGCAAAGCTGACGATCTTGCCGCCGTACACCGGCCCGCCCGCCGCGGCCGGCTCGTCCTCTTCGTCCGCCGCCATGGCCGCGCTCTCGGCGGCCTCCTGGGCCGCGTCGGCGGCCTCTTGCGCCGCGGCGACGGCGGCGGCGGCGGTTTCGGCCGCGGCTTCGGCGGTCTCCTGGGCGGTGGCGGCGGCCTCGCCGGCGGCGGCGGACGCCTCCCCGGCGGCTTCCGCGGCGGCAGCAGCGGCCGCGGCGGCTTCGTCGATGGCGGCCTGGGCGGCCTCGGCCGTGGCCGTGCCGGCCTCGACCGCGGCGGCCGCGTCACGGGCGGCCTGGGCGGCGGCCTCTGCGGCCTCCGAGGCGGCGGCGGCGACGGCCGCGGCAGCCTCGTCACCGGCGGCGGATGCGGCGGCGGCCGCGTCGGCGGCGGCCTCGGCGGCGGCTTCGGCGGCGGCGGCCGCGTTGGCGGCGTCCTCCGACTCGGCCGCCTCGGCGGCCAGGGCGGCGGCCGCATCGGCGGCGTCGGCCGCCTGTGAAGCGGCGGCGGAGGCCTCGGACGCGGCGGCAGCCGCCTCAGCGGCGGCGTCGGCGGCGGCCTCGGTCTCGGCCGCGCGCGCCTCGCCCGCGGCGACAGCCGCGGCGGCGGCCTCCTCCGCGGCCGCGGCGGCCCGTTCGGCGGCCGCGGTCCCGGCGTCATCGTCGTCGTCGCCGCAGCCGACCAAGGCCAGGCCGGCCGCGCCGACGCCAGCCTTCGCGCTGGCTCCCAACATGGTGCGACGGCTGATCTTGCGCTGTCGCAGGGTCTCCCAATAGTTGCTCATGGCGTCATCCTTTCCGTGGATGTGACCGCCCCATCCCCCATGGATGGGGTCGTGCTTCGAGAGCGCACGTATTATGACGTCTAGGGGGGGGGGGCAGGTCAAGGTTTTGGGTGTAAAGTTTCCACAGTTGACGTAAGGGAGTGATGGGGGCAACGGGTCCCCCCCTCCCTATGAGGGAGTGGAGAGGGGACCGGGGCGCCGCGATCGCTGTGCGCAGGCGCTAGCCTCCGGCCTGCTCCGCCGCCGCCGCGACGGCCTCCGCGATCGCCCGGTCGGCCCAGCCCCGCACCTCCGACGGCCGCTCCGCCAGCACCCCCCGCACCCACTCGATGCGCCAGCGCTGCGACGGGCTCAGCCGTCCCGACGCGGCGGCCGCCTCCACCTCGTCCTCATCCTCGAATTGGAGCGTGTAGTCGCCCGGCGACGGGCCGGGCAGGAAGCGTGCGTCGAGCAGCAGGTCGCGATAGCGGACCTCCCCCATACGCACCTCGACATCCTCGATCACGTCCAGGCGGTAGAGCAGCAACTCCCCGTCCGGCGCGTGCAGCCGGTAGACGCCCATCGGCAGTTGGGGCCGCCAGACGCCCCACGAGTAGCTGCCCGCCGCCAGCCCGTAGCCGCTGTCCGGCCCCGCCAGCCAGCGCCCCACGACCAACTCTTCCGTGACCAGCCAGGGCTCGAGGTCGAAGCGCTGCTCCGTCCCGTCCAGCTTGCGCTTGACCTCCACCAGCCGGCCGGTCGGCGCGCTCATCGGTCGGCGGCTTCGAGGAACTCGTCCGCGACGGGCGGCTCCGGGCCGGGCGCGCGCACGCCCGGCGCCTCCGCGCGGGCCTCACCCGGTTCGGCCGGGCCGGGCGCGTCGGGCTGCGGCGGGTGCGGCATCAACACCGGCGGCGGGATCGCCCCGGCCTCGACATGCTCCAGACGACGGCCGCTGAGCATCCGGAACGCGTCGGCGACGGCCTCGACCTCGCCGCCCAGGGTGACGTGGTCGCCCATCTGCAGCGGCGTGTCGGCCTCCGGGATCACGATCTCCCCCTCGCGCAGGATCAGGATCACGCGCGCGCCGCCGGGCAGCCCCAGGTCGCGCAGGGAGACGCCGGTCGCGCGGACGTTGCGCACCGTGACCTCCTCCAGCCCGCCGAAGTCCTCGCTGCCCAGCGCCTGGTACAGCCCGGGGCGCAGCACCGCCCCCGCCAGCGCGACGGCCGTCGCCCGCGCCCGCAGGTACACGTCGACGTCCAACTCCGCCAGCCGATGGTCGGCCTCCCTCCGCCACGTCACGATGCGCAGCCCGCGGGCCGCCCCCCGCAGCGCCCGCGCGATCTCGAAGCCCTGCTCCACCTCCGACACGGCGACGACCGCCACCTCGCTGACCTCCGGCCGCGCCCGGGCGATGACGCCGCTCTGTCGGGCGTCGCCCACCACGGTCGCGCAGCCCGCCTGCGCCAGCGGCGCCAGCGCCGTCGCGTCCCGGTCGATCACCACGACGGCCAGCCCCTCCCGGCGCAGGCGCAGCGCCACGTAGCGGCCCGTGTCGCTGGCCCCCACCACGATCGCGCGGACGCGCTCGGCCCTCCGGCGACGGGGCAGCAGCGCGTTGAAGCCCAGCGGCGCCGCCGCCGTCGAGACGAGCGCCAGCACGAGCAGCGCCGCCGACGTCGCCTCCTCGAACCGGCCCGAGTCCTCGGCGATGGTGATCGCGGCGAGCACCAGGCTGAGGTTCGCGCTCAGCAGCACGCCGCCCGCGGCGGCCCGCCGCGGCCCGAAGGCCGGCCAGAGGATCAGCAACCCCGGCAGCGCCTTGGCCAGCAGGCCGATCAGCAGGAAGGCCGGGATCAGCAGCGCCGCGTCGGCGCCCTCGCCCAGCGCGCTCAGGTCCAGCGTCGCGCCGACGGTGATGAAGAAGATGGGGATGAAGAAGCCGTAGCCGATGGCGTCGAGCTTCAGCCGCATCGACGAGCCGTGCTTGGGCGAGAGGATCGTCAGCGCCAGCCCGGCGAAGAACGCGCCCAGCACCAACTCCGTGCCGACGACCTGCGACAGCACGACGAAGATCACCAGCAGGGCCAGCGCCCCGCGGATCTGGATCTGCGAGGAGGCGTGGGCCAGCTCGCTCATCAGGCCGGCCAGTTCCGGCACGCGCGTGCTGCCGTGCCGCACGCCCAGCAGCAGCAGGGCGAAGACGGCCGGCAGCGCCAGCAGCAGCAGCGCCTCGACGCCCAGCCCCTCCCGGTCGATCGCCGCCACGATGCCCAGCGCCACGATCCCCACGAACTCCACCAGGAAGCCGGCCACCAGCAGCACCTGCGCGTAGCCGCCCAGGCCGCCGCGCTCCTTGAGCACCGGGACCATGATCCCCACCGCCGTCGCCGAGAGAACCAGGAAGAGCAGCGGGAAGTCGTCCTCCTTGCCCCACTCGTTGACCAGCACGACGCCCGCCGCCGTCACCGCCAGGATCGAGACCAGCAGCAGCACGCCCGCGACGAGGGGGTGCCGCAAGGCGACGCGGGGGTGCAGCCGGCGCCGCCCCAGCGGCCGCATGAGCAGGGCGACGTCGACCTCCAGCCCGGCCAGGAACATCAGGTAGGCGAAGCCGAACAGCGAGAGGAACTCGAGCCAGACGTTGTCCTCGATGATGCCCAGCACGGAGGAGCCGAACACCACCCCGGCGAGGATCTCGCCGACGACGGACGGCATCTTGCCGCCCGACAGCCGATGCACGGCCAGGGGGATCAGGAAGGCCAGCGCGGAGACCAGCAGCAGGGGAGCGAAGTCGATCTCCGACGCCATGCATCCCCCCGTCGCGCGTCCGCGGCCGATCGCCGGTCAGTGTATCGACAGCGGCGGCGGGCGCAGGGGCGGCGGGACGATCCGAAGCGGGCGACGCCCTATCCTGCGAGCCCCGCCGCACCAGACCGGGGCCGCGCCCCGCCAGGGAGAGCCGATGACCGCCGCCGACGCCTTGCCGAACTTCGAGAAGATCCTCTACGAACGCGACGGATTCATCGCGCGCGTCACGATCAACCGCCCCGAGCGCATGAACGCGATGGACCGCCAGACGTGGGAGGAGTTGCGCGCCGCCTTCGAGGACTTCCGCTACAACGACGACCTGCGCGTCGCCATCGTCAGCGGGGCCGGCGACCGCGCCTTCTCGGCCGGGGCCGACCTGGTGGCCCGCTCGAAGGGCGAGAAGCGCCTGCCCATCGTCCACATCACGCGGGCCGGCCTCGCCAAGGGCCCGCCGATCTACAAGCCGATCATCGCCGCGATCAACGGCTACTGCCTGGCCGGGGGGCTGGAGGTGGCGCTGGCCTGCGACATCCGCATCGCCACGCCCGGCGCGACGTTCGGCCTCTTCGAGGTGCGCTGGGGCATCATCCCGGGCGGCGGCGGCACGCAGCGCCTGCCGCGCGCCATCCCCCAGGCGCTGGCCAACGAGATGATCCTCACGGCGGAACCGATCGACGCCGAGCGCGCGCTGCAGGCCGGGCTGATCAGCCGCATCGTCCCGGCCGACGGCCTGCAGGCCGAGGCGACCCGCATCGCGGAGGTCATCAGCACGCGCGGCCCCCTGGCCGTCCGCGCCGCCAAGGAGCTCATCCTGCGCGGGGCCGACATGCCCCTGCAGGACGCGCTGCGGCTGGAGGACTACTTCTCGCTGCAGCTCTACACCACGGAGGACGCCGTCGAGGGCCCGCGCGCGTTCGCGGAGAAGCGTCCGCCCAACTTCAAGGGCCGCTAGCCTCGCCCCCGCGCCCGCCGCGGGCGAACGGGCGGCCGGGGAGTGATACGATCCGGGGGCAACGTCATGCGCACGGCCCCGCCCCGCTGGCGGGGTCGTTGAGCGCTCAGCGACCGCGGCCCGACCGCGCGGTCGGACAAGGTGGAACCGGATGCCCGCGGTGGTGGTGATCGGCGGCCAGTGGGGCGACGAGGGCAAGGGCCGCATCGTCGATCTGCTGGCGCGCAAGGCGTCGATCGTGGCGCGCTATTCGGCCGGCCACAACGCCGGCCACACGATCATCAACCACCTGGGCCGCTTCGCCCTGCACCTCGTCCCGGCCGGCATCTTCTACCCCGAGAAGACCTGCGTGATCGGCAACGGGCTGGTCATCGACCCGGCCGTCCTGATCGACGAGATCACGGCGCTGGAGACCCGCGGCGTGAGCACCGAGCGGCTGCGCGTCTCCGACCGGGCGCAGCTCGTCATGCCCTGGCACCCTGTGCTCGACGCCGCCGACGAACAACTGCGCGGCCGCAACGCGGTCGGCACGACCGGCAAGGGCATCACCCCGGCGTTCGTCGATAAGGTGGGCCGGCTCGGCATCCGCATCGCCGAACTGTCCGACCCGGAGGGCTTCGCCGAGCGGCTGCGCTTCGTGCTGGAGCACAAGAACCGCCTGCTGACCCGCTACTACGACCTGGAGCCCCTGGACGCCGGCGCCATCGAGGCGGAGTACCGCGAGCACTGGAGCCGGCTGGCGCGCTACGTGGCGGACACCGGCGAGCTCTGCCGCGAGGCCCTGCGCCGGGGCGAGCGCGTGCTGCTGGAGGGCGCCCAGGGCACCCTGCTCGACCTCGACAACGGCACCTATGACTACGTGACCTCGTCGGTGCCCACCTCGATGGCGGCCGGCGCGGCGATGGGCGTCGGCATCAGCCCGCGCGACATCGACCGTGTGGTCGGCGTCTACAAGGCCTACCAGACGCGCGTCGGCGGCGGCCCCATGCCGACCGAACTCACCGACGCGACCGGCGACCGGCTGCGCGAGTGCGGCCAGGAGTACGGCACCACGACCGGCCGCCCCCGGCGCTGCGGCTGGTTCGACGGCGTCGCGGCGCGCTACACGGTGCAGCTCAACGGCTGCCAGAGCATCTCCCTCACCCGCCTCGACGTGCTCGACAGCTTCGAGGCGCTCAAGGTCTGCGTCGCCTACGAAGTCGACGGGCGCCGCACCGACACCCTGCCGGCGGGGCGGCGCGCCACCACCACCGCCCGCCCCATCTATGAGGAGTTGCCCGGCTGGCAGACCGACACCAGCCGCTGCCGCAACTTCGACGACCTGCCGCCGCAGGCGCAGGACTACGTGCGCCGCATCGAGAAGCTGATCGGCGCGCCCGCGGCGCTCGTCAGCGTGGGGCCGGAGCGGGACCAGGCGATCATCGTCGACCCGATCATCTGACACGCCGCGGCGCGAGGGAGAAGGGCCATGTCCGAGGAAGTCCGCTCAATCATCCTGTGGCTGCACCTGGCCTTCATCGCCGTGTGGATCGGCTCGCAGGTCCTCACGGGCTACGCGGTCATTCCCACCCTGCGCCGGATCGAGAGCCGCGCCGACCGCATGGAGCTGCTGCGCGCGTTCACGCGGCGATTCGGCTGGCTCGCCTGGGGCGCGCTGCTGATCGTCCTGATCACCGGCGGCGCCCTGACCGGCGAGCGCATCGCCACGATCCGGGACGGCTTCGACAGCATCTACGACCTGCGCTGGGGCTGGATCTTCGCGGTGAAGATAGGGCTCTTCCTGGTCATGGCCGGGCTGGTCGCGCTGCACAGCTTCGTCCTGGGGCCGCGCCTGATGGGGCTCAACCAGCGCGCCATCGACCAGGTGGAGGGCGGCGACCGCCGCATCCGGCGGCTGCAGGTGCAGTCGGGCGTCGTCGCGGGGCTGGGGATGCTCACATCGCTGCTGGTGCTGGGCTGCGGCGCATTCCTGGGCAACAGCTCGTTCTCCTTCGTCGCCACCTAGCGGCCGGCGCCGCGGCTGCATCCACCGCGCCCGATTGTGACGGTTTCCGCAAAGCGGACGCTTCGCTACCATGAGGCGCGCCCGTCCGCGTGCGTGCGCCGGGTTGCCCCGCACGCCCCGCCGGACCGGCGCGAAGGGACGCCATGCCGTCGCGGGGGATTCCCCAGTCCTTCTGGCTCACGATGGTCTTCGGGCTGCTCGGCGCGGGCATCATCGCCATGGCCGGCTTCGCCATCGACAAGGCCGGCGACAAGGACGCCAACATCGCGCGCGCCGGCGCCGAGGAGGCGATCGTCGCGCAACTCGATTCCGGACGCATCACGCTGGCCGACCTCGATGAGACGGACCCGCTGCGCATCCGGCTCGAGCAAGAGGGCGAAGAGGCCCCCGAGGTGGAAGAGGTCGCAGCGGAGCCCGCGGAGCCCGTCGAACTGGTCGACGGCGACCCCACGCTCGGCCAGCAGCTGTTCTTCCAGAACGGCTGCCAGGCCTGCCACGGCGAGACCGGCGAGGGCGGCATCGGCCCCACGATCGCGCAGACGGGCTTCTCCCTGGCCCAGCAGATCGACCAGTACCGCAACCCGCGCGACGTCATGCCGCAGCAGCCGGTCGACCTGGTCAGCGACCAGGACGTCGCGCACATCCACGCCTGGCTGCAGACTCTGCCCCTGCCCGCCACCATCGTCCCCGGCGAGGGCACGCCCCAGTAGCGGCGGCTCAGCCGCTCGGCTCAGCCGATTCCAGCAGCGACTCCAGCCGCTCCGGGTCGTACCCCTCCACGACGTCGCTCCCGACCTCCACGACGGGCGGCAGGCGCCAGCCGCGCGCCTGGAACGCCGCGCTCGCCGCCGCGTCCACCCCCACCCGGCGCACCTCGTACGACACTGCCCGCTCGTCAAGAAACTTCTTGACCACCCGGCAGGCGCTTCAACGCTGGTGGGTCCAGAGGACGACGCGCATCAGCCCTCCGCGAGCGCGGCGACCGCGGCGCGGGCGCGGGTCAACAGCTCGTCCGCGCCGGGCCAGTCGGGGTCGAGGACGCGCCGATCGGCGGCCAGGCGTTCGGCGTCCGCCAACTCCGCGCCGGCGACGAAGGCCAGCACCTGCGCGAGGCTGCGCGGCGCGTCCTGCGTGGCGCGCGAGACGTGCGGGCGCTCCAGGTCGGCGTCCGACGCCGCCATCAGCAACTCCTCGCCGACCGCCCGATGCCGCACGAGCGCGTAGAGGGCCTCCACGAGCGACGGCGTCGCGGGCAGCGCCGGCGCGTCCATGTCGAGCGGCCAGAGCCAGTGGAACTCGCGGTCCCAGGCCGCGCGCGCGACCGCCGCCGGCGAGCGCCCGTCGCGGGCCGGCGCCCAGAGTTGCGCCTCGCTGAGCCCGACGAGCGTCTGCGTCAGCGTCCGCCGGGTTGCGAAGAGCGCGAACGCGTACGCCTCCAGGCGGCTCTGGGGCGGATCCCAGGCGTCGAAGCGGGCGGCCGGCGGCGCCACGCGGGGCGTCCGGCCGGCCCTAGACCGGAGCCGGCAGGTCGATCTGGGAGTTCGCCAGCGCGGCGTCGATGCTGGCTCGCGCCGCCTCGCCCGGCTCGACGAGCGGTAGCCGCGTCGGCCCCACCCGGAACCCGACCTGGTTCAGCGCGTACTTCACCGGCACGGGGTTGCCCTCGAGGAAGAGGCTGTTGGTGAGCGGCTGCAGGCGCCGGTGGATCGCGGCGGCCTCGTCGCGGCGGCCGGCCAGGAAGCCGTCGATCATCGCCCGCACCTGCCGGCCGGCCAGATGCGACACGACGCTGACCACGCCGTAGCCGCCCAGCGCCAGGATCGGCAGCGTGTCGCCGTCGTTGCCGCTCCAGACGCGGAAGCCGTCGGGCGCGCCGTCGATGATCGTGCCGATCAGGTCCAGGTCGCCGCTGGCCTCCTTCGTGCCCTGGATGTTCGACACGTCGCGGCCCAGGCGGAGCTGCGTGGCGGCGCTCATCGAGATTCCCGTGCGGCTGGGCACGTTGTAGAGGATGCAGGGCAGCGTGACCGACTCCGCGATCGTGCGGAAGTGCCGGTACATGCCCTCCTGCGACGGCTTGTTGTAGTACGGCACGACCAGCAGCAGCCCGTCGACGCCGATCGTCTCCGCCCGCCGCGAGCTGTCGATGGCGGTGCGGGTGCTGTTCGAGCCGGTGCCGGCGACCAGCGCCGCGCCGTGCGCGCGGCAGATCGGCAGAAGGGCGCGGAACAGCGACCGCTCCTCCTCGAACTCCAGCGTCGAGGCCTCCCCCGTCGTGCCGCAGACGACGAGGCCGTCGCTGCCGTTCTCCAGCAGCGCCGTGGCCAGCGCCGTCGCCTGCTCCAGATCGACGGAGCCGTCCTCGCGCATGGGGGTGACCATGGCGGTGAAGACCCGCCCGAACTCGGTGAAGTCGGTCATCGCAGCCCTCCTGCCTGGCCCGCGCCGGGCGCCGCCGGGCGGCGGCCTAGAGGCAGCCGTCGTCCAGCATCCACTCCACCATCTGCACCATGTTCAGAGCGGCGCCCTTGCGCAGATTGTCGGTGACGCACCAGAAGGCGAGGCCGTTGGGGTTCGACGCGTCCTGCCGCGCCCGCCCCACGAACACCGCATCCTGGGCTGCGCAGTCTAGCGGTGTGGGGTAGCCGCCGTGCAGCGGGTCGTCGACCACGGTCAGGCCCGACTGCCCGGCCCACAGCGATCGCGCCTCGGCGGCGGCCAGCGGGGCGTCGAAATCCACGTGCGCGGCGATGGCGTGCGAGACGAGGGTGGGGATGCGCACGCAGGTGGCGCTGAGCGGCAGATCCGGCTGATGCAGGATCTTGCGGCTCTCCACCAGCATCTTCCACTCCTCCTTCGTGTAGCCGTCCTCCAGGAACGCATCGACCTGCGGGATCGCGTTGTAGGCGATCTGCTTGGGGAAGTTCTCGATCGTGACGGGCTGCTCCGCCGCCAGCGCCTGCAGTTGCTCGCCGAGTTCGGCCATCGCCGCCGTGCCCGCGCCCGACGTCGATTGGTACGTGTCGGCGATGACGCGCGTCACCTGCCGCTCGGCCATCAGCGGCCACAGCGCCAGCACCAGCGGCACCGTGCTGCAGTTCGGCGTCGCGATGATGCCGCGATGGTCGCGCAGGTCCTCGGGGTTGACCTCCGGCACGACCAGCGGCACGTCGGGGTGCTGCCGGAAGGCCGACGAGTCGTCGAAGGCGATGGCGCCCGCGTCCCGCGCGACCGGGCAGAGTTCCTTGGAGGCCGCCGTGCTGGCCGAAATGAAGGCGATATCGGCCCCCCGGAAGGCCTCCGGAGTCGTCTCGGCGATGATCAGATCCTCGCCCCGGAAGCGGCGCGTCTGTCCGGCCGAGCGCTTCGTGGCGAGCAGGCGCAGCTCCTTCACGGGCAGCGCCCGCTCCTCCATCGTGCGCAGGAACTCCGTCCCCACGACGCCGCTCGCGCCGACCAATGCGACGGTCAACTCTCGGGACATGCGATCTTCCTCGGGTCTCGGCCCGACGGCGCAGCCCGGCGGCGCCGCCGATACCGGATCATACGGTCGCGGCTTCGGCCCCAGCAACGCGCGGCGGCCGGCGGCGCCGCCCGGACGTAACCCGCGACGCGTTCACCGCCGCCTCCTCTCCCTGGGGAGAGGGTTGGGGTGAGGGGCGGGAAGTGCGAGCCTAGGTGAGCTTCACGATGGCGACGGCGACCGCCGCGACGCCGATGGCGAAGCCGGCGAGCCGTAACTGGAGCTGGTACATCTCCGCCCGGAGGGCCTGCAGGCCCTCGCGCATTTCCGCCCGGAAGTCCGCGAGTTCCGCGCGCAGGAACTCCTGCGTCACCAGCGGACTGGTCGCGTCCCCCACCACTTCGATGATCGCGTCCGCCTCGCCATTGTCCACCCCGGCCTCCGTGAGCCGCTGGACGGCGCGCCGCGTGTCGAATGTCATCGCCCAGTCGATCCCCTCTGCCGGCCCAGGATACCGCAGACGGGCTTGCCCTGGCCCAGCCTCCCGAGACCTCACCCCCTGTCCCCCTCTCCATCCTTCTGGATGGAGAGGGGGAACGTGGAAGCGACCGCTGGGGACTCTCCTTCCGGTCCCCCCTCTCCATTGCTCTGCAATGGAGAGGGGGTTAGGGGGTGAGGTCTTGGCGGTCGCTGGGGAGTGAGGTTCCGCGCCCGCGCGCGCGCCGAGGCCCCCCTCACCCTCACCCTCTCCCCAGGGAGAGGGGATCAGAACCTCACCCTCCCCACTCCCTCATAGAGAGGGGGGTCACGTTGCTCCACACCACTCCCTTACGTCAACTGTGGAAACTTTACATCCAGAAACCTTGACGTGACCCCCCCCCCTAGACGTCATAATGCTTGCGCTCTCGGAGCACGACCCCATCCATGGGGGATGGGGCGGTCACATCCAGGAAAGGATGACGCCATGAGTAACTATTGGGAGACCCTGCGACACCGCCAGATCAGCCGTCGCACGATGTTGGGAGCCAGCGCCAAGGCCGGCGTCGGCGCGGCCGGCCTGGCCCTGGTCGGCTGCGGCGAAGAGGACGATGACGCCGGGACCGCCGCCGCGGAACGGGCCGCGTCTGCCGCGGAGGAGGCCGCGGCCGCGGCTGTCGCCGCCGGCGAGGCGCGCGCCGCCGAGACCGAGGCCGCCGCGGACGCCGCCGCCGAGGCGGCTGCCGCCGCGTCCGAAGCCTCCGCCGCCGCTTCACAGGCGGCCGACGCCGCCGACGCAGCGGCCGCCCTGGCCGCCGAGGCGGCCGAGTCGGAGGACGCCGCCAACGCGGCCGCCGCCGCGGAAGCCGCCGCCGCGGCTGCCGCCGACGCCGCCGCCGCGGCCGAAGCCGCCGGCGATGAGGCCGCCGCGGCCGTCGCCGCTGCCGCCTCGGAGGCGGCCGAGGCCGCCGCCCAGGCCGCCCGCGACGCCGCTGCGGCGGTCGAGGCCGGCACGGCCACCGCGGCCGCCGCTCAGGCCGCCATCGACGAGGCCGCCGCGGCCGCGGCTGCCGCCGCCGAAGCCGCCGGCGAGGCGTCCGCCGCCGGCGGCGAGGCCGCCGCCACGGCCCAGCAGACCGCCGAAGCCGCGGCCGAGACCGCCGCGGCCGCCGTCGCGGCGGCCGAAGAGGCCGCCGATGCGGCCCGCGAAGCCGCCGAGAGCGCCGCCGTTTCGCAGACAACGCAGGGACTGCTCCCCGGCGAACTGACGCCGGAGCAGGAAGCAGCAGGCCTCAGCATCGAGGAAGAACAACGCCTGCGATACCACGGGAGCAAACTGGCGAACCTGCCGGGTCAGGCAGATGGCCCGCAGTACGGCGGGACCTGGGAGGCTTCCATCGAAGACCCCGGGACCTGGAACCCGCTCGGCCCTGCCGGCGGCAACACCGCGGGCCACGCGCCCCGCTACATGAACTCGCTGGTGGCGTTCCCCAACGGGGACTACGACCCCAACAACTACGTGCGCCCGCAGGGTGACCTGGCCACCGGCTGGGAGGCGCCGGATCCCGAGACCTGGGTCTTCCACGTGGACCAAGAGATTCTCTGGCAGGACGTGGCGCCCCTCAACAACCGCCCGATGACCATGGAGGACATCAAGATCGGTTATGAGGCGCTCGCCCAGGCTCCGGTCCAGGCGCGCGACTTTGAGGTGGTCAACACGATCGATGCCGACGAAGCCGGCCGCACGGTCAGCTTCAACCTCAAAGAGCCGGCGCCATACCTGATCAACGTCATGATGACGACCTCCCACGTCGTCGTGGCGCCGGAGTTGCAGGACAACGAGATCCTGGAGACCACGGCGATCGGCTCCGGGCCCTTCACCCTTGAGGAGTACGAGCCCGGCGTTCGCTACCGCATGCAGCGGAACCCGACATACTTCCGCAAGGACCCGCGCACCGGCATGCAGCTCCCCTACCTGGACGAGATGATCGCACTGAACACCTTCACGAACCGCGACGCCTGGGTCGCCGCCTGGGCGACGGGCGACACGTTGAATATTGCCACCGGGGACAACGCGCAGTTCGATGAGGCGCTCGACCTCCAGCCGGACGCCGTCATCGCCACCACCGCCCCAGCGCCGGGCTGGCAGCCGTACGTCCTCTTCAAACTCGAAGAAGAGCCCTGGAACGATGTCCGCGTCCGCCAGGCGCTCTCCTTGCTGATGAACCGCGAGGACCAGAAGAACGGCATCTACGACGGCCTCGCCGCGGCGGGTGTCGGCATGGATTGGACCTTCTTCAGCGACGAGAACTCCGATTTCGGCGGCCGGGAGTGGCCGTGGACGCTCGAGGAACTGACCAACGACCTCGGCGGCAACGCTCTCTTCGACGCGGCGAAGGGGATCGCGCTGCTTGAAGCGGCCGGGTTCAACGAGAACAACCCGCTCACCTTCGACCTCGACTTCCACAACTTCCCGCTGCCCGAGCTGCGCCTGATGGAGCTCCTGGTGGACCAGTGGAACAGCAACTCGAACGGCGCGGTCAAAGCCACGCTGGTGCCGGGCGAATGGCTGGCCTGGTACGGCAAGCTGCCCGGCGGCGAATTCAAGGACCTGCTGGGGCACCTCCAGTACGGGCCCGCGCAGGACCCGGACCAGTACACCTACGGGCCCATGCACTCCGAAAGCCCGGGCAACTTCTACCAAATCAATGACCCGGACGTGGACGAGTGGGCGCTGGCCCAGCGCACCGAGACCGATCCGGCGAAGCGCGAGCAACTCTGGAAGAACATCCTCCAGCGCGACCAAGAGCAGGCCTACCGACTCTGGTTGGTCAACCCGTACCGGACCCAGTTCCGGCGCGAGTTCATGTTCAACCACTGCGACACGTACAACGCCTGGAACCCCGGTTGGGCCGCCAAGGGCACCGAGTTGACGTGGCTGCACAAGCAGTTGCGTGAGAACCCGGACTACTACGCCTAGCCCGGGGCTCCCGCTGGGGAGGGAGTTCGATCTGAGGAACGGAGACCCCGTCCGTGGCGCGATACACCCTGCGGCGGACCGGCGCGGCGATCATCGTCTTGCTCATCATGTCGTTCGTTGCCTTCATGCTGATCAACCTCGCGCCCGGCAACGCGCTGCTCGCGCAGATCGCGACGAGCGGCAGCATCGGCGCCACCACGAACTCCGAGCAACTCGCCCTCTTCGAGAAGGAGCTGGGCCTCGATCGGCCCGTTCTGGAGCGCTACGGCGACTGGCTCTGGAACGCGTTGCAGGGAGATCTGGGGAAGTCGCTGGTCAACCGCGATTCCGTGAGCAAGCGGATCGGGCAGCGCCTGCCCACCAGCATCGAGCTGCTCGTCATCGGATCGATCGTGGCCGGCTTGGCCGTGCCGCTCGGCGTCATGTCCGCCGTGCGGCACGGCGGGAAACTCGACTATTCGTCGCGAGTCTTCGCAATCTTGGGCCTGGCGATTCCGAACTTCTTCATCGGCGTCATCGTCATCCTGATATTCAGCCGCTGGTTCAATCTCTCACTCCCCACGGTGCCGCCTGCCGAGATCTGGGAGGACCCCGTCGTGAACCTCCAGAAGGTCATTGCGCCCGGGTTGGTGCTCGGCGTCGCGCTGATCGCCACGGTGATGCGCATGGCGCGCTCGTCCTCGCTGGAGGTGCTGAACGAGGATTACGTGCGGACCGCGCGCGCCAAGGGGCTGCGGGAACGCGTGATCGTCATGCGGCATGTCGTGCGGAACTCGATGATCCCGATCATCACGATCTACGGCAATCAGTTCGCGTTCTTTCTCGGCGGTGCGGTGATCATCGAGCAGCTGTTCCTGGTGCCCGGCATCGGCGAGATGACCATCACGGCGATCAACCAGCGCGACTACCCGCTCGTCATGGGCGCCACGTTCGTGCTGGGCACGGTCGTCGTCTTCACCAACTTGGTCGTGGACCTCTCGTACGGTCTGATCGACCCGCGTATCCGGTACGGCTAGGCGAAGGGGGCCGCTGTGGCGCCTGTTGCTCCCAGTCCGCAACTCCAAGCGGTCGCGCTTGCACCGCATCGGCCCTGGCACGCACGCCTGCGGCGGGTGGCGCGGCAGAAGCCGCTGGGGACTTTTGGCGCGGTCATCCTCTTCATCTTCGGCGTCGCCGCCCTCTTCGGCACCGACTTCAACATCGCCGGCGCCACCATCGTGCCGGGCTTCTCGCCCTATGCCCCACAGACCACGGAGATCTCCAACAAGCTCAAGGCCCCCACACTCGACCACCCCTTCGGCACCGACGATCTCGGCCGCGATGTCTTCTCCCGCGTCGTCTCCGGCGCGCGCGCGGCGATGATCATCGGCTTCGCGGCGACCGGCTTGGGCCTGCTGGCCGGCAGCATCATTGGCATGGTCTGCGCCTACGCCGGCGGCAGAGCAGACCTCATCATCCAGCGCGTCATGGACGGGATCATGTCGCTGCCGCCGTTGATCTTGCTCTTAGTGCTCGTCACGGTGCTCGAGCCCAGCCAGATCACGGTGATCTTAGTGCTGATTGTGTTGATCACGCCCGCGGCATCACGCGTGATCCGCGGATCGACGCTGGTCATCAAGGAGCTGACCTACGTGGAGGCGGCCAAGTCGAGCGGCGCAACGCCGACCCGCATCATGTGGCGGCACATCTTTCCCAACGTGGTGGCGCCCATCCTCGTGCTTGCCTCCGTGCTGATCGGCGCGACGATCACGACAGAGGCGGCCCTGTCCTTCCTCGGCCTCGGGGCCCACAGCGCCGAACACCCCACCTGGGGGTTCATGCTCAACGAGGCCGTCGTCCGTGGCAGCCTCGCCAAGCTGTGGTGGATGTCGATTATGCCGGGCGTCGCGATCACGCTGACCGTGCTCGCCTTCAACCTGTTGGGCGACGCGCTCCGCGACATCCTGGACCCCCGGCTGCGAGGGACGGGAGCGGGCGCCTAAGACGCGCCGCGCTGGGCGGCGGCGATCCCCCGAATGTAGGACCGATCAGGAAGGCGCCTGCCGGATGACCAGTGGCCTGGAAGGCATCAAGATCGTGGAGGTCGCGCAGCACGTCGCGGCGCCGGCGGCCAGCGGGATTCTGGCGGATTTCGGCGCCCAGGTGATCCACGTCGAGCATCCGGTGCACGGCGACGGAAACCGTGGCTATTTCGCCACCACAGGCCGGAGTCCTGTCGGCCCGTTCCACTATGTCTGGGAAATGATCAACCGCAACAAACGCGGCATGGCCGTCGACATCCGTTCCGCGGACGGACAGGAGATCATCCACCGGCTCGTGGCGCAGTCCGATGTCTTCCTGTCCAACCTGCGCCCGTACGAGCTGCAGAAGTACCACTTCACCTATGCCTGTCTCTCCCAGGTGAATCCGCGCCTGGTCTGCGCCAACCTCAATGGTCTGGGCCAGCGCGGGCCCGAGCGGGACGCCCCGGGATACGATGGCCCGTCCTACTGGGCGCGAGCCGGCGCGCCGGCAATGATGAGCCAGTCGGTCCGGGAACCACCGGCGTCCCCGCCCGGGTTCGGCGACAACGCCGTGGCGCAGTGCTTCGCCGGCGCCATTGCGCTGGCGTTGCTGGTCCGTGAGCGGACGGGGATCGGGCAGGAGGTCGACGTGTCGCTGTTCAATTCCGGCATCTACGCGCAGGCCATGGATACGCAGGCGGCATTGACGACCGGCCGCAACCCGACGGAATCTCGCCGCACGGAGCGGACGAATCCGCTGGCCAATTGCTACCGCACCCGCGATGACCGATGGATCTTGATCGGGATCCCGCAGGCGGTCCGGTACTGGCCCACCTTTTGCCGCGCCATCGAGCGCGAGGATCTGGAGCACGATCCGCGGTTCGACTCGATGGAGACGCGGGCGGCGCATTGTGCGGCGCTCATCGCCATCCTCGATGACGTGTTCGCCGCGAAGACCCTCGACGAGTGGACGCAGCGGTTGCGTCCCTTCGATCTGGCGGCCTGGGCGCCGGTGCAAACGCCGCTCGAAGTGACACAAGACGCGCAAGCCATCGCCAACGAGTACTTCGCCGACTTCGACCATCCCACGCACGGCAAGATCAAGCTCGTCGCGAGTCCGATCAAACTGCGTAAGACGCCGGCGACCATCCGCACGCCGGCCCCGGAGTTCGGCCAGCACACGGAGGAGATCCTCCTGGAGGCCGGTTACAACTGGGAGGACATCGTGGCCCTGAAGGACGCACAGGTGATCGCCTAGGGCCGATCGGCCGCGATCCACGAACGGACGGGAGTGCACACATGGAAACCGGCAGCGGACCTGCCCCGAAGAAGGTCGTCCCGCTCCGCGAGGGGCTGTTTCACATCCCGGCCTCCCCGGAGGACCCCGGCTACCTGATCGGGAGCGAATGCCCCGACTGCGACTATATCGCGTTTCCCCCGGTGCTGGTCTGCGCGGCCTGCGTCAAGGAGGACACGATGCGGGAGTGCCGCTTGAGCGGAAAGGCCAGGCTCGATCGCTTTACCGTCACGCATACACCCCACTTCGCGGTGGAGGCGCCGTACATCCAAGCGTACGTCCAGCTGGAGGAAGGGCCAATGCTGTACACGCTCATCGCGGGTGTGGAGCCACGGGCCGACGCCCTGCAGCTCGATCAGCCGATGGAGATGGTCATCGAGAAGATCCGCACGGATGAGGAAGGCAACGATATCGTCGCCTGGAAGTTCCGGCCGGCCGGGGGCTGACCAGGGCCGTGTCAGTGATGGAGGTGCGTCGTGCGTGATGTCGTGATCATTGGGGTGGGGATGCACAAGTTCGGCTACTTGCCCCACGTTCCCATCAAAGAGCTGGCGCGCGTCGCGGTCTGGAATGCGATTCGGGACGCGGGGATCGAGGCCCAGGCGATCCAGTGCGCCTATGTCGGCAATACGGCGCAGGGCGCGCTGGAGGGACAACACAGCGTGCGCGGGCACGTCGCGTTGCGCACCGGCGCCGGCTTGAGCGGTCTGCCCATCGTCAACGTGGAATGTGGCACGGCCAGCGCCACGGTGGCGTTCCGGGAAGCGTGGATCGCGGTGGGCTCCGGCCTCTACGACGTGGCGCTGAGCTTGGGTATGGAAAAGACCACCTCCGGGACCAAGGCGCAGCGCCAATCGTCCGCGGCGGGCGCCGTGGACGTGACGTCGGGCGATGGCGGCATGGGATTGACCTTCGTCGGCGTCTTCGCGGCGCTCGTCGAAAAGCTGATGCGCCAGTACGGCTGGACCGAGCAGCAACTCGCCAAGGTGGCGGCCAAGAGCTTCTACAACGCGTCGCTGAACCCGAACGCCGAGTACCAGCAGGCGTATACGGTCGAGGAGGTCTTGCAGTCCCGGATCGTGTCGTATCCCCTGACCCGGTTGATGAGCTGCAGCGCCCGGATCGATGGCGCCGCGGCGGTCATCGTCTGCGCCCGGGAAGCGGTGGAGAAATATACGTCGAGAAGGCCGCTGGTCGACGTCGCCGCCTGCGTGCAACGGAGCGTCCCCTTCTACGACTTCCGCAAGCCGGAGATGCGGGAGATCGTGTATACCCACGATCCCGCCAGCGTGATGGAGGCGTACGCGATCGCGGGCGCGGGCCCTGAAGACATGGAGCTCGCCCAGTGTCACGACGCCTTTTCCATCGAAGAGATGATCTCGTACCAGGCGATGGGCTTCTGCGAGCCCGGCGAGGGCGGCCGCATGATCGACGAGGGCCGCACGGCGCTGCAGGGGGACATCCCCTTCAACACGGACGGCGGCCTGTTGGCCCGCGGCAACCCGGCGGGCGCCACGGGCACGGCGCAGATCTGCGAAGTGGTCCAGCAGCTTCGCGGCGAGGCGGGGCCCAGGCAGGTGCAGGGACGCGACGGCACGGGGCCGAAGATCGGCATCATCTCGAATGCCGGGGGCGGCCCGGTCGAGAACGCCATCGGTTCCCTGATGGGGGTCGTGCTCAAGCGGTAGTCGGTGCGCGGGCGCGGCTAGTCGGTCCGCAGGCCCAGCACGCGGTCCAGGCCCACCACCAGGTGGTCCAGTTCCATCGCCGCGCGGACGCCGCGCAGCACGCCCGGCATGAACGACTCCCGATCCATCGAGTCGTGGCGGATCGTCAGCGTTTCGCCCAGCCCGCCGAAGAGCACCGTCTGGTGCGCGACGAGGCCGGGCAGGCGCACCGCGTGCAGCGTCACCCCGCCCAGCGTCGCGGCGCGGGCGTCGGGTAGCGTCTCCCGCTCGGCGACGTTGCGCCGGAAGTCGCCGCCGCGGGCCTCGCGCATGGCCTGCGCCGTCGCCACGGCCGTGCCCGACGGCGCGTCGACCTTGCCGTCGTGGTGCTGCTCGATGACCTCCACGGCGTCGAAGAACGGCGCCGCGACGCGCGCCAGGTGCATCATCATCACCGCCCCCAGCGCGAAGTTCGCCGCGACGACGCCGCCCAGCCCGCGCGCGGCGCAGGCCTCGGCCGTCTGCGCGATCAGCGCGTCGGACAGGCCCGAGGTGCCGATCACGGGCCGCACGCCCGCCGTCACGGCGGCCGGCAGCAGCTCCGACGTCCAGGCGGCGTTCGTGAAGTCCACGACCACGTCCGCGCCGAAGTCGGCCAGCGCCGATACGTCCTGGGCCAGCGGCGCGTCGCCGCCGCCGGGCAGCGCGTAGCGATCGCCGTCGGAGAACTTCTCCAGCACCCCCACGACGTCCGTGTCGTCGGCCGCGCCGAAGGTCTCCAGCAGCCGGCGGCCCATGTTCCCGGTACCGCTCACGGCGACGCGAATCGGCATCCCGCGCCCCCCGTCCAGCCGGGCCCCCGCGTCGGGGCCCCGTGCGCGCTCAGTGGTTGGCGGGCGCCCCGAAGTCGGGGCGCGGCGGCGGCGGCGGTCCGGGCGGCTCGTCGGGGCCGCCGGCGAAGCGACGGTCGCGGCTGAAGCCCAGCCGCAGACGTCGGCGGCCACCGCCGTCGGTCGTGTCGGGCTGGCGCTCCACCGGCGCGCTCTCGGCGGCCGGGGCATCGGCGTCGTCCGTGCGGCGGCGGCGGCGGCGGCGCCGGCGGCGGCCGTCGCCGTCGGGCCGGGTGTCGTCGTCCTCGCCGCGCGGCGCCCGGACGGCCGGGGCCGCTTCCCGCTCGCCGGCGGAGTCACGGTCGCGGTCGCGGTCGCGCGCGCCGTAGCGGGACGCCGCCCGCGGCCGGCCGCGGCCGGCGTCGTCGCCCTCGTCGCGATCGGAATCGGCGTACCGGTCGCGGTAACGGTCCTGGCGCGGCCGGTCCTCGCGATCGCCGCGGCCGCGGCGATCGCCGCGGTCACCGCGGTCGCCCCGGCGGCCCCCACGGTCGCCGCGGTCGCCGCGACCGCGCCCGCGCGGCCCGCGATCGTCGCCCCCGTCGCGACGCCCGCGGCCGCCGCCGCTCGGCGGGGGCGGCTCTTCGCCGCTCAGCAGCGCGCGCCGCGAGGCGTTGATCCGCCCCAGGTTGTCGATCTCCGTGATGAGGACCTCGAACTCGTCGCCGATCTGGACGACGTCCTCGACCGACGGCACATGGTAGTCGGCCAACTCGGAGATGTGCACCAGGGCGTCCTTGCCCGGCAGGATCTCCACGAAGGCCCCGAACGGCAGGATGCGCGTCACCTTGCCGGTGTACTTCTCGCCCCGCTCGACCTCCTTGGTCAGCGCGCGGATGGCGCTGATCGCCTTCTCGGCCGACGCCTGATCGACCGCCGTGACGTAGACCGCGCCGTCGTCGTTGATGTCGATGCCCGCGCCGGAGTCGCCCTCGATCTGGCGGATCGTCTTGCCGCCCGGCCCGATGATCGCGCCGATCTTCTCCTGCGGCACGTCGACCCGGTGCATCCGAGGCGCGTAGGGCGACATCTCCTCGCGCGGCTCGGCGATCGTGTCCAGCAGCAGGTCGATGATCTCCAGCCGCGCGTCCTCGGCCTGTTCGAGGGCCTGCGCCATGATCGGCAGCTCGATGCCCTTGACCTTGATGTCCATCTGCAGGGCGGTCACGCCGTCGCGGCTGCCGGCGACCTTGAAGTCCATGTCGCCCAGGTGGTCCTCCAGCCCGGCGATGTCGGTCAGCACGGCGAACTCGTCGGCGCCCTCGCCCTTGATCAGCCCCATCGCGATGCCCGCGATCGGCTTCTTGATCGGCACGCCCGCGTCCATCATCGAGAGGACGGCGGCACAGACGCTCGCCATCGACGTGCTGCCGTTCGACGACAGCACCTCGGAGACGACGCGGATCGTGTAGGGGAACGACTCCTCGTCGGGCAGGATGTTGGCCAGCGCCCGCTCGCCCAGCATCCCGTGGCCCAACTCGCGGCGGCCCGTCGAGCCGATGCGGCCCGTCTCGCCCACGGAGAAGGGCGGGAAGTTGTAGTGGTGCATGAAGCGCTTGCTGTCGTCGGGGGTGAGGTCGTCGAGGCGCTGGGCCATGCCGGTGCCGGCCAGCGTCGTCAGCGAGAGCACCTGCGTCTCGCCGCGCTGGAACAGCCCCGAGCCGTGCGTGCGCGGAACCATGCCCACGCTGCCCGACAGCGGGCGCAGGTCGCGCAGGCCGCGACCGTCGGGCCGCGCCCCGTTCTCGAGGATCTCCGCCCGCACGGCGCGCTTCTCCAGCGCGTCGAAGGCCTGACCCAGCGGCTCGCTCTGCTCCGCCTCGACGCCGTCGAGCAGTTGCGCGCGCAGCGCGTTGCGCTTCGTGTCGCGCTCGGCCTTGCTCAGCCCGGAGCCGGGCGACAACGCCGCGACCAGGTCGTCCCCGATGGCGGCCTCGGCCTGGGCCAGCGCCTCGGGGTCGACGCTGCGCGGCGTGAAGGGCCGCTTCGGCTTCGCCAGGTCGAGCATCTCCTCCTGCAACTCGACCAACTGCGCGATGGCCTCCTGGCCCAGCGCCATGGCGTCGACCAGCAGCGACTCCGGTACCTCGCCGGCCTCCGCCTCGACCATCATGATCGCGTCCTTGGTCCCCGCGACGACCAGGTTGAGGTCGCTCGTGGCGAGCTCCGCCCAGGTCGGCTGCAGGACCAGTTCACCGTCCACGTGCCCGATCCGCACCGAGGCGACGGGGCCGTCGAAGGGCACGTCGGAGACGGTCAGCGCGGCGCTGGCGGCGATCGTGCCCAGCGTGTCGGGCGGGTTCTCCATATCCGCCGAGAGCACCGTGATGACGATCTGCGTGTCGTCCATGTAGCCCTTGGGGAAGAGCGGCCGCAGGGGCCGGTCGGTCAGCCGGGCCGAGAGGACGGCGGCCGTGGTGGGCCGCCCCTCGCGCCGGAAGAACGAGCCAGGGATGCGCCCCGCCGCGTAGAGCCGCTCCTCGAACTCCACCGAGAGCGGGAAGAAGTCGATGCCGCGCCGTGGCTCGCTGGCCGTGACGGTCGCCAGCAGCATCGTGTCGCCGTAGCGCAGCGTGACCGCGCCGCCGGCCTGCTGGGCCAGCTCCCCGGTCTCAAGCCGGAGCGGCCGGCCGGCCAATTCCATGTCGTATTGGTGATTCATGCGTTCCGTGTTTCCTCTTTCCGTGCCCGGGGGTGTGCGTCGGGTCACGTTGGGGGCGCCGGTGTCCTCGACCGGAGGCCCGTGGTCGCCGGGGCGGCATTGGGCTCGCTCCCGCGCGTCTGTGGTGCGCCGTCGTGCTCGGGCGCCTGTACCCATCCTGATGCCGCCTGCGCGGCGTTGCGGCCGTCCGGCGCGCTCCCGCGCGTCCTTCTCCGGCCTGCCGTCTCCTCTGCCCGATCCGGCCGCGGCCTAGCGCCGCAGCCCCAGACTGGCGATCAGCCGGCGGTACCGGACGACGTCCGTCTTGTTGAGGTACGTCAGCAGGCGGCGGCGGCGGCCGACCAGCTTCATCAACGAGCGCCGCGAGCTGTAGTCGTGCTTGTTGGCCCGCAGGTGCTCGGTCAGACCGCTGATGCGGTGGGTCAGCATCGCCACCTGCACCTCGGTCGAGCCCGTGTCCTTGTCGTGGACGCGGTACTCGCGCGCGATCGTGCTCTTCTGCTCTTGCGTCAGCATCGATTCCCTATGGGTTACAAGACGACGAGCATCGGCCGCGGTCCGCCTGTACTGCCGCCCCGCGCTTCCGGGGCCGGACCTGCTCCCGCCGGCCGTGGCATCCATGATGCGCACGGGCTCGTTGGCGGAATCCTACCACAGACCCCCGCGCGGGCAAGACGTCCCGCGGTGGGCGCCCGCCCGCGACTGTCGGCCCGGTTACGGCCGGCACGACGGGCGGCGCGGCGTTATCCGCATGGACCGGCGCCGGCCCGCCTGGGAGAATGGCGCTTGCGATTCGGGTGCGGCGGTGACGGGGAGTCGCCATGACAAGCGAACTCAATCCACATCCCAGCCTTTGGGTCCGGGTCCAGATCGAGCCCGGCGCGATGGACGAGTTCGAGGCCTGGTACCGCGAGGTCCACCTCCCGCACGTGCTGGGCATCCCCGGCATCGTGCGCGGCCGGCGCGTCCGCGGGGCGCACGACCCGGCCGGCACGCACCTGATGATGTTCGAGTTCGCCGACAACGCCGCCGTCCAGCCCGCGCTCTCCTCCGACGAGGCGCAACTCGCGCGCCGCGACTGGGACCGCTGGCGCGCGCGGCTGCAGGAACTCAGCGCCGAACTCTACACGCCGCTGGGCCCCATCGACACCTACCACCACCGCAACTAGCGCGCCGGCTAGCGCAGCTTGACGGCCGTGCCGTAGACCAGGATCTCCGACGCGCCTTGCGTGACGGACGAGGTCGTCATGCGCAGCCCGACGATCGCGTCGGCGCCCATGGACCCGGCCTCCGCCTCAAGCTGCGACAGCGCCTGCGCCCGCGACTCGGTCAGCAGCTGCGTGTAGGCGCCGATCTCGCCGCCCACGATGGTCTTGAGCCCCGCCAGGATGTCCCGGCCCACGTGCCGCGAGCGCACGGTGTTGGCGGTCACCAGTCCCAGCGTCTCCGCGATCTCGCGGCCCGGGACATCGTCCGACGTCGTAATCAGCATTCTGCAACTCCTTTGCCGACCGTCACTCTGCCAGACGAGCGCCGCCGCCGCCAGAGGAGCGCCATCGCGAGCCCCAGCCCGGCCGCGGCGGCGCCCGCCGCGGCGTCGAGGAGGAAGTGGTTGCCCGTCAGCACGATCGAGACGCCCTGCCCCAGCGGGATCAGCAGCGCGCCCAGCGCGAAGGCCCAGCCCCATCGGCCGCCGGGCCGCGCCAGCCAGAGCGCCAGCCCCAGCAGCAGCGCCCAGCCGAAGTGCAGGCTGGGCAGCGCCGCGTAGGGGTTCACGAAGACGCCCATCTCCTGGGCCTGATAGCTGGCCTGGCTGTAGAGCGCCATCGTGTCGACGAAGCCCAACTCCGGGAAGAAGCGCGGCGGCGCGACGGGCAGCGCCGCGTAGCAGATCAGCGCCACGACGGCCGAGCCCAGGAAGGCGTTGCGGGTGAGCCGGTAGACGCCCCGCTTGCGCCAGAACAGCCACAGGCCCATCGCGGCGATCAGTGGCATGTGCAGCCAGAAGTAGACGGCGTTCGACAGGTCGATCAGGGCCCGCGAGCCCAGGATCCAGTCCTGCATCGCCGGCTCCCAGAAGATGCCCAGCCGGCGCTCCAGCTCGATCAGGTCGGCGGCGCGGGCGAACGCCTCCGCCGCCCGATCGACCACGCCGCCCCGGATCAGGTAGTAGGCCAGGCCGCCGACCGCGACGAGCGCCAATTCACGACTGAAGCCGCGCAGGTCGGCGCGCCGATCGATCCGCGCCGCCGCGGCGCGCAACCGCGCGCCCCAACGGGCGGGCGCCGGCCGGGACCGTTCCAGGATCGTCATCGCGCCCACGGTAGCCAGCGGGCGCGCGCCGCGGTAGCGGCGAGCCTCCTGCCCTCCGTCGATGCTAGAATCGCGCCGCCGGCCCTCCGGCCGGGGTCACCACCAGGGAGCGTTCATGGAGATCACCGCCGCCGCGACCCCGGCCCGCGAGAGCCGCGCCGCCCACCTGCTGGTCTTCGTGCCCGGCGGGGACGACGTGCTGGCCGGCGGCCCGGCCCGCGCGATCGACGCGCTGCTCGACGGCGGCCTGGGCGCGCTCGCCGCGGAGGGGGAGCTGACCGGCAAGCGCGGCCAGGTGTGCGTCGTGCACACGCTGGGGCGCGCCGCCATGACGCGCGTGCTGGTCGCCGGCCTGGGCGCCGCCGCCGGCATCGACCTCGAGCGGGTGCGCAACGCGACCGCCGCCGCGGCCCGCCGCGCCCGCGCGCTGGCCGACGGCGCGATCGACATCGCGATCGCCGGCGCGCCCCTCGACGGGCTCGATGAGACGGAGGTCGCGCAGGCCGTGGCCGAGGGGCTCACGCTGGGCCTCTACCGCTTCGACCGCCACCTGCATCCTGAGGAGGCCCCCAAGTCGATCAGCGGCGCGACCGTGCTCGGCGCCGATGCCGCGGCCGTCGCGGAGGGCGTGCGGCGCGGCGTCATCCTGGGCGAGGCGACCAACCTGGCGCGCGACCTCGCGAACGAGCCCAGCAACCTGCTCACCCCCACCGAGATGGCCGCCCGCGCCCAGACCGTGGCCCGCGACACCGGCCTGGAGTTCCAGATGCTCGACGAGAGCGAGGCCGCGGCGCTGGGCATGGGCTCCTTCCTGGGCGTCGCCAAGGGCTCCCATCAGCCGGCCAAGCTGATCGTGCTGCGCCATCGCGGCGGCGGCGGCGAGCCCGGGCTGGGGCTGATCGGCAAGGGCATCACCTTCGACACGGGCGGCATCTCGCTCAAGCCCTCGGCCAGCATGATCTCGATGAAGCAGGACATGAGCGGCGGCGCGGCCGTGATCGCCGCCATCGCCGCCCTGGCCCGCCTGCGCGCGCCCATCAACGCCACGGCCATCGTCCCGGCGACCGAGAACATGCCCGGCGGCAGCGCGATCAAGCCCAGCGACGTGCTGACCGCGATGAACGGCAAGACCATCGAGGTGCTCAACACCGACGCCGAGGGCCGCCTCGTCCTCGCCGACGCGCTCTGCTACGCGAATCACCTGGGCCTCGCGCCGCTGATCGACGTCGCCACGCTGACCGGGGCCTGCGCCGTCGCCCTGGGCACCACGACCACGGGCCTGATGACCAACGACGACGCGCTCGGCGCGGAGGTCATCGCCGCCGGCGAGGCGGCCGGCGAGCGCATCTGGCAGTTGCCGATGTTCGAGGAGTACGGCGACCTCATCAAGAGCCGCGTCGCCGACGTGAAGAACGTCGGCGGCCGCTACGCGGGCGCGATCACGGCCGCCAAGTTCTTGCAGATCTTCGCCGGCGACACCCCCTGGGTGCACCTCGACATGGCCGGCACGGACGACTCGGACAAGGACCGCGGCACGACCGTCAGGGGCGCGACCGGGGTGCCCGTGCGCACGCTGGTGCGCTGGGCGCTCGACCGGGCGCGGAAACAGGAGGCCGCAGAGCAATGACCGACGACCAGATCACCGACCTGCCGCCCGAGGAAGAGGCGCGGCTGCGCGACAAATACCGCCAGGAGATGGTGGAACTGGCCGATCGCTTCCGCGAGGAGCGCGGCTACGTCCTGACCAACGCCGACATGACGATCGAGGACTTCGTCAACATGCGGCTGCGGTTCGGCAAGTTCTACTGCCCCTGCCAGCCCGCCAACAACGACGACACGATCTGCGTCTGCCCGCCCGTCCTCAACGGCCTGGTCGACTTCGAGGGCACCTGCTTCTGCAACTTCTTCTCGCTGCCGGAGGGGAAGCGGCCGCTCAAGGAGACCCTCGCCGAAGGGCTCGACTAACCCGCGCGCGCCGCGATGCAGGCGGCGACGCGGTCCATCACCGCGCAGGCCACGTCGTACTTGTCCAGCAGCGGCAGCGCGGCCGGCTCCTCGCCGGGGGCGAGCAGCGTCACCTGATTCGTGGCGCTGCCGAAGCCGGAGCCCTCGGCGCGGACGTCGTTCGCGACGATCAGGTCGAGGCCCTTGGCGGACAGCTTTTTCGCCGCGTTGGCCAGCAGGTCCTCCGTCTCCGCCGCGAAGCCCACCTTGACGAACCGCCCCGACGCCTCGGCGATGATGTCGGTCGTCTGCTCCAACTCCAGCGCCGGCGCGCCGGCGCCCGCCTTCTTGATCTTCTCCGCCGCGGCGGCGACCGGCCGGTAGTCGGCGACGGCCGCGGCCATGATCAGGGCGTCGATGCCCTCCCGCCGCCGCGCGACGGCCGCGCGCATCTCCTCGGCGCTCTCCACGCGGTCGACGATCACGCCGTACAGCCCGGGCGGGGGCGCCTGCGTGCTGACCAGCGTCACGGCCGCCCCGCGGTCGCGCGCGGCCTCCGCCAGCGCGAAGCCCATCCGGCCGCTCGAGCGATTGCCGACGTAGCGCACCGGATCGATCGCCTCGCGCGTGCCGCCCGCCGTGACCAGCACGTGCCGGCCGCGCAGGGCGCCGTCGCAGCGGCCCAGCAGGGCCCGCGCCGCGCCCACGACGTCGGCCGGCTCCGACAACCGCCCCAGGCCCACCTGCCCGCTGGCCAGCCGCCCGCGCTCGGGCCCCACGATCATCACGCCGCGCGCCTTCAGCGTCTCCAGGTTCGCCTGCACGGCCGGGTGGGCGAACATGTCGCCGTCCATCGCCGGGGCGACGGCGACCGGGGCGCGCGTGGCGAGCGCGGTGAGCGTCGGCAGGTTGTCGCCGATGCCCTGCGCTAGCTTGGCGATCGTCGTGGCGCTGGCCGGCGCGACGACCAGCGCGTCGGCGCGGCGGCCCAGCGCCACGTGCAACTCCGGCTCCTCCGCCGTGGTCCACAGGTCGTCGCTGACGACGCCGCCCACGAGGTTGCGGAAGGTGAAGGCCGGCGCGAAGCGGCTCGCGTTCGGCGTCAGGGCGACGTCGACGGTCGCGCCCGCCTCCTGCAGCCGCCGCGCGATCTCGAACGCCCGATAGGCGGCGATCGATCCGGTCACGCCCAGCACGATGCGCCGCCCGGCGAGCGGGCGCGACGGAGGAACCGCGTCGCCGTCCTGTGCGCCGCTCACGGCGTGCCCTCGGCGTTCAGTTGCCAGACGCGCAGCAGCCCCCACAGGCTGAGGTCCTGATCGACCACGTCGACGGCCTGGGTCTCCCGCGCGATGCGGTCGGCCCAGCCGCCCGTGCCCACCACGCGCCCCCCGCCCAGCTCGGCCTTGAACCGCGCGATGATGCCCTCCACCAGCCCCACGTAGCCGAACAGGATGCCGGCCTGGATCGACTCCGTCGTCGTGCGGCCGATGGCGTTGGCCGGGCGCTCCAACTCCACCCGCGCCAGCCGCGAGGCCCGCGCGAAGAGCGCCTCGGCGGCGATGCCCACGCCCGGCGCGATCGCGCCGCCCAGGTAGTCGCCGTTGGCGTCGATCGCGTCGAACACGGTGGCGGTGCCGAAATCGACGACGATCAGGGGAGGCGGCCCGTGCCGGTCGCGGGCCGCGATCGCGTCCACGATACGGTCCGCGCCGACCTCGTTCGGCTGCTCGTAGCGGATGCGCATGCCGGTGCGGATCGTGCTCCCCACGACGACCGGCTCGACGTCGAAGAAGCGCCGGCAGACGGCCTGGAAGACGGGCAGCAGGATCGGCACCACGCAGGCGATCACCGCGCCGTCCACGTCCTCCGGCTTGAGGCCGGCCGAACGCAGCAGCGAGGACAGCAGGATGCCGTACTCGTCCGACAGCCGGTCGTGGTCGGTCGCGAGGCGCCAGGAGGGCCCCAGCGCGCCGTGGTCGAAGATCCCGGCCTGGATCGTCGTGTTGCCGATATCGACGGCCAGCAGCGTCACGAAGACTCCCTCTCCGACGCGCTCATCGCCCCGCCGGGGCGCGCTGCGCGAAGGCTACAACGCGCGCCGAACGGCGTGTGTGCGCCGCCACTCGGCGCATGTAGGACGATCCACACGTCCGCGCGCGATCGCCGCCCCCGCGAAAATCCCCGTCGTTATGGGCTGGATCGCGGGTGGGTTGTCACGCAGGCGAACACGGACGTAGACTCCGGGCGGGCCGGCCACGGTCCAGATAGAAACGGGCCCCCGACGACATCACGCGCTCCATTCCGCCGCTCCGCCGAGCGGCGCGGGAGCGCCGGGATGCCCCGGGCAGCGATGACAGGATGCGCGCCGACATGGCGGCTACCCCCGGCGACGCGTCTGACCGGGCGGCGCAACGGCCCGCGCCGACCCCCGCGCCCAGCGAGATCTGGCGCCGCGTGCTGGAGCGGCTCCGCCGCGTGGTGCCCGGCGCCTCCTACAACACCTGGTTCGCCACCACCCATGCCATCGGCATGCAGGGCGGCGTGCTGCAGATCGGCGTCGTCTCCGACTTCGTGCGCGAGGCGCTGACGGCCCAGTACTACCCCGCCATCTCCGAGGCGCTGACCAGCGTCGTGGGGCGGCGCCTGGAGTTCGAGTTGGTCGTGCGCCAAATCGATGCCGGCAGCGCGCCCGCGCAGGCGATGCCGGCCGGACAGACCGCCGCCACGCCGCACACGCGCCCCGTCCTGGCCCAGCACTACAGCTTCGAGACGTTCGTCGTGGGGCGCAGCAACCGGCTGGCCCACGCGGCCGCGGTGGCCGTCGCCGAGCACCCCAGCCAGACGTACAACCCGCTCTTCATCTACGGCGGCGTGGGCCTGGGCAAGACGCACCTGCTGCAGGCCATCGCCCGCGTCACGGGGCCGCGCCTGCGCACGATCTACGTCAGCGCCGAGACCTACACCAACGAGTTCGTCACGGCCCTGCGCGAGCACTCCATGGAGCAGTTCCGCGAGAAGTACCGCAGCGTCGACGTGCTGCTGATCGACGACATCCAGTTCATCAGCCGCGGCGAGCAGACGCAGGAGGAGTTCTTCCACACCTTCGACGCGCTCTACACGCGCAACAAGCAGATCGTGATCAACAGCGACGTCTCGCCCAAGCTGCTCTCGCTGCTCGAGGAGCGGCTGCGCTCCCGCTTCGAATGGGGGCTGATCGTCGACATCGCGCCGCCGGACGTGGAGACGCGCCTCGCCATCCTGCGTTCCAAGGCCGACCGCGACAAGCTGCGCGCGCCGGAGGAGGTGCTGCTGCTGATCGCGCACCGCGTGCAGGACAACATCCGCCAGCTCGAGGGGGCGCTGAACCGCATCGCCGCGCTCTCGCGCCTGCAGCGCCAGCCGATCACGCGGGAGCTCGCCGCCGAGGCGCTCAACGCCATCACCTCCACGCCGCGCACCGCCGTGCCCATGCCGTCGGTCATCCTCGACGCCGTGGCCCAGGTGATGAACGTCCCCGTCGAGGCCCTGACCAGCAAGCGCCGCGAGAAGCAGGTGGCCTACGCGCGCCACCTCGCCATGTACCTGCTGCGCGACATCGCCCAGCAGTCCTACGCGCAGATCGGCCGCCTCCTCGGCGGCCGCGACCACACGACCGTCCTGCACGGCTTCCGCCGCATCGACGAATTGCTGGAGACCGACCCCGACGTGCGCCGCGATCTCACCGAGATCCGCGCCGCCATCGCCGCCCGCTGAGCCCGTCGCGCGGCCCTTCCTGATCGTGGACAACCTCCCGCAGTCCCGTGGATAACACTGTGGCTGCGGGGATAACCGGTTTCCGCAGTGGAGCCCCGATCGCCCCCGCCGGGCCGCGCGCGGCGTCGCGGTGCGGTGGCCGGGCGAACTGGTCTCCACGGATCTCCACGTCCGCACCGTGGTCGCCCCCTGCCGCCGGTGCACGGCCGCCCGCGACTTCCCATCTGGTCCGCGCCGGCAATCCCCGCTCTCACCATCGTCCACCGCACGACGGCGGCAACTCCGACTCCCAGACAAAAGAACTTCCCTGGCCCCCCTTATTAGTCAGGCGGTGGAAAACGTCGGCAACCGGGAGGATGCTTCGCGCTCCATATACTGCGCCCATGATCGATCAGGCGCCGATTGAGGTCGCCGGCGGGGACGGTGGCAACGGCGCCGTCTCGTTTCACCGCGAGAAGTTCATCCCGCAGGGCGGCCCCGATGGCGGTCGCGGCGGCCGCGGCGGGCACGTGATCCTGATCGCGAACGGGCAGATCAACACGCTGCGCCGCTACCGGCGGGCCGCGACGTTCCGAGCCGACTCCGGCCAGCCCGGCGGCAAAAACAAGCGCCGCGGCCGCGACGGGGCCGACCTCCTGCTGGAAGCGCCGGTGGGGACGATCGCCTGCGCCATCGACCGCGACGGCGAGCCGATCGAGCAACTGGCCGACCTCACCGCCGACGGGCAGGGCGTCCTGCTGGCGCGCGGCGGTCGCGGCGGCCACGGCAACACGTTCTTCCGCAGCGCCACGAACCGCGCGCCGCGGGTCGCGCAGCGCGGGCAGCCCGGGCGCCGCCGGCGCGTGCGGCTGGAGTTGCGCCTGATCGCCGACGCAGGCCTCGTGGGGCTGCCCAACGCGGGCAAGTCGACCCTGCTGGGCCGGCTCAGCGCCGCCCGGCCGCGGGTCGCCGCCTATCCCTTCACGACGCTGGAGCCGCACCGGGGCGTCGTCGGCGTCGGCTGGGACGAGTTCGTGCTCGCCGACCTGCCCGGCCTGATCGAGGGGGCCGCCGCCGGCGCGGGCCTGGGCCACGACTTCCTGCGCCACGCCTCGCGCACGCGGCTGCTCGTGCACGTGCTCGACGCCGCCGGGCCCGACCCGATCGCCGCCTGGGAGACGATCAACGGAGAGCTGGCCGCCTACGACGCGGCCCTGGCCGCGCGCCCGCAGATCGTCGCCCTCAACAAGCTCGACATCGGCGCGGCGCGGGAGGCGCTGCCCGCCCTGCGGGCGCAACTGCGGGAGCGCGGCGTCGAGGCGCTGTCGATCTCCGCCGCGACGGGCGAGGGCGCGGAGGACCTCGTCGCACGCGTCTGGGAGCGGCTGGCGGAACTGCGCCGCGACGAGCGGGTCCGCGCCGCCGAACGGCCGCCCGCGCCGCCGCTGATCACGCCCCGCCCCGACCGCCGCCGCTTCACCGTCGAGCGGGAGGGAACGTCGTACCGGGTGCGGGGCGAGCAGGTGGAGACCTTCATCGAGATGATGGACACCGACGACGAGGCCGCGATGGAGGAGGTCTACCGCTGGCTCGACCGGCGCGGCGTGCGGGGAGCGCTGCGCCGGGCCGGCATGAAGCCCGGCGACCGGGTGCGCATCGGAGAGGCGCAGTGGGCGTGGGAGGCGTAAGCGACCGCCCGGCGCGGCTGGGGATCCTGGGCGGCACCTTCGACCCGCCGCATCGGATGCACGCCGCGCTGGCCCGCGCGGCGCTGGACCAACTGCGGCTGACGCGCGTGCTGTTCGTCCCCGCCGGCGACCCCTGGCGCAAGGTGGGCGCCCGCGTCGGTCCCGCCGCCGACCGGCTGGCGATGACGCGCCTCGCGGTCGCGGCGCAGCCGGACTTCGCCTGCTCCGACATGGAGTTGCGCCGCGACGGCCCCACCTACACGCTCGACACGCTGGCGGCGCTGCGCGCCCAGGCCCCCGCCGCGGCGGGACCGCCGACGCTCTGGTTCATCGTCGGCGGCGACGCGTTGGCCGACCTGCCCAACTGGCGCGAGCCGGAGCGGATCATCGCGCTGGCCCGTCTGGCGGTGGCGGCGCGCCCAGGCACGGAGCTCGACCCGGCGGCGCTGGACGCGATCGTGCCGGGCCTGTCCGCGCGCGTGGATTGGCTGGCGCTCGCCGGCGACCCGCTCAGCGCCACCGTGCTGCGAGGCCGCATCGCCGGCGGGGGGCCGGTCGGGGACGATGCCGATCCCGCCGTCGTGGCGTACGCGCGCCGTCGCGGGCTCTACGCGGAGTCCGATCCCTGAGCCTGCGGCGTCTCCCCCGCCGCCAAGTGCACGGTCTCGGGCGTGTAGTGCTCCTTGCGCATGAGCACCGCGAGGCGCGGCCCGGGCGGCCAGAGGAACGGCCGCAGGGACAGCGTCTGGATCCAGGCGAAGCCCGCCTCGCGGCCCAAGGCGCCGACCTCGCCGAAGCGCCGCAGCCGCGGCGACCGCTCCGGCAGCAGCCGGCCCCAGATCGCGTTGACGCGCGCCGAGCGCGACGGCGCCACCTCCCACAGCACGACGATGCCGTTGTGCGTCAGCGCCCGCCAGCACTCGCGCAGGAAGGCCAGCAGCGTCTCGTCGTCCCAGGCGCGCAGGCGGTGCCCGGCGACGATCACCGTGAAGGCCCCGTCGGCGACGGGCAGCGCGGCCGGGCTCACGCGGGGCCCGGCCGCTGCGCCCCCGGCCCGCGTCTGGAGCGCCACCGGCGGGGCCGACAGGCGGGCGCGCTCGGCCAGCGCCGCGGCCATGGCGGCGTCGTCGAGCACCAGCACGCGGTCGCCGGTCCGCAGGGGCAGGAGCGATGGCAGCAGGAACGCGCCGGTGTCCTGCAGCAGCAGCCGCGGCCGTCCCGACCACCAGCGGCGCAGCGGCGCGGGGACGCCGTCGGCGAGGCGTGGGCGCGGCGGGGGCGTCGAGGGCTTCGCTGGCGTCGTCACGAGCGCCAGCCTAGCCGGAGAGGCGGCGGATCATGCGTCGTCGAGGCGGAACGAGAGGCGGATGCGCCCCGCGCCCGCCTCGGCGGCCATCGCCTCGATGTCGGCCAGCAGGGCGGGGAGGTCCGGCTCCGTGGCCGCCAGCGCGGCCAGCGCCGCGTCGTCCGCGATGGCCGCCCGCGCCGCCGCCACGCAGTCGCGCAGCGCCGCCGCCGGTTGCCAGGCGGCGTCCAGCTTGGCCGCGTCCTCCGCGTCCTCCACGTCGCGGTCGTAGAAGGTGAGCAGCGGCCCCACGTCGATGCGGTGCGCCTGCTTGAGCCCGCGGATCAACTCGGTCAGCGGGTGCTGCGTGCCGAACGGCTCCGCGACGCCGAAGGAGATCAGCGCCAGCAGCGGACGGGGGTCGGCCGAGAAGCGGGGCGCGGCGGCGCCCGCGGGGTCGGTTTCGACGAACAGCGTCGGCATCGCGACTCCCGGCCGCCGCCTCAGACGTCCAGGTTCACGACCTGGTCGGCGTGGCTCTCGATGAACTTGCGGCGCGCCGGCACGTCGTCGCCCATCAATTGCGCGAACACGTGGTCGGCGCCGATGTCGTCGCGCACGTCGACCTGCAGCATCAGGCGGTCCTCGGGGTTCATCGTCGTCTCCCAGAGCTGCTCGGCGTTCATCTCGCCCAGCCCCTTGTAGCGCTGGATGGAGTGCTTGCTGCCCTCCTTGAGGCCGGCGACGTGGCTCTCCAGGTCCGCGTCCGAGTAGATCCAGGTGGCGTTCTTGCCGTTCTGCACCTTGTAGAGCGGCGGCTGCGCGATGTAGAGGTAGCCGCGCTCGATGAGTTCCGGCATGAAGCGGTAGAAGAACGTCAGCAGCAGGGCGCGGATGTGCGCGCCGTCGACGTCGGCGTCGGTCATGATGATGACCTTGTGGTAGCGCAGCTTCTCGATGTCGAACTCGTCCTGGATGCCGGTGCCCAGGGCGGTGATCAGCGTGCGGAACGAATCGTGCGCCAGCAGCTTGTCGAGCCGCGCCTTCTCCACGTTCAGCACCTTGCCCCGCAGCGGCAGGATGGCCTGCGTGCGGCGGTCGCGGCCCTGCTTGGCCGTCCCGCCCGCCGACGGCCCCTCGACGATGTAGATCTCCGATTGCGCGGGGTCGCGCTCGCTGCAGTCGGCCAGCTTGCCGGGCAGCGTCGCGCCCTCCAGCGCGCCCTTGCGCACGACGAGGTCGCGCGCCTTGCGCGCCGCCTCGCGCGCCCGCGCCGACGTCTGGCACTTATCGATGATGCGGCGCGCCTCGCGGGAGTTGCCCTCCAGGTACTCGGTCAGCGCCTCGCCCATGACCGACTCGGTCTGCCCCTTCACCTCCGGGTTGCCCAGCCGGGTCTTCGTCTGCCCCTCGAACTGCGGCTCGCCCAGCTTCACGCTGACGACGGCCGTCAGCCCCTCGCGCACGTCCTCCGCCGTCAGGTTCGGGTCCGACTCGGCCAGCAGCTTGTTGCGCCGCGCGTGCCCGTTCAGCACCCGCGTCAGCGCCGAGCGGAAGCCGGTCATGTGGCTGCCGCCGTCGATCGTGTTGATCGTGTTGGCGAAGGCGAAGACGTGCTCGCTGAAGCCGTCGTTGTACTGCAGCGCGATCTCGATCGACGTGCCCGCGATCTCCCGCGTGACGTCGAAGGGCAGGGCTTGCAGCACGCCGCGGTCGCGGTTGAGGTAGCGCACGAAGGAGCGGATGCCGCCCTCGAAGAAGAAGTTGGTCTCGCGCCCGCCCGGGCCGGCCGCGGCGCGCTCGTCGCGCAGGCGGATCCACAGCTTGCGGTTGAGGTAGGCGACCTCGCGGAAGCGCTGCGCCAGCGTCTCGAAGTCGTAGTTCAGGTGCTCGAACACGTCGCGGTCGGCCAGCCAGCGCACCGTGGTGCCGGTCCGCGCCCGCTCGCCCTTCGACGCGCGCTCCGTCTTGGGGCGCGACAGCGCCTTCCCGCGCGTGTACTCCTGCGTCGTTTTCTTTCCGTCGCGGTAGACCTCGATCACCAGCGACTCCGCCAGCGCGTTCACGACCGACGCGCCCACCCCGTGCAGCCCGCCCGAGACCTTGTAGCCGCCGCCGCCGAACTTGCCGCCCGCGTGCAGCACCGTCATCACCGTCTCGAGCGCCGAGAGGCCGGTCTTCTCGTGCTTGTCGACCGGGATGCCGCGCCCGTTGTCGGTCACCGTGACCCAGTCGTCGGCGCCGATCGTGATCTCCACGCGATCGCAGTAGCCCGCCATCGCCTCGTCGACGGCGTTGTCCACGATCTCGTAGACGAGGTGGTGCAGCCCGCGCTCATTGGTCGAGCCGATGTACATCCCGGGCCGGCGGCGGACCGCCTCCAACCCCTCCAGCACCTGGATGTCGGAGGCGGTGTAGTCGCTGGTCATGTTGGTCATGCACGGTTCCGGCGAGCCGTCCCGCCCCGCCGGCGCGGGGTCGGCTCCGCCCCCAGATTGTACCAGTTACCAGAGAGTGGGACAGCCCCTCCCGGCCCGGCGGCGCGCCCCCAATCGACTGCGTCGCGCGCGCTGGGCGGCCAGCCGCGCGCGTGCGAAACTGGGGCGGATCGGGGGCGCCAGCGGCGGCCCCGGAAGCGTGGGAAGCTCAATCAATGGTCGGCTGGCGCGAAAAACTGCACCTGCGCAGCGCCCGCGAGGCGCGCGAGGCCGCGCTGCGCGCGCTGCCCGATCGGATCGGCGACCTGGAGCCGGTCGGCGTGGTGCGCAACACGATCGACGACACCAGCGGCCGCACCTGGGCCGCGGTCCGCTCCGAGATCGTCTTCCGCGACGAGTTCCTGCCCGCCCTCGATGGCCTGGACGGCTTCAGCCACCTCTTCGTCGTCACCTGGCTCGACCGCGTCACGGACGACGGCCGGGCGCTGCTGCGCATCCACCCCACCGGCGACGAGCGCTCGCCCGAGGTCGGCGTCTTCGCGACCCGCACGGCGCACCGGCCCAACCCCATCGCGGTCAGCGTCGTGCCGATGGAGGGGGTCGCGAGGAACGTCGTCAAGGTCGTCGGGCTCGACGTCGTCAACGGCACGCCGGTGCTCGATATCAAGCCCTACGTTTCGTTCTACGACTCCTTCGACGCGGAGATCCCCAAGTGGGCGCAATGACCGCCGCCGCGATGATCACCGCCCGTCGCGCAGGCCCGCGCTGATGGTCCGCGTCAAGGCGAGCCTGGTCAGGGTCTACCTGCTGCGCGCCCAATCCGCGGCCGGCGGCGACGGCTAGAGAGGGATCCCGTGCCCGGCCTCGGCATCATCGGCTTCGAGCGCAGCGGCAAGACGTCGCTGCTCAACGCCGTCACCGGCAGCGAGCACGCGGTGGGCTTCGCGACGCACCAGGATTCGCACGTCGGCGTCGCCAAGGTGCCGGACGACCGCCTCGACCGCCTGTCGGCCATGTACCGGCCCCGCAAGACCACCCCGGCCAGCCTGAGCTACGCCGACTTCCCCGGCGCGCCCTTCCGGGGCGACGGCGGGGCCGGCCCGGGCGACGGGCCGGAGGCGCGCTTCCTCGACGAGCTGAGCCAGCAGGACGCGCTGATCCACGTCGTGCGCGCCTTCGAGAACGACGCCGTGCCGCACCCCCGCGAGCGCATCGACCCGGCCCGCGACATCGAGGACATGCTGCTGGAGCTCGTCTTCGCCGACATGGCCCTGATCGAGAAGCGGCTCAGCCGCATCGCGGCCGAGACGAAGGCCATGAAGGCGGCGGAGCGCGAGCGCGCCGACCACGACGCGGCCCTTCTGCGCCGCCTCAACGACGAACTCTCGGAGGGCACGCCGGTGCGCGCCGTCGCGCTGGGCGAGGCGGAGCGCAAGGAGTTGCGTCACTACCGCTTCCTGACCGACCGCCCCCTGCTGACGCTGCTCAACATCGACGAGGCCGACGCCGGACGGGCGGCGGAGATCGCGGCGGAGTTCCGCCCGCCCGACGAGCCCGCGGGCACGGCGACGGCGGCGGCCTGCGCCGCGCTGGAGATGGAGTTGCTCGGCCTCACCGACGTGGAGGCGGCCGAGTACCGCCGGGAGATCGGCGCCGCCGAGGGCGCGCTGGAGGCCGGCGTGCGCCTCTCCTACCAGATCCTGGGGCTGATCTCCTTCTTCACCGTCGGCGAGGACGAATGCCGCGCCTGGACGATCCGCGCTGGCGAGAACGCGCAGCAGGCGGCCGGCCACATCCACTCCGACCTCGCGCGCGGCTTCATCCGGGCCGAGGTCGTCCCCTGGCAAGACCTCCTCGACGCCGGCTCCGAGGCGGAGGCGCGCAAGCGGGCCCTGCAGCACACCGAGGGCAAGGAGTACGTCGTGCAGGACGGCGACGTCGTGCACGTCCTGTTCAACGTCTGAGTCGGCCCGGCGCGCGTCCCTCGCTATGGTGGGGGCGGCATGACCACGTCCACCGTTCCCCCTGATGGCGCCTCGCTGCCGGCGCGGATCGCCGCGGCCGTCCTCTCCGCGAGCCGGGAGGGGCCGCCGCTGGTCAGTTGCAGCGTCATCGCCGCGCCGGCGGACCACCCCGCGCAGCCGGGCGACAAGATACTCGTCTTCCAGGACGGCGAGACGCTGGGCGCGCTGGCCGGCCCGGCGCTGCACGACGCCGTCCGCCGGGCGGCCCTGGCCGCGATCCCCCGCCACGCCGTGGAGACCGTCTTCTTCACGCCGGCGGGGGACCGCCTGACCGGCCGCCGCGCCGTGGCCGAGGCCGCCGAGGTGGTGGAGGTGTTGATGGAGGTCGTGGAACCGGCGGCCACGCTGCTCGTCGTCGGCGGCGGCCACGTCGGCCGGGCGATCGGGGAGATCGGCGCGATTCTCGGCATGAGCGTCGCCGTGCTCGACGACCGCGAGGACTTCGCCAACCGCGACCGCTTCCCCTTCGCCGATCAGGTGATCTGCGGCGACTTCGGGCAGGAGCTCGACCGCTTCCCCATCACCGCCAACACCTTCATCGTGCTCGTCTCTCGCGGCCACAAGGTCGACGAGTTGGGCTTGGCCCGCGTCGTGGGGCGCGGCGCGGCCTACGTCGGCATGATCGGCAGCAAGCGCCGCACCCGCACCGTCCTGGAGCACCTGGCCACCGGCGGCGTCGACGCCGCCGCGCTGGAGCGCGTCTTCACGCCCATCGGCCTCGACATCCAGGCCGAGACGCCCGAGGAGATCGCGCTGGCCGTGCTGGCCGAGATCACGCTGGTGCGCCGCGGCGGCGGCGGCCGACCGCTCTCGGCGCATGGGCAGAGGCTGGCCGCGGCCCTATAATGCCGCCGGAGATTCAGTCAGGCCGCCGCGGCCGGGGAGCAGGCGATGCCCAACGACGAGGTCTACCGCGCGATCGAGAGCGCCGTCACGGCCGGGGAGCCGGCCGTCCTGGCGACGGTGGCGCAGACGTTCGGCAGCACGCCGCGCAAGACCGGCGCCAAGATGGTCGTGCGCGAGGACGGCTCTTTCGTCGGCACGATCGGCGGCGGCTGCGGCGAGGCCGAGGTCTGGCAGGAGGCGATGGAGGTGCTCGACGGCGGCGCGGCCCGCGTCGTCACGGTCGACCTCACGGAGCCCACCGACGGCGAGGACAAGATCTGCGGCGGCGTGATGCGCATCTTCGTCGAGCCGCTGGGACGCTGACCGCGCCCCCCCACCGACCGGGAGTTGATCGATGGCCAACCCACCCGACCCGACGCCGCCCACCCCGCCCGCGCCGCCCGCGCCGCCTGCGCCGCCCGCGCCCGTGGCCCCGCCGGAGCCGGGCTTCTTCCGGCGTCACGCGGTCCTGCTGGTCGGCAGCGCCTTCGTCGTGGGCGTCCTCATCGCCTTCATCCTGCTCAACAACGAGCAGGTCACGGTCAACCTCATCGTCGGCAAGGCCGAGTTTCGCCTGGCCGGGGCGCTGCTGATCTCCGCCGCCGGGGGATTCATCATCGGCCTGCTGCTGCCCCCCCTGCGCCGCGTGCTGCGCAAGTGAGGCGGCCCGCGCGCGCCGTCCGGCGGACTGATCGCACTGTCGCGCCGGCGCCGCTTGACGGCGAATAGCCCCGCCCCCGACCCGCTGATACACTCAGGCGGCAACCCACCGGGCCCCCGCGGTCGTGCGCCGGTGCGCAGACGGGGGATGTCCGAGGGGCCGTCATCCGCGCTCGACCGCGCAGCGTGATCGGCGGGCCTGTTCCAACGGTTGCGCTGGGAGTGTCGGCATGAGTTTCGGGCCGATTGAGGCGGTCGTCATCGTCGTGATCGTCCTCGTCATCTTCGGAGCGGGGCGGCTCACGGGCGTCGGGAAGGCGCTGGGCCAGGGCCTGCGCGAGTTCCGTCAGGAGGCCTCCGTCAGGCCGGGCGGCGGGGAAGGCGAGGAGGAGAACTCCAGCGACGCCCCCGCCGAGGCCGCCGCCGACGAGAGCGCCGCCGAGGAGAAGCCGGCGGAGACGCCGCCGGCGTCGAGCGACGACAAGAGCTAGCCCCCGCCGTCCGCGCGCGGCGCTCCGCCCCCACGGTCCCGTGGGGAGTTCCGGCGCTGCGCGCGCGCGGCGGATGATCGCCGCCCGGCGGCGCGCCGGTCCACCCGGCCGCCCTCTCGATCCGTATACTGGACGCGTCGCCCGGCGATCGCGGCGATGAGCGAGGGACGCTGAGAGAGGGGCCCGAATGCGCAGTGGTGGCGGCGTGCGGCTGGGCAAGATCTTCGGCATCCCGATCCTGCTCGACTACTCGTTCTTCCTCGCCCTGGCCTTCGTGACCTACCTGCTCGGCGCGAGCATGTTGCCCGACCGCGTGTATCCCGAGCCGAGCACGGCCGTCGCCTGGGGCCTTGGCGTGCTGGGCGCGGTCGTCTTCTTCACCTCCCTGCTGCTGCACGAACTGGCGCACTCGCTCGCCGCGCGGCTCTACGGGCTGCGGGTCTCCAGCATCACCCTGTTCGTGCTGGGCGGCGTCTCGCAGATCGCGCAGGATTCCCGCTCCGCGATGCAGGAGTTCGTCATCTCCATCGTGGGGCCGCTGACCAGCGCCGTCGTGGGCGGGCTGTTCATCGTCGCCGCCCTGCTGGCCGGCGACCCGCACGAACTGCTGCCGGAACTGCTGCTCTGGCTGGGCGCGGGCAACCTGATCATCGCGGCCTTCAACATGCTGCCCGGCTTCCCGCTCGACGGCGGCCGCGTCTTCCGCGCCCTCGTCTGGGGCATCGGCGGCGACCGCGACCGCTCGACCCGCTGGGCGGCGCGCGTGGGGCAGGTCTTCGCGGCCCTCTTCGTCGTCTGGGGCGTGCTCAGCTTCCTCGACCTGGACCTGGGCTTCGGCAGCGCCGGCTTCGGCGGGCTGATGTTCATCCTGATCGGCATCTTCCTCTTCAACGCGGCCAGCCAGACGCTGCGCTCCGTGGCGACCCAGCGGGCGCTGGCCGGCGTCGTCGTGCGCGACTTCATGTCGACCGAGCTGCGCAGCATCGACGCCGCCGCGCCCGTGCGCTCGACGGCCCCCTTCCGCGACCGCATCGACCCGCGCACCGCCTACCTCGTCACCCGCGACGGCACGGTGGTGGGCATGGCGACCGGCGCGAGCCTGATGCTGATCGACGCCGACCGCTACGAGACCGCCCGCATGGCCGACGTGATGATCCCGGCCGCGAACATCACCCCCATCCACCCCGCCGCCACCGGACAGGAGGCGTTGGAGCGCCTGCAGGCCGAGAACACTCCCATCCTGCCGGTCGTCGAGGACGGACAGCTGCTCGGCCTCGTGGGGCTGGACCAGGTGGTCGCGGCCCTGCAGACGGATGCCGCCCCCGCCTGAGGCGGCGCGGGCGCGCGCCGCGTTGCTGGCCGGCAAGCTGGCGCAGCGGGCGAGCCGGCGCCTGGGCCGCGGCGGTACGGCCCTGCCGGGCCTCGTCGCGGAGCGCATCGACGACCGCCTGGTCGAACGGCTGGCCGCCCAACTCGACGCCGCCGTCCTCGTCACCGGCACGAACGGCAAGACCACGACGACCCGCATGTTGGCCGGCATCCTCGAGGCCGGCGGACGCCACGTGATCCACAACCGGGCCGGCTCGAACCTGATGCGCGGCATCGGCGCCGCCCTGATCGCCGCGGCCGACCCCGGCGGTCGGCTGCGCCCGGGCGCGGCGGGCGTCTTCGAGACCGACGAGGCCACCCTGCCCGAGGCGGCCCGGGCGGTGCGGCCCGGCGTCCTCCTGATCGGCAACCTCTCGCGTGATCAGCTCGACCGCTACGGCGAGATCGAGGCCGTGCGCGAGCAGTGGCGCGAGACCATCGCCGCGCTGCCGCCCACGACCACCGTCGTGCTCAACGCCGACGACCCCTCCGTGGCCACGCTCGCCCGCGCCGCCCGCGGCCCGGTCGTGCACTTCGGCATCGACGACCCGGCCGTCGCGGAGCCGCCGCTCGATGGGCAGCGCTCCCTCGACGCGCTCTGGGACGAGGAAACCGGCGCGGACTACGTCTACGGGCGCCGCTACCTCGCGCACCTGGGCCACTGGTCCTGCCCCGGCGCGAACGGCGAGGGCCCCTCGCGGCCGGAGCCCGGCGTCGCCGCGCGGGAGATCGACCTGGCCGCGCCCGGCGGCCTCGCCTTCACCCTCCGCACGGGCGACGGGGAGAGCCGCGTCGGCGCACCGCTGCACGGGCTCTACAACGTCTATAACGCGCTGGCCGCCGCGACCGCCGCCGGCGCCCTGGGCCTGCCCCCCGACCGCGTCGCCGAGGGCCTCGCCCGGACGGCCGCCGCCTTCGGACGGCAGGAGGAGTTGCTCGTCCGCGGCCACCCGGTGCGCATCCTGCTGGGCAAGAATCCGGCCGGCGTCAACGCGGCGCTGCGCACGCTCACCGACGGTGGTCCCCACCACCTGCTCGTCCTGCTCAACGACGGCCTCGCCGACGGTACCGACGTCTCCTGGATCTGGGACACCGACTGGGAGACGCTGAGCGACGCCGCCTCGCTTGTCGTGGGGGGGCGGCGCGCGGCCGACATGGCGCTGCGGCTGCGCTACGCGGGCTTCCCCGAGCCCCTCGCCGTCGAGCGGCCGATCGCGGCCGCCCTGCGCGCCCGGCTCGACGCCCTGCCGCCCGGCGCGCCGCTCGTCGTGCTGCCCACCTACACGGCCCTGCTCGACGTGCGCGAACAACTGGGCCGCATGGCCGGCGCGCGGCGCATCTGGGAGGGCGCGTGATGTCCGCTCGCCGCGTGCTTACCCTCGCCCACCTCTACCCCTCGCTGATGAACCTCTACGGCGACCGCGGCAACATCATGGCGCTGCGCGCGCGCTGCGCCGCCCGCGGCATCGAGCTGCAGGTGCGCGCGATCGAGATCGGCGACGCCTGGGAGCCGGAGGAGACCGACCTCGTCTTCATCGGCGGCGGCCAGGACCGGGAGCAGCGGCGCATCCACCAGGATCTGGCGGCGCGCGCCGGGCCGCTGCGCGACTACCGCGACGCCGACGGCGTCATCCTCGCCGTCTGCGGCGGCTACCAGATGTTCGGCCGCAGTTACCGCGACATCGACGGCGACGTGATGGACGGCGTGGGCGTCTTCGACATCGTCTCCGCGCACCCCGGCCGCCGCTTCGAGCGCTGCGTGGGCAACGTCGTGGCGATGTGGGAGGACGACACGCTGGTCGGCTTCGAGAACCACGGCGGCCGCACCTACCTCAACGAGGGCGCGGAGCCGCTGGCCACCGTCGTCGCGGGCTTCGGCAACAACGGCGGCGACGGCACGGAGGGGGCGCGCGTGCGCAACGCCTTCGGCACCTACCTGCACGGCGCGCTGCTGCCCAAGAACCCGCGGCTCGCCGACCGCCTCATCGGTCTGGCGCTCGCCCGCCGCGGCGGCGAGGCGGCGCTCGCCCCGCTCGACGACCACTACGAGAGCCGCGCCCACGCCGAAGCCCTGCACGCCGGCCTGCGTCGCTAGGGGCGTCGCCGTGAGCGCTCCCCGCCCCCGCCGCTACGCTCTTGTGGTATCCACGAGGGCCGTATCCATGCGCGCCGTCGCCGCGGACGGCCAGACGAAGCCGGAGGCCCTGCGCCGTGCCGACCCGCCGGCCTGACGATCGCCCGCCCCGCGCCTCCCGGCCGGCGCGCCGTCCCTCCCGTCCGGACACGGTCGCCGACCCGAGCGCCTCGCTGGAGGCGGCCCGGCGGCAAACCGGTTCCTCCCTCCCCGGCGCGACCGAGATCTGGATGTTCGTGGCGCTGGTCGTGTTCGTGACCGCCATCGCCCTGGCCTTCCTGCTCAACGACGGCGACCCGGAGTCCACGCCGGCGGCGGTCGCGGCGCAGGCCGGCAGCGAGCCCCAGTCCGCCGCCGCCGCCACGCCGACGGCCGCCGCCGCGACCGCGGAGCCGGCCGCCGCCCCGGCCAGCGACGCGCCGCGGGAGGTCGCGGCCCCGGCGCTCGCCCCGGCCGATGGCGAGGAGCCGCCACCGCCCCCGGCCGTGTCGCCCCTGCTGGGATTCCAGATCCCCGTCGCGGGCGCGTGCGTCCCGACCTCCGACGCGCTGCTGCCGGGCGCGCCGCGGACGTACCGCAACGGCATCCACGAGGGGGTCGACTTCTACAGCGGCGCCGTCGGCGGCTGCCCGCCCGAGTTGTCGGTCACCCTGGCGACGCCGATCCTGGCGGCCAAGCGGGGCGTCGTGATCCGCGCCGACTGGGACTACGTCGAGATCACGCAGGCCGAGCTCGCCGCGGCCGCCGCGGCCGGTCACCAGGGCGAGGAGATCCTCGACCGCTACCGCGGGCGGCAGATCTGGATCGACCACGGCGACGAGGTCGTCAGCCGCTACGCCCACCTGGGCGCGATCGCGTCCGGTATCCAGGTGGGGCAGACGGTCGAGGCGGGGCAGATCATCGGCTTCGCGGGCGAGTCGGGCACGCCGGAGAGCGTTCAGGCGCCGGGCACCGACATCCACCTGCACTTCGAGATCCGCGTCGGCGACGGCTACCTGGGCCAGGGCCTCTCGATCGTCGAGGCGCGCGGACAGTACCTGGAGGCGTTCGGCGTCGCGGAGCCCGCGCCGGGCGGCTGATCCGGTGCGGCCCGCCGCCGCGAATCCGATACGCTGAGCCGCGCCCCGCGCGGGGCGCCAGTCGCCGCTCGCGGGAAGCCGGAGGCCCATGGCCGCCCTCCAACCCGGAACCGCGCGCCCGGCGGGCCGCATCGCGCTGCCGGACCCCCTCTACCCCGTCTGGCGCTGGCTCACCTCCGTGCGGGCCGCGATCGTCCTCATCGCGATCCTGACGGGCTTCGCGCTGGCCGGCGTGATCATCCCGCAGGTTCCTCCGCAGTTGCTCGGCTCCCCGGCCGCCGTCGCGCAGCACATCGACGCCCAACGCCCCACCTTCGACCACGCGCCGGCGGCCACGCTGCTGCTGCCGCTGCTCGGCCTGGGCGTCTGGCTCATCATCCGCGTCGCCGCACCCGGCGCGCGCGCCGCCCTGCAGCCGCGACCACTGCGCGGCCTGCCGCTCAGCCTGTCGCTGATCGGGCTGGGGCTGCTGCTGGGCCTCGTGATCGACGGCCTGGGCGGCGTCGGCGGGCTGGCCCTCACCGACGCCCTGGCGGAGTTCCCATGGCTCTACGACACCAACGGCGGCATCTTCAACCTCTTCAACCAGCCCTACTGGTTCGCCCTCGTGGCGCTGCTGGCGCTGTCGATCACCACCTGCACGACGAGCCGCTTCCCGCCCATCTGGCGCAACGTGCGGCGGCCCCAGCGGCGCGTCAACGACCGCTACTTCGAGCGCGCCCGCCAGCGCCTCGACTTCGCCAGCCCGGCCCCCGCCGCCGCGACCGCCGACGCCTTGGCGGCGGCGCTGCGCCGGCGGCGCTTCTCCGTCCGCGCCGAAACGCGCGACGGCGCGCACTATCTCTTCGCCGACCGATACGGCTGGGTGCAACTGGCGACGTTCGTCTCGCACCTGGCCCTGATCCTGCTCGTCGTCGGCACGCTGCTGACGAAGTTCGCCGGCGAGGAGCTGCAGTTCTGGGTCGCGGAGGGGGAGAGCCGGCCGCTCTTCGCGACCGGCGGCGATCGGCAGCAGGTGCAGGTCATCGTCGATGACGCGATCGCCCGCTTCAGCGACGAGGGCCAGGCGCTCGACTTCCGCAGCCGCGTGCGCGTCACCAGCGGCGGCGAGGAGGTCGGCGCGGGCGAGGTGACCGTCAACGGGCCGCTGCACGCCGCCGGCTTCCGCGTCCATCAGGCCGCCTACTGGGAGCACGGCGCGGCGCTGCAGGTCCGCGACGCCGGCAGCGGGCAATTGCTCTACTCGGAGGCGCTGATGCTGCAGGAGCAGTTCTTCGGGCCGCGCATCATCATCACCCAGGCGGCGACGGGCGCGCTCTTCACCGACGAGGTCATCCAACTGCGCTTCCCCGTCGCCGACGTCGAGGGCGGCGCGTACGAGTTGATCCCGCTGGCCGAGACGGTCAGCGTGGCGCTGGCGCTGCTGCCCGAGGGCGACGGCGTGCGCTTCCACTACGCGCTGCTGCCCGTCGCGGCGGACTCGCCGGAGGGGGCGACGCTCGACAGCGCCGCGCTGCGCATCGGCCGGCCGCCGCCCGTCGCGCCGCGCGTGCGCCTGATCGATGCCGCCGGCGCGCCGCTGCTCGACAGCGTCGTGCCGCTCCAGCCGACCGGCCTCGCCGCAGGCGACCACCTGGGCCTGCTGCCCCTGCCCGACGGCGGCCTGCTGACCGTCGGCTACGCCGGTGACCCGCGCCGCTTCTTCTACTTCGACCCCGCCGACGAGCGCCGTCGCGGCCTCCTCGCCGCAGGGCAGTCCGTCGACCTGGGCGACGTGCGCCTGGAGTACGTGGGCGAGGACGCCGACCACTCCAGCCACGGCAGCCTCGAACCGGGCGAGAGCCAGGTGTTGGGCCGGGTCGAACTGGGCTACGGCGGCGCGGAGTCGGTCTTCTTCGCGGTGGTGGACGACGTGCCCGGGGCGAGCGGCCAGTCCGTCGTCGGTATCGAGCGCTTCGGGCGGGCGCGCACGGCCAGCGAGTTCAACGCCTTCGGCGGGGAGAACGTCGACCTCGACCGATCGACGGTGAGCGGGCTCTACGCGGACCGGCCGGCCCGGCTGGCGATCGGGCTGGGCGACGTGCCCCGCTTCGACCTCGACGAGGGGCAGTCTCGCGTCGTCGGGGATTACGAGTACGCTTTCCTGGGCCCGCGCGAGTTCACCGGGCTCAACCTCCGCCGCGACCCCGGCGGCGCGGTGTTCTGGGTCGCGATCGTTCTGGGGGTGCTGGCCTTGCTGACCACATTCTTCGTCCCCCGGCGGCGCATCTGGGCCCGCGTCACCGACGACCGCACGCAGTTGGCCGGTTTGGCCACGCACGGCGTCGACATGACGCGGCGGGAGTTCCACCGGCTGGCCGGCGACGTCGGCGCGCCGGGCGTCGACCCGCCCGCGCCCGAGGAGGGTGAGGACTGGGACCGCTGATGCCCGACCTCGTCGCCGCGATCAACATTCACATCAACCCTCACATCTTCGAGGGCGGCTTCGCGCTCACCTGGCACGGCTTCTTCACCGCCGTGGGCATCGCGGCCGGCGTCTGGCTGGCGGTGCGCTGCGCCCGGCGCGTCGGCCTGCCCGAGGACGACGCCTTCAGCATCGCGCTGGTCGCCGTGCCCTGCGGCATCGTGGGCGCGCGCGCCCTGTGGGTCCTCGAGCACACCGACCTGATCCACAGCGTGGGCGACGTCTTCGCCCTCACCGACGGCGGCATCTCCGTCTACGGGGCGATGATCGGCGGCGCGCTCGGGGGCTTCGTCTACGTCGTGATCTGGAAGCCGGAGTTCCCCCGCTGGCTGGCGCTCGACGCCGCCGCGCCGGGCATGATCCTGGGGCAGGCGATCGGCCGGCTGGGCGACACGATCAACGGCGAGCACTTCGCCAAGGCCACCGACCTGCCCTGGGCCTTCCGCTACACCCACCCCGGTACCGACGGTCCCTGGGCCTCCATCGTCGACGGCGTCATCCCCCACTCCAGCGCCTGGGTGCGGGGACAGACCGGCGCGCTGGCCGAGGCGCCGGTGCCCGTTCACCCCGTGGCCGGCGGCTACGAGCTGATCCTCGACTTCATGATCCTGGGCGTGCTCCTGCTGCTGCGGCGCACGAAGCTGCTGCCCGGCTGGGGCTTCGTCTTCTACGTGCTCGGCTACGCCGCCGTGCGGGGCCTGCTGGCCCTGCTGCGCACCGACGAGCAACTCGCCTTCGACCCGCTGTCGGTGCCGCAACTGCTGGCCATCCTGACGGGCCTGGCGGCGCTGGCGATGGCCTGGTACCTGTGGCGCAATCCGCCCGCGCGGCCCGAGCCGGTCGCGCTGACGCGGGCGCTGCGGCGCGAAGAGGGCCGCGCCCGGCGCCGCGAGGGGGCGTCGCGCGGCTCCGGCTCCCCCCCGCCGTCGAAGGCGCCGCCGCGGCCTCCCGCCGCCCGCTCGGGACCCGGCGGCGTGCGCCGGCGCAAACGCCGCGACCCCGGCTGACGTGTCCCCCGCCGCCCGCCCCCGCTTCGTCCTCTACGACCGCGACGGCTGCCACCTGTGCGCGGAGGCGCGCGCGCAGTTGGAGCGCCTCGCGCCCGTGCTCGACTTCGACGTCACGGTGCGGGACGTCGACGCCGATCCGGCCCTCGCCGCCCGCTACGGGGAGCGCGTGCCGGTCGTCGCGTTCGGCGCGGAGGAGAGCGCGGAGGAGATCATCGCGGCTCCGTTCGAGCCGCCCGCCCTGCGCGTCGCGATCGCGCGGGCCATCTCCCGCTGAGCGGGCCGGGTAATCTTGATAATTCTGGTAGGGATTGTACAATTTGCGCGCCGGCGATAGCGACGCGCCGGGCCGCTGCGCTATGGTAAGCGTCCGTTCGATGCGCCCAGGGGAGCCGTCATGACCACCGCCCAACTCGACCCCGCGACCGACTTCGATCTGCCCGACGAGATCGAGGCCGAGATCCAGAACTACGAGGCGCACGTGCGGCGCTTCCAGCGCGACGAGATCGACCCGCTGGAGTTCCGCCTCTTCCGCCTGCAGCACGGCATCTACGGCCAGCGCCAGCCCGACGTGCACATGATCCGCGTCAAGATCCCCTACGGGGGCCTCGACGCCGACCAGGTGGACATGCTGGCCGACATCATCGACCGCTACGCGCCGCGGCGCGTGGGGCACCTGACCACGCGGCAGGATCTGCAGATGCACTTCGTGCCGCTCGACAAGACGCCCACCGTGATGCGGCTGCTCAGTTCCGTGGGTCTGACGACCCGCGAGGCCTGCGGCAACACGGTGCGCAATGTCACCGCCGACCACCTCTCCGGCGTCGGCCCCGACGAGGCCTTCGACGTCACGCCCTACGCCAAGACCGTCTCGGCCCACTGCCTGCGGCTGGACGTCTGCCAACTGCTGCCGCGCAAGTTCAAGCCCGCCTTCTCCGCCAGCGACCACGACTTCGGGCTCGTGCCCATGCACGACATCGGCTTCGTCGCCCGCACGCGCGAGGTGGACGGCCGCGTCGAGCGGGGCTTCAAGGTGGTCGTCGGGGGCGGGCTGGGCGCGGCGCCCCATTTGGCCGAGACGCTCGACGAGTTCCTCCCGGCCAATGAGGTCGCGCGCATCACGGAGGCGGTGCTGACCGTCTTCAACGCCAACGGGCCGCGCAAGAACCGCAACAAGGCGCGCATCAAGTTCTACATCAAGTCGGTCGGCATCGAGCAGTTCCGCCTGCAGGTGCGGGAGGCGCTCGACCAACTGCCGCCGGCCGGCGACCCCCACTTCCGCCAGGTCTCGGAGTTCATGGACCTCGAGGAGGAGGCCCCCGCGACGGCCCCGCGCCTCGTGCGGACGGCCGACCTGCCGGGCGATGCGGACTTCGCCGAGTGGAAGCGCACCAACCTCGTGCCGCAGACCCAGGACGGCTTCCACGCCGTCTACGTGACCGTGCCGCTGGGCGACCTGACCGTCGAGCAGTTGCACGCCCTGGCCGACCTCACGCGCGAGTTCACCGGCGGCCGTCTGCGCATCACCGCCCAGCAGGCGCTGATCCTGCGCTGGGTCCGCGAGCAGGACCTCGCCGACCTCTACCTGCGCCTGGGCGAACTGGAGCTCAGCGAGCCCAGCGCCCACCAACTGGCCGACGTGATGTCCTGCCCCGGCTCCGACACCTGCGCCCTGGGCATCACCTCCTCCAAGGGGCTGGCCTCGGTGCTGCGCGAGAGCATCATCGCGCGCGGGCCGGAGGACGAGCTGGTCGAGCGCATGCGCATCAAGATCAGCGGCTGCCCCAACTCCTGCGGCCACCACCACATGGCCGACATCGGCTTCCACGGCGCGGCGATGCACGCCGACGGCCGCCTCGTGCCTTCCTTCAACGTGCTCATCGGCGGCGGGGCCGACATCGACGGGTCCGCCATCGCCCGCATCGTCGGCAAGGTGCCGGCCAAGCGCGTGGCGGACGCCGTCAACCTGCTGGTCGACGACTACAAGGCCGGCCGCGGCGAGGGCGAGATCTTCCGCCGCTACTCGGAGCGCCGGGGCCTGAAGTACTTCCGCGGGCTGCTGCAGCCGTTCAGCGCCCCGCCCAAGTTCACCGACAACCCGCTCATGTTCGTCGACCACGAGGCCAACAAGCTCTTCAACCTCGACGAGATGGGCGAGGGAGAGTGCGCGGTCTGAGCCGCCGCCCCGTCTCCTAGGACCGCGCCTCCGCCCCGCCCGGCGGCAGGTTCATCGCGTGCAGGCCGCACTCCTTGCGCGTCGCGTCCTCCCACCACCAGCGGCCGGCGCGCTCGTGCTCGCCGGGGTTGGTGGGCCGCGTGCAGGGCGCGCAGCCGATCGACTTGAAGCCGCGGTCGTGCAGCGGGTTGTAGGGCACGTCGTGCGCCCGGATGTAGTCCCACACCTGCGCCGACGTCCAGGCCGCCAGCGGGTTGAACTTGAGCAGCGGCCGCGCCGGGTCGGCCGAGAAGGCCGCGTCCTCCTGGACCAGCGGGATCGCGGCCCGCGTCGCCGGGCTCTGGTCCTGGCGCTGGCCCGTGACGTAGGCGCGCGCCCCGGCCAGCGCCCGCCGCAGCGGCTCGACCTTGCGGATGCCGCAGCACTGCTCGTGCCCGTCCTCGTAGAAGGAGAACAGGCCCTTCTCCCGCACGAGCGCCTCGACCGCGCCGGGCCGCGGGAAGGCGACCTCGATCGCCGTCGCGTAGCGCGCGCGCACCCGCTCCACGAACTCCAGCGTCTCCGGGTGCAGCCGCCCGGTGTCCAGCGTGAAGGCCCGATAGGGCGCCCCGCTCTTGGCCGCCATGTCGATCAGGACGACGTCCTCCGCGCCGCTGAACGAGATCAGCGTCTCGCCGGGGAACAACTCCAGCGCCCGCCGGACCGTCGCCGCCGGATCTGTCGGATCCAACTCCGCCGCCAGTGCCGTCGCGTCCACGCCGCCCATGCGCACCCGTCCGTCCGTGCCGCCGGCCCGCCCGCCGGTTTAACCACGACACACTGGCGCCGCGGTCCCCTGCGATCTAAATGCTACCATTCCGGTTCAGATTACCCGGATTCGCCCTCCGCCCGCCCTCGCGCGGCGAGGGGCGCAGCCGGCGGAGCGATGCGCGATGCGACTCTCCAGCAAGGGTGACTACGGCATCCGCGCCCTGGTCGACCTGGCGCAGCAGCGCGGCCGCGGCCCGATCCCCAGCGGCGAGATCGCGGCCCGGCAGGGTATCCCCGAGTCGCTCGTGGGGCAGGTGCTGGGGGCGCTGCGCACGGCCGGCTTCGCGCGCTCCGTGCGCGGCGCGCAGGGCGGCCACGAGTTGGCCATGGACCCTGGCGAGATCCGCATGGACGCCGTCGTCGAGAGCCTCGACGGCAGCATCACCGTCGGCGCCTGCCTCGACAGCCCCGACCTCGACTGCAGCGGATCGGCCGGGCAACTGCGCATGTGGGAGGATGTGCGCGACGCCATCGTCGGCGTCCTCCACGACCGCACCCTCGCCGACCTCGCCGAGCGTGACGCGGCCCGCGCCGGCGGCCGCTATTCGATCTGACCGGGAGCGCCGATGAGCAACCGCGCCGGCATCGTCGACAGCCTCCTCGACCTCGTGGGCGAGACGCCCATGCTGCGCCTGCAGCGGGTCGTCCCGGCCAGCGGGGCGGAACTGCTGGGCAAGCTGGAATCGCTCAACCCCGGCGGCTCCGTCAAGGACCGCATCGCCAAGTCGATGGTCGAGGCGGCCGAGCGCGAGGGGCTGCTGCACCCGGGCGACACCATCGTCGAGCCGACCAGCGGCAACACCGGCGTCGGGCTGGCGCTGGTCGCGGCGGCCAAGGGCTATCGCCTGATCCTCACCATGCCCGAGGACTACAGCGCGGAGCGGCGCAAGCTCTTCGCCCGCTACGGGGCCGAACTCGTCCTCACCCCCGCCATCGAGGGCATGAGCGGCGCGGTCTTCGCGGCCGAAGAGATGGCCCGGCAGCCGCGCCACTTCATGCCCCAGCAGTTCCAGAACCCGGCCAACCCCGAGGTCCACCGCCGCACCACGGCCGAGGAGATCTGGACCGCCACCGCGGGTCGCATCGACGCCTTCGTGGCGGGCGTGGGCACCGGCGGCACGGTCACCGGCGTGGGCGAGATCCTGCGCGAACGGCTGCCGGGGGTCCGCATCGTCGCGGTCGAGCCGGAGCGGTCGCCGGTGCTGCGCGGCGGCCGCTTCGACGTGCACGGCATCCAGGGCATCGGCGCGTCCTTCGTGCCGAGCGTGCTCAACCGCGACGTCTACGACGAGGTGCTGGGCGTCTCCGACGAGGACGCCTACGCGATGACGGCCCGCCTCGCGCGCGAGGAGGGCGTGCTGGTGGGCGTCTCGGCCGGGGCCAACGTGCACGCCGCCCTGCAGGTCGCCGAAGGCATGGACGCCGCGCAGCGCGTCGTGACGATCCTCTGCGACACCGGCGAGCGGTATCTGAGCGTCGATCTGGAGTCCGCGGCGCGGAGCCTCACGGCCCGGCTGCGCTAACACGACGAACACGGAGGAACAGCGATGGCAGTCAAGGTCTACATCCCCACCCCGTTCCGGCGGCTGACCGGCAACCGCATCTTCGTCGACGCCGACGGCAGCGACGTCGGCGGCGTGCTGCAGGACCTCGAACAGCGCTACCCCGGCTTCGGCGAACTCGTCTTCAGCGAGGACCGCCAGATCCTGAGCCACATCAACGTCTACGTGAACAACCACGAGATCTCCACGCTGGAGGGCTCGGAGACGCGCGTCGGCGACGGCGACGAGGTCTCGGTCATCCCCGCCATCGCGGGCGGCTCCGTGATGACGGCGGAGCAGATCGACCGCTACTCGCGGCACCTGATCATGGAGCAGGTGGGCCCCATGGGGCAGCGCAAGATCAACGACGGCCGCGTGCTCGTCGTGGGCGCCGGCGGCCTGGGTTCGCCGGTGCTGGTCTACTTGGCCGCCGCCGGCGTGGGCACGCTCGGCATCGTCGACTTCGACGTGGTCGATCGCAGCAACCTCCAGCGCCAGATCATCCACGGCACCAGCGACATCGATCGCCCAAAGGTGGAGTCGGCCGCCGACCGCATCGCCGACATGAACCCCAACGTGACCGTGGTCAAGCACGCCGAGCCGCTCACCTCGGAGAACGCGATGGAGATCATCCCCCAGTACGACATCGTCGTGAACGGGGCCGACAACTTCGCCACCCGCTACCTCGTCAACGACGCCGCCTTCCTGGCCGGCGTCAAGCTCGTCGACGGCAGCATCTTCCTCTTCGAGGGCCAGGTGACGACCTTCCTGCCCGGCGAGGGCTGCTACCGCTGCCTCTACCCCAGCCCGCCCCCGCCCGGTATGGTCCCCTCCTGCGCCGAGGCCGGCGTGCTGGGCGCGCTGCCGGGCGCCGTCGGCGCGATTCAGGCCACCGAGGCGCTCAAGCTGCTACTGGAGATCGGTGAGCCGCTGACCAACCGATTGCTGCTCTACGACGCCCTCGCCATGGAGTTCCGCACGGTGAAGATCCGCCGCGCCCCCGACTGCCCGCTCTGCGGTGACGCGCCCACGGTCACCGAGTTGATCGACTACGAAGAGTTCTGCGGCTCGCCCTTCCACGAGGGGCCCGCCGCCCAGCCGGCGTCCTGAGGTGCGATCATGGCGGTAGAGGTCCGCGTTCCCTCGCTGCTCTGGAAGTACACCGGGGGACAGAAGACGCTCCACTACGAGCGCTCCACCGTGGGCGCGCTGCTGGAGACGATCGACGCCGATTACCCCGGCTTCCGCGATCAGCTGGTCGAGGACGGCGAGATGCGGCGCTTCGTCAACATCTTCCGCAACGACGAGGACATCCGCTTCCTCGACCGGATGGACACCGCGCTGGAGGACGGCGACGTGCTGGCGATCCTGCCCGCCCTGGCGGGGGGCGCGCCGGACCCGCGCCGTCGGCCGCGGCGGGCCGGAAGGGTCTGAGCCGTGGAGGCGGCGGTCGGGGCGGCGCCCGCGGGCACGCGCTACGAGTCGCTGCTCGACCTGATCGGCAACACGCCGCTGGTGCGGCTGCGGCGCATGTCGCCGCGCGACGAGGTGCGCATCTGGGCCAAGCTGGAGGGGCAGAACCCCAGCGGCTCCGTCAAGGACCGCATCGCCCAGGCGATGCTCGCCGCCGCCCGCGCCGACGGCTCCCTGGCCGCGGGCCAGACGATCCTCGAACCGACCAGCGGCAACACCGGCCTCTCGCTGGCCATGATCGGGCGGCTCTACGGCCATCCCGTGCGCTGCGTGATGCCGGAGAGCGTCAGCCACGAGCGCCGCGACCTGCTGCGCTTCTACGGCGCGGAGTTGGTGCTTTCCCCCGGCGACCTGGGCACCAACGGGGCCGTGCGGATGGCGCAGGAGATGTACGCCCAGGACCCCTCGGTCTTCATGCCCATGCAGTACGAGAACGCCGACAACCCCGGCGCCCACTACCGCGGCACCGGCCCCGAGGTGCTGCGCGACTGCCCGCGGATCACCCACTTCGTCGCCGGCCTGGGGACGGGCGGCACGCTGACCGGCGTCGGCCGCTACCTGAAGGAGCACAAGCCCGGCGTGAAGATCGTCGCCGCCGCGCCCCACCCCGGCGACCTCGTGCAGGGGCTGCGCAGCATGGAGGAGGGCTACATCCCGCCGGTGTTCGATGAGACGGTCCTCGACGGCCGCATCGTCGTCGATAGCCGCACTTCGTTCGCGGTCACCAAGCAGTTGCTGGAGGAGGAGGGCATCTTCGCCGGCATCTCCTGCGGCGCGGCCGTGCGCACGGCGCAGCGGGTGGCCGAGCGGATGCAGAGCGGCGACATCGTCGTGCTGCTGGCCGACGGCGGCTGGAAGTACCTCTCGACCGGTCTCTGGGGCCGCGAGTACGACGACATCGCCGGCGACGAGACGATCGAAGGACAGCTCTGGTGGTGAGCCCCCCGCGATGAGCGACGAACCCGTCCCCATCCCCCAGGCGCTGCTCGACGCCATGGTCGCCCACGCCCGCGAGGCCAATCCGGACGAGTGCTGCGGCGTCGTGCTGCGCTTCCCCGACCGTGCGCTGTCGCTGTACCGCACGACCAACGCCGCCGACCGCGCCCAGCGCCCCTTCCGCTTCGACATCCCGGCCGGGGAGTTACTGCACCTCTACCGCCTGATGAGCGAGCGCGACGCCGACCACTACCTCGTCTATCACTCCCACACCATGACGGAGGCCCGTCCCTCCCCCACCGACCTGCGCTTCGCGCGCCCGCTGGTCGGCGCCGATCCGTGGCCCTACTGGCTGCTCGTCTCGCTGGCTGTGGAGCCGCCCGAGGTGCGTGTCTGGCGCATCGTCGAGGCCGCGGACGACGACCCCCAGGCGGTCAACGGCGTCAAGCCGGTCGAGGTCGGCTACGAGGTGGCGCCCCTGCCGCCGGGCAGCGCCCTGCTGCGCCTCGAGAGCAGCGGCGACCAGCGCCGCCCCGTCGTCGCGGAGCGCCCCCTCGGCGACTGACCCGTCCGGCGAGACCCGTCCGGCAAGGAGCCCGGCGCGATGGCCAGCCCCCCGCCCCCCGTCCCCGCTCCCGGCCTGATCGGCGGGCGCCGCTTCGCGTGGGGCAGCCGCACCTTCCTGATGGGCGTCATCAACTGCACGGAGGATTCGTTCTCCGGCGACGGCCTGCGCGCCGACGCGGACGCCGCCGTCCGCCAGGGACTGCGCATGTTGGCCGGGGGCGCGGACCTGCTCGACGTGGGGGCGGAATCGACCCGCCCCGGCTTCAAGCCCGTGCCCGCGGAGGCCGAGTTGGCCCGCGTCGTGCCGGTGATCGAGCGGCTCGCGCGCGAGACCGACGCGCCGCTCAGCATCGACTCCACCAAGGCCGACGTGGTCCGGGCGGCCCTGGCCGCCGGCGCGGCGGTGGTCAACGACGTGAGCGGGCTGCGCGGCGAGCCGGGCGTCGCGGAGGCCGCCGCGGCCGCCGGCGCGACCGTCGTCATCATGCACAACCAGCGCAACCGCCCCTTCCACGACGTCGTCGCCGACATCCGCGATGGTCTGCGGGCCGGCTGCGCCGCCGCCGAGCGGGCCGGCATCCCTCCCGAGCGGCGCATCCTCGACCCCGGCTTCGGGTTCGGCTGGCGGCCCGAGCAGAGCATCGAGATGCTGCGGCGGCTGGGGGAGTTGCGCGACCTGGGACGGCCGCTGCTGGTGGGCACGTCGCGCAAGAGCGCCATCGGCGCGGTGCTCGGCCTGCCCGTCGGGGAGCGGCTGCTGGGCACCGCCGCCAGCGTCGCGATGGCGATCGCCAACGGCGCCGACATCGTCCGCGTGCACGACGTGCGGGAGATGGCCCAGGTCGCCCGCATGACCGACGCCGTCGTGCGCGGCTGGGGGCCGCCCCCCACGATCGTGCTGGGCGTGGGCGGCAACCTGGGCGACCGGCTGGCGCACCTGCGGCGCGGCGTCGCCCTGCTCGCGCCCGAGGTCACCGTCGCCGCGGCCTCCGCGCTGTACGAGTCCGCCCCCTGGGGCGTGACCGACCAGCCGCCGTTCCTCAACGCCGCCCTGCGCGTCGAGACGCGGCTCTCCCCGCCCGAGCTGCTGGCCAAGTGCAAGGCCGTGGAAGCGGCCGCCGGACGCACGGCGGGCCGCCGCTGGGGGCCGCGCGTGCTCGACCTCGACATCCTGCTCTACGGCGACTTGCGCCTGGACGGCGAGGCGCTGACCGTCCCCCACCCGCGCATCGCCGCGCGCGGCTTCGTGCTGCGGCCGCTGGCCGACCTCGTCCCGGAGATCGTGCCGCCCGGATGGGAGCGCACGGTCGCGGCGGCGCTGGCGGCGGTCGGCGAGGAGGGGCTGGAGCGCGTCGCCGGGCCCGAGTGGGCGGCGCAGGCCGGCCCTACTCGGGCGTGAGCGGCTCCGCCTCGTACTCCAGGCCCGACAGGTCGTCCTCCATCGAGACGAGCGTCCAGCCGACCCAGAAGCCCAGCGCCGACGCCACCGCCACCAGCAGCCCGACCGGCAGCGCCAGCGCGGCGTAGCTGCGGCGCGCCGCCCCGGTCAGGAAGAGCAGCGCCTGCAGCGCGCAGAGCGCCATCAGCAGCGCCCCGGTCAATCGTGTGCGATCCATCGGCCCAGGGTACCGCGCCGCCCCCGTCCACGCCCGCGGGCGCGCCGGGCGGCGGCGCCCGCGCCGGTATACTGGGCGCGCCCATGGCCGTGCACGCCGACCCCCACCCCCCGGACGACGACCGCCCGGCCGCGTCGCCGGAGCGGGATCCGCTGGCTCCCCGGCAACTCCTGCTGCACCGCCGCATCGTCACGATCACGCCGCAGCGCATCGAGATCCGCCCGCCCAAGAGCACGATGCTGCTGCCGCTCGTGGGCAGCGTGTTGATCTCGGCGCTGCTGGCCGCCGTCGTCATCTGGATCGACTCCCTGCCCTTCCTCTTCCTGCCCGTGGTTCTGATGGTCTCCGTGCTGGTCCTGCCGCTGTCGGGCGTCACCTTCGTCTACGCGATCTTCGGGGCCAACATCGTCGCCGACCGGGCCGGCCAAAACGTCTCGGTCAAGCAGCGCTTCCTGGGCCTCGGCGTCGGCACGACGGAGTTGATCCCCTTCTGGAAGATCCGCGAGTTCGTCGTCGAGGACGTGGCCCGCGCGCAGGAGAGCGCCGGCGGGTCCGTGCCCGCCCACGACATCGCGCAGTGGGAGCTGGCGCTGGTCAAGAAGAGCGGCAAGCGCATCCCCCTGGGCGGCTACAACCTGCCGCGCGAGCACGAGGAGGCCGGCCTCGACATCGTGATGGGCGTCGGCGAGGCCTTCGCGGCGCTCTCCGGCGCGCCGCTGCGCGGGCCATTCTGGTAGGAGACGCCGAATGACGGACCAACCGACGGCCCCGCAATCCCCCGACGACGTCGACGCGATCCTGGGCTTCGCCCGCACGATCGCCGTCGTCGGCCTGACCGATCGGCCCGCCCGCGACGACCACGAGGTGGCGCGCTATCTGCAGGGGCAGGGCCTGCGCGTGATCCCGGTCAACCCGCGGCTCACCGCGCCCGTGCTGGGCGAACGGCCCTACCCCGACCTGGCGTCGATCCCGGAGCCCATCGACTTGGTCGACGTCTTCCGGCGCCCCGAGTTCACCGACGCGCACATCGACGAGGCGATCGCCGTGGGCGCGCGGGCGGTCTGGCTGCAACTGGGCATCCGCAACCCGGCCGGCATGGCCCGCGCCCGCGCGGCCGGGCTGCTGGCCGTGCAGGACCGCTGCCTGATGGTCGAGCATCGGCGCCGGCGCGCCGTCCGGGAGCGGCAGCCGACGTAAGCGCGAGGCGCGGCGGGGCCTCGTGGTACACTCGCGCTGCGCAACGCCAACCGGCGCTCAGGACGTGGTCAGGTGCTCGTGGCGGGGGGTCTCGTGGGCGACCAGATGCGGGAAGCCTGCGGCGTATTCGGTGTCTTCGCGCCCAAACTCGACGTCTCGCGCCTGACCTTCTACGGCCTCTACGCGCTGCAGCATCGCGGGCAGGAGAGCGCCGGCATCTGCACGACCGACGGCGCCCGCCTGCGGCTGCGCACCGGCATGGGCCTCGTCTCCCAGGTCTTCGACGAGAGCTCCGTCGCCCCCCTCCACGGCGATGCCGCCATCGGCCACACGCGCTACTCGACGACCGGCGCGTCGCGCGCGCGCAACGCCCAGCCGCTGCTGCTGCAGGGCGTCGACGGCGAGTTGGCCCTGGGTCACAACGGCAACGTCGTCAACGCCGGCCAGATCCGCGAAAGCCTGGAGCGCGACGGCCACGCCTTCCACACCTCCACCGACTCGGAGGTGATCGGCAAGTATCTGCTGGCGACGCCGGGCGACTGGGGCGACCGCTTCGCGCAGATGATGCGCACCTTCTCGGGGGCCTACGCGCTGGTCGCGCTCACGCCCGATCGGCTGATGGCGGCCCGCGACCCGCGCGGCGTGCGCCCGCTTTGCCTGGGCGCCGTCGACGGCGGCTACGTCGTCGCCTCGGAGAGTTGCGCCCTGGACCACATCGGCGCGACCTTCCTGCGCAGCATCGCTCCGGGTGAACTCGTCACCATCACGGCCGAGGGCGTCAAGTCGGAGCAGGTCCATTCCTCCGAGCCCGCCGCCGGCTGCGTCTTCGAGCACATCTACTTCGCCCGCCCCGACTCCAAGCTCGACGGCACGCTGGTCTACTCCAGCCGCCTCGCCATGGGCGAGCAACTGGCCCGCGAACAGCCCGCCGACGCCGACCTGGTGATCGGCGTGCCCGACTCCGCCACGGCGGCGGCCGTCGGCTACGCGCGCGCCTCGGGCCTGCCCTACGCCGAGGGGCTGGTCAAGAACCGCTACGTGGGCCGCACCTTCATCCAGCCCGACCAGCGCCTGCGCGAGTTGGGCGTCAACCTGAAGTTCAACCCTCTGCGCAACGTCATCGAGGGCAAGCGCCTGGCCGTCGTGGACGACTCCATCGTGCGCGGCACGACCACGCCGCGCATCGTGCAGATGCTGCGCGCGGCCGGCGCGGCCGAGGTGCACATGCGCATCTGCGCGCCGCCCATCCGCCACGCCTGTTTCTTCGGCGTCGACATGGCGACCCGCGGCGAACTGGTCGCCGCCGAGCGCACCGTCCCCGAGATCATGGAGCGCGTCGGGGCCGACAGCCTGGGCTACCTCAGCATCGATGGGCTCGTCCGCGCCATCGGCCTGGGCGAGCAGCACTGCCTCGCCTGCTTCACCGGCGACTACCCGGTGCCCGTCCAGCTTGAGATGGACAAGCTGGCCCTGGAGCGCCCCTCCACGCTCGACGGCGACTCCCCCCACCTCGTGGCCACGGCGACGGTGCACGGCGCGCCGCCGGCCTTCACGCCGCTCGCCTCGCGGCCGGACGAGGGGTCGGGTGGCTGAGCCGGCGACGCCCCGCTACACCGCCGCCGGCGTCGACATCGCCGCCAACGACCGCCTGATCCCGCGCTACCGCGCGCTCGCCCGATCGGCCGGCCGGCCCGAGGTGCTGGGCGGTGTCGGCGCCTTCAGCGGCCTCTTCGACCTCACCGCCTTCAAGGATCCCGTGCTCGTCGCCTCGACCGACGGGGTGGGCACGAAGCTGCTCGTGGCGCGGCGGCTGGGGCGCCTCGACGGCGTCGGGCGGGACATCGTCAATCACTGCATCAACGACATCCTCACGGCCGGCGCGCGTCCGCTCTTCTTCCTCGACTACCTGGCCGGCGCCGGCCTGGGCGAGGACGAGAAGGTCGCCATCGTGGGCGGCGTCGCCGCGGCCTGCGCCGACGGCGGAGTGGCGCTGCTGGGCGGCGAGACGGCCGACATGCCGGGCCTCTACCGCGATGGCGACTTCGACCTCGCCGGCACGATCGTCGGGGTCGTGCGCAAGGGCGACGAGATCGACGGCCGCGCCATCCGCCCCGGCGACGCGCTGATCGGCCTCCCATCGAACGGGCTGCACACCAACGGCTACACGCTGGCCCGCGCCGTCCTGCGCCTCGACGAGGCGGAGCCGGAGCGCCTGCTCGCCCCCGACCCGGCGCTCGGCGGCTCCCTCGCCGACGCGCTGCTCGCCCCGCACACGGCCTACTGGCCCGCGCTCCAGCCGGTCCTGGCGCGCTGCAAGGGGATCGCCCATATCACCGGCGGCGGCATCCCCGGCAACGTCGCGCGCATCCTGCCCGACGCCTGCGCCGCGCGGCTGCGGCGCGGCGCCTGGCCGGAGCCGCCGATCTTCGAGCGCATCCGCGCCGCGGGAGAGATCGGCGACGGGGAGATGATGCGCGTCTTCAACCTCGGCCTGGGGCTCGCCGTCGCCGTCGAGGCGGCCGACGCGGCGGGCGTCGTCGCGGCGCTGCCGGGCGCGACGGTCGTGGGCGAGGTCGCGCCGCGCGGCGACGGTCCCGCCGTCATCGTCGAACCGAAGTAGCGGCGCCTCATTCGTCCCGCGCGGCGCGGGCGATGATTGGGAGGGATGCATGGGAATCACCGCCGCGCGCCGCCGCGCGCCGTCGCGGGAGTCCGCACCAGCCCGCGACCCCCGCCCCGCCCCGCTCTTCCCACCGTTGCCCGCCGGGCCGTTCGACATCCTCTACGTCGATCCGCCGTGGGACTACAAGGGACAGCTTCAGCACGCGGGGCCGGGCTCGCACGACACCGGGGGGGCCGGGCGGCACTATCCGACCATCAAGCTGGACGACCTGAAGGCCCTGGAAGTCGGCCGGATCGCCGCCGACGATTCCCTGCTCTTCATGTGGTCGACGAGTCCCCACCTGGACCAGGCCATCGAGCTTGGCAAGCACTGGGGGTTCTCCTGGGCCACCGTCGCGTTCGTGTGGGACAAGGGGCGCGTCAACCCCGGCTTCTACACGCTGAGCCAATGCGAACTCTGCCTCGCCTTCAAGCGCGGGCGGATCCCGACCCCGCGGGGGGCGCGCAACGTCCGCCAGTTCGTCAGCGCCCGGAGAGGCCGTCATTCCGCGAAACCCGCCGAAGTGCGCTCCCGGATTCACGCGATGTTCCCGGAACTCCGCAAGGTCGAACTCTTCGCCCGGGATCAGGCCGACGGCTGGCACACGTGGGGATTAGAGCTCAATGGCTCGTGAGCGCCCGTCCCGAGGGGAGCAGCGGGCGCCGGGCACGGGTGGGCGCGGCCGGCCATTGCGGGCGGCGCATTCGGGCGCCGGGCCAGATGCCAAGCCGGGCGATCGGCGCCCCGAATCAGGTTGACACTGCCCGGACCCGCCCGTAGATTCCCGAATTGCACGATCCTTCACGAATGGGGGTTCGGGAGCCTGCTGCGCGCCGCGTGTCGGTCCGGGCCGGCGCGACGCCGGGCCGCCGGCAGGAGCGGATGAGGCGATGGAAGTTCTGCTGCAAATCCCGTTCCGCTCCGAGATCATGGAGTTGCCCCTGGTCGGGCTGACGGTCGTCTTTTCGCTGGGCGCGATGGTGCTCCTCGGCCGCTGGTGGGAGCGCTAGGCCGTGGCGAGCGTGGAGCGACCCCCCGGCAAGGGCTTCAACGACCAGATCTACGATCTGCTCTTCCGCAACTACGTCTGGCAGTCGATCTTCCGGACCGGCTACCCCAACACCCCGCGCAACCAGATGCTCGTCGTGGCGACGAACGTCTTCCTGCACCTGCACCCGACGCGCATCCATCGCACGCACGTCAAGATCACGCACACCTACTGCCTGGGCGGCCTCTCGTTCTTCATGTTCCTGGGCCTCACGGTCACGGGCGTGCTGCTGATGTTCTACTACGTGCCCTCGGTGGAGCGCGCCTACGCCGACATCCAGGCGCTGGAGACGAACGTGCGCTTCGGCCTGCTGCTGCGCAACCTGCATCGCTGGATGGCGCACGCCATGATCATCCTCGTGCTGCTGCACATGATGCGCGTCTTCTACACCGGGGCCTACAAGCCGCCGCGCGAGTTCAACTGGGTCGTGGGCGTGATCCTCTTCATCCTCACGCTGCTGCTCTCCTTCACCGGCTACCTGCTGCCCTGGGACCAGCTCGCCTTCTGGGCCATCACCGTCGGCACGACGATGGTCGGCTCCGCCCCCGTGCTCGGCGACGAGAGCAAGTTCCTGCTGCTGGGCGGCTTCGAGGTGGGTCCCAACGCGCTGATCCGCTTCTACACCCTGCACGTCATCGGCTTGCCGCTGGTCATCTCCATCTTCCTGGCCGTGCACTTCTGGCGCGTCCGGCGCGACGGCGGCTTAGCGCGGCCCCTCTAGGGCTTCCCATTCGGAGGGGGAGCGGATAGGACGGCATGGTCAGTCAAGCGGTCTCGGCGGTGCGGGCCCGGCCCCGGCGCGAGCGCGAGGAAGAGGTCCTCGTCTGGCCCGACCTCGTCTTCGTGGAGTTCATCTCCGCGGTCGTCTTCACCATCGCGCTGATGGTGCTCTCCGCCTTCATCAACGCCCCCCTGCTCGACCGCGCCGACCCGAACACGACGCCGAACCCCTCCAAGGCGCCCTGGTACTTCCTCAACCTGCAGGAGTTGCTGCTGCACATGGAGCCCGCCTGGGCCGGCGTCATCGTGCCCACCATCGCCCTCATCCTGCTGGCCGCCATCCCCTACTGGGACCGCGCCACCGAGGGCCAGGGAACGTGGTTCGGCACCAGGCACGCCGCGAAGATCACGATCTGGTCCTTCTGCATCGCCAGCCTGCTCACCATCTGGCTGATCCTCTACGACGGCGCCAAGCACGTGGAGTGGACCGAGGACATCATCCGCGGCACCGGCCTCAACAGCGACTTCACCTGGCCGACCTGGCTCGACTGGGCGCGCAACCTGCGCGGCCTCGACACGGGCATCAACTGGGCCGACCTGAGCTTCACGATCGGCCCCTTCACGATGTTCGAGGATTGGCGGGCGATCCCCTTAGGCATCCCCGGCACCACCACCGACCCCTGGTTACTCAACCTCAACTTCCCCAGCTTCCTCAGTCAGCAGGTCGTGCCCGTGGCGACGATGGTCGGCCTGCCGCTGCTGCTGGTCGGCTTCACCAAGAACGTGCTGGGCTGGATCCAGACGCGGCGCGACATCGCCATCTTCATCTTCACCGGCTTCATCGCCGTCTTCATCGTGACCACGGCGGTGGGGCAGTTCTTCCGCGGCCAGGGCCAGGAGTTGCGCCCGCCGTGGGACATCGTGGTGGTGGAAGAGTGACGTCCCCCGGCGATCCCCCCACCCCCGGGCCGGCCGCCCCCATGAACGAGGAGCCGCCCCCGGTCGCCCCCGGCAGCGGCGTCGTCGCGCGGCCCCTCGGCGAGGGCGGCCCCTCCCAGATCGAGCCCGCCCCGGCCGAGATCGGCTCGGGCTCGCGCCCCGACCGCGCCCCCCACCTCGACCCCGGCGGCCGCCCCGTCGTCGTGCAGGAGCAGGCCGGCGAGCGGGCCATCGTCACGCGCGCCCAGCGCCGCCGCGCCCGCCGCGCGGAGATGAACCGCCGCCAGTTCATGAAGGCGACCTTCTGGGGCGGCATGGGCTTCGGCCTGACGGGCGCGCTGGCGGCTTTCCTCTCGTTCTTCTGGCCGCGCGGCGTGCAGGGCTTCGGCGGCAAGATCCCCGTCTCCGCCTCGCTCGTCCCCGACGCGGGGGAGGATCCCGTCCGCGTCACGACCGGCAAGTTCTGGCTCGCCCACCTGGAGCGCGGCGCCGGCACCCACGGCGGCTTCGGTTTCGAGGGCGAGGCGGGGCTGCTCGCCCTGTGGTGGAAGTGCCCCCATCTGGGCTGCACCGTGCCCTGGCGCGGCGACTTCAACTTCGAGGGCATCACCGGCTGGTTCCGCTGCCCCTGCCACGGCTCCACCTACACCCGCTCCGGCGTGCGCGTCTTCGGTCCCGCGCCGCGGCCCATGGACACGATGGAGGTGACCGTCAACCCGGACGGCTCCCTCAGCGTCGATACCGGCGTGATCCGCAAGGGCGACCAGGACAACCCGCAACGGACGGTCCCCTATGCGTAAGCGGCCCACGGATCGGCGCTCCCGCCGCGAGGTGGCGGCATGAGCGGCCAGAACACGCACAAGCAGATCGTCGCGATGGTGATCCTGATGTTCCTGGGCGTCGCCAGCCTGGGCGCCTACGTCTGGTTCGACGACGGCCGCCGCGCCGAGGCCGAAGACCAGCACCTGCTCGAAGCCACGCACCGCGGGGCCAAGCTCTACGCCAACAACTGCCGCGTCTGCCACGGCAACGCCGGCGAGGGCCTGATCGGCGTCGCCCTCAACACGCCGGAGAACACCCTGGCCTTCCGCTCCCACAACGACGCCGCCCTGGCCGAGCTGCAGGCCCGCTTCCGCGGCACCATCGAATGCGGGCGCAACGGCACCGCCATGCCGCCCTGGGCCGTCGCCCACGGCGGCTCGCTGAACTTCTTCCACATCGAGAACCTCGTGGGGCTGATCACCACCAACGCCGGCAACGGCTGGGAAGAGGCCGTGCACCTCGCCGAGGAGCAGGACGAGTTGACCCTGGCCGGCCTTGAGGAGGCGCTGGCGTTGGCGGAGCAGGGCGTCCGCGCCTCCTCCGTCGCCGACGCCGTCAACGCCGCGATCGAGCGCGCCGGCGGCGATGTGGCCATCGCGCTGGAGGCCGCGCTGCTGCAGCTCACCCGGCCGGGCATCGCCGCCCAGATCGAGGCGGAGTTCGGCGAGGCGCTGGCCGCCGCCGAGGCGGAGAACGACGCCGACGCGATCGCGAGCCTGGAGGCGGAGAGCGCCGAGCGCGAGGCCGCGCTGCTCGAGGAGGGCATCGCCGACGCGCTCAACGCGTCGGACGGCGACCCGGAAGTGGCGTTGATCCGCGCCCACCACGGCCTCGCCCGCGACGCGCTCCAGAATGCCCGCGACACCCTCGACACCGCGGTCGCCAAGTTCGAGGCGGGTCGGCCCATCCAGGATGCCCCCACGCCGCTGGAACTGACCCGGGGCACCTGCGGCCAGCGCTGAGCGGCCCGGCCGTCACAGCCGCCGGGCTTTGACGGGTTGAGACTGGCTGGGTACACTTCCCGGCATTCTTGTCTGGAGAGCGAAATTATGCCCCCTGCCCAGACCGGCAAGCGCTACACCTGCCCCGATTGCGGGGCCGAGTTCATCGTGACGCGCGGCGGCGACGCCGAGCTTCGCTGCGGCGACTCGGTGCTGGTGGAGAAGAAGTAGGACCGGGGCGGGAGCCCCGCGGCAACCTGGAGACGATCGCATGGCCGTGCAACTTGGCAAGCGCTACAAGGACGAGAAGACGGGCATTGAGGTGCTCTGCATCAAGCCGGGCGAGTGTGACCTGAAGGTCGACGACCGCGCGATGGAATTGATGCAGCCGAAGGTGCTGCCGTCGGCGGACTGACGCCCGCCCGGCGCGATCGAAGGGGCCGCCGCTCACCGGCGGCCTTTCGCGTGCCGGAGGCGGTGGGGGCGAGGGAGCGGTATGGCCGGACTGCGTGAACAACTCCGCGAGGATCTGAAGGGCGCGATGCGCGCGAAGGACGCCCTCCGCCGCGATACCATCCGCCTGCTGCAGGCGGCCATCAAGAACGCCGACATCGAGCAGCGCGCCGAAGTCGACGACGCGGCCGTGCTCACGATCATCCAGCGGCAGGTGCGCCAGCGGCAGGATTCGATCGAGCAGTTCGAGGCCGGTGGTCGCGAGGACTTGGCCGCCCGCGAGCGTGGCGAGATCGGCGTGCTGCAGGACTACCTGCCGGCCCAGATGGACCGCGACGCGATCACGGCCGTGGCCGAGGCGGTCATCGCGCGCACCGGCGCCAGCGGGCCGGGCGACAAGGGCAAGGTGATGGGGCCGCTGATGGGCCAGCTTCGCGGCCGCGCCGACGGCCGCCTCGTCAACGAGGTCGTGGGCGAGTTGCTCGGTCGCTGATCGCCGAAGCCCGCGGGTGCGGCCCTGCGCGCGCCCGTATGATGACCGCATGTCCCCCGCTGCGTTCTATTCCCCCGCCCGGCTCGCCGTCTTCGTCGCGGCGCTCGCGCTGCTGCTCACCCTGGCGCTGATCCCCACCCGCGCGTCCGAACGCCTGCCGACGCTCGGCGATGTGGCCGAGGCCGACGTGGTCGCTGAGGTCGGCGTCCGCGTCGTCGACGACGAGGCCACCACCCTCGCCCGCGACGCGGCCGCGGCCGAGGTCGCGCCGGTGCTCATCTTCGACGCCGGCGTCCGCGCCCGCGAGGTGGCCACCCTCGCCGCCACGCTCGACGCCGTCGACGAGGTGCGCGCCCAATCGGAGCTCAGCTCCTCGGAGCAGGGCCGCGCCCTGGATGCGATCCCCGACCTGCGCGTCGGCCCGGCCGACTTCCTGCTGCTGGAGTTGAGCCCCCGCGATTGGCGCGTCGTGCGGGAGGAGGCGCTGGGCCTGCTGACCGACATCCTCACGGGCAACATCAACGACGCGGACGTCCCCGCGGTCCGGGAGAGCGTCGAGGAGCGCGTCGGCGGCGATCTCAACAAGGACCAGGTCAGCCTGGTCACGGCCCTGGTCGCGCCGCGCGTGTCGGCCAACATCACCGTCGATCAGGCCGCGACCGAGGCGGCCCGGGCCGCCTCGCGCCTGCGCGTGGACGAGGTCACCGTCTCGTTCGACGAGGGCGATGTGATCGTGCCGGCCGGCGAGGCCGTGGGGCCCGTCGCCGCCGCCGCCTTGGCCCTGCTGCCGCTGGAGAGCGGCGGCATCCCCATCGATGAGCTCGTCGCGATGCTGATCCTGGCCCTGGCCGGGGCCGTCACGCTCGGCGCGTATCTGCTGCTGGCCGCGCCCGAGGCCGCGGCCAGCAACCGCCGCCTGGGCATGATCGTGCTGCTGGTCGTGGTCTTCGTGGCGCTGGCCCGCTGGCTCCTGCCCGAGATCCTGCCCGGCCACGTGGACGACTACTTCGACCTGGCGCTCCCGGTCGCGACGGCCGCCGTGCTCGTGGCGGCGCTGCTCGAGCGCAGCTTGGCCGTCGTGGTCGCCGTCGTGGTCGCCGTGCTGGCCGGCGTCGCCGCCGTGATCCACCCCGGCTTCGCCCCCGGCGAGGGGTTCGGCGGCGCCCAGGCGCTGCGGCCCACGATCGCCTTCCTGTTCACCGGCGTGGCCGGCGTGCTCGCGACGCAGCGGGTGATGCACCTCACCCAGTACGGCGTCACGGGCGCCGTCGTCGGCGCGACGGCCTTCCTCACCGGCCTCGCCTTCTGGCTGCTCGACCCCGAGCGCGCCACCGTCGACCTGGGCCTGCTCGCCCTCTCCTCCGTCATCGTCGCGGTCGCGACCTCGGTGCTGGTCATCGGCGCGTTCTCGTTGCTGGGCCAGGTCTTCGGCATCGCCACGCGGCTGCAGCTGCTGGAGTTGGCGCAGTTCACGCAGCCCCTGCTGCGGCGTCTGCAGGAGGAGGCGCCGGGCACGTTCCACCACTCGCTGCTCGTCGCGACGATGGCCGAGCGCGCCGCCGCGCAGGTCGGGGCCGACGCCCTGCTCGTCCGCGTCGGCGCCTACTACCACGACATCGGCAAGCTGGCGCAGCCGCACATGTACATCGAGAACCAGGCCGACGGCGGCAACCCGCACGACAAGCTGGACCCGCTGGAGAGCGCCACCGTGATCCAGGATCACGTGCGCCGGGGGATGGAACTGGCCAAGCGCTACCGGCTGCCGGAGCCGGTGCGCGCCTTCATCCCCGAGCACCACGGCACCCGTCTGGTGACCTACTTCTACCGCAAGGCCGCCCAGGACAACCCCACCGTCGACCCCGGCCTCTTCACCTACGGCGGGCCGCGCCCGCGCCGCAAGGAGACCGCCATCGTGATGATGTCCGATTCCACGGAGGCGGTCGTGCGTTCCAGCAAGGCGCGCGACGAGGAGACCATCGCCCGGCTCGTCGACGCCGTGATCCAGGAGCGGCTCAACGAGCACCAGTTCGACGACTGCGACCTCACGCTGCGCCAGATCCAGGCCATCGGGGAGTCCTTCAAGGTCACGCTGAACGGCGTCTACCACCCCCGCATCGAGTACCCGGAGCCCAGCGAGGCGGAGCGCCAGCGCGGCGTGACCCCCGTGCCCAGCGGCGCGCCCGCGCCCAGCAGCGACGCCCCTGTCGACGGCGGCGCGCTGCCCGAGCTGCCGCGTCCCGCCGCCCGCTCCTGAGTTCCCGGCTGGCCCCTGCCCGGGCCGCTGATACGCTGCGGCCCAGAGGGGGCTCGGTGCGTTTCGCCGTTCTCGTCTTCCCCGGCACCTGGTCCGACGGCGACTGCCAGCACGTCCTGCGGGACCGGCTGGGCCAGCAGGCCGACCGCGTCTGGCACCGCGAGTCGAGCCTGGACGGCTACGACGCCGTCGTCGTGCCCGGCGGCTTCTCCTACGGCGACTACCTGCGCTGCGGCGCCATCGCCCGCTTCTCGCCGGTGATGGGCGCGCTGCAGCGGCACGCCCGGGCGGGCCGCCCCGTCTTCGGCTCCTGCAACGGCTTCCAGATCCTCTGCGAGGCGGGCCTGCTGCCGGGCGCGCTGCTGCGCAACGACAGCCTGCAGTTCCGCTGCCGGGAGCAGTACGTCCGGGTCACCCGCGACGACACCGGCTTCAGTTGCGCCAGCGCCGCCGGCGACGCCCTGATGCTGCCCATCTCCCACGGCGAGGGGAACTACTACGTCGACGACGGCACCCTGGCCGAGTTGGAGGCCGAGCGGCGCATCGTCTTTCGCTACGCCGACGCGGACGGGCGGGTCACCCCCGCCGCCAACCCCAACGGCTCGCGCGCCAACATCGCCGGCGTGATCAACGCGGCCGGCAACGTGCTGGGCATGATGCCCCACCCGGAGCGATCCAGCGAGGCCCTGCTGGGCGGCGAGGACGGCCTGCGCATCTGGCAGTCGATGATCCAGTGGTGGGGCTGATGTCCGGCGACCGTCCCGGCGCCCGCGTCGCCGACGCCGCGCCCGTCGCCGTCGATGACGAGACGCTGGCCCAGCTCGCCCTCTCCCGCGACGAGTACCGCCGCGCCCGCGACCACTTCGGCCGCGACCTGACCCCGGTGGAACTCGGGATGCTGGGCGCGCTCTGGAGCGAGCACTGCGGCTACAAGCACAGCAAGCCGCTGTTCCGTCACTTCCCCACCAAGGCGCCGCACGTCCTGACCGAACTCGGCGGCGAGAACGCCGGCGCGATCGACATCGGCGACGACTGGGTCGTCGTCATGAAGGTGGAGTCCCACAACCACCCCAGCGCGATCGAGCCCTACGAGGGCGCGGCGACCGGCGTGGGCGGCATCGTGCGCGACATCTTCGCCATGGGCGCGCGCCCCATCGCCCTGCTCGACTCGCTGCGCTTCGGGCCGCTGGACGACCCCGACACCGGCTCGCGCAACCGCCGCCTGCTGCGCGGTGTCGTGGCCGGCGTCGGCGGTTACGGCAACTGCCTGGGCATCCCCAACGTCGGCGGCGAAGTGCGCTTCGGCCCCCACTACAGCGGCAACCCGCTGGTCAACGCGATGTGCGTCGGCATCGCCCGCCGCGGCTCGCTGATCGGCGCGACCACCGGCGGCCCCGGCCACGTCCTGCTGCTCGTCGGCGCCGACACCGGCCGCGACGGCCTGCACGGCGCGACCTTCGCCAGCGTCGAACTCGACGAGCGCAGCGCCGAGCGCCGCCCCGCCGTGCAGGTCGGCAATCCGTTCTTGGAGAAGCTGCTGATGGAGGCCTGCGTCGACCTGGTGCAGGATCACCGCGACTGGATCGTGGGTCTGCAGGACTTCGGCGCGGCCGGCCTGACCAGCAGCAGCGTCGAGTGCGCCGCCCGCGGCGAGAGCGGGCTGGAGATCGACGTCGACGCCGTGCCCCGCCGCGAGGCCGGCATGAGCGCCTACGACGTCATGCTCTCCGAGTCGCAGGAGCGGATGCTCGTCATCGCCAAGCCCGAGCACGTCGAGGACGTGCGCGCCCACTTCGCGTATTGGGATCTGGACACCACCGTCGTCGGCGCGACCACCGCCGGCGACCGCGTGCGCGTGTACGAGGCCGGCGCCGAGGTCGCGGCCGCCCCCATCGGGCTGCTCACCGACCCCCCCAGCTACGTCCCCGACGCCCGCCCCGACCCGGAGGCCGCCGCCCGCGCCGCCTTCGACCCCGCCACGCTGCCCGACGTCGCCGACGCGAGCGCGGCGCTGCTGGCGCTGCTCGCCGCGCCCAACATCGCCGACAAGCGCTGGGTCACGCAGCAGTACGACCAGCAGGTGCTGACCAACACCGTGCTCGTGCCCGGCAGCGACGCCGGCGTCGTCCGCATCAAGGGCAGCGAGCGCGCCATCGCGGTCTGCACCGACGGGGCCGGCCGCGCCGTGAGCCTCGACCCCTGGGCCGGGGCCGCCCGCAGCGTTTGCGAGGCGGCGCGCAACGTCGCCTGCACCGGCGCCCGTCCGCTGGCCGTGACCGACTGCCTGAACTTCGGCAACCCCGAGCGGCCCGAGATCTACTACCAACTGCGCGAGGCCGTGCGCGGCCTGGGCGACGCCTGCCGCGCCCTGGGCACGCCCGTCGTCTCCGGCAACGCCTCTCTCTACAACGAGAGCAGCGGCGTCGCCGTCACGCCGACGCCGGTCGTGGGGATGCTCGGCGTGCTCGACGACGTGACGAAGGTCGTGCGCATGGGCTTCCGGCGTCCGGGCGACGCCGTCTGGCTGCTCGGCGCGGCGTTGGCCCAGCCCGCCGCGACGCTGGGCGGCGGCGAGTTCCTCGCGCAGGCGCACGACCGGGTCGCCGGTCCGATCCCCGTCGATCTGGCCGCCGAGGCGGCGCTGGTGCGGCTGCTGGTCGCGGCGGCCGACCGGCGCCTGCTGCGCTCCGCCCACGACTGCTCCGACGGCGGCCTCGCCGTCGCGCTGGCCGAGTGCGCGATCGCCGGGGGTCTGGGGGCCGACTGCGCCGCCGCGGCCTGGGAGGGCCGCCACGACGCGGCGCTCTTCGGGGAGGCCGGCGCGCGCGCGGTCGTCAGCCTGGACCCGTCCCACGCATCCGCGCTGGCCGCGCTCGCCGCCGGGACGGGCGTCGTGGTGACGCCGTTGGGCGCGGTCGCGCCGGACGACCCGGTCGCCGCGCGGCTGCGCCTGGGCGACGCCATCGACGTCCCCCTCGCCGAGGCCGCCGCCGCCCATCGCGAGGCGCTGCCCCGTGCCCTCGACGGCTGAGCGCCCCACGTTCGCGGTCATAGAACAGGTGTGCTATCGTGCGCGCGGTGGAGGGGTCGGCGCGGACAGGAGTGCGACTCTCGACGCACGACCTCCGGCGGCGGCTGTGACAGAACAGCTACAGCTTCACGACGCCGCGAGTTATCGTGTTGACCCCCGGTGGACTCCGTGGAGGGACGGCCGCATAAGGCCGCTCTTCCACGGGGCCGCGTTTGGCTGAGTTCCCCGGATGCGCCACAAAGGATGTGCGGCGCGATCCGGGCACGACGGAGAGTCGCCATGAAGGTCGTATTCGTTGAGGAAGTGCCCGGCTCCGCGCTGGTCGGCGAGGTCAAGGAGGTCAAGAGGGGCTACGCGCGCAACTTCTTGCTTCCGCGTGGGCTCGCCGTCCCGGCGACCAAGGACAACCTGGAGCGCGGCGAGCGGCTCGCCCGGGCGGACGCCATCCGCCAGGAGAAGCTCGACGGCGTGGCGAGCGTCATCGCCGACAAGATCGACGGAGCGGAGTTGTCGTTCACCGCGCGGGTGGGCGAGCAGGGCCGCCTGTACGGGTCGATCACGGCGGCGGCCATCGCCGAGCGATTGGGCGAACTCGCCGCCGACAGCGTCGACCATCGCCAGGTCCTGCTCGGGCAGGCGATCCGCACGGTCGGCGTCCAGGAGGTGCGCGTGCGGCTGACCCGCAACGTGTCCGCCACCGTGACGGTGACGGTCGCGCCGGAGCAGGAGGCGCCGGAAGAGCCGGCGCCGGAACCGACGGAGGAAGAGCCGTCCGGCCCCGACGGGGCCGGGACGGAGCCAGCAGCGGCCGACGCGCCGGAAGACGCGGACGCCGAGACCGAGTAGCACGGGGCGCCGCAGGGCTCCCCGCGGAGGGGAGCCCCGGTGGTCTTGGATCAGGCCCCACCCAACAACATCGAAGCCGAGACGGCGGTCCTCGCCTCGATCCTGGTGGACCCCGAGGCGCTCTCGCGCGTCGCCTCCTTCCTGCAGCCGGAGCACTTCTTCGAGAACCGCCACCAGGCGATGTACCGCGCCGCGCTGGCCCTCGACGAGCGGCGCGAGCCCATCAACCCCATCACGCTGGCCCACGAGCTGGCCCGCGAGGACAAGCTGGAGGAGGCCGGCGGCCACGCCTACCTCAGCCAGATCGTCGCCGACCTGCCCACCACGGTCGGCGTCGAGTACTCCGCCAGGATCGTCGAGCGCGACGCCACCTACCGCCTCTTGATCGAGGCCGCCGGCACGATCGCCCGCTGGGGCTACGAGGCCGGCCCCAACCTGCCCGAGACCCTGGCCCGCTCGGAAGCGCTGCTGCTCTCGCTGCGCGGCGGCGAGCGCCTGCGCGACTTCGTCTCCCTGCGCGACCTGCTGGAGAGCTTCCTGGGCCCCCCGGACGAGGACGACGACGAAGGCCTGCAGGAGCCCGCGCGCACCGGCTTCATGGAGTTGGACCAACTGCTGGTCGGGCTCAAGAAATCCGACCTCGTCGTGCTGGCGGCCCGCCCCTCGGTGGGCAAGTCGGCGCTGGCGCTGGCCATGTCCCGCAACCTCGCGATCGGGCAGGGCGGCAAAGTGGCCCTGTTCAGCCTCGAGATGTCGGCCGAGCAGGTCGCCACGCGACTGGTCTCGGCCGAGGCGGAGGTGCCCTCGCAGCGGCTGCCCTACGGCCAGCACACGGAGACCGAGGAGGGGCGCATCAGCCGCGCCATCGGCGTGCTCTCGCGCGCCGAGATCTACATCGACGACACGCCCGGCGGCACCGTCGCCGAGATCCGCGCCAAGGCCCGGCGGCTGGCGCACGAGGTCGGCCTCGACCTGATCGTCGTCGACCACATGCAGCTCGTGCACGGCGGCGCCGGCGGCGGCCTCGACGTCAACCGCGTGGCCGAGATGAGCTACATCTCGCGCTCCCTCAAGGAGCTGGCGCGCGAACTGGAGATCCCGGTCCTCGCCCTCTCGCAGATGTCGCGCGCCGTCGAGGCGCGGCAGCCGCACGTGCCGCTGCTCAGCGACCTGCGCGAATCGGGCTCCATCGAGCAGGACGCCGACATCGTGATCTTCATCTACCGCGAGGACATGTACGTCCGCCAGGAGGACTGGGAGGACATGCACCCGGAGTCGCCCGAGGGCTACCAGCGGGGGCTGGCGCAGATCATCGTGGCCAAGCATCGCAACGGCCCGGTGGGCACGGTCAACGTGCGCTTCCGCCGCGACCTGGCGAAGTTCGAGGATCTGCTCGTCTACACCGAGGACGCCCCGGCGCCCGCCGCCGCGCTCCCCGGCGGCGAGCCCGACTGGAACGGGGCCGGCCCCGACGCCCCGCCCTCGTACCTGCGGAACGACGACCCGTCGTGAGCGCGCGCGCCGACTCCACCTACGCCGGGCTGCCCGCGGGAGCGCGGAATGTCGCGCTCCCGGCGGCGCTGCTGCACCAGGCCGTCCCGCGGATGGACGACCCGGCCGAGCTGCTGGTCACGCTGTACGCCGTGGCGGCGGTGCAGCGGCTGCGCCGTTTCCCGCGCCTGCTCGACGTCGCCGCGCTGCGCGCCGAGCGCCCCCTCGTCGACGCGCTGGCCCGCTTCTTCCCCCACGCGGACACCGACGAGGCATTCCGCCGCGGCCTGGAGGCGGCCGTCGCGCGCGGGACGCTGCTGCGGGCCGACGCCCGCCCCGCGCCGGGGACGCCCGCTCCCCCGGACGTCGCGGAGGTGCTGACGCTCAACAGCGAGTCCGACCAGCGCGCCCTCGATCGCTGGCGGCGCGGGCAGCTCGCCGCGACGGGGCATGTGCCCGCCGGGGCGGCCGGCGTCGCGCCGCAGCCCGGCCCCCAGGCCGGCCCCGGCATCAACGTCTACGCGCTCTACGAGGACACGATCGGCCCCATCACGCCGCAGATCGCCGCCGCCCTCGCCGAGGCCGAGGGCCTCTACCCGGCCGCCTGGATCGAGGACGCCTTCCGCGAGGCGGCGGAGCTCAACAAGCGCAGTTGGCGCTACATCCAGCGCATCCTGGAGCGCTGGGACGACGAGGGGAGGGAGGATGACGATGCGCCGTCTGAGCGACGTGCTGGCTGGCGTTCCGCGTCGCAGTTCGACCACCTCATCCGCCGCTGAGCCCGCGCCCCCGCCCGCGCCGGCCTGCGCCCTCTGCAACGACGCCGGCTTCCTGCGCCGCGACCTGCCGCTCGAGCACCCGGACTTCGGCAAGGCGATCGCCTGTCGCTGCGCGCGCGAGGAGTCGGCCGAGGTGCGCGCCGAACGGCTGCAGCGCTACAGCAACCTGGGCCCCCTGGCGGGCGTCACCTTCGACAGCCTCCCGGCCGCGCGATCGGCCCGCTTCGCCGACGCCCGGGCGGCCGCCGAGCGGGCCGCCTGCGAGGACGGCGACAAGCCCTGGCTGCTGATCACCGGCCCGGCGGGCGCCGGCAAGACCTCGCTGGGGGCGGCCATCGCCAACGACCGCATCGGCCGCGGGCGGGCCGCCCTCTACGTCGTCGTGCCGGACCTGCTCGACCACCTGCGCGCCGCCTATCGCAAGGACGCCGAGACGCCCTACCCGCAGCTGTTCGAGCAGGTGCGCACCGCGCCCTTCCTCGTCCTCGACGACCTGGACACCGCCAACCCCACCGACTGGGCCGGCGAGAAGATCTTCCAGATCGCCAACCACCGCGCGACGGCCCGGCTGCCCACCGTGCTGCTGGCCTCGGCGGAGCCGGGCGGTGCCCTGCGCCGGGCCCTGCCCATGCTCGACCGCGACGACCTGGTCGAGCGGCACGACCTCGGCGGCCCGGCGGCGTCGGGGGACGCCGCGGCGGGCGCCTACAGGGAGATCGGCGGGCTCTCCCGCGCCCGGCTCGACCGACACACCTTCGAGGGCTTTCGCCTCGACGGCCGCCTCAGCGCCAAGGAGATTCGGAGAACCTGGAGCTATGTCCGCAACGTCGATCCAGCGCTTGGGCTGATCGCGCCCCGCGGCTGGATGAACGCTGCTGATGGGCCCGACCGGGACCGGCAAGACGCATCTGGCGGCGGCGGCGGCGCGGGAGCGCCTCGCGGCCGGCGACTCCGTCTGCTTCGCCGTCGTGCCCGACCTGCTGGACCATCTGCGCCGCGCCTACCGCCCCGACAACGCCGAGAGCTACGACGACGTGCTCGACGCGCTGCGCGCCGCCGGCCTGCTCGTCCTCGACGACCTGGGCGCGCACTCCACGACACCCTGGGCCGAGGAGAAGCTCTACCAGCTGCTCTCCTACCGCTACCTGCAGGAGTCGCCCACGCTGATCACGACCAACATGAAGCCCGACGACTTGGAGCCGCGGCTGGCGTCGCGCATCTTCGACCCCCGCCTCAGCCAGGTCTACGAGCTGACGGTGCGCGACTACCGCACCGGCACGGCGCCGCGGCCCGTCGCGCCGCGGTCAGGGGCGCGACGCCGGCGGGCCTGAGGGACGCTTGACGCTCCCTCGCCCCATCCGCTATAGTGTGTTCATGGACCGCATATCGCGTGTTCTGGGACCGATTCGACACCCCTGCGGACGCGGCTGAGTGCGTGAAAGAACGTGAAAGAACGTGAAAGAACGTGCAAGATTGGGCAAGCTCGTGACGGTTCGTGCTCCCCGATGCTCCCCGGTGCAAGGCCACGACGCCCGATGCTCCAGCGTGACGTCGCAAGATCCCCTATAAACATTGGGGGTTTTGCCTTACAGACTCCCGGTCTGGCGCCCGGGAGGCCCGGAAAAAAAATCGAATCTTGCATCTTGAGGCCTGGGACCCCCCTCCGCGCCGGCTCTTCCCCTCCTCTCCGATGCCCCGGCGCCGATGCGAACCGTCGCTAGTCCGCCCCGCGCGCCTCCGCCTGGGGAGTCAGGCTGCCCTCGATCCAGTGCTCCCCGTCGGCCCAGACTTCCTTCTTCCACACGGGCACGATCGCCTTCAGCCGGTCGATCGCGTAGTGGCAGGCCTCGATGCCCTCCCGCCGGTGCGGCGAGGACACCGCGATCACCACGCTGGCCTCGCCGATCTCCAGGCGGCCGCGGCGGTGGTGCATCGCCACCGCGCAGACCTCCCAGCGCGCCCGCACCTCGTCGGCGATCTGACGCATGATCTTGCAGGCCATGGCCGGATAGGCCTCGTACTCGAGGTAGTCCACCTGGCGGCCCAGGTTGTTGTTCCGCACGACGCCGCTGAACACCGAGACCGCGCCCGCCTCGGGACGCAGCACCAGGTCGTGCATCGCCGCCACGTCGAGCGGCGCGTCGGTGATGCGGAAGTACGCGTCGGAGCCGTCGTCCGGTTCAGGTGCGCCGCCGCTCACCGGCGGGATCAGCGCCACCTCGTCGCCGGCGCGGATCGGGAAGTCGGCCGACACGTACTCGGCGTTCACCGCCACGATCACGGAGTCCCGCATCGCCGCCAGCGCCGGGTAGCGCTCGATCACGGCGCAGGTCAGCCGGCCGGCCGTCGTCGCCCCGTCGAGCGGCAGATCGATCCGCCGCGCGCCCGCGGACTCGGCCAGGCTGGCGAAGAGCTGCACCGTGATCGTCATGCCCGCAGTCTATCGTTGCCCGGCCGGACGGGGAGGGGCGCGCAGTGCGAACCGACGTCATCGACCGCGATCGGCTGCGCCGCTGGCGCGGTCTCGCCGCCGATTTCCTCTTCCCGCCCCGCTGCGCCGTCTGCGCCGCCGACGGCGCCCTCCTCTGCGACGACTGCCGCGCCGCGTTCACGCCCGCCGCCCAGCCCCGCTGCCCGCGCTGCTGGAACCCAAGCGACGAGCCCGCCGCCTCGGTCTGCGACCGCTGCCGCCGCGAGCCGCCGCCGCTGCGCTCGCTGCGCGCCGCCTTCGTGTTCGAGGGCGCGGCGCGGCGGGCCGTGCTGGCCGTCAAGTACCAGAGCCTCACCGCCACCGCCGCGCCGATGCTGGAGGTCGCGGACCTCGGCGGCCTCCCGGCGGACATCGGCCTCGTCACGGCCGTGCCGATGCCCGGCGGCCGCCGGCGGCGGCGCGGGCACAACCAGGCCGCCGTCTTCGGGCGCCTGCTGGCCGACCAGGCTCGGCCGCCCCTTCGACGAGCGGGCGCTGCGGCGTCGGCGGCGCACGCCCCAGCAGGTCCGCCAGCCCAATCGCGCCGCTCGCCTCGCCAACGTGCGCGGCGCCTTCGCCGCCGACGCCGCCCGCGTGCGCGACCGCGCCGTCCTCGTCGTCGACGACGTCACCACCTCCGGCGCGACGCTCAACGCCTGCGCGGAGGCCCTGCTCGCGGCCGGCGCCGCCTCCGTCGATGGCTGGGCCGTCGCCCGGGAGGACTAACTCACGCCGCATTGCCGCTGGACCGGGCCGCCCATAGACTCGCCCCCCGACGCCGGGGCCGGACCCCGGCGACGCGCGCAGGGAGCGCCATGGTCCAGACCGCCCCGCCCGATCTGCTCGCCGCCGCCGACGCGGACGTCGCCGCCGCGATCGGCCGCGAGGCCGGGCGCCAGCGGGAGTCGCTGGAGATGATCGCCTCGGAGAACTACACCAGCCCGGCGGTCCTGGCCGCGGTCGGGTCGATCCTCACCAACAAGTACGCCGAGGGCTACCCGGGCCGGCGCTACTACGGCGGCTGCGACTTCGTCGATGAGGTCGAGGAGCTCGCCATCGAGCGGGTCAAGTCGCTGTTCGGGGCCGAGCACGCCAACGTGCAGCCGCACTCGGGCAGCCAGGCCAACTTGGCCGCCTACTTCGCGCTGATGGACCCCGGCGACGTCGCGCTGGGCCTGGAGCTCAACCACGGCGGCCACCTGACGCACGGCCTCAAGGTCAACGTCTCCGGCAAGTGGTTCAACTTCGCCTCCTACGGCGTCGACCGCGAGACGGAGCGCATCGACTACGACGCCATGGCCGCCGTCGCCCGCGAGGTGCGCCCGAAGCTGATCGTCATCGGCGCGACGGCCTACCCGCGCCAGTACGACTTCGCCCGCGCCGGCGAGATCGCGCGCAGCGTCGGCGCGGTCCTGATGGCCGACATGGCGCACATCGCCGGGCTCATCGCGGCCGGGCAGCACCCGACGCCGGTCGGCCCCGCCCCGGTCATCACCTCCACGACGCACAAGACGCTCCGCGGCCCCCGCTCGGCCTTCATCCTCGCCGACGCCGACCACGCCCGCGCGATCGATCGCGCCGTCTTCCCGGGGACTTCGGGCGGCCCGCACATGCACGTCATCGCCGGCAAGGCCGTCGCCTTCCGCGAGGCCGCCACGCCGGAGTTCCGCGACTACGCGATCCGCATCATCGAGAACGCGCGCGCGCTGGCCGACGCGCTGCGCGGCGAGGGGCTGCGGCTCGTCTCCGGCGGCACCGACACGCACCTGCTGCTCGTCGACGTGGGCGTGCGCGGCCTGACCGGCAAGGCCGTCGAGGGGGCCCTCGACGCGGCCGGCATCACCGTGAACAAGAACACCATCCCCTACGACGAGCGCCGCCCCACGGTGACGAGCGGGATCCGCATCGGCACGCCGGCGCTGACGACCCGCGGCATGGGGCCCGGCGAGATGCGCGCCATCGCGCGCCTCATCGGCCGCGTGCTGGACGACGTCGACGACGAGGCCGCGCACGCCGCCGTCCGCGCCGAGGTCGGCGATCTCGTCGCGGGCTTTCCGGTCCCGGGTGTGCCGGGCTGAGGTGCCGCGGACGCGGGTGTTCCGCCCGCATACGTCCCGGCGGCGGAGGTTGGCTATACTGACCGCCACCGCCCGGCGACGGGTTCGCGGGCGGGTGTGGAGTATGCAGTGGCAAGAGCCTACGAGATGATGGTCGTCCTCAGCGGCGACGTGAACGCCGAGCAGATCCCCGACCGCATGGAGGGGCTGCGCAGCCTCGTCAGCGAGAACGGCGGCACCGTGACCGACGTGATCGACTGGGGCCGCCGCCGCCTGGCGTACCCCATCCGTCGCAACTTCGAGGGGCACTACGTCATCACGGAGTTCACCAGCGAGGACGGCGCCGGCAACCCCGAAGTCGAGCGCGCGCTGCGGATCGATGAGAGCGTGTTGCGGCATCTCATCATCCGCACCGACGAGTAGCCCCCGGCCGGCGCGCCGCCGGGGCGGAGACGGACACTCCCATGGCCAGCCTCAACAAAGTTCAGATCATCGGTAACTTGGGCGCCGATCCCGAGATGCGCTACACGGCCAACGGGCGCGCCGTCGCCACGATGCGGGTCGCCTGCAACCGCACCTACACCACGCAGGACGGCGACCGACGCGAGGAGACCGAGTGGGTGCGGGTCGTCGCCTGGGCGCGGCTCGCCGAGCTGGCCAGCCAGTACCTCGCCAAGGGCCGCCAAGTCTACGTCGAGGGCCGTCTGCAGACCCGCGAGTTCGAGGATAGGGAGGGCCAGCGCCGCTTCATGACCGAAGTGGTCGCGCAGGACATCCAGTTTCTCGACCGCCGCGGGGGCGGTGACTACGCTGGTGATTCCGGGAGTCCGGCCGGCGGCGCGGCAGCGGCAGCGTGGACCCCGACGACCTGCCCTTCGAGTAGGGCATCCCCGGCCCGGCGCGCCGCATGGCGGCGACGGTCGTGACGGGGATTCCAGAGGAGACCGACCATGACGACCGACGCCGAAGCGGGCGCGCCCGCTTCCGATCCCGCCCCGCCCGCCGAGGCCCCCGCCCCGGCGGAGCCCCCCGCCCCGGCTGCCCGGACCCCCCGCGGCGGCTCCTCGCGCCGCGACCGCGATGAGGGCCGCAGCCGCGGTGACGGCGACCGCGACCGCCGCGGACGTCGCCGAGGGCGCAAGGCCCCGATGTTCGTCCCGGCCGAAGTCGAGACGATCGACTACAAGGACGTCGACCGGCTGCGGCGGCTCGTCTCCGATCGGGGGCGCATCGAGCCGCGGCGCAAGACCGGGCTGACGGCCAAGGATCAGCGCAAGCTGACCCGCGCCATCAAGCGCGCCCGCCACGTCGCCCTGCTGCCCTACACGGCCTCGCACCTGCGGGCCACGTCGGCCTACCGGCAGGCCACCCGCGCCGCCCGCTTCGACGCCCAGCGCGCAGCCGCCGCCGCGGCGCCGCCCGCCGAGACGGAAACCCCCGCTCCGCGGGAGGCCCCCGCCGCCGATGCGCCCGACGCCGAGGCCCGGGCGGCGGAGGTTCCGGCGGTCGTCGAGGCGCCCGAGGCCCCCGGGACCACCGAGGCGCCGGCGGCCGACGCGGTAGCCGAGCCGGCGCCCGCGCCCGACGCGGAGGACGCCGCTCCGGCGGCGGCGGAGGATTCCGAGGCTCCCGCCGCCGATGCGGTCGCGGAGGCGGAAGCGCCCACCGCCGAGCCGGAGGAGGCCGCCGCTCCCGACGGCGAGGACGCCGCGGCCGAGACCGCCGCGGCCGAGACGCCCGACGCGCCCGAGGACTCCGCCTAGGCCGGCCCGGCCCGCGATGAGCGCGCAAGGCATGGTCGCATCGCAGGGATCCTCCGGCGGCGGCGCGATCGGCGTGGGGCTGCTGGGCCTCGGCGTCGTCGGCCGCGGCGTCTACGACGCACTGCGCGACAACGCGGCGACCTACGCCCAGCGATCGGGGCGCGAGATCCAGATCCGCGGGGTCGCCGTGCGCGACGCCGGCCGCCCCCGCCCCGGCGTCGACGCGGCGCTGCTCGGCGGCGACCCGCGGGCCCTCGCCGCGCGCGACGACATCGACATCGTGGTGGAGTTGATGGGCGGCATGGAGCCCGCGGCCGACTGCATCGCGGCGGCGCTGCGGGCGGGCAAGTCCGTCGTCACGGCCAATAAGGAGGTCATGGCGCGGCGCGGCCCCGAGCTGCTGGCGCTGGCTCAGGAGCACGGCGCCGCGCTGCTCTACGAGGCCAGCGTGGGCGGCGGCATCCCGATCATCGCCCCGCTCACCCGCGACCTGCAGGCCAACGAGATCCGCGACCTGCAGGCGATCATCAACGGCACCACCAACTTCATCCTCACCGCCATGGCGCAGGACGGGATGTCCTACGCCGCCGCCCTCGCCGAGGCCCAGCGCCGGGGCTACGCGGAAGCCGACCCCGCCAGCGACGTCGAGGGGATCGACGCCGCCTTCAAGCTCGCCATCCTGGCCAGCCTGGCCTTCCACACCAGCGTGCGCCCCGACGACGTCTACCGCGAGGGCATCACCGCCCTCCGCCCCAGCGACTTCCGCTTCGCCGCCGACCTCGGCTACGTGATCCGGCTGCTCGCCATCGCCGGCCGCGACGCCGGCGGCGCGCTGGACGTGCGCGTGCATCCGGCGCTGCTCGACTCGCGCGATCCCCTGGCCCGCGTCGACGGCGTGCTCAACGCCGTGGCCGTGCAGGGCGACCTTCTCGGCCGCGCCATCTTCGAGGGCGAGGGGGCGGGGTCGGGCCCCACGACCAGCGCGGTCGTGGCGGACCTGCTCGACGTCGTGACCAACGGCGTGCGCGCCGCGTCGCGGCGTCCCTGGGCCGGCGCCGCCGACGGGACGGGCCCGTCCGCGCCCCGCTTCGTGCCCCGGGGCGACCTGCGCATGCGGTACTATTTGCGTGTGCTGGTCCGCGACCGCCCCGGCGTCATCGCCGAGATCGGCCGTGTCTTCGCCACCAACCACATCAGCATCGCCTCCCTGCTGCAGGTCGAGGCGGACGCGGTGGCGGGAACCGCGGAGCTCATCATCACGACGCACGAGGCGCGCGAATCGGACATCGATCGCTTCATGGCGACGGCCGCCATGCTCGATGTCGTGCGCGACTTGGCCGTCCGCATTCGCATTGGGAGCCGCCCGTGACGACGCGCAACGACCCCGATCAGATCGCCGGCGTGGTGGATTGGCTGGAGGCCGAGGTCAGCAGCCTCAAGGCCAAGATCGCTCACCTCGAATCGCAGACGCAGGAAGATCGCACCCGCCTCTGGCAGATCAGCGAGGCCAGCCAGCGCGCCGAGGGCGGCGCCGCCAACGTGGTCGCGCAGTTGAAGATCCTCTCCGACCTGCCGGAAGACGTGCGCCTGCTGCGCGAGCGCTCGGAGCGCATCCAGGCCGCGCTGGGCCAGGACTCCGAGCAGATGGAGCTCCTGGGCCGGCAACTGCGGGCGGAGATGCAGACCGAACGCGACGAGCGGGGCGAGTTGCGCCGCCGCACCGAGTTCGCCGAGCAGGCGGCGCTGGCCGGCGCCGAGAAGGTGCACGTGGCGGAGGAGATGTCGCAGCGGGCGCAGGAGACCATGTCCGTCGTCAACCAGCGGCTGGAGCAGAGCGACATCAACGCCGCCGGGCTCAACGCGCGCCTGGAAGCCGTGAGCGAGGCGCTGCGCCGCCTGCAGGACGACGGCCGCACCGCCAGCGCCGAGATCGAGGGGCACGACCGCCTCTTCACGGAGATGGGCGATCGGATGGACCGCTTCACCGAGATGGCCCGCCGCGTGCAGGAGCGCTTGGAGGACAGCGAGCGGTCGCAGGAGGAGGCGCAGGCCCTGCGCGAGCGCTTCGAGGCCATGCGCGTCGACAACGAGGCGGCCATCGCCCGCGTCGGCACGATGCAGAGCGAGCACGAGCAACTCCTGGCCCGGTTCGGCGAGTTCGAGCGGTCGCTGGAGCGCGCCCGCACCCGCGCCGACCAGCACGAGCGCGCGCTGGCCGAGATCCGCACCGCCTTCGACGACCTGCGCGAGTTGCTCCAGCGCGACACGGAACGGCTGCTGGGGTTCCAGGAGAAACTGCGCCGCCGCCAGATCTCCGACCTGGAACAGGAGGTCCGCGAGATCCGCGGCCACATCCGCCAGCAGGCCGAGTCGCGCAATGCCTGACCTGCCCGCGGGGCTCGCCGGGCGCGGCGACTCCGCGGGGGTGCTCGCCCGCTACGCCGCCTACCTGCCCCTGACCGACGCGACGCCCCGCATCACCCTGGGCGAGGGCGCGACCCCGCTCGTCCGCGCCCCCTCGCTGGAGCGGGCCACCGGCGCGGCGTCGGTGCACCTCAAGCTCGAGTCGTGCAACCCCACCGGCTCCTTCAAGGACCGCGGCATGGTGCTGGCCGTCGCCAAGGCCGTCGAGGAGGGCCACGAGGCCGTGCTCTGCGCCTCGACCGGCAACACCAGCGCCTCCGCCGCCGCCTACGCGGCGCGCGTGGGGCTGGCCGCCTACGTGCTGGTCCCGCGCGGCTCCATCGCGCAGGGCAAGCTGGCCCAGGCGATCGCGCACGGGGCGCGCATCCTGGCGGTGCAGGGCTCCTTCGACGACGCGCTCGGCCTGGCTCGCGAGATCACCGCCCGCCGCCCCATCGCGCTGGTCAACTCGGTCAACCCGCATCGCCTCCAGGGTCAGAAGACGGCCGCCTTCGAGATCGTCGATGCGCTCGGCGACGCCCCCGACCTGCACTGCATGCCGGTCGGCAACGCCGGCAACATCACCGCCTACTGGATGGGCTACCGCGATTATCAGGCGGAGGAGCGGCTCACCCGGCCGCCGCGCATGTTCGGCTTCCAGGCCGCCGGCGCGGCCCCCATCGTCTCGGGCGCGATCGTCGAGCGCCCGGAGACCGTCGCGACCGCGATCCGCATCGGCAACCCCGCCTCCTGGCAGGGCGCGGTCGCCGCCCGCGACGAATCCGGCGGCGACATCCAGGCGGTCGGCGACGCCGAGATCCTCGACGCCTACCGTCGCCTCGCCCGCGAGGAGGGCGTCTTCTGCGAGCCCGCCTCGGCGGCCTCGGTGGCGGGGCTCCTGGCGCTGCCGGGGCGCGGCGTCGACCTGGGCGGCGCGCGCATCGTCTGCATCATCACCGGCTCCGGCCTCAAGGACCCCGAGACGGCGCTGTCGGTGGAAGCTGACGTGCGGGACGTGCCCGTGGACCTCGACGCCGTCGAAGCGGCGCTCGCCTGACGGCGCCCGCCGGCGGGCGGGAAGCCGTGCGTCCGCTAGGCTGGGCGCGGTTGCCTGCGGGGATGGCATGACGGGGATGGCATGACGGGGATGGCATGACGGGGATGGCATGACCCTCGAACTCGAAACCGGCGCCCAATTTGTCTTCGACGCGGCCCGCTTGGAGGCCGCCGTGCGGGAGACGCTGCTCGCCATCGGCGAGGATCCCGATCGCGAGGGCCTGCGCGACACGCCCCGGCGCATCGCCGAGGCCTACGCCGAGGTCTTCGCCGGCATGCGCGCCGATCCGGCCTCGCTGCTGCGGGTCGGCTTCGAGGAGGGCCACGATGAGATGGTCATCCTGCGCGACATCCCCTTCTTCTCCATGTGCGAGCACCACCTGCTGCCCTTCCACGGCAGCGCCCACGTCGCCTACGTGCCGCGCGGCCGGGTGGTGGGGATCAGCAAGATCGCGCGCCTGGTCGACGCGGTCGCCCGCCGCCCGCAGTTGCAGGAGCGCCTCACCTCGCAGGTCGCCGACACGCTGATGGACGCGCTGGAGCCCGACGGCGTGGCCGTCGCGGTGCAGGCCGAGCACCTCTGCATGACCATGCGCGGGATCAAGAAGCCCGGCAGCCGCATGGTCACCTCGGCGATGCGGGGCACCTTCCAGTCGCAGGCCGAGACCCGCACCGAGTTCCTCGCCCTCGTCGGACAGCAGAGCCGGTGAGGCCCTGCCCGTGAGCCTCACGACCCACCCCGCCGGCTGGGACAGCGTGGCCCCGGAGTGGACGGCCCTGCTGGCCCGCGCCCGTCCGCCCGCCGGCGCGTTCGCGACGCCCCAGTTCCAGGCCGCCTGGTGGGACGCCTTCACCGACGATCCCGGCGCGGACGACTGCCGCCTCGACCTGCAGGCCGTCCGCGACGGGGAGGAACTGGTCGGCGTGCTGCCGCTGATGCGGCGCGGCGACGCCGTGCATCTCATCGGGCACTCCGACGTCTGCGACTACATGGACATCGTGGCCGGCCCCGGGCGCGAGGACGGCGTGGTCGGCGCGCTGCTCGACCATCTCGACGCCGGCGGCGCGGCGTCGCTGTCGCTGCCCGGTCTGCCCCACGGCTCCCCCACGCTGGAGCGGCTGCCGGCCGCCGCCGCCGCCCGCGGCTGGGACGTGCGCTCGGAGCCGGAGGCCGTCTGCCCCGTGCTGGAACTCGCGCCCGATTGGGACGGCTACCTGGCCGCCATCCGCACGCGGCACCGCCGCGAGGTGCGGCGCAAGATGCGCAACCTGCTCGACGGCGGCGCCACCGTCGCCCTGGAGGCGATCGACGACCCCGCCGCGGTGATCGGGGCGATGCCCGAGTTCCTGGCGCTGATGGCCGCCTCCCGCGGCGACAAGGCCGACTTCCTCACGCCCCGCATGGCCGCCTTCTTCCGCGGCCTCGCCCGGCGCATGGCGCCGGCCGGCCTGCTGCGCCTCTACTTCTTCCACGTCGACGGCAAGCGCGCGGCGGCGGTGCTGTGCTTCCGCGCCTGCGGCGAACTGCAGATGTACAACAGCGGCTACGATCCCGGCCTGCGCGAACTCTCCGTGGGCCTCGCCTCCAAGGTCTTCGTCGTGCGGGACGCGATCGAGCGGGGGCTGGCGCAGGTCGACTTCCTGCGCGGCGAGGAGCCCTACAAGTTCCAGCTCGGCGCGAAGCCCACCCCCGTCACCCGCCTCGACCTGCGCCGCGCCCCGGCCGATGGGGGCGCCGCCTGATGTCGCACCACCTGCAGCGGCTCGCCTTCCTCAGCACCCACTCCTCGCCGCTCGCCGTGCCCGGCACGACCAAGGCCGGCGGCATGAACGTCTACATCGACGCGCTCACCCGCCGGCTCGGCCGCTCCGGCCGCCGCGTCGATATCTTCACCCGCCGCGACGACCCCGCCCTGCCCGACGTCGTCCCGCTCGACCGCAACGTGCGCGTCGTCCATATCGCCGCCGGCCCCCCTTCCCCTCTCCCTCCCCTCGGCGTGCACGCCGTGGAGGCCGAGTTCCGGGCCGGCGTACAGGCCTTCGTCGCGCAGGACGCGGAGCCTGCGCCCATCGGCGCCCCCTACGACCTCATCCACTCCCACTACTGGATCTCCGCCCTCACCGGCATGGCCCTGGCCGACGGCTGGCGCCGCCCGCACGTGGCGATGTTCCACACCCTGGGCGAGGTCAAGAACCGTGCCCGCCGCGCCGAGCGCGAGCCCCCCCTGCGCATCGACGCCGAGCGCGGCATCGTCGCCCGGGCCGACCGCCTGATCTGCGCCACCCCGCACGAGAAGAGCTTCCTGGTCGAGTTGTACGGCGCCGACGCCGATTGCGTCAGCGTCGTGCCGGGCGGGGTCGACCTGGAGCGCTTCCGCCCCGCCGCCCCGTCCCACGACCGCGCAAGGGCGCGTCGAGCGCTGGGTCTCCCCGCCGGCCCCACCGCCCTCTTCGTCGGGCGGCTGGAGCGGCTCAAGGGGGTCGACATCCTCGTCCGCGCCGCCGCGCTGGCCGACGTCGAGCCGGCGCTCAGCGTCGTCATCGTCGGCGGCGACGCGGCCGATGCGGCCGAGCGGGAGCGCCTGCGCGGGCTCGCCGAGGCGCAGGGCATCGGCGAGCGCGTGCACTTCCTGGACGCCGTCGATCGAGACACGCTGGCGGAGTACTACCGCGCCGCCGACGTCTGCGTCGTGCCCTCCTACTACGAGAGCTTCGGCCTCGTCGCGGTCGAGGCGCTGGCCTGCGGCACGCCCGTCATCGCCACGCGCGTCGGCGGCCTGCAGTACACCGTCCGCGACGGCCAGACGGGCCACCTCATCTCCTGGCGCTGCCCCGAGCCCTTCGCCGAGCGGTTGGAGGCGCTGCTCGCCAACGACGATCTGCGCGCCCGCTTCGCCGCCGCCGCCGCGGACTCGGTGCGGCGCTTCGACTGGGACGTCGTCACGGAGCAGATCGTCGACGTGTACGAGGATCTGCTGGAGCGCCACGCGACCGGCGCCGCCTCCTGCCACGCCTCGTAGCGCGACGCCCGGTGCGTCCCTCCCCGCCCCCGACGGCGATAGACTGCCCACGATGACCACCGCCACCCCCGACGCCGCGCCCGACTCCCCCGCCCCCGCCGAGGACGGCCCCCGCCGCGCCCTCGTCGTCATGGCGCACCCGGACGACATCGAGTTCTCCTGCGGCGGCACGGTCGCCAACCTTGCCGACGACGGCTGGCGCGTCAGCTTCTGCCTCGTCACCAGCGGTGACAAGGGCAGCAAGGACGACACCTTCCTCGCCTGGGATCTCGCCCGCGTGCGCGAGGCCGAACAGCAGGCCGCCGCCGCCCGCCTGGGCGTCGCCGAGTGCATCTTCCTGCGCTGGCCCGACGGCTTCGTCGAGGACTCGGCCGAGCTGCGCGAGCGGATCGTGCGCGTCATCCGCGAGCAGCGGCCCGACCTGCTCATCACCTGGGACGGCTACCGCGGCTTCAACCACCGCGACCACCGCACCGTTGGCCTCGTCGCGCTCGACGCCGCCTTCCCGCTGGCCCGCACGCCGCACTACTTCCCCGGCCACGCCGACGCCGGCCTGCGCTGGCACCGCGTCAACACGGTGCTCCTGGCCGGCAGCCGCGAGCCCGACTACTTCGTCGACGTCGGCCGCCAGTTCGACCGCAGGATCGACGCGCTGCTCTGCCACGCCAGCCAGGTCCAGTCGACCCGCGAGGAACTGCGCGAGCGCATGCGCCAGCGCCAGTCGGAGGCCGCCGCCCAGGGGCGCATCCCCTGGGCCGAGGGCTTCCGCCGCCTGACCTTCGGCGGGACCGCCGCTCCCACCCGCGCCGCCGCCCTGCGCGCCGTCGCCGAGCGCGCGTCCGCCGCCGCCAAGGACGACCGGGAGGGCTAAGCGTGGAAGACCTCGCCCTCTACTTCCTCTGGTCGGGGCTCGTCGCGGCGGGGGTCGCCGCGCCGCTCTACGTCGGCTTCGCCGCCGCGCCCTGGCTGGCGCGGCTGCTCCCCGCCGTCGCCGTTCCGCCCCTGCGGCGCGCCCCCGCCAACGGCCCGATCGACCCGCCGGCCCCGTCACCGAGTTCCGGCCGCGCCCCCCGGCCGCGCACCGTGGGCGGCCTCGCGACCTTCGCCGCCTGGACGTCGGTCGTCTTCGGCGGGCTGGGCCTCATCTTCCGCACCATCGCCCTCGACCACGCGCCGTTCAGCAACCTGTTCGAGTTCTCCATGGCCTTCGGCTTCGCCATCGCGCTGGTCTACGTCCTCTTCGAGCGCGCCTACCGCACGCGCCTGCTGGGGGCGTTCGTCATGCCCGTCGCCTTCGGTCTCTACGCCAGCGCGCTCGTCTTCCCCAGCGAGGGCCAGCAGACGCTCGTGCCGGCGCTGCAGAACCCCACCCTGCTCACCATCCACGTCTCCCTCATGCTCCTGGCCTACGCGGTGCTGGCCGTGGCCTTCGGCGGGGCCGTGATGCACCTCGTGCAGGGCAACCGCCGACAGCGCATCGCCTGGCTGCCCGCCCCCCGCCGCGCCGAGGAACTCACCCATCGGGCCGTGCTGATCGGCTTCCCGCTGCTGGGCGCGGGCATCGCCCTGGGCGCGCTCTGGGCCAACGACGCCTGGGGCCGCTATTGGGGCTGGGACCCCAAGGAGACCGCCGCCCTGGTCACCTGGCTCATCTTCGCCGTCTACCTGCACGCCCGCGGCCTGCAGCCCGCCGCCCCCGGCCCGGGCCAGACCGCCCGTCCGCGCCGCCGCCGCTCGTGGCTGCCCCCCGGCCCCTGGATCGTCGTGCTGGGCTTCGCCGCCGTCCTCTTCACCTACCTGGGCGTCAACCTGTGGATCAGCGGTCTGCACTCGTACGCGGGGGTGTAGGGGGCGCTTGCCGTAGCCGCGGCAGACGGAATAACCGCCGACAGCCCAGAGGCCCCTATGCTGCCCCCCATGGAGATCGCGCTTGTCCTTGTGGGGTTGGTGGCCCTGATCGCCGTGGTGGCGACGGCCTATCTCGCGCGCCGACTGCTGCGGTCAGATGGAGAGAGGCCGGGCGAACGGATCGCGGAACTCAGCACCCAGATTGCCGAGCGCGACCGACAGATGGAGGAGGTTCGAGCCGAGCGCGACGCGGCCCGCCAGGAGCGAGACGCGGCCCTGGCGGTGGGCGAGCAGGCCCGTCTCGAACTGGCCCGGGTCCAGGCCGATCACGGTGCCCGCAACGAGGAACTGGCCAAGGCCCAGGCGCAGATCGAGACTCGCTTCAAGGGCCTGGCGGCCGAGGTCCTGAAAGACAATAGCGAGGCTCTGACCACGCGGTTCGATGAGCAGCTCAAGATCAGCGACGCAGAACTGGAGAAGCGCGAGCAGGCAGTCGCCGGCTTGGTAAAGCCGGTCCGTGACCACCTGGACAAATTCGAAAAGCAAGTCAACGAGATCGAAAAGAAGCGCGAGGGCGCCTACGAGGGCCTGAAGGCCCACATCGACCGGCTCCAAGATGTGACCGGTAACCTCAGCGAGGCGCTGCGCTCACCACAGATTCGGGGCCAATGGGGCGAGCAGCAGTTGCGCAACATCCTGCAGTTGTCAGGGCTGCGGGAGGGCATCGACTTCGACGAGCAGGTCAGTACAACGCCGGACGATGATGGCACGCGGCGGCGGCCCGACGCGGTGGTGCGTATCCCCGGCGGCGTGCAGGTCGTGATCGACGCCAAGACCCCGCTCAGCGCCTATCTCGACGCCCACAACGCCGCCGACGATCAGCAACAGCAGGAACTCCTGCAGCGGCATGCCAGGTCGTTGGGCGATCGCGTCAAGGAGCTAGGGAAGGTCTGAACAAGTAGGAAGTGTTGGGCGTTCTGGTCGCTGGGGGGCGCGCGCAGCACATGGACGGCCGCTGCGGAGGGGGCCGCGGGGCGGGGCAGGTCCTTCGGGTGCGGTCCGCGCCGCCGTGGTGGGCGGGGCGGGCGCACGTCCCCCCGGGTCAGGCGAGTTGCGGCGCGGCGCGCAGCAGGTTCCCGAGCCCCAGCAGCAGGGCCAACCGTTCCCGGTTCTTGGCCAGGCCCCGGTAGCGCACCGTCGCGTAGCCGAAGCGCCGCTTCACGGTGAGGAACGGGTGCTCCCCCTTCGCCCGCACCGAGGCCTGCGCCCGTTCCGCCCGCGCCGTCGCGCTGTCCGGCGCCAGTTGCCGTCGCAGACCCGGGCGCATCGCGACCTGCCAGCGCACCGCCGACCCCGCCTGCGCCGGGCGCTTCTCCACGCCGCGGTAGCCCGCGTCGCCCCACGCCTGCGTCTCGCCGCCGTGCAGGAGCCGGTGCGCCACGGTCACGTCGTTCACGTTCGCCGCCGTCGTCGCGAGGCTGTGCACCAGCCCCGTGGCCGCGTCCACGCCGATGTGCAGCTTCATCCCGAAATGCCAGGCGTTCCCCTTCTTCGTCTGGTGCATCTCCGGGTCGCGCTCCCCCGGGCGGTTCTTCGTCGACGTGGGCGCCTCGATGAGGGTGGCGTCCACGATCGTGCCCTCGCGCAGGCGCAGCCCACGGCGCGCCAGGTGGGCGTTGATCGTCGCGAACAGATCCGTGCCCAGATCGTGGCGCTCCAGCAGGTGGCGGAAGTGCAGGATCGTGCTCTCGTCGGGGAGGGGCTCGCGCAGCGTGAGGCCGCAGAAGCGCCGCGCCGACTCGGCCTCATACAGCAGGTCCTCCATGGCCGGGTCGCTGAGGTTGTAGCAGAGTTGCACGCAGTGGACGCGCAGCAGCACCGCCAGCGGGTAGGGCCGCCGCCCGCGTCCCGCCCGCGGGTAGTGGGGCGCGATGCGGGCCGCCAGCTCTTCCCAGGGCACGAGCGCGTCGAGGCGCTCCAGGAACACCTCCCGGCGGGTCTTCCGCTTCTTCTGCGCGAACTCCACGCTGGCGAACGTCGGCTGATGCATCAGGGGCCCCTCTCCCGGTTCGCCCCATGATCGCATCTGCGCACTCGCTATGGCGAGTTGTTCAGACCTTCCCTAGGCGACAAGGACTACGCCGCGACGATGCCCGTCTCCCCTGACTTCGTCGTCATGTTCCTCCCCACGGAGGCGATCTTGGAAGCGGCCATGGAAGTCCAGCCCTCTCTGTGGGAGGACGCTTGGCAGAAGCACCGCGTGCTGATCGCCACGCCGGGGCTGCTGGTGGCGTTCCTGCGCACCGTCGCGCTGGCCTGGGATCGGCAGAATATGCAGGAGAACGCCCAGCAGATCTCGGACGAGGCCCGGAGACTGTACGAGAGCCTGCAGGTCTACGCCGGTCACGTGGGCAAGGTGGGCAAGGGGCTCCGACAAGCCCTGACCGCCTACAACGACAGCGTTGGCTCGCTGGAGCGGCGGGTGCTGGTCCGCGCACGCAGTTTCGAGGATCTCGGCCCCGTGGGGTCCGGCGCCAAGCGCATCGGTGAAGTGGAACCGATCGACGTGAACGTCCGCATCGGAGCCGCTCCAGAACTTACTGCCGGGGACGATGAGGGCGATTCCGGCGGCTGACCGTCGCGTCTGATGTCGGGAGAGCGACGCGGTGAGCCCGCCCCGACCGTAAACTCCCCTCCAGTCCTCCTCCCCGGCCGCGCCTCAGCTTGGCCCCGCTTGACGCGGCGATCCCCAACCCCCTAGCGTCCCATCCGACTTCCCAGTCAGCGCCCGGGTGACGCGTGCGTCCCTGGCAACGGGCGGTACCCCGCCCCCTTCTCGCGCACGTGGTCCCTGGGCTGATTGGGAAGTCACCTACCGATCCGTTGCTCGGAAGGGGGCACCTCGTGGAGGACCAGGGCCCGCCGACGCGGGCCGTCCCGGTGCGGGACCGGCCGGCGCATCACACCCGCTCCGTCATCCTCGCCGTCGTCTTGGCGGTCGCGCGCTAGCGAGCGTCGCCGGACGATCGCATGGCCGATCCGAACTGGGCCAACCGGACGATCTGGACGGGCGACAACCTGCCCATCATGCGCGGCATGAACAGCGCCAGCGTCGATCTGATCTACCTGGACCCCCCGTTCAACTCGAACAAGACCTACAGCGCCCCCATCGGCTCCGAGGCGGCTGGGGCCGCCTTCAAGGACACCTGGACGCTGAACGACGTGGACCTGGCCTGGCACGGCGAGATCGCGGAGCAGAACCCCGCCGTCTACGCCGCCATCGCCGCGGCTGGCGAGAGCCATGGGCCGGGGATGCAGTCCTACCTGATCATGATGGCCGTCCGGCTGCTGGAGATGCACCGGCTGCTCAAGGACACCGGCAGCCTCTATCTCCACTGCGACCCCACGGCCAGCCACTACCTCAAGCTGCTGCTGGATGCGGTCTTCGGGCCGCAGCAGTTCCGCAACGAGATCGTCTGGCACTACTACAACAAGTACGGCGTCGGGAAGCGGGTCTTCGGGCGCAACTACGACCAGATCCTCTTCTACTCCCGGACCGATCGCTATGTCTTCACGCCGCAACGGGAGCCGCGCGAGAAGCCCGTCCGGCAACTCCAGCGGGTGAACGTTGACGGCGTGCTCAAGAATCGCAGAGACGCCGGTGGGAACCTGATGTACCGCACGGTGACCGATCGCAAGGTCGATGCCGTCTGGCGGATCCCGGCCATCCAGCCGGCATCGCGGCACTACATGGGCTACCCCACGCAGAAGCATGACCGCGTCCTGAGTCGGATCATCCTGGCGAGTTCCCGGCCTGGCGATCTGGTTCTCGACCCGTTCGCTGGTTGTGCGACCACCTGCGTCGCCGCCGAGCACCACGAGCGACAGTGGACCGGCATCGACCTCTCGCCCCTCGCGGCCGAGCTGGTGGAGCGGCGGCTCCGCGACCGCGCGCGCACCTTCGCCCGCTGCATCCGCCGCGACGACATCCCCCAGCGCACGGACATCGGCGACCTGCCGGCCTACCGCACCCACAAGCACCACCTCTACGGGCAGCAGGAAGGGGTCTGCGCCGGCTGCCGGGTGTTCTTCCCGTTCCGCAACCTCACCGTGGATCACGTCGTCCCGAGCAGCCAGGGCGGCACGGACCACCGGGAGAACCTGCAACTGCTGTGCGGGGCGTGCAACAGCCTCAAGGGCGACCGGTCGCAGGCGTACCTGCTGTCGGTGCTGCGGGAGCGCGGCGTCCTGCAGGCGTCGTAGCCCCCCGACCGTAAACTCCCCGACGCTGGCCTTGACGGGCGGGCGCCCCCCTCCCTAGGCTGTGCTGCTGTACGCCGAGGTTCACGTCCCCCGTACGGGTCGAGGCCGAAACCGGAGACGACCGCCGGCACGTCGTGCCGGAAGGGTTCTATCGGACGGCCTGGGCCCTTTCTGATTGTCTTGTCCGGGCGTGACCCCCATCCGGCGTGCCCGGGGCCGCCCCCCGGAAACCGGCGAAGGTGAGAGTTCGTGCCCACGGTCAACCAACTGGTGCGCCGCGGCCGCAAGCGGACGGTCAAGAAGACCAAGGCGCCGGCGCTGCGCTTCATCCACAACTCGCTGACCAACCGCACCCGCGAGGGGCGCGGCTCGCCCCAGATGCGCGGCGTCTGCACGGCCGTGCGCACGATGACGCCGAAGAAGCCCAACTCGGCGCTGCGCAAGGTCTGCCGCGTGCGGCTGACCAACGGCATCGAGGTCACGGCCTACATCCCCGGCGAGGGGCACACGCTGCAGGAGCACTCGGTGGTGCTGATCCGCGGCGGGCGCGTGAAGGACCTGCCGGGCGTGCGCTACCACGTCATCCGCGGCGCGCTCGACGCGCAGGGCGTCGGCGACCGCCGGCGGGGCCGTTCGAAGTACGGCGCCCGCCGCACCGGCGGGCCGGCCACGGCCGCGCCGGCCTGATCGCGAGGATTGGGAACGTCATGCCACGCCGGAACCGGCCCGAGCGGCACAAGATCGAGCCCGATCCCCGCTACAACAGCCTCGTCCTGCAGCAGTTCATCAACAAGGTCATGCTCAACGGCAAGAAAGGCACGGCCGAGCGGATCGTCTACGGCGCGCTCGACCACATCGAGGAGCGCACCCGCCGCGACCCGCTCGACGTCTTTCAGCAGGCGATGCGCAACGTCACGCCGCAGATGGAGGTCAAGCCCCGCCGCGTGGGCGGCGCGACCTATCAGGTGCCCGTCGAGATCCGCGCCGACCGGCGCGCCGCGCTGGCGGTGCGCTGGATCCTGGCCGCGGCCCGCGCCCGCGGCGGCCGCTCGATGGCCGAGCGCCTGGCGCAGGAGTTGATGGACGCCTCGGACAATCAAGGCACGGCGGTCAAGCGCCGTGAGGACACCCATCGGATGGCCGAGGCGAACCGCGCCTTCGTGCACTACCGCTGGTAGAACCGCCGCCGTCATGCCCCGCGACATCCCCATCGAGTACGTGCGCAACATCGGCGTCATCGCCCACATCGACGCGGGCAAGACGACCGTGACCGAGCGCATCCTCTACTTCACCGGCCGCACCTACAAGATCGGCGAGGTGCACGAGGGCACCGCGGTCATGGACTTCATGGACCAGGAGCGCGAGCGCGGCATCACCATCGCCGCCGCCGCCACGACGGCCGAGTGGCGCGACCACCGCGTCAACATCATCGACACGCCGGGCCACGTCGACTTCACCGTCGAGGTGGAGCGCTCGCTGCGCGTGCTCGACGGCGGCGTGGTCGTCTTCGACGCCGTGGCCGGGGTCGAGCCGCAGTCGGAGACGGTCTGGCGGCAGGCCGACAAGTACCGCGTGCCCCGCCTCTGCTTCATCAACAAGATGGACCGCGTGGGCGCCGACTTCGAGCGCACGCTGGACATGATCGCCGACCGGTTGGGCATGTTGCCCGTGCCGGTGCAGATGCCCATCGGCTCCGAGGAGAGCTTCGCCGGCGTGGTCGACCTGATCGCCATGCGCGCCTGGCCGCACACCGGCAAGCGCGACGAGCCGCCCGTCGAGGGACCCATCCCGCCGGCCCTGGAGGCCGACGCCGCGCGCTGGCGCGACACGATGCTGGAGCGCCTGGCCGAGCACGACGAGCAGATCATGATCTCCTATCTGGAGGGCCACGAGGTCGGCCCGGACGAGATCCGCAAGGCGGTGCGCCGCGGCGCCATCGCCAACGAGTTCACGCCCGTCTTCTGCGGCGCGGCGCTCAAGAACATGGGCGTGCAGCGCCTGCTCGACGGGGTGGTCGACTACCTGCCCTCGCCCATCGACGTGCCGCCGATCACCGCGCGGCGCCCCGACGGCGCGGACGTCGAGCGCCCGTCGGACGACGACGCGCCGCTGGCCGCGTTGGCCTTCAAGATCGTCACCGACCCCTACGTGGGCCGCCTCGCCTACACCCGCGTCTACTCCGGCGTCCTGCGCAGCGGCGACGCCGTGACCAACACCTCCCGCCACAAGCAGGAGCGCATCGGCCGGCTGCTGCGCATGCACGCCGACAGCCGGGAGGAGATCGACGAGGTCTACGCGGGCGGCATCGCGGCCGTGATCGGGCTCAAGGACACCTTCACCGGCGACACGCTCGCGCCCAAGGACGACCCGGTGGTGCTGGAGGACATCAGCTTCCCCGACCCCGTGGTCTCCGTCGCCATCGAGGCCAAGAGCAAGCCCGACCAGGACAAGATGGCCCAGGCGCTGCGCAAGCTCGCCGAGGAGGACCCCACCTTCGTCGCCGCCTACAACGAGGAGACGGGGCAGACGATCATCTCCGGCATGGGCGAGTTGCACCTGGAGGTCATCGTCGACCGCATGACGCGCGAGTTCCGCGTCGGCTGCAACGTCGGCCGGCCCCAGGTCGCCTACCGCGAGACGGTGCGCCGCGCGGCCGAGCACGAGACCCGCTTCGTGCGGCAGACCGGCGGGCGCGGCCAATTCGCGCACGTCATCCTGCGCGTCGAGCCCCTCCCGCCCGGCTCCGAGAACGAGTTCGAGAACAAGGTCCGCGGCGGCGCGATCCCGCAGCAGTACATCCCCGCCGTCGCCAAGGGCGTCGAGCAGGCGCAGCGCAACGGCGTCCTGGGCGGGCACGGCGTCGTCGATGTGCGCGTCACCCTGCTCGACGGCAACCACCACGAGGTCGACTCCAGCGAGATGGCCTTCACGACCGCGGCCAGCATCTGCTTCCAGGAGGCCATGCGCCGCGCCCGGCCGGTCATGCTGGAGCCCATCATGAAGCTGGAGATCTCCACGCCCGAGAGCTTCGTCGGCGACGTCGTCGGCGACGTCGCGGCGCGGCGCGGGCACGTGCACGGCATCGAGGCGCGGGGCGCGGTGCAGATCGTGGGCGCGATGATCCCGCTCGCCGAGACCTTCGGCTACACCACGGCCCTGCGCTCCATGACGCAGGGCCGCGCCACGTCGAGCATGGAGTTCGACCACTACGAAGAGGCGCCGCAGGCGGTCGCCGAGGCGGCCGCGAAGGCATAGAGTGCCGGGGCCGCCGCGCGGCCCCCGCCCAGGAACGCAGGAAGGGATCCCATGGCGCGAGAGAGATTCGAACGCACGAAGCCGCACGTGAACGTGGGCACGATTGGCCACGTGGATCACGGCAAGACGACGCTCACGGCGGCGATCACGAAGACCCTGGCCTTGGCGGGGCAGGCCGAGGTGCGCAGCTTCGACTCGATCGACAACGCGCCCGAGGAGCGCGAGCGGGGCATCACGATCGCGATCGCGCACGTGGAGTACGAGACCGCAGCGCGCCACTACGCGCACATCGACGCGCCCGGCCACGCCGACTACATCAAGAACATGATCACCGGCGCCGCCCAGATGGACGGCGCGATCCTGGTGGTGGCGGCCCCCGACGGCCCCATGCCGCAGACCCGCGAGCACATCCTGCTGGCCCGCCAGGTGGGCGTGCCGCGCATGGTCGTCTTCCTCAACAAGGTCGACCAGCTCGACGACCCCGAGCTGCTCGACCTGGTGGAGCTGGAGGTGCGCGAACTGCTCAGCCAGTACGACTTCCCCGGCGACGACATCCCCGTCGTGCGCGGCGCCGCCCTGCACGCCCTGGAGTCGGCCAGCACGGACGCCGCCGCGCCCGAGTACGCCGCCATCCGCGAGCTGATGGACGCCGTCGACGCCTACGTGCCGACGCCGCCGCGGCTGACCGACCAGCCCTTCCTGATGCCGATCGAGGACGTCTTCGGCATCAAGGGCCGCGGCACCGTCGTCACCGGCCGCATCGAGCGCGGCCAGGTGCACACCGGCGACGCGATCGAGATCGTCGGCCTCAAGGAGACCGAGCGCAGCACCGTGACCGGCGTGGAGATGTTCAAGAAGACGCTCGACGCCGGCGAGGCCGGCGACAACGTCGGCTGCCTGCTGCGCGGCAAGGAGCGCGGCGACGTGGAGCGCGGCCAGGTGCTGGCCGCGCCCGGCTCGATCACGCCCCACACCGCCTTCCAGGCCGAGGTCTACATCCTCAGCAAGGAGGAGGGCGGCCGCCACACCCCCTTCTTCCCCGGCTACCGCCCCCAGTTCTACATCCGCACCACCGACGTGACCGGCGAGATCCAGTTCCCCGCCGGCGTCGAAATGGCCATGCCCGGCGACAACGTCGTCATGCACATCCGCCTCATCCAGCCCATCGCCCTCGAACCCGGCCTGCGCTTCGCCATCCGCGAGGGCGGCCGCACCGTCGGCGCCGGCGCCGTCACCGAAATCCTGGAGTAGCCGTCGCATGGCGCGTCAGAAGATCCGCATCCGGCTCAAGGCCTACGACCACCGCGTGCTCGACGAGAGCGCGGCGCAGATCGTGGAGTCCGCGGAGAAGACCGGCGCTGCCGTGGCGGGCCCCATCCCCCTGCCCACCGACATCAACAAGTACACCGTGATCCGCTCGCCCTTCGTCCACAAGGACGGCCGCGAGCAGTTCGAGATGCGCACCCACAAGCGCCTGATCGACATCCTGGAGCCCACCGGCCGCACGGTGGACACGCTCATGCGCCTCCAGTTGCCGAGCGGCGTCGATATCGAGATCAAGCTGTAGGAGATCACGCGCCGGGCGGAAGCCCGCGGCGGCGAGAGGAACGGACGGGGACGATCGTGGCGGTGCTGGGACTGCTCGGCAAGAAGCGCGGCATGGTGCAGGTCATCGAGGATGACGGCCGCGTCGTCGGCTGCACGGTGCTGGAGGTCGGCCCCTGCCCTATCACCCAGATCCGCACCCCCGACCGCGACGGCTACGCCGCTGTGCAGATCGGCTTCGGCCCCACTCCCGAGTGGAAGGTCAGCAAGGCCGAGCGCGGACACACCGGTTCCAACGGCGCGCTGAAGCACCTGGCCGAGTTCCCCGCCGACGACTACGACGCCCTCAGCGTGGGGCAGACGCTCACCGCCGGCGAGGTCTTCCAGGCCGGCGACCGGGTCGACGTGCAGGGCGTCGGCAAGGGCAAGGGCTTCCAGGGCGGCGTCAAGCGCCACCACTTCGCCGGCGGCCCCAGGACGCACGGCCAGAGCGACCGCCACCGCGCGCCGGGCTCCATCGGCGCGGGCTCCACGCCCGGCCGCGTGCTCAAGGGCACGCGCATGGCGGGCCGCATGGGCGGCAAGGCGGCCTCCAGCGTCAACCTCGAGGTCGTCCGCGTGCAGTCGGAGCGAGGCTTGGTCTTCGTCAACGGCTCCGTCCCCGGCGCGACCGACGGCCTGATCCGCATCCGCCAGTCGAAACGCGGACCGCGGAGCCGGTCATGAAGCTCGCTCTCGTCGATGGCAGCGGCGCCGAGGTGGGCCAGATCGACGTCGATGACGCGGTCTTCGGCATCGAGCCGAACCTGCCCGTCGTGCATCAGGCCCACGTCGCCCACCTTGCCAACCGGCGCCGGGGCACGGCCAGCACGCTCACCCGCTCCAACCACCGCAGCAGCACCGGCAAGACCCGCCGCCAGAAGGGCACCGGCCGGGCCCGTCAGGGCGGCGCCTCCTCGCCCCTGCGCCGCGGCGGCGCGGTCGCCCACGGCCCCCATCCCCGCTCCTACCGCCAGCGCCTGCCCCGGCGCATGCGACGCCTGGCGATCCGCTCCATGCTGTCGCAGCGCGCCGCCGAGGGCGGCCTGATCGTCCTCGACGGCGAGAGCTTCGAGCCGCGGACGCAGGCCGTGCAGCGGCTGCTCGGCGACCTCGGCGTGCAGCGCAGCGCCCTGCTCGTCACGGGCCAGGCGAACGACGCGCTCAAGCGCGGCATCCGCAACCTGCCCGCCATGCACACCTGCCCCGCCGACACGCTCAACGTGGAATCGCTGCTGGCCCACGACCAGATCGTCATGACCCAGGCCGCCGTGCGCCGCGCCGAAGCCCTCTGGGGCGGCGAGCGCGCCGGGCGGCGCCGCGCTCCGGCTCCCCCGCCCCCCGGGGCCGCCGCCAACGGGGAGGAGTCCTAGATGCCCAAGGACATCCACCCCTACTCGGTCGTGCGGCGGCCGATCATCACGGAGAAGTCGACGGAGCTCGCCGGCGACGGCCAGTACGTCTTCGAGGTCGACCCGCGCGCCAACAAGATGCAGATCAAGGAGGCGGTCGAGATCGGCTTCAACGTCGTCGTGCGCCGCGTCAACACGATGAACGTGCGCGGCCGCCGCCGCCGCTTCGGCCGGCACTACGGCACGGAGCCGGGCTGGAAGAAGGCCGTCGTCACGCTGGCCGACGGCTACGAGATCAAGCTCTTCGAGGGGGTATAGGGTGCCGCTCAAGAAGTTCAAGCCCACCTCGCCCGGCCGCCGCAACTCCTCCGGACACACGTTCGAGGAGATCACCAGGAAGCGGCCCGAGAAGAGCCTGCTCGCCCCCCAGAAGCGCAAGGCCGGCCGCAACAACCAGGGCCGGCTGACCGTGCGGCATCGCGGCGGCGGCCACAAGCGGCGCTACCGCATCATCGACTGGAAACGCCGCGACCGCGTCGGCATCGAGGGCCGCGTGCGCGCCATCGAATACGACCCCAACCGCAGCGCCCGCATCGCCCTCGTCTTCTACGCCGACGGGCAGAAACGCTACATCCTCGCGCCGCTGGGTCTCGGCGTCGGCGACCGCATCCACACCGGCCCCGAGGCGCCGGTCCGCACCGGCAACACCATGCCGCTGCACCTGATCCCCAACGGCACCGCCGTCCACGGCGTCGAGTTGAACCCCGGCCGGGGCGCGCAGATCGTGCGCAGCGCCGGCGCCTCGGCCCAGATCATGGCCAAGGAGGGCGACTTCGTCCTGCTGCGGCTGCCCTCGGGCGAGATGCGCCGCGTGCGGCGCGAGTGCTTCGCGACCATCGGCCAGGTGGGCAACGTGGAGCACGCCAACATCAAGCTGGGCAAGGCCGGCCGGGTCCGCCATCGCGGCCGGCGGCCGCAGGTGCGGGGCTCGGTGATGAACCCCGCCGACCACCCCCACGGCGGCGGCGAGGGCAAGGCGCCCATCGGCCTGCCGGCCCCCAAGACGCCCTGGGGCAAGCCCACGCTGGGCTACCGCACGCGCGGCAAGAAGCCGTCCGACAAGTACATCGTCCGCCGCCGCGGGCGCAAGCGCCGCTAGGAGACCCGATGTCCCGATCGACCAAGAAGGGGCCCTACATCGACCACCGCCTGCAGGCGAAGGTCGAGCGCGCCCGCGTCTCCGGCAAGCGCACGGTCATCCAGACCTGGGCCCGCGCCTCCACCATCACGCCCGAGATGGTGGGCATGACGATCGGCGTCCACGACGGCCGCCGCCACATTCCGGTCTTCATCTCCGAGAACATGGTCGGACACAAGCTCGGCGAGTTCGCGCCCACCCGCACCTTCCGCGGCCACGTGGGCCGCTCCGACCGCAGCACCCGGGTGCGATAGCCATGCAAGTGCGCGCCACCGCCAAGTACGTCCGCATGTCGCCCCGCAAGGCCCGCATGATCATGCAGGGGCTGCGCGGCCTGCCCGTCGAGGGGGCGCTCACGACCCTGCGTTTCACCCCCAAGCCGGGCGCCAAGCAGGTGGCCAAGGTCGTCGAGTCGGCCGCCGCCAACGCGGAGAGCAACTACAACATCGCCCCCGGCGACCTGCGCATCGCGCAGATCTACGCCGGCGACGCGCGCACGCTGCATCGCTTCCGGGCCGCCGCCCGCGGTCGCGTGCAGCCGCTGCTCAAGCGCACCTGTCACATCACGGTCGTCGTCACGGACGAGGCGGACTAACCATGGGCCACAAAGTACACCCCACCAGCTTCCGGATCGGCTCCATCTACACCTGGCGCAGCCAGTGGTACGCCGACCAGGACTACGCCAAGCTCCTGCGCGAGGACCGCGAGATCCGCGACTTCCTCAACAACACGCTGGGCGAGGCCGGCATCTCGCGCGTCGAGATCGAACGCAACATCAGCCAACTCACCGTCTCCATCCATACCGCCAAGCCGGGCATCGTCATCGGCCGCGGCGGCCAGAAGGTCGATGAGTTGCGCACCGACCTGGAGAAGCTCACCGGCCGCCGGGTGCGGGTGAACATCCAGGAGATCCGCACCCCGGAACTCGACGCCTACCTGGTGGCGCGCAACGTCGCCGACCAGCTCGAGCGGCGGGTGGCCTTCCGCCGCGCCATCAAGCAGGCCGTGCTGCGCACCCGCCAGCGCGGCGCGGAGGGGATCAGGATCCGCATCAGCGGCCGCCTGGGCGGGGCCGAGATGTCGCGCAGCGCCGCCGAGATGGACGGCCGCGTGCCCCTGCACACGATCCGCGCCGACATCGACTACGGCTTCGCCGAGGCGCACACGGTCTTCGGCCAGATCGGCGTCAAGTGCTGGATCTACAAGGGCGAGATCCTGCCCGCCGCCGCCGAGGGCCGCAGCGACGAGCGCGAGGTCACCGGCCCCGCCCACGCCGTGCCGCCGCCGCCCTCGTCGCCGCTGGCCCAGCCCAGCGGCGCCAGCGGGGGGAGCGCCTGATGCTGCAGCCCAAGCGGGTCAAGTGGCGCAAGCACCACCGCGGCCGGCGCCGCGGCGTCGCCCACGGCGGCAGCCAGGTCGCCTTCGGCGAGTTCGGCCTGCAGTCGCTCGACGCCGCCTGGATCGACGGCCGCCAGATCGAGGCCGCGCGCCGCGCCATCACGCACCACGTCAAGCGCGGCGGCAAGGTCTGGATCCGCATCTTCCCCGACAAGTCGGTCACCCAGAAGCCGGCCGAGACGCGCATGGGCAAGGGCAAGGGTGCGCCCGAGAAGTGGGTCGCCGTCGTCAAGCCCGGCCGCATCCTCTTCGAGATCGGCGGCGTCGCCGAGGACGACGCCCGCGAGGCGCTGCGGCTCGCCGCCCACAAACTGCCCGTCCACACCCGCGTCGTGCAGCGCGAAGTGGAGGTCATCTGACCATGCCCAATCCACTCGCCGACGAAGCCCGCCGGCTCGACGACACCGCGCTCACGGCCGCCGTCAACGAGGCCTACCGCGAACTCTTCAACCTGCAGTTCCAGAAGGGCACGCATCAGCTCCAGGACCTCACGACGATCCGGCGGGCGCGGCGGCAGATCGCGCGGCTGCGCACGATCCTGCGGGAGCGCGAATTGGCCGCCGCCGCCGGCGCCCCGCTGGCGCCGCTCGCCGCGGCGGCCCCCGCCCCGATCTCCCCGCAGAAGCAGCGCGCGCTCGACGAACGCGCGGCGGCCGAGAGCGCGCTTCCCGAGGAGGCCGTCCCCCTGGTCCCGCCCTCTGCGCTCGCCGACGAACTCGCGGCCGAGGCCGTCGAAGATGTCGAGTTGACCTCGGCCGAAGCCGTGGCGGCCGACGACGACGATGAGAATGCCCCCGAGAAGGAGACGAGCTAGCGATGGCACGCAAGCAGCGCACCGGCGTCGTCGTCAGCGACAAGATGGACAAGACCGTCGTCGTGCGCGTCGAACGCACCGTCACGCACCGGCGCTACAAGAAGGTGCTGCGGCGCCGCAAGCAGTTCCAGGCGCACGACGAAACCAACGCCTGCGAGTTGGGCGACCAGGTTCTGATCGAGGAGTGCCGGCCCCTCTCGCGCCACAAGCACTGGCGCGTCGTGCGCATCCTGGAGCGGCACGAGGTCGCCGACATCCAGCCCCGCGATATTCAAGCGCCCCCGGTCGACGCGCCCGCGCCGGTCGAGGCGTCGGCCGACGCGGAGGCCCCGCCAAGCGTCGATGCCGCCGTGGATGCCGAGCCTGAGGCCGCGGAGACGCCGGTGGAGGCCGATGCCCCGCCGGCCGCCGAAGCGGAGTCGGACACGGAGGTAGAGCCCCCAGCCGAGCTGGAGCCGGCCGCGGAAGCGGCGGAGCCCGAGCCCGCCGAGATCCCCGAGGCGTCGGCGGAGGCCGAGGCTCCGCCGGCCGCCGACGCCGAGTCGGACGCGGAGGCAGAGGACGACGTCTCGCCGGAGCCGACCCCCGAGGAGGCTGAGTCCGAGCCCGCCGAGACTCCCGAGGCGTCGGCGGAGGCCGACACGCCGCCGGCCGCCGACGCGGAGCCGGACGCGGAGCCCGAGCCCGCCGCCGAGCCGGAGCCGGCTGCGGAAGCGGCGGATCCCGAGCCCGCCGAGACCTCCGAGGCTCCGTCGGCCGCCGACGCGGCGTCGGAGGCGGACCCGCCCGCCGATGCGCCCGCGGATACGGAGGCGGCCCCGGACGCCCCGCCCAAAGCGGAGACGGAGCCATGATCCAGCAGGAGAGCCGTCTCGTCGTCGCCGACAACTCCGGCGCCCGCAAGATTCTCTGCATCCGCGTGCTCGGCGGCACCGGCCGGCGCTACGCGAGCGTCGGCGACGTCATCGTGGCGACGGTCAAGCAGGCGGACCCCGGCCGCGACGTGAAGAAGGGCGACGTCGTGCGCGCGGTCGTCGTGCGCACCGCCAAGGGCTACCGGCGCCCCGACGGCTCCTACATCAAGTTCGACGACAACGCGGCGGTGATCCTCTCGGACCTCACCAACCCCAAGGGCACCCGCATCTTCGGGCCCGTCGCGCGGGAGTTGCGCGAGAAGAACTACATGCGCATCGTCTCGCTCGCCCCGGAGGTGATCTGATGCGGCGCCTGCGTCAGGACGATGTCGTCGAGGTGCTCAGCGGCAAGGACCGCGGCCGGCGCGGCCAGATCCGGGAGTTGCAACCGGAAAAGGAACGCGTGATCGTGCAGGGCGTCAACATCGTCAAGAAGCACATGAAGGCGCGCCAGCTCGGCACGCAGGCCGGCATCATTGAGATCGAGGCGCCGCTGCCCTGGAGCAAGGTGGCCGTCGTCTGCCTCGACTGCGACAAGCGCACGCGGGTGGGCTTCCGCCGCCGGCCCGACGGCGCCAAGGTCCGCTTCTGCCGCCGCTGCGAGGAGGACCTCGACTGATGCCCGTCCCCCGCCTCAAGCAGCGCTACCGCGACGAGATCCAGGCCAAGCTCCAGGAGGAATTCGGCTACGCCAGCGTCATGCAGGTGCCGCGCGTCACCCGCGTCGTGGTGAACGTGGGCCTCGGCGAGGCGCTGGGCAACGCGCGCGTGCTCGACACCGTGGCCGCCGAGGTGGGGCAGATCACCGGCCAGCGCCCCGTCATCACGCGCGCCCGCAAGTCGATCGCCAACTTCAAGTTGCGCGAGGGCAACCCCGTCGGCGTCACCGTCACCCTGCGCGGCGATCGCATGTGGGAGTTCCTCGACCGCACGATCAACGCCGCACTGCCCCGTATCCGCGACTTCCAGGGCCTCTCCCGCACCGCCTTCGACGGGCGCGGCAACTACAGCATCGGCCTGCGCGAGCAGATCGTCTTCCCCGAGATCGAGTTCAGCACGGTCGACCGCATCCGCGGCCTGCAGATCAACGTCCTCACCTCCGCCCAGAACGACGCCGAAGCGCGCCGCCTGCTCGAGCTGCTCGGCATGCCCTTCGCGCGATCGAACAACTAGGAGCCTGCGATGCCCGTAACCGACCCCATCGCCGACATGCTCGCCCGGATCCGCAACGCGGTCACCGCGCGGCACGCCCGCGTCCGCGTCCCGGCCTCCAAGATGAAGCTCGCGATCGCGGAGGTGCTGGCCGAGGAAGGGTTCATCAAGGGCTACGAGACGCGCGACTCCGCCCGCGGCCCGCAGCCCGAGATCGACATCGAGCTGCTCTACAAGGAGGGCGGCGACTCCGTGCTCGCGGGCCTGCAGCGCGTCAGTCGGCCCGGCCTGCGCGTCTACGTGCAGCGCCGCGAGATCCCGCGCGTCTACGGCGGCCTGGGAGTCGCCATCATGTCCACCCCGCGCGGCGTGATGACCGGCCGCGACGCCCGCCGCCAGAACGTCGGCGGCGAAGTTCTCTGCTACGTGTGGTGATGCCATGAGCCGAGTCGGACGACTGCCGATCCCCATCCCCAGCGGCGTCACGGTCGACGTCGATGAGGGCTTGGTCTCCGTGAAGGGGCCCAAGGGCGAACTCGCTTGGCGGGCGCCGGCGTCCATCGGCGTGCGCGTGGACGACGGCGCGGTCGTCGTCACCCGCCCCAACGACAAGAAGGACATGCGCGCCCGGCACGGCCTCACGCGCGCGCTGATCAACAACATGGTCGTCGGCGTCTCGGAAGGATTCAGCAAGGTGCTGGAGATCCAGGGCACCGGCTACCGCGCCGAGATGGCGGGCAAGAACGTCAACCTGCGGGTCGGCTTCTCGCACCCCGTCGTCGTCGAGCCCCACCCCGGCATCACGCTGGAGGTCGAGGGTCAACTCGTGAAGGTGAGCGGTATCAGCAAGCAGGCGGTCGGCCAGCAGGCCGCCGAGATCCGCAAGATCCGCCCGCCCGAGCCCTACAAGGGCAAGGGCATCCGCTACCAGGGCGAGTGGGTCCGCCGCAAGGCCGGCAAGGGCGCCGCCGGCGTGGGCGCATAGGAGCGACGCATGGGAACCCGACGCAGCCGCCTCAACGCCCGCGCCGCCCGCATCCGCCGGCACGCCCGCGTGCGCAAGCACGTGCGGGGCACCGCGCAGCGCCCGCGCTTGGCCGTCTTCCGCTCGAACAACCACATCTACTGCCAGGTCATCGACGACGACGCGCAGCGCACCCTCGCCGCCGCCTCCGACCTCGAAGCCGACCTGCGCGGCGGCGGCGATAAGACCGCCCGCGCCAAGAACGTGGGCGCGCGCGTCGCCGAGCGCGCCACATCCGCCGGGGTTACCCAGGTCGTCTTCGACCGCGGGGGCTTCCGCTATCACGGCCGCGTGCGAGCGCTGGCCGACGCCGCCCGGGCGGGCGGCCTGTCCTTCTAGGGAGGCGCGCATGGTCCAGCATCGAGGAGGCGGCGGCGGGCGCGATCGTGGGGATCGCCGCCGCCGCGACGATCGCCCCGGCGACGACGTCGTCGAGAAGGTCGTCTCCATCAACCGCGTCGCCAAGGTCGTCAAGGGCGGCCGGCGCTTCTCCTTCACGGCCGTCATCGTCGCCGGCGACCAGAAGGGCAAGGTCGGCGTCGGCATCGGCCGCGCCAACGAGGTGCCGGAGGCGATCCGCAAGGGCGCGACCGTCGCCCGGCGCAACATGATCACCGTCCCCCTGCGCGAGGGCACGCTGCCCCACCCCATCACGCACGACTTCGGCGCCTCCCGCGTGATGCTCAAGCCGGCCGCGCCCGGTACCGGCGTGATCGCCGGCGGCGGCGTGCGCGCCATCCTGGAGGCCGCCGGGGTGCGCAACGTGCTCACCAAGTCGCTGGGGTCCAACAACGTCGTCAACGTCGTGCGCGCCACCATCGAAGCGCTGCAGCTGCTGCGCGACCCGGTGGAGGTCCGTCGCGAGCGCCTCGCGCTGGCCGGCCGCCTGCCCGCCGCCCCCGCGGCCCCGCCGGCGACGGAATAGGCCGGAGCGCCCCCATGCCGACGCTGCGGATCACCTACGTCAAGAGCGCCATCGGCTACCGATCGGACCAGATGCACACGGTCCGATCGCTGGGACTGCGCCGCCTGGGCCAAAGCGTGGAGAAGCCGGATACGCCCGACGTGCGTGGTATGCTCCGCAAGGTGGCGCATCTGGTGGCGGTGAGTGAGGTCGACTGAGTCATGCCGCTTCGCGCCAACGATCTCCGACCGCCCCGAGGGGCCACCCGCAACCGCAAGCGCATCGGCCGCGGCAACGCGGCCGGCGGCGGCACCTACGCGGGCAAGGGCCTCAAGGGCCAGAAGGCCCGCTCGGGCAACGACCTGCGCCCCGGCTTCGAGGGCGGCCAGATGTCGCTGATCCGCAAGCTGGCGCGCAAGCCGGGCTTCCGCAATCCCTTCCGCATCGAGTACACCGCGATCAACCTGGGCGCGCTCGCCGATCGATTCCCGGCCGGCGCCACGGTCGACTCAGAGGCGCTCGTGGCGGCGCGGCTGCTCAAGCGCGCCGATGAGCCGTTCAAGGTCCTGGCGGGCGGCGAACTCGGCCACGCCCTCACGCTGCGCGCGCCCAAGGTCTCGGCCGCCGCGCGCCGCAAGATCGAAGCCGCGGGTGGAACCATCGAGGAGCTGAATGCAGCGAGCCCCGACGGCGCAGAGTCCAACTAGACCGCGCCTGCTCCAGGCCCTCGTCGACGCCTGGCGTCAGCCGGACGTCCGCCGCAAGCTCGCCTTCACGCTGGCGATGCTGATCGTCTTCCGCTTCCTCGCGCACGTTCCCGTCCCCAACGTCAACCTCGTCCAACTCGACAACGCCCTGCAGAACAACCCCGTCCTGGGCTTCCTCAACCTGTTCAGCGGCGGCGGCTTGGAGAACCTGAGCATCGTCGCGCTGGGCGTCTACCCCTACATCACCGCCTCGATCGTGATGCAGTTGCTGACGCCCATGGTCCCCCGCCTGCAGCAACTCTCCAAGGAGGGCGAGGCGGGCCGCAACAAGATCGGCGTCTACACCTACTGGTTCGCCCTGCCGATGTCGATCGTGCAGGGCTACGGCCAGCTGCTGCTGCTCGAGAACGCCAACGCCATCTCCGGCATCGGCTTCACCGGCAGCGACGCCCTGCCCACGCTCTCCGCCGTCATCTCCATGACCGCCGGCACGATGTTCCTCATCTGGCTGGGCGAGCTGATCACGGAGCGCGGCATCGGCAACGGCATCTCGCTGATCATCTTCGGCGGCATCATCGCCAGCTTCCCCACCCTCTTCAACTCCATCCGCGCCAGCGACACCGGCGCCAGCGGCATCATCATCGTCATCGCCATCGCCGTGGTGCTGGTCGCCCTGATCGTCTTCTTCCAGGAAGCCCAGCGGCGCATCCCCGTGCAGTACGCCCGATCCGTCTTCCGCGGCGGACGCATGTACCGCCAGAGCGGCCAGAGTCACATCCCCCTGCGCGTCAACAGCGCCGGCATGATCCCGCTCATCTTCGCCTTCTCGATCATCATCTTCCCCTCCGTCATCGCCGGCTGGCTGACGGGGACCGCCGGCGACGACACCGCCACCCGCACCCGCGTCGAATTGCCCTTCTCCGTCGACGAGGCCGACGAACTCCCGCTCGCCGAAGCCTTCCCCGGCATCGCCCCCGAGGGACGCATCCTCGTCAACGCCGGCGAGGTCGCCTGGAACGCCGAGGAGGACACCTTCCAGGACGTCGTCGACGACATCAACCGCACCAGCGACGCGAACGTGCTCACCCGCGTCGAGGCGCAGACCGACCCCGGCAGCGGCCAGATCGTCCCCACCTGGAGCATCGAGAACAACGAGATCGGTACCGAACTCATCGTGCTGCAGGACGTCGAGGGCGGGCTGATCGGCCTGACGGAGGTTCGCACCCACCTCGACGGCCCCGACGATCCGCTCACCGTCGACGCCGTCGAGGGGCAGATCATCGGCCAGCGCCCGGGCTTCGTCGTGCGCGTCGCCTCCTGGGTCGAGGAGAACTTCTCGCCCGGCCGCCCGCTCTACTGGGCGCTCTCCTTCCTGCTGGTCATGGGCTTCACGTTCTTCTACACCGTGGTCACCTTCCAGCAGCAGAACATCTCGGAGAACCTGCAGAAGCAGGGGGGCTTCGTGCCCGGCATCCGTCCCGGCCGGCCCACGCAGGACTACGTCAACAAGGTGCTGATCCGCATCACCTTCGCCGGCGCGCTCTTCCTGGGCTTCATCGCCATCGTGCCCTTCCTGACCACCGAGTTCATCCCCGACAGTCAGGCCCTCACCATCTCCAGCACCGGCCTGCTGATCGTCGTCGGCGTCGCGCTCGATACGATGAAGCAGGTCGAGTCGCAACTCCTCATGCGCAACTACGAAGGGTTCATCCGCTAGCGATGCACATCATCCTGCTCGGCCCCCCCGGCGCCGGTAAGGGCACCCAGGCCGCCCGTCTCGTCGAGGCGACCGGCCTCGTGCACGTCGCCACCGGCGACATGTTCCGCGAGAACGTGCGCGGCGGCACCGAGTTGGGCCTGCTCGCCAAGAGCTACATGAACCGCGGCGAGCTCGTCCCCGACCAGGTCACCATCGCCATGCTGCGCGAACGCCTCGACCGGCCCGACGCCGCCGCGGGCTCCCTGCTCGACGGCTTCCCCCGCACCACCGAACAGGCCCGCGCCCTCGACGACGCCCTGGCCGAGCGGGGCCAGGCCGTCGACGCGGCGCTCCTGATCGACGTGCCGCCCGACGAGGTCCGCGCCCGCCTGGGCGGTCGCTGGACCTGCTCCGCCGACGGCGCCGTCTACCACGAGACCAACAACCCGCCCGCCGCCGACGGCGTCTGCGACGGCTGCGGCGCCGCTCTGACTCAGCGCGACGACGACACGCCGGCCGCGATCGACCGCCGGCTCACCGTCTACGAGCGCCAGACGGCCCCGCTGATCGCCTTCTACGAGACGGCCGGCCGCCTCGTCCGCATCGACGGCGCGCGCGCGCCCGCCGACGTGAGCGCCGCCCTGCTCGCCGCCCTGCCGACTGATTCGCCGGAGGGGTGCTGATGCTCGACGGGCGCTCCAGTCAGGTCATCCTCAAGAGTCCGGCGGAGATCGAGCAGATGCGCGCGGCGGGCCGCCTCGTCGCCGAGACCCTGCAGGAACTCGCCGGGATGGTGCGGCCCGGCGTGCGCCTCTCCGCCCTGAACCGCTACGTCGTCGAGAAGTACGAACGACTCGGCGTCGTCCCCACTTTCGTCGGCTATCACGGCTTCCCGCACGCCATCTGTGCCTCCGTGAACGAACAGATCGTCCACGGATTCGCGACCGATCGTATCCTGGAAGACGGCGACATCCTCTCCATCGACCACGGCGCGACGGTCGACGGCTGGGTGGGGGACTCCGCCATCACCGTGCCCGTCGGCACGGTGTCGGCGCAGGCCCAACGCCTGCTCGACGTCACCCGCGAGGCGCTCGATGTCGGCATCGACACCGCCCGCGTCGGCGTCCGCAAGGGCGACATCGGCGCCGCCATCCAGGCGGTCCTGGAGGGCGCGGGGTACGGCGTCGTGCGGCAGTACGTGGGGCACGGCATCGGCCGCACGATGCACGAGCCGCCCAGCATGCCGAACTACGGCCGGCCGGGCAGCGGCATGATCATGCGCAAGGGGATGGTCGTCGCGCTGGAGCCGATGGCCACCATCGGCAGCCCCGAGACGGTAGAGTTATCCGACGGCTGGACCGTGTCCACAAAGGATGGCAAACTTTCCGCCCACTTCGAGCACACGATGGCCCTCCGGGAGGGGGAGCCGGCGGACGTGCTGACCGCCTGGACCTGACCCCGGCGGGGCGTTGGGCGGGCGCATGCGCCGTCCGGGGCCGCCGGGGCGGGAATCGGCAAGGTCGGAACGAGCGGAACAGGAACTGAGGAGGAACAGGATGGCCCGCATCTCCGGCGTCGACGTCCCGGACGACAAGAAGATCCCGTACGCCTTGCGCTACATCTACGGCATCGGTCCCACCCGCGCCCGCGAGATCGTGCGCAAGAGCCAGCTCGACCCGGAGAAGCGCATGCGCGAGTTGACCGAGTCGGAGATCTCCCGCCTGCGCGAGATCATCGACCGCGACTACCTCGTCGAGGGAGACCTGCGCCGCGAGACGCGGCAGAACATCCAGCGGCTGATCGACATCAACTGCTACCGCGGCCAGCGCCACCGCCGCAACCTGCCCATGCGCGGTCAGCGCACCCGCACCAATGCCCGCACCCGTCGCGGCGCGCGACGGACCGTCGCCGGCCGGCGCCGGGCCGCGCTCAAGAAGTAGACCCGCCAGCCCGCACGCCGGAAGCACGAGGACCGCATGGTGCCAGACCAGCCAACGCCCCCGCCCGACCCAGCCGCGCCCCCGCCGCCCCCGGCGGAGGCCGCGCCGGCCGCGGCCGCTCCGGCGGCTCCCGCCGCCCCGCGCCCCGTCCGCGGGCGGCGCCGGGAGCGCAAGAACGTGCCGCGGGGCCGCGCCTACGTGCAATCGACGTTCAACAACACGATCATCACCCTCACCGACCCCAACGGGAACACGATCGCCTGGGGCAGCGCCGGCTCCACGGGCGTCAAGGGGTCGCGCAAGAGCACGCCCTACGCGGCCCAGATCGCGGCCGAGAACGCCGCCCGCAAGGCCATGGACCACGGCCTGCGCGAGGTCGACGTCTTCGTCAAGGGTCCGGGCAGCGGGCGGGAATCCGCCGTGCGCGCCCTGCAGGCCAGCGGCATCGCCCTGCGCACCATCCGCGACATCACCCCCATCCCGCACAACGGCTGCCGTCCCCGCAAGCGGCGCAGGGCTTAGGAGTCACCGATGGCGCGTTACACCGGACCCAAGTGCCGCCTCTGCCGCCGCACCGGCGAGACGCTGTGCGCGAAGGCGCGCTGCGCCCTCGAGCGGCGCCCCAATCCGCCCGGCCAGCGATCGCCCCGTCGCCGCAAGGTCTCCGATCGCGCCCGCCAACTGCTCGAGAAGCAGAAGGCCCGCTACACTTACGGCGTCCTTGAGCGGCAGTTCCTCCGCATGTACAAAGAGGCCACCCGCCGATCCGGCGCGACCGGCGACAACCTCGTCCAACTCCTGGAGTTGCGCCTGGACAACGTGGTCTACCGCGCCGGCCTGGCCGAGTCCCGCCCGCAGGCGCGGCAGATCGTGTGTCATGGGCACATCAGTCTCAACGGCCACAAGGCCGACATCGCATCCATTCAGACCAAGGTGGGAGACCGCATCGGCTGGACCGCGCGGGGGAGGGGCACGAAGTTCTTCGAGAACGTGAAAGAGTGGCAGGGCGGCCGCGAGGTGCCCGGCTGGATCGCCGTCGATCCGGTGCAACTGGAAGCGTCGCTCACCGCCCTGCCCCTGCGCAGCGACGTCGACACCAAGTTCGATGAGAACGCCATTGTTGAGTACTACTCCCGCTAGCGACGCCATCCACGACGTCCTCCGCCGGCGCGGAGCGACGGCCTGGGAGGGACCACCCCACGTGACTACCGAGCAAGACAACCCCCGGCTCGAGATCGAAGAGTCCAGCGAGACCTACACCCGGCTCGTCGCCGAGCCGCTCGCCCGCGGCTTCGGCACGACGATCGGCAACGCGCTGCGGCGCGTGCTGCTGGCCGCCCTGCCCGGGGCCGCCGTCACGGCCGTGCGCATCGACCAGGTGCAGCACGAGTTCTCCACCATTGAGCACATCAAGGAGGACACCACCGAACTGCTCCTCAACCTGCGCGGCATCCGCCTGCGCGCCCTCTCCGACCGCCCGGCCAAGATCTTCCTCGACGTCTCCGGCGAGCGCACCGTGACCGCCGCCGACCTGGAAGTGCCCGGCGACTACGAGATCGTCAACCCGGAATTGCACATCGCCACCCTCGACGCGCCCGACGCGCGCCTCAGCGCCCAACTCGACGTCGAGCGGGGCCGCGGCTTCGTGCCCGCCGCCCACACCGACGGCATGGCCATCGGCGTGATCCCCATGGACGCCGTCTTCACGCCCGTGCGCAAGGTCAACTACACCGTGCAGCCCACCCGCGTGGGCCAGGAGAGCGACCTCGACCGGCTCATCCTGGAGGTCTGGACCGACGGCTCGCTCAGCGGCGAGGACGCCGTCCGCCAGGCCGCCGAGATCCTCAACCGGGAGTTGCGCCTGTTCGTCCACCTCGGCACGCCGCCCGGCGCCGCCGGCCGCCTGCCCGGCGCGCACCTGGGCCTCAGCCCCGAGCGCTACCACACGTCGATCGAGGAACTCAGCCTCTCCGTCCGCTCCTACAACTGTCTCAAGCGCAGCGGGCTCATGACCGTGGGTCAGGTGCTGGAGAAGTCCGACGAGCAACTGCTCGGCCTGCGCAACTTCGGGGAGAAGTCCTTCCTCGAGGTCATGGACCGGCTGCGGGAGCTGGGCTTCCTGGCCGAGGACGACCCCCGCGGCCGGCAGGGCAGCATCGAGGCGCTGCATGCGGCCGAGGCCGCCGCGGCGCTGAGCGCCCCCCCCGGCGCGGAGGCGCCCGTGGAGGTTCCCGGCGAGGCCGACGAAGAGATCAGCTCGCTGGGCACGGCGTTGCTGGAGGCGCTGCGCGAGGCCGGCCAGGACCCGGACGTCCGGGGCTAGCGCCGGCGCGCGGGAAGCGGGAGCAGTCATGCGGCATCGCATTGCACGGCGGCAACTGGGGCGCACCGCGACGCACCGCAAGGCCCTGATCCACAATCAGGTCACCGATCTGCTGCGCCACGACCGCATCGTCACCACCGAGGCCAAGGCCAAGGAGATGCGGCCCGTCGCCGAGCGGGTCATCACGCTCGGCAAGCGCGGCGACGGCGCCGCCCGGCGCCGCGCGGGCGCGGTGCTCACCGATCAGGCCGTCCTGCGCCGCCTCTTCGCCGAGGTGGCGCCGCGCTTCCGCGACCGGCCCGGCGGCTACACGCGCATCGTCAAGCTGGGGCCGCGCCTGGGCGACGGCGCGCGCATGGCCCAGATCGAGCTGGTCGAAGACGCGGCCGGCGACGCCATCATCGAGCCGGCCGCCGGCGACGACGCGACCGGCGACAACACGGACGCAGCAGCGAAGGAGGACGCCTGACCACGCCCCCGGCGCGGCGGCGGCGCATCGCGCTGCTCCTCCAATACGACGGCGGCCCCTTCGCGGGGTCGCAGCGACAGGCGGGTCCGCCCACCGTCCAGTCCGTCCTGGAGGAGGCGGCGCGGGCGCTCACCGGCGCGGCGCACCGGGTCGATTTCGCCGGCCGCACCGATGCAGGGGTGCACGCCACCGGGCAGGTGGCGGCCCTCAGCAGCGACGCGGCGCTCCCGCCGGACCGCTGGCAGCACGGCTTGAACCACTTCTTGCCGGCCGCTATCGCCGTGCAGGATGCGCGCCTCGTGCCGCCGGACTTCGACCCCCGTCGCGACGCCTGCGCCCGGCGCTACGACTATCACCTGCGCCTCGCTCCCGTGCGCCAGCCGCTCTGGGAGGCCGGGGCCTGGGTGATCCGCGGGCCGCTCGACGCGGCGAAGATGTCGCGGGCCCTGGCGCTGCTGCCGGGCAGGCGCGACTTCGCCTCCTTCGCGGCCCGGCCCGCCACGGGCGGCGGCACGCGGCGCCTCACGGCGGCGCGCCTGCGGACCCGGCCGGGCCGCTGGCGCCTGGAGTTCGAGGGCGACGCCTTCCTGCCGCACCAGGTGCGGCGCATGACCGGCCAGATCGTCGAGATCGGCCGGGGCCGGGCGGAGCCGGAGCGCGTCGCGGCGCTGCTGCGGCGGCCGGTCTTCGGGAGCGCCGGACCGACGGCGCCGGCGCGGGGCTTGTACTTGGCAGGGGTTCGATACACGCTGGCGGAGCTGGCGGATTGGAACGATGGATGCGATGACGATGAAGACACACGCCACCCGAGCCGCTGAGGTCGAGCGCACCTGGCACGTGATCGACGTGGCCGATCGCCCGCTGGGCCGCGTCGCCACCGAGATCGCCACGCTCCTGCGCGGCAAGCACAAGCCGACCTTCACGCCCGCCCTCGACGTGGGCGACTACGTCGTCGTGATCAACGCCGCGCGCGTCGCCGTCACGGGCAACAAGCGCGAGCAGAAGATGTACTACCGCCACTCGGGCTACCCCGGCGGCCTGCGGCAGATGGCCTTCAAGGACCTCATCGAGCGCTACCCGGAGCGCGCCGTCGAGCGGGCCGTGCGGGGGATGCTGCCCAAGAACCGCATCGGCGCGCGCCAGTTCACCCACCTGCGCGTGTACGCCGGCCCCGATCACCCCCACGCCGGTCAGGTCGCCCGCGCGGCCACGAGCGACGGGCCGGCCGACGCGGCCGACGCGACGGAGGAATAGCATGACGACCACGTCCCCGCAGCACTACTACTACGGCGTCGGCCGCCGCAAGGAAGCCGTCGCGCGGGTGCGGCTCTACCCGGGCGCCGGCGCCGTCGTCGTCAACGGCAAGCCCGCCGAGGAGCTCTTCACCCGCGAGGTGCAGCGCCGCGAGTTCCTGGAACCGCTCGCCGTGACCGACATGGAGGGTCGTTTCAACGCCCAGATCAAGTGCAGCGGCGGCGGCCGCAGCGGCTGGGCCGGGGCGATCCGCCTCGGCATCGCCCGCGCCCTCGTCGAGGCCGACGCGGGACTGCGCCCCACGCTCAAGCGGGCCGGGATGCTCACCCGCGACGCGCGCGTCAAGGAGCGCAAGAAGCCGGGCCTCAAGCGCGCCCGCAAGGCCCCGCAGTACACCAAGCGCTAGCGCCCCGCCGCACCGCCGGCCCCGGCCTCGCCTCCTGTCCCTCCGATCCCCTCTCCCTGGGGAGAGGGTGAGGGTGAGGGGGAGAGGCCGCGAAATTTTTTCGCCGCCGCCCGGCAGGGCGACCACAAGGGTCGCCCCTACGACCGTGAACGCAGCGCGCCGGGGCGGCCCGCAAGGATTTTTTCGCCTGCCCGACCTCACCCCCGAACCCCCTCTCCACCTGGACGGTGGAGCGGGGCCTCCGGCCCCCTCTCCCTGGGGAGAGGGTTGGGGTGAGGGGGAGAGGCCGCGAAATTTTTCGGCGGCGCCCGGCCGCCGCCCGGCAGGGCGACCACAAGGGTCGCCCCTGCGACCGTGAACGCGGCGCGCCGGGGCGGCCCGCAAGAATTTTTTTTCCGCCCAACATTCCCCCTCTCCCTTTCCACACGACGAGGGAACCGTTTGCATACCCCTTGACATTCCGTCAAGTGTAAAAAAGTAACTTCCCAAAACCCTTGACCTGCCCCCCCCCCATAGACGTCATAATACCTGCGCTCGCAAAGCACGACCCCATCCATGGGGGATGGGGCGGTCACATCCCAGGAAAGGATGACGTCATGAGCAACTATTGGAGCACCCTGCGACAGCGAAAGATCAGCCGTCGCACGATGTTGGGAGCCAGCGCCAAAGCCGGCGTCGGCGCGGCCGGCCTCGCCTTGGTCGGCTGCGGCGACGACGACGATGACGCCGGAACCGCGGCCGCCGAGCGCGCGGCCGCGGCCGCGGAGGAGGCCGCCGCCGCGGCCGTCGCCGCCGGCGAGGCGCGCGCCGCCGAGACCGAGGCCGCCGCCGACGCCGCCGCCGAAGCGGCTGCAGCCGCCTCCGAGGCCTCCGCCGCGGCCTCCCAGGCGGCCGACGCGGCCGATGCGGCCGCCGCCCTGGCCGCCGAGGCGGCCGAGTCGGAGGACGCCGCCAACGCGGCCGCCGCTGCCGAAGCCGCGGCCCAGGCGGCCGCCGACGCTGCCGCCGCCGCATCCGCGGCCGGTGACGAAGCCGCCGCGGCCGTCGCGGCTGCCGCCTCGGAGGCCGCAGAGGCCGCCGCCCAGGCCGCCCGTGACGCGGCCGCCGCGGTCGAGGCCGGCACGGCGACCGCCGAGGCCGCCCAGGCCGCCATCGACGAAGCCGCCGAGGCCGCTGCCGCGGCTGCGGCTGCCGCCGGGGAGGCGTCCGCCGCCGCCGGCGAGGCCGCCGCCACCGCCCAGGAGACCGCCGAAGCCGCGGCCGAGACGGCCGCCGCGGCCGTCGCCGCGGCGCAAGAGGCCGCCGACGCGGCCCAGGAGGCCGCCGAGAGCGCCGCCATGGCGGCGGAGGACGACGAAGCCCCGGCCACCGGCCCGCAGCGTGGCGGCATCATCAGCTGGCACGGGGGCGACGGCGGCATCCTCGACCCGGCCATCGCCGACCACGGCTTCCTCGACAGCACCATTTTCCCGGTCTACGACCACCTCAACTACAACGATGAGGGCGGGGTGCTCACCTCGGCGATGGCGGAGCTGCCCGAGATCGTCGATGACGTCACCTTCGTCTACAACATCAAGCCGAACGTGTACTGGCATGACAAGCCCCCGCTGAACGGCCGGCAGTTCGTCGCCGAGGACGCGTCCTTCGGACTCCAGCGCTTCGGCCAGGACAACCCCGAGTTCATCTGGCGAGACCGCTTCGCCGCCGTCGACCAGTTCGAGGTCACCGACGACCTCACCCTGCGCCTCACGCTCGGGGAGGTGTTCTCGCCGATGCTCACGGCGGTCGGCGAGATCCAGATGCTGATGGTCTCGCGCGACGCGGTCGAGGCCTTCGGCGACGGCGCCATCGCCAGCGACCCCGCGGCCGCCATTGGCACCGGCGGCATGCAGATGGTCTCCCGTGAGGCCGATGTGCTCACCGAGCTCGAACGCAATCCCAACTACTACCGCGACCCGCTCCCCTACATCAACGGGCTGCGGGCGAACTGGAATGCCGACGGGGCGTACCGGGCCGCGCAGTACGTCGCCGGTGAGACGGACATCCTCTTTTGTCCGTGGCTGGGCTTCCCGGCGGAGAACGAGGCCGTGCGGGGCCAAGTCGGCGAGGAGAACCTCGTCGAGGTGCCCATGAACGCGACCTGGAACTGGACGGCGGTCCACTTCCACACCAAGGTCGAGCCCTACACCGACCCGCGCGTGCGCACCGCCCTGCACCTCGCCACCGACCGGGAACAGCTCCTCGTGACGACCCAGGGCGTGACGGAGATCGGCGGACCGATCTCCCACGCGATCGGCGCATACGCCTGGAGCGTCGACGAGTTGCGCCAGTTGCCCGGCTACCGCTCCGGCGCCCAGCGCGAGGAGGACTTGGCCGAGGGCCGGCGGCTGCTCGACGCCAGCGGCTACGACCCGGCCAGCGTGCCGCCGATGACCGCCGCTGCCGGCTACGGAACCGCGTACGCGGAGGTGATGCAGCAGAACTTCGCCGAAATCGGATTCGAGGTGGCCGTCCATGAGCAGCCCGACTCGGAGAACAACACGCTGCGGGCGGCGGGGGAGTTCACCCTCACCTACCAGGGTCTCGGGGGCGCGTTCGACCCCGACGTCCTCTACGGTCTCAGCCACAGCGCCGGCGGACGCAACTTCGGCGAGTTCTCGGACCCCGGACTCGACGCGTTGCTGGAGCGGGGACGCACCACCCTCGGCGCCGAGAACCGTCTGCCGATCTACGACGAAATCCAGACCAAGCTGCTCGAACTCAATCCCCAGATCTACTGCAACTGGGGCCGGCCGGTCGTCGGACACCGTCCCTGGCTCAAGGGCTACGGTTCGACCAACAGCAGCACCGCCGCCACCTATCGGTGGTACCGGTCGTGGTTCGAGGGGAAGCCCGGCGTGTAGGGGAACCTCACCCCCTGTCCCCCTCTCCACCTGAACGGTGGAGAGGGGATCAGATTTCCGCTCAGCCGGGCACGATCTCCACGCCCTCCTCGCGGCCGCGGTAGGCGGCGATTCGTCGCCGCAGGGCGGTCGATAGCGCGCCGGCCCGGCGCACGCCCCCGGCCTCGACGATCTCGCCCGCGGCCCGATAGCCCAGCCGCCGGTAGGCCCGCAGCGCCGGCACGTTCTCCGGATCGACCGACAGCACGACGTCGCGCTGGTCCTTCAGCAGCGCCGCCGTGACGGCGCTCGTCACGCGGGTCGCCAGGCCCCGCCCGCGCGCCGACGGATGGGTGTAGACGTTGCCGACCACCGCGATCCCGGCCCCCGGGCCAATCGAGTGCGTCCCCGCCACCGCCAGTAGCCGATCCCCCTCCCGCACGCCGTGGTAGCAGCCCTCCGCGACGTGTCGCGACCCGTACGACGCCGTCCTCCCCTGGCTGCGGTAGAGCCGGTTGAGTTCCTCCACGTGCGCCGGGCGCAGCCGGAACGTCGGCCCGTCCACCGGCCGGAAGCGATCGCGGGTCACGTGCATGCGCAACATCGTGCGCGGGTTGCGCAGCCGGTAGGCCGACTCCAGCGCCGCGAGGTGCGCCGGCCGCGCCGTGATGAACGTCTGGTACGGCCCCGGGTGCAGCGAGAGGATGCGCGCCACGCCGTCGGCCGGGCCCATCACGTACGTCGCGGCCCCCAGGCCCCCGCGCGAGTGGCAGACCAGACTCGGCCCGCGCTCCGCGCCCGGCCCCGGTCCGCCTTCGCACAGCCAGAAGCGCGCGGCCGGGAACACGTCGGGCTCCAGTTGCGCCAGCGCGTAGGCCGCGTGCAGCCGGTCCCGGCCCAGGATCGCCGCCAGCGCCGCCGCGTCGCGCGACTCGCGCAGCACGAAGTCGCGGCGCGGCCGGCTCACGGGGCGGAGCGCGTCGGTCACCGCGGGCTCCTCACGGCGCCGGCCTCCCCTCGGCGGGCAGGGGCGTGGCCGCGGGGAGCGTCGCGGCGCGGCGCTCCACGTCGGCCCGATCGATCTCCCACAGCCGCCCCGCGCCGAACGCCTCCACCACGAACGACGCCGTCGCGCAGCCCCAGCGCGCCGCCTCCTCCAGCGAGGCGCCCGCCGCCAGCGCGGCCAGCGCCGCCCCGCCGAACACGTCGCCCGCCCCGGTCGGATCGGTCACCCGGGCCGGCCGCGCCGCCGCCACGGTCCGCAGCCCGCCCGCGTCGGCCAGCGTCACGCCGCCGGGGCCGTGCTTGAGCAGCAACGTCTCCGCGCCCCACCGCCGCAGCAGGGCCAGCGTCCGCGTCGCGACCTCCGCCCGCGCCATCGGTCCCTCGGCGCCGAGCAGCATCCGCGCCTCGGCCTCGTTGATCGAGACCACGTCCACCTCCGCGATCGTCTCTAGCAGCGCCGCGCGCGCCCCCACGATCTCCCGCTCGATCGTGTCGAGCATCGTCAGCCGGCGACCCTGGTAGGCGGCCATCGCGGCCCGGTTCTGCGCCGCGACGCTCGAGCTCAGGAACAGGTGCGCTACCCCCGCCGTCTCGCGCGGCGCGACGATCGGCGTGTCGTCGAACACGCCGGGGCGCACGAACAGGGTGTCGCGATCCTCCAGGTTCGCCCGGTAGCGGCAGCCCCAGTGGAACGTCGCGCCCGCGACCACCCGCACGCCCGACACGTCGATCCCCCGCCCGGCCAGCCGCTCCAGCCACCAGAGCGGCGCGTCGTCCCCGACGACCGACACGATCTGCACGGGGCCCAGCAGCGCCGCTCCCAGTGCCGCGTAGATCGCCGACCCGCCCAGTTCCCCCCGCGCCGCCGCCGCCGGCGTCTCGATGTCGTCCCGGGTGATGGCCCCCACGACCGCCACCGTCGGCGCCGTCACGGCAGGTACTCCCCGATGATCGGCGCCAGGTCCGCGCGCGCACGGGCCGGGATCCGCGCCGGGTCGGTCACGATCGCGTGGCGCAGCGCGCCGCGGGCCGTGCTCGTCCAGTCCGGCGGCAGCGCCCGGATCGTCTCTGCCACGATCCGCTGCGCCGTCGCGACGTTCTCCCGCAGCCGCGCCAGCACCACCTCGACCGAGACGTCCGCCTCGCTCTCGTGCCAGACGTCGTAGTCGGTGGCGGTGGCCAGCATCCCGTAGGCGATCTCGGCCTCGCGCGCGAGCTTGGCCTCCGGCACCGCCGTCATGCCGATGATCGACCCGCCCCAGGCCCGGTACAGCCGCGACTCCGCCCGTGTCGAGAACAGCGGCCCCTCGATCGCGATGTACGCGCCCCCCGCGTGTACCCGCGCGCCCAGGGCGGCCCCGGCTGCCACCAGCCGGGCGCTCAGATCGGCGCAGAACGGGTCGGCGAAGCCCACGTGCGCGACGATGCCGTCGCCGAAGAACGTCGTCGGCCGGGAGTGCCGCGTGCGGTCGATGATCTGGTCCGGGACCACCATCTCGCCCGGCGCGATCGATTCCCGCAGCGACCCCACGGCGCTCACCGCGATGATGCCCTGCACGCCCAGCGCCTTCAGCGCCCAGACGTTGGCCCGGTACGGCACCTCCTGCGGCAGCAGCGAATGCCCGATCCCGTGCCGCGGCAGGAAGGCGACCCGACGTCCGTGCAGCGTGCCGATCGTGATCGGCCCGCTGGGCGACCCGAACGGCGTCGCCGGCTCCCAGACCGTCGGCTCGTGCAGCGCCTCCATGCGGGCGAAGCCGGAGCCGCCGATCACCGCGAGCGAGGCGGCCGGGGCGCTGGCGTCGGGCGGCGTCGCGGTCATGGCCGGCGGTCAGTACGTGATCAGCGCGTCGACCCGCCGGTCCGGCAGGAGCGCGCGCCCGTCCAGTTCGCTCAGTTCGATCAGGAAGGCGAGCCCGGTCACCGTCGCGCCGGTCATCCCGGCCAGCCGCGCCGCCGCCCGCGCCGTGCCGCCGGTGGCGAGCAGGTCGTCCACCACCAGCGCCCGGTCCGCCGCCGACAGCGCGTCCTGGTGGATCTCCAGGATGCTCTCCCCGTACTCCAGCGTGTACTCCTCCGCGTGCGCCGCGTGCGGCAGCTTGCCTTCCTTGCGCACCGGCACGAACCCCACCCCCAGGCGCGCCGCCAGCGGCGCCGCGAAGATGAACCCGCGCGACTCGATGCCCACGATCGCCGTCGCGTCCCGCGCGCTCGGCAGCGCCGCGAACCAATCCAGCGCCCGGCCGAACGCGGCCGCGTCGCCCAGCAGCGGCGTGATGTCGCGGAACAGGATGCCCGGCTCCGGGAAGTCGGGGATGTCGCGGATCAGCGCGCGCAGATCGTCCTGCCCGACCATGGCTCGTCCTCCGCTCCCCCGCGGCGCTCTCGCGGACGGCGCAGCCGCAGGCTAGGCAGCCGTCCGAGAGGTGGTCAAACCGGATCGCCGGTCACTGATACTGTCAGCCCGCGAGCCGCGCGGCTCCGCCGAGTCACGAGACCCCCCATGACCGCTCCCGCCGATCCCCCGCTGACCGACCCCGACGGCCTCCCGGTCGGCGAGGCCGAGATCGAGGCGGCGCTGGCCCGCATCGCCCCCTTCTACGACCTCGACATGGGCGCGCTCGCCGACGACCTGCCGCTCTACGCGGCGTACGCGCAACTGGCCGGCCCCGCCGTGCTCGAGGTGGGGGTGGGCACGGGGCGCGTCGCCGCGCACCTGGCCGCCGCGGGCTGCCGCGTGGTGGGGATCGATGCGAGTCCGGCCATGCTCGCGCAGGCGCGGGAGCGGTTCGCCGCCGCGCCCACGGGGGGCGTCACGCTGCTCCGGGCCGACATCCGCCGTCCGCCCTCCCATCCCGCCCTCGCGCCCGGCGCGTTCGACCTCGTCATCGCGCCGTTGGGCGGACTCTGCCATCTGCTCACCCGGCGCGACCAGTTGGCGGCGCTGCGCGGCGTCGCGCGGCTGCTGCGGACCGGCGGCTGGTTCGTCGCCGATCTGCCCGCCTTCGACCCGCAGGATTGGTCGCCGGAGATGGCCACCCCGCGCCTGCAATGGACCCGCACCGACCCCCGCAGCGGCCACACGGTGATGAAGTTGGCGGCCGCCCATCCCGCCCCGGCAATCCAAATCCAGTGGATTACGTATCTGTATGATGAGACGCGGAGCGACGGCGCAGTCCACCGGACGCGGGCGCGATTCCCGCTCCGCCACATCTTCCGCTTCGAGCTGGAAGGGCTGCTGGAGGCGGCCGGGTTGATGCCCGAGCGATGCTTCGGCTCGTACGACCTCGACGACCTTCCCCCGTTCGAGGCGGGAGAACGATTGATCGCCGTGGCTCGCAAGCCCAGCGGCGATCCCGGCCAGGAGACCGCGTGACCATCGCCCCCCGCCCCGTGCGCGCCTCGCTGCTCGCCACCGTCCCCCTGGTGGTCGTCGCGCTGCTCGCCGCCGCCTGCAGCGTCAGCAACGAGGGCGTCGAAGCCGACGAGTTCTTCCGCCCCGAAGCTCCGGCCGTCGCGGCGGCCGACGCCGGGGACGCCCCGGACGCCGAGGAGCAGAGCGCCGGCGAGGCCGACGACGAGGCCGGCGGCGGCGATGAGGCCGGCGGCGCGGCCGACGAGGAGACGACCGGCGACGACGCCCCCGAGCAGGCCGCCGCCGACCAAGCCGGCGCCGACGACGACACGCCCGCCGATACCCCCGCGGACGACGACGCGGACCTCGAACTGGCCGAGGACATCGTCCGGCGCTACCGCAGCCCGGTCTACGGCTACAGCCTCGAATTGGTCTGCGGCCCCTTCTGCGACATCAACCCGGGCGGCATCGACTTGGTCATCTTCCGATCCGAGACCGACCCGACCGCCATCAACGTCACCACCCAGGCCGTCGAGGAGGGCGCAACCCTCGCCGACCTGGAGGCCGCCTGGCAGACCGGCATGATCGGCGACCGCCAGCCCAACGTCCTCGGCCGGCGGGAGGTCAGCCTCGTGACGGACCCCGCCACGCCGGCCCTGATCGTCGACTGGGAGGTCGACCGGCGGGCGACCGGCGGCGCGCTCGAGCGCTGGCGCTCGCTGATCACCCGGGTCGGTCCCATCGCCTACGTCGTCAACGCCGGGGCGATCGACGACGCCTTCGCCGATCTCGAGCCCGTCCTCCAGCAGACGCTCGACTCGTTCCTGGCCCTGCCCGAGCCGGACAGTCTGCCGGGCGAGTACACCCGCTTCGGCTTCGGCCTGACCTACGACACCAGCGGCTTCGTCGGGGAGCTGCCGCTGGCCGGCGTCGCGAACCAGCCCACCGCCGACGGCGGCCGCTTCTTCGCCCAGGACGCCAACGGCGTCTTGCAGTACATCCTCACCTGGGAGTCGCTCAGCCAGGCGATCTACAACGCCGACGCTGCCATCGACGCCGACTCGCAGCCGCCCGGCGCCGTCTCCTCCGTCGAGGAATCGCGCGGCGATTTTCAGCTCACCGACACCATCAGCGGCCGCGTGGGCGCGTTCATGGCCGCCGACGCCGCCGGCAACAACGTCGAAGTGCGCGTCTTCTCGTGGTACTGCGAGGCGGGCGGCCGCTCCTTCACGCTACAATCGATCAGCGGGGACGAGCGGCCCGCGGTGCTCGACGGGTTCCGCTGCCTGGAGCCCGACTAGCGCGCCGGCTCCCGCCCCGGCGGAGGCAGCATGACCATCGTCGCGCTGGATGCGATGGGCGGCGACCACGCCCCCAAGGCCACGGTCCAAGGCGCGCTGATCGCCGCCCGCGATCGCGGCCTGGAGATCATCCTCGTCGGCCGCGGCGCGGAGTTGCGCGGGCTGATGCCGGCCGCCCCGCCCAACCTGCGCATCGAGGAGGCCTCGCAGGCCGTCGGCATGGGCGACGCGCCCGTCGCCTCGATCCGGCAGAAGCCCGACTCCTCGATCATGGTCGGCCTCGACCTGCTCAAGCGCGGCCATGCCGACGCCTTCGTCTCCTTCGGCAACACCGGCGCGGTCATGGCCGCCAGCCTCGTCAAGCTGGGCCGCGTGCCGGGCGTCGATCGGCCCGCCCTGGGCGCGCCCTTCCGCAACGGCCGCGGCTCGCGCACGCTGCTGCTCGACGTCGGCGCCAACGTCGACTGCCGCCCGGCCTACCTGCTGCAGTTCGCCACCATGGGCAAGGCCTACCTGGAGCGGGTGCTGCACCACCGCAACCCCAGCGTCGGCCTGCTCAACGTGGGCGAGGAGCAGGGCAAGGGCAACCAGTTCATCCAGGAGGCCTATGACCTGCTGGAGCGCGACGAGCCCAGCTTCATCGGCAACGTCGAGGGCAACGCGCTGCTCGCTGGCGCGGCCGACGTCGTCGTCACCGACGGCTTCGACGGCAACATCGCCGTCAAGGTCTCCGAGGGCACCAGCACGCTGTTCTCGGGCTCGCTCAGGCGCATCCTCACGAGCAAGCCCTACTACGCGCTGGGCGCATGGCTGCTGCGCGGCGCCTTCAAGACCCTGCGCGACGAGATGGACTTCCGCAAGACCGGCGGCGCGCCCCTCTTCGGCGTCAACGGCGCGGTCATCATCGGCCACGGCCGCGCCGATCCCGAGACCGTCGCGGCCGGCATCCGCGCCGCCCGCACCGCCGCCGAGTCGGAGTTCGTCGCCGCGATTCGCTCCGCCCTGGCCGTCAGCGCCGTGGCCAAGCGGGCCGACGCGTCGCCCGCCCGCACCGAGGCCGTCGCCGCCGAGTAGCCGGGCGTGTGTTCCCCGGCACGTCCGACCGCCGGTCCGGCGCGCGGTTCCGTATACAATGGCGATCCGCGATCGCCCGGCCCAATCAGCGCCAAGAGGGAGAACCATGGCCAAACCAACCGAAACCACCGACGCCACCTTCAAGGACGAAGTGCTCGACAACGAGCTTCCCGCCCTCGTCGACTTCTGGGCACCCTGGTGCGGCCCCTGCCGCATGGTGGCCCCCATCGTCGAAGAGTTGGCCGGCGAGTACGAGGGCAAGGTCTCGTTCTACAAGCTCAACACCGACGACAACCCGCAGGTCGCCAGCACCTACGGCATCCGCAGCATCCCCACCCTGCTCGTCTTCAAGGGCGGCGAGCGCGTCGGCGAGATCGTCGGCTTCCGCCCCAAGGGCGACCTGAAGAAGCGCCTCGACGAGGCGCTCGCCTAGGCGGCACTCCCATCGCGGGGGAGCGGAAGGGGCCCGGTGGCCCCCCCGGTCTTCAAAACCGTTGCAGGGCAGCCCGCGCTGTCCTGGGTGGGTTCGACTCCCATGCGCTCCCGCCAGCGGCGCCTGGAGGCCCTCGATCATGTTCCGGCGGCTGGCCTTGACAAGCCGGCCCCGCTCCGCCGATAATCAGGTCGAGTCGTTGGACTCAAACGTTCCCCGCCTTCCATCGCCGTCAAGGTGATGCAATGGCGGGGTTATTTTTTGCCGGAGGCCGCCGTGCCGGATCGGGTCGTTCTCTTCATCGACTATTTCAACGTCTACATGGGAGCGCGCGAGTCGTTCTACCCGCCCGGTGATTTCCATACCGTCGGCCAGTTCGATCCGATCGCTCTGGGCGAGTTGATCGCGAGCCGTGCGCCGCCTGGGTTCGAGCGGACGCTTCAGGAGGTCCGAATCTATTTCGGGCGGCCCGAGGCGGAGAAAGACCCGACGGGATACGCGGCCAATCGGCGCCAGAGCGTGGCATGGGAGGCCGCGGGCGTGACCGTGATCGCGCGCCCGCTGAAGTACCCCCCGGACTGGCCGAAGTCGAAGAAGCGGGAGAAGGGCATCGACGTCGCGCTCGCCGTGGACTTCGTCACGATGGCGATTGACGGCAAGTACGACGTCGGGATCATCTTCTCAACCGACACCGACCTGCTCCCGGCGCTGGAGGATGTGCTGGCTCGCTACTCGACCTATCCGCGCGCCGAGACCGCCGCGTGGAAGAGTGATCGAGCGAACCGGCCCCTCCTGGTCGGCGGGCCCCGCCGCAACTGGTGCCACATGCTCACCAAGAGCGACTATGAGTCCGTGCGGGATGCGACGGACTACAACGTCCGGCCTCTGCCTCGGGACGCCCCATGACCCCCGCCATGCTCACCTTCGACGTCTTCGGCACCGTCGTCGACTGGCACGCGTCGGTGACGCGGGAGGGCGAGCGGCTCGCGGCGGAGCGCGGCATCGACGGCATCGACTGGGCCGCCTTCGCGACGGCCTGGCGGGGGCGCTACGGCCCCTCCATGGCGCCCATCCGCGACGGCCGCCGCCCCTGGGTCCGGCTCGACGTGCTGCACCGCGAGAACCTCGTCGCGACGCTGGCGGAGTTCGGCGTCGAGGGGCTGAGCGACGCCCAGATCGACCACTTCAACCGCGCCTGGCGCCGGCTCGACCCCTGGCCCGACAGCGTCGCCGGCCTCACCCGCCTCAAGTCGCGCTTCATCGTGGCGGCCCTCTCCAACGGCAACGTCGAGCTGATCGTCAACATGGCCAAGCACGGGGGCTTGCCCTGGGACGTGGTGCTCGGCGCCGAGCCGGCCCGGCAGTACAAGCCCCACCCCGACGCCTACCTGCGGTCGGCGGCGATCATGGGCCTCGATCCCGAACAGTGCATGATGGTCGCCGCCCACCCGTCCGACCTCGACGCGGCCGCGGCGCTGGGCTTCCGCACCGCCTACGTGCATCGGCCCGCGGAGATGGGCCCCGGACGCACGATCGATATGCCGGCCCGCGACGACTTCGATTTTTTTGCGAGCAGCCTCGAAGACCTGGCCGGCCAGCTCGGCTGCTAACCTCGGCCCGAGTCATCCGCCGCGACCGTCGATTGGAGTCCCGATGCAGATCATCCGAGCCGCCGAAGGCGAGACCATCGAGCGCACGGCCGACGCCATCTTCGAGGGCGCGCAGGTCTGGGCCCGCCCCCTGGCCTCCGAGAGCGCCGACTTCACCGCCGCGGTCGTGAGCTTCGCCGCGGGCGCGCGCACGCGGCCCCACCGCCACAGCAGCGACCAGATCCTCTACGTGGTCGCCGGCATCGGCAAGGTCGGCGACGCCGACGGGGAGCACCTGATCGCCGCCGGCGACATGGCCGTCATCCCCGCCAACGTGAGCCACTGGCACGGCGCCGCCGACACCGGGTCGCCCATGGCGCACCTGATGGTCGTGTCGGCGACCTCGGTGACCACGGTCGACGACTAGGGCCGCCGCCCGACCGCCCATGCCCTACGACGAGACCCTCGCCGACCGCGTCCGCGACGCGCTCGCCGCGCAGCCGGGCATCCGCGAGCAGAAGATGTTCGGCGGCCTCTGCTACCTGCTCGACGGCAACATGGCCGTCGGCGTGGAGAGCGACCGGCTGATGGTGCGCGTCGGCCGCGACGCCTACGAGGATGCGCTCGCCCAGCCGCACGCCCGTCCGATGGACTTCACCGGCCGGCCCATGCGCGGGTTCGTCTGGGTCGACGCCGCCGGCATCGGCGACGACCGCGCGCTGCACCGCTGGATCCAGCGCGGCCTCGACTTCGCGGGCTCCCTGCCCCCGAAGTGAGGCCTGCCGGGGCCCCGACCTCATCCCCTGCGGCGCCGCTCAGGACAGGCCTGTCCCCCGCTCCGCCTGGACGATGGAGAGGGTTCTGATCCCCTCTCCCGTGGGGAGAGGGCGAGGGTGAGGGGCAGCGACCGCCCGGACCTCACCCCCTGTCCCCCTCTCCACCTGGACGGTGGAGAGGGGGAACGTGGAAGCGACCGTTGGGACTCTCCCTCCGGTCCCCCCTCTCTATTGCTCGGCAATGGAGAGGGGGTTAGGGGGTGAGGTTCGGGCGCCCGCCCGCCCCGCCGCCCGCGCGAGAATTTTTTTGCGCGACGCCCTCTCCCCTCCCTCATAGCGAGGGGGGCCACGTTGTCTCCATCACCCCCTTACGTCACCTGTGGAAACTTTACACTCAAAAACCTTGACCTGCCCCCCCCCCTAGACGTCATAATACGTGCGCTCGCGGAGCACGACCCCATCCAGAGGGGATGGGGCGGCCCGCATCCAGGGAAGGATGACGCCATGAGTAACTATTGGGAGACCCTGCGACACCGAAAGATCAGCCGTCGCACGATGTTGGGCGCCAGCGCCAAGGCCGGCGTTGGCGCGGCCGGCCTCGCCCTGGTCGGCTGCGGCGACGACGACACGGCCGACGCCGGGACCGCCGCCGCCGAACGGGCCGCGTCGGCCGCGGAGGAGGCCGCCGCCGCGGCCGTCGCCGCGGGCGAGGCGCGCGCCGCCGAGACCGAGGCCGCCGCCGACGCGGCCGCCGAAGCCGCAGCGGCAGCCTCCGAGGCCTCCGCCGCCGCTTCACAGGCCGCGGACGCCGCCGATGCGGCCGCCGCCCTGGCCGCCGAGGCCGCCGAGTCGGAGGACGCCGCCAACGCGGCCGCCGCCGCGGAAGCCGCCGCCCAGGCCGCCGCCGACGCCGCGGCCGCCGCATCCGCCGCCGGCGATGAGGCCGCCGCGGCCGTCGCGGCTGCCGCCTCGGAGGCCGCAGAGGCCGCCGCCCAGGCAGCCCGCGACGCCGCTGCCGCGGTCGAGGCCGGCACGGCGACCGCCGAGGCCGCCCAGGCCGCCATCGACGAAGCCGCCGCTGCGGCTGCCGCCGCGGCCGAAGCCGCTGGCGAGGCGTCCGCCGCCGCCGGCGAGGCCGCCGCCACGGCCCAGCAGACCGCCGAAGCCGCGGCCGAGACCGCCGCGGCGGCGGTCGCCGCCGCCCAAGAGGCCGCCGACGCGGCCCAGGAGGCCGCCGAGAGCGCGGCCATGGCGATGGAGGAGGACGAGGCCCCGGCCACCGGCCCGCGGCACGGAGGCGTCCTCACCTTCGCCGGGTGGGATGGAGGCATCCTCGACCCGGCCATCGCCATCCACGGCGGCACCGACACCACCATTTTCCCGATCTACGACCACCTCAACTACCTCGATAACGGCGCTGTGCTCACCTCGGCGATGGCGGAGCTGCCCGAGGTCGTCGATGACCTCAACTTCATCTACGCGATCAAGCCGAACGTGCATTGGCAGGACAAGGCGCCGCTGAACGGCCGCCAGTTCGTCGCCGAAGACGCCGCGTTCGGACTCGCCCGCTTCGGCCAGGACAACCCCGAGTTCGTCTGGAGAGACCGCTTCTCCAGCGTCGACCAGTTCGAGGTCCCCGACGAGCTCACCCTGCACATCAAGACGAAAGAGCCGTTCGCGCCGCTGCTCAGCGCCGTCGGCGAGACCCAGATGGTGATGGTCTCACGCGACGCGGTCGAGGCCTTCGGCGACGACGGCATCGCCAGCAACCCCGAGGCCGCCATCGGCACCGGCGGCATGCAGTTGGTCTCCCGTGAGGCCGACGTCCAAACCGAGCTCGAGCGCAACCCCAACTACTACCGCGACCCGCTCCCCTACTTCGACGGGTTCCGGGGGGACTGGAATCTCGACACGGCGTATCGGGCCGCGCAGTACGTCGCCGGCGAGTCCGACTTCGTCTTTCTTTCCTGGTATGGCCTCCCGCCACAGAACGAGGCCGTGCGGGGCCAGGTCGGCGAGGAGAACGTCGTCGAAGTGCCCATGAATGCGACCTGGGCCGAGGCGACATTCTTCCACGCCAAGATCGAGCCCTACACCGACCCGCGCGTGCGCCTCGCCCTGCATCTCGCCACCGACCGGGAACAGCTCTTCGCGGTGGCCCAAGGCGGGCTGCAGATCGGCGGGCCGATCTGCCACGCGGCCGGCGTATACGCGTGGACCGTCGAGGAACTCCGCCAACGGCCCGGCTACCGCTCCGGCGCCTTGCGCGAGGAGGACCTGGCCGAGGGCCGGCGGCTGCTCGACGCCAGCGGCTACGACCCGGCCAGCGTGCCGCCGATGACCTGCAGTAACACACTAACCCCGCGCGCTGAGGCGCTCCAGCAGGGCTTTACCGACATCGGCTTCGAGGTCGTTCTCGAGGAGATTCCCGACTCGGAGCACAACACCAGGCGGGCGACGGGAGATTTCACCATCAGCACCCAGGGCCTCGGGGGCGTGTTCGATCCCGACGCCCTCTACGGCCTCTCCCACAGTGCCGGCGGACGGAACTACGGCGAGTTCTCGGACCCCGAGATCGACGCGCTGCTGGAGCGGGGACGCTCCACCATCGGCGCCGAGAACCGTGTGCCGATCTACGACGAGATCCAGACGAAGCTGCTCGAACAGCACGTGCCCCAGATCTACTGGAGTTGGGGCCGGCCGGTCGTCGGACACCGTCCCTGGCTCAAAGGCTACGGCCCGACCAACATGCAGACCGCCGCCACCTATCTGCTGTACCAGTCGTGGTTCGAGGGAAAGCCCGGCGTGTAGCGGGGAACCTCACCCCCTGTCCCCCTCTCCATCCTTCTGGATGGAGAGGGGGAACGTGGGCGCGGGCGCGGCGGCGGCGTGACGTGGGCGGGCGCTAGGGCTGGGCGGGGGCCTCGGCAGCGGCGCGCTCGGCGATGAAGCGCTTGCGGCCGTCGCGCTCCTTGCTGGTCTGCTCCAGCACCGTCTCCGGGATCCAGAACGGCAGGTCGGCGCGGGCGCGGCTGGGCGCGAGCAGGTCGTCGAGGTCCATCACCAGCTCCCGCCGGTCGAACTTCGACTGCTCGTGGCCCTCCCACTCGGGCAGCATCGCGATCGCGTCGAAGGGGCAGACCTCGACGCAGATGTTGCAGCGCATGCAGCGCCCGAAGTCGATGTAGAACTCCTTGATCACCGACTTGTGGTTGCTCGTCCCGGCGCCGAAGGCGGGGTTCTTCTGCAGCGTCGTCGTCATGCAGTCCACCGGGCAAGCCTTGGCGCACTTGCCGCAGCCGGTGCAGTTCGGCTCCTCCAGGGCGTGGTTCCAGATCAGATAGGGGAAGGTGCGGGCGCGCTTGGGCAACTCCCGCTTCTCGTCCGGGTAGTGGACCGTCACCGGCGGCCGGGCGAAGACCCGCGCCCCCTGCACGATGGACCGCAGAATTCCTTGCACCTGATTCCCTCCCCGTCGCATTCAGCCGCCCCATAATAGCCGCACTCCCCGCAGGGGACAGCCCGTCGCGGCCCGAGTTCTCCCCAACCCGTTGACACAGCCGCCCGGATGCGCGAATACAAAGCGACCGATCCGCGCAGACGGGAGTGCCGCCATGTCATCCGCCGCCGAACGCCGTGAGAAGCAAGCTGGATTCGTGCGCCAGCGCTATCCCCGCAGCGGCACGCTGCGGGGCGGGCGCAGCTTCGATGTGCGCCTGATGCAGGCGGACGACCGCGACGCGGTGCTCGCCTTCGCCCGCGCCCTGCCGGCCGATGATCTGCTCTACCTGCGCAGCGACATCACCGACCCGGACGTGGTCGACGGTTGGATCGGCGACCTGGAGCGCCTCAACATCGTCACCGTGCTGGCCCTCGAGCAGGGCAGGCTCATCGGCGAGGCGTCGCTGATCCAGAGCGGCGCCGGCTGGACGCGGCATCGCGCCGACATCCGCATGATCGTCGCGCCGCAGGCCCGCGGCGAGGGTTTGGGCCACTACCTGGCCGAGGAGATCTTCGTCATCGCCGAGCTGTTCGGCCTGCGCAAGCTCGCCGCGCAGATGTCGCACGACCAGTTGGGCGCGCAGTCGGTCTTCCGCGGCCTCGGCTTCGAGCCCGTGGCGCTGCTGCCCGGCTTCGTCGTCGACCGCGAGGGCGCGGAGCGCGACCTGCTCGTCATGGCCTACGACGTCACGGCCCGCGGCGCGCCGGCCAGCGCCCAGGAGGGCGGCGGCTAGGGCCCGGCGCGCGTCATGCAGGTCACCCCCCACGTCCGCGCGGTGCAGGTGCCGGAAGACGAGCCCATGCGGCCGGGCTCCACCAACATCTATTTGGTGGGCAGCGGTCAGTCGCTCACCATCGACTCCGGCGAGGCGATCGACAAGTTCCGCTGGATGCTGCGCGGTTACCTGGCCGCCGTGGAGCGCTCCGAGATCGGCGTCGCCGCCGTCACCCACCACCACTACGACCACAGCGGCAACCTGAAGGACCTGCGGGCGGCGCTGGGCGCCGAGGTGGCGGTGCCGGACAACGGCGTCGGGCTGCTGCGCGGCCGCCTCCCGGCCGACGGCGTCCAGACCCTGCGCGACGGCGCCGCCATCGACCTGGACGACGTGCGGGTGCAGGTCCTGGCGACGCCCGGGCACAGCGTCGATTCGCTCTGCTACTACATCGAAGAGGACGGCGTGCTCTTCACCGGCGACACGCTGCTCGGCGTCGGCACGACGACGGTCGGGAACCTGGGCGACTATCGGCGCTCGCTGCAGCGGCTGGTGGAGCTGCCGAACCTGCAGGTGCTCTGCCCCGGTCACGGCCCCCTCGTGCACGACGCCCGCGAGCGCCTGCAGACCTACATCGACCATCGCAACATGCGCGAGGATCAGATCCTGCGGGTGCTGCGGCGCGGTGGCCCGCGGACCAGCTGGGAGATCATGCTGAAGCTGTACCCGGACATCGACAAGCGGCTGCGCGCCGCCGCCGATGGCAACGTGCGGGCGCACCTGGAGCAACTGCGCGGCGAGGGGCGGGTGAGCGTCACGCCGGGGCGCAAGCGCAAGCCCCGCGCCGACGCCGTCGCGCGGCGCAAGGCCAAGGAGCGCGAGCGCCGGGCCGTGATCCGCCGGGCCAAGCGCTTCGAGGCCGCCCAGCGCCGCGAGTTGTGGCGCCGCCAGGAGGAGCCCCCCACCGACACCTGGTCCCGGCAGCCCGCCTACTCCATCGACGAGTAGCCGCGCCCGCCTTGCTAGGCTGCGGCTGGAGTCGTTCCCGTGCCCGTCTTCCACTACTTCGGCGCCGACGCCCTCTCCCTGCGCGAAGCCTGCGACCGGCTCCGCCGGGACCACGACGGCGACGGCGCCCTGGCCAACAACACGCTCGTCCTGGAGGGGCCGCGGACCACGCCGGAGGAGGTCGCGGCGGCCGCCATGACCGTGCCCTTCATGGCCGACTACCGCCTGGTGCGCGTCGATGACCTCTGCCGGCCCTACAACCCGCCGCGCGGGGCCGCCGCCGCCCGCCGCCGCCGGGAGCGCCTGCCCGATGAGTGGGCCGCCCTCCCCGAGATGCTGGGCTCCCTCCCCCCCAGCACCGTGCTCGTCTTCGTCGATGGCGAGGTCGGCGGCGGCAATCCCATGAAGCAGGTGCTCGGTCAGGTGGCGAAGGTTGAGGAGTTCAAACCCGCCAGGGGCGGCAAACTCGTCGGCTGGGTGAACAAACGCGCGCGGGACCGGAGCGTCAACCTGAGCCCCCGCGCCGCCCGCGCCCTGATCGACTGGGTGGGCGAGGACCAGGGGGCGCTGGCCTCGGAGATCGACAAGCTGCGCCTCTACGCCGGCGGCGCCGCCGTCGATGAGGAGGCGATCCGTCGCGTCTGCCCCCGCAACTTCGACGCGGAGATCTGGGACCTGACCGACGCCGTCGGCGAGGGGCGGCCGGAGGCGGCCCTGCGCGCGCTGGAGACGTTGCGCGCCGACGGCCGGCCGTCGGCGGCGCTGCTGGGCGCGCTCGCCAATCAGATGCGGCGCATCATCGTCGCGCGGGAGATCATCGACGGAGGCGGCGACGCCGCGGCCGTGAAGCAGCACTTCCGCATCGGGCACCCCTACCCGGCCCAAAAGCTCACCGAGCAGGCGCGCCGCTTCCCGCCCGCCCGCGCCGCCGCCGCCCCGCGCCGCATCCGCGACTGCGACGCCGCCGTGCAGCGCTTCCGCCGCGACCTCCCCGGCGGCCTCAGCGACGAGGTGGCGCTGGAACTCCTGGTCGTGGACCTCGCGGGCGGCTAGCCGGGCTCGGTCGCCTCGATCGGGTTGAAGCAGGCGACCCGCGCCTGCGCCGCCGGGACGAAGCCCGCCGCTCCCCCGCCGCCCGCCGCGGCCACCAGCGGCGGCTCGGGCTCCTCGCGGCAGGTCGTCAGCGCCTTGGGGCAGCGCTCGATGAAGCTGCAGTGGCCCGTCAGCGTCAGCAGGTCGGGCGGCGCGCCGCGGATCTGCGGCAGCAGACGGGGGCGGCGTCCGTCGAGCCGCGGCAGCGTCTCCAGCAGCGACCACGTGTACGGGTGGCGCGGCGAGCGGAACGTCTCGCGCGTATCGCCGATCTCGACGAGCGCGCCCGCGTACATCACGCCCATCACGTCGGCGATCTGCGCCACGACGCCCATGTCGTGCGTGATCAGCAGGATCGCCGTGCCCCGCTCGGCCCGCAGCGTGTCCAGTTCGTCGAGGATCTGCGCCTGCACCGTCACGTCCAGCGCCGACGTCGGCTCGTCCGCGATCAGCACGGCCGGATCGAGCACCGTCGCGATCGCGATCATCACCCGCTGGCACATCCCGCCCGACAACTCCCCCGGCAGCGACCGCGCCACCCGCCTGGGGTCGGGCAGGCGCATCCGCGCCAGGGCGTCCATCGTGATCGTCCGCGCGTCCGCCGGCGTCACGTCGCGATGCGTCAGGATCGTCTCTTCGACCTGCCGGCCGACCTCCAGCACCGGGTTCAGGCCGGCGACGGGGTCCTGGAAGATCATCGATACCGTGTTGCCGCGCACGGTGCGCAGTTCGCTCTCGGGCATCGCCGCCAAGTCGCGCTCGCGGTCGGGATCCAGCAGGCGGATCGCGCCCGACGTCACGACGCCGGGGTCGGGGATGAGGCGCAGGATGCTCAGCGCCACCGTGGTCTTGCCCGCCCCGCTCTCCCCCACCAGCGCCGTCACCCGGCCGCGCTCCATCTCCAGGTGGACCGCGCGCGCGGCCGGGACCGTCCCCTCCTTGGTGCGGTACTCGACGGACAGATCTTCGATGCGCAGGACGGCCGGCACGACGCCTCTCCGACACCGCGCCGAGGCGGCGTCGGGGTCAGTCTAGGCCGCCGGCGGCGCCCGCGAGGACGCCGCCTACATCGCCCGGATGGCCCCCATCACGCGGCCCTGCACCTGCACGTCGTCCGCCTCGTGGTAGATGGGGTCCATCGTGGTGTTCATCGGCTGCAGCCGCACCCGCGCGCCCTCGCGATAGAACTTCTTCAGCGTGACCTCGTTCGCGTCCTTCAGCCAGACGGCGGCCATCTCCCCGTCGTCGACCGTCTGCGTGGGCTCCATGATCACGATGTCGCCGTCGTCGATCAGCGCGTCGATCATCGACGTCCCCTGCACGCGCAGCGCGTAGACGTTCTCCCGCTTGCGCCCGCCCAGCACGTCGGGCGTGACGGTGATGGTCTCGCCGGCGTGAGCGGCGTCGACCCCCTCGTCCGTCGGGACGGGCAGCGGCCGCCCGGCCGCGATCGTGCCCAGCAGCGGCAGGCGGATCGTGCCCGCCGGCTCGCCGTGCCGCTCCTCGCCGACCAGCTTGATCCCCCGCGAGACCTCGCGGTCGCGCTGAATCAACCCCTTCGCCTCCAGCGCCTTGAGGTTGTAGTCGACCACCGAGGTCGAGGAGATCGCGCAGCCCGTTTGGATGTCGCGGATGCTGGGCGGGTAGTCGTGCTGGGCGAGAAACTCGCGCAGGAAGTCCAAAATGCGTTCTTGCTTGTCGGAGCGTCGCTTCATGTCTGCTTCCTCCACCGACTCCCGGGCGCCCCGATGGCCGGTCCGTCCGGCCGCCTGCGTGGTGGCGCGCGTCCACGTTGTCCACATCCGTCCACCGGTGGAACGGGTGTTCTGGTACTATCACGCATTCGCGCGCCGGTGTCAACGGGCCGCTTTCGCGGGGCGCCAGCGCAGCCCCGGCGACACCTCGGGCGAGGCCGTCGGCGGCCCCTCGCGGGCGGGGCGCGTATGCTCGGAGCCGCAGGATCAGCCCGGCGGCCCGGCCCCGCCCCACCGGCCCCGGCCACCCGGAAGGAGCCCGTCATCGCCCCCGACTCCGACGCCCCGGCCCCGCCGAAGATCGCCGCCGTCATCGCCGCGCACCCCGACGACCCCGACTTCGGCGCCGGCGGCACCGCCGCCCTCTGGACGCAGCAGGGCTGGGAGTTCCACTACATCGTCGTCACCAACGGCGCCAAGGGATCCGACGACCCGCAGATGACGCGCGAGCGCCTCATCGCCGCGCGCGAGCGGGAGCAGCGCGCCTGCGCCGCCGTGCTCGGCGTCTCCTCCTGCACTTTCCTGGGCGGCGAGGACGGCGAACTCGACTACTCGCGCGCCATGCTGGGCGAGATCGTGCGGGCGATCCGCCGCCTCAAGCCCCTGGCCGTGTTCACCCACAGCGACCAGATGATCCACCGGCGGCCGGGCGCCGTGCTCCGCGACGACGAGGACCGCTTCGTGGGCTTCGTCAACCATCGCGACCACCGCAGCACCGGCGCGATGGCCGTCGACGCGGTCTACCCCACCGCCCGCGACCACATGAACTTCCCCGAGCACATCGACGAGGAGGGGCTGGAGACGCACAAGGTCTCCCAACTCTTCATCTGGGGCCATCCCGAGGCGAATTTCCAGGTCGATATCGGCGACAGCGTCGAGCGCAAGCTGGCCGGCCTGATGGAGCACCACACCCAGTTCGGCTCGCGCGGCGACGACTTCGCGGACGCCATGCGCGAGCGCTTCCGCGACCCCGACGGCCGCTTCTACGAGCGGTTCCTGCGCGTCGATCTGCCCATCTGATCCGCCGCGAGAGGCGGCCGCCGCGATGCCCCATCCCGCGTTCCAGCCCCCGCCGCGCTACTGCCCGCTCTGCGCCACGCCGCTGCGGTCGCGCGCGGCGGGCGGCGCGCGGCGCCCCGCCTGCCCCGCCTGCGACTTCGTCCACTACGACGACCCCAAGCTGGCCGTCGGCGCGCTGATCGAGGACGAGGCGGGACGCCTGCTCTACACCCAGCGCGACCACGAGCCCGCGATGGGCGCCTGGGCCTGGCCCAGCGGCTACGTGGACCGCGGCGAGGAGTTGCGCGCCGCCGCCGCCCGCGAGGTGCGCGAGGAGACCGGCGTCGAGGCCGTCATCGAGGGGCTGCTGGGCGCGTACTCCCGGGCCGGCGACCCGCTGGTCTTCATCGCCTTCGCGGGCCGCGCCGCCGGCGGCGAGCTGCGCCCGGGCCCGGAGGCGCGCGACGTCCGCTTCTTCCCGACGGACCGCCTGCCCCCGCCCGCCTTCCCCCACGACCCCGAGATCCTGCGCCGCTGGCGCGCCGGCCGATGACCGCCCCAGCCCGCCCCGCGCCCCCCCTGCGCGTCCGCGACCTGGGACGGCTCGCCTACGCGCCCGCCCTCGCCGAGCAGCGGGCCGCGCACGCCGCCGTCGTGGCCGGCGAGGAGCGCGCCGTCCTGCTGCTCGTGGAGCACGACCCCGTCGTCACGCTGGGCCGCCGCGGCCTGCGCGACGGCGTGCGGTCGCCGGAGCGGCTGCGGCGCCTCGGCATCCCCATCGTCGGGAGCGAGCGCGGCGGCGACGTCACCTATCACGGCCCCGGCCAGCTCGTCGCCTACCCCGTCCTGCGCCTGAGCGACTTCCGGCTCGACGTGCGGGCGTACGTGAGCGCGCTCGAGGGGGCCGCGCTGCGGCTGCTCGCCTCCTACGGGCTCGAAGGCCGCCGCGACCCGAAGATGCACGGCGTCTTCACGGCCGGCGGCAAGATCGCCTCGGTGGGGGTGCACGTCTCGCGCGGCGTCACGCGGCACGGCGTCGCCGTCAACGTCGACCCCAGCGCCGAGCATTGGGCCTGCATCGATCCCTGTGGTCAGGCCGATGTCCGGGCGGCCTCCTTGCGCGCCGAACTCGCCGCCGCGGGCGCCGCCACGGACGCCGCCTGCGCGATGCCGATCGTCAAGCGGCGCTTCGTCGCCGCCTTCGCGGCCGAGTTCGGTCTCGCGCCGCCCGCGCCCGGCTAGCGGCCGCCCCTACTCCTCCGCCCACAGGTCGACCCGCGACAGGCAGTGCGCGCACATCCGCAGCACGTCCGACCCGCGCTCGCCCTGGTGCAGCGCCGCGACCAGCGCGTCCTGCAGATGCGCCAGACAGTAGCGCGGGCCGCAGCGCTCGCAGTGGGCGTCGTGCGCGGCGTCGCAGTCGGGCATCCCGCAGCGGCCGTCGGCGTTGCGCGCGCGCGCGGCGCGCAGGAAGGCGTGGTGCTGTTCGAGGTCGGCCTTCTTGGCCTGGCAGGGGTCGCGGTGGCAGACCTCCTCGCGGTCGCCGAAGCGGTCCCCGTGATCGGCGCAGAAGCCGCGCGCGCAGTACTGGCACTGGCCGGCCAGCGGCTTGCGGCAGCCGAGCACCACGCCGCGTCGTTCGCAGCGCCGCGCCCGTTTGTATTCCCGAATCATCGCGACCACGCACGCTTTCGACCGGCCGGGGTCGGCTCAGTCTAACCGCGCCGTCGGCGGCCCGGTGGGCCTCAGTCGCCGTCCGGCGACTCCCCATCGCCAGCCGACAGCGTCGCCGGGGCGCTCTTCCCGGCCGGCGCCAGCAGCGCCGCCGCCCGCTCCTCGCCGCCCAGGTCGCGGCAGTCGACGAAGGTCGTGAAGATCGCGTGGTCCAGCAGCCGGCGCCCCTCGTCGTTGAGATGCGCCTCGTGCGCGTCGCGCAGCGCCAGCAGGCGCTGCAGGCGATCGAGTTGCTGGTGCAGCCAGCCGCCGGGCGGCGGCGCGCCGTCCGGCGCATGCAACTGCGGCTCGACGAACTCCTGCACGACCTCGCCTCGGTTCTCGCCCGCGGGCCCGCGGCTGGCGCCGCCGCGCATCGCCGGGCGGCCGCCCCGCGCGGTCCGGCATCGGGGGCGAAGGGCCGCCACTCTACCGGCCGCGTTTCGCTAGCGGCAACGCGAATCCGGCCCCGCGGCGGTCGTCTTTCACACCCCGTTTACGCCGCCCTCGGGACGCCCCGCTGGCGTCATCCCGCTGCCCAGATGGCGCAGGGACTCGTGGATGGGGTGGGCGGGGCGCAGGCGAAAAGCGACGGCGCGGCAGCGCGCCGCCGGCGATGGCGGACGGTCTCGGGAGGGACGGGAGTTGGGTCTAGAGGCGCAGCTTGCCGTGCGAGGGCTGCCGGCGTCGCTGCCGGCCCTCCTCGACGGCCTGCTCCTGCTCCAGTTCGAAGACGGAGATCACGCGGCTCTCGTAGACGTAGCCGCAGGCGAGGCAGGTGCTGAACGTGCCGTGGGTATCGGATTCGGCCAGCATCGCACCGGAGCACCGGGGACACTGAATCGGGGTCGCGACGGTCATTTCGAGGAGACTCCTGTCTTCTGCTACAGCGGCGACGCGCGATGGTTCGCAGTCGCCCCTGCCGACCGCCACCGACTTTGTGACTTCTGGAACATTCTTGAGGGATGGCGATCAGGATGTCAACCGCTCAGCGCCGTTCCCGCGCCCGTTCCGCGGCTCGATTGTGATGGGATTTACAATCGGTTAACGACTCGCGGGCAAGCGGGAGCTTCCTGCCCCGTGCCGTATCCTCCGATCATGCCGATCACGCCGATCCCCTCGCCGCCGCCCCGCGTCCCGCGAATCGCCCGCGCCGCTGCGCCGCGGGCCGGCCGCCCCGGATCCAGGCGGGCCGCGGCGTGATCCCCCTCCGCGACAGCGCCTCCCGGGCCGGCACGCCCCACGTCACGCGCGCCCTGATCGTGATCAACATCCTGCTCTGGGGCTTCACCGCCTACGTCCTCAGCGACGTCCCCAGCCGCCTGATCCTGATCCCCAAGACCGACGGCAGCGAGGTCCAGCAGTACCTCAACTCGGAGGAGGACAAGGCCATCCTCGCCCTCGGCGCGGTGCCGGAGTTCATCACCGGCTACCTCGAGGACGACACCCGCGCCCAGGACGCCGTCGAGAGCCAGGGCGTGAGCCTGCTGCCGGGCTTCCTGATCCTGCTCACCCCGCTGACGGCCATGTTCCTGCACGGCGGCTTCTTCCACCTGGCCGGCAACATGCTCTTCCTCTGGGTCTTCGGCGACAACGTGGAGGACCGGCTGGGGTCGGTGCGCTTCCTGCTCTTCTACGTCGTGACGGGCTACCTGGCCGCCGCGGCCCACATCTACATCGACGCGGGCGATCTGCTGCCCATGATCGGAGCCAGCGGCGCGATCTCCGGCGTATTGGGCGCGTACCTCCTGCTGTTCCCGCGCGCCCTCGTGCAGGTGCTGATCCCGCTGGTGCTGCTGATCCCCGCCGTCGTGCCGGCCCCGCTGCTGATCGGGATCTGGTTCCTGCTCAACCTGCTGCCCGGCGTCGGCTCGGTCGTGATGGAGAGCACCGGCGCGGGCACGGCCTGGTGGGCGCACATCGGCGGCTTCGCGGCCGGGATGCTGCTGGTGTACCCCTTTCTCGTTGGGCGCTGGCGGGCGCCGCGGCAAGAGGTGACGCCCACCTGGTCGGCGCCGTCCTCGTTCGGGTTCGGCTTCGGCGCGCGGCGCGGCATCCCCCGGCAGGGCCGTATGCGCGGCGACCCCCCGCCCCAGCCGCCCGCCCTGGACGACGCCCACCTGCCCGAGAGTTGGCGGACTCCCCCCGCCCCGGCGAGGAAGAAGCGGCGCTTCGGCTTCCGCGCGCCCGGCCGCCGGCGTCGCCGGCGCCCCGGCGGCGTCGATGCGTTCCGCGACCCCAAGCGTCGCTAGGCCGGACGACCACCCCCACCGCGTAACGCGCCCGGCCGGTATATTCCGGGCGAGCGATCGCGCCGCATCCGAGGGCGGCGCCGCGGATCGAGGATGCCCCCATGCCCGTCTTCCCTTCCACCGAGTGGTTCCAAGCCCTGGCCGGTCTGGCCAACGACGACCCCGCCTTCCGCAAGTTCGGCACGATCGATTGCGAGATGGGCGTCGAGATCGGGCCGTCGATCTGGAAGATCGTCTTCGAGGCGTTCGAGGTGACGGAGGTCGCCTCGATCGACGCCGAGGCCGCCGGGCAGCTCGACTTCGTGCTCAGCATGTCCCCCGACGCTTGGCGGGAGATGGTGGAGAACATCGCGCAGAACGGCGGCGCGGACCTGCGGCACACGCTCAACACGCTCGACCTGAACGACCCCGAGAACTTCGCCCGCGGCGAGGACTACCACCGGCGCGACAAGTTCTATCGCTTCAATCAGACCCTGCAGGACTTCTTCGACGGCTCGGCGAAGCTGGAGACGACCTTCACCTCCTGAGCCCCCGCGGGCGCGGCGGCGATAACGGCCGTCAAGCGCCGGCCGACGCGCGCGGGCCGATGGCGCTACGCTCCCCCTACGGAGCGAGGCGACGCCAGATGTCCATCCAGGTCACGCTGATCGATCACACCGAGGATCCCATCCGGGCCCTCTACATGGCCTACCGCGTCTGCTATTCGGCCCTGACGCCCGACCAGGTGCTGGACCGCATCGCCGACGAGCGCATCTCGCGCGAGAAGATGACCGCCTTCGTGGAGGAGCGGCTCAAGACCGGCCACGTCTCGCCCCTGGAGCAGGTGCACTTCGAGTTCGGCATCAGCGGCGTCTCGCGCGCCTTCTCGCACCAGTTCGTACGCCATCGCATCGGCATCTCCTTCGAGCAGCAGAGCCAGCGCTACGTCACCTACAAGGGCGGCGACTTCCCCTACACGATCCCCAAGACCGTCGAGGCGGCCGGCATGGCCAACGAGATGGAGGCGCTCTTCCGGGACGTCGGCGACCTCTACGAGCGCCTCGTCCAGGCGGGCGTTCCCGCCGAGGACGCCCGCTTCCTGCTGCCCAACGCCACCAGCACCAACTTCAAGATCACCGTCAACTTCGCCTCGCTGCTGCACATCGCCGACCTGCGGCTCTGCACCCGCGCCCAGTGGGAGTTCCGCCGCGTCGTCGCGTTGATGCGCGCCGAGGCGCTGCGCGCCGCGCCCGAGTTGGGGCGCATGCTGCAGCCCAAGTGCGGCGAGTTGCGCATGGGCTACTGCGACGAGGACTACGCGGCCTGGGAGGCCTGCCCTCTCGGCCGCAAGCGCCCCCACAAGGAGGAGCTCTTCCAGCTCTACAACGCCTACCGCAAGGGCGAGTTGAAACCCCTGGACGCCGACGACTTCGCGATCATCGAGAGCCAGCAGATCGAGGGCGCGTAGGCGCCGCGCCCGCGACGCGCGCGGTCCCATGCCAGGAACGCCCATGGCCGACCCTGCCAGCACCCCCGCGTCGCCCGCCCCGCCCGCCGCGCTCGTGGCCGCGGGCGAGGTGCGGCTGGCCTGCGAGGAGCGCGGCGCGGGCGACGCCGTCCTGCTCGTCTCGGGCGGCGCGATGGACATGGATCAGTGGGACGCGCAGATGGCCGCCTTCGCCCCCGGCCGGCGCGTGATCCGCTTCGACCAGCGCGGCGTCGGCGCGTCCGACGGCCCCGCCGGCGGCTACACCATCGAGCAGATGGCCGACGACGCCATCGCCCTCATCGACGCGCTCCAGGCCGCGCCCTGCGCGCTCTTCGGCAACTCGCTGGGCGGTTCCATCGCGATCGCCGCCGCCCTGCGCGCGCCGGCCGCCGTGCGCGCCCTGATCGTCGCCGCGACCTCGGCCGGCCCCGCCGGTCCGCCCATGCCGCCGGAGACCCAGACGGAGATGTTCCGCGCCTCGGCCCTGCCCGTCGTCGAGGCCGCCGCCGCGGCGCAGGAGGTGGTCTTCGCCGGCGACTACCCGCGCCGCCACCCGGAGGTCCTGCGGCGCGCCATCGCCAAGCGCGAGGCCAACACCGCCCCGCTCATCGCGACGCTGGGGCCGCTGCAGTCGGTCGCCGCCTACGACCCGCTGCCCGGCCTCGAGTCGCTGCGCGTGCCGACGCTGGTCCTGCACGGCGCCGACGACCGCATGGTCCCGGCCGGCAACGCGACGCTGCTGGCCGAGCACATCGCCGGGGCCAGGCTCCAGGTCGTGCCCGGCGCCGGCCACGGCCTCGTGATGGAGGCCGCCGGGCCGGTCAACGCGGCCGTGCTGGAGTTCCTCGATTCGCTCTGAGCCGCCGACGCGGCCGGCGCACACGGAAGGGTCCCGCGAAGCGATGCGCGTCCACGAGTTGACCCTCATGATCGGCACCGACCAACCTGCGGCGCTGGCCCACTTCTACGGCGACGTTCTGGGCCTGCCCCGCCGGACGCAGTCGCACGATCCCGTCTTCGAGGTTGCCGGGGCGTACATCCGCATCCTCGACCACTCCGCCATCCGCGGCCCCAGCGCCGACCCGGCCCGCATGCAGATCAACCTCTTCGTCGACGACGTCCGGGCCGAGTGGCGCCGCCTGCGCGACCAGGGCGTCGCCTTCGTGCGCGAGCCCCAGGCCGAGCCCTGGGGCGGCCTCGTCGCCACCATGACCGACCCCGACGGCAACTACGTCCAGATCGTCGAGTTCATGCCGCGTCAGGTTCCGAAGCCGCGCGATACGATGCAGATATGACCGACGAAGAGCAGCCGGGGACCGCGGATCTCACCGACCAAGTAGAGATCAGCGTCAGGAAGCCGCTGAGCGCCATCTTCTCCGTCCGTTTCGGCCCCGACGACCTCGCGGCGCTGCGCGCGGTCTCGGCCCTTGAGGGCGTGCGCCCCAGCGTCGTGATCCGGCGCGCCGTCACGGAATACCTCGCGCGGCGGACGGCGTCCGGGCATCGCGCCGCCGGAGGCTGACTCGTTCGACCCTCAGCCCCGCGGGTCGGCGCCCGCGGAGGGCGCTTCCTCGTCCGGGGCGGCGCCGCGCAGCAGCCGGCGCACCGGTACGTGGTAGTACCAGAGGAACGCCAGCCCCACCAGCGTGATGGGGACCAGGACCAGGCCGTGCAGCGACGCCGCGTAGGCGATGGCGCTCTCCTGCGCGTGCGCCCCCACGAGGTAGATCAGCGCGACCTCCTTCGCCGCCCACTCGAAGGGGCCCACGCCGCCGCTCGTCGAGGGGGCGCTGATGATCACGTTCGCCGCCGCCGCGACCAGCAGGTAGACGGGCAGCGGCAGGTCGAGGCCGAACGCCTCGCCGACGAGGAAGTACATCAGCGCTTCCATCCCCCAGGCCGCCGCGCTGGCGAAGAACGCCGCCGTCAGCAGGGCCGGGTCGCCCGCCGGCCGCACGCCGTCGATCAGGCCCGACACCCAGGCGGCGTCGTGCCGCCGCAGGACGGGGACGCGCCGCAGCACGCGCACGATGATCGATTGGGCCCGCTCGGGATGGCGCGCGATCACGTAGAGCCCGACGACCGTGACGGAGACGCCGAAGATCAGGAAGGCCATCGTCGCGGTGAGGACGTCGCCGGCGTAGGCCATGCCGCCGAGTCCCACCAGGCTGGCCACGACCCCCAGCACGAGGAAGAGGGTCAGCAGGACGCCGTCGAGCACGCGCTCCACGAAGACGTTGGCCAGTCCGGCCGTGTGGCGGACGCCGAACTGCCGGTAGAGCGTGTGCGCCCGCACGATCTCCCCGCCGCGCAGGGGCAGGATGTTGTTGCCGGCGTAGCCCACGGCCATGATCGGGTAGAGGCGCTGCGCCGAGGCGTCGGCGATGGGGCGCAGCAGGATCCGCCAACGCACGGCGCGGAACCAGACGCCGCCGAAGAACACCGCCATGGCGATCATGATCAGGACCACGTCCGCGCTCGTGAAGGCGTCGCGGACGGCCCCGAAGTCGGTGTCGCGCAGGAAGAGGAAGCCGAAGATCGCGCTGACGCCCAGCCCCAGCAGCGTCCGCGCCGGCCCGGCGGTCAGGTGCGACAGGACGGCCGCGGGGCCTCGCATCACGGGCCTTCGCGCGCCAGCGCCCGGCGCGGGGCGCCCCGGAGCGGTCCCCACGCCTGCCGGACCAGCCGCGGGATCGACCGCCGCCAGCGCCGCCGCGGCGGCCGCAGGCGCCACGGGCGCCGCATCGACCGGCGCAGGCCCGGCCCGCGCACGATGCGCTCCACGATGAAGCACGACACCAGCGCCGCCAGCCCGCCCACGATGATGTCGGCGAAGTAGTGCTCGCCCAGGTAGATCAGCGCGAAGGCCAGGCCGACGCAATAGACGACGCCGGCCCAGACCAAGCGCCCCCGCCGCAGGATCAGCGCGATCAGGAAGATCTGGAACGCGGCGGCGAAGTGCAGCGACGGCATGGCGGCGCGCGGGTTGGCCTCCGCCGCCAGCGTGTAGAGATCGTCCCAGAGCGCCTGGCCGAACACCCGCGGCCCCACGTCGCGCATGATCCGCACGATGCCCGTGGTGTCGCCCTCCTCGACCGCCAGCCACGGCGGCACGGTGGGGATCAGGTAGTACATCGCGACGCCGGTGTAGAAGACGCCCAGCATGATCACGGCGACCCGGAAGAACATCGGCCGCGCCCAGAAGTGAGTCCCAATGACCATGAGGTGGGGGAAGACGAACCAACTCCAGTGCAGGAAGGTCGACAGGTAGGCCAGCGCGCCGGGATCGCCGCTCGCGCCTCCCAGGTGCTCCTGCAGCCAGGCCGAGGGGGTCGTGCCGGCGAACATCCACAGTTCCCAGTGCAGCACGTAGCCGGTGCTGGCCGGGATCAGGGTCTCATCGGCGGCGTCGCGCAACTGCGTGAAGAAGATCATGCCCACGGCGTAGAGCAGCCAGGTGCGGAAGTGGTCCTGCCGGGGGGCGACCCAGAGGATCACGGCCAGCGCCGGGACCAGCGCGAAGGGCAGCGCCAGGGGCGGGAACGACGCCGTGATGCGGATCAGCGGGATCGTCAGCGCCACGAGCAGGTAGACCCAGGCGAGCAGGCGCACGACGTCGCGCCGGCAGTGGGGCCGACGCCACTCCGCGCGCAGCGCCGCCCGCCAGTGCGGCGCCTGCGCCGCCATCGCTCCGGCGCATTGCTCGTGTCCGGCCGTAGTCTCCATCCCGCGTAGTCTAGGTCCGGCGGCCGACCCCGGCCCTTCGTAGACTGCGCGTATGCCGATCACCGCCCGCTGCGCCCCGCCTGCGCGCCGCCGGATCCGTCTGCCGGCGCTGGCGTGCCTGGCGGTCGCCGCCGCGCTGACGACGGGCGGGCTCGCGCCGGACGCGCTGGGGGCGCCCCCGCCGGCGGTCCGTCCGGCCCCCGGCGAGATCCTGGCCGCCTTCCACACGCCCCCCGGCCCGCGGACGTTGGCCCGCCTGGGCCTGACCCGCATCGACCATTCCCCCGCCGCGAACGTCACCCGCCTGCGCGCGGCCGACTCCGACCTTGCCGCCGCCATCGCCCGGCTGCGGGCCTCCGGCCTGACGGCCTGGGCCGAGCCCAACGGCCGCCTGCGCGCCGCGCAACTGACCCCCGGCGACCCCCGCTACGGCGAGCAGGCGCCGATCTGGAGCCTGCTGGGCGCGCCGGACGCCTGGGCGGTCACGACGGGCAGCCGGGAGGTCGTCGTGGCCGTGCTCGACGGCGGCGTCGACCTCGACCATCCCGACCTGGCCGCCAACATCTGGACGAACCCCGGCGAGGTTCCCGGCAACGGCATCGACGACGACGGCAACGGCTACGTCGACGACGTGCACGGGTACGACTTCGTGGGCGGCTTCCCCGGCGGCGACGGGTCGCCGGGGGAGGACAACAACCCCGACGTCTTCGCGGGCGACCCGGCCGCCGGCGACGGGCTCGATCAGGACGGGAACGGCGCGGCCGACTCCGACGTCGGCCACGGGACGCGGGTCGCGGGGATCATCGCGGCGCGGGGCGGCGACGCGCAGGGCGTGGCGGGCATGGCCTGGCGCGTGCGCATCATGCCCGTGCGCGTGACCGATCCCGAGGGCAGCGGCTTCTACTCGTCGTTCGTGCGCGGCCTGGAGTACGCGACGGCCAACGGGGCCGACATCGTCAACATCAGCCTCGTCGCGACGCTCCTGCCGGAGTCGGCGAAGGCCGCCGTGCGGGCCGCCGCCGCGGCGGGCGTGATCATGGTGGCGGCCGGCGGCAACGACGGCGGCCTCGTGGCCTTCCCGGCGGCGATGCCCGAGGTCATCGCCGTGGGGTCGCACGGCTCCGGCGACGAGGTCGATGCGCGCGCGCCGTTCTCGCCCCGCTGGCCGGGCGTGGACCTGGTCGCGCCGGGCACGTCGATCCTCACGACCGACGTGCTGGCGGAGTCCGCCGCGTCCGGCTTCGCCTGGGCGACGGGCAGTTCCTACTCCGCGCCCTTCGTGACGGGGGCGGTGGCCCTGGCGCTCAGCCTGGAGCCGGGTCTCGACCGGGCGGCGGTGTTGCGGCTGCTGACCGGGACCGCCACGCCGCTGCCGGACGGCGCTGAGCCCGACTGGGACGGAGCCGGACGGCTGAACATCGGCGCCGCCATCGAGCGGCTGCGCCGGGGGCCGCCCGGCGCGCCGTTGCTGCACGGGATCGATCTCGATGCGCCGGCCGGGGACTTCATCGTGCACGGCTTGGCGCGGCCGGGCAGCCGGGTCGACCTGCTGGTTTCGCCGGGCGAGATGCGGGCGTCGGCCCCGGCCGACGCCGAGGGCCGCTTCCGCGTCGCCCTGCCGGCGGCCGGCGTGTCCGAGCGCCTCGCCTCGCTGACGATTTCGGCTTGGGCAGTCGTGACCGATGCGGACGCCGCCGAGCGGGTCTCGGCCGCCGCGGGTCCGGCGACCTTCGCGCTGCCCCGGCTCGTGCCGCTCGCGCCGGGCTGGAACCTGGTCGCCTGGGCGGGCGCGGCCGGGCCGGGCGCCGGCGTGCTCGCCGATCTTCCGGCCGCGGTGGAACGGGTCTTCGCCTGGGGCGCGCGGGGCTGGCGCCTGGCCGTCCCCGGCGACGCGCGCCTGCGGATCGATCGGATCGCCGCCGGCGACGGGCTGTGGGTTTTCCTCGGTGGGTTGGAGCCCGCCGTCTGGCTCCAGCGCCGCTCGCCGATCCCGGCGCGGACGCTGACGCCCGGCTGGCATCTCGTCGCCTGGGCCGGCGACGCCGACGCGGCGGCCGACCTGCCGGCGCTCGCCGCCGGCCGCGTGCGGATCTTCTACTGGGAGGGTGAGCCGGCCGGCCCGGGGGCCTTCAGACCGGCGGCGCCGGGCGCGGAGGGGCTGGGCGCGCTCCGCCCCCTGGACCCCGTGTGGCTGTTCGTGGCCGACGGAGAACTGGTCTGGCCCGGCTCCTGAGGCGGGGCGGCGGCGCGCCTAGCCGTCGCCGGCCGGCGCTCCCGCCGCGACGATCTCAGCGATGCGCTCCGCCAGCGCTTCCCCGAGCGCCAGCAGGTCGACGTCCGTCTCCTCGGCGGTGGCGGGGTCGCTGCCGGTCACGTTCACCGATCGCTGCAGGAAGACCAAGCTCCCGTCCTGGGCGAAGACGACCAACTCCGTGGCCACGTCGCGCGTGCGCCGCCCCCCGTCCTCGACGCCGTAGCGCAGCGCGTAGCGGATCGCCCGGCTGCCCAGCAGCGGGTCGGGCCGGCGCGCGCTCTCGAACAGCGTGTCGATGGGTTCGACCAGTTCCTTGATCTGGATGGGCTCGCGCGTGGCGATGTAATCGACGGCGGCGCGCGCCGCGGCGGCCGACTCCAGCATGATCGTGACGACGAAGACCAGCTCCCCGCTGTCGTTGTTGGCGAAGCCCTGCCCGCGGGCCATCCCGGGCTCGGCGGCGCGCTGCCCGAGCGCGGCGAGATTCGCGTCGGGGGACTCACGCAGCAGCCCGGGGATGTCGGCGTAGAAGGGGATGGCGTCGAAGCCGGACGGCAGGTCGTCCGGCAGCGCCTCGACGATCGCGGCGACCGGGCCGGGCGGGTCCGGGTCGGGCGGCGCCTCCGGTGGGTCCGGTTCCTCGGCTCCGGGTTCGTCGCCGGGCTCGTCCCCCTCCGCTTCGGCGGCCGCGGCTGCTCGCGCCTCCTCCGCGGCCGCCAGTGCGGCCGCTCGCGCCTCCTCGGCGGCCGCCGCTTCAGCGTCCGCGGCCGCCTGCGCGGCTGCTCGCGCCTCCTCGGCGGCTGCCGCTGCCGCTGCTGCCGCCGCCGCCGCCTCCGCCGCGACTGCCGCGGCCTCCGCCGCGGCCTCCGCCTCCGCCTCCGTCGCGGCCTCCGCGGCCTCCGCGGCCTCCGCTCTCGCCGCCTCCGCCGCCGCGGCTTTCGCCGCCTCGGCTTCCGCCGCCGCCGCCGCTGTCGCCGCCGCCGCCGCGGCCTCCGCCGCCGTGGCGGCCGCCTCTGCCTCTGCCGCCGCCGCCGCGGCGGCCGCGGCCGCCGCCGAGGATCCCTCGCCCCTCACGTCTACCGGCGTGGAGTCCTGATCGGACGTCCCGTCGGCTTCCCGCAGCGGGATGGTGACCTCGTCGCCATCGGCCGCGCCGCCGCAGGCCGCCGGCAGCAGCGCGCCCAGCGCGATCACGACCACGGCCGCGACCGATCGCGCCCGGGGGATCCGCGCACGCGCGCGCGACGGCCGGCCGCGGCGCGTCACGCGAAGGGCTCCACCGGCTCCGCCGGCATGGGCTGGTGCAGGCGCAGCAGGATGCGGAAGGTCGTGCCGACGCCCTGCCGGCTGTCGACCTGGATCTCGCCTTTCTGGGCGCGCACCAGTTCCCGCGCGATGGCCAGCCCCAGCCCCGTGCCCCCTTCCGAGCCCGGGCGATCGGCGCGGTAGTAGCGGTCGAAGAGGTGCGGCACCTGATCCTCGGGGATGCCGGCCCCCGTATCGGAGACGGCGATGCCCACCGAGATCTCGCTCTCGCGGCGCGCGCTCAGCACCACGTTGCCGCCCGGCGGCGTGTGCCGCAGCGCGTTATCGACGAGGTTGGCCAGCACCTGCTCCATCCGGTCCACGTCGCCCGAGACGGGCGGCAGGTCGGCCGGGATCACCTCCAGGCGCACGTCGAGCTGCTGCGCCCGCAGGAGGAACAACTCGCCGACGTTCTCTATCACGTCGTTCACCTCGACGGGCTGCAGGTCGACCTGCACGTGCCCGGCCTCCATCCGCGAGAGGTCCAGCAGCCCCTCGACCAGGCGCAGCAGCCGCCGCGATTCCTCCTCGATGATGCGGTAGGCGTTGCGCCGCGCGACGGACTCGTCGACCGTGCCGTCCAGCAGCGCCTGGGAGAAGCCGTTGATCGAGGTCAGCGGCGTCTGCAGGTCGTGCGAGGCGTTGGCCAGGAAGTCGCGCAGCGCCCCCTGCTGGCGCTGCACCTCCTCGGTCATCTGGTTGAACGACTCGGCCAGGTCGCGCGCCTCCCGCGTGCCCTCCACGCTGACCTTCTGATCGAAGCGCCCCCGCGCGACGCTGCGGGCGGCGGCCGTCGTGGCCTGCAGCGGGCGGTAGATGGAGCGCGACAGCAGCAGCCCCACGACGATCGCGGCCAGCAGCCCCACGCCGCCGGCCAGGAGCAACTGCCGCGTCAGGTCGCCCAGCACCGACTGCCGATCCTCCACGGGCAGGGCGAGCACGACGAACTCGGCCCCGAAGCGCCGCGCCGCCTCGCCGGAGAGCGCCGCCGCCAGGTAGTCGAGCCGCGTCTCGTCGCCGGCCGTCAGGCGGCCCTCGATGAAGGTGTCGGTGGTGGCGTCGCGGAAGTCGATGCCCAGCTGCTCGCCCAGGAAGCGCGGCGAGCCGCTGGCCTCGCTGACGACGGAGCCGTCGCCATCGACGAAGAGGATGCGCACGTCGGGGTCCAGCGGGATGCCGCCCACGGTCGCGCCGGTCGCCAGTTGGCGGCTGACCTCGAAGGCCTGGAAGTCGGAGCCCGGCGGGGTGACGACGGAGAGGTACACCGGCCCGCCGATCTGGCGCAGCGTGGAGGCCGCCAGCCGGTCCTGGTAGCCGCCCAGCAGGAAGAAGAAGGCGACCCCGGCGATGCCCAGGGTGAGCAGGATCAGGAAGCCCAGCGTGACGTAGATGCGCGCCTGCAGCGTGGAGAGCAGGCCGGCGCCCCGGCGGCCTGCGCGCCGTTCCTGCCCCGCGCTCCCGGCGGACGCCGTGGCGCCTTCGAGTCGGACGCTATCCGTGGCCATGGTCGGGGCCGCCCGCCCGCCGCGCGCCGAGGGCGTCGCGGGGACCGGCGACGAGCTTGTAACCCACGCCGCGCAGCGTCTCGATGCCGACGGCGCTGCCCGCCAGATGCTGCCGCAGGTGGTTCACGTGCACGTCGACCGTGCGCGTCTCGCCGCTGAACGTGTAGCCCCAGACGAGCGACAGCAGTTGCTCGCGCGACATCGCGACGCCCTCGTTCTGCGCCAGCGCGAAGAGCAGGTCGAACTCCTTCGTGCGCAGCGTCAGGGAGCGACCCTCCAGGCTCGCCTCGCGCCGCTGCCGGTCGAGATGCAGCGTGCCCACCTGCACGGTCGCGCCGGAGCGCTGGATGCCGTCGGAGCGGCGCAGGATCGCCTTGACCCGCGCGACGAGCTCCTTGGGGTTGAACGGCTTGGTCAGGTAGTCGTCGGCCCCGAGTTCCAGCCCGGCGACCTTGACGGTGTCCTCCTTGCGCACCGTGAGCATCAGGATCGGCACGTCGGATCGTTCCCGGATGCCCTTGGTGACCTCGAAGCCGTCGAGCTTCGGCATCATCAGATCGAGCAGCACGAGGTCGGGCTGCGTGTGCAGCGCCTTCTCCAGCGCCTCGGGACCGTTGCTGGCGAACTCGAGGTCGTAGCCCTCTTTGGACAGGTAGAGGCGGACCAGTTCGCGGATGTTGGGCTCATCGTCTGCGACGAGGATGCGCATTGGGGCCTCGTTCCGGGGCGTTGCCGGGGCAACGTGGATCAGGGGGCCGACGGGCCCGCGCCCCCGGCGGCGGTCGCCGTCGCCCCAATGCAGTATAGCCCGCCGAAGCGGGGATATCGCGCCGCGAATCCCGCCCGCGCCGGCGCGTCCGCCGCGGCGGCGCGACGACCCGGCCTCAGGCGGGCGCGCCTATCAGGAAGCGGCCGATCGCCTCCTCGAACGCGGCCGATTCCTGCGGCGAGAGATCGCGGTTGGGCGGCCGGCAGTGCGGGACCGGCAGGCCGCTCGTGATCCCGATCAGCGACTTCAGCGCCCCCACGGCCGGGAACGTCTGCACGATGTCCTTGACGGCGTTGAGTTGGCGCTGCGCCCGCCCCGCGTCGCCGCCCCGCCGGAACGTCGACTGGACGGCGATCGCCAGGGCGGGGACGGCGTTCGCCATCCCGCTGACGCCGCCGCCGCAGCCCGCGGCGTACAACTCCGCGTGGACGTGGTCGGCCCCGGCCAGCACGACGAACGAGTCCATCCCGGCCGTGGCGTCGATGTAGCGCTGCGTGCGGGCGACGTCGCCGCTGGAGTCCTTGATGCCGATCACCTGCCCGCCGAACAACTCCAGCAGCGCCAGCACGACCTCGTCGGCGATGTCCATCTTGGTGCGCGGCGGGATGTTGTAGAGCAGCACCCGCGCCTGCGCCGGCAGCGCCTCGATGACGCTGCTGAAGTAGTGCACCTGCCCGGTCGCGTCGGTGTTGTCGTAGAAGTGCGAGGGCAGCAGGGCGACGGCGTCCGCCCCGGCGTCGAGCGCCTCGTTGGCCGCGCGGATCGTGTCGGGCAGCGCCAGGCAGCCCGCCCCCGCGACGACGCCGAGGCCGCCCCCCAGCGCGTCGCGCTGGGCCACCACCGCCTCCACGACCCGCCGCCGCTCCGTCAGCCCCACCGACGGTCCCTCACCGTTGGTGCCCAGCGTCAGGATCGACGAGACGTCCTGCCCCTCCAGCCAGGCAATGTGGGCGGGCAGCCAGTCCAGGTCGACGCCGGCGCCGCCGGCGCCGAACGGCGTCACCTGGGCCACCATCAGTCCGCTCAAGTCCAGGGCCATGCGATCCTCCTTCGTTCGGCGTGGGCGCGTCCCGCTAGATCGCGCCGTTCTCCCGCAATTCGGCGAGGGCGGCCGCGTCCAGCCCGAGCCGGCCGTAGATCTCGCCGTTGTGCTCGCCCAGCAGCGGCGCGCGGCGGCGCACCCGGCCGGGCGTGTCCGTCAGCCGCGGCACGACGCCGGGCTGCAGCAACGTTCCGAAGTCGGCGCTGTCCACCTCCAGGACCTGCTCGCGCGCCGCGTAGTGCGGGTCGGCGGCGATGTCGCTGGTCTTGTAGAGCTTGACGGCCGGCACGCCGTGCGCGTCGAAGGTCGCCTGGCACTCGGCCAGGCCGCGCTCGGCCACCCAGGCGCGGAGGATGGCGTGCAACTCCTCGTGACGATCGCGGCGCTGGACCGACTTCGCGTAGGCCGGGTCGTCGGCGAGTTCCGGCCGCCCGATCGCCGCCGCCAGCCGGGCGAAGACGCGGTCGGTCGTGGCGTTGACGATCAGGTACTCGCCGTCGGCGGTGCGGAACTGCTCCGCGGGCACGACGCCGGGGAAGTAGTTGCCGGAGCGCTCGCGGTCCCGGCCCGTCCGGCCGAACGCGCCGATGTGGGCGCCGCTCATCCGCCAGATCGCTTCGTACAGCGCCTGATCGACGTCCTGCCCGCGGCCGGTGCGCTGCCGCGCCTGCAGCGCCAACAGCGCGCCCAGCGCCGCGAAGGTGCCCGCCCCGTAGTCGGCGATCATGTAGCCGGGGCGTACGGGCGGGCGGTCCGCCTCGCCCGTCACCGCGGTGAGCCCCCCGAAGCTCAGCGCCACCCGGTCGAAGCCGGCCCGCTCGCGGTAGGGGCCCGTCTGCCCGTAGCCGCTGATCCGCACCACGATCAGCCCCGGATTCGACGCGCGCAGGTCGGCGGGCGCAAGGCCGAGCCGCTCCAGCGTCCCCGGACGGAAGTTCTCGATCAGGATGTCGGCCGCATCGATCAGCCGCTTGAGCAGGGCGATGCCCTCGGGCGACTTGAGGTTGCACGTCACCGACAGTTGCCCGCGGTTGTCCTGGGGGAAGGCGATGCCGCCGCGCAGGCCGTCGCCCGTGCCGGGCCGCTCGACCTTGACCACCTCCGCGCCGAACTCGCCCAGCAGCGTCGCGCAGTACGACGCCGCCAGCACCTGCCCCAGCGAGACGACGCGGATGCCGGAGAGGGCGGCGGGCTGGTCGTCGGGTGTCATGCGGGTCATGGTAGGGCCGACCGGTACCTTGGGGCGTCGCGACACGCCGTCGAAACCTGACCACTCCTAAGAATTGTTAATGCGAATGATCTAATTATTATTCGCGATTGCTGTAAGATGACCGAGGTCTCCACTTGCTTTCGTGTTAACCTCTGGCTTATCATGCGTGCCGTCGATCTCTACACTGGCGACAAGTGGTCGATTTGGGCGCTAGCTGATTCGCGTCGCTGCTGGGCTCTGGAGTACATCAACGCTCTGCAGCCATCAGACCAAGACAGGATCGAGAGTCTGCTGGAACGCACGGTTGACCACGGTCTGCCGACGAACGAGGAGAAGTTCAAGAAGCTGGAGGGCAAGCTCTTCGAGTTCAAGTCCTACCAGGATCGGCTTCCGTGCTTCTTTCATGGCCGGGGAGTCTTGATCGTCACCCACGGTTACCGCAAGAAGAGCAACAAAGCCCCGAAGTCCGAGATCAGGAGAGCTGCAGCGCTCCGAGCTGCCTATCTGGAGACACGATGACGCACACTGGACTGCTGGCCGATCAGATTCGCGCGCACCGCACTCACCCCGAGTTCATCGGGGAATCGATTGCGCTGGAGTTTCTTGAGGAGACGATCGAGCGAATGCGAGCGAGGGGCATCACACAGGCCAAGCTCGCGCGAACGCTCGGCGTGTCTCCCCCGGCTGTCTCGCAGATGTTCGGATCGGGGGCTCACAACATGACGCTTTTGACGATGGTCCGACTCGCGTCCGCGCTTGACGGCGAGTTGACTGTCCGGCTCTCGGATCGGACGGAGCAGGTGAGCGCTCCGAACATACCGCGGAGGTTCGACTTCGCGAAGGAGTTGTCCAGTGGCCAGAACGCGCAAGCTCAAGAATTCGCCGCTGCGGCCTGAGCGCATCTGGATCGACTCGTTCGAGTTCGGATCCCGCGAGGACGCTGCCAAGCGGACGGGGCCCATTGGCGTCAAAGCGACCATCGACTTCAGCATGTCGGATGACGCGAGTTCGTTCCTCATGCGGCTGTTCCTTGAGAGTTCATCCGCGCGAGGGGACGGATCGCCCTATGACTTCAAGTCCGAATCCGTCGCCCGATTCGCGCTTGACGAAGGTGCCGAAGGCGAGGAGGCGGGTCGTCTCATCTCGGTGAACGCCGCCGCCGTGCTCTATGGCGTTGTGCGGGGGTTTGTCGCGACCGCGACGGCGCTCGGCCCCCATGGGCCGCTGTTCCTCCCGACCGTGAACCTCGTCGACACCTTCTTCGATGCGTGGGGGCGGTATGCGAAGGAAGCAGGCATCGATCTCGGACAGGCCGAACCGGGCGCGGAAGACCCGTCTCCCTAAGGTCGCTACTCACCCCTCCTCCGGTCCCTCCCGCAGCAGGAGGTGCAGGGCCGACGCGACCACCGCTCCCAGGATCGGTCCCGCCCAGTAGATCCAGTGGTGATCCCAGAACCAGGCGATCGCCCCCGGCCCGAACGACCGCGCCGGGTTCATCGACGCGCCCGAGATGCCGCCGGCGAACGTCGCCTCCAGCCCCACGACGGCGCCCGCCGTCGCCGCCACCAGCGGCAGCGCCGCGCGCCACTGATGTCCGACCGCCAGGATCGCGTACATCAGGAAGAACGTCAGCATGAGTTCCATGCCGAACGACTGCTCCCACGTCCCCGCCGGCACGGTCGAGCCCAACTCCCCGCCGCTGTTGCGGAACAGCCCGTGCAGCACGGAGGCCGCGATCAGCGCGCCCACGATCTGCGCCGCGATGTAGCCCGGCACGCGCCGCCCCGGGAACTCGCCCGCCAGCCACAGCCCGATCGTCACGGCCGGGTTGATGTGCGCGCCGCTGACCCGTCCGAAGGCCAGCACCATGGTGAAGACGGCCAAGCCGAACGAGAGACCGATGCCCACGCGGCCCAGGGATCCGTCGGTCGCGTAGTCGACGACGGCCGCGCCGACGCCCAGGAAGACGAGGCCGAAGGCGCCGAACATCTCGGCGGCCAACTGGCGCAGCGGGCGGGGCAGTGGCCGCGCGACGGCGCCCAGGCCGCGCCGGCTGAGTCGTGGTGTGTGTACGGTCATGGCGTTCCTCCCCGTGTCGCGGGACACGGAACCATGTCGGCCGGACCGGCGAAAGCACCGGCCTGTTAACGTCGCGCGATCTTCCGCCGAAGCGTCGGGCGGGCCTGTTCCGCGCCGCCGCTGCTAGGCTCGATTCCCAGGCCCGAGAGGATGCGCATGGCTCCCCCCAGCGACGCCCCCCAGAACCCGCCGCCGCACACGAACCGGCTCGCGGGCGAGACCAGCCCCTACCTGCTGCAGCACCAGCACAACCCGGTCGACTGGCAGGCCTGGGGCGACGACGCCTGGCAGCGCGCTCGCGACGAGGACAAGCCCGTGCTCGTGAGCATCGGCTACGCGGCCTGCCACTGGTGCCACGTCATGGAGCGCGAGTCGTTCGAGGACGAGGCGCTGGCCGCCCGCCAGAACGAGCTCTTCGTCAGCATCAAGGTCGACCGCGAGGAGCGGCCCGACGTCGACGAGATCTACATGGAGGCCGTGCAGCTCATGCGCGGTCAGGGCGGCTGGCCGCTCAACGTCTTCTGCCTGCCCGACGGCCGGCCGTTCTTCGGCGGCACCTACTTCCCGCCCGTCGCGCGCCAGGGGATGCCGTCCTGGCGGCAGGTGCTCGACTCCGTGGCCGCCGCCTACCGGGAGCGCCGCGCCGACCTGGAGGGGCAGGCGGCCCAGATCGTCACGCACCTGGAGCAGGCGCCCGGCCCGCTGGAGCCGGGGGCGGAGCGGGCCGACCCCGCCGCCGCCCGCCGCGCCGCCGCCGCGCAGATCATGAAGAGCTACGACAAGCGCTTCGGCGGCTTCGGCGGCGCGCCCAAGTTCCCCCAGCCCTTCTTCCTGGCGCTCGTCCTGCAGCACGCCGTCGCCGACAACCACCCGCTGGCCCGCGACCAGGTGCTCGCGACGCTGCGCCACATGGCCGAGGGCGGCATCTACGACCAACTCGCCGGCGGCTTCCATCGCTACTCGGTCGACGAGCGCTGGCTGGTCCCGCACTTCGAGAAGATGCTCTACGACAACGCCCTCCTCGTTCCGCTCTACCTCGACGCGGGCCGGCTCAGCGGCGATTCGTTCTTCTCCCGCATCGCCGGGGAGACGCTCGACTACCTCCTGCGCGAGATGCGCACCCCGGAGGGCGCGTTCTACGCCTCGACCGACGCCGACTCCGAGGGCGAGGAGGGCAAGTACTTCGTCTGGTCGCCGGCCGAGGTGACGACGCTCCTCGGGGACGACGCGCCCCTGTTCGCGCGCTACTACGACGTGACCGAGGACGGCAACTTCGAGGGGCGCAACATCCTCCACCCACGGATGCCGCTCGCGCAGGCGGCCGCTTGGTATCAGCAGGAGGAGGAGGCCGCGGCGGAGACCCTGGCGGCCGCCCGCGCGACGCTGCTCGCGGCCCGCGCCGGGCGCGTGCCGCCCGCCACCGACACCAAGGTCATCGTCGCCTGGAACGGCATGGCCATCGACGCCCTGGCCCGCGGCGGCGCGGTGCTCGGCGCGCCCCGCTTCATCGACGCCGCGCGCGAGGCGGCCGCCTTCCTGCTCGATGCGATGCGCCCCGTCGGCGACCCGGGGGGCCTGCTGCGCATCTTCGCCGGCGGGCGGGCGTCGGTGCCGGCCTTCCTGGAGGACTACGCCGCCCTCGCCGACGGCCTGCTCTCGCTCTACGAGGCGACCGGCGAGGAGCGCTGGTTCGTCGAGGCGCGCCGCATCGCCGACGCGATGCTCACGCGCTACTGGGACCGGGACGCGGGCGGCTTTTTCACGACCGGCTCACGCAACGAGGCCCTGGTCAGCCGCAAGAAGCCCACCTACGACGGCGCCACGGCCTCCGGCAACTCCCAGGCCGCCCGCGTGCTGGCGCGGCTCTACGCGATGACCGGCGAGGGCCTCTACGCCGACCGCCTGGAGGCGATGGCGGCCGCCTTCGGCGTCATCCTCACGCGCGCGCCGGTCATGATGAGCGGCTTCGTCGCCGCGCTCGACTGGCTGGACCGGCATCGGGCGGTCGCGGTCGCCGGCGACGACGCGGACCCCGCGACGCAGGCGCTCGTGCGCGCCGTCTGGGAGGGTCCGCCCGGCCCGACGCTCGTCATGCGCCACGCGCCCGCCGCGGGGCGCGCGGAGAGCGCGGTCCCGCAACTGCAGGGCAAGACGCCGCTCGACGGTGCGCCGGCGGCCTACGTCTGCCACGGCTTCGCCTGCAGCGCGCCCGTGACGACGCCGGAGGCGCTGCGCGGCCTGCTCGCCTCGGACCCGCCCGCCTAGCGATCCCGCAGCCGCACCACGAGTCGCCGGGCATGTGCCTCCGGGGGCGGCGCAGGCGCACGGCGGCGCGCCGCCGCGCAATCGAGCCTACAATCGGGACGGTGGAACATCCCCCTCTGCCCGCGCACATCTTCCGCGCCTACGACGTGCGCGGCCTCGCCGGCGACGAGTTGACGGCGGACGTCGTCCATCGCGTGGCGCGGGCGCACGGCACGTTCCTGCAACGACGCTTCGGGGCCCGCACCGCCATCGTGGCGCGCGACAGCCGTCCCAGTTCACCGGCCCTGTACGCCGCGGCGCTGCGCGGGCTGCGCGAGTGCGGCCTGCGGGTCACGACTCTCGGTCTCGCGCCCAGCCCGCTGCTCTACTACGCGCTGCACCGTTGGGGGTTGGGCGGCGGCATCGTCGTCACGGCCAGCCACAACCCCGTCGAGTTCAACGGCCTGAAGCTGCTCCGCGAGGAGGCGATGCCCCTCCTGCCGGACGAGATCCAGGCCGTGCGGCTCCTCGCCGAGACAGGCGACTTCACCGCCTCCGCCCCCGACCCGCCGCCCCCCATCGAGCGCGACCCCGCCCCCGACTACTTGCAGATGCTGCGCGGCCGCTTCTCACTCGACCGGCCCCTGAAGATCGTGGCCGACCCCGGCAACGGCGTCGCGACGCTCACCGGGCCGGCGGCGCTGCGCGGGCTGGGCGCCGAGGTGGTGGGGCTGCACACGGAGTTGCTGGAGGGCTTCCCGCACCACCTGCCCGACCCGCAGGAGCCCGGCAGCATGCGCGATCTGGCCGCCCGCGTCGTCGCCGAGGGCGCGGACCTGGGCATCGCCTGGGACGGCGACGGCGACCGCGTCGGCCTGGTCGACGAGACCGGCCGCCGCTACGACCCCGATTGGATCGCGGCGCTGCTGGCCCGCGACGCGCTCTCCCGCCACCCCGGCGCGCGCATCCTCATGGACCTCAAGAGTTCACGCTCCCCCCTCGCCGACGTGCGGCGCCACGGCGGCGAGCCCGTCCTGGCGCGCACCGGCTACTCCCTGTTCCGCCGCCGCATGCGCGACGAGGGCATCGTCTTCGGCGGCGAGGCCAGCGGGCACATGATCTTCGGCGAGGACTACCCCTGCCTCGACGACGGCGTCTTCGCCGCCTGCGCGATCGCGCGCATCGTCTCGGCCGGGCCGGAGCCGCTCTCGGCGCACTTCGCGGGCATGACCCGCTACGTGACCTCGAACGAGATCAAGCTGCCCTGCCCCGACGCCGCCAAGTTCCGCGTCGCCGAGGCCGTCGCCGAGACGTTCCGGGGCCGCTGCGAGATGCTGGAGGTCGACGGCGCGCGGGTGGAGTTCCCCGGCGGCTGGTTCCACCTGCGCGCCTCGAACACCAACCCCTATCTCTCGCTGCGCATCGAGGCCGAGACGCGGCCCGCGTTCGATGAGATCCGGGCGCTGGTCTGGGACGCCCTCGCGCCGCACGCGGAGGTGACGCTGGCCGGCGTCGCCGCGGAGCCGCTGCCGGCCGCGGGCTTCTTCGAGGCCGCGCCGTAGGGGTCGGGCGGGTTGCCCTACGATGCACGGCGGATGATGCACGGCGGAGAAGGAGCCCCCATGTCCGACAGCGAACAGACCGCCTCCGCGGCTGTCTCCCCAGTCCGCACGCTGGCCGTCATCGGCGCGGGCAGCATGGGCCACGGCATCGCGCAGACGGCGGCGCTGGCCGGCATCGAGACGATCCTGCACGACGTCGACCAGGCCTCCGTCGAGCGGGGCGTGGCCGGCATCGAGGCCGGGTTGGCGCGGATGGTCGCGCGCGACCGCCTCGGCGCCGACGAGCGCGACGCGACGCTCGCCCGCCTCCACGCCACGACCGGCCTCCAGGCCGCGGCCGCGGCCGACGCCGTCATCGAGGCCGCGCCCGAGCGGCTGGCGCTGAAGCAGGAGATCTTCGCCCGCGTGGACGCGATCTGCGAGCGGGCGATCTTCCTGGCCAGCAACACCTCGTCGCTGTCGCTGCAGGCCATCGCCGCCAGCACGGCCCGGCCCGAGCGCGTCCTGGGCCTGCACTACTTCAACCCCGCGCAGGTGCTGCCCCTGGTGGAGGTCGTGAGCCCGCTGACCGTCGATCCGGCCGCCGCCGACGCGGCCGAGGCCTACTGCCGCGCGACCGGCAAGACGCCCATCCGCGTCCAGGACACCCCGGCCTTCGTCGTCAATCGGCTGTTCGTCCCCTTCGCGCTCGACGCCATCCGGCTGCTCGAATCGGGCGTCGCCTCGGCGGAGGACATCGACCGCGCCTGCCAACTCGGCGTGTCGCACAAGATGGGCCCCCTGGCGACGTGCGACCTCTCCGGCCTCGACGTGCTCCTCGACGTCGCCGACGCCATGCGCGCCGAGACCGGCGACGCCCGCTGGAACGCGCCCACCCTGCTGCGCCGCCTCGTGTCGGCGGGGCGCCTCGGCCGCAAGACCGGGCGCGGCATCTTCGATTACTCGTAAGCCGGCCGGCCCGACCGCCCGCCGACGGATACAGCGCCTGTACGAAGGCCAGAACGAGAGGAGACACCGTGCCCGGACCGCTCGACGGAATTCGCATCCTCGACTTCTCGCGTTTCCAGCAGGGACCGGCCGCCACCGTCATGCTCTCCGACCTGGGCGCGGACGTGATCAAGGTCGAGCCGCCCGGCGGCGGCGACCTGGGCCGCAGCCTGGGCCTCGAACCCGACGGCTGGTGCTCCTACTACCAGGCGCACAACCGCAACAAACGCTCCTTGACGCTCAACCTCAAGGCGCCGCGGGGCCGCGAGATCCTGCACAAGCTGATCCCCGACATCGACGTCGTAGTGGACAACTTCCGGCCCGGCGTGCCCGCGCGGTTGGGCATCGACCTGGAATCGCTGCGCCCGTATAACCCCGCCATCATCACCGCCAGCGGCACCGGCTACGGCGAGCGCGGGCCCATCGCGCGGGAGCCCTCGTTCGACATCAACGGCATGGCGATGGGCGGCATCATGTATTCGCAGGGCGGCGGCCCCGACCGGCCCCCGGAGACGGTGCAACTCGGCTTCGCCGATCAAGTCGGCGCGATGAGCCTCGCGCTCGCCATCGTCTCCGCCGTCGTCGCGCGCGACCGCCAGGGCGTCGGCCAGCACGTCGAATCGTCGCTGCTGGGCTCGCAGATCGGCCTGCAGACCTGGTACATCACCGACTTCCTGCGCCGCGGCGAGCAGGGCCCCACGCCTCAGCGCCGCATGCCCATCTTCAACTACTACCGCGCCGCCGACGACCGCTACCTCACCATCGCCATCCTGGACCCGCGCTGGTTCCGGCCGCTCTGCGAGGTCCTGGGCCGGCCCCACCTGGCCGACGACCCCCGCTTCACCGACCCCTTCGCCCGGCAGGAACAGCGCGACGTGCTGCTGGCCGAACTCGACGCCGTCTTCGCCGAGCGCCCCCGCGACGAATGGCTGCGGCTGCTGCGCGCGGCGGGCATCCCGGTCGCGCCCGTACACGACTACGCCGCCCTGAGCGAAGACCCGCAGGTGCTCGCCAACGAGTACATCACGACGCTGGAGCACCCGTCGCTGGGCACGATCGGCGTCACCGGCACGCCGATCAAGATGTCGGAGACGCCCACGGGACCGCGCGCCACCGCCCCCGAACTCGGCCGGCACACCGAGGAGATCCTGCTCGGCCTCGGTTACGGCTGGGACGACATCGCCGCCCTCAAGGACGACGGCGTGATCTGATCCGCCGTTCCTGTAACGGCGCATGCGTATCGCCCTATCCCGCGTTCGGCAATGGTCTGGTATATTCGCGCGGCAGTGAACCGCCCGGCGCGTCTCCTCTCCACTTGGCGTACGTTGCGACGGGCAAAAGCAAGAACGGATGTTGCCACAATGAACGATACGCAATCCGAATCGACCGAGTCGGCCGCCCCCGACGCTCCCGCCGCCCCGGCGCGGCAGCCCGCCTATGTCAGCTACCCGATGTTCGAGGCCTGCCTCGACTGGCTGGGCGCGATGGACCCCGTCCCCGCCGCGATCGACCGCTCGCTGTGGAGCGATCGGTTCGGCGGCGCCAGCGGCGCCCAGCTGATGGTCGGCCTGCGCTCGCTCGGCCTGCTCGACGGCGCCGCGCCCACCCCCACCCTCGTCGGCCTGGCCCAGGCGAGCGGCGACGCCCGCCAGGCGCAACTGCGCGACGTCCTGCGCGCGGCCTACGGCGACGACCTCGTCGACAACCTGGCCGGCAAGAGCCTGGCCGCCGTCGAGGAGGCGATCCGCGCCCTCGGCACGACCGACGCCACCCACCGCCGCGCCCTGCCCTTCTTCATCAACGCCGCCAAGGCGGCCGGCATCGACATGCAGACCGAGGTCTCCCGCCGCGCCCGCAAGCGGCGCATGGGCGCCGGTGCGAAGAAGGCCGCCAAGAAGGCCGCCAAGAAGGCGGCGAAGAAGGCCGCCAAGAAGGCCGCCCCCGCCGCCAAGCGCGGCCGCAAGCGGCGCGCCCGCAAGGCGCCCGCGGCGCCCGTCGCCGCTCCCCCGCCCCCGCCGCCGCCGCCGCCCGCCCCGGCGCCGCCCGCCGCGCCCGCGGCGCCGAAGGACTACGGCGTCATCAACGCGATCGTGGGGCTGCTGCCGGACGACGGCGTCTGGACGGCGGAGGCCCGCGCCCAGTGGCTCGCCGCGCTGACGGCCGTGGTCGACCTCGAGGTCAGCGTCTCCGGCGGCTGAGTCCGGCGCGCCCGTTTGACCCTGCCCCGGCGCCCCGGGAGGATCGGGGGGCATGGCTCGCACTACCCGCCTGAAGCGACGGCTGGTCCGGCGCCCCGACCCTGCGGCGGCCCGGCGCGCGCGCCCGCCCTGGCGGCGGCGCTACCGGCTGCTGCTGCAGCTCGGCGCGCTGGCCGCCCTGGCCGCGGTGGCGCTGATCGTGGTGCTGCTCTTCCCCCGCAGCGACGACGGCGGCCTCACCGCGCGCGAGGATCGGGCGGCGGCGGAACTGCCCCTCGCGCGGTCCATCGACGTCGCGCCGTCCGACCTGCCCGCCGACTGGCGGGCGACGCAGTTGGGCTTCGGTTTCTGGGGCAACCTGCGCGGGGCCAACCTGGGCGCCGCCACGGCCCTCGCCGGCACCCCCTCGGGCGGCGGCCAGGGCTGGGCCTCCCGCGTGCCCGGCGCCGGCCGCCTCGACATCAGCAGCGGCATCATCATCGGCGAGGACGAGGCGCAGGCGACCGCCGCCCTCGCCCGCCTGCGCGAGGCCACCCCCGCCGAGACCGCCGCCTACGTCGAGCCCACTTACGACGCCGTGCTCGACATGGCCGTCCTGCCCGGCGACGACCCGCGCACCTACGCCTTCGTGCTCGAGTTCCGCCGCGGCTCCTTCGAGAGCCGCATCACCGTCTACTGGCGGCAGGTGGGCCGCGCGCTCATCTTCGCCGCCCAGATTCGCGCCCGCGCCGCCGGCCCCATCCCCTGGGAGCCCGACCTGCCCTCCTGGCTCGACGACATCACCGCCTCCGTCGAGGCCGCGCTGGCCGGGCCTTAGCCCGTGGCGACGCCGCGGAGCTCGGGCAGCGAGTCGGTCAGGCTGCGCCGCAACTCCGCGCGCGTGATCTCCCCCGCCGACAGCTGCGCCTCCAGCCGCACGATCAGCCGGGCCAGCGCCGTCTCGCCCCGCCCGGCTGGGTCGAGCCCAGCCGGCAACTGCTCCAGCGCCAGCCGGTACAGGTCGTCGAAGGGCGTCTCCCCGCTCAGATAGTCCTCGGTGCGCCCGAGGAGTTCCGCAAGGTTCGTCATTGTGCCGCCTCCACGTCCACCCTCTCCACCGTCCAGGTGGAGAGGGGGTCAGGGGGTGAGGCCGGGGTCCCCCTCACCCTAACCCTCTCCCCAGGGAGAGGGGACCAGAAGTCCGCCGGCAGAGGGAAGCCATTCTGGTCTAAGATCACGTCACGAGAGTGGCGTCCCGCTCTCCGGGACGCAGCAAAGCAGGCCGGCATGGTCACCGCCTCCAAGATCGACCCCAAGTCTCCCGTCTTCGCGCCGCGGTACTCGTACGCGGAGGCGGAGCGCTTGGCGGGCGTCTCCCGGGGCACCGCGAAGCGATGGCTCCGGGGCTACCGCCACCGCGGACGGGATGGCGAACCGCGGTTCCGCGAGCCCGTGATCCCCGGGGAACGTCAGGGTGATGCGGATGGATACGTCTCGTTCGCCGACCTGGTGGAAATCGCGGCGGTCAACCACTTCCGGCGACAGCGCTGGTCGCTCGGCGCGATCCGCGCGCTCATTGCGGAGTGCCGGACGATCTTCGAGGTCGACCGGCCGCTGGTCATGCAGTGCTTCAAGGCGGGGGCCCAGGACACCTTCCTGGAGCAGAACGGTCATTTCGCCGCTCTGCCCGGCCGGAAGCGCCTGCGGGCGTGGTACACGCTGCACACCTTCCTGGACACCCTGGAGTATGAGGGGGACTTCGTCTCCCGGTGGTGGCCGCTGGGCACGGATGTGCCGGTGATGATCGATCCCGCCTTCGGGTTCGGACTGCCGGTCATCGCGAACACGGGGCTGCGCACCGAGATCGTGCTGGAGCAGATGCAGGTCGGGGAGACGGAGACGGCCATCGCCGAGGACTACCGCCTGCCCGTGGAGTCGATCGCCGCGGCGATCCAGTTCGAGTTGTCGCGGCTCCCCGAGACCGTATGATCCTGATCGATGCATCGATCGCGCCGCGCGTCGCCCGGGCCATCTGCCTCGTCCGCGACGATGTGCGGTCGGTGGCGGACATCTATCCAGGCCGCACGGCGGACACCACGTGGCTGCTCGAAGCCGGTGTCAACAGCTGGCTGGTGATCACACGGGATAAGAGGATCGTCAGGCGTCCGCCCGAACGGCAGGTGATCCTGGATCATGCGGTCGGGGCGTTCATCCTCGGGCAGCGGGGGCGCCTGACTCGATGGGACTACCTGCGGATCATCGTCAGCACGATGGAAGAGATGGAGGCGCTCTTCGAGAGCACGCCGCGGCCGTTCGTGTTCCGCATCGACTCGGAGTTGCAGTTCCGGCAACTCTTGCCGTGATCCGGGCGCACCCCCTCACCCTCACCCTCTCCCCAGGGAGAGGGGACCGGAAGTCCGCCTCCGCCCTTGACACCCGACAACCCCCACGGCCATACTGGCGCTGGCTGGCAGGACTGCTTGGATCCATGGTTCGTTGGGCTCACGCCCGGCCGGCTGCACTGAGTTGGGATTCTTTCGACCGGGACTGCGGGCCGCCATCTCGGCGGCCCGCTTCGATCTGCCATCCGCCGAGGTGGGCAGGGCAACCCGCCTGCAGAGCCCGCTAGAGCCCCATCTGCTCCAGTTCAGACGAGATGAGGGCACGCGAGATGCCGGCCTCATCCACGAGAAGGTCGATGAGGAAGTCCAGCGGCACATCCTCGCGGGGGTCGAAGTTCACCGCGTAGGTACCGCGGTCGCCCGGCGTCTGCCAGTTCCGGATGATGAGGCCGGCCTCGGACTCAGCGACGACCGTGTGACCAACGCGCTCGATCAGTTCGCGCGCCTGCGCTGGGTCTACGGTCCTAGACACTGAGCAACAGTTCCTCGGAGGCGGTCTGCACGTACCCGCCGGTGTCGTTGGCAGCGACTTGGCCGAGGCCATGCGCCTGCAGATATGCGTCGAGATCAAGGTCGGGTTGCTCACGGACATAGTCGAGCAGCGCGTCCGCCGCCGCAGTCGCTCGCGCTTTGGCCGTGGCGTCGTCGCCTCGGCCGGTGACGAGAACCGGCAAGTCGACCCCGCGCACGAAGAACGTGCCGTCACGCGTCGCATCGTCCTGATCGCGGTAGGTGGCGAATCGAGCCAAGACCGGCATCGCGGGTCTCCTCTCAAGCAACGCTGCGCTTCGCGCGACCGGGAGTCTACGCAGAAACGCGGGAGCAGGCAACATTTTAGCAGGGAGTGAGGAACCGCGCTCGACCTTATCCCCTCACCCTCACCCTCTCCCCAGGGAGAGGGGACCGGACCCTCACCCGCTCCTCTATACTGACCCTACACCCGACGGAGACACGACCATGGCCCAAGACCCAATCACCCGCGCGGAGTCGGACGCCGACGGGGCGCGCCAGGAGACGACGTCCCACGGGGCGGCCTATTCAGGGAGAGACGAGTTCCGGAAGGAATGGCGCCGGATGCAGCAGCGCATGCTGTTCGTGGCCATACTGGCGACGGGGCTCATCATCGGGGCGATGCAGGTCAGCTGACCGCGCCACGTCTCCCCCTCACCCTAACCCTCTCCCCGGGGAGAGGGGATCGGACCCCACCCTCCGCCTCCACGTTCCCCCTCTCCATTGCCCCGCAATGGAGAGGGGGACAGGGGGTGAGGCTCCCCTACCCGCCCTCCGTCTCCACGTTCCCCCTCTCCACCGTTCAGGTGGAGAGGGGGTCAGGGGGTGAGGCCCCGTAAAACTCGCGTAAAGCGCGCGGAAAGGGGGCCCAGCGCATTGCCTCGCCGGCCCTGGGCTCCCTATCTTGGCACGGAGACATCCCTGGGGTCCGTGCGACCCCCGCTGGGCGCGTGCCGCGTCCGCAAGGCCCCCCAGGGGGGCGACGACGAGGAAGGAGCCTGCTTCGACAACTCACCAGGAAACGGACCCTGCCGGCCGGAAGCGGCCGGGCACACACACACACAGGAATGGAGAACAGTTTTGACCAAGCAAGGAATCATGGAGAGAGGCTTGGGGCGCGCCCTGGTGCTGGTCGTCCTGGCGGCGGCCGTCGCCCTGGGCGCCTCCCTCATCGTTCGGCCGGCCGAGGCCGCCACGGTCGACCTGGGTGCCAACGACAACTCGGCGACCGCGGCCCCGGGCGACACGGTCCACATCGCGGTTGCCAGCCCGTTCCTGACGGCGACCATCACGGGCACGGCCAGCGGCGTCAGCGCGAGCTTCACCTTCAACGGCGCCCAGTCGATCCAGTGCGCCGACAGCGCTTCGGCGTCGTCGTGTGACGTGGACGACAGCAACAGCGACACCGCGGGCAGGCAGAATGTGGCTAACGCCACGTCGGTCGCCCTGAAGGTCGCCGACGACTCCGGCGAAGGGTACATCCTGCTCAGCGTCAGCGGCCTGGGAGCCACGGTCACGACCAAGGTCGTCACCGTCTCCAAGGCGTCGCTGGTCGGTTCGCTCGACATCCAGGCGAGCGAGACGACGATCGCGGCGGCCGACGGCACGTCCACGCTGACGGTCGTGGTCAAGAACGCCGCGGGCACCCCGGTCGGCCTGAACGGCGAGCGCGTGTCGCTCGTCACGACGCTCGGCAGCATCGAGTGCACGACCGACGTCGAGACCCAGGCGTGCACGGTGACCACGGCCGACTACGATCACGACAACGACAGCACCACCGACGCCGTGCCCGGAGGCGCGACGGTCGTCCTGAACGGCGAGGGCGTCGAGGGCCAGGCGGTCATCACCGCGCGGATCGGCACCCGGACCAAGTCGGTCACGGTGACCCTGTACGGCACGGCCAAGAACCTGACGGCCGAGCCGCAGCAGGACTCCATCGAGATCGGCGGCGAGGTCTTCGTTGTGCTGACGGTCACCGACGACGCCGGCCACCCGGTGTCCGGTCAGGTGATCTCCCCCGTCTCCTCGGAGGAAGTGGTCGGTCCGCCCGGTGTTGACAAGCCCGTGCTTGTCGTGACCGAGAAGGACACGCCGATCCCATCGCCGGCAGTAGGGGACACTGCGCTCGGTCGCGGATACAGCAAGGACAAGCCCAAGGTCGAGTCGGCCGCGGCGATTCCCGCGTGCGGTGACGACAATCTCGACACCGACACGACTACCAGCGGCCTGCAAGAGTTGTTTGGTCCTAACGACGGTACTACCGATGTGGGCACCGGCGTAAATGTGGGCAAGAACGAGGGCACGAACGACAATGGCCAGTGTGTCGTCCACGTGAGCGCCCCGGATCTCACGGGAACCGACAAGGACGCGACGCGCGGCGTGCACACGCTGAACTTCCAGATCAGCTCCTCGATCAAGGCTTCGGCCACGATCGAGGTCGCCGGCAAGCCCGCGAGCATCTCGACGGATGCTCCGGCCATGGTTGACCCGGCCAGCGTGACCGAGATCACGGTCTCGGTGTACGACGACACGGATGTGCTCGTCGGCATCACCGACGTCAAGGTCCGCAAGGTCGACGGCGGCGGTCTGGTCGAGGACGCGGGCACGGACGGCATGGAGAAGACCTCCAACGGCCAGTCCGAGTTCACGTTTATCGCGCCCTCGAGCGTGGGCACGGCGGAGATCCTGATCACCGCCGGCGATGTCAGCCAGCGCGTGATGCTCACCATCGGCGAGCCCGAGCCGAAGGACACCGGCCCGACCGTGATCGAACTGACGGACGGTCCGGTCGCAACGTACGTCGCCTGGAATGACGACTGGGGCACGGTGTCCTCGTCGACCTTCGAGAACGTCCCGGGTCTGGTGGTCGTTTGGAAGTGGACCGGCACCACGTGGTTCGGCTACACCTCCAGCCCGACCGCGCCGGTCGCGACCAAGACCAACTACACCGTGGCCCCCGGCGATGTCCTCTACGTCGTCTCCAACGGGGCGGTGACGATCACGCTCGACTAGGCGAGCACAGTTGAGCGGGGCGCCTCACCAGGGGCGCCCCGCTCCCCACCAGGAACTTTCGGAAAGGAAGCCCTCAATCATGGCAACACGATCCCTCTGGCGCTGGCTGGCGGTGATGAGCGCGGCGGCGTTCGCCCTCGCCATCGCGGCGAGCGCCTTCGCGCAGGCGCCCCCGGCGCCCCCGCATCAGTTCTACGGCGCCGGCGCGACGCTCGACGGCGAGACGTCGGACGGCACGGTCACGGCGATGAACCAGGACGGCGAGGCCGTCGGTTCGGCCTCGGTCAACATGGGCGAATGGGCCCTCGACGTCGATCCGGCGGACGCGGAGAGCGTCACGTTCAGCATCGACGGCTCGGACCCGAGCGCCTCGTACGACGTGGAGTCGGGCTCCGTGACGGCGGTCGATCTGGCGCTGACGTCGCCGATGGACGACGACGATGACGCCGACGACGGCGACATGGACGACGGCGACGACGCCGCGCCGGCGCCGGCCCCGGACGGCCTGCCCGACACGGGCAGCGGCGGCCTGGCCGACAGCAGCCTGCCGGTGCTCCCGCTGGCCCTCGCGATCAGCGTCGCGGTGGCCCTGGGCGGTGTGCTGGCGGTGCGCCGCATCCGCGCCTAAGGCGGAACGGAACCTCACCCCCTGTCCCCCTCTCCACCTGAACGGTGGAGAGGGGGAACGCGAAAGCGGGCGCTGGGGAACCTTCGGAGCCCCCTCTCCACGCCGTGGAGAGGGGGCTTCTGTTCCCCTCACCCCCTGGGAGAGGGTGCGGAGCCTCACCCCCTGTCCCCCTCTCCATTGCGGAGCAATGGAGAGGGGGAACGTGGAGGCGGGCGGAACCTCACCCCCTGTCCCCCTCTCCATTGCGGAGCAATGGAGAGGGGGAACGTGGAGGCGGGGCTGGGATCCATTCGGGTTCCCCCTCTCCACGCAGTGGAGAGGGGGTTAGGGGGTGAGGTTCTCCCCCAACGCCTCCCGGATCCGCTGCAGAGCGGCGGGGAGGTCGCGCTGGACCTGCGCGTTTCGGAGACGGAGGACGCGGTAGCCGTGGTGCAACAGCGTAGCGTCGCGCGTCTCATCGGCGCCGGCCCGGCCGTCGTGGACCGAGCCGTCGACCTCCACGATCAACCGTGCCGCGGGGCAGCAGAAGTCGGCGATGAACTCGCCGACGGGGTGCTGGCGCCGGAACTTGCGGCCGTCGAGGCGGCGGTCGCGCAGGGCCTCCCACAGTATCGTCTCGGCCGGCGTGCCGCGCCGTCGCAGGGTGCGGGCCGCCTCGCTCGGGTGCAGGAACTCACGCTTCACCGTGCGGCGCTCCGGCCTCACCCCCTGCCCCCCGCTCCACTCTCCGACCCCACCCCCTGTCCCCCTCGCCATTGCAAAGCAATGCCGAGGGGGGACTTGGAGGCGGCCGGAACCTCACCCCCTGTCCCCCTCTCCATTGCAGAGCAATGGAGAGGGGGAACGTGGAAGCGGTCGCTGAGGCTCCTTCGGGTTCCCCCTCTCCACGCAGTGGAGAGGGGGGTAGGGGGTGAGGTTCCGGCGGAACTCCCCCCGGATGGTCATACGATCAGGAACTCCGGGCGCTCCACCAGCCGGGCGTACGCCCCGTTGGCGACGTCTTCGAACGGGACTGCGGCGACGAGGGCTTCCATGTCGGGGAAGAACCGCACCGTGGCGCCGGCGTCGGTCACCAGCACGGTCTCGCCGGGGTGCTCGCGCAGCAGCGTTTCGCGCATCGCCCAGAGGGCATGTTCGTTGGCGATGTATGCATCCATCGCCTCCCTGAACTCCGCGGTTTCTTTTTCGCCGCCCCGGAACCATCCGGTGTCCCCAATCGGGGTCCATCCGTCCGTCGTCGTCATGCTGCGCTCCACTCCCTGCGAGGCGGGGCCGCCCGTGCGCGGATTATACCGGAGTCCGCACCCCCTCACCCTCACCCTCTCCCCCGAGGGGAGAGGGGATCGGAGTTCCCTCTCCCTCAGGGAGAGGGGGCTAAGGTCAGACCAGCTCGAGGGTGACGCGGGATTCTCGCGTGGAGACGGTCAGGCGGAAGTGCTCCAGAACGTCGCGGCCGAGCAGGGAGGGGAGCCCGGAGTCGCCCGTCGGCTCCGGGAGGAAGAAGCGCACGCCCGGTTTGCGGACCGCCCCCACTCGGTCATCGTCGAATACGATCAGCCCATTGCGGGTAATGACCCGGCGATCCCCGGCTCCTACCCCGTGCACCTGGAGCAGGGACGGGTCGTTCTCCCAGTCGAGCGCACTGCCGGCCGGGAGAACCTCATCCGTGTCGTCGGGGTTCAGCATGGTGCAGTCGGCGCCGGTGTCGATCAGGAACACGACCTCCACGAGACGCCCTGGGGTCAGCGAAACGCGGGCGCGGACGAAGGGCGCTGGGGATCTCCACGAATGTTCCGCGTGGAACCGCCCCCGGATGGTCATACGATCAGGTACTCCGTGCGCTCCACCAGCACGGCGTGCGCCCCATGCTGGCGCTTCTCCCATGGGACCGCGGCCTTGAGGGCCTCCCAGTCGGGGAAGAACCGCACCGTGGCGCCGGAGTCGGTCACCAGCACGGTCTCGCCGGGATGCTCGCGCAGGAGGTCCGGGCGCATCGCCCAGAGGGCCTCCTGGTTGGCGATGAATGCATCCATCGCCTCCCTGAACTCCGCGGTTTCTTTTTCGCCGCCCCGGTACCATCCGGTGTCCCCAATCGGGGTCCATCCGTCCGTCGTCGTCATGCTGCGCTCCACTCCCTGCGAGGCGGGGCCGCCCGTGCGCGGATTATACCGGAGTCCGCACCCCCTCACCTCCTCTCCACCGGGAGATGAGGCCGGGAGGCGCGCCGCATGACCGCCCGGCCGACGGCGATCCTCCTCATCGCGCTGCTGGCCCTGCTGGCGGCGTGGTCGCCCGAGACGGCGCGCGCCGCGCCGCTGCGCATCGACGGCCTCAGCGCGAGCCCCGCCCAGGCCGCGGCCGACGGCGGGCGCATCACCATCACCGTCTCCGTCTCCGACGTCGCCCCCGCCGGCGAGACGGTCACCCTCGCGACGACGCGCGGCGCGTTCGGGGCCGCCGCCGGCCCCACGCGGATCGTGCTGCCCGTCATGCCCGGCGCCGACGGCGCGGCCGTCGCCACGGCGGTGCTGGTCGGCAACGGCAGCGTGGGGCGCGCCTCGGTCACCGCCTCCTCGCTCCTCACCTCGCGCCGCATCACGGTGCGCTTCATCGGCGAGCCGGCCGGCCTCGCGTTCACCGACCCGCCGGCCGGGACGCAGGCCGCGCGGGAGTCGTACGCCGTCGCGCTGCGGGCGAGCGACCTGTCCGGGGCGGTCGTGCCGGGCGCGCCGGTCACGCTGACGACCGACCGCGGCGCGCTCAGCGGCGGCGGTCAGCGCGGCGCGACGATCACCGTGACGACCGACGCCCAGGGCCGCGCCTCCGCCACGCTCGACGCGCCCCTGGGGCCGGTGCGCCTGCGGGCGAGCGCGGGCGCGGCCGCCGCCACCCGCGACCTGCGCTTCATCGGCCCGCCGGCCCGCCTGGATCTGGCCTCCCTGCGCGACACGATCAACCTGCACGATGATCCCTTCCCGGCGCCGCCGCGCTCGCTGGTCGTGGTCGTGTACGACGAGATCGGGCAGCCCGTGTCCGGCGTGCCGGTGACCTTCGAGATCGACGCGCCGGGCCTGCGCGTCGTCTCCGACGGCCCCGGCGGCTCCTTCGAGACCGACGACGCCGGGGCGGTGCGCGGGCGCCTCACGTCGGGGGCGGGCTCGGCGCCGGGCGTCATCACCGTGACGGCGCGCGCGGCGGGGCTGGAGGGCAACGCCGAGGTGCGCGTCGCGGGGCCGCCCGCCTCGCTGCTGCTGTTCCTCAGCGAGATCGGCGGCGGCGGCTTCGCCCTGCGCGCCCTGCTGCGCGACGCCGCCGGCGCCCCCGTCGCGACCGGCTACGAGGTCCACTGGCGGGCGCTGAACGTGCCGGCCGGCGGCGCGGTGACCTTCGCGCCGCGGGTGTCCATGTCGCGCGCCGGCGCGGCCGACACGGTCGCCACGGTCGTCACCGACCCGCCGGCGTCGGTCACGGCTTGGGCGGTCGTCGTGGGCAGCGACCCGGTCGTGTCGGCGGCGGCCGTGCTGCCCGCCCCCCTGCCCGTCAGCGGCGCGCCGCTCGCGGCCGGCCTCAACGCCCTGACCTGGGAGGGACCGCACAGCGTCATCAGCGCCGTCGTCGCGCCGATCGCGCGCGTCGTGACCTCCGTCTGGCGGCTCGACCAGGGCGCGGGCTGGCAGGGGTACTTCCCGGCGTCGGGCATCGGGCAGGACTACCTCATCGCCCACGGCGACACCTTCTACGTCTACGTCACCCAGCCCGTCCTCCTGCCCGACGTCGAATTGGCCGGCGCGGGCCCCTGAGCCGTCTCCCTGGCCGCTAGCCCGGCGCGGGCCTAGAGTGCGCGGGCCGGCCGGGCGGGGCCGCCGCGAGGACCGCCGTGCGCGCTCGTCGTCTGCTGCCCGCCTGCCTGCTGCTTGCGCTGGCGGCGGCCGTCGCCGGGCCGCTGGGCGCGCCCCCCGCCGCGGCGCAGGCGGAGACGCTGGTCGTCACCTCCGCCGCCTCCGCCGGCGACGGCGTCTGCGACGACACCTGCACCCTGCGCGACGCGATCCACGCGGCCAACGCGGGCGACGGTCCGGCGCGGATCGAGTTCGCGATCGGCGACGGCCCGGTCGTCATCCGGCTCGACCGCGCGCTCCCCGACGTCACCGCGCCCGGCACGACCATCGACGGCCGCACCCAGCCCGGCTACGACGGCGCGCCGCTGATCTATCTGGAGGGCGGCGCCCTGCCCGACGCCAGCGGCCTCGTGTCGCGGGCGGCCGACGTGGAGTTCCGGGCGCTGGCGGCCGGCGGCTTCGGTCGGTTCGGCTTCCTCGTCGTCGGCGAGGCCGCGCGCGACAACCGCCTGCTGGGCAATTGGGCCGGCCTCAGCCCCGGCGGCGCGTCGGCGAACCCCAACGCGCTGAGCGGCCTCGGCGTCGTGGGGGGCGCCCGCGGGGCGCTGATCGGCGGCGCCTGCGTGGGCTGCGGCAACCGCGCCGCCGGCAACAGCGTCGAGGGCCGCACCGGGCACGGCATCCTCGTCGGCGGGGCCGGCACGCTGGGGGCGCTCGTCCGGGGCAACGTCGTGGGGCTGGGCCCCGGCGGCCGTCCCCTGCCCAACGACGACGGCATCCTGATCGTCGACGGCGCGCACGCGATCGTCGGCGGCGACGCGGCCGGGGCGGGCAACGTCGTGGGCGCGTCGCGGGTGGCCGGCGTCGAACTGCGGGAGACCTCGGCGCTGCTGTCGATCCGGCTGGAGGGCAACCGCATCGGCCTCGACGAGGCCGGCCGCCCCGCCCCCAACGACGTGGGCGTCTTCGTGAACGGCGACTCGGGCGCGCTCGACATCGGCGGCGCCCGGCCGGGGGCGGGCAACGTGATCTCCGCCAATCGCGTGGGCATCGCGATCGAGAACCGCGCCCACGACGTGCGCGTGCTGGGCAACCGCATCGGCCTGACCCCGGCCGGCGATCCCGCCCCCAACAGCGAGGACGGCATCTCGGTGATCGGGGGCGCCCGCGCCGTGCAGGTGGGCGGCGGCGGGCCGGGGGAGGGCAACCGCATCGTCGGCGGGCGCAACGGCGTCGTCATCGCGGAGCTCACCACCCGCGACGTGCGCGTGCTCGGCAACCACCTGGAGGCCGGCGACGTGGGCGTGCGGGTGTCGGACGGCGCGCGGATCACCATCGGCCGGGCGGGGGAGGGGCGCGGCAACGTCGTCGTGCGGGCGGCGGAGGCCGGCATCCTGCTGGAGGACGTCGCGCAGGTGATCGTCGAGGGCAACCGGATCGGCCTCACCCGCGACGGCGAGCCCGCCGGCAACGGCGTCGGACTGCTGCTGCGCGAGCGCCGCGGCGAAGGGGCGCACGACAACCCCGTGCGGGGCAACCGCATCGGCGGGAACATCGGGGCGGGGATCGTGGTGCTGGGCGAACGGTCGGTGCGCAACGGCCTGCACGACAACGTGTTCCTGCCGAACGGGGGCCCGGGCATCGACCTCGGCGGCGACGGCCCGACCCCCAACGACCGCGGCGATCGCGACAACGGCCCCAACCGCCTGCTCAACGTCCCCGTGATCGACGCGGTCGTGCACGACGTCGCGCAGGCCGAGATCCGCGGGCGGGCGGGGCGCCGGCATCAGGTCGCGCTGTACCGCGTCGGCAGCGACGCTCTGCCGGGGCTGCTCCCCCACGAGAGCGGCCACGGACCGGGCGTCGAACTGCTCACGGTCGTCCGCGCCGGCCCCGACGGAGCCTGGGTGGCGCGGCATCCGATCGCGCCGGGGGCCGTGCTCACGGCGGTCGCGATCGACAGCTTCGGCAACACGTCGGAGTTCGGGCGCAACTTCGTGTCGGAGCCGCCGGCGGTGCTGCGCGCCGGTTTCACCCCGGCGGCCTGGCTGGGGCCCGTGTCGCCGGTCGGGGAGGCGCTGGCGCCGCTGGGGGAGCGGTTGCAGGGCGTGTTCCGCTTCGACGCCGCCGGGCAGACGTGGTCGATCTACCGGCCCGGACTTCCCATGCTGTCGGACCTGGAGGTGTTGCGCCCCGGCGACGTCCTCTGGCTGCTGCTGGATTCCGGCCCCGACGTGCTCTGGGTCCAGCCCGATGTGGCGCCCCCGGACGGCGCGGGCGAAGACCCGCCGAACCCCGTGCTGCTGGAGCGGGGCCTGAACTTCGTCCGCTGGAGCGGGGATCCCATCGGCATGGCGGACGGCTTGGCGTCGATCGGGGAGGCGCTGGAGGCGGCGTTCCGCTGGGATCCGCGCGGGCAGCGCTTCGAGACGGTGGTTCCCGTCCTGCCGGGCGCGGCCCCCACGGCGCTGCAGCGGGGCGACCTGCTGTGGCTGCGACTCGCCGCGCCCGCCGAATGGCCGCAACCGCGTTGACGGCCGCGCGGCCGCGTCGGTAGCCTGATTATCGCCCCGAGGCCATGGGAATCGTGAGATTGCCCCGCAGGCGCGGGGGCGTGGTGGGCGTCGCCTAGTGGCCGAAGGCGCCAGGTTGTGGCCCTGGTATTCGCGGGTTCGAATCCCGCCGTCCACCCCACACGTACATTCAAGTGCGCCCCGGCCGCCCGGCCGGAGCGGCGCGAGTTTGCCGGGAGTTCCCATGCCGCGAGCATTGCCTGTCCGCCGTCGTTGGGCGCCGACCGCGTTCCTGGTCGCGGCGCTGATCGCCCTGACGCCGCTGCTGCTGCTGGCCGCGGCCTGTGACTCATCGGACAACTCGGAGCGGCTGGCGGCGCAGCGGCTGTTCCGCAACGTGCTGATCGCGCAGGACGCCACGGCCGAGGCGGACGTGCGCATCGAGGGCTTCGTCGATGAGTTGCCCCCCGACTTCCCCCTGCCGGAGGACATGACCCTGCTGGGCTCGGCGTTCACCGACACCGACGAGCGCCGCCGGCTGATCGTGGGCTGGGAATCGAACGCCGACGCGGACGCGCTGTTCGAGTTCTACAACGACGCGCTGCGCGAGGGCCCCTGGTCGATCGAGGCCGATCCGCGCGTGCGCGGGATCGACTTCATCCGCTTCCGCGACGCCGACAACCCCGGCTTCAGCGGGGAGTTGCGCATCAACCAGGAGGACCGCGCGGTCGTCATCCTGATCGCCGACCTCGACCTGGAGGAAACCGGCTCCTAGCCCGGCCGCGGCGCCCGCGGGCCGTCCGGCGGCGGGCCGGATTGGGGCGTGCGTCTGCGCCGCCCGGAAGGCGGCGCAGACGACCCCGGTGACGAGGGCGCACGCAATGAGAATCGCGACGCGGCGGGCGTGAGGCCTCCGATCGAGTGGCCCCGCCCGCTACGCGCCGGCGCCGGCCGCGGCGTCGAGGGCGCAATGGACCGTCCACTTGGCTGCGGCGGAGGCCTCATGAGTAAGAATGGCGGTCCGGCCGGTCCCGACGATCAGCGGCGACGTGAATTGCCCCTCAGTAATCTGTTTGGCGTACGCCAGTGTCCCGGCGGTGATCGTGGTGCCGTCGTCTTGCTCTTCTAAGACATAAACGACGAAGGCTGCGGGCTGGAAGTCGTCGCCGCCGGCCCAGTCCAGGTTCTCGCGCACGGTCGTCGTGCAGGTGTAGCGGCCGGGCGTCGGCAAGGCGATCACTCTCGAGTCCTCGCCCTCGCCGCTGACGAAGACGCCGGTGTCGGGGTCGGGGACGGGGATGTCAGTGCTGCAGCCGATGGTCCACGCCGCGTCAGCGCTGCCGAAGACCGAGAGTTCGTGGACGCCGGGGGCCACCTGCGCCTCGGCGCCGGTCCCGACGATCAGGGGCCACGTGAAGCGCCCCGCCGTGATGTGTTGGGCGCGCGCCAGTATCGCGGCTGCTCTAGAGCCCTCGGGGGAAGGCGGGCCCCAGATCTGGACTGTGAACGCCTCGTCGGCGTTGTTTTCCACGACCACCTCACAGTGGTAGCGGCCGGCCGCGATGGGGCCGAACTGCTCGTTCCTCAGTTGGCCGCGGTCGTTGAGGGAACTGCCTTCGCCGCTGAGGGTGACAAGTGGGGTCGGCGGGTCGGGGATGACGAAATCGACGAAGGGCGGCGGGGCGTCGCCGGCGGCGGCGAGGAGGAACCAGTAGGGGCGGTAGGGCGTGAGTTCGCTGAGGGTGTTGACGAAGTCGGGCACGCCCGGGCGCCAAGTCTGCCAAGCTTGGCCGGCGTTGTCCCAGGCCGCCACGACCTGGATCTCGAACGCGCCCCCCTTCAGGGTGTTCTCGGCGACGGCGCTGATCGCGTAGGGCTCATCGTTCAAGCCGCCGTAGTAGATGGTTTCAATCCACGCCGTTGGGGGGGGGGGGGGGTCGGTATCGGCGTGTACCGGCGACGCCGGCAGGGCGGCGCAGAGGCCGGCGAGAGCGACGGCGGCCAGGAGAAGGAGCGGACGGATGGCGTGGGAGAGAGACATGGAAAGTTCCCTTCTGGGGGTGCGGTGCTGGTTGGAGCATCTTTGATAGCCCGCGCGGCGCGTCCTGTCAAATCGCCCCATGCGGTCGTGTGCTTCATGACCGGGAGGTCGACGGTCCGGGCTGCGGGTTGTGAGAGGCCGCCCGGCGGGCGCTACGATTGCGAGGACCGGGGCGTGACGCCCCGGCGCGACGGCAGGCGCCCGTAGCTCAGTGGAACAGAGCATCAGACTTCGGATCTGAGGGTCGGGGGTTCGAGTCCCTCCGGGCGCGCCAGCCTTCCCGCCCCGCCGCAACCGGGCGGGAGTGAGTAGAGGTCCGCGACGGCTTGGCCGGGCTGCACGGAAATCACTAGGATGGTTGTGCCGGTGTCTCCTTCGATGCGGGCGCAGGCGGGAAGGTCGCGCGGCGGATGTCCCCTCCGGAAGCCCCCTGGTTCTCCCGGCTCTCGCTGGGCGCCTACTCCGTGCGAGAGGCCGCGCGAATCGCCGGTGTGAGCCCGAGCACCGTCTGCCGATGGTTCAATGGCTATCGGACGGTTGACGGCGGGCGCCGCGCGCCGGTGTTCACGTCCAGGGAGAAGGGCCGGCCGCTCTCCTACCTCCAACTCGTGGAAGTGGCGTTCGTGGCCACGTGCCGGAGGGATCCGTTGCGGATGCCTCTCCGGGAGATCGAGCGAGCCCGGGCCTATCTCTCGGAGATGTTCGATGAGCCGTATCCGTTCGCGTCGCTGCGGCTCAAGGCGCACGGCCCGCATCTCTTGAAGGAACTTGAGGAGCGAGCGGGCGTCCCGACGCGGCTCGTCGTGGCGGACGCGTCGGGACAGTTCGTCTTCCACGAGATCATCCGGGAGCGCCTGCTGGAGTTCGAGTACGTCCACGGCGTCGCGGCGCGTTGGCATCCGCGTGGACCAGCGGTCCCGATCGTGATCGATCCACGGCTGGCGTACGGACATCCACACCTTGAAGCGGTGGGCGTGCAGACACGGACACTTCGCTCCCGGTACCTCGTTGGGGAGACGATCGAACAGATCAGCGATGATTTCGGCATCTCGCCGGAGTTGATCGATCTCGCGCTGCGCTTCGAGCGTGTGGGCGCCCTGGCAGCGTGACGTACTTCTTCGATCGGACCTGGGGGCGGTATACGCCCCTCGCGCTGCTTCTCCTGGACTTCGACATCGAGATCCACGACACGCACTTCGGCGAGGCGACGGAAGATGATGTCTGGATCCCTGAGGTGTCGCGACGCGGGTGGGTGATCCTGTCGGAGAACGATCCACGGGCGAGCAAGCGTGAGTGGGAGATGTGGCAGCGGATGATCACGCAGCACGACGCCCGGGCCTTCATCTTCGGCACCGCATCGGTGAAGAAGCACTTGAAATTCCGGGCAGTGATCGATGCCTGGGATGAGATGGAGAGACTCGTGGCAACCGAGGCTGCACCGTTCGCCTATCGGGTCACGAGATTGGGAGACGTCAGGGCTATCGACCTGTAGACGTCGCCGGCCGCGGCGTGGATGCCGGCCGCGAGCGCCGGCGGTCCACGTTCGGGTTGCGGCGCCGGTGCGCTGCGTCGATCAGCAGCGAACTTCACGCGGGCGCGCCAGCCTTCCCGCCCATTGGCGATCCGGCCCGCCGAGACGATAGACTTGCGCCGGACCGGGCACGGCCTCGGGCGAACGACGGGGAGGGCAGACGATGCCGCCGACCTTGAGCGCGGAGCAGGTGCGGTTCTACCGCGAGAACGGGTACGTGGTGCTGCCGGGCGCGCTGCCGGCCGGGACGCTGCGGGCGATGCGCGCCGAGACGGACCGCATCGTGGCGGAGGCGGCCTCGCTGACCGAGAGCGACGCGCGCTACGACCTGGAGGACTCGCACACGCCGGAGGCGCCGCGCGTGCGCCGGATCAAGGATCCGGTGAACGCCTCGCCGGTGTTCAAGGACCTGATGGCCAGCGAGACGATCTGCGCCATCCTGCGGCCGCTGCTGGGCGACGACATCCGCTTCCACCACGGCAAGATGAACATGAAGCACGCGGAGTACGGCGCGCCCGTCGAGTGGCACACCGATTGGGCGTTCTATCCCCACACGAACGACGACGTCCTGGAGGTGGGGATGCTGCTGGACGACTGCGACGAGGCCAACGGTCCGCTGCTGGTGATCCCGGGCAGCCACACCGGTCCGGCCTACAACCACCACGCCGGCGGCTACTTCTGCGGCGCGATGGACCCCCGCGCGCGGGAGGTGGACTTCGGGCGGGCGGTGGCGCTGACGGGCCCGGCTGGGACGATCACGCTGCACCACGTGCGCACGGTGCACGGGTCGTCGCTGAATCGGTCGGACCACCCGCGGCGGCTGCTGCTCTACGGCTACACGGCCGCCGACGCCTGGCCGCTGACCGGCGGTGTCGGCCCCGCCTTCGATCTGGCCGCGTTCAACGCGCAGATGGTGACGGGCGAGCCGACGCTCCGGCCTCGCTTGGCGGCGGTGCCGGTGCAGTTGCCGCTGCCGCCGGCGCCCAAGGGGGGCTCGATCTACGAGAACCAGAAGGGGACCGGGGCGCGCTACTTCGACACGTACGAGGCGGTCACGCCCGCAGCGGGGAACGGCGCGACGGCCGAGGCGCCGGCGGGCAGCTGAGGCGCGCCCCCAGCGCTCAGGGCCGGTAGGGCATGGGTGGCGGCCCCAGTTGATCGCGCAGGATGGCCTGTGCGTCGCGGACGAACTCCACGGCCAGCGGGCGCGTCCGGCGGGGGTCGATGATCTCCTGCCCGGAATTCTCCGCCGTGCGGAACGGTGAGGCGAGCGACTTCAGCATCGCCTCGATGCGGCGCTCCTCGGCGGCCGGGTCGTCGGCCTCGTCGATGCGGCGCCGGTAGGCGGCGCGCGTGCCCCCCTCGATGTGCATCGAGCCCCACGAGGCGGACGGCCAGACGAAGCGCTCGAACATGCCGGTGGGGCGGTGCTGACACTGCCCGGCGACGCCGAACAGCTGCCCCACGACGATGGCCAGCCAGGGCGCGCGGCTCTCGCAGACGGCGGCGACCAGGCGCGCGCCGGCGCGCTCGATGCCCATCATCTCCGACTGCAAGCCCACCAGGAAGCCGGGCTCGTCGGCGAAGGAGACGATGGGCAGGTGGAACGTGTCGCAGAGGGCGAGCAGGCGGATCACCTTGTCGCCCTCCTGCGGGCCGGTCGCGCCGCCCTGATGCAGCGGGTTGTTGCCCATCACCGCGACCGGGTAGCCATCGATCCGGGCCAGGCCGGTGACCCGCGCCCTCCCGTAGTACGGCGCGATCTCGAAGAAGGAGCCCTCGTCGACGACGCTGTTGATGATCTTGCGGACGTCGTAGGGGCGGCGGCGGTTGCGCGGCACGGCCTCCAGCAGCCACTCATCCTGGCGGGCGGGGTCGTCGCCGATCTCCTGGCGCGGGGCCATCTCCCAGACGCTGGGCGGCAGGTAGCCCAGGAAGTCGCGGATCATGGCGAAGGCGTGGTCCTCCGACTCGGCGAGGTTGTCGACCGAGCCCGAGCCGCCGTGGATGTGGACGTCCTCGCCGCCCAGTTCCTCCTTCGTGATGTCGTAACCGAGCGAAGCCTTGACGACGGGCGGGCCGCCGGGGAAGAGCTGGCTGATGCCGGAGACCATGAGGTTGAAGTGCGCGATGCAGGCGTCGACCGCGGGCAGGCCCGCCACCGACCCCATCACGGCGGAGACGACGGGCACTTCGCTGAGCAGCGCGACCGAGTGCTGCGACCACTCGTTGCCGTCGGGCAGGTAGGTGCGGCCGATCTCCTCGAAGTGGGCGACGCTGCCGCCGGCGGCGTCGAGCAGGCGGACGTAGGGCAGGCGCCAGCGGCGGGCGCGGTCGCTGGCGCGGATCTCCTGGCCGATGCCCTCGCCGCTGCCGCCGGAGCCGCCGCGCACCGTGAAGTCGCCGGCGGAGACGACGACCTTGCGTCCGTTGAGCCGCATCGTGCCCTCGACGCTTCCGCTGGGCAGGAACGACGTGAGCTGCCCGTCCTCGTCGTAGGTTCCGGAGCCCATGAAGCTGCGGAACTCCTGGAAGGAGCCGGGGTCGGCGAGGCCGTCCATGCGCTCGCGGACGGTGAGCTTGCCGCGGCGGCGCTGCCGGGCGATGCCCTCCGGTCCCCCCATGCCGGCCGCGAGTTCGTGCCGTCGCCGGATCTCTTCGACTTCGGGTTCCCAGGACATCGCAACTCTCCTGCACTGTGGCTTCAGTAATGAGGGCGCGGCCGCCGGCGCCGGCCGGGACGGCGCGAAATGTTCCCACCGCCGCCTGAGGCTACCGCGTACCGCCGCGGCGGACGATAGGCTGCGCGGCAGGAGTGACGTATGGGCGGCCCCGGCGCGGACGACGACTGGCAGCGCTACCTGAACTTTCGCTGCACCGGCTGCGGGAACTGCTGCCGCCGCACGCACGTGCTCATCACCGAGGACGACGTGCGGCGCATCGAGCGCGGGGTGGGGCGGTCGGCGCCGGAGTTCGTGCGCTTCGTGCCGGAGGAGGACATCACGCTCGAGAAGCGCAGCCCCTGGTGGATCCGCTTCAGCGGCGGCCGGGCGGCCATGACGCTGCGTCACCGCCCGGGCGGCGCCTGCGTCTTCCTGGACGATGCCGACCGCTGCACGATCTACGAACACCGGCCGGTGACCTGCCGCGAGCATCCGTTCGAACTCGATGTGTCGGCCGGCGGCGCGCTGGAGTTCATCGCGCTGAGCGACATCGTGGAGTGCCCCCACGACTGGGACGGCTGCATCAGCCGCCGGGAGTTGGTGGAGATCGCGCGCTGGAACCAGAGCCAGTCGGACGCGTACCTGGACGACGTGCAGCGCTGGAACCGGCGCCGCAAGGGCCGCAAGACGCGCCCCGGCTTCCTGCGCTACCTGGGCTTCGACGTCTGAGCCGCCGCCGCGCGGCGTCGCGCGGGCTGCGTGCACCGCCTGTCCCCCGCTTCTGCACCGGGGCATGGCGGTTGGTCCACCAGAAATCGTCCCTGGCTCAGCGACAGAATATTCCGATCATCGTCTGAAGCCTCGCTGCAGCGGCCACCGATGGAGAACTGCGTGGGCTGATTCGGATCATCCATGCGACTCCCGTTATCTCCCGAAAGCGCGCCGGATCACCACGATCGGGGATTGTCGGGGGTGCTACGTTGATTCCGGCTTCAGGAAAGGCGCAAGCCCGGACTGAAGTCCCGAGGGGCAAGCGGCCCAGGACGCGGATGTGGCATGCATCCGTCCGGGACGCGGAGCAAGGCCCGGGGGTGCCGGCTGCAGCCGGGATAGCGCCTCCGACCCGCGACCGCGAACCGGCCGTCCCGGCGCTCGGGGTCCGTGAGGACCGAATCCGCCGGGAGCCGCCTGGGGTCTTGAGAGGCGGACTGGAGATCCGCCGCTGTGCCGCCTATCCGGCGCCCCGGCCATCGGCCCTCCGTTTCGATGGGGATGGATGTCGATCCCCGGCGAAACGCAGGGACGTCAGGCGCTCCACGCGCAGCCCGGTGGGCGCTCATGGGCTTCGGCCGAAGGCCCGAGAGCGACCCCCGGGCTGTTGTCGTTCAGGGAGCGTCGCGCCGATTCGCTCGCGCCGCCGCCGATCGTCGGGCTCCCGTCGCGCTTGATTGCCGCCCCCGGCCGGGGGTGTTACCGTTTCGCCGTTCACGCGACCGCCCGCCGCCGTTGGGCGGCGTTGTTCCCGGAGAGTGCCCGAGTGCTGCAGGTCACGCGCAAGGATGGCGAGGACGGCGAGACGCTCCTGCGCCGCTTCAACAAGCTGGTCCAGCGCGACGGCGTCCTGCAGGAGGCGCGCCGGCGCCGGCACTTCATCTCCAACCGGGAGAAGCAACGCCAAGCGGAGCGCCGCGCCGCGCGCCGCCGCCGCCGCTCCGCGATCAAGGCCCGCCCCCGCTAGTTCCGCATCGCCTCCCCGGCGCGACCGGCTCAGCCCAGCCCCGACTCCGGCGTGGGGCCGAACAGCACGCGCAGTTCCGCGTCCGCGACCAGACAGGCGGCGTCGAAGTGGGCGAAGCTGGCGGGATCGAGGCCGCGCAGGGCGATCGAGGCCGTCTCCTCCTGGATCGCGCGGAAGACGCCGACGTAGGTGATCAGCCGTACGCTCGCCGGGAACCGTCCGAGAGCGGCGATCGCCGCGCGCGTGCCGGCGCGGAGCGTCTTGCGCACCGGGCCGCCCTGCTCCGCTTCGGCGGCGGGCGCGGCGGCGATCACCCGCGGACCGGCCACTCCGGGCAGCCGTTGCAGGCTCCAGGTGTCCTCGGCCGGGGCGGTGGTCGTGTTCCCGGCGCTGCGGATGCCGTTCGCGACCAGCACCAGGAAGTCGACCAGTTGCGTGACCTTGTCGGGGTCCCGCGGCAGCCGGTGCAGGGCCGTGCTGTCGAGTTGAAACTGCCCGACGACCTGGTTGGTGAAGCGCGCCCAGTGGGGCGAGAGCCCACCCTGCACGCTGAGGTAGGAGCCCTCGTCGCCGGCCTTGCGGATGCCCAGCGTGACGGGGAAGCCCACCTCGGCGCGGTCGCCCGGGGCGAGGCCGGCGGCGGCCTCGCGGATGCGCTGGAGCGCGGCCTGGTCGTCCGGGGCGGGGATGGCCGCGCCGGGCGGCGTCCAGAGGACCAGGCCGTCGAGGGCGGCGGCGGCGTCCGGGAGCGCGTGCGCGAGGGCCTCGCAGCGGGCGTCGGTCTCCTCGTCCGGGGTGAAGAGGGGCACGACCGCGAGCGTGGCGTCGCGGTCGTCCGGCAGGGCGAGCCGGGCCAAGCCGACGCCGTCGGCGGACGACAACTCCCGCAGTTCGGCCGGGACGCCGCGCTCGCGCCGCAGCCAGTCGAGCGTCTGGGCGACGCCGATTTCCGCGAAGCTGTGGATCGATTCCGGCACCGCGCCCCCGTGGTGGTATGCACCCCTCACGCGCGCCGGCGCGCGTGACGCCCGGAGCCTACCCAGGCTTGGATGCCCCGGCTACTCCGCCGGGAGATCGAGGGGGCGCCGTCCGCCGGGGCGTAGGATGGTCGCGCGCCGCATGGCGGGCGATCGGTCGCCCGGGGAGGGAGACGGCGTGCGCAGCGGAAAGCTCGACCCCGCACTGTTGGAGGCGCTGCTGGCGTCGCGGGACTCCCCGCCCGCCGACGGGGATACCGCCGCCGGCGCCCTGGCGCTGGGACCGGGGGCCGGACGGGACGCCGCCGCCATCCGCCTGCCCGACCGCTACCTCGTGCTGGCGGCCGACCCGATCACGTTCGCCGATCCGGCGGGCGCGTCCGATGCGGCGCGCATCGGGCAGGCGGCGGTGCATGTCAACGCGAATGACGTGGTCTGCCTGGGGGCCGAGCCCCGCTGGTTCCTCGCCACGGTGCTGCTCCCGCCCGACACCGACGCGGCCGACCTCGAAGCCCTGTTCGAGGGGCTGCGGCGGGCCTGCGCGGCGGTGGGCGCGACGCTCGCCGGGGGGCACACGGAAGTCAGCGAGGCGGTGTCGCGGCTGGTGGTGGCGGGCGCGATGGTCGGGGATGCGCCGCTCGATCGGCTCTACGCGCCGACGCGGATCGCGGCCGGCGACGCGCTGATCCAGGTCGGCCCGGCCGCGATCGAGGGGACGGCGCTGCTGGCGGCCGAGGCCGCGGGGGCGCTTCGCCGCGCGGGCGTCGCGCCGGCGACCATCGCCGCCGCGGCGGCGCTGGCCGACGACCCGGGGATCAGCGTCGTGGCGATGGCGCGGGCGGCCTGGGACGCGCCGGGCCTGCGCAGCCTGCACGACCCGACGGAGGGCGGGGTCGCGACGGCCTGCTGGGAGATGGCGCGCGCGGCCGGGCTGGGGGTCGAGGTCGACGAGGCGGAGGCGCTCGCGCACCCGTTGACGACCGCGGTCGCGGAGGCGCTGTCGATCGACTGGCGGGGCCTGCTGGCGTCGGGCTGCCTGCTGGCGGCGGTCGAGGAGGGGCAGGCGGATGCGTTCGTGGCGCGGCTGCGGACCGCGGGGGAGTCGGCGTGCCGCATCGGCCGGTTCACGGCCTCGCAAGGGGGCCCGGGCCGACCCGCTATACTCCGGGCGTCAACGGGGCCCCGCGCACTCCCCCGGTTCACGCGCGATGAAGCGCTGCGGGTCCTCTCCCCGGAGGGCTGATCGCCGGCCCCGGGGCGCAAGCCGGGCGCGGATGCACGCCGCGCGACGAAGGGATCCGCCCATGGCCACTCCCGCCGCCACTCCGACCGACGCCGCGCCCCGCCCGAGCACGCTGGGGGCGCTGCGCGCCAGCGGCTACCGCCCGCGCCCGCTGCGCGCCGAGATGCGGGAGAACCTCGTGGCGCGGCTGCGCGCGGGCGCGCCGCTGTTCCCCGGCATCCAGGGCTACGACGAGACCGTGCTGCCGGCCTTGCAGAACGCGATCCTGGCCGGGCAGGACATGATCCTGCTGGGCGAGCGCGGCCAGGCCAAGAGCCGCATCATCCGCGCGCTGGTCTCGCTGCTCGACGACTGGGCGCCCGTGCTGGACGGCCCCGAGATCCCCGAGAACCCCTTCGCTCCGATCTCCGAGCAGGGGCAACGCCTGGTCGAGGAGCGGGGCGACGACGCCCCCATCCGCTGGCTGGCGGCCGGGGATCGCTACGGCGAGAAGCTGGCCACGCCGGACATCACCATCGCCGACCTGATCGGGGAGGTGGACCCGATCAAGGTGGCGGAGGGGCGCTACCTCTCCGACGCGCTCACGATCCACTTCGGGCTGGTGCCGCGCACCAACCGCGGCATTTTCTGCATCAACGAACTGCCGGACCTCGCGGAGCGCATCCAGGTGGGGCTGCTGAACATCATGGAGGAGCGCGACGTGCAGATCCGCGGCTTCCGGGTGCGGCTGCCGCTGGACATCCTGATCGTCGCCAGCGCCAACCCGGAGGACTACACCAACCGCGGCCGGATCATCACGCCGCTCAAGGACCGCTACGGCGCGCAGATCCGCACGCACTACCCGGAGACGGTGGAGACAGAGATCGCGATCATGCGTCAGGAGATCGCGCCGATCTCGGTCGAGGGGCTGCGGGTCGACGTGCCCGGCTACATGGACGAGGTCGTGGCGGAGGTGACGCGGCTGGCGCGGCGCAGTCCCGACATCAGCCAGCGCTCGGGCGTGTCGGTGCGGGCGTCCATCGCGGCGATGGAGACGCTGATCGCGAACGCCGTGCGGCGCGCGATCGCGCTGGAGGAATCGCACGTCGTGCCGCGGGTCAGCGACCTGCCGCACGTGCTGCCCGCGATCCAGGGCAAGATGGAGATGGAGACGGTCGACGACGACAAGGATGCGCAGGTCTTGGAGAAGATGCTGCAAGGTGGCGTCGCCGCCGTGTTCAACCGCCGCTTCAACGTCGTGGATCTCGAGGAGGTCGTGGCGGTGTTCAAGACGGGCACGTCGGTGGAGGTGGGCGAGGCCGTCCCCGCGGCCGACTACCCGGCCCTGCTGACGTCGGTGGAGGGCCTGCGCGAAGCGTTGCAGCCCCTGCAGGTCGGCGAAGACCCGGCCGACCTCGCGGCCGCCGTGGAGTTCGTCCTGGAGGGCTTGCACCTCAACAAGCGTCTCAACAAGGACCAGGTCGGCGCGCGCATCCAGTACCGGGGCTGAGTCGGGCGGCCCGCCGCCGCCGCGCGCACGGGAGGCGCAATGGCGCTCCGCTATCGCTACAGCCGCTGGGACGGCAGCCAGGACGTCGCCGGGCTGGACGCCGACGAGGTGCTGTCGGGCCTGACCGATGACCTGATGAACTTCGGCGACCTGCAGCACGCGCTGCGCAACCTGATGCAGCGCGGCATGCGTTCGCCGGCGGGGATGCGCCGGCAGGGCCTGCGCGACCTGCTGCAACGGCTGCGCCAGCAGCGCCGGCAGGCGCTCGACCGCTTCGACCTGGGCTCGGTGTTCGACGACATCCAGCGGCAGATCGACGAGATCGTCGATCTGGAGCGCGACACGCTGGACGAGCGGCTGGAAGAGGCCGGACCGCCGCCCGCGCCTGCGCCGGGGGATGGCGATGGGGAATCGGATCCCGACGAGGCCGGCGACGATGCGTCGGCGCAGCGGTCGGAGGAGTCCGAGGGCGGGGAACAGGGGAGCACGTCGCCGCAGGGCGGCGCGCCGGGCGGGGCGGCCGATGCGCCGTCCGAGTTCGGCGACATGCTGCGGGCGATCGTCGAGCGCAAGCAGGCCCAACTGGACGATCTGCCGGACGACGCGCCGGGCCGCATGAGGGCGCTGCAGGACTACGAGTTCATGAACCCGGAGGCGGCGCAGAAGTACCAGGAGTTGGTGGACTCGCTGCGCCAGCAGATGCTCAACGCCTTCTTCAAGGACATGTCCCAGTCGATCCAGGACATGTCGCCGGAGGACATGCAGCGGATGCAGGAGATGATCCGCGACCTGAACGCGATGATGCAGCAGCGTCTGGCGGGCGAGGAGCCGGACTTCGACGCGTTCATGGAGAAGTACGGCGATCTGTTCGGGGACGACCCGCCGCAGTCGCTCGACGAGCTGCTGCAGCAGATGCAGCAGCAGGCGGCGGCCATGCAGAACCTGATGGATTCGCTGCCGGGCGGGATGCGCCAGCAGTTGCAGGACCTCGTCGCGGACCGGCTGGGCGATCCGGGGATGCAGCAGCAGTTGGCGGAACTCGCGTCGAACCTGGAGGCGCTGATGCCGATGCGCGACCTGCGCAATCAGTATCCCTTCCGCGGCGGCGAGGAACTCGACCTGCAGGCGGCCATGCGCCTGATGGGCGAGATGCAGGACATGGACCAGATCGAGCGCCAACTGGAGCGCACGCAGTACGGCGGCGACCTGGACGAGATCGACGCGGACAAGCTGGAGGAGCTGCTGGGCGAGGAGGCGCGGGAGACGCTGGAGCAACTGCGCCAGTTGCTGCAGATCCTGGAGAACGCCGGCTATATCCGCCGGAAGGGGAACTCCTGGGAGTTGACGCCGCGCGGCAATCGCAAGATCGGCGAGGGGGCGCTGGCGGAGATCTACGCCAACCTCAAGCGGCAGGACTTCGGCAAGCACAACGTGGCGGAGTTCGGCCGCTACGGGGAACGCGCCGACGACAGCAAGCGCTACGAGTTCGGCGACCCGTTCCACCTGGACCTGCGGCAGACGCTGATGAACTCGATGTACCGCGAGGGGCCGCGGGTGCCCGTGTCGCTGGCCCCCGACGACTTCGAGGTCTATCGCTCCGAGACGCTCACGCAGACGGCGACGGTGCTGATGCTCGACCTCTCCTGGTCGATGGCGCTGCGCGGGTCGTTCCAGGCGGCGAAGAAGGTCGCGCTGGCGCTCAACAACCTGATCCGCATGAAGTACGCACGCGACAGCCTCTACCTGGTGGGCTTCAGCGCCTACGCGCGGGAGCTCAAGACCGAGGACCTCCCCTACGCGCGCTGGGACGAGACGGTGCTGGGCACCAACATGCACCACGCGCTGCTCATCGCCCAACGCCTGCTCGCCAAGCACAAGGTGGGCACGCGCCAGATCATCATGATCTCCGACGGCGAGCCCACGGCCCACCTGCAGGACGGCGTGAGCCACTTCTCGTACCCGCCCAGCCAGATGACGATCCGGGAGACGCTCAAGGAGGTCCAGAACTGCACGAAGAAGGACATCGTGATCAACATCTTCATGCTCGACCGCAACTACTACCTCAAGGAGTTCGTCTCCCGCGTCGCCCGGATCAACCGGGGCCGGGTGTTCTACACGACGCCGGATGAACTGGGCGAGTACATCCTGGTCGACTTCGTCAGCAATAAGCGCAAGAGCCTCTCCAGCGCCTGAGCGGCTCCGGCGGCGCGCTAGCGAGGGTCACCGTGCGAGCGCTACCCTCTCCGCACCGACCTCCCCTTCCCACCCGAAAGGATCATCCCATGCCCGGACGACTCGATGACCGTGTCGCGATCGTGACCGGCGGCAACAGCGGTATCGGCGAGGCGACGGCCCATACGTTCGCCCGCGAGGGCGCCCGCGTCGTGCTGATGGCGCGGCGCGAGGAACAGGGCGTCGCCGTGCAGGACGCGATCCGGGCCGGCGGCGGCGAGGCGACCTTCGTGCGCTGCGACGTCTCCGACGGCGCATCCGTGACGGCCGCGGTGGCGCAGGCCGTCGATACGTACGGCGGCATCGACGTGCTCTTCAACAACGCCGGCTACGGCTCCGGTGTGGCGTTCCCCGACGAGTCGGAGGAGCAGTGGGCGGAGATCATCGGCGTCAATCTCACGGGCGCCTTCCTCATGTCGCGGGCGGTCTGGCCGCACCTCATCGCCCGCGGCGGCGGCGCCGTGGTCAACATGTCGTCGCTGGCCGCGACGCGCGGCTTCAGCCGGGCGCAGCAGGAGTTGGGGCCGGGGACGGCCGCGGCGTCGTACTACGCGGCCAAGGCCGGCGTCGATGCGTTCACCCGCTGGACCGCAGGCGCGGGCGGCCGCCACAAGATCCGCGTCAACTGCGTGCGCCCCGGACAGGTCCTCACGCCCGGCGCGACCAACCCCGACACCGGCGAGCACTGGTTCAAGCGCGGCTTCGACATGCACCAGATCCTGGAGGAGCCCGGCCTGCCCGAGGACGTCGCCAACGTCGTGCTCTTCCTCGTCTCCGACGAGGCCAAGTTCCTGACCGGCGAGATCATCAACGTCGACGGGGGTTGCGCCGTCAAGCTGTAGGCGGGACGGTCGCGCGGGGCGTCAGGGGTCGGGCCCGGGGCGCTCCTCCTCGTCGGTCGCGCCCCGGGCGCGCAGGGCCAGGAAGTCCTGCCAGGCGGCGGAGAACTGGCGCAGGCCGCGCCGGTAGGCGTAGTCCTGGATCGCGACGTTGCCCAGGTACGAGGCGATGTAGTACGAGCCCACGATGAGGAAGAGGACCGCGAAGATCTTGGTCCAGTCGGGCAGGACCACGATCAGCCCGGTGGACACCGCGGTCCCGAACAGGATGCCCGCCCAGGCGGCCCCGTGGACGTAGCGGCCCTCGCGCTTGCGCTTCGCCGTGTACACCTGCGCGACCGTGCGGGAGATCTTGTCGCGCGCCGGGACGACGTCGGCGGACGTATCGCAGGTGGGACAGACCCGGCGGCCCGCCTCGAGTGGGGTGTAGCAGTAGCCGCAGAAGCGGCCCAGGTTGGGGGCGTTGCCGGCGCGCACCTCGGCGATCATCGCGTCCAGCGCCTCGCTGAAGGGCACGTCGCGCGTGGGCACGAACTTGCCGTCGACGATCGTCGGCTCGGGCGGAGCCGCGGATGGGGACTGGGCCTGCGCCATCGTCGTCTCCGCACGCCGGGCCGCCCGCGCCGGGGCCGGGTCGCTCCCGACAGCCTGCTACTCCGCGGGTCCGAAGTCCGTCATCGGGTTGTCGGGGCCGTGGCCGGGCAGCCACTCGAAGAGCTGGTAGAGGATGCCGCCCGTGTCGCGCGGGTGGATGAAGGTCTGCCGCCACTGCCCGTCCGACCAGATGCCGCGGTAGGGCTCGATGCCCATCTCATCGCGCAGGTACGCCACCGCGGCGTCGATGTCCTCCACCTCGACGGTGATGTGGTGCAGGCCGGGCCCGCGCTTGTCCAGGAAGTCCTGCACGAAGGAGTCGTCGCCGAAGGGGGCCAGGATCTCCACCTGCCCCTGCCCGTCGGGCATGTTGAGCAGCGCGCCGCGGAAGCCCTCGCTGGGCGACCGGAAGACGTGGTCGCGCTCCAGCCCGAACAGCTTCTCGTGGAACGCGATCGCCTGCTCCGCGTCCGGGGCCGCGATCGAGTAGTGGTCGAACCGTACCCAGCCCAGCGACTTCGCCATGCGTGCGTCCCTTCCCGGTCGCCCCGCCGCCGCGCCGGCTGGGGCCTGCGTCCCGCGCCGGCTTCCGGCTATCGTGGGGGCTCGCGATGATGAGCGCGCCCCGTTGCGCGCGCATGATGCCGTCCGGCCGGGGGCCGGTCAACGATGCCGCGCGTGGGAAGACCCGTGGAGGCAAGTGCGATGCCCGGACGGCGCGTCCTGTTCATCGCGAACCCGGGCGCGCGGGGGCTCGCCAGGGGCAAGCGGCTCGACACCGCCGTCGAGACGGTGGCGGCCGAAGCCGGGCTCGACGCCGAACTGGTCTGGACGCAGCGCCCGGGGCACGCCGGGTCGCTGGCCCGCGAGGCCCACGGCGCGGGCGTCGATCTGGTCTTCGCCTGCGGCGGCGACGGAACCCTCAACGAGGTCCTCAACGGGCTCGACGGCGTGGCGGCCGAGGCGGCCCCGGCGGTGGGGATCGTCCCGGGCGGAACGGCCAACGTCTGGGCGCGCGAGGCCGGGATCCCGCGCCGCAGTCCCGCCGCGGCGATCCGCGCGCAACTCGGCGCCGCGCCGCTGGCGGTGGACCTGGGTCGCGTGGCGTTCGGAGACGGAGAGGCGGCCGGCGGCGGACGCCGCTTCCTGCTGATGGCGAGCTTCGGCTTCGATGCCGAGTCGGTGGCGACGGTCAATCCCGCGCTCAAGCGGCGCGTCGGCCAGCTGGCCTACATCTGGGCCGGGCTGCGGACGTCGTGGGGCTATCCCGGCTTCTACATCGATCTGGAACTGGACGGGGCCGCGGCGGAGCGCGTGCACGGATCCATGCTCGTCGTGGGGAACACGCGCAACTACGGGGCGCTGGCCTACATCACGGCCGAGGCGTCGGTGGTGGACGGAGAGTTGGACTACGTCGCGTTCCTGGGCCACGGGGCTCTCAAGCGGACGCTCCACTTGCCGCGGCTGTTCGCGCGGCGGCATCTGGGCAGCCGGAGCGTGCTGTTCCGCCGCGCGTCGATCGGACGGATGACGCCGGCGCCGGGCGAACTGCTGCCGCACGCGCAACTCGATGGCGAGGTGGGCATGGAGCCGTCGCCGGGACCGATCACGCTGTCGGTCGAGAGGGCGGCCGTGCGGATGCCCGTGCCGCGGCCGGACTCCCCGCTGTTCCGGCCGCCGCCGGCGAACCCGGCGGTGTCATCGTCGCGGGGAGTGCGCGGCTAGACGTCCGTCAGCGGACGCAGGGCGCTCCCGGCGATCCGATAGCCCGCCGCCGCCGGCGGCAGCCCCGGAGGCAGCGTGGCGGCGTCGGCCGTCGTGACCAGCAGTTGCCCGACGCCCGGCTCCGTCGCGGCGCCCGCGCCGGGGTCGCGCAGCGCCTCGGCGAGCGCCGCGGCCGTGGCCTCCCTGCGCGCCGCGTCCAGCTCCGAGAAGAGGTCGTCGAGCAGGAGGATCGGCGCTTCGCCGGCGCGCTGCCGCAGGAGGTCGGCCTCCGCCAGACGCAAGGCCAGCGCGATCGAGCGCTGCTGCGCGCGGGAGGCGTAGCGGCCCGCCGGACGATCGCCGAGCAGCAGGGCCACGTCGTCGCGGTGCGGCCCCACGAGCGTCGCGCCGGCGGCGACCTCGCGGCGGCGCGCGGCCGCCATCGCGTCGCGCAGCAGCGCGCCGGCCTCGGCCGCGGTGGGACGGTCGCCGGGCGACCAGGGGGTCGTGTGCAGGGCGGGCTGATAGTCCAGGCGCAGCGGGCCGGCGTCCGCGCCCGGCTCCGGCGCCAGGAAGCGGTGCCGCGCCGGGGCCAAGTCGGCCAGCGCCGCGAGGGCCGCCGCCCGCGCCGCCAGCACGGCGCCCCCCGCCTCCGCCAGGACGTCGTCCCAGGGGGCGAGTTCGCCGGCGGCGGCGGCGCCCTCGGCCATGCGCTTGAGCACCGCGTTCCGCTGCGTCACGGCCTTGTCGTAGCGGCCGTAGGCGCGGGCGTAGCCGCGGTCCGACTGCGCGATGAGCAGGTCGAGGAAGCGCCGCCGCCGGGAGGGCGGGCCGGTCAGGATCTCGATGTCGAGCGTGGTGAACAGCACGGCGCTGATCCGTCCCACGACCTGCGTCGCGCGGCGGGCGACGCCGTTGAGCCGCAGCCGCTTGCTGGTCAGCGGCGCGCCGGTGCGCGTGGGCGCCGGGCGGCCCTGGGCGTCGGCGCGCGCGACCAGGGCGATCTCGACCTGGACCGGCCCGTCGGCGCGCTCGGCCCGCCCGCCGACGCGCGCGACGGCCGGCTCCTCAAGATTCGCGGCGGCGAGCGCGGACCAGCCGATCATCTCCCCCTCCGTCGAGGCGCGGGGGGAGCGGGTCATCGCCAGCAGCGCGACGGCCTCCAGGAGGTTCGACTTGCCGGCGGCGTTGTCGCCGACGAGCAGCGTCAGGCCCGGGCCGAGGGAGAGCCGCAGCCGCTCGTAGGAGCGGAAGCGATCGAGTTCCAGCTCGCGCAGGTACACGGCCGCCGCCTCGCCTCAGCGCCCGGCGCGGGCGGGCTGGGCGGCGCGCGGCGCGCGGAACCAGTCGTCGGCCATGGCCGCGATCTCCCGTCCGATGCCCAGGGAGGCGGTCGCGCCCGGGGAGGGGGCGTTGAGGACGTGGATCATGCCGGCCTCCGCGATGAGGCGGAAGTCGTCGACGAGGCCCCCGTCCGCGTCGAGGGCCTGCGCGCGCACGCCGGCCCCGGCGCGGACGAGGTCGCCGGCGCGCACGCCGGGCACGAGCGCTTGCAGCGCCCGGGTGAAGGCGCGGCGGCTGACCGAGCGATAGACCTCGCCCAGACCGGTGCGCCAGTAGCGCAGCGCCAGGCGCTGGAAGCCCGGGAAGCTGAGTGCATCCCAGACGTCCCCCGCGTCGACGTCGCGCCAGCGATACCCCTCGCGGCGCAGGGCGAGGACGGCGTTGGGCCCGGCCTCGACCGCGCCGTCGACGCGCCGCGTGAAGTGGACGCCCAGGAAGGGGAAGTTGGGGTCGGGCACCGGGTAGATGAGGTTGCGCACCAGGCCCGCCGCTTGCGGCCGCAGCGTGTAGTACTCGCCGCGGAAGGGCACGATGCGCAGCCTGGGCCGGAAGCCCGCCAGCCGCGCGACCCGGTCGGCCATGAGGCCGGCGCAGTTGACGAGGTGGCGCGCTTCGAGCGGGCCGGCCGAGGTGTCGATGCGGAGCCCGTCCGCGCCGGCGTGCAGCCCGGTGACCTCGACGCCGGTGCGAACGACCCCGTCCCGCGCCTCGACGAGCGCGCGGTAGCGCTGGGTGACGGCGGTGTAGTCGGCGATGCCGGTCGAGGGGACGTGCAGCGCGCGGACGCCGCGGGCGGCGGGCTCCAGTTCGGCCAGTTCGCCGGGGCCGATCTCGCGGATGCCGGGGACGCCGTTGGCGCGGCCGCGCTCGGCCAGGGCGCGGAGGCGGCCCGTCTGCGACTCGTCGGTCGCGACGACCACCTTGCCGCAGCGCTCGTGGGGGATGTCGTGCTCGCGGCAGAACTCCAGCATCTGCTCGGCCCCGCGCACGGCCAGCCGGGCCTTGGCGGAGCCGGGCCGGTAGTAGAGGCCGCTGTGGATGACGCCGCTGTTGTGGCCGGTCTGGTGCCGGCCGACGTCCGGCTCCTTCTCGACCACGACGACGGACAGCCCGGCGAAGCGCTCGACGAGGGCCAGGGCGGTGGCCAGCCCGATGATGCCGCCGCCGATGACCGCGACATCGCAGGGCGCTCCGCCGGGGACGATCGGGGCGATGGCGGTGTCGTCGTCCATGCGGGCATGCTACCGGGCGGCCCGGCCGGCGAGGCGGCGGCCCGCGCTCAATCCGTCACCCGGACGCCGGCGCTCCCGGCGTCGGCCGCGGCGACGACGGTCCCCACGCGCCAGTTCTCGACGCCGTCCGCGTGCAGGCGTGCGCTCAGCCCGGCGGCGGCGGACTCCGGCAGCACGATGAGCAGCCCGCCGGTCGTCTGGGGGTCGTAGAGCAGCGTGTCCTCCAGCGGCGTGAGCGCGCGCGCCGTCGCGACGCGGGCCGAGAAGTAGTCGCGGTTGTTCGCCTGGCCGCCGGTCGTGAGGCCCTGCGCGACGCAATCCGCGAGGCCGGGCAGGGCCGGCAGCGCGCCGAGCGACAGTTCGACCCCGACGCCGCTCCCGATCGCGACCTCGACGGCGTGCCCGGCGAGGCCGAAGCCCGTCACGTCGGTGAGCGCGTGCACGGGCGACTCGCGCGCCAGCTCGGCCGCCCGTCTGTTCAGCGCCGACATCTGCGCGATCACGGTGGCCTCGTGCGCCGCCGGGACCGCGCCCCCGCGCATGCCGTTGAGGAGCGCGCCCGTGCCCAGCGGCTTGGTCAGCAGGACGGCGTCGCCGGGCTGCGCGCGGCCCTTGCGGAGCACCGCGTCGGGGTGGGCGATCCCCGTGACGCAGAGCCCGTACTTGGGCTCGCGGTCGACGATCGTGTGCCCGCCCGCGATCGCGCCGCCGGCCTCGCGCACCTTGCTCGCGCCCCCCTCCAGCACCGCCACGATCGTCTCGACCGGCAGATCGTCGGGGAAGGCGGCGATGTTGAGCGCGAAGAGCACGTCGGCGCCCATCGCGTAGACGTCGTTGAGGGCGTTGGCGGCGGCGATCTGGCCGAACTGGAACGGATCGTCGACCGTGGGGGCGAAGAAATCGAGCGTCTGCACGATCGCCTGGTCCGGGTTGAGGCGGTAGACGGCCGCGTCGTCGGCCTTGTTCAGCCCGACGAGCAGCTCGGGGTGCTCATGCTCCGGGAATTGATGTCCAAGCGCGCGCACGACCTGCGCGAGGGCCGCGGGCCCATACTTCGACGCTCAACCGCCGCAGGTCGTGAGGTCGGTCAGCCGGATCTTCGCGTCCTGAGCCACCGCCGCCTCCTTCCCCCACATGCGCCCGGATCGCGCGACCCGGGGGCGCCCCCATTCTACCGGGCCGATGGCCGATGGGCCGGGCTACGCGTCGTCGAGGGCCGCGCGGGCGATCATCTCCAGCCCGCGCGGCGTGATGGGCGGGTTGGGCAGCGGGGCGCGGACGTCGCGGTAGTAGCGTTCCAGCGGCTCGCTGCGCTGCAGGGAGACCCCGCCGACCACCCGCATGCAGCGATCGACGATGGCGACGGCGAGATCGGTCACGCGCAGCTTCGCGGTCGCGACGCGGGGGAAGAGCCGCGCCCGCCGCGCGTGGGCGTCCGATCCCGCGGCGGCGTCCCAGGCCTCGGCCGTGGCGAAGAGGAGCGCCTGGGCGGTGAAGATGTCGGCGTCGATGCGGCCGACCTCGTGCCGCACGTACGGCACGCTCGCGATCGGCGCGCCCAGGCCGGTCGGCCGGCGGGTGCGTGCGAACTCGACCGTGTAGTCGCGCGCCGCCTCGGCGACGCCGAGGCTCGCGGCGGAGACGAGCAGCGCGAACCAAGCGAAATCGCGCCCGGCCTGAACGCCCCCGCCGGGGGCGTGGCGAACGATGAGGTCGCCCGCGTACACGGGGGTGTCGCTGAAATAGACGTCGTGCGAGCCGGTGGCGCGCATGCCCAGCGCGTCCCACGTCTCGTCGACGCGGATGCCGCCGCGGTCGCGCGGGATGATGGCCCGGCCGAGTTCGCCGCTGCCGTCGTCGAAGCGGGCGGCGGTGAGGAAGTAGGTCAGCACGGGCGCGAGGGTGGAGAACGTCTTGCGGCCGTTGAGCAGCCAGCGTCCCTCCCCGTCGGGCCGGAAGGCGGAGGCGGGCAGCCCGCCGCCCTGGAACGACCCCAGTTCCGGCTCCGTGACGACGGAGTTGATCGTCGCGCCGTCGCGCACGACCGCCTCGAAGATCTGGGCGCGCAGGTCGTCGGGCCAGAAGGCCCGCGCGACCTCCTGGCCCACGGTCATCAGGTGCATGCCCACGCCGTAGGCGGTCGAGCCGTCGGCGCGGGCGATCGCGCGCTGCGCGTGGACGATGTCGGTCAGGCCGTGGCCGCCGCCGCCGATCTCCGCCGGCAGGGGGGAGGCCATGTAGCCGATCTCGCGCAACGCCGCGAAGTTCTCGAAGAAGAAGTCGCCGCTGCGGTCGAGCGCCGCCGCGCGCTCCGCGAAGGCGGGCAGCAGCGGCGCGATCGCGTCCAGCAGGCGCGTGCGGGAGTCGGGGTGGGCGGGCATCGTCGTCCAGTCTACGGGCGCGGGGCCGACGGCGGAGCGCTCAGCGGTCGAGGCGCTGCGACGGATGGCCCGCGCCCATGCCGCGCAGGCGGGCGAGGCCGCCGTCGGATTCGCGCACGACGCGCAACTCCCGGAACCAGCGCTCCAGCGGGAGGTCGGCGCTGAGCGCGGCCGGCCCGATCGCTTCGATCGTCGCGTCGACCACCTGCTCCGCCGCCTGCTGCGCCGCGAGCCGGGCCGCGGCGGCGCTCGCGGCCGTGGCGGCGTCGAAGCCGGCCTCGCCGGCCGCGACCGCGCCGGCCGCGGCGTCGCGGGCGAGGGCGCCGGCGGCGCGCAGGGCGGCGTCGGCGCCGGCCAGCGCCCGGCGGGCGGTCTCCGAGCCCCCGCCGCGGACGCGCTCGCGCAGCATCGCCTGGGCCGCCCGGCCGACGCCGGTCAGCTGCGCCGCGAGGAAGGCGTCGTGGCGCGCGTACGCGGCCGGCGCGAGCACGGACCCCTCGCCGATCCGGCTCTCGGGGGGGAGCCGCAGGTTGCTGAGATTGAGTTCCTGCGTGTCGCGGCCCGCGGCCAGCGTGGGGTAGGGCCGCCAGCGCTGGAAGCCGGGGCGGTCCGTCTCGACGAGGAGGCAGACGACGCCCAGCGGCCGGCCGGCCTCGTCCTCGCCGCGGGCATGGACGACGCCGAAGTCGGCGGCGCAGGCGTCGCCGTCGCGGCCGGCCCCCGCGACGAAGAGCTTCGTCCCGTCGAGCAGCCAGCCCTCGCGCGTGCGCCGCGCGCGGATGCGGAGCCCGCCCGGCGCGCCGCCGCCGGGATCGCCGAGCCAGGGGTCGTGCAGCCCGATGAAGCAGCGCCGCTCGCCGCGCAGCAGCGGCGTCAGGAAGCGCTCGCGCTGGCCGGCCGTGGCGGCGTAGAGGGCGGGCGGGACCGACGGCCCGAAGAGGCCGTAGCCGGGCGTCAACACGCCGGCGCGGTGCTGGGCGATCTCCTCCAGCAGCAGCGCCCGGGTCGCGCCGTCGATGGGGGGACCGCCCAGCGCCTCGGGCTCGCGCAGCAGGGCGAGGCCCATGGCGGCCGCCTTGGCGCGCAGATCGGCGGCGACCTCCGGCGGCAGCGTGACCGCGTTGGCGTCGATGCGCTTCTCCCACAGCCACAGCTCGCGGCGCACGAAGCGGCGCACGCCGTCGCGCAGGAGGCGGCGCTCCTCCGGCGATCGTTCCTTCGGATATGTCGGCTGGTCCGCCACAAGTCGCCTCCGGTCCTCTAAGCTAGTCGATGTCGTAATGGGTGCGATGCACACCGGATTAGGGAGCGCAGACATGAACCGACCGTGGAATGGATTCCTTCGATGGGGCGGGAGCGGGGCCGTGACCGGCCGCTGGCTGCTCGTCCTGATGCTCGTCGCCGGGCTGGCGCTGGCCGGCTGCGGCGGCGATGACGCTGGCGATGGCGACGATGGCAGCGCCGCCGCCGCTGCGGAAGCGGCCGCCGCGGCGGGCGACTCGAGCGCCGCCGCCGAGGCCGCGGAACGCGCCGCGGCCGCCGCCGAAGACGCCGCCGCGACCGCCGCGGCCGCCGGTGACGCCGCCGCGGCTGCTGTGGCCGAGGCTGCCGCCGCCGCCGCCGCCGCTGCCGCCGAGGCCGCGCGCGAGGCCGGCGCCGCCGAGGCCGCCGCCGCCGCGGAAGCCGCTGCGGCCGCCGCCGCCGCCGCCGAGGAGGCCGCCGCCGCGGCGCGCGCGGCCGCCGGGGCCGCGGGCGGGGGCGGGCCGCTGAAGATCGGCTTCCTGGCCGACTTCTCCGGGCCGATCGCCGAGTTCGGACCGGTCATCCAGACGGGCGTGGATCTCGCGCTCGAGCACATCAACGCGGCCGGTGGCGTGCTCGGTCAGCCGGTGGAAATCGTCTCGGGCGACACCCAGGTCGACACGGTGCAGGGCGTCGAAGAGGCGCGCCGCCTGGTCGAGGTGGAGGGTGTGCACGCGATCGTCGGGCCGCTGTCGAGCACGGTGACGATCGCGGTGGCCGAGAGCGTCACCGGCCTGGCGGGCGTGCCGACGGTCTCGCCGTCGGCGACGTCCCCGGCGGTCACGGTGGCCGACGACAACGGCTACCTGTTCCGCAGCACCATCTCCGACGCGGCGCAGGGCGTCGTGCTGGCCCAGTTGGCGAAGGATGAGGGCTACGACAACGTGGCCGTGATCTTCCGCAACGACGCCTACGGCCAGGGCCTGGCCGACGCGTTCGAAGCCGCCTTCGACGGCACGGTGACGGCGGTGTCGATCGAGCAGGGCGCGACGACCTATCTCTCGGAGTTGCGGGCCGCCGGGGAAGGCGGCGCCGACGTGCTGGTCGCGATCGCCTTCCCGACGGAGGGGCTGATCTTCATCCGCGAGTCGCTGGAGCACACGATCTTCACCGAGTTCCTGTTCACGGACGGGTTGAAGAGCCAGGAGTTGATCGACGGGATCGGCGAGGACTTCCTCAACGGCTCCAAGGGCACGGCCCCGGGCGCCGGTCCGGCCCGCCCCGCGACGGAGACCTGGAACGCGGCCTACATCGAGGCGCACGGGGACGAGCCGGCGCTGCCGTTCGTGCGCGAGGCGTACGACGCCGTGATCGCGATCGCGCTGGCCGTGGAGCTGGCCGGCTCGACCGACGGCGCCGCGATCCGCGACGCGCTGCCGCGTGTGGCCGCGCCGGGCGGTGAGACGGTGATCCCGGGCGCCGACAGCGTCGCGGCGGCGCTCGCCGCCGTGCGCGCCGGCGACGACGTGAACTACGAGGGCGCGGCGACCACGCTCGATTGGAACGCGGCGGGCGACGTGCTCACCGGCTTCATCGAGATCTGGCAGTACGAGGCCGGAGCCCCCGCGTCGATCGAGTCGATCCCCTTCGACCTGAACTAGGGCCGGAGCCTCACCCCCTGTCCCCCTCTCCATCCAGAAGGATGGAGAGGGGGCTCCGGTCCCCTCTCCCGTGGGGAGAGGGCTAGGGTGAGGGGCAACGACCGCCCGGGTCCCCCTCACCCTAACCCTCTCCCCCAAAGAGGGAGGGGATAAGACCTTCACCGCGCGTTTTTTTCCGCACGCCGGACGCTCGATAGTCGGCCGGCTCCCCGCCGGACTGCTTTTTTGACCCCCGAACTTTTTTTCGCGGGGCGCGCGGCAGCCGTCGCCGTGCCCCTGACCTCACCCCCTGTCCCCCTCTCCATCCTTCTGGATGGAGAGGGGGAACGTGGAAGCGACCGCTCGGGAACCCTCCGGTCCCCCCTCTCCATTGCTCTGCAATGGAGAGGGGGTTAGGGGGTGAGGTTCGGGCGCCCGCCCGCCCCGCCGCCCGCGCGAGAATTTTTTTTGCGCGACGCCCTCTCCCCTCCCTCATAGAGAGGGGGGCCACGTTGTCCCCATCACTCCCTTACGTCAAATGTGGAAACTTTACACTCCAAAACCTTGACCTGCCCCCCCCCCCTAGACGTCATAATACGTGCGCTCGATATGCACGACCCCAATCCATAGGGGATTGGGGCGGACACATCCACGGAAAGGATGACGCCATGAGCAACTATTGGGAGACCCTGCGACAGCGAAAGATCTCGCGCCGCACGATGTTGGGCGCCAGCGCCAAGGCTGGGGTTGGGGCGGCCGGCCTGGCCTTGGTCGGCTGCGGCGACGACGACACGGCCGACGCCGGGACCGCGGCCGCCGAACGCGCCGCCGCGGCCGCGGAGGAGGCCGCCGCCGCGGCCGTCGCCGCGGGCGAGGCGCGCGCCGCCGAGACCGAGGCCGCCGCCGACGCGGCCGCCGAAGCCGCAGCGGCAGCCTCCGAGGCCTCCGCCGCCGCTTCCCAGGCGGCCGACGCCGCCGATGCGGCCGCCGCCCTGGCCGCCGAGGCGGCCGAGTCGGAGGACGCCGCCAACGCGGCCGCCGCCGCGGAAGCCGCCGCCCAGGCCGCCGCCGACGCCGCGGCCGCCGCATCCGCGGCCGGTGATGAGGCCGCCGCGGCCGTCGCCGCCGCCGCCTCCGAGGCGGCCGAAGCGGCCGCCCAGGCCGCCCGTGACGCCGCCGCCGCGGTCGAGGCCGGCACGGCCACCGCAGAGGCCGCCCAGGCCGCCATCGACGAGGCCGCTGCTGCCGCTGCCGCTGCCGCGGAAGCCGCCGGGGAGGCGTCCGCCGCCGCCGGCGAGGCCGCCGCCACCGCCCAGGCGACCGCCGAAGCCGCGGCCGAAACCGCCGCCGCGGCCGTCGCGGCGGCCGAAGAGGCCGCCGAGGCCGCCCAGGAGGCCGCCGAGAGCGCCGCCATGGCGGCGGAGGACGAGGCCCCGGCCACCGGCCCGCGGCACGGAGGCGTCCTCACCTTTGCCGGGTGGGATGGAGGCATCCTCGACCCGGCCATCGCCATCCACGGTGGCACCGACAGCATTGTGTTCCCGATCTACGATCACCTCAACTACATGGACAACGGCGGCGTGCTCACCGCGGCGATGGCGGAACTGCCCGAGATCGTCGATGACCTCACCTTCGTCTACAACATCAAGCCGAACGTGCATTGGCAGGACAAGGCGCCGCTGAACGGCCGCCAGTTCGTCGCCGAAGATGCCGCGTTCGGAATCCAGCGCTTCGGCCAGGACAACCCCGAGTTCGTCTGGAGAGACCGCTACTCCAGCGTCGAACAGTTCGAGGTCACGGACGACCTCACCCTGACCCTCAAGACGAGAGAAGTGTTCGCGCCGCTGCTCAGCGCCATCGGCGAGACCCAGGCGGTGATGGTCTCCCGCGACGCGGTCGAGGCCTTCGGCGACGACGGCATCGCCAGCAACATCGAGGCCGCCGTCGGCACCGGCGGCATGCAGCATGTCTCCCGTGAGGACGGCGTGGTCACCGTCCTGGAGCGCAACCCCAACTACTTCCGCGAAGGGCTCCCCTATTTCGACGGGTTCCGGGCGAACTGGAATCTCGACGGGGCGTATCGGGCCGCGCAGTACGTCGCCGGCGAGTCCGACATCCTCTTTATTCCGTGGCTGGGCTTTCCGGCGGAGAACGAGGCCGTGCGGGCCCAAGTCGGCGAGGAGAACCTCGTCGAAGTGCCCATGAACGCGACCTGGGGCTGGATCGCGGTCCACTTCCACACCAAGGTCGTGCCCTACACCGACCCGCGCGTGCGCCTCGCCCTGCATCTCGCCACCGACCGGGAACAGCTCATCGTGACGACCCAAGGCGTGACGGAGATGGGCGGGCCGATCTCCCACGCGGCCGGCCCATACGCGTTCACCCCCGACGAGCTCCGCCAGCGGCCCGGCTATCGCTCCGGCGCCCTGCGCGAGGAGGACCTGGCCGAAGGCCGGCGGCTGCTCGACGCCAGCGGCTACGACCCGGCGAGTGTGCCGCCGATGAGCGCCAGTACCGGCGGAGGAACCCCGTACGCTGAGGTGGTCCAGCAGAACTTTGCCGAGATCGGCTTTGAGGTCGAGCTCCTGGAGGTTCCCGACACGGAGCACAACACCAGGCGGGCAGCGGGGGATTTCACCATCAGCTTCCAGGGCTACGGGGGCGTGTTCGACCCCGACGCCCTCCACGGCGGCCACCACACCGACGGCGGCCGGAACTACGGCGAGTTCTCGGACCCCGAGATCGACGCGTTGCTGGAGCAGGGACGCTCCATCCTCGGCGTCGAGAACCGTTTGCCGATCTACGACGAGATCCAGACCAAGCTGCTCGAGGAGCACGCGCCCCAGATCTACTGCAATTGGGGCCGGCCGGTCGTCGGACACCGTCCCTGGCTCAAGGGCTTCGGGCCGACCAACATGCAAACCGCCGCCACCTATCTGCTGTACAAGTCCTGGTTCGAGGGCAAGCCCGGCGTGTAGGGGGGAACCTCACCCCCTGTCCCCCTCTCCACCTGAACGGTGGAGAGGGGGGACGCGAAAGCGGGCGCCTTGGGGTTTTCCTTCCGATCCCCCCTCTCCATTGCTCTGCAATGGAGAGGGGGTTAGGGGGTGAGGTGCTGGCCGCGCAGGCGCCGCCAGAGGCGCGACGCGGCGGACTCCGTCCGCAGTTCGTCGACGAAGCGGCTGATGCGGCGCTCTTCGGGCAGCAGGCCCGCGGGGCGGCGCAGCAGGAAGCCGACGATCAGCAGGCCGATGACGAGCTGCCGGATCATGAACACGCGGTCGCCCAGGAAGTCGGGCAGATCCTCCTGCAGCAGCGGCACGCCGAACCAGAAGAAGCCGACGACGAGCGCGCCCAGCACGGCGCCGCGATTGTTGCCGCTGCCGCCGACCATCAGCATCGTCCAGACGAGGAAGGTGCCGAGCAGGTCGGTGAACGAGCTGGGCGCGATGGCGTTCACGCGGTGGGCGAAGATCGCGCCACCGAGCCCCATGATCATCCCGCCCAGCACGAAGCTCTGCATGCGGAAGCTCACGGTGTCCTTGCCGGAGGCGCGGGCGGTGTCCTCGTTCTCGCGGATGGCGCGCAGCACGCGGCCCCAGGGGGAGCCGGTGAGGCGGCTCACGACGAGGTAGACGAGCGCCAGCATGACGAGGGCGATGCCCAGCATCACCCAGCGGTAGTCCTCGCCGGTCGCCAGCTCTTCGAGGAAGCGGGGGACGCCGTTGAGGCCGCGGGCGCGGTTGACCAGCCCCTCGACCGAGTTGGCGACGCTGCGCAGGATGGCGGCGATGCCGATCGTCGCGATCGCCAGGAAGTCGCGGCGCAGCCGCAGCGTGGGCAGGCCGATGATCAGGGCCAGCAGTCCGGCCGCGCCCATCGCGGCCAGCCAGCCCACCGGCACGGGCAGGCTCCAGCCGCCCAGGTAGTCCTCGAAGCCCGGGTCGGGCGGGGGCAGCGTGAGCAGGGCGCTGGTGTAGGCCCCCACCATGAAGAAGGCCACGATGCCGAAGTTGAAGACGCCCGTGTAGCCCCACTGCAGGTTCAGCCCCAGCGCGACGATGGCGAAGATGGCGACCGTCGTGAGGAAGCCCACGGTCCAGTGCAGGCCGCCGTGGAAGCTGAGCAGGGGCGCGAGGTCGATGAGCAGAGCGTCCATGGCGGGCCTACACGCTGGAGCCGAAGAGCCCGCGCGGCCGCACGAGCAGCATCAGGATCAGGATCACGAAGGGCACGCCGGGCTTGAGGCCGGTGTCGATCCATTCGGTCGACACCTCCTGCGAGACGCCCACGATCAGGCCGCCGACGAGCGCCCCGGCCGGGTTGCCGATGCCGCCCAGGATGGTCGCGGCGAAGAGCGGCAGGAGCAGGTTGAAGCCGGCGTCGAAGCGGAGTTGCGCCTGCAGCGCCAGCATGATCCCCGCGACGGCGATCAGCGCGCCGCCCAGCACCCAGACCCAGCGCCGGACGCTCTCCGTCTCGATGCCGGCGACCTCGGCCAGGGCGGGGTTGTCGGCGGTGGCGCGCATCGCCTTGCCCAGCTTCGTGCGGTAGAGCAGGACGTAGACGGCGGCGGCCAGGACCAGGGTGAGCGCGACGATGACGAACTGGTCGGGTTCGACCTTGACCTCCCCGAAGATCGTGACGGCCTTGTTGATGCCGCTTGTGTAGCGGGTGGGGGAGGGGCCCCAGATCATCTGCACGACGGCGCGCAGCCCGATGCCGATGCCGAGCGAGGCGATCGCCATCGTGATGAAGCCGCCCCCCCGCACGCGCAGCGGCCGGAAGACGAAGCGATCGATCAGGAGGGCGATCGCGGCGACGCCGGCCATCGCGAAGAGCGCGGCCGGCAGCATCCCCCAGCCGAAGGACAGGGGGCCGATCTTGCCGCCCGCCAAACCGATGTCGGCGACGATGAAGAAGGCCAGGAACATCCCCAGCGTCATCAGGTCGCCGTGGGCGAAGTTGGCGAACTTCATCACGCCGTAGGTCAGCGTCAGCCCGATCGCGCCCAGCCCGATGATCGAGCCGACGATGATCCCCACGATGAGCAGTTGCACGATGTCCATCAGTCGGCGTCCTGGGGCGCATCGGGGCCTTGACCGAGGAAGAGGCGGCCCACGTCGGCGTTGTCGAGCATCTCCGCGCCGCTCTGCTCCAGCACGACGCGCCCGCCGACCATCACGTAGCCGCGGTCGGAGATGCGCAGCGCCTCCTTGGCGTTCTGCTCGACGATCAGCAGCGCCACGCCGGCGTCGCGCACGCGCAGCAGGCGCTCGAAGATCTCGCCGCGCATGATGGGCGACAGGCTGGCGGTGGGCTCGTCGAGCAGGAGCAGGACGGGGTCGAGCATCAGCGCGCGGCCGATCGCCAGCGCCTGCCGCTGCCCGCCCGAGAGCCGCGACGCCCGCAGGCCGGTCCGCGCGGCGAGGTCGGGGAAGAGGCCGAGCAGCTCGTCGATGCGCTCGTCGAGGCCGTCGCTGCGCGCGTAGCCGCCCATCTCCAGGTTCTCCCGCACGCTGAGCGAGGGGAACACGTTGTCGGTCTGCGGCACGAAGGAGGCCCCCGCCGCGACCATCTGGGGCGCGGAGAGCGTCGTGACGTCGCGGTCGCGGAAGTGGACCCGGCCCTGCGTGGGCCGGATCGCGCCGAAGATCGCCTTGAACAACGTGGACTTGCCGGCCCCGTTGGGGCCGATCAGCGTGACGATCTCGCCCGCGCCGATCCGCAGGTCGACGCCGTGGATGATCTCCGCGTCGCCGTAGCCGGCGTGCAGGTCCGTGGCGCTGAGCAGGGCGCTCATCGGTACTGGCTCCCCAGGTAGGCTTCCTGCACGCGCGCGTCGGCCAGCGCGGTCGACGGGGGGGCCTCGACCAGCACCCGCCCGGCCGTCATCACGATGACCGGGTCGCAGACGCGGGCGACGAGGTCCATGTCGTGCTCGATGAGCAGGAAGGTGACGCCCATCTCGTCGCGCACGTGCGCGATGTGGTCCGTGAGGCGGCGGGCCAGCGTCGGGTTGACGCCCGCGCCGGGCTCGTCGAGGAGGATCATGCGGGGCCGCGACATGAGCGCGCGCGCCAGTTCCAGCAGCTTGCGCTGGCCGCCGGAGAGGCTGCCGGCGGGGTCGCGCATCAGCGGCTCGAGCTGCACCAGCTCCAGCACCTCGCGTGCCCGCGCGACGTTCTCGCGCTCCTGCCGCCGGACGAGCCCGGGCCGCAGCAGCGGCCCCCAGAGCCGTTCGCCGCTCTGCCCGCCCGGGACGAGCAGGAGATTCTCGAGCACCGACAGCGAGGCGAGCTCCTGCGGGATCTGGAAGGTGCGCGTGAGCCCGCGCCGGAACATGTGGTGCGGCGCGGCCCCGGTCACGTCGTGGCCGTCGAACAGGACGCGGCCGCCGTCGGTGCGCAGGAAGCCGGCGATGCAGTTGAAGCAGGTCGTCTTGCCGGCCCCGTTGGGACCGATCAGCCCGGTGACGGTGCCCGCCTCGACGTGGAAGCTCGCGCCGTCGACGGCGCGGTTCCCGCCGAACTGCTTGATCAGCCCCCGGACCTCCAGCAGCGCTGTCATGAGCTAAGCATCGTTCGGGCCGTCGGTGCGCGATAGGGTGCGGGTGCGGGCGACAGGCTAGCACAGCGCCCGGCGCATCGTGGGGCGCGCCGGCCGGGATGGGGAGCGCCGATGCCGACCGTGGATCGCATCGCCGGCGACTACGTGGAGCGGCTGGCCGCCCTCGACCCGCTGGCCGCCACGAGCATGGGCGTGCCGGGGCACGACCACGAGGCGCCCGACTTCTCCCCCGACGGCGCCCGGGCCCGCGCCGCGCTCGACGCGGAGACGCTGACCGCGCTGGAGACGGCCCCGGCCGCCTCCGCGCGCGACCGCTTGGCGCGCGACGTGATGGCCGAGCGCCTGACCCTCGGCCAAGAACTGTTCGCGGCGGGCGAGCACCTCCGCGACCTGAACATCCTCGCCTCGCCCATGCAGCGCCTGCGCGGGGCCTTCGACCTGATGCCGGCCGGGACGGAGGCGGACTGGGAGAACATCGCCGCGCGGATGGAGGCGGCGCCCGGCGCGCTGCAGGGGATGCGGGCGTCGCTGGAGGCGGGCCGCGGCGCGGGACCGGCCGTCGCTGCGCGGCAGGTCCGGGCGGCGACCGCGCAGGCGCGGACCTGGGCGGGGAGCGGCGGAGCCGGCCGCTCCTTCTTCGCCGGGCTGCTGGAGAAGCCGGGCGCGCCGTCGCAGGGGGCGTTGGCGTCGCGGCTGCGCGACGCGGCGGCGACCGCGTCGGCCGCCTACGACGCCTGGGCCGATTACCTGGAGTCGGAGTACCTGCCCGCCGCGCGGCCCGACGACGGCGTGGGCGCGGAGCGCTACGCCCTGCGGGCGCGCGTCTTCACGGGGCTGCGCCTGGACCTGCGGGAGACGTACGCCTGGGGCTGGGAGGAGGTGCGCCGCATCCGCGGCGAGATGGCCGCCACCGCCGACCGGATCGCGCCGGGCGGCAGCCTGCCGGACGCGGTGCGGCTGCTGGAGACGGACCCTGCTCGCGCGATCGACGGGGAGGAGCCGTTCCGCCAGTGGATGCAGGACGTGCAGGACCGCACCATCGCGGAGTTGGGCGGGACGCACTTCGAGATCCCCGAGCCGGTCCGCCGGGTCGAGGCGATGATCGCGCCTCCCGGCGGCGCGCTGGCGATGTACTACACCGGCCCCAGCGAGGACTTCTCGCGGCCGGGGCGGACTTGGTACCCCACCGGCGGGCGCACGCGCTTCCCGATCTGGGCCGAGTTGTCCGTCGCCTATCACGAGGGCGTGCCGGGGCATCATCTGCAGATCGCGATCGCCCGCTACCAGGGCGACGCGCTGACGCGCTATCAGCGGCTGCTGGCGGGCACGTCGGGCTACGTCGAGGGATGGGCGCTGTACGCGGAGCGGCTGATGTCGGAGCTGGGCTACTTCGAGAACCCCGACCACTACCTGGGCTACCTGAGCAGCCAGGGGCTGCGGGCGGCGCGGGTCGTGGTCGATATCGGCCTGCACCTGGGCCTGACCATCCCCGACGACGAGCCGGAGCACGCGGGCGAGGTCTGGCGGCCGGAGTTCGCGCTGCCGTTCCTGCGCGCGCACTGCTTCTTCCCCGCCGACATGCTGGCCAGCGAGGTCGACCGCTACCTGGGCTGGCCGGGGCAGGCGATCAGCTACAAGGTCGGCGAGCGGGCCTGGCTGCGGGCGCGGGCCAACGCGCGGGCCGCCGCCGGCGCCGGCTTCGACCTCAAGGCGTTCCACGATCGCGCCCTGGCGATGGGGCCGATGGGGCTGGAGCAACTGGAGCGGGAGATGGCGGCGCCGGCGTCGTAGGGGCGCGGTTCCCCGAGCGGGGCCGCTCCGCTAGACTCCCCGCGGCCGGGTCCGTGGCCCGGCCCGCAGTGGACAGGATCGCCATGGCCTCCCAGTCGCGCGACGCCGCCATCGTCGGCGTCTACGAACTGCCCGAGCGCAAGGTCGCGGGCCTCAGCCCGCTGCAGATCAAGGCCGAATGCGCCGCCAAGGCGCTGGCCGACGCCGGGCTCACCTGGTCGGACGTCGACGCGGTCTACGACGCCCAGGACGGCGGCGGCGGGCTCACCGTGGCCGAGTACTTCGGCCTGCACCCCCGCGTGATGGACACGACGCAGGTCGGCGGCTCGTCCTACGAGTTCCACGCCGCGCACGCGCGCGCCGACATCGCGGCGGGACGCGCCAACGTCGCCCTGCTGACCTACGGCTCCACGCAGGCCTCCTCGGCCCGCCGGACCGGCACCGAGGTGCGCGCCGGCGGCGGCGTCCCCGATCCCGGCGCGAACATGGAGGCGCCCTGGGGCCAGACTCTGATCTCGATGTACGCCATGGCCGCGCACCGGCACATGCACGAGTACGGCACGACGAGCGAGCAGTTGGCCGAGATCGCGACGGCCACGCGCGCCCACGCGATGCGCAACCCGCAGGCCGTCAAGGCGATGGAGGACCTGCTCTTCCTCAACATCCGCGAGACCACGGTGGAGGACGTCGTGACCTCGCGGATGATCGCCAATCCGCTGCACCTGCTCGACTGCTGCATGGTGTCGGACGGCGGCGGCGCGGTGGTCATCGCCTCGCCGGAGGTGGCGCGGGGCTGCGCCAAGCCGCCGGTCTGGATCATCGGCGCGGGCGAGGCGCTCGCCTACCAGGAGAACGGCGGCGACATCACGACGAGCGCCGGGGCGCAGTCGGCGCCGATCGCGTTCGGCGAGGCGGGCGTCGGCCCGGACGAGATCGACATCGCCATGATCTACGACTCCTTCACGATCACGGTGCTCATCCTGCTCGAGGACCTCGGCTTCTGCGCCAAGGGCGAGGGCGGGGCCTGGGTGGAGGGTGGGCGGCTGCGCTGGGATCGACCCGGCGGGCCGGCGCTCAACACCGACGGCGGCGGCCTCTCGTCGAACCATCCGGGGATGCGCGGCATCTTCCTGCTGATGGAGGCGGCGCGGCAATTGCGCGGCGAGTCGACCGCGCAGGTGGACGGCGCGGCGCTGGCCGTCGCGCACGGCAACGGCGGCCAACTGGCGGGCCGGCACTCGGGCGCGACCATCGTACTGGCGCGGGATTAGGAGGACGGCGATGGCAGACGCGACCCGGCCGCTCCCCAGCCTGTCGGACCCGGACACGGGGCCGTTCTGGCAGGCGACCAAGGAGCACGAACTGCGCTATCAGGTCTGCGACGACTGCGACGTGGTGGTGTTCTACCCGCGGCGGCACTGCGCCCCCTGCCTGGGCAGCCCGCTGAGCTGGCGCACCTCGAAGGGCGAGGGCGAGATCTACAGCTACAGCGTCGTGCAGCTCAGCCGGCACCCGTTCTTCGGGACGAAGGTTCCCTACGCGGTGGCGTTGATCGACCTCGACGAGGGCTTCCGCATGTTGTCGAACGTCGTGGGCGTCGATGATCCGGTGGCGGAACTCAGCGTCGGGCAGCGCGTCGCGGTGGAGTGGGAGGACCACGACGAGGTCGCGATCCCCCTCTTCCGCCCGGTCTGACGGCGCCGGCCCCGCACGAGAGGAGGCGCGGTGGCGATCGAAGTGGGGCAGCAGGCGCCGGCCTTCACGTTGCCCAACGCCGAGGGCGAGCCGCGCTCGCTGGAGAGCTACGCCGGCCGGCGGCTGATCGTCTACTTCTACCCCAAGGCGTTCACGCCCGGATGCACCGGCGAAAGCTGCGACTTCCGCGACTGCGACGAGCCGCTGCGCGCCGCCGGGTACACCGTCGTGGGGGTGAGCCCGGACCCGGTCGGGAAGCTGGCCAAGTTCCGGGAGGAGTACGACCTGCCCTTCGACCTGCTCTCGGACGCCGACCACGCGATGGCGGAGCGGTACGGCGCCTGGGGCAAGAAGAAGAACTACGGCCGCGAGTACGAGGGCCTGATCCGGTCCACCGTCGTGCTCGACGAGGCGGGCACGGTCGACCGCGTCTACCACAACGTGCGGGCGAAGGGGCACGTCGCGCGGCTGCGCCGGGAGTTGCTGGGCGAGGGCTGACGCGGCGCGGCCCTAGCCGAGCCGCAGGGTGACGGGCGCGTGGTCCGACGGCTTGTCGCCGGCGCGCTCCTCCACGTCGATGACGACGTCGGCGCAGCGCGCGAGCAGCCGCTCCGTGACCAGATGATGGTCGATGCGCAGCCCCTCGCCGCGCTCGAACATCGCCGATCGGAAGTCCCACCACGTCCACTCGCGGGAGTCGGGCCGCAGCGCGCGCAGGGCGTCGTGCAGGCCCAGGGCCAGCAAGGCCTGGAAGCGCTCGCGCGCGGGCGGCGCGGCGAGCACGGTGTCGGCCCAGCGCTCGGGCTCGGAGCAGTCGATGTCGTGCGGGGCGATGTTGTAGTCGCCGCAGGCCACCAGCTCGCCCGACAGTTCCTGCGCCGCCAGCCAGCGCGTGAGCTGGTCGAGCCACTCCAGCTTGTAGTCCCACTTCTCGCTGCCGACGGTGCTGCCGTTGGGGACGTAGAGGTTGACGACGCGCACGTCGCCGACGCGGGCGGCGATGCCCCGCGCCTGCGCGTCGCCGGCCCAGGGCAGGCCGGTCTCCACCTCGTCGATAGGATCCAGCGCCGCGATCGCGACGCCGTTGTAGGTCTTCTGGCCGGAGAGGGCGACCTCGTAGCCGAGCGCGTCGAAACCGTCGAAGGGGAACTGCTCCTCGGTGCACTTGAGCTCTTGCAGGCAGAGGACGTCGGGGCGCTGCTGGTCGAGCCAGTTGAGGATGCGGTTCTCCCGCGCGCGGACGGAGTTGACGTTCCAACTGACGATGTCCATGACACCCCCTGCGTAGCGGCTGCGGCGCGGTGCGTCAAAGCGGCGCGGGCGCGGACCGCCGGCGTCGGTCCGACCAGACGCTCAGGATGACGCCGGCCGCCACCGCGACGTTGAGCGACTCGGCGCGTGGACTGATGGGCGCCCCGATCCACCGGTCGATCACGGCCGCGACGTCCGGCGAGAGGCCCGCTCCCTCGTTGCCGAGCACGAGCGCCCGGCGGGGCGCGGCGTCCTCCGCGGGCTCGTCCCAGACGGAGGGGCCGTCGGTCGCGGCGCCGACGATCTCGTAGCCGCGCCCCGAGAGCAGCCGCAGGTCGGCGGCGAGGCCGGGCGAGCGGGCGATGGCGATGCGGAACCAGGCCCCGGTCGCGGCGCGCACGACCCTGGGGTGGACCGGATCGGCCGTGCCGGGACCGGTCAGCACGGCGCCGGCGTCGAACGCGGCGGCCAGACGGATCAGCGCGCCGGCGTTGCCGGGGTCCTGCACGCCGTCGAGGGCGACCACCGTGGAGGGCCCCTCCGATGGCAGCGCGGCCAGCGCGTCGGCGGCGGCGGGCACGGTGTCGCGCACGACGGCGAAGCAACCCTGCGGGCCGCGCGTGTCGGAGAGGCGCGCCGCGTCCTTGGCGCCGATCGTCGTGACCTCTCCCTGGGGGAGCGCCGCCGCCCGTGCGTCGGTGGCGAGCAACTCGACGATGGGCGCGCCGGCGCCGATCGCCTCACGGATGAGCTTCTCGCCCTCGATCAGGAAGCAGCCGTGCGCGGTCCGGCCCTTGGCGGTGTGCAGCGATCGCAGCCGTTTGAGGTGAGCGGCGCTGAGTGGCACGACGGCCGCCTACGGCGCCGGCAGCGGCGCGAAGGGATCGCCGACGCCGACGGCTCCGGCGGCCAGCAGGTCGGCCGCCGTCTCGGCGTCGCGGCCGGTCTCGGCCAGCAGCTCCAGCGTGTGCTCGCCGAGCCCCGGCGAGGCGAGCACGCCGCGCTTCTCGGTGCGGCTGAAGCGGGCCAACCGCCCGACGGTGTACAGCGACTCCGGACCGCCCGGCGCCCGAACGCCTGGGGTCCACAGGTGCATCGCCTCCGCGCCGTCGAGAAGCGGCTCGCCCGGCATCTCCTGCGGGGTGCGCACGCGCATCGCCGGGAGGCCGGCGTCGCGGCAGCGGCGCTCCGCGTCGGCCGTGTCCAACCCGCCGATGGTCCGGTCGAGGGCCGCCTGCAGGGCGTCGTCGTCGGGCGCGGGGGCCGGCAGCAGCCCGGCGTCGCGCAGGGATGCCAGGGCGGCGGTGCGCTCCGCCGGCCCGTCGCGGCCGGCGGCCACGTCGACGGCCTGGAGCCGCAGCCAGCCGTCGCGCGTGCGGTAGTAGCGATCGAGCGGGTCGGGCCCCGCGAAGTCCGCGCCGCCGCGATGGGCGGGCCGGCGCCCGGCGTAGCGCACGATCTCGCCGCTCTGCATCATGCACGACTGCCCGGCCAGCGACGTCCAGCCACGCTGGCCGCCGCCCCCGCGGCGCCGGTGCAGGAGCGCCAGCCCGGCGCCCAGCGCCAGCGTGGCCGAGCTGGAGACATCGTTGACGGGCAGCGCGATGAACACGGGATCGCTGTCGCCGCCCTGGGCGCGCGAGATCCCGCTGTGGGCCTGCAGCACCGGATCGAAGCCGGGCTCGCCGCCGAGTGCGCCGCCCTCCCCGTACGCCGTCACGGAGAGCGTGCTGATCTCCGGGTTGACGGCGCGCAAGGAGGCGTCGTCGATGCGCAGGCGCTCCAGGACGCCCTGGCGGAAGTTGTCGATCACGATGTCGGCGCCGCGGGCGAGGTCCAGGAAGAGCGCCCGCCCGCCCTCGCTGCGCAGGTCGACGGAGAGCCCGCGCTTGCCCTTGTTGAACGCCACGAAGCCGTTCCCGACGCTCCGCAGGAAGTCGCCGTCGAGGGTTTCCACCTTGACCACGTCCGCGCCGAGCTCGGCCAGCAGGCCGCCCGTGTACGGGCCCGCGATGATCGCGCCGAGGTCCAGCACGCGCACCCCGGCGAGCGGCCCGTCCCGGTCGGGGGGGTCGGCGGGCGCGGCCGGCTGCGGCGGCCAGGGCGCCGCGTCGGCGTCGTGCTGCCCGAGGGTCGGGGCGGGGGTTCGGATGGAGGCGGGCGATCGCGCGAGGTGCAGCGGCAGCCCCGGCATCACGACGCGGCCGCGCTCTGGATCGTCGAGTTCGGCCCTCATGCCGATGGCCTCGATCTGCGGGTGGTCGAGCCAGCCGTCGCGATCCTCCACGGGTCCGGCGGGGCAGCCGGCCTCGGCCAGGAGCCGCAGCCACTCGTCACGGGGGCGCCGCAGGAAGGCCTCGCGCAGCAGGCCGGTGGCCCAGGCGGCGTTCTCGGGCAGGCCCATAGCCATCGGGTCGCCCTCGAGGCGTTCGTCGGCCAGGACGTGCATCAGGCCCAGCAAGTCCAGGACCGGCAGGAGGAAGGCGGGCGTGAGCGCCGCCAGGAAGAACCAGAGGCCGTCGCTGCATTCGTAGAGGCGGTAGTGGGGCACGGGGCCGCCGGGCCCGCTTGGCCGCGGCTCGAACCGCGCACCGGGGATCAGCGTCAGGCTGTAGGGCATGGCTTGCAGCATGCCGTGCAGCCCGCCCACGCCGACCGTCTGCCCCGCGCCCGACGCTTCCCGCTCGGCCAACGCCGCGACGGCGGCGGTCGCGCCCCACACCGCCTGCGAGTAGAGGACGAACGGGGTGACGAGGTCCACGGGCACCGGCTCGAAGCTCAGCTGCCCCATCGCGACGCCGGCGCCCGCCTCGATCATCGCGGCCGACTCCCCGCCGCCGGCCCAGGGGGTGACATCGGGCAGGAAGGGGGGCATGTGCAGGTAGATCAGGCGGCCGTTGCGCGCGCGGACGGTCTCCGGGTCCAGGCCGCGCTGCCCGAGCGCGTCCAGCGTCTCGCTGAACAGGCAGACGTCGGCCCCGCGCAGGAAGGCGTCGCGCCGGGCGCGGGCGGCCGGGTCGGCCGGGTCGATGACGATGCCGCGCTTGTTGCGGTTCCAGATCGCGAAGCCGGGCCGCGCCCGCGCGGGGTCGCCCCCGGGCGGCTCCAGCTTGACGACGTCGGCCCCGAAGTCGGCCAGGTACATCGCCGCCATGGGGCCGGCGACGCCCGTGCTGGCGTCGAGCACGCGGATGCCGTCGAGCGGGCCCGGCGGGGGGGCGGCCGGCGGGAGCGTCATGCGTCCGCTTGGCCCAGCGACTCGATGAAGGCGGCGTAGCGGTCGAGCCGCGGGATGATCTCGTCCTCTCCCGCCGGCGGCAGCCAGAAGATGATGCGCTGGAAGCCGGCCTCGATCAGCCCCGTCACGATCTCTTCCCGCGGCGGCGCGCCGAAGACGCTCAGGTCGATCGTGGACATGTCGCGGCCGGCCTGCTCGGCGGCGATGCGCAGCGCCGCCAGGCTGTCGCGCACGTCGCTGCGGCCGAAGATCGGCAGCCAGCCGTCGGCGTAGTCGACGACGCGCCGGTGCGCCCACGGCGTGTCGGCCCCGATCAGGACGGGCGGGCCGCCCGCCTGCGCCGGCTTCGGGTAGGACCAGATCTTGTCGAAATCGACGTGCTCGCCGTGGAACTCCGCCTCCTCCTGCGTCCAGATCTGGCGCATGGCCTGGATGCGCTCCCTGGTCACCGCCCAGCGGTCCTTGAAGGCGGTGCCGTGGTTCTCCATCTCCTCCGCGTTCCAGCCCGCGCCGATGCCCAGCAGCACGCGGCCATTGGAGATCAGGTCGAGCGAGGCGACGACGTTCGCCAGCAGGATCGGGTCGCGCTCGGGGATGAGGCAGATGCCGGTGCCCAGCTTGAGCCGCTCCGTGGTGGCGGCGATCGCGCCCAGCGCGACGAAGGGGTCGTGCGTGTGCCAGTACTCCTGCGGCAGATCGTCGCCGCCGGGCCAGCGCGACCGGCGGCTGGCCGGGATGTGCGTGTGCTCGGGGAAGAAGACCGACTCGAAGCCGCGCTCCTCGAGCGCCCGGCCCAGGGCGACCGGCTGGATGGAGTAATCGGTGGGGAACATGGTGACGCCGAACGTGGTCATTGGGACTCCTTCGCGGAATATGCGGCGCGGGCGGCCGGACGCCGGACAGGATAGCCCCCGGCCGGACTCCGCGGGCAGGGGCTAGCCGCGCAGCCCGATCGACCGCATCAACTCCTCCACCGACTGGCGGCGGCAGGTGAACATCGGCGTGTCGCGCTCCGTGTAGCTCGTCGAGCGGGAGGTGCGCAACTCCCGCACCAGGGCCAGGAAGCGGCCCGGGTTGTCGGCCTCGAAGGCGACGACGAACTCCTGGTCGTCGAGGCCGTAGGAGTAGGTCGTGTTGATCTGCACGTCGTGGTACTTGTGCCCGACGGCGATGTGCTCGTTCATGATCGCCTGCCGCTCGGCCTGCGGCAGCTGGTACCAGGCCTTCGTCTTCACCATCGGGTAGACGAAGAGGTAGTCCGCCGTGCCGCCGTCGTCGCGCAGGCGGTCGCGGGCGCCGGCCCCGGCGTGCAGGGGGTTGCTGTAGATCGAGCGCATGGTCATCGAGAGGAACGAGTGCGGCCGCTCCAGCGCGGGCCCGACATCGGACCCGAGCAGCGCCCCGTGCCAATCCTGGATCTCGCCCAGGTCGTCCGACACCTGCCAGATGAGGAAGTCGGTGTCGGCGCGGGTGCCGACGGTGCTGTAGGTGCGGGTGAGCATCCGCCCGGCCGAGCGCTCGATGAGGGCCGCCATTTCCGACGCCAGCGCGGCGCGATCGGCGGCGGGGGCGGCGCGGACGTCGTCGCGCAGGCGGAAGAAGCTGAACTTGACGAACTGCTTGCCGGTGGGGGGGTCGGCGCTCGCGCCGGCGGGACGGGACTCGGTGGTGGTCATCGCGCGCCTGCGCCTTTCGCGGCGGCCGCGGCCTGCCGGCGACGGGTCTCCGGGTTGAGCCCGGCCTCCTGCTCGACCGGCAGCCCGTAGTTCGAGTCGTACAGCGCCTCGATCGTCGCGGCCTGGGCGTCGGTCACGTCGGCCACGTCGGAGGCTCCGGCGAACTCCACGAGTTGCTCCCGGTTGTAGATGTTGGGCAGGGCGCTCGCGACGAGCGGGTCGCGCAGCACGTAGCGCAGCGCCTTCTGCCCCAGCGTCGCGCCGTCCCCGGTCAGGAAGCCGAGTTGCTCGATCTTCTTGACGCCGTTGAGCAGCCACGCCCGCGGACGGTGGCGGCGGTGGTCGTTCTCGGGGAAGACGGTGTCGGCCGTGTAGCGGCCCTCCAACATGCCCGAGGAGTGGGGCACGCGGACGAGCAGCGACGTGCCGGACGCCCGCGCCGCGTCGAGCAGGGCCCGGCCGGGGTCGAGCTCCAGGGCGTTGTAGATCATCTGCACGCTGTGGATGGGGCGCTGCGCCATCGCGAATTCGCCCTCCTCCCGCCAGCCGATGGCCGGCCCCAGCGCCACGCCGATGGAGCGCACGTGCCCCTCGCGCTGCACCTTGTCGAGGAAGGTCCACAGGTCGTCGCGTTGGAGCGCGTCCATGCGTGGGTTGTGCAGCTGCCAGTGGTCGATGCGGTCGGCGCCGAGGCGGCGGAGGGAGCCGCGCAGCGCGCCCTCGAGGAAGGGGGGGTCCCAGCAGTGCCGGGCCTCCTGATGCCCCGCCTGCCGATCGGCGGGACGCTGCTGCCAGTCGTAGCCGAACTTCGCGCCGATCACGATCTTGTCACGGGCGGCGCCGGGGAAGGCGTGCGCGAGGACCGTCTCCCCGCGGCCGGCGCCGTACGTCTCCGCCGTGTCGAAGAAAGTGATGCCCAGGTCGAGCGCCTCCTGCATGAGGGCGGCGGCCTCGTCGTCGCTGAAGGCGCCCCACCAGCCGGCGGCGACGGTCCAGACGCCGAAGCCCACCTCCGACACGTCGATGTCGGTCCCGGCGATGCGGCGGTATCGCATGCGGCCTCCTTCGTCCGGCGCGTCGCCCAGCCTATGCGGATTCGCGCCAGCAATACACCCCCGCGGGGCGCTAGGCTGGCGACAATCATGTGCCCCGATCCCGCCGCCCCCGACCCCCGGACCGCCGACGCGGAGCGACCGGTGTTCGCCCAGTTGGAGGCGCTGGGCGTGGCCTACGAGCGCCTGCCCTGCGACCCGGCGCTGGCCGACACGGAGCAGTTCTGCGCGCACTACGGCATCGACCCGGCCCTGTCGGGTAACACGATCATCGTGGGGTCGCGGCGGGAGCCGCGGCGGTTCTCGGCCTGCCTCGTGACGGCGACGCAGCGCCTCGACGTGAACCGCACGATGCGCCGGCTGATGGGCGTGCGCAAGCTGTCCTTCGCGAGCGCGGAGGACACGGCGGCGCTGACGGGGATGCTGATCGGCGGCGTGACGATGTTCGGCCTGCCCGACGATCTGCCGAAGTACATCGACCCGTCGCTGCTGGCGCTGCCGGAGATCGTGATCGGCGGGGGGAGCCGCTCGTGCAAGCTGCGGCTCGCGCCGGCCGAGCTGCGCAAGCTCCCGAACCTGCAGGTCGTGGAGGGGCTGGCGCTGTCGCGGGGGTGAGGCGGTGAGGGGGGGTCAGGAGCGGACGGATCGGCGGCGTCAGCTCGCCCGCGCGGCTTGCGGGGCCGGAACCTCGACTTCCACCAACTCGAACCGCGTCGAGAGCGTGGGGGGGTCGTCGCCATACTCAGCCATGTCCTGCTCGTCGTACTCGGCGAGGGCTTCGCTGTGATAGGCGATGGCCTCTTCGATGGACATCCTCGGTGCGGGGAGCGGTTCGCCCTGCTCCAGCAGGTCCTCGATGTGGAAGGTGAGCGCCTCCCGGATCATCGCCTGCATCTCGTCCCAGGTCTTGCCGGTGCTGACGCAGCCCGGCACGTCGGGGGCGTAGGCCCCGTAGTTGTTGGGGGTCTGCTCGATGACGACGGCGTAGGTCAGCTTCATCATTCCCTCCCGCGCAGGCCTGCCTGTCTCATGATACCGACCCAAGTCCCCTTCGGCAGGTCTTCTCCCGGGTGACCCGGTATGGAGACGGCGCCTCGCTTCTCGGGATGGTGGAACTGCCGGTGGCTGCCACGCATCCGCACCTGGTACCAGCCGTCCGCCTCGACCAAGCGAATCGCGTTCCTAACCTTCCGTTGCATGGCCCATCTCCGACAGCAGCGTGTCCATGCGCGCCGCCGGTTCGGCGTCGGGGGTGATGGCCGTCACGGGAGCGATGGTAGCGCCACCCGCTCCTGCCAGTTCCCCCTCCCCAGTAGAACGATGGGGAGGGGGCTACGGGGCCAGGGGGTCAGGGGAGGACCGCCGGGGGTCAGGGGAGGACCACCGGGGGTCGGGGGAAGACGTGCGGGGACCGGGACCGACCGCCGACCGACGCGACATCACCCCCTCCCCACCGTTGACAAGCAGGCCCCTGCGCGTCATCCTGCTCCCGCTCTGGTTTCGCGAGCCCGCCCCCGTGAGAGCGCCGCCCGCGTTTCACGGAAAGGAAGAGGGCCATGAGCAATTATTGGAACCGATTGCGACACCGCAAGATCAGCCGCCGCACGATGCTGGGCGCGAGCGCCAAGGCAGGCGTTGGCGCGGCCGGCCTCGCCTTGGTCGGCTGCGGCGACGATGACGATGCCGTGACCGTGGACACGTCGGGCGCGGAGGCCGCGGCCGGTGAGGCCGCCGCCGCCGCCGAGGAGGCGTCGGGCGCCGCCGCCGCCGCGGACGCCGCCGCCAGCGCGGCCGAGGCCGCCTCGGCCGCCGCCGCGGAGGCCGCGGAGTCGGACGACGCCGCCCAGGCCGCCGCCGCCGCCGAGGCTGCCGCCGCCGCCGCCGCGCAGGCCGCCGCCGACGCCGCCGAGGCCGGGGCGGAGGGCGCCGCCGCCGTGGCGCAGGTCGCCGCCGAGGCCGCCGAGGCCGCCGCCGAGGCCGCGCGCGCGGCGGGATCGGGCGGCGCCGAGGGCGCCGCCGCCGCCGAGGCCGCCGCCGCCGCGGCGGCCGAGGCGGCTGCCGCCGCGCAGGCCGCCGCCGAAGCCGCGGCCGCCTCCGTCGAGCAGACGAGCAACGTCGCCGCCGCCCTGACCGGGGAGGCGGAGTTCCTGGACTGGAGCGTGCCCTGGCCGCTCGACGAGATCGACCTGGACGCCACGATCACCCTCGCCATCCCCTTCGACCAGGGGGGCCTGGATCAGCACAAGGTCGGCAGCGACAACAACTACATCTCGCACGGGGCCGTTCACGAAAGCGTCGTGGAGATCTCGCCCCTGACGAAGGATCTGCTCCCGCATCTGGCCACGCTGGAGTGGGCCGACGAGGGCGGCACGTGCATCGGCACCCCGAACCGGGCGCTGTTCCACGACGGATCCGTGCTGACCGCCCACGACCTCGCCTTCACCTACGACCGCATGGGCGGCGTCGCGGCGTACCACGACGGCGGCGCGACGAGCGACCACCCGGCCGGCTGGCAAACCGTGCGGGCGATTTGGGGATCCGCCTCCTGGCTCCGCAACGAGGCGGTCGACGACAACACCTGGGTGGTCGAGTTGGAGGACTTCGACGCGGGCCACTGGGGCACCGTCGGCGTCTCCGGCACCGTGATGGTCATGTCCCAGGCGGACGTGGAGCGGCGCGGCGACGAGGCGGTGGATAACCACCCCATCGGCACGGGGCCCTTCCGCTTCGTCAGCCACACCGACGAGGAGGACTTCGTCTTCGAGCGTTGGGAGGACCACTTCCACCCGGTCGACCACCCCATCCGGGTGCCGCACTACGCCCACCACAAGCACCTGATCGGTCTGGTGCGCCCCGAGCTGCAGTCGCGCATCGCCGGCATCGAGGCGGGCGAGATCGACGGGGCCGCGGAGTTGGGGCTCAACGCCGTCGCGCCGTTTATCGACGACCCCGACTTCACGGTCCAGTTCATCCCGGGGCCGGGCTGGACGATTCACAACATCTTCCCGAACCTCTGGCACGAGACGCGGGAGGACGGGACGCCCAACCCGTGGATGGACGAGCGTGTCCGCATCGCGGCCAACCTCGCCATCAACCGCGCGGAGATCGCCGAGGGGCTGCTGCTCGGCGTGGAGCCCATCGAGCCCATGTGGGGCTACCGCGGCGTCGTCGGGTACCCCAGCGTGGAGGACGCGCGGGCGGCGGACTGGGGCTACGACCCCGATCGGGCGCGGGCGCTGCTGGCGGAGGCCGGCTACCCGGACGGCTTCGACGAGAGGCTGTACTACACGCCCGACTGGGGCGGCGACCTCCAGGAGGACCTCACGCTGACGACGGCGCAGATGCTGCACGAGGTCGGCATCCGGGCGGAGCCCATCTCGATCAGCGTCAGCGAGTACTTTACCGACGCCTACACCCGCGGGGGTCCGACGGGCACGGCGCCCGTCGCGCTCTACTGGTTCTGGGCGAACTACTTCGCGGACCCCGGCGGGATGTGGACCTGCTGCACCGCCCCCGAGGGGTTCTACTCCATGGCGGTCCACCACGACCCGGTTCTGGACGACATCTACGCGCAGAGCAAGGTCGCGCGCGATCCCGAGCAGCGTAAAGAGCTCATCTCGGAACTGTTCCTCCGCCACAAGCGGGGCGCCTGGTTCATCAACGTCGTCGAGCCGCCGGACAGCGTGCTCACCCGCGGCGACGTCAACTGGCCGCTGGGTGGACCCTTCGGTTCGCTCAGCAACCTCAACACGTACTCCATCCAGAAGCGCAGGGCCACCTAAGGCCCCGCCTTCCGGATGGATCGATCGATCGGCCCCTACCCCTCTCTCCATCTGGACGATGGAGAGAGGGGACGTGGGCGCGACCGCCATGACCTCACCCCCTGTCCCCCCTCTCCATCCAGAAGGATGGAGAGGGGGAACGTGGAAGCGACCGCCGGGGACTCTCCTCCGGTCCCCCCTCTCCATTGCACAGCAATGGAGAGGGGGTTAGGGGGTGAGGTTCGGGCGCCCGCCCGCCCCGCCGCCCGCGCGCGAAATTTTTTTTGCGCGACGCCCTCTCCCCTCCCTCATAGAGAGGGGGGCCACGTTGTACCCACCACTCCCTTACGTCAAATGTGGAAACTTTACACTCCAAAACCTTGACGTGACCCCCCCCCCCAGACGTCATAATGCCTGCGCTCTCGGAGCACGACCCCATCCCTGGGGGATGGGGCGGACACATCCACGGAAAGGATGACGCCATGAGCAACTATTGGGAGACCCTGCGACAGCGAAAGATCTCGCGCCGCACGATGTTGGGAGCCAGCGCCAAAGCCGGCGTCGGCGCGGCCGGCCTGGCCTTGGTCGGCTGCGGCGACGACGACGATGACGCCGGGACCGCGGCCGCCGAACGCGCCGCCGCGGCCGCGGAGGAGGCCGCTGCGGCGGCCGTCGCCGCGGGCGAGGCGCGCGCGGCCGAGACCGAGGCCGCCGCGGACGCCGCCGCCGAGGCGGCTGCCGCCGCGTCCGAGGCCTCCGCCGCCGCTTCACAGGCGGCCGACGCGGCCGATGCGGCCGCCGCCCTGGCCGCCGAGGCCGCCGAGTCGGAGGACGCCGCCAACGCGGCCGCCGCCGCGGAAGCCGCGGCTGCCGCTGCCGCCGACGCTGCCGCCGCCGCGTCCGCGGCCGGCGATGAGGCCGCCGCGGCGGTCGCCGCGGCCGCCTCCGAGGCCGCCGAAGCGGCCGCCCAGGCCGCCCGTGACGCCGCCGCCGCGGTCGAGGCCGGCACGGCCACCGCCGAGGCCGCGCAGGCCGCCATCGACGAGGCCGCTGCTGCCGCTGCCGCTGCCGCGGAAGCCGCCGGGGAGGCGTCCGCCGCCGCCGGCGAGGCCGCCGCCACGGCGCAGGAGACCGCCGACGCCGCGGCCGAAACCGCCGCCGCCGCCGTCGCCGCGGCCCAAGAGGCCGCCGACGCGGCCCAGGAGGCCGCCGAGAGCGCGGCCATGGCGGCGGAGGACGAGGCACCGGCCACCGGCCCGCAGCATGGAGGCATCATCACCTTCTTCGCGGGCGACCTCGGCATCCTCGACCCGGCCATCGCCGACGACGGCGGCCTCGACAGCTCCATTTTCCCGGTCTACGACCACCTCAACTACCTCGACAACGGCGGGGTGCTCACCGCCGCGATGGCGGAGTTGCCCGAGGTCGTCGATGACCTCACCTTCGTCTACACCATCAAGCCGAACGTGCACTGGCAGGACAAGGCGCCGCTGAACGGCCGCCAGTTCGTCGCCGAAGACGCCGCCTTCGGACTCCAGCGCTTCGGCCAGGACAACCCCGAGTTCATCTTGAGAAAGCGCTTAGCCAGCGTCGACCAGTTCGAAGTCGTCAACGACCTCACCCTGCGCCTCAAGGCGAAAGAGGTGTTCGCGCCGCTGCTTGCCGCGGTCGGCGAGCAGCGGATGTACATGATCGCACGCGAGGTGGTCGAGGCCTTCGGTGACGACGGCATCGCGGGCGACCCCGAGGCCGCCATCGGCACCGGCGCCATGCAGATGGTCTCCCGTGAGGCCGATGTCGAAACCGTGCTGGAACGCAACCCCAACTACTTCCGCGAAGGGCTCCCCTACTTCGACGGGCTGCGGTCGAACTGGAATTACGACACGGCGTATCGGGCCGCACAGTACGTCGCCGGCGAGTCCGACTTCCTCTGGTTCCCGTGGCTGGGCCTCCCGGCAGAGAGCGAGGCCGTGCGGGACCAAGTCGGCGAGGAGAACGTTGTCGACGTGCCCATGCAAGCGACCTGGAACTGGGTGGCGGTCCACTTCCACACCCAGGTCGAGCCCTACACCGACGCGCGCGTGCGCACCGCCCTGCATCTCGCGACCAACCGGGAACAGCTCGTCGCGACGACCCAAGGCGTGACGGAGATGGGCGGCCCGATCTCCCACGCGGCCGGCGCATACGCCTGGACCGTCGACGAACTCCGCCAGCGGCCCGGCTACCGCTCCGGCGCTCTGCGCGAGGAGGACCTGGCCGAGGGCCGGCGGCTGCTCGACGCCAGCGGCTACGACCCGGCGAGCGTGCCGCCGATGACCGCCAGTGCTCACTCGGGAGGCCCGTACGCTGAGGTGGTCCAGCAGAACTTTGCCGAAATCGGCTTTGAGGTCGAACTCGTGGAGCAGCCCGACATCGAGAACAACCACAAGCGGGCGGCGGGGGACTTCACCCTCACCTTCCAGGGTTTCGGGGGCGCGTTCGACCCCGACATCCTCTACAGCCACAGCCACAGCGCCGGCGGACAGAACTTCGGCGACTTCTCGGACCCCGAGATCGACGCGCTGCTGGAGCGGGGACGCACCACCCTCGGCACCGAGAACCGGGTACCGATCTACGACGAGATCCAGACCAAGCTGGTCGAACAGCACAATCCCCAGATCTACTGCAACTGGGGCCGCCCGGTCGTCTCGCACCGTCCCTGGCTCAAGGGCTACGGTCCGACCAACGGCACCACCACCGCGAACCAGGCGCTGTGGAAGTCGTGGTTCGAGGGGAAGCCCGGCGTCTAGCGGGGAACCGCACCCCCCTTCGGCGCCGCTCAGGACAAGCCTGTCCCCCTCTCCATCCGAAAGGATGGAGAGGGGGACAGGGGGCGCGGGCGCTGGATCCCCCTCACCCTAACCCTCTCCCCAGGGAGAGGGGATCAGAATCCCCCCTCTCTGGAAGAGGGGGACGCGAACGCGAACCGGCCGCCCCCCGCGGGGCGGCCGGTTGGTTTCCGCGTTGCGGGGCTAGACCGATTCGAGGATCGTCGAGATGCCCATGCCCGCGCCGATGCACTGCGTGGCGAGGCCGTAGCGGGCGCCGGAGCGCTTCATCTCGCGGCCCAGCGTGTGCACCAGGCGGGTGCCGGTCGCGCCCAGCGGGTGGCCGATGGCCACGGAGCCGCCGTTGACGTTGACCTTCTCCATGGGGATGCCGAGCTCGGCCATGCTGGGGATGACCTGCGCCGCGAAGGCCTCATTGAACTCCACGCGGTCGATCTGGTCGGCGCTGATGCCGGCGTGCTCAAGCGCCTTGTGCGTGGCGGGCACCGGGCCCAGGCCCATGAGCTGCGGCTTCACGCCGGCCACGCCGAAGCCGATGATGCGGGCCAGCGGCTCGATGCCGAGTTCGCGGGCCTTGTCCTCGTTCATCAGCAGCGCGGCGGTGACGCCGTCGTTCGTGGGGCAGGAGTTGCCCGCCGTGATGACGAGTTCCTTGCCGCCGTGGCTGACGATGCCCTTGACGTTCCGCAGCGTGGCCAGGGTCTCCATGTTGGTGCCCGGGCGGTAGCCCTCGTCGTGGGTGATGCACACCCGCTCGCCGTGCTGGTCGAGGTCGACGGTGCCGTCGTCGTTCATGACCGGCCGCTCGGTCTCGTAGGGGACGATCTCGTCGTCGTAGAAGCCGGCCGCGAGGGCCTCGCCGTACTTGCGGTGGCTGTCCACGGCGAACTGGTCGAGCTGCTCACGGGTGAGGTTGTAGGTGTCGGCCACGTTCTGCGCGGTCTGCACCATCGAGACGATGGGGTCGGAGTCGAGGATGAAGTCCGGGATCTCCTGCGCGAAGTACTTCTCGTGGTCCGGCGCCATGTTGCGCTGGACCTCGTTCATCTCGTGCCGGTCCTCGTTGAAGGAGGTGATGCGGTCGCCGCCGCCGCCGCCGCCGCCGAGCTGGCGTCCCATGCGCTCCGCGCCCATCGAGATGCCGACCTTGGTCGCGCCGACCATGATGCTCTGCGCGATGCGGTGCAGCGACTCCATGCTGCTGCCGCACTGCCGCGTCACGTCGAAGGTGCAGACCGACTCGGGCAGGCCGGCCAGGCGGGCCATGTGGTTGCCGCCGAAGCCGCCGTACTCCGCGACGCCGCCGACGTTGCCCAGCCCGATCTCCTCGATCTCGAAGGGGTCGAGCTTGGGGTTGCGCTCCAGGAGCGTCTTCAGCACCTGCACACCCAACTCGTCGAGCCGGGTGGCGGCGAAGCCGCCGCGTCCTCCCTTCGTGAACGGCGATCGCACGCCGTCGACCAGGACCACGTTCTTCAGTTCCATGCCGGTTCCCTCTGTTCCGCCCGGAGGCTGCTGGGGCCGCGTCCGCGGCCGTCGATTCGTGTGCAGCGTGTCCGCGCCCCGCTGCAAGGCGTTCGCTCACGAGGTCCGGGAGACGGCCGTCACCACGGCGTCTCCCTCGCCAGCCAGGAACGATAGAGCGTCTCCTTGGCCTCGTTCCACTGCGGCCGATACATACCGTGTTCCGCCCGCTGACGATAGAGCTCGGCCATGATAATGGCTCCGGCGACCGAGACGTTGAAGCTCTGCGCCATGCCCTGCATGGGGATGGCGACGGTGGCGTCGGCGGCGGCGCGCATCGCCGGCGTGCAGCCCTCGTGCTCGTTGCCGAGGACCAGCGCGACGGGGCGCGTCCAGTCGATCTCCAGGTGACTGCGCGCCCCGGCCTCGACGTGCGTGGCGACGATCCGCTCGCCGCGGGCGCGCAGCGCGGCGACGCAGGCCGCCGTGTCGCCGTAGTGGTCGATGGTCATCCACTTGCGGGTGTGGCCGGAGACGCCCTTCGAGATGGCGGGCGTGGGGTGGCCGGTGTAGAGCAGCGCGACCCGGCCCACGCCGAAGCCGTCGGCGGAGCGCAGCACGGCGGAGGCGTTGTGGGCGTCGTGGACGTTGTCGAGGACGACGGTGACGTCGTCCTGGCGTCGTTCCAGGACGCCGCGCAGGCGTCGCAGGCGTTGCTCCGTGGGCATGACGGGGAGGCTAGCATCGTCGCAGCACGATCCGAACGGAGCCGAACGAAAGGGAGCCGGCCATGGGAGACACCGTCCTGTACGAGCGCGAGGGCCGCATCGCGACGATCACCTACAACCGCCCGGAGGCGCTGAACGCGATCAACGCCGAGTTGCGTCAGGACCTCAACGACGCCTGGCGCACGTTCCGGGAGGACGACGAGGCCTGGGTGGGCATCGTCACCGGGGCCGGTCGCGCCTTCAGCGCCGGCGCCGACGTGCGGGGCTTCGGCAAGCCGGCCGACAAGGGCACGTTCTGGGAGGTGCCGTCGCTGACGTCGCTGGAGAGCGGGATGGAGGTCTGGAAGCCCACCATCGCCGCCGTCAACGGCTACGCCCTCGGCTTCGGCTGCACGCTGGTCGCGGCGTGCGACTTCGTCATCGCCAGCGAGCGGGCGCAGTTCGGCTTCCCCGAGGTGCGCCTGGGCGTGCCCACCATCCAGGGGGCCATCCGCATGCCCAAGCGGATCGGTTGGCAGCACGCGATGGAGCTGCTGCTGATCGGAGAGCGCGTCGACGCGGTGCGGGCCAAGGAGATGGGCCTCGTCTGGAAGATCACCCCGCACGAGGAGTTGATGGCCGAGGCGCACCGGCTGGCCGAGCGGCTGCTGCTCTCGGCCCCGCTGGCCGTCCGCGCGACGAAGGAGGTCGCCCATCGCGGCCAGGAGTTCGACTTCATGAACGCCGTCCGCTTCGGCGAGACGATGCGCAAGGTCGCCGGTGCCACCGCCGACGCGAAGTCGGGCCCGGAGGCCTACCGCGCCAAGCGTCCGCCCGTGTGGGAGGGTCGGTAGGGGGGCGGGGTCCTCGGGCGGCGCGACGCAGGCAGTGGATGAAGGAGTGTGAGTGGCGAAGAACATGTGTTCGCGCTATCGTGGCAGGGGTGAAGCTTCGCGTGCGGATGGCGACCAGCGAATGCGTATCTGGACTGTGGGACACGGGAATCTCGATCAGTCGTCTCTCATCGAGACGCTGACCAAAGCTCAGATCGAAGTCCTGGTGGACGTTCGGTCGTACCCGTGGAGTCGACGCAATCCGCAGTTCAACCAAGCCGCCATCAAGGCCGCTTGCGGGATTGCGGGCCTGGATTATCTGTGGCTTGAGTGTCTCGGCGGCAAGCCACCGAGCAGTGATCTGTGGATTGGGGAGGGAATCCCCGACTACGCCCGGATGTCATGTGAGCCCGCCTTCCTGCAGGGCATCGAGCAGCTTGTCGCGCTGGCGAAGAGGCGGCGCGTCGCGGTGATGTGTTCCGAGGTCCGACCAGAGGGTTGTCATCGAAATCAGTTGCTGACGCCGCCGCTGATCCGGCGGGGAGTGCAAGTCGAGCACCTGTTGCCGGGCGCCGAAACTCTCCGCGAGGTCGGAGCGAAGCAGCGACTGCTGTGAACGTCTACACGATCGGGTTCGCGCGGAAGTCGCTCCAGCAGTTCCTCGCGCTGCTGGAGGACGCCGGCGTCACGAAGCTCGTCGATGCGCGGCTGCGGCCCAGTTCGCAACTCTCCGGCTTCGCGAAGCGGGACGATCTGGCCTTCCTGCTGCCGGCGTTCGCCGGCATCGAGTACGAGCACGAGCCCCGGCTGGCGCCGACCCCTGAGATCCTTGACACGTATCGTCAGTCGAAAGACTGGCCGGGCTACGAGGTCCAATTCAAGCGACTTGCCGCTGAGCGTGGGATGTCGGCGATCCTCGCTGAAGCCGCCGCGGATCACGAGCGAATCGCCCTGCTCTGCTCGGAGGCCCAACCCCAGCGGTGTCACCGCCGCCTCATCGCGGAGGCGTTCGCCGCCGACCATCCAACGGCGGAGGTCGTTCATCTCACGTAGCGGATGCGGGTGAGATCAGATCGGGCCACCGGCAAGGTGGACGTTGTTCGCTTGCAGCCAGTGGCGCCGCTGTGAGTCCGATCGCACTCGGTAGGCTCTCGCCAGTCCGACTGCAACGACTGCTTGCTCCCCGTCTCGGATGCGGTGCCTGACCTCATCGACCCTGGCTTGATCGATCGTCTTCTGGTCTGCCTCATACAGTCGCAAGTCGGTGACGCTGGCCCGAACGTTGAACCTGCCGTCACTCAGTCGGATCCGTAGCGTTCCGTACCTGTCAACTTCCAGGCTTGGAACGTCCTGAGTCCTAATCATCCCGAGAGACGCACGGCCGGTCCCGGGATCAACTGCCGCCGTTCGGCCGCGAGCCCGCAAGTCCTCCCCGAAGATCGTGTGGAGGTCCGACGCCGCCTCCGCGCTAATGATGCGCCAGAACTCATGATCGCTGAGCGATCCTGCGGCGCTCACGTTCTTCACCTCGAAGATGCGATCCTCGACTTCCGGTCGGCTCCCGGCGACCTCCACCGGACCAAGATCCACCACGTGACCAATGTCGAAGGGGCCACCCTCGGCTGCGTAGAGTGCGCGCGGCAACTGCCTGTATCGCAAGACAGGGCGGATGTGTTCGAACGTCTCCTCCAAGAGTCCGGCCACACAGATGTAGCCAGGCCTCATCCGCGTCAGATGGTTGATGATGATCCGCATAGGGCTATCCGCGGGCGGACTCCTGCTGGTCGAATTGACCTAGTCGCATGTCGGGGATGCCCACGACCTGCTCCAGGAGGAGCTGGCAGATGCGCATACCTGGATACAAGGTGATCGGCGCGGGTCCGAAGTTCATGAGTTCGAGAGCGATTGGGGCCGGTCCGAAACCGGTGTGAATGGTTGGCGCCGTGAAGTGGACGATCAAGCCGAATCGGGCGAGTGAACTCTTGCCTTCCACCCTGCCCGCGAGGCAACCCTTCTCCCTCGCCGCGTCGTCAAGGTCTTTCGGGAGCGTCAGTCCAACCGACTCCTCTGTCTGGCCGAGGATGAATTGGTTCTGTCTGAGCGTGAACCCCTGCTCATCGTCGATATTGTGCGGCTCGAAGAATGTGTCGAGCGTCTGTAGGACGCTCCCCGAACGGAAGTCGATGTTTGCCGCGACGCCTTCTCTCGGCCGTTGGATCGCTCGACTGAGGGTGAGGTCGACTGAAGTCCTGTCAAACGGCGAGTCGAGTTCTGGACTCGTCGGCCTGCGCGGCTCAGGTGTGATGACAACCCGGCCGTCATCGAGAGCCTCGAAGATCGCCGTGTTGCTCAGAACCATCGCGCCTACCTGGCGACCACCGCGTCGTGCGCATGTCTCAGATCGCGACCCACGGCCACCGTTCTGCCTTCGCCGATGATCTCGTCTGGAAGCGCCACCAGCAGGGCTTTGTCGTCCTCGTCGAGCAACTCGACGCGCAGGTAGTGGCGACCGTCGATCTCCTCGATCCAAGCCTCGTAGGTGAGCAGTGACTTCTCTCCAGACCGCGTCTGAATGGTCACTGCGCGCTCATTCGGGAACACGCCGGCCTGGACCGCCGCCTCGATCAGAATCTCGTTGCGCATCACTCGTCTCCAGTTCGGCTTCCCATGTTCGGGTCAACTGCAGGTACCGGAACCTCGCGTCCTGGGCACGGTCGCCCCTCCGGCTGCCAAAGTCAATCTAGTACATACGTTCTCTTGAACGCAACACGGAGCGCTTGTCGGCTGCTGAATTCGGACTTCGGTGCTCCGCGGCCGCCCCGCCCCTCACCCCGGCGCGATGACGACCAGCAGGTCCTTCGCCTCGACCTGCTGGCCGGGCTCGACGAGCACCTCCGCCACGCGGCCGTCGAAGGGGGCGTAGATCGTCGATTGGATCTTCATCGCCTCCAGGTCGAGCAGCTTGTCGTTGCGGGCGACGGCGGTCCCGGCCTTGACGTAGACGCCGGTGATCAGGCCCGGCGTGGGCGCGCCCACGTGCCCCGGCTCGCCGGGCGTGACCTTGGGCTGGCTCGCGGTCTCGGCCTTGAGCGACTGGTCGCGCACCGTCACCTGGCGCGGCTCCCCGTTGAGCTCGAAGAAGACGGGGCGCGTGCCGTCGCGGTGGGCGTCGCCGACGGTCAGGAACTTCAGGATGGCGGTGCGCCCGGGCGCGATCTCGACGGGCATCTCCTCGCCGACGGGCATGCCGTAGAAGAAAGCCGGCGTGGGCAGCACGCTGACGTCGCCGAACTCGCGCCGGAACCCGTCGAACCGGGCGTAGACCTCGGGGTAGAGCAGGGCGCTGAGCACGTCGCGATGCTCGGGCGCGCGCCCCGACGTCGCTTCCAACTCCGCCGCCACCGCGGGCAGGTCGGCGGGGGGCAGGTTCGCGCCGGGCCGGCCGGACATCGCCGGCGCGCCGCGCAGGATGATGCGCTGCACGTCCGGCGGCCAGCCGCCGGGCGGCGCGCCCAGCGAGCCGGCCAGCATCTCCCGGACGGAGTCGGGGAAGTTGACGTCGTGGTCGTCGGGCAGGGCCAGCACGTCCTCGGGCGTCATGCCGCCGACGAGGAGGAACATCGCCATATCGCCGACGACCTTGCTGGAGGGCGTGACCTTGACGATGTCGCCGAACAGCTGGTTGACGCGGGCGTACATCTCCTCGACCTCGGGCCAGCGGTGGCCCAGCCCCAGCGCCTGCGCCTGCTGCTGGAGGTTGGTGAACTGGCCGCCGGGGATCTCGTGGCGGTACACGTCGGCGTTGCCGGCGCGCGGCCCGATGTCGAAGGGACCGTAGAAGTCGCGCACGCCGGTCCAGTAGCGGGCGACGTCGCTGAGCGCGGTCTCGTCGAGGCCGGTGTCGCGCGGCGTGTGGGCCAGCGCGGCGACGATGGAGTTGAGGTTGGGCTGGCTGGTCCCGCCGCTGAGCGGGGCGACGGCCGCATCGACGATGTCGACGCCCGCCTCGGAGGCCTTGATCAGGGTGTTGGCGTTGATCCCGCTCGTGTCGTGCGTGTGGAGGTGGATCGGGATGTCGATCTCCTTGCGCAGTTCGCGCACCAGCATCTCCGCCGCGTAGGGGCGGGCCAGGCCGGCCATGTCCTTGATGCTCAGGATGTGCGCGCCCATGTCGCGCAGTTGGCGGGCCATGGTGACGTAGTAGTCGAGGTCGTACTTGGGCCGGGAGGGGTCGAGCAGGTCGCCGGTGTAGCAGATGGCGGGCTCGCAGACGGCGTCGGTCTCCAGCGCGGCCCGCACCGACACCTCCATGTTCTCGACGCTGTTGAGGGAGTCGAAGATGCGGAAGATGTCGATGCCCTGGCGGGCGGCCTCGAGCACGAACTCCCGCACGACGTTGTCGGGGTAGCTCGTGTAGCCCACGGCGTTGGAGGCGCGCAGCAGCATCTGGAAGCAGATGTTGGGGATGCGCGCGCGCAGTTCGCGCAGCCGCTCCCAGGGATCCTCGTGCAGGAAGCGCATCGAGGCGTCGAAGGTCGCGCCGCCCCACATCTCGATGCTGAAAAGGCCGGGCAGCCGCTGGGCGATCGCCTCCGCGGGCTGGAGGAGGTCGTGCGTGCGCATCCGCGTGGCGAGCAGCGACTGGTGGGCGTCGCGCATGGTGGTGTCGGTGATCAGCAGGCGCTCCTGCGAGCGCGCCCAGGCGGCGAAGCCGGCCGGCCCGAGCTCCCGCAGCCGCTGCCGGCTGCCGGGCGGGGCCGGCTCCCCCAGGGCGTAGGGCACGGCGGGCGCCGTGGCGAGGGCGGCCGGGGGCGGCCGGTCCTGCACGGCCGGGTTGCCGTTCACGATCAGGTCGCCCAGGTAGCGCAGCAGGCCGTGGGTCGTCTCCTCGCCCTGCGGGAAGACGGTCAACTCGGGCGACGTGTCGAGGAAACTGGTCGTCGCCTCGCCGGCCTGGAAGGTGGAGTGGTTGACGACGTTGAGTAGGAAGGGGATGTTCGACTTCACCCCCCGGATGCGGAACTCGCGCAGGGCGCGGTCGGCGCGGCGGCAGGCGCGGTCGAGGCTGCGGTCGGTGGTCGTCATCTTGACCAGCAGCGAGTCGTAGTAGGGGCTCAACTCCGCCCCGCTGTAGGCGGTGGCGCCGTCGAGGCGGATGCCGGGGCCGGCCGGGGAGCGGTAGTTCGACAGGCGCCCGTAGTCGGGCGCGAAGTTGTCCTCGGGGTCCTCGGTGGTGACCCGGCACTGCACGGCGAAGCCGCGCGGGGCCAGTTCCGCGTCGGGCGGCAGCGCGAGCGGCTCCTCGTCGAGGGCGACGCCCTGCGCGACGAGGATCTGGGCGCGCACCAGGTCCAGCCCCAGGACCGCCTCGGTGACGGTGTGCTCCACCTGGATGCGCGGGTTGACCTCGATGAAGAACCACTCGTTCGTGTCGGCGTCGAGGAGGAACTCCACCGTGCCCGCGTTGACGTAGTCGCTGGCGCGGGCCAGCGCGAGCGCCGCCTCGTGCAGTTCCCGGCGCACGCGGTCGTCGAGGTTGGGGGCGGGCGCGACCTCGACGACCTTCTGGTGCCGGCGCTGCACCGAGCAATCGCGCTCGTGCAGGTGGCGGACGTTGCCGTGGGCGTCGGCGAAGATCTGGACTTCGATGTGGCGGGCGCGCCGGATGTAGCGCTCCAGGAAGATCGCGCCGTTGCCGAACGCCGCCTGCGCCTCCTTGCGCGCCTCCTCGATCTGGGCGGGCAGGTCCTCCGGCCGGCGCACGACGCGCAGGCCGCGGCCGCCGCCGCCGAACGCCGCCTTGACCATCAGCGGGAAGCCGATCGCCGCCGCGGCCTCCTGGGCGGCGGCGGCGTCGGTGATCGGCGTGTCGTGGCCGGGGATGACGGGGATGCCGGCCTCCTGGGCCAGCTTGCGGGCCGACATCTTGTCGCCCAGCCGGTCGAGGATCTCGGCCGGCGGCCCCACGAAGACGATGCCGGCCTCGGCGCAGGCGCGGGCCATGGCGCTGTTCTCGGCCAGGAAGCCGTAGCCCGGGTGGATGGCGTCGACGCCGTGCTCCTTGGCCAGCGCGATGATGCCGGGGATGTCCAGGTAGGCGGCGACGGGTCCCTGATCCGCGCCCACGAGGTAGGCCTCGTCGGCCTTGAAGCGGTGCAGGCTCAGCCGGTCCTCCTGCGAGTAGATCGTCGCGGTGCGGAGCCGCAACTCCGCCGCCGCGCGCATGATGCGGATCGCGATCTCGCCGCGGTTGGCGGCCAGTAGTTTGCGCATGGGAGAACGATAGCGGTCGGACGGCTCTGGATCGCCCCGGACGATGCGGCGAAACGCTATGATGGTGGCATCAAGGGATCAGAGGTCGGCGCCGTGGCGAGATCCCGCCGATCTGGAGTCAGGCGAGGTGCTCAGAGATATCTCAGCTATTCACGGGACCCGGGCATTCCGGGTCGAATCCGCCGCCCCCGCCCAAGAAGCCGATGCGGCTACGACCTGAGGGGCATAAAATGCCGCGCGATCCACGGACTCCACCCCCGCCCCCGGCCAAGAGGCCGATGCCCCCACGGGCTTAGGGTCGCTGCACGTAGTTGGTACTGGCTGGAGCACATCGAGCACGCTGCTGGCGCCGCGGGCAGTGGCCGTCAGTCGGCGCCGAGCTGGCGCAGCGCGATCGCTTCCGCGAGGCAGGCGCGCCGCAGGTCGCCGAGGTCCTGGCTCTCGTCGGGGCCGTGATAGCGGCTCGTCGGGTCGCCGGCGCCGGTGAGCAGGATCGCCGCGCCGGGCGCGGCGGCCTGGAACGCGCCCACGAAGGGGATCGACCCGCCGACCCCGATGTCCACCGCGGGCGCGTCCCCAGGCCGCGGCGAAGCCGGCGCGGAAGGCGTCGTAGGCGGGGCCCGCGGCGTCGAGCGCGGCCGGCTCCGCGCTCGACCCCGGCGTCACCGACACGGCCGCGCCCCAGGGACGCTGTGCCTCCAGGTGCGCGACGAGCGCCGCCATCGCGCGGGCGGGCTCGTCGCCCGGCGCGAGCCGCACGCTCACCTTCGCCCGCGCGACGGGCGCCAGCTGGTTGATCGCCCCGGCGACGGGCGGCGCGTCGATGGCGAGGATCGAGATCGCGGGCTGCGACCAGGTGCGCGAGGTCAGGGGGCCCTCGCCGATCAACTCGGTCCCCGCCTCCGCGCCGGCCTGCTCGCGCAACTCCGCCTCGGCGAGGTCCGGGCCGCCGGTCCGGCTGGAGACGAGCCCGGCGACGGCCGGCCGGCCCGCGTCGTCGTGGAGGGAGGCGAGCACGCGGGAGAGCGCCATCAGCGCGTCCGGGAAGGCGCCGCCGAACAGGCCGCTGTGGACGCCCTCCCGCAGCGTGCGCACCTCGACCTCGCAGTCCACGAGACCGCGCAGCGTGGTCGTGAGCGCGGGCTCGCCGACGCGCCAGTTCGCGGAGTCGGCGATCACGATGACGTCGGCGGCGAGGTCGGCGGCGTAGCGCCGGAGGAAGTCCGCCAGGTGCAGCGAGCCGATCTCCTCCTCGCCCTCGACGAACATCTTGACGTTGACGGGCAGGCCGTCGCCCAGCGCGCGCAGGGCGGCCAGGTGCACGGCGATGCCGGCCTTGTCGTCGGAGACGCCGCGGCCGAAGAGGCGGCCGTCGCGCTCGACCGGCTGGAACGGGTCCGACGTCCACTGCGCCAAGTCGCCGGGCGGCTGCACGTCGTGGTGGGCGTAGAGCAGCACGGTGGGCCGGTCGTCGCCGGCGCGGCGTTCTCCCAGGACGGCCGGGTGCGCGCCCTCGACCTCCAGCAGGCGGACGTCGCCGAGGCCCGCGCCGCGCATCAGTTCCGCGGTGGCCAGGGCCGAGCGCCGCACCTCCCCGGCGTCGAAGCCCGCGGCGCTGACGGAGGGGATGCGCACGAGGCGCTCCAACTCCGCGCGGGTGCGCGGGAAGTCGGCGGCGACGCGGGCGCGCAGGTCGTCGTGCATGGGGCCTCCCGAAGGGAGGGTAGATCAGGCCGGCCCGATGAGCGGCGGGCCGCCGGCGATGCGCCGGACGGGGCGGTTAGGACTCGAAGCGGTCCTTGAGGCCCTTGGCGGGCTTGAAGGCGACGACCCGCTTGGCCGCGATCTGGATCGACTCGCCGGTGGCGGGGTTGCGCCCCTCGCGGCCGTTGCGGCGGCGCGTCTCGAACTTGCCGAAGCCCGCGATCGAGACGGACCGGTCGGCGTCCAGCTCGCTGGCGATGATTCCCTCGCCGTCCACGGAACTGAAGATCGAGTCCACGACCTCCAGCGACTTGGTCCGGGTGAGGTCGGTTCGCTCCGCCAGCTTCGCCGCCAACTCGATCTTGTTCACGTCCGTACCCCCTGATTCGGCCCGCCCGGCGGGATTGAAATCTAGTCTCTCCACATTTCGGGCCAAGATACGCGGCGCTTCCGACCGGTCAAGGCGCAATGTTTCCCGTGCGACTGTCGCGGCGCCGGAACGCGACCGGCTAGCGACCGCGCATCAGGCGCTCGACTTCGGCGCGCCGGGGCATGGCCTCCTGGACGCCGGGCCGGGGCAGCCGGTCGGCCTGCAGGACGAAGTCGCAGTTCAAGCCGCCCGGCCCGACGATCGCGCCGGCCATCGCGTTCTCCTCGCGCCCATCGTAGGAAGGCCGGCGCGGGTGGGGGACTATCCTGGCGCGGGAGGACGACATGCCCCGAATTCAAACCGCCCTCGGTCCCATCGACGCCGCCGACCTGGGCTTCACGCTGAGTCACGAACACGCTGGGCTGCGCTTGCCGCTGACCCGGCACTACTACCCCTGGCTCGACCGGCTCGCCCAGCAGCGGGACGGATCGATCCGGGAGTTGCGTGAGGCGAAGGCGGGCGGCGTCGATGCGATCATCGAACTGTCGACGCCCGACCTCGGCCGCGACGCGGCGCTGCTGGCCGAGATCTCGCGTGCGTCGGGCGTGCACGTGGTCATCGCGACGGGCCTCTGGCGAGACCTGCCCGTCGCCCTGGACGCCATGGACCCGGACGCGATCGCGGACATCTTCGTGCGGGAGATCGAGCTGGGCATCGACGAGACCGGCATCCGGGCGGGCGTGATCAAGGTCGCGAACGACGCCGAGGGCGTGACCGCGCGGGGGGAGCGCGTGCTGCGCGCCGCCGGCCGGGCCGCCAAACGCACGAACACGCCCATCAGCACCCACCACTGGGCGCCGCTGGAGGTGGGACGCCGCCAGTGGGAGATCTTCGACGACGAGGGCGTGCCGCCGCACCTGGTCTGCATCGGCCACAGCGCCGACTCGACGGACGTCGACTACCTGGAGGATCTGCTCAAGGCGGGCGTCTACGTCTCGATGGACCGCTACCCGGGCGTGCCGCCGCGGCCCGAGTGGCGCGATCGCAACCGCACCGTGGAGGCGCTGCTCGACCGCGGCTGGGCGCACCAACTGATGCTGGGCCACGACTACGCCCGCGACTACCGCAAGCCGCCCACGCCCGACCAGGAACAGCACTACCTGTTCCTCACGAAGACGGCGCTGCCGGCGATGCGGGCGGACGGCGTCCCCCAGGCGACGATCGACGTGATGATGCGCGACGTGCCGCGCCGTTTCCTCTCGGTCGAGACGCCGTAGACCCGCCCCGCGGACGGGCCGGGCGCCGGGCCCCGCTCAGGCCGGCGCGGGCTGCGCGCCGCGCAGCAGGACGCCGGGGCGCTCGCCCGTGTCCTCGCCGTGGCGGCGCACGACCGTCCCGCTCACGATCGTGGCGTCGTAGCCGCTGGCGCGCTGGATCAGGCGCTTCGCGCCGCCGGGGAGGTCGTAGGCGACCTCCGGCCGGGCCAGGGCCAGCGCGTCGTAGTCGATGACGTTCACGTCGCCCTTGTAGCCGGGCAGCAGCGCGCCGCGGTCGCGCAGGCCGAAGAGCGCGGCCGTGTCGCGCGTCTGCCAGCGGACGACCTGCTCCAGCGGCAGGCGCGCGCCGCGCGTGCGGTCGCGCGTCCAGTGGGTGAGCATGAAGGTGGGCGTGCCGGCGTCGCAGATGACGCGGCAGTGCGCGCCGCCGTCGGCCAGGCCGATGGCCGTGTGGGGGTCGGTCAGCATCGCCCGCGCGTGCTCCAGGTCGCCGCGGGCGTAGTTGAAGAGCGGACTGAGCAGCATGTTGCGCCCGCCGTCGGCGGTGAGGAGGTCGTAGACCAACTCGATGGGCGCGACGCCCTCGCGCCGGGCGCGCGCCGCGATGGAGTCCCCCGGCTCCGGCTCGTAGTCGAGCGAGTCGTCGAGCAGGAACATGCGCTCGAAGGAGACGAAGTCGAGGCTGGGGTCCGGGCGGCCGTCGGCCTGGGCGAGGATCGCCTCGCGCCGCTCGGGGCGCTGCATGGCGGCGGCGCGATCGGCCAGCGGCAGGTGGCGGATCTCGCGGTAGGCGGGCAGGCGCAGGAAGGGGTGGCGGCTGTCGAGCGTCATCAGGAAGGTGACGGTGCGGCCGTGCACCTGCGGGACGATGTTCGCCCCCTCCGCGCGGGCCGCCGCGGTGGCGTCGAGGATGCCGCGCCAGTGATCGGGGTCGGTGTTGACCTCGGTCAGGCCGAAGGTCACCGGCCGCCCGATCGTGGCCGCCAGGCGGCGCATCCAGGCGACCTCCTTGAGCGGCATCGAGAGGTCGTCGCCGGTGACGCCCGCGGCGGCGACCTCGAAGAGGCCCGCGTCGAGCTCCCCCAGGACGGCTCCGATGCCGAACAACTCATCCTCCGCGGCGAAGGTGCCGGGCACCGGCTCGCCGTCGATGGCGCGGTGCGCCAGGGTCCGCGAGGTGCTGAAGCCCAGCGCCCCGGCCCGCACGCTCTCCTTGACGACCCGCGCCATCTCGGCGATGTCCTCCGGGTTGGCCGGCTCGTTGTGGGCCCCGCGGTCGCCCATCACGTAGGCGCGCACGGCCCCGTGCGGCACCTGCGCGCCCACGTCGAGCGCCATGGGCAACCGCTCGATGTAGTCGAGGTACTCGGGGAACGTCTCCCAGTGCCACTCCATGCCCTCCGACAGGGCCGCGCCGGGGATGTCCTCGACGCCCTCCATGAGACCGATCAGCCAGTTCTCCTTGCCGGGCGCGACGGGCGCGAAGCCGACGCCGCAGTTGCCCATCACGACCGTGGTCACGCCGTGCCAACTGGTCGGAGCGAGCGTGGGGTCCCAGGTGATCTGGCCGTCGAAGTGGGTGTGGATGTCCACGAAGCCGGGCGTGACCAGCTTGCCCGTCGCGTCGATGGTCTCGCGGGCATCGCCGGGGACCGCGCCGACGGCGCTGATGCGGCCGCCGTCGATGGCGACGTCGGCCCGGCGCGCCGGCGCGCCCGTGCCGTCGACGACGCTGCCGCCGCGGATGACGAGATCGTGCATGGGGATTCTCCTCTCGGGTTGCCGCCCTGTCGGCGGGCGACGCCGGGAGCCGCCGCACTCCGCGGGCAGGATAGCGCCGACCCGGCCTAGCGCAGCAGCGACTCCAGGTACGCCCCGACCGTCGCCGAGTCGCCGGGGGGCAGTTGCACCATCTGCAGCTCCGCGCCCAGGGCGGCGCGCTCCCGCAGCTGCTCGCGCACCGACTCGATGGGGCCGATGACCTGGATCTCGCGCACCATCGCGTCGGTGATGGCGGCGATGGAGGCGGCCTTGTCGCGCTGGGCCCAGGCGTCGCGGGAGGCCTTGACCTCGGCCGCGAAGCCCTCGCGGGCCAGCATCTGCCAGTAGAACGTGCCCATCCGGTTGACGTAGAAGTGCAGCGGCGCGCGGGCGGCCTGCCACTGGGCCTCGTCGTTGCGGCCATCGGTCACGTACACGCTCGTGTTCGGCGCGATGGTGACGCAGCCCGCCTCGCGGCCGGCCGCGGTGGCGGCGTCGTCGAGTTGCCGGCGCAGGCCCGCGAACCGCCCCTTGGGCCAGTGGATGGGGTAGATGCCGTCGGCGATCTCGCCCGTCTGCACGATCGACTTCGGCGTGATCGCGGCGATGTAGACCGGGATCTTGTTGCGCGGCCGGGCGTAGTCGAGCTTGAAGCCGCGCGCCAACTTGAATATTTCGCCCTCGTAGTGCAGTTCCTCGCCGGCGATCAGCAGGTTGAAGATCTCCGTGTACTCGCGCAGCCGCTGCAGCGGCCGCTCGAAGGGGACGCCGTGGAAGTGCTCGATGACCTGCGCGCCCGAAGAGCCCAGCCCCATGACCATGCGCCCGCCCGAGATCTGGTCGAGCATGCCGATCTCCTGCGCCGTCGCGGCCGGGGAGCGGGAGAAACAGTTGAGGATGGTGGGGCCGAGCTTGATCTTCTCCGTGTTCGCGGCCAGGAGCGTCAGCCAGGGCAGCACCGACGTGCCCCAGGCTTCGCCGCGGCCGGCCAACTCATAGCCCAGATCCTCCGCGATGCGGACCTTCGCCAGCGAGTCCCGCCAGTCGGCGGACTCCAATCCCGCGAGCACGCCCAGACGCATCGTGACCTCCGATTCGATTGCCCACGGCGTTCACCCGTCGCCGTGGCGGCGAGGCTAGCACGGAGTTGGGGGAGGGCTCACTCCGTGGCCCAGCGCCTGATCAGATGGTGCGCGATCGCGAGGGGCGGCGGGATGAGGAGGGCGGCCGCGCCGCCGTCCGTGGCGGGGTCGTAGCCGGGCTCGCAGGCGCGCCGCGCCTGCTCGCGGGTGAACCAGTGCGCCTGGCCGATCTCGTCCCCGTCGACGGTGATCTCGGTGGTCTCGGCGCGCGCCCGGCAGCCCAGCATCAGCGAGCTGGGGAAGGGCCACGGCTGCGAGTGGTCGTAGCGCACGTCGGTGACGCGGACGCCGACCTCCTCCCAGGCCTCGCGGCGCACGGCCGCCTCGACCGTCTCGCCCTGGTCGACGAAGCCGGCGATGCAGGTGAACATCGGCGGCGGCTGGTCCGGCCGTCGCGGCGGGGGCGCGGGCGGCGAGCAGGCAGCGGTCGCCGCCGTCGTGGATGAGCGTGATGACGACGGGATCGGTGCGGGGGAAGTGCTGGGCGTCGCACTCGGCGCAGGCGCGAAGGGCGCCGCCCTGCTCGGGCGCGGTGGAGGCGCCGCAGGCCGGGCAGAAGCCGTGCCGGGCGTGCCAGTCGACGAGCGAGCGCGCCTGCGCGGCGAGGCCGGAGTCGGCCGGCGGCAGGCTCGATGCGACGCCGCGCAGGTCGCGGTAGGCCGCGCCCGGCGCGAGCCCGAGCGCCGCCGCCGGGTCGTCGAGCGCGCTGACGTCCAGCGCGAAGTGCGGCACGCCGTCGCGCAGCCCCAGCAGCACGGGCGGCGTGACGACGGCCGGGAGCGCCGCGATCGCCGGAGGCGGCAGCCAGATCAGCTCCGCTCCCGCCCCGCCCGCGGCGCCCTCGTCGACGGGGAAGCGCAGCCGCCAGACCGGCAGGATGCGGCGCGCCGGGTCGTCGTGCTGGGCCTGCAGCCAGGCGGCGTCCTTGCGCTCGTTGGCGGCCCGGTCGAGCGGGTTGCCGGCGAAGACGTTGTGGTCGGCCGGGGCGGTCGAGAGGGTTGGCTGGGTCATAGGGGGCTGAGTGTAGCCGGGCCCCGGCCCGCCGGCGCGTGGGAGCGCGAAAGGCGAGGGCTGGCTAGACTGCCTGCCGATCGCCGGCCGTCGGGGCCGGCCGAAGAGGAGGGTTGCGATGACGGCGCCGCTGGCGGGCATCCGTGTGGTGGAGGCCGCGAACTGGCTGGCGGCCCCGAGCGCCGCCGCGATGATGCGCGACCTGGGCGCCGACGTGATCAAGGTGGAACCTCCCGAGGGCGACGCCTGGCGGCACAACGTGCTGGGCCTGGACGTCGAGCACAACTACCCGTTCGAGTTGGACAACCGGGGCAAGCGCTCGATCGCGCTGGCGCTCGACAAGCCGGGCGGGGCCGCGCTCCTGCGCCGCCTCGTCGCCACGGCGGACATCTTCATTACGAACCTGATGCAACCCCGCCGCGAGCGCTACGGGCTGACCGTGGAGGAGTTGCGGGCGGCGGACCCGGGCCTCATCTACATCTCGTTCTCCGGTTATGGCACGACGGGGCCGGACGCCGGCCGGGCCGGCTTCGACTTCACGGCCTTCTGGGCCCGCTCCGGCATCTGGGCGCTCATGGGCGATGTCTCCGGCCCGCCGGCGATGCCGCGCGCCGGTCAGGGCGACCATGCGACGGCGCTCAACCTGCTGGCCGCCACGCTGGTCGCGCTGCGGATGAAGGAGCAGACGGGCGAAGGGCAGACGGTGGAGGTGACGCTCCAGCGCTCCGGCATCTGGACGATCGGCGCGGACGTGTCGGTGGCGGCGGTGACGAGGCAGCAGCCCGATCGCTTCGACCACCTCCATATGCCGAACCCGATCACCAACGACTATGAGACGCGCGACGGCCGCTGGCTGATGCTGATCATGCCCGCGGCGGATATGTACTGGCAGCGGTTCTGCCGGATGATCGGGCGGGAGGAATGGATCACCGACCCGCGCTACGCCGACACCCTGACGCGGCGGGAGCACGGCGCGACCCTGACGCCGCAAGTGCGGGAGATCTTCCTCCAGGCCGACCTGGCGACGTGGGCCGAACGGCTCGACGAGGCGGGGCTGATCTGGGGTCCCGCGGTGGAGTTGCCCGAGGTGCTCAAGGACCCCCAGCTGCGCGAGGTGGGGGCCTTCGAGACGATCCAGCATCCCGACCCCGCCGTGGGCGAATTCGAGACGCTGGCGACGCCCTTCAGCGTGGACGGGGCCGACATCGCCGTGCGCGGCCCGGCCCCGGAGATCGGGCAGCACACGCAGGAAGTCCTGGACGAGTTGGGCGTCGATGTGGAGGAGATCGCCGACCTCGCCGCCGAGGGCGTCTTCGGCTGATGGGAGGGGGGGCGCGCTAGCGATTGAAGCGCGGCTGCCGCCTTCCGCGCACCGACCTGCCGCCCGCAACTCGCACGTCCCCGGATGATCGGAGCACTGTCCGTCCGTTCGCCGTGTAGCTGAGCGTGAAGTACCGCGGGCCGCGCGCATCGGTCACTTGCCGTGCGACTTCCGGCAGGCGGTCCGTCAGCATCCGGTGCAGTTCGAACGCGTCGATGTTGCTCTTGGCCGGATGCTTCAGGCCCCGCACCCAAACCACGGACACGCCGGTCGAGCGCAACACGCTCTCGTGCGCCGCCCGCGCGGCGTGGTCCTTCGTGATCCAAGTCATCGAATGTTCGGCTGCGTATTGGATCACGTCCGGGTCTTCGGCGCCGCGCAGGCCGGCATCTTCAGCGGCGGTGATCTGGTACCCGACAAGAGCGAGCGCGTGCGCGACCTGCTTCGGGAGGCCTTCGTCCAGCAAGAACGGGACTTGCCTATGCGGCTCGCTCAAGCCGTCGCTCCCAGGCGAGTGCAGCCTGCACGTCGGCCCTCGTCAGCCCGTAGAGCCGCGCCACATCCTCGGCGGTCTCTCCCGCCCTGCAGAGGGATGCGATGGTCTCAGTGGGGACGCGCGTGCCGTTGATGCACGGTTCGCCGAAGCGAATCCGTGGATCGATGCTGACTCTGGGTTCCGGTCGCCAGACGGATGCGACATCATCGGCGCCGAACTCCATCCGGTGATGCGCGGGCTCAAGGAATTCGTGCAGCAGCGGCAGGGCGATCTGCCCCGCCCGCGTCGCCGCGATGGAGTGCTCCTGGACCGCAAGGAAGATGTCGGATGAGTGAGTCCACATCGGTTCGGTGACGAAGGGCTGGGGATGGCCCGTCAACTCCCGGGCGTATTCTTCCGCTTCTCGGATTCGCGCATGGTCAATCCCCCGTGATCTGAGGAGTGCGATCATGCGCAGCCGCACCAGGTCCGCGAACGTGACGACGCGGTCACGCGGCCCAACCCGCCGCGGGTCGTCCCAGTCCAAGCCATGGCGGATCCAGGATGCGAGCGCGCTCGTGCTTGCGACGAAGGTTGTGGGGTGAGGCTCCCAATCGGAGAGTGGGACCAACGGATCAGGCGTCGTCGCGCGCAGGAGGACTGCGGCATCCCGCAGGGGGAACGCGCCGGCCCAGGATCTCGCGGGGAACTCGAGAACGGAGCCGCTGCTCTTCATTGGAGTCTCCCCTCAAGCCGCCGAAGTCCAGATCCAGCGTAGTCCAAGTGCCGGCCGCGCGTGGGCCGCGTGGCGGGCGCTAGCGATTGAAGCGCGGCTGCCGGCCCTCGGTGAAGGCGGTGACCGCCTCCTCGTAGTCGGGGCCCCGGCGCGCCTCCTCGATCGCCGCCGTCTCCCGCTCAATGGCCGTGTCCCAGGGCAGGGTGCGGTGGTCCTGGAGCGCCCCCTCGATCAGCATGGCGACGCGCGTCGGGCCGTCGGCGATCTCGGTGGCGAGGGCGATGGCCGCGGGCAGCAGTTCGTCGGGCGGGTAGAGGCGGTTGACGAGCCCCATCGCGAGCGCCTCCTCGGCGCTGACGAAGCGGCCCGTCAGGCACATTTCGTTGGCCCAGCCCAAGCCCACGATCGCCGGCAGGAGCGTCGTGGAGGCGCCCTCGGGCACGAGGCCCACGCGCACGAAGCGCATCGACATGCGCGCGTTCGCGGCGGCGAGGCGCACCGCGCAGGGCAGCGTGACGCTCAGCCCCATGCCCACGGCGAACCCGTTGAGGGCGACGACGATGGGCTTCGTGCGCCGCACGGCCTCGACCCACCGCGTGGGGGTGGCGTCGTCGTCGACGCCTTCGCGCAGGTCGGCGAAGTCGGCGCCGGCGCAGAAGGCGCGGCCGGTCCCGGTGAGCACGATGGCGCCGATGGCCGGGTCGCCGGCCCAGGCGTCGAGGCAGGCGATCGCCTCCTCCGTCATGGTCACGTTCCAGGCGTTGAGCTTCTCGGGGCGGTTGAGGGTGAGGATGCCCACGCGGCCCTGGGTGTCGGCGTGAATGGCTTCGTACTGCATGGGGCCTCCGGGGGTCGAGGGTAGCCAGCCGCTAGTCGACGTGGATGACGGCCTTGCCGGGGATCTCGCGGTTCGCCAGCGCGTGCACCGTGGCGACGAAGTCGGACCAGGGCGCCTCGTGCTCGATGGGCGCGACCAGCGTGCCCCGCTGCACGAGATCGACGAGCCGGGCGAGCCCCAGCGCGGCGGGCCAGCGGTGCAGTTCGTGAAAGAGGATGAAGCCGTACAGGCGCACGCCGCCGATCCCGAAGACCCGCGAGATGTCGAAGGTCGTCTCCCGGCCGGAGGAGATGCCGTAGTTCACGCAGATGCCTTCCGGGGCGAGCATCGGCAGCGCCTGGGCCAGCGGCTCGCCGCCGATCGACTCCAGGATGACGTCGTAGGGGCCGAAGGCGGGCGCATCGGCCAGGTCCTCGCCGACGACCACCTCGTGGGCGCCGGCCTCCCGGACGATCGCCTCCCGCTCCGGCCGCCGCACCGAGGCGACGACGTGCGCGCCGCCCTGCCGGGCCATCTGCACCGCCAAGTGTCCCACGCCGCCCGACGCGCCGTCGACGAGGACGTTGCGCCCCAGTAGGTGGCCGCTGATGTCGAGGGCGTAGAGGGCCGTGAGGCCGGCGACGGGCAGCGTGGCGGCCTGGGCGAAGCTCACGTCGCCGGGCAGGGGGGCCAGGGCGTGCGTCGCCACGGCGACCTGCCGCGCCCAGGCCCCGGCGCGCAGGAAGCCGACGACGCGGGCGCCCCGCGGCGGCCCCGATCCGTCGGCCGCGGCCTGCGCGACGACCCCGGCCAGGTCCCAGCCGGGCCGGTAGCCGTCGGGCGCGCCGGTCAGGGAGCCGCGCACCTCGCCCAGGTTGAGCGACGTGGCCCGCACGTCGATCAGGGCTTCGTTGGGGAGCGGCCGCGGCGCGGCGACGGGCTGGATGCTGAGCCGCGCATCCACGCCGGTGTCCACGACGATGGCTTCGTTCGGGCGGGCGTCGGGCATGGCGAACCTCCGTGAGTGAACCGGGAGCCGGGTCTTGCTGGCCGCAGGATAGCGACCGGAGCCGCCGGGGCGGGGCGCGGCCGCCGCGCGTCGCTCCGGCGCTTGACGAACGGCCCCGGAATTTGGAGCATGGGCCGGTCGGGCCGTCGGCCGACGGCCCAGTGGACACGATCGGAGAAGAATCCATGAGCGATGAGATGAGCTTGGGCGCCGAACTCGCGCAGTTGACGTCCGACGTGCTGGAGCAGTCGGCGACGGCCATTGAGGATCTCAGCCTGGAGCAGTTGCACTACCGGGCGGGCGACGACTGCAACTCGATCGCCTTCGACGCCTGGCACGTCGCGCGCACGGCCGACAACCTGATCCACTTCGCCTTCGCGCGCGAGATGCCCGTCTGGTTGCAGCAGGGGCTGAACGAGGCCTGGAACCTGCCCAAGGCCGACCAGGGCACGCTCATGTCGCCCGAGGAGGCGCACGCGCTGCGCTTCCCCGAGGCCGACAAGCTGGCCAAGTACTGCCGCGACGTGAAGGACGCCGTCGTCCCCAAGATCGCCGCCATGAGCGACGAGTACCTGGCCGGCACGATCTTCATCAAGCCGCAGGGCGAGATGCGCCGCGTGCGGATCATCGGCCAGGTGATCGTGATGCATGGAGGGGGTCACAACGGGATGATCAACACCCAGCGCACCGTCCTGGGCGTGGGCGGCATCGGCATCTAGCGGCGCCGCGCCGATGACGCATCCCACGATCCGCCCCCTGCTCGACGGCCTCGTCTTCCCCGAGGGACCGCGCTGGCGCGACGGGCGCCTGTGGTTCTCCGACATGCACGCGCAGGAGGTCGTGGCGGTCACGCCCGGCGGCGAGCGCGAGGTCGTCGCGCGCGTGCCCGGCAACCCGTCCGGTCTGGGCTGGCTGCCCGACGGCCGCCTGCTGGTCGTCTCGATGGAGGACCGCCGCCTGCTGCGTCAGGAGGCGGACGGCTCGCTCGTCGGGCACGCCGACCTCTCGGCGCTGGCCACGGGGCGTTGCAACGACATGATCGTCGACGCGGCGGGCCGGGCCTACGTGGGGCATTTCGGCTTCGACCTGCACGAGAAGGCGCGCTTCGCGGAGGCGTCGCTGATCGCCGTCGCGCCCGACGGCAAGGCCACGGTGGCCGCGGCGCCGCTGCGCTTCCCCAACGGCGCCGTGATCACGCCCGACGGCGCGCACCCTGATCGTCGCGGAGACGTTCGGCGGACGGCTGACCGCGTTCGACGTCGGCGACGACGGCGCGCTGAGCAACCGGCGGGTGTGGGCGGAGTTGGGCGTGCCCCCGGACGGCATCTGCCTCGACGCCGAGGGCTGCATCTGGGTCGCCGTGCCGCGGCCGGGCGGCTTCCTGCGCGTCGCCGAGGGCGGCGAGGTGCGGGCGCGCGTCGATTTGGACGGCTGGGGCGGCTACGCCTGCATGTTGGGCGGCGAGGAGGGCCGGACGCTCTTCCTGCTCGAAGCGCGGACCGCCGACCCGGCCGAAATGTCGGGCCGCGGCAACGGCCGCATCCGCACGATGGAGGTCGACGCGCCCCGGTCGGGGCTGCCCTAGACCGCGGCCGGGCGGGCAGGAACGCCGGGGCATGACAGGCCATGCCCCGCGGTGCCAGAATGCCGACACGCCCCCCGCACGGGGGGATGCGCGCAGGCTGCGACCGCAGCCAGGAATCCCGGAGGATGGACGGATGTCAGAGCCAGCCATGAAGACCAACGTGGGCCAGTTCCTCACCCGGCGGGCGGCGCTCTCGCCCGATCAGGACGGCCTGGTCGACGCCGACACCGGCCGCCGCTTCAGCTTCCGGGAGTGGAACCTGCGCTCGAACCGGACGGCCAACGCGCTGACCGGGCTGGGCATCCAACCCGGCGACCGCGTCGCGCTGCTCGTGCTGAACAGCGTGGAGTACGCCGAGAGCTTCTTCGCGGTCGCCAAGCTCGGCGCGATCTGCGTGCCGCTCAACCTGCGGCTGATGCCCCAGGAGATCGCCTACATCCTGCGCGACTCCGGCGCGGAAACGCTGATCTTCAGCGCCGAGGTGGCCCCCATCGCTCAGGCGCTGCACGCGATGGGCGGCGGCGACGCCGGCACCCCCATCGAGCGCTGGATCGGGGTCGCGCTGCCGGAGCGCCCCGAGTGGGCGCAGAGCTACGAGGCGCTGCAAGAGGCCGCCTCGGACGCGGAGCCGGAGGCGGGCGCGTCGGAGGACGACGTGCTCTACATCATGTACACGTCGGGCACGACCGGACTGCCGAAGGGAGCGGTGCACACGCACAACACCGCGACCTGGGGCGTCCTGACGATCCAGTCGACGTCCGACTCGCGCCAGGGCGACCGCTACCTGGTGTCGCTGCCGCTCTTCCACGTGGGCGCGCTGACGCCGCTGACGGCGAACGTCGTGGGCGGCGTGACGAACGTCGTCATGCGCATGTTCAACCCCCAGCGCGCCTGGCAGCTGATCAACGACGAGCAGATCACGATCATGCTCAAGGTGCCGGCGATGCTGAACTTCATGCTGCAGGCCTACGAGCCGGGCAAGTACAAGCACGACCAGTTGCGCTTCTGCTGGAGCGGCGCGTCGCCGCTGCCGGTGGCGCTGATCGAGGCCTACGCCAAGCTCGGCATCCCCATCCATCAGGTCTACGGCCTGACGGAGACCTGCGGCCCGGCCTGCCTGATCGGCGGCGAGGACGCGCTGCGCAAGGCCGGCTCCACGGGCCTGGCCTTCTTCCACACCGACGTGCGCGTGGTCGACCCGTCCGGGGCCGACGTCGCGCCGGGCGAGTCGGGCGAGGTGATCGTGCGCGGCAAGCACATCATGCGCGAGTACTGGAACAACCCGGAGGCGACGGCGGAGGCGATCCGCGACGGCTGGTTCTACAGCGGCGACGGCGCGACGGTCGATGAGGACGGCTTCGTCTACATCCAGGACCGCATCAAGGACATGATCATCTCGGGCGGGGAGAACGTCTACCCGGCCGAGGTGGAGGGCGTGTTGATGCAGCACCCCGGTATCGGCGACGCGGCCGTGATCGGCCAGCCGAGCGACAAGTGGGGCGAGTCGGCCGTCGCGATCGTGGTGCGCAAGGATGCCGAACTCGACGCGGCGGGCGTGCTCGGCTTCGTGGCCGACAAGCTGGCGCGCTACAAGCAGCCGGTGACCGTGGAGTTCGTCGAGGAAGTGCCGCGCAACCCGTCGGGCAAGGTGCTCAAGCGCGTCCTGCGGGAGCAGTTCCCCGGGCCGGCCCCCGAGTAGACCTGGGCCGGGGAGCCCTAGACCGGCCGCACCTCGACGACGCGTCCCGTCCGCGCCGACTCGCGGGCGGCGTCGAGGATCAGTTGCGCGCGCAGGCCGTCCTCGAAGTTGGGCGACGGCGACGCGCCCTCCGCGATGCCGCGCTCGAATTCGCGCAGCAGGCGGCGCGACGACGCGATGATGGGCTCCTCCGGCAGCGGCTCGATGTCGGCCGGGCGCGGCAGTGGCGGTCCCTCGGCGGCGTGGCCGAGCGGGCGGGCGGCGTCTTCCTCCTCCATGGGCGGCGTGTAGGTAACGGGACCGTCGGAGAAGAGCCCCACGGGGCCGTGATGGGCGATCGTGCCCCCCGGCCCGGTGATGTAGAGGTCGCCGAAGCCGGGGATGCGGCCGCTCCAGATCATCGAGACGTTGGCGGCGGCGCCGGACTCGAACGTGAACGTGGCCGAGAAGTAGTCGTCCGCGTCGGACGTGAGGTGTTCCCCCGTCTCCGGGTCGATGCGCAGCGGCTCGTGGACGGCGATGTGCGCATACACGCTCGTGATCTCGCCCATCCAGCCGCGCAGCGCGTCGAAGTAGTGGGAGCCCTGCTCGTTCAGCGCGCCGCCGCCCATCGCCAGCTGCGAGCGCCAATCGAGGCCGCCCGCGGACATCAGGCGGGCGAAGTACAGGTTGGCCGTGGCCGACTGCGGCCGGCCGATGCGCCCCTCCTCGATCAGGCGGGTGACGTGGAGGCGGTGGTCGGTGTAGCGGAACTCGAAGTTCACCATCGTGGTGCGGTCCGTGGCCGCGGCGGCGGCGATCATCTCCCGCGCCTCGGCCTCGGTCATCGCGAAGGGCTTCTCGCAGAGCACGTGCTTGCCCGCGTCGAGCGCGGCGAGCACGTGCTCGCGGTGGGTGGCCGTGGGCGTGGAGACGACGACGGCGTCGATGTCGTCGCGGCTGACGATGGCGCGGAAGTCGTCGCTGTGGTGGGGGATGCCGACCATGGCCGCGACCTCGGCCGCGCGGTGGGCGCGGCGCGAGAACAGCGCGACGATCTCCCAGCCCTCGGCGCGCAGGGCCGGGGCCGTGACTTTCGTCCCGAAGCTCGATCCGAGGATGGCGACTCGCTTGTTGAAGGGCATGGCGTACTCCAATACTGCAGGTTCCAATGCTGCGCGCGCGTGATCAGTCCCGTGCCCAGGGCGCGCGTTGCCCGGCCGGGGGTCGGAAGTCGGGTGCGACGGGGAGAGAGGCCGGCGGCGGCTCCGCCGGGGCGGCGTCGGCGGGGGCGGGGACGGGGGCGCCCGCGCCGTCGTCCGCGGGCGGCGGCGGTCCGGCCGGACCGTCTGCGCCGGGCGCGATGCCGGCGCTCACGTCGGCCGTCAGGTCGCGCTCGTGGCGCCCCAGGATGCGGCCGTCGGCCATCTCCTCCACCCGGTCGGCGTAGTCGAGCACGGTGCGGTCGTGCGTCGCGGCGACGATCGTCACGCCGCTCTGCCGCACCAGATCCTGCATCAGTTGGAAGATGGCGCGGGCGTTGGCGTGGTCGAGTTCGCCCGTCGGCTCGTCGGCGACGACGAGGGCGGGGCGGTTGGCCAGCGCCCGCGCGATGGCCACGCGCTGCTGCTCGCCGCCGGAGAGTTCGTAGGGCCGGTGGTCGCGGCGGGCCTGCAGGTCGACGAGGCGCAGCAACTCCTGCCCGCGCTCGCGGCGCTCCGTGAGGCCGGCGCCGGCGATGCGCAGCGCCACCTCCACGTTCTCGAAGGCCGAGAGCAGCGGCAGCAGCCCGAAGGACTGGAAGACGAAGCCGATCGTGTGGCGCCGCACCTCCAGCAGTTCCGGCTCGGAGGCGCTGGTGATGTCCCGGCCGGCGAGGCGAATCGTGCCGCTGTCGGGGCGGTCGAGGCCGGCCAGGAGGTTGAGCAGCGTCGTCTTGCCGGAGCCGGAGCGGCCCATCAGCGCGAGGAACGTGCCCCGGCCGACGTGCAGGGAGACGTCGCGCACGGCCCAGACGTCCTGGTCGCCCACGCGGAAGCGCCGCGTCACGCCGCGCACATCGACGATCGTCTCCAACTCGTCGGCGGAGGGGGTCACCAGCCGCACGGGGTGCGCGATGGTCATTGGGGGTCGCCACTCATGCGGGGCTCGTCATCGTCGCCGCCGTCCTCCTGTTGGATGGTATCGCGCGAGATCACGACCTGGCCGTCGTCGAGCGTCACGCGGACGTGTGCGCCCAGCCGGGCCGCCTCGCGCAACTCGCGCGGGATCTGCAGGCGCCCGCTGCGGTCCACGACGGCGAACTCATGCCGCACCGTGCGGGGCGCGCCGCTGACCGGCGTCTCCACGCGGTTGTAGGTCTCCGTGGAGATGCGCCCGTCGCGGATCGTGACCACGCGCGGCACGCGCTCGGCGATGTGGTCGTCGTGCGTGACGACCACGAGGGTGACCCCGAACCGGCGGTTGAGGTCGGCGAAGAGGTCGAAGATCTGGTCGCCGGTGTGGGAGTCGAGTTCGCCCGTGGGCTCGTCGGCGAGCAGCAACGGCGGGTTGTTGGCCAGCGCCACGGCGATGGAGACGCGCTGCTGCTCGCCGCCGGAGAGCTGCTCCGGCCGGGAGCGGGCGCGGTGGCTGAGGCCCACGGCCTCGAGCAGGGCGTCGGTGCGGGCGCGGATCTCCCCGCGCGAGAGCCCGGTCACGACCATCGGCAGTTCGATGTTCTGGGCGGCGGTCAGGTAGGGGATCAGGTTGCGCCCCGTCTGCTGCCAGACGAAGCCCACCTCGCTGCGGCGGTAGTGGACCAGGTCGGGCTCCTCCATGGTGAGCAGGTCGCGCCCGTCGACGCGGACGGCGCCCGCGCTGGGCAGTTCCAGCCCGGCCAGGACGCTGAGCAGGGTCGACTTGCCCGAGCCCGACGCCCCCACCATCGCCAGCATCTCGCCCCGCTCGATGCGCAGGTCGAGCCCGCGCAGCGCGACGACCTCCAGCGAGGCGACCTTGTAGATCTTGAAGACGTCCTCGCAGACCACGTGCCAGTCCGGCGCGGGGGGCGCGCCGGCGGCCGGGGCGTGACTGGGGCGGGCGTGGGCCGGTGTGGTCATGGACTACTCACCGAGGCGCAGAACGCGGTAGAGCGCGAGACGCGCGTGCAGCGCGACGACCACCCCGATCGCCAGCAGGAAGACGAGGCCGAGGATGCCGTACGCGATGCTGATGGTACCCCAGTCGGTGACGAGGACGAAGGGCGGCACGACCTCCTCGCCGCGCTCGGTGACGCCGAGGAACTCGAGCATCAGGATGCCCAGCCGCGACCCGACCAGCGTGCCGGCCGCCATCGCCAGCACGACGATGAAGATCTGCTCGAACGAGACGACGGTCAGGATCTGGCGCATGGAGAACCCCATCGTGCGCAGGATGGCGAACTCCAGCGCGCGCGTGCGCGCCGCCGCCAGCGACGCCACGAGCACGCCCAGGGCGCTCAGCAGCAGCACCGCGATGAAGGAGAGCAGCAGCAGGCCGTCCCAGCCCGCGGCCGTCAGCGGATCCTGATCCTGCGCCTCGCGCAGCGCGGCGGTGTCGAAGACCGTGGGCTCGCCGAATTCGCCGGCCTCGATGGCGGCGCGCAGGCTCGCCAGATCCCTCGTCGCCGTTGGGCGTGATCCAGACCTCGTTGGGGAACGTGTCGCCGCTGCGGCTGGCGTTGCGGTTGAGGAAGAAGCCCAGCCGGCCGATGTCGGCCAGGAGCATGCCGTCGCCGGCGCGCGGATCGAAGGTGGGGAAGAGCTCGAACGTGCCCACGATGCGCATGGGGATCGAGCCGCTGCTCGAGAAGGGGCGGATCTCATCGCCGATCTCCAAGTCGGCGTCCGCGAGGAAGGCCGCGTTGGCCAGCACGGCGAGCGGGCCCCCATCGTCGCTGAAGCGGATGCCGCGCCCGGCGGTCGAGAAGCCGCGGTCCCAGATATAGCGGGCCGCCGAGGGGCGGGAGATCACGTCGGTCCGCTCGGCGCTGAAGCGTTCGATCTGGCTGCGCCGCCCCGGTTCCAGGACCGGCTCCCAGCGGTCGACCTGCCCGAAGTCCTCGATCACGACGCCGTCCTCGAAGGGCTCGCCGAGCAAGCCGGGCGTGGGGCTGTATTGCAGGTCGTCCCAGAGCGCCTGCCCGGCGAACGCGCCCGAGCGCCCGTAGCGGTAGACGAGGATCGTGGTGACGAACTTCTCGCCCGCCGCCAGCCCGTCGAGCGAGGCGCTGACCATCTGCCAGCCGGCCTCGGCGCGCAACGGATCCTGCATCCGCAGGTCCTGGTAGCGCCCCTCCGCGTCGAGCACCCGCACGACGACCAACGCCCGCTCGACGCGATTGACCCGGCTCCAGATGCCGATCCGGCGCGCCTCCGCCGGCACGCTGATGCCGGGCGCCGCCGCCGCGTCCGCCGTCAGCGGGGCGACCAGCGTCGCCAGCGAGCCGTCCGCCAGGTCGTCGCGGAACCAGGCGGTGTCCGGCAGGCGCGACGTGTCCACGCCCAGGATGTCGGCCTCGAGCGAGCCGCCGGCGCGGAGGTTGCGCACCCGGGTGCGCAGCACGGGGGCCGCGGCCTCGACGTCGTCCCTGTCCTCGAACCGGGCCGCGATCGCGTGCGGCCCCATCTCATCGTCCTCGTTCATGTCGGCCAGGCGCAGCGGCGCGCCCGCAAGATAGGCGGCGCGATCGTCGAAGGAGCGATCGAGCGTGGAGCCGAAGGTCGCCGAGAACATGCCGATCGCGGTCGCGAGGAGCAGCAGCAGCACCAGCCGGGAGTGCCCCAGCGGCGCGCGCATCAGTTGCCAGATGCCCAACTGCACCGCCGTGCCGCTGAAGCGCGCCGTGAGGGCGTCGGCCGCGCGCAGCAGCAGCGGGAACAGGCGCAGGAAGACGACCGCCACCGTGACCAGGAAGACCGCCGGCGAGAGCAGCAGCAGGGGGTCGTAGTTGAGGTCGCCGAAGAGCTCCTCCGTGACCAGCGAGTCGGCCTGCTGCAACTGGAAGAACAGCAGCGCCGCGACGACGACGATCACCAGGTCGAGGTAGTAGCGGTGGAAGGCCGACGTCGTGTCGGGCCGCGAGATCGACTGCTTGTACTGCACGATGCTGCGCCGTCCCGCGCGGACGGCGGGGATCAGCAGCGCGAAGAAGGCCAGCACGGCGCCCAGGCCCGCCCAGGCGTAAACGGAGGGCGTCAGGCGGGCGTCGAGCAGGTCGCCGCCGCTGAGCCCGTCGAAGGCGGGCGTCAGGCCCAGGACGGCCACCGCGCCCAGGGCCAGCGGCGGCCCCAGCCCGAAGCCGAGCCCGGCCAGCAGGAGCCCCTCGACGCTGTAGATGCCGAGGATGTGCTTCGCGCCGGCGCCGCGGCTCTTGAGCAGGGCGACCTCGCCCGCCTGCCGGTCGATCAGCAGCGCCGCGACCATGACGAGGTAGTAGAGCACGATGGCGACGATCTGCAGGGTCAGCACGAGCAGCGGCGCCTGCGCGAAGAACTCCTTCTCCGAGAAGGCGGCCAGCGTGTTCGGCATCTCCGTGCTGATGTGTGTCCGATCGACCTCCGCTCCCAGGTTCCGGCTGAGCAGCCGCAGGCTTTGCTGGAGCGGCTCCACGTCGGCGGCGTCGATCGTGTCCAGGTCGAAGTAGGCCAAGTCCTCGATGCGGCCGTCGAGGTCGGCGATGTGACGGGGCAGCACCTCCAGCAGGGTCTCGGGCGGCGTGAAGAACAGGTAGGAGGGCCAACTCGCGGTGTCGAGGAAGAACTGGTCGGTGCGGCGGCCCCAATACTCCGCGCCGGGGTCGCGGGGGCTGATCAGGCCCACGACCCGCACGCGCACGGGCGGCAGGTCCTCGCGCCAGAAGGGATGCAGGTCGAACAGGTCGCCCAGCGCGACGCCGTGCGCCCGGGCGGTCTCGCTGCCGATGGCGACCTCGAGCAGCGCGCCGCCGGCCGGCGTCGTCCCGGCCTCCGCGGTGGGGAAGCGCCCGGCGTCGATGGTGATGTGCGGCGCGAGATCGGTGAGGAACTGGAGGTTGGACCGCGGCCGTGCGGGATCGTCGGTGGGCGGCGCGTCGGTGGCGGTCAGGAAGAAGGTGGAGGTGACGGCGTGCTGCGCCGCGCCGCTGAGGTGGGGGGCGATGCGGTTGAGTTGCGCGTCGACCTCCGCCTGCCGCCGCGCGTAGGGGACGGAAGCGAAGGGATGCGTGCTGGAGACGACGGAGATGTCCAGGTCCAGCTTGTGCGCGCGCGACAGGTCCACGTCGACGCCCAGCTCCCGCAGGGCGTTGCGGTAGATCTCCGTCGCCGACATCAGCCCGACGGCCAGCACCACGCCGATGATGACGGCCGCGAGCAGGCGCCGGTGGCCCGACGCGCGTCGCAGGACGAGCCCCAGGATCGTCCGCGTGACCACCGCGCCGGCGCCGGGGGAGACTCGGGGGGCGCGCATCAGCCGCCTCCCGCGCGAAGGCCGCGGCCCGATAGACTCAACCTTCCGGGCCCGGCGGGCGGGACCGTCCGATCACCGTTCGTCCGGGCGGCGCGGAAGTGGAGCATGCGGCGATGATCGCACGGATCGGCGTCGGGGGACCGTTCGGGACGCTGCTTCTGGGGCTGGCCGGCGTGGTCTTCACCGCGACGCTGCTGCTGGGCTGGCAGATCGCCGACGAGCCCGACCCGCCCGCCAATCGCATCTTCGCGGGCGCGAGCCTGCGGGACGACACGCCGCCCGCCGACATCGCCGGCACGATCAGCGACGTGGACGGCGAGGTCGTCTCCATCCGCGTGGGCGAAGATCTGGTCCGCGTGCGCGTGGGGCCCGATGCGCTGATTCAACGCCTCACCCCCATCACGCCGGCCGGCGTGCGCCCCGGCGACTGGATCATCCTGGGCGGCATCGACGACAACGTGCATACGCTCATCCTGCAGGCGGCGATCGTGGCGGGGCCGGAGGAGGTCGTGGGGCCGGCGGGGGCGGCGCCGTGAAGCCGCGCGGCTGGCAGGGCTTGGCGGCCTGGCTGGTCGTCCTGGTGGCGGTGGGCGTCGCCGGCTGGTGGCTGGGCACGGAGGTGCTGGCCAACGAACCGCTGCGCCCGCCGGCGGTCGTCGTGGAGGCGCCCGACGTCGCGCCGCCGCGGGCGGGCGAGAGCGGCGTCGGCGCGGGCGTGATCGTGCCGCGCGGCGGTCTGAGCCCCTTCGGCCATGCCGACGGCCTGCGCGGGCGGCAGGTGCTCGTGGGCCGCGTCGTGGCGGCGGACGACTTCACGATCACGCTCGAATGGGCGGGCGGCCGCACGCTGCTGCGCTTCCACGTGGGCTCCGACCTGCTGCTGCGTCTGGCGGCGGCCCCGGGCCGGCCGATCGAGCCCGGCTCGGCGATCGCGCTGCTGGTCTCCGAGGACGGCGGCGAGATCGTCGCCAAGTCGGGCGTGCTGCTGCCGGAGTCGAGCCGGCCCGTGAACGACGCGCAACTCTTCCCCGAGCGCCTCTTCCCCGAGCCGGACCCGGACCCCGGCGCCGTCCTGAGCCGCGGCGGCGATCGGGGCGCGCACGCCGTCCGCGGGCGGTCCGGGCGGCCATCAGACCGCGAGCCGCAGCGAGCGCGTGATCGACTCGCGGATGTAGAGCCGCCAGGCGACGGCGACGCCCACCGCCAGCATCGCCACGAGGACCAGGTAGGACGCGCCCACGGTGAGCCAGTCGGTCGTCAGGATGAACGGCGGCAGCACCCGGTCGCCCTCCTCGTTGACCTCCAGGAAGCGCAGCATCAGCCGCGCGATGCGGTCGCCCAGGAAGGTGCCCAGCGCCAGCCCCACCACGGCCACGATCGCGTACTCCACGATCAACTGCCCCAGCAGCGTCCGGCGGCCGATGCCCAGCGTGCGCAGCACCGCCATCTCCAGCATGCGCTCGCGCGCGGTGAAGATGACGCTGACCAGGAAAGCGACGATGACCAGGATGCCCACGGCGATGAACGAGACCAGCAGGATGCCGCTGCCGCCCGCCGCGACGAGCGGATCGTCGCCGGCGCCGGCGACCTGGAGTTGCTGGTCGATCGTGGTGGGGTCGTCGCTGAGTTCGGCCAGGGCGGCGATCGTGCGCTCGCGCAGGCCCGGGTCGCTGGGGCCCTGCACCCAGACCTCGCGGATGGCGACGGGGTCGCGGAAGCTGAGCATGGTGCCGAGGTGGTGGAAGTCGAACACGTCGGCGATGAGGAAGCCGCCCTGCAGCAGCGGGTCGAGCGTGGGGAAGAATTCGACGGAGTCGATGATGCGCACGTCGATGCTGAACCCGGTCATGCGGAACGGAGCGATGTCGCCCACCCGCAGGCCGTGCACGCGCAGGAAGCTGTTGCTGGCGACCACGTTGAGCGCGCAGACGCCGCGCGCGTCGCAGAGGTTGGGGGCCGGCAGGTAGATGCCGCGCCGTCCCGGCGAGATGCCCGCCGACCAGCGGTACTCCATCGCGCCGTCGCCGCTGTGGGCGACGCCGTCGCTGCGGCGCTCCATCTCGTCGCTGGTCTCCGCGAGCGCGAGCGGCTGCCGGAGCCAGGGATGGCTGGGCGACTCGAAGCCCTCCAGCAGCACGCTGCGGCCGTCGCGGGTGTACGCGGTGACGTCGTCGATGCGGAGCGTCCCCGGCTCCGGGATGCTGCGGTTCTGCGCCTCCGTGAAGGCGACGGCGTGCAGCGTGTAGGGCGGTTCGGTACGGCGCGCCTGGACGGTCTCGAGGGCGGGCGCGCGCAGCACCTCCCACTCGCCGCTGAGCTCCGGCGTGCCCATCAGGACGCGGACGAAGCGGCCCGCGCGGTCGCGCAGTTGCAGCCAGACGCTGATGTCGTCGCGGACCTCGCTGAGGTGCACGGCGACGCTGAACTCCGCCACGTCGTCGGGCACGGCGATGCCGCCCAGGCTGGGCGCGGGGGCCAGGGCCGGCAGGATGTCGGCCGGGGGCGTCTCCGTGAAATCGTCGCGGAACCACAGGAAGGAAGCCGCGCGCTGGCTCTCCACGCCCAGCAGCTGCACGGTCCCGCCGACGCCGCGCCCGGTGCGGGAGATGCTGCCGGTGCGCCGCGCGACGAGGGCGGCGGGCGGGTCGCCGGGCAGGCCGGCCAGCCGCTCCTGCAGCACGCCGGGCGAGGCCGGCTCGATGCGGGCGCGCAGGTCGGCCCCGGCGACGTAGCGCTCGCGCTCCTCGAAGGATCGAACGACCGTTCCCCCGTACGAGGCGGCGAAGGTGCCCAGCGCCGCGGCCAGCATCAGCAGCAGGCTCAGCCGCGCGAGCGGGCCGGGATTGCGCACGGCCTGCCGTAGCGCCGCGGCGACGGGCATCGCGAGGCGGTCGCGCGCCAGCCAGGCCAGGCCGCGCAGCAGGACGGGCAGCAGCCGCAGCACAAGGACGACCGCGATCAGTCCGATCAAGGCCGGCGCGATGAGCACCAACGGGTCGGTGGTGAGCCCGCCCAGGCTGTCGCGGGTGAAGACGGCGTCGCGCGCGGCGACGGCCCAGACCAGGAAGCCCGCCACGGCGAGGAAGGCGACATCGAGGTAGTAGCGCTGCACGACGGTCGCGCCCGCGGGGCGGGCGGCGACGTAGCGCGCCGCGCCGGGCCGCACGTGCGCCGCCACGACGACCGGGATCAGCACCGCGATCACGGCCAGCGCCGCGCCGGCCAGCGCCAGCGCCCAGGCCTGCGGCGTCAGCGGGGTGGCGATCCAGTCGGCCCCGGTCACGTGGCGGAACGCGCCGACGAACCCCAGCGCGCTGATCGCGCCCGCCGCGATCAGCGGCGCGACGACCGCCGCGGCGAGGACGATGGGCGTCAGTTGCACGACGTAGAGCCCCACGACCTGCAGCAGGGACGCGCCGCGCCCGCGCAGCAGGATCAACTCTTCCGACTCGCGGCTCACCAGCAGCCGCGCCATGACCACGATGAAGAAGAAGACGATCGCGACGACCTGGATCAGGATCAGGAGGATCGGCACGACGCTGAAGTCGCGCTCGGCCTCGAAGCGGCGCAGGGTGTCGTCGAGCCGGCTGGAGGTGAAGCCGTTGGCGCTGCCCACGTCCTCGCGCAGCGCGTCGAAGCGGGCGAGGTCGGCTGGGATGCCGGCGCTGTCGAAGGCGTCGACGGGCACGCCGTCCTGGACGCGGAGATCGACGGCGTAGCCGGGGATGATCCGCGCCAGCGGCCCGGCCAGGGCGTCGGAGTGCACGAAGAAGGGGACGGTCCCGAAGAGGGCGGGGTTGAGCGTCGGCCCCAGGCTGCGCAGGCTGTGCCAACCGGCGCGCCAGAGGGGCAGGTCGGGGTCGGCGGCCTCGAAGATGCCGACGACCTCCACCGGGATGCGCAGCGAGACGATGGCGCTCGTCTGGCAGGGCACCGCGTTGGGCGGCGGCGACCCGTCCGGCAGCGGCGGCTCGCGGTCGCACTCGTCGTAGGCGTCGGCGATGGGGAACGCGTCGCCCACGCGGATCCGCAGCAGGTCGGCGTGGAAGCGCGGGATCGCCACCTCCACCGGCCCGTCGAGGACCGGGAAGCCGAGGCCGGGGTCGAGGCGCAGCGTTGGCAGCCGCGGCGCGCGGCCCTCGAACAGGGCCTGCGACTCCCAGCCCTCAACCGAGGTGATCTGCGCGCCGTAGTTGGCGCCGGCGCCCAGGCCGGTGTCGAACAGCATGTGGAACGGCCCCACCTGCCGGGCCCGCAGGTGGCCGGGCGCCGCGAGGTCGCCGAAGTGGGTCTCCAGGCTGCCTTCGACGAAGGCCGTCACATCGGCGCTGCGCTGCCCGCCGAGCAGCGTCTCGTAGAGCGTGACCTCCACGGCGCCGGTGTCGCCGCTGCTGCGCCGCAGGTCGTAGTTGAGGCCCAGGTCGGTCAGGGCGCGCGTGTAGAGCGTCGTGGAGGCCATCAGCACGCTGGCGATGAGGATGCCCAGCCCCACGACGCCGAGCAGTCGCCAGTTCGCGCGCGCGCGCAGGTAGAGGAGTCGGAGAGTGGTCTTCACATCGGCCCCGCGTCGGGGCCTGAGTGTACCGGGCGGGCGGGGGTCGGCGCCGCTACGCGGAGCCCTACATCACGTCATCCTCGCGGGAGCGCTGCTGACGCCCGTCGCTCGCGCCCTCGGCCCGGGCCGCGACGCCCCTACGCCTGGAACGACGCGAGGACCTTCCGGTACGCCTCCCGATTCGACGCGGGGTCGACGTCCTGCTGGGCGGGGCCGGCGGCGTCGGCGAGGGGGGCGTCCTCGTTGAGGAAGAGCAGGCCGGTGGGGACTCGGCCCTCCTCGTCCCAGGCCAGGAGACGGGTGAAGACGGCGCCCCGGTCGCGCGGGTCGTAGCCGGGCGTGCGGGCGACGTCGACGAGGTGCGCGGGCCACTGGTGGTAGCGGTCGTTGTAGGCGACGCAGGGCGAGATGACCTCGAGGAAGGCGAAGCCGCGGCCGGCGTTGGCGTGGCGGATGGCGGCGTCGGTGAGCTGCTCCAACTGGTCGCCGTCGCCCGAGTAGCTGCGCGCCAGGAAGGTCGTGGCGGGGATGCTGAGGCCCAGCATCACCGGGTCGACCTGCTCGCGGGCGGCGAAGCCCCGGAAGCCGCCCTGGCTGGTGGGCGAGGCCTGGCCCTTGGTCAGCCCGTAGGTGCTGTTGTTCATGATGATGTAGGCGATGGACGGGTTGTTGCGGAAGGTGTGCATCAGGTGGCCGCCGCCGATGGCGAGGCCGTCGCCGTCGCCGCCGGCGGCGATGACGGTCAACTCCGGGTTGGCCATCTTGGCCCCCGCCGCGCTGGGCAGCGCGCGCCCGTGCAGGGCGTGGTAGCCGTAGGCCGGCACGTGGTTCTGGATGGTCCCCGAGCAGCCGATGCCGGCGACGACGAGGGCGTCCTTGCCGTCGATGCCGAGCCGGCCGAAGGCCCCGTCGAGGGCGTTGAGCACGCTGAAGTGCCCGCAGCCGGCGCACCAGATCGTGTCCTTGATGGGGAAGGTCTGCGTCACGTGGGGCTCGGTGGTCAGCGTGGTCATGCGGCTTCCGCCTTCCGTCGCCGGGCGATCGCTCGGCCCGAACGCTACTGCTCCTCGCAGTAGGACGCGATGGGCCCGACGATGTCGTTGGGGCGCATGGGCTCCCCGTCGAAGCGGAGCACATGCTGGATCTTGGCCGCGTCGGCGCCCTCGCGGATGAACAGCTTGGCCAGTTGGGCGGCGGCGTTCAACTCCGCGACGAAGACCCGGCGGCGGCTGTTGATGAACTCGACCGTGTCCCGCGGCACCGGCCAGATCGTGCGGGGCTGGTGATAGGCCACGGCGATGCCCCGCGCCTCGAGCCGCTCCAGCGCCTCCAGGATGGGGCCGAAGGCGCCGCCCACGCCGATGACGCCGATCTCCGCCTCGGCGTCGCCCCAGAGGACCGACGTGGGCAGGTGGCCGCCGCGCACGGCGGTCTCGAGTTTGCGATCGCGCTTGGCGACCATCACGCGCCGGTTGCCGGGGTTGGTGGTGACGGTGCCGTCGGGGTAGCGCTCGTTGCCGGTGACCAAGGACATGCCGTGCGCCGTGCCGGGCACGGTGTAGGGCGAGACGCCGTCGCTGGTGATGGCGTAGCGGTCGTAGCGGCCGAGGGCGTCGACCTGCTTCTGGGTGAGCCGCTTGCCCCGGTCGATCTCGATGTGGTCCAGGTCGAAGGGCTCGATCGTGGCGAGGTTCTGGCAGGTGCCCTGGTCCATCGCGACGTAGACGGGGATCTGGAACTGCTCGGCGAGGTTGGTGGCCTGGATGCCGATCTCGAAGCAGTCCTGCACGCTGCCGGGAGCGACGACGATGCGGGGGAAGTCGCCGTTGCCGCCGAAGCACATGAGGTTGATGTCCGACTGCTCGGGCTTGGTGGGCATGCCGGTCGAGGGGCCGCTGCGCTGCGTGTCGACGATGACGAGCGGGATCTCGCCGCTGCCCGCCTGGCTGACGCCCTCCTGCATGAGGGCGAGGCCGGGGCCGGAGGTGCCCGTCATGGAGCGCACGCCCGTGAGCGCGGCGCCGATCGCCATGTTGATGGCGGCCAGCTCGTCCTCGGCCTGGCGGGCGATGCCGCCGAACTGCGGCAGCCACTTCTGCAGCCAGTCGAGGATGTCGGTGGCCGGCGTGATCGGGTAGCCGGTGAAGAAGCGCCCGCCGGCGACGAGGAAGCCGAAGGCCAGCGCCTCGTTGCCGGTCAGCTGGATGCGCTCGCTGCCGTGCGTCTGCGTGACGTTGTAGAGCCCCTCGCCCACCTGCAGGTCCTCGGCCGCGCCGAAGCCGAGGTCGAGGGCCTGCAGGTTGTAGCCCAGGATGGGCTGCCCCAGCCGCTTGAAGCGGGTGCGCAGCGCGTCGCGGACCTCGTCGTCGGGGATGCCCAGCGCGCGCGTGACGATGCCGGTGGCGATCATGTTCTTGTAGAGCGTGCGGCCCAGGTCGCGCACGGCGTAGCGGCCCATGGGCGCGGCGAGCAGCCGCGCGCCGTCGGGCAGCAGGCCCTCGGGCAGGTTGCCCTCGGAGCTGTCGAAGACGACGACGGCGTCGTGCGCGAGCCGGGGGATGGCGCGGCGGACGCCCTGCTCCTCGAACGCCACCACGACCTCCAGGTGGTCGCCCATGGCGTGGCGCTCGGGGGCGGAGGCGCGCAGCGAGGCCGCCGCGTAGCCCCCCTTGATGCGGGAGAGGACGTCGCGCTCGGTGTAGACGTGCAGCCCGTCGCGGCGCAGGAGGTCGGCCAGGACCGTGGTCACGGTGAGGGAACCGTCGCCGCCCTGGCCGGAGCAGATCATGTTCAGGTCGTCGATGTGGCGGGCCCCATAGGGAGGGCTAGTGCGGGGAGCGTCGATGGTCGTCATACGGCGCTGCCGTTCTCCGCGGCGGCCTTGGCGGCGGCTTCCTCCTCGGCCTTCTTCTTCATCTTCGACAGGCGGAAGCCCTTGGGGTCCATCTGGCCGGTCGCGCGGCGCTCCTCGACGGTGGGCAGCAGCGGCGGCGGCAGCTTGTCGCGCTTGAAGCCCGACAGGCGCTGCAACAGCGGCTTGCTGCGCGGCGCGTCGGAGACGGGGCGCACCTCCAGCCAGCCGGCGTCGAGGCAGGCCTGGAAGGCTTCGTGCCCGGCCTCGGTGCGCACGACGGTGTAGGTCCAGCCATCGAGGCCGATGCCGCCCGCGCCGATGTCGGCCTGGTCGGTGGCGTAGTCCTGGCAGTAGAGGCAGGCGGGGCGGGCGTACTGCTGGAACTCCTTGAGCGACCGTTCCTCCACGACGCCGTCGGTGAAGCGGATGATCACCTTGCCCTTGATGTTGATGTTGTCGATCTCCTTGCGGTGACGGTTGTAGTCCCGCGCGATGGCGGCGATCGACTCGTGCGTGAAGGCCTCGGAGCAGAACAGCCCCAGGACGAGCTTGATGTTCTCGCGGTACCACTTGTTCATCGCCAGGCGGATGCCCGAGTGCTGCTGCTGGCGGATGCCGTCGACCTGGCAGGGCACGCCGACGACGGCGATCGGCTTGATGTCCCTCTCCATCGCCTCGCTCAGCGCCACGGTGTTGGGGGAGTACGTGTAGCGGGATCCGCGCGCGTTCAGGATCTCGTCCGGCGTGGTGGCCAGCAGATGCGTGCCCACTTGGGGGTCGTCCGGCAGGATGTCGCCAACCACGGCGCCGTTGATCCCGCCCTGCTCCAACTGGTGCAGCAGGATCGCGCTGATCAGCCCGCCGTCCTGGGCGCGGGCCGCGATCTCCGGCTTGGTCGCGCGCACCAGGTACTCGTAGGAGTAGATGCCGTAGCCCTCGTCGAGCTTGGGCTCGCGGTAGTGCACGACGTCGGCGATCGTGTGGTCGGGCGGGCTGAGCACCGGGCAGACGTCGGCGCAGAGCACGCAGTGCACGCAGGCCTCGCCGCGGGTGTCGACGGGCTCCTCGTTCACGTAGTCGAACACGTCCGTGGGGCAGATCGTGACGCAGGCCGCGCAGCCGACGCACTTGCCCGTGTCGACCACCTCGCGCATCAGGAAGTCGTAGGCGTCGAAGCCGCCGCGGTTGATCTCCGTGCGCCAGGCGAAGGCCCACTCGGAGGGGGGCGTGCCGCCGTCGACGAGGGAGCGGTAGCGCGTGAGGACGGCGTCGGAGCGCGCCAGATCGGCCATCGTCATCTCTCCGTCGCGGGTGGCGCGCCGCATTTCTCAGCCGCGCGGGCGCGCAGCGCGAACCGGCATCGCCGCAGGCGATTATGGCACAGTGGCGAAACGGTATCGCCACGGCCCCATTCTGTCACCTGTTCCCGCGCGATGCACGCCGCGCGGCGCGGGATGGCGCGACCCGGAGGCAGGCGGCACGCTGAACCCATAGCGCGCCCACGGGCGCGACGGACCCACAGCGCGCCCACGCGCGCGACGGACCCACAGCGCGCCCCCGCGCGCGGGATCCACAGCGCGCCCACGGGCGCGACGGGAAGGCGGCCCCGCGACCGATGTCGATCCTGGAGGTCATCGTCCTGGCCGTCGTGCAGGGGGTGACGGAGTTCCTGCCGGTCAGCAGCAGCGGGCACCTGGTGCTGGGGGCCTGGATCCTGGGCGCCGACGACCCCGGCGTCGCCTTCGACGTCGCCGTGCACGTGGGCACGCTGCTGGCCCTCGCCGTCGTGTTCCGGGCGGAGGCATGGGCGCTGCTCACGGGCCTCGCGGGGCGGCGGGCGGCCGGGACGGGGGGCGCGGGGCTGAGCGGGCTGCCGCCGTCGCGGCTGCTGACGCTCGTCGTCCTGGCGACGCTGCCGCTGGCCGTCGTGGGTCTCGCCGTGCGCGACGCCCTGGACGGCCCCTTGCGCGACCCCACTTGGGTGGGCGCGTTCCTGACCGGCACGGGGGTGATGCTGTGGGCCGCCGACCGCTTCGGCCGTCGCACGCGGGCGCTGGCGACGATCGGGGCGCGGGACAGCCTGCGCATCGGCGTGGCGCAGGCGGTGGCGGTGCTGCCCGGCGTCTCGCGGTCGGGCATGTGCATGGCGGCCGGGATGCTGCACGACGTGACGCGCGAGGGGTCCGCCCTGTTCGCGCTCTATCTGGCGGCGCCGGCGATCGGCGGGGCCGGCCTCTGGGCCGCCTGCCAACTGGCGACGGACGGCGCCGAGGCGGGCGTCGGCCTGGGCGAGATGGCGCTGGGAGCGGCCGTCTCGTTCGCGGTGGCGGTGGCGGCGATCCGGGGGCTGCTGACGCTGGTGCGGGCGCACTCCCTGCGGGTGTTCGTCGTCTACTGCCTGGCGGCGGGCGTGGCCGTGCTCGTCGCGCGGGCGGCGGGGCTGTAGGCGGGCAGTCCGTCCGCGGCGCTCAGGGCAGGATGAGTTGCGACGGCCGCTCCAGGATGCCCTTCACGTCGCGCAGGAACTCCGCCGCCGGCGCGCCGTCGACGACGCGATGGTCGATGGTGAGGCTGAGCGTCATGAACGAGCGCCGCTCCACGTCCGTGCCGCTCTCGCCGCGGAAGACGGGCCGCTCGCCGATCCGGCCCACGCCCAGGATGGCGGCCTGGGGCGGGTTGATGATCGGCGTGAACACATCGACGCCGTACATCCCCAGCGTCGTGACGGTGAACGTGCCGCCGCTGAGGTCGTCGGGGCCCAGCCGGCGCTCGCGGGCCCGCGCCGCGAGGTCGGCGCTGAGCGGCGCGAGTTCGTCGAGCGGCAGGGCGTCGGTGTCGCGGGTGACCGGGACGATCAGCCCCTCCTCCAGCGCGACCGCGAAGCCGACGTGGATCTGCGGATGCAGGACGATCTCATCGTCGCGGAGTTCGGCGTTGAGGCGCGGATGCGCGCGCAGGGCGAGGGCCGCGGCCTTGATCACGAAGTCGGTGTAGGTGGGGCGCAGCCCGCGATCGGCCCAGAGCTCCAGCAACTCCCGGCGCAGGTCGACGGCGCGCGTCATGTCGGCGTCCATCGCCATGGTCAGTTGCGCCATCTCCTGCAGGGAGGCGTGCATTCGGCCGCCGATCGTGCGGCGCATGCCGCGGTAGGGGAACGTCTCGCCTTCGGCTGCGCCCGCGGCCGGAGCCTCCGCCTCCGCCGCGGGGGACGCGAGCGCGGCCTCCACGTCCTCCACGACGATGCGCCCGCCGGGGCCGCTGCCGTTCACGGTCGCGATGTCGAGGTCGTGCTCGCGGGCCAGCCGCTTGGCGGCAGGCGACGCCTTCACGGGCCCCGCCGGCGCGGGGGGCGCTTCCGCCGCAGCCGCGGCGGCCTGCTCGACGTCCGACCGCAGGATGCGGCCGCCGACGCCGCTGCCGGCGATCGACGCCAAGTCCAGGCCGTGCGAGGCGGCCAGCCGCTTGACCGCGGGGGAGGCGCGGCCGGGTTCACTGGGTGCGCCGTCGGGAGCGCCGGCGTCCGTGGCGGGGGCGGGCTCGGGCTCGGGCGGCGCAGCGGCGGGCGCAGGCGCTGCCGGGGCCGGCGCGGCGGGCGGCGCTTCGCCGGCGGCGAGGATCTGCGCGACGACCGCCCCGGCGTCGACGGTCTCCGTGGCGGCGACGAGGACGTGCAGCGTGCCCGCCACCTCCGCCTCGACGTCGTAGTTGACCTTCTCCGTCTCGAAGGCGAAGAGCGCGTCGCCCGCCTGCACCGCGTCGCCCGACTGCGCGTACCACTCGGTGATCGTGCCCTCGACCATGGTCATGCCGAGCTTGGGAAGGACGACGGATGTGGCCATGGCGCTACCCCGCGAGGAATCCGGCCTCCCGCGCGGCGCGGAGGCAGGCGTCGATGTCGACGACGGGCGGCCCCGCGCGGGTGAGGCGCAACTGCGCGCTCTGCCCGTCGGCCAGGACGACCTCGCGCTCGCCGTCGAAGGCGAGCAGCGCGGGCCCGGTCACGGCGACGATAGCAGCGAGATCGAGGCGACGCACCGCGCCGATCGTGACGGCGCGGACCAGGCCCGGGGCGAGCGGCACGCGGACCCGGCGCGCCTCGCCGCCGCCGCCGAGGCGGACGTGCAGGCCGGCGTCGTCGTGGGGGCCGATCGACGTGACCGCGCCGCCGATCGCGGCCAGCCCGACGGCGGCCGGGTCGGCGCGGGTGAGCACGATCTCCCGCAGCACGGCCGGATCCCAGATCGCGCGGCTGCCCACGATCGATCCCTCCAGTACGGCCACGTCGATCAGCGCGAGTTCATCGCCGCCGGGCAGGCCGACCTCGATCAGCTTGCTGCGCGGCGCGACGGCGCCCGCATCGACGCGGCCGGTCGCGATGGCCGCCGCGGCCAGCCCCGCCAGCGTGCTCTCCCGCGCGGCGGGGAAGACGTTGTTCGTGCCCGTGGAGAGCGGGATGAGCGGGACGTCCGTCGCGCCCAGGGCGATGGCGCGGTTCGTGCCGTCGCCGCCCAGGCTGACGAGGCAGGCGGCCCCGTCCTCGGCCATGCGCCGCGCCGCCAGAGTCGTGTCCGAGGCGACGCCGCGGAACTCCCCGCGCAGCGGCTCGAGCCGCAGCCGCAGCCCCTGGTCGCGGGCTGCGCGGGTCACGAGGTGCGACGTATCGGGCATGTAGCGGACGTGGTCGACGCCGGCCGCGTCGAGGGCCAGCAGCAGCCGCCGGACGATGCGCACCTTCTCGTTGGCGCTGACGACGGAGGCGTGCGCCACGAGGCGCCGGATGTCGCGGCCGGCGGCGGGGTTCGCGATCAGGCCGACGCTGCCCACGCGGCCGGCGCTCCTGTCAGACGCGGGCAGGGAGGATCTCGTCGACGGCCGCGACGATGTCGGCGGCGGTGGGCAGCCAAGCCTCCTCCAGGGAGGGGCTGAACGGCACCGGGCTGAACGGCGCGCCCACGCGCTTGACCGGCGCGTCGAGGTAGTCGAAGGCCTGCTCCTGGATCGCGGCGGCGATCTCGGCGGCGAAGCCGCAGAATTGGACGCCCTCCTGGGCGACGACGGCCCGGCTCGTCTTCTGCACGGAGGCGACGATCGTGTCCATGTCGAGCGGCGAGAGGGTGCGCGGGTCGACGACTTCCAGGCTGACGCCGCGCTCGGCCAGTTGGTCGGCGGCGCGCTGCGCCTGCGCGACCATGTGGCCCGTGGCGACGACCGTGACGTCGCTGCCCTCGCGCTTGACCTCGGCGACGCCCAGGGGGATGGCGTATGGCTCGTCGGGGACCTCGTCCCGCAGCCGCAAGTTGCGCTTGATCACGATGAAGATCACGGGGTTGTCGTCGCGGATCGCGCTGATCAGGAGGCCCTTGGTGTCGTAGGCGCTCGACGGCATGACGACCTTGAGGCCGGGGATGTGGCAGAACCACGCCTCGAGGCTCTGGCTGTGCTGGGCGGCCATGCTGAATCCCGCCCCGGCGGCGGTCGTGACGACGATGGGCAGCGTGGCCTTGCCGCCGAACATGTACTTCATCTTGGCCATCTGATTGACGATCTCGTCCATGCAGACGCCCACGAAGTCCATGAACATGATCTCCACCACGGGGCGCAGGCCGGCCGCCGCCGCCCCCACCGCGAGCCCGGCGATGGCCGACTCGGAGATGGGCGTGTCGATGACGCGGTCGCCGTATTCCTTCTTCAACCCCTGGGAGGTGCCGAAGGCCCCGCCGACGCTCAGGTCCTCGCCGGCGAAGAAGATGTCGGGGTCGCGGCTCATCTCCTGGCTGAGCGCCTCGGGGACGGCCTGGGTGACGGTCTTGACGGGCATCAGACGTGCGCTCCTTCCGCGGCGGGCGGGGTGTAGACGTCGTCGAGCAGGAAGGCGGGATCGGCGACGGGGCTGGCCTCGGCGAAGTCCACGGCCGCTTCGATCCGCGCGCGCGTCTCGGACGTGATGCGGTCGATCTCGGTCTGCGTGAGCGCGCCCATCTCCATGAGCCGGCGCGGGAACTGCTCGATCGGGTCGCGCGCCTTCCAGGCCGCGACCTCGTCCGGGTCGCGGACGATCTTGCCGAAGTCCACGCCGACGTGGTCGTAGTAGCGGTAGGTCTTGCACTCCAACAGCGTGGGGCCCTCGCCGCGGCGCGCGCGGGCGATGGCCTCGCCGGCCGCCTCGTAGACCGCGAAGGCGTCCATGCCGTCGACGGTCACGCCGGGCATGTCGTACGAGGCGGCGCGGTCGGCGATGTCGTCGATCGGCTGGTGATCGGCCTGCTTGGTCCATTCGCCGTAGAGGTTGTTCTCGCAGACCAGGACGAGCGGCACCCGGAAGAGCCCGGCCATGTTGGCCGCCTCGTGGAAGGTGCCCTCGTTGGAGGCCCCGTCGCCGAAGAAGCAGACGGCGACGTTGCCGTCCCGGCGGTAGTGGCAGGCGAAGGCGGCGCCCAGCGCGATGGGCGGGCCCGCTCCCACGATGCCGTTGGCCCCCAGCATGCCCAGGTCGAGGTCGGCGATGTGCATCGAGCCGCCCTTGCCCTTGCAATAGCCGCTGGATCGCCCGAAGAGCTCGGCGTACATGAACTTGGGGTCGCCCCCCTTGGCGAGCAGGTGGCCGTGGCCGCGGTGCGTGGAGGTGATGTAGTCGTCGTTGCTGAGGTGGGTGCAGACGCCCACCGCCACGGCCTCCTCGCCGCAGTAGAGGTGGACGGCGCCCTTCGTGCGGTTCTCCTGCATCAGCCGCCCGCAGCGCTCGTCGAACTCGCGCAGCAGGACCATCCGTTCGTACATCCGGCGGAGCGTGTCGTGCGCGATGTCCATGCGGTCTTCCCCAACCGGCCGGGGCCGGAAACGACGCCTCCGCGCCGCAAGATGGTTCGCCGAAGGCTAGGTCGCGGGCCGGAGGGGTGTCAACGAATGGCGGGGCGCTCGCCGTCCCGCTCCCGCTCCGCCGCTACGGCAGCCGCGGCGCCACCTCCTCCGCGAAGAGGCGCATCGACGCCAGGACGCGGTCGTGCGGGATGCGCCCGCCGAAGCTGAACCAGCCCATGATGTGCCCGCAGCGATAGCGCGCGTGCAGGTCGGTCAGGCGGCGCAGGACCGTCTCCGGCGCGCCCACCGCCGTGTCGCCGGCGGCGGCGGTCTCGAACGTCATCGAGGCGAAGCGCTCGATGCGGCCCGCGAGCGGCGATCCCGTCGGCGGTCCCTCCGGCGAGTCCGCGCGGGCGAGGCGGGCCAGGTCGTGGTAGTAGCTCAGGTGCGACGCCTTGCAGTCGCGGCGGGCCAGGGCGTCCGTCTCCGCGACGTGGATCGGGACCAGCAGCGCGACGTCGCGTTCGGGAGCGTCCGGCAGGGCCGAGCGGTAGCGGCGGCTGCGCGCCTCGATCTGCTCCGGCGTGGCCGTGACGGTCGCCATCATCACGGGGATCTCCAGCGCGATCGCGGTCTCCACCGACTCGTCGCTGTTGGCGGCCATGAGCAGCGGCGGGTGGGGCTGCTGCAGCGGCTTCGGCACGGCGGTGACGCCGTCGTACGTGAAGTGCCGCCCGTGGAAGCGCAGCGGCTCCGCTCCCCAGGCGCGCCGCATCACCTCCAGCGCCTCGGCGAAGCGGCTGCCGCGCTCCGCGACGTCGACGCCGAAGCCGGCGTACTGCCGCCGGCCGTGTCCCCGGCCGATGCCCAGCCGCAGCCGGCCCCCCGACAGGTGGTCGAGCATCGCCGTCTCCTCGGCGAGGCGCAGGGGATCGTGCAGCGGCAGCAGCACGACGGCGGTGCCCAGGCCGATGCGCCGCGTGCGCTGCGCCGCGGCGGCGGCGACCAGGAACGGCGAGGGCATGACGCCGCGGCTGGCCTCGAAGTGGAGTTCCGCCAGCCAGGCGACGGAGAAGCCGAGCGTGTCGCCCAGCTCGATCTGGCGCAGGGTGTCCTCGTAGCGGTCGCCGGGGCGCTGCTCGGGCCAGGCGGGCAGTTGGAAGAAGAGGCCGATCTCCATGCGCCCGAGTCCAGCGTCCCGCCCGCGCCGCCGGGCGCGCCCGGCCTACGGGCGCACGCCCGCCTTCCAGACGATGCCGAGTTGGCTCGACAGGCTCTCGTAGGCCAGTTCGAGGAAGCGATGGATGTAGGAGCGCGTCTGGCGCGGGTCGATGAGGTCCTCGATGCCGAAGGCCTCCGCCGTGCGGAAGGGGTTGCGGAACTGGAGCAGGAACGCCTCGATCTCCTGGCGTCGCTTGTCCGGGTCGGGCGCGTTGGCGATGTCCCGCTTGAAGGCGGCATCGACGCCGCCCTCGATGGGGATGGAGCCCCAGTCCCCGGAGGGCCAGCCGACGCGGTAGTTGAGCGCGCTGGGATTGGCCGTGGCCTGCCCGGCCATGCCGTAATTCTTGCGCGTGATCACGGTGAAGATCGGCACCTTCGCCATCTGCATGGCCCAGAAGGCGCGCATCCCGTGCCGCAGCGTGCCGGTGCGCTCGGCCTGCTCGCCCAGCATGAAGCCGGGCACGTCGGCCAGGAAGACGACCGGCATGTGGAAGTGGTCGCACAGCTCGATGAAGTGGCCCTGCTTGTCGGCCGAGGCGGCGGTCATCGCGCCGGCCAGCATGCGCGGGTTGTTGGCCACGATGCCGACCGGGTAGCCGCCCACGCGGGCGAGGATCGTGTGCACGGTGACCCCGTGCTCCGGCTTGATCTCGAAGTAGTCGCCGTCGTCGACGAGCAACTCGACCACGCGCCGCATGTTGTAGGGGCGGGTGCGCTCGCGCGGCACGATCGAGAGCAACTCCTCCTCCTCGCGGTCGGGCGGGTCGCTGCTGGGCCAGACCGGCGGCTGCGAGTAGACGTTTTGGGGGAAGTAGGAGAGGAACTTCTTCATCAGGGCGATGGCGTCGTACTCGTCGGTCGCGCGATTATCGACCGCGCCCGATTCCCTGACGTGCACGTCGGGCCCGCCCAGCTGCTCCTTCGTCACGTCGGCGCCGAGCGCGCGCTTCACCAGCGGCGGCCCGCCGGCGAACATCGACCCCTGCTCGGTCATGACCACGAAGTGCCCCACCATGGCCAGCGCGCCCACCGCGCCCGCCGACGCGCCGGACATGCTGTAGATGACGGGCACCTCGATGCCCGCGCGGATGTCGGGCCCGAAGGCGTCGAAGGAGCTCGGCAGGTGGGCGTGTCCCTCCATGCCCGCGGCCGCCACGTTGGCCCCCGCGCCCTCGTGGAACAGGATCAGCGGGATGCGGTACTCCTTCGCCAACTCGGCGATGAAGACGCTCTTGAACCGCTCCTGCTGCATGGAGTCCGCCGCGCCGCCGCCGACCGTGAAGTCGTGCCCGCCGACGGCGACGCGGCGGCCGTCGACCTTGATCAGCCCGCCCACGTAGGGCATCGGCTTGAAGTCCTGCAAGTCGCCGTCCTCGTAGATGCCGGCGCCCGCCAGGGCGCCGATCTCGTGGAAGCTGCCCGGGTCCGCGAGCGCGTCGATGCGTTCCCGGATGGTCAGCTTGCCCAGGGCGTGCTGGCGGTTGACCCGCTCCTCGCCGCCGAGCTTCAGCGCCAGGCGGCGTCGCAGGTTCAACTCATCGATTTCGGGCTGCCAGTCGGTGGGACGGGAAGAGGAGGGCATGTCGGCTCCGTTCAGATCAAGGGACCGCTAGGCTAGCGCGCGCGAACCGATCGCGCCTGCGACCGGCCTACGGGCGCACGCCCCCCTTGCGCACGACGCCGAGCTGGCTCGACAGGCTCTCGTAGGAGAGTTCCAGGAAGCGATGGACGTACGAGCGCGTCTGGCGCGGGTCGATGATGTCCTCGATGCCGAAAGCCTCCGCGGTGCGGAAGGGGTTGCGGAACTGGAGCAGGTGCGCCTCGATCTCGCGGCGCTTGGCGTCGGGGTCGGGCGCGGCCGCGATCTCGCGCTTGTAGGCGGCCGCGACGCCGCCCTCGATGGGGATGGAGCCCCAGTCGCCCGACGGCCAGCCGACGCGGTAGTTGCTCCGCCCCACGTTGGCCGTCGCCTGCCCGGCCATGCCGAAGTTCTTGCGCGTGATGATGGTGAAGACCGGCACCGAGGCCATGTACATCCCCCAGTAGGCGCGCATCCCGTGCCGCAGCGTGCCCGTGCGCTCGGCCTGGACGCCCAGCATGAATCCGGGCACGTCGGCCAGGAAGACGACCGGCATGTGGAAGTGGTCGCACAGCTCGACGAAGTGGCCCTGCTTGTCGGCCGACGCGGCCGTCATCGCCCCGGCCAACATGCGCGGGTTGTTGGCGACGATGCCCACCGGGTAGCCGCCCACGCGGGCGAGGATCGTGTGCACGGTGGTGGCGTACTCGGGCTGGATCTCGAAGTAGTCGCCGTCGTCGACGATCAACTCCACCACGCGCCGCATGTTGTAGGGGCGCGTGCGCTCGCGCGGCACGATCGAGAGCAGCTCCTGCTCCTCCCGGTCGGGCGGGTCGCTGCTGGGCCAGACCGGGGGCTGCGCGTAGACGTTGTCGGGGAAGTAGGAGAGGAACTTCTTCATCTGGGCGATGGCGTCGTACTCGTCGACCGCCCGATTATCCACGGCGCCCGAGACCATGACGTGCACGTTGGGCCCGCCCAGCTCGTCCTTCGTCACGTCGGCGCCCAGGGCGCGCTTGACCAGCGGCGGCCCGCCGGCGAACAGCGAGCCCTGCGGCGTCATCACCACGAAGTGCCCCAGCATGGCGTGCGCGGCCACGCCGCCCGCCGCCGCGCCGGCGACGTCGTAGATCACGGGCACCTCGACCCCCGCGAGGATGTCGGGCCCGAAGACGTCGAAGGAGCTCGGCAGGTGGCCGTACCCGTCGCCCTCGGCCGCGACGTTGGCCCCGGCGCCCTCGTGGAACATCATCAGCGGGATGCGGTACTCCCGCGCCATGTCGGCCAGGAAGAGGTTCTTGAATCGCTCCTGCGTGCTGATGTCGGCCGCGCCGCCGCTGACCGTGAAGTCGTGCCCGCCGACGACGACGCGGCGCCCGTCGACCTTCGCCAGCCCGCCGATGTAGGGCAGCGGCTTGAAGTCCTGGAACGACCCGTCCTCGTAGGTGCCGTAGCCCGCCAGCCCGCCGATCTCGTGGAACGTGCCGGGGTCGGCGAGCGCGTCGATGCGCTCCCGGATGGTCAGCTTGCCCATCTCGTGCTGACGGTTGACGCGCTCCTCGCCGCCGAGCTTGAGCGCCAGGCGGCGGCGCATGTTGAGTTCATCGACCTCGGGCTGCCAGTCGGTCGGGCGTGGGGTGCTGGGCATGTCGGCTCCGTTCGGATCGCGGGATCGCCAGGATAGCGGGCGCGCGCTGCGACCTCACCCCCTGACCCCCTCTCCTTTGAGGGATCCCCTCTCCCTTTGAGGGAGGGTTAGGGTGAGGGTGAGGGGGATCGGGGCGGCCCCCCTACTCCTCGAGGATCTGCTCCTCGAACATCGACGTGCGGCCGCCGTCGACGATCAGATCGTGCGCGTTGACGAAGCGGCCCGCGTCGCTGGCGAGGTAGAGGGCGGCCTCGGCGATGTCGACGGCCAGGCCCGACGCGCGCATCGGCGTCGCCTTGGCGAGGTTGCGCTGCAGCTTCGCCATCTTGCGCGCGTTCTCCTCGTCGCTGAGCGTGTTCGCGCGCTCCGAGCCGCCCCAGAAGATCGGCGTCGCGATCGCGCCGGGCGAGATGACGTTGACGCGGATGCCGTACGGCCCCAGCTCGACGCCGGCCAGCTTGGAGTAGTGCGTCACGCCGGCCTTGATCGCCGAGTAGAGCAGGTCGCCCTGCCGGTAGCGCAGCCCCGCGATGCTGGAGTTGTTGATGATCGCCCCGCCGCCGTTGGCCTTCATCGGCGCCACGGCGTAGCGGATGCCCAGCATCACGCTCGACAGCAGCAGCCGCACGCCCTCCTCGATCTGATCCGCGGTGATCGTGTCCAGCGTCGTCTGCACGCCGGCGCCGGCGTTGTTGAACAGCACGTCGAGCTTGCCGAAGCGCTCGAGCGTGGCGTCGACCGAGGCGGCGATGTCGGCCTCCCGGGTCACGTCGGCGCGCACGTAGACGCAGCGCTCGCCCAGGCGATCGGCGATGCCCCCGCCCTTCGCCTCGGAGCGGCCGGTGATCACCACCCGCGCCCCCTCGGCGACGAACAGCTCCGCCGTCGCCTCGCCGATGCCGCTCGTCCCGCCCGTGATCAGCGCGACCTTGTCCTGCAGTCGATTGCCCATGCCGATGCTCCTCCTCGACGCGTTCTCTGGATGCGGCGTCGAGTGTACCGGTGTCGGCGGGGGGGCGAAGTCCCTCCGGCGGCGCCTGGTCGGGCGAGGGGACTGCCGCGCTGACGGACACGCGGCGCATCGCTCGCCCGACCGGTCGCTCAGTCGGCGCCGGCTTCGCTCGCGGCGGGCGCTGGTGGGGCTACGAGATCTCCGGCGCTGTGACGCCATCGCCGAAACCGCGCTGCCGCACTGGGGGCTCCAGTCAAGGTTTTGGGAAAGTTCTTTTTCGACACTTGATGGAATGTCAAGGGGTATGCAAACGGTCCCCTCGTCGTGAGGAAAGGGAGAGGGGGAATGTTGGGCGAAAAAAAAAAATTCTTGCGCGCGGCCCGACCTCACCCCCGAACCCCCTCTCCATGCAATGGATGAGGGGGGACCAGAGGGGAGTGGGGCGGGCAGGCGGGAAGAAAATTTCTTGCGGCCGGCTCCGCGCCGCGTTCACGGTCGTAGGGGCGACCCCTGTGGTCGCCCTGCCGGACGGCGGCGGAAAAAATTCGCGGCCTCACCCCCTCACCCCAACCCTCTCCCCAGGGAGAGGGGATCGGAGTTCCCTCTCCATCGTCCAGGTGGAGAGGGGGACAGGGGGTGAGGCCCCCCGGTTGTCGCGGCCCAGGCGCCCGCCTATCCTCCGGCGACCGCGCCCGCCGCGGCGCGCCAGCCCCCAAGGAGCCGCCCATGCCCGACCTCCCCCGCTTCTCGCTCGAAGGCAAAGTCGCGCTCGTCACCGGCGCGAGCCGCGGCATCGGCGAGGCGACCGCCGTGCTGTTCGCGCAGGCCGGCGCCGACGTCGCCGTCAGCAGCCGCAAGCAGGAGGACCTGGAGAAGGTCGCCGGGCAGGTGCGGGCGCTGGGCCGCAAGGCGGTCGTGATCCCGGCCCACGCGGGCCGCATGGATCAGCTGCAGGGCATCGTCGATACGACGATCGCGGAGCTCGGCGGGCTGGACATCCTGATCAACAACGCCGGCACCAACTTCTTCTCCCCGGCCATCGACATGAACGAGCGCGCCTGGGACACGGTGATGAACCTCGACCTGAAGGGGCTGTTCTTCCTCAGCCAGGCGGCCGCGCGGCACATGAAGGAGCACGGCGGCGGCGCGATCGTCAACATCTCCTCGGTCAGCGGGCTGCGGCCGCAGATCCCCACGCTGCACTACTCGATCGCCAAGGCGGGCGTGATCATGCTGACGTCGCACCTGGGCGTCGAGTGGGCGCAGTACGGCATCCGGGTGAACTGCGTCGCGCCGGGGGCCATCGACACGCGGCTCTACAACGCCATGTTCGCCCTGATGCCCGAGGAGGAGCAGCCCGCGGCCAAGGCGGCGGCCGTGCGCCACATCCCGATCCCGCGGGCGGGCCGGCCGCACGAGATCGCCGACGCGCTGCTCTACTTCGCGTCCGACGCCTCGACCTACACCACGGGCCAGACGCTGACCGTCGACGGCGGTCTGATCTGGACGACGGGCGGGCGCAAGGAGTAGCGGCCGCGCGGCGCCGCGCGCCGGGCAGCCATCTTCGGAAAGTGGTATAGATAGGGCGTCGCTCCCGCCTCGCAGGCCGGGGCCGCAGACTGGAGGAGTCCGATGGTCGCCGTTCACGAACCCCGCGCCTGGCCGAAGCACCGCGAGCCCGATCAGCCCGAGTCGCCCTGGCCCGCCGGGACCACGGTCGTCTCCGCCGACAGCCACTTCCTGGAGCCGCTCGACTGGACCGACTACCTGCCGCCCAAGTACCGCGACCGCGGCCCCCGCGGCTATTGGGACGAGACCGGCTTCCACATGGTGGCCGACGGCTACAGCCTCGATAACCCCGGCTTCCCCTCGGAGATGATCGAGGGGCGGGCGGGCATGTGGGACGTCGACCTGCGCATCCGCGACATGGACGCCGAGGGCATCAGCAAGGACGTCCTCTTCCCGCAGCGCACCCTGGGCCTGATCCGCAACGACGACCACGACTTCATCGCCGCCTGCTTCCGGGCCTACAACGAGATCGTGATGGACTACGTGGAGCCCCACCGCGACCGGCTCTTCCCGATGGGCGTGCTGCCCTTCTGGGACGAGGCGTCGGTCCGCGAGGGCGGCGCTCAACTCAAGGAGTTGGGCTTCAAGGCGATGATGATGCCCACGCTGCCGCCGGGCGTCTTCTACAACAGCCGCAAGCTGGACGGGTTCTGGACCGCGGTCGAGGAGATCGGCCTGCCGCTCTCCTTCCACGTGGGCGAGACCTTCGACGCGCGCGGCCTGGGCGGTCTGGCGACGACGATCGTGGTGGCCTTCGGGGGCTTCCGGCGGCTGTGGTCGCTGCTCACCTTCTCCGGCATCCTGGAGCGGCACCCCAGCCTGCGCGTCGTGTTCACCGAGGGCGGCATCGCCTGGGTGCCGTCGGCGCTGTTCGAGGCCGACAAGGTCTACAAGGCGTTCGAGTCGGAGATGAACCCGCGGCTGGCCCATCGGCCGAGCCACTACTGGTTCAACAACTGCTACGCGACCTTCATGGACGACATGCCCGGCCTGCGCCAGGTCGACCTGATGGGCGCGGACCGCATCATGTGGACCTACGACTACCCGCACCCGGAGAGCACGCTGGGCTACACCCAGGAGAGCATCCAGGCCTGCTTCGACGCCGCGGAGACGATCGAGGACGGGCAGCGGATCGTCGGCGGGAACGCGATCGACCTCTGGCGCCTCGACGACTAGCGCGGCCGGCGGCGGCAGCCGCGCGGGTCAGGCTTGGTGCGAGGAGAGCGAGAACATCGCGCCCTGCGCATCGACCCCCTGGAGGATGCGGCCGCCGCCGGGAACCTCCATCGGTTCGGTGATGATGCGGCCGCCCAGGCCGGGGATGCGCGCCGCGGCGGCGTCGACGTCGGCGACCTCCCAGTAGACGTTCCAGGCCGACACGGGCATCTCGGGCGGCTTGTTGAAGATGCCGCCCAGGGGCTCCCCGCCGCCCAGGCCGAACAGTTGGTAGATCGCGCCGCCGCCCATGTCCATGGCGTCGGCCTCCGCCCAGCCGAAGAGTTCCGCGTAGAAGCGCAGGGCCGCCTCGTAGTCCGCGGTGGCGAGTTCATGCCAGGAGGGCGTGCCGACGCCGGGCGGGGGGCTCGCCGGCAGGTCGTCGTCGCCGGCCGGGGCGAACAGGCCCAGCGCCGCCCCCTGCGGGTCGATGATCAGCCCGATGCGGCCCACCGCCGGCACGTCGAACGCTTCCATCGGCGACGTCGCGCCCAGCGCCGCCGCCTGCGCGATCGTCGCGTCCACGTCCCCCACGCCGACGTAGGTCAGCCAGCAGGGGACCGCGCCCATCTGCTTGGCCTCCTCCGGCAGGTCCATCAGGCCCGCCGCGTCGATGCCGTCCTGGGTGAACATCCGGTAGGGACCGCTGCCCGGGTCCTGGGTCGTCGTGCCCCAGCCGACCAGGGCCGTGTAGAAGGCCGCGCCGGCGTCCGGGTCGTCGGTTTCCAGCTCGTGCCAAACGAAGCGGCCGTGAATCGATGCGCCGTCCATGGTTCCTCCTTTGGATGCGTGTGGATGCGTGGCGGGGCCGGCTCAGCCGGGCAGCCCCTCCTGGGCCAGGCGCCAGGCCATGTCGGCGGTGCGGCGCGCGGCGCCTTCGGTCGTCATCACCTGCGACGAGGCCGCGTTGCCCTGCACGCCCCGGTAGTAGACGCCCTGGATGATGGCCGCGCTGCGGTACATGTTGAAGACGACGTAGAAGGGGAAGTCGGTGATGGCGCGGCCCGAGAACCCCTCGTAGTGCGCGATGATCTCCTCCCAGCGGGGGACGCCGTTCTGGCCCGGCTCGATCGGGTTGTCGGGGTCGGCCGAGTAGAAGCGCGAACAGAAGTAGGCGACGTCCGACAGCGGGTTGCCCAGCGTCGAGATCTCCCAGTCGAGCAGCCCCACGACACGCGGCGCGTCGGGCGCGAACATCATGTTGTGCATCCCCGGGTCGCCGTGCACGATCGTCGTCTCCTCGTCCTCCGGCATGCGCCCGGGCAGCCACTCCATGAGCTGGTTGAAGGACTCGATCTCCTCGGTCTGGGAGGCGAGGTACTGCTTCGTCCAGCGGTGGAACTGCCGCTGCACGTAGTTGCCGGGCCGGCCGAACGTGCCCAGCCCGACCGCCTCGTAATCGACGGCGTGCAGCGCGGCGAGCACGCGGGTCGCCTCGCGGAACAGGGCGAGCCGCTCCGTCTGGTCGTTGCCCGCCGTGGCGTAGTCGGTGAAGACGCGGCCGTGCAGGCGCTCCATGACGAAGAACTCGGTGCCCATCACCGCCGGGTCCTCGCAGAGGTGGTACATGCGGGGCACGGGCACGTCGGTGTCTCGCAGGGCGTCCATGACGCGGTACTCGCGGTCGACGGCGTGGGCGCTCTTGAGCAGCTCCCCGGGCGGCTTCTTGCGGACGACGTACTCCTTGTCCCCCGCCGCGATGAGGAACGTCGGGTTGGAGTGGCCGCGGTCGAACTGGCGCACCGTCATGGGGGGCGTGAAGCCGTCGATGTGCGCGGCGAGGTACGCCTCCAACTCGGCCTCGTCGAAGCGATGCGCCGGGCGTACGTCGATGATCTCGGGGGGCGGGGGCTGCATGGTCATGGCGGTCCGTCGTTTCGCGCGCGCCGGCCTATCGGCCGCGGAAGACCGGCGTCTCCTTCTTGACGAACGCCTGCGTGGCGCTGGCGTGGTCCTCGTCGTGGGAGCTGAGCGTGTGGTGCATCGCCTCGGCGAGCAGCGCCTCTCGGAGCGAGAGGGAGTCGGAGCGCTGCAGGTTGAGCTTCATACGGCCCATCGCCAGCGGCGGGCCGGCGGCGATCTGGGCGCAGAACTCCAGCCCGGCGTCCATGAACTCCTCGTGCGGCACGACGTGGTTGGTCAGGCCCAGGGCCAGGGCCCGATCGGCGTCGATGATCTCGCCGGTCAGGTAGAGCTCGCTCGCGACGGCGTGGCCGGCGATGCGGGGCAGGAACCAACTGCCGCCGAAGTCGCCGGAGAGGGCGACGTTGCGGAACGCGGTCCCGAACTTGGCCTGGCTCGAGCAGACGCGGATGTCGCAGGCGAGCGCGATGCTCAGGCCGGCGCCCATCGCGAAGCCGTTGACGAGCGCGACGGTGGGCTTGGGCATGTTGTAGAGACGCCCGGCGATCTTCCATCCCCAGTCGGCCAGGTTGCGGGCGGCCTCGTCGATGGAGTTGGCGGCGCCGCCGCTGGCGGTGTCCTTGTCCTCGGCCATGGCCTTCACGTCGCCGCCGGCGGTGAAGGCGCGCCCGGCGCCCGTCAGGGCGACGCAGCGCACCGCCTCGTCCGCTTCGGCGTCGTCGAACAGGTCGCTCATCAGATCGCCCATCTCGGGCAGGAGCGCGTTGAGCCGCGCCGGCCGGTTGATCGTGATCAAGGCGACCCCGTCGTCCCGCTTCTCGTAGAGCAATCGGTCGTCCGACATGCTGCACCTCTTGGTCTCTCGTGAACTGGTCTCTCGTGATCGTGCGCGCCTTCGCGCGCTTCGCAGGCGATGGTAGTCTCGCAGCCCCGAGCCCGCCAGCCCCGGCGGCCGCAGACCCGGAGGCCCCATGCCCGACGCCGAGCCCGTGCTCTTCGATGTCGCCGACCGCGTCGCGACGGTGACGCTCAACCGCCCGGAAGCGATGAACGCGCTCGACCCGGAGACGTTCGCGGCGCTGGCCGAGGCCTGGACCGAGATCAGCGACAACCCCGGCATCTGGGTGGCGATCGTGACGGGGGCGGGCGGCAAGGCGTTCTCGGCCGGGGCGGACCTGAAGAAGACGGTCCCGCGGCGGCCCGGCGGCGCCGGCGCGGAGATCGCCAAGGTGTTCCAGCCGCGGGGCGGCTCCTCGCTCGACGACGGCATCCACGTCTGGAAGCCGATCATCGCCGCCGTCGACGGCTACTGCCTGGGCGCGGGCCTCACCCTGCTCAGCGTGACCGACTTCCGCATCGCGTCCGAGAAATCGGTCTTCGGGCTGCCCGAGGTGCGGCGCGGCATCTTCCCGACGCTGGGCGCGACGCAGCGGCTCTACCGCCAACTGCCGCACGCCATCGCGATGGAGGTCATCCTCTACGGCGACAACCTCGACGCGCGGCAGGCGCTGCAATACGGGCTGGTCAACCGGGTGGTCCCCTCGGCCGAGGTGATGCCGCTGGCCCGCGAGGCGGCGGCCCGCTTCACGTCGGGCGCGCCGCTGACGCAGCGGGCCATCAAGGAGTCGGTCGTGCGGGGGCACGGGCTGCCGCTGGAGGACGCGATCCGGCTGGAGTCGATGCTGGCCTTCGCGACGCGCCAGACGGCCGACTTCGCCGAGGGGCCGAAGGCGTTCGCCGAGAAGCGCGAGCCCAAGTACCAGGGCCGCTAGCCGCTCAGCCGTCGAAGACGAGCACGCCGTTCGCGACGGCGGGGGCGCCCTGCGCGTTGCGCGTCTCCCAGAAGACCACGCGGCTGTCGCCGTCGCGCGACTCGCCCATCGCCCGCACGGTGACGGGGTCGCCCAGCATCACGATCGAGCGGAACTGGCCGGCCACCCGCCGCAGCCGCGCGGGGTCGTTGTCGAGGTAGCGGCGCATCAGCTCGCGCACGGAGAAGGCGAAGGTGCAGCTGCCGTGCAGGATCGGGTCGGGCAGGCCGGCGTCCTGCGCGAAGCCGCGCTCGGTGTGGATGGGGTTCCAGATGTCGGCGCACTCCGTGTAGACGTGGGCCTGGTGCGCCGACAGCGGCACGACCGTGCTCCACAGCGGCTCCGCCGCCACGACCCGCTCCGGCAGGGGCGGCACGGTCGCCAGCGCGCGGTCGGGGCCGTCGCTGCGCAGGCCGCGCATGATGCCGCTGGTGTCCATCACCGCGACCTCGTCGCCGCGCGAATCGAGCATCCGGTAGCGCGTCGTGCTGATCACGCCGGGCGGGATCTGCGCGACGGCGATCAGCTGGCCCTGCGTCGTGATCACGTCGCCCATGCGGAAAGCGCGGCTGAAGCGCCAGTCCGTCGAGGCGTGCACGCCGAAGGGGATGGCGCGCGGGTCCATGTCGTCGTCCGGCATGTGCCGGGCGTTCCACATCAGGCTCTCGACGAGACCGGGGTGGCCCAGCAGGCCGCCGGCGCGCAGGTCGTCGCTGTACTGGGGATCCCACTCGCCGATGCCGGCCGCGAAGGCCAGCAGGCGGCGCTTGGTCAACTCCGTGGTCACGGCGATCGTGCGGCGTCCCACGCGGTCGGTCGCGACGGTGTAGGGGCGGGTGGCGGTGTCGGCGGTAGTCATCGTGCCGACAGGGTATCCGATCCCGGCGGCGGCGCGGGGGCTACACTCTGCACGATGCGCCGGGCGCCCGCGCGGGCGGGACGGCGCCGGCGGGAGGTACAACGATGACGACCGGCGCCTACACGACGATCCTCTACGAGGTGGACGGCCCGGTGGCCGTGATCACGCTCAACCGGCCCGACCGGCTGAACGCGATCGGCGGGGCGATGCTGACCGAACTGCGCCACGCGATGGCCACGGCCGAGCGGGACACGTCGGTCGTGGGCATCGTGCTCACCGGCGCGGGCCGCGGCTTCTGCGCCGGCGCCGACATGGACGGCCTCGAGGATCTGGCCGCGGCCGACAACCCCAACCCCTTCGCCGACGACCCCGGGGACGTGCTGACGCCCGGCGGCGCGGAGCGGGACGCGGACTACGAACGGTCGGTGACGTTCGTGATGGCCGTGCGCAAGCCGGTCGTGGGCGCGATCAACGGCCCGGCGGCGGGGATGGGGCTGGGGCTCGCGGCGGCCTGCGACGTCCGCTTCGCGGCGGAGAACGCGTTCTTCGTCAACGCCTTCGCCCAACGCGGCCTGACCGGCGAGCACGCCACGACCTGGCTGCTGCCGCGGCTGATGGGACACGCGCGGGCGCTGGACATGATGTGGACCGGTCGGCGCGTCTCGGCGCAGGAGGCGCAGGCGTGCGGCCTGGTCAACGAGGTCGTGCCGAGCGAGGAGTTGCTGGAGGCGGCCACGGAATACGTCCGCACGCTGGCGCGGACCGCGGCGCCGCGCTCGCTGATGCACATCAAGCAGCAGACCTACCGCGACCTGATGCGGCCCCTGGGCCCGGCGATGGAGGACTCGGAGGCGCGGGCGCTGGTGTCGCTCAACTGGCCCGACTTCGCCGAGGGCGTGGCCGCCTTTCAGGAGCGCCGGGCGCCCAACTTCCCGCCGCTCGACCTCGCCTAGCGGCCCTCGCGAACGCGGATGCGTGTCGGAGATCGCGGCCCCCGCGTTACCTGCGCGACGCGGGAACGAAGCCCGCGTGTGGTAAGATCAGGGAGAGTTCCGACCGGTCCGCGCACGACGATCCGGGCAGGACAACGGCAGCGGCTCACCCGCGCCGGGTCCGGGCCGTCGCATCCGGGCAGCGCCGCTGCCGCGCGGGGCGGACACGCGAACGCTCCCCCTCCGGGGACGCGCGACGGAACCCCCGGCCCGTCGGCCGGCGAAGGACCAGGCATGAGCAAGCCACGCAGACGACGCCGCGGCAGCGGCAATACCGCCGATCCCGACCGCCAGCCCGCGAACCTGGACCACCGCAAGGGCCATCGCAGCCTGCTGCGCGCCGGCCTGCCGGAACTCCAGCGCGGCGGGCGCGGGTCGCCCCGCGGCGGGCGCGGAGCGCCCGGCGCCGAGCGCGGCCGCTATCGGGCCCGCTAGGCCCCGCCGCGGCGGCGCAACCCGATCCCGACGACCGAGCGTATCGAAGTCCGAGACGCACATGAGCAACACCACCGTTCAGCCCACCAAGAAGACCCCCGCCAAGCCGCGCAAGCGCGTTGGCCGGCGCGTGCGGCGCGAGAGCGCCGCCCGGCCGATCGAGCGCGGGGCGCCCAGCACCGAGAAGGCCGCCGCCCGCCGGCGCGCCGCGCGCGCCCGCCGGGCCGACCCGGGCAACGGCCCGGCGCCGGTCGCGCCGAACCGGGTCGCGCCGCCGCGCCCCAGCCGCACGCTGGAGGACCTGACCGGCGCGGGCGAGGACGCCGTCCGCCAGTACCTGTCGGAGATCGGCCGGGTCGACCTGCTCACCGCCGCCGACGAGCGCTACCTGGCGCGCCAACTCGAGGACGGCAACTGGATCCTCGACGTGGAGGAGACGCTCAGCGATCGCCTGGGCCGCGACCCCAGCGGGGCGGAGGTCTGGGTGGCGCTGCTCGAGCAACTCGAGCACCTGCGGCCGGTCGCGGTCGTCATCGGGCGGTCGCTGCGCTGGGGCAAGCGCTCGCAGCTGGACCTGATCCACGAGCCCGACTTCTGCGACCGCATCGACGGCGAACTGAACGAGGAGATGCGGGACCGCGTGCAGCGCGCCCGCCGCGTCGACGAGGAGGAGGCGAACACGCTGATCGTGCAGCTCTCGGTCGTCGCGCACCTGCTCGACGCGAAGCTGATCGAGCGCTGCCGCGCGATCGTCGGCGAGGAGGCGCTGCTCGCGCCCGGCCCGACCCTGGCCGTGGAGCTTGCGCCGCTGGAGCCCCGCTTCGAGCGCCACTTCGACCGCATCAAGCGCGAGGCGCACGAGGCCGAGACGCACCTCATCGAGGCCAACCTGCGGCTGGTGGTCGCGGTGTCGAAGAAGTACGCCGGGCGCGGCCTGAGCCTGCTGGACCTGATCCAGGAGGGCAACATCGGCCTCTTCCGCGGCGTGGAGAAGTTCGACTACCGCAAGGGCTACAAGTTCTCCACCTACGCGACCTGGTGGATCCGGCAGGCCGTGACGCGCGCCATCGCCGACAAGTCGCGCACGATCCGCATCCCCGTGCACCTGACCGAGGTGCTGAACAAGCTCAACCGCGCCAGCCGCCGCTTCGTGCAGGAGTACGGCCGCGAGCCGGCGCCGTCGGAGCTGGCCGAGATCATGGAGCTGCCCGAGGAGCGCGTGCGCGAGATCCTCAAGGCCAGCCTCGAGCCGGCCTCGCTCGACTCGCCCGTCGGCGTGGAGGACGACGCCGACACGCTGGGCAGCTTCATCGAGGACGAGGGCGCGCCGGCGCCGCCCGACCAGGTCGACCGCAAGCTGATGCGGGAGGCGCTGGGCGAGGTGCTGGAGGAGCTCACGCCGCGCGAGCGCGAGGTGCTGGAGCTGCGCTTCGGGCTGAGCGACGGCCGCAGCCGCACCCTGTCGGAGGTGGGCGAGTTGTTCAACCTGACGCGCGAGCGCATCCGCCAGATCGAGACCAAGGCGCTGGCCAAGCTGCGCCACCCCTCGCGGGCCGGCCGCCTGCGCGACTACCTGGACTAGCGCCCCTCGACCACGTCACGAAGCGCCCGGACCTCACCCCCTAACCCCCTCTCCATTGCCGAGCAATGGAGAGGGGGGACTCCGATCCCCTCTCCCTGGGGAGAGGGTTAGGGTGAGGGGGACCCAGCGCTCGTCTCCACGTTCCCCCTCTCCATCGTCCAGATGGAGAGGGGGACAGGGGGTGAGGTCAATCCGCGCCGCGCAGGCGCGGGTCGAGGAGGTCGCGCAGGACGTCCCCCAGCAGGTTGAAGGCCAGCACCGTCAGCACGATGGCCATGCCCGGGAAGAACGCCCCCCAACCGTTCGTGGCCATGTAGACCTGCGCCGACCTGAGCATGGTCCCCCAGGAGGGGTCGGGGGGCTGCGTCCCCAGACCGAGGTAGGAGAGGGCCGCCTCGATGATGATCGCGAAGCCGATGCCCAGCGACATCTGCACCAGCACGGGCGCCAGCACGTTCGGCGCGATGTGCCGGAAGAGGATGCGCGGGGTGGCCGCCCCCATCGCCTCGGCCGCCATGACGTAATCGTTCTCCTTGGCCGACAGGGTGCTGCCGCGGACGAGGCGGGCGTACAGGGGCACGAACACGATGCCGATCGCGATCATCACGTTGACCATGCTGGAGCCCAACACAGCGACCATGATCAGGGCCAGCAGCAAGGCCGGGTACGCGTACAGCGCGTCCATCACGCGCATCATCGCCTCGTCCTTGCGGCCGCCGAGGTAGCCCGCGAGCAGGCCGTAGGGCAGGCCGACGCCCACGCCGATGCCCACGGAGATCAACCCCACGAGCAGGGCGGTCCGCGCCCCGTGGACGAGGCGGGAGTAGGTATCGCGGCCGATCGTGTCGGCGCCGAACCAATGCTCCCCCGTCGGCGGGCTGAGGCGCTGATCGCTGAGCGCGATGGGATCATGCGTGGAAAGGAGCCCCGGCACGAGCGCGGCGACGAGGACCAGCAGCACGATCGCCAGACTCACCACCCCCGCGGGCCGGTGACGGAAGCGGCGCGCGAACTCCCGCGCGCGCGCCCAGCGGCGCTCGCGGAGTTGCAGGGCCGGGGCGCCGGGCTGCCGCTCACTCATAGCGGATCCGCGGATCCAGGAACGCGTAGGACACGTCGACGGCCAGATTCGTGAGGGCGACGGCGCCGGCCAGCAGCACCCCGATCGCCTGCACCGTCGGGAGCTCCCGGTTGAAGGCGGAGTCGACCAAGAGCTTGCCGACGCCCGGCAGGTTGAAGACGGTCTCGACGATGACGAAGCCGCCCACGATCGTGGAGACCTGGATGCCCAGCACCGTGACGACGGGGATGAGCGCGTTGCGGAACGCGTGCCGCAGGATCACGCTCCGCTCGCGCAGGCCCTTGGCGTAGGCCGTGCGCACGTAGTCCTGCCGCAGCACGTCCACCAGGGCGGCGCGGGTCTGCCGCGCCAGGATCGCCGCCTGGGTCACACCGACCGCGAAGGCCGGCAAGGCGACCGAGCGCAAGTTCTGGACCGGGTCGTCGAGGAAGCTGGTGAAGCCGACGGCCGGGAACCAGCGCAGTTGCACCGCGAAGATCAGAATCAGCATCAGCGCCAGCCAGAAGTTCGGGATGGCGGCCCCCAGCACGGCGAGCGTGGTGCCCCCGTAGTCGAGGCCGGTGTTCGGCCGCGCCCCGGCGAGCAGCCCCAGCGGGATCCCGATCGCGAGCGCGACCAGCATCGCCAGGATGCCCAGTTCGATGCTGACCTCCAGGCGCTTGACGATCAGGTCGCTGACCTCCTGGCCCGCGCGCGCACTGTGGCCGAGGTCACCCTGCAGCGCGTCCCCCACCCAGTCGAAGTAGCGCACGACGACCGGCCGGTTGAGCCCCAGTTGCTCCCGCAGCGCCTCCAGGTGCCGGGGATCCGCCTCCAGGCCCAGCATGGCGATGGCCAAGTCGCCGGGCAGCAGCGCCACGGCGAAGAACGTGATCAGCGAGATCAAGATGAGGACCGGGATCGTGACCAGGAGCCGCCGGGCGATGTAGCTGGCCATCGTGCGCCTTCATGGGGGGCCTCGCTCCCCCCTTGCCCCGCCGCGCGAGTCTCGGAGGCGCGGGCCCTCACCCTCTCCCTCTCCCCTGGGGAGAGAGGGTGAGGGGGACCTCGGCGGGCGCCGGCCCCTCACCCTCACCCTCGCCCTCTCCCGGAGGGAGAGGGGACCGGAGCCCCCTCTCCATTGCTCCGCAATGGAGAGGGGGCTGGGGGGTGAGGCCGGCGGGCTACGTCGCCCAGCGGATGTCGTCCTGCCCGAAGTGGAACTTGACGTCGCCGAACAACTCGAACTGGAGAGCGGGGTCATGCGCGGCGGCGGCGGTCAAGTAGATGGTCCTCACCTGGTAGGAGCGTGATTCGGCGAGGCGGTTGAGTTCGCGCATCGCCACGATCCTCTCCTCCAGGTCGAACGTCTCCTCCACCTTGACAAGGGCAGCCTGCAGCTCCGGGTCTTTGTCGGGCGGCAGCATGAGGTCATGGGGCCCGCCATCGCCGGTGTTCCAGAAGACCTGCTGCCAGATGTCGCCTCGCATCGACATGCCGCCCATGAAGCCCCCGACCGTCCCGTCATACCACTCCGACCAGAAGGCGGGGTGGGGCTTCGCATCGATGTTCATCGTGATGCCGACCTCGGCGAGCTGGGCCTGGACGAACTGCGACTGGTCGACGTAGAACGCGTCGGGGCTGACATTCATGTTGAACTCGAGGCCGTCCTCGAAGCCGCCGGCGTTCAGGTGCATCTGCACGGCCTCCGGGTCGAACCCCCAGAACTTCTCGTCCGGGTCGTGATAGATGACCGACGGCCCATACCAGCCCCACAGCGCCGGCGTGTGGTAGCCGCCGAAGACCGTGTCGTTCAGTGCCGTGCGATCGAAGCCGGCGTTGAACGCATGGCGAGCGTGCGGATTGCCCCAGGGCTCGATGTTCGTGTTCATGTTGTAGAAGAAGTTGGTGTTCGACGGCTGCACGATGAGGTCGTACCCCGCATCCCTGATGCGGTCATGGTCCTCTTGCACCGGGCTGTTGATGACGTCGTAATCGCCGGCGAGGAGACCGTTGGTGGGCCCAGTGGTGACATCCCCGCCCGCGTGGAAGGTGACGCCCTCGATGTGGGGCGCGTTGGGCTTCCAGTAGTTGGGGTTGGCGTCCATGACGAAGGGGCCGTCGAGGGATTCCTCGACGAAGACGTGGGCCCCGGTGCCAACGGGCGTGTTGCGCTGGTTCAACTCCGTGAAGTCGTCGAAGGAGTTCGGCGAGAGGATCAGGCCGGCGCGGTCCCCGAGGATCCAGAGCAGCGGCGAGAACGGCCGATCCATCCGGAACGCCGCCGTCATCATGTCGGTCTCTTCCACGCTCCCCACGGCGGCGAGGTCGCCCTTGATGGTCGAGGCCTCAAGCGTCTTGCCGCGCTCGATCCAGAGCCGCACCGCCTCCGCGGTGAGCGGCAGGCCGTCGTGGAACTGCACGTTCTCGCGCATGCTGAAGATCACGTTGAGCGGGTCCGGAGTCTCCCAGCTCTGGGCCAGGCTGCGGTCCGGCTGGGGCGTCAGGGACGCGTCGTAGGCCACCAGGGGGTCGTAGAGACACCAGAGCATCGCGTGATCGTTGCCGTTCGTGCCGGTCCCCGCCTCGGTCCCGCCGAAGTTCGGCGTTGGGACGCGGACGCGGGGGCCGCGGAGGGCGGCGGCCGCCGTGGCCTCGCCCTCTTCCGCCGCCATGGCGGCGCTCTCGGCGGCCTCCTGGGCCGCGTCGGCGGCCTCCTGGGCGGCCGCGACGGCCGCGGCGGCGGTCTCGGCCGCGGCCTCGGCCGTCTGCTGGGCGGTGGCGGCGGCCTCGCCGGCGGCGGCGGACGCCTCGCCGGCGGCCGCGGCGGCGGCGGCCGCGGCCTCGGCAGCCTCGTCGATGGCGGCCTGGGCGGCGGCCGCGGTGGCGGTGCCGGCCTCGACCGCGGCGGCGGCGTCGCGGGCGGCCTGGGCGGCGGCCTCTGCGGCCTCCGAGGCCGCTGCCGCGACGGCGGCAGCGGCCTCATCGCCGGCGGCGGATGCGGCCTCGGCGGCCTGGGCGGCCGCCGCGGCGGCGGCTTCCGCGGCGGCGGCCGCGTTGGCGGCGTCCTCCGACTCGGCGGCCTCGGCGGCCAGGGCGGCGGCCGCATCGGCCGCGTCGGCGGCCTGTGAAGCGGCGGCGGAGGCCTCGGAGGCTGCCGCTGCTGCTTCGGCGGCTGCCGAGGCGGCGGCCTCGGTCTCGGCCGCGCGCGCCTCGCCCGCGGCGATGGCCGCGGCGGCGGCCTCTTCCGCGGCCGAGGCGGCGCGTTCGGCGGCCGCGGTCCCGGCGGCGGCGGCATCGTCGTCGTCGCCGCAGCCGACCAAAGCCAGGCCGGCCGCGCCGACGCCCGCCTTGGCGCTGGCTCCCAACATGGTGCGGCGCGAGATCTTTCGCTGTCGCAGGGTGTTCCAGTAGTTGCTCATGGCGTCATCCTTTCCGTGGATGTGACCGCCCCATCCCCCATGGATGGGGTCGTGCTTCGAGAGCGGAGACATTATGACGTCCAGGGGGGGGGGGCAAGTCAAGGTTTTTGGGAGACTTTTTTTCGGGTTGACGTAAGGGATGGGTTTGGACAACGGTTCCCCCCTCTCTTATCCCCTCTCCGTCGTCCAGGGGGAGAGAGGGACAGGGGGCGGGCCGGGCGCATCCCCGCCACTGAGGATGAACGCGACCCGGCGCCGGTGTAGCCTTCGCAGCCGGAGGAGCTCGCCGGATGTCCGATTCAGCGCCGGACCTGCCCCTGTCCGACGTGACCGTGCTCGACCTCGGCGACGAGGCCACCGCCCAGGCCGCCCGCATGTTGGGCGAGCTGGGCGCCGACATCGTCCGCGTGGAGCACCGCGCCGGCGACGACCTGCGCACCCGGCCCCCCTTCCTCGCCGGCCCGGACGGCCGGGAGGAGGAGGGCGTCGAGTGGGCGCTGGCGCACCTGTTCTTCAACGCGGGCAAGCGCTCGCTGGCGCTGGACCTCGATCGGCCGGCGGCCTGGGGCGTCGTCGCGCGGCTGCTGCCGGCGGTCGACGTCGTCATCGGGCCGCTCAACGTGCGGCCGGCCGGCCGCTCCTTCTTCGCGGCGCTGCGCGACCCCGAGCGCGGCGGCCCCGGTTTCGTCGAGACGGTCTTCCGCCGCGGCGATCCAGAGCACGTCGCGACCGACCTCATCGCCATGGCGGCGGGCGGCCACGTCACGCTGAACGGCACGGCGGAGGAGCCGCCGCACTACCCCGCCGGGCAGCTCGCCTACCGGCAGGCGTCGATCACGGCGGCCCAGGCTGCCCTGGCGCTGGTCGGCGCCGCGCGGGCGGGGCGCCCGGGCGGGCACGTGGAGCTGAGCCTGCAGGAGGCGGTCAACTTCACGACGCTGCAGACCGCCAACGCGAACTACTGGCACTGGCGCCGCGAGGCGCCCAGCCGCACGCAGCGCATCTCCGGCTCCTCCGCCTACCTCAGCCGCGACGGCAAATGGACCTCGTTCACCGTCCATCCCCCCAACTGGTTCAAGTTCACCGAGTGGGTCGAGCAGACCATCGGCGATACGTCGCTGCGGGATCCGAAGTGGGAGAGCATGCAGTACCGGGCCGACCACGGCCGCGACGCGGCCGGCGTCGTGCGGCGGCTCTGCGCGGCGATCGACCAGGCGGAGCTCTGCCGCGAGGGGCAGGCGCGCGGCCTGCTGGTCATGCCGATCAACGGCCTCGCCGACCTCGCGGTCAACGAGCACCTCGCCGCGCGCGGGTTCTTCCACGACGTGGAGGACCCCGTCGCCGGCGCGACGCTGCGCCTGCCGCGCACGCCCTTCCTCTCCGACAAGTGGGCGTCGCCGCCGCGCCGCGCGCCGGGGCTGGGCGAGCACACGGGCGAGGCGCTGGCCGAGCTGGGCGGCCTGAGCGCCGCCGAGATCGAGGCGCTGTTCGCGGACGGCATCGCCGCCGGCGCGCGCCCGGACGCGGATGCGCCGCCGCCGGAGCGGCGTTCCCGCCCGCCCGCCGCGGTCCGCAACGGCGTGGCGGATCCGCGGCAGCCGCTGGCCGGCGTGCGCATCGTCGATTTCACCTGGGCCATCGCCGGCACGCTCTGCACCCGCCTCCTCGCCGACCTGGGGGCCGACGTGATCAAGGTCGAGTCGGACTACCGCACCGACCCCATCCGCTACATCGGCGTGCAGCCCGGCGAGGAGATGAGCTACGACACCAACGGCCAGTTCAACGACGTCAACGTCAACAAGCGCGCCGTCACGCTCAACCTGAACTCGGCCGAGGGGCTGGCCGCCGCGCGCGACCTGCTGGCCACGGCCGACGTCGTGACGGCGAACTACACGCCCGACCGGCTCGACAAGTGGGGCATCGGCTACGAGGGGCTGCGAGCCCTCAACCCGCGCGTGATCCTGGCCAACATGGCCGTGATGGGTACCTTCGGCCCGCACAAGGACTGGCGCTCCTACGGCAACGGCATCGTGGCGATGTCGGGGCTGGCGGCGCTGACCGGCTTCCCCGGCGGCGTCCCCGGCGGCTTCGGCGCGCTGCACACCGACTTCACGGTGCCCTACTACGGGGCGGTGATGATCATGGCGGCGCTGCTGCAGCGGGAGCGCACCGGCGAGGGGCAGTCGCTCGAGCTGTCGCAGTTCGAGTCGGCGCTGCACCTGCTCGACACGGAGCTGGTGGAGTACCTCAACAACGGCGTCGCGGCCCCGCGCCTGGGCAACCGCTCGCGGCGCTTCGTCCCGCATGGGCTGTTCCCCGCGGCGGAGGACGACACCTGGGTCGCGATCGCCTGCCGGGACGACGCCGACTGGGCGCGCCTCGTCGAGACGATCGGACGCCCCGACTTGGCGGGCATCGCCGATCGGCGGGCGGAGGAGGCGCGCATCGAGGAGGCGCTGTCGGACTGGACGCGGGGCCGAGATCACTGGACCGCCGCCGCCGTGCTGCAGGCGTCGGGCGTGCCGGCCAGCCCCGTCGAGACGCTGCAGGACCTGCTCACCCGCGACGCCGCGATGCGCGCCGACTACCGCGAGGTCGATCTGGAGGTGGGCGTCACGGCGATGGTGCAGGAGGAGCCGATCCTCTGGAACGGGGAGCGCCTGCCGCTGCGCCGCGCGCCCAAGTGGGGCGAGCACACGATGGAAGTCCTGCAGGGCGAGTTGGGCTTCAGCGACGCGCGCATCGCCGCGCTCGCCGCCGACAACGCGCTCTACTGACCCGCGTCCCGCCCCCTCCCGGCGGCCGGCCGCACAGTGCGATCACCGCGGCGCCCGTTTTACTTGTGGTTTTCCGGGCGCTGCTGACAGACCCCGCGGTCGTATTGCACAGTGACCGCCGTCCGTGGCGGGTAGTTCGGGAACGCCGATGCGCGATCGCTGGCGCTTGGCCCCGCCCCGACGTCTGATCCTGCTCGGCGCGATCGTGGCCGTGGGATCGGCCGCGCTGTTCGCCGTCTCGCTGCCGGGCACGGATCTGCTGCGGCGCACCCACGCCGATCAGTCGCCCGCCGACTGCGCGTCGCACGACTTCGTGCTGACCCTGCAGCAGAGCCTGACCTACTTCGGCGACACCGCGACGGTCCACTACACCGTGCTGGCCGGCAACCCCAACAGCAGCGGGGCCGGCTGCGACGTGAGCGAGGTGGACGTGTCCCTCACGACGCCGGACGGCGTGGTGCACGCCCTCGGCAGCGGCCTCGGTTTCCCCATCGGGACCGCGGTGTCGCCCGTCGGCGGCGCGAGCTATGTCCCCTCCGCCTCCGCGCCGGAGTTCAACGGCGCGTTCGGCTACGACGGGGCCGCCTGGGTCGCGGTGGCGGAGGCATCGGGCCGGTCGCTCAACAACCCGGCGCAGGACGAGCCCTGGCAACTGCGCAAGACGGTGAGCGTCGAGCCGGTGAGCATCGTCGTCTCGGCGCGGTCATCGCCGCCGGGCGAGGCGTCCCCCGGCGCGGCCGTGACGGTCACCTTCGTGCTCCTCAACGACGGCGTCGGCTCGCTGGAGGATCCGCGCGTCACGTCCCCGCAGTGCGACCCGGCGGCGGCGCCGTCGGCCGGGTCCAACCAAGGCGACCTCAACGGCAACGGCGTCCTCGACCCCGGCGAGAGTTGGATCTTCATCTGTGAGTTCGTGGTGAGCGAGTCGATCGACGTGACGGGCGCCGGTTCGGGCCGGCTGGCCGGGAGCGAGCGGGAGATCGTCCGGCCCGACGATCCCGACGCGACCGCCACGGTCCGTATCCACGTCGCCGCGATCGGCGATCCGCCCGCGGACGATGCGCCCGTCGATGAGCCGTCCGATGACGCCGCGCCGGCCGACCCGCCGCCAGACGCCGCCGCCCCCGACGACGGCGCCGATGACGGGGGGCCGGGCGACGGAGCGCCGGCCGTGGACGACGGGTCGCCCGGCGACGCCGCGGCGGACGCCGAGGCCACTAGTGACGATCCGCCGTCCTCCCGCCCGTCGGGGCTGCCCGACGCCGGCAGCGGCGGCCTGCTGGGCATGAGCGGCGCGGAGCCGGTCGCCTACGGGGCCATCGTCATGGGCCTGCTGACGCTGGGATTCGCTGTTTTCCTCCGCCGGGTGGCGGGGCGGGGCGGGACGCGGCGCGGTTGAGGGAGAGCCCGCGGCCCTCACCGCGCCGCCCCGCCCCATAATTCTTTCCGATCGGTCTTCCCGATCGGCCTGCCCGGTGATTCCTCCCGTCCGCCGGCGCCGGGGGCGTCGCGGTCGGCCGTGAGCCCCTATCCTGGCGCGACGGAGGAAGCATGGACTTCGGACTGACCGAAACGCAGGAGGACGTGCGCCGCAACGTGAAGGCGGTCTGCGATCGTTTCGACGACGCGTACTGGAGCGCCCACGACGAGAGCGGCGAGTTCCCGGTGGAGTTCACCGATGCGATCGCCTCGGGGGGCTGGCTGGGCATCGCGATGCCCGAGGACTACGGCGGGGCCGGCTTGGGCGTCGGCGAGGCCGCGGTGATGATGCACACCGTGGCCAACTCGGCCGGGGCGATGGCGGCGGCCTCGTCGATCCACATCAACATCTTCGGGCCGCACCCGATCGTGGTGTTCGGCAGCAACGCGCAGCGCGAGCGCTGGCTGCCCGACCTGATCAACGGGCGCACGCGCACCTGCTTCGGCGTGACCGAGCCGACCGCCGGCCTGAACACGACGCAGATCCAGACCCGCGCCGTGCGCGACGGCGACCAGTACGTCGTGCAGGGGCAGAAGATCTGGACGAGCACGGCCCAGGAGGCCGACAAGATCCTGCTGCTGGCCCGGACGACGCCGCAGGAGGAGACGCCGCGCCCCATCGACGGGCTGAGTCTGTTCTTCACGGACCTCGACCGCCGGCACGCCGACGTGCGCGAGATCGCCAAGATGGGGCGCCACGCGGTCGATTCCAACGAGGTCTTCTTCGACGACATGCCGGTGCCCGCCGGCGACCGCATCGGCGAGGAGGGCAAGGGCTTCCGCTACCTGCTGCATTCGCTCAACCCGGAGCGGGTACTGGTGGCGGCGGAGTCGGTCGGCATCGGGCAGAACGCGCTCGCGCGGGCGGCCGACTACGCGCGGGAGCGGGTGGTGTTCGGGCGGCCGATCGGCCAGAACCAGGCCATCCAGCATCCGCTGGCGGAGAGTTGGGCCGAGTTGCACGCGGCCTGGTTGATGACGCTGCGCGCCGCCTGGCTCTATGACCAGGGGGAGCCCTGCGGCCCCGAGGCGAACGCCGCCAAGTACCTCGCGGCCGAGGCCGGCAAGCGCGCCTGCGAGCGCGCGATCATCACGCACGGCGGGCTGGGCTACGCCAAGGAGATGCAGGTGGAGCGGCTCTTCCGGGAGTCGCTGATCAACTGGATCGCGCCGGTGAGCCCGCAGCTCGCGCTGTGCAACATCGCCGAGAAGGCGCTGGGGCTGCCGAAATCGTACTAGCGGCCCGCCCAACGCGCGCAGCGGTTAGGCTTAAGCGTCGGGCGCGGCCCCGGACCCGCGCCCCGCTTGAAAGGAACCGCCTCATGACCAACTGGACAGCGCTCGACGGCCGGCTGCGGGAGGCGTTGGGCCTCTCCGTGCCGCCCATCGCCATCACCTTCCGCGCCGAGGGCGCGCCCGACGTTGCGCCCCCCTTCGCGTCGCCGATGCCCGAGGCCGCCGCCGACGGCCGCACGGGGCGCGTGCCCGCGGGCTGCGTGTTCTGGATGGAGGGCGCGGCGTCGACGTTCTCGACCGTCGCGGCCGACCACGGCAACTGCAGCGTGGGCAGCGTCACGCACGGCTTCAAGACGCTGGAGGACGTGGCCGGCAACGCCGACGTCGCGGCGCTGCTGGAGAGCAAGTGGGTCACGATGGACGTCGTGCCGCAGATCCCGGTCGTGCGCGAGCGGCCGGCGGCGGTGCTTTACGGGCCGCTGGTGGAGACGCCCGTCGACCCGGACGTCGTGCTGCTGCGGCTGACGGGCCGCCAGCTGATGGTTCTGCACGACGCGCTGCCCGGCCTGCGCATCGAGGGCAAGCCGCAGTGCCACATCGTGGCCGCGGCGAAAGAGCAGGGCGAGGTCGTCGCCAGCGTGGGCTGTCAGCTGAGCCGCGTGCGCACGGCGATGCCCAACAGCGAGGTGACCTGCGCGATCCCCTCGGCGGAGTTGGGCAACGTGATCGATCGCGTGGAGACGGCGGCCACGGCCGACCGCGCCGTCGCGGCCTACGCCTCCGATGACATGGCGCGCTTCGCTTAGCGGGAGCGGCGCAGGCGCGGATCGAGGAAGTCGCGCAGCCAGTCGCCCATCAGGTTGGCGACCAGCGCCACGATCACGATCGCCAGACCCGGAATGCCGACGAGCCAGAACTTGATCGACAGCAGCTTGCGCCCCTCGGCGACCATCGAGCCCCAGGAAGGGGTGCCGATCTCGGCGCCGACGCCCAGGAAGCTGAGCGACGCCTCGGCGATGATCACCGTGGCCAGCTGCAGCGTCGCCAGGACGATGATCGAGTTGACGAGATTGGGCAGCACGTGCAGGCCGAGGATGCGATACCCGGGCGCGCCGATGGTGCGCGCGGCGAGGATGTAGTCGCGCTCGCGCAGAGAGATCGTTTCCGCCCGCGCGAGGCGGGCGAAGGCGGCCCAGAGGAAGATCGTGAGGATGATGATCACGTTGCTCAGGCGGGGGCCGGTGATGGCGGCGAGGAGGACGGCGGCGAGAATGCCGGGGAAGGCGAGTTGCACGTCGACGATGCGCATGACGAAGCGATCGACCTTGCCGAGTTGCCAGCCCGCGGTGAGCCCGAGCAGGGTGCCGATGAGGACGGCGGCGGGGATCACGATCGCGACGACCCGCATGGAGATGCGGGCGCCGTGGATGAGCCGGGAGAAGGTGTCGCGCCCCAGGTCGTCGGTGCCGAAGACGTGATTCCAGTCGCCGGTCTGCCAGACCGGGCCCTGCAGCCGGTTGACGATGTCCTGCTGCGCGGGATCGTGGGGAGCGACGATGTCGGCGAAGGCGGCCGCGAAGATCACGAGCCCGATCACGAACAGGTAGACCGAGAGCGAGCGCCAGCCGTGGGGCAGGCCGCGCCGGCGGGGGCGGAGTTCGATCGCCTCGACCTGGGGAGCCGCCGCGCTCATACGGTGGCCTCACGGACTCGCGGATCCAGGTAGGTGTAGCTGAGGTCGACCATCAGGTTGGCGATGATCACCCAACTGGCCGTCACCACGACCGACGCCTGCACGACCGGGAAATCGGCCCCGCGGATGGACGACCAGATGAGCAAGCCGACGCCGGGCCAGGCGAAGACGGTCTCGATGATGATCGAGCCCGCGATCATGTCGCCCACGTAGAGGCCCAGGATCGTGATCACCGGGAAGAGCGCGTTGCGCAGCGCGTGGCGGCGGATGACGGTGAATTCCCGCAGCCCCTTGGAGCGGGCGGTGCGGATGTAATCGCTGTCCAGGACTTCGAGCATCGCGGAGCGGGTCAGCCGGACCATGCCGGCCGCGAAGAAGGAGCCGAGCGTGACGGCCGGCATGATGATGTGGCGGAAGTCGCCCTTCCCGCCCGTCGGTAACACGCCGAGCGCCACCGAGAACAGGAAGATCAGCATCAGGCCTTGCCAGAAGCTCGGCGTCGCCTGGCCAATCAGCGCGATGAAGCGCCCGAACAGATCGATCGCGCTGCCGCGTTTGATCGCCGCCAGCACGCCGATCGGCACGCCCACCCCGATCGCGAAGATGAGGGCGGCCAGCGCGAGTTGGATCGTGCTCCACATGCGGCTGGCGACATCTTCCATCGCCGGCTGCGCGCTGCGGTGGGAGACGCCGAAGTCGAGCTGGATGGCGTTCCAGACGAAGCGGCCGTAGCGCTCGTGCAGCGGGTCGTTGAGCCCCAGCTTCTCGCGGATCTCCTCGATGCCCTCCCGCGTCGCCTCCAGGTCGGTGCCCGCGAGCAGTTTGGCGGGATCGCCGATGGCGCGGCTCATGAAGAAGACCAGCGTCAGCACGATGAACAGGACGAGGACGGACGCCAGCAGACGCAGGGCGATCAGCCGGAGGAAGTGCTCTCTCATCTCATCCTCGGCGACGGCATCGCCCCGGGGGGCGATCGTACGGGCGGCGCCTCATCCCCCGGGGGGAAGGAGACGCCGCCCGCATGCGGCAGCGATGGGACTAGCAGACGCTAGACATGCTTCGCTCGCACGTTCCAGAACTCGATGAAGGAGGGCTTCGCCTGGAACTGCCGCCACTCCAGGTGGCTGCGGGCGACCTGCGGCTGCACCAACTCGAAGAGGTAGATCCACGACGCCTGCTCGTAGTGGCGCCGCGCGCCCTTGTTGAGCAGGTCGTTGCGCTTGTCCGTGTCGAATTCCGCTGCGGCGGCGTCGAAGTAGTCCTCGATCTCGTTGAAGATGTCCGGGTCGGAGAGCTCTTCGATGCGGTGCGCGAAGACCGCGTCGCGCCGGGCGTTCTCGGTAATCGAGACCAGCGGGTCGAGCCCCGCCGCCTGCGGGAAGAGGAAGAGCACGTCGGTGGCGTCCTCGCGCAGGTCGGAGAAGTACTGCGAGATCTCCTGGATCTCCACGCGGGTGCGGATCCCCACCTCGGTGAGCATCCCGGCCACCGCCTGGATGAAGGAGTCCACGTTGGTGTAGAGCCCCTGCGGGTAGCGGATCTCGAAGTCGAAGCCGTCCGGGTAGCCGGCCTCCGCCAGCAGGGCGCGGGCGCGGTCCGGGTCGTAGCCCCAGTCCAGATCGGAGATCGGGCCCTCCGAGCCGTCGTGGCCCGCCTGCCCGACGGCGAGGGTGTAGGTGCGGTTCTCGCGGCCGGTCATGATGTTGTGGATCAGGACGTCCTGATCCACGGCGAGGTTGGCGGCGATCCGGACGCGCAGGTCGCGCCACGGGTTCGGGCCGCCGTTGACGGGGTCCTCGATCAGGTGCTTGGGGATCTGGATGTGCAGCCCGCGCTGGGCGGAGTGGTACCAGACCACGAAGTCGGGATCGTCCGCGTAGGTCTCCGCCAGGTCCGGGATGATCTGGGTGGCGATGTTGATCTCATCGTTCTCCAGGGCGGCCAGGCGCGCCTGCTCCTCCGGGAAGAGCCGCGACTCCAGATCCTTCACCCAGGGGAGCCGCTGCTGGTGCTCGAAGTCGCGCCCGTTCCGGTACTCGTCGAAGCGGGTGCTGTTGATCACCTGGTCCTGCGTCCAGTCGATGAACTTGAACGGACCGTGGCCGATGGGGTTGTTGGCCAGCCGCTCGGCGCCCAACTCCTCCACGTGCGCCTGCGGCGTGAGCAGCAGACGGACGAGGATGTTGGGGATGCCGGGGCTCGGCGGGTCCATGTCGAGCTTGCCGCTGGTGCCGTCGACCATCGTGATGTCGCCGATGCCCACCAGGTTGCCGGCGCGGCCCACGAAGTTCGGGTCGCCGGCCCAGCGACCGCCGGTGCGCTCGATGTTGAACTGCACTTCCTCCAGCGTGACCGGGCGGCCGTCGTGGTAGATCCAGCCCGGGTTCTGGGTGAGCAGCAGCTTCTCGTTGGCGTCGACGAACTCGAAGTCGAACGAGCCGCCGTTGCGGGCCAGGCCGTCGTAGCCGCGCGCGAATACCGTTTCGTAGTGCAGCAGGTTCGCGGCCGCGTGGCCGCCGAAGCCCGCCTGCGTGTGCGGGTCCAGCGTCGAGGTGAAGGCGCCGAAGGCGATGCGCAACTGCGCGTCCAGGTCGTACTCACCGCTGGCCACCAGTTGTTCGGCGCCCACCGTCGCGGCCTCGGCGGCCGCGCGGGCGGCTTCGGCCGCTTCCTCGGCGGCGGCGGCGGCCGTGGCGGCGGCGTCGGCCGCGGCGGCGGCCTCGGTGGCGCCCGCCTCGCGGGCGGCCTCGGCGGCGGCTTCCGCGGCGGCGGCGGCGGCCTCGGCGACCGCGGCGGCGCCGGCGTCCCCGGCTTCCGCAGCGGCGGCGGCGGCGGCCTCGGCCGCGGCCGCCGCCCGTTCGGCGGCCTCGGCGGCGGCGCTCGAGTCGCCCGCGGCGGCGGCGGCGTCCGCGGCGGCGGCGGCTCCGCCGTCACCGGCGGCGGGGGCGGAGTCATCGTCGTCGTCTCCGCAGCCCACCAACGCGATGCCGGCCGCGCCGACGCCCGCCTTGGCGGTCGCTCCCAACATGGTGCGACGGCTGATCCGGCGGTGTCGCAGACTGGTCCAGTAATTGTTCATGGGGAATCCCCTTCATGGGATACAAGCGATCCCTCCCCCGTGGAGGGCTCGCGCGGTCTAAGCGCGGGAAATATCACACGATTGGGCCGTGTTGTCAAGATTTAGGACGAAGAAGGCGTGGATAAGGACATCGCCCGGGCCTCGTCAGCCTCACTCCTCTGTGTAGCCGTCTTCCCCCTCGCGGATCACGATGGTGGCGTTGGCGGGGACGTCCTCCAGCACCGTGCGGATCCCGCTGGCGGGCCAGGTGACGGTGACGCGCGCGACGTCCGGCGGATCCTCCGCCGCGGCGCGCAGCCCGAAGTGCAGCGTGGCCTCGCTCTGACCGAGGAAGTGCGTCGCGACGCCGGCCTCCCGCAGCTGCACGACCCCGCCCGCGTCCACCTCCACCTCGACGCGCGCGCCGATCGCGTCCCGGTTCGAGGCCGAGCCGATCAGGCGGATGCGCAGCCAGGCGAGCTGATTCCCGCCGTCGTTGCGATAAAGCGTCGGTTCGCCGGCGTTGTTGACGACGAACACGTCGAGGTCGCCGTCGCGGTCGTAGTCGAAGGTCAGCAGGCCCTTGCCCGCGTCGGTCGAGAGGATGCCGGCGTCGGCCGACCGCTCGGCCATTGCGCCCGCGCCGTCGTTCTCCCAGAGGCGCATCGGGTCATCGTTGAAGACCTCCTCGTGCTCCGTCAGCACGAAGCCGTTGGTCATGATCAGGTCCTGGTCGCCGTCGTTGTCGGCGTCGAAGAAAGCGGCCCCCCATCCCCAGAAGCCGTCGCGCACGTCCGCGGCGTCCGTCTGGTCGGAGAAGCGCCGGCCGCCCTCGTAGGCGAAGAGGCGGTTGCCGGTGGGGCGCCACTCGCACATCCCGGTGAGGTACGACGGCCCCCCCAGGCAGGGGAACGAGCTGGCGATGGCGGTCACGAACCAGTCCAGATCGCCGTCCCCGTCGACGTCGCCGAAGGTCGAGCCCATGCCGTTCTCGTCCGTGCCGACGCCCGCCGCGACGGTACCGTCGCTGAACGTGCCGTCGCCGTTGTTCCAGAACAGGCGCGAGCGCCCGTAGTCGCCCGCGACGGCCAGGTCCGGCCAGCCGTCGGCGTCGAGATCGACGAAGGCCGTGCCGAACGAGAAGTCGCCGTGGAGCCCGGAGCGGGTCAGCGATTCGGCTCCGGTCATGGAGACCCCGGCGGCGTCGGTCACGTCCTCGAAGAAGCCGGGCTTCTCGGCGCCCAGGTTGCGCAGCAGGCGCGCGTGCTCGTTGGCGGGCTCGTCGCGCTCGATGAACTGGGCCAGGCGCCACTCCGTGGTATGGATGTCCAGCCAGCCGTCGCGGTCGAAGTCCCCCATCGCGACGCTCATGCCGGCGCGCGGCGCGTCGTCGGCGACGGCGGCCCCCCGCTCGACGGCCTCCTCGCGGAACGACCCGGTGCCGTCGTTGATGAAGAGCAGGAAGCGCGGGGCCGCGATCGTGGTGACGAACAGATCCTGGTCGCCGTCGTTGTCGATGTCGCCCCACCACGCGCCGTTGTTCGGATAGGAGTACGCCGCCAGGCCGGCGGCCTCCGTCACGTCGGCGAAGGTCCCGTCGCCCTGGTTGCGAAAGAGGAGGCCGGGGCCGTCGAGACGGGTGACGAAGAGGTCGATCCAGCCGTCGCCGTCGTAGTCGGCGGCGGCGGCGCCGCCGGTGGCCCGCTCGACCAGGCAGCCCGTCGCGCCGCTCGGCTCGCCGGCGAAGATGCAGTCGGGAATGTCCCGGAACTCGTGCTGGATATAGGAGAGGCCCGACTCCGCCGTGACGTCGGTGAACAGCAGGCGCGGCGGCGGCGGCGGCTCCTCCGCGCCCCCGCAGGACGCGGCCGGCAGCGCGACGGTGACGGCGATGGCGACCAGCGCGGCGGCCACGCGCGCCCGCGCGATCCCCCGCGCCCGCCGGACGAGCGGCATGGGTTCCCCCTCAGGGCCGCCAGGAGGGACCGGACGTCGGCCCGAGTTGCGTCCGCAGGACGGGCTGGGCGAGCTCGACGAACTCGCACAGCAGCGAGCGCGTGTCGCGGGGATCGATGAGGTCGAGGCCGCTGGCCTCGGCGGTGCGGAAGGGCGACGAGTACTTGCGGAAGTCGTTCTCCAGTTCGAGCCGCTTGGCCTCGGGGTCGGGCGCCGATTCGATCACGCGGCGGAAGGCGGCCGACGTGCCGCCCTCGATGTGCATCGAGCCCCAGTGCCCCGAGGGCCAGGCGTAGCGCCGGAAGAGATGCGGCCCGGGCCGGTACTGCAAGCTGCCCGCCAGCCCGTACGACTGCCGGCAGACGAACGAGACCCAGGGCATGCGGCTGTGGATGATGGCGTACATGAAGCGCGCGCCCGCTCGCTCGATGCCCTGCTTCTCGGACTCGGGGCCGACGAGGAAGCCGGGGTCGTCCATCAGCACCACCATCGGCAGGTGGAAGGTGTCGCAGAGTTGCACGAGGCGGGTGCACTTCTCCGCCGCCGCGACGTCCATCGAGCCGCCGCGGCGGTTGGGGTTGTTCATCATCACGCCGACCGGGTAGCCGTCGGCGCGGGCCAAGCCGATGATCCGCGACGCCCCGTAGGCGGGGGCGATCTCGAAGAAGGAGTCCTTGTCGAGGACGCCCTCGATGATGACGCGCGGGTCGTAGGGCTTGCGGATGTCGCGGGGGATCAGCGACAGCAGGCGCTCGTCGCGGCGGTTCGGGTCGTCGCCGGTTTCGGCGCGGGGCGCCATCTCGTAGACGCTGTCGGGCAGGTAGCTGAGGAAACGCTTGGCCTGCTCGATCGCGGCCGGCTCGTCGGGGGCGACGTTGTCGACCACGCCGCTGACGCGCGTGTGCACCCGCCAGCCGCCCAGGTCTTCCTTGTCGATGTCGAGGCCGAGCGCCGCCTTGACCACCGGCGGGCCGCCGGGGAACACCTGCCCCAGGCCCTTCGCCACGACGCTGAAGTGGCTCAGCGGCGGGATGGGGGCCGCCCCGCCGGCGGCGGGGCCCAGCACCGCCGTGACGACCGGCGCGACGTTGACGACCTTGCACATCCACTCAAACTGTGCGCCGTCGGGGATATAGGTGCGGCCCAGTTCGGTGAACTCGTTCACCGAGCCGCCGGCGGCGTCCATCAGGTGCACCGTCGGGATGAGCATGGACGACGCGTCGGGCTGGCCGTGGCCGATATCGACCGCGCCGTCACTGGTCCGGCCCGACGCGCCGCGGATGGTGAAGTCGGAGCCGCTGACGTAGACCGGCCGCCCGTTGACCTTGGCGACGCCGCGGACATGGGGGGCCGGCGTGAAGCCGGCGAGGGCGCCGTCGTCGTCGTACGTGGCGTGCCCCTGCAGCTTGCCCATCTCGCGGAACGTGCCGGGGTCGACCAGCAGCGCCACACGCTCGCGCACGGTGAGCTTGCCGCGGGCGCGCTGCCGGGCGATGCCCTCCGGTCCGCCCATGCCATCGGCGAACGTGTGACGGCGCTGCAACTCGTCGATCTCCGGCTGCCAGGTCATGGATCCTCCTCGGGTGATGCCGGGCGCGGCCTCATCGCGGGCGTGCCGGCGTCGCGCGCGCCCCGCGAGGGTATCGAGTTCCGCCCGGTGCGTCGTCGCCGGTGGCCTGCGCGGCCCGAATGGCGGGACGAGTGCAGGTGCGCCGCGGGGCGCCCGGCCCCGCCTACTCCCGGTCGTCTTCCTCGGGCATGAGCACGAACTCGGGGTAGGCCTCGATGCCGAGTTCGGCGCTGTCCTGGCCCAGCCGCTCGACTTCGGCCGGGACGCGCAGGCCGATCGTGGCGTCGAGGGCGCGCCAGAGGATGAAGGTGACCAGGAAGACGAAGGCGCCGATCGCGGCGACGCCGGCCAACTGGACGTGGAAGCTGCCCCCCGCGGCGATGCAGACCGCGATGGTGCCCCAGACGCCGGCGAAGAGGTGGGCCGGGATCGCGCCGACGACGTCGTCGACCCGGACCGTCTCCAGGAGCTTGATGCCGCCGGTGCAGATGAGGCCGCCGATGGCCCCGATGATGATCGCCCAGTAGTGGTCGACGATGTCGGGGCCGGCGGTGATCGAGACGAGCCCGGCGATCGCGCCGTTGAGTCCGGCGAACAGGTCGACGCGCCCCAGGATCGGGCGGGAAACGGCGAGCGCGGCGACGACGCCGGCGGCGGCCGCCAGGTTCGTGTTGACGAGGACCTGGCTCATCGCGACCGCGTCGGCGGCGCTGCCGAGCGCCAGCTGCGATCCGCCGTTGAAGCCGAACCACCCCAGCCAGAGGATGAAGACGCCGAGCGTGACGACGAGGATGTTGGAGGGGGGCGTCGGTTTGACGCTGCCGTCGCGGCGGAACTTGCCGAGCCGCGGCCCGACGACGAGCACGCCGGCGAGCGCCGCCCAGCCGCCCGTGCTGTGCACGATGGTGGAGCCGGCGAAGTCCTGGAAACCCAACTCGGCCAGCCAGCCGCCGCCCCAGGTCCAGGCGCCCACGATGGGGTAGATGATGGCGGTGAGGATCAGCACGAAGAGCAGGAAGGACCAGAGCTTGATCCGCTCGGCGATCGCGCCGGAGACGATCGAGGCGGTCGTGGCGACGAAGACCATCTGGAAGAACCAGTCGGACATGGTGGCGTAGCCGCCGCCGACCACGCTGGCGGTGGTGTCGCCCTCTCCGGTCAGGAGCGCGATCTCGTCGTCGGAGGGGCCGTAGAGGAAGTTGAGCGAGCCGATGACGCTGCCGACGTCGACGTACATCAGGCTGTAGCCGACCACGAAGTAGGCCAGCCCCGCGATGGCGTAGAGGCCGATGTTCTTCAGGCAGATCATCGAGGCGTTCTTGGTGCGGACGGAGCCGGATTCGAGCATCGTGAAGCCGGCGCACATCCACATGATCAGCGCGCCCCAGACGAGGAACATGAAGGTGTTGAGGATGAACTGCGTCTCGTCGTCGGCGCCGGCCGCGTGCGCGGTGGCGGTCTTGGCGACGAAGACGCCGATCGTGAGCAGCACGGCCGCGCCCAGGAGGGCGAGACGGCGGCGGCGTGTGAGTCCTGCAAGCAACGGCATCGGCGGCGCGCTCCCTTCTCCGCGCTCCGCGAGCGCGGCGTCCTCAATGGCGCGATGCCGCCGCTCGGGGCGCACACGCCCGGCCGACCCTGCCTTCACACGCTGGATAGTGCCCCGCCGCGGGTTTGTCCAGCGGCGGTCTCAGTTAGTCTCAGCCGGTGGGCCGTTCTGTCGGCTGCGGGGAGTCCGGTGGGCGGGCGGCGGCGGTGGGCGCCGGCGGAGTACGGAAGCGCGGATGGAGCGCCGCCTGCTTGGCAGCGGCCCGACGCGGCGGCTAGCCTCCCGGCGTCATTGATCCGTGGTTCGCAGGGAGATTGGATGTCGTCATGCCCGCACAGATCGTCATGCTCACGAGACTGCTCGCGCTCTACTGCCTGGGGGTGGCCGCCGTGGTGGGGGTCTACTTCGTGCTCTCGCCGGTGGTGCGCCCCGGAGCGGAGGAGTTCCCCATCTGGGGAGTGCTGAACTACTTCATGGCCGTCGCGATCTTCGTGGCGCTGGTGGCGAGCTTCGTCCACAAGCTGGAGCACGAGCGCGGCGGCGGCCCGTCGGACACGGTGGAGTACATCCGCCTGACGGCCGCGTTCTACGGCGCGGTCCTGCTGGCGCTGTGGTTCTTCTGGCGCTGGTTCACCCAACTGCAGGGGGAGGACGGCTCCGACCTCTCCTGGACGCTGATCGACCCGGTCTTCACGATCGTGATCGGGGCGATCGGGCGGCACATCTGGCAGAACGCCGACCGGGGATAGGCGGCCGGACGGTCCCCGGCCCGCCGCGCGCGGCGGTCACTTCAGGCGCGTGAGGATGCGGCCCTGGTGGTCGGCGTGGGGCGGCGGCAGGGTGCGCATGCGCGCGGTCCAGCGCAACATGCGGCCGATGTGGTCGCGGGTTTCGGTGGGCAGCATGACGTCGTCGATGACGCCGGCGGCGGCGGCGGCGAAGGGGCCGCGCCCGTCGTCGGCGGCCGCGGCGGCGGGCGTGTAGGCGGGCGCGGGCGCGAGCGCGACGTCGGCCTGCGCCCAGGCCCCGGCGTAGTGCCGGCCCAGTTCGTCGCCGCCCAGGATCCACTCGCCGAAGACGTAGCCCCGCGAGACGATCAGCGAGAGCAGGGGCGCGTCGGCCTCGCGCAGCGTGTTGCCCGTCTCGGCGATCTCCCGCAGCGTCTCGGGGTCGGCGAGGGCGGCCGGGTCGTAGGCCGCGCCGTGCTGCACCAGCACGATGGGGAGGCGGAAGCGCCGGCGCAGCCGCGCGACGCGCAGCAGCGGCTTGACGTGCGCGCGGGTCAGGCCCAGTTGCGGTCCCGCCGCCGCGTAGGCGGTCAGCGTGCCGTCGATGATCCCCAGCCCGGTCTCGAAGCGGCCGTCGGCGGCCTGGTGGATGGGGAAGTGGCCGCCCTCGTCGAGCAGGGCGGCGAGGACGTCGCCGAGGGAGAGGGTCGCGGGATCGACATCGTCGCCGACGCCGGCGGCCGGGGGCGCGGCGTCGCGGCGCAGATCGTCCTGCTCGTCGTGGGGCAGGAGGGCGAGGCAGCGGCGGGCGAGCGCGATCGCCGCCGCGTCGTCATCGGCGGCGATGTCGGCGATGGCGCGGGTCGCATCCGAGGCGGCGCCGCCGGCGATCGTGAGGTCCGCCGCGGCCAGCAGGCCGGCGTCGGCCCCCTCGAGCCCGCCCAGCACGACCGCGATCAACGGCGCCTGCCGCTCCTCAAGGCGCAACTCCGGGACCACGGCCGCGCGGTCGGACTGGCCCCGGCGGAGCAACCCTTCGCCGGTGTCGGGGAACTCCGGCGGCAGGGCGGCGTCGGCGAGGTAGACGATCGCCACGCCGCCGGCGAGGCTCTGCTGGACGATCCGCACGCGCTTGTTCGTGCCCACGAGGCCGTCGCTGCGGGCCATGATGACGGGGTCGTCGGCGATGACGCCGGCGAGGCGGCCGCCCACGTCGGCGAAGCCGGCGACCACGCCGTCGCCGGGCGTGGCGTCCTCGATGGCGGGGAGCTGGCTGCGCGTCAGCGCGCCGATCTCGAACAGGCTGCCCGGGTCGATCAACTGCTCGACGCGGCGGCGCGGCGTGAGCGTGCCGGGCGCGGGGTTGCGCGCGGCCTCGAAGGCGGCGTGGGCGCGCTTCTCGGCGTGCGCGCGGGCGAGGCGGTCGGCGGCGCCTGCCATAGCGGAAGTCCGTTCTGCTGCTAGCGGTAGGGCCGCATGCGCCGGCGGCAGATCGCGAGGATGCGGGCCAGCACGGGCCGGGTGTCGGCGGGGTCGATGACGTCGTCGAGGTAGCCGAGCCGGGCGCCGATCCAGGGCTCGCCCCGCTCACGGAACGTTTCCGCGCGCTCCTCCAGGTAGGCCTGTGGATCGGGCGCGGCCTCCATCTCGCGCCGGAAGGCGACGCGCACGCCGGGCTCGGGCCCCATGAACATGATCTGCGAGGTCGGCCAAGCGATGGTGTGCCACTCGTAGTCGGAGGCGCTCATGCCGGGGTAGGCGTAGCCGTAGCCCTTGCGCAGGGAGATCGCGATCTTGGGCACGGGCACGCGGATGCGGCGGATCGCCATGTCGTAGATCACCGTCAGCAGCCGATGGTGCTCCTGCTCGACGTTGGGGATGACGCCGGGCACGTCGACGAAGCTGAGCAGCGGCAGGCGGAAGGCGTCGCAGGCGCGCAGCATGCGGTCGATCTTGGTGACCGCGGGCACGTCGAGGGAGCCGGCTTTGCGGGCGGGCTGATTGGCGATGATCGCGACGGCGTGGCCGTCGAGCCGGGCGATACCGCCGACCAGGTTCGGCGCGTAGTCGGGCGTCCACTCCATGAAGCTGTCGCGGTCGACGACGCGCCGGATGATCTTGCGCACGTCGTAGGCGCGGTTGAGGCGGTCGGGGATGATCTCGCGCAGGGCCGGCTCGCGGCGGTCGGCGGGGTCGCCGCAGCGCACGACGGGCGGCGGCTCCCAGGCGTTGCCGGGCACGTAGGAGAAGGTGCGCCGCAGCAGGGCGATGGCGGCCGCGTCGTCGGGGACGACGGCGTCGATCTGGCCCGTCACGCGGCCCTGGATCTCCGCGCCGCCGATGTCGAAGGGGGAGACGAACTCGCCGCTGGCCTCCTGCACGACCGGCGGGCTGGCGATGGAAAGGTTGGAGTTCTGCGTCATGATGCAGAAGTCGGCGTCGGCGGCGTCCCAGGGGGCGTAGTAGTTGCCCAGGACGGCGGCGAAGTGGTTCCAGCGGTTGGGGAAGGCGAGCCGCTCGCCGAGTTCCCCGCCCGGCACGCCGGCGAAGCGCGAGGAGAGGACGTCGGTGATGCGGCCGCCGCCCCCCTGGATGAGGGCGACGAGGGGCAGGCCGGCCTGCTCGCAGATGCGGTGGATGCGGGTCTTCTTTAGCGCGTTGCCGCCGCCCAGCGACCCGCCCTTGACGGTCGCGTCGGAGGCGTAGAAGCCGACGGGGCGGCCGTCGATCTCGCCGAAGCCGGTCAGCAGGCCGTTGCCCAGCGTGCGCGCCTCCTCGCCGGGCACGCCGGAGGTGAGGAACGAGCCCAGCGGCAACTCGCTGCCCGGATCGAGCAGGAGATCGATCCGCTCCCGCGCGGTGAGCAGGCCGCGGGCGTGCTGGCGGGCCACCCGCTCCGGCCCGCCGAGGCCGCGGGCGCGCTCTCGCAGGTCGCGCAGATGCGCCACGGCGTCGGAGGCGGGGGCGTCGGTGCGGGTGGTCATGCGGGCTCCCGGATCGCCGCGGGTCGGGCGGCGCTGGGAAGGATAGCCGCAAGCGCCGGCCTGGGGGCGCCCTACCCCGCGACGGCGGGGCGGGTGCGACCGAAGCCGGTCGCGACCTCGAAGGCGTGGGCGAGCTGCAGCACCTCGAAGTCGGCCTGATGCCGGCCGACGATCTGCACGCCGACGGGGAGGCCCTCGGGGGTGAAACCGGCGGGGACCGAGATCGCGGGCAGGCCGGTGAGGGTGATGGCGTAGCAGACGGCCATCCAGTCGATGTAGGTCTCCATCGCGACGCCGTCGATCTCGCGCACCCAGGGCTGCTCGATTGGGAAGGGCGGCACGGCGGCGGCCGGCAGGACGAGGAAGCGGTAGCGCTGCATGAACTCGTGCACGCGCTGGTACAGCTCGCTGCGCTTGGCCACCGCCTCCGACACGTCCATGCCCGAGAGCGCCAGCCCGCGCTCCGTATTCCAGATGACCGTGTCCTTGATGCGGTCGCGGTGCAGGCGCAGGTCGTCGATGCGGGCGCGGGAGGTCGCCCAGGCGCGCAGCGTCTGGAAGATGGCGTCGGCGTCGCGGAAGTCGGGCTCGCCGTCCTCGACGACGCAGCCGAGACCCTCGAAGGCCGGGCGCTGCGCGTCGATGGTCTGCGTCACGACGGGCTCGACGGGGTAGCGTCCCAGGTTGCGGCTCCAGGCGACGCGGGCGCCGCGGAAGTCGGCGTCGAGGGGGGCGGCGAAGCGGTCGGGCGACTCGGCGATGGCGATGGGCGCGCGCGGGTCGGGCCCGGCGATGGCGGAGAGCAGCAGGGCGGCGTCGGCGGCGGAGCGGGCCATCGGCCCCAGCACGGCGAGGGGCGACCAGGCGTCGAGGCTGGGCCAGGAGGGGACGCGGCCCGGCGAGGGCCGGAAGCCGACGACGTTGCAGAAGCTCGCCGGGTTGCGCAGGGAGCCCCCGAGGTCGGAGCCGTCGGCGATGGGGACCATGCCGGTGGCCAGGGCGACGGCCGCGCCGCCGCTGCTGCCGCCGCAACTGCGTGTGAGGTCGTAGGGGTTGCGCGTCGCGCCGAAGACGGGGTTGAAGGTGTGCGAGCCGGCGCCGAACTCGGGCGTGTTGCTCTTGCCCAGGATGATCGCCCCGGCGGCGCGCAGCCGCTCCACGATGAGGTCGTCCTGGTCGGGCACGTGGTCGGCGTAGATGGGCGAGCCGAAGGTCGTGCGGATGCCCGCCGTCGAGACGAGGTCCTTGATCACGATGGGCAGCCCGTGCAGCGGACCGCACGGCCGGCCCGCGGCCAGCGCGGCGTCGGCGTCGGCGGCGTCGGCCAGGGCGCGCTCGGGGATGAGGGTGCAGATCGCGTTGACCCGCGGGTTGACGCGCTCGATCTGGGCGAGGTGCGCCTCGACGACCTCGCGCGCGGAAACCTCCCGGCGGCGGATCAGGCCGGCGAGATCGCGGGCGGAGCGGAAGTGGAGGGGGTCGGCGATGGGGAGTCCTCCGGGGTGCGGGCGGCGCCTGGAAGCGGGCGCCCGGCTGAGGGTAGCGCGGTCACGACTCGCATCCGACCCCGTCCTCGTCCAGATCGAACCCGTGCGGGTCCGGCCCGACGACGCGGAAGCCGCGGAGCTCGATCTCGTCGCAGTTGAGGTCGGGCGGCGGGGGCGGGATGCACACGCCGGGATACGAGGGATCGCAGTGCGAGGCGTCGGGGATGTTCACGGATCGGCCGCCGGCCGACTGCACCCACAGCGCCTGCCCGCGTTCCACCGTGCGCAGGCCGTTGAGCGCGGGCGGCAGGCCCAGCGTGAAGGACTCGAAGCGCCCGTCGACGAAGGCGACGATCCGGGCCGCGCCCAGTATCGACAGGACTTCGAGGGCCGGCCTCGCGGGCCCGGTCCAACCGATCGTGTTCCAGCCGTCCTCGACGGCGACCGTGCGCGCGCCGGTGAGCACGGGCTGCGTCCACGATGAGGGCGCGGACAGTTGCAGCCAGATCGCGTCGCCGGCGGCGACCTCGCGAAGGGGATTGGGTCCCGCCGGCGCCCCCGCGCGCCAGATCGCGAACTTGCCGGCGGCGGCGTCCCAGCGGTACGCCGCGATCAGATCGGGAATCGTTCCCAGCACCGCCTCCGGCGGGCCGGTCTCGGTCGCGGTCACGAAGCTCCAGGGCGCCTCAAGCCGGATGGTCTGCTCGACGGCGGCGTCGGTCGGGGCGGACGGGGACGGCGGCGAGGCGGGCGGCTCGCTGGCCCGGACGTCGCGCGACTCGGCCCCGGCGACCATCGCGGCGGCCGTGAGCAGGGCGGCGGCGAGCACGCGAAGCCGCCAACCCGAGCGCACTCTCCTCATGGCAGGTTCCGCCGATGCACCGGCGCAGGGTACCAGGGGACCGCGTCGCGCTCGCGCCGCCGGCCGCCGGTTCGGGCGGGACGCCCCGGAGGAGCGATGTCGACAGCGGCGGGGCGATCCGTTAGACAAGCGCGGGACCGATCGCGGCGGTGGGGTCGGCCCGGCGACGACAGGAGACGGACGATGCGTCTGGCGCGAATCGAGCACGACGGCAATCCGGTGTGGGCGATCATCGAGGGGGAGGAACTCGCGCTGATCGGGGGCGACCCCTTCGGCGCATACGAAGCGACGGGCGAGCGCCTGCCGCTCGACGGCGCGGCGCTGCTCTGCCCCGCCGCGCCGACGAAGATCGTGGCGATGGCGGTGAATTACCGCAGCCACGGCGCGCCGGTCGCGACGCCGCAACCGTTCCTCAAGACGCCCTCCGCCCTGATCGGGCCCGGGCAGGCGATCGTGCTGCCGCCCGGCGCCGGCCGCGTGGACGAGGAGGGGGAGGTGGTGGCCGTGATCGGGCGGCGGGCGTCGCGGATCGGCGTGGAGGAGGTCGACGCGCACGTCTTCGGCTACACCTGCGGCAACGACGTCTCGGCCCGCGAGTGGCAGCAGAACGACGTGCAGTGGTGGCGCGCCAAGTCGTCCGACACGTTCGCCGCCGTGGGCCCGTGGATCGAGACGGACCTCGACCCGGAGGCGATCGCGTTCCGCGCGCGGGTGAACGGGGAGACGGTGCAGGACGCGCACACCAGCGAGCTGGTCTTCGGCGTGCGGGAGTGCGTCGCGTTCATCTCGCAGGTGATGACGCTGGAGCCCGGCGACATCGTCTACACGGGCACGCCCGGCACGACGGCGCAACTATCGGCGGGGGACGTCGTGGAGATCGAGGCGGAGGGGATCGGCGTGCTGCGCAACCCGGTCGTCGCGGGCTGACGGCGGCTACCCTTGGAGGAAGTGCTGACTAAGTCGCGCCCGGTCTTCAGTGTGTGGGGAGCGCCCACTCAATACCGGCGAAGTGCTGGGAGCTTCTGATGGGTGAACTTGAAACGACGAGCCTTTCGATCGGTGCACTGGCGGATCGCGTTCAGGAGGGTGCACTTGAGTTGCCGGAGATCCAGCGATCGTTCGTGTGGAACCGGCCACAAGTGCGGGACTTGCTCGACTCCCTGTATCGAGGCTTTCCGGTCGGGACGTTGCTCTTCTGGCGTGCTGTCGACCTGGACTACTCCCGCGACATCGAGAGCGAGGCCGCGCATGGTTCAAATGGTCGCAGCCCGGACTTCGTGTTGGACGGCCAGCAACGCCTAACTGCCCTTTCCCGCGTGATTCATGACGGGAACCCGGACATTCGCTTCAACATCGAGACGGAACAGTTCGAGGTCGCCAACGCTGCCATCAAGCGGGATCCCCACTGGATTCCGGTGCACGACGTGTTCGAGAAGGGCGCGATCTCGGTTGCCATTGAAAGAAACCTGACCGGGGACGGCGCCCGCCATGAACTGCTGGGTCGTCTCAACCGCCTGGAGCAGGTGAAGAAGACGACTGTGCCAATTCACATCCTCGACGGGTTCGACTATGACGAAGTGACCGAGATCTTTGTGCGGGTCAACTCCAAAGGGACGCGCTTGCGGCAGGCGGAACTGGCTATCGCCCGGCTCGCCTTCCGGATGCCGGGAATGGTGACTAACGAACTCAAGAGCTTCGAAGAGGGGCTCGACGATGAGGGCTACGACATCGACTTGCGCTACCTAGTTCGGTGCCTAACAGCCGTAGCGACCGGACAGAGTCGCTTCCCGGCCCTGGGAGCCGCCGACCCGAATGCGCTGGAGCTTGCATGGCGGGACACCCGTAAGGCCATCGAGTACTTCCTCAACTTGGCGCGGGAGAACTTGGGGCTGGAGTCCTGGGACTGGGTACCCTCGAACAACGCGCTCATTGTTCCGGTCGCCTACTTGGCTCGTCGCGAGTACGCTGAAGTCGACCAGGCGCGTCTCCTGCGGTGGTTCCTGCTCTCTTCGGTCTGGCAGCGATACAGCGGCGCAGCCGAGACAAAGATGGACGAGGATCTGCGCTTGCTGAGGGGGCCCGATCCCTTCGAAGCTCTGGAGCGGGCGCTAAAGCAGGAAGTTGGGCGGCTGGAGGTCACAGCTGACGACCTGGATGATGCCAGCGTGCGCAGTTCCTTCTTCCTCGCTGCCTACTTGGCCTGCCGCATGAACGGTGCCCGTGACTGGGCTACAGCCGTGCCACTCAGCTCGACCAATCTCGGTACGCAGCACTTGCTGGAGTTGCACCACATCTTCCCCCGCGCGCACATCGCAGACATCTACTCGCGCAAGGATGTGAACGAGATCGCGAACATCGCCTTCATTTCCAAGACGGCGAACCTACGTATCGGGAAGACTCCGCCTGTGGTGTATCTACAGGACATTCCCGTCGAACGCCTTGAGCAGCAGTTCGTACCCACGGACCCTACGCTGTGGGAGATCGACGCCTATCAAGCCTTCTTGCAGCAGCGGCGTGAGATGCTTGCCGGCGGGATCAACCGGGTGCTCGCGGGCTCTGTCTGAGAGCTGTCTAGCGGAGGTTGGGGTCGTGGGGGACTGAGCGCGGCCTCAGACCTGGGGCCGACGCGAAAAGGCGCCGTCGCCAGAGTGAGGGTGACCGCGGCCGGCGGGCTTACCCGCCGGCGGGGCGCTTCGCCCAGTAGGCGGCGTCGGCGGGGAACACCGTCTCCACCCGCGCGACCTCCAGGGGGCCGTCGAGCGTATCGGCGACGGCCTTCCAGACCGCGTAGTGGGGGGCGCGCTGGTGCGCGTCGAAGGCCGCGTCGTCCTCGTACACCTCGTAGAAGTAGTAGACGTTCTCGTCGGCCGCGTCCTGGAGCACGTTGAAGCGCAGGCAGCCCGGCTCGTCGCGTTCCGACCCCAGGGCGTCGACCTCGATCGCGTGCAGGAATCGCTCCCGCTGGTCCGGGTCGATGCGCACCTTGACCCATAGCGCGATCACGGAGGCCTCCCCATCCCTGCGGCCCGTCCGGGCTGAGGAGGACGGGCGCCGGGCCAGTCTAGCGGCCGGCGCCGGACCGGGCGCTAGACCGGGCGGCGCTTGAAGACGGCGGCCAGCCCGAAGAACGCCGTGGCGACCAGGGCCATGGCGGGGCCGGAGGGCAGGTCGGCGTGGAAGGAGAGGTAGAGGCCGGCGATGGCCGAGAGCACGCCGATGAGCGCGCCGAGGAGCATCACGCCGACGAACCGCTTGGCGAGCAGGTAGGCCGTCGCGGCGGGGGTGATGAGCATGGCCATGACGAGCACGATGCCGGCGGCCTGGATGCCGAGGACGATGACGAGCGCGAGCAGGGAGAGCAACACGTACTCGACGACGCCGGTCCGGATGCCCACCACCTGCGCGCCGACGATGTCGAACGTCGTGTAGGTGAACTGGCGGTGGAAGGCATAGAGCCCGACGACGACGAGCGCGGTGAGTCCCAGCGAGACGTAGACGTCGGTCTGGGAGACGCCCAGCACCTGGCCGAGCAGCAGGTCCTCGATGTTGACGGTGACGTTGGTGGACTGCGACAGCAGGACGAGCCCCAGCGCGAACATGCCGGCGAAGATGATGCCGATGGACGTGTCTTCGGTGATGCCGGTCCGCCGGCCCACGGAGCCCATCAGCAGCGCGATGGCGATGCCGGCCGGCACGGCGGCGACGAAGGGGCTAACGCCCAGCAGGAACGCGACCACCATGCCCGGCAGGACGGAGTGGGCGAGGGCGTCGCCCATGAAGGCGCGCCCCCGCGTGATCACGTAGGCGCCGACCACCGGGCACATGATGCCGACGAGCACGGAGACGATCAGCGCCCGCACCATGAAGCTGTATTCGAACGGCCCGACGATGTAGTCGATCACGAGGCCGCGCCCACTTGGGGGAAGCGGTCGGGCGCGAATTCGATCCCGTGCGATCCGTACAGCTCCTCGAGCACGGCCGGCGTGAACGCCTCGTCGGGCGGGCCGCAGGCGCAGACGTGGCAATTGATGCAGAGCACTTGGTCGAAGCGCTGGGCGAGGTTGGTGAGGTCGTGCGTGGCGAGGAGCACGATGCGGCCCTCGTCGCGGAGGGACTGGAGCACCTCGACGATGCCCTCCTGCGCGCCCACGTCGACGCCGCTGAACGCCTCGTCGAGCATGATGACGATCGCCTCCTGGGCCAGGGCGCGGGCGATGAAGACGCGCTGCCGCTGGCCGCCCGACAACTGCGTGACCGGCGAGGAGCGGTTGTCCCACATGTCCACGCGCTCCAGGCAGCGGCGCACCGCCTCCTTGTCGCGCTTGCCGGGGCGACGCAGCAGGCCGATGTGGTTCTCGCGGCCCATCATGACCACGTCGTGCACGGTGGCGGGGAAGACCCAGTTGATGCTGTCACGCTGGGGGACGTAGGCCAGGGCGCCCTCCTGCGCCGCGGCCCCGCGGCGGGTCACCGTGCCCCGGCTGACGGGCAGGACGCCCGCGATCGCGTCGAACAACGTGCTCTTCCCGGCGCCGTTGGGACCCAGCACGCCGACGAGCATGCCGGGCCCGACGTCGAAGGACACGTCGGTCAGCACTTCGTGGCCGCCGCGCTCGACGCTGAGGTGCTCCACCCGAATGCCGGGTTCCGAAGCCGTCGTCATGGCCGGGTCGCTTCCCGCGCCTTGCGTCGATCGGCCCGGTCGCGCGGCGCCGCCACGCAGGGGCAGGCCACTGCGAGCCCGCGCCATCAGCGTGGCGGCGCGCCGCGGGCCGGGCCCGCGCGTCACTGCAGCGCCTCGGTGATGCGCTCGACGTTCGCGCGCACCATGCCGACGTACGTGTCCGCGCCGCTTCCCTCCGTGCCCAACGAGCCCGAGTAGAGCTGGACGACCGTGGCGCCCGATTCGGCCGCCACGGCCTCGGCCAGCCGTTCGCTGACCGTCGTCTCGCCGAATACGGCGGGAACATTGTACTTGCTGATCTCCTCTGTCAGCGCAGCGAGATCCTCCGCCGAAGGCTCGACCTCGGTGCTGATGGAGGGGATGACCGTGCCGATGACCTCGAAGCCGTAGCGCGCCGCGAAGTAGCCCAGGCTGTCGTGCGAGGTGACAAGGAGGCGGCGATCCGCGGGGATCGCGCTGACCTGCTCCTCGGTCCACGCGTGCAACTCGTCGAGCTGCGCGATGTAGGCGTCGGCGTTGGCGCGGTAGACGTCGCTACGGTCTGGGTCGAGCTCGGATAGCAGGCCCGCGATCTCGCTGACGACGACCTGCACGCGGATCGGGTCGAACCAGAAGTGCGGGTCGTAGAGGCCGTGGCCGTGGTCGTCGTGCTCGTCCTCGCCCTCCTCGGCCAGGTGTTCGATCTCCTCGATCGCCTCTTCGGCGTCCATCGTCCCGGCGTCGACGGCGGCGATGATCTCGCGCACCATCTCGTGCAGTTCCTCTTCGCCGGCGTGGTCATCCTCTTCCTCGCCGTGGTCGTCCTCGACGTCCTCGTCGTGGTCCTCCCCCTCTTCCTCGTCGTCGGCGTGGTCCTCTTCCTCTTCCTCGTGGTGGTCCGCTTCCGCCGCCTCGGCGGCGTCGAGCAGTTCGGTGATCTCTTCCAGCCCGGTCGCGGCGTCGATCTCGCCCTCCTCGACCTCGTGCACGACGTGGCTGATGCCTGCGAGCATCTCCATCTCTTCGGAATGGTCCTCGGCGAACTCGATGGGATCGACGACCTCCCCGAGCGCAACGATGGCATGCGGGTCCTGCGCCGCGTTCTCCAACAGATCGAGGAGCCAGGCTTCCTCAAGACTCAGCCCGATGCTGAGGACGAGGTCGGCGTCGGCGACCTTGGCGACGTCCTGGGCGCCCGGCTGGAAGGCGTGCGGGTCGGCGCCGATGGGGACGAGGCTGAAGACGTCGACGTGGTCGCCGCCGACGTTCGCGACCCAGTCGGCCACGATGCTGGTCGTGGTGACGACGCGGATGGGCCCGGCGGCCTCGGCCGGCTCGGCGTCGGCGTCGGCGTCGGCTTGGGCTTGGGCCTGGGCTTGGGCTTGGGCTTGGGCGGCGGCGGGCTCGGCGGCGGGGGCGTCGCCGTCGTCGTCGCCGGAGCAGGCGGCCAGTGCGGCGATCAGTGCGATCGCCGCGAGCAGGATCGCCGTACGGCCTGCAACCATCTTGAGGATACCGGGTCTCATTTCAATCGGTCCTTTCTGTAGCGGGCCGGTCCTTGCCGGCCGGCAAATCACTTATCGATACTGAGGCTGAATGGAAGGCGGTCGTCGGCGGGGGAGCGGCGCATGGCTGTTCAACTCGCCTCGCTCTCGACGCAGCGCTCGCAGGTGACGTAGAGCTCGATGCGGTGGCCGACGATCTCGCCCGGGATCTCGTTGCCGATGATCCGCATCAAGCGCTCCATCGTCGCGGCGCGGAACTCCCCCACGTTTCCGCACCCCACGCAGACCGTGTGGTGGTGGTGCTCGACGCGGGAAAGGCTGTATCGGGGGCTGCCGTCCGCGAGGTTGAGCCGGCAAATCACGCCGGCCTCGCGCAGGAGCTTGATCGTGCGGAAGATCGTGGCCCGGCCGACCCAGGGCAACTCGTTGCCGATCTCCTCGGCGGTGAAGCCGTCGAGCTTCCCGTCGAGGATCTCGATGATGGCGCGGCGCGGCGCCGTGGACCGGTAACCCCGGTCCTCCAGCACGGCCATGATGTCGAGACGGGACGGAATCGATGTCGTCATGATGATACCGTGTCTCACATTAGCAGCGGCCGGACAGCATGTCAACCCCGCCGGCCGGAGGCCAAGCGGGCCACCTTAGGAGCGGCCGCGCGGTGTGTCAACCCCGCCGGATCGGCGCGTGGCGCCACGGCGGACGCGAGGGATCGGGTGGAGGCGCGGGGCGGGGCGAGGGGCTCTAGAACCGAAGCGCGTGCGTCTCGCGGGATTCGGCGAGGAGGTGATCGACGTGATGGTCCTCGTTGCAGTCCCGCGCCGTGTGCTCCAACTGGATCGTCGCGTGGCTGATGCCGAACTCGTCGTGGACGATGTGCATCATGCGGGAGCGGACCTGCTCCATGTCGCCCTCGTACGAGGGGTCCATGAGGATGTGCGCGCTGAACGCCTCGCTGCCGGAGGTGATGGTCCAGACGTGGACGTCGTGGATGAGGGTCACGCCCTCGACTTCCTCGATGTCGTTGCAGAGCTTGTACACGTCGATGTGGGCGGGAACCCCTTCCAGCAGCACGTTGAGGACCGACCACATCAGATGCCGGCTGCTGTAGACGATGAGCGCCGCGATGACGAAGCTGAGGATCGGGTCGGCGATCACCCATCCGAAGGCGAGGACGAGGCCGGCGGAGAGGATGACGCCGACGGAGCCGAGCAGGTCGGCCAGGACGTGCTGGAACGCCCCCTCGACGTTCATGCTGTGCTCCGACGAGGCGTGCAGGATCCAGGCGGCGATGATGTTCACCGCGAGGCCGCCCAGCCCGACGAGCAGCACCGGCAAGCCGTCGATGTGGACTTCCTCCTGGAAGATGCGGTGGTAGGCCTCGAACACGATCCAGCCCGCGATCAGCCAGAGCGCGACCGTGTTGACCAGCGCGGCGAGGACCTCGGTGCGCTGGTAGCCGAAGGTCCGCTCGGCGGACGCGGCCTTGTCGGCGATGCGCATGGCGACGAGGGCCATGAGGATGGCGGCGGCGTCGGTGGCCATGTGCCCCGCGTCGGCGATGAGCGCCAGGCTGCCCGACAGGATGCCGCCGATGATCTCCGCGACCATGTAGGTGCTGATCAGGGCGAGGGCGATCAGCAGGCTGCGCCGGCTCGTTCCCCGTAGATCGTGCGCGTGGTCGTGATGGCCGTGGCCGTGGTGGTCGTGGCCGGCGTGATCGTCGTGGTCGTGGCCCGCGTGGGCGTCGTGATCATGGCCCGCGTGGGCGTCGTGGTCGTGGCCGGCGTGGGCGTCGTGATCGTGCCCCGCGTGGGCGTCGTGGTCGTGGCCCGCGTGATCGTCGTGGTCGTGGCCCGCGCCGGACGAACTCGAACTGGGCATCTGGGTTCCTTCGGCCGCGGGCGTCACGAACGCGACCCCGTGAAGCGCCATCCGGCGCGCGGTTGGGGATGGGCGAAACTGATACTAGCAGGCTTCACGCTGCCGATACCCCCCGCTCACCGACCGATCCCGTTCGGGCCGAAAAGGAAACGCGAGCAGGTCTCATTTTCTGCTCGCGTCCACTGCCGGTTGTCAACTCTCGGAAAATCGCCCCGCCGATCTTGAGGTCCGCGGACCTCAAGATCGGCGCCCGTGCGGCGAGGCCTAGTGCTCGTGGTGCTCGTGATCGTCGCACTCGTGCGGGTCGTGCACGTGCGCGTGGTGCTCGTGCTCGTCACATTCGTGCTGGTCGTGCACGTGCCCGGGCTCGTCCCCGTGGTGCTCGTGCTCGTCGCACTCGTGAATGTCGTGCTCGTGCGCGTGGTGCTCGTGCTCGTCGCATTCGTGCGTGTCGTGGTCAGCCATGTCAACCTCCGGTCTGATGCAGCGTTCGCTGTATCAATATTCAGCGAGGCCCCCGACGATTCGGGGCCTCCGAGGCCGATTATATGCGTGGTCCGGGGGCCGTCAAACTTGCCGAAACAAGGTCTCAAATCAGACCGGAACGGGCCGGAGCCGGCGCTTCGGCCCGACGCCCTGCGCCTCGCGCTGGTCGGGGGGCTCGGCGCCGGGGGCCGGCCTCCGCATCGCCCGGCGACGGACGCGCTGATCGTGGGCCGCCGCGGCGTCAGGGGCCGGTGGTGAAGGCCGCCCGATAGAGCGCCAGGGCCCGCTCCGGGCCCTGGTCCTCGCCCAGGTAGCCGTCGCCGACGCGCAACTCGAAGTGCAGGTGGATCTCGCTGCCCGGTTGGCGCAGCGCGCCGGGCGTGCCGGACTCGCCGATGTAGCCCAGCACGTCGCCCGCCGCCACGGCCGTGCCCTCGGCCATGCCCTCCGCGATGCCGCTCAGGTGCGCGTAGCGCGCCACCACGCCGCCGCCGTGGTCGACCCAGACCTGCCGGCCGCGGAAGGTGTCGAGGTCGTCGGGGCCGGCGAAGCCGCGCGCCTCCATCTCCCGGTAGAGCTCGACGGTCAGGTCCTCGTAATCCCAGTCGGCGCGGATGACGCGCCCCTCGCCGATGGCGAGCACCGGCGTGCCCAACACGATCTCCGCGCAGGCCCAGCCGGGGTAGAAGTCGACGCCCTCGTGAATCCCGTTGCGATAGGCGCGCGGCGCGCCGGGCAGTTGGCCGGCGAACTCGGGGAAGCACGCCCCCGCGACGGGCATGGCGAAGGGGCCGATGCCCACGTTGGCCGGGTCGGTCGGAGGGACGGGGGCGGGCGACTGCGCGTCCGCCTCGGGCGGGGGCGCCGGCGGGTCCGAAACCGCCGAATCCGCCCGGACGGCCGAGTCCGCCCAGTCCGCCCAGAACGCCGAGTCCGCCCAGAGGCGCCGGGGCGCGGGCGGCGGTCGCTCCGTACGCGGTTCGTCTCCCGGCGTCGGCCAGACGGGCCGGCTCGCCGCGCCCGCCCAATCCGGCCCGGACGGCGGCGCGCGCGGCTGCACGACCGGTTTCTCCCGGGACGGCTCCCGGGCGGGCGGCGGCTCGGCCGGTGGCTCGGCCGCGCGGGGAGGCGGCGCGTCGCCGGTGGGCTCGGGCGGCGCCTCGGATTGGATGGCGGCTGCGGGCTCTTCCGCGGCCGTCGCGCCGTCGCCGGGCTCGACCGCGGGCTCAGGGTCGGGAGGGGCCTCCGCCGCCGGTTCGCCGGCCTCCGCGACCTGATCCACGGGGATTCGCTCGGCTTCCGGCGTGTCCGCCGCGGCCTCGTCCGCTGGCCGGTCGTCCGGGCGGGACACGTCGGCCGGGGCAGGGTCGGAGGGCGCGGCGTCCGCCGGGGCCGCGACCTTCGCATCCGGATCGGCGTCGGTCGCCGGAAGGGGGACGACCGCGCCGGTTGGCGCAGGCGCGTCGCGTTCGAGCAGCGCCAGCCCCGCCCCGGCGCTCGCCGCGGCCAGGATCATCACGGCGACGATGATCCAGCGCCGCCGGCCCAGCGCGGCGAGCGCCGCCGCCGGGCTCCGCCCGCGCCCCTGCCGCTCGTCCCTCATCGGCGTGCTCGCGCCGCCGCCGGCCCAGGATGAGCCTACCGCCTTTCCGGCCGTCGCTCCCCCGGCCGGCCGTGATCCGCCGGCCGCCGCGTTGCCGGTCCGCCGCGCCCGCTCATACGCTCGATCCGCCCCATGCGAACGGAGGCCGTGGAGATCGGATGCGCCTGCTGCGTCGTTCGGGTATGCCGCTGGTCTCCCTGGCGCTCTGGGCCGGGTTCCTGCTCGCCGCCTGCGCGGACGAGCCCGACCGTTCCGGCGGCGACCCCGAGACCCCGGCCGCAGCCGCGCGTCCCGCCCCCGCCGACCCCGTACTCACCGCGCCGGCCGACACCGAGCGCGCGCGTCCCCCCGCCCCCGCCCCCGCCGATCCCGTGCTCACCGCGCCGGCCGACGCCGAGCGCGCGCTCCCCGATCCCCGGTTCGCCGAGGCGGACCGCGCCGAACCCGAACCGGGGATCGTCGACCTGCGCATCGCCGACGGAGCGGAGCGGGAGCGGCTCGAGGCGGCCCTCATCGACGCGGGCTTCGCGCCGCTCCCCGCCGGCGCGTCGCCCTCCGCCGCCGGCGTCGCCATCAGCGACGAGCCGCTGGCCGGGCAGGAGCCGCTGCTGGTTCAGCCCTGGGTGGCCGTCGCCCATCAGCGGCACGACGTGCTCGACCTCTCGCTCGACGGGCTGCTCGCGGCGCTGCGCGGCGAGATCGACAACTGGTCCGCGCTCGGCGGCGCCGATCGGCCGATCACGGTGCTGTTGGCGGAGGAGATCGCGCCGCGGGTGCGCCGGGTCCTGGGACTGCCGGCGGACGCGGGCGAGGCCCTGCCCGAGGAGGCGCTGGCTCGGCGCGTGCGGTCGACGCCGGGGAGCCTGGCGCTGCTGTCGCCGGAGGCGCTGGGGCCGGGGCTCCTCCCGCTGGTCGTCGACGGCTACGACCCCCTGCGCGACCCCGCCGCCGGCAACCCGCTGGGCCTGCGGCGCTGGCTGCGCGCGCCCGACGACGCGGCCCGCGCCGCGCTGCTGACCGCGCTCGGCTGGACGCCGGCCGACGCCGACCCGCTGGGGCTGGTCGCGACGGGGGACTACATCCCGGTGCGCTGCGTGCCCGACGCCGTACGCCGCTTCGGCGACGGCGACTTCCACGCGGTCTTCGCGGACCTGGGCGACCATTTGCGCGCGGCCGACGTGGCGCTCGTCCCCATGGAGGCGCCGGTCGTGCCGGAGGAGTACGTCACGCCCTGCCTGCGAACGTTCATCCTCTCCGCGCCGCTGGCGGCCGTCGACGCGCTGGCCGGGGCCGGCGTCGACGTCGTCACGCTGGCCGGCAATCACGCCGGCGATTGCTACGGCGGCTGCGGCCGCACCCGCGCCGTGGAGCACACGATCGAGGTCCTCGAGGCGGCCGGGATCGCGCACGCCGGCACGGGCGCGAATCTGACCGCCGCGCGCCGGCCCGCCCTGATCGAGCGCGACGGCGTCCGCCTCGCCGTGCTGTCGTACGAGGGGCAGGCCGGCCACTTCTTCGCGACCGCGGATACGGCGGGCGTCGCGCCGCTCAACGAGCCGTCGCTGCGCGAGGACGTCGCGGCGGCGCGGGCGCGCGCCGACCACGTCATCGTCGCGTTCAGCAGCGGCGCGGAGTACACGCAGACCACCATCCGGCAGCAGGACGAGGCGGTCCGCATCGCACTGGAGGCCGGCGCGACGCTGGTGGTCGGCAACCACCCGCACGCCGTGCAGCCGCTCGTCGAGCAGGGCGGAGGCCTCGCCGCGTTCGCGCTGGGCAACTTCGTCTTCGATCAGGACTGGTCGATCGAGACGATGCAGAGCGTGCTGCTGGAGGTGGGCTTCAACGCCGAGCGGATCATCGGCTACCGCGTGCGGCCGGTCGTGATCCGCCTCAACCATCGGCCGCAGTTCGTCGATCCGGCGGGGCGGGAGGGCCGCCAGATCCTCACTCGCCTTTGGGCCGCGACGGACGCTTGGCTGGATCGCTAAGGTCGGCTCCGCCGCTCCCCCGTCCGGCCGTGATCCGCCGGCCGCCGCATTCTTGCGCCGGGCCAGGGCTTGCATATAATACGCCTACGTGGATAGATTAATCATACTTAACTTCCGGGCACGTGTGCAAAGGATCCATTCGCATGCACATCCCATCCCTCACCCTTCATCGCGGGCGGCGCATCATCGCGCCGCTCACCGTCTGGCTGCTGATGCTCGCGCTGCTGGGCGCGGGCGCCGTCGTGGCCGCCTGCGGCGGCGACGACGACGATGACGGCGCCGACCAGCAGTTGGTCGCCCGCATCGCCCAACTCGAGGCCGACCTCGATGAAGCCCAGGCCAGCGCGGCCGACGCCCAGGAGGCCGCCGCCGACGCGGCCGCCGCCGCCGAGGGCGACGCCAGCGCGGCCGAGGACGCCGCCGCCGACCTGGAGGACCGCATCGCCGGCCTGGAGGCCGACCTGCAGGAGGCCCGCGCCGCGGTCGAGGCGGCCGCCGCCGAGGAATCGGCCACGATCACGATCTACTCGGGCCGCAAGGAGAGCCTCGTCGGGCCGCTCATTGAGCAGTTCGAGGCCGACACCGGCATCAAGGTGCGCGTGCGCTACGGCGGGACGTCGGAGATGGCCACGGCGCTGCTGGAGGAGGGCGACCGTTCGCCGGCCGACGTGTTCTTCGCGCAGGACGCGGGCGCGCTGGGCGCGATCGAGGCGGCCGGGCTCTTCGCCGCCCTGCCCGGCTCCGTGCTGGAGGCCGTCGCGCCCGTCTTCCGCTCCACGACCAACGCCTGGACGGGCGTCTCCGGCCGGGCCCGCGTGCTGGTCTATTCCACCGAGCGGGTCGCCGCCGGCGACCTGCCGGGCTCCGTCTTCGACCTGACCGGCCCCGAGTGGACGGGCCGGGTGGGTTGGGCGCCGACCAACGGCTCCTTCCAGGCCTTCGTGACCGCCATGCGCCAGATCGAGGGCGAGGAGCGCACCGAGCAGTGGCTGCGCGACATGCTGGCCAACGGCGTCAGCGAGTACCGCAACAACTCGACGCAGGTGCAGGGCGTCGGCGACGGCGAGATCGACATCGGCCTCGTCAACCACTACTACCTGTTCCGCTTCACCAGCGAGGATCCGAACTACCCCGCGGCCAACCACTACACCGACCCCGGGCAGGCGGGCGCGCTGATCAACATCGCCGGGGTCGGCATCCTGGCCGGGGCGGAGAACCAGGCGGCCGCTCTGACCTTCGTCGAGTACCTGCTGGGCGACAGCGCCCAGAACTACTTCCGCGACTCCACCTTCGAGTACCCGCTCAACGGTCTGGGGCCGGCGGAGGGCGTGCCATCCCTGGCCGAGCTTTCCCCACCCTCCCTGGCGCTCACCGATCTGAGCGACCTGGAGGGCACGCTGGAACTGCTGCGCGACGTCGGCGCCCTGCCCTGACGGGCGGGCGTCCGCGCGGCGGCGTCCGCGCGCTGGTGTTTTGGCGCGCATCCGCGCGACGGCCAAGGATCGGCCGGCCGGGGCTCCTGCGGGGCCCCGGTCTCCGTTAACCTGCGCAGCATGACCGCCCGCGAAGCCTACGACTCCGCCCGCCACGGCCGCGACACGCCCCAGGAGACCTTCGGGCCCGAGGTGCTGGTCGATCGGGCCGCGGAGGGGCGCATCCACGTCATCACGCTCAACCGGCCGCACCGGCTCAACGCGCTGGGGGGCGGCCTGCGGGCCGCGCTGTACGACGCCTGGACCGACTTCCGCGACGACCCCACGGCGCGCGTCGCGATCCTGACCGGGGCCGGGCGCGCCTTCTCGGCCGGGGCGGACCTGATCGAGGCGGCCGAGCGGCGCGCCGCGGCGGCCCGCTCGGCCGCGCCGGAGGCCGAGGCCGGCGCGACGGCCCGCGCCCAGTGGCGCGCGGCGACCACCCTGGCCGAGGGCATGGGCGTCTGGAAGCCCGTCATCGGCGCGATCAACGGGCCCGCCGTCGCGGGCGGCTTCGCGCTGGCCATGCAGGCCGACGTCCGCGTCATGGCCGAGGACGCCTGGGTGGGCATCGCCGAGGCGCGCTGGAACATGGGCGGGGCGTCGTGGATGATCCCCGTCACGCGGCAGATCGGGCTGGCCTCGGCGCTGGAGTTGATCCTCTGGGGCGACACCCGCTACGACGCCGCGCGCTGCCATGAGTTGGGCTGGGTGCAGCGCGTCGTGCCGCCCGACCAGCTGCTGCCCGCGGCGATGGAGTACGCCGAGCGGATGCTGCAGATGGCGCCCCGCGCCGTGCGCAACTTCAAGCAGGCGCTCTACCGCGGCTACTACATGGAGCCGCTGGTCGGCGGCGCCTACGGCGACGCCCTGGAGCAGAACCTGGCGGGCATGCGCGACTCGATCGAGGGGCCGCGCGCCTTCTCGGAGAAGCGCGCGCCGCGCTTCTCCGACACGTAACCCGGCGCCCGGCGCCGCCCGACTCCGTCAGTGCTGCACGACGGTGCCGCCGTCGACGTTGATCGACTGGCCCGTGGTCCATGCCCCCTGGTCGCTGCAGAGGAAGAGCGTCATCGCGGCGATGTCGCTGCCCTCGCCGGCGCGGCCCATGGGGATGCGCGTGCGGATCATCTCGTCCCAGACCTCGCCGCGGCCCAGGTCGTCCATGCGGAACGTGTCGATGATGCCCGGGCAGATCGCGTTGACGCGGATGCCGTACTTGCCCACCTCCTGCGCCATGCAGGCCGTGAGCGCCTGGATGCCGGCCTTGCTCGACGCGTAGGCCGAGGTGTCCGGCGGCAGGATCTTGCCCGCGATCGAGGAGATGTTGATGATCGCGCCGCCCTCGCCCTGGGCGATCAGGCGCTGCCCGAACGTGCGCGACATCAGGAACGAGCCGATCAGGTTCGTCTCGATCACGTTGCGCCAGACGTCGATGTCGACCTCCGTGACCGGTTTGCGATCCTCCCCGCGCGCGGCGCCGGCGTTGTTGACCACGAAGTCCACCCGGCCGAAGTGCGCGATCGTCTGGTCGGCCAGCGCCTCGATCGCCGACGGGTCGCGCACGTCGCTGACGAGGGCCAGCGCCTGCGCCCCGGCCGCCTCGACCTCCTCCGCGACCGAGGCGATGTCGCGCCAGCCGGCGGTTTTTTCATCGTCGGGGTAGCGGGAGGGGTCGCGCCCCGTGCCCGTGAGCACGATGTTGCAGCCCGCCTTGGCCAGATCGACCGCGATGGGCCGGCCGATGCTGCGCATCCGCCCCGCGCCCGTCACGACCGCCACCTTGCCGTCGAGTCCCGTCAGCACTGCGTCGCCCATCGCTCGTCCCTTCGCTTGTCTTGCGCGCCGGCGTGGCGCGCGCGTCGCGGCGGGAGGGTAGCCCCTCCCGCCGCGGAGGGCACCCTCGCCTCGACCTCACCCCCTGTCCGCCTCTCCGTCTGACGACGGAGCGGGGCCTCCGGCCCCTCTCCCTGGGGAGAGGGTTGGGGTGAGGGGCAACGACCGCCCTGACCTCACCCCCTGTCCCCCTCTCCATCCAGAAGGATGGAGAGGGGGAACGTGGACGCGACCGCCGGGGACTCTCCTTCCGGTCCCCCCTCTCCATTGCTCTGCAATGGAGAGGGGGTTAGGGGGTGAGGTCCGGGCGCCCGCCCGCCCCGCCGCCCGCAAGAATTTTTTTTTCCGCCCAACATTCCCCCTCTCCCTTCCCTCATAGCGAAGGGGGGCCGTCCTCCCAACCACTCCCTTACGTCAAATGTGGAAACTTTACATCCAAAAACCTTGACCTGCCCCCCCCCCCCCTAGACGTCATAATGTCTCCGCTCTCGAAGCACGACCCCATCCCTGGGGGATTGGGGCGGACACATCCACGGAAAGGATGACGCCATGAGCAACTATTGGGAGACCCTGCGACAGCGGAAGATCAGCCGTCGCACGATGTTGGGAGCCAGCGCCAAGGCGGGCGTCGGCGCGGCCGGCCTGGCCTTGGTCGGCTGCGGCGACGACGACACGGCCGACGCCGGGACCGCGGCCGCCGAACGCGCCGCCGCGGCCGCGGAGGAGGCCGCCGCCGCGGCCGTCGCCGCCGGCGAGGCGCGCGCCGCCGAGACCGAGGCCGCCGCCGACGCGGCCGCCGAAGCCGCAGCGGCAGCCTCCGAGGCCTCCGCCGCGGCATCGCAGGCGGCCGACGCGGCCGATGCCGCGGCCGCCCTGGCCGCCGAGGCGGCCGAGTCGGAGGACGCCGCCAACGCGGCCGCCGCCGCCGAAGCCGCCGCCGAGGCCGCCGCCGACGCGGCCGCCGCCGCATCCGCCGCCGGTGACGAGGCTGCCGCGGCCGTCGCCGCCGCCGCCTCGGAGGCCGCAGAGGCCGCCGCCCAGGCCGCCCGTGACGCGGCCGCCGCGGTCGAGGCCGGCACGGCCACGGCCGAGGCCGCCCAGGCCGCCATCGACGAAGCCGCCGCGGCCGCTGCTGCCGCCGCGGAAGCCGCCGGGGAGGCGTCCGCCGCCGCCGGCGAGGCCGCCGCCACCGCCCAGGAGACCGCCGAAGCCGCGGCCGAAACCGCCGCCGCCGCCGTCGCGGCGGCGCAAGAGGCCGCCGACGCGGCCCAGGAGGCCGCCGAGAGCGCGGCCATGGCGGCGGACGAAGAGGACGAGCCGGCCGCGGCCGGCGGGCCGGTGTACGGCGGCAAGATCGTCCGCACTGCCAAGCAAGACATCGACGAGAGTTGGAACCCGACCCAAGGCATCTCGGGCACGGATACCTTAGAATACCATAATTTCATCTACGACTCTGTGTTGGGGTTCACCGACGATGGCTCGGGGAAAGCGGAGCTGGCCGAGAGCTGGGAGACCCCGGACGACGTCACCTACCTCTTCAACTTCGCGCCTGGCCGCGCCCTGTTCCAGGACGGCGCGCCGGTGGACGCCAACGCGATGCAGCTGAATATGGAGTATCGGCAAACCGACGAGGTCGCCTCCCTCAACACCCGCACCAATACGGGTCTCGCCAACGCGGCGTCCTTCGAAGCGGTGGACGACGTCACCTGGCGGATGGTCAACAGCGAGCCGTCCGGGCCCACCCTCGCGGCCTTCTGGAGCTGGGGACTCTCGGGCGAGTTGATCTCGCCGAACGCCTTCGAAACCGCCCATGAAAATCCCGTCGGCGCCGGACCCGCGCGCCCCGTGGAGCACGTCCCTGGCGAGCACTGGCTCGGGGAGAAATGGGACGGCTACTGGGATAACGAGCACGTCTACGCCGACCAGTTGGAGACCCGGATCACTCCCAACGAGAACAACGCCTGGGCCCAATTCCTTGATGGGGAGATCTCCTATGAAACTCCCCCCGGGGTAATGACCCGGGATCTGGCGGCGGAGTTGGAGGCCGACGGGTTCAACGTGTTCACCGGGGTCGACCTGGCTTGGCAAGCCACGAATTTCAATCTCAACCCGGAGGACGAGGGCGTCAACATGTTCCGCGACCCCCGCCTGCGCTGGGCGTTCGGCCTCAGCGTGGACCGGGACGTCCTCAACGAAGTGTCCATGGACGGCCTGGCCAAGCCCTCCGTGTGCAACACCAGTACGGAGAGCTGGGCCATCCGGGAGGGCGCGAACTACTACGACCCGCCCGACTTGGCGAAAGCCGCCCAACTGCGGGACGCCGCGGGCTTCGGGGACGACAACCCCGTCACCGGCGACCATCTGGCCTTCAGCTGGGAACCCGCGCTGCGCACGGCGCAGGCGGTCTTCGCCCAGCTGCAGCAAGCCGGCTGGTCGGGGTTGAACTTCGTGGAAGGCACGGAGTCGGCGATCCTGGACATCTACTTCTCAGGAAACGGCTACGTCACCGCCACGCTCCCCTGGGGTTCGCCGTACGACCCGGACGGTGTGATGGGCCCGTACATTGATCTGGCCCTCAGGAGCTGGCTGTACGGCGCTCCCGAGGACGGCCCGGGGACCGGGCGCGCGAGCCTGGCGGAAAACCCGAACGACCAGGTGCTGCAGAACATCGCGGAGACCGAAGCGTACACCGTGGCGGCCACGAAATTCGCCCGCCAGGAGGACCGCATCGAGCCCTACGACAAGGCGTTCGCCAGCTACGGCGACGGCCACTCCTGGTCCGACCCCGACATCCAAGGACACCGCTGGTTGTACCACTGGATCCAGTTTCCGGCGAGCCAAGCCACCCAGGGGAACCTCGGGGGGTTCCATCTCAGACCCGTCGATGGCCATCCGTCCTCGACGAGCGGCGGGTGGGGCTACAAGGGGTTGTGGCACAACGCCTAGCTTCGCGCCGGCCGGAACCGCACCCCCTCCCCCCTCTCCATCTGAACCGATGGAGAGGGGGGACCGGCGGCGCCGGCGGTCGCCGGCGCGCCCGTTGATCTGAGCGAACGCCGATGGCGCGCTACATCACCACGCGGTTCCTCTCCTCGCTGATCATCCTGTGGATCATCAGCGTGCTCGTCTTCCTGCTCATGACCCTGTTGCCCGGCGATCCCACGATAGCCGGGCTGGAGGCGACCCCCGAGCAGCGTGAGCAGCTCCGCGAACGCCTGGGGCTGAACGATCCGCTGCCGCAGCGCTACTTCGACTGGTTGTTCCACGCGTTGCAGGGCGATCTCGGGGTGAGCCTGGCCAGTGTCAACGAGAGCGTCTCGATCAGCGCCCTGTTCGAGCGGCGCATCCCCGCCACGGTGGAGTTGGGCATCTTGAGCCTCCTCGTGGTCGTGACCGTGGCGGTGCCGATCGGCGTCCTGGCGGCGCTGAAGCCCGGGTCCAAGCGGGAAGTGGCGGCCAGCACGGCCATGATCGTGGGCAACTCGATCCCGGAGTTCGTCACCGGCATCGCGCTGATCCTCCTGATCGCGCTGCGCTTCGACCTCCTGCCGGTCGGGGGCTACGTCGCCTTCATCGACGATCCGATCGAGAACCTGAAACGCATGGCGATGCCCGTGCTGGCCGTCTCGCTCACCGCGACGACGCTGCTGATGCGCCAGACGCGCTCGGCCATGATCAACGTGCTCAGCGATGACTACATCCGCACCGCCCGCGCCAAGGGGCTGCGCGAGCGCGCCGTGGTCGTGCGCCACGGCCTGCGCAACGGCCTGATCCCGGTGATCACGATCTTCGGCTTCCAGGCCGGGCTGATCTTCAGCGGCGCGGTGATCACCGAGACCGTCTTCAACATCCCGGGCATGGGCCGCCTGTTCGTCGAGAGCGTCGTCGAGGAGCAGGACTACAACGTCATCCAGAACCTCGTCATGTTCTTCGCGGTCGCCACCCTGGTCGTGAATCTCCTCGTCGACCTCTCCTACACGCTGATCGATCCGCGCATCCGGACGGGACGGGGGACCGCATGAGCGGCGACCAGACGCCCGCTGGATCGGCCGCCCAGCCGCTCGCGCGGGTGGGGCTGCGCGAGCGCCATTGGTACCGCGAAGCGCGCGCGATCGGGCGCGTCTACGCGCGCAACCGCCCGGCCGTCGTCGGCGCCGTGCTGCTGCTCGGCTTCGGGCTGATCGCCGCCTTCGCCCCGTGGATCGCCCCCGCCGACCCGTACCTGCCGGCGACCTCGCGCGAGGGCGTCTTCAACCCGCCCAGTTGGAGTCACCTCGCCGGCACCGACGCCCTGGGCCGCGACGTGCTCAGCCGCGTGTTCTTCGGCGCGCGCATCGCCTGGCAGATCGTGCTGGTGGCGACCGGCGTCGCGGTGGGCCTCGGCGTGCCGCTGGGCCTCCTGGCGGGCTACGTGGGCGGCAAGCTCGACGAACTCGTGATCATGCGCTTCGTCGACGCCGTCATGATGCTGCCGGGCCTCGTCCTCATCCTCGCCCTGACGGGCGCCGTCGGGCCCAGCATCACCAACACGATGCTGATCATCGGGGTCGTCTGGTCGCCCGGCTACGCGCGCCTGACGCGGGGCGTGGTGCTGCAGATCCGCCAGGAGGTCTACGTCGACGCCGCCCGCGCGATCGGCGCGACCCCGGCCCGGATCATGGCGCGGCATCTGCTGCCCAACGTCGTGGCGCCGATCATGGTGCTGGCCTCGCTCTCGGCCGCCGGCATCATCCTCGTCGAGGCGGGGCTCAGCTTCATCGGGGCGGGCGTGCAAGAGCCCACGCCCGCCTGGGGCCGGATGGCCGCCGAGGCGAACAAGACCATCCTCACGCGCAGCGCCTGGCCGCTCGCCGGCCCGGCGATCGCGATCATCCTGCTCGTGATGGCCTTCAACTTCGTCGGCGACGGCGTCCGCGACGCCTTCGACCCGCGCCTGCGGAATATTCGATGAGAACCTCACGCCCTGTCCCCCTCTCCATCTGGACGATGGAGAGGGGGCTCCGGTCCCCTCTCCCTGGGGAGAGGGCTAGGGTGAGGGGGACCGGTCGCGGCCTACCAAGTATCGATGTAGGGGTACTTCTTCTCGGTGCGGGGCGGCGCCGGCGGCAGGCGTTTCAGGCTGGTCGCGATCCACTGGCGCGTGTGGGCCGGGTCGATCACGTCGTCGAGGCCGCCGCCGGCGGCGGCGTTGATCGCCTTGGCGTTCTCGTAGCGCCGCGCGACGCGGCGGTCGTACTCGGCGATGCGCTCCTCCGGGTCCTCGATCGCGGCCAGCTCGGCGCGGTAGCCGAGCTTGACCTCGCCCTCGATGTTCATGCCGGCGAACTCGGCCGTCGGCCAAGCGACGGTGAAGAAGCCCACGAGCGAGCTGGCCCCGCACATCGCCTGGACGCCCAGGCCGTAGGCCTTGCGCACCACCACCGCGAGCAGCGGCGTGGTGAGGTTGGCGCCGGCGTTGAACATGCGCACGCAGTGCCGCACCAGCGCCGTCCGCTCGACGTCGGGGCCGACCATCATGCCGGGGCAGTCCATCAGGCTCAGCACCGGGATGTCGTAGGCGTCGCAGAGCTGGATGAAGCGCGCGCCCTTGTCGGCGCCGTCGGAGTCGATCGCGCCGGCCAGGTGATGTGGGTTGTTGGCGATCACGCCCATCGGCCGGCCCTCGACGCGGATGAAGGCCGTGATCACGCCGATGCCGAACTTCTCCCGGATCTCCAGGACCGAATCCTTGTCGGCGATCGTCTCGATGATCTCCTTCATGTCGTAGAGGCGCAGGCGGTTCTCGGGCACGACGTGGCGCAGGCGGCGCTGGTCGTGCGCCTCCCACTCGTCGACCGGCCCCTGGAAGTAGGAGAGGTACTTCTTGGCGACCTCGACCGCCTCCTCCTCGTCCTTCGTCAATATGTCCACGACGCCGTTGGGCACCTGGAAGGACATCGGGCCGACCTCCTCGGGGGTGTAGATGCCCACGCCGCCGCCCTCGATCATCGCCGGGCCGCCCATCGCGATGGTCGAGCCCTCGGTGGCGATGATCACGTCGCAGCAGGCCAGCAGGGCCGTGTTGCCGGCGAAGCAGCGCCCGTTGCTGACGCCGATCAGCGGCACCAGCCCGCTGAGCTTGGAGAACTGGGTGAACGTGTAGGTGTCGAAGGCGACGCCGGGCCCGGTGCGGTCGTCGCCGGGGCGGCCGCCGCCGCCCTCGGTGAAGAAGACCAGCGGCAACTGAAAGCGGCGGCAGAGGTCGAACATGCGGTCCTGCTTGTAATGGTTGCGGCCGCCCTGCGTGCCGGCCAGGACCGTGTAGTCGTAGGAGATGACGCAGGCGCGGGCCGCCTCCTCGCCGAAGAGATCGGCGTTGATCGTGCAGGTGCCGGCGACGAGGCCGTCGGCGGGCGTGTTCTTGCGCAGCGTCTCCTCGTCGTAGCGCTGGTGCTGCCGCGCGACGATCAGCGGCCAGTACTCCAGCAGCGAGCCCTCATCGACGAGCTGGGCGATGTTCTCGCGCGGCATGCGGTAGCCGCGCTTGCGCCGCTTGGCGACGGCCTCGGGCCGGTGCTCGTCGAGCGTGTAGGCGTGGCGGTCGTAGGTCTCCCGCAGGTCGGGCCGGATGAAGTCGGGGTCGAGCGCCTCCTCCGCCTGCAGGCCGCCCTCGCCGACGTCGGCCTCCTCGACGTAGACCAGCGGGTGGCCCTCGATGATGATGTCGCCCTCGGCCACCGTCACGCCGCGCACGATACCGGAGACGGTCGCCTTGATGACGTGCTCCATCTTCATGGCTTCCATCACGGCGAGCTGCTGGCCCGCGTGCACGGTGTCGCCCTCGGCGACGAGCACGGAGACGATGGTGCCCTGGATGGGGGCGGGCAGCCCCACCGAGCCGTCGGGGCCGGTGAGGTCGGGGGCCTCCGGGGCAACCGTGGCGGCCTGCGCCTCCTTGACCGAGCGGTCGTGCTCGAACAGGGCCAGTGGGTCGCGGTTGTCGATCTGCGCCCCGGCGAAGCCGGCCCCGCCGGCGGGGGCCGCGGCGGGCGGCGCGCTCGTGACGAAGCGCTGCCGGTCGCCGTTGCCGGCGGCGGCAACGAGGGCCTCGGCGTGGTGGTCGAGGAAGCGCGTGTAGACGCGGCCCGCCGCGAAGTCGGGGTGGGCCAAGACGGCGCGCAGGAAGGGGATGTTCGTCTCCACCCCCTCGATGCGGAACTCCGACAGCGCCCGCTGGACGCGGTTCACGGCGTCTTCGAAGTCGGCCGAGGGCGCCTGCGCGATCACCTTGGCCAGCAGCGAGTCGAAGCTCGGACTGGTGCGGTAGCCCGCGTAGCCGAAGCCGTCGGTGCGCACGCCGGGGCCCGAGGGGGCGTCGTACGACGTGAGCAGCCCGCCCGACGGCCGCACGTCGCCCGAGGCCGTGATCGTCTCCATGTTGACGCGGGCCTGGATCGCGTAGCCGTGCGGGATCGCGGCGGACGGGTCGGCCAGGCCGGCGTCGGCCAGCGATTCCCCGCCGGCGATGCGCAACTGCGTCTGCACCAGATCGACCCCCGTGACCGCCTCCGTCACGGTGTGCTCGACCTGCAGGCGGGCGTTCGTCTCGATGAAGTAGAAGGGCGCGTCCTCACCCATCCGGGAGGCGTCGACGAGGAACTCGAAGGTGCCCAGGTTGTCGTAGCCGACGCGGCTGGCGAAGCGGACGGCGGCGTTGGTGATGCGGTTGCGCAGGTCGGCCGGGAGGTTGGGCGACGGGGCGACCTCGATGATCTTCTGGTAGCGGCGCTGGACCGAGCAGTCGCGCTCGCCCAGGTGCGCGACGGCCCCGTGCCGGTCGCCGACGATCTGCACCTCGATGTGGCGCGCGCGGGGCAGGTACTGCTCGACGTAGAGGGCGCCGTCGCCGAAGGCGCTGGCCGCTTCGGACTGGCAGCGCGCGAAGGTGTCGGCCAGTTCGGCGGGATCCTGCACGGCGCGCGTGCCGCGCCCGCCCCCGCCGGCGACGGCCTTGAGCATGATCGCGCCGCCCTCGCCCAGGCCGGCGAGGAACTCGGCGGCTTCGTCCTCCGTCACCGCGCCGGCGCTGCCGGGGATCGTGGGCACGTCGGCCTCGGCGGCCGCTGAGCGGGCCCGTCCCTTGTCGCCGAACAACTCCAGGTTGGCGACGCTCGGCCCGACGAAGGTGATGCCGGCGTCGGCGCAGGCGCGGGCCAGGCCGGCGTTCTCGGCCAGGAAGCCGTAGCCGGGGTGGATGGCGTCGCAGCCGGCCTTGACGGCCGCGGCGACGATGGCATCGATGTCGAGGTAGGCCGGGACGCCGCGTCCGTCCAGCGCCACCGCCTCGTCGGCGATGCGCGTGTGCAGCGATTCGGCGTCGTCCTGCGAGTAGACCGCCACGCTGCGGATGCCGAGGTCGGCGGCGGCGCGGGCGATGCGAATCGCGATCTCGCCCCGGTTGGCGATGAGCAGGCTGCGGACGGCCATGGCGCTTCTCCCCCGGCGGCGGTTCCGCCGACACCGGGAGAGTTTAGCCGCACGGCCGCCCCCGGACGGCCAAGCGGTTGGCGCAGCGCGTCAGCCGCCCTCGAGCAGCGCCGTCGCGAACACGACCCGGAAGGGCACGCAGTAGATCACCGCGGCGCGGAAGCTGTCGGGGTCGACGTCGGCGGGCACGTCGTAGTTGACTGAGCCCTGCGTCGCTTTGACGGGGCCCAGGCTGATCGCGCCGTCCACGTGCACGTCCCCGCCGGGGTCGGGCGTGAGGTACACGTGCAGGTCGGGGCCGTTGCGCACGGCGTAGTCCTGGAAGCGCAGGATCACGTCGCCGTCGGGGCTGATCACGAGCAGGACGTCGCCGCTGCCCGTGTGGAATTCGTCCGCCCCCATCAGCTCGCCCCGGCTGACGAGCCGGCCCGTCTGCTCGGCGGGCTGCGCTTCCTCTTCGGGCGCTTCGGCGGCTGGCTCCTCCGCAGCGGGTTCTTCGCCGGCGTCTTCGGTCGTGTCCTCCGCGGCGGGCTCTTCCGCATCGCCGTCCGACGCCGCGTCCTCGGTCGCCTCGGCTTGCGCCGCCTCCGACGTTTGCGCGCTCTCGCCCGCGTCCGATTCCGCTTGGGCGGCTGCGTCGTCGTCCGCAGCCGCGTCCTCGGCGGGAGCGGCGCTCTGCTCGTCCTGGTCCTCCACGCCGGTGATCGCGAAGCCCAACTCTTCGTCCAGCGTCTCGCCCTCGTCGAAGAAGGGCTGCACGAGCCACACCGTCAGCCAGACCAGGGCGATGAGCCCCGCCACCGCCCCCACCGTTCCGATCGCCCAGACGATGGGGTAGTCGCGCGGGCCGGCGCGGCGCAGCCGTTCGCGGGGGATGCGCGTGGCGACCTCGGTCCCGACGGCGGCGGCGAAGAGGCCGGCGGCGGGCATCATCACGCCGTGGATCAGGAACAGCCCCACGCCGATCGCCGCCGCGCCCGCCGCGACGTTCGCGATCCCGGCCCGCGGCCACAGCGCCGCGACGGCGAGCACGGTCGCGGCGATCGCGCCCGCGCCCAGCACGATGCGCAGGCTGCTCCCCTCGAGCCCGGTCAGGCGGGCGGGGCCCTCGCGCAGGAAGTCGGCGGCTGCCTGGGAGCTCAGCACGAGGAGCCCGGCGATCACGCCGGTCAGCAGCACGCCGACGAGCAGGGCCCGGCGGTACTGCTCGCCCCGGGCCGGATCGAGGAGGAATCGCGTCGTCATCGTCGTTCCATCATCCGTTGTCTGGCCGGAGTCGGCCACCCCCGCGCGCCGGATCGGTCCGCCGGGTCAACCCGACGGGGATGCATCCTGGAACCAGCGCAGGATGCGCGCGTTCTCCTCGCCGGGGTAGGTGTGGGAGAGATCGGCGATCTCGCGGTACTCGACGGCCGCGCCGGCGCCGCGCAGCGCCTCGACCGCGCCCCGGGCGATGTGCACCGGGAACATCCAGTCGAGCGCGCCGTGGGTCAGGTAGATCGGCAGGCCGCGCAGCCGATCAGGGGGCGCGACGTCCACGATCGCGGGGTGGAAGGAGGCCGAGATCGGCGCGAGGTGCGTGCCGGGCACGGTCGGCGCGAGCCCGCTCAGCAGCGCGAACGATCCCCCGTCCGACATCCCCGTCACCAGGATGCGGGAGCGATCGATCCGCCAGTTCTCCGCGATCTGCTCGATCATGCGGTGCAGCGGGCGGCTGTCCATGTCGGGGCCGGCCAGCGACCAGGTGCGCCCCTGCGAGGTCGGGCCGGCCAGGATCACCCCCGCGGCCCGTGCCGCCGGCAGCCACGTCCAGAGGAAGTCCCGGCCGTGGCCGGAGCCTCCGTGCAGCGCGATGACCAGCGGCCAGCCCGCCTGGCCGCGGCCGTCGGGCTCGTACGTCTCCGGCACGTAGAGCGAGAAGCCCCCGCGCGACTCGCGATCGTTGTCGGCGTGGAGCACGCCCCGGTCGGGCCGCGCCGGGTCGGCCGCGGCCAGCGCGTCGAGCAGCGCCGCGTCGTCGCGGTGGTCCTCGTCGAGGAAGAAGCGCGACACGGGCCGCAGCGACGCCGCCAGCGGATACAGCGCCTCCGAGGCGAGACTGACGGAGCGCACCCCCCGGTAGGCGCCCCGGATCTGGTCGGGGTCGGTGAGGCAGTCGGCCAGGGCGTTGTGGCCCTCGAGCGTCGCCTCCGCGGCGTCGAGCAGCCGCTCGCGGAACGGCTTCAGCTCCGCGGGCCACTCCTGGGCCCGGAACGACGCCAGCGCCTCGCCCAGGGGCCCCCGGTACGGGGCCGCGACGGCGACCGCCTCGGCGAGGGCGGGCGGGTGCAGGCGGCGTCCGGCGCGGCGCAGGCCGTCCACCGCGTCGAGCAGCGGCGGCAGCAGCGTCATCGCCGCGTCGACGAGGTCCTCGCGCTCCGCCATGACTCGCCTCCGCGCTCAGGCGTTCTTGATCGTCAGGCCCCCATCGACGGGCAGCGTCACGCCGGTGGTGAACCCGGCGGCCGGCAGGCACAGGCTGACGGTCATGTGCGCCACCTCCTCCGGGTCGGCGTAGCGCTTCAGGGCCACCCGCCGCCGGGCGTAGATCTGCTTGTCGGCCTCCGGGATCTCCTCGGTCATGCCCGTGCGGATGGGGCCGGGGCAGATGCAGTTCACCGTGATCCCCTCGCGCCCCAGATCGACGGCCAGCGCCCGCGTCAGGCCGATCACGCCCGTCTTCGCGGCCACGTACGGGCTGCGCCACTTCGTCGCCCCCAGCCCCTCGGTCGAGGCGATGTTGACGACGCGCGGGTGCTCGGCCCGGCGCAGGTAGGGCAGCGCCGCCCGGATCATGCGCTGGTGGGCCGTCAGCATGACCGACAGCGCGCGATCCCAGGTGGCCTCGAACTCCTCCCCGTCGATCGGCGCGCCGCCCTGCACGCCGGCGTTGTTGATCAGGATGTCGAGGCCGCCGAACCGCGCGGCCACGTCGGGCACGACCCGCGCGATCGCGTCCGCGTCGCCGACGTCCAGGCGCCAGCCGTGGGCGCTGCCGCCCGCCGCGGTGATCGCCTCCACGACCGGACCCACGTCGTTGACGTCGGACACGGCGACGTGCGCGCCCTCGTCGGCCAGGACGAACGCCGTGGCGCGGCCCATGCCGCTGGCGGCGCCGGTCACCAGCGCCACTTTCCCCTCAATCGAGCGGCTTAGCTGCGACAGTTTCGTCATCGCGTCCCTCCTCCCGGCGATCCGGTCAGAGCCGGGTGCCGCCGTCGACGCGCAGCACCGACGCCGTCGTGAACGACCCGGCCTCGCTGGCCAGATAGAGCGCCGCGCCCACGATCTCATCGGGACGGCCGCCGCGCTGCAGGGCCATGCTGCTCTTGGCGCTCGCCTCGAAGGCCGACATGTCCCAGGCCTTGGAGATGTCGGTCAGGAAGGGGCCCGGCTCGATGCAGTTGACCCGCACCTTGGGCCCGTAGGCGAAGGCCAGCGAGCGCGTGAGCGAATTGAGGCCCGCCTTCGCGGCGCCGTAGGGCTCCGCCTTGGGGCTGGGCTGCTCCGCCGCGGTGCTGGAGATGTTGATGATCGAGCCGCCCTCGCCGGCCGCCATGCGCTCGCCGATCAGCGCGCTGAGGCGGAACGGCCCCTTGAGGTTGATGCCCACGACCTTGTCGAAAAGCTCTTCCGTCACCTCGGCCAGCGACGGGTAGAGCGGCGACAGCCCGGCGTTGTTGACCAGCACGTCGACGCGGCCGAATTCGTCGTAGGCCGCGTCGGCCAGCGCCGTGACCTGGTCCCAATAGGCGACGTGGCAGGGATGGCCCAGCGAGCGCCGCCCCTTGGCGGCGATCTCCGCCGCGACGCGCGCGCAGGCGTCGGGCTTGCGGCTGGAGACGATCACGTCCGCCCCGTGGTCGGCGAAGGCGTGCGCCATCGCGCGGCCCAGCCCCCGCGTCCCACCCGTCACGAGCGCGACTTTCCCGGTCAGATCGAACAGTTCCGGCACGGCTCCGCTCCCTCCGCCCTCCCCGCGGGCCCAGGGTCGGGCCGCCGCGGTGGGGCGGGCGGAGTCTAGCCGATGGCCCACCCCGGCCGGGACGCGGGGTCGCGCCCTGGATGCCAGCGCCTAGACTCGTCGCGAGCGCGCGGCCGCCTCCGTCGGCGTGGTCGGCGCGCACGACGAGGAGCCGGCATGAGCGAATCTTTCTACGAGCAACTCTTCGGTGTCCGCGGCAAGGTGGCGCTGGTCACGGGAGGCACGCGCGGCATCGGCCTGATGATCGCCGAGGGGCTGGTGCGCGCCGGGGCCCGCGTCTACGTCTCCTCGCGCAAGCTCGACGCCTGCGCGGAGACCGAGCGGACACTGTCGGCCTACGGGGAGTGCGTCGCGATCCCCTGCGACATCAACTCCCTCGACGGATGCCGCCAACTGGCCGAGGCCGTCGCCGCGCGCGAGGATCGCCTGCACTTGCTCGTCAACAACGCCGGCCTGACCTGGAGCGCCCCCATCGACGAGTTCCCGGAGAAAGCCTGGGACCGCGTCGTGGACCTCGACATGAAGAGCCCCTTCTTCCTCTCCCAGCAGTTGCTGCCGCTGTTGCGCGCGGCGGCCAGCCCGGAAGAGCGGTCGGTGATCGTCAACATCTCCTCGGTTAACGGCATCCGGCCCAGCCCACTGCAGAACTACTCCTACGCGGCCGCCAAGGCCGGGTTGGCGCAACTCAGCGCGCAGATGGCGCGCGACCTCATGGACGACCACATCAACGTCAACGTGATCGCGCCCGGCCCCTTCAAATCGAAGATGACGGCCCCGCTCTACGCGACGGACGAACTGGAGGCCGAGACCCGGGCCCGCTTCGCCATGAAGCGCTGGGGGCGCATGGAGGACGTCGCCGGGCTGACGATCATGCTCGCCTCGCCGGCCGGCAGCTACCTGACCGGCATCGAGATCCCCTGCGACGGCGGATCCACCTCGATCCGTTGACGGGCCGCTGACGAGGCGCGTGGCCGCCGGGGCCGCGGCTGCCCTAGACTCTGCGTCCGGCCGCTGGGGCCGGACAAGTAAGAAGGAGGAACCCGCATGGGAATCAACGTCACGGGCATCAATCACGTCATCGTCGCCGTGGAGGACCTGGAGGCCGGCATCGAAACGTTCGGTGAGACGTGGGGGCTGGAGCTCGACCACCGCAGCGAGATCCCGGAGATGGGCATCAATGCCGCCTACTTCAACGTGGGCGACGCGATCCTGGAGCTCGTCACGCCCTACGACGACTCGGAGTCGAACCTGCTGCGCAAGCAGCTCGATCGTCGCGGCGAGGGGCTCTACATGTTCTGTGTGCGCGTGGACGACATGGCGGCCGCCATCGCCGACCTGCGGGCGAAGGGCTGCACGGTCACCGACCCCATCGGCACCGACGAGGTGCTGGAGGCGTTCGTCAGCCCCCGCAACGCGCACGGCGTCCGCATGCAACTGCTGCAGCGACTCAAGTAGGCCCGCGGCCGCTCAGTCCGCGCCGACGCGCTCCCAGCCGCCGCTCCGCGCCGATCGGTAGATGGCCAGCGCCGTGCGCAACTCGCCCAGCGAGTCGGCGGGCCCCGCCGTCAGGGGCGCGCCGTGCAGCACCGCGCGGCTGAACTCGTCGAGTTCCACGCCGAACGCGTCGCGGCGGCCGTCGAGCGAGTCGAGCACGACTTCTCCGTCGGGGTGGGCGGCGTCGTAGAGCAGCAGCCGGCCCGGCCCGCCGCGCTCCGACACGATCTCCCCGGCCGCGCCGGTGATGCGGAAGTCCTCCGTGGGCGCGCCGGGGCCCTCGCTCAGCAGCGCGTCGAAGGTGGCCGTGACGCCGTTCTCGAAGCGGAAGATCGCGTGCGCGCGCGACTCGCCCTCCATGCCCGCGACGTGCCGGTGCGTCGTCGCGAGCACCTCCGCCACGTCGCCGAACCACATCCGCAGCGGCCGGATCCAGTGCGCGCCGCCGTCGATGCAGATGCCGCCGCCGGCGCGGGCCAGCCGGAAGCGCCAGGGGAGGGGATCGGCCGGGTCGCGCCGCAGCGGGTCGAAGAAGAACGCGCGCGCCCAGATCACGTCGCCGATCGCGCCCGCCGCCAGCAACTCGCCGATACGGATCGCGTCGGGCCAGAACTGCGACTGCTCGGCCACCATGAAGACCCGCCCCGACGCCTCCGCCGCCGCCATGATCCGCGCGCAGGCGTCGAGGGTGGGCGCCATCGGCTTCTCCAGCGCGACGTGCTTGCCCGCCTCGAACGCCGCGATCGCGGCCGGCTCGTGCAGGTCGTGCGGCAGCATCAGATCGACGGCGTCGAAGTCGCCCTCCGCGAGCGCGGCGGACAATGAGGGGAACGCGGGCGCCCCCGTGCGCTCCGCCATGGCGGCGGCGCGGGCCGGGTCGGCGTCGACGACGGCCGTCACCTCGATCAGCGGCGCGTGATAGCGGATGCCCCGCCAGTGCGCCCGCGCGATGGCGCCGCAGCCGACCAGCGCGATGCGGACCCGCTCCGGGGGCGTCATCAGGCCGGCCGGGCGACGCCGAACCGGCGCCGGTGGTAGCCGCTGGAGCCGTCGGGCAGCGCGGACGACTCCTCGGCGATCTGCGGCGCGCCCGTCGCGTCGGTGGCGCGCGCGCGGAGTTGGTGGGCGCCCACCTCGGCGTCGAACTCGAACGACCAGAAGCGCCAGGCCAGGGGCGCCGTGGGCGCGTCGTGCAGGTCGGCGTCGGCCCAGGTTTGGCCGTCGTCGGTGCTGACCTCCACCCGCTCGACGCCGCGCTCACCGGCGAACGCGATCCCCTCCACCAGCGCGCGGCCCGGCTCGCCGCGCGCGCCCCGCGCCGGCACGTCGATGCGTGACATCGTCTTGATGACGCCCTCCTGGTCCCAGCCGCGCTGCTGCCAGTAGCCCTGGATGTCGCCCTCGATCAGCGTGATGCGGGTGATCCACTTGGGGTTCTTGATACCGTAGCGGCCCGGCGCGAGCAGGCGCAGCGGGAAGCCGTGCTTGTGCGGCAGCGGCTCGCCGTTCATCTCCCACACCAGCCGCACGCGCGGGTCTCGCGCGTAGTCCAGCGCGTGCGACTCGACATAGTCGTCGGCGCTGGTGAACTGGATGTGCGTCGCCCGCGGTTGCACGCCCGCTTCGGCGAGCACGTCGCGCAGCGAGACGCCCACCCACTTGGCGTTGCTGATCAGGTCGTCGCCGGGCTCGTAGCTGATGCACATCAGCGTGTTCGTGCTCTCCCCGGCCGGGAAGGCGCGCAATTCGTCCAGGGTGAACTCGCGCGGGGCGTCCACCAGGCCGTCGATCCGCAGCCGCCACGTGGCCCCGTCGACCACCGGGTCGAAGAAGTTCTTCGAGACGGTGTAGAACGCTTCGTTGGGCGTCAGCCAGGGCGGCAGCCGCCCGAGGAACGACTTGCGCACGCCCGTCGCCGCGGTGTCCGCCACGACCCGGCCCAGGAAGATCGCCGCCGTCAGGAAGACGGCCATGCCGCCGGCCAGCGCCAGGACGCCGCGGCGCGTCTCCGCGCGGTCGAGCAGCGCGACCCGGCGCGGGGCCGCGGCCGCGGCGGTCGGCGCGGCCCGCGCGACCGCCTCCGGGGCCGGCGCGCCCAACCGGTCGATGGCGTGCGCGACCGCGATGAACAGCGCCGTGAAGGCCGCCGTCTGCCAGAGGTAGCGCAACCAGTCGCCCGTGCTGAAGACGGACGAGACGGCGGCCAGATCGAAGATCGCCGCCAGGATGACGAACAGCGCGAACGCCATGCCCAGTTGGATGGCGGCGAAGGGCCAGCGCCGGCGCAGGCCGTCGCGGGTCTCCAGGTACTGCGTCCCCCAGGCCCAGAGCAGGACGAAGACGGCGAACTGCAGGGCGACGGTCGTCGCCAGCGTGATGGCCTTGCCCGCCTGCCCGACGATGTCGAGCGCCACCGTGAAGCCGGAGGGGGACAGCACCGAGCTGCTGGCATCGACGATCAGGTTGCCCAGATACGGGGCCTCGAACTCCTGCACGACCAGCAGCCACGCCGCGAGCGCGCCCACCGCCCCCACCGCGCCCGGCCCCACCACACGCAGCGCGCCGCGGATGGACCGGACGTCGTCGCTCGGGGCCCAGATCCTGCGCATGTCCGTCCCCCTCGCCTACGCCGTGACGGTGTACCGCTCCAGCGCCTCGGGCAGGAACTCGAAGCCCAGGCCCGGCGTGTCGGGCAGCACGAGCCGCCCGCCCCGAACCTCCGTCTGCCGATCGATCAGGTTGCGGAAGTTGAGCACCTGGTCGTCGGGGAAGAACTCGACGTAGGTCGCGTTCGGCGTGGCGGCGACGAGGTGGCGGTGCAGGTCGTGGAACCAGTGCGGGCAGATCGAGACGCCGTACGAGGCGGCCGTGCCGGCGATGCGGCGGAACTCGGTCACGCCGCCGAGCACCGCGGCGTCGGGCTGCAGGATCATCGCCGCGTCCTGGTCGAGCAGCTCCTTGAAGCGCCAGCGCCCGGCCTCGATCTCGCCCGTCGCGACGGGCACGCCGGTGCGCTGCGCCAGCTTGGCGTGCAGCCCGATCGCGTCGGGCGAGAACGGCTCCTCGATCCAATACGGATTCGCGGGCTCGTACGCCGTCATGTAGCGCAGCGCGTCCTCGATGTTCGACCAGGCGTTGTTGGCGTCGAGCATGATGTGGACGTCGGGTCCGACCGCCTCGCGGGCCGCCTGCAACCGCGACGCCTCCTCCCGCACCGACAGCCGCCCGACCTTGATCTTGACCGCGCCGAAGCCCAACTCGACGTAGCCCAGCAGTTCCTGCTGGAGCCCCTCGTGGCCCTTGCCCTCGAGGTAGTAGCCGCCCGACGCGTAGGCGGGGACCGTGTCCTCGTAGTAGCCGCCGAGCAGCTTGTAGAGGGGCAGCCCGGCCGCCTTGGCGTTGTGATCCCACAGCGCGATGTCGAGCGCCGACAGCGCGCGCATCGTCGCGCCGGCGCGCCCGTGCAGCAGCGACTCCTGGTACATCGCGGCCCAGAGGCCCTCGACCCGGAACGGGTCCCGGCCCAGCAGCAGCGGGGCGAACAGGCCGTCGATGGCCGAGGTCACCAACTGCCCGTTGGAATTGCCGGCGTAGCAGAAGCCGATGCCGGCGTGGCCGTCGCCGCACTCGACTTCGACCACCGGATAGTCGCGGTGGTAGACGGTGCGGTTCGAGAACGAGGTCGGGTTGTCGAGCGGGATGCGCAGCATGCGCGATCGGACGGCGGTGATGGTGGTCATCGATGGGCTCCCTGGCCGCGCCGGGGCGGCGCCCCGATGCTACCGGAGACGCCCCGCGGCCGGTCGCGGCGGCGCGCCGCCGTGAGCGCGCCGTCGCCGCTACGCTGATCGGCGTCCGGCGCGCCGGCGGCCCGCGCCGCGGAACGGGGCGCGACCCTCATGCCGCGACTGCCCGCCCCCCGCGCCGCCTCCCTCCTCACGCTGGGCCTGCTGCTGCTGGCCGTCGCCCTGGCCGCGGTCGCCATCGCCGACGGCGAGTCCAGCCGCCGCGTCCGGGAGGGCCGCCACGCCTTCATCTCCCTGCGCGACGGCGTGAGCGACCTCTTCATCCGCCCGGCCTCCGGCGGACCGGCGATCGCGCTCACGAACGACCCCGCGCCCGACGGCGAGCCGGCCTGGTCGCCCGACGGCCGGCGCATCGCGTTCACCAGCGGGCGGGCGGGCAACCCCGACATCTGGCTGATCGACGCGGCCGGCGGCGAGGCGCGGCAACTGACCCGCTCCCCCGCCGTGGACCAGCACCCCGACTGGTCGCCCGACGGGCGGCGGATCGTGTTCGTCTCCCGCCGCACGGGCCACTCCAACCTCTTCATCCTCGACGTCGAGGACGGCAGCGTGCGGCAACTCACCGACCTGCGAGGCGTCGTGGCCTTCCCCACCTGGTCGCCGGACGGGCGCACGATCGCCTTCACCATCGTGCAGGAGCTCGATTTCGCCCGCACGTCGCAGATCGCCGTCGTGCCCGCGACCGGCGGCGACGTCACCGTCCTCACCCGCGACCCGGGCCTCAACCATCAAGCCGCCTGGTCGCCCGACGGGTCGCGCATCGCCTACACCCACGTGCCCGAGGGGCGCATCCCCCTGGAGCGATCGATGATCGCCGTGATCCCGGCCGGCGGGGGCGGCCGCGCCCTGCTCACCGACCACGACTGGGCCGACTTCGACCCCAGTTGGTCGCCCGGCGGGCGGCGCATCGCCTTCGTGTCCAACCGCGACGGCCTGCGCCAGATCTACGTCATGGGCGCCGACGGCTCGAACCCCGTCCGCGTCGCGAGCGACGCCCACGACTTCGACCCCGCCTGGACGGCGGAGGAGTAGCCGCGCCGCCGCGCGCGGCCGGCGGCGGTATGCTGCGGCCAGCCGCGATCGGAGCAACCGGGAGGCCGCCGATGGACGTTCGCCAAGCGATCCGCGAGCGCCGCTCCGTCGGCGCGTTCAGCGACCGGGCGGTGCCCCGCGCCACCGTCGAGGAACTGATCGAAGCCGCGACCTGGGCCCCCACGCACCACCTCACCCAACCGTGGCGCTTCACGGTGCTCGCGGGCGAGGCCCGCGCCGCCCTGGCGGAGGCGATCGTCGCGGCCGACCCGGCGGCGGGCGTCGCCCGGACCGCGCACGCGAAGCTGACGCGCGCGCCCGTCTGCGTCGTCGTCGGTCAGCACGTCCCCCCGGACGCGGATCCCATCCTGGAGCGTGAGGACTACGCCGCCTGCGCCTGCGCCGTGCAGAACCTGCTGCTCGCCGCGCAGGCCGCCGGCCTCGCCTCGAAGTGGAGCACGGGCGCACTGGCCGAGTCCGACGCCGCCAAGCGGCGCCTGGGTCTCGCCCCCGGCGACCGCATCGTGGCCTACGTGTACCTGGGCTACGGGATCGAGCCGCCGGCGGACGGACGGCGCGAGGCTCCGCCGGTCGATTGGCGGGGCCTCTAGCCGCCGGCCGCGGCGCCTTGCCCGACGGGGCGCTCCACGTCGTCGTCGGGGTCCATCGTCCCGATCGAGGCGGCCATCGCGCCGGCGCCGGGCGGCGGGGCGGGGACGTGGGCCTCGCTCAGCACGGCGGGGTTCGCCGTGGGCGGCAGCGGCGTGTCGAACTGGTAGTCCGGGTCGGTCTTCTGGCGGCGGCGCGCCGCGTACATCTCGCGCCAAGCGGCCAGCGGCGTGCGCGGCTGCGGCATGTCCCACGCGATCTCCCGCCCCAGCGCCGCCATGTTGTAGCAGGGCACGCCGGCGTACATGTGGTGCTCCGCGTGGCGGTCCATGTGCCAGTAGAGGAACGAGGAGAACGGGTCGATGCGCAGCGAGCGCACGCAGAGCCGGAAGTCGGGGATGTTGTCCCGCAGCCCCGCGTGCTGCGTCTGCGCGAGGAGATAGCGGTACCAATTGCCGATCCAGTTCCCGCCCGTGACCACGATGGCCAGCCACCAGAAGCCGGTCGCGATCGAGACCGCGATCACGGCGGCGTGGAAGAGCAGCGTGACCCGCGCCAACCGGATCGCCGCCCGGTAGGTGTCGGGATGCACGTCGGCCAGCGTCTCGATCCAGGCCGTGCTTCCCATCGCGCCGACCGTCATGCCGCTGTCGAAGCGGCCCATCGCCGTGCGGACCGTGAAGCGGAGCTGCCGCCACATCCCGCGCAGGTTGAACGTCAGCATCTCGAGGACCACCAGCGGGTGCAGCGACGGGTCGAGCGGCAGCAGCACCTCGCGGTCGCCGTCCGCGTGCAGCGTGTAGCGATGGTGGTAGGTGTGACTCATCCGGTACTCGTTGTAGTTCCAGAAGGTCAGCACGCTCAGGGTGCGCAGGAAGAAGCGGTTGAGGACCGGCGTGCGGAAGACCGCGCCGTGCCCCAGCTCGTGGTTCGCCGGGCCCGACAGGAAGGTGCGCACGGTGCCGAACAGCCAGAGGAAGAGGCCGAACAGCAGCCACTGCCCCTGGATGAAGAAGAGGGCCGTCAGCGCCCCCAACGCCGCCGCCAGCCCGATGTGTCCCAGCGTCTGCGTGAACCCCTTGCGGTCGCTGCGCTCCATCAACTGCCAGAGCGTGGCCTTCTCGATGGGGGTGCGGTACCACTTCACGCGCAGCGACTTGCGCACCTCGCGCATCGGCGCGAAGGAGGCCGGCCGGGCGCTGGGAGGCCCCTGCTGCGGCAGCGGCGCGGGCGGCGCCGAGGATACAAGGGCGGGATCGCTGCGTGCGGCGGTCATCGTGCGCTCCTGACGCCCGGAAGGTATCCCATGCGCCGTGCGGGCGCGACGCCGGGGCGCGCCCGGCGGCGCAGGTTTGGCCGCTCAGGCCAGCAGTTGATCGGCCAGATCGGTGAAGTCGCGCGCGTTGACGTCGAAGTCGGGCTGCGGCGAGAGGTCGCGGTCGTTGCCCTCGCCGCTCTCGCCCGGACGGGGCACGTAGGCCGAGCGCAGGCCCGCGGCCATCGCGGCGCGCAGGTCGCGATGGTGGGCGGCGCACATCATCGCCTGCTCCGGCTCGACCCCCAGCAGCCGCAGGCCGCCCAGGTAGGCCTCGCGGTCGGGCTTGTAGTGCCCGAGGAACTCGCAGGAGATGATGCCGTCCCATTCGATGCCGTTGTGCTTCGAGCAGTCGACGGCGATGGCCGTGCTCAGCACGGTCAGCACGACGACGGTGTAGCGCGTCCGCAGCCGGCGCAGCGCCTCGGCGGCGTCGGGCCAGGCCGCCAGCCGATGCCAGACGCCGTTGAGCGCGTCGCGGTCGGCGACGGTCAACTCCAGCGATGGATGCTGGTCCGCGAGTTCGTCGAGCAGGCCGCGATGGATCTGGTCGGCGTTCATCCAGGGCAGGTCGCCGCTCCGCACCCGCGCCAGCTCCTGGAACATGCGCCGCCGCCAAGTGTTGGCGAAGCGGGCCGGGTCGACGTCGGCGCCGCGCGCCGCGGCCAGCGCGGCGACCTCGTCACGGATCGTGTGGTGCCAGTCGAAGACCGTCCCGCCGATGTCCCAGGTGAGGGCGCGGATCCGGCGCAGGTCGATCGGGTCGGGCATGACGTCGTCTCCCTGCCTAGCTGCCGTCCGTCGATGCTTCGGCCTTGCCGTAATCGACCGTGAGCCAGTGCTCGGGGCGGATGCGCACCAGCACGCTGTCCATCGTGGCGCTCGCGGCCGACGCCGCGTACTGGTCGCCCTGCTCCCGGCCCAGGTAGCGCACCGCCATCGGGCGCAGGTCGCGCTCCACGTCCCGCGCATCGATGGCGACCACCGGCCCCTCGACCGTGACGTACTTGTAGGGGCGGGTCTCGGTCTGCACGCACAGGCTCACGCGCACGCCGGGCGCCAGCAGACGGCCCTTGCGGCTGTCGCGGCCGGTCAGGAGCAGAACGTCGCCGCCCGGCTCGTAGGAATACCAGATGGGCGCCGCCAGCGGCCCGCGCCCGGGCTGCGCGACGCTGAGGATGCCCACGCGCACTTCGGCCAGGAAGGTCTCCCGCTCCTGCTTGGTCATCGCCGTCGTCATCGCCGTGCTCCTCTCCGCGATCGCATCAGGGGATGCCGATCATCTCGGTGCTCGTCGGCAGCGCCAGCGTTCCCTCGGGGTCGATCCACTGCTCGAAGCCGTCCGGCCGGACCTCCTCGCGGAAGCGCGACAGGCTGGCGGCGTCCGGGAAGTACAGCTCCGCCATCCCGGCGTACGGCTCGATCGCCGGATCGATGCTGAGGCTGACGACGTAGGCGAACCCGCCCACGCGCAGCATCGTCTCCCGCACGTTGGGCGCGTGCACGTCGAGCCAATGCGCGAACATCGCCTCGAAGTCGACGCCGTCGCGCGCCTTCACGAGCACCGTCTGCTTGTGGAAGCCGGAGCGCGTGGTGGGATAGGGCGCGTTCAGCGTCAGCGGCTCGGCGGCGAGTTCCGCGGCGCCGTCGATCACGACGTACTCGGTCGTCGCCCAGGAAGTGTGCGGCTCGGCCTTCTGCTGGAACGTGTCCTTCGGCGCCGTGCCGACCGGCCGCTTGGGGCGTCCCAGCGCGAAGTCCCACCACATCTGCGCGACGCCGTCCCAGGGATGCCCGCCCGACGCGTCGGCGTCGAACAGCGTGACGATGTAGCGCCAGGCGTGCGCCTTCCCCGCCTCTTTGAGCTCGTGCTGGCCGCGGATCACGTCCGACATGTGGTTGCCGTACCAGTGCACCACCAGCTCCTCGTGGGTGGCCGTGGGCTTGCGCTTGATGAGATAGAGCATCTTCGCGCCGGGGGTGGGGTCGGGCCGGGTAGAGGCGGGGGGCATCGGGCGCTCCTTACTTGTTCCCGCGCGTCTCGCTGCGGGGCACGACCGAGGCTAGCGCGTCTCGCGCCGCCGCACGACGGCCGTCCCACGGGGTAGGATTGGCGCACGCGCGAATCGGGGGAGGTTGGCCGTGCCGCAGTTCACGTCGCAACTCAGCAGGAGACGCCTCGCGCTCGGCGGCGGCGGTGCGGCCGCGCTGCTCGCCGTCGCGGTGATCGTGGTCGCCGTCTGGTACTTCGTGCTGCGCGGCGATGCGCCGCCGCCCGTCGCGCTCGAGCAGGCCGTCGCCGTCGCCGCCACGTCGGAGGCCGAGGCCGAGGCCGATGCGGACGCCGCCCCGGCCGCACAGGCCGCCGATGTCGAGACGGAGGCGGAGGCCGAGGAACCGGCCGTCGCGGCGAGAGATGACGGGGAGGCAGGCGAGGAAGACTCCCCGAAGGCCGCGGCCGCGGCGGCGCCGGAACCGGACGCCGCGGAGGAGGCGGCGGCGGCGGCGGCGAAGGAGGAGGCCCTCGCTCCCGACCCCGGCCTCGTTGGCAGTTGGCAGGTGGTCGCCGACGGCTCGTCCTTCGCCGGCTACCGCGTCGAGGAGGAACTGGCGCGGATCGGCGCGGTGACGGCCGTCGGGCGCTCGACGGTCCTGAGCGGGTCGCTCGTCTTCGACGGGGCCGCGATCACGGAGGTCGTCATCGAGGTGGACCTCACCGCGCTCACCAGCGACGACAGCCGCCGCGACGGCGCCCTGCGCCGGCAAGCGCTTGAGACGAACACCTACCCCACCACCACCTTCACGCTCACGGAGCCCATCCCCATCGACGCGGTGCCCGCCGAGGGCGTTGCGCTGTCGGTCACGGCCACGGGCGACCTGACCCTGCACGGCGTCACCCGCGAGGTGCGGATCCCGATGGAGGGGCAACTGGTCGGGGATCGCGTGGCGGTCGTCGGGTCGCTGGAGATCGTCTTCGCCGACTACGACATGGACACGCCGAGCGCCTTCATCGTCCTGGCGATCGACGACCACGGCATCATGGAGTTCCAGCTCGTCTTCGAGCGCTCCTAGCGCCAGCGCCCCGACGTGCTGCGCGTGGATTCGGAGAGCCCGCGGCGCTATCTTCTACGGGTGATGCGTTGCCGGAGGAGACCGTCATGGTGATTCGCCGCCCCGCCGAGGAGACCGCCCGCCTCGGCGATGAGATCTACGAGCGCGACATCCGGCGGGAGGTCGAGGCCGACCACCACGGAGAGGTCGTCGCCATCGACGTGGAGACCGGCAGCTGGGCCGTCGGTGACGACGTGATCGCCGCGACGGACCGTCTGCGGGGGCAGCGCCCCGACGCCATTGATGTCTGGCTGCTCCGGGTCGGGCACCGGGCGCTGCATCACTTTGGGGGGCGTCCCCTGCGGAGCGCCGAGTGATCGAGGGCGTCGTGAACACCGCCCATGAGGCGGTGATAACCCTTGCCATACAGGGCCCATCGGGGCAGGCAAGTGAAATCGACGCTGTGGTCGACAGCGGCTTCAGCGGATTCCTGACCGTGACCCCGGCGTTGGTGTCGGAGTTGGGATTCAACTTGCGGGGTACTGGCCGGGCGACCCTCGCCGATGGCAGTGAAGCGAAGTTCGAAGTCTACGATGTCACTGTGCTCTGGGACGGCCGGCGGCGACACATCGAGGCGGAGGCCGCCGACACCACTCCTCTCGTCGGGATGCGACTGCTTGCCGGCCACAGCCTGTACATGGAAGTCGAGGACGGCGGCCGCGTCGTGATTGAGGCACGCTGAGCGGCGGCGGCGCCCCCCTCGACGCCCGGCCGCGCCGTGCGCCAGACTGGCGGGGGGCCCTTAGCTCAGCCGGTAGAGCAGCGGACTTTTAATCCGAAGGCCCAGGGTTCGATCCCCTGAGGGCCCACCACCCCCGCAGCGAAGAATTTTTTTCGCGGCATCCGTACCGATTTCCCGGCGAGCCCCTCTGTGCTCGGTCGCCGCACCGCGAACCACGTCCGCGCCCAGGGCGGCCAGGAGGCGCCCCGCCAGCCCCCGACACTCGTCGCGGAGGTCGACGACGACTTGATCCGGTCGGCGGCAGCGCGGACGTCGCCCCTAGGCGTCCGCGGGTGGATGCAGCGCGTAGAGATCCCTCATGCGGCTGCCGATCAGTTGCATGCGCAGGTCATCATCAAGCGCGGGAAGGAAGGAGCGGTTGAGCGACTCCTTGAGGACGCCGAGGAAGCCGTGCTGGGTGCGGCCGATCTCGGCGAGGCGCTCCGCCAGCGCGTTCACCTCTTCCGCGAGCGCGCCCGGCGCCGCGACTTTCGTGATCAGGCCCAGGTCGGCGGCTTCCTGCGCCGAGGTAAAGCCGTCGTCGAGGATCAGCCGCCAGGCGTGCTTCAGCCCCACGTACTTGGGCAGGAAGGCCGTGGCGGTGATCACCAGTCGGAATCGGGAGTCGGGGTCGGCGATCGCGAAGTCGGAGGCGAGCATGAGGTCGAAGCCGGACCCCATGCAGTAGCCGTGCACCTCGGCGATCACGGGTTGCGGGATCCGCCGCAACAGGGTTTGCAGCTGGTGGTAGGGATACCGTCCCTGATTGAACGGCGCGCTGTGCGGGGCGGACATGGTGCGCTCGTCCGTCCTGTCGTCGCCCGAGCTGAACGACTTCCCCGTGCCGCCCAGGATCAGCACCTGGACCGTCGGGTCGCGACCCACGCGCGTCACGACATCGACCATCTCCTCGCCGACCTCCGTGTTGATCGCGTTGTGCCGTTCCGGCCGATTGATCGTGAGCCGCGTGATCGGCCCGTCCTCGATGATGAGTTCCTTGCTCACGGCGAACCTCCGTTCTCGTGCGCCGCGCGTGGATTCCCAAGCGCCCGCATCGCGAATCCTATCCCATCTGCTCGAAGACACGACTCTGCGGGAAGACCTGGCCGACCAACGCGATCCCCGCGATCGCCATCGCGATCGAACCGCAGGCGAGCGCGAGCGGCGGGGGCGGACGGGCCGGGGATCGTCATCGACGCCCCGACGATCCAGCCGCCGGCGCCCTGCCGCTAGTATGCGGCGCAGAGGACGTCGGGGCTGAGCGAGTAGGACGCGATCCGGAGCGCGCCGTGCAATTCTGGAACTTCCTTGCCATTCGCCTGCTCCAGACCTTCGTCGTGGTCTTCATCGTGGCGAGCGTCGTCTTCTTCGTCTCGCGCCTGGTGGGCAACCCGGAAAGCTTCCTGCTGCCGTTCGACGCGACCAACGAGGAGATCGAGACCGTCCGCGAACACTTCGGCCTGAACGACCCCGTTGTCGTGCAGTACGGCGAATTCCTCTGGGATCTCGCGCAGCTGGACTTCGGGCAGTCGTACCGCGGCGGCGGCACCTCCACGATTGGCTCCATCGGCGAACGCGCGGTGAACACACTGAAGCTGACGGGTGCGGCGTTGGTCTTCGCGGTGAGTCTGTCCATCCCACTGGGCGTCGCGGCGGCGCTGAACCGTGGCAAGCTGATTGATTGGTTGACCCGCTTCCTCGCCGTGTTCGGGCAGGCGACGCCCAGCTTCTGGCTGGGCCTGATGATGATCTACTTCTTCGCCGTGGAACTGGGGTGGTTCCCCACCGGAGGGGCCAAGGGGTTCAAGTCGCTGATCCTGCCGGCGGTGTCGTTGGGGCTGCTGGAGATGGCGGCGATCATGCGTCTGACCCGCTCCGGGATGATCGACGTGATGGCGTCGGACTTCATCGTGACCGCGCGGGCGAAGGGGCTGCGGGAGCGCACCGTCGTCACCCGGCACGCGCTGCGCCATGCGCTGCTGCCGGTCGTCACGATTCTCGGGATCGGGGTGGGGCGTCTGATCGCCGGGTCGGTCATCATCGAGGTGGTGTTCGCCTGGCCGGGGATCGGGCGGCTGATCATCGATTCGATCGTGCAGTCCGACTACCCGATGGTGCAAACGGCGATCATTGTGCTGGCCGCCTCGATCGCGCTGGCCAACGTGCTGGTGGACGTGTCCTACCGCCTCATCGATCCGCGGATCCGGGCGGGAGCCCTCTGATGACCGAACGCGCGCCCGCGCCCGTCGAGGTCGAGCTCTTCCGGCCGCGCGGCCCAATCCGCTGGCGACGGTGGCTGGGCCTGTCGCTGCCGGCGTCGATTGCACTGGTCTTCCTCCTGGCGGGTGTGTTGGCGGATGTGTTGGCCCGCACGATCCGACCTTCCTTGACCTGCCGGCGCGTCTGGCGCCGCCCGTGTTCGCCGGCGGCGCCTGGGACCACCCCTTGGGGACGGACGATCTGGGCCGCGACATCCTCAGCGGGCTGCTGCATGGGGCGCGGATCTCGCTGATCGTGGTGGCGATCGTCGTGCCGGGCGCGGCCGCGATTGGGACGCTGGTGGGGATGCTGTCGGGCTGGATGGGGGGCGTGACGGGCCAGATCTTGATGCGGATCACCGACATCCAGCTCGCGCTGCCATCCATCCTCTTCGCCGTGCTGCTGGGCAGCATCTTCGGGCCGAGCCTGCGCAACGTGATCATCATCTTGTTGATCTGGTCATGGTCCGCCTACGCGCGACTGGTCCGGGCGGAGGTCCTGTCGTTGCGGGAGCGCGACTTCGTGACGGCATCACGGGCGGCGGGGGCCGGCCCGTGGTGGTTCATGCGCAAGCACCTCTTCCCCAACGTCGTGAACACGATCGTGGTCATCATGACGATGGAAGTCGCGGTCGTGATCCTGGCGGAGGCGGCGTTGAGCTTCCTGGGGGTGGGCGTGCCGGCCGGCACGGCCTCGTGGGGCCGGATGATCACGGACGGACGCCAGGTCATGAACGTGGCCTGGTGGCCCATCTGGCTGCCGGGGCTGGCCCTGCTGACGATCTCGCTGACGGGCAACATGATGGGCGACTGGCTGCGCGATCTCCTCGATCCGCGGCTGCGGCACGTGCGCTGACGGCGCTCGAGACGCCATCCACACCGCGATCGCAGACGCCGGCAACCGCGGCGCGAGGCGAGCACGACCTCACCCCCGTTCCGCCCTGACCTCACCCCCTGTCCCCCTCTCCATCTGGACGATGGAGAGGGGGAACGCGAAAACGGGCGCCTGGGGGGTCTTCCTCCCGGTTCCCCCTCTCCATTGCTCGGCAATGGAGAGGGGGTTAGGGGGTGAGGTTCGGGCGCCAGCGCGCGCGCTGAGGCCCCCCTCACCCGAACCCTCTCCCCAGGGAGAGGGGATCGGAGCCTCCTCTCGCCAAGTATAAACAAATACCCCTTGAATTTCTGAGTTGCCCCCCCCCCCCACCCACCACGATAGGCTTGACAAGCGGCCCTCCAACGTGCATACTCCCCGCGCTCACAAAGCACGACCCCATCCATGGGCGATGGGGCGGACACATCCACGGAAAGGGTGACGCCATGAGCAGCTATTGGAAGACCCTGCGACACCGCAAGTTCAGCCGTCGCACGATGTTGGGAGCCAGCGCCAAGGCCGGCGTTGGCGCGGCCGGCCTCGCCCTGGTCGGCTGCGGCGACGACGACGATGACGCCGCCGCCATCGACACGTCGGCGGTCGACGCGGCCGCGAGTGACGCCGCCGCGGCGGCATCCGCCGCCAGCGACGCGGCCGCCGCCGCGGGCCGCGCCGCCGAAGCCGCCGAGTCGGCCTCCGCCCTGGCGGCCGAAGCGGCGGCGTCGGAGGACGCCGAGCAAGCCGCCGCCGCCGCCCAGGCGGCCGCCGACGCGGCCGCCGACGCGGCCGCCGCGGCCGAAGCCGCGGGCGAAGCGGGCGCCGCCGCGGTCGCGCAGGCCGCCGCCGACGCCGCCGAGGCCGCCGCCCAGGCCGCCCGCGAGGCGGGCGCCGAGGACGCGGCCGCCGGGGCCGCCGCCGCCCAGGCCGCCGCCGATGCCGCCGCCGCCGCCGCGGCGGCCGCACAGGACGCCTCCGCCGCCGCCGCCGAGGCGGCCGGACTCGCCGCCGAGGCCGTCGAGGCCGCCGAGAGCGCGGCCATGGCGGCGGAGGACGACATGGCCGACGAGGCCTCGGGCGCCTTCGCCGACATCGACCTGGACGCGTCGATCACGACCGCGGTCCCCACCGACGCTGGCGGGACCGACCAGCACCGCTCGGGCAGCCACCTCAACTACATCTCCCACGCCAGCGTCTACGCCAGCGGGGTCGAGACCCACCCCGACACGAACGCGGTGATCCCTCACATGGTCGCGCCCGAGTTCGTGGACGACGTGACGATGGTGGCCGACGTCCGGCCTGCTCCCTTCCACGACGGATCGATCCTCTCGGCGGAGGACCTGGTCTTCACCTACGAGCGGGCGGGCAACCTCGCCGAGTACCACCAAGGCGGCGAGACGAGCGATCACGCAGCCGGCTGGACCAGCTCGCGCGCGCAATACGGCTCCCAGAACTGGGTCCGCAGCGAGGCCCGCGATGATCGGACCTGGGTCGTGGAGCTGCACGAGCCGAATGCCACCTTTCTTGGGGTGATCGTGGGGGAGAGCCCGACCTCACTGGCGATCGTCTCTAAGGCCTATACGGAGCGTGTGGGGGACGCGGTGATGGACCGGGAGCCGATGGGGACCGGCCCCTACCGCTTCGTGAGCCACGGGGAAGACACGGACTTCGTCTTCACCCGCCACGACGACCACCTCAACCCGCTGGACCACCCGATCAACGTGAGCCACGTGCCCTTCCATAAGGACCTTACGGTGCTGGTGCGGCCGGAGGTGCTGTCGCAAGTCGCCGGGCTCGAGGCAGGGGAACTCGACCTGCTCTACGAATTGTCGACCAAGGACGTGGAGGGGCTCGTGGACGACCCCGATTTCGTGATCCACTACGAGGGCGACCGCGCCCACCTGCTCTATTGGAACCTGAACAACCCCGTGATGGAAGACGGCTCCCCCAACCCGTTCCTGGACATTCGGGTCCGGGAGGCGGCCAACATTTCACTGAACCGCCAGGCCATCATTGACAACCTGGGCGCCCTGCCGGGGAACCCCCTGTTCACGGGCCCCACTGCCTTCGGTTATCCCTCGCCGGAGCAGATCGAGGCGGCGGGCTTGAATTTCCCCTACGATCCCGAGCGGGGACGGGAGCTGATGGCCGAGGCAGGCTACGCCGACGGCTTCGACACCACGCTCCACACCGTCCTCGGCGTCTGGGGCGGCCTCCCCGCGACGCTGGCTCTCGTGGTACAGCAGGATCTGGCCGCGATCGGCATCCGGCTGACGATCAAGGAGTACACCGCCGCGCAGTACTTCTCCGATGCGGGCGCGCGCCAGCGGCCCAACGCGCCCGGGATCTGGATGTTCGGCAGCGCCTTCCATCCCGACATCCAGTCGGTGGTCAACTGTTGCATCGTCCCGGAGGGGACCTACACGATCTCGCTGCCGAGCGATGACATTGTGGCGCTCGCACGGGCCCAAGCGAAGGAGTTGGACTCGCAGAAGCGGGGTGAGATGGTCAGCCAGTTGTTCCTCGATCATGCCAAGGGCCACTACCACGGCTTCCTGGTCTCCGTGCGGAAGGCGCAGGTCACCCGCTCGGATATCCGCTGGCCCGCCGGCGCGGTGCAGTCGCGGAATTGGAACCATCTCTACGCGGCGCAGAAGTTGAGGGCCTAGGCGCGTCTGTGCAGGCGTCGGCGCGCCGCCGCCGTGCGGCGGCGGCGCGCCGTTGCGTCCCGGGCGCAGGCTGCTGCGTGCCGATTCGCGGATCGCGGTGTCCGGTTCGAACGCTGTCCACGCGAACCTGAGATGTGGGAGGAGACCTCCACGTGAGCTACCAGCACCTGTCCTTCGACCGGCACGGCCCCGTGGCCGTCGTCACCCTCAACCGCCCCAAGAAGCTCAACGCTCTCCACTTCGATCTCCAAGACGAGACGCGCGCCGCCTGCGCCGAAGTCGACGCCGACGACGACCTGCGCGTCATGGTCGTCACCGGCGCCGGCCGCGGCTTCTGCTCCGGCTCCGACCAAACCGCCGGCGGCCTCGCGCAAAAACGCGACGCGCCCCAGTACGAGCGCCTCGACGAGTTCGCGCGGCTGCGACGGCAGGCCGGGCGGGACGGCGTCCCGCCCCAGAACGAGCGCCTCGACGAGTTCGGCTGGGTCGGCCACCAGGCCAAGGCCTTCTACGACCTCAGCAAGCCCACCATCGCCGCCGTGAACGGCGTCGCCGTCGGCGCCGGCATGAGCCTCGCCCTCGCCTGCGACATGCGCATCGGCTCGGAGAACGCCCGCTTCAAGACCGTCTTCATCGAGCGCTCCCTCTCGCCCGACTCCGGCATGTCCTTCTTCCTCCCCCGCATCGTCGGCTACTCCCGCGCCGCCGACCTCATCTTCACCAGCCGCTTCGTCGACGCCTCGGAGGCCCACGCCATCGGCCTGCTCGACCGCCTCGTCGCCGCCGACGCGCTCCTGCCCGCCGCCCTGGAGCTGGCCAACCAGATCGCCGTCTGGCCCCCCGTCGCCATGCGCTCCGCCAAGCGCGTCCTGCAGAAGAACCTGCAGCTCAACCTCCATGACGCCCTGATCAACGAAACCGCCGGCCTCAACTTCGCCAACCGCGCCCCGCACGACGTGAAAGAGGCGCGCGACTCCTTCCTGGAGAAGCGCGCTCCCGAGTTCACCGGCCGCTAGCCGTCCCACTTGGGAGGGTGCGTCCCAGCCATGCCCGCCGCCTTCGACGACCTGCGCGTGCTGGACCTGTCCGACCGCCTCTCGGGGGCGTATAGCGCGCGCCTGTTCGGCGACTTCGGCGCCGATGTGCTGCTCATCGAGCCGCCGGAGGGGCACGCGTTGCGGCGCGAGCCCCCCTTCGCCGAGGGGGTATCGGGGCCGGAGGCGTCCCTGCTGCACGCCTATGTCAACGCCAACAAACGCTCGCTGACGGTGCGCGACCCGCGGCAGATCGCGCCGCACGTCGCCGCCGCCGACCTGATCGTGACGACCGCGGCGCCCCTGCCCGGCGCGCTGCGCGCCGCGCTCGACGCGAAGCGCCCCGACGCCGTCCATCTGTCGGTGACCCCGTTCGGCCTCGACGGACCGTTGACGGGCGCGGCCGGGAACAACCTCACCGCCTGCGCCATGAGCGGTTGGGCCGATATCTGCGGCGACGAGGGCGAGCCGCCGCTCCAGCTGCCGCCGCACTCCGCCGACTACATCGCGGGGGTGTCGGCGTTCGTCGGGGCGGCCGGGGCGCTCCTGCGGCGGCGGGCGTCCGGCCAGGGCGCGCTGGTCGACGCGGGCGAGGCGGAAGCGGCGATCGTCACGACGATCCCCTGGTCGCTCGCGGCGGTGTACGAGGGGCCCGGGGGCCACGCGCAGGAAGTGCACACCCATCACCGCGACCACCGGTTCTACCGCGCGGCCGACGGGGAGATCATGATCGGCCTGGGTCCGGGCCCGTTCTGGATCGACGCGATGCACGCGCTCGACCTGCCCGAGCTCGCCGACGACCGCTTCGCCGACCCGTTGGTCCGCCGCGCGCACGTCGACGAGTTCCAGCCGCGGATCGAGGAGCGCGTCGCGCAGCTCCCCCGGTTCGACGTGTTCGAGACGCTGTCGTCCGTGCGCTCTCGGTCCGGCGTGGTGGAGGAGATGCCGGACCTGTTGGCCGATCGCCAGCTGCGATCGCGCGGGTACTTCGTCGAGACGGAGGTCGCCGGCGGGACGGCGCGCGTGCCGGGCGCGCCGGCCAAGCTGGGCGCGACCCCGTGGGCGGCGCGACGCGGGGCCCCCCGGCTCGGCGATGCGGCCGACGAGGCTTGGCCGGATCCCCGGCCGCCGTCGCCGGCCCCCGGCGCCGTCGATGCGGCGCCGGTCGAGGCCCCGCTCTCGGGCGTGCGGGTGCTGACGTTCACGCAGGCGTGGACGGGCCCGCTCGGCACGGAGTTGCTGGCCCTGCTGGGGGCCGACGTGGTCCAGATCGAGGCGCGATCCCGTCCCGACGTGTGGCGCACCTACGCCGGAACGTCCTTCGCCAGTGAGTCCGGCGGCTACCGCGCCGACATCCCCGCCGGCATCGCCGACCCCGGCCGCCGCCAGCGCGCATGGAACACGATGGGCCTCTACAACGGGGTCAACCTGCACAAGCGCGCCATCACCCTCGACATGCGCGACCCACGCGGAGCGGACCTCTTCTGGCGCCTCGTCCCCCGCTTCGATGTCGTGGCGGAGAACTTCCGGCCCCACGTCATGTTCAATTGGGGCGTCACCTTCGAGGCGCTGCGCGCCGCGCGCCCCGACGTGATCTTCGCGTCGCTGTCGGGGTACGGCGCCACCGGGCCGTACGCGGCGTTCGCGGCCAACGGGGAGTCGATCGAGCCGATGTCCGGGTTTGCGTCGTTGCACGGGCGCCTCGGGGGGCCGCCGCAAAATAGCGGCGGGCTGCTGCCCGACCCCGTCGGCGGGCTGTACCTGGCGACCGCGATCCTGGCGGCCCTCCATCACCGGGCGCGCAGCGGCGAGGGCCAGCAGATCGACATCTCCATGGTGGAGGCGATGACCGTCCACTTCGGCGACGCGGTGCTGGAGCATGCCCTGAACGGCGTCGTGCGGGGGCCATCGGGAAACCGCCACCCGCGCGTGGCGCCGCACGGCGTGTACCCGGCGCGAGACGGCCGCTGGATCGCCATCGCCGCCGAGACCGACGACGCCTGGCGGGCCCTGGCCGGTCAGCTCGGACGGCCGCAGCTGGCCGGCGACCCGCGGTTCGCCTCGGCCGCCGCCCGCAAGGCGCACGAAGACGAGCTCGATGCGGCCATCGCGATCTGGAGCGGGGCGCAGGACGCCGACGATGCCGCCGGGGCCCTGCGGGGGCTGGGCTGCGCGGCGGCCCCGGTCGCCCGGGTGGCGGAGGTCGTGGAGTCGCCGCATCCGCACTTCGTCGAGCGGGGGTTCATGGCGGAGGTCGCGCACCCAGAGGCGGGCAGCCACCCGGTGGCGATCGCCCCGTGGAAGTTCTCGGGCCGCGCCGTGGCCAACGTGCGCCCCGCGCCCTGCATGGGCGAGCACAGCTTCGAGGTGTTGCACGAGGAGGTTGGGCTGAGCGAGTCGGAGTACCACGCCCTGGTCGAGGCGGGCGTCACCGGCGACATGCCCCCGGACTAGCCCGCACCCCCCGCGCGCGGGCGCCCCGCGAGCTTCCCTGGTTACTCTGCGCTACAGACCCGTTCTTTCGCGGCATCCGTACCGACTCCCGGAGATCCCTCATGCTCGGTCGCCTCACCGACTTCGCCAGCAGCCCGCGCGGCAAGTGGGTCACGCTGGTCGTCTGGCTCGTCGTCGCCGGGCTGCTGATCTCCCAGTTGCCCCGGCTCAACGACGTGCGCGAGAACGAGGCCGCGCTCTTCCTCCCCGGCGACGCCGAATCGACCCGCGCCTACGAACTCGCGCGGGAGCGATTCCCGTCGGCCGGGACGCCCGTCCTGGCCGTCTTCCGCGATCCCGACGGGCTGGGCCCCGCGACCTTCGCCGCCGCGGCCGACCTCGCCGAGTGGCTGAGCGGCCCCGGCGCGCCGGAGAACGTCATCGCGGCGCGCGCGCCCGGCCCGCTGGCCGGCGACGCGGCCGGCCTCGTCTCCCCCGACCGCACGACGCTCTACGTCCTCGCCGACATCGCGGGCGAACCGGCGGAGCAGCCCTACATCGACACCGTCGAGGCGATCCGCGACCGCACGGCCGCGCTCGACCTGCCCGGCATCGAGGTCGCCGTGGGCGGCCCCGGCGGGCTGGTCGTCGACATCGTGAGCGTCTTCGCCCGCATCGACACCGTGCTGCTGTTCGTGACGGTCGCGCTCGTCCTCGCGCTGCTGCTCGCCATCTACCGCTCGCCGATCGTCGCCGTGATCCCGTTGCTGGGCGTCGGGCTCATCTTCCAGTTGGCCGGGGGCGTCGGCGCATGGGTCGCGCAGCAGTTCGGCCTGCCCATCTCCGGGCAGACCACCGGGATCATGACCGTCGTGCTGTTCGGCACCGGCACCGACTACGTGCTCTTCGTCTCGGCGCGCTACCGCGAGGAACTGGCCCGCCACGGCGACCGCCACGAGGCCATGCGCCGCACGATGCGCGGCGTCGGCGGGGCGGTCGCTTCCGCGGGCGCGACCATCCTCGTCGCCTCCGCCGCGCTCGGCTTCGCCAGCCTGCGCTCCTACCAATCGCTGGGGCCGGTCATCGCGCTGGCCGTGGCGCTGATGATGCTGGCCGCGCTCACCCTGATCCCGGCCGTCCTGACGATCGCCGGCCGCCGCGCCTTCTGGCCGACGCAGCCCCGCCTCGACGCCCGGCCCGCCGCCGCGGCCGGCTGGCGGCGCAGCGTCTATGGGCGCATCGGCGCCGTCGTGCTGCGGCGCCCCGGCACGACGCTGGCCTGCACGGCCCTGGCCCTCGCCGTGCTCATCGCCGGCCTGCTCGTCTTCCGCCCCAACTACGACCGGCTCGAGAACCTGCCCGACGACACGGAATCGGTGCGCAGCTTCGAGTTGCTGCGCAGCGGCTTCCCGGCCGGAGAACTCTCGCCCACCCACGTCTACGTCACGCTCCCGCCCGGCGAGCACGCGCTGGACCCGGCCTCGCTGGAGCGGATCGACGCGATCACGCTCGCCCTCGCCGCCCACCCCGGCGTCGTCGGCGCCGCGGGCCCCAGCCGCCCCTTCGGCGCGGCCGGCCCGCCCGGCGGCCCCGGCCCGCCCGACGCCGCCCGCGCGCGGTTCCTCTCGTCCGACGGCGGCGTCGCCCGCATCGACGTCGTGCTGGCCGCCAACCCCTTCTCCGACGACGCGCTCGACGCCGTGGCCGGCCTGCGCGCCGCCGCCCGCGCCGGCGCCGCCGCGGCCGGCCTGCCGCCCGGCAGCGTGCTCCTCGGCGGCGACACGCCCGAGGCGGCCGACACCCGCGCCGCCGGCAACCGCGACGCGCTGGTCGTCCTGCCGGCCATCCTGCTCGCCATCGGCGTCGTGCTGGCGCTGCTCCTGCGCTCGGCCGTCGCGCCGCTCTACCTCATGGCCACGATCGCCTTCACCTACTTCGCGACGCTCGGCCTCGCCGTCGTGGTGTTCATCCTGCTGCTGGACCACGGCGGCATCGGCGCGGCCGTGCCCTTCTTCCTCTTCGTCTTCCTCAACGCGCTCAGCGTCGATTACAACATCTACCTCATGTCGCGCATCCGCGAGGAGGGCCGCCGCGCCCCCCTCGCCGAGGCGACGCGGCACGCGCTGGCGCGCACCGGCCCCGTCATCACCTCCGCCGGGCTCATCCTGGCCGGCACCTTCTCCGCGCTCATGCTGCTGCCCCTGCAAGACCTCATGCAACTGGGCTTCGCCGTCGCCACCGGCGTCCTGATCGACACGTTCATCACGCGCACGCTGATCGTGCCGGCGCTGGTCAAGCTCTTCGGTCGCTGGAACTGGTGGCCGTCGGGGATGGGGGGGTGAGTACTTAGCGGTGCCTCCACACGGCGGGGGATAGTTCCGCACGAAGTGCGGGAACACGAGGTCGAATCCTGCCGCGCGTAGCGCCGCCCCTGAGTCGTTTCAGGATGCTAAGCACAGAACATTGTCGGGGTCGATTGGTGCCTGCACGGACGTCCCGTTTGGCCAGCTATTTGGCCTTGAGGTTCCAATTGATTTCCGCGCAGGCACACCGTAGCGACTCAGGCTCACGCCGTTCGGGTATGACATATAGCCACGAGCTGCACGCGTCGCAGCGGAACTGCTCAAGCAAGACCTTGAAGGCTTCCACGACAGGCTCGAAGTCATTTCTTGAGAAGTTAGCCCACTCGTTGTAGTGCACAGCGGGGTTGACAGCCCACTCTGCGACCCCTGTCTCCTTCTTCGCATCGGACAACGCGCACCGTCGCTCGACGACGGTGCCTTGCAAGGACAGTTGCTTCCAGGACTGCGCCGCGTTCGCTGCTTTGCCCAGCAGTTTGTCCATCTGCGCCAGGACGCTCGGAAGAAGCTCACCGAGATCGTAGTTACCATCCGCGCGGAACCGTGCGCTGGCTCCGAGCCGATCGGCTAGTTCACGGGACACATACTCCAGGTGTCTCCGAAGTGTGGCGGCGGCAGTCTCGACTCTATCCTCCGCCAGAGCCTGATCGGTTTCGTTCCAAACTTCGGTGCTCGACTCCACGACTGGACCCGCCGCGATTGTCCACCCGTGAAACACCATCGAAGTGGCTGCTGTCACGAGTCCAGCCGACTTCATTTGCGCAGCCCACACACGATCGTGTGTCGTGACCAGAAACTGCGTGTCTTGGAAGTGGCGCTTTAGCAGGCTGCAGAACCTGGAGCGATGCCCGGAGTCGATTGACATCATCACATCGTCGAGGAGCGCGAGAGTGAACCGGTCACCAAACAGATGCTTCATGAGGGCAAGGTAGAGGCACACTCCCATCCCGTCCTGGTGACCCTCGCTATGGTAGGCTGCCGGCGCGAACAGTCCTCGCTCATAGAAGTCAACATCTAGGTCGAGCCTGCCTTCGGCGGGAATGAGTTGTGCGCTAAAGTTGCTCTCATCGTCTCCGTTCAACTCACGGTAGAACCTACTGAAGTCACTCTCGATCCGGTCATACAGTGCCCGCAAGATCTCCTCTGCTACTGCGCAGTAGGTTTCGTATGCGTGCGCAGCGCGCGTGGCTGACGTCTTCGCGGAGGCCTCCTCTCGCCTCCTGACGGCGTGGTCACACAGTCTCACCTGAGCGGTTGCCAGGAAAGTCTGTGCGTCGATGGTGGCCGTCTGGTCAGGCTTTGCACTGACTGTGGCTTCGAGTGCTCGGAGGGCTTCCGGTAGCCCCGCTGGCGCGTTGAGCCACCCCTTACGAAGGCGCTCTTTGAGATCGAGCACTCCGTCCACAGTCACCAGCTTCGGCCTGACGTTTTCGAGATCCTCTTGCCAAGCGTGGAGCAGCATCGCGTGCTCCTCTTCACCCTCTGCACGGGCGACTTGCCGCACGCGCTCTATGAGTCCTACAACGGCGGTCAACTCGTCCGAGATCGTGCTGCCATTTCGCCGCAGAGATTCCTCGATCTCTTTCGCCTCTCCTGCCTTCGCCAGCTTAGCCTGCAGGTGATCCCGTAGCTGCTGCTCATCAGGCCACTGTGTGTCGCAGAGTGGACAGGCTGGTCCATCGACGAGGTGCAGTCCTGTTTCAAGGAGGGAATGGCGCTGCAAGGCAGTCAGGAGGTATGGATCCCCTTCCAGTTGTTCGACGTGTCTTATGAGAGTCACACACTGTTCGGCACAAAGCTCGGGAAAGCCGTCGATGGCTGAAGAAAGAGCATGCATATCCAAAAGCGCAGAGCCCTTATTTGGCTCTGCAGTTCGTGCTTGGGTAGACAGCCCGGCAGTTACATCCGTGTCAGCTTCCAGGGTTCGGATGTCTGGCAACTTGAGTACAGCCCTGCGATCATTGACCGCAGCGAGAATCTCCGATCGTGAGAGATCCGTGATCTGGAAGTGAAGGCGTAGAGCGTCGGCTGCATCCCTCACCTGCGCAGTTGCAGTCCGTAGTGAGGTTTGGAGACGATTCTGCGCCGTATTGAGAACGCTCCGAGTCTTCCCGATCTGGTCCAGCTTTAAGAGCGCTTGGATCTCATCTGAACGCTTACCCGGCTCTATGAGAATCAGACGGACGATGTCTCTTCGACTAAGCGTTATTTCGGGGTGCTCCGCCATCTCGGCCAGTACAGCCTTCACATCATCGTCGGCTGGCTGGATGACCGGCTTCTTGGGGGACTTGATCCGGCGTGTGATGGTGGCGGACTTGTCGAGTTCTGGGATGAACAGACGAACCTTCACGGAGGCGACATCGGGAGACTCCCTTTGGTCTACGTGAGGCCCGTGCGCTGTGACAGACAAGCCTTTCGTTCCCGGCCCAGTCAATCGGCCCATCTGGCCAGTGAGGGCGAACTCGATGGCGTCAACGACAGCGCTCTTGCCAGAACCGTTGGGACCGGAGATCACGAAGGTCTCCCGCTCAGGATGAAGGCTGAGTGTTGTCGCGATGCCTCTGAGCCATGCGATCTCGAGCGACTCGATCTTGATCACTCTTCATCCTCCTCTCGCTGAGTGGAGAAAACATCCACAAGCTGTTCTGGTCTGGGGCTCTTGCCGGAGGAGAAGAGGCGTCGAAGCTCGCGAATCATGTCAGGGGTGAATCCAGGCGAGGCCTGCAGTCGCTCGATGAAATCGGTTGTGATCTCTTCTTCTAGTCTCGGCATGGTCTCTCCATAGCTCCTGGGTACTCTGTCGAGCATCGCAGACTATCATCGGAGTTGACGGCTCAGCTAGCCATAAAATCGGTCCCGTCTTTCGCTTGGAGTGCTATTTTACGTTGCCTCGGCTGTCCCCACTTCCCCAACCGGCCCAGGCACATCCCCCCGACCTCCGCCTCGAACCCGCATGTCCCCCCGGCCCGACGCCGCGCCTGTAGACTCACCCGACCGGCCGCCTGAAGTATGAGGAGACGCCATGACCGACCCCGTACTGCGCCTGCGGCAGATCTGCCTGCTCGCGCGGGACCTGGAGTGGACGGCGGGCGTGCTGAGCGCCGCCTTCGATGCGCCCGTGGTCTTCCGCGATCCGGGGATGGCCGCGGAGGGCGACCTCACCAACACGCACATCCGCCTGGGCGACTCGTTCCTCGAGACGGTCTCGCCGTCCGACCACGCCTGGGCGGTCTCGACGACCCAGACGCGGCTGCTGGAGCGCAACGGCGACTGCGGCTACATGGCGATCGTGCAGGTCCCCGACGTCGCCGCGGCGTCCCGCGCGATGGCGGTCCAGGGGTCGGGAACCGGGATCGTCGCCGGGTCGTGGTGGTTGTGCCCCGGCGCGCCGGGCTCCGGCCTCGCCGGCATTGAATCGGGGCCCTACGTGCTGGGCGAGCCGGTGCCCAAGACGCCCGGCACGATCGCCGGCGCGAACGTGCAGTTCCACCCGCGCGACTTCGGGACGCTGGCCGAGATCCAGGAGAACTGGCCCGGCCACGGCGAGTTCCCGCGGAACAAGGGGGCCTACTTCCCGGCCGGCAACACGTGGCAGAACGGCGTCGATGCGCGGCCCCACGGCCGGGTGACGACCGGCTTCGCCGCGGTGGAGATCGCGCCGCGCGCCGGCGATCCGGCGGAGGTCTGCCGGCGCTGGATGCACGGGCTGGGCGCCGGCTGCTCCATCGACCCGGCGCGGCCCGCCACGCTGCGGCTGGCCGGCGGTCAGACGATGCGCTTCGTCGCGCCGCAGCCCGGCGGCCGGACCGGCGTCGTGGGGGTGGACCTGTGGGCGGTCCCCGGCGCGCGCAAGACGTTCGAGTCGCTGGACATCTGCGGCGTCAAGTGGACGCTCGTCGATCCGCCGGACCCCGCGTAGGCGTCCCGGCGCCCGCGGGAGTCCTCCGGGGAGCGCGCCTCGCGCCCCGTTGCCGGGCAATGGAGAGGGGGAACTCCGATCCCCTCTCCCTGGGGAGAGGGTGAGGGTGAGGGGGACCCAGCACCCGCGCCCAGCCGTCCAGGTGGAGAGGGGGACAGGGGGTGAGGTTCCGGCGCCGGTGCGACCTTCGCGCCCATGCCGTCGGGGCGCGGTACGATTCGCCTGCGACGGGCGTCCGCCCGTAGCGACTCCTCGCGCGGTCGGGTGTCGCGCGGGCTAGCGCGGCGTCACGGCGACGGAACGCACCTCGCCGAACTCCTTGTCCAGCTTGCGCCACGAATCGCCGGCGTCCTCCGTCACGTAGATGTACCCGTAGAGGCTCGCCGCGACGACCACGTCGGGCCGTCGCGGGTGCGTGCCCAGGCCGTAGACCACCGACTTCGGACCGACCGGCAGCGCCGCCGACTCCCAGCTTCGCCCCCCGTCGCGCGTGCGCTGCACCGTGCCCACCGTGCCCGGGATCCCGTCGCCGTTGGCCACGAACATCACGTCGGGGTCGTCGGCCTTCACGACCACCTGGCGGCAGTACGAGACGCCGTCGTCGGCGTGGTGCTTGGGGAAGTAGTGGTAGTCCCAGCTCTCCCCCTCATCGACGCTCGCCGCGAGCCCGAACGGGCTCGTCGCATAGGTCGCGCGCCCCGGTACCCGCGCCAGCCCGTGGATGTCGTTCTGGAACAGGTTCTCCCCCAGGTCCGGCAAGCGCACCCACGAGTCCCCGCCGTCCAGGCTCTTGTAGACGCCGTCCACCTCGATCCCGGCCCACACCCGCTGACGGTCCCGCGGATCGACGAACATCGACGTGGTCCGCGCGATCCCGATCGGGCACGGATCCGCGACCTCGAGCGGGAGCTCCTCCCAGTTCGCTCCGCCATCCCGCGAGCGGAACGCGCCGGGGCGCGTGCCCGCGAAGATCGTCTCCGGGTCGGCCGGGTCCAGGGCTACCGACCACACCTGGCGATCCCCCATCGGCGAGTCCACGAGGTGCCAGTGCTCGCCGTCGTCCTCGCTGCGAAAGAGGCCCGTGTCCGACCCCGCCAGGAGCCGGCCGGGCGCGTCGGGGTAGGCCGTCAGCGCCCGGAACGTCCCTTCCAGGACCTCGATCTCCCCGCTCTCCCACGTCTGCCCGGCGTCCGGACTGCGCCACAGCCCCTGACCGACCGTCCCGATGTGGATGGAATAGTCGCCCCCCATCGCCGGCTCCTCCCGCCGTTTTGGACGTGCGGGCCCCCGCCCCAACGCCCCGCCGCGACGGCGTCGCCCGCCGCGGGCCCAGAGTATACTCCCGCGGATCACGCAGCAACGCGGCCCTGATTCGCGTGCCGATGAGCGCGGGAGCGACGGCATGGACCTGATCTGCTTCACGAAACTGCTCCAGCCCTACGGCGCCGACGAACTGATCGCCTTCGCGCGCAAGACGGGATTGGCCGGCTACGACCTGACCGTGCGGGAGGGGCATCCCGTCACGCCCGAAGCGATCGGGACCGACCTTGTGCCGTTCGTTAGGAAGCTCAAGGACGCCGGCTTGCAGGCGCCCCTGGCGACCGTCGGCGGGGAGGCGCGCCCGCCGGCGATCCCGCCACCGAGGCGGCGTGGGCGGCGTGCGCGGAAGCCGGCATCGGGACGATCAAGCTGGGCTATTGGCGGTGGGCGCCCGGCGGCCCGCACTACTGGGACCAGGTGGAATCGGTGCGCGCCGAGTTGCATCAATACGCTAGGCTGTCGGAGAAGTTCGGCGTGCGGGCCGTGTTCCACACCCATTCCAGTCATCCCTGGGGGACGCCTCCGGCGCTGAGCGCCCCGTTCGGGCTCAGCGCGTCCTCCCTGATGCATCTGCTCGCCGACATCGACCCGCGGCACGTCGGCGCCTACATCGACCCGGCGCATCTGTCGCTGGACGGCGAACCCCTGGAGATGGCGCTCGACATCCTCAAGGACCGCGTGGCCATCGTGGCCGTCAAGAACATGGTCTACCGCCCCGCCGCGGACGGCGACACGACCGTGTGGAGCCACGAGGCGTGTCCGGCGCCGAAGGGCCTGGTCGATTGGCGCAAGGCGGTCGCATCGCTGCGCGCGGCGGGGTACGACGGCTGGCTAAACATGCACGCCGAGTACAACGGCCGCTACGCCCCGGCCGCCGCGGCGGGCGGCCCGACAAGCGCAGCGGCGCGACCATGGAAGCAGGATTCGGCGGGGAACCTCGCCGAGACGGCCCCCGCGCTGAAACTGCTGGAGCCCGACATCGCCTATCTCTCGAAGGTCGTCGCCGGCGCCTGACGCGACCGACGGCCGCGACTGCCGTATCCTGCGGCCGGAGGGCCGTGATGGAGCAGCGCGCATTCCTGGACGACTTCGCGGCCGAGGTCCGCGGCGTGCTCGCCGGCGGGGGCGAGACGACCGAGGCGATCTGGGCCCTCGGCCCGCATCTCCAGCGGCTGCGCGCCCACTCCGGCCTGCCCCCGCTGCTCGAGGCCGCCGCCGAGGAGGGCGCCCCGCTCTACCGCGACCCGGACGGGGCCTTCGTGCTGGGCTACGCGCGGTTCGGCCCCGACCACGTCACGCCCGTGCACAGCCACGGCGGCTGGGGGTTGCTCTGCCTGCTGAGCGGCGAGGACCACTACACGTCGTGGCGGCGCGACGACGGATCGCTGACCCTGGTGCAGGACCACCACTTGCGGCCCAACGACCTCGCCTACTGGTTCCCGGCTCCCTACAACGTCCACCGGCAGGCGGCCGGGCCGGACGGCACGACGGAACTCGTCCTGCACCAGGGCGACGGCCGCCGCGTGCATGAGTTCGATCTTGAGACCGGCGAGGCCCGGCCGGCGCCCCGGCCGAAGCGCCGCGCCTGACCCACGGAGTCCCCCGACCGGCTCGCGCACACACACATATACGAAGGAGGAAGCCCATGCCCACGATCGACGCCGCCGACCTCACCCGCTACGCCGAGCGCATCTTCATCGGCACCGGGTCGCCCCCCGACGACGCCGCCACCGTCGCCACGCACCTCGTGGAGGCGAACCTCAAGGGGCACGACTCGCACGGCGCGATCCGCATCGAGAACTACGTGCGCGACGTCCGCAGCGGCGCCATCCAGCCCGGCGTCGTCACCGAAGTCGAGTCGGAGACCGAGACCACCGCGGTGCTCAACGGCCACTGGAACTACGGCCAGGTCGTCGGCCGCGACACGATGAACGCCGCCATCGCCAAGGCCCGCGCCCACGGCGTGGGCATCGTCACCGCCCACCGCTGCGCGCACGCCGGCCGCCTGGGCGCCTACGGCGAACAGGCGGCGCGGGCCGGCATGATCGCCATCGTCTGCTCCAACCAGCACGGCGTCGTCGGGGCCGTGGCGCCGTTCGGCGGCGCCGCCCACCGCCTCTCGACCAACCCCATCGTCGTCGCGGTCCCCTCCGCCGACCCCGAGGCTCCCTTCGTCCTCGACATCGCGACCACGATGAGCGCCGAGGGCAAGGTCCGCGTGGCGCGGAACCGCGGCGAAAAGCTCCCGCTCGGTTGGATCATCGACGCCGAAGGCAACCCGTCGACGGACCCCTGGGATCTCTACGGCGGCAATCCGCCGGGCTCCCGTCCGCGCGGTTCGCTGCTGCCCATGGGCGGCCCCGTGGGGCACAAGGGCTTCGGCCTCTCCATGGCCGTGGAACTGCTGGGCGGCGCGCTCTCGCCGGCGGGATTGGCGCGTCCGGGCCCGAAGGGCGGCGGCAACGGCCTCTTCATGCTCGCCTTCGACCCCGGCCGCTTCGGCGACGCCGCCGCCATCGCCGAGGGCGTCAGCGGGTTGATCGAGCGGGTGAAGCAGCCCCCCTTCGCGCCGGGCGTCGACGAGATCTTCACCGCCGGCGAGATCGAGCGGCGCCGCATGCGGGAGCGCCTGAGGGACGGCATCACCATCGACGACGAGACGTGGCGGCAGATCGTGGACGCCGCCACGGCCGTCGGCGTGGACCCCGCGGACACGCCGCCGCTGCGCTGATCGGCCGCCGGTCTACGCGACGCCCTCCACCGCGGCGAACTGCCCCCGGCGCAGCAGGCCGCGCAGGTCGGTCATGGCCAGGGTGGCCAGCAGGAAGACCGCGACCCACAGCACGCCGGGCCAGATCAGCAGCACGCGCTCGCCCACGCTGTCGGCGATGAGGCCGAAGCCCAGGTTCATGAAGGCCATGTGCCCGGCGGCCAGCATCAGGTACAGCGACATCACCCGCCCGCGCAGCCGGTCGGGGATGACCGACTGGATGAACGTCGCCGACATCGCCATGTAGGTGGCCTGCGTGCCGCCGGCCAGCGCCGCCCCCACGACGGCCATGGCGGGCGTCTGGGCGAGGCCCAGCACGATCATCGACAGCCCGCTGCCCAGCCCGACGGCGGCGAACACCGGCCCGCGCAGGCTCTCCTGCCGCAACTGCGACAGCGCCAGCGTGCCCGCCAGCGCCCCGACCCCGGCCCCCACGACGATGGCCGAGAAGGTGTCGCTGCCGCCGCCGATGTCCGTCGCCAAGCGCGGCATCAGCGAGTCGAAGGCCATCGTCAGGCCGCAGTGCGCCCCCACCAGCGAGAGGATCAGCCGCACCCGCCGGTCGCGCCAGGCGTAGGCCATTCCCTGCGCCACGTCCCGCCCGATGGAGCGCGCGGGCGACCCCGTCGCCCGCGCCGCCGCCGCGGGCCGCCAGCGGATGCGCCACACCTGCACGACCGCCAGCCCCAGCAGTCCGGCCGAGAGGAAGAAGACCGCGCCCGCGCCCAGCGTCGCCAGCACGACGCCGCCCGCCAGCGGCCCCGCCACCCGCGAGCCGTGGCGGGCCAGCCCGGCCAGCGTGATCGCGTTGAGCAGATGCTCGCGCTTCACGAGGCTGGGCATCAGCGCCTCTTGCGCCGGCGCGACCATCGCCATCGACGTGCCCTGCAGCACGGCCAGCAGCACGACGTGCCACGTCTCGACGACGTCCGTCACGACCAGCGCGCCCAGCACGAGCGAGATGACGACGCCGATCGCGCCCGCGCCGATCGCCATGCGCCGCCGGTCGAGCCGGTCGGCCAGCCCGCCGCCGATCGGTCCCAGGAAGAGGAACGGGGCCATCCCGGCGAACGTGACGATCCCCACCGCCCCCGTGGAGTCGGTCAGCTCGAAGACCAGCCAGCCGCGTCCCAGCAGCAGCGCCCAGCGCGCCGCCGCGCCCAGCACCGTTTCGTAGAACAGCAGCCGGTAGTCGCGCGACTGCAGGGCCGGCATGCGCTCGATCATGCGCAGAGGCTAGCGGCCCGCCCGCCGGACGGATCGCCGGGGCCGGCCGGCGGCGCGCGCCCGCCTAGAGGTTGAACTGCGGGACGACGTAGTCCTTGTCCTTGACGTACACCTGCAGCCGGCCGCGCGTGCAGTCGCTGACCACGATCCGGTCCTGCCCGTCGATGGCGATGCCGCGCGGCCGATCGAAGCGGCTCAGCGCGATCATCTCCTCCGGGTCGACCCGCTCGAAGGCGCGCACGTAGTCGGGGTTGACGTCCATCACGGCCTGCCCGCTCTTCGAGAAGCCGCGCGCGTCGCCGTAGAGGCCGGCGATGATGTCGCCGTCGGGGTAGTAGACCTGGACGCGGTGGTTGCCCCAATCGACGACGTAGACGTCGCCGTCGCTGTCGATGGCCACGTCGGAGGGGCGGTGCAGTTGCCCGCCGTCGTCGATCAGCGACCCGAAGCGGCGGCGGAAGGCCCCGTCGGGGGAGAACTGCTGCACGCGATCGTTGCCCCAGTCGGCGATGTACACGTCGCCCTGCGGGTCGATCGTGATGCCCCACGGCTTCCAGAGCTGTCCCTCGTCGTGGCCGGGCTCGCCCCAGGCCGAGAGGAAGCGCCCGTCGGCGCCGAACTTCTGCACGCGATGATTGCCGCCGTCCACGACCAGCAGGTTGTCGTCGGCGTCGAAGGCCAAGCCGGAGGGACGGTTCAGTTGCCCCGGCGCCGACCCCGTCTCGCCCCAGCGGGCGATGCGCTCACCGTCGGCCGTGTAGACCGTGATCTGGTTGTCCCAGGCGGAGGAGCAGTAGAGGTTGCCGGCCCGGTCCAGCGCCAGCCCCTCGGGCCAGACGACCTCGCCGACGCCGATCTCGGCGATGTAGTCGTGGTCGATCGTGAACTTGTGGATCCGCGGCGTGCCGTAGGCCAGGCCGTAGCCCTCCGCCGCCGCGATGTCGGCCACGTAGAGCACGCCGTCGGGATCGAAGATCACGGGCGCGGGGTGCGTGAACCCCTCCGCGCCCACGTGATGGCCGATCGAATGGCTGAAGTGCCAAGTGCGCCCGGCGACGGTCTTGGTTGGCATCGCACGCTCCCCTGCCCGTTTCGCCCGGTGGCCTCAGGCCGCGCTGCCCACGGGCTCCACGAAGCGCGGCTGCTCGAACTGCCCGTTGACGATCGGGACCGGGTCGAGCGCCAGCCAGTCCTCCAGGATCGTCGAGTAGACGCCGCGGAAGTCCTGGTTGGGGACGAGGTCGCCCTGGTCCAGCGCCTCGGGCCGGGTGTCCGGGTAGACGCCGTACTGCCCGCCGCGCACCCGCGGCCCGATGGCGAAGCAGCCCCCGCCCGCCCCGTGGTCGGTGCCCGAGCCGTTGTCGCGCACGCGGCGGCCGAACTCGGTGAAGATGAACATGATCACGTTCTCGTCCGCGTCGTGCACGCGCAGGTCGTCCCAGAAGTCCGACACCGCCCGCGAGACATTGGTCCAGAGCCCCTCGAAGGTCGGCTGCTGCGCGGCGTGCGTGTCGAAGCCGGCGAGCGACGTGTAGAAGACGCGCGTGCCGACGTCGGCCGTGTGGATCGTCGCCACGTCGCGCAGCGACTTGGCGATCGGGTCGGTGCCGTACTCCACCTCCGACTCGTAGCCGCCCAGCGTCCCCTTCAGGATGTCGGCGCCGCTGAGCGCGTCGAGGCCCGTCTGGCCCAGGTAGGCGTTCACGGGGCCCGTGCCGATCGCGCGGCTGTACATGGTCGAGAAGCGCTGCAGCATCTGCGTGCGCTGTGTCTCCTGCTCGACCGAGGTCAGCAGGCCGTACGTCGAGAGGTCCGCGACCGACGCCACCGACACCCCCGGCAGCACCATCGCCCGCGGCAGGCTGAGGCCGATGTTGACGCCCGTCACCGGGTTCTCGCCCTCCGGGTCCAGGTCGCGGATGGCGCGCGCCACCCAGCCCTCCGTGCCGACGGTGTCGGGCTCGCAGGTGTGCCAGATGTCCATCGAGCGGAAGTGCGAGCGCGGCGAGTTCGGGTAGCCCACGCCGTGCACGATCGCCATGTCGCCCTGGTCGTAGATCTCCTTCAGCGGCCCCATCTTGGGGTGCAGGCCGACGGCGTCGTCGATCTTCAGGACGTCCTCGGCGTCCACCCGCAGCGTGCCCTTGCGGCTGTCGTAGTAGTGGCCGTCGGCGTAGGGGACGACCGAGTTCATGTAGTCGTTGCCGCCGCTCAGCTGCAGCACGACGAGGACGGGGGGTTTCGCTTCCGAAGTCATGGCTCTCGCTCCTCTATTGTCCCGTGTACCGTCCCGTGGCGGGCGGGACGGCCTAGCCGAACTGGTACTCGGGGGTGGCGGCGATCAGCGCCAGCATCTCGCCCACGCGCCGCGACAGGGCGCCGTCGCCGTTCACCGCGACCGGACCCTCGCCGGCCGCGTGCGCGACCAACTCCGCGCGCGTGTCGTCCGACACGGCCAGCGGCCCGATCAGGTCCACGCACTGATCGACCAGCGCCTCCGGCGTCAGCGCCGACCCGTTCGAGGCGGCGACCCGCTCGACGATCCGCCGCACGCCGGGCAATTCGGTGTTGCCCACCTGCTGCGCGACGAAGTTGATCCGGTTGACCACCGAGCCGCTGTAGATCCAGTCGCGGCCGGTCTGCCAGCCCTCGACGCTGGGCGGGTTGTGCAGGCTCTGGCCCATGTAGGCCGACTGCTGCCCGACGGCCGGCAGGCTGGGGTCGGGCTGGGACAGGTCGCCGGTCAGGCGCAGCGTGCCGACGACCACCTCCACCGGGCTCTTCACCCGGGCGAAGCGGGCCTGCTTGAAGAAGTCCGACAGGAACAGCGCGCGCAGCACCGGCTTCAACTCGAAGCCCGACTCGACGAAGGTCTGCGCCAGCAACTCGATCGCGGCCGGGTCGCCCGGCGGCGTGATCGACCAGGCCGGCACCTGCGCCTCGTCGGCGACGAAGAAGTTGTAGAGGTGCCGCACGATGAAGCGGGGGCAGGCGGGCTGCTCGAGGATGATGTCGATGATGTCTTCGCCGTCGAACGGGCCCGTGTGGCCCAGGAAGGTCTTCTCGCCGTAGTCGTGCTCCTCGGGGCGGAACTCGTAGGACCAGGAGAAGCGATGGTTGGGCTGGCGGGGGATCTTCGGCGCGATCGTCCAGCCGGTGAAGGCGCGGGCGCACTCGAAGACGTCCGTCTCGGTGTAGTGCCCCACGCCCAGCGAGAACAGCTCCAGGAGCTCCCGGCCCCAGTTCTCGTTCGGCGCGCGCTTGTGGTTCTCCTGGTTGTCGAGCCAGTAGATCATGGCCGGGCTCTGCGCGATGCGGATCAGCAGGTCGCGGTAGTTGCCCATGCCGTGGTCGCGGAACATCGCGACCTGGGTGATGAGGTGGTTGTCGTTATCGACCTTGGAGTTGCCGGTGGCGAAGACGTGGTGCCAGAAGAGCGTCATCTTCTCTTCCAGCGGGCGCCCCGTGTTCACCAGCTGGTAGAGCCAGTTGGCCGCCCCCGGGTCCGTCACCGGTCCGCCCGTCTCCAGCGACGGCATGTAGCGCAGCAACTCCTCCTCGTCGGCGCGGGGGATCGAGTCGGGCGGGTCGACCAACTGCTCGACGGTCGCCTCGTAGCCCTGATCGGCGAGCCGCTCCAGCTCGTCGCGGTCCGCGCCGAAACCGGCGCGGCGCATGAGGTGCGCCATCAGCGCGATGTCATCGCTGCGCGACATGGTTCTCCCTCCGGCCGGGCTGCGCGTCGGATCGGGCGGCCCCGCCCGGCCCGCCGCCCCACGACGGCAGTCTAAGGCCGCGCGCCCCATTCCCGTCAACCCCCCGGACCTCACCCGCCCGCGCTACACGCCCGGGAGTACCGCGCCGCCCGGCCTCCGCCCGGCTGGGCGACCACAAGGGTCGCCCCTACGACCGTGAACGCGGCGCGGGGCCGCCCGCAAGAATTTTTTTTCGCGCCCGACCTCACCCCCTGTCCTCCTCTCCACCAGGACGGTGGAGAGGAGGCTCCGATCCCCTCTCCCTGGGGAGAGGGTTAGGGTGAGGGGCGCCCCCGCCCCCGCCCCCGCCCCCGCCCCCGCGACCGCGGCGCGGCGGGGTCGGCCGCAAGAATTTTTTTCGCCCGCCCGACCTCACCCCCTGTCCCCCTCTCCATCCAGAAGGATGGAGAGGGGGAACGTGGACGCGATCGCTGGGGAACCCTCCGGTCCCCCCTCTCCATTGCTCTGCAATGGAGAGGGGGTTAGGGGGTGAGGTTCGGGCGCCCGCCCGCCCCACCACCCGCGTGCGGAATTTTTTTTGCGCGGCCCCCTCTCCACTCCCTCATAGAGAGGGGGGGACCGTTGTTCCCATCACCCATTTACGTCAACCCGAAAAAAGTCTCCCCAAAACCCTTGACGTTGCCCCCCTCCCTAGACGTCATAATACGTGCGCTCTTGAAGCACGACCCCATCCATAGGGGATGGGGCGGTCACATCCACGGAAAGGACGCCATGAGCAACTATTGGGAGACCCTGCGACAGCGAAAGATCAGCCGCCGCACGATGTTGGGAGCCAGCGCCAAGGCCGGCGTCGGCGCGGCCGGGCTGGCCCTGGTCGGCTGCGGCGACGACGACGATGACGCCACCGTGGCCGTCGACACGTCGGGCGCGGAGGCCGCGGCCGGTGAGGCCGCCGCCGCCGCCGAGGAGGCGTCGGGCGCCGCCGCCGCCGCCGCCGCCGCCGCCGCCGCCGCCGAGGGCCTCGGCCGCCGCCGCGGAGGGCGGAGTCGGACGACGCCGCCCAGGCCGCCGCCGCCGCCGAGGCCGCCGCCGCCGCCCAGGCCGCCGAGGCTGCATCCGCGGCCGGTGATGAGGCCGCCGCCGCGGTCGCCGCTGCCGCCTCCGAGGCGGCCGAAGCGGCCGCCCAGGCCGCCCGCGACGCGGCCGCCGCGGTCGAGGCCGGCACCGCCACCGCGGCCGCCGCCCAGGCCGCGATCGACGAGGCTGCCGAGGCCGCCGCCGCGGCCGCGGCTGCCGCCGGCGAGGCGTCCGCCGCCGCCGGCGAGGCCGCCGCCACGGCCCAGCAGACCGCCGAAGCCGCGGCCGAAACCGCCGCCGCGGCCGTCGCGGCGGCGCAAGAGGCCGCCGACGCGGCCCAGGAGGCCGCCGAGAGCGCGGGCAACATCGCCGCCGCCTTGACCGCGGAGGCGGAGTTCCTGGACTGGAGCGTGCCCTGGCCGATCGACGAGATCGACCTGGACGCCACGATCACCGTCGCCGTCCCCGCTGACTCGGGGGGCCTGGATCAGCACAAGATCGGCAGCGAGGCCAACTACATGTCGCACGGCGCCGTCCTCGACGGCCTCGTGGAGATCTCGCCCCTGACGAAGGATCTGATCCCGCATCTGGCCACGCTGGAGTGGGCCGACGAGGGGGCCACGTGCATCGGCACCCCGAACCGGGCGATGTTCCACGACGGCTCCGTGGTCACCGCGCACGACTTCGCCTTCACCTACGACCGCATGGGCGGCGTCGCCGAGTATCACCAGGGCGGCGAGACGAGCGACCATCCGGCCGGCTGGCAACCCGCGCGGCCGAGCTGGGCGGCCTCCTACTGGCTCCGCAACGAGGCGGTCGACGACAACACCTGGGTGATCGAACTGCCGGAGTTCGACGCGGGCTTCTGGGGCACCGTGGGCATCTCCGGCAACGTGGCGGTCATGTCCAAGGCGGACGTGGAGCGGCGCGGCGATGAGGCGGTGGATAACCACCCGCTCGGCACGGGGCCCTTCCGCTTCGTCAGCCACTCCGACGAGGAGGACTTCGTCTTCGAGCGCTTCGAGGACCACTTCAACCCGATCGACCACCCCATCCGCGTGCCGCACTACGCCCACCACAAGCACCTGATCGGTCTGGTGCGCCCCGAGGTGCAGTCGCGCATCGCCGGCATCGAGGCCGGCGAGATCGATGGGGCCGCGGAGCTGGGGGTCAACGCGGTCGCGCCGTTCATCGACGACCCCGACTTCACGGTCCAGTTCGTCCCGGGGCTGGGCTGGACGGTTCACAACATCTACCCCAACCTCTGGAAGGAGACGCGCGAAGACGGCACGCCCAACCCGTGGATGGACGAGCGCGTCCGCATCGCGGCGAACCTCGCCATCAACCGGGCGGCCATCGCCGAAGGGCTGCTGCTCGGCGTGGAGCCCATCGAGCCCATGTGGAGTTACCGCGGCGTCATCGGCTATCCCAGCGAGGAGGACGCGCGGGCGGCGGACTGGGGCTACGACCCCGAGCGGGCGCGGGCGCTGCTGGCGGAGGCCGGCTACCCGGACGGCTTCGACGAGACGCTGTACTACACGCCCGACTGGGGCGGCGACCTCCAGGAAGACTTGGTGCTGACCACGGCGCAGATGCTGACCGAGGCCGGCATCCGGATCACCCCGGTCTCGCTCCCCGCGACCGAGTACTTCACCGACGCCTACTCCCGCGGCGGTCCGTCGGGCACCGCGCCCGTGGCGCTCTACTGGTTCTGGGCGAACTGGTTGGCGGACCCGAGCGTGATGTGGACCTGCTGCGCCAACTTCGAGGGCTTCTACACCATGGCGATCCACGGCGACCCGGTCCTCGACGAGATCTACGCGCAGGTCAAGGCCGAGCGCGATCCCGAGCGGCGCAACGAGCTCACCTCGGAGTTGTTCCTCCGCCACAAGCGGGGCGCCTGGTTCATCAACGTGATCGAGCCGCTGGACGGCGTGCTCACCCGCGGGGACGTCAACTGGCCGCTGGGTGGACCCTTCGGCTCGCTCGGCTTCCTCAGCACGTACTCCATCCAGAAGCGCAAGGCCACCTAGGGCCCGGCCTCCCGCTGGATCGATCGGCCCCCGGCGGCCGCCATGCCCATGGCGGTCGCCGGGGGCCGCTTCGTCTGGCGCGCAGTCGCCGACGGCCTGGAGACGGACTTCGTTCGCACGGCGCGGGCCAAGGGGCTGAGCGAGCGGGTGGTGATCCGGCGGCACGCCCTGCGGCACGCGCTGCTGCCGGTGGTGACGCTGCTCGGCCTTCAGGCGGGCCGGTTGATGGCCGGCACGTTGATCGTCGAGACGGTCTTCGCCTGGCCCGGCATCGGCCGGTTGACGATCGACTCGATCGACGGGGGCGACTTCCCGGTCACGCGATCATCGTGCGCGTCGATCATGCTGGCCAACATTTTCGTCGACCTCTCCTACCGCGTGGTTGACCCGCGCATTCGGGCGGGAGCCGCCTGATGGCCGCGCGGGAAGCCCCGATCCCGGTCCTGGGCCCCACGAGCCGGCGGCGCAAGCGCAACTGGAAGCGGCTGGCGCTGCTCTTGCCGTCCCTGCTGGTCGTGACGCTGTTCCTCGTCGCGGCGATCTTCGCCGACCTGCTCTCCGTCTACGACCCGGAGCACATCGTGCTCCCGGACCGCTTGATCCCGCCCGCCTTCGACGGCGGCACCTGGGATCACGTCCTGGGCACCGACCAACTGGGCCGGGACATCCTCTCTCGCACGATGTTCGGCGCCCGCATCTCCCTGACCGTCGTCGTGATCGCGGTCCCGGCGGCGGCCGCCGTCGGCACGCTGGTCGGCCTGCTGGCCGGCTGGCGCCTGGGCTGGGTCGACAAGGTGCTGATGCTGCTGGTGGACATGCAGCTGGCCTTCCCGGCGCTGCTCTTCGCCGTGCTCGTGGCCGCCGTCTGGGGCCCCAGCCTGCGCAACGTGATCCTCATCATCACGCTCTGGACCTGGTCGGGCTACGCGCGTCTGGTGCGGGCCGACGTGCTCCCGCTGCGCGAGCGGGAGTTCGTCCTGGCCGCGCGCTCGATCGGGGCGCGGGACCGGCGCGTGCTCGCCCGCCACGTGCTGCCCAACCTGATCAACGTCGTCGTCATCCTGATGACGATGGAGGTCGCCACCGTGATCCTGTTCGAGGCGGGGCTGAGCTTCCTCAACGTCGGCGTCGAGGCCGGGACCCCCTCCTGGGGGATCATGATCTCGGAGGGGCGCAACTTCATGCCGATCGCCTCGTGGCTGATCTGGATCCCCGGCATCGCCATCGTGATGATCGCCCTGACCGCCATGATGATGGGCGACTGGGTGCGCGACGCCCTCGACCCGCAGCAACGCAACGTGCGCTGATCTATCATTCGGCTGATCGGCAGCCGGAGACGAAGGGAATCAGGACATGGTGACGACAACCCGATCCCAGCACATCGCGACGCAGGTCGCGGTGCCCCCCGACAAGGCCGTTCCGCCGCGGCACGCCTCCGCCGGCCCGACGGCCACGGTGACGTCGGAGGTCGAGCGGTTGGTCGACGGCCGCTTCCGCGTCGCGCGGCTGCAGCGCTTCGTCGCCGACGCGTCGCGGCGGGAGATGGTCGTCCCGAGCGCGCCGATGTCGGCGGAGCAGATCGCGAGCGGGGCCGGCACGTCGGGCATCTACACCCTCGTCGAGCCGCCGGACCTCGGCCTGTACCGGTCGTACATCCCCGACCCGCTGCGGATGCCCGCGGCGCCCGAGGTCGCCCTGGCCCTGGTCGACTTCAACTCCGGCAACCCCGCGATCCGCTATCCCGAGGGCTGGGTGCTGGTCAAGGCCACGCGGCCCGACAACGGCGCCGACCTGTGGATCGTCGCCAGCATGCCGGTCGCGAACGTGCTGACGGCCTACATCGGCCTCGCCTGGGGCCTGCCGAAGTACATCTCCGATGAGATGACCATCGGGCGCGATCGCTCGGAGGTGATCTACGAAGGGGCCGTGCGCTTCTCCCTCGATCTGACGCCCGGATCCGCCGCCGACGAGCCCGCGCTGCGCGACCGCATCGGGTCGATCCACGAGCTGGGCATGATGCAACCGCACATCGGGAAGCGCGGGATCGTCCCGATTCATAACTTCGGTCGGGGCGCGCAGTTGCAGGCCGTGGAGTGGGACGCCGGGACCGTCAAGGCCTGGGTCTTCCCCGACGACCCCTGGGCGGGGCTCGTGCCGGCCGGGTCGGAGACGCCGGGCGTCTTCCAGCGCGTCGCGCCGACGGCCCACGGCGAGTCCGTCTGGCAGAAGATCGGGCCGCCGGCCGCGGCGGTCGAGTAGCGCGCGCCGCGATGCCGTTGCCGAGCAAGCGCACCGTCGCCGTTTGGTTCGACGACGGCCACATCCGGCTGATCGAGCAGGACGTCCCGGAGCTGCGCCCCGGCAGCATCGCCGTCGATGTGCGGGCGTCGTCGGTCAGCCCCGGCAGCGAATTCAGCTGGGGCCGCGACCAGCGCGAGGTCATGGGCGGCTGGCGCACCCTGACCGAGCATCGGGGGTCGCCCGAGGCAGGCAGCGAGCCGACCCCCTACCGGGGCTACTCGAACGCCGGCATCGTCATCGCGGCCGGCGAGGGCGTGACGCGCTTCGCGCCGGGCGACCGGGTCGCGTGCATCGGCGTGGGGTACGCCGTGCATACCGACACCGCGGTCGTGCCGCACAATCTGGCCGTCCATCTGCCCGAGCCGGTGAGCTACGCGCAGGGGTCGTACGGGATGCTGATGGGCACCGCGCTGAACGCGCTGCGGCGTGCCGACCTCAAGTTCGGGGAGACGTATGCGGTGGTCGGGCTGGGCGTCGTGGGGCAGCTCACGGCGCAGTTGCACATGCTGGCGGGCAACCGCGTCATCGGCTGGGACACCGTGCCCTTCCGCACGGAGATCGCGCGGCAGTGGGGCATCGACGCGGCGGTGACGGTCGGACCGGAGGATGCCGTCGCCCGGACGCGCGAGTTCACCGGCGGCTACGGCCTCGACGGCGGCGCGATCGCCTTCGGCGGCGAAGCGGGCAAGGCCGTGCAGAGCCTCGCCCGCTGCATGAAGCGCACCCCCGACGGGCATCCGGTCGGCCCCATCGTCGTGGTCGGGCTGGCGCGGTTCGCCTACCTCGACCATGAAGCGGCCGGCGAGACGAACATCGACATCCGCAGCGCGATGCGGACGGGCCCCGGCTATCACGACGAGGCCTGGGAAACCGGCGCCGCCTACCCGCCCGTGCTGGTGCGCTGGACCACCACCACGAACCTCGAGCTGTGCATGCGGCTGGTCGCCGAGGGCAAGCTCGACGTGGACTCGCTGATCACGCACGTCATCCCCTTCGCCGACGCCGACGCGGGCATCTCCCACGCGCTGGAGGACCCCGACCGGATGCTCGGCGTGGTGTTCACCCGCGACGGGTAAGCTCGGCCGAGGAACGGAGGGCGCCGCATGGCCGTCACGCTCGATTGGCTCGGCTGCGCCACGTTCCGCCTGACCATCGACGACCTGGTGCTGTTCCTCGACGCCTACATCGACCGCGTGCCGCTGGCGCCGCCGGTGGGCTTGTCGGCGGCGGAGGTCGATCGGGCCGACTACGTGCTCGTCGGGCACGCGCACTTCGATCACGTCGCCGGCGCCGAGACGATCGCCGTCAACACGGGCGCGCGCGTCATCGGCTCCAACGAGACCGCGCGCGTGCTGCGCGACGCGGGCGTGCCGGCGGCGCAGCTGCTGCCCTCGCAGGGGGGCGAGCGGCATCGGCTGGCCGACGGTGTCACGGTGCAGGTGTTCCCGGGGCTCCACTCCTGCATCTGGGTGGGCGGCTCCCACGACCCGGGCGAGGTCGTCCTCGGCCACTACGGCCTCTGCGAGGACGAACGCTGGGATCCGAGCGCGCCGCGGGCCGACGGCGGCGGCCGCGGCCCCGATCCCGACCCCCTGGCGGTGCGGCAGATGCAGGACCACCGCGCCGGCGCCATCGGCAGCGACCGAGACGGCGGCGCGCTCGCCTACCTGATCGAGACGCCGTACGGCAGCGTCTTCTTCCACGACACCTCCGGCGGCTGGACCGGCGTGCTGCGGGACCTGCGCCCCGACTTCGCGATCGTGGCGATGGCGGGGCGCGGCAACGTCGATGGGGAGCCGATTCAGGGGTCGTCGGCGCAGTTCGTGGGGCGCATGGCGTCGATCCTGCGGCCGCCGCGGCTGACGCTGGCCCACCACGACGACTGGATGCCGCCCTTCACGCGCGACATGACGAACGCCGACGCCCTCGCCCCGGTCCGGCGGGAGCTGGCGCGGATGGCGCCGCGCAGCGAACTGGTCGAGTTGCCCTACCGCAGCGGCTACATGGTCTTCGAGTAGTCGGCCCGCCCGTCAGACCGCCGCCACCGCCACCCGGCGCCCCTTCCGGGCCGACTCGCGCACGGCGTCGAGGACGGCCTGACAGCGCACCCCGTCCCGCAGGTTCGGCGCGGGCGACCCGCCCTCGCGGATGCCGCGCTCGAACTCGCGGATCAGGCGCCGGACGGCGGCGATCCGCCAAGTGGGCGCGTCTTCCAGCGGCGGCAGGGAGGCGGGGCGGGGCAGCTCGGCGAACTGCTCGGCGTCGGTCTTGCCGCCGAGGACCGATGGGTCGGACAGCATCGTCTCCTTCTGCGTGACGAGGAGGGCGCCCTCCGTGCCGGCGATGGCGATACGCATCGGGTGGCTGACCCCGCTGGCCCAGGACTGCGTCAGGGTGACGAGCCCGCCGCCGGCCAGCGTCATGGTGCAGGTCCAGAAGTCGTCGGCATCGGACTGCACGGTCGCACCGCTCTCGGGGTCGCGGCGGTCGGGGATGAAGGTGCGCAGATCGGCGCTGACCTCGCGGATCTCCCCGAACCACTGACGCACCATGTCGATGTAGTGGGAGCCGTGTTCATTGAGGGCGCCGCCGCCCCGGGCCACTTGGTCGTGCCAGGTGAAGTCGTGGGAGGGGCCGATGGCTGCACTCTCGATCAGGAGATCGATGTTCGCGTGGCGCAGCTCGCCGACGTAGCCGCCGGCGAGGAGCTGCCCGACGTGCAGGCGCGCCGGCGTGAAGCGGAACTCGAAGTCGATCATGGCGGTGACGCCGGCGGCCTCGGCCGCGGCCCGCATGTCGCGCGCCTCGCGCAGGTTCATGGCCAGCGGCTTCTCGCAGAGGACGTGCTTCCCGGCGGCGACGGCGGCGAGCATGATCTCGCGGTGCGTCGGGGTCGGGGTCGCGATCGCCACGGCGTCCAGGTCGTCGCGTTCGACGAGCGCGCGGTAGTCCGCGGTCGCGACGGGGATGCCGAGGCGGGCGGCCAGGTCGGGGAGATCGGCATCGACGCTGCAGAGCGCGCCCACCTCCCAGCCCGCGGCGCGAAACCCCGGCAGCAGCGACTGCCTGACATGGGGGCCGGCGCCCAGGATGCCCACTCGTCGCGGCATCGCCTGCGCCTCCAGATTTCGGCCGTCGGGCCGGTGCGAAGCTAGCACGACCTCGGCCCTGTCCCCCTCTCCGTCTGCGCGATGGAGAGGGGGTGAGGGGGTGAGGTTCCGCGGCCGGGAAGTGGGGGGCTAGGTGAGCTTCGCGATGGCGACGGCGATCGCCGCGACGGCGACGGCGAAGCCGGCGAGCCGTAACTGGAGCTGGTACATCTCCGCCCGCATGGCCTGCATTTCCGTCCGCATCGCCTGCAGGCCCTCGCGGAGTTCGCCCCGCAGCGCCGCGATGTCCTCGCGCACCTCGGCCCGCAGGGCCGCCATGTCCTCGCGCACCTCGGCCCGCAGGCCCGCCATGTCCTCGCGCAGCGCCGCCACGTCGTCGCGCCCCGGCGTGACCGCCTCGCCGATCACGGCCGCGATCGTCTCGGCCGCGGCCGACGATTGATCCGCCTCGTCGCGGAGTCGTTGGGCCGCCCGCAGGGTGTCGAATGCCACCATGCGCATAGCCTACACGACCGCGCGAGACCTCACCCCCCTTCGGCGCCGCTCAGGACAGGCCTGTCCCCCTCTCCATCTGGCCGATGGAGAGGGGGCTCCGGTCCCCTCTCCCTGGGGAGAGGGCTAGGGTGAGGGGCAACGACCGCTCGGACCTCACCCCCTGTCCCCCTCTCCATCCAGAAGGATGGAGAGGGGGAACGTGGAAGCGACCGCTCGGGAACCCTCCGGTCCCCCCTCTCCATTGCTCGGCAATGGAGAGGGGGTTAGGGGGTGAGGTTCGGGCCGCGCTTTTTTTCGCCCGCCGGGCGCCCGATGTCCGACCGGCTCCCCGCCAGACTGCTTTTCCACCCCCCGAATCTCTTTTTCTCGCGGGGCGCGCAGCCGCCGCCGTATCGACCCTGATTCGCCCGCCCTACCACCCCCGCAAGAATTTTTTTCGCGCGATACTCCCCCTCCCTCTGCAATTCTGATTCAGAGACACAGAGGGGGGGCCCAGTTGTCCCCATCACTCCCTTACGTCAAATGTGGAAACTTTACACTCCAAAACCTTGACCTGCCCCCCCCCCCTGGACGTCATAATGCTTGCGCTCGATATGCACGACCCCAATCCATAGGGGATTGGGGCGGTCACATCCACGGAAAGGATGACGCCATGAGCAACTATTGGGAGACCCTGCGACAGCGAAAGATCAGCCGTCGCACGATGTTGGGAGCCAGCGCCAAGGCGGGCGTTGGCGCGGCCGGCCTGGCCTTGGTCGGCTGCGGCGACGATGACGATGACGCCGGGACCGCCGCCGCCGAACGCGCCGCCGCGGCCGCGGAGGAGGCCGCCGCCGCGGCCGTCGCCGCGGGCGAGGCGCGCGCCGCCGAGACCGAGGCCGCCGCGGACGCCGCCGCTGAGGCGGCCGCCGCTGCGTCCGAAGCCTCCGCCGCCGCTTCACAGGCCGCGGACGCCGCCGATGCAGCCGCCGCCCTGGCCGCCGAGGCGGCCGAGTCGGAGGACGCCGCCAACGCGGCCGCCGCCGCGGAAGCCGCGGCTGCGGCTGCCGCCGACGCTGCGGCCGCCGCATCCGCCGCCGGTGACGAAGCCGCCGCGGCCGTCGCGGCCGCCGCTTCCGAGGCCGCCGAAGCCGCCGCCCAGGCCGCCCGCGACGCCGCCGCGGCGGTCGAGGCCGGCACCGCCACCGCGGCCGCCGCCCAGGCCGCGATCGACGAGGCTGCCGAGGCCGCAGCCGCGGCTGCGGCTGCCGCCGGGGAGGCGTCCGCCGCCGCCGGCGAGGCCGCCGCCACCGCCCAGGAGACCGCCGAAGCCGCGGCCGAAACCGCCGCCGCCGCCGTCGCGGCGGCGCAAGAGGCCGCCGACGCGGCCCAGGAGGCCGCCGAGAGCGCCGCCATGGCGATGGAAGAGGACGAGCCGGCCCCGGCCACCGGCCCGCAGTACGGAGGCGTCATCACGTACTTCGGGGGCGACGGCGGCATCCTCGACCCGGCCATCACCGAACACGGCGGCCTCGACTGCACCTTTGTCCAGATCTACGACTGCCTCAACTACATGGATGACGGCGGGGTGCTCACCGCCGCGATGGCGGAGCTGCCCGAGGTCGTCGATGAGCTCACCTACGTCTACAACATCAAGCCGAACGTGTACTGGCACGACAAGGCGCCGCTGAGCGGGCGCCAGTTCGTCGCCGAAGACGCCTCCTTCGGACTCCAGCGCTTCGGCCAGGACGACCCCGAGTTCATGTGGAGGGGGCGCTTCTCCGTCGTCGACGAGTGGGCGGTCCCCGACGACCTCACCCTCCGCCTCAAGACGAGAGAGCCGTTCGCGCCGATGGCCAGCTCCGTCGGCGAGCCCCAGTCGGTGATGATCTCACGCGACGTGATCGAGGCCTTCGGCGACGACGGCCTCGCCAGCAACCCCGAGGCCGCCGTCGGCACCGGCGGCATGCAGCTGGTCTCCCGTGAAGTCGACGTGGTCACCGAGCTCGCACGCAATCCCAACTACTTCCGCGAGGGGCTCCCCTACGCCGACGGGCACCGGGTGGACTGGAATTGGGACACGGCGTATCGGGCCGCGCAGTTCGTCGCCGGCGAGGCCGACATGCTGTGGTTCCCGTGGCTGGGCCTCCCGGAAGAGAACGCGGCCGTGAAGGCCCAACTCGGCGAGGAGGACGTCGTCGAAGTGCCCATGGACGTGACCTGGAACTGGGTGGCGGTCCACTTCCAGACCACGGTCGAGCCCTACACCGACCCGCGCGTGCGCAAGGCCCTGCATCTCGCCACCGACCGGGAACTGCTCGTCGCGGTGACCCAAGGCGTGACGAAAATCGGCGGACCGATCTCCCACGCGAACGGGCCCTACGCGTGGAGCGTCGACGAGCTCCGCCAACTGCCCGGCTACCGCTCCGGCGCCCAGCGCGAGGAGGATCTGGCCGAGGGCCGGCGGCTGCTCGACGCCAGCGGCTACGACCCGGCGAGCGTGCCGCCGATGAACGCGAGTGGTCACTCCGGAATCCAGTACGCTGAGGTGGTCCAGCAGAACTTCGCCGAAATCGGCTTCGAGGTCGGACTCGAGGAGGTTCCCGCCGCCCAGCACGCCACCAGGCTGGCGACGGGGGACTTCACCATCAGTTACAGCGGCTTCGGGGGCGCGGCCGACCCCGACAACCTTTACGACACCCACCACAGCGACGGCGGGCGGAACTTCGGCGAGTTCTCGGACCCCGAGATCGACGCGCTGCTGGAGCAGGGACGCACGACCATCGGCGTCGAGAACCGGCTGCCGATCTACGACGAGATCCAGGCCAAGCTGCTCGAAGAGCACAATCCGCAGATCTACTGCAATTGGGGCCAGCCGGTCATCGCGCACCGTTCCTGGCTCAAGGGCTACGGCGCGACCCCCAACACCGTCTCTGCCAACTATGCGCTGTACAAGGCCTGGCTCGAGGGCAAGCCCGGCGTGTAGAACCTCACCCCCTGTCCCCCTCTCCATCTGGACGATGGAGAGGGGGACAGGGGCGCGGGCGTTGGATCCCCCTCACCCTAACCCTCTCCCCAGGGAGAGGGGATCGGAGTTCCCCCTCTCCATTGCTCGGCAATGGAGAGGGGGTTCGGGGGTGAGAGCCCGCGCCGGCCGCCCGGCCGCGAGGAGCCAACGCCGATGCGCACCTACGTCATCCGACGGCTGCTGCTCCTGCCGGTCACGGTGATCCTGCTCTCGATCTTCGCCTTCGGTCTGGTCCGGCTCGTGCCGGGTTCGGTGGTCGACCAGCGCCTCTCCAACACCATGGGCTCGTCGGCGGGCGGCACGCCGGAGCAGCGGCGCCCGCGGCGGCGGCCGCGACGCCCTCGATCCGCGCCTGCGGAACGTGCGCTGATCTATCATTCGGCCGATGGGACATCGGCGCTCGGCCGTCCGGCGCGAAGGGTGGGCCATGCCCGGACTGCTCATGACCGCGCGCCTCGCCCGCCAGTGCGACGGCGACCTGCGCGCCATCGCCGCGCGGACCGGCGCGGCGATCACGCCGCTGATCCTGCCCGACGACGAGGCGCCGCTGCCGCCTGAAGTGCTGGCCCAGGTCGAGGCGGCCTACGCCTCCCCGGACCTGTACGACGTGGGGGTACGGCGGGTGTGGCATTTCCTCGACACGCTCGACGGCGCGCCGAACCTGCGCTGGGCGCACCTGGGCTGGGCCGGCACCGACAACCCGCGCTTCGGCGCGATGCTGGCGCGCGGCGTGCGCCTGTCGAACTCGCCGGGCGCGGCGGCGGAGCCCATCGCGCACAGCGTGATGGCCGGGCTGCTGGCCTTGGCGCGCCGCTTCCCGCACTTCGCCGCCCAGCAGCGCGAGCACCGCTGGGAGCAACTGCCGATCGACCGCCGGCCCCGCGACCTGAGCACGCAGACCCTCGTCGTCTACGGGCTGGGCGCGATCGGCGGCGAGGTCGCGCGGCTGGCGCGGGCCTTCGGGCTGCACGTCATCGGCGTGCGGCGCAGCCCCCGCACCGCGGGCGACGCGGTCGATGAGCTGGTCCACCCGCGCGACCTTGACGGCGTGCTGCCGCGGGCCGACTGGCTCGTAGTCGCGGCGCCGCGGACGCCCGAAACGGAGGGCGCCATCTCCGCCGCGCGGCTGGCCCTGCTGCCGCCGCACGCGCACCTGATCAACATCGCGCGGGGCAAGATCGTCGACGAGCCGGCGCTGATCGAGGCGCTGCGGTCGGGCGCGCTGGCGGGGGCCTACCTCGACGTCGTCGCGCAGGAGCCGCTGGACCCGGGGTCGCCGCTGTGGGATCTGCCCAACGTGATCCTGACGCCGCACAGCTCCTGGGCGGCGCAGGGCAATCCCGAGCGCGCGCGGCTGATCTTCCTGGAGAACATCGAGTGCTGGCTGCGCGGCGAGCCGCTCCCGCAGGCGATCGCCGAGCGGTGAGCCCCCGCCCGGCGCGCGCCGCTACCCTCGGCAGGGGGGTGAACCCGACGTGCCCGACGCTCCGGTGCAGTTCCCGGCCGGCCTCGACGCCTACCGCGCGCGCCTGCGGGACATGTTCGGCTACCCGGACTTCCGCGACGGCCAGGCCGAGGTGCTCGAAGCGCTGGCGCAGGGCGACGTCGTCGGCGTCATGCCGACGGGCAGCGGCAAGAGCGCCTGCTTCGTCCTGCCGGCGCTGGAGGTGGGGCGCACGCTGGTCGTCTCGCCGCTCATCGCCCTGATGCGCGACCAGGTGACGAACCTGGGCCGCGCCAACGTCGAGGCGGCGTTCATCAACTCGTCGCTCGATCGGGCCGAGAAGAACGCGCGCTACCTGGCCTTTGTGCGGGGCGAGTTGCCGCTGCTCTACCTCGCGCCCGAGGGGCTGCGCAACGCCCGGCTGATCGCCGGACTGCGGCGGCACGGCGTCAACCTCCTCGCCATCGACGAGGCGCACTGCATCTCGCAGTGGGGCCACGACTTCCGGCCCGACTACCTGCTGCTCGGGGCGCTGCGGGAGCAGCTCGGCAACCCGCGCGTGCTCGCGCTCACCGCCACCGCCGACGCGCGCGTGCGCAAGGACATCGCGGTCCGGCTGGGCATCGACGGCGCCGCGCACGAGGTGGTGACGTCGTTCGACCGGCCCAATCTCGATCTGTCGGTGGAACGGCGCCGGGGTGTCCGCAGCCGCATCGACCGGACCATCGAGATCGTGGGGGAGCACGCCGGCGGGTCGGGCATCGTCTATGTGCGCACGCGCCGGCGCACGGAGGAGATCGCCGAGCGGCTGCGCGAGGAGGGCGTCGCGGCCGAGGCCTACCACGCGGGGCTGGGCCGCGGCCTCCGCTCCGCCGTCCAGGGACGCTTCGACCGCGGGGAGACGCCGGTCATCGTCGCGACGACCGCCTTCGGCATGGGCGTCGACAAGCCCGACGTGCGCTTCGTGCTGCACTTCAACATGCCGGGCCGGCTGGAGTCGTACTACCAGGAGGCGGGCCGGGCCGGGCGCGACGGAGAGCCCGCGGCGTGCGTGCTGCTCTACGACCGGCGCGACCGCCAGGCGCAGCAGTGGTTCATCGACGAGGCGCACCCGGACGACGCGCGGGTGCGCACGATCTGGCGCGATCTGCTCGACCGGGATGGCGATCAACCCCTGGACGACGACCAGACCAACAACGCGCTGGAGGCCCTGCGGGCATCCGGGCTGGTCGGCCCCACCGACCTCCGCCTGCTCTCGCGCGACCCCGACGCCCCCATCGACACGCGCACGATCACCACGCATCGCCAGCACGCGGAGTCGCGGCTCGACCGGATGGTGGAGTACGCCGAGACGCGCGGCTGCCGTCGCCGGCTGATCCTGGCGTACTTCGGGGAAGAGGCGCCGACGACCTGCGACCGCTGCGACAACTGCACGCGCTCCCCCGGCTCGCGCCGGCGCAGGGATCGGACGCAGCCCGCGGGATGGGATCGCCCGGTCGCCGGCCCGGTGGATCCGCTCCCGGATCGGCTGCGGGACTGGAGGCGCGAGCGGGCGCAGGCCGACGGCGTCCCCGCCTACGTCGTCTTCAACGACCGCACGCTGGAGGACATCGTCGCACGGCGCCCGCGCGACGATGTCGACCTGCTCGAGGTCTGGGGGCTGGGCTGGGGCAAGGTCGAGCGGTACGGCGCGGAACTGCTGAGGCTGCTGCGGGAGTCTCCCCCGCCCTAGGCTTGTCCCGGCGGCACGCCATACAGGAGGAGGACCACGGCGATGAAGTTCGGTCTGCGCTACTGCAACATCGGTCCCTACACCGACCCCGCGCGCGCCCTTGAACTGGTGCAGGCGGCCGAGGAGGCGGGCTTCGATTCCGCCTGGACGATCGAGCACACCGTCGTGCCCGGCGGCTACGAGTCGGTCTACCCCTACGCGCCGGGCGGCCGCATGCCGGGGCGGGAGTCGGAGTTCGTCCTGCCCGACCCGCTGATCTGGCTGGCCTACGTGGCCTCGGCGACCTCCCGCATCAAGCTGGGCACCGCGATCCTCATCCTGCCGCAGCACAACCCGGTGATCACGGCCAAGCAGGTCGCGACGCTCGACCACCTCTCGGGCGGGCGCGTCCTGCTCGGCATCGGCGTGGGCTGGCTGAAGGAGGAGTTCGACGCCATCGGCGCGCCCTTCGCCGACCGCGGCCGCCGCGCCGACGAGTACGTCGCCGCCATGCGGGAGCTGTGGTCGTCGGACGCGCCCACCTTCCACGGCGAGTTCGTGCATTTCGACGGCGCCCACTGCCGGCCCCGGCCGGTCAACGGGTCGGTGCCGATCGTCGTCGGCGGTGACACCAAGCCCGCCGCGCGGCGCGCCGGCCGCCTGGGCGACGGCTACTTCCCGGCCCGCGGGGCGCCGCTCGACATGATCGACCTCGCCCGGCGCACGGCGGAGGCGCACGGCCGCGACCCCGACGCCCTGGAGATCACCGCCAGCCTGCCCGACGACCTGGACGAGATCCCCCGGCTCGCCGCCGCCGGCGTCCACCGGCTGGCCGTGCCGGTCTCGGCGGGCGCGGGGCTGCGGGCGGTCGTGCGCTCCCCCCAGGACGCGCTGGCCTTCCGGGAGACGATCGAGCGCTACGCCGACATCTAGCGCGGCCGGTCAGCGGCGCTCCAGCCGGTAGACGCGCAGCGCCGTGTCGTGGAAGAGCGCCGCGCGGTCGTCGGGCGCGAAGCCCGCCGTGAGCTTCTTGAACTGGTTCCACAGCACCGTGTAGCCGCACGACTCCTTATCAACCGGGAAGTTGCTCTCGAACATGCAGCGCTGGGGGCCGAACTGCTCGATCGTGTGCTCGTACCAGGGGCGGTTCGCCTCCAACAGGTCGTCGGAACTGGGCGGGACGTCGCGCTCGTGCCAGCCGAAGCCGTTGAGCGTCATCTGGATGCCCCCCACCTTCGCGACGACGTTGGGGCAGCCGGCCAGTTCCGCGATCGTCCCCCGCCACTCCGCGAACACCTCGTCGCGCCGCCCCGCGTACGGACCCACGCCGAGCGGCCCGCCCAGGTGGTTGAGGATGATCGTCGTGTCCGGGAAGTCCCGCGCGAACGCCGTGAGTTCCGGGATCTGCGGGTGGTACAGCCAGGCCTCGAAGCTGAGGCCGTAGCCGGCCATGCAGGCGAATCCCTCGCGGAACGACGGATTCTGGAGCAGCCCCGGCCCCGGCTCGATGCGCGACTGCGGCACGTCCGCGTGCCCGTCCCAGCAGATGTGGTGGCGGATGCCGCGGAAGCGGTCCAGGCTCGCCGAGATGTGCTCCTCCAGCACATCCGACACCGCCGCGCCCAGCCGCAAGTCGGCGTGCCCCACGATGCCCGTCGCGGCGCGGGCATCGCCGTACTCGCCGCTGGCGCTCTGCGCCGCGATGCCGCCCACGAACTCCGTCTCGCCCACGGGCCGCAGCGCCTCCGGGCCGTCCGCCCGGTACATCGCGCCGCACTCGACGAACACCGTCTGGCGCACGTTGTGCCCGGCGGCGTCGTCCAGCAACTCGTCCAGGAAGTAGCGCCAGCCGGGCCGGTCCCACAGATGGTGGTGCGGGTCGATGATCGGCAGGTCCGGCTCGATCGCCGCCTCCGTCGTGGCCGCCAGCCAGCGCGGGTCGGGCGTCATCGCGTTCGCCGATCCGGTCGCCCGTCGCCGATCACGAGCAGGCCACCGATCCGCCGTCGCAGGTGATCGTCTCGCCGACGGTGTAGGCCCCGGCGCGGGAACTGAGGAAGATCGCCAGCCCGGCGATGTCCTCCGCCGTCCCGACGCGCCCGCGCGGGTTGCGCGCGCCGATGCTCTCCCAATCCTGCCCTTCCACCTTGCCGCCGAAGCCCACGCCGGCGCTCAGCATCCAGCTGGGGAACGGCCCCGGCGCGATCGCGTTGACGATGATGTTCTCCTTCACCAGGTGGGCCGCGAGCACCCGCGTCATGTGGTGGACGGCGGCCTTCGAGGGGCCGTAGGAGAAGTTGTCGAAGATCGGCGTCTTGATCCCGTCCACCGAGCCGATGTTGATCACGCGGGCCGGATCCTCGTGCGTGGCCGCCGCCCGCAGCAGCGGCAGCAACTGCTGCGTGAGGAAAAAGACGCCCTTGACGTTGGTGTTCATCACCTTGTCCCAGCCCGACTCGGGGAACTCGGCCAGCGGCGCCCCCCAGGCCGTGCCGGCGTTGTTGACCAGGACGTCGAGCCGGCTCTCACGCTCCCCCAGCGCCGACGCGAGCGCCGTCACGCCGTCCATGTTGCCCACGTCGCCGGGCAGGGCGAGGCACTCGCCGCCGAACTCGCCCATCAGGCGCGCCGCCGTCTCCGCGCAGACGTCGGCCTTGCGCGAGCTGATGTACACCTTCGCCCCGTGCGCGAGGAACCCGGCCGCGATCATTTCGCCGATCCCCCGCGACCCGCCCGTGACGAGCGCCGTCTTGCCCTCGATCGAAAAGATGTCCCGCATCGTGCGCCTCCCCGGCTCGAACTTGGCCCGGCGCGATCCCCGCGCCGCGCGCCAGTGTCGGGCAAGCGGGCCATTGAATCCAGGTCCGAAGACCGATCAGGCGCGCATGGCCTAGACTCCCCCCGCCGCCGATGCCGGATCGGCGGGCGGGAGCGACGCATGTTCGACCTGCTCGACGGGCTGCGGGTGCTCGACCTGGGGACGGGCGTCTCCGGGCCGTACTGCGCCAAGCTGCTGCTCGACGCCGGCGCGAGCGTCGTGCGGGTGGAGCCGCCCGGCGGCGACCCGCTGCGCGGCGTGGGAGCGCCCGTCGCGGACGGCGCGGGCGCGGCCTTCGCCTTCTGCAACGCCGGCAAGCGGTCGGTCGCGCTCGACTACACGCAGCCCGGCGGCGCGCGCCGCCTGTGGCGACTGCTGCGCTGGGCCGACGTCGTCATCGAGAACGAGCCGCCGGGCGCGCTCGCCCGCCACGGCTTCGGCCCCGGCGACGTGCTCGCCGCCCGCCCCTCGCTGGTCTACGTCTCGATCACCGGCTACGGCCAGAGCGGGCCCCGCCGCGACTGGCGCATCTCGGAACTCACCATCGGCGCCGCCGGCGGCATGGTCGACCTCAACGGCGCGGAGGAGCGCGAGCCGATCGCCTATCCCGGCAACGTGATGGCGATCTGGAGCGGGGCCGCGGCGGCGGCCGGGGCGCTCGCCGCGCTGCGGCACGCCCGCCGCACGGGCGCAGGGCAGCACGTCGACGTGAGCATGCAGGAGACCATCGCCTCGGCGATCTTCCTCTTCTACGCCGACTACGAGTACACCGGCGCGATCCAGCCCCGCGGGCAGCGGGAACTGCTCACCGCCTCCGACGGAGACCTCTATCTGCGCTGGATCGGCTCGCCGGAGTGGGACGAATTCGCCATCGCCATGGAGACGCTGGAGCTCGCCGTCCGGCCCGAGCTGGGCCCGCCCGAGGGGCAGGCCCTCCACTTCGACGAGATCATGCGCCTGCTCGGCGAGACCGTGCGGACGAAGCCGCGCGAGCACTGGCGCGACGTGGCGATGCAGCACGGCTTCCTCGCCGGCCCCCTGCAGCGTCCCGACGAGGTCTTCGCCTGCCCGCACCTCGCCGCGCGCGGCTTCTTCGACGAGCTTCACGTCGCGTCCGGCCGCGGCCTGCGCTTCCCCGGCATCCCCTACACCGTCGACCGCGACCGGCCGTCGCTGCGCCGCACGGTCCCCCGGCCGGGCGAGCACAGCGACGCCGTCTTCGCCTCCCTCACCCCCGCCCCCGCGCCCGCGTCTCCCGTTCCCGGCGCCGCGGCCAAGCCCGCCCTCGACGGCGTGCGCATCCTCGACAACGGGGTCTTCCAGGCCGGCACGTTCCCCGCCCGCATCCTCGCCGACCTCGGGGCGGAGGTCGTGCGGGTCGAGAACTACCTCAGCCCCGACGTCGTGCGAACCGCGCCGCAGCCGGACGGCGAGGCCGCCGCGGGGTTCTGGGAGCGGGGCGGCGTCCACCACGAGCAGCACCGCAACAAGCGCTACGGCGTCGGTCTCGACATCACCACGCCCGAGGGCCGTGACGCCTTCCTCCGCCTCGCGGCCACCTGCGACGTCGTCCTCGACAATCACCCCTACGACGTCTTCGAGCGCCTGGGCCTGACCTGGGAAGCGCTGCGGGAGGTCAAGCCGGACCTCATCTTCGTCAGCACTTCCGGCTACGGCGTGACCGGGCCGCTGCGCCTCATGCGCGCCCTGGGCATGGTCCTGGAGCTGGCCACGCTGACCTGGTTCAACGGCTACCGCGGCGAGGAACCGCGCCGCGGCAATCCGCCCGTGGTCGACCACGTCGTCGCCTATCACATCGCCTTCCTGATGCTGGCGGCGATCGAGCGGCGCGACCGCACCGGGGCCGGGGCCTGGATCGACGTCGCCCAGTACGAGATGGCCGCGAACCTCGCCGGCGACCTGCTGCTCAGCGAGGCCGCCGGCCACCCTGTCGAGCGGGGCGGCAGCGACTACCCCGGCCACCTGCTCGACGATTGCTTCGCCGGGGCCGGCCGCGACCGCTGGCTCGCCGTCTCCATCCCCGACCGGGCCGCCCTCGAGCGCGTCGCCGCCCTCGTCGGCTCGTCCGACGCCGCGGCCGCCGATCCCGGAGCGCTGCGTTCCCACCTCGCCGCCTGGTCCCGCGCCCGCGACCCCCTCGACGCCGCCGCGCAACTGCAGGGCGCCGGCGTCGCCGCCTCGCCGGTCAACGACGTCCGCGACCTGCTCCTCGACGAGCACCTGCGCGCGCGCGAGTTCTTCTGGCTGATCGACCACGATCCGGCCCAGGAGCCGGTCGGCGCGCGGGCGTGGCCCGGCTCGGGCGTGCGCCTCGGCGGCGCGCCGGCCCCGCCCGTCCGCCGCGCCCCCATGCTCGGCGAGCACAACCGCCTCATCGCCACGCAACTCATGGGATACACGGAATCGGAGTACGAGGCGCTGGAGGCGGGCGGCGTCTTCGGCAGCGTGCCCCGCGCCGCCGACGCGATCCCGCCGAAGCAGGACCTCCCTTCCCGCACCGGGCTCAGCGCCTGGTCGCACCCGTGGAAGGCTCGCGAGATGGACCCGCACTACAAGGAGCGCCTGCGCGATCGCTTCGGCCGCTTCGCGTAGCGACGCCCGGTCCTGCCCGGCGGCCCCTGCGCGGGTCTCCCGCGGCACGTCTCTCGTTATCCGCCCATCGACCTCCCCCCGTGCCCTATCATCGAGTCCACAACCGCAGCCGTCGCGGACAGCCGGCCGGGAGCATGCATGAGAGCCGCGGTCTACCAGGGGGCGCAGCGCTTCGCGATCGAAGACATCGACCGCCCCAGCCCTCGTCCCCAGCAGGTGCTCGTCCGGGTCGCTCAATCCGCGATCTGTGGGACCGACGTGCACGCCTTCATGTACGACCTCGCCCCGCCGGGCCACGTCCTGGGGCACGAGATCGCCGGCCGCATCGCCGAACTCGGCGCCGATGTCGAGGGCTGGGCCGTCGGCGACCGCGTCGTCGCGGGGGGTGGGGATCCCCCGCCCGACGCGAACCGGGGCGCCTTCGTCACCGACCCCCGCTTCAACTACCGCACGATGGGCTTCACCGGCTCGCGCACCGGCGGCTACGCGGAGTACATGCTGGCCGAGGCGTGGAGCCTGCAGGCCATCCCCGATGCCGTGTCCGACGCCGTCGCCGCCCTGACCGAGCCCTGCTCGGTGGCCGTGCGCGCCGTGCGCCGCTCGGCCGTCAAGCTGGGCGACGCGGTGGGGATCATCGGCGCGGGGCCCATCGGGCTGCTCTGCATGCAGGCCGCCCGCGCCGCCGGCGCGACCCGGCTGCTGGTTTCGGAGCCCGCGCCCGCGCGGGCGCAACTCGCGCGCGAACTGGGCGCGGCCGAGGTCGTCAACCCGCGCGAGGAGGACGCCGTCGAGCGCTTCCTGGAGCTGACGGGCGGCCTGGGGCCGGACGTCATCTTCGATTGCGCCGGCCTGGGGAACACGCTCGACCAGGCGCTCGTCGCGGTCCGCCGCCGCGGCCAGGTCGTGCTCGTCGCCGTGCCCTGGGAGCCCATGCCGCTGCAGCCGGCCGACTGGATGGCGCGCGAGGTCGACCTGCGCGTCACCTTCGGCGGCGACCCCTCGGACTGGCGCGCCGCCCTCGACCTGCTCGCCAGCGGCCGCATCTCCGGCGAGGCCCTGCTCTCCGAGGCCAGCTTCATCCAACTCGACGACATCCAGGCCACGTTCGAGGCCCTCACGCAGCCGTCCTCGCAGGTCCAGGTCGTCATCGACCTCGGGGCCGGAGAGAACTGACGCGGTGAACGCGCCGGCCGCGACCGGCGGCGGGCGCGACCGCATGGAGATGCAATGACCGAGCGACAGGCGCAGATACAGGTTGAGGGCTTGTGGAAGGTGTTCGGCGACGACGCCGATCGCGTGTTTGAGCCCGAATACGCGGACAAGAGCCGGGACGAGATCCAGGAGGAGTTGGGCGTGGTCGTCGGGCTGCGCGACGTGTCGTTCAGCGTCGAGGCCGGACAGATCTTCGTGGTGATGGGGCTTTCGGGGAGCGGGAAATCGACCCTCGCGCGCACGCTGATCCGGCTCGTCGACGCCACGCGGGGCGCGATCCGCTTCGACGGCGACGACATCCTCGCGTACGGCCCGAGCGAGCTGACCGAGTTTCGCCGCAAGAAGATCGCGATGGTGTTCCAGCACTACGGCCTGCTGCCGCACCGCCGCGTGCTCGACAACGTGGCCTTCGGGCTGGAGATCCAGGGCGTCGACAAAACCGAGCGGTACAAGGCGGCGATGTCGGCCATCGAGACCGTCGGCCTGGACGGCTGGGAGGACTACTACCCGCGCGAGATGAGCGGCGGCATGCAGCAGCGCGTCGGCATCGCCCGGGCCCTGGCCGTGGACCCCGACGTGCTGATCATGGACGAGCCGTTCAGCGGCCTCGACCCGCTCATCCGCCGGCGCATGCAGGACGAACTGATCTCCCTGGAAGGCCAACTGCACAAGACCATCGTCTTCATCACGCACGACCTCAACGAGGCGATCAAGATCGGCGACCGGGTGGCCATCATGCGCGATGGTGCTATCGTCCAAGAGGGCGACCCCGAGGAGATCGTCACCCGCCCCGCCGACGACTACGTGGCGGATTTCGTGCGGGACGTGTCGGCGGCGGAGGTCGCCAAGATGCGGGCGGCGGCGGAGGCCGTCACGGCCGGGGGCGCTTCGGAGGTGGAATGATGGCCGGGGCGGCGGACGCGCAGGAGACGCAAGGCGACCCCGACAATACGTCGCTCGGCGCCCGCCTCAGGGAACTTGCCAGCGGTCATCCCTGGCTGTCGGGAACGGCGGTCGTCATCGTGGTGCTGGTGGCGAGCCTGCTGATCTGGGGCCCGCAGATGACCTTCCCCACCACCGTCTCGCAGACCGAGCAGCCGGCGGCCGACGGCCGCACCGTGGTGCTCGACCGGACGGTCCGCGAGGTCACCGGCGACGCCATCGACGACTCGGTCGCCTGGCTGACCGAAGAGGGCGACTTCCTGTTCGACGGCATCAGCGAGGTGACGGCCTGGGTGATCGTGCGCATTGAGGACGCCCTCAAGTGGCTGCCCTGGGTGGCCGTGGTCGCCGGGCTGGCGCTGCTGTCGTTCGGCGTGGGGCGCTGGAGGCTGGCGGGCTTCACCACGCTGGCCCTGCTCTACCTGGGCTTCATGGGCCTCTGGTCGAACGCCATCGACACCATCGCGCTGATCGTGGTGGCGGTGCTGGTGGCGCTGGCCATCGGCCTGCCGCTGGGCGTGCTCGGCGCGCGCAACAGCCTCGCCGACAACCTCATGCGCCCGATCCTCGACGCGATGCAGACGATGCCGAGCTTCGTCTACCTCCTGCCCGGCATCCTCTTCTTCGGTCTGGGCAAGCCGGCCGGCATCTTCGCGACCGTCATCTACGCGGTGCCGCCCGTCATCCGGCTGACCAATCTCGGCATCCGCCAGGTCTCGCCCGAGGTCGTCGAGGCCGCCCTGGCGTTCGGATCGTCGCCGCGCCAAGTGCTGCTGAAGGTCCAGATCCCGATGGCCCTGCCCACGATCATGGCCGGGATCAATCAAACCACGCTCATGGCCCTGGCCATGGTGACCATCGCCAGCATGGTCGCCGCGGGCGGCCTGGGCGACGACGTCCTGCGGGCGCTGCAAAAGAACCAGTCCGGGAATGGGGTGATCGCCGGACTGGCGATCGTGTTCCTCGCGATCATCATCGACCGCATCACGCAATCGATCGCCGCCGAAAACCGGGAGCGCTTAACCGCGGGTTGAGAAAGGACTCTGACATGCAGCCACAGCGCAACGACACACGACATAGGGGCATTCTGAGACGAGGCCGGTTCGCGCTCGTCCTGATCGCGGTGATCGCGATGCTCGCCCTGGTGGCCGCGGCCGCCTGCGGGGGCGGCGACGGCGGCGACGAGAAGGAGACCCTCGTCTTCAACGATCTGAACTGGACCAGCGCGCAGATCCAGAACCGCATCGCCCAGTACATCGTCGAGATGGGCTACGACTACCCGACCGACGTCGTGCTGGGCGCGACCCTGCCGCTGTTCCAGGGCCTGCGCCGGGGCGACACCCACATCACCATGGAGATCTGGTTGCCCAACCAGGACGAGGCCTGGAACGAAGCGCTGGCCGCCGGGGAGGTCGTGTCGCTGGGGCCGAGCCTCGGCGCCGACTGGCAGTCGGCCTTCGTCATCCCCGCCTACCTGCAGGAGCAGTACCCGGACCTCGACAACGTCGAGGACCTCAAGGACGATCAGTTCAAGGCGATCTTCGCCACCACCGAGACCGGCGGCAAGGCGCGGCTGGTGTCCTGCGTGATCGGCTGGGCCTGCGAGGTGGTGAACACCGCGCAGATCGAGGCCTACGGGCTCAACGATCACGTCGAGATCGTCTCCCCCGGCGACGGCTCCGCCCTCAACGCCGACCTGATCGGCGCCTACGAGAAGGGCGAGCCCTGGCTGGGCTACCAGTGGGGCACCAACGAGCCCGCCCTGGTGCTGGACCTGGTGCGGCTGGAGGAGCCCGCCTACAGCGACGAGTGCTGGTTCACCACGAAGGCCTGCGCCTACAAGGACGCCACGATCCTGATCGCCGTGCACCCCGACGTCGTCAACGATGCGCCGGACATCGTCGCGATGCTGCGGTCGTGGACCTTCGACGTCACCAAGTACCGCGCCGTGGCCGCCTGGTTCAACGACAACGCCGGCGCCGACGCCAACGACGCCGCGCTCTGGTGGCTCAGCGCGAACGAGTCCGTCTGGAGCGCCTGGGTGACCGAAGAGGCGGCCGACAAGATTCGCGCCGCGCTCGACGAGGGCGAGATCCCGGCCGGCTGGCCCGAGGCGTCGTAGACCCGTCCCGGCTCGATCTCCCGCGCCGCGCGCCCGCGCGCGGCGCGGGATGCCCGGGAACGGCCTCCGCCCTCCCGGGCGACCACCGCCTCGGGAGTCGGGCGGCGCGCGCCGCGTGGGTCACTCGGTGGCGTCCAGCCGGCTCAGTGCGCCCGGCCAGTCGAGGATGTGCTGATCGGCGGTCACCAGCCGATGCCCCGCCAGCGCAGTGGCGACGATCACCCGGTCGGCGGGTTCGCCGGACAGGTCGCGCAGGAAGCCGGCGCGGGTGGCGATCTCGCCGTCCACGGGGATCTCGACGAGGCCGTCGCGAAGCAGGCCCGCGCGCCAGGAAGCGACATCGCGCAGGAGCGTCATCCGGCGCTTGTCGTGCAGCATCGCGACTTCCCAGAAGCTGATGGCCGATACGGCGGCCTCGCCTGCGGCCCAGGCCCGGTCGATGGCCCGGCGCGCGCGACGGCCCACACGGCGGTCCTCGAAGACCAGCCAGATCAGCACGTGGGTGTCGAGCAGGATCACGGGTTGAGCACGCGATCGGGGTTGGTTTCGGCTTCCCACTCCACACCGATCGGCGCGACGAGATCGCCGTGAATCTGAATGATGTCCCGGTCACGGCCCCAAGGCGCGCCCCGGGGCTTGGGCCGGCAGGGGGCGAGCTTCGCCACCGGGCGGCCGTGTTTGGTGATGACGATCTCCTCGCCGCTCTCCGCCACGTCGTCCATGAGCTTGAGGCACTTCGCCTTGAACTCGGAGGCTTTGATGGTGCGGGCGCCGGGCGCCGGGTCGCGATCTGGCTGCATGGCGTCCTCCCCGCTCCGTTCCGTGACCCAACCATACCATGGTCACCACCATGGTCGGATATTCCAGACGCGGCCGCACCTACTCCGTCCTCGTCCCCCTCGGCCTACAATGCAGGCCACGTTCCCACCCCGTCCGACGATTCCCGAGGAGGCACCTCATGGCGCAACTCACCGACGACCAAGTGGCCGACGCGGTCGCGTTTCTGGCGCGGGCGCGGGCAAGCGGGGGGCCGCTGCCCGCGTTCCCCGAGGCCTGCCGCCCGGCCACGATCGGCGACGCCTACCGCATCGCGCAGGCGGCCCGCAGCCCCGCCGACGAGCGCCCGGACGGCTGGAAGGCCGGCTCGTCGAGCCCCGCGCAGATGCGCGACGCGGGCCTCGCGACGCCGCCCGTCGCGCCGCTCTTCCCCGGCGTGCTCTGCGCGAGCCCGGCCGACCTCGACGGCGCGAAATACCACATGTGCCTGATCGAGGCGGAGGTCGCGTTCCGGCTGGCGGCGGGGCTCCCCGCCCGGCCGGCTCCCTACACGATGGCCGACGTCCGTGACGCCGTGGGAGGCGCGCACCTGGTCATCGAGGCCGTCAACTTCCCCTTCGCCGACGGCCCGGCCGTCGGGTTGCCCAGCATCGTCGCGGGCGGGTTCGCCGTCGGCAATCTGGTCATCGGCCCCACGATCGACGATTGGGCGGCGCGCGACCTGCGGACGCTGGACGTGGAGCTGCTCATCGACGGCGAGCGCGCCGCGGGGGGCCTGGAGGGCGACGCCCGCTGCGACCCGCTCGGCGTGCTGCTGGCGATGGCCAACGACCTCTCGGCGCGCGGCTTCGGGCTGGAGGCGGGGCAGGTCGTCACGACGGGCGCCGCCGCGGCGCCGACCCCCGCCCGCCCCGGTCAGACGGCCGTCGTCCGCTCGGCCGGCGTCGGCGAGGTGGTCGCGCGGCTGTCGGGCGGCGGCTAGCCGGTCCGGCGCAGCTTCTTCAGGCTGGGCAGTTCCCGCGGCGGATCGAGGAGGCTGCCCCGGATCGTGTACGAGACCTCGCCCACGTACACGTCGCCGCGCGAATCGACGGCGATCGAGTGCGGCGCGATGAAGCGGCCCGGCTCGCTGCCCTCCTCGGGGTCGCCGTAGCGGCCCAGCAGGGCGCCCGATGCGTCGTAGGCGCTGACGCGGTGCCCGACGCCCGGCGCCCCCTCCATCAGCGGCACGCCGTTGAGTTCCCCGATGTAGACGTTGCCGTCGGGGCCGACGCTCAGCCCGCAGGGCCGGTGGACGTTGTTCCACATCGTCACGAGGTTCCCGTCGAGGTCGAAGATCTGCACGCGGTGCGCCTCGCGGTCGGCGACGTACAGCCGGTCGCCGCGCAGCGCGATGTTGTGCGGGCAGAGGAACTGGCCCGGGTCGATGCCCGGCGCGCCCCAGGACCGCAGGTGCTCGCCGGCGGGGGAATACTTGTGCACCCGCGCGTTGCCGTAGCCGTCGCTGATGAAGATGGCGCCGTCCTCGGCGACGGCCATGTCGGTCGGCCGGTTGAACGGCTCGCCGCTGAAGCGAGGCGCCGGCTCGTGGGGCGTCCCGATGGTCAGCAGCAGTTCGCCCTCCGGCGTCCACTTCGTGATCGTGTGCGATCCGTCGTCGGCGCAGTAGATGAAGCCGTCGGCGGCGGCCAGGATGGCGTGCGTGCGGTTCGTGAACGTGCCCGCGCCGAACGTCCGCAGGTACGTCCCGTCGGCGTCCAGCACGATGACCGGGTTGGCCGGGTTGCGGGTGAGCAGGTAGACCGTGTCGTCGGCCGCGACGCTGACCCCCGGCGTCTCGACCAGGGTCATCCCGGCGGGCAGATCACCCCAGTGCGTCAGGCAGTCGAGGGGCAGGGTGGGGGCGCGCGGATCGGTCGTCATGGTCGCGGCCTTTCGCGGGTTGGAAGTCGTGCGGGCCGTCGTATAGTACGGAGGTCACGACCGTCGCGCCCGCGGGCGCGGCGGCGGGCGCGGCAGCCAGCAGGAAGGGGACCGACATGAACAATCCCATGGACGTGCTGGGCGCGCGCAACGCCGACGACGTCGATCATCCCACGGGCCCCGACGTCGGCGAGCGCCTGCCCGACATCACCCTGCCCGACCAGTCGGGCCGGCCGGTCAACATCGAGGCGGCGCGCGACGGCGGGCGGGCGCTGGTGGTCTTCCACCGCTCGCTGCGCTGGTGACCGTTCTGCCGCTCGCAGCTCGTGCAGCTGCAACAGAACCTGCACCAGTTCACCAAGGCCGGCATCTCGGTCTTCGCGATCTCCTACGACCCGGTGGAGGCGCAGGCCGCCTTCGCGCAGGAGTACGGCATCACCTACTCGCTGCTCGCCGACGCCGACCACCAGGCCATCGAGGCGACGGGCATCCTCAACGTGCAGAACGTGGTGGGGGCGGAGCACGACGTCACCAAGGTGGCGCCGTTCCCGGTCGCCGAGGTCGAGGAGCGGCTCCAGCTATCGACCTGGGGCATGCCCTATCCCGGCTCCTACCTGATCGGCCGGGACGGGACGGTGATCGAGAAGCTGTTCTACCGCCACTACCGCACGCGCGCCTCGGCCGCGACGGTGCTGCGCGACGGCTTCGGCGTGGACTTCGAGGTGCGCGACCATCCCCGCGCCGAGGTGGGGGCCGACGGCGTCCGCATCCGCGCCACGCTGGGCACGGAGGCCATGGTCTACATGGAGACGTCGACGCTCTACATCGAGATCGACCTGGACGAAGGGCTGCATCTCTACGGGCAGCCGGTCCCCGAGGGCTACGTCGCGACGGAGGTGACCGTCACGGGGCCGGACTCCGTCGTGGTCGGCGCGCCGGTCTACCCCGCCACGACGCCGTTCCGCGTCGCCGGACTGCCCGAGCAGTTCCACGTCTTCCACGGGGATCTGCGCGTGTCCGTGCCGGTCTACTACGTGCTGGAGCACTTCGATCACCTGCTGGCGCGGGCGCGCATGCTGGCCCAGCGCGGTCCCGAGCACGAGGCCTCGATCGTGCGGCAGTTGATCGCGCACGCCGAGGCCACGCGCCCGCCCCACGAGACGGCGATCCGGCTCGACGTGACGATCCGCTTCCAGGCCTGCTCGGATGCGGTGTGCTTCCCGCCGGAGACGCGGACGTTCCACCTCGACGTGCCCATCGCGGCGGTGCACATGAGCGACCGCGCCATGCGCGAACTGCGCCTCGGGCCCCAGTCGGACGAGTCCTGACGCCCCCCGGCGTCAGGACTCCAGCGCCTCCAGCGCCTGCTCCCGCACGGAGACGATGTTCTCCTTGAGTTCCCGCACGGCCTCGCGCCAGACGATGCGGTGCGGGCCGTTGCGGTCCTCCGTGATGGCGTCCTCGAGCAGCGCGGCCAGCGCGTCGACGTGGGCGTGCAGCGCCTCGATCTGGAAGGCCGGCATCGCCAGCACCTCCTGCGCCATCGCCGCGTAGTCGTCCCAGCCGGCCGTGGCCAGCGCGTGCAGGAAGGGGTCGCACGAGGGCGCCCGCGCCGGGATGTCCAGGAAGACCGGCCGCAGGTGGCAGGCCGCCTCCGTCGCCTCCCAGGCCGGCATGCGGTACCAGCGGCGGATGGGGCTGGGGTAGCGGAAGGTGTGCTCGAGGTCCCAGGGGATCAGCGTGAAGCGCCCGCCGCGGCCGTCCTCGTACCAGAAGTAGTTGTGGTTGAAGCAGGCCCCCGGGTTGACGGTCCCCACCGTGACGCAATACCAGGCGACGACGCCGTCCCAGTTGTCGATGAAGCGGTCCACGGCCATGTAGCGCAGCAGCGCCTCGGCGTCCGTCCACTCGCGGATCACCCGATAGACGTCCGCGTCGCTGGCCGGGTCGTCGGTGTGCGCGGCGAGCATCTCGCTGCCGAACGACTGGAAGCGGCTCACGTCGGGCGTCTCCGCGCCCCAGAACGTCCGGTCGAGGGCCTCGACGTACGGCAGCGACGTGTCGTGCTCGGGCCACACCTCCTTGTAGAGCTTGCCGTCGCCGCCGTCGCGGAAGTGCGTCGCGACGAAGCGGTCGTCGATGTTCTCCACCGCCAGGAAGAGCCCGTGCGGCTCCCCGTTCACCGTCACCCAGGCGAACGCGGTCCGCGGCGCGGGGACGCCCGCCTCGCGGTAGAGGCGGTAGGCCAGCGCCTCGCGGAGCTGGCTGTCGTCCTCGTGCATGGAATGGAAGTTGAGCCGCTTGAGCCCGTAGAAGCGGCCGCGGCGGTCGTACTCGTTGAACTTCAGCTTGAGCGCGATCTTGGGGCACGTCTGGTTGCCGGCGGCGTCGAAGCAGAAGCGCAGTTGGCCGTAGAAGCCCTTGTAGCGCACCCCGATGTCGTCGAACTGCCGGCCCTCGAAGGTCAGGCGGCCGGGCACGTACTCCTCGTCCAGGGGGTTCTCGTTCAGCCAGGCCCAGTCGTCCTCGGCGACGGTCAGGTCGTAGGTGCGGATCACGCCCTCGTCGAACACGAAGTCGAAGGGGTCGGCCCGCTCGGTGTTCGCGCCGAAGCCCACCACGTCGGCCCCGAGCGCGGGCGGCGCGGGTCCGTCGCCCACCAGGGACCAGCCGATCAAGACGAGCGCCAGCAGGAGCGCGGCGGCCCCGGCGAGGAGTTGTCTCGTGCCGAGCATCGCGGCAGTATAATGCGTCGCCCGCGCTCGGCATGGGCGCGCGATGGCCGCGGAACGGGCGAGGAGGGCGCGCACGGTGACGACGCTCCCCACGACGGGGCCGGTCCTGACGCTTCCCCGCCGCGTGGAGCGCAAGTACGTGCTGCCCCAGCCGCGCACGCAGGGGGCCGCCGCCTGGCTGCGCCACGCCTGCCGGCCCGCCCCCGAGTACGCGATCGGCAGCGTCAGTAGTTGCTACTTCGACACGCCCAACTTCGACTCCTACTACGAGTCGGCCGACGGCTCCCTGACCAAGGGCAAGGTGCGCCTGCGCTGGTACGACGCCCGGTCTCCATCCGCCTCGGCCGCCGGCGGGACGGATGCCGACGCGGACATGCCCGCCTTCCTCGAACTCAAGTGCCGCCTGGGCGCGGAGAGCTGGAAGCGGCGCATGGCGCTGACGCTGCCGCGCGACGCCGGGGGCGCCCCGGCGCTGCCCGGCGCGGCCCAGCTGACCGAACTGCTGGCGCGGCTGGGCTACAGCGCCCCGGGCGCGCTGCGCCCCGCCGCGCTGGTGCGCTACCGGCGGCGGCGCTTCGTCGAGCCGGTGACGGGGGCGCGCGTCTCCCTCGACCACGATGTCACCGTGTCCGCGCCCTGGACCCGGCGCGCCCCGCCGCTGCGGCTCGATGAGGCCGTCGTGGAACTCAAGGGGCGGGACGAGGATGCGCTGCCCCATCGTCTGGCCGCGCTCGGGCGCTTCGCCCAGCCCTGGTCGGCCAACTCGAAGTACGCGGCCGCGGTCGAAGCGCTCGACCTCGTGCCCGAGCGGTAGCCGATCGCGATCGCGCGGGAAAGGACCCCCTCATGCCGGTGTTGATCAACTTGGGCCCGACGTCCGAACTGGCGTTCAGCGAGTTCTGGGCGGCGATGGTGTTCTCCTTCGCGGCGTCCGTCGTGACCTACCTCCTGTACGCGCTGTTCTACGGCGACGCGCAGCGCGGGGCCGGCGTGCACCGGACGTTCCTGCTCGGCGGCCCCGCCATCACGACGCTGTTCATCGCGATCCAGTTCTCCCTGCCGCTCTCGCTGGGCCTGCTGGGGGCGCTGTCGTTCGTGCGCTTCCGCACGCCCGTCAAGGACCCGGCCGAGATCGGTTTCCTGCTGCTGCTGATCGCCTCGTCGATCGGCGCCGCCACCTACAACTACGAGCTGGTCGGCGTGCTCTACGCGCTGGTCGTGCTGGTGCTGGTGGTGCAGCGCACGGGCTTCCTGGCGTTCTTCGACCGGGGGCGCCGCGACCTCATCGTCACCGTGCAGACGACCAACTACAGCGCCGACGAAGAGCGGCTGCTGGCCTACCTCGGCGAGCAACTGCGCGGCATGCGGCACGAGAGCCTCTCGACGCTCGAGGACTCCGTGAGCCTGCACCTGCGCTTCCGCTCCTCCCGGCTGGGGGAGCAGTGGGGTCTGTTCAGCAGCGAGTTGAACGCGCGCATCGCGCCGACCACCGCGGAGGTGTACGTCTCGTAGTCTTCGGCCTTCCGGCCCGGGTGCGAGCCCGGGGCGCGGGCGCGTCGCGGGGTTAGACGTTCTGACCCTTGAACTCGTCGTCCTCGCCTGCCGACCCGGCCAGCGGCCGATCGTGCGGCGCCGACGCATAGGCCCCGCGGAAGTCGCGGAAGGGCCCGTCGCGCCACTCGAGCGCCGCCTTCAGGCCGCCCTCGCGGGCGCGCCGGCCGAACTCGCCCGCCGCCGGCCGGTGCTTGCTCATCGCCTCCACGTCGGTGCCCGACATCAGGCCCGTGTGGATGCCCATGATCTCGTACTGCCGGTTGACGGCGCGCTTGTTGTAGGCCAACTGGTCGTTGTCGATGTTGCCCAGCCGCCGGGCGAAGTTGAGCGTGAACTCGTCGATCTCGTCCTTGCCGACGGCGTACGTCGCCCAGCCCATCCACTCGAGGTCGCGGCCCGTGAACGCGTCGCCGGTGTAGGCGAAGAGGCGCGCCTTGGCGGGCGGCAGGAACCACGGCGCCCACATCATGTCCATCGTGCCCATCGCCCGGACCGGCGGGTAGCCGACCTGGCAGTCCTCCGTGATGATGCGGAAGTCGCACATCGAGGCCAGTTCCGTGCCGCCGGCCAGGCAGTAGCCGTGCAACTGCGCGATGACCGGCTTCGACAACTCCCAGACGCGCCAGTTCGTCAGGATCGTGTGCCGCGACCAGTCGTAGTGGTTCGGGTGCGTCGTGCCGACGTCGGGCAGGCCCGAGTGCCGGTTGACGTGCGGGTGATTCGGCACCGGCACGTGGTTCAGGTCGTAGCCCGCGCTGAAGGCGCGCCCCGCCCCCTTGATGATGATCACGCCGACCTCCGGGTCGGCCTCCGCCTCCGTGAGGGCGTGGAACAGTTCGCCGCGCAACTCGTGCGAGAGGGCGTTCAGCTTCTCCGGCCGGTTGAGGGTGATCGCCGCCACCCGGCCGTCGGTCTCGGTGAGGATGAAGTCGTAGGACACAGCGCGCTCCGTCGATCCGGGGCCCCCGGCCGGTCGGCTAGGCGCCGGATTGTAGGGTAACGCGCGGCATCGGTAGGCGGGAGAGGCGCGGCCGGACCGCCGCCCCCGGCCGATCTGCGCGCGCCGCGACTGTGACAGGCGGCGGCGACCGCTAGATTTGCCCTGCCGGCCGGGGTCGTCCCGTGTGCGTTCCTTGCGCGGTCGTTCGGCCGGCGTTGGCCGGACCGTTCCCGCCCGCGGGCCGGCCTTGGAGGACTCCTGTCATGGCGCTGAGCAAACTCCTGATCGCCAACCGCGGCGAAATCGCGATCCGCGTGATGCGCGCGGCCGAGGAACTCGGCATCGCGACGGTGGCCGTCTTCTCCGAGGACGACGCCGAGTCGCTGCACGTGCGCAGCGCCGGCGAGGCCCGCCCGCTGACCGGGGCCGGGGCCGCCGCCTACCTCGACATCGAGGGCGTGCTGGCCGCCGCGGCCGCCGCGGGCTGCGACGCCGTCCATCCGGGCTACGGCTTCCTGGCCGAGAGCGCCGCCTTCGCGCGCCGCTGCGGGGAGCAGGGCGTGGTCTTCGTGGGGCCCTCCGTGCAGGCGCTGGAACTCCTGGGCGACAAGGCGCGCGCCCGCGCCCTCGCCGGCGAGCACGACGTCCCCGTCCTGCCGGGGACCCAGGGCGCGGTCGACCTCGATGAGGCGCGGGCGTTCCTCGAGAGCCTGGGCGAGGGCGGGGCGATCATGATCAAGGCGCTGGCCGGCGGCGGCGGCCGGGGCATGCGCGTCGTCGCGGCGCCCGGCGAACTGGACGAGGCCTACGCCCGCTGCCAATCCGAGGCCGAGGCGGCCTTCGGCTCCGGCGCGGTCTACGTCGAGCAGCTCATCCCGCGCGCGCGGCACATCGAGGTGCAGGTGGTCGGCGACGGCACGGGCGCGGTCAGCCACCTGGGCGAACGCGAGTGCAGCGTCCAGCGCCGCCACCAAAAGCTGGTCGAGCTGGCCCCCAGCCCGACGCTGCGCCCGGAGGTGCGCGAGGCCATCGCCGCCGCGGCCGTGCGCATGGCGGCCTCCGTGTCCTACGCCAGTCTGGGCACCTTCGAGTTCCTCCAGGACGCGACGCGCGACGATCGCTTCTTCTTCATCGAGGCCAACCCCCGCCTGCAGGTCGAGCACACCGTGACCGAGGCGGTCACGGGCGTCGACCTCGTGCGCGCGCAACTCCGCCTCGCGGGCGGCGAGGACCTGTCCGCGGTCGGTCTGGCGCAGGCGTCGATCCCGCCCCCGCAGGGCTACGCCATCCAGGCCCGCGTGAACACCGAGGAGATGCAGCCCGACGGCAGCGTGCGTCCCACCGGCGGCGAACTCACCGCCTTCCACCTCCCCGCCGGCCCGGGCATCCGCGTCGACACCTTCGGCTACCCCGGCTACCGCACCAACCCCAACTTCGACTCGCTGCTGGGCAAGGTGATCGCGCACGCGCCGTCGGGCGGGTTCCCGCTGGCGGCGCGGCGGTTGAGCCGGGCGCTGGCCGAGTTCCGCATCGGCGGGCTGGAGACCAACGCGGGCTTCCTGCGCAACGTGCTGCGCCACGACGACTTCCTCAGCGGCGCCGTCTACACCCGCTGGCTCGACGACAACGCGGCGGCGCTGACCGTCACGGAGGCGCCCGCGCCGGGCGACGGGGCGGCGCGGGGCGGCGGCGCCGGCGGCGCGCTCGACAAGAGCGACCCCCTCTCCGCGCTCAACTTCTTCCGCGAGGGCGAGGCCACGCACTCCAGCGCGCAGTCGGCCCCGCCGATCGCCGCTCCCCCCAACACCGACCCCGTCCCCGCCCCCCTGCAGGGCACCGTGACCGAGATTCACGTCGCCGAGGGCGACCGCGTGCGGCCCGGCCAACTCCTCTTCGTGATGAGCGCGCTCAAGATGGAGCACGTGGTCAAGGCGGAGTTCGGCGGCGTGGTGCGGCAGTTGAACGTCGCCGTCGGCGAGGTCGTCTACGACGCCCACCCGCTCGCCTTCATCGAACCGCGCGAGGTGGGCGATCGCGTCGAGGAGGCGGAGGCGGAGGTCGCGATCGACCACGTCCGCCCCAGCCTGCAGGCGCTCTTCGACCGGCGGCAGTTCCTGCTCGACGAGAACCGCCCGGCGGCGGTCGAGCGGCGGCACAGCCGGAACCGCCGCACCGTGCGGGAGAACATCGAGCAACTGATCGATCCCGATACGTGGGTCGAATACGGGGCGCTGGCGCTCGCCGGCCAGAGCCGCAAGCGCTCGCTGGAGGAGTTGATCTGGAAGACGCCCGCCGACGGCCTCGTCGCCGGGATCGGCTCGGTCAACGGCGACCTCTTCGACGCCGGGCGGGCGCGCACCGTCTTCATCTCGTACGACGACACGGTCTTCGCCGGCACGCAGGGCGGGCGCGGCCACGACAAGACCGATCGCATGATGGAGATCTGCAACGAACTCTCGCTGCCGCTGATCTTCCACTGCGAGGGGGCCGGCGGGCGCTCGGGCGACACCGACGGATCCGGCGCCGGCCACCCCAACGTGCGCACCTGGGAGAAGATGGGCCAGTTGAGCGGCGCCGTGCCGATGATCGGCGTCACGGCCGGCTGGTGCTACGCCGGCAACGCGGCCATCCTGGGCGTCACCGACATCATCATCGCCACCGAGGACGCGCTCATCGCGATGGGCGGCCCCGCCACCATCGAGGGCAGCGGCATGGGCGCGTTCCTGCCGGAGGAGGTCGGCCCGATGTCCGACCTCGCCCCCGCCGGCTCCGTGGACATCGTCGTCCAGGACCAGGACGCGGCGATCGCCGCCTCGAAGAAGTGCCTCTCCTACTTCCAGGGCTCCATCGACGCCTGGGAGGCCGAGGACCAGCGGCTGCTGCGCCACATCATCCCCGAGCAGCGCGGGCGCGCCTTCGACATCCGCGAGGTGATCCGCCTCCTCGCCGACAAGGACTCCGTGCTGGAACTGCGGCCCGAGTTCGGGCTCAGCGCCGTGACCGCCTTCGTCCGCATCGAGGGGCATCCCTTCGGGCTCACGGCCAACAACAACGCCCACATCGGCGGCGTGATCGACAGCGACGGCTCCGACAAGATCGCGCGCTTCTGGCAACTCTGCGACGCGTTCAACATCCCCATCATCGCGCTGGTCGACACGCCCGGCATGATGGTCGGCCCGGAGGTCGAGAAGACGGGGTTGATCCGGCACTGCAGCCGGCTCTTCGTCACCGGCGTCAACCTCAAGACGCCGCGCTTCTGCGTCATCCTGCGCGGCGGCTACGCGCTGGGCGCGCTCTCCGTCATGACCGGCAACTCGCGCGCGCCCATCTTCACCGTCGCCTGGCCGCAGAGCGAACACGGAGGCATGAACATGGAGTCGGGCGTGCTGCTCTCCAACCGGGAGGAGTTGGCCAGGATCGACGATGTCGAGGAGCGCGCCGCCGAATACCAGCGTCTGGTCGACCAGGCCTACGACCGCATCAGCGCGCTGAGCGCCGCCTCGCGCTTCGGCTTCGACGACGTGATCGACCCCGCGGAGACGCGGCGCTGGATCGCGCAGGGACTGCTCTCCGTGCCGAATCCGGAGCCGCTGCGCCGCGGCCGGGCCCAGTTCCTCGACACCTGGTAGGCCGGCGCGGGCGTCGCCGTCCCGGCTCTGTAGCGCCCGGGGCGCGCGCTCTGACACCCGCCGACTGTCACTTGCGCCCCCCGCTGGGCTACGATGATCCCATCAGCGACGATCCCCGGGCCCCTGTACACGATCCCACCGGTCCCACGGCGTTGTCATCACCCTTCGCACCGCACCCGATTCGGGCGGCCCGCGCTGACGGGCACGACGCCGGTGGCCATCCAGAGAGACTGCTTCTTCATGTCATTCGACAGCCTGGGTCTGCGCGCTGAACTGCGGCGCGCCATCCGCGACCAGGGCTACACCATTCCCTCCCCCGTACAGGCGCAGGCGATCCCGCCCATCCTCGCCGGCCGCGACCTGATGGCCGCGGCGCAGACGGGTACCGGCAAGACCGCCGCCTTCACCCTGCCCATGCTGCAGCGACTGATGGCCACGCGGCGCACGGACCGCCGTCCGCGCGGCCCCCGCCCCGTGCGGGGACTGGTGGTCGTGCCCACGCGCGAGCTGGCCGCCCAGGTCCTCGAGAGCACTCGCACCTACGGCGACCACCTGCCGCTGCGCGGCGTCGCGATCTACGGCGGCGTCAGCATTCGCCCCCAGATCGCGGCGCTCCGCCGGGGCGTGGACATCGTCATCGCGACGCCCGGCCGCCTGATGGACCACGTCGGCCAGGGCACCGTCGATCTCGCCGCCGTCGAGATCTGCGTCCTCGACGAAGCCGACCGCATGCTGGACATGGGTTTCCTGCCGGACGTGCGGCGCATCCTCTCGCTGCTGCCGGAGCGGCGGCAGAACCTGCTGTTCAGCGCCACGCTGCACGGCGACATCGCGAAGCTGGCGCACGGCCTGCTGCACGACCCGGTCCGCGTCGACATCGAGCCCGAGCACGTCGCCGCCGAGACGGTCGAGCAGTTCGTCTACCAGGTCGATACGCCGCGCAAGCTGGCCCTGCTGACCGAACTCTTCAGCGACGAGCAGTGGGACCAGGTGCTCATCTTCACGCGCACCAAGCATCGCGCCAACCGGGTCGCCACCGCGCTCAGCAAGGCGGGGATCGCCGCCGACGCGATCCATGGCAGCAAGAGCCAGGGCGCGCGCACCCGCGCCCTCTCCGGATTCAAGGCCGGGGCCAGCCGCGCCCTCGTCGCGACGGACCTCGCCTCGCGGGGGCTGGACATCAGCGGCCTGCCGCAGGTCGTGAACTACGAGTTGCCGCTGGTCCCAGAGGACTACGTGCACCGCATCGGCCGCACCGGGCGCGCGGGCGCGGGTGGCGCCGCCCTCTCCCTCGTCTGCCCGAGCGAGCGCGGGCAGTTGCGCGCGATCGAGCAGATGCTGGGGCGCCGGCTGCCCGCCGAGATGGTCGAGGGCTTCGAACTCGATCCCAGCCTGCGCCACGAGCCGGTCCGGCAGGGCCGTGGGGGACGGGCGGGCGGCGCCCGGAGCGGCGCGCGCGCGGATCGTGGCCGCCGGCGCGGCGCCCCCCAAGGTGCGGGCCGAGACGACGCCCGCGCAGACACCCCCAGAGACCCCCGCGGCGACCGCCCGGGCCGGCCGCACGGCAGGACGCGTCGCGGATCCGCGCGGCGAACCGCGCGCTGAGCATGCGGCGGCCGTGGCCCCTCGCCGCGAACCGCCGCGCCCCGGACGCCGGCGCCCGCGGCCGGGCCGGCGCCCGCCGCGGCGAGGGCGAGACCGGGGCCTTCGCCGCCCTGGCGCACCGCGACTATCGCCGCCTCTGGTGGAGCAGCGCGGTCGCCACGACGACCTTCATCATGTCGTTCCTGCTCATGCCGGCCCTCGCCTACGACATCACCGGCAGCAACACCTCCGCGGGCATCGCCATCATGGGATCCGGCGTGGGCATGTTCTTCCTCGCCCCCATCGGGGGCGTGATCGCCGACCGCCTGCGCAAGAAGCCGCTCGTGCTCGTCGGGCAGATCATCCCGGGGCTGATCATCCTCGGCATCGGCCTGCTCGTCGTCACCGGGACCATCACCATCGTGCTGCTCACGCTGGGCACGCTGATCATGGGGTTGGGTTTCGCGTTCATGGGTCCCGCCCGGCAGGCCTGGATGGCGGAGATGGTGCCCGCCGCCCTGCTGCCCAACGCGGTGGCGCTGCAGCAGATCGCCCACGCCGGGGCGCAGGTGCTCGCCCCGCTGGGCATCGCGCTGCTGGTCGGCGCCGTGCTGGGCATCGGCGGGACCTACCTGATCATGGCGGCGCTGTTCGTGCTCATCCTGCCGGTCACCCTGTGGCTGCCCAACACCGAGCCCGCCGCCTCCCCCGCCGAGCGCCGCTCGGTCCGCGTCGAGTTGTCGGCGGGCGCCCGCTACCTCTTCGGCGATCCCCAACTGCGCCTGCTCTGGGCCTCGGTGGTCGCGATGATCGTCTGCGGCTTCGCCTTCCAGACGCTGCTGCCCGGCTTCCTCGACGAGGCGCTCGGCCACGATCCGACCGACATCGGCCCCATCTTCCTGGTCTTCGCGGCGGCCGGGCTGACCGTCAACCTGCTGCTCCCGCGCATCGTGGGCACGGCGCTGACCTGGCCGGCGATGCTGGGCCTCGGCCTCGTGCTGGCGGCCGGGTTCATCCTGCTGACCGCCGTCTCCAGCTACGGGATGGTGATGCTGGCGGCCGTCCCGATGGGCGTCGGGCGGGCCGGCTTCCTGCTCCTCAATCAGACGCTCATGCTCACCAACACCAAGCCCGCCTACTACGGCCGCATGACCTCCATGACGATGATGGCGTTCGGGTCGCAGGCGCTGCTGTCGCCCGTCTGGGGCGCCGTGGCCGACTCGATCGGGATTCGCACCGCCATGCTGATCGTCGGGCTGGTCGGCGTCGCCGCGATGCTGGCGACCGGGGTCGTCTGGTTCCGCTTCGCGAAGCCGGCCGTCGACGCGGCGGCGACGGTGGAGGATCCCGGCCCGGGCTAGCCGCGCGGCGGCCCGACCACGAAGCGCGCGCCGGGCGCGGGCCGCGGCGCTTGCCGCGATACTGGCGCTGGCGGCGCTGGGGATGGGCGCCGGCACGACCGCTGCCGGCAATGACGCCCGCAGCCACGAAATCCTCGCCCCGGCCAGTTCAACCGACGACGAGTGCCCCGCCCACGAGGCCCACGATCTCGGGAGCATCAGCGGGGCCGTCCGGCGCCGCGGCTCGCTGCAGGACGGCGACTGCCTCTATGCTGCCTTCGATGATGATGAGCAGTGGGCGGATGTCTTCAGCTTCTCGCTTCGTCGCCCCATGCGCGTCCAGGTCGATCTCACGTCCTCCGACCTCGATCCGGTGCTTGTCCTCCTCGGACCCGGCGGAGACAGGATCGAACACAACGATGACGGCGGAGCCGGCGCCGACGCGCGGATCGTCCGCGACCTCAGCCCGGGCCGCTACGTTCTGATCGCGACGCAGTACGCCAGGGAAGTGGGCCCCTACCGGCTGGTGGTCCGCGGAGAAACCCTGGGCCCGGCCAGCGCACCCGGCGACCCGTGCACCGCCCACGCCGTCGGGTACAGCGTCACGCTGTGGGACGGCGCCTGCGTTCGCGAAGTCATCTTGGGAAACCAGTGGATGGATGTCTTCCTCCCGGGACGCTGAAAGAGAGGAACCGGCGATGCCCGACATAGCGCGAACGTTCAGGGCGGGTCGGTTCCTTGGGATTCCCACGGTCGCGCTGCGGGGAGCTCTCCTGGCCGCGGTCGTGATCGTTGCATCGATCGCCGCTTGGGCGCCGGGGCCGGGAAGCCTCCACGCGGGTGACGCTTCGCCCGCCTTCACGGACCCTCTCGTACAGCCGCGCAGCGCCACCACGACCTATACGGTGGAGGCGCTGGCGGTACCGGCCAATGGGGACGGCGGGTACGTGGAGATCATCGGCGGCACGCTGGTCAGATCGGGGGTCAAGCGCTTCAACTACGGCGAGCAGGCGACGTTCCAGGCGCACACCAACCCCGGCTGGCGGTTCGTGCGCTGGTCGGGCGACCTGAGCGGCACGAACCCCCGTCAGACGATGACGATATACAGCAACAAGACGGTGACAGGGCACTGGGAGGAGACCCGGCCGCCGCCGCCGCCGCCGCCGACGCGTATCTGCCTGACCACCGACCTCGGCACGGTCGGGAATGCGATCACGCGGTCCGACTATTGGTCGTCGACCGATTGTGAATCGTCACGGCGCAGCGGCAGCAACGCGGACCGCTATCGCTTCCGCATCGATCGGCAGTCGGAGGTCACGATCGACCTCACGGCGGCCGCCGACGCCTACCTCTATCTGCTGACGACGAGTCTGACCGTGATCGAGCGCGACGACGATAGCGGCGGCTCGGGGAACTCGCGGATCCGGACCACGCTCGCGGCCGGAACGTACATCATCGAGGCCACGACGTGGAGCAGCGGCATGACCGGCGCATACCAACTTGGCGTCAACCCGGGATCCACGACGCCTCCCTCCTCGACCTATACCGTGCAAGCGAGCGCGGTTCCGGCCGATGGGAGCGGCGGGTACGTGGAGATCATCGGCGGCACGCTGGTCAGCCCGGGGGTCAAGCGCTTCAACTACGGCGAGCAGGCGTCGATCGGGGCGCGCACCAAACCGGGCTGGCGGTTCGTGCGCTGGTCGGGCGACCTGAGCGGCACGAACCCCCGTCAGACGCTGACGATGGACAGCGATAAGACGGTGACCGCGCACTGGGAGGAGATACCCTCGGCGCCGCCGGGTTCCTGCTCGATTACCGACCTCGGCACGGTGGGGAGTGTCATCACTCAGTCCGGCGAGTGGTCGGCGGGCGATTGCGAATCGTCGCAGCGCAGCGGCAGCAACGCGGACCGCTATCGCTTCCGCGTCGCCCGGCATGGGGAGGTCACGATCGACCTCACGTCGGCCGACGCCGACGCCTACCTCTATCTGCTGACGACGAGTCTGACTGAGATCGAGCACAACGACGACTACGCCGGATCGAGGAACTCGCGGATTCAAACCACGCTCCCGCCCGGGGCGTACATCATCGAGGCCACGACGTACCGCGGCGGCGCGATCGGCGCGTACCAACTTCGCGTCGGCCCGGGATCCGCGACGCCGCAACCCGTGACCCATACGGTGACGGCGATCGGGAATCCGGGGGACGGCGGACACGTCGACATCAGCGGCGGCGTCATTGTCAGCCCGGGGGTCATGCGCTTCAACCGGGGCGAGCAGGCGACGATCCAGGCGCACACCAAAACCGGCTGGCGGTTCGTGCGCTGGTCGGGCGACCTGAGCGGCGCGGCCGACCGTCAGGCGCTGACGGTGGACGGCGACAAGACGGTGACGGCGCACTGGCAACGCATCGCCGCCGCGACTTATACGGTGACGGCGATCGGGAATCCGGGGGACGGCGGGCGCGTGGAGATCATCGGCGGCACGGTTGTCAGCCCGGGGGTCATGCGCTTCAACCGGGACGAGCAGGCGACGATCCAGGCGCACACCGAAACCGGCTGGCGGTTCGTGCGCTGGTCGGGCGACCTGAGCGGCGCGGCCGACCGTCAGGCGCTGACGGTGGACGACGACAAGACGGTGACCGCGCACTGGGAGCGGATCGCATCGGCGCCGCCTGGCGGCGCAGCGTCGGCGCCGCCAAGTGAATGCATAACACAGTTGGGCCGGCTGACCGATCCGGTCGAACAGACCGGCTGGCTCAAGAACGGGGACTGCATTGCCGAATACACAGGCAAAGGGAGATGGTCGGACGGATATTTCTTCTCTCTCGGCCAAACGACCCCGGTGACGATTGATCTGATTTCGGTTTCGAGCGGTTTGGACGCATTCCTGGTGTTGTTCGGTCCCGACGGCCAGGAGATAGCGCGGGACAACGACAGTGGCGCGGGTAGGAACGCGAAGATTATCCGCAGCTTGCCCGCCGGCAGTTACGTCATTGCCGCGACGAAGGTCAACGGGGGCAGTAGATCGTACCGGCTGCAGATTCATGGAATCCAGGACTCGACCAGTTCAACCGACGACCCATGCACCCCCCACGATCTCGGAACCATCAGCGGCATTGTCCGGCGCAGCGGCTCGCTGCAGGACGGCGACTGCGTCGTTACATCCTTCGTTTACCGACGGTGGACGGATGTCTTCAGCTTCTCGCTTCCGCGCCCCATGCGTGTCCAGATCGACCTCACGTCCTCCGACATCAATCCGGCGCTTGTCCTCTTCGGACCCGACGGAGACAGGATCGAACGCAACGATGACGGCGGGGCCCACGATAGCGCGCAGATCGTCCGCGACCTCAGCGCAGGCCGCTACCGGCTGCACGTGACGAAGCAAGAAGTGGAAGAGGGTTCCTACCAGCTGGGGGTTCGCACCAGTACCGCTCTGCGGACCCCACAGCGTGTCCCTTCCGGCTGTCGCTCCGGTGGGACGGTTGATAACGGTATTGTGTTCCCGACGAGGTATGTCAAGCTGGACGCGGGATCGAGCGCACTGTACCGGGTGACCGGCGCCGATCAGGGCGGCGGACGGGTGCTTTACACGGTCTGCAGCGATAACCAGAGCATTTCCGATGAGATCCGTGACCGCGCGATCTTCACCGCAGGTTACTTCTACACGACTGCTCCCGGCTTCGGCGGGTTTTCTCGAATTCTCCATAACGACATCCGTTCGACGGAGCTTGGGCTCGACGCCCATCGGTCCGCATACAAGAAGCGCGCGCTCTTTAAGATCGCCAACACCGCGCTCCAGGCGACTAAAGCGGCAGTTGTGCTGTATCACGCACCGACCAACACATTCGGCGAGGTCGTGAAGCACCTCAAGAAGGAGGTTCTCGGCAAGGAGTTCCCTCATATAATCGCCACGGTTGGAGTTGAGGCGTATTCGATGCAGCTGGAGGCGATAACGGAACACCCGGATGAGTTGGTTGCTGAGATTGCTCTTGAGTATGTCACGGCTGCGCGGGGATCGGGTCAGGTTTGGCCGTCCTTCGTCAGCGATAACCGCTCGCAGTCGCAGAAGATCCTGATCTTTGGTGAGGCCTGCTTGGCCAGCGGTTGGGAGTACGAAATCTCCGCGGGCGGCAGCGCCGGCCGCATACTCGAGCAGTTGATCGAGGAAGCCGAGCGTCAGCAGTGGCGAAAACTGGCGACGAACTTAATTACCACCGGAGCCACTATCATCTACCCACCAGCCGGCCTGATCGTACACGCTGTGTTTGAGTTAGCTAACGTCACTACGGCCATTGTGCAGGAGATCCGCGACCTCGATCAAGGACTCCGTCAATACGAACCCTATCGAGATCTCGTGGAAGGTGTTGATCGATCGTATAAGTTGGTCGAACATCGACACGCCGACATTCTTTCGCGCCTTGGCATCACCAACGATCTATTCAAGTCATGCCCCGCCGCCCCGTAATGCGAAGCAGATCGCTGCGGCGGGCTGGGGAAGAACAGGAGACGAACGGTGACCACTCGCGGGGGCCCGGCGATCGGGGTGATCGCGCTGCTTGTTTTGCTCGTCGCGGGATGCGGCGGCTCTGATGGCGATCGCCTGACCGTCGAGGAGTACGCGCGGCTCTGCGGCGGCGAGTGGAATAACCTGGTGGAGGAAGGCTTTGACGCTGATAGCGCAGACGAAGCCCGCGGACCGTTTCGCCGATTCCAGTCATCGACTCGCGCTGTTGAACCACCGAGGGAGCTTGACCGGGTGCACGATGTGCTGCGGGACATGGCCGACGACCTGGTCGACCTGGTCGAGGACGAAGGAGTTTTCGAGCAGTTCTTCCGGCTCATCGAGATCGCGTCCGAGTACGAAACCCGCATCGACGAAGCGGCAGCGGATCTGCCATCGGAGGTCTACGACACGCTCGACTCGTACGACTGTCTTTGATGACCGGGGCCTGTTGCACACTGCCTTCCCGCATCTCGCGGATGATCGCCAGACCGAGGCCGCTGCCGCCGGTCGCCCCGGGGGTGGCGGCGGCCGTCCCCCCGGACGCCCCAGCCTCTAGCATGGTGATCCTGATCGGGGGCCGATCCGGCGGCCCCGTGATCGCCGAGGAGCGCCATGCCCGGCTACGACATGATGGGCCTGCGCGCCGCCTACCCCATGCACTACTCGATGAACGCCGCCGGCCGTCTGACCGAGCGCGGCCCGGACGAACTCTCCCTGCGCGACATCGTCTTCGGCCGCGACCGCCAGGAGGTCCCCGAGGGCGAGGTGTGAGGGCCGCGCAGGCCCCGCTTCCCCCGTCCCCCCGGCCTCGCGTCGCCGCGACGCCGTAGACTCACAGTCCGGGGCCGGGCGCCCGGGCCGGCACATCACCGCCGGGCGCCCGCGTCATCGTGGGCTGCCGCGGCCCGACGCCGCACGGCGTGTGTCGCGGGAATGACATCATTATTGACATCATGGCGATAGGGAGGTAGCTTCATGGCGCGTACGGTCGACCTGGATGCGCTGCGGCGCAGGCTTGGCAACCTGCGGGCGCGGGATCTCCGGGCCGCCGCCCTCGCCCTGGGCTGGGAGGAGCGCCGGGGCCGCGGCAAGGGCAGCCACATCGTGCTGCAGCGGAACGGACGCACGCTGGTGATCCCGGTTCACCCCAACAAGCACACCTACCGCAGCGTGCTGAACGATATGGAGAGATGGTCGTGAGTGAGGTCGTGAGCAAGGCATGGAACGTAGAGCGCCGCGTGGCGGAGGTCCTGGCCGCGCCCTACGCGCGGATCCTGCGCCGGGACGAGGACGGCGTGAGCGCCGAAGTGCTGGAGTTCCCCGGCTGCTACTCGGCCGGGCCGGACGGGCCCAGCGCCTGGGAGGGGCTGGAGGAGGCCATGGCGCTGTGGGTGGAGTCGCAGTTGGAGCAGGGGCAGGACATCCCGCCGCCGCTGGCGGGCGGCCGCTACCAGGGCCGCATCTCGCTGCGCGTGCTGCCCTCCGTGCACGCACGCGCCGCGCTGATCGCCGCCGCCGAGGGGGTCTCGCTCAACCGCTGGCTGTCGGCGGCGGTGGAGTCGGCCGTCAGCGCGCCCGGCGGGCCGCCGCTGGAGGTTCTCCGCACCGGCTACGCCGCCGGCCCCGTCCGCCGCGTCGCCGAGGAGCCCTAGCCCGCCGGCTTCTCTCCGGCCGCCATCTCCTGCATGTGCTTCCACAGCCGGCGCATCCCGCGCAGCCAGCGGTCGTGGTCGTCGGCCCTGCGACGCACGTACTCCCGGACCTCGGGGTGCGGCAGGATGAGGAACGTCTCCTCGCGGATCGCCTCCACCACGGCGTCGGCCACCTCCTCCGGCTGCAACGCCCCCGCCATCAGGTAGTTCCCCAGGTGCGCCCATTGCGCGCTCGCCTGCAGCATCGGCGTCTTCACGCCCTGCGGGCACAGGCAGGAGACGCGAATGCCGTCGTCCCCGTAGGTCATCGCGAGGAACTCCGCGAAGGCCACCGCCCCGTGCTTCGTCACCGCGTAGGACACGGCCCCCAGCGACGTCAGCAGCCCCGCGGCGGAGGCCGTGCTGCAGATGTAGCCCTCGCCCCGCTCCAGCATGTGCGGCAGCACCGCCCGCGCCGCGTAGACGTGCGCCATCGTGTTGACCGCCCAGCTCTCCTCCCAGTTGGCGTCGTCTTCCAGCAGGTCCGCGCCCGACGCTCCCTCGGCCGCGTGCCGCTCGATGCCCGCGTTCGAGAACATCAGGTCCACCCGGCCGAAGCGCGCGATCGTGCCTTCCACGACCCGGCGGACGTCCTCCTCCGCTCCGACGTTGGCCGTCATCGCCACGCCGCCGATCTCGCGCGCGGTCTCGGCGACGCCGTCCGCGTTCAGGTCCACCGCCACGACCGTCGCGCCTTCGTTGGCGAACGCGTGGCAGATGGCGCGGCCGATCCCACTCGCGCCGCCCGTGACGATCGTGACCGCATCCTTCAGTTCCATGACGATCCTCCGTTCGGCCCGCCGGCGAGCGGCGCGTTCATACGAGCCGTAGCCGCATGCCGCAGATAGTGATCAGGTTCTCGCCCGTGCGGCAGCCCTCCGCCTCGGCGTTGGCCAGCGCGCGGGCGGGGTCCGTGGCGCTGATGTCCAGCCCCCCCAGTCCGAGGCCGCGTCCATCCCGCGCCGGGACGAAGCGCAGGTCGGACCCCGCCAGCGCCAGCGCCGGGTTGCCCTCGGCGTCCGTCACGACCGGCTCGTCCAGCACCTCGCCCCAGCGCGCCGCCACGCCGGCGGGGTCGTGACACTGGATCTCCGCCGCGCGGATGCCGTCCACGATGTCCGTGTGCTTCTTGCGCTGCCAGTTCTCGCCGGCCGGCCACCAGGCGCCGTCGGGGCGATCCTCCTCGACGTTCCAGCGGATCTCGGGGATGGCGCCCGGCACCTCGCGCGGATGCAGTTGCATGCCGTGCCCTTTCCCGTCCTCGCCCGGCTCGGCGATGATCGGGATGCGCAGCGCCTCCACCCGCGCCCGGTAGGACGGATACGACGCCTCGGGCACCTGCATGATCACCATGTAGCCGCCGTCGCCGCCGCGCCGGTGCAGATAGCGCTCGGCCGGCGTGTCGTACTCGCCGGGCTGCGGCGACACGCACTCCAGGATCTGGTTCCCGAACGGGATCAGCGTGTGGTTGAGCCGGATCTCGCGGATCGCCGGGTCGCGCCAGCAGAGCTCGACGCCGAACACCGACTCCGTCTGCGCCTGCACCCGATCGAGGTCGTGCGCCACCAGGCAGATCTGACGGATGCGAATCTCACTCACGGCCGGCTCCTTCGCGATGCGGGGCGCCCGGCCTATCGCCATGGCACGTTGTTGAAGGGGTCGCGCAGCACGTGCCGCGCGACGGTCATCTTGTGCACCTCGTCGGGGCCGTCGTAGAGGCGCGCGTAGCGCGCCTCACGGTACATGAACTCCAGCGGCGTGTCGCTCGTCACGCCCAGCGCTCCGTGCACCTGAATCGCCCGATCGATCACGTTGTGCAGCACGTGCCCGCCCCAGAACTTGATCATGCCGATCTCGACGCGGGCCTCGTCGCCCTCGTCGTAGGCCCGCGCGGCGTCGAGCGTCATCATGCGGGCGGCCTGAATCTCGGCCGCGGAGTCGGCGATCCAGGTGCGGATCTCGCCCTTCTCCGCCAGGTACGAGCCGTGCGCCCAGCGCGCCTTGGCCCGCTCGCACATCAGCTCGAAGGCGCGCTCGGCCTGACCCAGCCAGCGCATGCAGTGGAAGATGCGGCCCGGCCCCAATCGCTTCTGCGCGATGAGGAAGCCCTGGCCCTCCGGCCCCAGCAGGTTCGTGGCGGGCACGCGCACGTCGTTGTAGCGCACCTCGCAGTGCTGGCCCTGCGTGGTGCCCATCGTCGGGACGGCCCGCACGATCTCGTAGCCCGGCGTGTCGGTCGGCACGATGATCGACGAGAAGCGCTCCCACTTGCTCTCCGCCTCCGGGTTGGTCATCGCGAAGCAGGTCGTGAAGGCGGACCGCGAGGCCCCGCTGGTGAACCACTTGTGGCCGTTGATCACCCACTCGTCGCCGTCGCGGACGGCGCGCGTCTGCATCAGCGTCGGGTCCGACCCCGCGACCTCCGGTTCCGTCAGGCCCACGGAGGGGTAGATCTCGCCCGCGACCATCGGTGCGAGCCACCGCGCCTTCTGATCCTCGCTGGCGTAGAGGTGCATCATGATCGAGTCCTGCATCGAGGCCGACCCCACCGCCGTCGAGCCGAAGTGCGAGCGCCCGATGACCTCGTTCAGGTGCACGAAGGGCATGAAGCCCAGCCCGGCCCCGCCGATCTCCACCGGGTGGCCCAGCGCCCAGAGGCCCTGATCCTTGGCCGCCTGCTTGATCCCGGCCATCGTCCGGGACGATTCCTCGTCGTCCTGCATGAGGACCGGCTCGGCGGGGATCACCGTCCCGTTGATGAACTCCTTCATCTTGTCCTTGAGTTCGCGGACCTCGGGGGTCAGGCCGATCTGGGGCATGTGCGTCTCCTTCTCCCGCCGTGCGGGTGGCGCCGGCGGTCGTTGCCGTGCGTGCGGTCGCCGCTGTGTCCGGGCAGGCCGGCTAGCAGCCCGCGGCCTCCTGCACGCCGCTGAGCGCCGTCCACAGCGCCTCGCCCATCTCGGCGCAGGCCGACTCGGCCCGCTCCCGCTGCGACGTCGGCAGCGCCGCCGCCTTCTCCCGCAGCATGACGGCCTCGCCGTAGTCGTCGGCGTGGACGGCGAAGTAGCGGCCGGGCGTCGCCAGCGACGCGTAGTGCTCGTTGAGCCCCCGCAGCTTCGCCTCCGCGGTCAGCGGCTGCTGCGCCTCGAACGCGAAGAGCGCCCCGATCGCCGTGTCCGGCTCCGCGAACAGCCGCCGCGCCGTCGCGACCAGCGCCCGCCCGGCCTCCCCCTGCGGCTCCGCGCGCACCTCCACGCCCAGGTCGGCCGCGAACTCGCCCCACAGGGCCGCGTGCCCGACCTCTTCGGCCGCGTGCGCGTCCTCGCCGAGCGTGCGCCAGCCGGCCGGCACGGCGCCGATGAATGCGCCCCACTCGGCCGCGTAGCGCCGCAGCGCCGAGGCCGGCAGCGTCCCCGCCGCCCAGGCCGTGTAGAACGGATGCCGCTGCAGATTCCAGCGCTCCACGATGCGATCCAGCGTGCTCATGGCGTTCGATCCCTTCCTCCTGCATGGCCGATGCGCGGGTCCGCGGGCGGGCGCCGGTGCGGCGCATTCCGGGTGTCCGCGTGGCGCGTCGCTGCGCTCTTCCTATCAGGGCGCCCCGGTCGGTGCAAACGCCGCCGGCTGCTCTGTGGAGTGCTGCGGGGGCCGCTAGAACTTGTCCGGGCAGTGCGGCCGGTAGGCCGTCTCGAACAGCCGATCCCAGGCCCGCAGCGACTCCGGCTGCGACGTCTCCAGCCCGCCCTGCCGGTAGAGATCCGTCGCCGATCGCGCGCCGCTCGCCAGGGCGCTCAGCGCGCGCGCATCGAGCGTGAACTCCGGCGCCGCCGAGGAGCGGGCCAGCTCCCCGCGCTCGCCGTCGGCTTCCAGCCGCCACGTGCCCCGATTCCACTCGCAGCGGTCATCGACCAGCTCGAACGTCGCGGCGCCGGCCTCCGCGTAGCGGCGCGTGCTCAGCGCCGGCGCGACGTCGACGATGCGCAGCAGGATGTTGTCGTGCACGGTGGCGTGCAGGCGGCGCGGCTCCTGCAGCATGTGGAACAGCGGGTCGTCGATGGGGGCGTTCTTGCGGATGATCGTGTGCGCCAGGTCGTGCGCCGCGACGTGCTCCCACAGCGCGACGTAGGCGGGCGCCGTCAGCGCGTGCAGCTCGCGCAGCGTGACGACGTGATTGCGGTCCACCACGCCGCCCTCCTCGCCGGCTCGCGTCAGGTACAGCGCGTAGCCCAGCGGCTCGCCGTCCTCCTCGTAGAACGCCGCGTAGACCGGGCCGGCCTGCTTGTCGTGCGCGTCGAGCATGCCGCCGTCCCAGAGCGCGTCGCCGCGGTGCAGCAGCCCCGTGCGGGGTCCGGCGTAGGTCCGGTAGAGCGACTTGAGCAGGTCCCGCTCCGAGGCGTCGCTGAGCCGCACCGTGCCGCGCGGGCGCGGATCGCCGACGAAGCCGACATCCCGCGGGTCGACCGTGTAGTCCTGCACCGGCGCGATGATCGCGTAGCCGTAGCGCTGATAGATGGCCGCCTGCGAGGCGTGCAGGATCGCGATCGGCTGCGCGGCGTCGCGGTAGGCGCCGAACGCCGTCATCATCGCGCGGGAGAGGTGTCCGCGGCGCCGCTTGTGCGGCAGCGTCCCCACCGACGTCACGCCCGCCACGTGCACGCGCTCCCCGTTCCAGCGCATCGAGAACGGCCAGGCCGCGAACGACGTCACCAGCGCCCCGTCCTCGAAGACGCACAGCGTCCACTCCGGCCGCATGTCGACCATGGGGTCGTTGAAGCCCTCGTTGCCGTGGCTGGCCAGCGTCGTATGCGTGACGTAGCCGAACGCCTCCAGCTCCTCGGGGTTCACCGGGCGCACTTCGACGGCCGGCGGGGCGACGGTGGTCATGGCGGGTTCCTTTCCGATCGGCCCGACGGCTGGCCCGGCGCAGCGGATCCCGGGCAGGCGCCGTCACGCTAGGGATCGTCGGGCGGGTCCGGGCAGGGCTTCAGGTCGAGCTTGTCGAGCACGCCCTTGTTCGCGACGAATCGCGGCCAGTGCCCGGTCAGCACGTGCGCCGCGCTCTCCGCCACGCGGCGGGCCACCGTCGCGCGGGAGCGGTCCGAGTAGTGGGCGGTGTGCGGCGTCAGCACCACGTTGTCCATCGAGCGCAGCGGGTTGTCGGCGGCCATCGGCTCGTGCTCGAACACGTCCAGCCCGGCGCCGGCGATCGTGCCCGATTGCAGCGCCGCGATCAGCGCCGCCTCGTCGATGACGGGGCCGCGCGCCGTGTTGAGCAGGTGCGCCGACGGCTTCATGCGCGCCAGCGCCGCCGCGTCGATCATGTGCTCGGTCTCCGGCGTGTGGGGCGCGTGCACGCTGACCACGTCCGACCGGCTCAGCACTTCCTCCAGCGACGGCAGCAGCTCGATCCCGGCCGCGACCGCGCGGGCCGGGTCGGCGTAGGGGTCGTAGCCGATCACGCGCATCGACAGCGCCCGCGCGCGCTCGGCCAGCAGCCGCGCGATGGGCCCGCAGGCGACCAGCCCCAGCGTCTGTTCGTAGAGCTCCGGCGTCGGCGCGAGCGCGCCGATCGTCCAGCCGCCGTCCCGGATGGCGCGGTCCTGCACGATCAGCTTGCGCGTCACCGCCAGCATCAGCATCAGCGCGTGGTTCGCGACCTCGCGCCGGTTCACGTCCGGCACGTGCGCGCAGATCACGCCCCGCTCCGTCGCGGCGTCCAGGTCGAGCGTGTCGACCCCCACGCCGTAGCGCACGACCACCTTGCAGTTGGGCATCCCGTCGAGGACTTCGGCCGTGATCGGCGCGTAGATGACCAGCACGGCGTCCGCGTCGGGCATCAGCGCGGCCAGCTCGGCGGCGGGCTTCTCGGGCGCGATCAGCCGGATCTCCGCGCCGACCGCCGCCAGGATCTCTTGCTCCACCGGCGGCATGTCCGTCCGCCCGGTGTGATAGACGGTGAATCGCGCCATACGACCTCAACCCGGGTTGCAGCGCCCGACCGCTAGGCGGTCAGCGCCTCGATGAGTTGCTCGACGACGGCCTCCGCCCGGGCGTGCATCTCGTCGTCGGTGCGGTCCTGCATGGGATGCGGGACGAACACCCGGCGCACGTCGGGCAGGCCCAGCGCGTCGGCCTGGGTCTGCGCGGCGCCGTCGAACTCGTCGGTCAGCACGAAGACCGAGGGGATGCCCTGGGTTTCGAAGTAGACGGTGTCGTGCACACTGCACGTCGTGCACGACCCTCAATCGGCTAACGCTTCGATGACGAAGTCGGCCTCCTGGCGGATCGACTGCTTGATCTCCTCGGGGGCCGGACGGGCCACGGTGGGCTTCATGTAGCGCTTCGTCGCGACGCCGGGCAGCCGCTCGGCGATGAGCGCCTCCAGCCGGTCGAGGAACACGTCGCCGCGCGGCTTCGAGATGTCGAGCAGCGCGATCGTGCCGCTGATCGACTCCGGCCGCTGCGTCAACTCCCGGCGCACGGGCACGCGCTCGTCGGTCGGGTCCAGGATCACCAGGTTCTGCGGGGGACTCGCGGTCGTCATCGTCTCTCTCCGTTCTCCGGCGCGGCCCGGCGGTTCGGTCTCCGCGGATCCGCTTCGCGCAGCATAGCGCCGATCAGACCGGTTCTTCGATCTTCTTGCTGACGGAGCCCATCCCCGCCAGCGGGTCGAAGATCGACGTGAACTTCCCGGCGCCGCCGCCCGCGACGACGATGTGGATCATCGCGTCGTCGGCGAACTTCGGGATGTCGACGTCCATCACGTCGGGACGGACGGCGCCGTCGGCGTCGTGGATGGGCAGCGGCGGCAGGAACGGGGGGAACTGATCGAGCCAGAGCCGGGGGAATCCGCCCAGTTGATCGCTCTCCAGCAGGTCGCGCAGCGGCCGCCGCCCGACCTCCTGAATGCGGCGGCGCAGGTCGTCCTTGCTCCAGCCGTCGGTGGCCAAGGTGTCGTAGTGCTCCGGCGACACCACCACCACCACCTCCCCCCATGACGGCTTGCGCGGGTGCTGTTGCCCCCGCACCTTGAGGCCGATGCTGCCCGCCAGCGCCTTCGCGCTGCGCGAGCTCTCGTCGATCAGCTGGCTGGGGCCGCCCGACTGCGTGACGGCCGTGATCACGCTGTCGCCGGGGTCGAAGCCGCGCTCGACGTGCAGCGGCCGCCAGGTGGGCGCGCGCTCCTCCCACTCGCCGAAGCACATCGTGTACTTGCCGGGCCAGCCGATCGTCGCGCGCTCCGTGCCGCCCGGCCGGTGTCCCGCCACGTTGCGGATCACCAGCCGCACGGCGCGGCCGATCGTCGCGTTGGCCCGATGTCCCTGCCCCAGCGCGTTCTGCGCGCAGTTGACGCCGATGCGCTCCCGCACCGGCCCGTTGATGATCAGCACCGGCGAGCCGCCCATCGTCGTCGCGCCCACGCCGTGCAGCCCGAAGCGCTCGTCGGCGATCGCCTCCACCCCGGCCAGGACGGTCGGGAAGTACTCGGGCTTGCAGCCGGCCATGACGGCGTTGATCGCGACCTTCTCCACGGTCAGCGGCGCGAGGTTGGGCGGCAGCACCGCCATCTCCTCCAGCGGGTCGCGGCGCGTCTCGGCCAGCATGCGCTCCACCCGCTCCGGCGTCGGCGGCACGACCGGCAGACCGTCGGTCAGCCCCTGGTCGAAGAGGAACTCCTCGACGTCGTCGCCGGCCGCGATAGTGATCCGCCGCGCTCGCTCGGTCGTCATCCGGCCGCCTCCCGGATCGGCGCGATCTTCCGGCTCACCGCCATCGTGCCCCAGGGCCCCGCCGCGAAGGCGTCCAGCACGGCGGACCACTTCCCCGCACCCCCGCCGGCCACGACGATCATCAGCCAGTCGTCCTGCTTGAACTTTCGGACCGGGCGGTCGAGGTCGGCCCCGCTCAGGTCGCCGTCCTTGAGGAAGGGCCGCAGGGCGGCCCCGGCCAGCCCGCCCGACTCCTCGTCGGCCAGCAGCGCCCGCAGCGGCTGCGCGCCGACCTCCTGGATGCGCCGCCGCACGTCGTCCTTGCTCCAGCCCGCCTCCGCCAGGGTGCGGTAGTGCTCGGGCGAGATCACGACCAGCGTCTCGCCGATGGCGGGCATCTTGGCGTGGCGCGCCATCGCCGCCTTGAGGCCGATGCTGCCGGCCAGCGCCTCGGGCGTGCGGGAGGTCTCGTCGATCACCTGCGACGGCCCGGCCGTCTGGATCAACGCCGTCACGACGCTGTCCTCCGGGGCGAAGCCGCGCTCGACGTGCAGCGGCGTCCAGGACGGGGCCATCTCCTCGGCCTCCGCGAAACATAACGTGTACTTGCCCGGCCAGCCGATCGTCGAGCGCTCCGTGCCGCCGGGCCGGTGCCCGCCGATGTTGCGCACGACCAGCCGCACCGCCCGGCCGATCGTCGCGTTGGCGCGGTTGCCCTGCCCCAGCGCCCCCTGCCCCGAGTTCATGCCGATGCGGTCGCGCACCGGCCCGTTGACGATCAGCACCGGCGCGCCGCCCATCGTCGTCGCCATCGCGCCGTGCACGTTGAAGCGCTCATCGGCGACGGCCTCGGTCGCGGCCAGCACGACGGGGAAGTACTCGGGCCGGCAGCCCGCCAGCACCGCGTTGATCGCCACCTTCTCGATGGTCAGCGGGGCGAGGTTGGGCGGCAGCACCGCGATCTGCTCCTGGGGGTCGCGGTCCGTGGTCGCCAGCATCCGCACGACCCGCTCCGGCGTCGGCGGCACGACCGGCAGGCCGTCCGTGACGCCCTGCTCGTAGAGCAACTCGTAGACGTCCTCCTGGGCGCCCACCTCGATGCGGCGCGCCCGCAGCGGCGAGCCCTCCGCCTCGGCCTGGAGCCGCTCGTAGATGCCCGGCTCCATCGACTTCGAGCCGCAGCCCGGCATCGACACCGGGTAGCCGTCCCAGTCGACGTCCACGCCGCCCACGCCGCTCAGCCGCGACAGCTCCGTCGTCATGTCGCGGAAGTCGTCGCGGCCGAAGCCGTGGAAGCGCCGCCGCTCGCGGCCGGCGCCGTCGGTCAGGATCAGCGTCGGCACCGTGTCGATCGCGAAGGCGAAGGAGACCCGCAGCGCCGAGTCGTCGAGCATCGGGCCGGGCAGCCCGAACTCGTCCATCAGCACCGCGTTGCCGGCCGCGTCCTGGCCCACCGCCCACACATCGACCGCCTCGCCGTAGCGCTCCTGCATCTCCCGGATCAGCGGCATCGACAGCCGGCAGGTGGGGCAGTCCTCCTTGACGAAGCACAGCAGGGTGCTGCGCCCGCTGGGGAAGCGGCGCGGGGCCGACCCGTCGGTCAGTCCGAAGCTGGGCAGGGGGGCGTCCTGGGTCGTCATCACGGCCCGCAGTCTAGCCGGGCGGCCGGGAATGATCATGCCCGGCCTCACCCCCTGTCCCCCGCTCCACCCGGACGGTGGAGCGGGATCTCCGATCCCCTCTCCCTGGGGAGAGGGTGAGGGTGAGGGGGAACCTCGGCAGGCGCGATCATGTACGCTATGTGCATGACGACGTTCGACACCCTCCGCGCGGCCCAACGACTCCGCGACGAGGCGGACCAGGCGCCGGCCGCGGCCGAGACGATCGCGGCCGTGATCGGGGAGGCCGTCACGCCCGGGCGCGACGACGTGGCGGCGCTGCGCGAGGATACGGCAGAGTTGCGGGCCGAACTCCACGATGGCCTGGCGGCAGGCCGGGCCGAACTCCATAGCGAGGTGGCGTCGCTGCGCGAGGACATGGCGGCGCTGCGGGCCGAGGTGCGCGAGGACATCGCGGCCCTGCGGGGCGAAATCCGAGAGGACATCGCGGCCCTGCGGGGCGAAATCCGAGAGGACATCGCGACCCTGCGGGGCGAAATCCGAGAGGGCCAGCAGGCCATGCGGGCGGAGATGTACCAGCTCCAGTTGCGGCTCGCCGGCTTCGCCATCGGCGTCGCGGCGGTCGCCGTCGCCATCGCGAAGCTCACCTAGACCCGCGCTTCCACCAGTCCGATCCCCTCTCCCCCGCGGGGGGGAGGGTGAGGGGGAACCTCGGCGTCCGCGAACCCTCACCCGAACCCTCTCCCAGAGGAGACCTGCGCGTAAGTCGGGGGATGTGCGATCATGGGAGCGGCGGAGGGTCTTGCAAGGGGGATGGCCATGCATCGCGAGTCCGGCGGCGAGACATTCATTGAGGCCCTGGTACCCGAGCGGCTGGGCCGCAACGCGCAGTTGGAGCGCATCGCGGCGCTGGTCGACTGGGCGCCGCTGGCGGAGATCGTCTCGGTGGTCTACGCCGCGCCGCGCGGGCGGCCGGCCTACCCGCCGCTGCTGATGGTCAAGGCGTTGCTCCTGGGCGAGTGGTACGACCTCTCGGACGAGGCGTTGGAGGCGGCGCTCTGGGACCGCATTTCCTTCCGCCGCTTCGTCGGGCTGGGGCTGGACGCGGACGCGCCGGACCGCGCGACCGTGAGCCGCTTCCGCCGGGAGTTGGCGCGGCGTGGACTGGCCCCGCGGCTGTTCGCCGCGCTCAACCGGCAGCTGGAGGCGCGGGGGCTGGTGGTCAAGCAGGGCGCCCTGCTGGACGCCACCGTGGTCGAGGCGCAGGTGCGCCGCCCGGGCGCGGGCGCCGGCCTGGGCGCGCGCAGCCCCCGCGACCCGGACGCCAGTTGGACCCGCAAGGGCGGGCGCGCCCACTTCGGCTACCAGGCCCATCTGGGCGTCGACCAGGGGTCGGGCCTGGTCCGCCGGGCCGCACTGCATCCCGCCCACGTGAACGAGACGGCGGTCGCCGACGCCCTGATCGTGGGCGACGAGCGGGCCGTCTACGCCGACCGCGCCTACGAGGACCAACGCCGCCGCCAGCGCTTGCGCGCGGCCGGGGTCAAAGACCGGATTAAGCACCGGCGGCACAAGCACTTGGCCCGCCTGCCCCACTGGCAGCAGCGCCGCAACGCCCTGATCGAGCGCCGCCGGGCCGCCGTGGAACGGGTCTTCGCCACGCTCAAACAGCACTACGGCTACCGCCGCGTGCGCTACCGCGGGCTCGAACGCAACACGCTCGAACTGCTCTTCACCTGCATGGCCTACAACCTCCGCCGCGCCGACGCACTGCTCGCCTGAGCCGCCCCGCCGGCCGCCCGCTGGCCGCCCGCCGCCGTCACCGCGCGGGCCAGAGGCCACCCGACCCCCGCCACCCGCCGGCATCCGACCCCCCCCCCCCAACACCCCGCGAGCCACCCAGACCCCGCCAAATCGACTTACGCGCAGGTCTCCCGAGGGGAGAGGGGATCAAGCCGGCGACGGCGTCCGCGACGCCTTCGATCCGCGCCTGCGGAATATCCGGTAGGAACCTCTCGCCGCGGCCTACGGATCGATCAGCACGCCGGGGTTCATCACGCCGTTGGGGTCGAGTTCCCGCTTCGCCGCCCGCAGCGCCGAGGCGAACAGCTCCGGCCGCTGCCGGTCGTACCAGGGCCGGTGCTGGCGGCCCACCGCGTGGTGATGCGTGATCGTGCCGCCCGCCGCGATCACCGCCTCCGACGCCGCCCGCTTGATCGCGTAGAACTGCTCGATCTCCGCCCCCTGCCGGCCGATCCCGGAGAAGGTGTAGTAGGGCGCCGGCCCGTCGGGGTAGACGTGCGTGAAGCGGCAGCTCAGGGTCGGCGCGTCGAGCGTCTCGTCCAGGATCTGGCCCACGGCCTCGCGGATGGCCGCATCGAAGGCCGGCCAGCGGTCCCAGGTGATCGCCGTCTCGAAGGTGTCGGCCACCAACCCCAGGCCCATGCGGCGGTTGGCGTCGTAGGGCCCCGTGATGAACGACTTGCGCCACGTCCCCACGGCGCCCTCCCGGCCGGTCGGCGCGCCGCCGCCGTCGTCGATCAGGATCTCCTCATCGTCGACGGCGCCGCCCGCCTCGCGCGCGATCGCGATCGCCTGCCGCATCAGGCCGCCCACCGGCGCGTCGCCCGACTCGAAGCCGACGACCATCAGCGCCCGCGACCCGTCGAGCCCGGCCGCCGTCTGCGCCTCCAGCGGGTCGAGCAGCCGCAGGTTGGCGGGCCACAGCTTCGCCTGCACGACCTGCAGGACGCCCCGGTAGGCCGCCTCCCAGCTGCCGAACGTGACCCCCGCCGAGGCGCGGTATTGGGGGCGCTTCTGCAGCCGCATCCAGGCCTCGGTGATGACGCCCAGGGCGCCCTCGCTGCCGATCGCCAGGCGGTCGGGGCTGGGGCCGGCGCCGCTGCCCGGCAGCCGCCGCGACTCCATCACCCCCGCCGGCGTCAGCATGCGCAGCGACTCGACGAACTCGTCGATGTGGGTGTGGTTCGTCGCGTAGTGCCCGCCCGAGCGGGTCGCGATCCAGCCGCCCAGGCTCGAGTGCTCGAAGGACTGCGGGAAGTGCCGCAGCGTGAGGTCGTGCGGCTTCAACTGCGCCTCCAGGTGCGGCCCCAGCGCGCCGGCCTGGATGCGCGCCGCCCGCGACGTCGTGTCGACCGTCAGCACCTCGTTCATCTCGCCCAGGTCCAGCGTCACGACCGAGTCGGCGGCCGCCGGCGGGTTCACCCCGTCCACCACCGACGACCCCCCGCCGAAGGGGATCACGACGTGCCCCGCGTCGGAGCACCACTCGAGCACGGCCCGCACCTCGTCCTCCTCGCGCGGGCGCGCCACGACGTCGGGCGGGTGCGCGTAGTCGCCGTTCACCGCCCGCACCCGGTCCACGAACGACCGACCGTAGGTCCGCGACGCGCGGTGGTAGTCGTCCGTGTGGCAGAACCCGGCCAGCGCCGCGGGCGCCCGCACGCGCGGCGGCCGCAGCGCGATGGAATCGGTCGTCGGCGGGGGCTTCGCCTCCACCGGCCGTCCGCTCAGCGCCGAGAGGCGGTCGGCCTCGGCCCGGCGCTCGGCCTCGGTCGGCTCGTCCGACTCGTTGCCCCAGGCCCAGATGCTGCGTCGTGCGGTCGTGGTGTCCGTCATCGCGCCCCTCTCCGTGTGCCGCGCCGCCGCATGGTAGCCCCGTCAGGCCGAGAGCAGGATGATCCCCGCCACCGCCAGCACGATCCCCACGACCAGCCAGCGCGTCACCCGCTCGCCCAGGAACACCGCCGCCAGCGGCAGCGCGAACAGCGGCGACAGCGACACCAGCACGGCCGTCTCGCCCGCGCCGATCTCCTGCACGGCGAAGATCAGCAGCAGGCTGCCGATCCCCGCGCCGATCAGCCCCTCGACCGCCAGCACGCCGTGACTGCGCCGCGACACCGCCCGCCGCCGCAGCGACGACCCCGGCGTGAGGTAGGCGATCGCGCCGATCGTGATCATCGCCGAGGGGATGCGCACGAGGCCGACGGCGGCGGCGTCGAAGCCCTCGGAGACGTCGCGCATCCAGACGGTGCCGGCGGCCCAACTGACCGCGGTGACCAGCAGCAGCACGAGCCCGACGGCGACGCGGCCGGGCATCCGGGCGCGGAGGGCGCTCGTGGGGCCCGGCGGGCGGTCGGCGGCGGCGCCGTCCGTCCCGCGTCGCAGGCCGCTTGGCGGCGGCGGCGCGGGCGCGGTTTCGCGGCCGTAGAGCAGGACGACGTACACGCCGGCGAGCACCAGCGCCGACCCCAGCGCGGTGTCCCACGTCACGGTCTCGCCCAGGAAGATGACGGACAGGAGGAAGCTGAACAGGGCGAACAACCCCAGCCCGGCCGGATAGGCGAAGTTGACGCCCAGCAGCATCACCGCGCCGATGTAGAAGGTGTCGCCCACGGCCAGGTTCAGCATGGCCGTGCCGATCAACTGCCAGATGTCGTCGAAGGACATCCGCGCCAGGTCGGCGTTCGCGCCCAGGGGCCACACCACCACCAGGAAGAAGAGCGACGCCGCCACCAGCCGCAGCGCGCTGACCGATACGAAGTCGAGCGTGCGCCGCTGCGACGCCAGCAGCACGGCGCTGATCGCCCAGAGCGCGGCCGCCGCCACCGCCGCCGCTACGCCCACGCGAGCACCGTTGCCTGAGTCCGGGCCGGCGCGCCGAAACCCTCAGCGTCGAGCGGGGCTGTGTCGCGGGGCATGGGGCCTCCCAGCCGGGAGAATGCTACTGTCACTGCCCGCGTCGCGCCCCCGCCGCGCCGCCGGTATCGGACGAACGGACCCGCCGTGCCGACATCCCCGCCCGGCGACTCCGCTGCTTCAGGGCCCCCCGGCGAGGCCGCGCTCGACGGCGGCGCCGGCCTCTTCCACGCCCTCTACACGACGCGCGCCCTGCGCCGCTTCCGGCCCGACCCCATCCCCGAGGCCGTGCTCTTCCAGATCCTCGACGCCGCCATCCGCGCGCCCACCGGGCAGAACGCGCAGGACTGGCGCTTCATCATCGTCACCGACCCGGCCGTCAAGCAGCGTATGCAGGACTGGGCCCTGGAGGGCTGGAACCGCTACTCGCGGCGCTACGCCGACGACCCGGCCCAGATCGACGCGCTGCCGCGCTCCCAGCGGCTGTCCCTGCGCAGCGTCGAGCACCTCGCCCACCACCTCGCCGAGGCGCCCGCCGTGGTCCTCGTCTGCGGGCTGCGCGGGCGCCACTCGACGCCCGGCGGCAGCTCCTTCCCCGCCGTGCAGAACCTGCTGCTGGCGGCGCGCGCGCTGGGCGTGGGCGGCTCGATCTTCAACCTGCCCCTGCGCGACCCGCCCGCGCTCAAGGCCATGCTCGACATTCCCGAAAACAACGACATCGTCTGCGTCCTGCCGCTCGGCTACCCCAGCGACAAGATCGGGCCGGTGCGGCGCAAGCCGGTCAGGAAGGTCGTTTACCGGGAGAAGTTCGGCCGGGACTGGGACTTCGCCGCCGCGCAGCCCGACGATGGCTGGGGCGCGCGCTGGATCCCGGACGACGGCTAGGGTCCGCCCGCGCTGACCGTCAGCGCCGCGGCGTCGCGCAGCGTCGCCAGCACGTCCGTCTCGTAGCGCAGGGCGGGGTTCCACAGCATGAAGCCCGCGCCGCCCTCGGCCTCCGAGGCCCGGATCTGCGCCATCACGTCCTGGTAGCCGTAGTGCAGCCGGCGCGGCTGATAGTCGCGATAGTTCTGCAACCAGGGGCGCACCAGCACCCCCGCCACGCCCGACTCGCGCACGCGCTCCACGGCCGAGCGCATCGCGATCTCGACGATCCGGCCCGGGTGCGCCGGCGGGTATTCCAGGCCGAACGTCCCCGGCGCCCAGGTGCTGGGGTAGAGCATCGGCGAGTAGTAGTCGACGTACGGGATCAGGTCCTCCAGCACCTGCCCCACCGAGTCCTCCGCGTGGATCACGGTCGTCTCGCCGAAGGTGTCGATCGACACGGCCGCGCCCACGGCGTGCAGGGCGCGGCTCGCCTCCCGCGCGAAGCGCGCCACCGCGGCCGAGCGCTCCTCCCCCGTCGTCTCCGCGTGCACCTGGAAGGGCCCGGCCGGGAAGCGGATGTAGTCGAACTGGACCTCGTCGAAGTGGCGCGCCGCCCGCAGCGCGATGCCGATGTTGTAGCGGCGCGCCTTGGCGCTGAACGGCGTCGTCCAGCCCAGCCCCATGTTGTCCCGCAACTGCCGGCCGTCCGGCGTCAGCAGCGCCGTATCGAGGTCGGAGCGCCCCAGCCGCGTGTCGAGGAAGACCACCTGCCGCGCGATGCGGTACACGCCCAGCCAGGCCAGCTCGTCGAGGAAGGCGGCCACGTCGGTCCCCGGGTCCACGACCGCGCCGATCTCCAACACCGCCTCCGTCGCGGCCAGCGGCAGCACGCCGCCGCCCTCCTCCTTGACGTCGATCACGATGGCGCTGATCAGCCCCGTGCGGGCCAGCCCCAGCGCCCATTCGAGCGACTCCGGGTTCCAGAGTTGCTCGTAGGGCAGGTAGACCGCTCGCACCTCCAGCGGGCGCAGCGTGATCACGCCGTCCACGGCGACGGCGTCGCGCCGCGGCCAGAATCCGGCCGCCACGACGTGGTACCGCTCCAGCGCCCCGCGCTCCGCGGGAGCGTCCCCCAGCGCGGCGACGCCGTCCGCATCGCTGCGGACCAGCCCCGCCGCCGACGCGACGTGCGCGCCCTCGATCGGCCGGCCCGAGTCGTGCGCCTCGATCCGCAGTTGGCCGTCGGCCAAGTCGAATGGCTCGGGCTCGGCGACCAGCGCGGCCTCCTCCTCCTCGGGAGTCGCGATGTCCGCCGGCGGCGCTTCGTCCTCCGCCGGCGGGACGGGTTCCGCCGCCGCGGCCGTCCCGGCCTCGGGCTCGGACGGCGCGGGGGGGTCGGGTTGGGCCGCCGCGGCCGGCGGCGGTGCGGCGCCGGGCCAGCCCTCGTGCGTCTCGCCGGCCGGCAGCGCGGCGGCGGCCGTCCCGGCGGGCGCTTCGGCGGGAGCGGCGTCGGCGACGGCCGCGGCGGGCGGATCGATGGTCGCGGGCTCCTCCGCTTGAGGCCGGGGCGCGTCGGCGGGAGCGGCGTCGGCGACGGCCGCTGGCGCCCGCGCCACGACCGCCGCGCGCTCGATGGGGGGCGGGGAATCGGTTGCGCCGGACGGGCCGCCGGACGTCGCGACGGCCAGGGCCGCCGCCGCGCTGCAGACGCAGACGGCGAGCGACGCCCAACTCCCGAACTGATGGCGGGTCACAGCGGCCTCACGGATGCGTTGCTCCGCTCACTCAGGCCACCGCTTACAGTGTCGCGCAGACGCGGCCTCCGCGGAAGCCATACGCGCGGGGACGACGGGCCGGCGGTCCACGCCGCGCCGCCGCCGTGGTCGCCGCCGCGCGCGCCCGGTAGGATGCCGGGGAGCGCATATTAGGCGGCCCGCGCCCCGGGCCGCACGCTGAGGAGCCCCCCGATGGACCTGCGATTCGGCGAGAAGGAGGAAGCGCTGCGCGCCGAAGTGCGCGACTTCCTGCGGGAGCACCTGCCCCGCGACGACGACAACGGCGCCGGCGGCCCGGAGGACGACTTCGCGCGCGCGCGGGAGTTCAACCGCAAGCTCGCCGATCGGGGCTGGATCGCGCCCGCCTGGCCCACGGAGTACGGCGGCTTGGGCGCCTCGATCTACGAGCAGATGGTCTTCAGCGAGGAGTTCGGCTACCACGGCGCGCCCGACACAGGCACGCGCGGCTTCGGCGTGGGCATGATCGGGCCGACGCTCATCATCCACGGCAACGACGAGCAGAAGGCGCGCTACCTGCCCGGCATCACCAGCGGCGAGCACGTCTGGTGCCAGGGCTACTCGGAGCCCGGCGCGGGCTCCGACCTCGCCTCCCTGCAGACCCGCGCCGTCCGCGACGGCGACGACTACGTGGTCAACGGCTCGAAGATCTGGACCTCCGGCGGGCACCACGCCAACCAGATGTTCACCCTCGTCCGCACCGACCCGGACGCTCCCAAGCACAAGGGGATCAGCTTCCTGATCATCGACGACCTCAAGCACACGCCGGGCGTCACGATCCGGCCGCTGATCAACATGGCCGACCGCCACCACTTCAACGAGGTCTTCTTCGAGGACGTGCGCGTGCCCGCCGGCAACCGCGTCGGCGAGGAGCACCGCGGCTGGTACGTGGGCATGACCCTGCTCGACTACGAGCGCTCCGGCATCGCCACGACCGCCGCCCAACGGCGCACGCTCGAGCTGCTCACCGGCGATCTGCGCGACCGTGACGCCGCCACGCGGCAGCGCCGCCGCGGCCAGCTCGCCGACCTCGTCGTGGCGAACAACGTCGCCACGTACCTGGGCTACCGCATCGGCCACCTGCAGGCGTCGGGCCAGGTGCCCAACCACGAGGCCAGCGTCATCAAGATCTTCCAGTCGGAGTTGGGGCAGCGGATCTTCAACTGGGGCGTCAACTACCTGGGCCTGGGCGGGCAGTTGCGCGCCGGCGACCCCCTCGCCCCGCACGGCGGTGAGTTCCCCGAGGAGCACCTGCTCGCCGTGCCGACCACCATCTACAGCGGCACGAACGAGATCCAGCGCAACATCATCGCGCAGCGCGGCCTCGGGCTGCCCCGCGCCTGACGGCCGCCGCCCGATCCCGTGGCGCGGCTCTTCGTCGACGGCATGAACGTGATCGGCAGCCGCCCGACCGGCTGGTGGCGCGACCGCCCGGGCGCCGCCCGGACGCTCCTGCGGCAACTGCAGGCCCTGCGCGCCCGGCACGCCGCTTCGGGCGACGACCTCGTGCTGGTCCTCGACGGACGGCCCCTGCCCGATCTGCCGGAGGGCCGCCACGAGGGCGTCCTGGTCCTCTACGCGCAGCGGACCGGCGCGAACGCGGCCGACGACCGCATCGTGGCGGAGCTGGAACTCGACCCGCGCCCGCGGGACGTGGTCGTCGTCACCTCCGACCGCGAGTTGCGCGACCGCGTCACCCGCCTGGGCGCGCGCGTCGAGGGGGCCTCGGCGCTGCTGCGGCAGTTGGAGTCGTGACGCGCCCCGGCCCCCGCTCTACCGTGACCGCGTGAGCCTGCCGCCCCACGTCGCCTGGTTGCTCGACCACGCCCCCGGCCTGCCGCTGGGCGAATCGGGGCGGCTCGTGCAGACGCACATCAGCTTCGTCGTCCTCGCCGGCGACCGCGTCTACAAGATCAAGAAGCCCGTCGACTTCGGCTTCCTCGACTTCACCACGGCCGACAAGCGCGCCCGCATGTGCGCCGCCGAAGTCGAGCGCAACGGCCGCCTCAGCCCCGACGTCTACCTGGGCGTCGAGCCGATCCGGCCGCGGGGCGACGGCTTCGCGCTGGGCGACGCCGGCCCCGGCGACGCGGACCCCATCGACTACGCGGTGGTCATGCGCCGCCTGCCCGCCGGCGGCATGTTGGAATCGATCCTGGCGGAGGGCCGCGCGACGGCCGCCCACGCTCGCGCCATCGCCGGCGTCGTCGCGGACTTCCACCTCCGGGCCGAGCGCGGTAGTGCGATCACGGAGTTCGGCTCGCGGGCGGTCATCGAGGGGAACTGGGACGAGAACTTCCGGCAGACGCAGGACGCCGTCGGCGACAGCATCGACCGAGCGGCGTTCGGCGCGATCCGCGCCTACGTCGCGCGCTTCCTCGACGGCAACGCGGGCCTGCTGCGCCGCCGCCGCGACGAGGGCTGGATCCGCGACGGCCACGGCGACCTCAAGGTGACCGCGGTCGCTTTCGAGCCCGCCACGGGGGACGGCCCCGGCGACGTCCGCATCCTGGACTGCATCGAGTTCAACGACCGCATGCGCTACGGCGACGTCGCCGCCGACCTCGCCTTCCTGCTGATGGACTTCGCGTCGCGCGGGCGCCCCGACCTGGCGGATGAACTGCTCGCCCGCTACCTGGCGCGCACGCTGGACGCCGACCTGCCGCTGCTGGCGCCCTTCTACGAGTGCTACCGGGCCTACGTGGTCGGCAAGATCAGCACCTTCGCCGCCGCCGACCCCCACCTCCCGCCCGCCGACCGGGAGGCGGCCCGGGCCACCGCCCGGCATCACTTCCGCTTGGCGGCCGGATACGCGGGGCGCGCGGCGGACGCGCGGCTGATCGTCGTCGCCGGGCCCAGCGGGAGCGGCAAGAGCACCCTCGCGACGGCCCTGGCCGGACGGCTGGGCGCGCGCTGGCTCTCCTCCGACGTCGTGCGCAAGCGCTTGGCCGGCCTCGAACCGACGGCCGCGTCCGGCTCCGGCGTCGGGACGGGCCTCTACGACGCGGCCACGACGGCCCGCGCCTACGACGCCCTGCTGCGCGAGGCTGAGGTCAGCCTGCGCGAGGGCCACCCCGTCATCCTCGACGCGACGTTCGTCGATCCGGCCCAGCGCGACGCGGCGGCGGCCCTCGCCCGGCGGCTGGGCGTCCCCTGCGACCTGCTGGTCTGCCGGGCCTCCGCCGAGGTCGTGCGTGAGCGTATGCAACTGCGCGCCGCCGACCCGGCCGCCGTCTCCGAGGGCACGTGGGAGGTGTACGAACGCCAGCGCCCCGCCTTCGGCGACGTGCGGCTGCCGCTCCCCGCCCGCGTCCACCAGATCGACAGCGGCGAGGCGCTCGCCCGGTCCGTGCCGGCCGCCCTGCGGCTGCTGCGAGCCGCGGTGCCCTGAGCCGCCGCCCGGCGCGGTTTGCTTGTCCGGCGATCCTCCGTCTGGTATCCAACTTTGGCGGGCCAACCGCGCGGCGCGGATCGGCCGACGGCCAGGAGGACGGCATGGGACGGCTCGACGATCGCATCTGCGTCATCACGGGGGCGGGACGGGGCATCGGCGCCGCGCTGGCCAAGACGCTGGCCGCCCAGGGCGCGAAGCTCGTCGTCAACGACCTCGGCGGCGCCATCGACGGCAGCGGGGAGGACCAGGGCCCGGCCCGGGAGGTCGCCGACGAGATCACGGCCGCCGGCGGCCAGGCGGTCGCGAACTTCGGCGACATCTCCAACTACGAGCAGGCGGAGGCGCTGATCCAGCAGGCGCTCGACGAATACGGCGGGGTCGACGTGCTGATCAACGTCGCCGGCATCCTGCGCGACCGGATGCTCTTCAACATGACCGAGAAGGAGTGGGACGACGTCATCCGGGTGCACCTCAAGGGCACCTTCAACACCAGCAAGTTCGCCTCGATCCACTGGCGCGCCGAGCGCAAGGGCCACTACCGGATGATCAACTTCACCTCGGTCTCCGGGCTCTACGGCAATCCCGGCCAGCCGAATTACTCGGCGGCCAAGCTCGGCATCGTGGGGTTCACGCTGTCCTCGGCCAACGCCCTGGGCCGCTACGGGGTGACCTGCAACGCGATCTCGCCCGGCGCGCAGACGCGCATGATCGACGACATCCCCGCCGACCGGCGGCGCTTCGGCATCGAGCCCACCCAGGACGACAAGCGATCGCCGCTGAACATCGCGCCGCCCGTGGTCTACCTCGCCAGCGAGGAGTCGGACTGGCTGAGCGGGCGGGTGATCGGGGCGCGCGGCTACCAGATCGAACTGGTCGCCAACCCGGTCACGGAGGCCACGATCTACAGCGACAAGATGTGGGGCATCGACGAGGCCTGCGAGGAGATGGAGAGCGTCTTCCGCCCCCTGATCGAGGGCAAGGCCCTCGGCCGCTACCCCCGCCCCTACGCCCACCCGCAGGGCGAATAGCCCGGGCGGTCAGTCCGCGACCGCCGCCGCCAGGAACTCGTCCACCCGCCGGTCGGCCTCCCGGCCGATCTCGATGTTCGGCATGAGGTTGAAGCCGTGCACGCCGCCGGGGTACAGCGCCAACTCGGCCGCGTTCCCGGCCGCGACCCAGCGCGCGTACATCCACAGCGTGTCGTCGAGCAGCGGGTCGAGCGTCCCCACCGAGAACAGCGCCGGCGGCATGTCGTGCAGCCGCGCGTACGACGGCGACACGTCGGGATCCCGCCGATCCTGCGTCGGCGCGTAGTGGTCGTAGAACCAGCGCATCGCCGGCAGCGGCACGATGTACTCCTGCGGCGCCTGCGACTGGCTGGGCGTCTCCGACAGGTCGAACGCGCCGTAGAGCAGGTTCGCCGCGCGGAAGCCGGTGAAGCCGTGCCGGTCGCGCATGCGCAGCAGCGTCAGCGCCGAGAGGTGCCCCCCCGCCGACGCCCCCCCGATCACCAGCCGGTCCGTGCCGAACTCGGCCGCGGCCCGCTCCGCCAGCCAGACCGCCGCCGCCTCGCAGTCGTCCGGGCCCGCCGGGTAGGGGTGCTCGGGCGCGAGGCGGTACTCGACGCTCACGACGACGCAGCCCGTGCGCCGCGCCGACGCCGCCAGCAGATCGTCCTGCTGGTCGAACGCGCCCAGCACCCAGCCGCCCCCGTGGATGTACAGGTAGACGCCCCGCGGCTCGCCGGGCGGCTGGAAGAGGCGGATCGGGATCGGGCCGGCCGGACCCGGAATCGTGCGGTTCTCGGCGTTCTCGTCGAGGACGAGCGGCGGGAACGACCCGCGACCCTCCACCCGGTCGCGGCGCACGTCGGCCGGCTCCCGCTCCGCCAGGGGCGTCTCGGCCGCCATCGCCGCGGCCAGCTTTTCGTTGAAGGCGGCCGTCTCCGGCGTGATCGCCGACGGCGCGAACAGGGCGGGGTCGATCCCCGGCGTCTGACTCATGACGGTCCTCTCCCAGTCGTGGCGCGGTTGCGCCGGATCATAGCGGGTCGCGGCGCCGCCGCTCAGAACATCGCGATGGGGTTGACTGGGCTCCCCGTACCCCCTTTCACGACCAGGGGCAGCACCATGAGCAGGAACTCGTAGCGGCCCTGCGCGGCGCAGTACGCCGCCAGCGGCTCCAGCAGCGCGTTGTCGAGCAGCGGCAGGCCGTAGGCCGGGATGACGCCGTGCACGCCCCAGTCGAGCTCGTAGCCGGTGGGCTTGAGGTCCATCAGATCCCAGCCCAGCAGCGCGATGTCGTTGTCGCGCAGGAAGGGCAGGCAGGTGGCGTGCAGGCCGGGGATCGGCGGCTGGCCCGGGATCTTGCCCGGCCGCGCCGCGTAGAACGCCTCGCGGCCGTTGCAGATCAGCAGCGCGTCGCCCGGCTCCAGCGCGACCCCCTGCGCTTGCGCGATCTCCGCCAGCTCCCAGCCGTGCACCGGCGCGTCCTCCTCCACGAAGTCCACCCCCCGGTGCCGGGTGACGTCGAGCAGGACGCCCCGCGTCACGATTCCGCCCTGGAACGCCGCCACGTCGTTCTTGCGGGCGCCCCGCGGCGTCAGCGTCGCGGCCGGGTCGCGGCCGTTGTAGAGGCCGTCCGGTCCCCAGATGTGGCAGAGCGCGTCGATGTGCGTCGTCGTGTGGCCGTGGTACTCGATGCCGTAGAAGTCCGACGCCCCGCCCCAGCCCAGGTTGCGGTCGTCCCACGTCGTGTAGTGCTGGGCGGGCTTCGGGTTCGTCGGCGACAGCTGCGTCGGCAGCGGCCGGCTGAGCGACACCGTCTCCCCGGTCCGCACGAGGGCGGCCGCCCGCGCCCGCTTGGCCGGCGTGATCAGGTTGACCGTGCCGCGCTCGTCGTCGTCGCCCCAGCGGCCCCAGTTGCTGCGGCCCCAGAGCTGCTCGTTCACCTCGTCCTGCGTGGGCAGCCGCCGGGCGGCGTCGTCGGGCATGGCATCCTCCTTGCCTGGATCGTGGTCGCGGCGGGCAGGATAGGCGCAATCGGCGGGATAGAGAGCCCCCGTTCACCGCCCCGGCACGACCCGGCCCCGGCCGGGCGCTACGCTGCCGGGGACGATCCGCCCGCATCCCCCTCGCCTCGACCTGGAAGAGAGCCCCGTGACGACCGACCTCGACCGCCACATCCCCTACGACTCCGTGTTCAACTTCCGCGACATCGGCGGATACCGCACGCGCGACGGGCGCCGCATCCGCTGGCGGCGGCTGTTCCGCTCGGGCGCGCTGCACACCATGTCCGAGGAGGAGGCGCGGCACGCCCACGACGTGCTCGGCGTGCGCGGCATCCTCGACCTGCGCCGCCCCGACGAGATCGAGAGCGAGAGCGACGACCTGGGGCCGCTCGTCGCGCTCGTGCCCTGGCGCGAGAACTTCTCCATCATCCCCATGCCCGGCGTGCCCGGCCCCGTCAGCCAGCCGCTCGACGAGGTCTACGGCCGCGGCCCGTCGGGCCCGCGCTACGCCGCCTACCTGGAGCGCGGGGCGTCGCAACTGCGCGCCGCCCTGCGCGCGCTCACGCGCGAGGAGACCTACCCGGCCCTCGTGCATTGCAGCGCCGGCAAGGACCGCACCGGCGTCGTCTGCGCCCTCGTCATGAACGTGCTCGGCGTGGACGACGAGACGATCGTCGCCGACTACGCGCTCAGCAACCTCTCGACCGCCAAGCTGCTCTCCATGCGCGACGTCCAGGTCGGCGAGGACGAGGACGTCCAGCGCCTCTACGGCGCGCCGCCGGACGCCATGGCCGAGTTCCTCGAGCGCCTGCACGCGACTTACGGCGACGCCCGCGGCTACCTGCGCGCCCAGGGCCTGGCCGACGAGGAGTTGGACCGCCTCGCGGCCCTCCTCCTGGAGGACTAGGGTTGTCGCCGTTGCGGCGGCTCCGGTCCCCCTCACCCTAACCCTCTCCCCAGGGAGAGGGGATCGGAGCCTCCTCTCCGCCGTCCAGACGGAGAGGAGGACAGGGGGTGAGGCTGGGCAGGCAAAAAAAATTCTTGCGGGCGGCCCGACCGCGCCGCGTTCACGGTCGTAGGGGCGACCCTTGTGGTCGCCCTGCCGGGCGGCGGCGAAAAAAAATTTCGCGGCCTCACCCCCTCACCCTCACCCTCTCCCCAGGGAGAGGGGATCGGAGCCTCCTCTCCGCCGTCCAGACGGAGAGGAGGACAGGGGGTGAGGCTGGGGCGATCGCTGGCGCCGCCCGGGAAAGGGCCTACCGTTGCGGCTGCGCCGGTTGGACCGGCGACGCAGCGGAGCGAAGGCGGCGATGGCGCGCAGACCACCCCCCACGGGGTCGCCCCCGCTCGTCGAGGGCCCCGCCCTGGCGGGCGTCCCCTACCGCTGGGTGGCGCTGGGGCTGGTCTGCACCGGCGTCTACCTGGGCACGCTCGACGCCTCGATCGTCAACATCGCCCTGCCCACGCTGGCCCGCGAGTTCGACACCACGCCCAGCGACGTCATCTGGGTGGCGCTGATCTTCGTGATCGTCAACACCGGGCTGGCGCTGACTCTGGGCCGCCTGGGCGACATCTACGGCCGCAAGTCGCTGTACGCGGCGGGCTTCGCGGTCTTCACGGTCGCGGCCGGGCTGTCGGCCCTGGCCGGCTCGCTGCCCGAACTGCTGGCGACGCGCGCGCTGCAGGCCGTCGGCGCCGCGGCCGTGCTGGCCAACGGCGCCGCGATCGTCACCGCCACCTTCCCCGCCTCGCAGCGCGGGCGCGCGCTGGGCATCCAGGTCGCGACGGTGGGCGCCGGCGTGGCCAGCGGCCCGATGCTGGGCGGCGTGCTGGTCGAGGTGCTCGACTGGCGCGCGATCTTCTGGACGCGCGTGCCGTTGGGCGTGATGGGAACGCTGCTCGTCTGGCGGTTGCTGCGCGACACGCCGCCCGGCTCGCGGCCGCGCGGCCTCGACATCCCCGGCTCCGCCATCCTCTTCGGCCTGCTCGCCAGCCTCGTGCTGGCCGTCAATCGCGGCGACGCCTGGGGCTGGGGCAGCGCGGAGATCGTGGCGCTGTTCGCCGCCGGCGCGACGCTGCTGGTCGTGTTCATCCTGGTGGAGCGGCGCAGCCTCAGCCCCGTCGTCGACCTGGCCCTCTTCAAGCTGCGCGGCTACACCCTGTCGATCAGCGCCGCGACGGCGCAGTTCTTCGGGCTCTCGGCGGTGATCATCCTGGGGCCGTTCTATCTCGTCGACGCGCGCGGCTTCTCGACCCTCGAAGCGGGCGCGATCATGGCCGCCTTCCCGATCGCGCTGCTCGTGCTCTCCCCCTTCTCCGGGGCGCTCTCCGACCGGGTGGGCGCGCGCATGCCCAGCACGGTCGGGCTCACGCTCGTCTGCCTCTCGCTGCTGTTCGCGGCCACGCTCCACGCCGACAGCTCGGTGCCCGGCATCGTCGTGCGCCTCTTCCTGATCGGCGCGGGGACGGCGATCTTCTCGTCGCCCAACACGTCGATGATCATGTCCTCCGTGCCGCCCGACCGGCTGGGCACCGCCTCGGCCTCGCAGACCACCGCGCGGACGGTGGGCAACGCGGTGGGCGTGGCGGTCGCGGTGGCGCTGTTCAGCGGTCAGGCGGCGGCCTACGCCGGGGCCCGCTCCGCCCTCGGCCTCGACGACCCGGCCGTCGCGCCCGACGCGATGGTCAGCGGGCTGCGGCTCGCGCTGATCGTGGCCGCGGCGGTCGTCGCGCTGGGCGTCCCGGCCTCGCTGCTGCGCGGGCCGCGTCCGGCGCAGGCGGCCCCCGCGGCGGCGGAATAGGCGACCCCTCCCCCGACCCGCGGCGGCGCGCTAGCATCCCCCCGACCGGGCGCGACCGGCCGTCGCGCCGACGAAGGGAATGGCCGATGGCGACGCTGACATCCGGCATCGACCCGCGCGTCGAGGGCTTCCGCAGGAACCGCGACGACATGGCCGAGATGCTCGGCCAGATCGACGAGTTGCTGCGCGAGGCGGCCGGCGGCGGCGGCGAGGAGGCGATGGCGCGGCTGCGCAGCCGCGGCAAGCTCCCCATCCGCGAGCGCATCGCCAAGGTGCTCGACCGCGACAGCCCGTTCCTGGAGATCAGCCCCCTGGCGGCCTGGTCGTCGCACTTCCCGGTGGGCTCCGGCTTCCTGCTGGGCATCGGCGTCATCTCGGGCGTGGAGTGCCTGATCCTGGGCCACGACCCGTCGGTGCGGGCGGGCGCGTTCAACCCGTTCAACGGCAAGAAGCTGATGCGCGGCCTGGAGATCGCGCGCGAGAACCGGCTGCCCTACGTGCAGTTCGTCGAGTCGGCCGGGGCCGACCTGCGCGGCGTCACCGGCGACCCCGAGGACGAGATGCTCAAGGCCACCGACCACTTCGCCGAGTCGGGCCGGCTGTTCTACGAGATCACCGAGCTGTCGAAGCTGCGCATCCCCACGATCTCGGTCGTGTTCGGCAGTTCCACGGCCGGCGGCGCCTATCAGCCCGGCATGAGCGACTACAACATCTTCATCCGCAACCGCTCCAAGGTGTTCCTGGGCGGGCCGCCGCTGGTCAAGATGGCGACGGGCGAGGACGCCGACGACGAATCGCTCGGCGGCGGCGACATGCACGCCCGCACCTCGGGCCTCGCCGACTACCTGGCGGAGGACGAGGAAGAGGGCATCCGCATGTGCCGCGACGTGATCGCGCACCTCAACTGGCGCAAGCTGGGCCCCGGTCCCAGCCTGCCCGCCGACCCGCCCCGCCACGACCCGGAGGAGCTGCTGGGCATGGTCTCGCGCGACCTGCGCTCGCCGCTGGACATCCGCGAGGTCATCGCGCGGGTGGTGGACGGCTCCCGCTTCGAGGAGTTCAAGCCGCTGTACGGCCCCACGCTGGTCACCGGCTGGGCCTCGGTGCACGGCTACCCGATCGGCATCGTGGCGAACAACGGGGCGCTGTTCTCGGAGTCGGCCGAGAAGGCGGCGCAGTTCATCCAGCTCTGCAACCAGGTCGACGTGCCGATCCTCTTCCTGCAGAACATCACCGGCTACATCGTGGGCACCGACTTCGAGCAGGGCGGCATCACCAAGAACGGCTCGAAGATGATCAACGCCGTCTCCAACTCCGCGGTACCGCACATCACGGTCATCGTGGGGGCCTCCTACGGGGCCGGGAACTACGGCATGAGCGGGCGCGCCTACAACACCCGCTTCACCTACCTCTGGCCGACGGCCAAGATCGCCGTCATGGGGCCGAAGCAGATGGCGGGCGTGATGTCGATCGTGCAGCGCGCCGCGGCCGAACGCCGCGGTCAGACCTGGGACGAAGCCGCCGACCGTAAACGCGCCGAAGGCGTCGAGTACTGGATGGAGCGCCGCTCGCTGGGCCTCTACGCGACCTCGCGCGTCTCCGACGACGGCATCATCGACCCGCGCGACACGCGCACCGTCGTCGGCCTGTCGCTCTCCGCCTGCCACAGCAACGAGGTCAAGGGCGCGGCGGGCTACGGCGTCTGGCGGATGTGACCGTGAGCGAGCCGCGCCGACTCCGCAGCCTGCTCGTCGCCAACCGCGGCGAGATCGCGCGGCGCATCATGCGCACGGCCCGCGAGATGGGCCTGCGCACGATCGCCGTCTACGCCGACGGCGACGCGGACGCGCCGTTCGTGCGCGAGGCCGACGAGGCCGTCGCGCTGGGCGGGCGCACCGCGGCCGAGACCTACCTGGATGTCGGCAAGATCATCGACGCGGCGCGGCGCAGCGGCGCGGAGGCCGTCCATCCCGGCTACGGCTTCCTCTCGGAGAACGCCGGCTTCGCGCGCGCCGCCGGGGAGGCGGGGCTGGTCTGGGTGGGGCCGTCGGCCGACGCCATCGCCGCGATGGGCGACAAGCTCGCCGCCAAGCGCACGATGGACGCGGCCGGCGTGCCCACGCTGTCCTCCCATCGCGTCGCGCCCGGCGCCGACGCGGCGGCCCCTGCCCAGGCGATCGGCTATCCGCTGCTCGTCAAGGCCGCGGCCGGCGGCGGCGGCAAGGGCATGCGCGTCGTGGATGCGCCCGACGACCTGCGGGAGTCCATCGAGGCGGCGCGGCGCGAGGCGGCGGGCGCCTTCGGCGACGACACGGTCTTCCTGGAGCGCTGGCTGTCGCGGGTCCGCCACGTCGAGGTGCAGGTGCTGGGCGACCAGCAGGGCGCCATCGTGCACTGCTTCGAGCGCGAGTGCTCGATCCAGCGGCGCCACCAGAAGATCATCGAAGAGGCGCCCTCGCCCGCCCTCGACGACGAGTTGCGCGCGGCGATGGGCCAGGCGGCGGTGCAGGCCGCGGCGGCGATCGGCTACACGTCGGCCGGGACGGTCGAGTTCCTGCTCGGCGGCCGGGACTTCTGGTTCCTGGAGATGAACACCCGCCTGCAGGTGGAGCATCCGGTGACGGAGGCGATCTGCGGGCTCGACCTCGTACGCGAGCAGATCCGCATCGCGCAGGGCGACCCGCTGAGCGTGACGCAGGCCGGCCTGCGCATCGACGGGCACGCCATCGAGGCGCGGCTCTACGCCGAGGATCCCGGCAACGACTTCCTGCCCGCCAGCGGCACGGTGCTGGCCTGGCGCCCACCGGCGGCGCCGCCGGCCCGCTTCGACTCCGGCATCGAGACCGGCTCCGAGGTGGGGATCGAGTTCGACCCCATCCTGGCGAAGGTGATCGCGCACGCGCCCACGCGGGAGGAGGCGGCGGCGCGGCTGGCCCGCGTCCTGGAGCGCACCCAGGTGCAGGGTCTGACGACCAACCGCGACTTCCTCGTCGCGACGCTGCGCCACCCGGCCTTCCTGGCCGGCGACACGACGACCGACTTCATCGACCGGGTCGCGCCGCCGCGCGTGCGCGTGCCCGGCGCCGCGGAGGTTCAGGAGGCCGCGATCGCGGCGGCGCTGGCCGCGCAGGCCGACCGCCGCGCCGCCGCCACCGTCCTGGCGGGCTTCCCCAGCGGCTGGCGCAACTCGTCGATGCCGCCCGAGGAGACGCGCTTCCGCCCCGTCCACGGCGACGGCGAGGTCGTCGTGCGGTACCGGTCGCAACGCGACGGCGCCTTCTCGGTCGACACCGGCGACGGCGATCAGCGCGTCGCGCTGCGCGAGCGCGGCGCGGGCGGCGTGACGCTGGAGATCGACGGACGGCGCAGCGCCTTCGCGCTCGTCCGGGAGGGCGCGCGCTGGCACGTGCAGGGCCCCGGCGGCGACGTGCAACTCACCGAGTTGCCGCGCTTCCCCGACCGCGGCCTGGAGACCCCGGCGGGCGGCCTCGTCGCGCCGATGCCGGGCAAGGTCGTCGACGTGCTGGTCCAGCCCGGGACGAAGGTGCGGGCCGGCGACCTCCTGCTGCTGCTGGAGGCGATGAAGATGGAGCATCGCATCACGGCGCCGGCGCCCGGCATCGTCGGCGACGTGCGCGTGCGCCCCGGCGAGCAGGTCGCCAACGGCGCACTGCTCATTGTTCTTGAAGAAGTGACCGAGGAAGTGACCGAGGAATCCGAGGCGGGAGGGTCCGCATGACCGAAGCGCTCCGCATCGCGAACTGCAGCGGCTTCTACGGCGATCGCATCAGCGCCGCCCGGGAGATGGTCGAGGACGGCCCGATCGATTTCCTGACCGGCGACTACCTCGCCGAGTTGACGATGATGATCCTGCTCAAGGACAAGACACGGCGCGAGGAGCTCGGCTACGCCCGCACCTTCCTGCGGCAGCTGGGCGAGATCGCCGAGACGTGCAGCAAGCAGGGGATCAAGATCGTCGTCAACGCGGGCGGGCTCAACCCGGGCGGCCTGGCGCGGGCGGCGGAGAACATCTACGCGGAGCTGGGCCTGCAGGCCAAGGTCGCCTACACCACCGGCGACGACCTGCTGCCCCGGCTCGACGAGTTGCAGGACCGGGGCGAGACGCTGGCCCATCTCGACAAGGGCACGCCGCTGTCGGAGTTGGATGCGCCGGTGCTGAGCGCCAACGCCTACCTGGGCGCGTTCGGCATCGTGGAGGCGCTCAACCAGGGCGCCGACGTCGTGATCTGCCCGCGCGTGACCGACGCCGCGGTCACGCTGGGCCCGGCCGCCTGGAAGTTCGGCTGGGCGCGCGACGATTGGGACAAGCTGGCGGCCGGCATCGTCGCCGGCCACGTCATCGAGTGCGGCGCGCAATGCACCGGCGGCAACTACGCCTTCTACCCGGAGGTGCCCGACATGTCGCGGCCGGGCTTCCCGATCGCCGAGATGCACCCCGACGGCTCCTTCGTCATCACCAAGCACGAGGGCACGGGCGGGCTCGTCTCCGTGGGCACGGTCACGGCGCAGCTGCTCTACGAGATCGGCGAGCCGCGCTACGCCAACCCCGACGTGATCTCCCGCTTCGACACGATCCGGCTCGAACAGGAGGGCCCCGACCGCGTCCGCGTGAGCGGCGTCCGCGGCGAGCCCGCGCCGCCCACGACCAAGGTCTGCATGAACTACGAGGGCGGCTACAAGAACAGCACGACCTTCGCGCTGACCGGCCCCGACGTGGAGGCCAAGGCGGCCATCGCCGAGGAGGCGTTCTGGGGCTACGTCGGCGGGCGCGAGCAGTTCCTGGAGACGCGGGTGACGCTGGCCCACGGCGGCCCGGCCGAGAGCGAGGCCTTCGGGCTGCTGAGCATCGGCGCGCGGGCCGCCGGGGAGGAGCCGGTGGGCCGCAAGTTCTGGAACGCGGGCGTCGAGATGGGGCTGGCGAACTACCCCGGCTTCAAGACGGTCAACTCCAGCCGCCGCGCGGCCGGGATCACCGTCTACTGGCCCGCGCTCGTCTCCTCGGACGTGATCGACGAGCGCGTCGTGCTGGACGGGGAGGAGACGCGCGTCGATCCGCCGCCGCACGCGCCCCTCACGGAGGAGATCCCCCCGCCCGAGCGTCCGGCCGGTCCCGTGCCCGGCGGCCCCACCCGCGACGTCCCGCTGGGCCGGGTCGCGGGGGCGCGCTCGGGCGACAAGGGCGGCAACGCCAACGTCGGCTTCTGGACCAGGACCGCGGCGGCCTACCTCTGGCTGGAGCGCTTCCTCACGCCCGAGAAGGTCCGCGAGCTCTACCCGGAGGCGCAAGACCTGGAGATCGAGCGCTTCGAGCTGCCCAACATCCTCTCGATGAACTTCGTGATCCACGGACTGCTGGGCGAGGGCGTCTCGGCCTCGCTGCGCACCGACCCGCAGGCCAAGGTGCTGAGCGAGGAATTGCGCCGCGCCGTGGTACCGATCCCCGAGTCGCTGCTGGAGTAGCCGCCGGAGCCGCCGTGCTCCGCCGTCCCGGAGGAGTCCCCCATGCCGATCGACTTTCAGGAGCTCGTGGACGACCTGGCCGGCGAGCATCGCGACCTGGAGCAGGTCGTGGTGACGCTGGGTCCCGACGACTGGGAGCGCGACTCGCACGCGCCCGGCTGGAAGGTCCGCGACCAGCTCGCGCACCTGGCCTTCATCGACGACATCGCCGCCCTCGGTCTGCGCGACGCCGCCGGCTTCCGGCAGGCGGTGGACGAGCAGGACGGGCTGAAGTACCTGGAGCGGTCGCGCGCACTGTCGTACGACGAGTTGCTGCAATGGTGGCGCACGGCGAGCAGCGAACTGATCCGCGCCGCGCGCCCGGTCGACCCCCGCGCCCGCCTGGCCTGGTACGGGCCCGAGATGAGCGCCGCCTCCTACATCACCGCGCGGCTGATGGAGACGTGGTCGCACGGCCTCGACATCGTCGACGTGGTGCCGGCCGAGCGGCCCGACACGGACCGCATCCGCCACGTGGCGGCGATCGGCGTGCGCACGCGCGGCTTCTCCTACGTCAACCGCGGCCTGGAGCCCAACGAGGATCCGGTCTTCGTCGACCTGACGCTGCCCTCGGGCGCGCCCTGGACCCACGGCGACCCGGACGCGCCGGCGCGCATCCGCGGCTCCGCGACCGACTTCTGCCGCGTCGCCACGCAGCGGCGGCACCTGGCCGACACGCGCCTCGTCGTGGAGGGCGCGGCGGCGCGGAGTTGGATGGAGGTCGCGCAGGCCTTCGCGGGTCCGCCGGGCGAGGGGCGCCGGCCGGGGCAGTTCCCGAACGAGTAAGCCCGAATGAGTAAGGAGGAGGCGACGTCATGACGACCGCCGCGGAGTTGGTGCACCTGTCGGTCGAGCGCGGCATCGCGACGATCACGCTGGACTCGCCGCACAACCGCAACGCCCTCTCGCGGCAGTTGGTCGCGGAGTTGCGCGCCCACCTCGACGCGGCCCTGGCCGACGACGCCGTGCGCGCCATCCTGCTGCAGGCCACCGGCCCCGCCTTCTGCGCCGGGGCCGACCTGAAGGAGGCGCGGCAGCGCAACGAGTCGCAGGAGCGGCCGACCGGCGGCCCCAACGCGTTCGTCGAGATCCTCAAGGACATCTGGCGCTCGCCGAAGCCGGTCGTCTGCCGCGTGCAGGGGCCCACGCGGGCGGGCGGCATCGGCCTCGTCGCCGCCTGCGACATCTCCGTCGCGGCGGAGAGCGTGAACTTCTCCTACAGCGAGGTGCGGATCGGCGTCTCGCCGGCGATCATCTCCGTCGTGATCCTGCCCAAGGTCGGCCTCACCCGCTGCATGGAGTACTTCATCACCGGCAACACGTTCACGGCGAGCGAGGCGGCGGCGATGAACCTGATCACGGCCGCCGCCCCCGACGACGCCCTCGACGCCCGCGTGCAGGGCTACCTCGATTCGTTGCGGCTGGGCGGTCCCAACGCGCTGGGCGCCTGCAAGCGGCTCGTTCGCGACGTGCCGGAGATGCCGCTCGACGAGGGGTTCGACTGGGCCTCGAAGTTCTCCGCCGACCTCTTCGCCTCGGCCGAGGCCCGCGAGGGCTTCACCGCCTTCGCCGAGATGCGCAAGCCCGCCTGGCAGAGCGGAGCCTGAGCCGTTCCTGGGGGAACCCGCGCCGGTCGCCGCGAGGCGATCGTTACAATCGGCATGACGCCGCGCGGCCTCGTCCGCGGGGTGTCCCGGCGCGGCAGCGGAGCGCGGATCGAGCCTGCGTTGAGGACGCATTGAGGACGAGCATGGACCGACTGCGGCAGGCGCTGCGCGACTTGCGGCCGTCCGACGCCGCGGGAGCGGCCGGCCTGGGGGTTGGCGTCATGCTCGCCGTGACCGGGATCGTCCTGGAGAACCAGGGCGCCGCCATCGGCGCGACGGTCAGGGCGCTCGGCGGGATCCTGGTCCTGGGCGGGCTGGGGCTGGTGTTGTTCTGGGAGCCCCGGCGGCGGGCCGCGGTGATGGAGCGAGCGCGGCGCACGGTCGACCGCTACAAGGCGGCGACGGCCGAGTGGCGCTGGGCCGACCGGGCCGGGGTGGCCGGGGTGGCGATCGGGCTGCTCTTGCTGCCTCCCGCCCTGCTGCTGCAGATCCTGTTCGGGACCGTCTTCGGCGTCGTGGTCATCGCGCCGGGCATCGTGCTCTTCTGGGTCGGCGTGGCCCTGATCATCTACGCGAGATTCCAGCGCCGCGCCGCCGCGCGGCGGCAGGGGCCCCGCGACGGCGAACCGCCGCGCTGAGCCGGCCGGATCGGCCCCGGCCGCACCGGGCGGCAGGGACGCGGGACGGGCGCGCGGGAGGCAGGAGAGGCGGAGATGTCCCAGCCGAACCCGCCGCCGGCCGGCTCGCCGCGGGCGGGCATGAGCCTGGCGGATTGGCGCGTGTCCCACCGGGTGGCGCTGGGCGTGATCATCGCCGGCCTGCTGATGATGGTGGCGAGTCCGTTCGTCGGCGATCCCTTCTACGATCAGATCGTCACGCCGATCATCGAGCTGCTGGGCGCGCCCGAGGGGCGGGCGTTCCTGCACCCGCAGGATCCGGAAACGGGCGCGGAGCTGCTGGCGCTGCTGGGCGGCGCCCACTTCGCCGTCGGCGTGTGCATGTTCTGCGTGCTCCTCGTGCTCGAACTGCTGGGGCTGACCGGAGCGCCGGCGCTGACGGGCGCCATGCGGCCGCGCGGCAAGCTGGCGCTGGGCGCGGCGGCGGCCGGGCTGGCCGTGTTCGCCGCCGGCCAGTTCCCCAAAATCATGCTCTCCCTGCTCTTCGCGGACCATGAGCCGGGCGTGCCGGGGATCAACGGCGCCTTCGACGTCATCGCGCAGGCGGGCGGCCTGCTCATCGGCTGCGCCGTCATCACGCTCTTCCTGGGCGGGGATCGCCGCCACGGCCGGCTGCTCGGCTGGACCGAGGCCGTGGGCTGGGGCAAGGTCCGCCGCGGCTGGATCAACACCCTCGCGCTGGCGCTGATCGCGGGCGGGCTGATCGGCATGTTGCGCTTCATCATGCCGTTCGACGACGTGGCCGGCGCGTTCTTCACCATCGGCCTGATCGTCCTGGCGCTGGGCGTCGTGCCCCAGGCGCTCGCGATCTGGCGGCCGTAGCCGGCGCGCGGCCGCGAACGGCCCTCACCACCCCCGGACCGAGACGGCCCAGGCCATCACCGCCGCCACGGCGGCCGTGACCGCGATGACGGTGACGACCACGCCCCAGATCACCCGCCCGCGCTTGACGGGAGCACGGCGGCGCGCGGCGGGCGCGGCGGGAGTTGCGGGCGGCGCGGGCGCGGGGGTCGGGGCGGGCGGCGCGGGCGCGGGCGCGGGGGTCGGGGCGGGCGCGACGGATCGCGCGGACGGTGCGCGCGCCGGCGGCGAGGGCTCCGCGCCGGGCGGCATCCCATGCAGGATGGTCTCCAGGTCGGGCACCTGCTCCACCGGCAGCGCGCAGCACGCCTCGAGGCGTTCCGCCAGCGCCGCCACGAACCGGTCGGGGGAGTTCCGCAAGCGGGCGAAGAGCTCGGACGCGCGGGGATCGGCGTAGTCGCTGCGGGTGAAGATCAGGTTGTCCTCGTTGTTGAAGCGCCACAATCCGGGGTCGGAGGCGAGGGCGATCAGGCTGAGGTAGATGACCAGCGCGGGGAAGTTGTCGACGGAGGCGCCGTAGTCCTCCGCCGACCGCCGGGGGTGCTGGTAGTGCTTGTGTCCCAACTCCGGGCTGGGCTCGCCCCGGAACTGGGGCAGGAACATCCCGTCGTAGTCGACGAGGCGGAGCCGGCCGTCCGTCTGCACCATCACGTTGCCGTGCTGCAAGTCGTTGTGCGCGATGCGCAGCCCGCGCAGGCTGGCGACCGGGCCGCCGCGCCACTGCGCCGCGACGCGCAGCAGCGCGCCGGGGTCGTCGAGGCGGGCGCCGACGAAGTTGCTCAGCGGCTCCCCCTCCACCCACTCCATCTGGACGATCGGATACCAGTCGCCGCCCAGGCAGATGCCGCGCTCCAGGTACTCGAAATGCACGAACGACGGCGGCAGGGCGCTGATCAGGTACTCGCTCAGTTGGTTGTAGCGGCGCTGCTGGTCCCGCACCTCGCGGGTGAAGCAGCGCACCGCGAACTTGCGGCCGCCCACGGCGACGCAGTAGACGCAGGCGAACGCGCCCGAGAACACCAGCGGCATCCCGCGCTGGTTGACCAGCGTCTCCCCCGCCGCCAGCCGGGCGCCGCGGAAGCACAGCGGCGGGTGCTGAACGGCCGCGCTGAAGTCGGTTATCCCCGGCCAGGGCATGTCGCTCCGCTCACCTCAGTCCTCCGCGACCTCCAGCGCCACCAGCGTCGTGTCGTCGTTGCGCATCCGCCCCGCGCGCCGCTCCTCGTCGACCCAATCGTCCCAGTCCGGCGGGTCCAGCGCCGCGAGGGCCTCCCACGGCCGCTCGCCGGCGGCGCTGCCGGCGACGATCCAGCACGACAGCGCATCGGACGCCAGGAGGAACAGGTCTTCCGCCTCGCACAGCCCGCCGCACCGACGCACGCCGTCCCACATCGGCCCCGCGTTGGCGGGGTTGCTGCACACCAGAGCGGGGGTGTTGTCGAACTCGGACGCATCGGCCAGCGGGAAGGACACCGCCAGTTGGCCGTCGCGCACGACGAAGAGGCAGCTGTCGCCCACGGCGAGCGCCCGCCAGCAGAGGCGCGCGGCGTCGTCGGGCGCGGCCTCGACGGTCAGCCCCAGCAGCGTGGCGAAGGCCCCGGTCCGCGCCTTGGCCTCGCCGTGCCAGGGCAGGCGGTCCCACGGCACCTGCCCATGCCAGCGCTCGCGGGGCGCAAGCAACCAGGCGTCCAGCGAGTCCTCGGTCAGGGCGCACAACTCGGGGGGCCGGGACACGAAGGCCTCGGCCAGCGCGTCGGCCCACTCGCGCGCGAAGGCCGATTCGCTGGCGCCGTCGGTCACGGCGACGCGCGCCGCGCCGGGCGCCGGGTAGTCGGCGCGGAAGGCGTCCTCGTACTCCTCGGGGCTGTTGCCCGCCTTGGGCAGCCAGAACTCGGTGACCGGCCTCAGCCGCACCTGCGCGCCCCCGGGGTCAGCGCCGGCCGCGCATCAGTGCAGGTCCGAGGCGGCGCGCGTCCCGATGTCCAGGAACTGCACGAGGGCCACCATGTCGGCGTTGTAGACGTAGCCCCGCGAGCCCGCGACGACCGGCAGCCCCATGCCCGCGGCCAGTTCCACCACCGGGTCGGGAAAGACGGACGACATGCGGAACATCTGCGCGGCGTACTCGTCCGGCGGCACTTCGCTCTCGTCGGAGGGGTACTGGACCGGCATCGCGGACATCGCCGAGAGATGGGCGTTGTAGATCAGCGCCGGGCCGTCGTTGGTCTCCAGGGCCATGATCCCCTCGGCCAGGGGCGCCGGGTTCCCGTCCGTGGCGGCCCCGTCGGTGATGCAGATCAGCATCGGCGGGTACGAGTCGGGGTGTTCGGCGATCCAGTCCTGGAGCGCCGCCGACGCCGCGGACAGCGCGCCGCACATCGGCGTGCCCCAGCGGGCTTCGGGGCGCAGCCACACCGGGAACTTCCGCGTGACTTCCACCACGCCTCCCCCGCCGTCCGGTTCCTTCACCTGCCGCTCCTCCACGGTGGCGGCCTCGACGACCTGGCTGATCGCGAGGAACGGCTCCCCGGGCGAGGTGCCCGGCAGGGCGGACCCGATGTCCGGCTCCCCCCGCTCGTCCGTGCTGTAGGTGAGGATGCCGACGTGGAAGTAGTCGCGGACGTCCATGCCCTGCGAGCAGCGCTGGGAGATGGCGTCGAGGATGCGGTTCACGGCGTCGGCCGCGCCGTCCATCTTGCGCAGTTCCGGCTGACCGCCGAGCGCCTCGCCCATCGAACCCGACTGGTCGATCAGGAACAGGAAGCAGCCGGGGTTGTTCCTGCTGATGTCGGCCCCATAGGGCATGGGCGACCTCCTGATCGCTGATCGGCGCCGGAAACGGGCGGTATGGTCATGGTACACCACGACGTTGCGGCCGGGCTCGGTCGGCATGGGGCGAAGCGAGCGGTGACGGCGGGATCGGACGGCGGGCCGGCGGCAGGCCCTAGACTCACCCCTAGACTCACGATGCGCCCCGGAATCCGCGACACTGATCGCGATACGGATGGGGCGGCGGACGAGCGATGATCGGGACACGTGCCCTCCAGCGTGGATGCCAGAGCCGGCCGCTGCTCGCCGCGGTGGGGCTGGCGGCGGGCGCCGGGCTGGTGGCGCTGCTGACGGTGGCGGGGGTGCTGGGCGCGGGCGGCCCGACCGAGGACGACGTCCGGCAGGCCTATCAGGACGGCTTCGACCAGGGCCTCGTCGAGGGGGAGGCCGAATAGGCTCCGGCCGGGGAGCCGGCGAGCGACCCGCGAGGTGATCGGGCTGCCTTCCGGTGGACAGGCGTATTGCAGACGCCGTGCGTTCCGCTATACTCTCCGCCGATCTCGCCGGAGCCGCGCATTGCGATTCAATGGCGGACATCCGGCGAGGAAGCCCTGAGGAGGCTGAGATGCAGCACAACTATTGGAACCGATTGCGACACCGCAAGATCAGCCGTCGCACCATGTTGGGAGCCAGCGCCAAGGCCGGAGTTGGCGCGGCCGGCCTCGCCCTGGTCGGCTGCGGCGACGACGACGATGATCCCGGCGCCGCGGCCGCCGAACGGGCCGCCTCGGCCGCGGAGGAGGCCGCCGCCGCCGCCATCGCCGCCGGCGAGGCGCGCGCGGCCGAGACCGAGGCCGCCGCCGACGCCGCCGCCGAGGCGGCCGCCGCCGCGTCCGAGGCCTCCGCCGCCGCCTCACAGGCCGCCAACGCCGCCGATGCGGCCGCTGCCCTGGCCGCCGAGGCGGCCGAGTCGGAGGACGCCGCCAATGCGGCCGCCGCCGCCGAAGCCGCCGCCTCGGCCGCCGCCGAAGCCGCGGCCGCCGCCGCCGCCGCCGGTGACGAAGCCGCCGCGGCCGTCGCCGCCGCCGCGTCCGAGGCCGCCGAGGCCGCCGCCCAGGCCGCCCGCGACGCGGCCGCCGCGGTCGAGGCCGGCACGGCCACCGCCGAGGCCGCCCAGGCGGCCATCGACGAGGCCGCCGCTGCGGCTGCCGCCGCGGCCGAAGCCGCCGGCGAGGCGTCCGCCGCCGCCGGCGAGGCCGCCGCCACGGCCCAGGAGACCGCCGAAGCCGCGGCCGAGACCGCCGCGGCCGCCGTCGCCGCGGCCGAAGAGGCCGCCGGCGCCGCCCAGGAGGCCGCCGAGAGCGCGGCGACGGCGGCGGCCGAAGCGGCGGTCGTGGACACGCCGGACGAAGTGCGCTGGCCGACCGTGCAGAACCTGAGCGCCCTGGAGGCGACCGTCGGCACCGGCGGCGACGACCACCAGGCCTTCTGGGCGGTGCACGACAACCTGGTGATCTACGACGCCAACCTGTCGCCCGACGCGGAAGTCAGCCTGGCGCAGTCGTGGGAGATCCCGGATCCGCTGAACGTCATCTTCAACCTGCGCGAGGGCGTCCTCTATCACGACGGCACCGTGCTCTCGTCGGAGACGGTGCGGCTGCACGTGGAGCGGGGCCAGAACCTGGAGGTGTCCCGCATCAAGGCCGACCTCGACGCCGTCGCGACCGTCGTGGAGGTGGACGCGCTCACGGCGCACTTCGAGATGAACCGGCCGTTCTCGCCGCTGCTGCTGATCCTGGGCGACCGGGCCGGGGCGCTGACCTCGCCCGGCGCCTTCGACCGGATCAACGAGGCCAGCAGCCGCGAGGCCCCCGTGGGCACCGGCGCCTTCCAGTACGTCGATGAGGACATCGACGGCCCGTACATCATGGGCAAGTTCGACGACTACTGGATGCCCAACGCCCCCAGCGTCGAACGGCTGGTCCTGAGCCAGGGCGTCGACCCCTCGCAGCAGGCGAACGGCCTGCTGACCGGCGAGTTCGACGTGATCTATCAGACGCTGCCGGAGGATCGCGCGCGACTGCAGGACTCCACCCTCGCCGTCGCCCCGAACCCGACCAATGGCTCGGCCCACGTGTGGCTGAACCGGACCCAGCCGCCGTGGGACAACCCCAACCTGCGCCGCGCGTACTTCTACGCGCTGGATCGCGACCGGCTCGTCGATGTCGTGCGGAACGGCATCGGGATTCCCAACCAATGGGGCTGGCTCGGTCCGGCGACGGGCATCTACCACCGGCCCGACAACGTCCTGGTGGAGTTCAACCCGGAACGGGTCTACCAGGAGCTCGACGCGGCCGGGATGTCCGATGGGTACTCCTTCAAGGCGAACGTGCTCAACACGCCGAGCGACATCGCCCGGGCGGAGTTCCACCAGGCCAGCCTGGCCGAATTCGGCATCGAGATGGAGATCGTGGGCCGGCCCAGCCCCGACTACTACCTCGAGTTCTGGGACCTGCAGTCGATCACGCTGATCGCGGGGATGTCGGTGCGGGCCGACGTCTGGCAACAGATGGCGTTCGGACACGCGGAGGCCGGCCCCATGGACTTCACCCTCGGGCCGGGCAAGGATCCGGAGGTGCAGGCGGCCTTCGCCAAGGTGGCCGAAACGTTCGAACCGGACGCCCGCGTCGACGCGATGCAGGAGTTGAACAACATCATCATGGAAGGCGCGATGATCATCCCCGAGAACTTCGCGGAGCAGACCTGGGCCTGGAACCCGGATCTGCAGTTCGAGATCTACAAGGACGGCAAGCCGCACTTCGGCCAGAACAACGTGAGCTGGGCCACGTAGTCGTCCCGTTGCCTCACCGCCCCGAGGGCCGGCGCCAAACGGCGCCGGCCCTCGGCGACGCGGCATGAAGGAGGGCCGGCCGGACGGCCCGGCAGCGTGCGGATCGCCCGGGCGTTGCCTCGCGGGCGCTGCCGGGGCGTCGCCCGGCCGGGGGCGGGCCCGCGGGAAGGGGGACGCGGATGGCGACGTATAGCGCGCGGCGCCTCGTCGCGACGATCCCCGTCATCGTCCTGATCTCCATCATCACCTTCTTCGCCATGCGCCTGCTGCCCGGCGATCCGGCGATGGCCATGCTGGGGGAGGAGGCGGACCCGGCCGTCGCCGAGGCGATCCGCATCGAGATGGGCTTCGACCGCCCCGTCGTGGTGCAGTACTTCGACTGGATCGGCGGCGTCTTCCAGGGGGACTTCGGCGATAGCCGCCGCTCCGGCGACACGGTGCGCGCCCTCGTCGCCGACCGGCTGGAGCTGTCGATCGAGCTCGGCATCCTGTCGCTGATCCTGGCCGTCATCATCGCGATCCCCATCGGCCTGCTGGCCGGATCGCGTCCCAACACGCCCTTCGACTACGGGGGGACGTTGTTCGCGGTGCTGGGCGCCGCGATCCCCAACTTCTGGCTGGCGATGGTCCTGATCCTGATCTTCGCGGTGGAGTTGGGCTGGTTCCCGGCGCTGGGCTGGACCAGCTTCCGCGACGATCCGATCGAGAACCTGCGCGGTCTGTTCCTGCCCGCGCTGGCGATCGGCGTCGCGCAGGCGGCGGTGCTGGCGCGCCAGACGCGGGCGGCGATGGTGGAGGTGCTGCGCCAGGACTACGTGCGCACCGCGCGCGCGAAGGGCCTGCGGGAGAGCACCGTGGTGTTGCAGCACGCCTTCCGCAACGCCCTCATCCCGGTCGTGACGATCCTGGGCCTGCAGGTCTCCAACATCGTCGGCGGCGCGATCATCATCGAGACCGTCTTCAACCTGCCGGGCATCGGTAAGCTGCTGATCGACTCGATATTCTTCCGCGAATTCCCCACGGTGCAGGCGATCGCGCTGATGCTGGCGCTGGTCGTGGCGCTGAGCAACCTGTTCGTGGACGTCACCTACGCGGTTCTGGATCCGAGGATCCGCTATGAGTGAGCGGGCCATCCCGATGGAGGCGCGATCGCGGCGCTTCTCCCGGCAGCGGGACTTCGCGCGCCGCTTCTCGCGCCGGCCGGCGGGCATGGTGAGCCTCGGCGTCATCCTGCTCGTGCTCTTCTGCGCCATCTTCACGAACCTCGTCGCCACGCACGACCCGATCGAGACGGACTTCGACGCCACCTTCGCCGGCGTCTCCGGCGACCACTTCCTGGGGAGCGACAATCTGGGCCGCGACACCTTCTCGCGGGTGGTGCACGGGGCGCGCACGGCCCTCCTGGTGGGGCTGATCTCCGTGGGCATCGGGGTGGGCATCGGCCTGCCCTACGGGCTGCTGTCGGGCTACATCGGCGGTCTCAAGGACGAAGCGCTGATGCGCGTCATGGACGCCCTCTACGCCTTCCCCGCGATCCTGCTGGCGCTCGTCGTCATCGCGGCGCTGGGCACCGGCGTCTTCAACGTGATGATCGCGATCGGAGTCGTCTTCGTGCCCGTCATGGCCCGCCTCGTGCGGGGGAGCACCTTGTCGGTCAAGGAGATGGACTTCGTGCTCGCGGCCGAATCCGTCGGGAGCAGCACGCCCCGCATCCTCTTCCGGCACGTCATGCCCAACATCCTGGCCCCGGTGATCGTGCAGTCCTCGCTGGCGATCGGCTTCGCGATCATCGCCGAGGCGGGGCTGAGCTACCTGGGACTCGGCACGCAGCCGCCCGACCCGTCGTGGGGCTCCATGCTGGGCCAGGCGCAGCGCTACCTGCTGAGCGGAGAGGGGCAGCTCGCCATCTATCCGGGGCTGGCCATCGTGCTGACCGTGCTGGCCTTCAACCTCGTCGGCGACGTGCTGCGCGACCTCTTGGACCCGCGCCTGCGCGGGGCCGATTAGCCCGGCGCGCCGCGCCCCGGCCCTATCCTGGCGGCATGGCCCGGCTGCGCGACCTCGGCCGTCCGGCGGGCGTCACGGCGGCGCTGCTGGCGGTGGCGGCCGTGCTGGCGGCCGTCGCCATCCTCGACGGGCCGGCGCCGGGCGCGCCGATCCCGGCCGCCCGGGACCGCCTCGTCTTCACCGCGTTCAGCGGGTCGTCCACGGACCTGTTCGTGCAGGAGTTGGGCGGCGCGCCGGTCCCGCTGACGAGCGACGCCTTCCGCGACGGGGAGCCGACGTTCTCGCCGGACGGACGCCGGATCGCCTTCGTCTCGGACCGGGGCGGGAGCCTCGATATCTGGGTGATGAACGCCGACGGCAGCGAGCCGCGGCGCCTGACCACCGATCCGGCGAACGACGTGGGACCGTCGTGGGGACCGGACGGGCGGCGGATCGCGTTCGTCTCGGACCGGGAGGGCGACCGGGCCAACATCTTCGTCGTCACGCTGGAGAGCGGCGCCGTATCGCAGCTGACGACGCAGGGACGGGCCCTGTCGTTTCCGGCCTGGTCGCCCGACGGGGACTGGATCGTCTACTCCTCGCCCGGGCGGCCCGACCCGTACGATCCGGGCCTGACGCCCCTCCAACTGGAGATCATCCCCGCCGGCGGCGGCGCGCCGCGGGTGCTGCGGGACGGCGCCGGCAAGAACTGGGGGGCGGCCTGGTCGCCCGATGGGGAGCGGATCGCCTTCTCGTGGACGCGCGCCGGGGCGGGCCTGACCGACGTCGCGTGGCTGCAGGTGATCAACCGCGACGGCACGGGGCTGCGCCGGCTGGAGGCCGGCGTCTGGGGCGACTTCGCGCCGAGTTGGGCGCCCGACGGGCGCAGCATCGCGTTCACCTCGACGCGGGAGGGCATCCCGCAGACGTACATCTGGGATCTGGAGACGGACGAGGTTCGCCTGGCGCTGGGCGGCATGACCGCCTTCGACGCCAGTTGGGCGCCGCATCGCTGAGCGGAGCGCGCGGCGGCGATAGACTGCGCGTGAGTCCGCGCGGGCGGGCCGGAGCCCCGCCCGCCGGGAAGCGAGCGCTATGAGCGATTCCCCGCCTGAATCCTGCGACGTGGTCGTGATCGGCGGCGGGCCGGGCGGCGCCGCGACGGCCACGCTGCTGGCGGACCACGGCCTGCGGGTGATCCTGCTGGAGCGCGCGAGCTTCCCCCGCGAGCACGTGGGGGAGTCGCTGCTGCCCGCCAGCATCCCCGTCCTGGAGCAGCTGGGCGTGATGCCCCAGGTCGAGGCGGCGGGCTTCGTCACCAAGCGCGGCGCGACGCTGGTCTGGGGCAAGGAGCCCGACCCCTGGAGTTGGTACTTCGCCGACGACCCCGGGCAGCGCCCCACCTCCTTCCAGGTGGTGCGCGCCGAGTTCGACAAGATCCTGCTCGACAATGCGCGGGCGCACGGCGTCGACGTGCGGGAGAACCATCAGGCGCTCGACGTCGACTTCGCCGGCGAGCGCGCCACCGGCGTGCGCTACCTCCACGACGGCCGGCCGGGGGCGATCGGATCGCGCTTCGTCGTCGACGCGAGCGGGCAGGCGGCGCTGCTCAGCCGCAAGCTCAAGTTGCAGCAGTGGGACAACTTCTTCCGCAACCTGGCCGTCTACGGCTACTACCGCGGGGCCGCCCACCTCGACCCGCCCGACGACGGCAACATCTTCATCGAGTCCTACGCGCACGGCTGGTTCTGGAAGATCCCCCTGCACACCGGGGTCACCAGCGTGGGCGTCGTGGTGGACAAGGACGTGGGGCAGGCGGGGCTGCGCGAGCACGGGGCGCGCGGCTTCCTGGAGGCGCAGATCGAGCAGGCGCCGCACGTGCGCCGGCTGCTCGACGGCGCAACGCTGGTCGGGGAGCCGGAGGTCGAGCGGGACTGGTCGTACACCTCGTCGTCGTTCGCCGGCGACGGCTACGTGCTCGTCGGCGACGCCGCCTGCTTCCTCGACCCGCTGTTCTCCTCGGGCGTGCATCTGGCCCTGGGCGGCGCGACGCTCGCCGCCACCTACGTGCGCACCGCGCTCGCCAACCCCGCCAGCCGCGCCCAGGCCGCGCAGGCCTACCACGCGCTCTACGACAAGCAGTACCAGTACTTCCGCCTCACCGCGCAGCTCTTCTACGGCACCAACCGCAGCGCCGACTCGTACTTCTGGGAGGCGCGCCGCATCCTGGGCGACGACGACGCGACGCCCCGCGCCGCCTTCGTCAAGGTCGTGGGCGGACAGACGCCGCAGGGCTACGAACGGGCCGTCATCGAGCGGGGCGTCGTGCCGGCGGGCCTGCTCGACGAGGTGCGCCGCATGGAGGCGTGGTTCCAGCAGCGCAAGGAGTCGACCGAGGCGCTGCTGCGCGACCCATCGGCGCTGCTGCGCGCCGTGCCCACGCTGGCGGCGCAAATGCGGCTCGAAGAGAAGCCGGTGCTGGGACCGCAGGGCTACACGCCGGGCTTCCAGATCGTCTCGACGGGGCCGGAGGCCATCACGGGCGGCTACCCGGTCACGGCGGTCATCGCGACCTGCATCGGCAAGATGGACGGACGGCGCACGGTCGGCGAGATCATCGCCGCCGTGCAGGCCGAGCACGGGCTGCGCGACGGCTCCGCCCTGACCGGCATCGTGCAGCGCGATCTGCCCGCGCTGATCGGCGGCGGCATGGTCGACGTCAGCGTGCAGGCCACCGGCCGCAACGAGCCCTGCCCCTGCGGATCGGGCAAGAAATACAAGCGCTGCCACGGCGTCGCGGGGCGCGTTTGAGGCCGTCCGGCCCGCGCGCGCCGGTCCGGGGGAAATCTCCCGGCCGAATGGGGAAATCCGACAACCCGGCGCTTGCGCGGCAGGTCTCATTTGATAGGATTCGCGGCGCTTGCAGCGGGCACGCCGGACGGCCCGCGGTGTATTCAATGGCCCCAAAGGGGCACAGGAGGCAGAACGATGGCATCGAATTACTGGAGCCGGATGCGCGCACGCCGGGTCAGCCGGCGCACGCTGTTGAAGGCGAGCGGGGCCGCCGGGGTCGGCGTGGCCGGGATCGCGCTGGTCGGGTGCGGCGGCGACGACGATGATGACGACGCCGCGGCCCCCGCCGCCGCGGCCGCCGAGGAGCAGGCCGAAGCGCAGGCTGAACAGGTGGCGGAGGAAGAGGCGCAGGCCGAAGAGCAGGCCGCCGCCGAGGAGGCCGAGGAACAGGCCGCCGAGCAGGCCGTGTCGGGCGCGCCGATGGGCGGCACCCTGCGCCGCGGCAACACCTCCACGCCGAACTTCGTGCGCCTGGGCCTGAACAACGCCGGCAACAACACCGGCTACAACCAGGACGGCAGCATCTACGAGCGCATCGCGCGGGTGGGCGCCAGCGGGCTCACGCGGCAGGACGAGGTCGGCCCGAACTTCCATCGGGCGACGGAGTTCGACTACGCGATCCAGCCGGTCCTGGCCACCGGCTGGGAGACCCCGGACGACGTGACCTGGGTGATCAACTCCCGCACCGACCCCGTCTGGCACACGGGGCGCTCCTTCGACGCCGAGGACATCACCTGGGTGTTGAACGAGATCCAGGACGAGAACGCCGGCGGCGGCGGCTCGCCCATGCACCTGATGGCGCAGAACATCGACGGCGTCGAGACGGTCGACGCGGCGAGCGTGCGGATGGCGCTGACCAAGCCGACGGGGTACATCGAAACCCTGCTCGAGCAGACGAACATCGTCGACCGCGAGACCTACGATCAGCGCATCGACGAGGCCGTCGTGGTCGGCACGGGCCCCTACCAATTCACCAACTACGACCCCAACCGGGGCTGGGACCAGATCCCGCACCCGGACTTCGCCAGCGCGAACCCGCACTCGGTCTACAGCGGCGGCGAGCCGCTGCTGGACAAGATCGAGCACATCCTCTTCGCGGACGTCAACGCGATGGGCCTCGCGCTGGAGGCCGGCGAGATCGACACCCACCGCGGCGTGCCCATCGGCGTGCCCGAGATCGGCGAGCGGCTGCTCGCCGACGAGGACTTCTTCAAGGTCTCCGGTTACGGCCTGGGCGGCCGGGTGCTGCGCTTCCGCGCCGACTCCGAGCCCTTCCGCAACAAGCTCGCCCGCCAGGCGGTGCTGATGCTCGCCGACGGCCCCCGCATCCAGCGCGACTTCTTCGGCCCCTTCGACATCGCCGGCCGGATGCCCTGGCAGCCCGGCTCGCCGGCGTTCGTCGCCGACCTGGACCCGCACCCCATCGCGGTCGACCCCGAGGGCACGCGGGCCGAGGCCGGGCGCCTGTTCGAGGCGGCGGGCTTCAGCGGCGGCGAGGTCCTCAAGATGGACATCCTGCCGGAGCGGCTCGACGCGCCGGCCACGGCGCAGCTCCTGCAGCAGGAGGTCGCGGCCTTCGGCATCGAGACCGAGATCACCCCGCGCGAGTACACGGAGATGATCACGCTCCAGACCACCGGCTCGTTCGACCACATGATCATCGGCTTCGGCAACTGGGTCCGCCCCGGCAGCCCGGCCGTGACGGTGCTCTTCGCCGACGCCTACGACGGCCGCATGAACGCGCCCGTGGACGAGAACGTGCCGTTGCTCGAACGGCCCGGCATCGCCGACGAGCCGGAGTGGACCAGCATGGTGCAGGCGGCCATCGACGGCACCTGGGACGACTGGCAGGCCTGGAACGAGAAGTATCTCGACGTCGCCTGGAGCAACTGCCTCGTGCGCCAGTACGCCCTGCTGTCGGAGAACACCGCCCGCGCCGGCCTGACGCATCCGGACGACGCCTACGGCTGGGCCTACGCGCCGGGGTACCACATCCCCGCGTGATGGCCCGCGTGATGGCCCGCCCGATGGCCCGCGCCTGTTAGCATCAGCGGCGGCGTCGCGTGTGAACGCACGCGGCGCCGCCGTTCCGTAGTGTTCGCCGGGAACCGCCGAGGCGCGCGCCGAGATCATGCTGCCCTACATCGTCAACCGCTTCGGCACGCAGTTGCTCCCGGTGCTGTTCCTGGCCTCGATCCTCGTCTTCATGTCGGTGCGGCTCATCCCCGGCGACCCGGCCGCGGCCGCCGTCGGCGAGCAGGCCACGCCCGAGGCCTACTACGCCTACCGGGAGCAGCTGGGCCTCAACGACCCCTGGTACGAGCAGTACTTCAACTGGATCGGCGGCGTCATCGTCGGCGACTTCGGCATCTCCACCAAGGGGGCCGAAGCGTCGGAGATCATCTGGAGCGCCTTCCCGGCCACGATCGAGTTGACGTTCTTCGCGCTGCTGGTCGGCTTCGGCTGGGGCACGGTCCTGGGGCTCCTGGCGGCGGTCAACCGGGGCGGCTTCTGGGACTACTTCGCGGCCCTGTGGACCGGCTGGAACATCGGCGTCCCCTCGTTCATCGCGGGGCTCTTCTACCTGCTGGTCTTCGCGCTGCAGTTGGACCTCTTGCCCGCCGCGGGGCGGGTCGCCTTCTTCGAGGATCCGCTGCAGGCGATCCAGCACCTGATCCTGCCCAGCCTGGCGCTGGGCGGCATCGTGGCGGCCGGCATCTCGCGCTTCGTGCGCCAGTCGGTGCTCGACACGATGACCGAGGACTACATCCGCACCGCCCGCGCCAAGGGCCTGCGCGACCGCGTCGTGCTCCTGCGGCACGCGCTCAAGCCCAGCCTGATCCCGGTGGTCACCTTCGCCGGCCTGCAGATGGCCACGATCCTGGGCGGCACCCTGGTCATCGAGACCGTCTTCACCTGGCCCGGGGTGGGCCGGGCGCTGGTCGTCGCGGTGCGCGACCGCGACTACAACGTGATGCAGGTCATCACCATGCTGCTGGTGTTCATCTTCGTCAGCGTGAACCTGCTGGTCGACCTGCTCTACGCCGGGCTGGATCCGCGCATCCGTCTCGGCGCGTCGGCGGAGGGATAGCCGTGGCGCGAACGCAATCCGCCGCCGCCCCGCTGCAGATCGCCGAGCGGCACTGGTACACCGACGTGCTGCACGAGGTCGCGGCCATCGCGAAGGAGCCGCGCGGGGGCATCGCGATCTTCATCCTCGTCGGCCTGCTGCTCTTCGCCTACATCCTGCCGATCTTCGACCCCACGGACCCCAACTTCATCATCAACGCGCCCAAGAACGAAGGCCCCTCCTGGGGCAGCCCGATGGGCACCGACCACCTCGCGCGCGACCTGCTGGCGCGCAACTCGATCGGCCTCGGGCGGACGATCGTCAACGGCCTCGGGGCGGTGATCGTGGGCTGGTTCGCCGGCATCGTGATCGGCTACATCGCCGGCTGGCGCGGCGCGAAGACCGACATCGTCATCATGCGCGGGATCGATACGCTGCTGGCCTTCCCGGGCATCCTGCTCGCGATCGTCATGATCACGATCCTGCGCGAGATCGCCGTCGGCTGGGACCTGCTGCCGCTCGCGACGGCGATCGCCATCTTCAACGTCCCCTGGGTCGCGCGGCTGGCGCGGGCCGGCGTGCTGCGCGAGCGCGGCCGCGACTACGTGCTGGCGGCGCGCACCATCGGCTGCTCGGGCCGGCGCATCCTCTTCCGCCACGTCGCGATCAACACCTTCGGGCCGTTCACGGTGCAGCTGCCGCTGGCCGTGGTCGCCTCGGTGCTGACGATGGCGGCGCTCAACTTCCTGGGCCTGGGCGCGAAGCCGCCCGACCCCACGCTGGGCCAGATCCTGCTCGACGGCAGCCGCTTCATGCGCGACGACCCGCACTACGTGATCGGCCCCACGATCGTCCTGGCGCTGCTGATGGCCTCGCTGAACTTCCTCAGCGACGTCATGTCGGAGCGCTTCGACCCGGTGCGCCGGCGCCAGGTCTAGCGTCCGGCCCGGCGCGCTTCAGCGGGGCGGCCCCGGCTCGGCCCGAGTGAGCACGAAGAGCGGCAACTCCCGCCCCGACGCCCACGCGCGATAGTGCGCGAAGCCCGAGTAGGTCGCCTCGGCGGTAGCCCAGATCGCATCGCGCTCGGCGGCCTCGGGCTCGCGCGCGGCGGCGGCCCAGGAGCGGCCGTCGAGCAGGACGCTGCAGGCGGGGTCGGCGCGCAGGTTGACGCACCAGGCGGGCGTGCGAGGCCCGCCGAAGTTGCTCCCCACCAGCGCGATCGCGCCGTCCTCCAGATCGACGTAGAGGAGGGGGACGGAGCGGGGACGGCCGCTGCGCGCGCCGGTCGTCGTGAGGAGGAGGAAGGGGTAGCCCCAGCCCCAGGGGGAGCGCCCGCTCATCAGACGGAAGAGGGGCGCGTCGAAGCGGTAGAGGATGTGGCTGAGCGCCCGCACGACGGGCCGCCGGGTGGTGACCGTCTCCAGCGCGCGGCGCCAGCGGGGGACCGTGGGCATGTGGGCGACGATAGCAGCGATGGCCCCATGGTCGCCTCAGCGGTAGGGGACGCGCCCCTTCTTGTCCTCGACGACGGGCGGCAGCGCGCGGATGGGAGCCATGATCTCCAGCATCGTGCCGAGGCGCGCGCGGGTCTCGCTCGGCGCGACGACGTCGTCCACCAGGGCCAGGCCCGAGGCGTCCCAGGGACCGACCCCGTCCAACGCGCCGGCGCGGGCGGCCGTGAACGGCGAGGCCTCGCTGGTGGAGACGTCGGCGTCGGGCCAGGCGACGACGTAGTGCGTGCCCAGCTCCCGCCCGCCCAGGATGAAGTCGCCGGCCGACTGCCCCCGGCGCGAGATGATCGCCAGCTTGGGCGTCTCGGCGCCGTGGATCGTGGCCGCGATGTCGCCCACGAGGCGGCGGTAGTCGGTCGTGCCCAGCGCCTCCTCGTCGTAGGCGACGCCGTGCTGCGCCAGGACCAGCGGCATCGCGAAGCGCGCCCCGATGCCCACCACGCGCCGGAAGATCTCGAGTTGCGCGCGGGTGAAGGCCGTGCCGCCGCCCACGACGTAGGCGACGGGGTAGCCGTTGAGCGCGGCCAGCCCCGCCGCGAACGCGTCGTCCGCGGCGAAGGGGACGACGCTGCCGCCGTCGCAGAGGGCCTCCGCGACGGTCGCCGCGCCCAGCTCCGACGCGCCCTCGTCGGCGAGGGCGGCGCTCGCGGGGGCGGGCGCGTCGCCGGCGCGCCGCAGGGGCGCGGCGTCGCGGGTGGGGATCAGCCGCATCAGCGTGGCGGCCGTCGCGATGGCGCCGGCGTCGTCGGGCAGGCTGAGGTCGGACGGGATCGGCGTCGCCGCGCCGCCCGGCGTCCGCAGCACGACGTCCGAGTCGAGCGCGAGCGCTTGCAGTTCGGGCGCCACCTCGCCGCCCAGGATGGTGACGATCGGGGCCGCCCGGTCGTCGAAGCGCACCTCCGGCACGATCAGGGGGCCGTCGGAGTAGCGGCCCAGCAGGCCGCCCTCCTCGGGGGCGGGCAGGTCGGCGGGCGCGGCCTGCGCGAAGTAGACCACCGGCAGGCAGCCCTGTGAGGCGTGCATCAAGGTGCGGATGCGCTTGTTCTTGCCCACGCCGCCGTCGCTCTGGGCCATCGCGACGGGGTCGTCGGCCAGGACCGCCGTCATGCGCCCGCCCACCTCGCCGAAGGCGGTCACGACGCCGTCGCCGTAGCTCGACTCGCGCGCCTCGGGGCGCTGCGATCGGGTGCGCGCGCCCAGCTCCAGGAAGCTGTCGCTGCCGGCGTCGATCAGGGCCTGCACGCGCGCCCGCGGCGACAGCTCGCCGGGGCCCAGCGACCGCTCCCGGTCGAAGGCGTCCACGGCGGCGTGCTCGGCGAAGACGCGCTCCAGTCCGCTCGGTTCACTCTGCTCAGGCATGCGGTCGCTCCCATCCACGCTGGCGCTCTGAGTTTCGGACACGGGCGCGGGCGGTCGCCAGCGCCCGCACGAGAATCGGCCGGGTCGCGGCCGGGTCGATGACGTCGTCGAGGAAGTCCAGTTGCGCGGCCGCCCACGGTTCGGAGTTCTTCTGGATGACCTTGGCGTGCTCGGCCACGAAGGCGTCCTTGTCGGCTGCCGCCTGCCACTGCTTGCGGTAGGCGACGCGCACGCCCGGCTCCGGCCCCACGAACGCGATCTGCGCGCTGGGCCAGGCCAGCGAATACCACTCCGGGTCGGCCCCGTGCATGGCGAAGATGGCCGCGCCGTAGCCCTTGCGCAGGTGCACCGCGATCGTCGGCTGGGTGAGCGCGATCCGCTCGGCGAACATGTCGACCAGCCCGTCCAGCAGGCGCTGGCGCTCCTCCTCGACCGTCGGCAGCACGCCCGGCGTGTCGATGAAGGAGACGGTGGGCAGGCGCATCGCCTGCGCGACCCGCTGCATGCGCCGCACCTTGATGCTGGACTTCGCGTCGAGCGAGCCCGCCCGGATCGCGGGCTGGTTGCCGATCACGGCGACGGAGTGCCCGTCGAGCCGGGCGACGCCGCAGACGAGCTGCCTGGCGAACTCCGGCATCCACTCGATGAACGAGCCGCGGTCCATCACCGCCGTGATCGCCTTCCTGACGTCGAACGGGCGCTGCGGCTTCGACGGCACCAGCGTGCGCAGCGACTCCTCCATGCGGTCGGGCGGATCGCCCGTCCGCACGACGGGCGGTTCCTCCCAGGCGTTGGCCGGGAAATACGAGAAGGCGCGGCGCAGCGTGGCGATGGCGGCCGCGTCGTCCGCGACGATGACGTCGATCTCGCCGGTGACCTTGGCGTGGACGTCGCGCCCGCCCAACTCGAACGGCGTCACGGCCTCGCCCGTCGCCTCCTCCACGATCGGCGGGCTGCTGACCGAGAAGTTCGAGGGCTCGGTCATGACACGGAAATCGGCGTCGGCGACGCTCCAGGGCGCGTAGTAGTTGCCCAGCACGGCCGTCAGCAGGGCGCCGCGCCGCGGGAAGCCCTGATGCCGGGCGATGTGCGCCGGCCCGGGAAAGCCGGAGAAGCGCGACGAGACGATGTCGGTGATGCGCGCCCCGCCGCCCTGCATGAGGCCGATCCGGGGCAGCCCCGCGTCGGCGACGATGCGCTCGAACGCGCCGCCGCGGCGCATGGATCCCGCCCCGCCGGAAGCGCCCTTGATCGTCGCGTCGCTGGCCGCGTAGGCGATCCAGCGGCCGTCGATCCGGCCGAAGCCCAGCAATTGGCCGTCGCCCATCGTGCGGTGCTCTTCGCCCGGCACGCCGGAGTTGACCAGCGGGCCGAAGGGCACGTTCGTGCCCGGGTCGAGCAGCAGGCCGACGCGCTCGCGCGCGGTCAGGAAGCCGCGGTCGTGCTGGCGCCGAACGCGCTCGGGGCCGCCCAGGCCCGCCGCGATCGTGCGGCGGCGGGCAAGCTCCGCGATGCCGCCCTCGGCCGTGGCCTGCGTCACCGGCGTCTCCTCGCCGCTGTTCCTCGTCCGGGGCTCCGGTATAGCGGCGCCCCCGATTTCGGTCGAGGGCGCGGGTACCGAACACGCCGGCGCGGCCGGCTCAGCCGCGCGGGCGCTCCCAGCCGCGCCGCGCCTCCGAGTTGCGCATCCGTTCGCGCGCCACGCGGAGCGCGCGGACCAGGGTGGGGCGCGTCTCCGCGGGATCGATCACGTCGTCGAGGTAGTCCATCTGCGCCCCCGCCCACGGCTCCGAGTCGCGGCGGATCTGCTCCGCGTAGCTGGCGACGAAGGCGTCCTTGTCGGCCGCCGCCTGCCACTCCTTGCGGTAGGACACGCGCACGCCCGGCTCCGGCCCCACGAAGGCGATCTGCGCGCTGGGCCAAGCGTACGAGTACCACTCGGGGTCGGCCCCGCTCATCGCGAAGATCGCGAAGCCGTAGCCCTTGCGCAGGATGACGCTGAGCTTGGGCTGCGGCAGCCGCACGCGGTCGACGCCCAGCCCCCAGACGGCGTCCTGCAGCCGGCGATGCTCCTCCTCGACGGTGGGCAGCACGCCCGGCACGTCGATGAAGGCGACCAGCGGCAGCCGCAGCAACTCGCACGCCTTCAACATGCGCCGGACCTTCGTGCCCGATTCCACGTCGAGCGAGCCGGCGCGGACGCCGGGCTGATTGGCGATCACGACGACGGTGTGTCCGTCGAGCCGGGCGATGCCGCAGGCGAGTTGCCTGGCGAAGTCGGGCATCCACTCGATGAACGAGTCGCGGTCCATCACCGCCGTGATCGCCTTCTTGACGTTGAACGGGCGCTGCGGCTTGGCGGGCACGAGCGTGCGCAGCGACTCCTCGCGGCGGTCCCAGGGATCGCCCGTGCGCACGACGGGGGCCTCCTCCCAGGCGTTGGCCGGCAGGTAGGAGAACACCCGCCGCAGTTGTTCGATGGCCGCCGTGTCGTCGGGCACGATGCCGTCGATCTCGCCGGTGATCTTGCCGTGCACCGCCGCGCCGCCCAGGTCGAAGCGGGAGACCTTCTCGCCCGTCGCCTCCTCGACGATCGCGGGGCTGCTCACCGAGAAGTTCGACGGCTCCGTCATCACCCGGTACTCGGCGTCGATCGTGGGCCCCGGGCCGTAGTAGTTGCCCAGCACCGCGAGGAGGTGCGCGCCGCGCCGCGGGAAGGCCAGCCGATCGCCGACGCTGGGACCGTGGAACCCCGCGAATCGCGACGTGACGATGTCGGTGATGCGGGCGCCGCCGCCCTGCATCAGCCCGAACATCGGCAGCCCCGCCGTCTCGACGAGCCGGTGGAAGGCGCGCCGCCGCCGCGCCGACCCCGCGCCGCCGGAGGCGCCCTTGATCGTCGCGTCGCTGGCCTCGTAGGCCACCCAGCGGCCGTCCACCCGCCCGAAGCCGAGCAGTTGGCCGTCGCCCATGGTGCGGTCCTCTTCGCCGGGCACGCCGGAATGCACCAGCGGCCCGAAGGGCATCTCGGTTCCCGGGTCGAGCAACAGTTCCACGCGCTCGCGCGCGGTCAGCAGGCCGCGGTCGTGCTGGCGCTGCACGCGCTCGGGGCCGCCCAGCCCGGCCGCCACCGCGCGCCGGCGCCGCAGCTCCGCCAGACCGTCGCGGGCCGCGGATTGTGTCACTACCTGTGTCACCGCTGATGTCATCGCGCCCCCTCGGTTCCGCCGCGCGGGTCGGGCCGCGCCGCCTCAGTATGGCGGGTGGCGGCCGGACGCGCCGCCGCCGCGCCGGCCGCGACGGGCCGACGCGGCGGCCGGGCCATGACGAAGAACAGCGATCCGGCCGCGGCCATCGCGGCGAGGACGGTGAAGCCGGTCGTGTAGCTGCCGGTCGCGTCGGCCATCGCGCCGGCGATGATCGGCCCCAGCATCATGCCGAACATCACGATCATCGAGGAGAAGCCCATGATCGTGCCGAACGACGTGCGGCCGAAGTAGTCGGCCCGGATCGCCGCCATCTGCGGCCCCCGCGTGCCCCAGGAGAGCCCGTGCACGATGGCGAACACGACGAGCATCCACAGCGCCGTCGCGTTGGCCAGCAGCAGCAGGCCCGCCACGTGCCCGATCATGCAACCCACGACCAGCAGGCGCTTGTTCATCCGATCGCCGACGAAGCCGCCGCCCACCTGCCCCACCATCATGCAGGCGGTCATCAGCGAGACCATCGCGCCGGCGAAGCCCAGGGAGTAGCCGAGGTCCTCGCTGACGTAGACGATCAGGTGCACCATCACCGCCGAGACGATCAGCACGGCGGAGGCGTGGCCCAGCGAGACGAACCAGAAGGCGCGCGTGCGCAGCGCCTGCCGGGCGGTGAAATCGGGCCGCGGCGCCTGCCGCGCCTGCCCGGTCGAGAGGTCGCGGCGTCCGTCGACGTGATGACCGTGCTCCTCGGGCGCGGTGCGCATGACCAGCGAGATCGGCAAGCCGACCAGCAGCACGATGACGCCCGACGCCATCGCCGTGTCGCGCCAGCCGAAGGCGCCGAGCGACAGGATCAGCAGCGGGATCAGCAGTCCGCCCACGGCCATCCCGGTCGACATCAGGCCCAGGGCGGTCGCGCGCCGCCGCTCGAACCACTTCACGACCGCGATGGTCAGGGTCATGAAGCCGGCCAGCCCGGCTCCCAGGGAGACCGTGAAGAACGACAGCACGAACATCTCGGGCGAGTTGATCTGGCTGAACCAGAAGAAGCCCAGGGCCATGATGACCACGCCGATCTGCATCACCCGGCGCGGCCCGAAGCGATCGACCATCCAGCCCTGCAGCGGCCCCAGCGCGCCGCTCTCGACGCGCGACATGGCGAACGCCGCCGCGAACAGCGTCTTGCTCCACTCGAACTCCTCGCGCAGGACCGCCACGTAGGCGCCGAAGGCCTGGAAGACCAGCAGCGCGTAGACCAGCTTCATGAGGAAGCCGGCGCCCACCATCCACCAGCCGTAGAAGATGCCGCCTTCCGTGTCCTCCCGGAAGGGGCGCGTCCAGCCGCCGGCGATGCGTCGTGCCACGGGGGCAGTCTAGCCGGGGCGTCGTGGGCGCATCCCCGCCGGGCGCATGCGCCGCGCGCGACACGCGCCGGGATGGGCGCGGCGGGCGCGCGGGTATCCTGCCGGGGGCCGCTCGCGCCGGCCCGCGGAGGCCGCGTGCTGCAGTTCTTCCGAGTCCGATCCCGCCCCCCGCGGCCGCTCGATCACGCCGCCAGCGCGCCCGCGCCGCCGCCGCCCCGCCCGGCCCTCCCGTACGACGATCGCCCGCCCCTGATGCGCCTGCCCGGACGGCGGAAGCTCGTGATCATGAGCGCGCTGTGCATCGCCATGTTCCTCTCGGCGATGGACCAGACGGTGATGGGCGTCGCGATGCCGCGCATCATCGCCGACCTGGGCGGGCTCGACCTGTTCGCGTGGCCCTTCACCTCGTACATGCTCACCTCGACGGTGACCGTGCCGATCGTGGGCAAGGTCTCCGACCTGCGCGGCCGCAAGCCCATCCTGGTCACCGGCATCCTCGTCTTCCTGGCCGGCTCGGTGCTCGCCGGGACGGCGCAGGACATGACGTCGTTGATCCTCTACCGCGCCGTCCAGGGGCTGGGCGGCGGCCTGATCAACGCCATGGCCTTCACCATGATCGGCGACCTCTTCAGCCCCCGCGAGCGCGGCCGATGGATGGGCCTGCTGGCCGCGATCTGGGCCCTGGCGAGCGTCGTCGGGCCGCTGACCGGCGGCGCCATCACCGACCATCTCTCCTGGCGCTGGGTTTTCTACATCAACGTGCCGCTGGTCGCGATCGCGCTGCCGGTCGCGCTGCGCTTCATCCCGCACCACGTGCAGGCCCAGAGCGCGCCGATCGACTGGCGCGGCGGCCTGCTGCTCGTGGCCGCGGCGACGCCGCTGCTGCTGGCGCTGTCCTGGGCCGGCAACGAGTACGGCTGGGGCGAGGCGCCGGTCGTCGTCTCGTTCGCGATCGCGGCCGTGGCGCTGGCGCTCTTCATCCGGGCGGAAGCGCGCGCCGCCGAGCCGGTCATCCCCCTGGGGCTCTTCCGCACCCGCGCCTACGCCGTCACGATCCTGATCAGCGCGCTCACGGCCCTGGCGATGATGGGCGGCCTGCAGTTCCTGCCGCTCTTCCTGCAAGGCGCGCAGGGCGCCTCGGCGACGCAGTCGGGCATCGTCACGATGCCGATGATGGGCGGCGTCGTGATCAGCTCGATCGTGGCGGGCCAGATCGTGCATCGCACGGGCAGCACGCGCCCGCTCGCGATCGCCGGCGCCGTCGTGATGGCGGCCTGCCTCTACCTGCTGACGACGCTGGACGTCGATTCGTCGCAGCGCGTCACCCAGCTCTACATGCTGCTGTTGGGCATCGGCGTGGGCCTGGCCATGCCCATGCACTCGATCATCGTGCAGAACGCGCTGCCGCACCGGCTGCTGGGCGTGGGCACGTCGTCGGTGCAGTTCTTCCGCCAGATCGGCGCGACGATGGGCCTCGCGGTGTTCGGCGCCGTGCTGGTCGCCAGCTTCGCCAGCGGCCTGGCGACGGCCGACGTCCCCGGCGCCGACCGCCTCGCCGAGCGCCCCCAGATCCTGCTCGACCCGGCCGAGGTCGAGCAGTTCCGCGCCGAGGTCGACGCCGCCGAGCCGGGCGCGTCCGAGGCGGCGCTCGGCAGCGCGCGCAACGCCCTGACCACGTCCGTCACCGACATCTTCCTCATCGCGACGATCATCGCCGCGGTCAGCGCGGTCGCGGCGCTGGCCCTGCCCGGCATCGCCGTGAAGGGCGACCGGGAACTGCGCGGCGGGCGCAGACCCTCACCCTAGCCCTCTCCCAGAGAGAGAGGGGATCAGAGGAGAGGGAGAGGGAGAGGGTTAGGGTGAGGGGGACCCCGCGCCCGCGCCCACGTTCCCCCTCTCCATCACTCTGGATGGAGAGGGGGACAGGGGGTGAGGTCGGTCTAACCCTCCCGGCGCCGCCGCGCCTGCGCCTGCCGGATCTCGTTGGCGGGGACGCCGTAGCCGTGCAGCGCCTGGTAGGTGAGCTCCAGGCCGATCTCCAGCAGCGGCTGCACGACGGCGTTCGCGCCCGCGTCCAGCAGCCGCGCGGCCGAGTCGGGCGTGTCGGCCCGCGCGATGATCCGCAGGCGCGGATGGTCGGCCCGCACCGTCCGCACGACCATCTCGCTCACCACGCTGTCGGCGATCGTGAGGATCAACATACGGGCGCGGTCGAGGCCGGCCTCGTCCATGATCGCGGCGTTGGCCAGGTCGCCCCAGATGTAGGGCGCGCCCACCGCGCCGGCGCGGCGGGGCAGGGCGGGGTCGGAGTCGATGACGAGGTAGGAGAGGCCGCGCTGGCCCAGCGCGCGGGCGACCTCGCCGCCGGAGTGCCCGAAGCCGGCGATGACGGCGTGCTGGCGCTGCTCGCCCTCGCCCACTTCAGGCGCCGGCGCGGAGACCCACCAGTCGCGCAGCCTGGGGATGCGGCGCAGGCCGCGGTCGATGCGATCCGTCTGCCCGATCATCGCCGCCGAGATCGCCATGCTGGCCGCGCCCGTCGCGATCATGATCGAGGCCGCCTCCCCGGCGCCGGTAGCGGGGAGCACCGCCGCGAAGAGGAAGGAGAACTCGCCCACCTGGCCCAGCAGCAGCCCGGTGCGCAGCGCCCGCGTCGCGTCGAAGCCCGCCCAACGGGCCAGGACGAAGATCAGCACGACCTTGCCCAACCCGCCCCAGAGCAACAGCGACAGGAAGATCGGCCAGTGGTCGACGACGACGTGCAGGTCGAACAGGACGCCGATGCTGACGAAGAACGTCGCGGCGAAGAGGTCGCGCAGCGGCACGACCTCCTGCAGGGCGCGCGTCGCGTAGATCGATTGCGCGGTCACGACGCCCGCCAGGAAGGCCCCGAAGGCCAGGCTCAGCCCGGCCGCGAAGCTGCCCAGCGCGATGCCGCTGGCCAGCGCGAAGACCGACATCAGGAACAGTTCGCGCGAGCGGTTGGCCAAGGCCTGGCCCAGGAACCAGGGCACCAGGAAGCGCCCCACGATGAGCACCACCACGATCATGGCGACGCCCTTCGCCGTCGCGATCAGCACGTCCTCCACCAGCGCCCCGCCGGTCGATGCGCCGAGTTGCGGCAGCACGACGAGCACCGGCACGGCCACCAGGTCCTGCACCAGCGCGATGCCCAGCGCCCACTGGCCGTGCGCGTCGCGGCGGTTGCCCTGCTGGCCCAGCAGCCGCACGAGCAGCGCCGTCGAGGAGAGCGCGACGGCGGCGGCGATGGGCGTCGCCGCGACGGCGGAGAAGCCCAGCGAGACCGCGATCACGTACCCCACCGCGCCGATGAAGCTGATCTGGAGCGTCGCCGCGATGAGCAGCCGCCAGCCCAGGGCGCGGAACTGCCGCAGCGGGAACTCCAGCCCGATCGTGAACAGCAGCAGCGCCACGCCGAGTTCGCCGATGAACTCGACGTCCTCGATGCTGTCGACCACGCCGGTCACCGGGCCGATCAACATGCCGCCGGTGATGTAGCCCACCACGAGCGGCTGGCGCAGCAGGCCGGCCACGTAGCCGCCGGCCACGGCCGCCGCCACGAGGATCACCAGATCGCCCGCGACGGACGCGCTCGACAGGACGGGAAGCTCGATGCCCAGGGGAGTGCTCGTCTCGCTCGCCGGGCCCGCCCGCGCCGCTCGGTGGGTCCGGTGCTTACATGCAGACTAGCGGTCGCTCGCCGCCGCGGGATGCGCTTCCGGCTCGGCGGCCGAATCGGCCGGGCGCGGCGGTCGCCGCACGAAGAGCAGCAGGACGAGGGCGACGAACCACAGCGAGGCGCAGAAGTAGAACGCGCCGGCGTAGTCGCCCACGGCGTCGAAGTAGCCGGCGAGCCCCAGCGGCGTCGCGGCGGCGATCGCCGCCGTCACCGGGAAGCCCAGGCCGCGCACGGCGGCGAGGTGCCGGCGCCCGAACGTCGAGGCCCAGATCACCTCGTGGATTGGGATGTTGCCGCCCCAGCCGAGGCCGATGATCACCATCGCCACGGCGACCAGCGGCAGCGACCCGGCCTGCGCGGCGGGCACGAGCATGGCCGTCCCCAGCCCGGCGACGATGAAGCCGATGCCCGCCAGCGCCTTGGGGTTCCAGCGGTCGGCCGCCGCGCCCCAGGGCGGCTTGGTGACCATCGCCAGCAGCGACATCGTGGAGGAGAGCGCGGCGGCCTCGCCGCGGCTGAAGCCGTGGTCGGTCAGGAAGGGGATGCCCTGCGTGAGGATCGCGAAGACGCCCACGATGCACAGCGCGAAGGTGAGCACGATCAGGTAGAAGGCGGGCGTGCGCAGGGCCGCCCGCCGGTCGAGCGATTCGCGGTAGTCGATCGCCGCCGCGGCGCGCTGGGCGGCCGTCGGCCGGGCGCCGCCGTCGGGTGCGAGGCCGTAGTCCTCGGGCTGGCGCCGCATCACCAGCGCCGCCGGGACGAGCGTCAGCAGGGCCACGCCCGCGACCAGCGCCCAGGCCCCGCGCCAGCCCAACTCGTCGATCGCGAGCGTGGAAAGCAGCGGCCAGACGACGCCGGACAGCGAGACGCCCATGGAGGCGAAGCCCAGCGCCCGCCCGCGCAGCGTCACGAACCACTTCGACACCGCCACCGAGGCCACGAACATCCCCACCATCGCCGCCCCGCCGGCCATCACGAAGCCGCGCAGGATCAACCACTGCCAGAGCTCCGTGACCTGGCTGATCAGCAGCAGCGAGGGAACCAGCAGAACGATGCCGGCCAGCATGACCGGCCGGGTGCCCAGCCGATCGACGTACGGTCCCACCCGGATGCCGACCGCGGCCATGACCAGGTGGGCGATCGTCTCGGCCAGGAAGAGCTCGCTGCGGCTCCAGTCGAGCCCCTCCGTCATGGGCTTGGTGAAGGCGCCGATCACGCCTGTCTGCGCGCCCACGGCGATGAACTGCGTCGCCAGCGCCGCGCCCACGATGACCCAGCCGTAGTAGAACGGCAGGCCGGTCACGCTGAGGCGTCGGCGGAAGGGTCGCATCGGCACCATGACGGCATAGCGCAGCGCCGGACCGCGCGCCAGCGGCGGACGCCCTGGGCGGGGCGCTATCCTGCCGGCCCGGCCCGCGTTGGGGATGCCCCGCCGCGGCGGAAGGAGGGCCGGCGATGCCCGCTCGGGCTTTGTCGCACGTGCGCATCTGCGACTTCACCGGCCAACTGGCGGGGGCCGGCGCGACGCGCTTCCTGGCCGCCTTCGGAGCGCAGGTCATCCGCGTGGAGGATCCGGTCACGGAGGGCCGCTGGGACATCCTGCGGGGCGCGCCGCCGTTCGCCGACGATCGCCGCGGCGTCGAGTTCGGCGGGCAGTTCCAGAATCACAACGTCGAGAAGCTGGGCGTCACCATCAATCTCCGCACGGAGGCGGGCAAGGATCTGCTGCGCCGCCTGATCGCCGTCTCCGACGTCGTCGCCGAGAACTTCTCCGCCGGCGTCATGGACCGGCTCGGCTTCTCGTACGACGCCATGCGCGCCCTGCGGCCCGACATCGTCTACGTCTCCAACTGCGGCTTCGGCCACACGGGCCCCTACGCGCGCTACAAGACCTGGGGGCCGATTGTGCAGGCGGTGTCGGGGCTCACCTTCAGTTCCGGCCTGCCGGGCCTGCCCTCGGCCGGCTGGGGCTACTCGTACATGGACCACACCGGCGGCTACTACATGGCGATGGCGATCCTGATGGCGCTGCACCATCGGCACGTGACCGGCGAGGGGCAGTGGGTGGACTTCTCGACCGTCGAGGCGGGGGTGACGCTCAACGGCCCCGCCCTGCTCGACCACGCCGCCAACGGCCGCCCGCTGCGCCGCGCCGGGATGCCGCACAGCAATCGCGGCTGGCCCGGCCGCATGGCCCCGCACGGCATCTACCCGGCCGCCGGCGACGACGCCTGGATCGCCATCGCCTGCCGGCACGACGCGGACTGGGCGGCGCTGGCGGCGCAGGTCGGCGAGCCCTGGGCGGAGGACGCCGGCCTCGCCGGGCTGGCGGGCCGGCTCGCGGAGTTGGACGCACTCGACGATCGCCTGGCCGCCTGGACCGCGCGCCACGACGCGACCGCACTGGCGGCGCGGCTGCGGGCGGCGGGCATCCCCGCCACCCGCGTGCAGACCCCCCAACAGCGCATCGAGGAGGATCCCGCCAGCGCCGATTGGGGCCTCTGGCCGGAAGTGGAGCACCCGCTCATGGGCGCCGTGCCGGTCGACGGCCTGCCCCTGCGCCTCTCGGAGACCGACTGGGAGATGACCCGCGGCGCGCCGCTGCTCGGCCAGCACAACGACGTCGTCTTCGGCGGCATCCTGGGGCTCGATGGGGCGGAGCGGGACCGGCTCCGGGCGGCGGGCGTGATATGACGGCCCCCGCCCCCGGCCCCCTCGCGGACCTCCGCGTCGTCGAGTTGCAGTCCGAGGCGGGCGCGTTCGCCGGCAAGCTGCTGGCCGACATGGGGGCCGACGTCGTCACCGTCGAGCCGCCGGGCGGCGCCGCCACCCGCGACCTGCCCCCCTTCCTGGACGACGAGCCCCATCGCGAGCGCAGCCTGCACTTCTGGCACTACAACCTCAACAAGCGCGCGGTCACGCTGGACTGGACCACGGCGGCCGGGCGCGACCTGCTCCTGCGTCTGCTCGACGGCGCCGACGCGCTGTTGGAGGCGGAAGGGCCGGGCGCCCTGGCCGCCCACGCCCTGGACGACGACGTCCTGCGGGCGGATCGGCCGGGGCTGATCCACGTCTCGCTGACGGCCTTCGGCCGCGACGGCCCCCGCGCGCACGAACAGGCCACGGACCTCACGCTGCTGGCTGGCGGCGGCCCCGCCTGGAGTTGCGGCTACGACGACCACGCGCTGCCCCCGGTCGCCGGGGGCGGCTACCAAGGCTACCAGACCGCCTGCCACTTCGCCGTCATGGGGCTGCTCACCGCCCTGCTGCATCGCGACGCGGGCGGTCCCGGCCAGCGCGTCGACGTGAACATGCACGCCGCCAACAACGTCACGACGGAGGCGGCCAGCGTGAGCTGGCACGTCGCGCGGGCGACCGTCGGGCGGCAGACCGGCCGCCACGCCGCCGTCCAGCCCACGCAGCCCACGATCGCCCGGTGCGCCGACGGCCGCTGGGTCAACACCGGCATGCCGCCCCGCAGCGGCGCGCAGTTCCGCGCCGTGCACGACTGGCTGCGGGAGCTGGGCCTGCTCGACGGCTTCGCGGAGGCCGCCCTGCTGGAGGAGGGCATGAAACAGGGCCAACTCTCGTTCGCCGAGATCCGCGAGAACGACCTGCTGCGCGCGATGTTCCACGCCGGCCGCGACGCCATGTCCCGCATCGCCGGCGCCCTCGACGCCTACGACTTCTTCACCGGCGCGCAGGAGCGCGGCTTCCAGTGCGGCGTCATCAACGCGCCCGAGGAGATCATGGCCGACCCGCACATCGCGGCGCGGGGCTTCCCCGTGGAGGTCGAGCACCCCGAGGTCGGCCGCCGCATCCGCTACCCGGGCGCGCCCTATCGCTTCGGCGCGACGCCCTGGGCCGCGCGCCGCCGCGCGCCCCTCATCGGCGAGGACAACGAGGCGGTGTTCGGATCGCTGGGCCTGAGCGCCGGGGAGATGGCGTCGCTGCGCCGGTCGGGCGTGATCTAGAGGCGCTCTTTGCAGAACTACGACGTGTAGTCGGCGGGGACGGGAACGGTGTCATCCTTCGCGCCCTGGGCACGATGGCGTTCCCACGCCGCATCGAGGTTCAGCCAGAGCTCCGGAGTGGTCCCAAAGGCCGACGCGAGTCCTTCCGCGGTGCTCGCCGTGATTCCGCACTCACCCCGCACGATCTCGTCGACGCGCCGCACCGGCCAAGCCAGCGCATCCGCCAGATCGGCTTCGGTCCAGCCTCGGCCTTCGAGGAAGTCGCGGATGAACTCTCCCGGGGGGAATCCCTCTGCTGGTGCTTGCTCGTCCATTTGCTTGGCCTTGCTCACCTAATGGTAGTCCTCGATCGCGATGATCACGACGACTTTCGCCGCTGGCGCGCTCTCCAATCGAACGATCAAGCGAAATTGATCGTTGAGGCGCATCGAGTACTGATCGGCGCGAGCCCCCTCCAGCCTCTTGAACCGCAGGCCCGGCCATGCGCGCAGATCCCGCTCATCGCCGGCAGCACGGACATAGGTGATCACCTTTCGGTAGCTCCGTACGATCGCCCGAGAGTGATTCGCTGTGAACCGAGCATCCGTCTCGAGCCGCGCCAGCGAACCGTCCTCGAAGCGCACGTCCATCAATCACCGCAACCAAGTCTAGCCGACGGGGGCCAGCCCCGACGCCGGGCTAGTTGCGGGGCAGCCCGAGCCCGCGCGTGGCGATGATGTTGCGCTGGATCTCGCTGGTGCCGCCGGCGATCGTCGAGGAGACCGTGCCCACCGCCCCGGCGCCGGCGTAGCGCCGCACGGCGTGCGGCCAGGCCGGCGACGGCTCGGCCAGCAGCGACTGGAAGCCGGCGATGCGCGTGACGGTGGTCGCCAGGCGCTGCGACAACTCCGAGCCGAACAGCTTGCAGGCCGACGCCTCGTGGTTGGGGATCAGCCCGCGCGCCTGCATCGTGACGACGTTGTAGCCCAGCAGGGTGAGGACGTGAGCCTCGACGGCGCGGTCGGCCAGCTCGTGGCGGACGGCGGGGCGGTCGCGCACGCCGATCTGCCGCGCGAAGCCGGTCAGCGCCTCGACCGACTGCTCGATCTCGACGGCCGAGCCGATGCCGGAGCGCTCGAAGTCGAGCGTGGTGACGCCCACGTACCAGCCGCGGTTCTCCTCGCCGATGCGGTTGCCCACCGGCACGCGCACGTCCTCGAAGAACACCTCGTTGAAGCCGGAGCCGCCGCTCATCTGACTGATCGGCCGCACGGTGATGCCGGGCGAGTCCATCGGCAGGACGAGATAGGAGATGCCGCGATGCTTGGGCGCGTCGGGGTCGGTGCGCACGAGGGCGAACATCCAGTTGGCGATGCGCGCGCCCGAGGTCCAGATCTTCTGGCCGTTGATCACGTAGTCGTCGCCGTCGCGGACGGCGCGGGTCTGCAGCGAGGCCAAGTCGGAGCCGGAGCCGGGCTCGCTGAAGCCCTGACACCAGATCGTCTCGCCGGTCAGGATGGCCGAGAGGTGCTCGCGCTGCTGCCGCTCGCTGCCGTGGGCGATGATCGTCGGCCCGGCCATCATCACGCCGGAGTCCGTGCCGACGCGCGGCACGCGGTTCTTGGCGAACTCCTCGTTGAGCACGAACTGCTCCAGGACGCCCAGGCCGGCGCCGCCGTACTCTTTGGGCCAGGCCGGCGCGATCCAGCCGTGCCCGGCGACGCGCCGCCGCCACTCCAGGAAGGCCTCCCGGAAGGGCGGGCTGCCGTCCCCGAAGTAGGGATCCTCGATCTCGCCGCCGTCGCGGAAGTAGTCGGGCTGTTCGGCGTCGATGAAGGCGCGCACCTCGTCGCGGAACGCGGCCATGGCCGGTGTGTCGTTGAACTGCACGGGCGATCCCCCTTCCCGAAGCGGGCTGCGCGGCGCCGGGTCAGCGATTCTGGAAGCGCGGCGTGCGGCGCTCGAAGAAGGCGGCGACGGCCTCCTTCTGGTCCTCCGACTGGCCGCTGCGCACGTGCCGCTCGGCCTCGACGTCGAGCAGCTCGGAGAACGACACGCGGTCGCCGTCGTTGAGGTTGCGCTTGATCCCGCGCAGCGCGACGGGGGCGCGATCGTGCAGCCGCTGCGCGATCTCCCGCACGCGGTCCATCAGCTCCTCGTCGGGGAAGACGCCCGACACGAGGTGGATTCGCAGCGCCTCCCGCGCGTCGATGATGTCGCCCAGCAGGTACAACTCCCGCGCCTTGGCCGGCCCCACGATGCGCGGCAGCGTCCACGTGCCGCCGAAGTCGCCCGAAAGCCCCGCCGTCCCGAAGGCCGAGAGGAACTTCGCCGACTCCCCCGCGTAGCGCAGGTCGGCGGCGCAGGCCCAGGACATGCCCGCGCCCGCGCAGGCGCCGTTGATCGCGGCGATCGTGATCTTGGGCATCTCGCGCAGCATCTGCGAGGTCTGCATGAGCATGCGCAGGACGCTGATCCTGGCTTCCGGCGGTCCTTCGCCCAGGCTGGCGCCGCCGGCCTTCAGGTCGCCGCCCGAGGAGAAGCCGCGCCCCGCGCCGGTGAGGATCACGACGCGGACGTCGGGGTCGTTGTTGGCCGCGATCAGCCCGGCGCGGACGCCCCACATCAGCGGCCCGTTCATCGCGTTCAGCGTCTCCGGGCGGTTCATCGTGATCGTGGCGATGCCGCCGCCGGCCTCGTAGCGGGCGGCGGCGTCGGGGGCGTTGCTGGGCGTGGGGTCGTACATCGAGGTCATCGGCGGTCTCCTTACGCTCGGGCGCGCTTCCGGGCGCACTCCCGGGCCGCGATTGCGTGCGTCGCAGGGATGCTATCCCACCCGGCCCCTGCGCGCCGCCTCCTGCCCCAGGCCCGCCGGGCCGCTACCCTGCCTGCCAGTACCGGCGTCTCGCGGATCGGCGCGGGGAGGGAGGACGCGATGGCAGAGAACACCGACGCCCCCGGCGTGCTGACGGGCGTGCGCGTGCTCGACTTCGGCCGCTACATCGCGGGGCCGTTCTGCGCCGCGCTGCTGGCCGACCTCGGCGCCGACGTGATCCGCATCGAGAAGCTGCGCGGCAGCGAGGACCGATGGGTGCAGCCGGTCACGGAGAACGGGGCCGGGGCGATGTTCCTGCAGTGCAACCGCGGCAAGCGCGGCCTGACGCTGAACCCCATGAAGCCCGAGGGCCGCGAGGTCGTGCGCCGCCTGGTGGCGACGGCCGACGTCGTGATCGCCAACCTGCCGCCCGACACGATCGCGCGGATGGGCCTCGACTACGACACGCTGCGCGCGATCCGGCCCGAGATCATCCTCTCCACCGTGTCGGCGCTGGGGACGCGGGGGCCCTGGGCGAACAAGGTCGGTTTCGACGGGATCGCGCAGGCGATGTCGGGCAACGCCTACCTCACGGGCCACGCCGACGAGCCCATGCGGGCCTGGGTGCCGTACGTCGACTTCAACACGGCGACGTCCTCGGCGCTGGGCATCGTGGCGGCGCTGCTCGCGCGGGAGCAGGGGCGGGGCGGACAGCGCGTGGAGGCGTCGCTGCTGCGCACCTCGCTGACGGTCAACAACCCCGCCCTGATCGAGCAGCGGCTGCGGCGGCCCGACCGCGTGGGCAGCGGCAACCGGGGGCAGACCGCCGGCCCGTCGGACATCTTCCAGACGCGCGACGGCTGGGTGCTGATCGCGGTCACGGGGCAGCCGCTGTTCGAGCGCGTGGCCGCGCTGCTCGACGACCCGTCGCTGCTGACCGACCCGCGCTTCGCCGACGACCTGCTGCGCGGGGAGCACGGCGAGACGCTCAGCGCGATGATGGCCCCCTGGTTCGCGCAGCGGACGACGGCGGAGGCGCTCTCGGACCTGGAGCGGGCGCGCATCCCGGCCGGGCCGGTCTACTCGCCCCAGCAAGCGCTCGACGACGCGCACATCCAGGCCAGCGGCATCCTGGGCGCGATCGACTACCCCAGCGCGCCGACCGCCGCCCCCATCGCGAACTCGCCCATGGAGCTGTCGGCCACGCCGGCCCAGCCCCAGGGCCGGGCCCCGCTGCTGGGCGAGCACACGGACGAGATCCTGGACGAACTGGGCTACGACGCGGCGGAGATCGCCGCGCTGCGCGAGGCGCGCGTCGTTTAGCCGATCTCGATGGCGGCGCGCCCGATGCCGCTGAACTCCGCCTCGATGCGGGTGGGGCCGGTCACGCGGGTGCGCACGAACGCGCCCGTGATCACGTGCTGCCCGGCCTCCAGGCCGACGTCGAAGCGGGCCAACTGCCGCACCAGCCGGCTGAGCGAGAGGAAGTGGTCGTCGATGTGGCCGCGCGCGCCCTGGCTGCCGACCCCGCGGCCGTCCTGGCGCAGATCGACGCGCAGGTCGTCGAGGTCGAGGCCGGCCGGGACCGGGCTGATCGCGTCGCCCACGACGATGCCCCAGTTGGTCATGTTGGCGGCGATGCTCAGCGCCGCGACGTCGCCCGTGTAGCGTCCGCGGTCGTTCAGTTCCAGGCCGGCCGCGACGGCCCCGCCCGGCGCGCAGACGGCGCGGCGCACGTCGTCCGGCGTGGCGCCGGCCCCCGCGACCGGCTCGCCCAGGCGGAAGCAGAGCTCCCCCTCGACGCTGTCGGGCCCGCCCGCCAGCGGCGCGCGATCGCCCGTCGCGAAGATGCGATCGGCCAGGATGAAGCCGAAGGGCCGGAAGCCGGGCCCCATGCGGTCGAGCGCCGTGCCCGAGGTCAGCCCCACCTTCCAGCCGCCCAGCCGCTCGCCCCGCGCCTGCAGCCGGTCGAGCAGTTGCAGTTGCAGCGCCAGCCCGTCGTCCAGGCCGAGAGCATCAACCGACAGATCGGCGTCGTCCAGGCGGCCGCTGCGCCAGGCCTCCAGCAGGCGTTCGACGATCGCGGCCTGCGTCACGAGGCGGGCTCGTCGACTGCCCCCGTCGCGGCGGCGCGCGTGAGGGCGTCCTTGCCGCGCTTCTTGAGCATCGCGACGCCCGGGCTCGGCTCCAGCGGCTGCCAGTCGCGGTAGGCGGTCTTCGTATCGACCGGCCACTCGATGGGGACGTCGAGGCGGTACTCGGGCGCCGTCGCCTCGGCCAGCGCCCGCAGCGCGTGCTCGGCGACGCTGCGCTGCATGGCCGCGTCGCCGGGCATCCCGAAGGCGTGCCCGAAGGGGAACTCGACCCCCACCACGCGCGGCGCGCGCCAGCGCCGGGCGGCGTCGGGCATCATCGTCACGACGACGGTGGGGATGCCGGCCTCTTCGACGAAACGTGCCAGCACGGACACGTTGTTGCAGCAAGCCGGTCAAGCGGGCGCGAGCACCAGCGCGTCGACGCGGGCCTGCTTCAGCCGCCGCGTGATCGCGGGCAGGGCGTCCCGCCGCCAGGCCGCGCCGTCGTCCGACTGGTAACCCATCACGCTGTAGTGCTCGTCGGCCAGCCGGCCGATGCGGCCCTCCGCCTCGAACTCCGCGAAGCGGTCCAGCGGCAGCGCGATGTTGAAGTCCTGGTAGTGGTCGCGGGTGTTGATGTGCAGGTGCGCGAAGGCCATCTCGGCCTGCCGCGCGCCGCGCGGGACCACGCGGTAGCTGGGGTCGCCCCAGGTCGGCTCGCGCCGCTCCCGGTCCATGTCGTACGACTCCTGCGAGGCGGGCAGGTAGAGCCCGGCCGTGGTGAGCAGCGCGATCGTCGCCTCGGGCAGCGGCGTCGTCATGCCGGTCCAGACCGTGGCGTCGGTCTTCATCGGCGCCGACTCCATGCCGGCGCGCCAGTTGCGCGGCACGAACTGTAGCTATCGACTTTGAAATTGGCGACCTTGAACTCAGCGGCGGCCATCGCTTCCCCCTTGTCCCGCCGCCCGAGTCTAGGGGGCGCGGCGCGCCCCTGGCGAGTCGCCGTCCCGGATCCCCTCTCCCTGGGGAGAGGGTGAGGCTCCGATCCCCTCTCCTCGGGGGAGAGGGAGGGTGGGCCTCCGGCCGGATGCGAGTGGGAGCTAATTCTCACCGACCAGCCCCAGGATCGCCGCGATGCGGCGCGCGGTGTGGGTGAAGTGCCGCACTTCCTCGACGCTCAGGGGGCGCCCCAGGACGTCCCGCTCGCGGTAGGAAAGCCACTTCTTGAGCACTTGGTAGCCGCCCAGCTTGTACCCCCAGACGGCCGCCGGGACGTTGCGCCAGCAGGCGCGATCGTTGAGGTTGACGTCGAAGGCGGCGGCGCCGAGCACCGGGTCGGCGCCGGCCGGGGCGGCGCGCTCGGCGAGTCGGCCCTGACCGGGCATGACGGCGCCGCCAGTGCCGAAGTGGCCCCAGCCGGCCGTGAGGGCGAAGTCGTCGCCGGCCATGTTGCGGCCGTCGATGGTGGCCGGCTCGGCGATGGCGGCGAGGTCGGGGCGCAGCGGCGCCTCCGTGACGCCGGGGACGGGCGTGTCGGGGTCGAGCAGCGCGGCGAGTTGCCGGCCGCGGGCGGCCGAGGCGGCCAGCGCTTCGGCCGCGCCGGCTCGGCTCGCCAAGTCTCCGACGCGCACTAGGCGTGTGCGACCCCCAGGCGTCGTCACTTGCGTCGTGGACGGGCCTCGTCGGAATCGACCTGAAGAGGTAGGTGGAGCGAACCTTCGGCTCGTACTGCTCGTACTGATTTCTGGGGAATACGATCGCCGCGTGTCTCACCTGAGCGGCGTTGGGTCGAGGCCGCGTCAGGTCTGAGCGGTCTCTGTTGGCCCCCATCCTCGGGAAGCCGCACTCCACTGTGCCCGTTCCACAGGATGCCTGGGCGCGGAACGCGATAGTAGTTCGACGGCTTCTGAGGATCAGTGACCGGCTTCGCCGTCTCCTGCGGCTCGCGAACGAAGCGGCCAAGCGCTGCTTCGCAGTACTCGTGCTTGATCTCGATGCAGGCCCAGCGACGTTCGGTGCGCTCACAGACTTCACCCGTCACGCAGCTTCCCGCGAATGGGTCCACGACAAGATCCCCGGGCTCGGTCAGCATGCGGACGAAGTACTCGGGCAGCTCCGCCGGGAAGCGAGCAGGGTGTGGCTTGAGACCATGCTCGGCGCAATACCGGAGGTAGAAGCTGTTGCTCTCGGTGTTTGGGATCGCGATCAGGTTCGGTGGGATGGCAGCGCCGTTGTCGCGGAAGCTGTCCCCGAGGTCGTGCCCGGATGGCCGCTTCTTCGGCGTGAAGCCGTTGTCCAGCAACTCCTGCATGCTGGCGCTGTACGGCTGGAGAACGCGACGGTTGCTCGCCTTCGGCCAAGGCGTCTTCGACAGCCACCACACCGTGTTCACGGCGTCCTTCACCCGTACTCGCCGTACTGTCACCCATTCAGCTGGTGTCGGCAGCTTCGATGGGTTCCACCAGAAGAAGTCCTGGGCGAGATGAAATCCGAACTCCTCGCACAGCATGACCAGGAGCTTGAAATGGTAGAGGCTTCGCGTCGGAAATCCTTTGTTCCACGTACCACCGATGTCGATGACCAGACTGCCACTCGGCTTCAGGACGCGGTGGAACTGCTCAGCGAAAGGCTTGAACCAATCAAGGTACTCACTCGGAGCAACATTCCCGTATTCCTTCTTGCGAACTAGCCCGAAGGGAGGGCTAGTCATGATCAGATCAACCGATTCGTCCTCGTAGGTAGCAAGTGCGTCGAGACTGTCGCCGTGAACGATCTCGCCACGCGATGTCTGGTGGACGGTTGCGAGTCCAGCCTGGTCATCCTCTGCCATCGGTGTCCCCCTACATGTCCAGCTTCTTGAGATCCATGGCGTGCTGGGCTTCACGGGCGAGCACATCCACGATAGCTGTTGGCCGCTCCTCAATCAGCTTGAGGTCCGGACCTTCAATGCAGATTATGCAAAGATTCAGCGTCTGCATGACTTGCGTAGCGTACTCACGCGCGCGCACGCCGATCTCGCCGGTCGTAACGATGGCTACAGCGTTGCTCTTGAGTGTGTGAGTTAGACCGACTTCTTTCGCGATGTCATCGAGCTTCACGCGCTTCGTATTCTTGCATTGGATCTGCCAGCGGGAGAAAACGAGGCGATCGCTGTCGAAGACCAGGTCGACTTCGGCGCCACCGGTGTCCTTGCCTCGGACTCGCGTCCCGACATAGTGCAGTCCCACCGACCGCATGAGCTTGAGGGCCAGTACCTCGAGCGCCAGACCACGTAGCTGGGGGTCCGGCGAGCGGAGTTCTGCTCGAATCTCCTTGAGCGGCTTGCGTAGCAGGGGTCGGAGGTCGGCTCTGACGTCCCGGCTGAGTTGGTCGAGCAACGGGCTGATGACCTCAGTGTCCAGTTGCTCCGTGGCAGAGACGAAGAACGGCTTGGCACCGCGCCCTACCTTGTCAGTACCGCGTTCTAGCGCGATGTACCCAGCATTGCGTAGTGGGTAGAGGACTTGCCTCGCCAAACCCTTCTCGTTGAACTCAACTGGGTAGGTCGCCGCGGCCAGCTTCTCGAGGTCGTTCGACCGATGCGGGCCACCTCCGCCGACGTTGGCGAGGGCGTTCAGATAGGCTCGCTGCTCCGGTGTGAGCATGGCCAGCGCATTGAGATCTTGATCCGTGATGCCAAGCAACGCCCGGAAGCGTTCGCGATCGACTTGGTAGCCGGAAGTGAAGACGCCGGCCTGCTCTAGCCAGAGCCGCACCGTGCTCATGTGCTTGGTCCCGCGAGGGACGGAAAGGCCCCGCTCACCAAGCGACTTGCGGAGCGTGATGAGAGTCAAGTCCTCTCCTGCGGCCTGCATGTCGAGTATGCATTGCACGAAGCTCGCGCCGTAGAGATCCTTCAGTATGTGGCGGGCGAGTGCCTCGTGCAGCGCGGATTCCTGGTCGCGGAGGTTATGGAGGGCGCGTCCCAAGTCGGTCAGCGTGGCGTCGTCGTTCGCGCGGATGATGCCATAGGCGTGGAGCGAGAGCTTCGTGTTGTTGGCGAGCTTCCGCCTGTTCTTCTCCGTGGTCGCGTGCCCGCTGAAGTAGCGATCGTGGACTGCAGCCTCGAAGCCGGACCAGTCGGAGCCATACTCGTCCGCAAGGTCGAGCAACGCTGCGAGGCTCACCTGTTGAGGAGAGAACTCACTACCGAAGGGCAGATCACTGCGCGCCACGACACCCCCCGGGAGCGCAGCATAGAACGCATGTTCCTTCGCGTCTACCCCCTCCGGTTCCCCATTCCATCCCCAACGGAGAGGGGTCTGGGAGGTGAGGTAGCTCCCCCGTCGCGCCGCCGGAGACGCGGATCTTGTTCAGGTCGTCGAAGTAGGCCGCGGCGGCGGCGCGGAGGTCGGCGTCGGTCGGCACCGGGGCATCGTACCGCAGGCGGCCTCACCCCCTCTCTCTGGGGAGTGAGGGGGCCCCGCGGTCGCGGCCCGCCTCTCCGTCGTCCAGATAGAGAGGGGAAATTCGGAGGGGGGGCATGTAGGGCGAAAAAAAAATTCTTGCGGGCGGCCCCGCCGCGCCGATCCGCGGCCCCGGTCGTAGGGGCGACCCTTGTGGTCGCCCTGCCGGGCGGCGGCGAAAAAATTTCGCGGCCTCTCCCCCTCACCCTAACCCTCTCCCCAGGGAGAGGGGATGAAGCCGGGCAGGCGAAAAAATCCTTGCGGGCGGCCCCGCCGCGCCGCCGCGGCCCCGGTCGTAGGGGCGACCCTTGTGGTCGCCCTGCCGGGCGGCGGCGAAAAAAATTTCGCGGCCTTACTCCCTCACCCCAACCCTCTCCCCAGGGAGAGGGGATGAAGCCGGGCAGGCGAAAAAATCCTTGCGGGCGGCCCCGCCGCGCCGCGTTCGCGGTCGTAGGGGCGACCCTTGTGGTCGCCCTGCCGGGCGGAGTCCGGGCGCCCGGCGAAAAAAAAGATTCGGGGGTCAAAAAACAGTCCAGCGGGGAGCCGGACGACCGTCGGGCGCCGGGCGGGCCAAAAAAAGCGCGCGGTGAAGGTCTGATCCCCTCTCCCCAGGGAGAGGGGACCGGAGCCTCCTCTCCACCGCCCGGACGGAGAGGGGGACAGGAGGTGAGGTCAGTCGGCGACGGCGTGACCGTCTACAGGCCGCGATCGGGCAGCGGCTCTCCGGCCGCCCGCTTCTCGCCCTTGCGCAGCTCCCACTTGGCGATGCCCTCCATGTGCACCTGGTCGGGGCCGTCGGCGAGGCGCAGCGTGCGCATCCCGGCGTAGGCCTTGGCCAGGAATGTGTCCTGGCTGACGCCCATGCCGCCGTGCGCCTGGATCGCCCGGTCGATCACGCGCAGCGCCATGTTCGGCACCGCCACCTTGATCGCCGCGATCTCGGTGCGGGCCTCCTTGTTGCCGACCGTGTCCATGCGGTGCGCCGCCCACAGCGTGAGCAGGCGCGACTGGTCGATCTCGATGCGCGACTTGGCGATGTCCTCGCGGATCGAGCCCATGTCGGCCAGCTTGCGGCCGAAGGCCACGCGGTTGTTCACCCGGTCCACCATCAGCGCCAGCGCCCGCTCGGCCACGCCGACCGTGCGCATGCAGTGGTGGATGCGGCCCGGCCCCAGGCGCCCCTGCGCGATCTCGAAGCCCCGGCCCTCGCCCAGCAGCAGGTTCTCCGCCGGCACGCGGACGTTGTTGAGGGAGACCTCGCCGTGGCCGTGCGGCGCGTCGTCGTAGCCGAAGACCGTCAGGACGCGCTCCATCTTCAGGCCCTCGGCGTCCATCGGCACGACGACCATCGACTGCTGCCGGTGGCGGTCCGCCGTGGGGTCCGTCTTGCCCATCAGGATGCCGACCTTGCAGCGCGGGTCGGGCGCGCCCGACGACCACCACTTGCGGCCGTTGAGCACGTACTCGTCGCCGTCGCGCTCGATGCGGCACTCGATGTTCGTCGCGTCCGACGAGGCCACGGCCGGCTCCGTCATCAGGAACACCGAGCGGATCTCGCCCGCCAGCAGCGGCCGCAGGTACTGCTCCTTCAGCCGGTCGCTGCCGTAGCGCTCCAGCACCTCCATGTTGCCCGTGTCGGGCGCGGAGCAGTTCATCGTCTCCGAGGCGAAGCCGACCTTGCCCAGCTCCTCCGACAGCGGCGCGTACTCGAGGTTGTTCAGCCCGGCCCCGTTCCGGCTGGCGGGCAGGAACATGTTCCACAGCCCGGCCGCCTTCGCCTTCTCCTTCAGCTCCTCCACGATCGGCACGGGCTGCCAGCGGTCGCCGCTGTCGACCTGCTCGTGGTAGAGCGCTTCGTTCGGGTAGATGTGCTCGTCCATGAACGCCTTGACGCGCCGCTGCCAGTCGCGGGCGTTCGCCGAGAACTCAAGCATGAGACCTTCCTTCGTCGGGTGCGGGGCGATGCCCCATCGAGCCGTGCGCCCGGCGGTCGGCGCCGCCGGCGTGAGGCGAATGTTAGTCGCGGCGGCCCTCCCGTGCATCGCCCTCGCGCGCCCCCGGCGCAAACCGCTTTGCGCAAGCCGGCTCCGGGTGATCGGGCGGCGGCGAGCGCTGTTGCAATCAGTTGCAAGAACGACCGGCCGCTCTTAGGCTGCCCGTGCACAGTTGCGACCAGTCGCAAGAACGGAAGGCCCCGGACCGCCGCCCGATGCTCCCCGCGACCCCGACCCGGCCGGCCCTCTGCGTCCTGCTGCTCGCGGCGCTGGCCGCGGCCTGCGGCGGCGCCGATGAGTCCCCCGCCGCGGGGGATCAATCCGACGCGGAAGCGCGGCCGATCAGCGTCGTCACGACGGTCGCGCCCCTGCGCAGCATCATCGAGAACGTCGCCGGCGACCGCGCCGCCGTCACGACCCTGGTCCCGGAGGGCGTGAACTCGCACACCTTCGAGCCGCCCCCATCGGCCGCGCTGTCGCTCGCCCGGGCCGACCTCATCGTGGTGAACGGGCTCGGCCTGGAACTGCCCACGCTGGAGTTGGCGCGGGCCAACGCCCCGGCGTCGCGCCTCCTGCTGCTCGGCGACAACACCGTCAACGCGGAGGAGTACGTCTTCGACTTCTCCTTCCCCGCGGCGGGCGGCCATCCCAACCCGCACCTCTGGACCGACCCCGTCCTCAGCGTCCGCTACGCCGAGCTCGTCCGCGACGCGCTCAGCCGCATCGACCCGGACGCGGCCGGCTACTACGCGGACAACTTCGCCCGCTTCCGCGACCAGCTCACGGCGCTCGACGCGGCCATCGCCCGCGCGGCGGCGACGATCCCGCCGGGCAACCGCAAGCTGCTGACCTACCACGACTCCTTCCCCTACTTCGCCCCGCGCTACGGCTTCGAGATCATCGGCGCGGTCCAGCCGTCGGACTTCTCCGAGCCCTCCTCGCGCGAGGTCGCCGCGCTCATCCGGCAGATCCGCGACTCGGCCGTGCCGGCCATCTTCGGCTCCGAGGTCTTCCCCTCCGAGGTGCTGCAGGTCATCGCCCGGGAGGCCGGGGCGGTGCAGGTGAGCACGCTGCGCGACGACGACCTGCCCGGCGCGCCCGGCGACCCCGGCAACACGTTCGTCGCGATGATGGTGGAGAACGTCCGCACGATGACCGCCGCCCTCGGCGGCGACGCCTCCGCGCTCGACGGCTTCGACGCCGCCGATACGTGGCGCGGCTTCGCCCAATTCCGGGAGGGCTCCTGATGGACCGGATCGGCGCCCCCGCCGCGCCCCCCGCGGCGAGCGCTCCGCCGCTCGTCGCCTTCGACGGCGTCAGCGCCGGCTACGAGGGGGAGCCGGTCCTGCACCAGATCGACCTCAACCTGCGCCGGGGGGAGTGCGTCGGCATCATGGGGCCCAGCGGCTCCGGCAAGACGACGCTCCTGCGCACGCTGCTGGGCCAGACCCAGCGCCTGGCCGGCGCCGTGCGCGAGCACAGCGGGCGCGCCGGGGCGCTGCGCGTGGGCTACGTGCCGCAACTGGAGTCGATCGACTGGAGCTTCCCCATCACCGTCGAGCAGGTCGTGCTGCTGGGGCGCTGGCGCGAGTCGGGCTGGCGCCCCTGGTTCTCGCGGCGCGACCGCGCGCTCGCCCGCCAAGCGCTCGAACGGCTGGGCATCGACCATCTCCGCCGGCGATCGATCCGCGCGCTCTCCGGCGGGCAGCAGCAGCGCGTCTTCATCGCCCGCGCCCTGATCGGCGACCCCGACATCGTCCTGCTCGACGAGCCCACGACCGGCTTCGACATCAAGACCCGGCACGACTTCATCCACCTGCTCGGCGAGTTGTACCGCGGCGGGCTGACCATCGTGCTCACGACGCACGACCTCAACGCCGTCGCCGCGCACCTGCCGCGCCTGGTCTGCCTGGGCGAGGGGCGCGTCGTCGCCGACGGCGCGCCGCCGCGGGTGCTCACGCCGGACGTGCTGCGCGCCGCCTACGGCGCGGAGGTGGCGGTCCTGCGCCGCGGCCACACGGTCTACGTCGTCGAGCACGAGGACGCGCCGCTGGAGCCCCCCGCGGCGGAGCCGCCGGCCGCCGGCCCGGCGCCCGTTCCCGAGCGGGCGCCGCATGGCTGAACTGCTGGAGCCCTTCGAGTTCGACTTCATGCGCCGCGCCCTGTTGGCCGCGACGCTCGCCGGGCTGCTGACCGCCAGCGTGGGCGTCTTCGTCGTCCTGCGGCGGCTGTCGTACATCGGGCACGGCCTGTCCCACGGCATCTTCGGGGGCGCGGTCGTCTCCTTCGTCGTCGGGATCAACTTCTACCTCGGCGCGACGATCTGGGGCGCGTTCTGCGTGCTGCTGATCAACGCGGTCAGCCGCCGCTGGCAGATCAGCGGCGACGCCGCGATCGGCATCATCACGACGGCCGCCTTCGCCATCGGCGTGGCGCTCATCAGCCGCGAGCGCACCTTCACGCGCGACTTCGAGGCCGTCCTCTTCGGCGAGGTGCTGGGCATCTCCAACGGCGACGTCGCCGCCATCGCGGGCACGATGCTGCTCGTGGGGGCGCTGTGCTTCGTCTGGTGGAAGCGGCTCGTCTTCGTCACCTTCGACGAGGAGGTGGCCCGCGCCTCCGGCGTCCCGCTGGCCTGGGTCGAGGTCGTCTTCTCGCTGGTCCTGGCGGCCACCGTCATCGCCTGCCTGCAGGTGCTGGGCGTGACGCTGATCGCCGCCGCGCTGGTCATCCCGCCCGTCACCGCGCGGCTGCTGACCGACTCCTTCGCGCGGCTGTTCTTCCTCGCCGCCCTGACCGGCGCGCTGACCGGCTTCCTGGGCGTCTACCTCTCCTGGTTCGTCGACGTGTCCTCCGGCGCGACCGTCGTGCTGCTGCAGGCGGCCGTCTTCGTGCTCGTGCTGGCGCTCGGCGGGCTGCGCGCGCGCCGCCGGGAGCGCGGCGGACGTCGCCGGGAGCGCGACGCTCTCGCCGGCATGCCGCGGTCGCCCCTCGGCTGACGGACAGGTGGCTGGTGGACCGGGGGCCGACGGGCCGGCGGCTCACCTACCGGGAGTTGACTGCTTATCCAACTCCGTCAGCCGAAGCGGGCTCTCCCCTTCCACGGCCGGCGCGGGGAGGCGCAGGAGGATCATCTTGATGTCTTCCCTGATCTCCTCCATCAACTGTGTGAGCGTTGAGAGATCGGCGTTCACATGGGAGTACCACCCACCAGCCTTGAAGAGGAGGGTTCCGATCGCAATGACCATGACGGAACTGGGGATGGCGATGCCAACGATCGTTTCGATGCTCATCAGGTCACCCGACCAGTCGGCCACGTGCGGCATCGGCAATGGGCAGTCCGTGCGAGGATTCCGCACCCCCGACGTGCGCAGAGTAGCAGGTGGCGGGCGGCCGGCGGGCCGGCGGCGCCCGTTTTGCACGACCGCGACGTTCGCATCTTCCCTCCCGCGCGATCGTCCCCGATAATGGAGCCATGCGCCGGCTCGTGCGGCGCGGGCGCCTCTCGGGGTGGCGGGCGCTCGCGGCAATCCTCACGCTGCTGCTGACCGCTGCCACCCTGGGGCCCGGCTCGCCGCCGGCTCACGCGCAAGGTGGCGGCATCCCCCTGCCCACCGAATTCGGCACCGTCTGGGAGATCGTCGCGGGCTACAACACGCCCACGCACAGCGTCGCGGACCAAAACGACCCCCACGCCATCGACATCGTGCGCGCCGACGGGGGCGACACCACGGGATCCCGGGTGCTCTCCCCCATCGCCGGGACGATCTCCTACGTCGACTACTCCGACTGCCTGACGATCGACAACGGGGCCGGCCTGGCCGTCCTGCTCTGCCACATCTTCCCCGATGGGAGCCTGTCCCGCGGGGTGCGCGTGCAGGTGGGGGAGTACCTGGGGACCGTGGCGCCGGCCGGCTACGCGAACAACGGCGGGTTGCCGCACATCCATATCGCCGTGCATCACACCCGCGGGGGCGGCTACCTCGACGGCACCATCCCCCTGACCGGCCAGTGGGCCGTGGAGGGCGAGGATCTGCCCGCGACCGGGGAGTACAACGCCTACCAAGGCAGGCGGTTCACCTCCAGCAACCGGAGCGGCGGCTCCCTGTCGCCGGCCCCGGCCCCGGATCCGGCCCCCGCCCCCGCGCCGGCGCCCACCCCGACGCCCGGGCGCGTCCCGCTCGAACCGGGGTGGAACATGGTCGGCTGGACGTCGCACACATTTATCGCCGACATCGCCGGCATGTTGGAGTACTACCTCGACGGGATCTACGTCTTCGACGCGCAGACGCAGCGATTCGGCAGTTTCCGGCCCGGCCACCTGACGCGGGACGACTACCAGACCGAAGTGCGCCCCGGCGACGGCCTGCTCATCCGCATCAAGGACGTGCACGGCCTCGTCCTGTCGCGGCCGGCCAGCGTCGAGCCGCGCCGGCTGAATCTGCGCGCGGGCTACAACCTGGTCGCCTGGACGGGGGCGGCCACGACGGTGGAAGAGGCGATGCGCAGCCTGGGCGACGCCCTGGCCGCGGCGTTCTGGTGGGATGCCGCCGCGCAGAAATACCGCACCTACCGCCCCGGCCTGCCGATGGTCAGCGACCTCTCGCGGGTCGCGCCCGCCCAGGCCCTGTGGCTGCTGCTGGACGCCGACGCCGTCTGGGATCCCGGCGTGGCCACGCCGATCGATCCGCCGCCCGGCGACGTCCCCGCGGCGCCCGGCGGGGAGCTTCTCGAGGTCGTGGGGTTCTCCTGCCTTCACCTGCGTTCCGCCCCCGGTACCGGCGCGATGTCGATCACCTGCCTCCAGGGCGGGACGGTCCTGCAATCGCTGGGCGAGCCCGAGGTCCACGCGGACGGGCACGACTGGGTCAAGGTGAGGGTCAATGGCCAGATCGGCTGGGTCGCCCGCGGGTTCACAAGGCCCTACCAAACGGCCGCGCCGGGCGACAACAGCGGCAGCGACCCCGGCGGCCCGCCCGCCAACGCCGTGGCCGGCGATGCGACGTACTACCACCACTCGCTGGCCGGCAACGTCATGTACTGCGGCGGCCGCTACAACCCCGACGACCCCACCATCGCCGCCTCCACGACGCACGAATGCGGCGCGAAGCTGCGCGTCTGGCGGGGCACGCGCTACGTCGACGTGACGGTGCAGGACACGGGCGCGTTCCCGCTGAACGACATCGATCTCTCGCCCGCCGCCTTCCGCCAGATCGGCACGCTGCCCGAGGGCCGGATCCGCGTCCGCATCGAAGTGCTGGCGCTGCCGGGGCGGTAGTGATCCCCCGAACCGCGCCGGCCGGTACAATCCCCGAGACCCCCGACGGCGGGGTCGCGAGGACGGGAGAGATCGATGGGTGATGCCGCGCTCGACGCGCTGGACGGGTTCATTGCGGAGCAGGCGGTCGATACGGCCGCGGTCAACTGGCGCACGCGCCTGTCGCAGCCGCCCACGGTCGCTTTCGACCCCGCCCGGAGCTACTTCTGGGACCTCAAGACCAACGTGGGCGATCTGGCCGTGCGGCTGCGCCCCGACGTCGCGCCGGCGCACGTGTCGAGCACGATCTATCTGACGCGGCTCGGCTTCTACGACGGGCTGTCGTTCCACCGCGTGATCACGGAGTTCATGGCCCAGGGCGGCTGCCCCGTGGGCCGCGGCACCGGCGGCCCCGGCTACAACTACGACGGCGAGTTCGCCCCCGCCGTCAAGCACGACCGGCCCGGCCTGCTCAGCATGGCCAACGCCGGCCCCGGCACCGACGGCAGCCAGTTCTTCCTGACCTTCGTGCCCACGCCCTGGCTGGACGGCAACCACACGATCTTCGGCGAGGTCGTCGATGGCGCGGACACGCTCAAGGCGCTGGAGGCCTGCGGCTCGCAGAGCGGGACGCCCTCGCGGCGGCTCCTCATCGAGAGCGCCGCCATCCGCGTCGAATAGGGGCGGCGATGGCGCAGGCCGATCGCCCCGCCCTGCTCTACGACGACGGCTGCCGCTTCTGCCGCGCCTGCGCGCACGCGATCCGGCGCTGGGATCGGGCCGGGCGCTTCGACATCCTGCCCTGGTCCGACGCGCAGGCCGCGGGCTGGCTGCGCGGCCTCTCGCCCGCCCTGCGCGACCGCGGCATGCACCTGCGCGACGGCGACGGCCGCCTGCACTCGCAGGACGACGCGCTGCTGGCGCTGCTGGCGCTGCTGCCGGGCGGCGGCGGCGTCGCGGCGGGCGCGCGCCGTCTGCCGCCCCTGCGCTGGGCGCTGGCCCGCGGCTACGGCCTCGTCGCTCGCAACCGTGGGCGGCTCTCGCGGCTGGCGCCGGACACGCCCCCGATCACCCGCCGGGCGGACTCGCCGCCCGCGCCCGCGGCGCGCTAGCCTGCCGTCATGCCCTTCGAGTGCAACTTCCCCACCCGCCACACCGACACCTACGCGGCCAGCGGCTTCGTGCACGCCGGCGTGCTGCTGGCGCTGACGGAGCTCGCCTACGCCGCCTTCGAGGCGCACTGCGGCATCGAGAAGCCCGACGGCGTGCTCGCCGTCCCGCGCGAGACCGCCGTCACCTACCACCGCCCCCTCGCCTGGCGGGACGGCTGCCGCGTCGCCGTTGAGACGACGGAGGTCGGCGAGCACGGGTTCAGCCAGGCGTTCACCTGCGCGTCGCAGGCCTCGGGCGTGCGCATCGCGACGTTCCGCCACGACTGGGTCTGGCTCGACCTGCGCAGCGGCCGGTCCGTCGCCATCCCGCCCGAGGTCCAGGAGAAGTACCGCCAGGGCTGACCGTCCGGGAGGGGCCGCCATGCCGACCGCGTTCTTCGGAGGCCGCATCCGCACGATGGAGCCCGGCCCGCCGCCGGAGGTCGTGCTGGTCGACGGCGATCGCATCCAGGCCGTCGGCGACCACGCCCTGCTCGACGCCCATCCCGGCGCGGCCCGCGTCGACCTGCGGGGGCGCTACCTGATCCCCGGCCTGATCGACGCCCACCACCACCTGTCGATGGCCGCGCTGCACCCGCGCTGGGCCGACCTCACCGACGCGGGCTCGCCGGAGGCCGTCTTCGCCGCGCTGCGCGAACAGGCCGCCCGCGAGCCCGCCGCCGCCTGGATCCGGGCCTTCAACTGGCGGCCGACGGCCGGCGCCAAGGTGGCCCGGCAGGACCTCGACGATCTGGGACTCGGCCGCCCGATCGTCCTCGCCCACTGGACGATGCATCAGTGCCTGGTCGACTCCGCGGGGCTGGAGGCGCTCGGCATCGGCGCCGCGACCGCCGATCCGCCGGGCGGCCACATCCTGCGCGACGGCCGGGGCGCGGCGACGGGACGCCTGATCGAGATCGCCTGGAGCGCCGCGCACGCGCTCTCCGTCGCGGGCTACACGCGCGACGGCTGGCCGGAGCGCATCGCCGAGAGCGCCCGCGCCCTGCTCGCCGAGGGCATCACCGCCATCCACGACGCCGCCGCCTCGCCCGGCGCGATCACGGCGTACCGCGACCTGGCCGCCCGCAGCGGGTTGCCGATCTCCGTCGTCGCGCTGCCCCACTCCACGGCGCTGCTGATCAACCCGGGTGGCGGCATCGTCGATGGCCTGACGCCCGGCGACGGCGACGCGTGGTTCCGTCTGGGACCGGTCAAGTTCTTCGCCGACAGCGGCTCACAGCCGGCCGTGCGCGGCCATCGCGACGGCAAGCCCATCGAGATGGGCACGCTGAGCCCCGGCCTCGCCGAGGGCGTGCGCGATGTCTCCGCCCGCGGCTGGCCCGTCGCGATCCACGCCAACGGCAGCCTCGGCGTCGAGGCCGCGCTCGCGGCGCTGCGTGGCGCCGATCTGGCCGCCGCCCCGCGCCTGGAGCACTGCGTCGTGCTTGCGCCGGGGCAGGAGCGCGCCATCGCCGCGGCCGGCGCCCGCGCGGTCGTGCAGCCGTCCTTCGTCGATATGTTCGCCGGCGCGGCGGCCGGGGGCTTCGTCTTCGACGACCTCGACTTCGCGCCCTTCCGCAGCCTCGCCGACGCCGGCGTGCCCCTCGCGGCCTCCTCCGACGCGCCCTGCACCGACGCCCGCCCCCTGACCGACTGCGCCTTCGGCGTCACGCGGCGAGGGCTGAACGGCTACGACCTCGACGCCGCCCAGTCGCTCGACTACGAGACGTGGCTGCACGCCGCGACCATCGGCGCGGCCCGCGCCGGCGGCCAGGAGGACGAGCGCGGCAGTCTCGCGGCCGGCAAGCGCGCCGACATGGTCATCCTGAGCGGCGAGTTGGACGCGGACGCGCCGCCTACCGTCGCCGAGACCTGGGTCGCGGGCGAGCGCGTCTTCGCCGCCGCCGCGGCGTCCTGAGCCGCGCTACGCGTCCAGTTCCGCGTGGCGGAAGCACGAGACCAAGTGGTCGTTGACCATGCCTGCCGCCTGCATCAGCGCGTAGCAGATCGTCGGCCCCACGAAGCGGAATCCGCGCCGCTTCAGCGCGCGGCTCATGGCCTTCGACTCCGCGCTCTGCGCCGGCAACTCCGAGGTGTCCGCGAACCGGTTCCGCTTCGGCGTCCCGCCCACGAAGTCCCAGAGGAACGCATCGAGCGAGCCCCCATCGCCGTGCAGCGCCAGCGCGGCTTGGGCGTTGGTCACCGTTGATTCCACCTTCGCGCGGTTGCGGATGATGCCCGGGTCTTGCAGCAGGCGCTCGACGTGCTCGGCCGTGAAGCCCGCCACGGCGTCGATCGCGAAGCCGGCGAACGCCCGGCGGTAGCCCTCGCGGCGGTGCAGCACCGTTCGCCAGGACAGGCCGGCCTGCGCCCCCTCCAGCGTCAGCAGTTCGAACAGCCGCCCGTCGTCGTGCACGGGCGCGCCCCACTCCTCGTCGTGGTAGGCGAGCATCAGCGGGTCGTCCCAAGCGCCGCCCCAGTCGCAGCGGCGCCGGCCGTCGGTGGTCATCATCTTGCCGGTCATGGTCTGGGAGGCTACCGCGTTCCAGGCGACGGCTCCGGCACGCCATACTAGTGGCGTGGTCCGGATAGCCTACTTCCAAGACGATGACGGCTCGGAGCCGGTGCTCGACTATATCCGCTCGCTGGCCGCGAGCAGCAGGCAGGCCAAGAAAGAGGCCGCCACGATCGAGCGTACGATCCTGCTTCTGGAGAAGGCGACGCCCGCCGAGTTGGTGACGCAGCGACTCGCCCGACTCATCGACGCCAAGTACCGAATCTGGGAGTTGCGCCCCGGCCCGCATCGCGTCGCGATCGCGGTCGTGGACGGGGTGTACGTGCTCTTGCACGCGTGGCGCAAGACCACGCCGAAGCTGCGCACACGCGAACTAAACCGCGCGCGGTCCCGACTCGAAGAGTTGCGCTAGCGTCGCGACCTTCGTCGATTGACGGTGTCTCGATCCGTGCGCTACTGATATGGCATCTGTGACATACTGGCAGGGCGCCGCCGGTAGAGAGGACAAGGGCATGGGCAGGATTGGCCGATCGTTCCGGGAAGGACTCGATCAGCTGCACGCGGAGGATCCGGAACTGCGCCGGGAGTTCGGGCGGCTCGGGCCTCGCTACGCCGTGATCGAGGAGCTGATCAAGGCGCGGCGGCATCGCAAGATGACGCAGGCGCAACTCGCCGAGAAGATGGGCGTCACGCAGGGTGTCGTGAGCCGTTGGGAGTCGGGCAAGTACAGCCCCAAGCTGGAGACCATCGCCGCCGCCGCGCAGGCCCTCGACTACCGCGTGGACATCCGCTTCGTCCGGGAGCGCAGGGGGTCCGGCTGACCCCCGCGCGGCGACCCGCTAGCGGGCGTCCTCCAGCCAGGCCCGGCGACCGGCCCAGCGCCAGAGCAACGCCTCGAACGCCAGCGACGCCGCCAGCACGACTCCGCCCAGCGCGCCGAAGATCAGCCCGTTGCGGAGCGGCAGCCCGGCGGCGTTGACGCCGATGTCGAGCAACGCCTCGGAGAAGGCGTCGTCGGAGGCCAGGAGGCCCCGCAGCAGGGCTCGCACGACCAGCAGCGCGATCGCCAAACCCAGCCCGCCCAGCGCGAGGCCGGCGCCCAGGTTTCGCGCCCGCTCCGCGCCGCTCCCCTCCGACAGCGCGCGCACCAGCATGGGCACGAAGAACAGCGCCAGCAGCACGGCGATGATGATGGCGATGGTGTGATTGCGGGCGGTCAACTGGCCGGCCGTCAGCTCGAACACGCCGCTCGGCGAGAAGAAGCTCCCCTGGCCGGCGTCCTCGCGCGTGAACGTGCCCATGCCGGACTCGTAGATCCGCTCCGCCGATACGGAGAGGACGCGGGCGCGGACCTCCTCGCGGCTCATCTCCGACAGTTCCGCCGCCGGGATCGCGATGCCCAGGGGGTAGCTCTGCACGATCACGCTCGCGCCGCCGGCGGCCTGCGCCTGCGTTTGCAGCGTCGCGTAGTCGCGCTCCAGCAGCCGGTCGATGTCGGACAGCGGGGCCAGCGCCTGTTGCAGCACCTGCGTCGCCTGCGAACGGTCGGTCAGTTGCACCGCCGACCAGGCCAGGATGAGCAGCGCCGTCACCAGCGCCAGCCCGCCGACGCCCATCCAGCGCGACATCTGGCGCTGCGTGCGCGCGTCCTCATCGGCGACGCGGAAGGAGCCGCGCGGCGCCCAGGCGGTGCGCGCGGCGATGTCCGCGCCGCGCCGTCCGGCCGGCGCGCGCCGCCGCCGAACGGGTCCGGCCCAGCGCGCCGGGTTCCCGCCGGGGCCGATGACCTCGCGCGCCGCGCCCGGCGTGCGGGTGTGGACCCGCCGCACCGGCGTGGTCGGCGCGGGGAACAGCGGTTCCTCGGGCGGCGGCTCCGCCGCTTCAACGGTCTGCTCGCCCGATCCTTCGCCCGGCGGCTCGTCATGCCGGTCCGGCGGCTCCCACGGGCTCGACTCGCCAGCGCACCGCTCGTCCGGGCTCATGGCGTGCGCTCCCAGACGCGCGTCCCCGTCGCGCGGTCGGCCAGCGAGCGGCGCTGCCCGTCGACGAGCGGCGCCAGCAGGCCCAGCCCCAGTGGCGCGACCGCCATCAACTGCACGATTACGCGGGCCGTCGCGCGGCCTCCGCCAAGCGCGCGCCCGCGGCGATCGCATATCTGCAGGCCCAGCGCTCGCTGCCCCGGCGTGCCCCGTCGGCTCAGGCCGATGCCGAAGTAGGCCGGCAGCGCCGGCAGCCAGAGCGCCGCGACGAGGTAGCCCCAGAGCCACTCGCCGCGGCTGGGGTCGTCGGCCAGCCAGTCGGTCTGCAGCAGCACGACCGCCGCGCCCAGCGCCAGGAACGCCGCGCCCATCGCCGCCGCGACGGCCACGTCGAGCGCCAGCGCGACCGCGCGCGCCTCGAGCCGGGCCGGCCGCCACGCGACGGCCGGCCGCCCGGTTGTTCCCCGCCCCGCGCCGTGTGCGATGCTGCCTGACACCTCAGCGGCCTCCCCGCGCGGCCTCCGCGCGGACGCGCGAGCCCTCGACTGCGAACGTACGGGAGATATGGGCCCGATGACCAGTCACCGTCGCCCCCGGCCTGCGGCGCGCCGGCGGATCGGCCTGCCGGCGCTGGTCCTGGGCGCGCTCGTCGTCGCGGCGCTGGCCGCGGTCGGGCTGGGCGCGATGTCGATGCACGCCCGCGTGAACGCGCAGGTCCCGGCGCGGGGCCTGGACGACGTCACCGACGACGCGGTCGCGGGCCACCGCTTCAGCCTGCTCGATTTCGAGTTCGGCGCGGTCTTCAGCCACTGGCTCGGCGACGTGGGCGCGGCGCTCAGCGGGCGCGACGAGGACGGCCCCGCCGCCGACGCCCTGGTGCAGCGCTACTTCGACCTGCGCGCCGACCTCGCCGAGGCGCGCGCCGCCGGCCGCGCCGACGCGGTCATCGCCCGGCTGGAGGCGGAGCGCGCGGCCATCGAGAACCGGGTCGAGCGCATTCTTGAGCATCGCGTCGGGGATGAGTTGCGCCGGTCGGGCTTCGCCCGGCCGCTGCCGCTGTTCGGCGATCAGGCCCTGCTGTGGCCCCCGGTCGACGTGGAACTGACCCGCCCGCCCCGCGTGCTCACGATCTCGCCGCGCGACGAGATCCGCATCGCCCGGTCCGTGCTGCTCGACCCCGGGCTGTCCCTGCCCGACATGACGCGCCTCGAGGCCGCGGTCGAGGCCGACGGCCGCTGGTCGGCGTTGGTCCAGGGCATCGGCGGCCTCGGCTCCTACCCGGCGATCGTGCACGACGCCCGCTCCTACGCGGCGACCGTGAACACCATCGCCCACGAGTGGACCCACAACTACCTGTTCTTCTACCCGCTGGGCTTCCACTTCTTCGACAGCCGCGAACTGCGCACGATGAACGAGACGGTCGCCAACATGGTGGGGGACGAGATCGCCGACGCCCTGCGGCGGGCCCATCCGGCCGTGCGACCGCAGGAGTCGCCCGCCGCGGATCGCAGCGAGAGCGACGCCGTGCTCGCGCAACTGCGGCGCGACGTCGACGCGCTGCTCGCCGCCGGCCGCGTCGAGGACGCCGAGGCGCTGATGGAGGCCACGCGGCTGGAACTGGCGGAGCTGGGCCGCGACTTCCGCCGCATCAACCAGGCCTTCTTCGCCGCCCGCGGCGTCTACGCCGACAGCCCCGCGAGCAGCAGCCCCATCGGGGCGCTGCTGCAGGCGCTGCGCGGCGAGGCCGATTCCCTGGCCGCCTTCATCGCCATCGTGCGCGAGTTCGACTCGCCGGCCGAGTTGGAGGCCGCCGTGGAGGGGTGAGCGCCGCGTCATCGCCGCCTCCCCATCGCGCTACGGGTCGTCGCCGTCCGGCGGGTCGGTTGTGTCGTCGCCGTCGCCGGCGTCGTTGTTGGCTCCGTCCGCGGGGTCGCCGGTCGCCTCTTCCTCTTCCTCCGACTCGTCCATGATCGTGACCTCGACCGAGACCTCCCGCGTGCCCAGGAATTCGTCCTCCAGCACCAGGCGCAGCACATACTCGCCCGGCTCCAGATCACGGGTGTCCCAGCGGGTGATCCGGTCCCGCACGGGGCGCTCGCCCTCCGCGATGACGACGAAGTCGTCGTCCGACGGCTCCGCGCCCGGCGCGAACTCCAGGCGCCAGCGCTCCAGTTCGGCGCTGTCGGCCTGCCCGTGCACCGGCACGCGCTCCCGCTCCAACTCCTCGCCGTCCTGCGGCTGTTCGAGCGCGACCGGGTCCCCCTCGCGGCGCTCCAGCGAGTCGTCTCCCACGAAGCGCACGCGGTTGTCCTGCAGCCAGTCGATGATCTCCGGGTCCGGCCGTCCCCCGACCCGCGTCTCGGTCGGCAGCAGGGTCGGGATCAGGTAGAAGTCCTCGCGGCGCCACTCCTCGTCCGTGCCCGGCAGCGCCAGCTCCAGCGTGCGCACGTCGATCTCGGCGCGGGTGCAGACGTCGTTCTCGCGCGCCGGCACGCCGCCGTCCGCGACGAACAACTCCAGCGACGTGGTCCCGCACGGGTCCTGCGGCGACGCCTCGGCGCGGTCCCGCGGCGGCAGCACGCGGAGTTGCGGCGTGAACACCTGCGAGGTCGTCAGCCCCTCCGGCATCGCGAAGTCCTCGGGTGGCAGGCCGGCGTGGGCGGCCAGCATGAAGTCGTGCCAGATGAGGCCCGCCGTGCGCGACGAGGAGCCGCCCGTCATGGGCGTGTTGTCGGCGTTGCCGACCCACACGGCGGCAACCAAGGAAGGCGTGTAGCCGACCGTCCAGAAGTCCCGGCGCACGTCGTTGCGGCCGGGCTCACCCGCCGTGCCGGTCTTCGCCGCCGCGGGGCGGTCGAGGACCAGGTTGCTGTCGAGGCCGTAGAGGATGCGCCGCGCCTGGTTGTCCGAGAGGATGCTCGTGATCTGGAAGGCCTGCGGGGCCGGCATGACCTGCATCGACTGCGGGTCGCCGACCTCGTACAGCGTGCGCCCGCGCGAGTCGCTGATCCGCGCGATCGCGATCGGGTCCAGGCGGCGGTAGCCGGGCGGCAGGCCCAGCGACGTGCGTTGCCCGCGCATGACGCCGTTGTTGGCGAAGACGCTGTAGGCGTAGGCCATGTCGAGCAGCGTCACGTCGCCGCCGCCCAGCGTGAGCGACGGCCCGTAGTTGGCCACGTCGGCCATCGTCGTGATCCCCACTTGGTGCGCGAAGTCCAGCAGCGCGCCCGTGCCGATGTGGTCGGCCACGCGGAAGGCGGGGATGTTGATCGAGTTCGCCAGCGCGCTGCGCACCGTCACCGGGCCGCGGAACACTCCGTCGAAGTTCTCCGGCGAGAAGGTCTCGCCGGTGAGTTCGTGGAACTCGAGCGGCACGTCCCAGATGATCGTGCCGGGGTTCCACTCGGCCGGGTCCAGCACGAAGGCCGCCGCGTAGGTGATCGGCTTGATCGACGAGCCCGGCGAGTTGCGCGCCGTCGCCAGGTTCACCTGCCCGTCGATGTCCTCCCGGAAGAAGTCGCGGCTGCCCACCATCGCCAGGATGTGGCCGCTGGCGGGGTCGAGCGCGACCAGCGCCGCGTTGTGCGCGCCCGTCTGCTCCTCGAAGGTGGCGATGTCGGCCCGCACGATCGCCTCGGCCTGCTCCTGCAGGTTCATGTCGAGCGTCGTCGTGATGCGCAGCCCGCCCTCGATCAGCAGGTCGTCGCAGCCGGTCACCGTGTCGGGCAGCGGGATGCGGCCCCGCTCGCACAGCCGCCGCACCTCCTCGGCGACGTACGTCACGAAGTGCGGCGCCTCGATCTTGAAGGCGCGGCTGGCGAAGTTGAGCGGCCGCCGCTGCGCCGCCTCCGCCTCGGCCTGCGTGATGTAGCCGTTGCGCGCCATCAGATCGAGCACGATGCGCTGCCGCGCCTTCGCCGCCTCCGGGTACACGAACGGGTCGAGCAGGGCCGGCGCCTGCGGCAGTCCGGCCAGCAGCGCCGCCTCGTGCAGGTCGAGGGCCGAGGCGGGCTTGCCGAAGTAGCGCTCCGACGCCGCGCCGATCCCGTAGGACAGGTTCCCGTAGAAGATCGTGTTCAGGTACCACTCCAGGATCTGGAGCTTGGAGTACTGCTGCGTGAGTTCGACCGCCAGGATCGACTCTTTGAGCTTGCCCTGCGCCCGCTCGATCGTTCGGCCGCTGCGCTCCTCGGGCGGGATCAACACGTTCTTCACCAGCTGCTGCGTGATCGAGGAGCCGCCGGTGCCGCCGAAGAATTCGCCCGTGCCCAGGCCCAGGTTCTCCCAGGCCGCCCGGCTCAGCCCGCGCGTGTTGATGCCGCGGTTCTCGAAGAAGGACGCGTCCTCCGTCGCCACGGTGGCGTTGATGAGATGCACCGAGACGTCCTCGATGCGGACCGGGTTGCGCAGCCCCGACAGCGGGTCGGCGAACTCGAACAGCAGGCGGCCGCCGTCGGGCCCGCCCGCGTCGAACACCTTGCTCGTGCCCAGCGCCCGCTGCGTATCGACGATCGCGTCCGGCTCCACCAAGTCGTCCGCGAACGACTGGTACACGCCCCAGGCCGCCGCCGCCGCGGCCCCCAGCGTCAGCAGGCCGAGCGCCGCGACCATCACCGGGATCCAGACCAGCAGGCGGCGTCCCGTCCCGCCCCCGTCGGCCGCCGCGCGCCGCCGCCGCCGCCGGTGGATGATCTCGTGGCGTTCCCGCACTCTCGGGTCGGCCGCCCGGCGCCGCCGGCTCACGACGGGCCCCCTCCCCCGCCGTCGCCGCGGCGCTCAAGGATGACGAAGTGGCTCAGCCCAAAGACGCGCAGCGGCGTCGCCTCGGCCCGGTGCAGCGTCGCCTGCAGCGCCCGCCCCAGGGGCTCGTTGCGCGAGCGGATGCCGTCGAAGCCGGGATACACGACCGTCTGCTCGATCGTGCGGAAGGGCAGCCCCGACCACAGCCGGCGCAGTTCGCGGCCCGTGTAGACCCGCGCGTGCGGCACGAGGCGGTCGCGCAGGACGCGCGGCAGATAGTTGACCAGCGGGAAGTTGCCGAAGCGGTATTGGCCCCGCCACTGCACGCCGTGCGTCTCGAACGGGAAGCCGCGGTTGGGCGCGTAGATCACCAGATGCCCGCCCGGGCGCAGCACGCGCGCCGCCTCGCTCAGCGTCAGGCGCTCATCGGCGACGTGCTCGATCACCTCGTTCAGCAGGATGACGTCGAAGCTGCCGTCGGCGAAGGGCAGCGCCCCGGCCGAGGCCAGCAGCAGCCCCGGCGTCGCACGCGCGCCGGCGCGCACGCGCGCCGCCTCGATGTCGATGCCGTACGACTCCCCCGCCAACTCCCCGATGCGGCGCACGTACTGGCCCAGGCCGCAGCCGACGTCGAGCACGCGCCGCCCCGTCAGGGGGATGCGGTCGCGGATCAGCTGCAGGCGGCGTTCCTGGCCCGGCCCCCAGACCAGGCTGGGCACGCCCAACTCGACGTTCCCGGCGTGCGCGTGCGCGAACGACTTCGCGTCGTCGGGCGGCGAGCCGGGCGGGCGTGCGGACGGCGTGGGCTGCGGCTCCCGCGACGCGCCCTTCGCAGTGTCACGATCGGGCTCGGACATATCGCTCCGGCCGCGCCGGCCGACACGGCGTCTCTGGAGTGGCCCCGCGCGAATCACCCTAGCAGCCGGTCCGCGGTGCGTCGCCGCGGCGCGCCGCCGGGCTCGCGCTGGAGGGGACCGCCGAGCGCCCATATACTCCCCCCAGCGACATGCCCACGAACGACGCCGACCCACCCGCCGAACTCACGATCGAGGAGGTGCGCCACTTGGCGACCCTCGCCCGTCTCGGCATGACGGACGCCGAGCTTGAGAAGTTCCGCGGCGAACTGGCGAGCATCATCGGCCACTGCGACGTGCTGCAGCGGGTCGATACGGCGGGCGTGGAGCCGACCAACAACGGGGCCGACCTGCTCAACGTCGTCGCCGCCGACGAGCCCCGCCCCTCCTGGCCGCCGCGGCAGGTGCTGGCCAACGCGCCCAGCCGCAGCGACGACCTGTTCCGCGTCCGCGCGGTGCTCGAGTAGCGGCGCGTGCCCGCAATCGATCCCTACCTGACGCTGACCGAGGCCGCGCAGGGCCTGCGCGACGGCGCGTTCACCGCCGCGGAACTCGCCCGCGCGCAACTCGACCGCATCGCCGCCGTCGACGGCCGCGTCAGGGCCTACGTCACCGTCACGCGCGACGAGGCCCTGGCCGCCGCCGCCCGCGCGGACGAGGCGCTGGCCCGCGGCGACGCCGGTCCGCTGACCGGCATCCCCATCGCGATCAAGGACCTGATCGTCACCAGGGGCGTTCGCACGACCTGCTCGTCGCGCATGTTGGAGAACTTCGTCCCGGTCGAGGACGCCACCGTCATGACGCGGCTGCGCGAGGCCGGCGCCGTGATGCTGGGCAAGACCAACATGGACGAGTTCGCCATGGGCTCCTCGACGGAGCACTCCGCCTTCTTCCCCACCGCGAACCCCTGGGACCTTGCGCGCGTCCCGGGCGGATCGTCGGGCGGGTCGGCGGCGGCGGTGGCGGCGGGCGAGGGGATCGTCTCGCTCGGCTCCGACACGGGCGGCTCCATCCGGCAGCCGGGCGCGTTCTGCGGCTGCGTCGGCATGAAGCCCACCTACGGGCGCGTCAGCCGCTACGGCCTGATCGCCTTCGCCAGCTCGCTCGACCAGATCGGCCCCTTCGCCCGCAACGTCCGGGACGCCGCCACGCTGCTCCAGGCCGTCGCCGGCCGGGACCCCCGCGACTCCACCTCGGCCGACGTGCCCGTGCCCGACTTCTCGGCGGGCTGGGACCGGGGCGTCGAGGGGCTGCGCATCGCCGTGCCGCGGGAACTGTTCGCCGGGGCCGACGCCGACGTCCTGGAAGCGACGCAGGCCGCCATCGACCAGCTCGAACGGCTGGGCGCGACGATCGACCGGGAGCAATCGCTGCCCTCCGTCGCGCACGCGCTGGCGGCGTACTACGTGCTGGCCCCGTCGGAGGCCTCCGCCAACCTCGCCCGCTACGACGGCGTGACCTACGGCTACTCCTACACGGAGGGCGCGTCGATGTGGGAGAACATGGAGCAGACCCGCGGCCGGGGCTTCGGCGACGAGGTCAAGCGGCGCATCATGCTGGGCGCCTACGCCCTCTCGGCCGGCTACTACGACGCCTACTACAAGCAGGCGCAGCGGGTGCGCACGCTCATCCGCCGGGAGTTCGCGCGGGTCTTCGATCGCTGCGACCTGATCGTCACGCCCACCGCGCCCACCGTCGCCTTCAAGCAGGGCGCGGTCACGGACCCCTATCAGATGTACCTCAACGATGTGTTCACGATCCCCGTCAACATCGCCGGGCTGCCCGCCATCTCCGTGCCATGCGGCCTCGGCGAGGGCGGCATGCCCGTGGGGCTGCACCTGATCGCCGACCACTGGGACGAGGCCACCCTCTTCCGCGCCGCCCACGCCTACGAGCAGTCGGCCGGCTGGCACACGCGGCACCCGTCGCTGTAGCCGCCCCCGCGCGCGGCGCGGCGCGGCGGGATTTCACACGCCGCGCTGGATCGCCTCGCCTCCTGCCGCCTACGCTCAGCATGAGCGACCACATCCCGCCCATGCCGACCGCGCAGGCGGCGGCCGGTTGATGACCCCCGGAGGGAGCCATGGAGCAGATCCTGCGCGCGCTGCAACGCGACGGCCGCCTCACCCCCGCCGAGATCGCCGCCGAGACGGGCCGCAACGAGGAGGAGGTCCGCGCCCTCATCGCCGAGGCGGAGGCGCGCAAGCTGATCCTCAGCTACGGCGCCAAGGTGAACTGGGAGGAAGCCGGGCGGGCGCGCATCTACGCCCTCGTCGAGATGAAGGTGCACCCCCAGGAGCACGTGGGCTACAAGGCCATCGCCGGCCGCGTCTCGCGCTTCGGCGCCGTGCGCACCTGCTACCTCATGTCCGGCGAGAAGGACCTCGCCGTCATCGTCGAAGGGGAGACCATGCACGAGATCTCCGACTTCGTCGGGGAGAAGCTCGCCACGATGCCCGGCGTGGAGAGCACCGTCACCCACGTCATCATGCGCCGCCACAAGGAGGACGGCGTGATGCTCGAGGCCGCGCCGGACGAAGACCGCCAGGCGGTCGTGCTCTGATGCCCCGTCCCGAGGTCGACGCAGGCGCGGGCGCAGCGGCCCCGGACCGTCCCGGGCCCCGCTTGGCGCGGCGGCTGGACGCCCTCTCGGGCTCCGGCATCCGCCGCTTCTTCGACATCATGGCCTCGATGGACGACGTCATCTCGCTCTCCATCGGCGAGCCGGACTTCATCACCCCCTGGCCCATCCGCGACGCGGCCATCCGCTCCATCGAGCAGGGGCACACGCACTACACGTCGAACTACGGTCTCCTGGAGTTGCGCGAGCAGTTGGCCCGCCACCTCGATCGGCTCTACGGCCTCTCCTACGACCCGGCGACCGAGATGATGATCACCAGCGGCGTCTCCGAGGCGCTCGACGTCACCATGCGCGCCATCCTCGACCCCGGCGACGAGGTCATCCTGCCCGACCCCTCCTACGTCGCCTACGGCCCCGCGATCAGCCTGGCGGGCGGCGTGCCCGTCCCCGTCCGCACCACCGCCGCCGACGATTTCGCGCTCAACCTGGCCGCCGTCGCCGACGCCGTCACCGACCGGACGCGCGCCCTGCTGCTGGGCTTCCCGGCCAACCCCACCGGGGCCGTGATGCCGCCGCAGGCCCTCGCCCGCATCGCCCAGCTCGCCATCGACCGCGACCTGCTGGTCGTCTCCGACGAGATCTACGCCCGCCTCGTCTACGGAGTCGAGCACATCCCCCCCGCGACCCTGCCCGGCATGAGCGAGCGGACGATCACCCTGGGCGGCTTCTCGAAGGACTACGCCATGACCGGCTGGCGCGTCGGGTACCTGGCGGCTCCGGCTTCTCTCCTGGAGGGGGCGATGAAGATCCACCAGTACGTGATGATGTCGGCCCCCACCGCCGCCCAGTATGGAGCGCTGGAGGCGTTGACCAGCGGCGAGGAGCACGTGGTCCTCATGCGCGAGGAGTACGACCGCCGCCGCCGCTTGATGGTCGACGGCTTCAACGCCGTGGGGCTGACCTGCGTCGAGCCGCGCGGCGCGTTCTACGCCTTCCCCAGCGTGGCCGGCACGGGCCTCGACGACGAGACCTTCGCGGAGCGTCTGCTGCTGGAGGAGCGCGTCGCGGTCGTGCCGGGCTCCGCCTTCGGGGCCGGCGGCGCCGGCCACGTGCGCGCCTGCTACGCCACCGCGTACCCCGACATTGAGCGCGCCCTGGAGCGGATCGGCCGCTTCCTGCGCTCCGGCGCCACCGCGAAGTAGTCGGGGGCGCGTCGACAGAGCGGGCCGGCCCGGCTCAGCTCGTGCCGCCGCCGCCGCCGTCCAAGCTGCCCAGCCGCTCCCCGATCGACCGGGCCACGCTGGCCAGCTCCATGGGGATGATCCACTTCGTGCTCTCGCCGTCGCCCAGCTTCGTCATGGTCTCCAGGTATTGCAGGCCCATCGTGTTGGCGTCGGCGGTTTGCGCCACCTCGTTGATCGTCTGCAGCGCCATCGCGAAGCCCTCGGCCTCCAGGATCTGCGCCTGACGCTGCCCCTCGGCGCGCAGGATCTCCGACTGCCGGTCGCCCTCGGCGCGTAGGATGACGGCCTGCTTCTCGCCCTCGGCGACGTTGATCGCCGCGTCGCGCGTGCCCTCCGACTCGGTGATCTGGGCGCGCCGCGTGCGCTCCGCCGACATCTGCCGCGTCATCGCCTCCTGGATCGCCGGCGGCGGCTCGATCTCGCGGATCTCGACGGCCGTCACCTTGACGCCCCAGCGGTTCGTGACTTCGTCGAGCTTGACCTGCATGGCGGCGTTGATCTCGTCCCGGCGGGAGAGCACGTCGTCGAGCATCAGGTCGCCGATCACGGCGCGCAGCGTCGTCGTCGCCAACTGCCGCGCCGCGCCCAGGAAGTCCTGCACCTCCAGGACGGTCATCTGCGGGTTCTCCACGCGCAGGTACACGACGAAGTCGACGTCGACGTTCGCGTTGTCGCGGGTGATGTTGCGCTGCGGCGGCACGTCGAAGAAGAGCTCGCGCAGGTCGACCCGCACGGCCTGGTGGACGATCGGCAGGACGATGACGATGCCCGGCCCCTTCATGCCGATGAAGGTGCCGAAGCGGAACTTCGCGAGCCGCTCGTATTGTTTGACGATGCGCAGAACCATGATGTCTCCTCGGCCGGCGGCCGGGCGGCGCCCGTCCGGGCGTCCGCGCGGTCCGTCTCGTGCGCTGCGAGTCTAGCGCCAACCGTCCGCCGATGCCGCCCCACTCGCCAAGAGGCCCCGCGTGCGGCACGATCGGTACATGACCCAGCCGCCCAACGACCCGCCCGAGCCCGGCGCACAGTCCGATGCACAGCCCGACGCATCGGCCCCGGATGACGCCCAGCCGGCCGGCGGCCGGCGCCCGGCGGGACGCCCCGGCCGCGTGCCCCTGCGGCGGCGCCGCGCCTGGGCTTGGTTGCGGCTCCTGCGCCCCATCGCGGCGCTGAGCGCGGCCGCGGTCGCCGTGGGCTTCGCCTTCATCCTGGAGGAGGGCGCGCCCGTCTGGCACGAGGCGCTGCGCGTTGGCCTGTCGATGTTCGCCGTCATCGCCGCCGCGTCCGTGATGAACGACTACCTGGACCGCGGCCACGACCGCGACGCGCACATCTGGCGGCCGATGGCGGCGGACCTCATCGCTCCCCGCGCCGCGCTCGCGCTCGCGGCGGTCTGCGCGATCGCCGCCCTGGCGATGAGCGCGTCGCTGGGCTGGCGGGCGTTCCTGCCCATGCTCGGCGGGCTGATCTGCGTGGGGCTCTACAACCTGCAGCTGCGCCGCACGCCCTTCTCCTGGCTGCCGCTGGCGATCGCGTTCGCGCTCGTGCCGCCCTGGGTGGCCGAGGCCGTGGGCCGCTTCGACGGCTACCTCTGGTGGTCGCTGCCGGTGGGCGCGGTGGGCGGACTCACCGCTCACATGGCGATGAAGCTGCCCGACTACGAACGCGACGACGTGTCCGGCTTCCGCAGCCTGATGCACTGGATGACGATCGACTACGCGGTGCCGATGACGTGGGGCTTCATGGGGGCCTTCATCGTGCTGGCCGTCGCCTCGGCCAACTTCGAGCGGCTGCGCATCGAGTGGGTCGCGCCGCCGGCGGCCATCGCCGTCGTGTTCACGCTGGCGATGATGGGGGCCGGCTTCTTCGGCGTGAGCGAGCGCAAGCTGGTCTGGCAGCGCTGGCTGTTCGGCTTGGCGATCGTCGGCCTGGCGATCGGCTGGCTGGGCTCGATCGTTCCTTGAGGGCGTCCCCTGAGGGCGGTCTCTAGCGGCCGGCCTGCGCCGGCGGCAGGCCCATGCGCTCCTGCACCTCGCGCAGCACCTCGCCCGCGATGGCGCGGGCCCGATCGGCCCCGTCGGCGAGGATCGCGCGCACGGTCTCGGGCCTGGCGGCGAGGTCGTCGCGGCGGGCGCGCAACTCGCGGAAGCGGTCGTTGATCGCGCCGGACAGCATGTCCTTGCAGTCCACGCAGCCGATGGCGGCGCTGGTGCACGCCTCGTAGATGCGGGGGCGCTCCTCGGGGTCGAAGAACTCGTGCAGCGCGTAGACGTTGCAGACCTCGGGCCGGCCGGGGTCGTTGCGGCGCATCCGCTGCGGATCGGTCACGGCGCCGCGCACGCGCTTGGCCGTGGCCGCGTCGCCGGCGGCGATCGAGATGTGGTTGCCGAGCGACTTGCTCATCTTGCGCGCGCCGTCGAGGCCCATGATCAGCGGCGCCTCGGTCAACTCCGGCTTTGGCTCCGGGAAGGTGTCGCCGAAGTGGCGGTTGAAGCGCCGCACGATCTCCCGCGCCAGTTCCAGGTGGGGCAACTGATCCTGGCCCACGGGCACGTGCGTCGCCTTGTACATCACGATGTCCGCCGTCTGGAGGACCGGATAGCCCACGAGGCCGTAGTTGACGTTGTCGGGCTGCTCGCGCGCTTTCTCTTTGAAGGTCGGCACGCGCAGCAGCCAGCCGTTCGGCACGACCATGCTCAGCAGCAGGTGCAACTCGCTGATCTCCGGCACGTGGCTCTGCACGTAGAGGATCGAGCGCGCCGGGTCGATGCCGGCCGCCAGCAGGATCAGCGCCGTCTCGTGCACGTTGGCGGCCAGTTCCTCGGTCTCCGTGAGCGTGGTCAGGGAGTGCAGGTCGACGATCGAGTAGATGCACTCGAAGCGCTCCTGCAGGTCGACGAAGTTCTGGATCGCGCCCAGGTAGTTGCCGATGTGCTGGTCGCTGGTGGCGCGGATGCCCGCCAGGACGCGGCCGTCCGGGATGGGGACGGGGTTCGTGGCCGCTGGGCTCATGGCTGCCTCTACATCTCGTCGGGGGCGCGCACGCCCATCAGCCCCAGCGTACGCGCCAGCGTGATCTGCGCCGCCCGGGTCAGCTTCAGCCGCGCCCGCGACAGGTCCGGCTCCGCCGCGTTCACCACCCGGCAGGCGCCGTAGAACTGCGTGAAGTCCTGCGCCAACTCCAGCGCGTAGCCGGTGAGGTGGTGCGGCTCCAGCTTCGTCGCCATCATCTCGACCAACTCCGGCAGGCGCAGCATCGCGTCGATGAGGGCCAGCTCGGACGGGCTGGTCAGCGCCTGCACGTCGCCGCCGGGCTGCAGCCCCTCCTTCGCGCCGTTGCGCAGGATGCTGGCGCAGCGCGCGTGCGCGTACTGCACGTAGGAGACGGGGTTCTGCTTCGGGTCCTGGCTCGTCGCCAGTTCGAGGTCGAAGTCCATCTGCGCGTCGGCCGAGCGCTGCAGCATGAAGTAGCGGGTGACGTCGCGCCCGACCTCCTCCACCAGCTCGCGCAGCGTGACCAACTCGCCGGTCCGCTTCGACATGCGCACGCGCTCGCCGCCCCGGCGCAGGTGCACCAGTTGGTAGAGCAGCATCTCCAGGCCGTCGCCGGACGGCCGATCGCCGGCGCCGCCGTCCTCGCGGGCGGCGGCGGTGACGGCCGCCGTGGCGGCTTTCGTGCGCGCGACGTGGCCCTGGTGGTCGGCGCCCCAGACGTCGATCACGCGGTCGAAGCCGCGCAGCGCGAACTTATCGAAGTGGTAGGCGATGTCGGTGGCGAAGTAGGTTGGCTCGCCGCTGCTGCGCACGATCACGTTGTCCTTGTCGTCGCGGGCCGAGGAGGCGAACCAGACCGCGCCCTCCTTCTCCACGACGTGGCCGCCGTCGCGCAGGTAGGCCATCGCTGTGGCGTAGGCGGAGCGGCCGCCCAGCGTGTCGCGCGGCGCCAGCAGCGACGCTTCGCTGAACCAGCTATCGAACTCCACCCCCAGCAGCGCCAGGTCGGCGCGGATTTGGTCCAACATGCGGCGCAGCCCCTCCGCGCCGAGGGCGTCGCGGGCCGGCCCGTCGAGGCGCAGGAACTCCTCGCCCCGCTCCGCCGCGATGGCCTCCGCCAACTCGACCATGTAGCGCCCCTGATAGCCGCCGGGGGGCGCTTCGGCCGCGCGTCCGAAATGCTGCGCGTAGCGCGCCGCCAGCGTCTCGCCGAAGATGCGCACCTGCGCGCCGGCGTCGTTGACGTAGTACTCCCGCTCGACCTCGTAGCCGGCCGCCTCGAGCACGCCGGCCAGCACGTCGCCGAGCACGGCCCCGCGGCCGTTGCCCACCTGCAGCGGCCCGGTGGGGTTGGCCGAGACGAACTCCACCTGCACCCGCCGCCCGGCGCCCAGGTCGATCGCGCCCCAGGTATCGGGCGCGGCCAGCACCGCGTCGACCTGCGCGCGCTTCCAGCCGGGCGCGAGGCGCAGGTTGATGAAGCCGGGCGGCGCGACCTCGACGGCCGCGATCAGCGCGCCCGTCGGCAGCGAGTCGGCGATCGCCTGCGCGACGTCCAGCGGGCGGCGCTTGACCGTCCCCGCCAAGCGCAGCGCGACGCTGCTCGCGTAGTCGCCATGCTCGGGCTTCTGCGGCCGCTCGACGGCGATCTCCGCGCCGGGCAGGCGCGGCAGCGCGCCGCGCGCCTGCGCGTCGTCGAGCGCCGCCGCGATCGCGGCGCGCACGTCGTCCCGGACGAGTTGGGCCATCGCAGTCCTCACGCCGCCTTTCGCTCCGCGGCGCCAAGCAACCATCGTACCGGCGCGCCGGAGTGCGGGACAGACGGGGCGCGCCCGGCCGCGGTCAGTGCACGGCGTCGGCCCCGGCGACCGACATGCGCCCGGCCATGCGGGCCAGCGGCCCGTGCTCGGGCGCGCGCAGGTTGGGATCGACGTCCAGCAACCGCTCCGCCCAGTTGCGCGCCTGCATCAGCAGGGCCTGGTCGGTCAGCTTGGCGACGCGCAGGTCGGGCAGGCCCGACTGCCGCGTCCCGAAGTACTCGCCGGGGCCGCGCATGCGCAGGTCGGCTTCGGCCAACTCGAACCCGTCGGCGGTGCTCTCCATCAGCGTCAGGCGCGCGCGGGCCGACTCGCCGTCGGTGTCGGCCAGCAGGTAGCAGTACGAGGCGTGCCCGCCGCGCCCCACCCGGCCGCGGAACTGGTGCAACTGCGAGAGCCCGAAGCGGTCCGCGCCCTCGATCACCATCACGGTCGCGTTGGGCACGTCGATGCCGACTTCGATCACCGCCGTGGAGACGAGGATGTCGGCGCGCCGGTCGCGGAAGTCCGTCATCGCGGCCTCCTTCTCGCTCGCCGACATGCGCCCGTGCAGCAGGCGCATCCGCTCGGCGAGTTCCGGGAAGACCGCCGTGCGCAGCCGCTCGAACTCCTGCACCGCCGACTTCGCCTCCACCGACTCCGACTCCTCCACCAGCGGGCAGATGAAGAACACCTGCCGTCCCGCCGCGACCTCGGCCCGCACGCGGTCGTAGACGGCGGCGCGCTCCTCGGGACCGGCGAAGTGGGTCTCCGGGCGCTCGCGCCCGGGCGGCAGCTCGTCCAGCCGCGCGACGTCCAGGTCGCCGTAGATGGTCAGCGCCAGCGTGCGGGGGATCGGCGTCGCGGTCATGACGAGCAGGTGCGGGCTGCCGCCGCCGGCGCGCCGGTTGCGCAGCGCGTCGCGCTGCAGCACGCCGAAGCGATGCTGCTCGTCGACGACGGCGAGCCCCAGCTTCTCGAAGGACACCGCCTCCTCGATCAGCGCGTGCGTGCCCACCACGACGTCGAGTTGGCCGTCGTGGATGGCCTGCAGGATCTCGCGCTTGCGCCGCGCCGGCGTGCTGCCCGTCAGGATCGCCATGCGCACGGGTCGGCCCAGCGCGGGCGCGACGGTGTAGTTGTGGAAGACGGAGCCCGTCTCGCCGCCGCCGAAGATGCGGCCGAAGGTCTGGAAGTGCTGCTCGGCCAGGATCTCCGTCGGGGCCATCAGCACCGCCTGATGCCCCGCCGCGACGGCGGCCAGCATCGTCACGGCGGCGACCACGGTCTTGCCCGACCCCACGTCGCCTTGCAGCAGGCGGGCCATCGGCTCCGGCCGGGTGAGGTCCTGGCGCAGCTCCGTGATCGCGCGCATCTGCGCGTTCGTGAGTTGGAAGGGCAGCGCCTCGACGAACTCCTGCAGGAACTCCCCCGACATGCGGATCACCGGCGCGTCGGCGCGGGCCCGGTCGCGGCGCTTGCGCTGCACGACGGCGAGTTGGATGGCCAACAACTCCTGGAAGGCGAGCCGCTCCCGCGCGACTTCGCGGACGCCCATCGACTCCGGGAAGTGGAGGTCGCGGATGGCGTCGGCTTCCGGGGGATAGCCGGTCTCCTCCATGACGGCCGGCGGCAGCGATTCCGGGAGCAGCGGCAGGTAGCGGTCGACGGCCTCGCGCGCCAGCCGGCGCATGGTGCGGCCGGGCAGCCCCTGGGTGAGCGGGTAGATGGGCACGAAGCGGCCGACGTGCGTCGCTTCGCTGTCGTCGAGGCGCTCCCACTCGGGCGAGTCGAACTGCGGACGCCGCCGGTATGCGCCCACCTTGCCGGCGATGCCCACCCGCGCGCCCTCCGGCAGCGACTTGGCGAGGTAGGGCTGGTTGAACCACAGACAGCGGATGCGGCCGCTCTCGTCGGCGATGGTGGCCTCGGTGCTGCGCATGCGCCGCCCGATGAAGGCCACGCGCGACGAGACGATCTCCCCCACCACCGTCGCCGTCTCCCCGACCATCAACTCCGCGATGAGCTTCACGTTGCGGAAGTCGACGTGGCGGCTGGGGAAGTGCCACAGGAGGTCGTACACGGTTTTGATGTCGAGCGTCGCCAGCTTGGCCTGCGTCGTGCCGCGCATCCGTCCCAGCACGCCCACGGGGTCGTCGAGGCGCGGCGGCGCGCCGCGCGGCCGTGGCGGGGCCGCTTGGCGCTCCGAGGGGGCGTCGGCCGGGGCCGGGGGCTTGCGGGAGCGCGCGGGCGCCGGAGAACGCGTCGCGGCGGCGCCCGCGCGTCGCGCCGGCCTCTCGCGCGGCTCCGGGGCCGCCGGCGCGCCCGTCGCGGCGGGCGCGAGCAGGGCCATCGCGCGACCGGCCCAGCCGGCCCGCGCCTGGGGACCGAGCGAGGCGTAGCCCGCCTGCGGCAGCGCCGCCACGACGGCGTACAGCGCGCTCTCGGAGTCCGAGTCCCGCAGCGCGCGGCGCAGGAAGAGGTCGAGGCCGCCCGTCACGGTGCCGTCGTTGAAGCCCCGGCGCTGCTCCTGGTGGAGGATCTTGCGCAGCGTGCTCGCGGGATCGTCGGGCGGGGCGCGGTTCCCGCCGTGGCGCGCGTGGCGGGTGCGGCCCGGCCCCGCCATCAGCGCATGCGTTCGATGGCGGCCCCGATCGCCGCGGGCCCGGTGTGCACGCCGATGACGGGGCTGCATCGGTGCACGCTGACCGGCACTCCGGGCAGCGCCTCGCGGACGCGGGCGGCGAGCGCCTCCGCCTCCTCCGGCGTCGTGCCGTGCAGGATGCCGATGCGTCGCGGCGCGGGAGTGCGCAGGGTCAGCTGGAACAGCCGCTCGATCGCCTTCTGGCGGGTGCGCGGCCGTTCGATGCCCTCGATCTCGCCCGCGGCGAGTTCCAGCACGGGCTTGGTGCGCAGCAGCGTGCCCAGGAACGCCCGCGCCCGGCCGATGCGGCCGCCCTTCTGCAGGTACTCCAGCGTGTCGACGACGAGGAGCACGCGGGAGCGCCGCGCCGTCCCCTCCGCCGCCCCGACGACGGCCTCGACATCGGCGCCGTCGGCCACGGCCTCGGCCGCCGCCATCGCGGTGAAGCCCAGTCCGATCGACGCCTGATCGCTATCGACGACGTGCACGGGCGGGGTGGGATCGTCGCGCTCGGCCAGCAGGCGGGCGGCCGTCTGGGCGGCGTTGATCGTGCCGGAGAGCTTGCCGCCGATATGCACGGAGACGATCGCCTCGGTGGTCGTGTCGCCGGCCAGGGCCTCGTAGGTGGCCTGGAAGTCGCTCACGCTCGGCTGCGACGTGCGGGGCAGCACGGCGCTCTGCTCGAGCCGCTCGTAGAACTCCTGCTTGCCGATGTCCAGGCCATCGCGGTAGACCTCCGCGCCGAAATGGATGTTCAGCGGCACGACGGCGATGCCCAGCCGCTCGATGTCGGCCGAGTTGAGATCGCAGGTGGAGTCGGTGACGACGCGGATCGTCATGGCGCCTCGCTATTCCGCGCGGTCCCGGCAGTGTACCAAATTGTTCGGGTGCGTATGCATATCATCGCCCGGCCCCAGGTGCCCGCAGACTACTCCAGCGAGACGAGGAACGGATAGTGCGGCTGCCCGCCTATGACAACCTCCAGCTCGACGTCCGCGGCGGCGAGCGCCGGAACCCGCGCGCGCAGCCACTCCTCGGCCGCGTCGCCCGGCAGGTCGTCCGGCCCGGCGTCGCGATCGCCCAGGTACAGCGTGAGCAACTCCGCCGGGCCGCGCTGCTCCGCCGGCCAGCGCTCGAGCATCCGGGGGATGAGCGCCAGCAGGGCCTCCTCGGGCGTCGCGGAGGCGGCGAGCATCTCGCGGCCCAGGATCGCGAAGGGCTGGCCTTCCCGAAGCGCGATCGGCCGTTCGATCGCGCGGGCGGCGAAGGTCACGCCGCCGCTCAGGACGCTCTCCGCGGCCTCGGCCATGCGCGCCCCCGCCTCCTCCCCGCCCGTCGCGCGGTCCCACATCGACAGCGCCGTCACGGCGGCGGGCTGGCTCTCGGTGGGGACGACCTGCAGCTCGGGCCCCTCCGCGCCGGCGAGGGCGGCGGCCTGACGCGCGGCGGCGATCACGTTGCGGTCGTTGGGGAGGACGAGGACGGTGCCGGCCCCGGTCGCGCGGGCGGCGGCGAGGATCTCGGCGGCGCTGGGGTTCAGCGTCGCCCCGCCGGGCACGATCGCCGCGCCCAGTTCGCGGAAGAGTTGCACGAAGCCGTCGCCCGACGCGACCGCGACGGCGGCCACGGTCGCGCCCTCGCCGCCCGCGGCGTCGGCGCGGCGCGCGAGTTCCGCGTGGCGGGCGTCCATGTCGTCGGTGGTGCACTGGTCGACGGCGCCGAAGCGGCGGCTGGCGTCGAAGGCCGCCTCGGGCGTGTCGGTGTGCAGGTGGATGCGGGCCAGGCGCTCGTCCCCCGCGACGACGAGGGAGTCGCCCAGCGCGTCGAGCGCTTCCCGCAGTTGTTCCAGGTCGAGCCCCGCGCCGCTGAGCACGAACTCCGTGCAGAAGCCGAAGCCGCCGCCGGTCTCCGTCGCGGGCGACGCGCCGACGAGCCACTCCGTGCGGATTTGTCCGAAGTCGGCGGCGGGCGCGGGCAGGTCGTCGTCGCGCAGGCCGCGCTCGAATCCGGCCAGCACGACGGCCAGCCCCTGCGCGCCGGAATCGACGACGCCCGCCTCGGCCAGCAGCGGCATCTGCTGCGGCGTCCGCGCGACGGCCTCCTCGGCCCTCGTCACGGCCCCGCGCAGCGCCTCCCGCGGCGTGAAGGCGTCCGGGTTCGGCCCGCAGGTCGCCGCAGCCCGGGTGACCGAGAGGATCGTGCCTTCGCGCGGTTCCTCGATGGCGGCGTAGGCGCGGGTCGAGGCGCGCGCCAGCGCCTCCGCCAGCAGCCCCGTGTCCGCTTCCTCCCGGCCCTCGACGCCCTGCGCCAGGCCGCGCATCCACTGCGAGAGGATGACGCCGGAGTTGCCGCGCGCCCCCAGCAGCGCCCCGTCGGCGGCGGCGCGCAGGACGTCGCCGATGCTGTCGCCCGGCTCGGCCCCGGCGGCCTCCCAGGCCGCGCGCAGGGTTTGCGCCATGTTGCGGCCGGTGTCGCCGTCGGGCACGGGGAAGACGTTGATCGCGTCGATCGCGTCGGCGTGCCGGTCGAGCCAGGCGCTGGCCGCGGCGAGCATGCGCCGGAAGTCGGCCCCGTCGAGCGCGGCCCCGGAACTGGTGGCCCGCTCTGTGGCCTGGACTGTGCTGGGGCGTTCGCCCGTCTCCGACATGCCCGGTATGATGACACGACGCGCCTGCGGGTGCACAGACGACGACAGGGGAGCGCGCCGTGGCCGGATACTGCCAAGTCTGCGATAAGCACACCGTCTTCGGGCGCAACATCCGCCACAAGCACTCCGGCCGCTGGAAGCGCAAGGCGCCGCGCACGTCGCGCACGTTCAAGCCCAACGTGCAGCGCCGCCGCGTCACCGTCGACGGCAAGACGCAGCACATCAACATCTGCACGCAGTGCCTCAAGACGCAACTCAAGCGGATGGGTTGAGGCCGGCGGCGGCGCGGATGGACGGCCTCCACGGGGAGGCCGTTTTCGCGCCCGGCGCGGGGCGGGATCAGGCGGGCGTGGACGTGTTGAGGGCGGCGCGCAGCCGGGCCATGGCCTCGGCGACGGACTCGCGCTCGTTGTAGAGGGCGGAGCCGGCGATGACCATCGTCGCGCCCGCCTCGGCCACGGCGGCGATCGTGGAGGCGTTGACGCCGCCGTCGACCTCCAGCGCCGCCCCGAGCTGCATGCGGTCGAGCCAGGCGCGCAGGGCGCGGACGCGGTCGAGCGTCGCCGGGATCATCGGCTGGCCGCCCCAGCCCGGGTTGACGCCCATCACCTGCACCTGATCGACGTCGGCGATCACGGCCTCGAGCGCGGTGAGCGGCGTGCCGGGGTTCAGCGTGACGCCCGCGCGCGCGCCCTTCTCGCGGATCGCCTGCGTCAGCCGGTGCGCGTGCGGCGTCGATTCGACGTGAACGATGATCGTGCCCGCCCCGGCCTCAATGAAGGCGTCGATGTGCGCCTCCGGGTTGCTCACCATGAGGTGCGCCTCCAGGGGCAGCCCGGTGGCCGCGCGCACGGCCGCGACGGTCGAGGGACCGAAGCTGATCGGCGGGACGAAGTGCCCGTCCATCACGTCGATCTGGATGGCGTCGGCCCCGGCGGCCTCGGCCTCGCGGACCTGCTCGGCCAGCCGGCCGAGGTCGGCCGAGAGGATCGAGGGGATGATCTGGACATCGGGCATCGCCGGCGCTCCCTGCGTCTCGCAGCCTACCCGCCGGCCTCGCCGCGATCGGCGACGTCGATGCGCTTGCGCGCCTCCGCCAGCGCCTGCGCGACGCGGCGCGGCGCGGTGCCGCCCGGCACGTCGCGGGCGGCCAATGCCTGCTCGACCGTCATGCTCACGGCGTCGGCCTCGAACAGCGGGCTCGCCGCCTGCAGTTCGGGCAGGTCGAGGTCGCTCAGGCCGGCGCTGCGCGCCTCGCAGGCGCGCACCAGCCCCCCGACAACCTGGTGCGCCGCTCGGAAGGGCAGGCCCTTGCGGGTCAGGTAGTCGGCGTAGTCGGTGGCCAGGATGAAGGGGTCCGACTCGACGGCCCGGCGGGCGCGCGCGCCGTCGCACTCGGCGGTGAGCACCGCGCCGCGCAACGCGACGAGCGTGCCGATCAGCGTCTCGACGGTGTCGAAGAAGCCCGGCTTGTCCTCCTGCAGGTCGCGGTTGTAGGCCAGCGGCAGCCCCTTGAGCATCGTCAGCAGCGCCGTCAGATGGCCCACGACGCGGCCCGTCTTGCCCCGCGCCAGTTCCGCGACGTCGGGGTTGCGCTTCTGCGGCATGATCGAGGAGCCGGTCGCGTACTGGTCGGCGAAGCGCAGAAAGCCGAACTCGGCGCTGCTCCACAGCACGAGGTCCTCGCACAGCCGCGAGACGTGCACCATGCAGATCGCCGCCGCGGCCTGGAACTCCAGGATGAAGTCGCGGTCGGCGACGGCGTCGATGCTGTTGCGCGAGATCTCGGTGAAGCCGAGTTCCCGCGCCACGGCCTCCCGGTCGATGGGGTAGGCGGCCCCGGCCAGGGCGGCGCTGCCGAGCGGCATGACGTCGGTGCGCTCGAAGGCGTCGGCGAAGCGGCCGGCGTCCCGGTCGAGCATCTCGAAGTAGGCCAGCAGCGCGTGCGCGAAGAGCACCGGCTGCGCCCGCTGGAGGTGCGTGTAGCCGGGCATGACCACGCCGGCGTTGGCGTCGGCCAGGGTGAGCAGCGCGATCTGCAGGCCGCGCACCGCGCCGACCGCCTGCACGATGGCGTCGCGCGCGAACATGCGCGTGTCGAGGACGACCTGGTCGTTGCGGGAGCGGGCGGTGTGCAGGCGGCCCGCCACGTCGGCGCCGACGATCTCCGCCAGCCGCGCCTCGACGTGGCCGTGGATGTCTTCCAGGTCGTTGCGGAGTTCGAACTCGCCCTCCTCGATCTCCGTCTCCACTTGGCCGAGCGCGCGGATCAGCGCCTCCGCGTCGGCTGCGGGGATGATGCCCTGGGCGGCCAACATGCGGGCGTGCGCGCGCGAGCCGTCGATGTCGTGGCGGTAGAGCAGCAGGTCGGTGCTGATGGAGGCGGTGTAGCTCTGCACGAACTCGTCGGGCCGCCCGTCGAAGCGGCCGCCCCAGATGCGGGAGCGCGCCTCGGCGGAGCCGGGATCACCGTCGCTGGGGGCGTCGCTCACGGTCATGCCTCACAGGATCGATGGGCCGCGTGCGGGCCCGCGCGAGGGCGGCGGCCCGGCTCAGGCGAGGCCGGCCTCTCTGAGGATGTCGCCGACGGCGCCGGCCTCGATGTCCTCGGCGCGGAGCAGCAGGATCGCCGGGGGCAGCCGCCCGCTGTCGACGTAGCCGGGATAGACGCGGCCGGCCAAGGCCCGCAGCAGCGCCTGCACGTCGTCGCCGGAGAGCGCGCCGGTCGTGGTCTCGAACAGCGCCTGCGCATCCGCCGCGAGGCCCAGGTTGACCTCCAGGCTGTGCTCGCCGGCCCGCCGCACGAAGAAGTCGGCGGAGGCGTACCCGCCGAAGTTGAGGGCTTCGCCCTCGTACGTGATCTCCAGGTCGCCGGCAGAGGTGGTCATCGTTCGCCGTGGCGCGTCCTTCGCCGGCTAGCCGCTCGTCACGTCCAGCGGTCCGCCCTCCTGCCGGAGCAGTTGGACGTCGGCCTGGACCCGCACCGGCAGCCCCCAGATCTGGATGAACCCGGGCGCGGCCGACACGTCGTACATGTCGCCCTCATCATATGTGGCGAGGGAAAGCTGGTACAGGCTGCGCGGGCTGCGCCGCCCCACGACGGTCGCCTGGCCCTTGTGCAGGCGCAGCCGGACGTCGCCGCTCACGTGGCGCTGCACCGACCGGGTGAAGGCGGCCAGGTCCTGATGGTGCGCGGTGAACCAGAGGCCGTCGTAGATCAGGTCCGCGTAGTCCTGCATCAGGCGGTGCTTGAGGCGCAACTGCTGCTTGCTGAGCGTGATGCTCTCCAGGCCGCGGTGGGCGGCCAGCAGCGCGACGGCGGCCGGCGCCTCGTAGACCTCGCGCGACTTAATCCCCACCAGACGGTTCTCCACCATGTCGATGCGGCCGACGCCGTGCGCCCCGGCCAACTCGTGCATGCGCAGGATCAGGCCGACCGGGTCCATCTCCTCCCCGTCGAGCGCGACGGGCACGCCCTGGTGGAAGCTGATCTCGACGTAGCCCGGCTCGGCGGGCGCGTCGTCGACGGACGTGGTCCACTCCCAGACGTCCTCCAGCGGCTCGTCCCAGGGGTCTTCCAGCGCGCCCGCCTCGATCGAGCGGCCCCAGAGGTTCTCATCGACGGAGTAGCTCTTCTCCTCGCTCACGTTGATGGGGATCTTGTGCGCGCGCGCGTAGACGATCTCGGAGGCGCGGGTGGTCAGCTCCCATTCGCGCACCGGGGCGAGGATCTGCAGGTCGGGCGCGAGGGCGGCGGTGGACACGTCGAAGCGGACCTGGTCGTTGCCCTTGCCGGTGCAGCCGTGCGCGACGGCCGTGGCGCCCTCGTCGCGCGCCACGTCGACGAGCAGCTTGGCGATCAGCGGCCGCGCCAGCGCCGTGGCGAGCGGGTAGCTGCCCTCGTAGAGCGCCCCCGCCATCATCGCCGGGAAGATGAACGAGCGCGCGAAGGTCTCTTTCGCGTCGGCGACGACGAGGCGCTCCGCGCCCGCGGCCAGCGCCCGCTCCTCCAGGCCGGGGTCGGCGTCCAGGAAGCCGACGTCGACCGTGAGGCAGACGACCTCCCAGCCCCGTTCCACCAGCCAGCGCGTCACGACCGACGTATCCAGTCCGCCGCTGTAGGCCAGCACGACCCGCTTCTTGTCCGATCTCGCCATCTCTCGGCTCCCGGCTCTCGTCGCTCGATGCTTGATTCGTACCCGCGGCGCGGCCTAGCCGGCCACCGCCGCCAGCGCCTGCTCGACGATCCCGACCGCCTGGTCGAGTTCCGCCTCGCCGACGGTCAGCGGCGGCACGAAGCGGACCGCGTTGGGCCGCACGTTGTTCGCCAGCAGTCCCCGTTCCCGGCAGGCCGCGACGACGTCGGCCGCGATGTCGGACGACAACTCCAGCGCGACCAGCAGCCCCTGGCCGCGGACGCCGCTCACCGCCGCGTGCCGGTCCTCCAGCGAGTGCAGGCGCTCCATGAAGCGCGCGCCCTTGACCTCGACCTGGGCGGGCAGGTCCTCGTCGACCATGTAGCGCGCGACGGCCAGCGCGACCGCCGTGGCCAGCGGCTGCCCGCCGAACGTCGTGCCGTGGTCGCCCGGTTCGAAGGCGGCGCAGCGCTCGTTGGTCAGGAACGCCGCGACGGGGACGCCGCCGCCCAGCCCCTTGGCCAGGGACATGATGTCGGGCGTGATGCCCGCGCGCTGGAAGGCGAACATGCGCCCGCAGCGGCCCATGCCCGTCTGCACCTCGTCGAGGATGAGCGCGACGTTCCGCTCATCGCAGAGGCGGCGGACGGCGGGCAGGTAGCCGTCGCCGGGGACGTTGACGCCGCCCTCGCCCTGCAGGGGCTCCAGCATGACCGCGGCCGTCCGGGACGTCACCGCCGCCCGCAGCGCCTCGATGTCGTCGTAGGGGACGTGCACGAAGCCCTCGGGCAGCGGCGCGAACGGCTCGGCGTACTTGGGCGTGCCGCTGGCGGTGATCGTCGTCAGGGTGCGGCCGTGGAAGCCGCCGTCGGCGACGATGATCTCGTACGCCTCCTCGCGCTGCTGGCGCGCCCACTTGCGCGCCAGCTTGATGCAGCCCTCGTTCGCCTCCGCGCCGCTGTTGCAGAAGAAGGCCTGGCTCATCCCGCTCTGCTCGACCAGCAACTCCGCCAAGTCGATCTGGGGCACGCTGTAGAAGATGTTGGAGACGTGGATCAGCGTCCGCGCCTGTTGCGTCAGCGCCTCCACGACCACCGGGCTGCTGTGCCCCAGGCTCACCGTCGCGATGCCGGCGAGGAAATCGAGGTACTCCTTGCCGTCCTCGTCCCAGACGCGGCTGCCCTCGCCGCGGACCAGGTTGATGGGCACGCGCACGCCCGTGCGCATGAAGACGGCCGCTTCCCGCTCCGCGATGCTCGGCATGTGCAGTGTCCTTGTCGGGCGCTCTGGGACGGGCCGGTCGTGCGCCGGCCGCTCCGGGGCTCAAAGATAGGGGCCGAACGCGGTCGCCAGCAATCACCGGCTACTCCGTCTCGTCGGCCAGCAGCACTTCCAGGGCGTCACGCACCCGCTGCAGCGTATCGAGCTGCTCGCGCGAGTCCTCCAGCAGGCGGTCGAGTTCGTCCAGCAGGCGCTGCAGGTCGGCGGAGTCCAGCGGCTCGCCGGAGCCGTCGGTCACTCGCGGCGGCTCGTCGGCGGCTTCGGCTTCCGCGTCCGGCTCGGCCTCCGCCCCGGTCGCGGCCGGCGCCTCCGCCGGTCTGCCGTCGTCGCTGACCAGGACCGCCCCGGTGCCGGCGGGGAAGCCGAGCGCCGCCGTGGCCGCCTCCTCCAGGCTGCGCGCGAAGGCGATCTGGTCGCCGTTCACCACGACGACGAACTGCAACTGGGGGAAGTCGGAGGCGTCGGCCTGGACGTAGAACGGCTCCACGTACAGATACGACTGCCCCACGGGGATGAACAGCAGGTTGCCCCGGATGACCTGGCTGCCGCCCTGGCCGAGCAGGGTGATCTCCTCGCGGATGTCGGGCTGCTGCCCGATCGTCGCCTCGATCTGCTGCGGCCCGTTGACGTTCTTGTTGCTGGGGAACGTGAAGGCGAAGAGTTCGCCGTAGTGCTCGCCGTCGCTGCGCCCGGCCATCCAGGCGATGGCGTTCTGGGTCGCGCGCGGCGTGAACGGGGTGATGAGCAGGAACTCCGGCTCCTCCGAGTCGGGCAGGGAGAGCGTGACGTAGTACGGCTCCAGCGGGACGGTCTGGTCCTGCACCAGCACCTCCTGGGGGATGGCCCAGGTGTCCTGCCGGTTGAACAGCGAGGTGGGGTTCGTGACGTGGTAGGCCAGATACTGATCGGCCTGGATCTGGAACATGTCCTGCGGGTAGCGCCAGTGCTCGCGCAGGTCCGCCGGGAACGCCGACTTCGGCTGGAACAGCTCCGGGAAGATCTTGCTCCAGACCCGGATGATGGGGTCGTCCTCATCGACGATGTAGAAATCGACGGCCCCGTGGAAGGCGTCGATGACGACCTTGACGGAGTTGCGGATGTAGTTCACGCCCGACGGGTGCGGCTGCGAGTAGGGGAAGCGGTTCGTCGCGGTGTAGGCGTCCTGGATCCAGAGCAGGCGCCCGTCCTCGCTGATCACGATGTACGGGTCGGCGTCGAGGTGCAGGAAGGGCGCGATCTCGGCCACCCGCTCCTGGATGTTGCGCCGGAAGAGGATGCGGCTCTCGCCGGAGAGCGAGCCCGAGATCAGGATGTTCGTGTCGGCGAAGGACCAGGCGAACGCCAGCCGCTTGAAGAAGCCGCCGATCGGGATGCCGCCGTCGCCGTCGTAGCGGTTGCGCGCCTGCGACTCCAGATCCAGCCCGGTCTCGTCGGTGCCGGCGGTCAGCGGGTAGTCGAACTCCTCCGAGTCGGAGTTCACGATCACCCACTCGCCGGTGTCCTCGCCGAAGTAGATGCGCGGCTGCGTGATCTCGAACAACTCCTCGTCGACCGGGCCGGAGACCTCGGGCGGGATGTTGGAGACGAAGAACGAGGGCCGCCCGGCCTCGGTCACGAGGTCGACGGGGTTCACCGCGATGCCGAAGCCGTGCGTGAACTGCAGCCGCCGGTTGACCCAGCCGGACTGATCGGCGCTGAGCTGCCCCTGCGAGAGTTCGCGCACGCCCAGGAAGACCTGCCGGCTGACGCCGCCGATCTTGTAGCGGTCGACGTCCACGTCGGGGAAGCGGTACTGGGGGCGGATGCGCTGGATGGTGTTGATCGTGTTCAGCAGGGGGCGGTGGTCCCAGACGCGCACGTTGCGCAGGGAGGCCTGCGACGCGCGCACGTCGGCCTCGGTGACCTGCTCGTCGGCGGGGAACGACGTCTCCTGGATCTCGTCCAGCCCGAAGGCGGCGCGGGTCATGGTGATGTTGCGCTGGATGTAGGGCCGCTCGCGGTTGAGCTCGTTCGGCTCGACGGTGAAGCGCTGCACGATCGCCGGGTAGATGGCCATGCTGCCCAGGCTGGCCACGACCAGGAAGCCCAGCGAGACGGCCGGGATGGCGATGCGCTGATGGAAGGGCCAACTCAGCACGGCCAGCCCCACGGTCGCGCCCGCCGCCATCATCACGAGCAGGGCCGTGTCGCGGACCTTGACGTCGGTGTACGTGGCCCCGAAGACGGTGCCGTTCTCGCTGAGCACCAGCTCGAACCGGCCCAGCCAGTAGCCCCAGATGACCAGCGCCATGATCCCGGTCAGCAGCAGCGCCGCGTGGACGCGGATGGGCCGGGTGGCGGCCACGTCGCCGGCGTGCAGCAAGAAGCGGAAGCCGTACACGGCGATCGCGGCGAAGAGGCCCAGGATGCCCAGCCCCAGCCCCCAGCCCTTGACGAACTGCAGGGCGTCGAGCTTGAAGACGTAGAAGCCCACGTCGCGCCCGAACTCGGGGTCCACGATGCCGAACCGCTCGGCCTCGATGAACTGCAGGATGAGTTCCCATTCCTGCCAGGCGATCGAGCCGAAGATGATCGCGATGAACAGCGCTCCCACCAGGGCGCCGATCCGGGCCGCGCGCTTGACCGTGGACAGCGGGACGTCCCGGAACGGGCTCGCCTCGGCGTTGGGGCTGCGCAGCGGGAGGGTCCAGGCGGCCAGCACGTTGATCAGCAGGAAGGCCCCCGCGATCCCGAAGCCCGCGAAGAAGAGCCAGATGCGCGTGCCGAGGCGCGTGTTGAAGACGCCGCGATAGCCGAGTTCGTCGAACCACAGCCGGTCGATGAACAGCCCCACCACGATGTTCGCGATGATGAACAGCACCAGCAGGATGACGAGCCCGACGAGCACGCGCGACCAGAAGCCGCCGCCCTGGCCGCCGCGGCTCCGCGCCCGGCCGATCTGGTAGGGCGGCGGCGGCGCGCCCCCGCCGCCGGAGGGTCCCAGGTCGCGGAAGACGGGCGGCGGGGGCCCCAGGGCGCCGCTGCGCCCCTCCTCGGAGGGCGGCACGCCGAAGGGCGGCGGCGGCTCCTGCCGGCCCTTGTCGTCGTCTTTCTCTTCGCCCTCGCCGGCGCGGTCGATGGGGGACGGCCGCGGGCGCCCGGCGTCGTGGGTCTGGCGCCGGCGCGGCCGCCACTCCGGCAGCAGGCGGCGGGGAACGGCGAGCGCTCTCATTGGACCAGCGTCCCCCCGCAGCCGGCGAGCGCGGCGGGGATCGCCCCGGCCTCGCGTCCGTCGACGATGCGGGCGCTGGCCCCGGCCCGGGCCGCCCGATGACCGGCCTGGACCTTGGGCAACATGCCGCCGCTGATCACGCCGCTCTCGCGCCAGGCGCTCGCCCGCGCCGCGTCGAGTTCCGGCGCGAGTTCGCCGCCGGCGTCCAGGATGCCCGCGACGTCGCTGAGGAAGATGACGTGCGCGGCGGGCAGGGCCGTGGCGATCGCGCCGGCCGCGGCGTCGGCGTTGATGTTGAGCAACTCCGAGGAGTCCGGCGTCACGCCGATCGGCGCGACGACCGGCAGCATCCCGGCGTCGAGCAGGGCGCGCAGCGGCGCCGGGTCGGCCCGCGGCGTTTCGCCCACCAGCCCCAGGCCGGACGGGCTCGGCGGCGAGCAGAGCAGGCCCGCGTCGGCCCCGGTCAGGCCGACGGCCCGCGCGCCGAGGCGGTTCAACTGCTGCACGAAGGTCGTGTTCACCAGCCCGGCCAGGACCGCGACCACCACGTCGCGCGATTCCGCCGTCGTCTTGCGCAAGCCGTCCACCCACTCCACCGGCACGTCCAGCCGGCGCAGCCAGTCGGAGACGGCCGCGCCGCCGCCGTGCACGATCACGACCCGCCGGCCCTCGCGGTGCAGCGTCGCGCAGTCCGCCAAAGAGGTGTCGTGCGATCCCAGGGTGCTGCCCCCGATCTTGACCACGATCGCCCCGTTCGCGTCGCCGTCTGGAAATGAACGAACCATCAGCGTAAGCCTACGCGATCCCAGGCCAGCGCAGGCGGCGTCCGCGAGCGACCTGCCCGGATTGTCCCCGTCCGCGCCGCCTGCCGCGGCCCATCGCCGCGATCAGGTGACGTAATCCGCGTTGAAGCGCACGTACTCCTCGGTCAGATCGCAGCCCCAGGCGGTGGCCTGCGCGTCGCCCTGCCCCAGGTCGATGCGGATGCGCACTGTGTCGCCGGCGACCGCGCGGGCGGCGTCGGCCGCCGCGACCTCCGTGCTGCCGCCGTCGGCGTAGAGCAGGCGGTCGCCCAGCCAGACGCGCAGCGCGGCCCGGTCGAAGGGCACGCCCGCGTTGCCGGCCGCCATGACGACGCGGCCCCAGTTGGGGTCGCCCTTGCTCAGCGCCGCCTTGAGCAGCACGGAGGTCGAGACCGTGCGGGCGACGGCGACGGCCGCCTCGCGGCCGGCGGCCCCCTGCACGGTGATCGCGAGCAGCTTGGTCGCGCCCTCGCCGCCCCGCGCGATGTCGATGGCGAGCGACTCGCAGACCGCGCGCAGCGCCGCGTCGAGCGCGGCGACGCCGTCCCGGTCGTCCGCGGTCAGTTGCGCGCCGCCCGCCGCGCCGTTGGCCAGGATCAGGACCGTGTCGCTCGTCGAGGTGTCCCCATCGACGCTGATCATGTTGAAGCTGCGGTCGACCGCGTATTGCAGCCGCTCCTGCAGCAGCCCGGGCTCGATGTCGGCGTCGGTGGTGAGGTAGGCGAGCATCGTGGCGTGGCGCTCGCCCGCGGGCCCGTCCATGTTGGCCCCACTCATGTTGGCCCCATTCATGTTGGGATGAATCATGCCGGCGCCCTTGGCGCAGCCGCCCAGCGTGCAGGTCGCGCCGCCCGCCTCGAACGTGGCCAGCGCCTCCTTCATGAAGCCGTCGGTCGTCAGGATCGCGCGCGCGAAGTCGCTGCCGCCCTCGGCGGAGATCGTGACCTGCTCCGCGCCCGCCCGCACCCGATCCATGGGCAGGAAGTGGCCGATGATGCCGGTGCTGCTGACGAACGCCAACTCGACGGCGCAGCCGGCCCGCTCCGCGGCCAGAGCGAGCATCGTGCGGGCGTCGGCGAGACCCTGCGCGCCGGTCGCGCAGTTCGCGTTGCCGGAGTTGACTATCACCGCCTGGATGCGGGGGTCGCGCAACTGCTCCTGGTCGACGAGCAGGGGCTCGGCCTTCGACTGGCTGCGGGTGAAGACCGCGGCGGCGGCGGCGGGCCGGTCGGAGACGAGCAACGCCAGGTCGGGCTGGCCGGAGGCCTTGATCCCGCAGGCGATACCGCCCGCGCGGTAGCCCGCGGGCGTCGTGACGGCGTTGATCGGCGGTCGCGTGGGCTCGGACATGCGGGGCTCCTGGCTAGCGGGTCGGGCTGCGCTCTCGGGCTAGGGGTAGACGCCGACCGCGCTGAGGCCGGCGCGCTCGTCGAGGCCGAACATGAGGTTGAGGCACTGCACGGCGCCGCCCGCCGCACCCTTGCCCAAGTTGTCGAGCGCCGACAGCACGGTGACCTGCCCGGTCACGGCGTCGACGCCGGGGTAGAGCAGGCAGGCGTTGCTGCCCAGCGTCTGCTTGGTGCTGGGCGGGCCCTCCGCCACCTGTGCGAAGGGATGCGCCTCGTAGAAGGCGTCGTATTGGCTGCGCAGGGCCGCGATGGCCGCGTCGCGCGAGGGCGGCAGCGCGCCGGCGGGGAGGCGCGGGTAGCAGGTGGCCATCATGCCGCGCACCATTGGGATCAGGTGCGGCACGAAGGTCACCGCCGGGCCGTCGCCGTCGCCGCCGGCCAGGGCCGAGAGTTCCTGCACCATCTCCGGCTGGTGCCGGTGACCGTCGAGGCCGTACGCGCTCAGGTTCTCGCCGACCTCGGAGAAGTGCGACGTCAGTTTGAGCGACCGGCCCGCGCCGGAGACGCCCGACTTCGCATCGACGATCGCGCCGCCGTCGAGCCAGCCGGCCGCCGCCAGCGGCGCAAGCCCCAGGATGGCGGCGGTGGGGTAGCAGCCCGGCACGGCCACCAGCTTCGACTCCCGGATGGCGTCGCGGTGCAACTCGGGCAGGCCGTAGACGGCGTCGGGCAGGAGGTGCGGCGTGGGGTGGTCGCCGTACCAGCGCGCGTAGTCGTCGGGCTCGTGCAGGCGGAAGTCGGCGCTGCAGTCGATCACGGGCGTGCCCGCTTCGATGAAGGGGCGCAGGGCCTCGGCGGCGGCGGCGTGCGGCAGGGCGGAGAGCACGACGTCGACGTCGGCGTCCAGCGACGCCTCGATCGGCAGGTCCAGCGACCAGAGGTGCGGGAAGACCTCGGCCAGGCGCTTGCCGGCCTGCGATCGGCCGGTGACCGCGGCGATCTCGACGCGCGGGTGCTCGCCCAGCAGCCGCGCCAACTCCGCGCCCACGTAGCCGGTGACGTTGATGATGCCCGCCCGAATCACGGGTCGCTTCCCCATCCCTGCGGCGCGCCGGCCGGTCGCGGCGCGCCGGTCCCTGTTCGCCGCGCGCCCCGCGATACCGGCAGCGTAGCGGAGCGCGGCCCCCTCACGACCGCGCCTTTGTGTCGCCCGTTGCCCCGTCGCCCGCCGCCGGGCCGAAGCTGAAGGCGCTGGGGCAGCCGTCGGCCAGGACGCAGGCGTCGCAGCGGGGCCGCTGCGCCTTGCAGACCCGGCGGCCGTGCCGGATCACGCCGACGTGGTAGTCGTAGTACTGCTCCGCCGGCATCTGCGATTCCAGCGCCTCATGGGCGGCGACCGCGTTGACCTTGGGTCCGATCAAGCCCAGCCGCAGCGAGACGCGGTGTACGTGCGTGTCGACCGGCAGGGCGGGCCGGCCCAGCGAGAAGAGCAGCACGCAGGCGGCCGTCTTCGGGCCGACGCCGGGCAGGCTGGTGAGCCACGCCTTCGCCTCGGGGATGGGCATCGTCGAGAGCGGCGCCGCATCCCAGTCCTCGCCCAGCCGCGCGCGCAACTCGCGCAGGAGGGCGTGCAGCCGCGCCGACTTGGTCTTGGCGAGCCCGCCCACGCGGATCGCCTCCTCGATCGCCCCGACCGGCGCGTCGAGGATCTCGTCCCAACTCTCGAAGCGGGCGAGCAGCCGCTGGAAGGCGCGCCCCGAGTTGTGGTCGGACGTGTTCTGGGAGAGCAGCGTCAGCACGAGTTCGCCCACCGGATCCCCATTCGGGCGCCAGGGCGTGAGCGGCGCCTCCGCCTCCAGCCGATCGATCACCTCGCCGGCGCCCAGCATCGCGGGCGGCGGGGGCATCAGAGCAGCCTCCGCGTGAGGCCCAGCCCGGCGCGCGACAACTCCCGCGCGTAGGTCGACTCGCCGCGCATGACGCGGAAGAAGGCGCGCCAGAAGTAGTCGACCCACTCGCTGACCCGCAGCGCGAGGGCCGCCCAGGTGCTCACGCACCAGTAGTACATGCGCGAGATGGCGCGGGCGGCGTCGAGTTCCGGTTGGATCTCGCGGTTCACGGCGGCCAGGTAGCGGGCGGCGGCGTCGGCCGTCGCGCCGGCCCGGCCGAGCGCGGCAAGCGTCGCGTCGGCGGCCAAGCGGCCCGAGCGCAGGGCGTAGTGGATGCCCTCGGCGGTGAACTCGTCCGCCAGGCCGGCGGCGTCGCCCGCGAGCAGCAGCGGCCCGCGCGCCACGGGCCGGCGCGTCCCCCGCCGATAGCGGACCGGGTGCCCCCGCGCGATGCGCACCGGCGCGCCGCGCAGCCCCAGCCGCGCGGCGTAGGCGTCGGTCAGGGCGCGAATCCGGCGGCCGTGGCCCGGCGGCAGCACGACCCCCACAGAGAGCCGCCCCTCCTTGGGGAAGACCCAACCGTAGCCCCAGGGCCGGTACGCGACGTCGATGTTGGCGACGCCGGCCCAGTGGTCGAGCGCGGCCGGCGGCGCCTCGATCTCCAGCTCCCAGGCCGCGCTGCGCGGCACGGCGGCGTCGAGCCCCGCCGCGCGGGCCGTGGGCCCCGTCGCGCCGTCGGCGCCGATCAGCACCGGCGCCGCGTAGCGCCCCAGCGCCGTCTCGGCGACCGCGCCTCCGCGCGCATCGCCGGCCGAGAGGCGCCGCAGCGGCTCCCCCTCGTGCACCTCGACCCCGGCGTCGCGGGCGGCGTCGAGCAGGCGCGCGTCGAGGCGGTCGCGCATGACCAGACCCGCGAAGGGACCGCCGTGCGACTTGCGGAAGCGACGTCCGTTGGGGTGGCTGATCTCCAGCGTGTCCACGCGGCCCTCGAACAGGTCGTCGATGGGGGTCTCGATCCCGGCCAGGGCGTGCAGGGGCAGGCCGCCGCCGCAGGGCTTGTAGCGCGGGTGCCGCTGCTTCTCCAGCAGCAGGGTGCGCGCGCCGCCCAGCGCCAGCCGCCGCGCGGCGGCGCTGCCGGCGGGTCCGCCGCCCACGACGATCGCGTCCCAGCGCTGTGCGGTCTGCTGCATGCGTCGAGCCTAGCGGCGAGGACGGGGCCCGCGCTCGCCCGGGCCGCCCCCGCGCGCCGGCGCAACCTGCGCGACGCCGGCACGATCGGTCAGATGGCGGCGATGGCGCGGGGCGTGGCGGGGAAGCGGCTCACGTCGCGGATGCCGTCGGCTGAACTGTCGCCGCGAACAGCGCATCCCGGAGCACCACGCGAAGCACGGACAGGGCGCCCTCGCGCTCGATTCCGAACTCGTAGGCGCAGCGATCAACGCGGATCCCCATCTCGGCCGAGAGTTGTCCCGACACGTAGTCCCGGGCAACCTGGTCCACTTGGTAGTCCTCATAGCCCTGCACGTTCGGCGCGAGATCGACCGCGATCTCCGCGGCCCACGACTCCGCTTCCATGTGCGCCGACAACTTGTCGCCGAAGTCGGTGAGTCGCAAGGGGCTCTCGGTTGACACGGGCGCGGACGGGAGGCGCATCAGGATGGCCTTAATGTCGCCGCGCAACTCCCGCATGTCATCGCGGATATCTTGCATGAATCCCCGAAAGACAACTCGATCAGCGTTCACCTCGGCGTACCACGAGCCGATCTCTTGCATGAACTCCCGGAAGAACGATCGGTCGGCGTTCACGTGGGCGTGCCACGAGCCGATCTTGAACGCCGCGCCGATCACCGCGAGCCCGCCAATAACGCCGCCGATGACCGTGCCGATAATGCCGGCGGTGTCCACGGATCCCCTCCAAGCCTGTCAGGGATAGTCTAGCGCGCCGTCCGCTTGCCCGGGCGTCATGCCCGTGCGAGCATGGCGAGCGCTATGCTTCTTCCAGCATATCGACGCGTCAGCCCCGGCGGCGCCGCGGCGGTGGTCGTGGGCCTCGCGCTGGCGGGCGCGGTCGCGACCTGCGGCGGATCCGGCGACGACTTCCTGCTGGCGACGACGACCAGCGTCAACGACAGCGGCCTGCTCGACGAACTGGTGCCCGTCTTCGAGCAGGAGAGCGGCGTCAACGTGAAGGTCATCGCCGTGGGCACCGGCGCGGCGCTGCGGATGGCGGAACTGGGCAACGCCGACGCGCTGTTCGTGCACGCGCCGTCGGCGGAGCAGGTGTTGGTCGAGCAGGGAGACGTGATCGACCGGCGGTTGGTGGCCTACAACGACTTCCTCATCGCGGGCCCGGCGGACGACCCGGCCGGGCTGGCCGGACTCGACGATGTGGCCGTCGCGCTGCCGCGGCTCTCGCAGGCCGGCGCGGCGGGGCGGGCGCGCTTCCTCTCGCGCGGCGACGACTCCGGCACGCACAAGCGGGAACAGGCGCTCTGGACCGCGGCCGGCGTGCAGCCGACGGGCGAGTGGTATCTGGAGAGCGGCCAGGGGATGGGGGCAAGCCTGCAGGTCGCGAGCCAGCGCCAGGCCTACCTGCTCACCGACCGGGCGACGTTCCTCGCCCTGCGCGCCGACCTCGACCTTGTGCCGCTGGTGGAGCGCGACCCGCTGCTGATCAATCTCTACAGCGTCATGCGGGTGAATCCCGACAAGGGAGACATCCACTCCGCCGCCGCCGTCGCGTGGCTACGCTTCATCACCCGCGACGACGTGCAGGCGCGGATCGGTGCATTTCGCGCGGAGGAGTTCGGACGACCGCTGTTCATCCCCGCCGCCGGCCACAGCGAGGCGGAGGTGACCGCGGAGTTCGCGGCCGCCCGATAGGCGGCCGTGCGGGCCCGCCGAGGGCGGCGGGCCGGGAGGACGGAGGCGGCCGCATGGAGTTCTTGTGGGACGGCCTGCGCGAGGCCGTCAAGCTGTGGCTCTCCGGCGACCCGGAGATCATCGAGATCACCCTGCGCACGCTGGGCATCTCGATCGTCGCCACGAGCCTGTCCCTGGCGGTCGGTGTGCCCATCGGCGCGGCGCTGGCGCTGAAGTCGTTCCCGGGCCGGCGCCCGGTCGTGGCGCTGGTCAACACCGGCATGGGGATGCCGCCCGTCGTGGTGGGGCTCGTCGTGGCGCTGATCCTGTGGCGCAGCGGTCCGCTGGGGGCGCTGGAGTTGATCTACACCCCCTCGGCGATGGTGCTGGCGCAGTTCCTCATCGCCGTGCCGCTGGTGGTCGGCTTCTCGATGGCGTCGATCCAGCAGATCAATCCGCGGCTGCTCGACCAGATCGTCTCCCTGGGCGCGAGCCGGCCGCAGTTCCTCTGGCTGATCGTGCGGGAGGCGCGGCTGGGGCTGCTGGCGGCGCTGATGGCGGGCTTCGGCGCGGTCATCTCGGAGGTGGGCGCGGCGCTGATGGTGGGCGGCAACATCGCCGGTGAGACGCGCGTCCTGACGACCGCGACGGCGCTGGAGACGAGCCGCGGCAACTTCGAGGTCGCCATCGCGCTGGGCGTCGTGCTGCTCGTGCTGGCCTACGTGGTCAACCTAATCTTCACCGGTGTCCAGCAACAACGCCGCCCCGCCTGACCCGCCCGCGCGGGATCCCCTCCGCGGCGACGGGCGCGCCCGCGCCGCCGTCGAGGTGCGCGACCTCGAAGTCGAGCGCGGCGGCCGGGTGGTGCTGCGGCTGCCGGCGTTCGCCGCGCCGCGCGGGCAGGTGACGGCCGTCATCGGCCCGAACGGCTCGGGCAAGAGCACGCTCCTGGCGGCGCTGCAACTGTTGATCAAGCCCCGCCGGGGCGTCCTCTCCCTCGACGGGGCGCCGATGTGGGACGACCCGCTGGGCACGCGCCGCCGCACGGCGTCGGTGTTCCAGGAGGCGCTGCTGCTCAGCATGTCGGTGCGGCGCAACGTCGAGACGGCGCTGGGCCTGCACAAGGTCCCGCGCGCGGAGCGCCGCGCCCGGGCGATGCGCTGGCTGCGGCGGCTCGGCGTCGACGGGCTGGCCGAGCGGCACGCGCGGGAGTTGTCGGGCGGCGAGGCGCAGCGCGTCAGCCTCGCCCGCGCCTTCGCGCTGGAGCCGGCGCTGCTGCTGCTCGACGAGCCCTTCTCCGCGCTCGACGCGCCCACGCGCACGGCCTTGATCGACGACTTCGCCGCCATCGTGCACGAGACCGGCGTCACCACCGTGCTCGTCACGCACGACCGCGAGGAGGCGCTGCGGCTGGCCGACCTCGTGGCGCTGCTGATCGGGGGCACGCTGCGGCAGTCGGGGCCGCCGGAGACCGTCTTCTCGGCCCCGGCCGACCCGGAGGTCGCGGCCTTCGTCGGCGTCGAGAACGTCTGGCCCGGGGCGCTGCGGGCGCAGGCGCGGGGCGTCGCGACGTACGCCGTGGCGGGCGGCGACGTCGACGTGGTGATCGACGGCGCGGCGGCCCCGGCGGCGCTGGTCTGCGTGCGCCCGGAACAGATCACGCTCGACCTGCCCGATCACGCCGGGCCGCCCACGAGCGCCCGCAACCGCCTGCCCGGCCGCGTCGCGGCCATCGAGCCGGCCGGGGCGCTGGTGCGCCTGCGCCTGGCCCTGGCCGACGAGGGCGTCATGGTCGCGACGCTGACGCGGCCGTCGCTCGAGGCGCTGGAGTTGGAGGTGGGCAGCCCGCTCGTCGCCAGCTTCAAGGCCAGCGCGGCCCACGCCATCCCCCACCAGGGCGCGTTCGGCTGAGGCCGGGAAGCGCCGCCTACGCGCCGAACAGCGCGGCCAACTCCGACGCCGACGGCTCCGTGAGCCGGTGCTCCCCGTCGACCAGGATCGTGGGGACGGAGCGGTTGCCCCGGTTCAACTCCATGACCCGCCGGGCGGCCGCTGCGTTGCGGTCGATGTCGATCTTGCGGTACGCCACGCCGGCCGCGTCGAGCCAGCGCAAGGTGTTGCGGCAGTCCCCGCACCAGGAGGTCATGTAGACCAGGACGTCCCGCTCGCCGCTCGCTTCCGCGGTCATGTGTCCGCTCCGTCCCGGCGCGTCAGGCGCCGCCGTCGTGGCGCTCCTCGCCCACGGCGTGGAGCTTGAGGAAGTTGGTCGGCTTGCCCATGTTGAGCGGCAGGCCGCCGACGACCACGACCTGCGCCCCATCTTCGCAGCCCAGCTCCGCCCGCGCGATCTCGTCGATCGTGCGCAGCATGGCGTCGAGGTCGGCCGGCGGCGGACAGTGCACCGGCCGCACGCCCCAGAGCAGCGCCGCGCGCTGCTCGACGGCGCGATCGGGGGCCAGCACGATCACCGGCGCCCTCATGCGGTCCTGGGCGATCAGCCGCCCGGTGTAGCCGCTGATCGTGAAGGCGATGACCGCGCGCACGTCCGCGTTCTGCTCGACGATGGCGCGCACGGCCCAACTCACGCTGCGCGAGGCGTCGCGCGACCAGTCGCCGCCGGCGCTGGCGACGCGCTGCGCGTCGCCGCCTTCCTCCGCGCGGCGGATGATCCGGTCCATCATCGCGACGGCCTGCACCGGGTAGTCGCCGACGGCCGTCTCGGCCGAGAGCATGACGGCGTCGGCGCCGTCCCAGACGGCGTTCGCCACGTCGCTGGCCTCGGCGCGCGTGGGGCGCGCGTTGGCGACCATGCTCTCCAGCATCTGCGTCGCGACGATGCAGGGCGCCAGCGCCTCCGCGGCGGCGTCGATGATGCGGCGCTGCCAGATGGGCACGTTCTCCGCGCCGATCTCGACGCCCAGATCGCCGCGGGCGACCATGACGCCGTCGGCGGCCTGCATGATCTCGGGCAGCCGCTCCAGGGCGAAAGCGGTCTCGATCTTGGCGATGACGTGCATGTCGGAGCCGAGCGCGTCGAGCGCCGAGCGGGCGGCGCGCAGGTCGGCGGCGTCGTGCACGAACGACAGCGCCAGGTAGTCGAGTCCCTGCTCGACGGCGAAGCGCAGGTCGGCGTGGTCCTTGGCGCTGAGCGCCGGCAGGTCGAGGCGCACGCCGGGGATGTTCATCCCGGCCCGGCTGGTGAGCATGCCCCCGTTGCGCACGACGGCGTCGACGTGGGCGTCGGCGCCGTCCGGCTCGACGTGCGTGACTTCGAGGTCGATCAGGCCGTCCTTGAGATAGATGCGCTGCCCGGGCTGCACGTGCCGGGGCAGGCCCGCGTAGTCGGTCTCCAGGGGCAGGACGCCGTCGATCGGCGCGCCGGGCGCCGGAACGCCCGCGCCCGGCGCTCCCTGGGGACGGATGCGAACGGCCCAGCCGGCGTGCAGCATGATCGGGGCCGGCAGCGCGCCGATGCGGATCTTGGGGCCCTGCAGGTCGCCCAGCAGGGCCAGCGGCCTGCCCGACGCCGCCTGGGCCGCGCGCACCCGCGCGATGATGGCGGCGAGCGTGTCGTGGTCGCCGTGGGAGAAGTTGAGCCGCACGGCGTCGAGACCCGCATCGACGAGTCGCGCGATCACCTCCGGCGAGGAGGAGGCGGGTCCCAGCGTGGCGAGGATCTTCGCGCCCCGGCTGTCGGGGGCGATGGAGGGCGGTTGGATGGGCATGGCGGGCTCGTGCGTCGGGGAGCGGGATCGGCGGCGGCGGGACAGGTGAGCGATGCCGGGAGGATCGCGGCCGTTAGGCTGCTGCCATGGTATCGCGGGCTGCCCGGCCACGAACGGCCGCCCCCGAGCGGCTGAGCACGCGCCCTTTCCTTGAGGAGGTGCGCGACGGCGCGCTGGCGGCGCTGCCCGCGTCGCTGGGGACGCCCCACAGCCGCGTCGTGTTCACGTCGTTGCAGTTGCACTTCGGCGACCCGCGCCTGCACTACGAAGTCTGGCCGGTGCGAAAGACGGGCCGCATCGAGCTGGGGCTGCACCTGGAGGGGCCGCAGGAGTGGAGCCGGGCGCTCGCGATGCGGCTGGCCGCGCACGCCGACGAGTTGCGCGCCGCCCTCGGCCCCGCCTACGAGTTGGAGGACTGGACGGCGTCGTGGTGCCGCCTGCACCGCACGCTGCCCCTGCGCCGGCTCGACGCCGCCCTGGCCGCCGAGGCCGGGGAGGCGCTGGCCGCGCTGATCGTCGCGGCGGAGCCGCTCATCCGCCGTCTGGGCCCCGCGCCCGCGCCCGCGGATGCGGCAGGTCGTGGGCGAGGCCGGCGGCGCCGCCGTCGTTAGAGCGGCCGTCGCCGGGCGGCCGGGAACGCGAAACGGGCCTCCCGAGGGGAGACCCGTTTCGTTGCGTTCCCGATCCCGCCGCGGCGGGGTTCGCGCCGTCTAGTACATCGGCGGCGCCGCGGCGGACGGCGTCTTGCTCTCCGTGGGCGCCTCGGTGACCAGGCAGTTGGTGGTCAGCACCATTGCGCCGATCGAGACGGCGTTCTCGAGCGCGGCGCGGGTGACCATGGCCGGGTCGATGATGCCCCGGTCGATCATGTCGCCGAACTCGTCCAGGGCGGCGTCGTAGCCGAAGTTCTTCTTCCGGTTCGACTTGATCTCCTGGACGATGACAGAGCCGTCCTGGCCGGCGTTGATCGCGATGCGGCGCATCGGCTCCTCCAGGGCGCGGCGCAGGATGCGCAGGCCCGTGGCCTCGTCGCCGTCGAGCTCCACCTTGTCGAGCGACTTGACGGTGTTGACCAGCGCGACGCCGCCGCCCGGCACGATGCCTTCCTCGACCGCGGCGCGCGTCGCCGAGAGCGCGTCCTCCACGCGGTGCTTGCGCTCCTTGAGTTCGACCTCCGTGGCCGCGCCGACCTTGATCACGGCGACGGAGTTGGAGAGCTTGCCCAGGCGCTCCTGGGCCTTCTCGCGGTCCCAGTCGCTCTTGGCGCTGTCCATCGTGGCCTTGATCTCGGCGATGCGGGCGTCGATGCGCTTGGCGTCGCCGTGGCCCTCGATGACGGTCGTGTCGTCCTTGCCCGAGACCAGCCGCCGCGCGCGGCCCAGGTCGCTGATCTCCGCGGCCTCGACGCTGCGGCCGACGGACTCGCTGATGACCTGCCCGCCGGTGAGGGCGGCGATGTCGCCCAGGTTGTCCTTCTGGCGGTCGCCGAAGCCGGGCGCCTTCACGGCGACGACGTTGACGTTGCCGCGCAGCTTGTTGACGGCCAGCGTGGCCAGCGCCTCGCCGTCGACGTCGGCGGCGACGATGGCGAAGTTCTTGCTCACCCGCATGACCTTCTCCAGCAGCGGCAGCACGTCGGCGATGGCGGAGATCTTCTTGTCGGTGATGAGGATGTAAGGGTCGTCGAGCTCGGCCAGCATGCGGTCCGGGTTGCTCACGAAGTAGGGCGAGATGTAGCCGCGGTCGAACTGCAGGCCGTCCACGTACTCCACCTCGTTGCGGATGCCCTTGCCCTCCTCGACGGTGATGACGCCGTCCTTGCCGACCTTCTCCATCACCTCGCCGATGAGTTCGCCGACCGTGGGGTCGGCGGCGGAGATCGAGGCCACCTGCGACATCTGCTCGCGCGTCGTCACGCGGACGGCGTTCTCGCGGATGTGGCCCGAGATGGCGTCGGCGCCGGCCTCCAGGCCGCGCTTGAGCGCCATGGGGTTCGCCCCCGCGGCGACGTTGCGCATGCCTTCCTGCACGATCGACTGCGCCAGCACGGTGGCCGTCGTGGTGCCGTCGCCGGCGATGTCGTTCGTGCGTGAGGCGACTTCCTTGGCCAGCTGGGCGCCGATGTTGTGGAACGGGTTGTCCAGCTCGATGTCCTTGGCGATCGTCACGCCGTCGTTGGTGATCGTCGGCGCGCCGAACGACTTCGCCAGCACCACGTTGCGGCCCTTGGGGCCGAGCGTGATCTTGACGGCGTCGGCCAGGGCGCCGATGCCCTCGCGCAGCGCACCGCGCGCCTCTTCGTCGAACAGCAGATCTTTGGCCATCACTTGCACCTTCTACGTCGGCGGAGCGGCCGCTCGCGCCCTTGTCCCTTGCGATTCTGGCTTGACTTGGCACTCTCTTGCCGGGAGTGCTAACGAGAGTGTGCCGCATTGCGCGGGCGGATGCAAGCGCCGCAATGACGCTCGCGCTGCGCTCCCGGCGTGTCGCCGTCGCGGCGGGTCAGGAGACGTGGTCGGTCCAGGCGGGACCGCGCCGCGGCCGGAACGGGCCCGCGAGCAGGCGCGCCCGCCGCGGCGGCCAGTAGCGCAGCCAGACGACCGCCTCGACCGCCGCCGGGTCGACCGGCCCGAAGTGGCGGCTGTCGGTGCTGAGCGCGGGATGGTCGCCCAGCAGGGTGAGGCCGGCCTCGTCCCGCGCCGCGACCCGCTTGATGACGGTGATCCCCGGGGCGTCCGGCCGCCGCGCCACGACGATCGTGTCGGGCTGGAGCAGGCGCCGGCGGACCCGGGCGGACAGGCGCAGGCCGTGCACGTAGTCGCCGTCGCGCAGGGTGGGGCGCATCGAGTCGCCCTCCACGACATAGGCGCGGCTGACGCGCAGGCTGGCCAGCGCGAGCGCCACGCCGAGCGGCACGACGACGCCGCCAACGAACCCCCGCCAGCGCCCGATTTCCATTTCCGCTCCCCCGCCCGTATCATGCCCGACGCGTAGCCAGCAGGCGCGTCCGGCGGGTTGCCCCGGCCGGGCCGTAGTGGTCGCGCCGAGCGCGACGCCATTCTGGAGGATTGTGATGCGGATGGATTGGACCGAGATCGGCCGCCGGCTGCGGCCCCGTCGCGTGGCGCACGCGCACTGCGACATCCCCTGCGGGATCTACGACCCGCACGCGGCGGAGATCGCCGCGGAGACCGTCGAGAAGATGGTCAGCCTGATCAATGAGTTGGGCCCCGACGACGACACGCCCGCCTGGCACAACTCCTTCACCCGCTACATCGCGGTCAAGGAGCAGCACGCGGAACTGCTCAAGCGCGAGGTGCTGATCATCTGGGGCGACTACTTCAAGCCGCCGCACCTCGAGCGCTTCCCGCAGATCCACGAGACGGTCTGGAACCTGGTCAAGCTCGCGAGCGCGAACAAGGTGAGCGTCGACGCCGCCGCCGCGGCGGAGTTGCGCGCCAAGACCAAGGAATTCGCCGACCTGTTCTGGGAATCCAAGAAGTAGGGTCGCCGGAGGGCCCGCGGGCCCTCCGCTCGGCGGACGTACATACGTGGGGCGGGCGCGCCCCGCGAGTCCGCGCGCGCGGCCGGCGGCGGTCGCCGCGCCGGCCCCGTCGGAAAGCTCGTCAGAAGCCGAAGTCGTCGTCCATGGGCAGGTCGTGGCCGTGGCCGTGTCCGTGCTCGTGGCCCATGCCGGGCATACCGGGCATCCCGCCCATGCCGGGCATGCCGCCCATCCCGCCCATGTCCATGTCGCCCATGTCACCCATATCCATGTCGCCCAGGCCCTCGTCGAGGTCGAAGTCCGAGCCGACGCCCACGATGGCCGCGCCCCAGACGCGCGTCGCCTTGGCGTTGCACTCGGGGCACTTGGCCGGCGCGCCCGCCTTCGACATGGGGCGGTTGACCTCGAAACGGCACGGGCACTTCGGGCACGTGAATTCGTAAGTGGGCATCGGGATCTCCTGCTGTCTCCTCGACGGAGTGCGCCGTCGCCGGGGCGAGTGTACCCGCGTGGCGGCTCAAGCGGCCACGCCCGCCGCTCAGCCCGGCCGTCGCCCCCGCGCGACGTGCACCGCCAGCGCCGCCCCCTGGGACAGCGCGTAGCCGCCGCTCGCGCCGAGCAACTCGTTCGACAGCGCCCGCGACGCGCCCCGGCGCAGCGGCGCGTCGGCCAGCGGCCAGCGCAGGCCCCGCGTGCTCACGCGCACCGCATCGCTGACGGGCAGCAGCGAGACGTAGTCGCCCGCCAGGCCCTCGAACACGACCGACGCGCGGCCGTCGGCCCGCAGCGCGGTCGCCTCGCCGTGCCCGTCCACGGCGGTGACCGGCAGCGACCCCAGCGCGGGGTCGAAGAGCGCCAGGAAGTTGCCCAGGCTGTGGTCCATCCGCTCGCCGCCGTGGGCGCCCAGCACGACGATCGACGTCGCGCCGCGCTCCACGGCCAGCCGCAGGGCGACGGCCCCGTCCGTCGTCTGCTGGGGCTCCGGGTGGGGCACGACCTCCGCGCCGGCCCGCACGGCGGCCTCCCGCTGCGCCGCGGTGAGCGAGTCGAAGTCGCCGGTCAGCAGGTCGGGGCGCAGGCCGAGGGCGGCGAGCCGCTGCGCGCCGGCGTCGGCCGCGATGAACAGCGACGCGCCGACGATGCGGGCGCGCAGCAACGGCGTGTCGGGGGTCGGCCCGCCCAGCGCCACGACGACGAGGCCCGGCATTCGCCCCTCCTCCCCTGATCCCTGGGAGGTTACCGGTCGCCGGGATCGAAGAGGGCGCCTCCGCAGAGACGCCCTCCAAATCGAGTCTTGGCCGACGGCCGCTCGGCCGGGCTACTTGGTGAGGATGTGCACCGTGCAGGCGCTGCCGAGCCCGATCACGTGGGCCATGCCGACCTTGTAGTCGGGCACCTGACGGTCGCCGGCCTGGCCGCGCATCTGCCAGGTGATCTCGCAGAGGTTGGCGACGCCGGTCGCGCCCAGCGGGTGGCCCTTCGAGAGCAGCCCGCCGCTGGTGTTGACCGGGGTCCAGCGCTTGTCGCCCTGCGGGCCGGCGAGGTCGGTGAGCTTCTCATCGACCCAGCGGCCGCCCTCGCCCTCCGGGGCCAGCATCAGGTTCTCGTAGTGCAGCAACTCCGCCGTCGCGAAGCAGTCGTGCAACTCGACGCTGTTGATGTCCTCCGGCCCCAGGCCGGCCTCCTCGTAGGCCTGTTCGGCGGCGTTGCGGGTCATCGTGTTGATGTCCGGGAACGTGAGGTCGCGCGAGGTGTAGGGGTCGGTCGTGAGCGCGGAGGCCGCGATCTTGATCGGCTGCGAGGTGTACTGCTTGATCTTGCTCTTGTTCATCAGCACCGCGGCGGCGGCGCCGTCGCCGGTCGGGCAGCACATGTAGAGCGTGTTCGGGTAGGCCACGGTGCGCGAGTTGAGCACGTCCTCCAGGCTGAGCCGCACGTGGTACTGGCTGAGCGGGTTGCCCATCGCGTGCTCGTGGTTCTTGACGGAGATCTGCGCGAACTGGGCCTGCGTGGTCCCGTACTTGCGCATGTGCTCCATGCCGGCCATGCCGAAGACGCCCGGCATCGTGCCGGTGCCCATCACGCCCTCCGTGATGTAGGCCGGGTCGCCGCCGCCGGTGCCGCCCAAAAGGCCCTTCTTGCCCATCTGCTCGACGCCGACCGCCAGGGCGATGTCGTACGCGCCCGAGGCGACCGCGAAGTAGGCCTCGCGCAGCGCCGTCGCGCCCGTCGCGCAGGCGTTGGCGACGTTGTAGACCGGGATGCCCGTCATCCCGATCTCCTTGAGGATGTCCTGCCCCACCATGTTGGTGCGGTACAGGTTGCCCGCGGACATCATCTCGATGTCCTGGAGCTGCGCGCCCGCGTCGTCGAGGGCGAGCTTCACCGCCTTGGCGCCGAGCGACGGCACCGTTTCCTCGGGGTAGCGCCCGAACTTGATCATGCCTACGCCGGCAACAAAGACGTCTTCCATTCGATTCCCCTCCGGCCGCGTTGGGCGGCGGCCATCGCCTGTGTCTCGGGGCCTGATTCGTCGCCGAGTGTAGCAGCAGGCGGGCCCCGATGCGCGCCGGCCGCGTGGACGCCGGGCTAGACCGGCACGTACTCCGGGATCACGACGTCGTTGCCCTCCCGGTCCTTGCGGGCGGCGCGCGCCCGCAGCCGAACCTTCATGCCCATCTGGACCTTCTCCGGCTCCGGCTCGATCCCGGCCAGGTTGGCCCGCACCGCGACCTTGAGGTCGGGGTGCCCCTGCACCGGCACGTCGATGATCGCGCCGACGAAGGGCGTCGGGATGCCCGGGAAGGACTGGTGCACGATCGTGTAGACCCAGACCTCGCCCTCGTTCTCCAGCCGCGCGGGCCGCAGCGAGTTCTCGTCCAGGTCGCCGGTCTTGCTGTCGAAGCGGCGCGTGGGCGAATACAGGAACGCAGCCGACCCGTCCTTGTTGACCAGCGCCTTGATGTAGGCGTCGGCCAAGTCGTCGCTGGGCAGTTCCAGGTAGTCCACGATCGGGCGCAACCCCGGTTCGGCTTGCTGCTCGGTGGCGTCGGCCAAAGGCGAGCCCCTTTCTCCCCCGCGGGCGGTGGGGGACGGCGCTCCCCCGGTCCCTCCGGGCGATGCGCGTCCCCGCCAACGGTTGGCGCGAGTCTCGCACCGGGCGAAAGATGCCGTCAAGCCGCCCGATCAGCCCCCAGGCGAATCCGCCGGCAGGTACGGCGCGACGGCGTCGCGAAAGGCGGCGCCGAGCGACGATTGCGGGAGCCCCAGTTCGTCGATCGCCTTCTGCGACGAGAACCACAGCCGCCGCCGGGCGAGCCGCACGCCGGCGATGGGCGCACGCGGCGGTCGCCCCCGCAGGCCGCTGATCAGGCGCTCGTCGACGTGGGCCGCCGTGAGCGCGACGGCGTAGGGGATCGGCAGGCGGGGCGGCCGCCGCCCCGCCGCCGCCGCCGCCCGCCCCACGATCTCCCGCATGGTCAGGTTGCCCTCGCCGTGTCCCAGGATGTAGCGCTCCCCGACCCGGCCCCGCCGCCAGGCGAGCACGTGCCCGCGGGCGACGTCGCGCACGTCGGCGATGTTGAGCCCGGCGGAGCGCATGTAGCCGGGCAGCCGGCCCAGGGCGGCGTCGCGGATCAGGCGGCCGGTCGGCGTGGGCCTCCAGTCGAGCGGGCCGATCGGCGCGGTGGGATTGACCACCACCGCCGGCAGCCCCTCGCCGGCGATGAGCCGGTGCACGGCGCGCTCGGCTTCGAGCTTGCTCGCCTCGTAGGGGCCGGCCGCGTCGCCGGGGCGGAGCCACTGCGACTCGTCGGCGGGGGCGCCGTCGCGCCCGGCGGCGCCGACGGCGGCGGTCGAGGAGGTGTAGACGACGCGATCGACGCCCGCCTCCAGCGCGGCCCGCATCAGCGCGACCGTCCCGCCGACGTTGACGCGCATCGTCTGGTCCCGGTCGCGGCGGGCCAACTCGTAGCGCGCGGCGACGTGGAAGACCACGCCGGCCCCGGCGGCGGCGGCCCGCAGCGACGCGGCGTCGGCCAGGTCCCCGGCGACGCGCTCCACGGCCAGGCCGTCGAGGTTGCGCGTGTCGCTGCCGGGGCGGACGAGCGCGCGCACCTCGACATCCCCCTCCGCGAGCAGCGCCCGCACGACGTGCGCGCCGATGAAGCCGGTCCCGCCCGTGACCAGCGCGACGGTCATCGCGGCGCTCCCCCGGCCGGCATCCCGCCCGCCACGACGGCCGCGAGGATCGCTTCCAGCGCGCGATCCAGCGCGCGGGTCGCGGCGCGCCGCTGCGGGGCTAGGCGCAGCAGCGCGACCACCAGCGCCGGCCGCCGCGCGACGGCCGCCGCCACGGCCGCCGGCGGCGGCCCGGCGGGATCCCAGTCGAGCAGTTCGCGGGGCAGCGTCGCGGCGGCGGGGTCGAGGACGGCGCGCAGCGATCCGAACGGGATGCCGGCCCGCCCGGCGTGCCGCGCCCAGACGTAGTCCTCCATCTGCACCGCGACGGCGCCCGATTCCTCGTGCGCCGTCGCCTTCTCGGCCGCGCCGCGCAGGATGACGTCGCGCGACAAGACCTCCGCCCGCGCCGCCTCGATGCCGGCCGCGGCGAGCGCGCCGTGCAGCCAGTCGCCCAGCCCGGCCGAGGCGGCGATGGGCGCGCCTCCGTGCCCGCCGCGCGCGGTCGCGTGCTGGATGCGCGTCGCCAGCACGAGGTCGCCGGGCCGCAGCGCGGGGTCGAGGCCGCCCGCCACGCCGGCGCAGAGGATCGCGCCGGCCGGCGGATCGATCTCCGCCAGCGCTCGCGCGGCGGCCTCGGCGCGTTCTTCGCCCGGTCCGCTCACGAGGACGCGCAGCGGCGCCGCGTCGACCCGGTCGCGCAGCCGCGCCGCGAACCCGGCCGCCTCCCAGGGCAGCGCCGTGACGATGGTGAGCATCGCCGGTGGCTAGAAGAACGCCTTGCGCAGCGTGCGCAGCCCCGCGCCGATGTTGGTGGACGCGTCGATGACGGCGGAGGCCTCGAAGCCGGAGTGGACCATGCACTGCTGGCACTTGGGGTTGCCCGACTGCGGGCCGTAGTCGTCCCACTCCGTCTCGTCCATCAGGTCCTGGAACGTGTCGGCGTAGCCCTCGTCGAGGAGGTAGCAGGGCCGCTGCCAGCCGAGCACCGAGTAGCACGGCATCCCCCAGGGGGTGCATTCGTACTCCACCTCGCCCTTGAGGAAGTCGAGGAACAGTTCGCTGTGGTTGAACGACCACGAATCGGGCGGGTCGCGCAGGATCTCCCGGAACAGTTCCTTGGTCTGCTCGCGCTGCAGGAAGTGCTCCTGATCGGGGGCCTTCTCGTAGGCGTAGCCGGGGGAGATCATCAGCCCGTCGACGCCGATCTCCATCATCTCGTCGAACATCCGCCGCGCCCGTTCCGGGTCGGCGCCCAGGAAGAACGTGCTGTTCGTCGTGACGCGGAAGCCGCGCGCTTTGGCCTGCCGGATCGCCTCGACGGCCACGTCGTACACGCCCTCGCGGCAGACGGAGGCGTCGTGGTCCTCGCGCACGCCGTCCATGTGCACCGAGAAGGTGAAGTAGGGGTTGGGCGTGAACAGGTCGAGCTTGTGCTGGAGCAGGATCGCGTTCGTGCAGAGGTAGACGAACTTGCCCCGCTCGATCAGCCCCTCGACGATGCGCTCGATCTGCGGATGCAGCAGCGGCTCCCCGCCCGGGATCGCGACGACGGGCGCGCCGCACTCCTCGGCCGCCGCCCAGCACTGCTCCGGCGTGAGCTGGGCCTTGAGGATCGCGTCGGCGTGCTGGATCTTGCCGCAGCCCGCGCAGGCCAGGTTGCAGCGGTAGAGCGGCTCCAGCATCAGCGTCAGGGGGTAGCGGTCGGTCCGGGCCAAGCGCTGCTTGACGATGTAGGCGCCGACCCGGGTCGCCTGCTTGAGTGGGATGGCCATGTCGTCTCCCGCGCCCTCGCGGCCCGTCGGCCGGCCGTCGGGCGCCCTTCCCGGATCATACTAGCCGCCCCGGGCCGCGCTGTCCGGCGCGTAGTCGCGACGGGCCGACTCGTACGCCTCCGGCGTGTTCAGGTTCAGCGTCACCAGCGGGTCATCGACGTCGAGGAAGGTGGTGGCGGCGGCATGGGCGCGGCGGACCGCCCGCAGCCCCTGCGACTCCTCCCGCACGGCGCGCAACTCGGCCAGCAGCGGCCCGCCGAACAGGCCGGGGTGGCCGTTCCGGCCCGCGTGCCGGGGCACGACGATCGCGCCCGGGTCCGGCCGTCCGCGCCAGGCCGCGATCAGCGCGCGCACGGTGGCGCCCCGCAGCGGCGTATCGACGCTGGCGACGACGACCGCCACGGCGTCGCCGGGCAGCGCGCCGGCGCCGGCCCGCAGCGACGAGGCGCGCCCCGAGGCGTATTCCCGGTTGCGGACGACCCGGCAGCCGCCGACGCAGCGGATCCCGGCGGCGATGCGTTCCGCCTCGTGGCCCAGCACGACGGCGATCGGCTCGCAGCCGGCGGCCGACAATTCGTCGATCTGATGTTGCAGCAGCGGCTTGCCGCCCCAGTCGAGCAGCGCCTTGGCGCGGCCCATGCGCCGCGATTCGCCCGCGGCGAGCACGATCGCGGCGACGCCGGCCGTCATCGCAGCGCCGGAATCACGTCCCGGCCGATGCGCGCGATCGACTCCAGGATCGACTCCTGGCCCACGGGCAGGAAGCGGATGAGCGTGTGGTCGAAGCCCATCGCCTCCAGCTCGCGCAGGCGGGCGATGGCGGTCTCGGGCCCGCCCACGATCAGCGCCTCGGGGTCGAAGCCGCGGTAGCCGCGCTCGATGATGGGGGCGGCGGTGGCCCGGGCTTCGGCGTCGCCGGCGCCGATGTAGACATCGCGGCGGATGGGGAAGGTCTCGACCTCGGCCAGGCGATCCTCACCGTCCGCCGCCTCGCGGTACCAGGAGAGTTGGTCGCGGAGTTGGGCGCTGGTCGCGCCCGGCGCCGCCAGCCAGCCGTCGCCGACGCGCCCGGCGCGGCGCACCGCCACCCGCGCGCTGGCGCCGATCCAGAACCGCGGCGGCCGGGCCGGCCGCGGGCTGACCGTGACGTCCGACAGTCGCCAGTAGCGGCCTTCGTGCGTGACGCGCTCCTCCGTGAGCAGGCGGCGCAGCAGCGGGACCGCCTCCTCCATGCGATCGCGGCGCTCCGAGAGCGGCACGCCGAAGGGCGCGAACTGCGCCTCGCCGTCGCCGACGGCGAGGATGCAGTCGAGTGGGCCCGCCGCGATGGCGGCCAGCGTGCCCAACTGCTCCGCGAGCAGGACCGGGTGCCAGAGCGGCAGCAGGAAGAGCGGGATCACCCGCATCTCGCCCAGTTCCGGCAGGCAGCGCGCCAGCATGGGGACGTTCTGCAGGTAGGGCCGGGGCGTGGCGTGGTGGTCGCCGAGGGAGAACGAGGCGAAGCCGGCCGCGCGCGCCGCGGCGGCCCGCTCGACGACCCAGCGCGCCGATGTGCTGGCGTCCCCGCGGGGGTGGGCGGAGGTCACCGAGAGCCCGATCTGCATCGTGTCCCCTTTCGCGTTCGCGGGTCGCGCCGCGCGGAGGCGAGGATACGCCTCAGCCGCCCCCGGGGGGCGCGATGGCGAACAGCGCGCCGAGGGCGTCGCGGCAGAGCCGCTCGACGGCCTCCAGGCGGGCGGCGTCGAGTTCCGCGCCGGCGCCCGCCGGCTGCGCTTCGCCGCGCGCTGTCTGCGCCGCGATGTCGATCAAGTCCGGCGTCGGCCTGCGCCCCTGGAGCGCCCCGGCGACTTGATGCGCGATGAGCGGCGCGGTTGCGACCCCCCACCAGACGGCGCGGAGGTCGGTCACGCGGGCGAGGTCGCCGGCGCCGGTCAGGCGGCCCGCAGCGGCGAGTCCCAGCGCGAGGTCGGGCTCCTCGCGGTAGCACGAGGCCCCCCGCCGGGCCGGAACCACGATGGCGCTGGGGGTCTCCTCCGGGCGCGGCACGATGCGGCCGTCCACGGTCAAGCGGTCGTCCAGGGGGACCGCGTCCACGCCGATGCGCAGCCGGGCGTCGAGCGCGATCAGCGCGGCCGTGAGGCGCGGCTCCGGGCCGTCCAGCGCTTCCGCGAGCGACAGCGCCCCCGCGCCGCCCGCGCACGACGCCGCGAGCGCCTGCCGCAGGGCGGCGGGCAGGCCGGGGCGGCGCGACGCCTCGTGCAGGGTGACGTCGGGGGCGAGTTCCAGCGATGCGGGCGGCGGCACGGTCAGCCCGCGTAGCCGGCGAGGGCCTTCTTGAGCGCGCCCGCCGCCAGCACCGAGCAGTGCACCTTGCTCTTGGGCAGCCCGCCCACGGCCTCGACGAAGTCCCGCCGCGTCAGCCCGCGCGCGGCCTCGACGGGCCGGCCGATCAGCATCTCCGTGGCGACGGAGCTGGTCGCGATCGCCGCGCCGCAGCCGCGGGTCAGGAAGGACGCCCGCACGATCACGCCCTCCTCGATGCGCAGCATCAGGCGCATGTGGTCGCCGCAGACGGGGTTGCGCTCCTCGCCGACGGCGTTCGCGTCGCTCAGCGTCCCGGCGTTGCGGGGGTTGCGGAAGTGGTCGAGGACGATGGCGTTGTAGGCGCCGTCGTCGAGGGACGGGCCGGCCGGGGTGGGATCGTCCGCGCTCATGCTGCTGAGTCTACGCCGACCATCGGCCGGGCGATGGATCGCCGCCGCGCTACCCGAAGTCGAGCCCGATCGCCTCGAAGACGGCCGGAAACTGGTTCGGGTTGGCCGGGTGGTAGTACGGGATCGCCAGGTCGATCGTCAGCGACGGCCCGCTCACGAAGACCGCGCGCAGGCTGCGCCGGCCGGAATCGTCGACCACGCCGAAGGCGCGCGCGGCGGCCAGCGCGGCGTCGCTGAGGAGCGGGAACGGGAACGACTGCGCGGCCCGGAAGCGGTCCTGGGAAGTGCGATCATCGGCGCTGATCGCGACGAGGCTCGCTCCCGCCTCGGCGATCAGGTCGAAGTCGTCGCGGAAGGCGCACAGTTGGGCCGTGCAGACCGGCGTCGCGTCCTCCTGGTAGAAGGCGATGATGAGCGGCCCCCGCGCGGCGGCGTCGTGCAGGCGGACGGGGCCGCCGGGACCGTCGAGGGTGAGGTCGGGCAGCGGGGCGCCGGCTTCGAGCGGCGTCATGACGGCCCGGCGGCGGCGCGGACGGGCGGCTCCAGCCCCGCGACCGGCGCCGTCGCCCCCTTCGCGAAGGCGAGCGCCTGGATGCGGCCCAGCCCCCCCGGGTCGCTGAGCAGCTGCGCGGCCCGCCGCCGCTCCAGATGCGCGTCGAGGTCGGCGCCGCTGCCGGCCTCCGCGACGGGCGAGAGCGCCGTCGCGCCCATCGCCGCCAGCCATTCCGCCTGCGAGCGCGGGGGATAGGCGGCGAGCCCGGCCCGGCGCGCCGCCGCCGCCACCGCGTCGATGTCGACGTGGCAGGTCAGATCCTGTTCGCCGACGCGGACGTACGGGTCGTCGCCGGGGACGTGCCGGTGGAAGCTCATCAGCGTCCCTTGGCCGCGCCAGGGGGCGTAGAGCCGCTCGCGCCGGTCGCCGTAGTCGAAGAACAGCACGAGGCCCTCCTCCACCGCGGCGGCGATCGCCCCGACCAGCGCCGCGAGGCCCGCGCAGACCTCCACGACCTGCCCCTCGCGCGGCGCGATGCCGGCCAGCGGCTCCAGCAGCGCCGCGTCGTCCGTCGGCCGCGCGACATCGTGGAAGCGCTCGCCCGTCAGGCCGACGAACAACTCCTCCCAGGCGCCGCCCGACCAGCGCAGGCGATGCACCGGCTGGGCGTCGAGCAGTTCGTTCGCGACGACGAGCCCACGCAGCGGCGCGACCTCCTCAATGCCGGCGAACCAGGTCAACCGCGCGCCGAAGCCGCCCAGCCGCTCGCGCTGACGGGCGCGCGCCGCGCCGTCCGGCTCGACGAGCGCGCCGCGCAGCGCCGCGGCGAAGTCGGGGCGTTGCGCGGCGGCCCAGCCGAAGGCCGCGTCGATCAGGGCGCCCGTGCCCGGGCCGACGTCGCACAGGGCGTATTCGGCGGGGCGGCCGCGGGCGTCCCAGTCGGCCGCCGCCAGGGCCGCGATCGCGTAGCCGAACAGCGGATGCAGCTCGGGGCTGGTGAGGAAGTCGCCGTCGCGGCCGACGCTGGGGCGGCCGCATCGGTAGTAGCCGTGGCGGGGGTCGTAGAGCGCCGCGTCCATGAACTCGGCGAAGCTGATCGGGCCGTGGGCGCGAATCCGCTCCGCGATCGAGCGCGCGGCGGCCGTGCTCCGGGCGGGGGGCAGGCGGAACGGATCGGCGGGGGGCGGATCGACCGTCACGGCTGGCCCTCCCCGGCAGCGGCTTGCCGGCCGCGGCGTCCCGGCTGGGTGCAGTATATGGACGACCGCGGGCTAGGATTGGCGGGAGGGGGTCGCGTGGAACCGCGCTGCAAGCTCTGGCTCGAGCACGACGATCGGCTGGCGATGAGCGACTACCGCGCCCGCCTGCTGAGCGCCATCGCCGAGACGGGGTCGCTCGCCGCCGCCGCCCAGCGCCTCGGCCTGAGCTACCGGCGGGCCTGGGGCAAGGTGCGGGAGTTGGAGCGCCACCTGGGCCTGCCGCTGGTCGAGAGCGAGGCCGGCGGGGCGGGCGGGGGCGGCTCGCGGCTGACGGCGGAGGGCGCGGAGTTCGTGCGCCGCTACACGCAGTTCGCCGATGACGCCCGGCGCGCCATCGCCGCCCTCTACGACGACGCGTTCAACGCGCCGGCGCCCACCGATCCCGCCACGCTGCGATCGGATCGGCCCGGTCCGAGGTAAGTCCGCGGTCGGCGGCCGTGCGGCCTACTCGCCGCGCGCGCCGATGATGTTGATCGCCACCCGCCGCCGGCGCGACTCGTCGAGTTCCACCAGGAAGATGCTCTGGTACTCGCCCAGGTGCAGGCCGCCGTCGACCAGGGGCACCGTCTCGCTCGTGCTGAGCAGCAGGTGCTGGCAGTGGCTGTGGCCGTTCTCGGGCTCGTTCGGGTGCATGTTCACCGTGCGGATCGAGAAGTCGTTGTGGCGGTAGTACCGATCGGGCGGCGCCATCCGCCGGAGCAGATCCTTGAGATCCTCGAGCAGCAGCGGCTCATGCTCCTGCAGCCGGATGGCGGCCGTCGTGTGCATCGAGAAGATCGTGACCTGCCCGAAGCGCAGGCCCGACGCATCGACGACGCGCTGGACGTCCTCCGTGATGTCCCGGAACGAGGGACCAGGTTCGGTGATGTACTCGAGGTGCTCTTGCGTGAATTCGAACGGATTCGCCGCGCGCTGCCACTGGAATGGCGCGGCAACCACGCCCCCCGCCGCTTGGGGTGCTGTCATGATGGGCCCCTGTCAAACAACTCCAATAACCGAAATAAGTCCGCCGACCGCCGTTGGGGCAACGATGAATGATTCCCGCGAGCAGTCGCGCGACAGCATAGCACAGCCGGCGGAGCGTCGCCACCGGCGCGGCTCAGCGGGGGCGATCGCTCGGCGCGTCGCGCTCCAACTGCCGCACGACCTGCGCCACCTGCGCGGCGTCGGGCGCGCGCGGCTCCTGCTCCTGGTAGGTGCGCAGATCGCTCAGGGCGATGTCGCCGAGGCCCAGTTGCGCCGCGATCAGGCCGCGGTCGCGGATCTCGTCGAGCGCCCAGGGCGTCAGCGCCACGAGGTGCTCGGCCGCGCCCAGGGCGGTGGCGAAGTCGCGCCGCCGCGCGCCGGCGAGCTTGAGGTTCTGGAGCACGCGGGCCAGGATCTGCCGCTTGGTCACCGCGCTGAGGAACAACTCGGCCGCGCTGGCGCCCGGCGGGCCCTCCCGCCTTCCCGCCGAGAGGCGCTGGGCCATGTCCTCGCGCAGGGCGTCCAGGTCGATCTGTTGGCCGCCGTGGAACGGGTCGAGGTAGCGCCAGGCGTCGCCCGCCTCATCGGCGGCGACGCGGACGAGGAAGTGCTGGGGCGCGCCCACGCCCTCGATGGTGATGCCCATGCGCCGCCCGACCTCCATCAGCAGGATGGAGAGCGTGATGGGCAGCCCGCGGCGGCGCTCGAGCACGCGGTGCAGGTAGGAGTTCTGCGGGTCGTAGTAGTCGTCCGCGTTGCCGCTGAAGCCCAGTTCGCCGAAGAGGAAGGCGGCCAGCCGGTCGGCCCGACGGCCGGGGGCGGCGCCCCGCAGCCCGGCTTCCGCCTCGCGCGCGAGCGCGTCGAGTCGGGCGGCCGACGCGGCGATGTCGAGCGCGGCGTCGGCGATGCGGCCGACGCGCAGCGCGCAGTCCGCCAGATCGACGGCGGCGTCCGCCCCGCCGGCGCGGGCGGCGAAGTCGGCGGCGAGTGCGCGCAGGCGGGCGGCCTCTGCTGTCTCCACGATCGTCGCGAGGCTAGCAGTGGCATAGGCTGGGGATGAGGCGGTGGGCCGGAGAGGAGACATGGGCCGGCTGGTCGCGTATCGCCGTACGGAGGAGATCCGTCCATGACCGCCCCGTCCGCCGGCGGGCAGCGCACCCGCCGGCCCCGGCCGAAGGCGCCCGTCCGGCGCGACGGCCCGCCGATCGATCGCAAGGCGCGGCTGCGCATTCCGCCCCACCACGTCACCAAGCAGCTCCCGTCCGAGCGCGTCCACAACTGGGACGAGGTCTACTACGGCTACACGCCGGAGCCGGCCATGTTCGAGGCGCAGCGCTGCATTCAGTGCCCGGCAGAGCCCTGCGTCGCCGCCTGCCCGATCGGCAACGACATCCCCGGCGCCCTGGCCCAGCTCGAGCTGGGGCGCATCGCGCCCGCCGCCGCGATCTTCCGCGCCACCAGCGAGATGCCCGAGCTGTGCGGCCGCCTCTGCCCGCAGGAGCAGCTCTGCGAGGGGCACTGCGTCGTCGGCAAGAACGCCAAGCCCGTCGCGATCGGCAAGCTGGAGGCCTTCGTGGCCGATTGGGACCGCCGGCAGCGCGGCGGCTTCCCGGTCCCGGCGCCGAGCCATGCCGGCGGCGGGCGCGTGGCGGTCGTGGGCAGCGGGCCGGCGGGCCTCGCCGTCGCCGAGCGGATGCGGCTCGCCGGGCACGCCGCGACGGTCTTCGAGGTTTGGCCGCGCGCGGGCGGCGTGCTGCGCTACGGCATCCCCAACTTCAAGTCGGCCAAGAGCATCGTCGAGGAGAAGATCGAATCGCTGCGCGAGGCCGGCGTCGAGTTCCGCACCGGCGTGCGCGCGGGTCGCGACGTGAGCTGGGACGCGCTGCGCGCCTTCGACGCCGTCTTCCTGGCGCACGGCGCGGGGGCCGGACGCCGCCTGCGGCTGCCGGGCGAGGAGCTGACGCACGTCTCCAGCGCGACCGACTTCCTGGTGCGCGCCAACCTGCCCCCGGAAGACCTGCCCGAAGGGCAGCGCGAGAAGCCGTACGTCGGCAGGCGCGTGGTCGTCGTGGGCGGCGGCGACACATCGATGGACTGCGTTCGCTCCGCCGTCCGGCTGGGCGCGGAAGACGTAACGCTGCTCTACCGCCGCAGCGAGAACGAGATGGCCGGCCGTGTCGAGGAGCGGCAGCACGCCCGCGAGGAGGGCGTCCACTTCGAGTACCTGACGACGCCGGTGCGGCTGCTGGGGCGCGACGGATCGGTCAGCGCCGTCGAGTGCGTCCGCATGGAGTTGGGCGAGCCCGACGAGAGCGGCCGCCGCCGCCCCTCCCCGATCGAGGGCTCCAACTTCGTCATCGACGCCGACGCGGTGGTGGTCGCGGTGGGCTACAGCGTGGACCCCGAATTGCTGGGCCCCGAGTCGGGCGTGGTGGTGGACGACTGGGGGCAGATCGTCGTCGACCCGGCGGGGCGGACGTCGCAGCCGGGCGTGTTCGCCGGCGGCGACAACGTGAACGGCGCGGACCTCGTCGTCACGGCGCTGGCCTCGGCCCATCAGGCCATCCCGGCGATGCTGGCCTACGTGGCGGATCGCATCGCCGAGCGGACGCCGGCCGCGGGCTGAGCCGGGCGGGCCGGGGGTCGTCAGGCGCCGTCGTCCTCGGCCGGCGGGATGGGGCGCTCCACGAAGTCCACGAGCCACTGCCCGTTGACGTTGGTCGCATCGACCAGGAGGGTCTGCACGGCTTCAACGCCCGGGATGGTGAGCGCGACCGACACGCGCGCGCGCGCGCCCTCGATCTCCGCCGTCGCCTCGCCGAGGGTGCCGAGGGTCACGACGTCCTGCAGGCGCGACAGGTCGCGCGGCACGTCGTCGGCGTTCCTCCAGCCGGTCTGGCCGATCTGCTCGGGCCCGGCGAGGGCGAAGATGGTCAGCGCGTCGCCCGTCTGGATCGCGTCCAGGTAGGTCAGGGCCAGCCCGGCGAGCGCGGTCGCCGTCTCGCCGCTGGCCACGACCGGCTCCGGCGGCGGCGAGACGACGCTGAACACGTAGTCGCCGATGCGGTGCCGCTCCCCGCCCGGCCGTCCCACGATCGCCGGGAAGACGTCGACGCGGTATTGGCCGCTGGTTGGCAAGGTCACCACCAACTGCGCGTCGAGGCCGTGCCCGGAATCGTCGTCGAGGTCGAGGAAGGCCCCGTCCGGGCCGAACAGTTCCATGAAGGTGTCGGCGCCGATCTCGCCGTCGGCGCGGATGCGCACGACCTGGCCCGCTTCGCCCAGGAACTCGAACGTGTCGACGTCGTTGGGCGCCTGGAGCCGGGCCTGCACGTCTTCGCCGATCGCGACGATCCGCGATTCGTCCACGTCCTCCGCCTCCAGCAGTTCCACGCTCACGATGAACTCCCCCGCGTAGGCGGCCCCGTAGGGGGCGACGCGGATCACCTGCAGCCCGCCCGAGGGCAGCGTGGCGATGATCAGCGAGTCGCGGTTGGCGATGCTCTCGTCGTCGTTGCTGGCGATCTCCGCGCGGTTGGGCTCCAGCAGCGTCGCGACCGGGTCCATGTCGCCCAGCCCGTCGACGCGGACGCGGACGAGGTCGCCCTCGGTGCCCTCGAAGCGGAACTGCGCCGGCTCGTCGGGCGTGATCACGCTGGAGCGGATCTCGCCGCCGTAGACCAAGTGGTCGGGCGGCAGGGCGGGCTCCGGCTCGGGCGCCGGCTGGGCCTCGGCGGCGGTATCCGTCTCCTCCGCGTCCGCGGCGGGCTGCTGGGCCGGCGTCTCTTCCTGCGGCGGCGCCTCCTCCTGGGCGGGGGCCGCTTCCTGCGAGGGCGTCTCCGCCGCCGCCGGCGCCTCGGCCTGCGCCTGCTCGTCGGCCGCCGGCTCCTGTTCGGGTTCCCGGGCCGGCTGCCGGACCGGCGTCTGCGCCTGCTCCTCGGCGGTCTGTTCGTCGGCGGCCGGCTCTTGGGCGGCCGGCGCGGCGGCGGCCTCGGCCTGCGACTGGGCCTGCGCCGCCGCGGTCGGCTCGGCGGGCTGCGCCTGCTCCCCGGCCGCCTGCGCCTGGGCCGTCGGCTGCTCGGTGGTCGGCTCGTCGGCGGTCGGCTCGGCCGCGGTTTGTTCCGCGGCCTGCGCGGCGGGTTCTTCGTCGTCTCCCCCCCAGAGGCAGCCGGTCGATGCGAGGGCCGCGATCAGAATCCCGCAGGTGAGAAGGAGAAGAGGGTTGCGCATGGTTGCCCGACGTTCCGCCACGATCACTCGGTGGATTCCGCCGACCACCGCGATCGTAACACCTGACGGCGCGGATGGGCGCGGGGTTCCCCCGGAACCCCGCGGGGACGGTTCGGCGGCGGCGAATTGTCGCCAGCGAAGCGGCGGCTATACTGGCGCAGTCGCCCCTGATCGGGGCGCGCACGGGCGCGGGATCGCCGCGCAGCGCGGGGAACCAGCGTGACCTACGAGATCGTCGAGAACTGCATCGGCTGCACGGCCTGCGTGAACCGCTGCCCGACGAACGCCATCTACGGCGAGCGCAACGTGATCCACTACATCGACCCGGTGCTCTGCATCGAGTGCGGCGCCTGCGGCGCGGTCTGCCCGGTCGAGGCGATCCTCGACGAGGTGGGCGACCTCTGCCGCAAGTTCCCCAAGAAGGAGTGGCCCAAGGCGGTGGTCGACTCGGATCTCTGCATCGGCTCCGGCTGCGAGATCTGCATCAACGTCTGCCCGTTCGAGGCCCTGGTGCTCGATCACACCCCCTCCGCGACCGACTTTTTTGGTCAGGCCGTGGTGATCGAGAAGAACTGCACCGGCTGCCGCCTGTGCGAGGACTCCTGCGGCTGGGACGCCGTGCACATCTTCCCCGAGCGCGAGTTCCTCAAGAAGCAGTACTACCCGGACGACAAGCCCACGCCGGGCCAAGAGAAGTTCGGCAAGAAGAAGGCGGCCGTCGCCGCCATCTAGGCGGCCCCGGGCGCCTCGGCGTCCCTGGACCGCCCGCCCCGCTCGCTTCAGGCTCCAGCGCGTTTTTTTCTCCGCAGCGCCCAGACCTCACCCCCTGTCCTCCTCTCCATCTGACGACGGAGCGGGGCCTCCGGTCCCCTCTCCCTGGGGAGAGGGTTGGGGTGAGGGGCAACGACCGCCCGGACCTCACCCCCTGTCCCCCTCTCCACCTGGACGGTGGAGAGGGGGAACGCGAAAGCGGGCGCCTGGGCGGTTTTTCTTCCGGTCCCCCCTCTCCATTGCTCTGCAATGGAGAGGGGGTTAGGGGGTGAGGTTCGGGCGCCCGCCCGCCCCGCCGCCCGCGCGAGAATTTTTTTCTGCGCGACGCCCTCTCCCTTCCCTCATAGAGAGGGGGGCCACGTTCTCCCCATCACTCCCTTACGTCAAATGTGGAAACTTTACATCCAAAAACCTTGACCTCCCCCCCCCCCATGGACGTCATAATGCTTGCGCTCTCGAAGCACGACCCCATCCATAGGGGATTGGGGCGGTCACATCCACGGAAAGGATGACGCCATGAGCAACTATTGGGAGACCCTGCGACAGCGGAAGATCAGCCGTCGCACGATGTTGGGAGCCAGCGCCAAAGCCGGCGTCGGCGCGGCCGGCCTCGCCTTGGTCGGCTGCGGCGACGACGACACGGCCGACGCCGGGACCGCGGCGGCCGAACGGGCCGCCGCGGCCGCGGAGGAGGCCGCTGCGGCGGCCGTCGCCGCCGGCGAGGCGCGCGCCGCCGAAACCGAGGCCGCCGCGGACGCCGCCGCCGAGGCGGCTGCCGCCGCGTCCGAAGCCTCCGCCGCCGCTTCACAGGCGGCCGACGCCGCCGACGCAGCCGCCGCTCTGGCCGCCGAGGCCGCCGAGTCGGAGGACGCCGCCAACGCGGCCGCCGCCGCGGAAGCCGCCGCCCAGGCCGCCGCCGACGCCGCGGCCGCCGCATCCGCCGCCGGCGATGAGGCCGCCGCGGCCGTCGCGGCTGCCGCCTCGGAGGCCGCAGAGGCCGCCGCCCAGGCCGCCCGTGACGCGGCCGCCGCGGTCGAGGCCGGCACGGCCACCGCCGAGGCCGCGCAGGCCGCCATCGACGAAGCCGCCGCTGCGGCTGCTGCCGCGGCCGAGGCCGCCGGCGAGGCGTCCGCCGCCGCCGGCGAGGCTGCCGCCACCGCCCAGGCGACCGCCGAAGCCGCCGCCGAGACCGCCGCCGCGGCCGTCGCCGCCGCCCAAGAGGCCGCGGACGCGGCCCAGGAGGCCGCCGAGAGCGCGGCCATGGCGGCGGAGGACGACGAGCCCCCGGCCACCGGCCCGCGGCATGGAGGCGTTCTCACCTGCTTCTTGGGCGACGGCGGCATCCTCGACCCGGCCATCTCCGTCCACGGCGGCCTCGACAGCAGCTGGTTCCCGATCTACGACCACCTCAACTACAACGATGAGGGCGGGGTGCTCACCTCGGCGATGGCGGAGCTGCCCGAGGTCGTCGATGACCTCAACTTCATCTACGCGATCAAGCCGAACGTGCATTGGCAGGACAAGGCGCCGCTGAACGGCCGCCAGTTCGTCGCCGAAGACGCCGCCTTCGGACTCGCCCGCTTCGGCCAGGACAACCCCGAGTTCGTCTGGAGAGACCGCTTCTCCAGCGTCGACCAGTTCGAGGTCCCCGACGAGCTCACCCTGCACATCAAGACGAAAGAGCCGTTCGCGCCGCTGCTCAGCTCCGTCGGCGAGACCCAGATGGTGATGGTCTCACGCGACGCGGTCGAGGCCTTCGGCGACGACGGCATCGCCAGCAACCCCGAGGCCGCCATCGGCACCGGCGGCATGCAGTATGTCAACCGTCAGGCCGACGTCCTCACCGAGCTCGAACGCAACCCCAACTACTACCGCGCCCCGCTCCCCTACATCGACGGGATCCGCTCGGACTGGAATCTCGACGGGGCGTATCGGGCCGCGCAGTACGTCGCCGGCGAGGCCGACTTCCTCTTCGCTTCGTGGCTGGGCTTCCCGGCGGAGAACGAGGCCGTGCGGGGCCAAGTCGGCGAGGAGAACCTCGTCGAAGTGCCCATGCAAGCGACCTGGGCGGTAACGACATTCTTCCACACCCAGGTCGAGCCCTACACCGACCCGCGCGTGCGCCTCGCGCTGCACCTCGCGGCCGACCGGGAACAGCTCTTCGCGGCGAGACAAGGCTTCCTGCAGATCGGCGGGCCGATCTGCCACGCGGCCGGGCCATACGCGTGGAGCGTCGACGAGCTCCGCCAACGGCCCGGCTACCGCTCCGGCGCCCTGCGCGAGGAGGACCTGGCCGAGGGCCGGCGGCTGCTCGACGCCAGCGGCTACGACCCGGACAGCGTGCCGCCGATGACCACCGCCGACATTGAAACCCCAACCGCGGAGGTGCTCCAGCAGAACTTTGCCGAAATCGGCTTCGAGGTCGAACTCCACGAGATTCCCGACTCGGAGCACAACCCCAGGCGGGCGACGGGGGATTTCACCCTCGCCACCCAGGGCCTCGGGGGCGTGTTCGACCCCGACGCCCTCCACGGCACCCACCACAGCGACGGCGGACGCAACTACGGCGAGTTCTCGGACCCCGAGATCGACGCGCTGCTGGAGCAGGGACGCACCACCCTCGGTCAGGAGAACCGTCTGCCGATCTACGACGAGATCCAGACCAAGTTGCTCGAAGAGCACAATCCCCAGATCTACCATTCTTGGGGCCGGCCGGTCGTCGGACACCGTCCCTGGCTCAAGGGCTACGGCCCGACCAACATGCAAACCGCCGCCACCTATCTGCTGTACAAGTCGTGGTTCGAGGGCAAGCCCGGCGTGTAGGGGGAACCTCACCCCCTGTCCCCCTCTCCATCCTTCTGGATGGAGAGGGGGGACGTGGGCGCGGGCGCTGGGTTCCCCTCACCCTAACCCTCTCCCCAGGGAGAGGGGATCGGAGTCCCCCCTTCTCCATTGCTCGGCAATGGAGAAGGGGGTTAGGGAGTGAGGTCTGCCAGCGCGCCGTCGCGGGGACGGGTGCTGCAGGGAAAGGCACGGTCATGAGCAACCGCAACGATACGACTGATTTTCACGCCATCGCCTCCGCGATCGAGGCACGGGGCTTCTGCGTTGTCCCGGACTTCCTAAGCCGTGATGAGATCGACTTCCTCGTGGAAGAATTCGATGTCTGCCCGGACTATTCCGCCCCACCGCAAGGCAAGCGGTCGGCGCGGCTCCGTGGCGATCAGCCAGCGACGGGCGCGCTGCGTGAGAATGCGATGGGACGCAAGGAAACCTACCAACGCATCCGTCCGCGGATGGAAGCGTTCGCCCAGGGAGTTACCGGCGCCAAGGCCGCGCTCTATCAAATCCTCTATCTCCAGACGCCGATCACCGATCTTCCCGTGCATCAGGATACCGATCAATTCTTCCTGACGGCGTTCAATCCGACGCATCTCAATTTCTGGATTCCGTTGGTTAAGCCGTCCCGCACCGAGGCCGGACTGCGCCTGATTCCCTGGGATCGGCTGGGCGAGCAGTCGCCACGACTCTTGAACCTCTGCCGGCACTCGGGCGCGAGCTTCATGCGCTCACTCCGGGACGGGGGGACCTGGTACGTGTCCGACTGGAGCGGGGTCCACTGGGTCGACGAGGATCTCGAACTCGAGGAGGTCATCGAGACGCCGGAGCTGGGGCCCGGCGACCTGCTGCTGCTGAGCCACAACACCGTCCACACGACGCAGACGACCGATGATCGGCGCCTCGCGGTCTCGTTGCGCACGTGCGATCCGGAGACGCCAATCGACTGGCATCGGGTGGTCGGCAGTCCCACGCCGCACAGGATGAGCCACCTCGCAGGGCGGTCCCGGTTGAATTTCCCGGTGTTTCAACACATCCAGGCAAACGACTTCGGCGCCACGCTGGGCGACCTCGTGCCGACCCTGACCGGCGAGGGCGAGTAACCGAGCCGGGGGCGCCGTCGCGCCCCGCAGCGCCGGCCCGCTCCGGCGAACGTGAACAGGCCCTAGCCGCCGCCGTAGGTGCGATCGGCCTCGTCGATCGACTCCAGCATGGAGCGGTCGAGCATGTCCGCGACCTCGACCTCGTGCTCGATGCCGCCGAACTGCAGCAGGACGTCGTGCAGCGCCTGGAACTGCGCCTCGGTGAACCAGCCCAGGCCGTTGGCGCGGGTCAGGTCGGAGATCGCGTTGATCAGGTCGATGTCCAGCAGGAAGCGCTCGTGCAGCAGGTCGGCGTCCTCGCTGATGAAGGCGCGCGTCGCCTCGATCGCCGCCGCCGGGTCGGCCAGGGCGAACTGGAAGCCCCGCATCGTCGCGGTCAGGAAGCGGCGCAGCGCTTCCCGGCGCGTGTCGTCGGCCAGCAGATCCTCCGTTACCACGTAGGCCACGCCGAGGGTCGGCACGCCGGCGTCGCTCGCCTGGAAGACGCGGATCGGGACCCCCATCACGCGCTGCAGGATGTCGGGCTCGTTGTTCAGGAAGACGGGGTACACGTCGACCTGGCCCTCGGGCAGGATGACGGGGTTGAATCCCACCCCAACGAGTTCCACGTCGTCGGCGCTGAGGCCGTTCGCGTTGAGCAGCGCCAGGAACTCGGCCTGCACGACGCTCTTGAAGCCCACCGTCCGCCCGGCGAAGTCGGCCGGCGACTCGATGCCGCTGTCCTCCAGGACGGCGTAGCCCAGGTCGCCCGTCTGTCCGAACAGCGTCACCACGACGAGCGGCGCGCCGGGGTCGGCGCGGCGCTGGATGACCTCGCTGGCGGGCTGCGTGGTGAGGTCGATGTCGTCGCTGAGCAGCAGCCGGATGTGCTCGCCCTGCCCCGACGAGTGCTGGATCGTGACGTCGAGGTTCACGTCGTCGAAGAAGCCCTGCTGCTCGGCCACGTAGGCCGCGACGAAGGGCAGGTTGGACTGCGCGCGGAAGCCGGCCATGAACGTGAACGAGAGGCGTTCGTCGTCGGGATCGTCGGCGCAGGCCGCGGCGAACAGCGCCCCGATCAGGACGAGCGACAGGACGACGCCCAGCGCCGCCCATCGGCGGCGGCAGTTCAACGGCGGGGATAGGGGTATCGACGGCATGCGCCGCATCGTATGCAGGGAGCCGGCATGCGTAGGTTGTAGAATGCAACGCACTGTGTCATCCACAGCGCACGCGCGCGATCCGCTCGGAGCCGCCCTCGATGTCGTGGGCGACCGCTGGTCGCTCCTGGTCGTGCGCGACCTGCTGCGCGGTCGCACCCGTTTCAGCCAGCTGCGCGAGTCGGTCGTGGGCATCGCGCCCAACATCCTGGCCGCGCGCCTGCGCCGGCTGGAGCGGCACGGCCTCGTAGAGCGGCGGCGCTACAGCGACGCCCCCCCGCGCCACGAATACGTGCTCACGCGCCGCGGGCACGGCCTGGGCGCCGCGGTGGGCGCGCTGCTGATCTGGGGCGAGGCGGCGCAGCACGACCTCAGCCTGATCGACCTCACCTGCGGGCACGAGGTGGCGCTGGTCTATCGCTGCCCCGAGTGCGGCCACGACACGCCGCGCTCCCAACTGCGCATCGTGGAGGGGTGAGGCGGCGGGCGGCGGCGGGCGGCCCGGCTACGCCTCCGAATCCGGCGCGAGGTCGCCGACGTCGGTCGCCGTGCCCTCGCCGCCGAAGGGCGGCGCCTGGTTGAGCACGAAGCTCTTGAACCACCAGCCGTCGACGGCGTCGCGGCGGAACTCCGCCACCAGGTGGTGCTTGTAGCGCACCTTCAGATCGGAGCCGAGATCGACGTCGTCCCCCTCGATCTCCAGCAGGTCGTCGACGCCGGTGATCTTGATCACGACCCGCTTGATCTCGCGGCGGCTGATCTTGCTGGCCAGGCGGCCGTCGGCGTTCGTGTCGTCGGCCCGCTGGGCGGCGGGGGGGTCGGTGGACTCCGCGGTCATGGGGGGCTCCCTCCGCCCCACGCTGCGGGGGCGTGCATCGATCCGTTCGCTGCTCCGGCCGCTATCGTACGCCGCCGGCCTCAGCCCGGCGCGGCCCAGGTCGACCGGTGCCAGGAGAGTAGCCGCCGCTCGGCCAGGGCCAGCGCGACGTTCATCAGCACGCCGATCACGGCCAGCGTGACCACGGCCGCGAAGAGCCGGTCGAGCCGCACGAGCCGGTTCTCCTCGTCGATCACCGCGCCGAGACCGCCCTGCCCGGCCGCGAAGAACTCCGCCACCACGGCCCCGATCAGGCTCAGCGTCGCCGCGATCTTCAGCGCGGCGAACAGGTAGGGCAGCGCCGACGGCCAGCGCAGGCGCAGGAAGATCTCGCGCGGGGAGGCGCGCAGCGAGCGCAGGAAGTCGAGCGCGCCGGGGTCGACGTCGCGGAAGCCGACGATGCCGTTGATCAGCACCGGGAAGTAGGTGATCAGCGCCGCGATGGCGACCTTCGGCTCCCAGTTGAAGCCGAACCAGATCACGAACAGCGGCGCCAGCGCGACGATCGGCGTCACCTTGACGGTGATGGCGATGGGCAGCAGCGCCCGCTCCAGCGTCGTCGAGTGGGCCATCAGGACGGCGAGCAGGATCGCGGCCCCGGTCCCGATCGCCAAGCCCCCCGTCGCGACGGCGAAGGTCCGCAGGCCCTCCTGGGCGAAGAAGCCGATGTCGGAGACGAGCGCCTGTGCGACCGCGGAGGGCGGCGGCAGGACGAACTCGCTCACGTCGTTCAGCTCCACCCACGCCTCCCAGATCACCGCGCCGAGCGCCAGCGCGATCAGCGGCGGCAGCAGGTAGGGCGCCGCGGCGCGGCCCCAGCGCGTCCACTCGACGCGCAGCGGCGCGGCGCCCGTCGGGCCCGTCACGACGCCGCCCCATCGCCCGGCTCCCGCTCCGGCGGCGCAGTGCGCAGCAGGGCGCGGATGCGGTCCACCGCGTCGAGGAAGGCCGGCGCGCGTTCGTCGTCGGGCCGGCGCGGGCGCGGGAGGTCGATCGTCATCTCCGCCGCGATCCGACCCGGCCGCGGGCTCAGCACGACCACCCGGTCGGCCAGCGCGACGGCCTCGGTGACGGAGTGCGTCACGAACAGCACGGTCTTCGCGGTCGCGCCGGCGCCGGGCGCATGCGACCAGACGCGGAGCAGTTCGTAGCGCATCTGCTCGCGCGTGATCTCGTCCAGCGCGGCGAAGGGCTCGTCCATGAGCAGCAGGTCCGGATCGACGACCAGCGCGCGGGCCAGCGCGACGCGCTGCTGCATGCCGCCGCTCAACTCGTGCGGACGCGCCCGCTCGAAGCCCTCCAGGCCCACGAGCCGGATCAGCGCCTCTGGATCGGCCGCCGCGGCGGGCCCGTTGGCCGAGCGGTTGACCGACTCGGGCAGCGCGATGTTGGCTCGCACGTCGCGCCAGGGGAGCAGCGCCGGCGTCTGCGCGACGAGCCCCAGCCGCTTGCCGGCCTGCGCGGCGTCGGCCGAGCCGCCCAGCACGCGCACCGAGCCGTCTGTGGGCGGCAGCAGCCCCGCCGCGATGCGCAGCAGCGATGTCTTGCCGCAGCCGCTCGGCCCCACCACCACGACGAATTCGCCGCGCCGCACCTCGAGGTCGATGCCGTCGAGCGCGCGCACGTCGCCGTAGTCCAGCCGCACGCCGGAGAGTTGGAGCGCGGCGTCGGACGGCGCGGACGGGGGGGCCGGGCTTGCTGTCGGTTGGGCCACGACGCTCCTTCGCGGGTGGGGCGGGACCGGCGGCGGTCGGGCAGTCAGGGTAGAGCGCGGGCGGCCGACGGTGGGGGGGCGCGCCCGGCGTGGCGGGGCCGCGGCTGCGCCCCTGTATTCTCCCCTCGGCCGGAACGGCCCGCAATTCGGCCGGCCGAGGGGAGGTCGCGCGTGACGAGCGGTGAGTTGACCGTCGGGCTGATCGGCGGGACGGGGCCCGAGGGACGGGGCTTGGCGCTGCGCCTCGCCCAGGCCGGACTGGCGGTGCGGATCGGGTCCCGCCGCGCGGAGCGCGCCGAGCAGGCGGCCGACGACGTGCGCGCCGCCCTGCCGGCGGCCGACGTCGGCGGTCACCTCAACGCGGCCGCCGTCGCCGGGTGCGACCTGGTCGTGGTCGTCGTCCCGTACGACGGGCACGCCGCCACGCTGACCGACCTGCGCGGCGCGATCGGCGACAAGATCGTGATCGACGCGGTGGTGCCGCTCAGCTTCAGCGGCGGCGTGCCGGGGACCGTCGCCGTGCCCGAGGGAAGCGCCACCCAGCAGGCCCAGGCGCTGCTGCCGGCCGCGCGCGTCGTGGGCGCGTTCCACAACCTCAGCGCCCAGAAGCTCCAGGATCTCGACGCGCCAATGCAGGGCGACGTGCTCGTCACCGGCGAGGACGCCGAGGCGAAGGCCGCGGTCATGGACCTCGTCGCCCGCATCCCCGACCTGCGCCCCATCGACGCCGGCCCGCTGGCGATGTCGAAGCTCGTCGAGGACCTCACCGCGCTGATCCTGAGCGTCAACCGCCGCTACCGGGCGCACGCTGCCGTGCGGATGCTGGGCGTCGAGCCGTGAGCGAGCCGGACGGCTACCGCGTCTTCCCCGTCCGCGGGCTCCCCGAGGTGCGCGAGGGCGACGACCTCGCCGCGCTGATCGACGGCGCGCTGCGCGCCCAGGGGACGCCCCTCGAGCCCGGCGACGTGCTGGTCGTGACGCAGAAGGTCGTCAGCAAGGCGGAGGGGCGCCTCGTGGCGCTGGCCGACGTGGAGCCCGGCGACCGCGCCCGCGCCTGGGCCGCAGCCTGGGACAAGGACCCGCGCCAGATAGAACTCGTGCTGCGCGAGGCGGTGCGCATCGTGCGCATGGAGCGGGGCGTGATCATCGCGGAGACGCGCGAGGGCTGGATCTGCGCCAACGCGGGGGTCGACCAGTCGAACGTCGCCGGGCCCGATGGGGAGGTCGACGTGGTCTCGCTGCTGCCCCTCGACTCCAGCGCCTCCGCGCGACGCATCCGCGCCGGGCTGGTCGCGCGGGGGCAGCCCGCCGTGGGCCTGATCGTCAGCGACACCTTCGGCCGGCCCTGGCGCGAAGGGCTGACCAACGTCGCCATCGGAGTGAGCGGGATGGATCCCCTGCTGTCCTACGTCGGCCAGACCGACGACGCCGGCTACGACCTGCAGGTCACCGTCATGGCCCTCGCCGACGAGCTGGCGGCGGCAGCCGAGCCGGTGATGAACAAGCTCGACCGGGCGCCCGTCGCCGTCGTGCGGGGGCTGAACATCCCGACCGCGGAGCACGACGCCTCGACGCTCGTGCGCCCGCCCGAGATGGACATGTTCCGCTAGGGCCTGCCCGCGGCGATCGCCCGACCTTACCCCCTGTCCCCCTCTCCATCCAGAAGGATGGAGAGGGGGAACGTGGACGCGACCGCCGGGGACTCTCCTTCCGGTCCCCCCTCTCCATTGCTCTGCAATGGAGAGGGGGTTAGGGGGTGAGGTTCGGGCGCCCGCCCGCCCCGCCGCCCGCGCGCGAATTTTTTTTTTGCGCGACGCCCTCTCCACTCCCTCATAGAGAGGGGGGCCACGTTCTCCCCATCACTCCCTTACGTCAAATGTGGAAACTTTACATCCAAAAACCTTGACCTGCCCCCCCCCCCTAGACGTCATAATACGTGCGCTCGATATGCACGACCCCAATCCATAGGGGATTGGGGCGGTCACATCCACGGAAAGGATGACGCCATGAGCAACTATTGGGAGACCCTGCGACAGCGGAAGATCAGCCGTCGCACGATGTTGGGAGCCAGCGCCAAAGCCGGCGTCGGCGCGGCCGGCCTGGCCTTGGTCGGCTGCGGCGACGACGACGATGACGCCGGGACCGCGGCCGCCGAACGGGCCGCCGCGGCCGCGGAGGAGGCCGCCGCCGCGGCTGTCGCCGCCGGCGAGGCGCGCGCCGCCGAGACCGAGGCCGCCGCCGACGCCGCCGCCGAAGCAGCAGCGGCAGCCTCCGAGGCCTCCGCCGCCGCTTCCCAGGCCGCCGACGCCGCCGACGCAGCGGCCGCCCTGGCCGCCGAGGCGGCCGAGTCGGAGGACGCCGCCAATGCGGCCGCCGCCGCGGAAGCCGCGGCTGCGGCCGCCGCCGACGCGGCCGCCGCCGCATCCGCCGCCGGTGACGAAGCCGCCGCGGCCGTCGCGGCCGCCGCCTCGGAGGCCGCCGAAGCCGCCGCCCAGGCCGCCCGCGACGCGGCCGCGGCGGTCGAGGCCGGCACGGCGACCGCGGCCGCCGCCCAGGCCGCCATCGACGAAGCCGCCGCTGCGGCTGCTGCCGCCGCCGAAGCCGCCGGGGAGGCGTCCGCCGCCGCCGGCGAGGCCGCCGCCACCGCCCAGCAGACCGCCGAAGCCGCGGCCGAGACCGCCGCCGCGGCCGTCGCCGCCGCTCAAGAGGCCGCCGACGCGGCCCAGGAGGCCGCCGAAAGCGCCGCCATGGCGGCGGAAGAGGACGAGGCCCCGGCCACCGGCCCGCAGCACGGAGGCGTCATCACCTTCTCCGGGGGCGACGGCGGCATCCTCGACCCGGCCATCGCCGACCACGGCGGCCTCGACAGCAGTTGGTTTCCGATCTACGACCACATCAACTACCTCGACAACGGCGGGGTGCTCACCTCGGCGATGGCGGAGTTGCCCGAGGTCGTTGATGACCTCACCTTCGTCTACAACATCAAGCCGAACGTGTTCTGGCAGGACAAGGCGCCGCTGAACGGCCGCCAGTTCGTCGCCGAAGACGCCGCCTTCGGACTCGCCCGCTTCGGTCAGGACAACCCCGAGTTCATCTTGAGAGACCTCCTCTCCGCCGTCGAGCAGTACGAGGTCACCGACGAACTCACCATGCGCGTCAAGGCGAGCGAGCCGTTCGCGCCGCTGCTCTACGCAATCGGCGAGCAGAAGGTGCTCATGGTCTCACGCGACGCGGTCGAGGCCTTCGGTGACGACGGCATCGCCAGCAACCCCGAGGCCGCCATCGGCACCGGCGGCATGCAGTATGCCAATCGTGAGGACGGCGTGGTCACCGAGCTCGAACGCAACCCCAACTACTTCCGCGAAGGGCTCCCCTACTTCGACGGGTTCCGGGCGACCTGGAATTGGGACGGGGCGTATCGGGCCGCGCAGTTCGTCGCCGGCGAGGCCGACATCCTCTGGTTCCCGTGGCTGGGTGTCCCGGCAGAGAACGAGGCCGTTCGGGCTCAACTCGGCGAGGAGAACGTCGTCGAATTGCCCATGCAAGCGACCTGGAGCAACTCGACGCACTTCCACACCAAGGTCGAGCCCTACACCGACCCGCGCGTGCGCCTCGCCCTGCATCTCGCCACCAACCGGGAACAGCTCTTCGCGGTGGCCCAAGGCTTCGTTGAGATCGGCGGGCCGATCGCCCACGCGTCCGGCGCATACGCGTGGACCGTCGACGAGCTCCGCCAACGGCCCGGCTACCGCTCCGGCGCCCTGCGCGAGGAGGACCTGGCCGAGGGCCGGCGGCTGCTCGACGCCAGCGGCTACGACCCGGCGAGCGTGCCGCCGATGAGCTCCTGGGACGGCACCATCCAGTTCGCGCAGGTGTTCCAGCAGAACGTTGCCGAAATCGGCTTCGAGGTCGATCTTGAGGAGTTTGCCGACATGGAGGGCCAGGACAAGCGGACGTCGGGGAATTTCTCCATCCACTGGCATGGCCTCGGGGGTGCGCACGACCCCGACATCCTCAACAGCGACGTCCGCAGCGACGGCGGACGGAACTACGGCGAGTTCTCGGACCCCGAGATCGACGCGCTGCTGGAGCAGGGACGCACCACCCTCGGCGCCGAGGACCGTGTGGCGATCTACGACGAGATCCAGACCAAGCTGCTCGAAGAGCACGTGCCCCGGATCTTCTGGTGCTGGGGCCGGCCGGTCGTCGGACACCGTTCCTGGCTCAAGGGCTACGGCCCGACCAACCACAGCACCGCCGCCACCCAGGCGCTGTACCGGTCGTGGTTCGAGGGCAAGCCCGGCGTGTAGCGGGGAACCGGTCCGTGGCGCCCTGACCTCACCCCCTGTCCCCCTCTCCATCCAGAAGGATGGAGAGGGGGCTCCGATCCCCTCTCCCTGGGGAGAGGGTTAGGGTGAGGGGAACCGCCCGCCGGCGCCGCCATCGCCTCGCGGATGGCGCGGCGATGCGCGAAGATCGGTACATGCCCGCCGACGATTACTTGGCGCTGTCCGACGAGGCGCTGACGCGGCAGTGCCGCTTCGACACGCTGCGCGTGCAGGGGCCGGGCGGGCAGAATCGCAACCGGCGCGACACGGCCGTGCGCCTGACGCACCTCCCCACCGGACTCGTCGCGCAGGCCGCCGAGCAGCGCTCGCAGCTGCGCAACCGCCGGGAGGCGCTGCGGCGCCTGCGCGCGACGGTCGCGCTGGAGCATCGCCGCCCGGTGGCGCTGGAGCGGTACGCGCCGCCGGGGGCGCTGGAGGCGATCCTGCCGCCCGTGCCCGGCCGCAAGGCGCGCGACCGCATCGGGCCCAAGCATCGCGACTACTGGACCGGCGTGCAGGCGCTGCTCGACCTCTTCGTGGCGGTCGATGGGTCCGTCTCGGAGACGGCGGAGCGGGTGGGGCTGAGCACCGGGGCGCTGTCGCGCTTCCTGCTCGCCGACCCCCGGCTGGTGCGCGCGGTCAACGGCTGGCGGGAGTCGCGCGGGATGCGGCCGCTGCGCTGATCAGGCCCCGGCGAGCGCCGCCCGGCAGGCCGCCGCCGCGGCGTGCCCGCTGCGCACGGCCGACTCCATCGTCGCCGGCCACCCGGTGTCCGTCCACGCCCCCGCCAGGAAGAGTCCGTCGACGCCGGTCACGGGGCCGGGGCGCAGCGCCGCGACGCCCGGCGCCGGGCGGAACGTCGCCTCGATCTCCTTGACCACGCGCCAGTACGTCACGTCGGGCGGCGGGGCGCCGCGCGCGGGAGGGAAGGCGCGGCGCAGCCCCGCGATCGTCGCCGCCGCGACGTCGGCCTGCGGTTGCCCGGCCTGGTCGTGCGCGCCGGAGAGCGAGGCGGTGACCCACTGCCCGCCGTCGGGCTCCGCGTCGGCCCCGCCGCGGATGCGGGTGCGATTGAAGACGTACTGCACGCCGGGGTCCAGCACGGCCACGAAGTCGTCCCGCAGCAGGGGCCGGTCCCAGCGCAGGTGCACGTTGACGATGGGGCTGTAGCGGAACGCCTCCAGATCGGCGAGGCCGCGCCGGTCGCGCCAAGTCGCCGGGCAGCAGCGCCGCCGCCCGGTTCGGCGGCAGGGCCAGCACGACGGCGCCGGCCTCGATGGCTTCGCCCGCCAGCGCCACGCCGCCCGCCCGCCCGTCCCGGTCGATGAGGCCGGCGGCGCGCGCGCCCAGGCGCGTCCGTCCGCCCGCCGCCTCGAAGCGCTCCCGCGCCGCCTCGGCGATGCGCGACAGCCCCACCCGCGCGATGCCCAGGTCGGCGCCGTGCGCGTCGCGCAGCAGGCCGGTCTGGAAGACGTAGGCGGCCTGGGCCGCGCCGACGCGGTCGCAGACGTCGTTGCAGGTGGGCAGGATGACCAGGTCCCAGAAGCGCTCGATGGCCCGCTGCGACTGCCCGTGCGCGCGCAGCCAGTCGCCGAAGCTGCGGCCGTCCAGGCGCCGGCGCGCGGCGTCGGACATGCGCAGCAGGGGCAGCGCCGCGCGTCCCAGCGCCAGCCGCTCGCGGCGGCGGAGGTGCGGGAAGCGCAGCATCGACCAGGCCAGGTTCAGCGGCGCGGGCAGCGGACCGGGCAGCGAGGCGATCGCCCCCGTCACGCCCGTCGCCGGGTCGAGCACCGGCACGCGCAGCCGCGGCTGAAGCTGGACGTCGTCCCGGAGCCCCAGCCGCTCGATCAGGGCGATGTAGGCCGTGCAGCAGCGCAGGAAGACGTGCTGGCCGTTGTCGAGCTCCGCGCCGCTGCCGGGGTCGGTGAAGGAGAACGTCTTGCCGCCGACGAAGGGGCGCCGCTCGACGAGGGTGGCGGGCAGCCCCGCCTCGGCCAGGTCGAGCGCGCAGGTCAGGCCCGCCAGTCCACCCCCCACGACGACGGCGCGCCGGCTCAACGGGGTCGCCGCCTCGGCTTCGCGCCGCCGATCCAGAGCCGGAACAGGAGGAGGATGCGCCCCAGCTTGGAGGGACTGACGCGGGCGCTGTAGACGTCGTAGTCGCGCTTGACTATCTGCGCGAGCAGGCTGCGGTAGACGCCCTGCAGGCCGTTGCAGCACATGCGGCTGCGGGGGCCGTCGAGCAGCGGGATCAGGCGCAGGCCGCTGTCGTAGAGGGCGGACGCCCGCCCGGCGTAGTCGGCCATCAGGGCGCGGAACTGGTCGTCGTAGCGATTGGCGAGCACGTCGGCGTCGCTGTAGCCGTGACGCCGCAGGTCCTCCTGGGCCAGGTAGATGCGGTCGCGGGCGGCGTCCTCGCGCACGTCGCGGAGGATGTTGGTGAGCTGCAGCGCGCGCCCCATGTCGATGGCGGCCTCCCGCGCCAGCCCGGCGCGCGCGCGGTCGTAGCCGAAGATCTCCACGCAGATCAACCCGATCACCGAGGCCGCCTTGTAGCAGTAGTCGAGCAGCTCGGCGTAGGTCTCGTAGCGGCGCTGGTCGAGGTCCTGCTCCATCCCCGCGATCAGGTCGTGGAAATACTCCCGCGGGATGTCGAACCGCGCGGCGGCGTCGCCCAGCGCGACCGCCAGCCAGTCCTCCCGGGAGTCCGCCTCGCCGCCGCCGCCGTCGCCGTAGGCCCGCGCCAGGGTCCGCCGCGCCTCGTCCAGCCGCTGCAGGCGCAGCTCCCGCGATCCGGCCTCATCGACCGCGTCGTCCACGGTCCCGGCGAAGGCGTAGGCGGCGTAGATCGCGTTGCGCTTGCCGCGCGGCAGCGAGGCGAAGGCGTAGTAGAAGTTGGTCGCGCGGCGCTTCGTGAAGGCGCGGCATTCGGTGTAGGCGTCGGCGAGGGTCCGGCCGGGCGCGTCGATCGCCATGGCCTCAGCCGATCCCCAGGCGCTGCCGGACGAGCGCCCGCGCGAGCAGCCAGACCTTGTGCGGGTTCGACACCGTGGGCCGGCGCCGCAGCACGTCGTAGTTCTGCCGCTCGATGGCGCGCAGCACGGCCCGGCCGCCGTCGGTGAAGAGCTGCAGGTCGACGCGCAGCGGCCGCTCCACCATGTCGATCAGCGGCAGCCCCTCGCGGAAGAAGCTCTCCGCCCGGTCGACCTCGAAGCGCATCAGCGCGCGGAAGTTGGCGTCGCAGCGCTTCTCCGGGATCTGCGCCTCCTCGACCCCGAAGCGCGCCAGGTCGTCGAGCGGCAGGTAGACGCGGCCGAGCCGGTAGTCGCGGGCGACGTCCTGCCAGTGGTTGGCGAGTTGCAGCGCCGTGCAGGTGGCGTCGGAGAGGCGCAGGCGCTCGGCGTCGGTGTGGCCGAACAGCGCCAGCACCATCTCGCCGACGGGATTGGCCGAGTGGTCGCAGTAGTGCAGGACGTCGGCGAAGGTCCGGTAGCGCGCCTGCCGCTGGTCGATGCGGTTGGCCTCGATCAGGCGGCGGAAGGCGTCGGGGTTGAGCGGCGCGTCCCCCGCGACGCGGCGCAGCGCCACGCCGATCGGGTGGCGGGGCGCGGGGCCCGCCTCGGCGAAGGCGCGGTCCGTCTCGGCCTCCCACTCGTCGAGCAGGGCGAGCCGGTCGGCGGGGCCGTCGCCCGCCGCGTCGCCCAGGTCGTCGGTGAAGCGGCAGAACGCGTAGACCGTGAACATGGCCGGCCGCAGCGCGACCGGCAGGAAGCGCGAGACGACCGTGAAGTTCTCGTACTGACGGCGCGCGTAGCGCTCGCACCAGCGCGCGGCGGCCTCCGGCGTCGCGGCGGCGCCGAAGCCGGCCTCGATCGGGTTCGCGGCTCGCGGGGGCCGCGCGCTGGCGACCACGGTCGTCCCCCCACCCCACGGCCGCAGGTCCGGCCTGCGAGCCGGTCGTCGGTTGCTACGCGCACCTTAGCCGATGGCGTTCCGCGGGGGCGTCAGGCGGGGGCGAGCGCCTGCTGGTAGCGCCCCAGCGCCATCAGCGGGAAGTAGTGCCGGTAGAGGTGGTAGTTGATCATGAAGTCGGTCGAGAAGCCGGTGCCGGTGAACTCCGGTTCGTCCCAGGTGCCGTCCTGGCGCTGGCGGTCCATCAGGTAGCGGACGCCCCGCGCGACGGACTCCGACGCCGCCTCGCCGGCGGCGATGAGCGCCATCAGCGCCCAGGCGGTCTGCGACGGCGTCGAGGGGCCGGCGCCGGCGCGGCGCGGCTCGGCGTAGGTCTCGCAGCCCTCGCCCCAGCCGCCGTCGGGCAGCTGGTGGCGGTGCAGCCAATCGACCGCCTTCAGCACCGCCGGCTGCGACATCGATTCGCCCAGCGCCTCCAGGGCGGGCAGCACCGCGCCCAGGCCGTAGAGGTAGTTGACGCCCCAGCGCCCCCACCACGACCCGTCGGGCTCCTGCAGGTCGGCGAGGAAGCGCAGGGCGCGCTTGGCGGGCGGGAACTCGCCGCGGTAGCCCAGCCGTCCCAGCAGCTCCAGGACGTGCGCCGTGACGTCGGCGGTGGGCGGGTCGATCGTCGCGCCGAAGTCGGCGAAGGGGATCTGCGTCAGGAACTCCGCCTTGTTGTCGACGTCGAAGGCGCCCCAGCCGCCGTCCTCCGACTGCATCGACAACGTCCAGCGCAGGCCCGCGTCGATGGCGCGGCGCTTGGCCGCCTCATCGGGCAGCGCGATGTCGTCCAGCGCGACGAGCACGTAGGCCGAGTCGTCCATGTCCGGGTAGACGTCGTTCTCGAACTCGAAGGCCCAGCCGCCGGGCGGCGTGTCGGGGTTCTTCACCTGCCAGTCGCCGCCGCTGAACACCTGCTCCTGCAGCATCCACTCGCCCGCCCGCACGAGCGCCGGATGGTCGGCCGGCAGCCCCGCGTCGCGCAGCGCGATCGCCGCCAGGCAGGTGTCCCAGACGGGCGACAGGCAGGGCTCCGTCCACAGCATGTGCGGCCCGTCGGGACCGGCCTCGCCGGGCGGCGGCTCCTCGCGCGTGAAGCTGCGGAAGCCCGCCAAGCCCTGCCGCATGACGGGATGGTCGAGCGGGTAGCCCAGGGCGCGCAGGGCCAGCAGCGCGTAGACCCAGGGCGGCTGGATGCCGCCCCAGGAGCCGTCGGCCTCCTGTCGGTCGAGCAGCCAGCGCTCGGCCGTGCCCAGCGCCCGGTGGTGCAGCGGCCGCACGTGGTTGCGCTCGAGCAGGCGCAGGACGCTGTCGAGGTGCCAGAAGAAGCCCGACCAGCTCAGCGGGTTGCGCGGCCGGGGGACCGCGAAGTCGCGCCGCTGCCGGGGGTCGCACCACAACTCCTGCACGCCCGCGCCGGCCGGCACGGTGGCCGTGGGCCGCAGGCTGAAGACGACCGTGATCGCCACGATCGTCGCGCGCGCCCAGGAGGCGAACTCGTAGATGTTGAACGGGAACCACTTCGGCAGCAGCACCAGCCAGGGCGGCATGGCCGGCAGGCGGTCCCAGTCGTACTGGTCGAACAGGGCCAGCCAGAGCTTGGTGAAGACCCGCGCCCGCGCGATGCCGCCGTGCGCCAGCACCCAGTCGCGGGCGCGCGCCATGTGCGGGGCGTTGGGCTCCTCGCCGGCCAGCTTCAGCGCGAAGTACGCCTCGATGGTCGTGCTGAGTTCGCCCGGACCGCCGTACCACTGCGACCAGTAGCCCTCCGGGTGCTGGTGCCGGCGCAGGTAGCGCACGATCTTCGCCCAGACCTCGCGGTCGGCGATGCCCAGGTGGTGCGTGAGCAGCAGGTACTCGGCCGTGATCGAGACGTTCGCTTCGAGTTCGCCCACCCAGTAGCCGTCGGCGTGCTGATCGTCGAGCAGCCAGCGCGTCGCGCCGTCGATCGCGGCGGAGAGTTGGACGTCGTTCACGCGGGCGGTGGCGCGGCTGCTGGTCATGGCGGGTTCCTCAGTGCTCCCGCCGCACGATAAACCGCCCCGCCTCCTCCAGCGACGCCCGGCCCTCCTCGCGCAGGCCGCAATCGGCGAGCGCCGCGAGGAAGCCGTCGTAGTGGACGCCCGCCGCCCGCTCCGACGCCGCCCGCGCCCCCAGCGCGTCGAGCGCGCGCATGACGCCGCGCACGTCCTCGTCGCCGACCGGGGCGCCGTCGCCGCCCGTGTCCCCCGCGTAGACGCGCGCCAGCGCCGCGTGCTCCGGCGCGGCCGTCTGCTCCAGCGCGTGGACGATCGGGTACGACTTCTTCCGCCGCCGGATGTCGTTGTCCGACGACTTGCCGGTGGCGCTGCTGTCGCCCCAGATGCCCAGCGCGTCGTCGCGGATCTGGAAGGCCAGCCCCAGGCAGCGGCCGGCGTGCTCCAGCCGGGCGGCGATGTCGCGGTCGCCGCCGGCCAGCAGCGCGCCGAGCGCGAGGCTGCAGCCCAGCAGCGCGCCGGTCTTGCGCTCCACCATCGTCAGGTAGTCGTCGCTGCTCACGGCGCGCCGGCCCTCGTACTCCAGGTCGAGGTACTGGCCCTCGATCATGTCCATCGTGCAGCGGTTCAGCGTGTCGGCCGCGTCCAGCACGGTGCCGGCGCTCGCGCCGGCCTCGCGGGCCCGCGACAGCGCCGACTGCGCCAGCTCGCGCAGCGAGTCGCCGGCGTTGATCGCCTGCGCCTCGCCCCAAACCCGCCAGACGGTGGGGCGATGGTGGCGTTCGTCGTCGCGATCCTGGATGTCGTCGTGCACGAGGCTGAAGTTGTGCACGAACTCGACCGCCGCCGCCCCCGCCAGCGCCCGCCGGCCGGCGGCGTCGGAGGGGTCGAGCGCCCGCCCCGCCAGGACGGCGAGGGCCGGCCGGATGCCCTTGCCGGCGGGCTCGCTGCGCGGCCCGCCGCCGGCTTCGACCCAGCCCAGGGCGTAGCGCACCATCCCGTAGATCGGCAGCGTGCGATCCCCCACGACGGCGCGCATCTCCGCGAGCACGGCTTCCCGCGGCTCCGCCAGGACGAGCGGCAGGTCCACGCGGTCCTCCTTGGCTGGTCGTGCGGATCGCGGCGCCGGCGAAGCCGGGCGCCGCCGGTCGGAGCCCTCAGGTTACGGGATCGCCGCGTGGGAATCGATCGCCCCGGCCGGGTGTTCGGGTCTAGACGAGCTTCACGATGGCGACAGCGACCGTGGCGACGGCCACGCCGAAGCCGGTGAGTTGGAGTTGCAGCGTACGCATATCGGACTGGAAGTCCGCCCGCATGGTCTGCATCTCCGTGCGCATGGCCTGCAGGCCCTCGCGGAGTTCGCCGCGCAGATCCGCGATTTCCCCGCGCAGCGCCCCCAGCTGTTCATGCAACTCGGTCCGCAGATCCGCGATTTCGCCGCGCAGCCCCGCCACCTCTTGGTGGAGCTCGGCGCGCAACCCCGCCACCTCTTGGTGGAGCTCGGCGCGCAACCCCGCCACCTCTTGGTGGAACTCGCCGCGCAACCCCGCCACGTCCTCGCGCAGGACCGCCACGTCGTCGCGCCCGGGCGTGACCGCCTCGCCGATCACGGCCGCGATCGTCTCGGCCGCGGCCGGTGACTGGTCCGCCTCGTCGCGGAGTCGTTGGGCTGCCCGCAGGGTGTCGAACGTCACCATGCGCATAGCTTACACGACCGCGCCCGGACCTCACCCCCCTTCAGCGCCGCTCAGGACAGGCCGGTCCCCTTCTCCACCTAGCCGATGGAGAGGGTTCTGATCCCCTCTCCCGTGGGGAGAGGGCTAGGGTGAGGGGCAACGACCGCCCCGACCTCACCCCCTGTCCCCCTCTCCACCTGAACGGTGGAGAGGGGGAACGTGGAGGCGACCGCTCGGGAACCCTCCGGTCCCCCCTCTCCATTGCTCTGCAATGGAGAGGGGGTTAGGGGGTGAGGTTTTGGCGCCCGCCCGCCCCACCACCCGCGCACGAGAAATTTTTTTGCGCGACGCCCTCTCCCCTCCCTCATAGAGAGGGGGGACCAGTTGTCTCCATCACCCCCTTACGTCAAATGTGGAAACTTTACACTCCAAAACCTTGACCTGCCCCCCCCCCTAGACGTCATAATACCTGCGCTCGCAAAGCACGACCCCAATCCATAGGGGATGGGGCGGTCACATCCACGGAAAGGATGACGCCATGAGCAACTACTGGGAGACCCTGCGACAGCGAAAGATCAGCCGTCGCACGATGTTGGGCGCCAGCGCCAAAGCTGGGCGTCGGCGCGGCCGGCCTGGCCTTGGTCGGCTGCGGCGACGACGACACGGCCGACGCCGGGACCGCGGCCGCCGAACGCGCCGCCGCGGCCGCGGAGGAGGCCGCCGCCGCGGCCGTCGCCGCCGGCGAGGCGCGCGCCGCCGAGACCGAGGCCGCCGCCGACGCGGCCGCCGAAGCCGCCGCCGCCGCGTCCGAGGCCTCCGCCGCCGCCTCTCAGGCGGCCGACGCCGCCGATGCGGCCGCCGCCCTGGCCGCCGAGGCGGCCGAGTCGGAGGACGCCGCCAACGCGGCCGCCGCCGCGGAAGCCGCGGCCCAGGCCGCCGCCGACGCCGCGGCCGCCGCATCGGCCGCCGGCGATGAGGCCGCCGCGGCGGTCGCCGCTGCCGCCTCCGAGGCGGCCGAGGCCGCCGCCCAGGCCGCCCGCGACGCGGCCGCCGCGGTCGAGGCCGGCACGGCGACCGCCGAGGCCGCCCAGGCCGCCATCGACGAAGCCGCCGCCGCGGCCGCGGCTGCCGCGGCCGAGGCCGCCGGCGAGGCGTCCGCCGCCGCCGGCGAGGCCGCCGCCACCGCCCAGCAGACCGCCGAAGCCGCGGCCGAGACCGCCGCCGCCGCCGTCGCGGCGGCCCAGGAGGCCGCCGACGCGGCCCAGGAGGCCGCCGAGAGCGCGGCCATGGCGGCGGAGGACGAGGCCCCGGCCACCGGCCCGCAGCAGGGAGGCGTCCTCTCCTTCTTCGGGGGCGACCTCGGCATCCTCGACCCGGCCATCGCCGACGCCGGCGGCCTCGACAGCACCGTTTTCCCGGTCTACGACCACCTCAACTACCTCGACAACGGCGGCGTGCTCACCTCGGCGATGGCGGAGTTGCCCGAGGTCGTCGACGACGTCACCTTCGTCTACAACATCAAGCCGAACGTGCACTGGCAGGACAAGGCGCCGCTGAACGGGCGGCAGTTCGTCGCCGAGGATGCCTCCTTCGGCCTCCAGCGCTTCGGCCAGGACAACCCCGAGTTCATCTGGCGCGACCGCTTCGCCAGCGTCGACCAGTTCGAGGTCACCGACGACCTCACCCTGCGCCTCACGCTCGGGGAGGTGTTCGCGCCGCTGCTCACCGCCGTCGGCGAGATCCAGATGGTGATGATCGCGCGCGACGTGGTCGAGGCCTTCGGCGACGACGGCATCGCCGGCAACGCCGAGGCCGCCATCGGCACGGGCGGCATGCAGATGGTCTCCCGTGAGGCCGATGTCGAAACCGTGCTGGAACGCAACCCCAACTACTTCCGCGACGGGCTCCCCTACTTCGACGGGCTGCGGGGGAACTGGAATTTCGACGGGGCGTACCGGGCCGCGCAGTACGTCGCCGGCGAGGCGGACATGCTCTTTTTTCCGTGGCTGGGCTTCCCGGCGGAGAACGAGGCCGTGCGGGGCCAAGTCGGCGAGGAGAACGTCGTCGAAGTGCCCATGAATGCGACCTGGAACTGGGTGGCGGTCCACTTCCACACCAAGGTCGAGCCGTACGGCGACCCGCGCGTGCGCACCGCCCTGCATCTCGCCACCGACCGGGAACAGCTCCTCGTGACGACTCAAGGCGTGACGGAAATCGGCGGACCGATCTCCCACGCGATCGGCGCATACGCCTGGACCCCGGACGAGCTCCGGCAACTGCCCGGCTACCGCTCCGGCGCCCAGCGCGAGGAGGACCTGGCCGAGGGCCGGCGGCTGCTCGACGCCAGCGGCTACGACCCGGCCAGCGTGCCGCCGATGACCGCCGCTGCCGGCTACGGAACCCCGTACGCCGAGGTGATGCAGCAGAACTTCGCGGCAATCGGCTTCGAGGTCGCAGTCCAGGAGCAGCCCGACTCGGAGAACAACCCCAAGCGAGCGGCGGGGGAGTTCACCCTCACCTACCAGGGCCTCGGGGGCACGTTCGACCCCGACATCCTTTACGGACTCAGCCACAGCGAAGGCGGGCGCAACTTCGGCGAGTTCTCGGACCCCGAGATTGACGCGCTGCTGGAGCGGGGACGATCCACCCTCGGCGCCGAGAACCGACGGCCGATCTACGACGAGGTCCAGACCAAGCTGTTCGAACTCAATCCCCAGATCTACTGCAACTGGGGTCGGCCGGTCGTCGGCCACCGGCCCTGGCTCAAGGGCTACGGCCCGACCAACAGCAGCACCGCCGCCACCTATGCGCTGTATCGGTCGTGGTTCGAGGGCAAGCCCGGCGTGTAGGGCGGAACCTCACCCCCTGTCCCCCTCTCCATCCTTCGGGATGGAGAGGGGGCTCCGATCCCCTCTCCCGTGGGGAGAGGGTTAGGGTGAGGGGCAACCGCCCGGCGTGTAGGGAGACCTCACGGAGCCACCGATGAACCGGACCTCCCGCGCCAGGCAACTGCGCCGCGACTCCATCCTTCGCGGAACAACGCCTCTGGAGCGTCTTGCGCGATCGCCAACTGGCTGGCGACAAGTTCCGCCGCCAGACGCCGATCGGTCCGTACATCGCCGATTTCCTCTGCATGCAGCGGCGCCTGGTCATCGAACTGGACGGCGGCCAGCATCAGCAGCGGGCGGACTCCGACCGGGAGCGCACCAGGTTCCTGGAATCCCGCGGCTATCGGGTGCTGCGCTTCTGGAACAACGACGTGTTCGACGATCTGGAGTCCGTCGTCGACGCCATCCGGTGGGAGTTGCAGCGGGGGCCCCCCTCACCCTAACCCTCTCCCCAGGGAGAGGGGATCAAAACCCTCTCCCTCTGGAGACCTGCGGGTAAAGGGCGGGCCTCGCGCGGCTAGCGCAGCTTCGGCACGACGCCGGCGTTGTCGATCAGCGAATCCACCGTCGCCGCCAGGGTGTCGCGGACGCTGTGCGTGCGCAGGCCCAGCTCCCGGATCGCTTTGTGGCACTTGGCGCGCGGGTGATCGGGCGTTGGCGGCGGCACGTAGTCCCCCGCGATGTCGATGTGCGGGTACATCTCCCGCAGCGTGTCGATCAACTCCTGGGCCGTGAGCTCGCCCGACTCGTCGGTCGCGACCAGCATGTAGCGCGAGCCGTTGGCGGCGACCTCGCTCGTCGCCATCAAGCGTTGCGATTCGGCGATGTCGCGGTTGTCGACGATGTTCCAGAGGATGTTTTCGCGGTCCTCATGACCGCTTTCGCCCATCAGCATGGCGCCAATGCGCTTCTGCCAGACGGTGTTGTGCGCTTCGCCCATCAGCGGACCCAGCACGTGGCAGGGATTGCAGGAGACCACGTCGATCCCCGTCTCCGCCCCCCATCGGTAGGCGTACTGTTCTGCCTCCACCTTGCCCATCGCGTAGGCCTGGCGCTCCAGCGTCCACAGTTTGTGGACCGCGCCGGTGCGCGCGCTGGTGACGGTCCAGCGCTCCTCGATCGTTTCGTACGGACCCGCGCCCGCCCAGTCCTCGTCGTCGTACTCGTGCCCCTCGCCCGACCGGCCGCCGGGGCCCAAGCCCATGACCGCCGCGCAGGACGACGTGTAGACCACGCGCCGGACGCTCCCCGCCCTGGCGCACGAGTCCAGCACGCCCGTGGTGGCGTTCATACAGCCGTCGAACGTGCGCTGCGGATAGACCTCCCCGTAGCTTGGGTCGCTGCCGATATCCGCGGCGACGTGGAAGACGGCGCTGCAACCCGCGAACACGTCGTCGTAGGCCCCTTCGGTGGCCTGGAAGAGGTCGCGCGAGAAGATCTCGACGCTGCCCGGCCCCTGCTCGTTCATCGCCTCGAGGTAGCCCACCTTGTCCTTCCGGGTCGCATCGCGCACGCAGCCCCGGACCGTGTAGCCGGCATCGATCAGGTTCTTGACGACCTGGGCTCCGATGTAGCCGGATGCGCCCGTCACGGCGACCGGTCCGTCCGCGGGGCCGGAGATGTGGGGCATGGTCGTTCCTTCCCGTGGGGCCCGGGCCGCGGTGTGATGGGGGGATGCGCCCGGTCGTTCGTGATCCTACACGCCCGCCCGGCACTCTCCGCAGAGGCCGAAGATGGCGAAGTGCTGCAGGCTGGGCCGGAAGTCGAGGTCGTCCTGCAGGCGCTGCTCCAGCGGGGCGAGGTAGGCGTGGTCCAACTCGATGACGCGGCGGCAGTCGTGGCAGATGAGGTGGTGGTGCGGGTTGTCGTCGCCGATCCAGGCGTACGACAGCTCCCCCGTGCCGAGGTCCGTCTCCGAGACCAGGCCGCGGTCGCGCAGCAGCGTCAGGGTGCGGTAGACGGTGCTGGCGTGGATGTCGGGTTGGGCGGCCTGCACGACGTCGAGGATCTCGCGCGCGACCTGGTGGCGCCCGGTGTGGCGCAGCGCGGCCACGATCGCCTCCCGCTGCTGGGTGTGACGCAGCCCGGCCTCGCGCACGAGGGTCGCGATGGAGGCTTCGCACGACACCGGGGGCTCCCTCCGCTGCGCCGCCGCGGGCCCGCGCGGCTCGGTGGCGCCATCCTACGCCTTGTCCTCCGCGGCCGGGGGCGCCGGGGCGCCCGGGGCGAAGAAGGCGATCTCGCCGTCGGCGACGCGGCGCGGCGGCGCCGAGCCGTCGGCGGGCAGGAGGTAGCAGCCGTGCTGCTGCGCGAAGGGGCGCCGGCCGGCCCCGTTCCCGGACAGGACGCCGCCGATGCCGACCCAGTCGCCGTCGGGCGAGATCAGCGCGTGCGACAGCGCGTACTGGTCGAAGAAGGCGAGGTAGGTCGAGTAGGCGGGGCTGGGGCGGAAGCGCGCCAGCGCCTGCCGCCGCCCGTCGGCGACGTCGTAGCGCATCAAGCTCGACTCCAGGTCGACGCCCGCGCGGACGACGTAGAACAGGCGCGCCCCGTCGGGCGACCAGAATGCGCCCAGCACCTGTCCGCGCTCCACCGTGCGCGGCTGCGGGTCGGCGAGGTCGATCACGCGCAGGTGACGGCCGCCCAGCCCACTTGCGTCGATCGTGAGCAGGGCCAGGTCGTCGCCGGCCGGCGAGGCGAGCATCGCGGTGAGTCCGTCGACCTCCGTGACGACCTCGCGCGCGCCGGAGTCGGGGTGCGAGCGCCAGAGCAGGTCGGGGCCCGCGCTGCCCGGCGCGGCGTAGTACAGCGCGCGTCCGTCGGGGCTCCAGGCCGGCGCGCGGAAGCGTGGCTGGTCGGTCAGCACGCGCCGGCCGCCGCCGTCGCCGCTGGTGTCGAACAGGACGAGCTGCTGCCCCGCGTGGACGGCCAGCGTCGTGCGGTCGGGCGACCAGGCGCTGAACATCGGCGCGCCGTCGATCAGATTGCGGGCGGTCCAGTCCGCGTCCGGGCAGGACGGGCGCGTGAGCAGGGTCAGGCTGAGCCCGCCCTTGCTGCGCGCCACCACGATCGCGCGCCGCCCGTCGGGCGCCCAGTAGCTGTAGTGCATCACCCCCGGCGCGATCGGGTCGTGGTGGCCCTCGGCGTTGCGGAAGCGCGAGGTGGTCTCCGCGGCCTCCGCGGCCCCGCTCAGGCCGAGCGAGACCACCTCCAGGCGCAGCTCTGCCCCCGACGCGCGCCAGCCGTGACTGACCAGCACGTGCGCGCCGCCGGGCGACCACGTCGGCCAGGCGTAGCCCTCGCCGAAGCCCGCCTCGCGGATCATGTGGACCGCCGGCGTCTCCGCCAACTCGACCAGGGAGAGGTCCTGCGCGACCGTCGTGAACAGCAGCCGGCCGGGCATGTTCAGGCGTCCCCGGCGCCGCCCCGCGTGGCGCGGGGCGCCGAGCGGCCGGCGTAGTGCTCCTCGTAGCGGGCGAGGTCGTAGACCACCGACGAGGCGCGGTTGAGGTAGCGCAGGATCTCGGGGTTGAGCGGGTGACCGCCGGCGCGCAGCCGCGAGGCCTCCCGCTCCGCCCGGCGAATGACGCCGCGGGTCAGGTCGAGGGCGCCGGCGGCCGGCGTCGCGCCGGGCAGGACGAACTGGTCCGGGGCGGGCGCCTCGGCCTCCAGCTCCGCCGCGATCGCCTCCAGCGCCTCGACGTGCGCGGGCGTTGTCACGAAGGCCTCCGGGATGGGCTCCCCCGCCACGACGGCGAGCTCGGCCATGACGAGATAGAGCCGCTCCTGCATCGCCTGGGCGACGGCGTCGGTGCGGGGCGCCTGCGCCAGCGCCCGGGCCAGGCCCAACGCGCTGGTCGCCTCGTCGACGGCGCCGAAGGTCTCGACCTGCTGGTGATGTTTGGGCACGCGGCCGGGCCCGTAGAGGGTCGTCGTGCCGTCGTCGCCCGCGGCCGTGTAGTGGGGCATGGGCGGCAGTGTACCCGTCGCGCGCGTGAGATCGGCGGGCGCTCAGGCGGGCAGGTAGAGCAGGGCGCGGGCGGGGTTGCCGTCGCGGTCGCGCGCGGGCAACTCCAGGCAGGGCTCCGGCGACGGCCCCGGCAGCGCCCGCTCGGCGATCAGCCGGTGCATGCGCACGATCGATCCCGCCGCCGCCAGCGCGGCCACGCCCTCCCGATCGAAGAAGCGCGCCGCGTCGACCTCCACCCCGTCGGGGCGGGGATCGCCGTCCGGCGCGTCCACGGCGATCGCGACGAAGGTGTCGGAGCCGAGCGCGCTGGCCAGGCTGCGCACCGCCACCATCGCGCCCGCCCGGCCGTCGAGCCCCGTCTCCTCCCGCAGTTCGCGCAGCGCCGTCTCGGCCAGGGTCTCGCCCGGGTGCAGCGCCCCGTTGGGGATCAGCCAGCGGCCCGACGCCCAGCCGTAGGCCTGCCGGATCAGCAGGATGCGCGAGTCGCGCACGACGACCGCGCCCGCTCCCACCGTCGAGTTGGCCGCGGGCGTCGGGTCGGGCGGCACGGCGCTAGATGCCCAGCACGCGCCGGAAGGCCAGGTAGGCGGGCTCGTCGAAGAGGACGAAGCGGACGCTGCGGACGGAGGACTCCTTGCGCTGCAGGACGGCGTCCCGCATCAGGCGCGCGCACTCCTCCAGCGGGAAGCCGCCGACGCCGGTACCCAGCGCGGGGAAGGCGATGTGCTCGATCCCGTGCTGCTCCGCCAATTCGAGCACGGCCGTGGTCGCCTCGCTGATCGTGCGGCCGTCGGTGCGCAGGTCCTGCCCCATCACCGCGGCGTGGATGACGTGGCGGGCGCGCATCCGCCCGCCTCCCGTGATCACCGCCTGGCCGGGCTTGACCGGCCCCTGGCGCATCGCCTCGGCCTCGATGCCGGCGCCGCCCGCCCGCACGATCGCCCCCGCCACGCCCGAGCCCATCCAGAGATGGTCGTTGGCGGCGTTGACGATCGCGTCCACGTCGGCCTCGGTGATGTCGCCCTGGACGACGTCGATGGTCGGCGGCATGCGCACTCCGATCGGGGGCATGATACCGTCACCCGTCCGTGATCGCGGCCGGCCGTCCGTATACTCGGCCCCTACGGAGAGAGCGATCCCGTCAGTGAGCCAGCCCCTGCGCACGACCCGCGCCGTCCTGACGGGCCGGCGGCATGTCTACTTCGGCTGGTGGGTGGTCGTGGCGGGCGTCGTCCTGATGGCCGTCACCAGCGGCACCTCGTTCTGGGCCTACGGCCTGTACATCCAGCCGGTGGAGGACCAGTTCGGCTGGTCCCGCGCGACGGTCTCCTTCGGGATCGCGCTGTCCCTGCTGCTCAGCGGCCTGACGGCCCCCCTGGTGGGGCGCGTGATCGACCGCTACGGGCCGCGGCGCATCACCCTGCTCGGCGTCGTGCTGACCAGCGCGTCGTTCCTGCTCGTCGCCGCGACGAGCAGCCTCGCGGAGTGGTACGCCTTCCTCTCGATCAACGCCGTCGTGCGCAACTTCTGCTTCTACATCCCCGCCCAGGCCATCGTCGCGCGCTGGTTCGACCGGCGGCGCGGGCTGGCCCTGGGCCTGCTGGGCACCGGCTTTTCGCTGGGCGGCCTCGTGATGGTGCCCGTGCTGCGCGTCGTCATGGACGCCTGGGACTGGGAGGGCGCGCTGATCTTCTCGTGCGTGCTGCAGGCCGCCGTGTGCCTGCCGCTGTGCTGGCGGTTCATCCACGACCACCCCGGCGCCGTGGGGCAGTTCGTCGACGGCGACGCCCGGCCCCGCGAGCCAGTCACCGGCGGGCCGCCGCGGCTGCCGGGCGTCACGCCGCGTCAGGCGTTGCGCACGCCGCTGCTGTGGGTGCTGAGCTTCGCCCTGGGCTTCCTGTTCTACGGGATGGTCGGCTGGATGGTGCACATGCTGCCCTACTACGAGTCGGTCGGCGTGTCGCCGGGGACGGCGGCCGCGCTGGTCTCCTTCGCCGCCGGGATGGGGATGTTCGGGCGGGTGGGCTTCGGCCTGGTGGCCGACCGCATCCGCGTGATCGAGAACGCCGCCGCGGTCGTCTGCGTCGTGCTGACGCTCTCCCTGGCGGTGCTGCTGGTCACGGGCGGGTCGACGCTGGGGATCGGGCTGTTCCTGCTCTTCTACCTGATGGGCGCCGCGGCGGGCCCCATGCTGGAGCCCCTGCTGCTGGTGCGCGCCTTCGGGACGGCCCACTTCGCGACGATCCTGGGCCTGTCGGGCGTCGTGGCGACGGTCGGGATGGTCATCAGCCCGACCGTCGGCGGCGCGATCTTCGACCGCACCGGCGCCTACGACTGGGCGCTCGTGATGTGGCTGTCGGCGGTGCTGCTGAGCGGCCTCCTGTTCATGGTCTCCCGCTGGCTGCCGCGACCCGTGATCCCGGCGCGCGCTATCGTGACCGGACCGGGAACGTCGGGCGGGAGTTGACGATGAGCGTGCGCGGTTTCGATCACGTCGCGATCCCCATTGAGCGGGTCGAGGCGATGCTGGCCTTCTACGCGGCCCTGGGCTTCCGGGTGGAGGACCACGGGCCGCGCTACTACTCGGTGCACTTCGGCGAGAACAAGATCAACATGCACGCGCCCGCGCTGTGGAAATCGGGCGAATTCGACCTGCGCGGCCCCACGGCGACGCCCGGCTGCGGCGACTTCTGCTTCGTCTGGGAGGGGACGGTGGCCTCGATCGAGGCGAAGCTGGCCGGGTTGTCGGTCCCGATCGTGCAGGGCCCCGTGCGGCTGACGGGCGGCGCCGGCGAGGGCACGAGCGTCTATGTGCGCGACCCCGACGGCAACCTGCTGGAGTTCATCGTCTACGGGGAGGACTGAGCGGGCGGGCGCCGGCGCGGCGATTCCGCCGTTGCGCCCCTGTCCCCGCCGGGCAGACGGTCTAGCGGCGCAGGGCCAGACGTTCGGCGGCCAGGCGATTCATGCTGACGCCGGCTTCGGCGGCGTCCATCGCGAGCGCCCGATGGGTCTCCGGCGGCACGCGCAAGGTGAGCGTGCCGCTGTAGCGCCGGGCCGACAGCGGCTCTGGCAGCGGCGCGCCCTCCTCGCGGAGATCAGCGACGCAGAAGGCCACCAAGTCGCGAATGCCGGCGAAGGCCGCGTCCGCGGTATCGTCCAGGTGGCTGAGCAACGAGAACTCCGCGCAAAGTCCCACGAACTGCTCATCTTCCTCCGACCAGAACACGCGGTAGGTGTAGCGGTCCGCTCCAGCGCTCACTCCAACTCCTTATCCACCTTGAAAGTGGTAGCACTAGTGCCATCATGCGTCAACGCGTTGCCGAGCGCGCCAAGCGCGCTGGACGTCCCTTGAAGGCGGGGGCTGCGGCGCGCGCGGGCGGCGCGTCAGAAGATGCCCAGCTCGAACTTGGCCTCGTCGGAGCACATCTCGCGGGGGTCCCAGGGCGGGCTGAAGACCAACTCCGTCTCGACGGAGTCGATGCCCTCCAGCCGCGATACGGCCTGCTCGATCTGCGCCCGGATCATCGGGCCGATGGGGCAGGCGGGCGTCGTCAGCGTGTGCACGATGCGCGCCTTCTTGCGCGGCTCGTCCTCGATGTCCTCCACGTGGATCTCGTAGACCAATCCCAGGTCGACGATGTTGATGCCGATCTCGGGGTCGAAGACCGTCTTCAGCATCCCCCGCACGATCTCCTCATCGACCGCGTCGCTTGTCGTCGGCTGGCTCTCGTCGGTCATGGGCGGCTCCGTCCTGCTGGCTGCGCGCGTCAGGCGCTCGTGACTCGGGTCTGAATCTCTTCGTCGGCTTCGCCGCCGGCCGGGTCGGGGCCCGCGACCACCTTGATGGCTTCGTCGAGCACCTTCCAGGCGAGCAGCGCGCACTTGATCCGAACCGGGAAGCGGGCCACGCCGGCCAGCGCCTCCAGGTCGCCCACGTCGGCGCTGTCGAGGTCGAAGCCGTCGTCGGTGAGCATCCGCTGCACGGCGCGCGACAGCGCCCGCACCTCGGCGATGGGGCGGCCCGCGGTCTCCTCGGTCAGCATCGAGGCGGAGCTCTGGCTGATCGAGCAGCCCTGCCCGGCGAAGCGGACCTGCTGCACGCGCGCGTCCTCCGCCGCGGTCCCGCCGCCGTCCGGCGCGTCGAGCCGCAGGGCCACGCTCACCTCGTCGCCGCAGGAGGGGTTGAACCCCTCCACGACGACGCCGGCGTCGTCCAGGCCGCCCTTGTTCCGCGGGTTGCGGTAGTGGTCGAGGATCAGGTCGCGGTACAGGTCGTCGAAGACGACGCCGTACTGCGCTTCCCGGTTCGAGCGCGGGCGGTCAGACACCGGCCCCGCCCCCTCCCGTCCCCGCGCCGACGGCGGGCGCGTGCCCGAACAGCCCCGCCGCCGTCCCCAGGGCGCCGATCATCGCGTCGACCTCGTCCGGGCGGTTGTAGAGGTAGAAGCTGGCGCGGGCCGTGGCGGGCACGGCCAGGCGGCGCATCAGCGGCTGGGCGCAGTGGTGGCCGGCGCGGATGGCGACCCCCTCGCCGTCGAGGATCGTGCTCAGGTCGTGGGCGTGGATGTCGAGGTAGTTGAACGCCGCGACGCCGCCCCGCTCGTCCGGGTCGGGCGGTCCGTAGACCGTCAGCCCCTCCGTCGCGTTGAGCCGGTCGAGCGCGTAGGCGATCGTCTCCACCTCGTGCGCCCGCACGGCGTCCATGCCGATCCGGGTCAGGTAGTCGAGCGCCGGGCCGAAGGCGATCACGTCGGCGATGTTGGGCGTGCCGGCCTCGAACTTGTTGGGCAGCGCCGCCCAGGTCGATTCCTCCCGCTCGACGATGCTGATCATCTCGCCGCCGCCGAGGAACGGGTCCATGTCGTCGAGCAGGTCCTTGCGGCCCCAGAGCACGCCGACGCCGGTGGGCCCCAGCATCTTGTGCGCGGAGAAGGCGAGGAAGTCGGCGCCGAGGGTCTGCACGTCGACCGGCATGTGGGGCACGCTCTGCGCGCCATCGACGATCATCAGCGCGCCCGCCTCGCGGGCCATGCCGGCCAGCGCGGCGACGGGGTTGATCGTGCCCAGCACGTTCGACATGTGGACGACCGAGACGATGCGCGTGCGGGGGCCGATCAGCGCCCGCGCTTCGTCGAGGTCCAGCTGGCCCTCCTCGTCCACCGACAGGAAGCGCAGCCGCGCGCCGTGACGCCGGGCCGCGAGCTGCCAGGGCACCAGGTTCGAGTGGTGCTCCATGTCGCTCAGCAGGATCTCGTCGTCGGGCCGCAGGCGGGCGCCCAGGCTGTAGGCCAGCAGGTTGAGCGACTCGGTGGTGTTGCGCGTGAAGATGACCTCGCGCGGGGAGCCGGCGTTGATGAAGGCGGCCGTGCGGCGGCGCACGTCCTCGTAGGCGGCGGTCGCCTCCTCGGCCAGGGTGTGCAGGCCGCGGTGAATGTTGGCGTTGCTCGTGCGGTAGTAGTCGGCCAGCGCGTCGATGACGGCCTGCGGCTTCTGCGTCGTGGCGGCGTTATCGAGGTAGACCAGCGGGTGGCCGTGCACGCGCCGCCGCAGGATGGGGAAGTCGGCCCGCAGCGACTCGACGTCGAGCCTGCCGGGGCCGGGCGGGGTCGATTGCCGGACCATCGCCCTCACCCGTCCAGCGCGACTTCGACGTCCCCGCCGACGATGCGCACGGGATAGCTGCGCACGCCGCGCACGGCCGGCAGGGTCTTGGCCGCGCCGGTGCGCACGTCGAAGAGGGCGCCGTGGCGGGGGCACTCGACGCGGTCGGCGTGCAGCGTGCCGTCGCCCAGGGGGCCGTTGTCGTGCGTGCAGACGTTGTCGATGGCGTAGATCGCGTCGCCCGCGACGTGGCAGAGGGCGATGCTGCGCCCGCCCACGTCGACCACGCGGGCCGTGCCGGCGGGCACGTCGGCGGCGCTGGCGACGCGGGCGAAGTCGCTCACGATCCGCCTCCGTCGTTGCCGGTGTGTTCGGGGTCCAGCCGCTCGTGCACCAACTCGTCCACCGCGTGGCGCAGGTCCTCGTCGGGCAGCCGCTGCGTCACGACGTCGAGGAAGCCCTGCACGACCATCCGCTCCGCTTCCTCCGGCGGGATGCCGCGCGTCTGCAGGTAGAAGATGTGCTCCGGGTCGACGGGACCGACGGCGGCCGCGTGGGAGCACTGCACGTCGTCGGCCTCGATCTCGAGCACGGGGATCGGGTCGGCCCCGGCGCCGCTGCTGAGTAGCAGGTTGCGCATCGTCTGGTGGCCGGACGTCTTCTGCCCCTCGGGCGAGATCGCGACGACGCCGTACTGCACGGCGCTCGCGCGATCGTCGAGCGCGCCCTTGATCTGCAGGTCGCTGCGGCCGCCCTCGGCGGTGTGGTCCTGCCGGGTGTCGTATTCGATGTGCTGGTCGCCCGTGCCCACGAACAGCCCCACGAGGTCGGCGCTGGCGCCCTCCCCGGCCGCGTCGAGCACGATCCGCTCCCGGCTCAGCCGCCCGCCGAAGGCGACGGAGGCGGAGAACACGCGCGCGTCGCGGGCCGTGCGCAGCCGCTGGGTGACGAAGGCGTTGACGTCGTGGCCCCAGTGCTGCAGGCCCACGTAGCGGACGTCGCTGTTGACCCCCGCCTCGATCTCGACGGTGCGGTGCGCGAAGGTGCGCGCGTCGGCCGGGCCGTCGTCGGAGGCGGCGGCCTCGATCAGGCTGACGGAGGCGCCCTCCCCGGCGACGAGCAGCGTCTGCCCGAAGAGCCCCTGCGGGACCGCGTCCGGCGCGGGCGCGGTCTTGCCGATCAGGTGCCGCAGGGGGAGGTCGATCTGGACGCCCTTGGGGACGTAGCAGAACAGCCCCTGCGTCCAGAGGGCGGCGCTGAGCGCCGTGAAGCGGCTCTCGGTGACGGGCACGGTCCCGTGCAGGTGCTCCCGGACCAGCGCCTCGTGCTCGCGCGCCGCCCGCGACAGCGGCGCCAGGATCACCCCCTGCGCCGCCAGCGTTGCGTCGAGCGATTGCGCCAGCAGGACGCCGTCGGTCTGCGCGACGCGGTTGCCGGCGTCGAGCCGCAGCGCGGCGAGCCGCGCCGGTACGCCCGCGTCGGCCGGCCGGCGCACCCTGTAGCCCTCCAGGGGGACGCCGTCCATGGGCGTGCGCCGCCACTCTTCCTCTTCCCCGCTGGGCCAGGAGAGGATCTCGTAGGCGCGCAGGGCCTCCAGACGGCGGTCGCGCAGCCACCTGGGCTCGTCGAGGAAGCCGGAAACGGCTTCGACGAGCGCCGGGACCGGCCTCCTCGGGGCTCTGGGGCTCGCCACGGCGCTGGTCACGGCCGCGATTCCGATCGGCGCCCCGCGCCGGACGGTCTAGTGACCACCGCAGCCACACCCTCCCCCGCCGCAGCCGCCGCCGTGCGCGGGGCGGGCCCCGGCCTGGGCCTCGTTGGCGCCGCAGCCGCAGCCGCCGCCGGCGGCCCTGGGGGCGTTGGGCGCGGTGATCGCGAAGCCCGAGTTCATCACGTCCTCGACCCAGTCGATCGACGCGCCCTCCAGCGCCTGCGCCGACACGGGGTCGATCAGGAACTCCAGGCTGCCGACGGAGACGTGGGCGTCGCCCTGCTGCGCGTTGTCGAAGGCCATGCCGAAGCGCATACCGCTGCCGCAGCCGCAGCCGCCACCACCGCCGCAGCCGCCGCCGCCCTCCTGCGCGAAGATGCGCACGCCCAGCCCGGGCTCGGGCCGCTGCGCGACGATGTTGCTGAGCTTCTCGCTGGCGCTGTCGGTGACGGTGAGTTGCATCTGTTCGGCCTTTCCCGATGCTGTGGCCGATCGGCGCCTAGCCGATCGCGCCGTCCATCTGCAGTTCCACGAGCCGGTTGAGTTCCACGGCGTACTCCATGGGCAGCTCCTTGACGATGGGCTCGACGAAGCCGTTGACGATCATCTTCGTCGCCTGGTCCTCGGGGATGCCGCGCGCCATGAGGTAGAACAACTGCTCCTCGCCGACCTTGGAGACGGTGGCCTCGTGGGCGATGTCGACGCGGCGCTCGTCGATCTCCATGTAGGGGTAGGTGTCGGAGCGCGAGGCGTCGTCGAGCATGAGCGCGTCGCAGCGCACGTTCGAGCGGCAGCCCTCGGCGCCCTCGTAGACCTTGACGAGGCCGCGGTAGGAGGTGCGCCCGCCGTCGATGGCGAGGCTCTTGCTGGTGATGACGGAGCTGGTGCCGGGCGCGGCGTGCACCATCTTCGCGCCCGCGTCCTGATGCTGCCCGTGGCCGGCGAAGGCGATCGAGAGCACCTCGCCGTGCGCGCCGGGCTCCATCAGGTAGACGGCCGGGTACTTCATCGTGAGCTTGCTGCCCAGGTTGCCGTCGACCCAACTCATCTGCGCGTCGGCGTAGGCCGCGGCGCGCTTGGTGACGAGGTTGTAGACGTTGTTCGACCAGTTCTGGATCGTCGTGTAGCGCACGTTCGCCCCGGGCTTGGCGACGATCTCCACCACGGCGCTGTGCAGCGAGTCGCTGGAGTAGATGGGCGCCGTGCAGCCCTCGACGTAGTGCACCTTCGAGCCGGGCTCGGCGATGATCAGCGTGCGCTCGAACTGGCCCATGTCCTCGGAGTTGATCCGGAAGTAGGCCTGCAGGGGAATATCGACCTCCACGCCCTCCGGCACCCAGATGAACGAGCCGCCCGACCAGACCGCCGTGTTGAGCGCGGCGAACTTGTTGTCGTTGGCGGGGATGATCGTCGAGAAGTGCTCGCGGAACAGGTCCTCGTGCTCCTGCAGCGCCTGGTCGGTGCTGACGAACACCACGCCCTGCTTCGCCAGGTCCTCGCGGATGTTGTGGTAGACGACCTCGGAGTCGTACTGCGCGCCGACGCCGGCCAGCAGCCCCTTCTTCTCCGCCTCGGGGATGCCCAGCTTGTCGTAGGTGTCGCGGATGTAGTCGGGGACGTCGTCCCAGCTCTCCTCGTCGCGCTCGTCGCTGGCGCGGACGAAGTAGTGGATGTCGTCGAAGTCGATCTCCTCCACGGCGCCGCCCCAGTCGGGCAGCGGCCGCTCCTGGAAGTGCTCCAGCGCCTTGAGGCGCAACTCGCGCATCCAGCGCGGCTCGTTCTTGAGGTCGCTGATCGTGTTGACGACCTCGCTGCTCAGCCCCTTGGGCAGCTTGAGCGTGGCGGCGTCGCTGTCGTGGAAGCCGAACTCGTAGGCTTCCTTCGTGATGTCGGGCTTCTTGACGGGTGGCTTGAGGTCGGTGGAAGTGGTCATGTGCGTGCCTTCTGACTGATGTCGCTCCGCGGCGTCCGGGTCAGGCGGAGAGGACGGGAACGGCCCCGCCCCCGATCTCCTGCAAAATGGGGTCGTAGCCCTCGGCCTCGAGTTGCTCGGCGAGGCTGAAGTCGCCCGACTTGACGATGCGCCCGTCGACCAGCACGTGCACCACGTCGGGGCGCACGTAGTTCAGCAGGCGCTGGTAGTGCGTGATGAGCAGGATGCCGTTGGCCTCCGAGCGGAAGCGGTTGATGCCCTCGGCCACGACCCGCAGCGCGTCGATGTCGAGGCCCGAGTCGGTCTCGTCCATGATCGCCATCGTGGGGCGCAGCAGGCCCAGTTGCAGGATCTCGGCGCGCTTCTTCTCGCCGCCGGAGAAGCCGTCGTTGACGTAGCGCCGCACGAACGACTCGTCCATCTGCAGGCCGTCGAGCTCGGCCCGCAGCTGCCGGCGGAACTCGCGCACCGGGATCTCGTCGCCGCGGCGGGCGCTGACCGCGCGCCGCAGGAAGTTGATCATCGACACGCCGGGCACGTCCGTGGGGTACTGGAAGGCCAGGAAGAGGCCCTTGCGGGCGCGCTCGTCGGGCGACAGGTCGAGGATGCTCTCGCCCTGGAAGCGCACCGCCCCGCCGCGCACCGTGTAGCGCGGGTGGCCCATGAGGGCGTTGGCCAGCGTGCTCTTGCCGGAGCCGTTCGGCCCCATGATGGCGTGCACCTCGCCGGCGTCCACGTGCAGCGACAGCCCCTTCACGATGGACTTGCCGCCCACCTGCACCCGCAGGTCGTCGATCTCGAACAGGGACGCGCTCATGCGCCGTTGCCTTTCCGCCCGCACGTGCCCCCGGCGGGGGACGTGATGATGAACTCGCAGCACGCGTCGCCCTGCGCCAGGCTGCCGGCCTGCGTCACGCGGACGCCGACGAGCTTCTCGATCGCCCGCCGGTCGGACTCGCAGACGCAATCGCTGTTGTCCGCGGCGCTGCGGTAGGGGCAGCCGTGATTGTGCATCACGAAGCCGTCGGCGGTGCGCCGCCATTCGTCGAGGATGCCCTCGCCGCGCAGCGCCACGACGGTGCTGGCGACGCGCTCCTCCAGCGGGGCGTCGGCCGGGACCTCCGCCCGGTGGTCGGCCGCGAGCTGCTCGGCCAGGCCCTCGGTGATGCGCTCCAGCCGCGAGCGCTCGCCGGCGATCTGCGCGACCAGCCGGGCGGCGAGCCCCTCGGAGTGGTCGCGCCGGTCGCGCACGCCGCTGTCGGTGGCGCTGTAGAGCCGGTAGGGCCGTCCCGTCGCCTGCCGCACCGGCCGGTCCGTCACGAGGCCCGCGTCGACGAGTTGGTCGAGGTAGCGGCGCACGCTCGCGTCGGGCAGGTCCAACGCCGCCGACAGCCGGGCGACCGTCGCGCCGCCGTGGTCGACGATGAAGTCCAGCACGTGCTCGCGGCGATGCGCTGTGCTCGGCACGCTGATGCTTTCCCATGCCGGGCGGCCGGAGTCCGGCGGCGCGCCCGTGTTTCGAGCATCGACCGCGGGCGGCTTTTTGTCAAGAAACGAGAGAAAGGTCCGCCGGCGCGGGGTGACAACCGCGCCTCACAGCGTCCGTTGGTAGCCGTCGCAGGCGACGTCGACGGGGACCGCGCCCGCCGCCCGCGCCCGGCGAGCGAACGCCTCGGTGTCGGTGCCGTACCAGAAGTGGCTCAGCAGCAGCCGGCCGGCGCCCGCCTGCGCGGCCATCCGCGCCGCTTCCTCGGGGGTCGAGTGGCCCCGCACGTCGCCGTCCTCCGGCTGGTCGAGCGCGGCCTCGCAGATGAACAGATCCGCCCCGCGCGCCAGCGCCACGACGTCCGGGCAGGGCGCCGTGTCGCCCGAGTAGCAGAGCGCGGCGCCGTCGGCCTCGACCCGGATCGCGCAGCTCGGGATGTAGTGCGCCCCCGGCGCCACGCGGACGCGGACGCCGCCGGCGTCGTGGACGTCGTCCGGGGCGTACTCCCGCACGCGGAAGGCGCGGTCGCAGAAATCGGCCGGGAAGCTCACCGCCGTCAGGACCGCCTCCAGCGAGGCGCGGCCGCCCGGCGGCAGGTGCAGGGTGATGCGCCGCTGCGAGGCGGGCACGCCCTCCAGCAGCCGGCTCACCCGGAAGCGCAGCGCCAGCACGTCGATGAAGTGGTCGGCGTGCATGTGCGAGATCCAGATGTCGTCGATGTCCCCCCGCGGCCGCGCCGCCAGCAGCGCCGAGGCGACGCCGTGGCCGCAGTCGAGCAGCAGGCGGCGCCCGCCCGCCTCGTCCCGGCCCGTCTCCACGAGGTAGCCGGAACTGTTCTGCCCCCCGGGGGGGCAGGCCGCTCCCGAGCCCAGCACGGTCAGACGCACGCGCTGCCCCTCACTACGCCCTCGGCCGTCCACGCGATCGCCGCGCGGGCGCGCCGCGACCGGGCGAGGCTAGGAAGGCCGATTTCGGGCGGTCAACATCATTCGCAACATCGCGCGCGACATCGCCCGATGGTCCCGCGAACGGTCACGGGGGCGGGCCCGAAGGCCCGCCCCCGCGAAAAGGACCGGCGTGCGCCCGCTAGAGCAGGCTGTCGCCGCGTTCGCCCGTGCGTACGCGGATGGCGTCCTCGACCGCGCTGACGAACAGCATCCCGTCGCCGATGTTGCCCGTGCGGGCGGTCTCGATGATCAGGTTGGTGGCCGCTTCGAGGTTGTCGTCCTTGACCACCAGGACCAGCTTCACCTTCGGCAGCATGTCGATGGTGTAGTGCTCCCCGCCGCGGCCGGAGTGGATCACTCCGCGCTGCCGGCCGCGGCCGGTCACGCTCTCGACGTGCAGCCCGGAGTAGCCTGCGTCGGTCAGGGCGACCTTGACCTGCTCCAGCCGTTCGGGCCGGATAATCGCTTCGATCTTTTTCACGAGCTGATCCCCTCATCGCCGGCGTGGATGCTCGGGGCCTGACCGACTTCGGGCGCCGGCCCGCTGACCACGGTCGAGACTCCGCCGGAGTAGGAGCCCAAGCCGGGCTCGTCGAACTGGTAGGCCGGTTCCTCGTGCTCGGAGCGGTCGAGGCCGGCCAGCTCCGCGTTCTCGTCGACGCGCAGGCCCATCTTCTTGTTCAGCGTCCAGAGGATGGCGCTGGTCAGCGTCAGGGCCCAGGCGATCGAGGCGAGCACCGCGAAGAGTTGCCGCCAGAGCAGGTCGAAGCTGCCCTCGATCAGGCCCTCGACCCCGGCGATGGTGGACACCGCGAAGACGCCCGTCAGCATCGCCCCCACGACTCCGCCGATGCCGTGCACGGCGACGACGTCCAGCGTGTCGTCGAGGCCGTACTTGTGGCGCAGCCGCACGGCGTAGAACCCGGCCACGCTGGCGGCCGCCCCGATGATCAGGGCCGGCGCCGCGTTCAGGTAGCCGTCGGTGGCGGGCCATTCGCCCACGAAGCCGGCGGCCGGCGTGATCGCCACGAGCCCGGCCACCGCCCCGGTCGCCGTGCCGATGATCGAGGCCTTGCCGGTGTAGCGCCAGGAGAGGGCCATCCAGGTCAGGGCGCCCATCGCGGCCGCCGAGTTGGTGGTCACGAAGGCGTTGGCCGCGCCGCCGCCGGCGGCCAGCGCGGAGCCGGCGTTGAAGCCGAACCAGCCGAACCACAGCAAGGCCGTGCCCAGCACGACCATCGTCACGTCGTGGGGCACGGTCTCGCGCGCCACGCCGCGGCGCCGGCCGTAGAAGATCGCGCCGGCCAGGGCCGCCGCGCCGGCGTTGATGTGCACCACGGTGCCGCCCGCGAAGTCGAGCGCGGCCAGCTCCGTGCCGATCCAGCCGCCGCCCCAGACCCAGTGGGCCAGCGGCGCGTAGACGATGGTCATCCAGACCACCGTGAAGACCAGGTAGGTGCTGAACTTCGCCCGCTCCGCGAAGGCGCCGAGGATCAGCGCCGGCGTGATCACGGCGAACATCATCTGGAAGGCCATGAAGGTGAGATGTGGGATCGTGTCCGAGTAGGGGCCGGGCTCCATCCCCACGTTGCGCAGGCCGAACCATTCCAGGTTGCCGATGAAGCCGCCCAGGTCGGGCCCGAAGGCCAGGCTGTAGCCCCACAGGACCCAGGCCACGCCCGCGACGCCCAGCATCACGAACGCCTGCATGATGGTCGCGGCCGCGTTCTTGCCGCGCACCAGGCCGCCGTAGAAGAAGGCGAGGCCCGGCGTCATCAGCAGAACGAGCGCCGTGGACATCATGATCCACGCAGTATCGCCGGTATCGATCATTGAGCAGTCCCTTTCGCTGCGCGCGTCGCGCCGGCCCGAAGCCTCCCGAGCGTCCCGTCGTCCGACGGGATGGCCGGTCTCGCGCCAATGGATCAGTCGCGCGGCCCCGGCAGGCCGCGTCTCCGCATGCAGTACAAAGGATGGGGCCGCCCGGCAGGTTACGCGGACATGGCATTCACATTACATCCGCGTTAACGGCGCCGGTTCCGCCCGCCGGCAGGCGGGCGCTCGATTGCGGCCGCCGGGTCCGGTGATCGGTCCCACCGCGCGGGCGCTTCCTGATAGGCTGTGCGCACCATGACCACCATGCCCCGGACAACCCCGCCCGACGCCAAGATCACGCCCACGCTCGAGGACTACCTGCTGGCGATCGATTCGCTGCAGAGCGAGCACCAGGACGTCATCGGCGCGCGCCTGGCGGAGCGCCTGGAGGTCACGCCGGCCTCCGTCTCGCAGACCATCGACCGGATGGTCAAGCAGGGGCTGGTCGTCGTGGCGGACGACCACCACATCGCGCTGACCGCCGACGGGCGGGCCGCCGCCGACTCGATCTGCCGCCGCCACCGCCTCACCGAGCGCTTCCTGGCCGACGTGCTCGAGCTCGACTGGGCGCAGGCGCACACCGAGGCGCATCGCCTGGAGCACGCGATGAGCGATCTGGTGCAGGAGCGGCTCTCGGAGTTCATGGACCACCCCGAGACCTGTCCCCACGGCGCGCCCATTCCGGGCAATTTCCCGGCCGGCGGCGACGCCGGCTGGCGCCTGCTGGCCGAGACGGCGGCCGGCGAGCGGCTGGTGATCCGCCGCATCTCGGAGATGGTCGAGGGCGACCCGGAACTGCTGCGCTACTGCTCGGACAAGAATCTGCGTCCCGGCGTCGCCGTGTCGGTGCGCGAGATCGGGCCCGACCGCGTCTTCATCCTCGACGTCGACGGTGACCCCGTCGCGGTCAGCTCCCGCCTCAGCGCCCACGTCTTCTGCGAGGCCGTCGCGGCGTAGACCGCGGCCCGCCGCGCCGATTGCGCACGGCAGCGCCCAACCCGTCCATGCCGACAGCCAGGAGGTGTCCTCGTGTCCAGCCCCGCACCCCGATCGCCCGCGCCGCCGCCCGGCGCGAACGGCGGCCCGCTGCGCGGCCGCGTGGCGCTGGTCACGGGCGGCTCGCGCGGCATCGGGCGGGCGATCGCGCTGGCCCTCGCCGCCGACGGGGCCGACGTCGCCGTCAACTACCGCGACCGCGAGCAGGGGGCGCGGGAGACCGCCGAGGCCGCCGAGGCCCGCGGCGTGCGCGGCATGACCGTCCGCTGCGACGTCTCGGCCGGCAGCGACGCGGCCAAGGCGATGGTCGCCGAGGTGACGGACGCCCTGGGGCCGCCGGCCATTGTCGTCAACAACGCCGGCATCACGCGCGACAACCTGGTGATGCGCATGAACGACGAGGAATGGGACCGCGTCCTCCAGACCGACCTCACGGGCGCCTTCCACGTCAGCCGCGCCTGCCTGCGCGGCATGATCCGGGCGCGCTGGGGGCGCGTGATCAACATCGGCTCGGTGATCGGCAGCATGGGCAACCCCGGACAGGCGAACTACGCGGCGGCCAAGGCGGGCCTGGGCGGCTTCACGCGGGCGCTGGCCAAGGAGGTGGGGAGCCGCAACATCACGGTCAACCTGATCGCGCCGGGCTACATCGAGACCGACATCACGGCCGACCTCGGCGAGGAGGTCATCGCGGCGGTCACGGCGCAGGTGCCCCTGCGGCGGGTGGGCGCCACCGGCGACGTCGCGCCGCTCGTCGCCTTCCTCGCCGGCGAGGGCGGCGCCTACATCACCGGCCAGACCATCCACGTCGACGGCGGCATGTTCATCCACTGACGCCCGGCCCCCGTCGCCGGCCGCGCCGGCCGCGCCCTGCTATTGCCGGGAGCCGATCCACCTATACAAATCCGCCCGGCTCCCCGCCGGCCGCGCACGCGCCCGCCCGGTCGCGTATTATCTACGGAGTATGAGGGCCGCTGCGGCCCGCTGCATCGCGTTGGGACGGACCGTCGCATGACATCCGACACCACCTCCCGCCCGCCCGCCGGCCCCGCCCCCGACGAGATCCGGGGCGTGGCGATCGTGTTCCCCGGCCAGGGGACGCAATCGATCGGCATGGCGGGCGCGATCCTGGAGGTGCACCCGGGCGCCCGCGAGCGCTTCGAGCGGGCCAACGAGGTGCTGGGCTACGACCTGCTCAAGCTGGTCGAAGAGGGCCCCGTGGAGGATCTCGACGACACCGTGCACTCGCAGCCCGCGATCTACGTCGCCAGCATGGCCTGGCTCGACGCGCTGCGGGCGCGCTGGGAGGAGGGCGGCCGCCCCTTCGAGCCGCTCGCGATGGCCGGGCACAGCATGGGACAGGTCACCGCCTGCGTCGCCGCCGGCGCGCTCGACTACGAGAGCGGCCTGCAACTGGTGCAGGAGCGCGGCCGGGCGATGCAGGCCGCCGACCGCGCCCGTCCCGGCGGCATGGCCTCGATCATCGGCCTGCGCGATCGCGTCCTCAACGCCATCGTCGGCGAGGCGACGCACGACGACACGCTGGTCGTCGCGAACGACAACGGCCCCGGCCACGCCGTCGTCTCCGGCGACGAGAGCGCCCTGCAGCGCGTCATGCGTCTGGCCGAGGCGCACGGGGCGCGGCGCGTCGTGCGCCTCAAGATCTCCATCGCCTCCCACTCGCCGCTCATGGAGGAAGCGCAGGACCAGTTCCGCCAGGTCGTCAACACGATGACCTGGCGCGACCCCGAGGTGCCGGTGATCGGCAACGCGACCGCCGGCTTCCTGCTCACCCGCGACGCGATCCGCGAGGAGTTGGACAGCGCCCTGCTCCGGCCCGTCGATTGGCGCAACTCCGTCAAGGCGATGGCCGGCCAGGGGGTCAACCTGTTCGTCGAGGCGGGCCCGGGCGACGTGCTGTCGAAGCTCGTGCGGCGCATCTCCAAGCGCTCCTGGACCTTCCCCGTCGCCGACGGCGAGACGGGCCTGGCGCAGCGCGACTTCCCCGACCTGTCCGACGGGATCCCCAAGTGATGATCCGGCCCGCGGGCATCCCTCGCGCGCCGCGCCGGGGAGGGCGCCGGTGACCCGTCGAGTCGTCATCACGGGCATGGGCACGGTGTGTCCGGTGGGCAACGACCTGACCACCGCCTGGGAGCGGCTGGTCGCGGGCGAGTCGGGCATCGATCACATCACCCACTTCGACCCGGCCCCGTTCAAGGTGGGCGTGCAGGCCGAGGTCAAGGACTTCCAGCCCGACACGGTCCTCGACGCCAAGCCGCTCAAGCACATGGACCGCAACGTCCAGTTCGGCTGCGTCGCGTCGGACGAGGCGCTGCGCGACGCGGACCTCTGCGTGACGGACGCCAACCGCGGCCGCATCGGCGTGGTCTTCGGCAGCGGCGGCGGCGGCATGTCGACGCTCCTGCGCTGGTACGAGGTGCTGAAGAGCAAGGGGCCGCGGCGGGTCTCGCCCTTCTGCATGCCGAACCTCATCGCCGACGCCGCCAGCGGCCACATCGCGATCCAGACCGGCGTGACCGGGCCCAACTACTCCCCCACCAGCGCCTGCGCCAGCGGCGCGAACGCCGTCGCCGACGGCGCGCTCTACATCAAGGCCGGCAAGGCCGACGCGATGATCGTGGGCGGCTCCGACGCCGTCCAGCAGCCCATCTTCCACGCCTGCTTCGAGTCGATGCGGGTGCTCGCGCCGGCCGCCGACCCGCCCTCCAAGACGATGAAGCCCTTCGACCTGAACCGCGCCGGCTTCGTCCCCGGCGAGGGCGGCGCGGCCCTGCTGATCGAGGACCTGGAGCACGCGCAGGCGCGCGGCGCCCGCATCTACGCCGAGGTCGTGGGGGCCGGATCGGGCAACGACGGCTACGACATGGCGGCCCCCGACCCCACCGCCCGCGGCCTGCTGAACGCGATGGGCCAGGCCCTCGACGAGGCCAACATCCCCTCCGCGGACGTGGGCTACGTCAACACCCACGGCACCGCGACGAAGCTGGGCGACCGGGTCGACGTGGGCGCCGTGAAGACGATCTTCGGCGAACACGCGCCGCGCATGTTGGTCAGTTCCATCAAGGCCGCCACGGGGCACATGATGGCCGCCAGCGCCGCCCTGGAGGTGATCGTCGCGGCCAAGGCGCTGGTGACGGGGATCATCCCGCCCACGCTCAACTACGAGACGCCCGACCCCGAGTGCGATCTGGACTGCGTGCCGAACTCGCCCCGCGAGGTGGACCTGCGCGCGGCGATGTCGATCTCGGTCGGGCTGGGCGGGCACAACGCCGCCGTCCTGCTGCGCCGCTGGGAGGGCTGAAGTCCTGCCCGCCATCGCGCGCCCCGACGCCTCCCGCCTGGTGATCACCGGCATCGGCCCCGTCACGCCGATCGGGATCGGCGTCGATGCGTTCTGGGCGAGCCTGCGCGGCGGCGCGTCGGGCGTGCGGCCGATCACCGCCTTCGACGCCTCGCGGATGAAGGTGCGCATCGCGGCCGACGTCCCGGAATTCGAGCCGGAGCGGTTCATGAGCCCCAAGGCGGCCCGGCGCATGGCGCGCTTCTCGCAGATGGCGGTCGCCGCGGCGCAACTGGCGCGCGAAGACGCGGGGCTCGACCTGGACGGCCTCGACCGCGGCCGCATGGCCAGCGTGATCAACACCGGCGGCGGCGGCGTGACGACGATCGCGGCGGAGACCGAGGCGCTGGGCCGCGGCGGTCCGGGCCGCGTGCGCGCCCTCTTCGTGCCGATGATGGCCCCCAACATGGCCTCCTGCCAGGTCTCGATCGAGCTGGGCCTGCAGGGGCCCGCGATCACGGGGGCGGCGGCCTGCGCCAGCTCGATCTACGCCTTCATCGAGGCCAGGCAGATCATCGAGTACGGCGAGGCCGACCTCGCCTTCGTCGGCGGCTCCGAGTCGAACATCTCGGAGTTGGGCATCGCGGGGCTGGCCAACATGCACGCGCTCTCGCGCCGCAACGACGACCCGGCCGCCGCCTCCCGCCCCTTCGACGCGGAGCGCGACGGCTTCGTCTTCGGGGAGGGCGGCGTCGTCTGCGTCGTGGAGTCGCTCGAGGCGGCGCGGGCGCGCGGCGCGCGCGTCTACGCGGAGATCCTGGGCGGCGGCCGCACGGCCGACGCGCACCACGTCACCGCGCCCCTGCCCGACGGCAGCGGCGCCGCCAGGGCGATGCAGCGCGCGCTCGACGACGCCGGCCTGCGGCCCCAGGACGTCGACTACATCTGCGCGCACGGCACCGGCACGCCGCTCAACGACGCGGCCGAGACGCGGGCCATCCACGCCGTCTTCGGGGCGCACGCGCCGCGCCTGCTGGTCAGCTCGACGAAGAGCATGACGGGGCACCTGATGGGCGCGGCCGGCGCGCTGAGCGTGGCCGCCACGGCGCTCGCCATCCACCACGGCGAGGCGCCCCCCACGATCAACCTCGACACGCCGGACCCGGACTGCGACCTCGACTACGTGCCCAATCGGAGCCGCGCCGCGCCGGTGCGCGCGGCGCTGGTCAACGGGTTCGGCTTCGGCGGGCAGAACGGGGTGGTTGCGCTGGGCCGCGTCGGTTCATAACCTCGACTCGGCCGGCGCGGCGCCGCGGGCCGGCGGGAAGTGGCCGACGTGAGCAGCATCGAACAGCGGGTCCTGGCGATCGTCGCGGAGCAGTTGCGCGTGCCCTCCGACGAGGTCACGGCGGAGTCGCACCTGCTCGACGACCTCAACGCCGATTCGCTCGACGTGGTGGACCTGACGATCGCGATCGAGGAAGAGTTCAGCGGCGAGGACGAGCCGATCGAGATCTCCGAGGACGCCGCCGCGGAGATGCGCACCGTGCAGGACATCATCACCTATCTGGAAGACCACGGCGCCGTTTAGGCGGTCCGGCGCCATGTCCCTCCAGCGCATCCGCGTCGCCAGCCGGGAGGCGGAGGCGCTGGAGAGTCGGCTGCAGGCCGAGGGCATCCAACTCGACGCCGGCCGCACCATGCTCAACCGCCGCACGACGGGCGCCTCGGCGCTGATCGTGATCCGCGGCGTGATCCGGGTGGGTGTCAGCGACGACGACGCGGCGCTCGCCCCGGGCGAGGGCGTGCTGCTGCCGGGCGGCACGACCTACTCGCTGCAGGCCCCGGAGGACGTGGTGGCGCTGCTCTTCGCCCTGCCCGATGAGGCCGCCCTGCCCGGAGCCCCCGCCTGAGCGGCGCCCCGCCCGATCGCTAGCCGGGGCCGATCAGCACCTTGGTCGGCCGCCAGCGCTCGGGCCAGCCGGTCTCGGGGACGAGCACGGCGATCGGCGCCCCCAGCCGGTCGACCGCCAGCGCGTGCGGCGCGGGGCCCGTCCCCGTCCCGCCCACCGGCAGCGGCACGGCCTGCCCGTTGAGCAGCCGGCTGCGCTGCGCCGCGCTGGGGATGACGCGCGGCCAGTGCTCGAAGAAGGACGCCACCGGCGCGGCCAGATTCCAGCCCGCGCCGGCGCCGAAGGCGGCCTCCAGATCGGACGGGCTGTGCGCCTGCCCGACGCTCACCGGCCCGATGCCGATGCGCCGCATCTCGATCACGTGACCGCCGCAGCCCAGTTGCGCCCCCAGGTCGCGGGCGATGGCGCGCACGTAGGTGCCCGTGCTGACGGTCATCTCCAGTTCGAGCAGGGGCGACCGCCAGTCCTGCATCGTGAGGGCGTGGATCGTGACCTCCCGCGGCGCGATCTCCACCGGATCGCCGCGCCGCGCCGCCCGGTGCGCCGTGACGCCGCCCACCTTGACGGCGCTGAAGGCGGGCGGCACCTGCTCGACCGTGCCGCGGAATGCGCCCAGCGCCTCCTCGATCTGCGCCGCGGAGAGATCGGGCACGGGCGCCTCCGCCACGACCGCGCCCTCGGCGTCGTCGGTGTCGGTGCTGACGCCCAGGCGCACCGTCGCGCGGTAACTCTTGGGGTGCTCGCCCAGGTACTCGATCAGCCGCGTCGCCCGGCCGACGAAGATCGGCAGCAGGCCGGTGGCCATGGGGTCGAGCGTGCCGCCGTGCCCCACCCGCCGGATGCCGGTCCAGCGCCGCAGCTGCTGCACGACGTCGTGCGAGGTCGGCCCCGCCGGTTTGTCGATGAGGAAGAGGCCCGTGCCGGGCCCCGCGCCCGGCGGGGGCGCATTCGCCGCCGGATCGCTCACGCGTCGGCCTGCCCGTCGCCGGCCGGGGGCTGCGCCCCGGCGTCGGGCTCGGCGCCCGGCAAGCCGTCGCGGCGGATGCGGTCGAGCAGGTCGAGGATGCGGCGATCCTCCTCGATGCGGTCGTCGCGCTGGAACTGGAGCTGGGGGATCGACTTCATGCTCAGGTGCGGGCGCAGTTGCCGCTGCACGAAGTGGCGGGAGTGATTGAGCGCCGCGACCACGGCGTCGCGCTGCGGCTCGCTGCCCATCACCGAGACCAGCACCCGCGCGTGCTGCAGGTCGGCCGAGGTCGTCACCTCGGTCACCGAGATCAGGTCCGCCTGCAGGCGCGGGTCCTTGAGCTCGCGGGCGATGATCTCGGCGACCACCTCCCGCAGGAGATCGTTCACGCGTTCCTGGCGTCGGGTCATGCTGTCTTCGTTTCCGAGCCCCCTGCCTGGGGGTCGTCCGGTGCGCTCTCTACGATGCCGCCCCGGCCGGCTCCACGCGACCCCCGCGCACGACCCGGCTCTGCCGCTCTGTGTGGTAGAACTCCAGTTTGTCGCCGATCTCGAAGGCTTCGAAGCCCTCCACGGCGACGCCGAACTCCTGCCCCGCGACCACCTCCCGCGCCTCCTCCTGGAAGCGGCGCAGGCTGCGAATCTTGCCGCTGCTGACGTCCCGGCCGCCGCGGAACACCCGCACCGACAGGTCGGGGCGGACGGCCCCGTCGTCGCAGCGCGCCCCGGCGATGTTGCCGATGCGGCGGATGGGGAAGACCTGCAGCACCTCGGCGTGGGCGTCGATGATGTCCACGTCGACGGGCTCCAGCATGCCGCTGACCGCGGCCTCCACCTCTTCGATGAGTTGGTAGATGATCTCGTAGCGGCGGATCTCGACCCGTTCGGCGCTCGCCAGCTTGCGCGCCCCGGGCTCCGTGCCCACCTGGAAGCCCAGCACGATGCCCTGCGCCGCGGCGGCCAGATTCACGTCCGACTCGGTGATCGCGCCGGGCGCGGCGTGGATCACCTTCACGTGCACTTCCTCGTTGGTCAGTTGCTCCAGGCTGCGGCGCAGCGGCTCGACGCTGCCGTCGACGTCGGTCTTGAGCACCAGGTTGAGTTCCTTCACCTCGCCGCGGCTGATCTCGCCGAACAGCGCGTCGAGGCTGGCCGCGTGCTGGCGCTGCGCCTCGACGGCCTCGCGCGCCCGCTTGGCCTGCTCGTAGAGGCGCTTGGCCGACTTGTCGTTCTCGATCGCGCGGAAGCGGTCGCCCGCCGCGGCCAGGTCCTGCACGCCCAGGATCGAGACGGGGACCGAGGGGCCGGCGCCGCGGATGCGCGCGCCGGTGAAGTCGAACATCGCCTTGACGCGGCCCCAGGTCTCGCCCACGAGCAGCGCGTCGCCCTGCCGCAGGGTGCCGCGCTGCACGAGCAGCGTCGTGCGCGACCCCTGCCGCCGGTCCAGCGCCGCCTCGAGCACGACGCCCGCCGCCGGCCGGTCGGCGTTGGCCTTGTAGTCCTGCACCTCCGCGACCAGCAGGACGGTCTCCAGCAGGTCGTCGAGGCCCTGCCGGGTGGTCCCGGAGACCGGGACCAGGGGCGTGTCGCCGCCGTACTCCTCGATCAGCACCTGGGCGTCGGAGAGTTGCGCCTTGACCCGGTCGACGTTGACGTTCTCGATGTCGATCTTGTTCAGCGCCACGACCAGGGGCACGCCGGCGGCGCGGATGTGGTCGATCGCCTCGCGGGTCTGGGGCATGACGCCGTCGTTCGCCGCGACGACGAGGACCGCGATGTCGGTCGCGCGCGCCCCCCGCGCGCGCATGGCCGTGAAGGCCTCGTGGCCGGGCGTGTCGAGGAAGGTGATCGGCTGCCCGCGCAGCGTCGCCTGGTATGCGCCGATGTGCTGCGTGATGCCGCCCGCCTCGGCCTCCGTGACGTTGCTCTGCCGGATCGCGTCGAGCAGCGTCGTCTTGCCGTGGTCGACGTGCCCCAGCACCGCCACGATGGGCGGGCGGTGGGCCTGCGTCTCCTCCGCGTCCGGCTCCTCGGCGAACAGGTCCTCGCGGGCGGCCGGCTCCGGCTCCTCGACGACGTCGGCCGTGCCCTCCAGCGGCTCGAAGCCCAGATCCACCGCGACGATGGCCGCCGTGTCGTAGTCGATCGTCTTGGTGACCTCCGCCATGACGCCGTTCGTCATGAGGACCTTGATCACGCCGATCGCCGATCGGTCGAGCAGATCGGCGAGTTCCTTGACGGTCAGCGTGCGGGGGATCTCCACCCGGCGGCCGGTGTCGGTGGTCATGGGTTCGTCTCTCCAGCGCTAGCGTAGCGCGCCGCCGCGCCGGCCAAGCCGGCCCCCTCCGCGGGCGGCCCGGCCTCGAGCAGCGCCCGGTCGCCCTCGCCGAGGTCGCGCCGCAGCGCCCGGCCGAGCGACCGGTTGTGGGCGGCGCGCCGCCAGCAGCCGGGCGCGGCGCAGAGGTAGGCGCCGCGCCCCGGCGCACGCCCGCGCGCGTCGATGCGCAGGTTCCCCTCGCCGTCGAGGACCAGCCGCACCAACTCGGCCTTGGGCCGCCTGGTCCGGCAGGCGACGCAACTGCGCTGCGGCTGGCGGCGGGGTCGCGCTGGCATGCGTTCCCGATCTGGGCGCCGCGTCCGGCGCCCGTCGGCCCGGGCCCGGAAGCGGGCTAGAAGTTGTCCTCGTAGTCCGCGTAGGGGTCGTCGTCGAGCCCCTCGTCGGTTTCGACGTAGCGCGGCCGGCGCCGCTTCTTCTGCTTGCTCTTCTCGTCCGCCTCGGGGCGGCGGCGCAGCACCTCTTCGGCGAAGCGGATCTTGCCCGACTCGACCGGCGCCGGGGCGGCCTCGACCCCGGCGTAGGCGGGCTCGAGTTCCGGCTCGTCCGCGGTCTCGGTCTCCGCGGGCTCCGGGCGGCCCTTGCGCGGCTCGGCGAGGGGCGCCGCCGGCTCGCCCGCCAAGGGCGCCGGCTGGGCCTCGGGGACGGCCTGCGCCGCCGCGGGACGGGCCGTCGCCGGCGCGGACGCGGGACTGGGCGCCGGCGCGAGTTCCGGCTGGGGCGCGTACGGTCCCACGCCCTCCTCCTCGAACAGCTTCTCGGCCAGCGACTGGGCCTTGATGTCGATGCGGTAGCGGGTCAGGCGCGCCGCCAGACGCGCGTTCTGCCCCTCCTTGCCGATCGCCAGCGAGAGTTGCTGGTCGGGCACGGCGATCTCGGCCGTGTTGGTCTCCGGGTCGATGCGGGTGGCGGTGACCTGCGCGGGGCTGAGCGCGTGCGCGACGAACTTGCGCGGGTCCGGGTCCCACTGGATGACGTCGAGGCGCTCCCCCTGCAGTTCGTTGACGATGTTCTGGATGCGCACGCCGCGCATGCCCACGCACGCGCCCACGGGGTCGAGCCCCTCCTGGCGGCTGTGCACGGCGATCTTCGTGCGATGGCCCGGCTCGCGGGCGATGCCCTTGATCTCCACCAGCCCCTTGAAGACCTCCGGCACCTCCAGCTCGAAGAGGCGCCGGATGAGTTCCTTGTGCGTGCGCGAGACCACGACCTGCGGTCCCTTGTTGGCCTTCATCACCTCCACGACGTAGACCCGCAGGCGCTGGCCGGAGCGGTAGTGCTCCATGCGCGCCTGCTCCGACGCCGGCAGCACCGCCTCGGCGCGGCCCAGGTCGAGGACCACCTGCCGCCCGTCGAGCCGCTGGATCACGCCCGACACGACCTCGCCCTCCTGGCCGGAGAACTCGTCGAAGACGGCCTCCCGCTCCGCCTCGCGCAGCCGCTGCAGCACCACCTGCTTCGCGGTCTGCGCGGCGATGCGCCCCGCCTCCTCGCTGACCTCGTGGCGCTCGACCAGCGTCGCGCCCAGCGTGGCCGCCGGGTTCAGCTTCCGCGCCGCCTCCAGGTCGATCTGCTCGTCCTCGTCGGCGATGTCCTCCTCGACCTCCACGATCTCGCGCTCCGACCAGACCTGCAGGTCGCCCTCGATGCGGTCGATCTTGACGTGCACCTCGCCCACGATGTCGTGCTCGCGCTTGTAGGCGGCGGCCAGCGCGGATTCCACCGCTTCGAAGACGACGTCGGTCCCGAGGTTCTTCTCGGCGGTGAGCTGGGTGATCGCGAGCAGGAAGTCGGTTTTCATGGGTCCCGTCCCGGCGTCCTTGCGAAAGAAGGTGGGCCTGCGCCCACCTTCAGCGTTAACGCCTCCCGTGTTGCCGGCAGTATAGCAAGCCCGCGCCGCCGCGCGCGTCGCCCCGGCGACGCCCGCTTCAGGGCGCGCCCTCCCCCGCGGCGGCCAGCAGCGCCCGCACTCGATCGATCAGGGCCGGCGCGGGCGCGCTCTCGGCCTCCGCGGCGATGCGCGCCTTCACCTCGACGACGCCCTGCTTGAGGTTGCGCGGGCTGACGGTGACGCGCACCGGCATGCCCAGCAGGTCGGCGTCGGTGAACTTGACGCCGGGGCGCTCGTCGCGGTCGTCGCTCAGCACGCTCAGCCCGGCCGCTTCGAGCGCCGCCTCCGTCTCCGCGACGGCGGCCGCGACGTCCGGGCGCTCGAACCCGATCGCCACCAGATGGACGTCGTAGGGCGCCACCGCGGGCGGCCAGATGATGCCGTGCTCGTCGTGGTTCTGCTCGATGACCGCGGCCAGCAGCCGCTCCACGCCGATCCCGTAGCTGCCCATGATCGGCAGGTGCTGTTCGCCGTCGGCGCCGCTGAAGCCGGCCTGCATCGGCTCCGAGAACACCGTGCCGAGGCGGAAGATGTGCCCCAGCTCGATGCCCCGGTCGAGCGTCAGCGCTGCGCCGCAGCCCGTCGGGCAGGGATCGCCGTCGCGCGCGAGGCCCAGGTCGGCGACGAGGTCGGCCCGCCAGTCCCGCCCGTAGTTCACGTTGCGCAGGTGCAGGTCCGTGCGGTTGCCGCCGGCGACCAGGTTGGGCGCATCCGGGATGGACGTGTCCGCGATCACCGTCGCGTCGGCCGGCGCGTCCTCCAGCCCGACGGGCGAGGCGTAGCCCGCGACCCAGCCCTCGGCGGCGATCTCGTCGTCGGTCATGGGGCGGATCTCGCGCGCGCCCAGGCTGTTGGCGAGCTTGAGTTCGTTGAAGTCCAGGTCGCCGCGGATGACGGCGAAGACGGGCCGGCCGTCGGCGAGGAACATGCCCGCCTTGGCCGTGCGCGCGCCGGGCACGCCGAGGAAGCGGGCCAGCGCCTCGATGGTGGTCACGCCGGGTGTCTCGACCGGCGTGAGCGGGGCGGGGGCAGCGTCCGGCGGCGCGCCGCGGTCGAACTCCGCCCGCTCCTGGTTGGCGGCGTAATCGCACCCGCCGCAGGTCGCGACGGTGTCCTCGCCGATCGCGGTGAGGAAGATGAACTCGTGTGAGGACTTGCCGCCGATCGCGCCCGAGTCGGCCTGCACGCGCGTGGCCGGCACGCCCACCCGCCGCCAGATGTTCACGTAGGCCCGGTCCATCGCGTCGTACGAGGCCTGGAACGCCGCCTCGTCGGCGTCGAAGGTGTAGGCGTCCTTCATGAGGAACTGGCGCACGCGGATCAGGCCGCCGCGCGGGCGCGCCTCGTCGCGGAACTTGTTCTGGATCTGGTACACGCGGCGCGGCAGGTCGCGGTACGACTGCACCGTCTTGCGGAACAGGTCCGTGACCGACTCCTCGTGCGTGGGCGCGAGCACCTGCTCCCGCCCGCGCCGGTCGGCGAAGCGGAAGATCGTCTCGCCGAAGGCCTCCAGGCGGCCCGCCTCCCGCCATAACTCGATCGGCTGGATGGCCGGCATCAGCAGTTCCTGCGCCCCGGCCGCGTCCATCTCGTCGCGGATGATGTCCTCGATCTTGCGCAGGGCGCGCCAGCCCAGCGGCATGTACGAGTACACCCCCGCCGCCAGTTGCACGGCCAGGCCGGCGCGCAGCAGCAATTGGTGGTTGGCCGTCTCGGCCTCCGCCGGCGCTTCTCGCAGCGTGCGGCCGAAGAGGCCGCTCATCCGTGTGGCCACGGGCCGTATCCGTTCAGGGGCGCGACTGCCCGCCGCGCTCGTCCTCCGGCCCCGAGGGGGGCCGATCCGAATCTACCGGCGGGGCCGACTGCTCGCCAGCGAGCGGCGTCGCCCAGCGGGCGAAGCGGCGGCCCAGGGCGTGGTCGTCCCAGACCCGCAGCGACGCCCAGGTCAGCGCCGCGCCGCCCAGGGGCGCGCCCGCCATGCTCAGCCCGACGCCCCAGCCGTCGTCGAGCCCCACGAGCGGCGCGAGCACGCCGCCTCCCGCTCCGCCCAGCAGCGCGAAGGGCAGCGCCCAGAGCGCCCCGCGGGCGCGGCGGCGCAGGCTGATGCCCAGCCAGGGGATCGCGCCCAGCAGCAGCCAGGTCAGGAAGAACAGCGTCAGGAAGATGGCGTCGAAGAGCACGCTGGCAGCGTAGGCGGCGCGCCGCGTCTCCGCGCCTGCCTGGCCCCGGCGCGGATCGCGACGGCGCGCGGTACACTGGACTTGAGGGGCCGCCTCCGGCCCCGGCGACCAGCCCGCAGCGAGGACGCCCGATGCGCCGCAACCCGACCCGAGCCGTCCAAGTCGGCGCGATCCAGATCGGCGGCGGCGCGCCGATCGCGGTGCAGTCGATGGCCGCGACGCGCACGCAGGACATCGAGGCGACGGTGCGCCAGGTGGAGTTGATCCAGGCCGCCGGCGCGGACCTCGTGCGCATCGCCGTGGACTCGTCGAAGGACGTGCAGGCCCTCGCGACGGTGCGGGAGCGCACCGACGCCACCCTCTCCGTCGACCTGCAGGAGAACTACCGGCTGGCGCGCGAGGTCGCCCCGCACGTCGACAAGATGCGCTACAACCCCGGCCACCTGCACCACCACGAGAAGCACAAGTCGATCGACCAGAAGGTCGGGTTCATCGCCGACATGGCCGAGCTGCACGACTGCGCGCTGCGGGTCGGGGTCAACTGCGGCTCCGTCGACCCGCGCATGATGGAGCGCTACGACGGTGACCACGAGCAGGCGATCGTGGCCAGCGCCATCGAGCACTGCGACCTCCTCGACGGGATGGGCTTCCGGCGCTACGTCGTCTCGCTCAAGGACTCCGACTGGAAGAAGGTCGTGGCCGTCAATCGCGCCTTCGCGCGGGAGCGGCCCGACGTGCCGCTGCACCTCGGCGTCACCGAGGCGGGCATGCCGCCCGACGGCATCATCAAGACCCGCGTCGCCTTCGAGCAGCTCATCGCCGACGGCATCGGCGACACCGTGCGCGTCTCGCTCACGCTGCCCTTCGAGGACAAGGGAAAGGAAGTCACCGTCGGCCGCGCCATCCTGTCCGACATCGCGGGCGGGCGCTTCCGCTCCGTCCCGCCGGGCCTCGACGAGGGGCTGAACATCATCAGTTGCCCCTCCTGCTCGCGGGTGGAGAACGAGCGCTTCATCGATCTGGCGCAGGACGTGAAGGCGATGACCGCCTACGCCCAGGAGCACGACATCACCATCGCGGTGATGGGCTGCCGCGTGAACGGGCCCGGCGAGACCGACGACGCCGACCTGGGCCTGTGGTGCGGCCCGACGGCCGTGAACCTGAAGCGCGGCCCGGAGGCGCTGGGCCACTACGGCTACGACGAGATCCTCGACCGCCTCAAGGTCGAAGTGGACGCGCTGATCGACGCGCGGGGCCGGAACTGACGTCCGCCGCTAGCGCAGGAGCGAGTCGCCCCGGATCACGCGCGCGATGTCGAAGTAGGCGATCACGATCGCGGCGCCGATCAGCAGCGCGAAGCCGGCGAGGTGCACCAGCCCCTCCTTCCGCGGCGAGATGCGCTTGCCGCGCCGCAGGATCTCCAGCAGCACGAAGATGATGCGGCCGCCGTCGAGGCCGGGGATGGGGAGCAGGTTCAGGATCCCCAGGCTCAGGCTGATCACCGCGGACAGTTCGATCAGGCGGATCCAGCCGGCCTCCCGCACGATCTCGCCGGTGCCCTGGGCGAGCCCGACGGGGCCGCTGAGTTGCAGCGCCTCGCCGCCGGCGATCCAACTGCGGATCAGGTTGTAGGTGAGGATGAATATGTCGCGCGTGCGCTCGGCGCCGATGCCCAGCGCCGCGAAGACGCCCGAGCTCTCCCGGACGACGTTCAGGCTGCCGTTGGCGATGGTGATGCCGGTCGGCCCCTGGGTGACGACGACCTCCAGGCCCGGCTCCAGGTTCACCAAGTCGATGCCGGCCGCGTCGAGCACCACCTGCTGGCGCAGGCCCATGTCCCGCGCGACGGAGAAGGCCGTGTCGTCCTTCTGCACCACGTAGCGCTCGCCGGGCAGGTCGAGCACGAGCCCTTCCTCCAACTCGACGCCGCCGCCCAGCCCGGCGCCCTCCAGGACCTGGCTGGCGGTGACGCCCAGGATCTCCGCCACGTCGTGGACCGTGTCGCCCTCCCGCACCGTGTGGACCAGCTCGGGGGGCGCGAGGCGCGGCGTCAGCCGCGTGACGATCACCTCGCGGCTGGCGACGCCGGGCTGCTGGGTGGTGCTCGGCGGCAGCGTGTCGCGCTCCAGCACGACCTCGATCTCGCGGTCCACGTTGAGCCGGATCTGCAGGCCCACCTCGCCACGGTGATCGGTGGGCACGCCGCCGACGCTGAGCACGCGGTCGCCCGCCTGGAAGCCGGCCAGGTCGGCCGGGCCGCCCCGCACGACCGACGTCACCACGGCCGGACCGGCGGGCCGGTCCTGCGGGATGATCGCCGCCAGGGCGAACAGCAGGATCGGCAGCGCCAGGTTGATCAGCGCGCCGGAGGCCAGGATGCCGATGCGGGTGAGCTGGGAGCGCGACGCGAAGGAGCGCGGGTCGGCGCCGACCTGCATACCCGCGATGCGGCCGATCGTCGCGGCGGGACTCTCGTCCGTGGGCGCGGCGGCGTCGGCCTCCCCGGCCGCCGCGTCCTCCGCGTCCTCCGCGTCCGTCGCGGCCGGCGCGACCGGCAGGTTGCAGGCGTAGAACTCCGGGGCGTGGCCGCGGCCGGTGGGAGTCTCGCGCTCGAAGATGATGCGGATGTGGCCGTCCGTCGTCTCCCCGGAGAGCCGCTTGGCCAGTTCCGCCTCGTTGTGCACCCGCCAGCCGGCGGCCCCGATGATCACGTCGCGCGGGCGCAGGCCGGCGGCGTAGGCGGCCCCGTGCGGGTTGACCTCCGCGAGGAAGACGCGCGCGCTCTCCTCGCCGGTCAGCCGCACGAAGCCGCCCAGCGGCAGCCAGTTGATCGAGTAGATCGTCTCGCCGATGCGCTTGCCGCGGATGCGCGGCGGGAAGCCGACGCCGAACTCCTCCACGCGCACGCCGGCCATCTTCGCCGTGACGTAGTGGCCGGCCTCGTGGATCAGGATCAGGCCGACCAGGATGCCGACGAACGGGAGGACGGACTCCAGCAGGACGGTCATGGCGGGGCCATCAGACCGGCGCCCGCGCGCGGATGTGCCCCGCGGCGAAGCGGCGCGCCCAGGCGTCGGCGGCGTCGATCGTCTCCAGGTCGGGGTCGTCGTGGCCCTCGTGCGCCGAGAGGGCGGCGTCGATCACGTCGGGGATGGCGGTGAAGCGGATGCGGCCCTCCAGGAAGGCCGTGACCGCGACCTCGTCGGCGGCGGCCAGCACGCAGGGGTACGTGCCGCCGCGGCGTCCCGCCTCCTGGCTGAGGCGCAGCCCGGGGTAGCGGTCGAGGTCGGGCGCGGCGAAGTGCAGCGCGCCCAGCGCCGCCAGATCGAGCGGCGCGACGGTCGGCCGCAGGCGCTCGGGGTAGGTGAGCGCGCACTGGATGGGCAGTCGCATGTCGGGGTTGCCGAGTTGCGCCTTGACGGAGCCGTCGCCCATCTCGACCAGGGAGTGCACGATCGACTCCGCGTGCTGCACGACCTCCACCCGCTCGTAGGGGACGTCGAACAGCCAGCGCGCCTCGATGGTCTCCATCCCCTTGTTGACCAGCGAGGCGCTGTCGATCGTGATCTTGGCGCCCATGTTCCAGGTCGGGTGGCGCAGCGCCTGCGCGGGCGTGACGTCGCCGAGCGCCTCGCGGGGCAGGTCGCGCAGCGCCCCGCCCGAGGCGGTCAGCAGGATGCGGCGGATGGCGTTGCCCTCCTCCCCCCAGAGGCACTGCCAGATCGCGCTGTGCTCGGAGTCGACCGGGCGCAGCTGGCCGCCGCCGCGGTCGGCCGCGGCGCGGACGAGGCGCCCCGCCATCACCACGACCTCCTTGTTGGCCAGGGCGACGGCGCGGCCGTGCTCGAGCGCGGCCAGCGTGGGCTCCAGGCCCGCGCGCCCGGCCGTGCCCACGACGAGCACGTCGAGCAGCGGGTCGGCGGCCATCTCGTCCATCGTGGCGATCGTCGCGCCGGCCGACGCGGCGATCTCATGCAGGCGCTCGCAGGGGCCGCCGGCGGCCCAGATCGCGGCCGGGCGCAGCGCCGCGGCCTGCGCCGCCAGCCGATCGAGGTTGCGCCCGGCGGCGAGGCCGCGCAGCTCGAAGCGCTCCGGCATGGCCTGGATGACGTCGATCGTCTGCCGGCCGATGCTGCCCGTGCTGCCCAGCAGGGCGACGCGGATCGGCCGCCCGGAGGGTGGCTCCGCGTCGGCGGGCGGCGGGGTTACAGAACGATCCATCGCACGAAAAAGTATACGGCCGGGACGACGAAGAGCAGGCTGTCGAGCCGGTCGAGGACGCCGCCGTGTCCGGGCAGCAGTCGCGAGAAGTCCTTCACGTCGAGCGCGCGCTTGATGACCGATTCGGCCAGGTCGCCCGCCGTCGCCATCAGCGGCAGGGCGATCCCCAGCAGCGCCATCTTCCAGACGGCGACCTGCAGGTCGGGCAGCAGGTTGATCAGCAGCACGGCGGCGAAGCCCACCAGCAGGCCGCCGGCGCCCCCCTCGATCGTCTTGCGGGGGCTGATGCGGGGCGCCATCGGCCGGCGGCCCAGCAGCTTGCCGACGGCGAAGGCGCCGGTGTCGGTCGCCATGCCCGCCGCGACGGCGAGCAGCAGCCACTCCTCGCCCTGCGGCAACTCCCGCAGCAGGACGAAGAAGCTGCCCAGCCAGCCGATGTAGACGAGCGCCCCCAGGCCGGCCGCCGCGCGCCGGCAGAGCGCCGCGAAGGGGCCGGGATCGGGGGCGTCGTCGGGGGGTTGGCCGCGCTCGCGGACGAGTTGCTGGAGCACCGGCGCGGCGACGATGGCGAGGACCGCGGCGCTGAACGGCCAGGAGATCGGGATGTCGTCGCTGAGCGCGGCGGCGGACATCGCCACGGCGCCCGCCAGCGCCAGCCACAGCACGGGGTCGCCGCGCTCCAGCCGCAGGCCCAGGCCGAACTCGATCACCGCCAGGGCCAGCAGCGCGGCGACGACCGCCGCCAGCACCGCCCCGCCCTCGAGGATCACCAGGACCGCCAGCGGCATCGCGGCGCCGCCCGTCGCGAAGCGCAGCACGACGCCCCGGCGGAGCCACGCGGGCGGCGTCACGTCAGCCGCGCCGCCGGCCGGCCGCGTCGGCGGCGCGCGCCCGGCCCCGCGCGAGGCCGCCGAACTTGCGCACCCGCCGGGCGTAGGCGGCCAGCGCCTCGTCGACGTCGGCCCGCGAGAAGTCGGGCCAGTAGGTGGGGGTGAAGAAGTACTCCGCGTAGGCCGCCTGCCAGATGAGGAAGTTCGAGAGCCGCTGCTGGCCGCCGGTGCGGATGATCAGGTCCGGGTCGGGCAGGCCGTCGGTGTAGAGGTGGCGCGAGACGAGCGCCTCGTCGATCTCGGCCGGCGGCACGCCCTCGGCCACGATGCGCCGGATCGCCGCGACGACCTCGGAGCGCCCGCCGTAGTTGAAGGCCACGCAGACGGTCATCGCGGTGTTGCCGGCGGTGAGCGCCACGGCCTGCTCGATCTGCCGGCGCAACTCCGGGTCGAGCACGTCCAACTGGCCGATGTAGCGCAGTTGCACGCCCGCCTCGTGCAGCGGCCGCAGCTCGCGCGCGATCACGCGGGAGAGGATGTGCATGAGGCCGCGCACCTCGTCGGGGGGGCGGCGCCAGTTCTCCGTGGAGAAGGCGTAGAGGGTGAGCACGCGCACGCCGCGCTCGCCGAACAGGCGGATGATCTCGCGGATGTTCTCCGTGCCGGCGGCGTGGCCCTTCAGCCGCGGCAGGCCGCGCGTCTCCGCCCAGCGGCCGTTGGCGTCCATGATGACCGCGACGTGGCGGGGGACGTTCTCCGTCCGGCGCTCCGGGGCGACGACCACGCTCAGACCTCCAAGAGCTCGCGCTCCTTGACCGCGCCGTCCTGGTCGATCCGCTCCTGGAAGCCGTGCGTCAGCTTGTCGAGCTCGTCGTGGGCGCGGCGCTCCTCGTCCTGGGAGATGTCCTTGTCCTTGAGCATCCGGCGCAACTCCTCCTGCGCGTCGCGGCGGATGTTGCGCAGGGCGACGCGCGCCGCCTCGTTCTTCTGTCCCACCTGACGTACGAGCTGCCTGCGGCGTTCCTCCGTGAGTTCCGGGATGACCAGCCGGATGACGACGCCGTCGCTCTGCGGGTTGAGCCCCAGGTCCGACTGCAGGATGGAGCGCGAGATGGGGTCGAAGGCGTTCTTGTCCCAGGGCTGGATGACCAGCATGCGCGCGTCGGGCGCCGTGATCGTGGCGAGCTGCCGGAGCGGCGTGGGCGCGCCGTAGTAGTTGATCGCCAGCGACTCGATCAGCGACGGCTGCGCCCGCCCGGTGCGCACGGAGTCGAGGTCGCGCTGGTGGGAGGCGATCGTCTTGCCCATGCGCGTCCGCGCTTCGTCGAGGGCGAGGGCGGTGAGGTCGTCGTCGGGCATGATGCTGCGGTCCTTCGCCCGTCCGCGCGGCGGTTACTCGTCGCCGGCGAGACGCGTGGCCTGCGGCCCGACGAGCGTCCCAACGGAACCGCCCATCACCGCCTGCACGATAGCGTCCGGCCGGGCGATATCAAAGACCAGGATGGGCAGATCGTTCTCCTCGCAGAGCGAGAGGGCGGCCGTGTCCATGACGACGCCGAGGTTCTGGGCGATGGCGTCGCGGTAGGAGATCGAGGCGTAGCGGCGCGCCGCCGGGTCGATCGCCGGGTCGGCCGTGTAGACGCCGTCGACGCCGTTCTTGGCCATCAGCAGGCGGGCGGCGTCGATCTCCACGCCGCGCAGGGCGGCGGCGGTGTCGGTCGTGACGTAGGGGTTGCCCGTCCCCGCGACGAACAGCACGACGCGCCCCTTCTCCAGGTGGCGGATGGCGCGGCGGCGGATGTAGGCCTCGGCCACCTGCGCGACGGAGATGGCCGACATCGTGCGCACCTGCATCCCCGCGCGCTCCAGCGCGTCCTGCAGGGCGAGGCCGTTGATCACGGTGGCCAACATGCCGGCGTAGTCGGCCGTGGCGCGGTCCATGCCGGCCTCGGCCGCCGTGCGGCCGCGGAAGAGGTTGCCCCCGCCCACCACCAGCGCCACCTCGACGTCGCGCGCGCGCAGCCGCCCGATCTGCCCGGCGATGTCGCGCAGCGTTTCGGGGTCGATGCCGAACGGACGCCCCCCGAGGAGCGATTCGCCGCTGATCTTGATCAGGACGCGCTCGCCCGTGGCGTCCCTCCCTCCCGGCACGCGCCCTACGGCGCCCCGCCCAGCTCGTAGCGGGCGAAGCGCCGCACGGCGATCTTCTCGCCCGTGGTCGCCACGGCGTCGGTGATCAGATCCTGGATGGTCTTGCTGGGGTCCTTGATGAAGCTCTGCGAGAGCAGGGCCAGCTCCGCCGGGTCGCCCTCGGCGCCCGCGGGGAGGTCGGCCGCGTCGATGACCTGCGGGTTCATCGACGCGATCTGCATGGCGATGTCGTGCGCCAGCGCCTTGAAGACGTCCGTGCGGGCCACGAAGTCCGTCTCGCAGTTGAGTTCCAGCATCGCGCCGATGCGGCCGCGGTGCAGGTACGACTCCACGATCCCCTCGGCGGTGTCGCGGTGGGCGCGCTTGGCGGCGGTCGCGACGCCCCGCTCGCGCAGCAGCGCGCGCGCCTGCTCCAGGTCGCCGCCGGCCTCGCTGAGGGCGGTGCGGCAGGCCATGACGCCCGCGCCGGTCTCGGCGCGCAGGGCCTTGATGTTGTCCAGGCTGACGGTCACGAGCGTTCCTTTCGACCGGCGCGAGGCCGGTCCGCGGCCTAGGCCGATGCGGGCTCCGGTTCGGCCGCGGCGGCGGCCGCCTCGCCGTCCTGCTGGGCCTGGGCCTCCACGCGCAGGCTCTCGCGCACGGCCAGGCCCTCGGCGGCGGCGTCGGCGATGCGGCCGGCGATCAGGCGGATGGCGCGAATCGCGTCGTCGTTGGAGGGGATCGGATAGGCGATGCCGGTGGGGTCGCAGTTGGTGTCGCAGAGCGCGACGATGGGGATGCCCAGCCGCAGCGCCTCCTTGACCGCGATCGCCTCCTTGGGCACGTCGACGATGAAGATGACGGCGGGCAGCCGGGTCATGTCGCGCAGCCCGCCCACGTAGCGGTGCAGCCGCGTGAGCTGGTCGCGCAGGCGCAGCGCCTCCTTCTTGGGCAGGGCGTCCCAGTCGCCGTTCTCCTCCTGGCGCTCCAGCCGCAGCATGTGCTCGATGCGCCCGCTGATCGTCTGCCAGTTGGTGAGCGTGCCGCCCAGCCAGCGGTTGATGACGTACGGCATCTGCGCCCGCTGCGCCTCCGCCTGCACCACGTCCTGGGCCTGCTTCTTCGTGCCCACGAAGAGCACCTCGCCGCCCTCCACGACCGTCTGGCGGACGAAGGCGTAGGCCTGCTCCAGCCGGTCGGCCGTCTGGGCCAGGTCGAGGATGTGTATGCCGTTGCGGGGGGCGAAGATGAACGGCGCCATCTTCGGGTTCCAGCGGCGCGTCTGGTGGCCGAAGTGGACGCCGGCCTCCAGCAGCTCCTTCATCGTGATGGCGGTGGCCATGGCGCTCCGTCGTGATGTCCTGGGCGGCGTCGCGGGGACATCGAATGCTCCGGCGCTCGCCGTCCGGCAGGCCGCCGCCTGCCGCGCACGCGCGGCATCGACGCCGATGCCGCGAGCCAGCGCCACGGGTTCGAGGACGCTCGTAGTATAAGCGCGCCCCCGCGGCTCACGACAGCCGCCGCCCTGCACACGCCGATACACTGGGCGCTTGCGCCGGTCGGCGCGCCCGGCGGAGAGATCGTCATTCCCGCGCCGGCGCGGCCGCTTGCGGTTCCGGCTGCTAGGCTGGACGCGCCCCCGCCGTCCCCCTGGCGACCCGGATATGGACCGTGACGTGGGGTCCGCGCCGCCGGAGCCGGGCGATCGCGGAGCGGGCGGGAACCGATCGGAGTGCGTGCGTTGCCCCGTTACGTCTATGAGTGCGCGAAGTGCATGCACTCCTACGAGAAGCTGGAGGGCTGGGACGCCAAGCCCCGGCAGCGCTGCCCGCGGTGCAGCGCGATGGCGCAGCGCATCCCGGCCGCGCCGGCGATCGTGTTCAAGGGCAGCGGCTGGTACTCGACCGACAACCGCCGCAGCCTGCGCAAGGGCGCCGAGGAGCTCCAGCACGGCAAGGACGGCGACTCCGGGGAGTCCGGCTCCGGCGGCGAGGCCGACGGCAAGGACGGCGCGGACTCCAAGCAGCCGGCCAAGGCCGAGGCCACGCCGGACGAGTAGTCCGGCGCGCGCTGGACCCCCGATGCGAGTCGTCCTCCAGCGCGTGCGGCGGGCCTGCGTGCGGGTCGACGGCGTGGTGGTGGGCGAGATCGGGACCGGCTTCCTCGCCCTGACCGGCGTCGCCGACGGCGACACCCCCGCCACCGCCGACGCGATGGCCGCGAAGGTGGCCGGGCTGCGCGTCTTCGCCGACGCCGAGGGCCGCTTCAACCTCGCGCTCGCCGACGTGGACGGGGCGGTGCTGGTGGTGAGCCAGTTCACGCTGATCGCGGAGATGCGGCGCGGGCGGCGGCCGTCGTTCCTGGGCGCGGCCCGGCCGGAGGTCGCGGAGCCGCTGGTGGAGCGCTTCGCCGACGGGCTGCGGGCGGCGGGCGCGCCGGTGCAGGGCGGCCGCTTCGGCGCGCACATGGACGTCGAACTGGTCAACGACGGACCCGTGACGCTGGTGCTCGACTCGGCCGATCTGGAACGGCCGCGCCGGAGTTAGCGCCCCGACCTCACCCCCTGTCCGCCTCTCCACCTGAACGGTGGAGAGGGGATCGGAGCCTCAGCCGCCGCTCAGCGCCTCCGGCACGACCTGCAGCGAGATGTCCATCGGCGTGACGCTGTGGGTCAGCGCGCCGAGGGAGATGAAGTCGACGCCGCTGGCGGCGTAGTCGGGCAGGGAGGCGAGCGTGATGCCGCCGCTGGCCTCGGTCGTGACACCGGCCAGCCGCGCCAGCCGCGCCGCCTCCGCCAGCGCCCCCGGGGTGAGGTTGTCGAGCAGGACGGCGCGCGCGCCGGCGTCGATCGCCTCCCGCAACTCGTCCAGCGACGTGACCTCCACTTCGACGGCCGTCGCCGGCCCGGCCGCCGCGACCGCCAGGCGCACGGCCTCGGCCAGCCCCGCGCCGCGCGCCCGCACGGCGGCGATGTGGTTGTCCTTGACCAGCATCGCCGAGCGCAGGTCGTTGCGATGGTTGAGCCCGCCGCCGACGCGCACGGCGTAGCGCTCGGCGACGCGCAGGCCGGGCGTCGTCTTGCGCGTGTCGAGGATGCGCGCGCCGCTGCCGGCGACGGCCCGCACGCAGTCGGCCGTCTGCGTGGCGATGCCGGACAGCCGCCCCAGGTAGTTGAGGGCCACCCGCTCGCCGCGCAGGATCGCGTGCACCGGCCCGTCGACGTGGGCGATCGTCGCGCCCGCCGCGACGCGCAGGCCCTCGCTGACGGACGGCATCCAGCGCACGCGCGGCTCGACGGCGTAGTAGGTCTCCAGCGCGAACTGCAGGCCGCAGACGACGCCGTCGGACTTGGCGACCACGACCGCCCGCCCCTGCTGGTCGACCGGCACCAGCGCGTTGCTCGTCAGGTCCTGCTGCGCCGCGTCCTCCTGCAGGGCGGCCTGCACCAGCGCCCGGATCGTCAGCCGATCGAGCGGGGCGGGACGGGAGAGGCCGGCGTCCTCCGGCGTCATGAGGCGCCCGCGCGGACGAAGCTGAGATGGCTGTCGCCGGCCCCGGTCGGTTGGGCGGGGGCGTCGCTGCGGTAGTGCGCGCCGCGGCTGTCGGTCCGGCGCCGGGCGGCCTCGACGATCAGCCGGCCGACCAGCGCCATGTTGCCCAGGGTCGCGCCCTCGAGGCCGGGCGGGGGCGGGCCCCAGGCGTCGATCGTGGCCGCGGCGGCGGCGAGGCCGTCGGCGTCGCGCACGATGCCCGCCTGCGACCAGAGCAGCGATTGCAGCGCGGCCCGATCGGGCGGGGCCGTCTCGCCCGCGAGGCCGAAGGGGATGGTCCCGGCCGGGGCCGGGGCGGCGGCGTCGCCGCGCTGCGAGGCCTCGACGGCCCGCTGCGCGAAGACCACCGTCTCGAGCAGGGAGTTGCTGGCCAGCCGGTTGGCCCCGTGTACGCCGGTATTGGCGACCTCGCCGCAGGCGTAGAGGCCGGGCAGCGTCGTGCGGCCCCAGTGGTCGGTGTAGACGCCGCCCATGTAGTAGTGGGCGGCCGGCGCGACGGGCGCAGGCCCGCGCGTGATGTCGAGTTCGTAGCGCAGGCAGTGCTGGTGCACGCCGGGGAAGCGCGCCGCGACGAAATCGGGGTCGGCGTGGCTGATGTCGAGCAGGACGTGGTCGCGGCCCGTGCGCCGCATCTCCGTCGCGATCGCGCGGGCGACGACGTCGCGCGGGGCCAACTCGGCCAGGGGGTGGTAGTCGGGCATGAAGCGGCGTCCGCCGCGGTCGCCGCCCGGGGGCGTGCGCAGCACCGCGCCCTCGCCGCGCAGCGCCTCCGTGAGCAGGAAGGTCGCCGCGCCGGGCAGCCGCAGCGCCGTGGGGTGGAACTGGACGAACTCCATGTCCCGCACGACCGCGCCCGCCCGCCAGGCCAGCGCGACGCCGTCGCCGGTGGCGACGGCGGGGTTCGTCGTCAGCGTGTAGAGCTGCCCCGCGCCGCCGGTCGCGAGGATCGTGCGGGGGGCGTTGAGCAGCACCGGCCGGCCGTCCGGGTCCAGCGCCTCGACGCCGGCCACGCGGCCCGCCTCGATGCGCAGGCGCGTGACGGCGTGGCGGTCGAACACATCCACGCCGGCCTCGCCGGCGCGGCGCACCATCACCGTCTCGATGGCGTCGCCCGTGCGGTCGCCGCCGGCGTGCAGGATGCGGGGGCGGGAGTGCGCGCCCTCGCGGCCCAGCGCCACGCGGCCCTCGTCGCTGTCGAAGGGGACGCCCAGCTCGGTCAGGCGGCGGATGCGATCGGGCGCCTCGCGCACCAGCACGTCCACCGCCTCGGGGTCGCAGAGGCCGGCCCCGGCCCGCAGCGTGTCCTCGCGGTGCATGACGACGCTGTCGCCCGGCCCGACGGCGGCGGCGATGCCGCCCTGGGCGTACTTCGTGTTGGACTCCTCGATGGGGCCCTTGGTCACGACGGCGGTGCGGCCGTGCCGCGAGGCCAGCAGGGCGGCGTACAGCCCGGCGATGCCGGAGCCCAGGATGAGGTAGTCGTAGTGCATGGCGCGTCGAGCGTCCCGGGCGCTACGTGATCTCCAACATGCGGCGCAGCGCGACCTGCGCCCAGGACCGGGTCTCGTCGTCGACGCGGATCTGGTTGACGATCCGCCCGGCGATCAGCTCCTCCAGCACCCAGGCCTGGTAGGCCGGGTGGATGCGGTACATCGTCGCGCAGGGGCAGACCACCGGGTCGAGGCAGAAGGCCGTCTTGCCCTCGGCCTGGACCTCGGCGTTGAGCCGGTGCACGAGGTTGATCTCGGTGCCCACGGCGTAGACGCCGGGCGGCCCGTCCTTGACGTAGCGGATGATGAACTCCGTCGAGCCGTCGGCGTCGGCGGCGTCGACGACGGCCTCGGTGCACTCCGGGTGCACCACGACGCGGCAGCCGGGGTGCTTCGCCCGCGCCCGCTCGATCTGCTCGACCTTGAAGCGCACGTGCACCGAGCAGTGCCCCTGCCAAAGCAGGATGCGGCTGTCGGTGATCCGCGCGGGCTCCAGCCCGCCCATCGGCAGGGCGGGATTCCAGACCGCCATCTCGGCGGCCGGGTCGATGCCCAGCCGCTTGCCGGTGTTGCGGCCCAGGTGCTGGTCGGGGAAGAAGAGCACGCGGTCGCCGCGCTCGAAGGCCCAGCGCAGCACGGCGGGCGCGTTCGACGAGGTGCACACCGCGCCGCCGTTGCGCCCCACGAACGCCTTGAGCGAGGCGGCCGAGTTCATGTAAGTGATGGGGATGGTGCGCTCCGCCGCGACGACGCCGGTGAGTTCGTCCCAGGAGGCGTAGACGTCCTGGGGCTGGGCCATGTCGGCCATCGAGCAGCCGGCGGCCAGGTTGGGCAGCATGACGGCCTGATCGGGCCGCGTGAGGATGTCGGCGCTCTCGGCCATGAAGTGCACGCCACAGAAGAGGATGAAGTCGGCCTGGGGCCGGGCGGCGGCCTCGCGGGCCAGCTTGAACGAGTCGCCGCGGACGTCGGTGAAGCGGATCACGTCGTCGCGCTGGTAGTGGTGGCCCAGGATCAGCAGGCGCTCGCCGAGGGCGGCGCGGACGCCGCGGATGCGGTCGGCCAGCTCATCGGCCGACATCGACAGGTAGCGCTCGGGGATCTCGGGCTGCCAGGAGGCGCGATGCGGCTCCTCGGCGAGCGGCACCGTGGCGATGTCGCCCTCGCAGTAGGCGTCGGGCAGGTCTTCGGGCAGGCGCGACGCGACGTAGTCGCTGGCGACGACCTTGGCGGGACCGCCGAGGGGCGAGGTGGTCATGGTGGGACACCGATCCAGAGGGCGCCTCGCCGGCCGGGCGGGGCCGACCCACTTCGTGTCACTGTGACACGAAGTCCTCACGGGCAGTATCGCCGCCGCGCCGACTAAGTGTCAAGGTGACACTTAGTCGGATCCGTGGGAAGTGGTGGATAGCCGCCGGGCGGCGGTGGATGGCGGCCCGGCCGCCCCGTCACCACTCGTAGCCGTGCGCGCGCAGGTCGGCCTGCAGGGCGGCGTAGTCGCCCTTGAAGCGGTGCGCCGTCCAGCCGGCCTCCTGCGCCGACGCGACGTTGGCGCGGATGTCGTCGATGAAGAAGCACTGCGCCGGCCGCAGCGAGAGACGCGCCATCGCGAGGCGGTAGATGGCCGGGTCGGGCTTGGCCAGGCCCACCTCCGCCGAGCAGAGGATGTCGCTCCAGGCGACGGTCCGGCCCAGCATCTCGTCGATGCGGTCGCGCAGGTCGGGGCCGGCGTTGCTGAGCACGGCGACGGTATAGCCGGCGCCGATCAGGGCCTCCGCCAGGTCGATGTTCGGGTCGTGGCGGGGGGTGGGCCGCGCCAGCCACTCCTCGATGAAGGCCTCGCTGCGGTCGCCGAGGTGGGCGCGCAACTCGCGCATGATCGAGGCGTGCCACTCGGCCTCGCTGCCGCGGCCGGTCTGCCAGGCGTTGTACTCCTCCGTCTGGTGGAGGATGCGCAGCCACTCGCGCTCCGGCAGGCCGCGCTCGACCGCGAAGCGGTCGTATTCCTTCCAGTCCATGTGGATGAGGACGCCGCCGACGTCGAAGATGACGGCCTTGGCGGCGGGCGGATCGGACATCGGGCCTCCCATCGGCGCGCGATGCGCGCTCAGAACTCGACCGGGGTGCGGCTGGCGAAACGGTAGAGGCGCGCCGGGCGATGGCGGCCCGCCTTGGCCGTCTGCTGCGTCGCCACCAGCAGGTCGGAGGCCAGCATCCGGCGCCGGAAGTTCCGCTTGTCCAGCTTGCGGCCCAGGATCGACTCGTAGGTCTCCTGCAGGTTGCTCATCGTGAAGAACTCGGGCAACAGGCTGTAGGCGGCGTTGGTGTACTCGAGCTTGCCGACCAGCCGGGCGCGCGCCAACTCCAGCACGCGCTCGTTGTGGAAGGCGAGCACCGGCAGGGCGTTGAGCGCGAACCAGCCGGGCGCCCAGGCGGAGCGCTCGGCGAGGCGCACGCCGTCGTGCCGGACGAGCGCGAAGTAGGTCACCGCGACGGCGCCGCCGGGCGCGTAGTCGTCGAGGTCGGAGAAGGTGTAGAGCTGCTCCAGGAAGACGTCGCGCACGCCGGTCTCCTCGGCCAGCTTGCGGACGGCGGCGGCCTGCAGCGATTCGTTCGTGATCAGCGCCCCGCCGGGGATCGCCCAGGCGCCTTCGTCGGGCGGGGCGGAGCGCTGGATGAGCAGCACCCGCAACTCCCCCTCGACGACGGTGAGGATCACGACCAGCACGGCCACGTCGAGCCGCGGGGGGCCGGGTCGGGCGCCCGGCATGGGGCTACCCGCCGCCCGCGACGGCCCGCTCGGGAGTCCCGGCGAGCTCGCCTTGCAGCGACCAGGCGCCGGTGCGGGTGATCCGCACGTCGAGCAGGGCGCCGAGCGGGATGCGCCCGGCCGGGGCGTCGAAGTGGACCAGCTTGGCGCCGCGCGTGCGGCCGGTCAGCCGCTCCAGCGACGGCCCGTCCGCGCCCGCCGCCGCGCCCGGCTTGCGCTCCTCGACGAGCACCTCCACGTCGCGGCCCCAGTAGGCCCCGTTGATCTCCAGGCTGATGCGCCGCTGCAGCTCCTCGACGGCCTGCAGGCGCTCCTTCTTGACCGCGTCCGGCACGTCGTCGGGCTGCTTGCGGTCGGCGTAGGTGCCGGCGCGGGGGCTGTAGGCCGCGGCGTGCACCTTGTCGAAGCGCAGCCGCTCCAGCAGCGACAGGGTGTTGCCGAACGCCGCCTCCGACTCGCCCGGGAAGCCGACGATCACGTCGGTGCTGATGCCGACCTCCGGCATCAACTCGCGCACCTTCGCCACGCGCTCCTCGAACGTGCCGACGTGGTAGCCGCGGCGCATGGACGTCAGGACGCCGTCGTCGCCCGACTGCACGGGCAGCGAGAACGACTCGCAGACCTTGGGCAGTTCCGCCATGCCGGACAGGATGCGGTCGGTCATGTCGGGCGGGTACGACGTGAGCGCGCGGATGCGATGCAGGCCGGGGATCTCGTGCATCGCGCGCATGAGGTCGGAGAGGTCGGCGTGGGCCGTGGCCGGGTCGGCGGGCGGCTGATCCTTGCCGTAGGCCTCGACGGTCTGGCCCAGCAGCGTGACCTCGCGGACGCCCCGCCCGACGTGCGCCTCGACCTCGCGTACGACCTCCGCGATGGGGCGGCTGCGCTCGCGTCCGCGGCGCAGCGGCACGATGCAGTAGGTGCAGAACTTGTCGCAGCCCTCGATGACGGGCACGTAGGCCGTCGGCGGGGCCGGGGCGCCGGGCAGGCCGGTGTCCGGCAGGCCATTATCCGGTAGAAGCAGGGGCCAGAACTCGCCGCCGAGGTCGGCCGCGCCGAGCGCGTCGTCGGGCAGGTCGAGCGCGCGGATCACGTCGTCGAAGCGCTGCGGTTGGGCGAAGGCGTCGACGTAGGGGAAGCGCGCCTGCAGGGCGTCGTGCCGGGGGCCGACCATGCAGCCCATGACGGCGATCTTGAGGTCCGCGTTGCGCTGCTTGAGCGGGCGCAGGTTGGCGAGCTTGGCGGCGGCGCGGTCCTCGGCGTTCTGCCGCACGGCGCAGGTGTTGACGACGATCAGGTCGGCGTCCGGGGCGCGGTCGGTGGGCTGCCAGCCCAGGCGCCGCAGGCCGGCCCCGAGCCGGGCGCTGTCGGCGACGTTCACCTGACAGCCGACGGTCCAGATGTGGTAGGTCTTCATCGTCGCTCGAGGGTCGCCGCGTGGGGAATCGGTTCCTGGGATCGTTGGGCCGGGCTGGCGGAGGGTGAGGGATTCGAACCCTCGATCGGGTCTCCCCGAAACCCGCTTAGCAGGCGGGCGCAATAGGCCTCTATGCGAACCCTCCACCGGCGATGCTACCAGCCGTCCCGGCACCCCGCGATGAACCGCGCCACGGATCGCCGTCCGGCGCGCCCTACCATTGGCGGCGCCCGCACCCGTCCGGCGCACGCGCCCGGCGGCGGGCCGAGGAGGAGCGCGATGGCGCGAGCCCTGCTTCTTGCGCCGGTGCTGCTGGCGCTGCTGCTCGCCGCGGCCTGCGGCGGCGGTGGCGGCGACGCCGCTGACGACGGCAGCCGCCGGGGCGAGCGCCGCTCCGACGCGACGGTCTTCACCTGGGAGTCGAGCGACGGCGTCGAGATCGCGGCGGAACTGCGCCGGGGCGGCCCCGACTGGGTGCTGCTGGGGCACCAGTTCACGGGCAGCCGCCGCGACTGGGACCAGATGGTCGAGGGCTTCGCGGCGCGCGGCTACACGGTGCTGTTCTGGGACTTCCGCTGCCACGGCGAGTCGGGCTGCAACACGGAGAACGATTCCAAGCGCGCCGCCACGCAGGAGACGTGGCGCGAGTGGGTGGCGGCGCTCGACTACGCCGTCGCGAATGGGGCGCGCCGCATCCACGCGGGCGGCGCCAGCATGGGCGGCACGGCCCTGATCCAGGTCGCCGCCGACCGGGACGACATCGCCACGATCTTCGCGATCTCCAGCCCCAACCGCTTCCAGGGCCTCGACGCGCTGGCGGACTACGACCGGGTCACCGTGCCCATGCTGTTCATCGTGGGGGCGGACGACAAGGCCGCGCCCGACTTCTCGCAGCGCTACTTCGATCGGGCCGCGGGGCCGGCCCGCCTCAACGTCCTGAACACCGACCTGCACGGCGCCACGCTGGCCAAGGACGGCGTCTGGGGCCGCCTCGTGCAGCCCATGCTCTACGAGTTCGTGGCCGATCCCGAGGGCTACATCGCGGCCGGGGGCGTCAACAACCTGACGGCCGCGCCCGCGGCCGACGAGCCGCAGGCGTCGCCCGGGGAGGGGAGCGCGGCGCAGGCCGAGGCGCCGCCGGACGAGGAGCCGGCCGCCGGCCCCGGCGACGTCGAGCCAGAGGCGGCGGACGCTCCGCAAGAGGCGGCCCCCGCCTCGACGGGGCCGCCGCCCTCCGGCTACGCCCTGGCGCTGATCGCGCCCGGCGACGGCGGCGACGTCGTCGTGGTGACGGACCCCTTCCAGGTCGAGGACTTCCTCATCACGCGGCAGTTCGAGGGGCGGGTGGAGGAGATCGCCTGGCTGGCGACCCGGGCCGGCGTCCTGGTGGGGCTGCGCGACCGGCTCGTCACGCTCGACCTGACCACCGACCCGCCCACGGAGACGACGCTGGTGTTCGACTTCCTGCCCGAGGGCATCGTCCCGGACTTCTTCAACATGGGGCTCTCCAACGACGGCATCGTGCTGTCCTTCGCCGTCGCGCCGGCCGGCGACGAGGAGGCCCCGCCGACGCCGGCGCTGGTCAACCTGCTCGGCCCCACGCTGCAGGCGCCCTTCGCCGGCGCGCGCGGCGGCGCGCCCCGCGGGGCAGGCGTGCAGTCGCCCGACAACCGCGTCATCCTGGCGCAGGAGGAGGGCGCGATGCTCCTCCTCGCGCCGGCCGGCTTCGAAGTCGAGGCGCGCTACCCCGCCCCCGAGATCGAGGCCGCCGATGAACTCTGCGTGGACGGCTCCTGCATGCCGCTGGAGTACCGCACCGACTTCCCGGACGAGTTCGACTTCATCCGGGCGTCGAGCAGTGGTGCGTTCTGGGTCGCCTACACCAACAAGATCTACGTCGGCCTGCCGGACGAGGCGGAACTACAGGAGTGGGTGACGCTGCCCGGCGTCCCCACCGACATCGCGGTCTCGCCGCGGGGCGACCGGATCGCCTGGGTCGATTCGGGCCCGCCGGAGGGGTCGAACCGGCTGCTCGTCAGCGACACCCTCAGCGCGGAGACGCTCGTGCTGCTGGAGGACGCGAGCCTGGTCTTCTTCGACCTGAAATGGTCGGCCGATGCGCGCTACCTCGCGCTGAGCTCGATCAACCGCGAGGAGCGCACCATCGGCGTGCTCGTGATCGACGTGACCAGCGGCGAGGTGTTCCCCATCGGCGTGGGCTGCTGCGCCGTGTGGGCGCCGTTCATCAGCGAGTCCTGACGGGCGGCGCTACGCCTTGAGCAGGCCGTGCTCGCGCAGCGCGCGCTGCATCGTCAGGCCGATGTCGGCGGGGCTGCGGCTGATGGTCGCGCCGGCGGCCGAGAGCGCCTCGAGCTTGGCGGCGGCCGTGCCGCTGTGCCCCTCGATGATCGCGCCGGCGTGGCCCATGCGGCGTCCGGGCGGCGCCGTCGCGCCGGCCACGAAGGCGACCACCGGCTTGGTCATGTGCCGCTCGATGTAGTCCGCCGAGGCCTGCTCGGCCGTGCCGCCGATCTCGCCGATCAGCACCACTGCGTCGGTGGCGCGGTCGCGGTTGAACATCTCCAGCGCCTCGGCCTGGGAGGCGCCGATGATCGGGTCGCCGCCCACGCCGACGCAACTCGACTGGCCGATGCCGAGGCGGGTCAGCTGGTCCACCGCCTCGTAGACGAGCGTGCCGGAGCGGGAGACGACGCCCACGCGGCCGGGCTTGAAGACGGCCGACGGCATGATCCCCACCCGGCACTTGGCCGCGGGCGTGATCAGGCCCGGGCAATTGGGGCCGATCAGGCGGCTCTTGCTCCGCGCCAGGGCGGCGCGCACGCGCACCATGTCGTGCACCGGCACGCCCTCGGTGATGCAGACGATCAGCCGCACGCCGGCGGCGACGTTCTCCAGGATCGCGTCGGCCGCGCCGGGGGCCGGGACGAAGATGATGCAGACGTTGGGCTCCGTCGCGGCGACCGCCTCCTCGGCGGTGTCGAAGACCGGGAAGCCCTCGAACTCCGCGCCGCCGCGGAACGACGGGTGCACGCCCGCCACGACGGTCGTGCCGTAGGCCAGCGAGCGGCGGATCTGGTTCTGCCCCTCGGTCCCCAGGCCCTGGACCATCAGCCGCGTGGACCGGCCGATGAGCACGCTCATTGCGATCCCTCTCTCATCTCCGGCCCCCGCGCTAGCCGGCGGCCTCGACCGCCAGGCGGGCGGCCGTGCCCAGGTCGTCGGCCAGCAGGAACTCCAGGCCCGACGCCTCGATGATCCGCCGCCCCTCCTCGACGTTGGAGCCGTTCAGCCGCACCACGATGGGGTGCGTGATTCCGTACTTGTTGACCGCCGCGACCAGCCCCTCGGCCACGACGTCGACGCGGGCCATGCCGCCGAAGATGTTGATCAGGATCGCCCGCACGCCGGGGTCGAGGTTGATGATGTGCAGCGCGTCCTCGACCAACTGCACGCGGTTCACGGTGCCGATGTCGAGGAAGTTGGCCGGTTCGCCGCCGGCCAGCATGATCGTGTCCATCGTCGCCATCGCCAGGCCGGCCCCGTTGACCATGCAGCCGATGTTGCCGTCGAGCTTGACGTAGGAGCCGATGCCGGCCTCCTCCGCCATGATCTCCATCGCGTTCTCCTCCGACTTGTCGCGCAGGCTGGCGACGGGCTGCCGGAAGGCGGCGTTGTCGTCGATGCTGAGCTTGGCGTCGACGGCCAGGACGCGGTTGTCGGCGGTGACCACGAAGGGGTTGATCTCGGCCAGCGAGGCGTCGGCCGCGAGGAAGGCCCGGTAGAGCCCGGCGAAGAGGGCGCCGGCCCGCATGACGACCGGCTGGGGCATGCCCAGCTGCTTGGCGAGCTGTCGGCCGCGGTAGGCCGGGAAGCCGGCCTCGGGGTCGATGGGGACGCGCACGATCGCCTCGGGGGTGCGCTCGGCGACCTCCTCGATCGCCTGCCCGCCCTCGGTCGAGACGATCATCACCGGCGTGCCCAGCGCGCCGTCGATCAGCACGGCGGCGTAGTACTCGCCGGCGATGGCCGACTGCTCCTCGATCAGCAGCCGTTGCACCTGCTTGCCCTCGGGGCCGGTCTGATGCGTGACCAGGAACTTGCCCAGGATCTTGGCGGCCTCGGCCTGGGCGCGGGCGGCGCTGCCGGCCAGCCGCACGCCGCCGACGCGGCGGCCCGTGACGCCCCCCTCGGTCGCGGCGGGGTCGGCCTCCAGCCGCCGGTACATGGCGGCCGTCCGCGCCTGCGCCGCGACGAGGCGGCCCTTGCCGCGTCCGCCGGCGTGGATCTGCGCCTTCACGACGACCTTGCCGCCCAGCCCGGCGGCGGCCTCGCCCGCCTCCTCCGCCGTCGTCACGGCGACGCCCCGCGGCACCGGCACGCCGTGCGCCGCGAGGATGCTCTTGGCCTGGTATTCGTGGATCTTCATGATCGGGCGACCCCTCGGCCGGGCCGCGCTGCGCGTCGCGGGGAGGCGCGGCGAGCCTCCCGGACGATACCGGCGGCTCCGGGTTGCCACAACCGGCCGGGATTCGCTGGCGGCGCCATCGGCGGGCTGGAATACTGCGGCGACCGCCGGGGCCACTCGTCCCTGCTCAATACGAGGACTCGACATGACCAGAGGCTCTCCACCGGCCGCCCGCCTCAGCCGTCGCGCGCTGCTGCGCCGCGGGGGCGCGCTGGCCCTCGGCGCGACGGGGTTGGCGCTGGTCGGCTGCGGCGACGACGCGGAGCCGCCCGCCGCGCCGGCCGCCGGGGACGCGCCGGCGGAGCCGGCCACCGCCGCGGCCGCCGCGGAGCCCGCACCGACCGAACAGGCGCAGGCGGCCGAGGCGCAGGCGCAGCCCGAGGACGCCCCAGACGAAACGGTCGCGGAGGAGCGGCGGGAACCGGCGGCGGAGCAGGCCGAGGAGCAGGCTGCCGCGGAAGTTGAAGAGCCGGCCGAGGCGCCGCCCGCGCCCATCATCCCCGACCCGTCCCGGCGCATGTTGATGCCCGACCGCGTCTGCGCCGACTGCACGCTGGAGGATCCCGCCTTCGCGCCGCTGCCGAACACGCGCGCGTTCTTCGGCTACGCCGACGGCGCCGCCTACCGCATCGAGATCCCCGACGGGTGGAACGGCACGCTGTTGCTCTTCGCGCGCGGCGTCGGCGGCCTCAACGAGGCCGGCACCGGCTTCACCAGGCACATCGACTTCGGCGGCTTCGCGCCCGGGCGCGAGTTGCTGACGTCCCTCGGCGTGGGTTGGGCGGCGAGCACCTACGCCGCCACGGGCTACGCGCCGGCGCGGGGCGTCGACGACCTGCTCACGGTGAAGGAGATCGCGGAGGCGGAGGTCGGCCCGGCGCAGTCGACCTACTGCGTGGGCGCCTCGATGGGCGGCGGCACGGCGCAACTGATGGCGCAGGAGTTCCCCGGGGAGATCGACGGCGCGCTGGCGCTCTGCGGGGCGCTCTCCAACGTGGAGGTCGCGGATTACCTCGCCGGTTGGCACGCGGTCGCCCATTGGCTGATCGGCGAGGCGCCGTCGTCGACCGACGCGATCGGCCTCATCGACTGGGCGACGGCGCTCGGCTCCGTGGACGGTGCGGGACTGCGCCTGACCTCCCGCGGGGAGCAGTTCGCGGCCGTGATCGAGGAGCTGAGCGGCGGCCCGCGCTGGGGCTTTCGCGAGGGACTCGCGCGGCAGTGGCAAACCAACTTCGCGCTGGGCGCGCTCTACGTACCGGAATTGGTGGCCCAGGCGCCCCTGCCCGCCGGGGCCGTGCTGCGCCACGACGGCTCGCTCCTGGCCTTCGACACGCAGGACGTGGTTTACGGCGCGCGCCCCGAGGCGGGGGTCGACGTCGACCGGCTCAACGCGGAGGTGATCCGCTTCCAGCCGCCGCCCGGCCTGCGCGACGACCCGGCGCTGGGCGTCGCCAGCGGCGTTTTGGGCGCGCCGCTGCTCACCATCAAGACGAGCGGCGACCTCTGGACCCCGATCTCGCTCGACCGCTCCTACGCGCGCAAGGTCCGGGCGGCCGGCTACGGCGACCTCCTCGTGCAGCGCGCCGTGCGCCGCGCCGGCCACTGCAACTTCAGCGAGTTGGAGGAGATCCTGCGCGCCCTCTTCGACCTCGTGCGCTGGGCGACGGAGGGGGTCCGGCCCGAGGGCGAGGACCTCACCGGCGACGACCTGAGCGGGGCGGGCGTCCGCTTCACCGCCCCCTTCGACGCCGGCGACCCGCTTGCGCCCGGCGCCTGACCGTCTAGCGCCGGCCGCGCGCGGCGAAGTCGCGCATCCGGCCGGCCCAGAACTCGGCGACGCGTTCGTGATCGTCCCGGCCGTCGCCGTCGCGGCGGCGCGGGCGGGGGGCCAGCCGCCAGCCGATGCTGAGGGCCAGCGCCAGCGCGAAGGCCGCCCAGGCCCAGCCGCTGCCGCCGCCGTTGGCGTCGTGGAAGCCGATCGCGCCCGCGGCCAGCAGGCCCGTCAGGATCGCCAGCGTCGTGGCGATGGGCTCGAAGTCGCGGGTCCGCAGGTGGACCGCGCCGTCGCGCAGCCGCACGCCGGGGACGCGCCCGCTCGGGCGGTTGCGGAAGCTGCCCTGGAAGAGCGAATCGCGCGCGACCAGCGCCAGCGCCCCCGCGAAGGGCAGCCAGGCGATGAGGCGCGGCCCGCCGCCGTCGCCGGTGAACGCGATCGCGCCGGTCACGAAGAGGCCGAGCAGGGCCGCCGTCGCGGCGGCCGGGCCGAGCGTGATTGCCATGCGCGGATGCTAGCGCCCGCCGCGCGCCGACGCCCGCCGGGCCGCGTAGGCTGTCGCCATGCCGCCCGAACCGGAACCCGCGCCCGGCGCCGATCCGTCCGCCCGCGCCCGCCGCCGTCGGCGACGGGCCGCCCGCCCCCCGCGCGACATCCTCGCCACGAGTTCGATCAACAACCGCTTCTGGCTGACGCTTGCGCCGATCGCCGCCTTCCTGCTCGTCGACCGGCTGGCCGACACCCGCTGGGCGATCGCGGCCGGCGTGGCCGCCGCGATCGTCGTCTTCCTGCGCACCCGCCGCAGCGGTCTGATCGGCTATCTGGCCGTGGGCGGGATCGTCATCGTCGGCGGGGCGGGCGTGGTGGGGATCATCGTCGACAGCGACAAGGCGTTCTTCGCCAGCGACGCGATCGGCGACCTGCTCTGGACCGCCGCCTTCCTGGTCAGCGTCGCGCTGGGGCGTCCGCTGATGGGCCTCCTGGTGCGGGAGATCTTCCCCGGCGTCCGCGACTGGATCCCGGAGCGGCACCGGGTGTTCGTGGCGCTCAGCCTGGCCTGGGCGGCGCAGAACGTCGCGACGGCCGTGATCCGCATCGTCCTGCTCGACGCGCTGAGCACGCCGGCCTACCTGCTCTGGAGCCGCGTCGCGACTTGGCCGCTGACGATCGGGATGTTCGCGCTGTCCTACTACTTCATCGCGCGGGCGATCCGGCGGGAGGCGGAGCGCCGGGCCGCGGCCGATCTCGCCGCGGACCTCGCCGCGGACGACGAGGACGGTACACTGCCCGCATGACGACCAACCCCGCTCCGACCGACGCCCTGCCCCTGCCCGACGCCGCCGCGGCCCTGCGCCACGATCCGGCCGAGATCGAGCGCCTGATCGCCGCCGCGGTCTACGAGGCCGAGACGCCCACCGCCGATCGCTGCGTGCTGCCCGGCGCGCCCCTGGCGGTGCGGATCCGGCTGGGCGACCGGCTGCTGACCGCCGTGCGGGAGTCGGAGCGCTCCGACGACTGGCGCCTGATCGTGCCCGCCTGAGCGCCGGTGACGACGATTCCCCCGCCCGCCCCGATCCCCGCCCTGCGCGCGGCGCTGTTCGACCTCGACGGCACCCTGGCCGACTCCGACCCGCTGATCGCGGCGGCCGTCGTGGAGAGTTGCGCCCACTACGGCTACCACCTGACGGCGGAGGAGGTGCTGCCGCACATCGGGCCGCCGATGGTCGTCATGCTCCAACAGATGCTGTCCATCGGCCCCGAGTGGGCGGAGACGATCACCGGCGATTACCTGGAGCGCTACCTCGACCGATACATGCCGCGGACGCCGCCGCTGCCGGGCGCGGAGGCGCTGCTCGACGGTCTGGGCGCGCGCGCCGTGCCGATGGCGGTCGTCACCAACAAGTACGAGGACGCCGGCCGGGGGCTGGTGCGCAGGCTGGGCTGGGAGCGTCGGTTCGAGGTCGTGGTCGGGTTCGACACGACGGGCCGGGGCAAGCCCGCGCCCGAGCCCGTCCTGCACGCCCTGCGGGCGCTCGGCGCCGCGCCGCCCGAGGCCGCCTTCGTCGGCGACTCGCCGGCCGACATGGGCGCGGGCCGGGCGGCCGGACTGCGCGCCGTCATCGGCCTGGCGGGCCGCAACCCGGCCGCCGCGCTGCGCGAGGCCGGGGCCACCCACGTCGTCGAGGATCTGGACGGCGTCGCGGATCTCCTCGCCGGGGCGCGGGGATCTTAGCCGGCGCTCATGCGCTCCCTCGCGAGAGCGCCCCTCACTGACAGCGCCCGATCCCGACGACCGCCACCACAAGGGGGGCGCAACAACCGAGCATGATCACGGCGCAGTCGCAAGCCGTGGCGGCATCGCAGCGGCAGTTCTTCAAGCAGGAGATGCAACGCTTCATTGAGTGCTCCTTTCGATCGAGCCGGTGAGCCTAGCACGACCTGTTGCATCCGGCTGCCTGGGGTGAATGCGTCGCGGTCCTCCTCGCCGAAGCGCGGGGTTAGTCTGCGCGCATGACGCCGCTCACACGTCCGCTGCCCCTGGCCGAGACCGTCGCCGCCCTGTGCGCCGGGCGGGTCGATCTGGAGGCCCACGTCGAGGGCGCACTGGCGCGGGCCGGGGAGACCCAGCCCGACCTGCGCGCGGCGCTGTTCGACCTCGACGGCACCCTGGCCGACTCCGACCCGCTGATCGCGGCAGCCGTTGTGGCGCCGCACCGCAGTGATTTCCTGCTTGACCCCGAAGACTCCGCAGGGGCGAGGAGGGCGGTCGGTGGCGGAGCGGGGCGTGATCGCTATAGCTAGGGCGCGCCGGGGAGACGCACTTCGATCGCAAAGCCACCCTCTCGTAGCGCCCGGGCAGTCACGCTGCCCCCGTGCGCCTGGACGATGGCCTGCACGATGGAGAGCCCGAGTCCGAGCCCCCCGCGTCCGGCGCCCGGCTCGTGGCGCACGAAAGGCTGGAAGAAGGACTCGACCTCCGCCGCCGAGAGCCGCAACCCGGAGTTGGCGACGCGCAGGATGGCCACACTGCCCTCCTCCGCGACCTCAACCCGCGCCCAGCCGCCGGGCACATTGTGCCGGAGCGCGTTTTCGACGAGATTCGTGACGAGCCGTTCGACGAGGGCGCGGTCGCCCCAGGCGACCGCTTCGCCGAGCTCCAGCGTTAGTTCCATCGGCGCCGTGGCGGCCAGCGCGCCGACGACATCGCCCGTGACCTCGGCGAGGTCGACCTTACTGTACGAGAGCAGGCCGCTCTCGCTCTGGGCCAAAGCCAGGAGGCCGTCGACGGTTCGCTCGGCCTCCTGGGTCGAGTCGAGGACGCGGCGGGAGAAATCGCGCTCGGCCGCCGACGTAGTCGAGTCCGCGTGCTTGATCTCGGCCTCTGCGCGCAGAATGGCGAGCGGCGTGCGCAGCTCATGGGACACGTTGGCGGAGAAGGCGCGCTGGCTGGCGAAGGCCTTCTCCAGGGCGTCGAGGAGCGAGTCGAGGGTGTCTGCCAACTCCTTCAGCTCATCATCAGGGCCCTCCAGCGCGACGCGGTGGTGGAGGTCGGTCTCGGAGGAGGCGCGGGCCGTCTCGGTGATACGCCGCAACGGCCGCAGCACGCGCCCCGCGACGACCGAGCCGAGCAGCAGCGCCCCCAGCGTTATGACGCCGAGAGCCGTGCCCGACTGTACGAGCTGCTCGCGGAGCGCGTCGTCGACGGCGTCGTTGATCGCCCTCGCGCGGACATCGTCGACGAACGCGAAGATGGTGCGCCCATCCCTGGCGCGGAGATCCTGCATCAGGCGGCCTGAGGGCAGCCGCTCGCCAAAGGCCGCTTCAACCTCCGCCTGTGCGTAGAAGGTCCGCCTCTCTACAAGAGTGTCTGCGTCGAGAGCGTCGCGGTAGAGCACGGAGGTGACGGCAAGGAGCGCACCGCCCGTCACGAGGAAGAGCGCCCCGAAGAGCAGGGTGAGCCGCACGCGCACCGTAGGGCGGGGACGTCTCATGGCTGAACGCGATAGCCGACGCCCTTCACCGTCTCGATCACCGCGGGTGGGCCGAGTTTCCGGCGCAGGGTCATCACCGTGACAGGGACGACATTGGTCATAGGATCGGCGTACTCGTCCCAGCCGCGCTCGAGCAGCTCCTCAGCGCTCACCACGTTACCTCGCGCGCTCAGCAGCACCTCCAGCACGGCGAATTCTTTGCGCGTGAGGCGGAGCGGGCGGCTGGCGCGCGTGGCGCGATGAGGACCGGGTTCTAGGCGAATGTCGCCGGCCACTAGCACCGGCGGCGTGCTGCTCGCGCTCCGCCGCGCGACCGCGCGGATGCGGGCGACGAGCTCGCGCAGTGCGAAGGGCTTGGGGAGGTAGTCGTCGGCGCCGAGGGTCAGGCCCTCGACGCGATCATCGAGCCTGCCCGAGGCCGTGAGCATCAGGATGCGGGGCGCGTCCTGCTGCTGCGCCAAGCGCCGGCAGACCTCGTCGCCGTGGATGCGGGGAAGGTCGCGGTCGAGCAGGACCACGTCGTAGTGGTTGACGAACGCCTTCTCGAACCCCGACTCGCCATCGAGGGCGATGTCGATAGCCATGCCGGCCTGGCGCAGGCCGCGCGCCACGACATCCGCCAGCCGCTCGTCATCCTCGACGATCAACACGCGCATACGCTCAATGTACCACCCATCCCGCTTAAGGCATGGATAAAGACGAAGCCCCGCGCCTTATGCCTGCCTTATCGCCCGTCTGCCAGAGTCTGCAGTGGCAGGGCAAAGCCGGCCGCCTTGCTTCAGAATCTAAGCAGGAAAGGAACAGACAATGAATCGCAGAACAAGGTTGTTTGCAGGCACCGTCCTCGTCGGCATGCTCGTCGCGGTACTTGGAGTTGGTGTCGTCTTCGCCCAGGAGCGTGGCGAGGGCGGCAAGCGCGGGGAGTACGGGCTGAGGCCGGGGGTCGTTTGGCACCCGGGCGAGTCCATCGAAGCCTTCGCGGAAGCGCTTGGCGTGACCGCCGAGGAAATCAGGGCTGCCGCCAGGCAAGTCGCCCTCGACAGGATCGGCACGGCTGTGGAGGACGGCCGGATCGGCGAAGAGCGCGCAGACGAGATCCGCCAGAAGATCGAGTCGGGCGAGACGCCCTCGCGGCATCGCCTGGGGCGCGGGTGGGCGTTCGCGCGGTTCGGCTTCGGCCCCGAAGCGATCGCGGCGGCGCTCGGCGTCACAGTCGAAGACATCACCGCCGCGCGGCAGCAGGTAGCGTCGGACCGGATCGACGAAGCTGTCGAGGCCGGCGCGCTCTCCGCGGAGCGAGCGCAGAAGATCCGGGCCGCTTTAGCGCTTGGCGTGACCGCCGAGGAAATCAGGGCTGCCGCCAGGCAAGTCGCCCTCGACAGGATCGGCACGGCTGTGGAGGACGGCCGGATCGGCGAAGAGCGCGCAGACGAGATCCGCCAGAAGATCGAGTCGGGCGAGACGCCCTCGCGGCATCGCCTGGGGCGCGGGTGGGCGTTCGCGCGGTTCGGCTTCGGCCCCGAAGCGATCGCGGCGGCGCTCGGCGTCACAGTCGAAGACATCACCGCCGCGCGGCAGCAGGTAGCGTCGGACCGGATCGACGAAGCCGTCGAGGCCGGCGCGCTCTCCGCGGAGCGAGCGCAGAAGATCCGGGCCGCTTTCGAGTCGGGCGAGAAGCTGGAGCGTGGGCGCGGCGTTCGTGGCCACCACCGCTGCGCCGGGCGGGCGTAAGGCGTCCCACGAGGGCCCTATCTGGAGCAGGCGGAGGCGGATGGCCAGGCGGCGTTCGAGCGAACGCTCGCCCGGCTGGACGCGGCCGGCTTCCGCCTGATCGATGTCGAGGCGCTGGCGGATATCGAGGCGCCTGACGCCCAACTTCCCCGCACAGCCACCGGGGGACTTCCGTCCGCCGCGCCGAGCGCCTAGCATGAAAACCGACCCGCCGGTCGGTTTTCGGCGGGACGCGGAGCGACGCATGCCCTCCTCCCCGGCCGCGACGCCGAGCCCCCTGCAGGCGCTGCGCGCGCCGCTCGCGCAGGCCGCCGCGCGGCGCGACGACGCGCTCGTCGTCGCCGCGCACGAGAGCCCGCTGCCCGACCTGCTCGACGCCTTCGCCGCCACCGGCAGCGACGCCTTCTACTGGGAGCAGCCGGCGCAGGACTTCGGCCTGCTGGCGCTGGGCGCGGCGGCGTCGATCGAGGTGGCGGGCCCCGGCCGCTTCGCCGAGGCGGCCCGCTGGTGGCGCAGGACGGTCGAATCGGCCGGCGTCGCGCAGGCGGCCTCGCCGGCGTCCGATGCGTCCGGGTCGCCGGTGGCCGTGGGCGGCTTCGCCTTCGCGCAGTCCTCGCCCATCGACGACCCGGTCTGGCGCGGCTGGCCGCGGGGCGCGTGGGTCGCGCCCTCGGTCGTGCTGGAGCGGCGGCCCGACGCGGGCAGCGTGCAGGTCCAGGTCACCGCGCCCGACGACGTACACGCGGCGACCGCCCTGGCCTCGATCGCCCTGCGCGCCCGCCCCCGCGAGGCGCCGCCCGTGGACTCCGAGACCTCCGGTCCCGCTCTGCAATTGCACGACGACCCCGGCCACGGCTGGTGGGACGATAGCCTGCGCGGCGTGCTGCACGAGATCGCGGCGGGGCGGCTGCGCAAGCAGGTGCTGGCGCGCCGCATCCAGGCCACGGCGGCCGGCCCGATCGACGCGACGCGGGTGCTGCGCGCCCTGCGCGACCGCTTCCCGGGCGCCACGATCTTCGCGCTGCGGCGCGGCGCGGCGACGTTCCTGGGCGCCTCGCCCGAGGAGTTGGTCGGGCTGCGCGGGGACCGCGTCGCCGCGTCGGCGCTGGCCGGCACGTCGCGTGGGGCGGGCGACGGGCGCCGGCTGCTCGACGACTGCAAGGAGCGCCGCGAGCACGCCTTCGTCGTCGAGGCGCTGCGCGAGCGGCTGGCGCCGATCTGCACGCGCCTGCACGTGCCCGGCGCGCCCGAGCTGATGACCCTGCCCGACCTGTCGCACCTCAGCACACCGGTCTGCGGCCGGCTGGCCGAGCCGCGCGGGCTGCTGGAGTTGATCGACACGCTGCACCCGACGCCGGCCGTCGGCGCGACGCCGCGGGAGGCGGACCGCTCGGCCGCGCTGGAGCCCTTCGACCGCGGCTGGTACGCGGGCCCCGTGGGTTGGGCGCGCGGCGATCGCGGCGGCGAGGGCGACGCCGTCGTGGCGCTGCGATCGGCGCTGGTGCGCGGGCGGCGGGCGGCGCTCTACGCCGGCTGCGGCATCGTGCAGGGCAGCGACCCCGAGCTCGAGTGGCGCGAGGCCCGCCTCAAGATGGCGGCGGTGCGCGACGCGCTGGGGGTCGCCGTCGGCGGCGATGGCCCCGCCCGCTGACCACCCGGCGGACGCGGCCGGGCGCGCGCCGGGCCTCTTCGCGGCGGCGCTGGCCGACGGGCTCGTCGCGGGGGGCGTGCGCGACGTCTGCCTCTGCCCCGGCTCCCGCTCGACCCCCGTCGCGGTCGCGGTGCGGCGCCACCCCGCGCTGCGAGCCTGGGTCCATCTCGACGAGCGCTCCTGCGGCTACTTCGCGCTGGGGCTGGCGCAGGCGCGCGATGCGCCCGTCGCGCTGCTCTGCACGTCGGGCACGGCGGCGCTCAACTTCGCGCCGGCCGTCGCCGAGGCCGCCGCGGCGGGGCTGCCCCTCGTCGTCCTGACCGCCGACCGGCCCCCGGAGTCGCGCGGCGTGGGGGCGAATCAGACCATCGACCAACTGCGCTTGTACGGCGGCCACGCCAAGGCCTTCGCCGAGTTGCCCCTGCCCGTCCCCGGCGACGCGGCCGCCGGTGCGGCCCGGCACTGGGGGCGGCGCGCCCCCGTCCTGGCGGCGGCCGCGCCCGCCGGGCCGGTGCAACTCAACCTCCCCTTCCGCGAACCGCTGATCCCCGACCTGCCGCCCCCGGCCGTCCTGACGCCCGACCGCGAGGGGCCGCCGCCCCGCGTGGAGCCCGCGCCCGGCGACGTCGCCGCGCTGGCCGCGCTGGTGGGGGAGCGGCGGCGCGGACTGATCGTCGCGGGGCCCGCGCGCGCGCCCGACGGCGTCCAGGCGATCACCGGCCTCGCCGCCGCGCTGGGCTACCCGATCCTGGCCGACCCGCTCTCCCAACTGCGGCGCGGCCCGCACGACCGCAGCCACGTCATCGCCGGCTACGACGCGATGCTGCGCGCCCCGGCCATCCCCGATCTGCGGCCCGAGGTCGTGCTGCGCGTGGGCCGGACGCCGACGTCGAAGGCGCTGGGCGCGTTCCTGGCGGGCCTCGATGACGCGGAGCAGGTCGTGATCGCGGAGCCCGGGCGCTGGAACGACCCCGACCTCCGCGCCACCCGCTCGCTCGACGCCGACCCGACCGCGGTCTGCCGCCGCCTGCTGGAGGCGCTGCCGACGCGCCTCGCGCCGGACGCGGCCTGGCCGGCCGCCTGGCGGGAGCGGGAGCGCCGCGCCTGCGCCACTGTTGATGCGTACTTGGGCGATGCGCGTCTGTCCGGGGGGCTGTCGGAGCCCGGCGCGGTCCGCGCCCTGATCGGCGCGCTGCCGCCGGGCGCAGCGATCGTCGCGGGCAACAGTATGCCGATCCGCGACCTCGACACGGTGCTCCGTCCCGGCCCGGAGCCGCTGCACGTCTACGGCAACCGCGGCGCGAGCGGCATCGACGGAGTGGTCTCGACGGCGCTGGGAATCGCGGCGGCGCGTCCGGGGAGCCCCCTGGCGCTCGTCCTGGGCGACCTCTCCGCCTACCACGACATGAACGGCCTGCTCGCCGTCGGGCGCTTCGGGCTGGCGGCGACGATCGTCGTGCTCAACAACGACGGCGGCGGCATCTTCTCGATGCTGCCGCAGGCGAGCCGCGTGCCCGAGTTCGAGCCGCTGTTCGGCACACCGCACGGCCTGCGCTTCGAGCACGCGGCGGCGCAGTACGGCCTCGGCTACGCCAACCCCGACACCCCCCAGGCCTACCGCGAGGCGCTGGCCGACTCCCTGGCCCGCGACGGCGCGCAGTTGATCGAGGTCGGCACGGAGCGCGCCGCCAACGCGGCCCTGCACGAGGCGATGTGGGGCCGGGTGCGGGACGCGCTGGCATGAGCGAGGCTTCGCCCGCCTCGTGGCTCCACATCGAAGAGTCGGGCGGGGAGTCGGGCGCGGGCCGGCCGCTGCTCCTGCTGCACGGCTTCACGGGCAGCGCCGCCACCTGGCGCCCCTTCCGCGACGCCTGGCCGGGGACGCGGCAACTGGCGGCCGACCTGCCGGGGCATGGGCGCTCCCTCGCGCCGCCGGACCGGCCCCGGCCCCACGACATCGCCGGCGCGATCGACGCGTTGCTGGCGGCGATGGACGATCGCGGCGCGGGGGCGTTCGCGCTGCTCGGCTACTCGATGGGCGGGCGCGTCGCGCTGCGGTTCGCCCTGCGCGCGCCGGAGCGCGTGGCGGCGCTGATCGTCGTGAGCGCGTCGCCCGGCATCACCGACCCGGCCGCGCGGGCGCGCCGCCTGACCGCCGACCGCGCCCTGGCCGATCGGATCGAGCGGGAGGGCGTCGCGGCGTTCGTCGACTATTGGCAGTCGCTGCCGCTCTGGGAGAGCCAGCGGCGCCTGCCGGCCGCGACCCGCGCCGCGCTGCGCGCGCAGCGGCTGCGCAACGACGCGGCCGGGCTCGCCGCCGGCCTGCGCGCCGCCGGAGCGGGCGCCGACCCGCCGGTGCTCGACGCGCTCGGCGGGCTGCGCTGTCCGGCGCTGCTGATCGCCGGCGAATTCGACCCCGTGTATTGCGATCATGCGGCGGCGATGGCGGCCCGGCTGCCGGCCGGCCGCGCCGCGATCGTGCCCGGCGCCGGCCACGCCGTGCACCTGGAGCAGCCCGATCGCTTCCGCGCCCTGGTCGCCGATTTCCTCGCCGAGACCGGCGCGGGGCGGGCCTGATCGGCCGGCGGTCTGGCGGCAGAGCCCCGCCGCGATGTACGGTCGGGCTGGGTCGGCGGCGCGGGACGCGCGATGTTCCTGCACCGCCCATCGGGATGGCGCGCCGGGCGACGGCGGGCGCTGATCGCCGCCGCGCTGCTCTGCGCCGCGCTGCTGTCCGGGGCGCTGGCCCCCACGCGGCCGGCCGGCGGGCAGGAACCGGCGCGGTTCGAGTCGCTGCCCGACCTGCACACCGCGCGCTCCTACCATCGAGCCACGCTCCTGGACGACGGTCGCGTGCTCATCACCGGCGGCCAGACGGGCCCGGCCGGCTACACCAATTCGGCCGAGCTGTACCTGCCCGACGACCGCCGGTTCGAGGACGCGGGCTCGATGATCGAGCGCCGCAGCGGTCACACCGCCACCCGGCTCGAGGACGGCGCGGTGCTGATCGTCGGCGGCGCCCGCCAGCCCGAGCAGCCGACCCAAACGGCGGAGAAGTTCGATCCCCAGCGCGAGGGCTTCGCGCCGGCCGGACGGCTGCGGACCCCACGCACGCAGCACACGGCCACGCTGCTCGGCGACGGCCGCGTGCTGATCGCCGGCGGGCGCGGCGTCGGGGCCGGATCGGAACTGGACTCCGCCGAGATCTACGACCCCGACCAAGGCCGTTTCGTCGGGACCGGCCCGATGAAAGTGGGCCGCGCCGGGCACACGGCCACGCTGCTGGACGACGGCCGCGTGCTGATCGCCGGCGGCAAGGATTCCGGCGGCGCGTTCCCGCCCGCCGAGATCTACGACCCCGTCGGCGGCGCGTTCACGGCCGCCGGGAGGATGGCCGTGTCGCGCAGCGAGCACGCGGCCGTCGCGCTGCCCGACGGCCGCGTGCTGATCAGCGGCGGCCTGGGGGCCGGCGACCGGCGCCTGGCCGATGTGGAGATCTACGACCCGGAGACCGGCCGGTTCACGGCCCTCGCGCCGCTCAACCGCGCCCGCCGGGGGCACAGCGTCACGCTCCTGTCCGGCGGCGGCGTCCTCATCGCCGGGGGGCTCGGCGAGCCCGCCCTGACCGATGCGGGCGCGGAGGGCTACCAGCCCGAGGGCGGCGGCCGGGCGGACTTGCTGTCGGCCGTCGCGGTGGCGCGCAGCTTCCACACCGCCAGCCTGCTGCCCGGCGGCCGCGTGCTGATCGCCGGCGGGAAGGAGCGGCTCGCGGGGCGGTCGGCGGAGATCTTCACGCCCGCGCCGGCGCCGCCGCGCGACGTGGCGTTGCTGGTCGGCTGGAACCTGATCACCTGGACCGGCGACGAGACGCCGGTCGCGGCGGCGCTGGCGGCGCTGCCCGCCGTCGGCGCCGTGTTCGCCTGGGACACCGCGGCGGGCGGCTACCTGACCTACCGCCGCGGCGTCCCGGCGGCGCTCAACCGGCTGACGACCTTGCGGCCGGGGGACGGCCTCTGGGTCCTCGCCCGGCAGCCCATGATCTGGCGCATGCCCGGTCTGGGCCGGGAGCGCACGGTGCCGCTCGCGCCCGGGTTCAACCTGGTCGGCTGGACCGGCCCCGACGGCGTCGCGCCGGCCCGGATCGCGCAGTCGATCGGCCCGGCCGTCGTCGTGATCTACCGCTTCGACCCGCTGACGCAGCGGTTCCGCGTCTTCCGACCGGGGACGCCGTCGGCGCGCGGCGCCCCCACGGCGATCAACCACGGCGAGGGACTCTGGATCCAGATGGAGAGCGCCGTGATCTGGCCCCAGCCGGCGGCTGGCTTCCGTTAGCGCCGCACCTCCAGCGGCAGCGATCGCAGGCCGCGCAGCACGACGTTGTCCTTGAAGCGCGGCTTCGCCTCCACGAGCCGGATCTCGCGGAAGTGCCTGGCCAGGGCGGCCAGCGCGATGCGCCCCTCGAGGCGGGCCAGCGGCGCCCCCAGGCAGTGGTGGATGCCGCGGCCGAAGGCGACGTGGGGCTGACCCTCGCGGGTGATGTCGAGCGCGTCCGGGCGCTCGTAGGTGCGGCCGTCGCGGTTGGCCGAGCCGATCAACAGGGCCAGCGGCTGCCCGCGCTTGAGCTGCTTGCCCTCGAGCTCCATGTCCTCCAGGACGGTGCGGCCGTCGGTCTGCACCGGCCCGTCGTAGCGCAGCAGCTCCTCCACGGCGCCCTCCGCGAGGCTGGGGTCCTCCTGCAGCAGGCGCAGTTGATCGGGGTGGCGCAGCAGGGCCAACATGCCGTTGCCGATCAGGTTGGTGGTCGTCTCGTTGCCGGCGGCGAGCAGCAGGCGCAGCATCGACAGCATCTCGTCCATCGAGAGCTTGCTGCCCTCCTCCTCGGCCTCGATCAGGCGCGTGATGAGGTCGTCCTGGGGCTCCGCGCGGCGCTGCTCCATGATCATGCGGAAGTAGTCGCTCAGCTCCGCGGCGGCCACGAGCGCGACCTCCATCTCGGCCCGCGTCATCGTCGGCTCCAGGATGCGCGCCACCCGAGCCGACCAGACCTGGAAGCGCTCCCGGTCCTCGGGCGGGATGCCGATCATCTCCGCGATGACCGTGACCGGCAGGGGGTCGGCGAGGCGCTCGATGAGGTCGAAGGGCTCGTTCTCCGGGATCTGCGACAGCGTCTCGTCGACGATCTGCTCGATGTGCGGCTCCAGGTCGGCGATCGCGCGCGGCGTGAAGGCCCGCGAGACCAGCCCGCGCAGCCGGGTGTGGTCGGGCGGGTCGATGACGAGCAGGCTGCGGCCCTCGGGGAAGGGCGGCGTGTAGGGCGGCGCGGCGCCGCCGGCGCGCCGCTCGTCGGAGGCGAAGCGCTTGAAATCGCGCAGCATCATGTCGACGTGCTCGAAGCGGGAGATCACCCAGCCGTGGGTGAGTTCGCTCCAGTGCACCGGGTCCTTGTCCCGCAAGGTCTGGTAGGTGGGATAGGGATCCTGCTGGAAGCCGTCGTTCAGGGGCGGGTACATCGCGCCGGATTGCACCCGCTCCTTGAGCAGCAGCCCCCGCATCACGACGGGTTTGATGAACTCCTTGGCCGTATCGCCAGCGGGCCGAACTGCAAACCGCGCGAACGCTGCACTATCGACATCGACGCCCCCAATCCCGAACCGCCCCGGCGCGGGGCGCCGGGCACGCTGGGCTCACGGCCCCAGCATATCCCGCGCCGCGCGGAACCGCAGATCGTCGCGCTCCGCGCCGCCGGAGCGGCCGGCGCGGATTGCCCCCGCCGGGCGCGGCGGCGATGATGGCCGCGCCCGCGCCGCGAGACGGGCGCGCCGGGGCGATCGAGGAGGCTTGGCATGGACTACGAGACGCTGACATACGAACTGCGCGGCCACGTCGCGCACATCACCCTGAACCGGCCCGAGGCCGCCAACGCGATCAACCTGCAGATGAGCATCGACCTGATGCACGCCTCGCTCGCCACCAGCAGCGATCCGAACGTGCGGGCCATCCTGCTGACCGGCTCGGGGCGCTTCTTCTGCGCCGGCGGCGACCTCAAGTCGTTCGCGGCGCAGGGCGACGACATGCCCGCGCACCTGATGGAAGTGACGACCCATCTGCACGGAGCCGTCTCGCGCTTCACCCGCGGCGACGCGCCCCTGATCGCGGCGATCAACGGCGTCGCCGCCGGCGCGGGCATGAGCCTGGCCTGCAGTTGCGACATCGTGCTCGCGGCGGAATCGGCCCGCTTCACGATGGCCTACACCAAGGCCGGCCTGACGCCCGACGGCTCCTCGACGTACTTCCTGCCGCGCAAGGTGGGCCTGCGGCGGGCGCTGGAGCTGACCCTGCTGAATCCGATGCTGGACGCCGCGCAGGCGCGGGAGTACGGCCTCGTCACGCGGGTCGTGCCCGACGACCGCCTCCAGGCGGAGGCCGCCGCCACGGCCGGGGAGGTCGCGGCCGGCCCCACCGTCGCCCTGGGCGCGGCGCGGCGGCTGTTCCACAGTGGTCTGGTCGAGACGCTGGAGACGCAAATGGAACTGGAGACGCAGGCCATCGCGCGCATGGCGACGACGGCCGACGGGCGCGAGGGCGTGCAGGCCTTCCTGGAGAAGCGCGCGCCGACTTTTTCTGGACAATAGCGGCCGGACAATAGCGTCCGGACAGTAGCGCCGGGCCGCCCTACAGCGTCGCGTACCAGTCCGCGATGGCGCGGCCGATCGCGTCCGGCGAGTCCTCCTGCACGAAGTGGTTGCCCGGCGCCGTGACCTCGGTCGTGTTGGGCCAGCCGCGCGCGAACTCCAGTTGCGCGCCGTTGAGGATCGCGCCCGGCTCGGCGTTGATCAGCAGCTTGGGCAGCGGGCTGCCGCTGAGCCAGTCGGCGTAGGCCTGCACGAGGGCGACCACGTCGGCCGGCTCCCCGTCGATGGGGATCTCGCGGGGCCAGGTGAGGGTGGGGCGCCGCGACTCGCCGGGCTCGGCGTAGGGCCGGCGATAGACGTCCATCTCCTCCTCGGTCAGGCCGCGCAGCACGCTGCCCGGCAGCACCCGCTCCACGAAGACGTTCTTCTCCAGGACCATCCCCTCGCCGGCCTCCGAGCGGAAGCCCTGGAAGATGCGGCGCGCGGCCTCGGGCCATTCGTCCCAGGTCACGGGCCGCACGATCGCCTCCATGAAGACGAGCCCCTTCATGCGATCCGGGTGCCGGCGCGCCCAGTCGAAGCCCAGCGCCGACCCCCAGTCGTGGATCACGAAGGTGACGTCGTCGCCCACGTCCATCGCCTCGATCCAGGCGTCGAGGTAGCGCGCGTGGTCGGCGAAGCGGTAGGAGCCGCCGGGGTTCTTGCCCGATTCGCCCATGCCGATCAGGTCGGGCGCGAGGCAGCGTCCCAGCGACGTGCAGTGCGGGATGATGTTGCGCCACAGGTACGACGACGTGGGGTTGCCGTGCAGGAAGATGATGCTGTCGCCGCGGCCCTCGTCGATGCAGACCATGTCGCTGTCGAGCACGGGGATGCGGGTGCGGGCGTAGGGGTCGTGCGGGGAGATGGGGGCGTCGCTCATGGGGGCTCCTCTGCGGGCGGGATTCCGTGTACCGCCGCGTACAAGATAGACCGCCGCCGCCCTGCGCGGCTCCCGCGGGCCGGTTCCGATCCACGGGCGCCGGGAACGCGGCCGGTGTTGTATACTGAACACAGGGTTTTTGGTGACCGCGGGGCGCTCGATCCGGGCGATCGCATGGTTCTCTCCGCCGGCGGACCCCGCCCCTGTCCTCGTCCGAGCCCTCGCGCCTCTCGGCGGCCCCGGCCCGCTTCCGCGAGGCCGTTCGCGCGCGGGCGGCGCGGCGCCTCCCCGGCGTCCTGGCCCCGTCGTCCACGGATCAAGTCATCGACCTGCGCCTGACCGCGCAGCGGGTGCGCCGCTTGGCGGAACTCGACACCGCCGTCTTCCGCGAGATCCGCGACGACGCCGGCCAGACGCTGGCGGCGGCGCTGGTCGTCGTGGCCTCGCTGCTGCTGGCGGCCCTGGGCGGCTGGCTCTGGCTGATCGTCGAGGTCGACGGCCTCTCCACCGGCCGCATCCTGGCGCGCGAGGTCGCGCTGGGGCTGCTCTGCGGCGCGATCCTCTGGGGCGTCTGGGTGATGACCGCGCACGTGATGCTGCGCTTCGTGTTCGCGCGGGAGTCGACCGCGCCCTCCCTCATCCGCACGATGGGCCACGCGGCCTTCCCGGTCGCGGGCGCGGTGTTCATGGTCGTGCCGGCGCTGGGCTTCGCCGTGGGGATGCTGAGCGTGCTGGCCTGGTTCGCGAGCAGCAACGCCGCGATCGAGGCCGCCGTGCCCGGCGCGACCCGCCGCGAGGCGCTCGTCGCGAACCTGGCCGGCTTCGCGCTGTTCGTCGTGCTGATGTCGGTCCTGGCCGACGCGGCCGGCATCGCGCCGGGCTTCTTCGTCCACGCCGCCGACCTGGCGGTCTACGCCTGATCCCTCGCGGGCGCCGCCTACGTCTCGATCAGAGGCTCGCCCGCCGCGCACTGGGGGCAGTCGGCCGGTGCGTACGACTCGATGTCGAGCGTCATCCCCGCGAAGAACGGCAGCCCGAAGTCCGTGCGCCCGCCGCTGCGATCGATCAACACCGCCACCGCCGCCGGCCGACCCCCCGCGCGCTCGACGGCCGTGATCGTCTGCCGCAGCGAGCCGCCCGTCGTGAGCACATCGTCGACGATCAGGGCGCGCTGCCCCGGCCGCACGCGGAAGCCGCGCAGCAGGGCGCGCGCGTCGCCGTCGCCGCTGCGCTCGGCGATGAAGACGTGCAGCCCCAGTTGCCGCGCCATCTCGTAGCCCACGACCACGCCGCCGGTCGTGGGGCCGACGACCAGTTCCAGGCCGTGCGAGCGCAATGCCGCGGCCAGGGGTTCGCAGAGCGTGGCCGTCGCGGCGGGGTCCTCCAGCAGGCGGAACTTCTCGACGTAGAGCGGGCCGTGCCGGCCCGAGGCGTAGCGGAAGTGGCCGCTCAGCACCGCGCCCGCGCGCTTGAGCACCTCCAGCGCCTCGTCCGGGGCGCTCATCGCGCGGGCTCCAACTGGGCGGCGGTCGTGGCCGGGGCGGGCCGCGCGCCGGCGGGATCGGGCACGGGGCCGCCGGCGTCCGTCACCAGTTCGCGGCTGCCGGCGCCGCCGATCGCGTCCAGCGGCAGCCAGCGGAAGATGACCGCGCCCACCAGCAGCCGCTCATGGATGGGCCCGAAGACGTGCGAGTCCTGACTGGCGTTGCGGTTGTCGCCCAGCACGAAGTAGTGCGCGGGCGGCACGACCACCGGCATACCGCCCTGCGGGTAGCGGTAGGTGGGCGCGGAGCGGATGTACGCCCGCTCGTCGAGCAGCGCGCCGTTGACGAGCACCTCCCCGTCGCGGACCTCGACGCGGTCGCCGGGCAGGCCGATGATCCGCTTCACGAAGTCGCGGTCGCTGTCGTAGGGGGAATGGAAGACCACCACGTCGCCCCGGCTGGGACCGCCGAAGAGGAACTCGCCGTTGTCGCGGCCCGGGATCAGGAAGTCGAACGGCCCCAGGTTGACCCTCTCGTAGGCGAGCTTGTTGACCAGCACGAAGTTGGACTGCTGCAGCGTGGGGTCCATGCTGGCCCCCTCGACCTGGAAGTTCTGCACGACGGCGCGCGCCAGCAGGAACACGATCAGGGCCAGCAGGGCGGTCTCGAGGATGTCGCGGATGGGGCCGTGCCGAAGTCGCTGCATGCCTCTCCGCGCCGTCCGTCCCGCCCGCGCTGCCCCATCCAGCGTAGGGACGGGCTCGGACGGGGGCTATCGGGCCTGGGCGAGCGCCGCCGGCCGGGCGGACGCGGGCGGCTGGTACACTCGACGCAATCCCGGCCTCGCCGCGCGGATCGGTGGGCTGCGCGCGCTGCCGAGCGGTGGCCGCCCATCCAGGAGTCCACGCGCTCAGCCATGCCCACCCCGCCTCCCACCGCGGCCCCCAGCGACGATGAACTCGCCGCGCGCGCGAAGCAGGGCGAGTTGAGCGCGTTCAACGCGCTCGTCGGGCGCTACCAGCGGCCGGTGTTCGGGCTCTGCCTGCGGATGCTCTCCTCCCCGCCGGCCGCCGAGGACGCGGCGCAGGACGCCTTCCTGTCGGCCTGGCGGGGCATCGGCGGCTACCGGGGCGGCTCCTTCCAGGCCTGGATCCTGCGCATCGCCGGCAACCAGTGCCGCGACGAACTGCGCAAGCGCAAGCGCCGCCCCTCCGACTCGCTCGACTCCATGATCGAGGCCGAGGGGGACGCCGCCGCGCCCCCCTCCCGCGAACGCTCCCCCGAGGGCCGCGCGATGGGCGCCGAGACCGCGGCCGTCATCCAGCAGGGCTTGGCGACGCTGCCGGCGGAGCAGCGGCAGGCCGTCCTGCTCTCCGACGTGCACGGCCTCGCCTACGAGGAGATCGCGCAGGCGATGGGCGTCTCCGTCGGCACCGTTAAGTCGCGCATCAGTCGCGGACGGGCCCGGCTGCGCGCTTTTCTGACCGCGCGCGGGGAACTGCCGGCCCGCCGCGGGCGTCAGGAAGATCACGGGGCGCCTTCAGCCCCGGCGGCAAGGAGTCCCTCGTGATCGGCCGTCGCTTCCGGCGTCAGCCCGACCGACAGGCGCAGGCCTCGGCCTTCGTCGATGGGCGGCTGCCCGCCGACGAGGCGGGCGCCTTCGCGCGCGCCCTCGAGGAGGACGCCGAACTGCGGGCGTACGTCGACGACCTGCGGCAGATGCAGGCGATGCTCGCCGCCCTGCCCGCGCCCGAGCCCCGCCGCGACTACACGCTCTCCCCGCGCGACGTGCATCAGTTGGCCGCCGCGCCGCGCCGCGGCCTGCCGCTGCGGTTGCAGGGCCAGTTGGCGATGCGGCTGGCCAGTTCCGCCGCGGTGCTGGCCGCCGCGGCGCTCGTCGCCGTGGTCATCGTCGACCTCCGGCAGGACGGCGCGGCGCCGCTGCGCGAGCCCCGCAGCGTGACGACGGTCGCCGTGGAGATCGCCTCGGAGTCGGCGGCGGACGCCGCTGAAGTCGTGGCCACCGTCGGGCAGTCGGAGGAGGCCGCGCCGGAGCCGGCCGCGCCGGCCGCGGTCCCGGCGGAGGCGGCGGCCGAGGCCGCGCCGGCCGCGGAGGAGGTTGAGGCGGAGGCGCAAACGGAGACACAGACAGAGACGCAGACGGAAGTCGCGGCGGCGGCTGCAGAGACGCCCGCGCCGGCGGAAGCCCAAGCCCAAGCGGAAGAGGCGACCACTCCCGAGGCGGCGCCCCAGCGCGCCACGGAGCAGCCGCAAGAGCAGGCGGCGGAGGAGCCCGCTCGCGTGGCCGCCCGGGTCGAGACCGGGGCGGAGACCGCCGACGAGAGCGCCGCCCCGGCCGAGGAGGCCGCGGATGCACAGGCGGAGGCGGCCGAAGCGGCCGACGCGGACGCGGAGGAACCCGAGCCCGAGGCGACCGCGACGGCCGCCGCGGTGCGCGCGGAGGAGGAGCCCGAGGTCCAGGAGACGGCGTCGGAGGGGCGTGCGGAGGCCGCCGGGGCGGCCGTCGCCGCGGCGCGCGACGCGGATGCGTCGGCGGACGACGCGGCGGCGGATGACGCACCGCCGGCCGAGGAGGCCGCCGCCGCTGCGGAACCCGCGGCGGTCGCCGCCGGTGAATCCGCCGCCGCCACGGGCGAAGACGCCGCGCCCACGGACGACGTCGCCGAGACCGAGGCCCCGGTCGACGACTCCACGCCCGAGCCGGAGGTGGCTGAGCCACCGGTCGCCGGCGAGCAGGCGGAGCAGGAGGCCGCCGAGGCGCCGGCGTCCGAGCCGGCGCCGTCCGGGGAGGCCGAGTCGGCCTCGACGCAGGACGATGGGACCGACGCCGCCGGGGAATCCGCCGGGCAGGCCGCCGGGGAGCCGCAGCCGGCCGAGGACGCGCCGGCCGCGGCGCCGGAGGAGGCGGCCGGGGACGCGTCGGCCGAGGTCGCCCAGGCCGCCGCCGACGACGAGGCGCGGGAACCGGCCGTGCAGGAAGCCGCCGCCGAGGAGGCCCCGGCCGAGGCCGCGCCGGCCGAGGCGGCGCCCGCGGAGATGGACGCGGCGGCGGACGACGTCGAGGCGGCGCAGGAACCGGCCGCCGCGGCCGTCGCGGAGGAGGAGCCCGCGGAAGCCGTGGAGGAAGAGGTCGTGCAGGAAGAGCCCGTGGAGGCGGAAGCCGTCGAGGCCGCCGCCGCGCCGGCCGCCGCCCCGGTCGAGCCCGACGCCGGCGCCGTGGCCGAGCCTGCGCCTGAGACGGCGCAGGAACGCATCGGCGTCGCGGGGGGGCTGGCGCCGGAGGCCGCCGGGCCGGAGGCGGCGCTCGCCGAGGATTCCCGTCCCGGCTTCCTGCGGCCGTTGGAGATCGCGCTGGCCGCGCTGGCGGCGGCCGGACTCGCGGCGGCGCTCTGGCTGCGCCGCCGGGCGGCCTGACGCCGGACCGCGCGCCCACCCGGGTAGTTCCCGCCCCGCCCCGGCGTGCGAAGATCGATCGGCCAACGGCCGGGCGCAGCGAATCGCGTCCGCGCCCGCGAGGGGAGGCCCGCGTGCAACTCTCCGACCGCGACATCCGCGCCGCCCTGCGCACGGGCCGCCTCGCGCTCGACCCCGACGACGGGCTGGAGGAGCGCATCGGTCCCGACTGCGTCGACCTGCGCCTGGGCTCCCGCTTCCTCGTCTTCGAGCGCAACAAGCAGGCCTGCATCGACCCGCGCGACCCGGCCACGGCGACCGGCGCCACCCGGCGCGTGGAACTCGCGCCGGGCGACCGCTTCATCGTGCATCCGCAGGAACTCGTCCTGGCGACGACGCTGGAGCGGCTGCGCCTGGGCCCCGACCTGGTGGCGCGGCTCGAGGGGCGCAGCAGCCTGGGCCGCCTGGGCATCATCGTGCACAGCACGGCCAGCCTGTTCCACGCCGGCTGGGAGGGCCACGCGACGATGGAGCTGGGCAACCTGGGCGTGATGCCGGTCGCGCTGTACCCCGGCATGCGCATCTGCGCGTTCACCTTCCAGCCGCTCAGCTCCCCCGCCGAGCGCCCCTACGGCGGGGCCGCCGGCGACAAGTACGCCGGCTCCGACGCCGGCCTCGCGAGCCGCATCTGGGAGGAGGCCGGGGAGTGGTGAGCGACGGCCCGGCCGTCTCGCGTCACATGGCGCGGGCGCTGGAACTCGCCCGCGGCGCGCTGGGCGCGACCAGCCCCAATCCCGCCGTGGGCGCGGTGGTCGTGCGCGACGGCCGCGTCGTCGGCGAGGGCGCGACGGCGCCGCCCGGCGGCCCCCACGCCGAGGTCACCGCGCTCGCCGCGGCCGGCGGCGACGCCCGCGGCGCGACCCTCTACGTGACCCTGGAGCCGTGCTCCGTGCACGGCCGCACGCCGCCCTGCGCCGACGCGATCCTGGCCGCCGGCCTGCGCGAGGTCGTCGTCGCCTGCGCCGACCCGGACCCGCGCGTCGATGGGGGCGGCATCCGCCGGCTGCGCGAGGCCGGCCTGGTCGTGCGCGGCGGCGACGGCGCGGCGGCGGCGCTGGAGCACTATCGCGCCTACACGCAGCACCGCCGCACCGGCCGGCCCTTCGTGATCGCCAAGTGGGCCGCCTCGCTCGACGGCAAGATCGCGGCCACCAGCGGCGACTCGCGCTGGGTCAGCGGCCCGCGGACGCGCGCCTGGTCGCACCGGCTGCGCGTCGAGCACGACGCGATCCTCGTCGGCGTGGACACGATCCTGCTCGACGACCCGCAACTGACGGCCCGGCCCGACCCGGCCCCGGCGTCGATCGTCCAGCCGCTGCGGCTCGTGCTCGACAGCCGCGGGCGCACGCCGGCGGGCGCGCGCGTGCTCGCCGGGCAGGACGCGGCCCCGACGGTGATCTGCTGCACGCCCGCCGCCCCCGCCGATTGGCGCGCCGCCATCGAGGCGACGGGCGCGCGCGTGGTGGAGTTCCCCGCCGCCGACGGCCGGGTCGACCTGCCGGCCCTGCTCGACTGGCTGGGCGGCGAGGGCGTCGTCTCCCTGATCGTCGAGGGGGGCGGGCGTGTGCACGGCGCGTTCTTCGACGCCCGGCTGGTGCAGGAGGTGCGGGCCGTGGTCGCGCCGATGGTGATCGGGGGCGACGCGGCCGCCGCCGTCGTGGGGACGGGCGCGGAGCGCATGGCCGACGTCGCGCGCCTGCGCGACCTGCGCGTCGAGCGGCTGGGCGACGATCTGCTCGTGACCGCACGGCCGGTTCCGCCCGCCCCGCCGGAGACCGTCACGATCCGGCGCGCCACCCCCGCCGACGCCCCGGCCCTGGCGGCGCTCGCCGACGACGCCGCCCGGCGCGACGCGCTGCAGGCGGCCTTCGCGGCCGCCGCCGCATCGACCAGCGGCGACGCCGCCTGGGTGGCGCTGGCCGGCGCGGCCGTCGCCGGCGGCGTCCGCGCGACGCTCGACAACCCCGGCACCGCCCCGGCGGAGTCGCGCGCCCGCATCGATCACCTGCTCGTCGCGCCGCCCTGGCGCGACCACGGGCTCGCGGCCCGCCTGCTCGACACGGCCGAGGCGTCGGCGGCGGGCGGCGGCCGGCGCTGGGCGCTGGCCGCGTCGTGTCCGGGGACGGAGGCGCAGGGCTGGACGCGGGCCGATTGGGCGGCGCGGGGATATCGGTACTATCGCCGTGCGGTCCCGCCGCCCGGCGCGGCGGACGCCGGCGAGCCCGGCGCGGTCCTGCTGATCAAGGAGATCGCGTCGCGCGACGACGTGACGCGGCGCGACTAGAGCGAAAGCGAGGAGAGCGGCCCGTGTTCAGCGGCATCGTCGAGGAGGTGGGCGTCGTCCGGGAGGCGGGCGAGGGCACGCTGCGCATCGCCGCGGCGGCTGTCCTGGAAGACGCGCAGCTCGGCGACAGCATCGCCATCAACGGCGTCGACCTGACCGTGGCGCAGCTCGACGGGGGCGCGTTCTTCGCCAACGTGATGCCGGAGACCTACCGGCGCAGCAACCTGCGCAACCTCGCCGCCGGCGACCGCGTCAACCTGGAGCGCTCGCTGCGCCCCACCGACCGGCTCAGCGGGCACATCGTGCGCGGCGTCGTCGAGGGGACGGGCCGGCTGCGCTCGCTGACGCCCGAGGCCGACGCGGTCATCGCGCGCTACGACGCGCCGCCGGAGTTGCTGCGCTACATGGTGGTCAAGGGCCCCGTCGCGGTCGATGGGGCGAGCCTGACGATCATCGCCAAGGACGCGGCGGGCTTCGCCGTCTCGCTGGTCCAGTACACGCAGGAACACACCAACCTCACCCAGCGCGCGCCGGGCGACGAGGTCAACCTCGAGACCGATATCCTGGCGCGCTACGTCGATGAGTTGCTTGCCGCGCGCGGCCCGGGCGCGGCATCCTGACCGGCGCCCGGCGCGGCCGGGCGGTTGAACGGAAGGCAGGCTCCGCTTTGTCCGAGCGAGCGTCCGAGACGCCGGCGCCGGCGCGCGCGTCCCGCGCGGCGCCCAAGAAGGCGCGCAAGGCCCGCCCCGCGGCGAGCCCGTTCGCGACCGTCGAGGAGGCGATCGCCGAGTTCCAGCGCGGCCACCCCGTGATCATCACCGACGACGAGGACCGCGAGAACGAGGGCGACCTCTGCCTGCCGGCGCAGTTCACCACGCCCGACGACATCAACTTCATGGCCAAGTACGGCCGCGGGCTGATCTGCACTGCCCTCTCCAGCGATCGCATCGACCAACTGGGCCTGCCGATGATGGTCGATCGCAACACGGCCCCGCTGGGCACGGCCTTCACCATCTCCGTCGAGGCGCGCGCCGGCGTCAGCACCGGCATCTCCGCGAGCGACCGCGCCCGCACCGTGCACGTCCTGATCGACCCCAACACGACGGCGCAGGACCTGGTTTCGCCGGGACACATGTTCCCGCTGCGCGCGCGCGACGGGGGCGTCCTGGTGCGCGCCGGTCAGACGGAGGCCAGCGTCGATCTGTGCCGCCTCGCGGGGCTGCTGCCCGGCGCCGTGATCTGCGAGATCATGAAGGCCGACGGCACGATGGCGCGCCGGCCGGAGTTGACCCGCTTCGCCAAGCGGCACGACATCAAGATGATCAGCATCGAGCAGATCATCCGCTACCGGCTGCGCACGGAGCAGCTCGTGGAGCGCATCACCGAGGCCAACCTGCCCACCCGCTTCGGCCAGTTCCGCGTCATCGGCTACCGGGTGCCCGGCCACGACGAGGAGCACGTGGCGCTCGTGATGGGCGACGTCGCCACGCCCGAGCCGTCCCTGGTGCGGGTGCACTCGCAGTGCCTCACCGGCGATGTGTTCTCCTCCCTGCGCTGCGACTGCGGCGAGCAGATGGAGATCGCGCTGGAGTTGATCGGCAAGGAGGGGCGCGGGGCGTTCGTCTACATGCAGCAGGAGGGGCGCGGGATCGGGCTGCACAACAAGCTGCGCGCCTACGCGCTGCAGGACAAGGGGCTCGACACGGTGGAGGCGAACATCGCGCTGGGCTTCGCCGCCGACCGGCGCGACTACGGCATCGGCATGCAGATCCTGCGCGACCTGGGCATCAGCCGCATCCGCCTGCTGACCAACAACCCCGCCAAGCGCCACGGCCTCTCCGCCTACGGCCTGGAGGTCGTCGAGCGGGTGCCGGTCATCGCGCCGGCCAACCCGCACAACGCCGACTACCTGGCGGTCAAGCAGAGCAAGCTCGGGCACCTGCTCGACGCCCCCGTCGCGCCGCCCGTCATCGGGGCGGCCCCGCCGGCCAAGACGCCGGCCAAGAAGGCGGCCAAGCGGAGCGCCGCCCGCCGCGCGGACGCCTGACGATGGCCGGCCCCGCCCGTCCCCGCCCCAGCGCCGCCGGCGGCCTGCGCTTCGCCATCGTCGTGGCGCGCTTCAACGAATCGATCACGGCCGCCCTGCTCGACGGCGCGCGGCGCACGCTGGCCGACCGCGGCGCGGCCCCGGAGGCGGTCGAGGTCTTCTGGGCACCGGGGTCGTTCGAGATCCCGCTGCTCGCCCAGGCCTGCGCCGAGACGGGCCGCTTCGACGCCGTGATCTGCCTGGGCGCGATCATCCGCGGCGAGACCGATCACTACCAGCTCATCGCCGGGGAGACCGCCCGCGGCGTCGGCGAGGTGTCGCTGCGGACCGGCGTGCCCTGCATCTTCGAGGTGCTCGCCACGCACACGCGCGGCCTGGCCGAGGCGCGGGCCGGCGGGTCGGCCGGCAACAAGGGCGAGGAGGCCGCGCAGGCCGCGATCGAGGTCGCGCGGACGCTGCGGTCGATCCGGGAGGGGTGAGGGGGGCGATCGTCGCCGTGTGCCGCTGGCCTATAGTGGACGAAGAGAGGCCGACTCCCCATGCCCGTCCTCACGAGACTCAGGCGCCGTCAGACCACGCGGATGCGCTTCTTCTTCGATGAGCGGAAGGCGACGCAAGCCGCCGGGGTCCTGCTCTCCCGCCACGACGGGCCAATGTCATACCTGCGGCTCATCAAGCTGCTCTACCTCGCCGATCGCCAATCGCTGATCGAGACGGGATCCACCATCACGGGGGACCGCTTCGTGTCGATGAAGCATGGCCCGGTGCTCAGCCGTTGCCTCGAACTGGTCAAGAACGCTGCCCCCCAAGAGACGAGCTACTGGACGCAGCACATCGAGCGCGACGGAAAGCACACGGTCGCGCTCCTTGCTGATCCGGGTCAGGGCTCGCTGTCGGAGTACCAGACGACCGTTCTCGAACGGATCGCCGAGCGCCACCGCGAAGAGACCGACGCCGAGATCGTGGATCACACGCACGCGCTGCCGGAGTGGGAGAACCCGGGGCGAAGCGCTCGCCCGATCAACCCCGCGCAGATCCTGCGTTTCGCGGGCTACTCGGATGACGAAGTCGCGCTCGCCAGCGAGGATGCGGAGGCCGTGTACGCCTTCCACGCCGCGATGGCCAAGTGAGGCCCGGCGACACCTTCGTCGGGTTCGACTTCGCCGGGCATCTCTGGATGGTGCTGAGCGAGGTGACCGAAGACGGGCGAGTCGCCGTCGCGAATCTGACGAAGCATGAGCCCGGACGACGCCGGAATTGCGACAGCGCATGCGAGGTCGTTCAGCCCGGAGACCACCCCATCCTCACCCATGCATCCTGCATCTACCGCGCGTCGCCCGAACTGACCGACGCCGGGATGCTCCAGAAGAACATCCAGACGGGGGCCTTCCCGGCGCGTGACCCGCTCCGGGAGGACGTGCTCGCCAGGATTCAGGAGGCGGTGCGGACTTCGGACCGAACGCCGAGAGAAGTCCGGGCTGCCATCGCGGCAACCGGCTGAGAGCACCGCCCCCACACTGTCCACTGAGGCCTTGTCCAACCGACCCGGAATCCATAGAATCGCCGCGTTCGCGCAGCTTTGCGCAGATTTAGGGACATTCGTGCGACAGAACGCATGGACGTCCGATGCGGCGGAAGCGGGGTCCGGTGGCGACCTTCCAGGGGCAGCGGCACGCGGAGCCCGAGTGGCTCGGCCTCGGTGAGGCCAGCCGCCACCTGGGCGTGAACGAATCGACCCTGCGGCGCTGGGCCGACGCCGGCCTGGTGCAGACCTTCCGCACGCCGGGCGGACACCGGCGCTTCGCCGCGGCCGGGCTGCGCCGCATCATCGACGCGGCCGGCGAGGACCTGGCCGACGGGGCCGGCTTCGACGGCGACGCCGTGGACCGCATCCGCGCCCGGCTGCGCGAGGCCGACGCCGCCCAGCGCGGCTGGCTCGACGGCATCTCCGGCACGGGCCGCTCGCAGCTCGCGCAATTGGGCCGGCAGACGGTGGCGCTGGTCGAGCGCTACCTGGCCGACGACGCCGGCCGCGACGCGCTGGAGGAGCAGGGCGGCGCCCTGGGCCGCCGCTACGCGGTCGTGCTGCAAGGCGAGGGCGTGCGCCTGACCGACGCCGTCTCCGCCTTCGCCTACTTCCGCCGCGGCATGGACGAGGCCGTGCGCGCCTACGGCGTCAACCGCGGCCTCAGCCCCGACGCCACGGCGGGACTGTGGGAGCGGGTCGCCGTGCTGGAAGACCAGCTGCTCGTGGGCCTGACCTCGGCCTACGAGTCCGCCCCGGGGGGAGCCGGCTGATGGGCCCCTACTTCCCGATCTTCGTCGACGTGCGGGAGCGGCCGATCCTGGTCATTGGCGGCGGCGCCGTGGGGCTGGAGAAGACGACCGTGCTGCTGCGGGCGGAGGCGTCGAACGTGACGGTGATCAGCCCGGAGCTCGCCGAGGGGCTGCGGGCGCAGGCCGACGCGGGCCGCATCGCCCACATCCCCCGCGCCTACACGGAGGGCGACATGGCCGGTTTCGAGATGGTCTTCATCGCCACCGACGACCGCTCCGCCAACGCCGCGATCCGGGCCGAGGGCCGGCGGCGCGGCATCTGGGTCAACGCCGCCGACGATCCCGCCAACTGCGACTACATCCTGCCGTCGGTCGTGCGGCAGGGGCCGATCACGATCGCCATCTCCACCGGCGGCGGCAGCCCCGCCATGGCGCGCCGCGTGCGGGAGGAGTTGAGCGACTACTTCAGCGAGGACTTCGCGCCGCTGGCGGAACTGCTGGCCGAGGTGCGCGCCGACCTCAAGGCCCAGGGCCTGCTGCCGCGGATCAGCCAGGAGACCTGGCAGCGCGCGATCGACGGGAACCTGCGCGCCCTGCTCGCGCAGCGGCGCACGGGGCAGGCCAAGGCGCTGCTGTTGGCCCGGCTGGGCGCGCCGCTGACGGCGCCGCCGCCCGACGACTTCATCGATCAGGGCGCGGCCGTGGCCGGAGGGGGGGCGGGCGGATGCTGATCGCCGCCGGAGTCAGCCATCGCACGGCCAAGCTCGAGGAGCGGGAGCGGGTCGCCCTGCAGCGCGAGGAGGTGCCGCAACTCCTCCAGCGCTACCGCGAGCTGTACGGCAACGGCGTCGTGCTCTCGACCTGCAACCGCACGGAGGTCTACGTGCACACCGGCCACCGGGCGAGCGAGACGCCGCCCGGCGAGCTGATGGAGCACCTGGCCGACTTCAAGGGGCTGGACTTCCCCTGCGACATCCCCGACTACTACTGCCTGCAAGGGGCGGAGGTGCCGCGGCACCTGTTCAGCGTCGCCTCGGGCGTCGATTCCCAGGTGCTGGGCGAGGGCCAGATCCTGGGGCAGGTGCGCGAGGCGCTCAGCGACGCCGCCGAGGCGCGCTCGCTCGACGCGGCGCTGGCGCGGCTGCTGCACGAGGCCCTGCGCACCGGCAAGCGCGCCCGCACCGAGACGCCCATCGGGCGCTACGCGGTCTCCGTCAGCAGCGCCGCCGTCGACCTGGCCCGCGAGCACGTGCCGGCGCTGCCCTACTGCCGCGCGCTGGTCGTGGGGGCGGGCGCGGCCGGGATGCTCGCCGCCCGCGCCCTGCGCGACCGCGGCATCCAGCACCTCACCGTCACCAGCCGCACCCGCGAGCGCGCCGAGGGGCTGGCCGAATACCTGGGCGCCGGCGTGGTCCCCTTCCAGCAACTGGCCGAGGCGATCGCGGCGGCCGACCTGATCATCACGTCGAGCAGCGCGCCCGGCTTCCTCATCGAGCCGGCGCTGATCGAGCGGGCGCGCGCCATCCGCGTCGCCCCCCGCACCTTCATCGACGTGGCCGTCCCGCGCGACGTCGACCCCGCCATCCGCGAGTTCGACGACGTGCGCGTCTTCGACCTGGACGACCTGCAGGGCGTGTCGGCGGCCAACCTGCTGCGCCGCCAGCAGGCGGCCGGCGAGGTCCGCGCGATCGTCGCGGACGCCGCCGGCGACTACGCCGCCTGGCTGGAGGGGCGCCGCGCCGCGCCCACCATCAAGGCGATCGTCGAGCGGGCGGCCGTCGTGCGGGCGGCGGAGGTCGAGCGGACGGCGCGCGACCTGCGGCTCGACGAGGATGGCCGCGACAAGCTCGACAAGATGAGCGCCGCCATCGTCAAGAAGCTGCTGCACGATCCGATCCACTACCTGCGCGACGCCGACGACACGGAGTCCGCGGCCGAGTTCCTGCGGCGCGTCTTCGGCGTCGAGGACGACTGACGTGGCCTCGCTGCGACTGGGCACGCGCGGCAGCGCGCTCGCCCGCCGGCAGACCGACGCGGTCGCGCGGGCGCTGGCCGGGCGCGGCGTCGAATCGACCCCCGTCGTCGTGCGCACGCAGGGCGATCGGGAGGCCGGCGCGTCGCTGCTGGCGATCGGCGGGCAGGGCGTCTTCGTGCGCCAACTCGAGGAGGCGCTGCTGGAGGGCCGCATCGACATCGCGGTGCACAGCGCCAAGGACGTGCCCGGCGATCTGCTCCCCGGCACGGCGATCGCCGCGACGCTGCCGCGCGGCGACGTGCGCGACGCGCTGGCCGGCGCGACCCTGGCCGGGTTGCCGGCCGGCGCGCGCGTGGGCACCGGCAGCCGCCGCCGCGCCGCGCAACTGCTCGCGGCCCGGCCCGACGTGGAGCCGGTGGACATCCGCGGCAACGTCGATACGCGGCTGCGCAAGCTCGCCGCTGGCGACTACGACGCGCTGATCCTGGCGGCGGCGGGACTGGAGCGGTTGGGCCGGACGGACGTCGCGGGCGAACTGCTGCCCATCGACGTGATGCTGCCCGCGCCCGGACAGGGGGTCATCGCGCTGCAGGTCCGCGACGACGACGCCCGCGCCCGCGCCGCCCTGGCGGCGATCGACCATCCGCCCACCGGCGCCGCGCTGCACGCCGAGCGCGCCCTGCTGCGCGGCCTGGGGGCGGGCTGCGCGGTGCCGATCGGCGGGCTGGCGCGGCTGCGCGCGGGGGAGGTGGTGCTGCTGGCGCGCGCGATCGAGGTCACCGGCCGCCGCCTGATCGCCGTGCAGGAGTCGGGCCCCGCGGATGACCCGGAAACCGTCGGCCGGCGCGCCGCCGAGCGGCTGCTCGCCCGCGGCGCGCGCGAATTCCTGCCCGAGCCGGTCTCGTGACCCGCGAGCGCGCCGGGGGGAGCGGCAGCGTGAGCCTGGTGGGAGCCGGGCCGGGCGACCCCGGACTGATCACCGTCGCCGGGCGCGAACGGCTGCGCCGCGCCGACGTCGTCGTCTACGACCGGCTGGCCCACCCGGCCCTGCTCGCCGAGGCGCCCGCCGGGGCGGAGCGGGTCTACGTGGGCAAGGCGCCGGACGAGCACGCCGTCACGCAGGAGGAGATCGGGCGGCTGCTGGTCGATCGGGCGCGGGCGGGCAAGCGGGTCGTGCGGCTCAAGGGCGGCGACCCCTTCGTCTTCGGCCGCGGCGGCGAGGAGGCCGACGATCTGGCCGCGGCCGGCGTGGAGTTCGACGTCGTGCCGGGCATCACCTCCGCCGTCGCCGTGCCCGCCTACGCCGGCATCCCCATCACCCATCGCGACGCGGCCTCCTCCTTCGCCGTCGTCACGGGGCACGAAGCGCCGGGCAAGCCCGCCTCGCGGATCGATTGGGCGGCGCTCGCGGCCGGCGTCGACACGCTCGTCTTCCTGATGGGGCGGCGCGCGCTGGCGGAGATCGCCGCCCGGCTCATCGCCGAGGGCCGCGACCCCGCCACCCCGGCGGCGGCCATCGAATGGGGCGCGACGCCGCGCCAGCGCACCGTCGCCGCGCCGCTGGCGGAACTGGCCGCCGCCGCCGAGGCCGCCGCGCTCGTCCCGCCCACGGTGATCGTCGTGGGCCGGGTGGCGGCGCTGCGCGATCGCCTGCGCTGGTACGACGACCGTCCGCTGTTCGGCAAGCGCGTGCTGGTGACGCGCACCCGCCCGCAGGCCGGCAAGCTGTCGCGCGCCCTGCGCGAGGCCGGCGCGGAGCCGATCGAGTTCCCCGCCATCGAGATCGTCCCCCGCGACCCGGCGCCGGCCGCCGCCGCCGCCGGGCGGCTGGCCGCCGGCCGCTACGACTGGGCCGTCTTCACGAGCGCCAACGGCGTCGCCGCCTTCCGGCGGGCGCTGGAGGCGGCCGGCCTCGACGCGCGCGCCTTCGGCGGCGTGCGGCTGGCGGCGATCGGGCCGGCCACGGCCGAGGCGCTGGACGCGCTCGGCCTGCGGGCCGACGTGATGCCGGATCGCTTCGTCGCCGAGGCGCTGGCGGACGCGCTGGAGTCACGGGTCGCGGCCGGCGACCGCGTGCTGCTGCCCCGCGCGGCGGGCGCGCGCGACGTGTTGCCGTCGCGGCTGCGCGCGGCCGGGGCCGAAGTCGAGGATCTGCCCGTCTACGAGAGCCGCCGCCCCGCCGAGCCCGACCCGGCCGTCGTGGCCCGGATCGAGGCCGGGGAGATCGACGTCGCCACCTTCACCGCCTCGTCGACCGTGCGCGGCTGCCTCGACCTGCTCGGCGGCCGCGCGGAGCTGCTCGACGGCGCGACCATCGCCTGCATCGGACCGATCACCGCCCAAACCGCGGCCGAGGCCGGACTGCGCGCCGACGTCGTGGCGCGCGAGCACACGATCCCCGGCCTGATGGCCGCGCTGCGGGAACACGCGGGAAGGGAGACCGATCATGACCACGCTCACGCCTCCGCTCATGCCTGAGGGGCCGTCCGCCCCGGCGCGCGGCGACGCCGGGCTCCGGCGCCGCCCCCGGCGGCTGCGACGCACCGCCGCCCTGCGGCGCATGCTGCGCGAGACGTCGCTGGATCCGTCGCGGTTCATCTACCCGCTGTTCGTCGCCGAGGGGCGCGGCGTGCGCGAGCCCATCGCGCCGATGCCGGGGCAGTACCAACTCTCGACCGACGCCCTGCCCGCGCAGGCGGCGGAGTTGCGCGCGCTGGGCGTGCCGGCCGTGCTGCTCTTCGGCCTGCCGGCGCGCAAGGACCCCGAGGGCAGCCAGGCCTACGCCGCCGACGGCATCGTGCAGCGCGCCGTGGCCGCCCTGAAGGACGCCGACCCGGACCTCGTCGTGATCACCGACGTCTGCCTCTGCGAGTACACCGACCACGGCCACTGCGGCCTGATCGGCCCCGGCGGCGGCGTGCTCAACGACCCCAGCGTGGAATTGATCGCGCGGACGGCCCTCAGCCACGCCCAGGCCGGGGCCGACATCGTCGCGCCGAGCGACATGATGGACGGCCGCGTCGGCGCGATCCGCGCCCTGCTCGACCAGCAGGGATTCGGCGAGACGCCGATCCTGGCCTACGCGGCCAAATTCGCCTCGGCCTTCTACGGCCCCTTCCGGGAGGCCGCCGACTCCGCCCCGGCCTTCGGCGACCGCCGCAGCTACCAGATGGACCCCGCCAACGGCCGCGAGGCGATGCGCGAGATCGCCCTCGACGTCGAGGAGGGGGCGGACCTGGTGATGGTCAAGCCGGCCCTGGCCTACCTCGACCTGATCCGCGCCGCCCGCGCCGGCGCCGATCTGCCGGTCGTCGCATACAACGTCAGCGGCGAGTACGCCATGATCAAGGCGGCCGCGGCCAACGGCTGGCTCGACGAGCGCGCCGTGACGCTGGAGACGCTGACCGGCATCCGCCGCGCCGGCGCCGACCTGATCATCAGCTATCACGCCAAGGAGGTCGCCCGGTGGCTGCGCGAACCGTAGAGTCCCCGAGCGCCGCCGCCCCGGCTGCGGCGCTTGCCGACGAGCTGCCGCCCGCGCCGCCGCATCCCCGGCCCGAGGACGTCCGGGTCGTGGCGTTCGACTGCTACGGCACGCTGCTCGACTTCGACGAGCGCGGCTTCGCGCCGGCCGTCGAGGCGCTGCTGCGCGATCGCGGCGTCACGCACACCAGCGGCGAGGCCGTCTGGTCGGCCTGGACGGCGCACGCGCGGGAACTCGCGAAGCGCCACGGCCGCGACCCCGACCGCCCGCTCGCCGGGCCGGAGCCGCCCTTCGTGCCCTTCGCCGAGTCCTGGACCACGCACTTCGCGCACGCCTTCCGCGAGACCGCCGTCGAGGGCCTGCCGCCCACCGAGGCGACGGGCTTCCTGTTCGACCTGCTGGCCCGCGCGCAGCCCTACCCGGAGGCTGCGGAGGTCATCCGGGAGTTGCGCGACGCTGCGCCGCGCGGCTTCAAGCTCGTCGTCGCCAGCAACGCCGACGACGCGCACCTCGCCCCCGCCCTCGACCGGTCCGGCATCCGCGGCCTCGTCGATGCGGTGATCTCCTCCGAGGGGGTGCGGGCCTACAAGCCGCGCCGCCCCTTCTTCGAGGCCGTGCGCGCCTGGGCCGGCGTCGAGGCGCGGGAGGTGCTGTACGTCGGCGACAGCCCCCACTCCGACGTGACCGGCGCGCGCGCCGCCGGCATGGGCGCCTACTGGGTGCGCCGCTACGCCGACCCCGACCGCGAGAAACATCTGCACTACGAGCCCACCTGGCGCTCCCCCGACCTGCGGGGCCTGCCCGGCCTGATTGGAGCGCACAGCGCATGAGCGACCCGACGCCCAACGATTCCACCACGCCCGGCCCGCGCTCGCGGGCGGCCTTCGCCGAGGCGCGGGCGGTCCTGCCGGGCGGCGTCTCCAGCCCCGTGCGGGCCTTCCGCGCCGTGGGCGGGCAGCCGCCCGTCATCGCGCGGGGCGAGGGGCCGTACCTGATCGACGCCGACGGCCGGCGCTACATCGACTACGTCTGCGCCTACGGGCCGCTGATCCTGGGGCACGCGCCGCCCGCCGTCGTCGCGGCGATCACCGAGGCGGCGGCCGGCGGCACGGCCTACGGCGCGCCCACCGAGCGGGAGACCGAGCTGGGCCGCCGCATCGCGCGGGCCGTGCCGTCGATCGAGCGGGTGCGCTTCGTCAGTTCCGGCACCGAAGCGACGATGACCGCCATCCGCCTGGCCCGCGGCATCACCGGCCGGGCCAAGCTGCTCAAGTTCGCCGGCTGCTACCACGGCCACTCCGACGGTCTGCTGGCCAAGGCGGGCTCGGGCGTCGCGACGCTGGCCCTGCCCGACACCGCCGGCGTCCCCGCCGCCTACGCCGCCGAGACGATCGTCGCGCCGTTCAACGACCTCGACGCGGTGCGCGCCGCCGCCGCCCGCCACGCCGGCGACCTGGCCGCGATCATCGTCGAGCCCGTCGCGGCCAACATGGGCGTCGTGCCGCCGGGCCCGGGCTTCCTCGCCGGGCTGCGCGCGATCGCCTCCGACATCGGCGCGCTGCTGATCTTCGACGAGGTGATCAGCGGCTTCCGGGTCGCGCCCGGCGGCGCGCAGCAGTTGTACGGCGTCACGCCCGACCTCACCTGCCTGGGCAAGGTGATCGGCGGCGGCATGCCCGTCGGCGCCGTCGGCGGTCCGGCGGCGCTGATGGACCAGCTCGCGCCCGAGGGGCCCGTCTACCAGGCGGGCACGCTGTCGGGCAATCCGCTGGCCATGGCGGCCGGGATCGCCACGCTCGACGCGCTCGCCGCGCCCGGCGTCTACGCGGCCCTGGCGGCGCGCGCGGTCCGCCTCGCGCAGGGCCTGCGGACCGCCGCCGCCGACGCCGGCGTGCCCTACACGGTGTCGCGCGTGGGATCGATCCTGACCGGCTTCTTCCGCCCCGATCCGCCGGCCGACTACGACCAGGCCGCCGCCTGCGACGGGGCCGCCTTCGGCCGCTTCTTCCACGCCGCGCTGGCCGGCGGGGTCAACGTCGCGCCCTCCCAGTTCGAGGCGATGTTCGTCTCCCTGGCCCACGACGAGGACGTCATCGACCGCACGATCGAGGTCGCGCGGGCGGGTTTCGCCGCCGCGGCGCGCGGTTAATTCCCCTTATCCACCGGCTGTCCACCACTATCTGCGCCCGGCTTTGCGTAACGACGCTCCCCCCGTCGTCGCGGCCCGGATGGTCGGATAGAATCAAGCCATCATTGGAGTAGGTAACTTAGCAATTAATGGTGGAACCGTGCGTATCTCAACCGATCAGGAAACCTTCCAGCGCGGACTGAACGTCGTCTCGCGGGCCGTGGCGACGCGCAGCACGCTACCGCAGACGTCGCACGTCTGCCTCGCCACCGACGGCGAGCGGCTCAAACTCTCGGCCACGAACCTGGAGATCGCGATCACGAACTGGATCACGGCCACGGTCGAGGACGAGGGCGCGATCACGATCCCCGCGCGCCTGCTGACCGACTTCATCGCCACGCTGCCCAGCGAGAAGATCACGCTCGGCGTCGCCGCCCGCTCGAAGCGGGCCGAGATCACCGGCGCGCGCAGCGAGACCACGATCAGCGGCATGGACGCCGACGACTTCCCCCCCATCCCCACGATCAGCGACGCCCAGGTCATCCGCCTCGAGCCCGGCTCGCTGCGCGAGGCGATCGACCACGTCGTCTTCGCCGCCGCCACCGACGACAGCCGCCCCGTGCTGACCGGCGTGCACGTCAAGATCGCCGAGGACCGGCTCACCCTCGCCGCCGCCGACGGCTTCCGCCTGGCCGTCTTCCACGTCGCGACGGCCGAGGCGCCCGCGGAGACCGTGGAGGTGATCATCCCCGGCCGCGCGCTGCAGGAGCTCAGCCGCCTGCTGCCCGAGCGCGAGGAGGCCGTCGAGATGCACATCAACGCCGCCCGCAGCGCCATCCTCTTCCGCCTCTCCGACGTCGAGCTCACGGCGCAGCTCATCCAGGGCACCTTCCCGGCCTACGACCAGCTCATCCCGGCCCAGTACCAGACCCGCGTCATCCTCGACGCCGGCGCGTTCCTGCGCGAAGTGCGCACCGCCGCCGTCTTCGCGCGCGACGGCAGCGGCATCGTGCGGCTGGAGTCGAGCAGCCCCGAGGACGGCGAGGGCGAGAGCAAGCTGACCATCCGCGCCCGCGCCGAGGAGCAGGGCGACCACCAGGGCGACATGGACGCCACGATCGAGGGGGAGGCGGCCAAGATCGCCTTCAACTCGCGCTACCTGCAGGACGTCCTGCAGGTGCTCGACGGCCGCCAGGTGGCCCTGGAATCGACCGGGCCGTCGAACCCCGGCGTCCTCCGCCCCGAGGGCAGCGAGGACTACATCCACGTCATCATGCCCATGTTCGTCCAGTGGTAGGGGGCGGTGAGGGGGCTGCCCCCTACTTCCTCTGGCCGCCGCCGCGCAGACCCACCGGTTAGCAATCCAACAGCCGGTCGCGCTCGTGATCCAGGATCAGAGCCTGCAGCGCTTCACATAGCACCCAGCGATTACTAGAGGACAGGCGGCTAGTAGCCGTTCTCCTTCTCCCACTTGCGGGCAGCTTCCTCGGTCGTCCTACGACCCACCTTCGTGATATGGCCTTTTGGCCACTTCCGCTTATGGTCCGCTTCGCGCTGCTCAAGGTCCTTGGTAATGCCTCCGTGCATCACCTTGTTTCCTATCTTGAACTGGTACTTGTAAGTGTCCCGTGGCTTGTTGGGCATCGCGACCCCTTTCTGCAGTTGCACTGGGTCGCTGGTACTGAGGCTGCGATGAACTCAGCGTTCCGCCGCCCGCCGCCTCCGCACCGAATGACCTGTTTCGAACATTAGCACGCGTCGCTGCCCCTACCCCGGACCGCCGGGCCGCGTCGACTTCCCCCCGTGCACGGTGGGCTCCTCGCACCACTGACGGCGCAGCAGGGACAGGGGTTCCAGGATCGACTCCGGCAGGGACAGCAGGTCGCAGAGGACGGCGCGGTCGAGGTCCTGCCGCGTGTCGTCGCGGTAGGCCTCGTTGGCCGGGAGGAAGTCGCGCGCGGCGAACTCGGTGAACAGCCGCTCCGCCAGCCGCAACTGCGCCTCCGTCAGCGTCCGCACGTCGAGCACGGGCAGCGACGGGAGGTTGGAGATCGTCAGGATCACGCGGCCCTGCTGCTGACGGCCGCCCACCCACCAGAAGGCGATCAGGCCGGGCGTCGTGTTGGCCCACAGCGCCAGCGCCTCCTCCTGGCGCGGGTCGCCCCCGACGCGGAAGTTGGGCCAGGCCCGGCCGCCGATCGTCCGCTCCCGCGTGAGGCAGGCGGCGAGGCTCTGCGAGTTGATCTGGAAGTCGAGGGTGAAGTGCAGCCGCGTCGCCGTCCCCCAAACATCGATCGCGTGCCGATCCCGGCCCGGCCGGGCGCGGCCCTCGCGGTCGGGCGCGACCAGCAGCCGGCGCTCGCGCGCCGCGTCGTGCGCCCAGAGCATCGGGTAGGTGGGGGTCCGCTCCCGGTGGGGGAAGACGTCGAACGGGCCCCGCGGCACGCCGGCCTTGTTCTTCTCCGCGCCGGAGATGTCGCGGTGGACCAATCCGCGCGCGCCGACATCGCCGAGCGGCGCGATCGGGACGGGCAAGGGGTCCGCCAGGCGGGGCAGGCGCAACTCCCCCCGCGGCAGTTCGAGCGCGGCGGCGGCGGCGTCGGGCTCCCGCAGCGAGGCGCAGCCGCCGTCGGCGAGCGACGCGCGCACATAGCAGCCGATCTCCTCCTCGCCGATGTGGATGAGCCCGGTCGCCGGGCGTGGCAGCCGCGCCAGCGCGCGGCCGACCTCCGCTCCGTCGACGGTGCGCCGCGGCCGGCGCCGGAGATTGACGTACAGCGCCGGCGCGTCCGCCTCGTCCGCCTCGATCGGCGCATCGCGCTTCACGGCCACGATCAGCGCCTCGCCCATGCCCGTGTCCGCCGAGAAGGAGCGGCCGGTCTGTCCGGTCGCGGCCAGCGTGATCAGCGAGATGTCGCGGTAGTGCCGCGCCAGCAGGCGCCGCGCCGCCGCCCAGGCCCCGCCCGAGACCACCGTGATCGGCAGCACCAGCGCCAGCACGCCGCCCGGCCTGACCTTCTGGTGCGCGAGATCGATGAAGTTCGAGGCGAGCCCCGCGTTGCCGTCGCCGGCCGGTTCGGGGAGTTGCGCGCGGATCTTCTTCAACCCGGCCGACATGTGCTTCTGCTCGTCGGCGCTCGTCGCGAAGCCGGCGAACGAGGGCACGGGCGCCTCGTAGCCCGCCTCGTGATTCGTGGGCCGCGTGAAGGGGGGATTCATGATCACGAGGTCGGCGGAGGCGTGGGGCAGGCGGATCTCGTCGCCCTGCTCCGCGTGATTGTTCACCTCGATCCCGTCATTGTCGCCGGCGAGCACGTGCTCGCCCGTGCCGAACAGCGAGGGCTGCTCGTCGCTCGTGATCAGGTCGAGCGATCCGAGCGCCGGCGGACGGCCCGAGTCCTGGTCCTGCATGCCGTAGGGCATCGTGTGGATGCGCGTGCGGCCGAACGTCAGCGTCGGGTGCGCGCTCGACAGCATCGAGGCGGTCAGGTGCGTCGCCGCCGGCATGATGTCCGCGCCGATCAGCGCATCCTCCATCATCGCCCGGTGCAGCGCCTCGTCGTCGCCGCCGCCGCGCCGGTGCCGCGCCGCGACCGCGCGGTAGGTGGCGGAGAGCAGCACGCCCGTGCCGCAGGCCAGGTCGGCGATGCGCAGCGCCTTGACGGCCTCCGCGTCGCCCCAGTCCACCTCCAGCTTCGACACGGCCAGCTCGGCCAGCAGCGCCGCCGAGGAGGGCAGCGTGTAGAACGTGGCCAGGAACTTGCGGTCGGCGATCAGCCGCCCGAACATCTGCCCCGCCAAGTCCTGCGTGCTGACCGCCCCGATGCCGTCCAGATCCCTGGCGACGCCGTGCAGGCGGTGCAACGTCTGCTGCGCCACGGCGTCGGGGAGCGGCAGCAGCACGTCCAAGGCGATCTTGAAGATCGGCCAGTAGTTGATCTCGTCGAGGATGTAGTACCACGCCTCCACCACGTGGCCCTTCGCGAGCTTCCTGACGACGCTGCGCAGGTCGTCGAGCGGCGGAACCCCGTGCGTGCCCGCGATGCCGGAGTGCACGGTCAGCGCGTTGGCGAAGATCGCCGTGGCCATGCGGGAGGTCTGCTCGCCCTCCTCCTGGTGGAGCGACGCGGCGATCCGCGTGAGGGTGGCGGGGTACTTGTCCTTGAGGCCGACGTGGAGCAGCTTGGCGGCCTGGCTGACCCCCTCCTCCAGGATGCGCATGCCCTCGGCGATGCGCCGTTCGGAGAGCGCCATCTGCTCGATGAGGCCCGCCAGGTCGTCGATGCCGCCGTCCAGCCAGCCCGACTCGGGCCAGCGCCGCGGCCCGTCCTCGGTCTGGGTCAAGACGCAGTACTGAAACTCCGCCGCCGCGATCTGCTCGGCCAGGCGGCCCTGGTCGCCGCGCAGCGCGACCGGCACGCGCACCGCGACGGTCGTCTCCACCTCATTGCCCGTGTCCGCGATGTCCTTGCCCAGCCGCGCCCGCGCGTCGTCCTCGACCGTGTCGGCCGGCTCGAACTCCGTCTCCACGATCACCGGCGTCCCGCCCGGATGCCGGATCACGATGTCGGGCCGCAGGCCGGGCTCGTCCTTGAGGACGCCGCTCTGCTCGGCGCCGATCGCGTCGCGCCAGCGCGGGTGCTTGCCGCGCAGCGCGCGGGCGAGTTCCGGGTTGAAGGCCGTTTCGCTGGTTCGGGGCATCGCCGCCAGCGTACCCCGGCGCGCGCGCGGAGGGGCCGGACGTCCGCGTTATCGTTGCGCGGGGGCGGGCGCGGCCGGGCCGGCCGGGGGTGCGCTTTTTTCACCCCCCCCCCCCATATTGACACGAAGAAGGCATCTATAGATAGTGGTGCGTAACGATCGACCGGGATTGGTGAGGGATGTCCGATCCGACGTCGGCGACGCCCGACTACACGATGGGCTTCAGCGATGAGTTCCTGGAGTCGCTGCGCCGTTTCACGGCGGCGAGCAACGCGGCCTACCTGCTCCCCTACCTGCGGCCCGGCCTGCGCGTGCTCGACTTCGGCTGCGGGCCGGGGACGATCTCGTCGGGGCTGGCCGAGGCCGTCGCGCCCGGCGAGCTGCACGGCATCGACATGGAGGCGTCGCAGATCGACCTCGCGCGGTCCGTCGCGGAGGTGCGGGGGCAGGACAACGCGACCTTCCACGTCGGCGACGTGACCGGCCTGCCCTTCGAGGACGGCTCCTTCGACGTCGCCCACTGCCACAACGTGCTGATGCACGTGCCCGACACGGCCGCCGTGCTGGCCGAGGTGCGGCGCGTGCTCAAGCCCGGCGGCGTCCTCGGCTGCCGGGAGATGATCAGCGACTCCAGCTTCACGCGCCCCGACTACGGCGTCCTCCAGAGCGCCTGGGAGATGTTCGCCGACCTCGTCGCGGCCGACGACGGCCACCCGCAGATGGGCAAGGACCTCAAGACTCATCTGGTCGAGGCCGGCTTCACGAACGTCCGGGCGGCCGCGTCGTTCGACCTGTACGACTCCCCGGCCGACGTGGCCTTCATCTACGAGTTCGCCAACCAGTGGTTCCTGGCGCCGGAGATCACGGAGGCGGCGATCAAGTACGGGGCCGCGACCCGCGAAATGGTCGACGCCCTCGCCGCGGCGTACGACGACTGGAAGGACCACCCCGGCGCGCTCTGCGGCGTCGCCTACGGCGAGGCCGTCGCCGGCCGGCCCTAGCGCCGCGCCGGCCCGCTCCCGCGACGGGGACGGCGTCCCGGTAGTGTCTCGGTTTCGCCCGGGCAGGCCCAGCCGAGCACGGGCGGAGTAAAGGGGGACGTGTGGACGCGGCTGGTGGTGGGCTAAGATGATGCGCGGGGGTGGCAGCGTGAAGGTCGAACCATCCAGCCCCGTGACGCATGAGAGGAGTGTCGGTGATGAGCGACGATTCGATCGATCTGCTCGTCCGGTACACGGTCTATCGACCAGAGGATGAGAGTGATGGCCCGTTCTTCGCAACGTGCCGTGATCTGCCAATTCTCGTCAGTGGGCGCGGCGGTCAGGATGTGGTGAGCAAGCGGATCGGTACCTGCTTGTTCTCGCTGCTGGTCGCCCTCCGTGAGGACGACGAAGATGTCCATGCCTACATGAGAGATCGGGGCGCGCTCGTCGAGGCCACACGTATTGATGACCGGGGCTTGACCTTGGCGCCTCTCCCCCCGCTCAGCACGCTTGCGGCGGCTGAGGGGCATCTCGCCGCCGAGGCGGCCCTGGACGATCCCAGCATGAAGGATTGGCGGCCCACCGAGATGCTGGCGTCCGCCCATGCATAATGTGCTGTCTGCCGCCCAAGCGATTGCACTGCTCGAAGAGCTTGGCTTCAAGGCGTCCCAGAGCCCGTTCGGGCCGATCACCTACCGGCGCCGTGATCGGGCTGCTCGCCAGCGGTACTACGTGCTCGGAGTAGACGACGAAGACCAGATCGGCAAAGGGGAGTTCCTGGAGCACCTGGTCATTCACGCCGGCCTTCCGCGAGATCGAGTCGACAAGGCGCTGCGAGGGCTGATCGGCTAGAACACGGCGGCGTCGCCTACGGCGAGGCCGTCGCCGGCCGGCCCTAGAGACCCGCGAGCGACCCGCGAGCGACCCGCGGCGCCCGCGGGCTAGCCGGCCTCGCGGGCGGCGGCGTGGTTGGCGACGATCCGCGCCGTCACGTCCCGGAAGACGCGCATCTCCCGGTCGCTCAGGCCCGCCAGGAGCACGGCGTCGTAGCGCTCCACGCGCTCGATCATGCGGCCGGTCAGCTCCGCCCCCTCGTCGGACAGCCGCAGCATGACGATGCGGCGGTCGTTGCGCAGGCGCCGGCGGCGCAGCAGGCCGCGGTCGACCAGCCCGGTGACGAGGCGGCTGATGCGGGAGCCGTCGACCGGCAGCACCTGCGCCAGATGCGTCGCCGTGCACTCCCCCTCCAGGCAGTGCCGCAGCAGGCGGAACTCCATGGGCGTGAGGCGGTCGGGCGCGAGCTCCGTCGCCATGCCCCCGTCGACCGCGCGCTCCAGTTCGGAGACGCAGGTCACCAGGTCGATGGGCGGGTCCGCGGCGGGGCGCTGGGGGTCTTCGGCTGATCGCGAGGCTGTCACCCCTGGATTCTCCCCAATCGGGCTGTGTTCCGCAACCGCTGCCCACTCATGTAATGCAGAATACACATGATCCTATTTACAACCGTCTTACAGGCATCTATTGTCTGCACATTCGATGCCCACCACAACTACGGAGGACGGCACATGTTGTACCCCACGAAGACCAATACGAGCGCCGCGCAGGGCCGGATTGAGCGGCCGGCGCGCCGGCCGATGCGCCCCGGCCGCGTGATCGCCGCCCGGACGGCCGCCGCCGCGACGGCCAGCCGCGACCGCCTGGCGGGCGCGCTGCGGCCGGGCATGGGCGGCGGCTGGGGCGGCGGCCCCATGGCCGTGGGCGCCCGCTGACGAACGCGGACACCCCCCGACGAACCTGGGGCCCGAAGGCGCGGGATCCCCAAAGGAGATACGAGCGGAGCGCAGCATGTCTCGCCGACGGAAGCCGACCACCACGACCACGCCCGGCCGGATGGGCCGGATGGCGGGGTGGCCGCTGCGACCGCCCGGCCGCGTGATCGACGCCGTGACGCGCCGCGGCCGGCCGGACGCCAGGACGGACGCGAGCGGCTGGTGGAACGCGCGGCTCGCCGTCCGCGCGATGTCCCTGGCCATCGTCGTGGCCCTCGCGGTCGCGCTGTCGCCCTCCTCCGCGCCGGTCCAGGCCGCCGACCCGCCGCCCGGCACGCCCTCCTCGGTCTCGGTGACGCGCTCCAACGGCGCCCTCACCGCGAGCTGGGACGCGGTCAAGTACGCGACGAGCTACCACATTACCTATAGCTCCGACGGCGGCGGCAGCTGGAGCCTCGCCGCCCTCAACCACGCCGGGACCCGCATCTCGATCGGCGTCTCGAACAGCGAGACCTACCTCGTGGGCGTGCGCGCCCGCAACGACGCCGGCGACGGCGGCTGGCGCAACTCCCCCTCCGTGGGGCCGTTCGTCCTGACGCCGCCGCCCGCGACGCCCGCCTCCGTGTCGGTGACGCGGGCCGACGGCGCCCTGACCGCCAGTTGGGGCGCCGTCAAAGGCGCGACGAGCTACCACGTCACCTACAGCTCCGACGGCGGCGGCAGCTGGAGCCTCGCGGCGTCGAATCACGCCGGGACCAGCATCACGATCAGCGGCGCCGACAACAGCAAGTCGTACCTCGTGGGCGTGCGCGCCCGCAACGAGGGCGGCGACAGCGGCTGGCGCAACTCCCCCACCATCGCGCCGTACACGCCGAGCCGCTCCCTCACCTTCGGCAGCCACACCGTCTCCGACCAGTCGTGGACGCAGGACACGGCCATCGACACGCTGCGCCTGCCCGCTGCCACGTCCGCGTGCGAGGGCGTCTGCACCACCGTCGAGCCGCGGGTCACGTACACCCTCTCCCCGTCGCTGCCCTCCGGCGTCAGCTTCGACGCCTCGGCCCGCACCGTCAGCGGCACGCCCACGGCCGTCGCCGCGAGCGCGACCTACACCTACACCGCCACCGCCGACGGACACACCGCGGCCAGCCTCACGTTCAGCATCGCCGTCGCGGCGCCCGGCCTCTCCTTCGGCGGCGCGACCGTCGCCGACCAGTCCTGGAACGTGGCCACGGCCATCGACACGCTCACCCTGCCCGCGGCCAGCGGCGCCGCCGGCGCGATCACCTACAGCCTCTCGCCCGGCCTGCCGGATGGCCTCAGCTTCGACGCGGCGGCGCGCACCATCACGGGCACGCCGACCGAGACCGCCGACAGCGCGACCTACAACTACACCGCGACGGACGGCGCGGACACCGTCGCCCTGTCCTTCGCCATCGAGGTGCTGGAGGAGCAGGGCGCCTCCGCCCAGGCCGGGCTTACCTGGGTCACCACGCCCACCGACCAGAAGTGGCAGCAGGGCACGGCCGTCAACGTGCAGCTGCCGGCGGCCACCGGCGCGGACACTATCGTCTACTCGCTTGTGAACTCGGGCCAGAGCAACAAGCTGGACCTACCCCCCGGCCTGTCCTGGAACGCCTCCACGCGCACCATCAGCGGCACGCCCACGAGCGACTTCAGCGGCCGCGTGTTCGTCTACAACGCCGCGGCCACCAACAAGGGCACGCACTCGAACCTCATCTTCATGGTGGCGGACACGAACGGGAACTACCCGCCGCACCGCAACATCAAGAGCAACAAGGCCCAGCTGCTGGCGCAGCTCTGGTCCCACTACGACACCAACCCCGGCATGAGCTGCTACAGCGGCAGCATCACGTTCGCGCCCAGCAGCGGCCACAGCGTCCACTTCGTCGACCCCGACGGCGACACGATGACCTTCACGGCGGGCTCGAGCGACATGGTCAGCACCAGCATCAACAGCAACGGCTACGCCGTGATGACCCTCAAGCACCCGCCCCTCGACTGGTACTACGTCCACTACACGGCGACCGACCCCAGCGGCCTCACCGACTCGATCCAGTTGGGCGTGAAGACGTTCAAGTGCACGCACAGCTTGAGCATCCAGGAGAACAAGCCCAAGGACACCGTGGTGGGCAGCGTGGGCGGGCCCAACCCCGGCGGCAGCAGCTTCGTGCTCAACGGCGACGCCAAGACCTACTTCGACATCGACTCCTCCACCGGCCAGATCACGGTGAAGGACGGGACGACGCTCGACTACGAGACGAAGACGCAGTACACCGGGAACTTCCGCTACACCGTCGCCGGCAAGTCGACGGGGGGCGACATCCGGATCAACGTGAACGACGTCCGCGCGCCGAACGTGGACCGGCCGACGCTGGCGCAGAACTCGACCAACCCGACGACGTCGCTGGACGTGTCGTGGACCGCGCCGACGCCGATGACGGGCACCACGATCAACGACTACGACGTGCGCTACCGCCAGTGGGGTACCAGCTCCTGGACGGAGATGGCCGACACCACCAACAGCACGGCGACGAGCGCCACCATCACCGGCCTGACCGCGGGCACGGAGTACGAGGTGCAGGTGCGCTCCCAGATCGTCGATGAGGGCCCCGGCCACTGGTCCGGGTCGTCGCTCATCCTCTACTTGGCGGAGAACACGGCGGTCAACGGCAACGTGGGCGGGAAGTTCAACGTCAACGCCACCGACTACTACCCGCTGAGCTTCACCCTCGGCGGGACGGACGGCTCCAAGTTCAAGCTCAGCACGGACACCGGCTACAAGACGGCCCAGTCGGCCCAGATCCAGGTGAAGACGGGCAACGTCCCGGACTTCGAGAGCAAGACCAGCTACAGCCTCACCCTGCGCGCCGTCGAGAATAACCTGCAGCGGAACATCCTCGACGTCACGTACAGCGTCCTCGTCATCGTGACGGACGTGAGCGAGCCGCCGGCCGCGCCGTCGGCGCCCACGGTGGCGGCCAACTCGACCACGCCCACGACCAAGCTGGACGTGTCGTGGACGGCCCCGACCAACACCGGCAAGCCGGCCATCAGCGACTACGACGTGCAGTACCGGCAGACGGGCGTCTCTACGTGGAGCAGCCACAGCTTCACGGGTACGGGGACCAGCACGACGTTGAGCGGCCTGACCGCGGGCAAGAAGTACGACGTGCAGGTGCGCGCCGTCAACGACGAGGGCAACGGCGCCTGGTCGGACACGGGCAACGCCATCACCACCTCGACCGCGGTGACCCGCAGCGTGGCGGAGAACACGGCGGCCAGCGGCAACGTGGGCGCGGCGGTGACGATGACGCCGGGCAGCTACACCCTGGCCCACAGCCTGGACGGAACGGACAAGGGCAAGTTCGAGATCGACGCCACCACGGGGCAGATCACCGTCAAGAGCGGCACGAGCCTGGACTACGAGAGCGGGACCACGTCGTACAGCGTGGAGGTGAAGATCGCGGTCACGGGCACGGGGAACTCGAATAGCGCGCCCAACGGGACGGGCGCCTACACCATCCCGGTCACCATCAGCGTGACCGACGTGAACGAGCCGCCGCCCAAGCTGTCGGCCCCGACGGTGAGCGCCAACGCGACGACGCCCTCGACCAAGATCGACGTCTCCTGGACCGCGCCGACCACCACTCAGATGAGCGGCAAGCCCGCCGTCAGCGACTACGACGTGCAGTACAGGCTTTCCGGCGGCTCCACCTGGACCGACGCCTCCTACACCGGAACGGGCACGAGCACCACCCTGACGGGCCTGACGAAGGGCAAGAGCTACGAGGTGCAGGTGCGCGCCGTCAACGCCGAGGGCGACGGCGCGTGGTCGAACTCGGGCAGCGCCATCACCGACGCCAACGCGGTCACGCGCAGCGTCGCCGAGAACTCGGCCTCGGGCGCGAACGTCGGCGCGGCCGTCACGGCGACGTCGAACCCGAACAGCTACACCCTGACGCACGCGCTCAGCGGCACGGACGCCTCGAAGTTCGAGATCGGCAGCGGCACGGGGCAGATCACCGTCAAGTCGGGCACGAGCCTCGACTACGAGACGAAGAGTTCCTACACCGTGACGGTGACGGTGACGGCGGCGTCGGGCGGCGGGGCCAACGCGCAGAGCCTCGACCCGAACGCGCCCGGCGCGTACACGGTCCCGGTCACGATCAACGTGAGCGACGTGAACGAGCCGCCGGCCTTCGCCGACGACACCGCCACGCGCAGCGTCGCCGAGAACTCGGCCGCCAGCACGAACATCGGTGCGGTGGTCACCGCGACCGACCCGGACGGCGTCGCCAAGTTCAACACGCTGACCTACTCGCTGTCCGGCACGGACGCGAGCAAGTTCAACATCGGCTCATCCACCGGGCAGATCACGGTCAAGACGGGCAACATCCCCGACTACGAGGCCAAGACGTCGTACAGCGTCACGGTGAACGTCAGCGACGGCAAGAACGCCGGCGGCACGGCCGACACGTCGGTCGACGACACCATCGCCGTCACGATCAACGTGACCGACGTGAACGAGCCGCCGGTGAAGCTGTCGGCCCCGACGGTGAGCGCCAACAGCGCGACGCCGGCGACGAAGCTGGACGTGTCGTGGACCGCCCCGACGACGACGCAGATGTCGGGCAAGCCGGCCGTGGACGACTACGACGTGCGGTACCGCCAGGTCGGCGCGTCGAACTGGAGCTCGCACAGCTTCACGGGCACGGGCACGTCGACGACGCTGACCGGCCTGACGAAGGGCAAGACCTACGAGGTCCAGGTCCGCGCCGGCAACGACGAGGGCGACGGGGCGTGGTCGGACAGCGGCACGGCCATCACGAAGGCGGGCGACGTGACCCGCTCCATCGACGAGAACTCGGCGGCGGGGGCGAACGTCGGATCGGCCGTCACGGCGACCAACTCCAACTACACCTACAGCCACGCTCTCAGCGGGACCGACGCGAGCAAGTTCAGCATCTCCTCGTCCACCGGCCAGATCACGCTCGGCACGGGCACGACGCTCGACTACGAATCGGGCACGACCTCGTACAGCGTCGTCGTGACGGTGACGGCGGCGGCGAAGTCGCAGGGCGCGAACGCGCAGAGCCTCGATCCGAACGCGCCGGGCAGCTACGTCGTGCCGGTGACGATCAACGTCAGCGACGTGGACGAGCCGCCGCCCGCCCCCAACGCGCCGACGGTGACGCAGAACACGGCGACGCCCAAGACCAAGCTCGACGTCTCGTGGACGGCCCTGACCAACACGCAGATGGACGGCAAGCCGGCCGTCAGCGACTACGACGTGCAGTACAAGAAGAGCAGCGACTCGACTTGGACCTCCCATTCCTTCACCGGCACGGGAACCAGCACGACGCTGACCGGCCTGACCGAGGGCACGAGCTACGACGTGCAGGTGCGGGCCGTCAACGATGAGGGCGACGGGGCGTGGTCGGACAGCGGCACGACCAACACGCAGGACAAGAACGTGCACGCGGACTTCCCCGACACCACGGCGACGCGCAGCATCGCCGAGAACTCGGCGGCGGGGACGAACGTCGGCGCGGCGGTCACCGCCAGCGACACCGAGAACCACACCCTGTACTACTCGCTGAACGGCACGGACAAGGACGAGTTCGACATCGGCCTGAACACGGGCCAGATCACGGTCAAGACGGACAAGGTTCCCGACTACGAGGCCAAGACGTCGTACAGCGTGACCGTCGAGGTGAGCGACCGCAAGGACAAGGACGACAACGCCGACACGAAGATCGACGACACCATCGCGGTGACGATCAACGTGACGGACGAGGACGAGCCGCCGGAGGCGCCGGCCATCAGCGTGTCGGCCAACGCGACCACGCCGGCGACGAAGATCGACGTGTCGTGGACCGCCCCCGACATGACGGGCAAGCCCGACATCTCGGACTACGACGTGCAGTACCGGCTGTCGGGCGACTCGTCGTGGACGTCGCACAGCTTCACCGGCACGGGCACGAGCACCACCATCAGCGGCCTCACCGAGGGCAAGAGCTACGAGGTCCAGGTGCGGGCCGTCAACGACGAGGGCGACGGCGCATGGTCGGCCATCGGCAGCGCCATCACCTCCGCCGACGCGGTCACGCGCAGTGTCGCCGAGAACTCGGCCGCCGGCACGAACGTCGGCGCGGCCGTCACGGCGACGTCGAACCCGAACAACTACACGCTCACGCACAGCCTGAGCGGGACCGACGCGGCGAAGTTCGAGATCGGCAGCGGCACGGGCCAGATCACGGTCAAGAGCGGCACGAACCTCGACTACGAGACGAAGACCACCTACACGGTCGTCGTGACGGTCAAGGCCGCGTCGGCGGGGGCCAACGCGCAGAGCTTCAGCCTCGCCCCCAACGCGCCCGGCGACTACGTCGTGCCGGTGACGATCAACGTGACGAACGTCAACGAGGGGCCGAAGTTCGCCGCCAACACGGCGACGCGCAGCGTCGCCGAGAACTCGCTGGCGGGGGCGAGCATCGGCGCGGCCGTCGTGGCTGGCCCCGACCCCGAGGGCGACACGCGCTACTACTCGCTCAGCGGAACCGACGCGGCGTCGTTCAACATCGGCGCGACCACCGGCCAGATCTCGGTCAAGGACGCCCTGGACTACGAGGCCAAGACTTCCTACAGCGTGACGGTCAACGTGACCGACAAGAAGAAGCCCGACGGCACGGCCGACACGGCCATCGACGACTCGATCGCGGTCACGATCAACGTGACCGACGTGAAGGAGCCGCCGGACGCGCCCGACGCGCCCAGCGTCGCGCGGAACAGCACGACTCCGAAGACGGTGATCGACGTCTCGTGGACGGCCCCCGTCATGACGGGCAAGCCCCCCATCACCGACTACGACGTGCAGTACAAGAAGAGCAGCGACTCGACCTGGACGAGCCACAGCTTCAGCGGCACGGGCACGAGCACGACCATCAGCGGCCTGACCGGCGGGACGTCCTACACGGTGCAGATCCAGGCCAAGAACGACGAGGGCGCGAGCGCCTGGTCGGACAGCGGCTCCGTCAAGACCGAGGACAAGAACGTCAACCCGAAGTTCCTCCTGAACGGGCCGTCGGCGTCGGTCTACGAGGACGCGAGCACGGGCGCGGCGGTCGGTACGCCGGTGACGGCGACGGACACCGAGGGCCACACGCTGACCTACAGCATCAGCGGGGCCAGCGAGTTCACCATCGACTCGGCGACGGGGCAGATCCGGCTGGCCGCCGGCGCGGACCTCGACTACGAGTCGGGGACCACCAGCTACACCGTGACGGTCTCGGCCAGCGACGGGCTCGACAGCGAGGACAACCCCGACCACATCATCGACGCCAGCACCGACGTCACGATCAGCGTGCTCGACGTGCCGGAGCCGCCCGACGCGGTCGCCGCGCCGGCGGTCGCGCAGAACGCCTCCGCGCCGGAGACGGCGCTGGACGTGTCGTGGACGGCCCCGAACATGGACGGCAAGCCCGCCATCAGCGGCTACGACGTGCAGTACAGGGAGAAGGGCGCATCCTCCTGGACCGCGCATGCCACCAACGTCCAGGGCACCAGCACCACCATCACCGGCCTGACCAAGAGCACCGAGTACGACGTGGAGGTCAAGGCCAAGAACAACGAAGGCGAGAGCGGCTGGTCGCCCCGTGGCAACGGCGAGACGAAGGACCAGAACTTCGCGCCGCGCTTCCCCGTCACCCCGCCGGGGCCGGACGTCGCCGAGAACGCGGCGGCCGGAACCGCGGTCGGGTCGCCGGTGACCGCGGCGGATACGGAGAACAACACGCTGACCTACAGCATCAGCGGCGCGAGCGAGTTCACGATCGATTCCGCCAGCGGGCAGATCGAGGTCGCCGCCGGCGCGGACCTCGACTACGAGTCGGGCACGACGAGCTACACCGTGACGGTCTCGGTCAGCGACGGCCTCGACGACGAGAACAACACCGATCCGGCCATCGACGACACGATCGACGTCACCATCAGCGTGACGGACGAGAACGAGCCGCCGGACGCCCCCGCCGCGCCGTCGGTCGCGCAGAACGCCTCCGCGCCGACGACGTCGCTGGACGTGTCGTGGACGGCCCCGGACACGACCGGCAAGCCCGACATCAGCGGCTACGACGTGCAGTACAAGAAGAGCAGCGACGCGACCTGGACCGCGCACAGCTTCACCGGCACGGGTGTCAGCACGACCCTCACCGGCCTGGACGACGGGACGTCGTACGACGTGCAGGTCAAGGCCAGGAACGACGAGGGCGAGAGCGCCTGGTCGGCCGGCGGGACGTCCTCGACGCGGGCCAGGAACCGCGCCCCGAAGTTCGCGGCCGGCGGGACGGCGTCGGTCGCCGAGAACACGGCGGCGGGGACGAACGTCGGATCGCCCGTCACCGCGACGGACGCGGACGGCGACACGCTGACCTACAGCATCAGCGGCGCCAGCGAGTTCACCATCGACTCCGCCAGCGGGCAGATCGCGGTGGCATCCGGCGCCGACCTCGACTACGAGTCCGGGACGACGAGCTACACCGTGACGGTCTCGGTCAGCGACGGGCTCGACGAGCAGGGCAACGCCGATTCGACCGTCGATGACACCGCCACGGTCACGATCAGCGTGACGGACGTGAACGAGCCGCCGGCCGCGCCGGGTGCGCCGTCGGTCGCGCAGAACAGCGCCGCGCCCGAGACGTCGCTGGACGTGTCCTGGAAGGCCCCAAGCACGGCCGGCAAGCCGGCCATCAGCGGCTACGACGTGCGCTACAAGAAGAGCAGCGACGCGACCTGGACGTCGCACAGCTTCAGCGGCGCCGGCACGAGCACGACGCTCAGCGGCCTGACCGAGGGCACGTCCTACGACGTGCAGGTCCAGGCCAAGAACGATGAGGGATCGAGCGGCTGGTCGGCCAGCGGCAGCGGCAAGACGAAGGGGGTCGTCACCGCCGTCGTTCCCACGACCCCGACGACGCCGCCGAACGTGACGCCCACCACGCCCACGCCGACGACGCCCATCACGCCGACGACCCCCACGGTCCCGCCGAACCTGTCGCCGACGACGCCGCCGCCCACCACGCCCACGGCTCCGACGCCGCCGGCGCCCACGATCCCGACGGCCCCGCCGCCCGCGGCTCCGCCGCCCGCGGCTCCGCCGACCGTGGTCCCGGCGGCCCCGACGCCTCCGGCTCCGCCGGCTCCGCCGGCCCCGGCTCCGGCGCCCGTGGCCCCGCCGGCCCTGAACCCGTGGTCCCTGTTGCCGCCGCCTCCGGCGCCCGCGGCTCCGCCGGCTCCGCCGGCCCCGGCGCCCGTGGTCGCGCCGGCCGTGACGCCCGCGGCTCCGCCGGCGCCCGCGCCCGTGGTCGCGGCGGCCCCGGCGCCCGCGCCCGCGGCCGCGCCGGCTCCCGAGCCCGTGACCGCGCCGGCCCCCGCGCCCGCGGCCCCGGTGGTGGAAGAGGAGCAGCCCTGGTACGACCTCTTCGGGCCCAACCTGTCCTCCATCCCCCTCTGGCTGCGGGCCTTGGGCCTGGGCCTGTTCGCCCTCCTGCTCCTCTTCGTCAAGCGGCGGCGCTCCGACAAGGAACGCGGCGGCGGCGCGTCGCCGCTGCCGGAATCCACGTCCGTGTGAGGCGCCGCGGGCGGGCGCGAACCCGGCGCGCAACGCGGGGCGAACGACCGGACCGGCCGCTCGCCCCGCGCCGGTTCACGGTCACGCCCGGCGGGACAGGGGGTCGCCCGCTTGATCGGCGGTTGTGTATCACCCCTTACCCCCACCATGTCCCCGCGGGATTGATTCAAAGGCGGCGCCGGGGGACCATTTGCCTCCGAACATTGACCGGGGGCAAGTGAGGGATGTCCGATCCGACGTCGGCGACGCCCGACTATACGATGGGCTTCAGCGATGAGTTCCTGGAGTCGCTGCGCCGCTACACGGCGGCGAGCAATGCCGCCTACCTGCTCCCCTACCTCCGGCCCGGGCTGCGCGTGCTCGACTTCGGTTGCGGACCGGGCACGATCTCGTCCGGGTTGGCCATGGCCGTCGCGCCCGGCGAACTGCACGGCATCGATATGGAAGCGTCGCAGATCGAGCTGGCCCGATCCGTCGCGGAGGTGCGGGGGCAGAGCAACGCGAGCTTCCACGTCGGCGACGTGACCGACCTGCCCTTCGAGGACGGCTCCTTCGACGTGGCTCACTGCCACAACGTCCTCATGCACGTGCCCGACACGGCCGCCGTCCTGGCCGAGGTGCGGCGCGTGCTCAAGCCCGGCGGCGTCATCGGCTGCCGGGAGATGATCTGCGATTCGAGCTTCACGCGCCCCGACTACGGCGTCATCCAGAGCGCCTGGGAGATGTTCGCCGACCTCGTCGCGGCCGACGACGGCCACCCGCAGATCGGCAAGGACCTGAAGACCCATCTGGTCGAGGCCGGCTTCACGAACGTCCAGGCGACCGCGACCTACGACATGTACGACTCCCCGGCCGACGTCCTCTTCATCCACGCGCTGGCCAACCAGTGGTTCCTGGCGCCGGAGATCACGGAGGCCGCGATCAAGTACGGGGCCTCGACCCAGGAGTTGTGCGACGCCATCGGCGAGGCGTACGACCGCTGGAAGGACCACCCCGGCGCGCTCTGCGGCGTCGCCTACGGCGAGGCCATCGCCGGCCGGCCCTAGACCGCCGCCGGTCCGCTTCCCCCGCCCCGGCCGCGGGCTAGCCGGCCTCCCGTGAGGCGGCGTGGTTGGCGACGATCCGCGCCGTGACGTCCGTGAAGACGCGCATCTCCTCCGCGCCCAGGCCCGCCAGGAGCCGGGCGTCGTAGCGCTCCACGCGCTCGATCACGCGGCCGGTCAGCTCCGCCCCCTCCTCCGACAGCCGCAGCATGACGATGCGGCGGTCGTTGCGCAGGCGCCGGCGGCGCAGCAGGCCGCGGTCGACCAGCCCCGTGACGATGCGGCTGATGCGGGAGCCGTCGACCGGCAGCGCCTGCGCCAGGTGCGTCGCCGTGCACTCCCGCTCTTCCCGGCAGTGCCGCAGCAGGCGGAACTCCATGGGCGTGAGGCGGTCGGGCGCGAGCTCCGTCGCCATGCCCCCGTCGACGGCGAGCACCAGCCCGGAGACGCAGCTCACCAGGTCGATGGGAGGGTTCGCGGCGGGGCGGCCGCGATCGCCGGCGGATTTCGAGGCTGTCACGGGCTGATTCTCCCGAATGGGGCTGCGCTCGGCAACCGCTGTCGCCACATGTAATGCAGGACACATGGGGTGTGCTTTACAACTTTCCGTCCAGCATCTATTGTATCCACATTCGATGCTCATAGCAACTATGGAGTAGCGCACATGTTAAGTCCAGCGCAGACCACGACGAGCGGCGCGCGGGGCCGGATCGCCCGGCCGATGCGCCCCGGCCGCGTGATCGCCGCCCGCACGGCCGCCGCCGCCACGGCCGGCCGCGACCGCTTGGCGGGCGCGCTGCGGCCCGGCGCCGGCGGCTGGGGCGGCGTCCCCATGGCCGTGGGCGCCCGCTGAGCACTCGTTGACCGCACCCGACACGGGGAAGGATCGCGCCATGTCCCGCCGACGGAAACCGACCACGACGACCACGCCGGCCCGGATGGGCCGCATGGCGGCATGGCCGCTGCGCCCGCCGGGCCGCGCGATCGCCGCCGCGCTGCGCCGCGGCCGGCGCGACGACGACGACAACGGCGCCGGCGACGGCTGGTGGAACACGCGGCTCGCCGTGCGGGCGATGTCCCTGGCCATCGTCGTGGGCCTCGCGGTCGCGCTGTCGCCCTCCCCCTCGCAGGCCGAGGCCGCCGACCCGCCGCCCGCCACGCCCTCCTCCGTGTCGGTGACGCGCTCCGACGGCGCCCTCACCGCGAGCTGGGGTGCAGTCAAGTACGCGACCAGCTACCACATCACCTACAGCTCCGACGGCGGCTCGAGCTGGAGCCTCGCCGCCCTCAATCACACCGGGACCAGCATCTCGATCGGCGTCTCGAACAGCGAGACCTACCTCGTGGGCGTGCGCGCCCGCAACGACGCCGGCGACAGCGGCTGGCGCAACTCCTCCTCGGCGGGGCCGTACACGCCCGAAAACGTCCAAATCGCCGCCGACCTCAGCTTCGGCAGCGGCAGCATCGCCGACCAGTCATGGCACAAAGATGACGCCATCACCACCCTGACCCTGCCCCAGGCGACGGGCGGCAGCGGGAGCCTCACCTACGCGCTCTCCCCGTCCCTGCCCACCGGCCTGTCCTTCGACGCGTCGGCCCGCACCATCAGCGGCACGCCCACGGTCACCAGCGCCCAGGCCACCTACCGCTACACCGCCACCGACGGCACGGACACGGTCATGCTGTCCTTCACGGCGGAAGTGCTGGAAAAGGCCGGAGTCGGCTGCAGCAGCCTGAAGTCGAGCCTCTCGGTCAGCGCATCGACCAACCCCGCGCACTCGCTCTACGCCCTTGCCCTGTCGATCAATTCCGCCAACGGCAGCGCGGACCAGGCGAAGATCGAATGGAAGAAGAAGAGCGACAGCACCTGGTCTGAGAGAACCGTGAACGCCAACACGTCAAAGGAGGCCATCGAGAGCCTGGATTCCAACACCACCTACGAGGTGATGTTCGCCATCAGGTTCAACTCGAGCCACCTCGACTTCGGGCACTGCGGCTGGAAGTACTCCGACGTCGCGGAAGGCACGACGGCCTCGCCGGCGGTGCCGCACAAGCCGAACGCGCCCACGGTGGCCCAGAACTCGACCACGCCCAAGACCCAGCTCGACGTGACCTGGACCGCCACCTACGGCGCGCCCAAGGTCAGCGGCTATTTCGTGGAATACCGGAAGAAGGGCGAGACGAACTGGACTCAATGGGGCAACGAATACAGCAGCAGCACCCTGAAAACGACCATCACCGGGCTGACCGAGGGCACCACCTACGAGGTGCAGGTGCAGGCGAAAAACAGCCAGGGCACCAGCGCGTGGTCGGACTCCACAGAGGGGACCACGCAGGACAAGAACGTGGATCCGGAGTTCTCCGCCGACACGGCCACCCGCAGCATCGCCGAGAACACGGCGGCGGACGGCAACGTCGGCGCGGCGGTCACCACCACCGACACCGAGAGCGACACGCTGACCTACTCGCTGAGCGGCACGGACGCCTCCTCGTTCACCATCGACAGCGCCACGGGCCAGATCAAGGTCGGCTCCGGCACGACGCTGGACTACGAATCGTCCACGACCTCCTACTCCGTGACGGTGGGCGTCAGCGACCTGAAGGACAGCGACGGCACGGCCGACACGGTGGTGGACGACACCATCACGATCACCATCAGCGTGACCGACGTGAACGAGCCGCCGCCCAAGTTCGACCCGACGGTGAAGCAGCAGGCGAGCAGCCCCAAGTACCAGATCGCGGTGAGTTGGAAGCCTCCGACGACGACGGACAGGCCGGCCATCACCCACTTCGACCTGCGCTACAAGAAGAAGAGCGACAGCACCTGGACGCAAAAGGACGACATAGGCAAGGCCCTGAAGTACTACGCGATCACGGGCCTGACCTACAAGACCGACTACCAGGTCGAGATGCGGGCGGCCAACGACGAGGGCGACGGGGAGTGGTCGGACACCGACGACGTGAAGACCCACGATCAGACCGAGCCGGAGTTCTCGTCGGACAGCATCACCCTGTCGATCGCGGAGAACGCGGCGGTCGGGGATGACGTCGGCAAGGTGGCCGCCACGGATGACGACAACGACGCGCTGTACTACTCGATGACCGGCACGGGCGTCGGCGACTTCAGCCTGGGCCAGTACAACGGAACCATCGACGTGGCCGCCGGGCTGGACTACGAGACCACCTCGTCCTACACCCTGACGCTGAGCGTCAAGGACAAGAAGGCCAGCGACGACAGCGCCGACGACGTGGTGGACGACACCATCACCGTCACCATCAACGTGACCGACGTGAACGAGCCGCCGCCGAAGCTGTCGGCCCCGACGGTGGCGGCGAACAGCACGACGCCGAGCACCAAGATCGACGTCTCCTGGACCGCGCCGACGACGTCGCAGATGTCGGGCAAGCCGGCCGTGGACGACTACGACGTGCAGTACCGCCAGACGGGCACGTCGACGTGGAGCTCGCACAGCTTCAGCGGCACGGGCACGAGCACCACCATCAGCGGCCTGACCAAGGGCAAGAGCTACGAGGTGCAGGTGCGGGCCGGCAACGACGAGGGCGACGGCGCCTGGTCCGACTCGTCCAGCGCCATTACGGACGCGAACGCCGTCACCCGCAGCGTGGACGAGAACTCGGCGGCCAGCACGAACGTCGGCGCGGCCGTCACGGCGACGTCGAACACGAACGGCTACACCCTGACGCACGCGCTCAGCGGCACGGACGCCTCGAGTTTCGAGATCAACAGCGGCACGGGGCAGATCACCGTCAAGAGCGGCACGAGCCTCGACTACGAGACGAAGAGCTCCTACAGCGTGACGGTGACGGTGACGGCGGCGGCGTCGGGCGGCGGGGCCAACGCGCAGAGCCTCGATCCGAACGCGCCCGGCGCGTACACGGTTCCGGTCACGATCAACGTGAGCGACGTGAACGAGCCGCCGGCCTTCAGCGGCGCCACCGCCACGCGCAGCGTCGCCGAGAACTCGGCGGCGGGGTCCGGCATCGGCGCGGCGGTCGCGGCGACCGACCCGGACGGCGTGGCCAAGTTCAACACGCTGACCTACTCGCTGACGGGGACCGACGCGAGCAAGTTCAACATCAACTCCAGCACGGGGCAGATCACGGTCAAGACGGGCAACATCCCGGACTTCGAGTCGGGCACGACCTCCTACAGCGTCACGGTGAACGTCAGCGACGGGAAGAATTCCAGCGGCACGGCGGACACGGCGGTCGACGACACGATCGCGGTGACGATCAGCGTGACGGACGTCGACGAGCCGCCGGTGAAGCTGTCGGCCCCGACGGTGAGCGCCAACAGCGCGACGCCGGCGACGAAGCTGGACGTGTCGTGGACGGCCCCGACGACCACGCAGATGTCGGGCAAGCCGGCCGTGGACGACTACGACGTGCAATACCGCCTGGCCGGCGACTCCGATTGGACGTCGCACAGCTTCAGCGGCACGGGCACGAGCACGACGCTCAGCGGCCTCACCGCCGGCAAGAGCTACGAGGTCCAGGTCCGCGCCGGCAACGTCGAGGGCGACGGCGAGTGGTCGGACTCGGGCAGCGCCATCACGAAGGCGGGCGGCGTCACGCGCAGCGTGGACGAGAACTCGGACGCCGGCGACAACGTCGGCTCGGCCGTCACGGCGACCAACTCCAACTACACCTACAGCCACAGCCTGAGCGGAACCGACGCCTCCAAGTTCTCCATCAGCAGCAGCACGGGCCAGATCACGGTCGGGACCGGCACGTCGCTCAACTACGAATCGGGCACGACCTCCTACAGCGTCGTCGTGACGGTGACGGCGGCCGCGAAGTCGCAGGGCGCGAACGCGCAGTCCGTCGATCCGAACGCGCCGGGCTCCTACATCATCCCGGTGACGATCAACGTCAGCGACGTGGACGAGCCGCCCCCGGCCCCGGCCGCGCCGACGGTGACGCAGAACACGGCCACGCCCAAGACCAAGCTCGACGTGTCCTGGACGGCCCCGACGACGACGGGCAAGCCCGACATCAGCGACTACGACGTGCAGTACAAGAAGAGCAGCGACTCGTCGTGGACGAGCCACTCCTTCACCGGCACGGGCACCAGCACGACCATCACCGGCCTGGACGAGGGCACGGAGTACGACGTGCAGGTGCGGGCCGTCAACGATGAGGGCGACGGCGCGTGGTCCGACTCGGGCAGCACCAACACGCAGGACAAGAACGTGCACGCGGAGTTCCCCGACACCACGGCCACGCGCAGCATCGCCGAGAACACGGCGGCGGGCGGCAACGTGGGCGCGGCGGTCACCGCCAGCGACACCGAGAACCACACGCTGTACTACTCGCTGAGCGGCACGGACGAGGACGAGTTCGACATCGGCCTGAACACGGGCCAGATCACGGTCAAGACGGGCAAGGTTCCCGACTACGAGGCCAAGACGTCGTACAGCCTGACCGTCGAGGTCAGCGACCGCAAGGACAGCGACGACAACGCGGACACGAAGATCGACGACACCATCGCGGTCACGATCAACGTGACCGACGAGGACGAGCCGCCGGAGGCGCCGGCCATCAGCGTGTCGCCCAACGCGACCACGCCGGCGACGAAGATCGACGTGTCGTGGACCGCGCCCGACATGACGGGCAAGCCCGACATCTCGGACTACGACGTGCAGTACCGGCTGTCGGGCGACTCGTCGTGGACGAGCCACAGCTTCACCGGCACGGGTACCAGCACCACCATCAGCGGCCTCACCGAGGGCAAGAGCTACGAGGTGCAGGTGCGGGCCGTCAACGCCGAGGGCGACGGCGCCTGGTCGGCCATCGGCAGCGCCATCACCTCCGCCGACGCGGTCTCGCGGTCGGTGGCGGAGAACTCGGCGGCGGGCACGAACGTCGGCGCGGCCGTCACGGCGACCTCGAACCCGAACAACTACACCCTCACGCACAGCCTGAGCGGGACCGACGCGGCGAAGTTCGAGATCGGCTCCAGCACCGGGCAGATCACGGTCAAGTCGGGCACGAACCTCGACTACGAGACGAAGACCACCTACACGGTCGTCGTGACGGTCAAGGCCGCGTCGGCGGGGGCCAACGCGCAGAGCTTCAGCCTCGCCCCCAACGCGCCCGGCGACTACGTCGTGCCGGTGACGATCAACGTGACGAACGTCAACGAGGGCCCGAAGTTCGCCGCCAACACGGCGACGCGCAGCATCGCCGAGAACTCGCTGGCGGGGGCGAGCATCGGCGCGACCGTCGTGGCCGGCCCCGACCCCGAGGGCGACACGCGCTACTACTCGCTCAGCGGGACCGACGCGGCGTCGTTCAACATCGGCCCGACCAGCGGGCAGATCTCGGTCAAGGACGCCCTGGACTACGAGGCCAAGACTTCCTACAGCGTGACCGTGAACGTGACCGACAAGAAGAAGCCCGACGGCACGTCGGACACGGCCATCGACGACAGCATCGCCGTCACGATCAACGTGACGGACGTGAAGGAGCCGCCGGACGCGCCCGACGGCCCCACGGTCGCGCGGAACGCGACCACCCCGAAGACGGTGATCGACGTGTCGTGGACGGCCCCCGTCATGACGGGCAAGCCGCCCATCACCGATTACGACGTGCAGTACCAGGCGAGCGGCGATTCCACCTGGACGTCGCACAGCTTCAGCGGCACGGGCACGAGCACCACGATCAGCGGCCTGACCGGTGGGACCACCTACGTCGTGCAGGTCCAGGCCAAGAACGACGAGGGCGCGAGCGCCTGGTCGACCGGCGGCTCCGTCAAGACCGAGGACAAGAACGTCAACCCGCAGTTCGCCCTGAGCGGGCAGACGGCGTCGGTCTACGAGGACGCGTCGACGGGCGCGGCGGTCGGCACGCCGGTGACCGCGACGGACACCGAGGGCCACACGCTGACCTACAGCATCAGCGGGGCCAGCGAGTTCACCATCGACTCGGCCACCGGGCAGATCCGGCTGGCCGCCGGCGCGGACCTCGACTACGAGTCGGGGACCGTCTCCTACACCGTGACGGTGTCGGCCAGCGACGGACTCGACAGCGAGGACAACCCCGACCACATCATCGACGCCAGCACCGACGTCACGATCAGCGTGCTCGACGTGCCGGAGCCGCCCGACGCGGTCGCCGCGCCGTCGGTCGCCGCGAACGCCGCCGCGCCGGAGACGTCGCTGGACGTGTCGTGGACGGCCCCCAGCACGGACGGCAAGCCCGCCATCAGCGGCTACGACGTGCAGTACAGGGAGAAGGGCGCATCCTCCTGGACCGCGCACGCAGTCAACCTCCATGGCACCACCACCACCATCACCGGCCTGACGGAGGGCGCCGAATACGAGGTGGAGGTCAAGGCCAAGAACAACGAGGGCGAGAGCGGCTGGTCGCCCCGCGGCCGCGGCGCGACGCAAGACCGCAACGACGCGCCGCGCTTCCCCGTCACCGCGCCGGGGCCGGACGTCGCCGAGAACGCGGCGGCGGGAACCGCGGTCGGGTCGCCGGTGACCGCGTCGGACGCGGACGGCGACACGCTCACCTACAGCCTCAGCGGCGCGAGCGAGTTCACCATCGACGCGGCCAGCGGGCAGATCGAGGTCGCCGCCGGCGCGGACCTCGACTACGAGTCCGGCACGACGAGCTACACCGTGACGGTCTCGGTCAGCGACGGGCTCGACGACGATAAGAACGCCGACCCGGCCGTCGACGACACGATCGACGTCACTATCAGCGTGACCGACGAGAACGAGCCGCCCGACGCGCCGGCCGCGCCGTCGGTCGCGCAGAACGCCTCCGCGCCGACGACGTCGCTGGACGTCTCCTGGACCGCCCCGGACACGACCGGCAAGCCCGACATCAGCGGCTACGACGTGCAGTACAAGAAGAGCAGCGACTCGACCTGGACCGCGCACTCCTTCAGCGGCACGGGTGTCAGCACGACCCTCAGCGGCCTGGACGACGGCGCGTCGTACGACGTGCAGGTGAAGGCCGAGAACGACGAGGGCGAGAGCGCCTGGTCGGCCGGCGGGACGGCCGCGACGCGGGCCAGGAACCGCGCCCCGAAGTTCGCGGCCGGCGCGACGGCGTCGGTCGCCGAGAACACGGCGGCGGGCGGCGCGGTCGGCTCGCCCGTGACCGCGACGGACGCGGACGGCGACACCCTGACCTACGGCCTCAGCGGCGCCAGCGAGTTCACCATCGACTCGGCCAGCGGGCAGATCGCGGTGGCCGCCGGCGCCGACCTCGACTACGAGTCCGGGACGACGAGCTACACCGTGACGGTCTCGGTCAGCGACGGGCTCGACGAGCAGGGCAACGCCGACGCCAGCGTCGATGACACCACCACGGTCACGATCAGCGTGACGGACGAGAACGAGCCGCCGGCCGCGCCGGCCACGCCGTCGGTGGCGCAGAACAGCGCCGCGCCCGAGACGTCGCTGGACGTGTCCTGGACGGCTCCGGGCATGGCCGGCAAGCCCGCCATCAGCGGCTACGACGTGCGCTACAAGAAGAACAGTGACGCGACCTGGACGAGCCACAGCTTCAGCGGCACGGGCACGAGCACGACGCTCAGCGGCCTGACCGCGGGCACGTCGTACGACGTGCAGGTGCAGGCCAGGAACGACGAGGGCGCGAGCGGTTGGTCGGCCAGCGGCAGCGGCAAGACGAAGGGGGTCGTCACCACCACGGTGCCCACGACCCCGACGACGCCCACCACGCCGACGCCGACGACGCCCACGACCCCCACGCCCACGACGCCGGCGCCGACGGTCCCGCCGAACCTGTCGCCGACGACGCCGCCGCCCACGACGCCCACGGCTCCGACGCCGCCGGCGCCCACGACCCCGGCTCCGACCGCGACGGCCCCGCTGACCGTGACCCCGTGGACCCCGCCGCCCGCGGCCCCGCCGACCCTGACGCCTCCGGCTCCGCCGGCTCCGGCGCCCGTGGTCGCGTCGGCCCCGGCGCCCGCGGCCCCGGCGCCCGTGGTCGCGCCGGCCGCGGCCCCGCCGGCTCCGGCGCCCGTGGTCGCGCCGGCCGCGGCCCCGCCGGCCCCGGCGCCCGTGGTCGCGCCGGCCGTGACGCCCGCGGCTCCGCCGGCTCCGGCGCCCGTGGTCGTGGCGGCCCCGGCGCCCGCGCCAGCGACCGCGCCGGCCCCCGCGCCCGCGGCCCCGGTGGTGGAAGAGGAGCAGCCCTGGTACGACCTCTTCGGGCCCAACCTGTCCTCCATCCCCCTCTGGCTGCGGGCCTTGGGCCTGGGCCTGTTCGCCCTCCTGCTCGTCATCGTCAAGCGGTGGCGCTCCAGGGACCGTGGCGACGGCGGCATCCCGCCGCTGCCGGAGTCCACGTCCGCGTAAGGCGCCGCGGGCGGGCGCGAACCCGGCGCGCAACGCGGGGCGAGCGACCGGACCGGCCGCTCGCCCCGCGCCGATTCACGGTCACGGCCGGCGGGACCGGCGGCGCTGCGGTGAGACGCCGGCCTGCGCATTGACGGGCGCGGGGGTCGCTCGGGCGGCGCCCGCCGCCGGCCACGGCGACCCGGCCCAACCACCGGCGACCGCTCCCGGCCGCCGCGCCCGACCCTGGGCCGGCCCGGAGAAATATCTTCGGCGACCCGCGGCGGCGGCTTGCCGCGCCGGCCCCCTCCCCCGCGGCGGCCCGCTAGCCTCCGTCCGCCGCGGCCCCCAACACGGACTGCGCGCGGGCGGCCTCGGCCTCGGTCATGCAGGCGAGCAACTCCGGCGCCGCCCCGGCCGGGATCGGGAAGAGCGGGCCGGGGGTCGCGGCGAAGACGCCGCCGACGCAGGCGGCCGTCTCGGCGCGCAGACCCACCTCGGCGGCGAGCAGCGCGGTGGCGACCCGGGCGCCGTTCTCCGGCGAGACGCAGCCGAAGATGGGCCCCGCGATGGGTCCCCCCGCCATGGCGGTCGTCACCAGGACGCCCTGGGCGGCGTTGATGGCGGGCCCCACCTGGGCCTGCACGCAGGCGACCTCGGACTGGCTGAGCATCGCCAGGATCTCGCCGACCGTGAGGCCGCCGGGCGCTTCGATTTCCTCCTCGGCCTCCGGCTCCGCTGGTTCCTCCGGCTCGGCGGCGGCCTCCTCGTCCGGCGCGGCCCCCAAGACCGCCGCCGCGCGCGCGGCCTCGTCGTCGGTCAGGCAGGCGAGCAGCTCCGGCGCCGCCCCGGCCGGGATCGGGAAGAGCGGGCCGGGGGTCGCGGCGAAGACGCCGCCGACGCAGGCGGCCGTCTCGGCGCTCAGGCCGACCTCGGCCACGAGCAGCGCGGTGGCGACCCGGGCGCCGTTCTCCGGCGAGACGCAGCCGAAGATGGGCCCCGCGATGGGTCCCCCCGCCATGGCGGTCGTCACCAGGACGCCCTGGGCGGCGTTGATGGCGGGCCCCACCTGGGCCTGCACGCAGGCGACCTCGGACTGGCTGAGCATCGCCAGGATCTCGCCGACCGTGAGGCCGCCGGGCGCTTCGATTTCCTCCCCGGCCTCCGGCGCCTCCGGCTCGGCGGCGGTCTCCTCCTCCTCCGGCGCGGCCTCTTCCTCCTCCGCGACCCCGAAGACCGCCGCGGCGCGCGCGGCCTCGTCCGCGCTCATGCAGGCGAGCAGCGCCACCGCCGCCTCGGCCGTCACCGGGAAGTGCGGCGCGGGAAGGTCCACGAGGACGCCGACCAGGCAGTCGGCCGTCTCCGCGCTCAGGCCGGTCTCGGCGGCGATCAGCGCGGTGACGATCGGCGCGGCGTTCTCCGCCGAGACGCAACTGAAGATGGGTGCGGCGATGGGGCCGCTCGCCACCCCCACCGTCACCGGGGTGTCCTTCGCGGCGTCGACGACGGCGGGTCCGATCCCCGCCCGGATGCATTCGACCTCGGCCTCGCCGAGCATCGACACGATCTCGCCGACGGTCACGCCGCCCTCCGCGATCTCCATCGGCGTGGGGAGCGCAGGGGGTTCGGCCTGCTCGGCGGGCTCGGCCTGTTCGGTGGGTTCGGCCTGCTCGGCGGGCTCGGCCTGCTCGGCGGGCTCGGCCTGTTCGGCGGGTTCGGCCTGCTCGGCCGGTTCGGCCTGCTCGGCCGGTTCGGCCTGCTCGGCCGGTTCCGCGGCGACCGCGGGCGGCTCGGGCGGCGTGGGCTCCGGCTCGTCGCCGCCGCAGGCGGGGGCCAGCGTGAGAATCGCGACGAGGGCGAGCGCCAGAACCAAGAGCCTGCGTTGTCGGCCGCGGATTGTCGCCCTGATCTGTTCAGCCATGCTTCGGCTCCTCAATATTGCTTCAATTCCGGGTAGCGCGGGGGGATGGCCCGACTTTATCCCCTGCCGGTTGTTGCCTCAACCGCGCGGCCCCGCCGGGCCGTCAGCGGCGCCACTCGGCGATGTTCCACAGGTCGCTGTCCCAGCCGTTGACGCGGACGCCGCGCAGCGTGTCCAGGTGCGCGGAGACGGAGCCCCGGATCACCAGCGGGATCTCGTAGTAGCTCTGCACGAGGACGTCGTTCAACTGCTTGACGAGGGCCTCGCGCTCCGGCCCGATCGGCGTCGCGGCGAGTTGCGCGAAGAGCGCGTCGTAGCCGGCGTCGCAGGCGCGAGGGGTGTTGCTCCCGGCCCAGACGTTGTCGCTCGACTGGATCTCGCTGCACTGCCAGCCCGACAGATGGTCCTGCGGGTCGGGCCCGGGGCCGGTCGCGAACATCTGCACGTCGGCCAGGAAGCGCCGGAACGACGCCTCCTCGACGACCGGGTCGCCGCCGAAGAACACGCTGGCGTCGTGGTACAGCAACTCGGTCTCGATGCCGATCTGCTCCCACCAGCCGCGGATCAGCCCCTGCGTCTCCTGGCGCACGGGATTGACGGTCGTCTGGTAGCTGATGCGCAGCGGAACGCCCTGGTACTCGCGCACGCCGTCGCCGTCGCTGTCGACCACGCCGTGCTCGTCGAGCAGCCGCTTGGCCCCCTCGATGTCCTGGACGAGGCAGTCGTCGTTCGCGTCCGAGGCGTAGCGTGCGGGCGCGGCGATCAGATTGCAGGCCGGCCGGCCGGCGGAGCCGTAGAGGTGATCGGTGAGATGGACGCGGTCGATCGCCATCGACATCGCCCGGGCGATCGGCGTGAAGGTGAGGAACGGGTGCGGATTCGTCCCGTCCAGGTAGTCCGATCGGTCGTCGCCCAGGGCGGGGTCCGGGTTCGTCTGGTTGACCACGATCCGCTCCACCGCGCCGGCGAAGGCCGCCACGACCGTGCCCAGGCCGGCCGCCTCCATCGCCGCGAGCTGCGGGGGCTCCACCTGCACGTTCCAGACGTAGTCGGCCTCGCCCGCTTCCAGCACGGCGCGGGCGGCCGTCAGCGCGTCGCCGCCGCCCCGCAAAACGACGCGGTCGAAGTAGGGCGCCTCCCCCCGGTAGTGGGGGTTGCGCTCGTAGACCGCCCCGTCGTTGGGCCGGAACTCGACGATGCGGTAGGGGCCGGTGCCCAGCGGCGCGGTGTTCTGCGCGGTGCAGCCGCGGGCGGCCGCGCCGACGCAATCGGCGAACTGCGTCGCGCTGATGATCGGCGTCCCCGCGCCGACGAAGGCGCTGTAGGGATAGGGCGTCGGCGCCTCGAAGCGGATCTCGACCGTGCGCTCGTCGACGGCCTCCACCGACGCGATCCCGGCGAAGGCGCTGGCGTTCGTGCAGCCGCTCTCCGCGTGGGTGCAGTAGCGCCAGGTGAAGACCACGTCGCGGGCGGTCATGTCGCTGCCGTCCGACCACTTCAGCCCCTCGCGCAGCGTCCACGTGATCGACGTCTGGTCGGCGGCCACGCCGCCGTTGGCGATGGTCGGGATGTCCACGGCCAGCCGGGGCACGAGGACGCCGTCCGGGTCGTAGTTGGCCAGCGGTTCGAGCGTGATCGCGCCGGCGTCCGTGTCCTTGTAGCCCGAGGCCAGGTAGGGGCCGGGCAGCGAGGGGGCCTGCCAGTAGAGCAGCGTCAGGACCTGCTCCTCCCCCGGCGCCGGCGGCGGGGCGTCGCGGCAGCCGGCGAGCAGGAGCACGGGCAGCAGCGCGAGGACGAACAGCAGCGAGCGTCGCATGGGGGGCATCCGGGATGTCGTGTCGGCGGCCGGGGCCGCCGGCGGCGCGGGATGGCCCCACGGTAGCAGGCCGCCGGCCGCGTCCCGGCTGCGGCTCGCGGCCGATGGAGTCGCCCCCTCCGCCGGGGCGGCGATTTGCGGCCCCCGCCCGCCCCTGCTATCCCCTCCCCATGACGCGCATGGCCGTGAGAGTCGCGATCGGGCTGCTGCTGGCCGTCGCCGGGGCGCTGGCCGCCCTGATGGGGCTGGGCGGCGGCGCGTTCGCGATGCTGCTCGTCGCCTGGCTGTTCGTGCCCGCCCCGCTCGTCTACGTCTACTGCCGGCTGCGGCCGATCGGCCGCCCGCGGCGGCGGCTGGCGGCCAACGTCTACATGGGCGCCAGCGCGCTGCTCACCGCCGTGCTGCTGCTGGGCGTGGCCTGGGTCGGCTCCGAGCGGGCCATCCACCCCGAGGTCTGCGACGGCATGTCGGAGTTGTCCGCCTACCCCGTCCTGGAGGCGGCGATCGAGCCGGTCGAGTTCCGCAGCGCCGACGGCGTCCGCCTGGCGGGCTGGCTCCTCGCGGGGACGCGCGCCGAGGCGGTGGTGCTGCTGCACGGCTATCGCTGCGACCGCCGGGAGATGCTGCCCCAGGCCGACATGCTCTACGAGGCCGGCTTCACGGTGCTGCTGTTCGACTTCCGCAGCCGGGGCGAGAGCGGCGGCGACTTCGTGTCGCTGGGCTACCACGAGCAGGACGACGTGCGGGCGGCGGTCGACTACCTCCAGTCGCGGCCGGCGCTGGGCGTCTCCTCGATCGGCCTGCTGGGCATCTCCCAGGGCGGGGCGAGCGCCATCCTGGCGGCGGCGGGCGGCGCCGGCGTGGGGGCCGTGGCGGTCGAGGGGACGTTCCGCAGCGTCGATTCGGCGGTGGCGCAGAGCTTCACGCACTTCATCGGGCTGCCGGCCTTCCCGTTCGCGCCGCTCACGGTCTGGCTGACGGAGCGCCGGACGGGCATCGACGCCGGGGACATCGTGCCCGAGCGGGCCGTCGCGGCGCTCGCGCCGATGCCGCTGCTGGTCATGCACGGCCTCGGCGACGAGACCATCGCCCCGGCCGACGGCGAGGCCATCTTCGCCGCGGCGGGGGCGCCGAAGACGCTGTGGCTGATCCCCGGGGCCGAACACGGCGAGGGCGCCGACGCCGCGCCGGACGAGTACCGGCGCCGCATCGTCGCGTTTTTCGAGGAGAATCTGTAGGATCGCCGGGATGACGCCGGCGTCGTTCCGGGAAGGCGGGTGGACGTGACCAAACTGCGGCTGCTCGGATGGGGCGCCGTGCTGGCGCTCGCCGCCGGCGGCGCGATGGCGTGCGGCGGGGCCGATCCGGTGCGCATCGCGACCGAGGGCGCCTACGCGCCCTACAACTTCATCAACGACGACGGCGAGCTCGACGGCTTCGAGCGGGAACTGGGCGACGAACTCTGCCGCCGCGCCGAACTCGAGTGCTCGTGGGTGATCAACGACTGGGACAGCACCATCCCCAACCTGGCGAACGGCGAATTCGAGGCCGTCATGACCGGGATGAGCATCACCGATGAGCGGGATGAGTTGATCGACTTCACGCAGCCGTACATCCCGCCCAGCCCGTCGCTCTACGTCGCGCCGGCCGGCGCCGGCGACGCCGCGGCCGAGGGCGTCGTGGCGGTGCAGGTGGCCACCATCCAGCACGACTACCTCGTCGGCGCCGGCGTGACGATACGGGAGTACGAGACGGTCCCGGACGCCGTCGCGGCCGTGCTCGCCGGCGAGGCGGACGCGGCGCTGGCCGACAGCGGCTTCGTGGCCGAGAGCGTCGCGGAGAGCGGCGGTCAGCTGGAGGTGGTCGGCCCCCAGTTGCCGCTCGACCGCGGCGTCGGCATCGGCGTCCAGGAGGGCGACGACGACTTGCGGGAGAAGCTGAACGAGGTGATCGGCGAGATGAAGGCCGACGGCTCGCTCAACGCGCTCCTGGAGAAGTGGTTCGGCCCGGACACGCCGACGTTCTGACCGCCGCCGGTTGCCCCGGCTACGCCTCCTCGACGTCCACGTCGATCTTGTGGTGGCCGGTGGCGCCGTCCGGCTTCGACGGGCGGATCGACGAGGTCTGGGTCTCCCCGGTGCCGTCGGTGGCGCGGACCGCGATGCGGTACGAGCCCGGCGCGGCGTCCCATTTGATCGCCCATTGCCGCCAGCTGGACTGCGTGAGCCGCTCGCCGAGCTGGGCCTCGCGCCACTCGCCCTCCGGGCCGCCGGCGGCGGAGACCTGCACCTCGACGCCGTCGATGCTGCGGATGCCGCCCCAGGCGACGCCGGCGATCTCGGTCGGGCCCGCCGCGATCGACCGGCGGTGGCGCGGCACGTCGATGCGTGACTGGGTCTTGATCGGTCCGTATCTCGACCAGCCGCGCGGGATCCAGTAGGCGTCGAAGTCCCGGAAGGTGGTGAGTTCGATCTCGCGCAGCCACTTGGTGGCCGAGACGTAGCCGTAGAGCCCCGGGATGATGAGGCGCGCGGGGAAGCCGTGCTCGGCGGGCAGCGGCTCGCCGTTCATGCCGATCGCGACCATCGAGGGCCGGCCGTCGAGGGCGACCTCGGTGGGGAAGCCGACGGTGAAGTCATCGACGGAGCGCCCGACGACCTGGTCGGCGCCCTCGTGGACGCCGGCCCGCGCGAGCAGCGTCGGGAGCGGCACGCCCAGCCAGATCGCGTTGCCCACGAGCGGGCCGCCGACCCGGTTGGAGACGCAGGCCAGCGTGGCCGACTCGTCGATCTCGACCATCTCGAGCAGTTGCTGGAAGTTGAGGACGTACGGCTCGTCGACCATGCCCTTGATGGTGAGCGTCCAGTTGTCGACGTCGACCTGGGGCGTGCTGAGCGCCGTGTCGATCCGGTAGAACTTGTCGTTCGGGGTGATCAGCGTCGCCTGCCCTTCGACGGGCATGACGATGGTCGGGGCGGCTGCCGCCGCTGCGGCCGCCTCCTCCTGCGCCGCGGCCTCTTCGGCCGCCGCGGCTGCCGCCGCCTCCTCCGCCGCCGCGGCCTCTGCCGCCGCCGCTTCTTCCGCCGCGGCCGCGGCCGCGGCCGCCGCCGCTTCCTCGGCCGCTGCCGCGGCAGCCGCGGCTGCCGCCGCCTCCTCCTCCGCCGCCGCTGCGGCTGCTGCTGCCGCGGCGGCCGCCTCTTCCGCCGCCTGCTCGACGGCGGCTGCCGCGGCTGCCGCCTCCGCCGCTGCCTCTGCCGCGGTTGCCGCCGCCGCCTCCGCCGCGGCCTCCGCGGCGGCCGTCGTCTCGGATGCCTCGTCCCCGGCGGCCTCCGCCGCCGCTGCCGCCGCTGCCTCCGCCTCGGCCGCGGCCTCCGCCGCCGCCGCGACCGCCGCTTCCGCCTCGGCCGCGGCCTCGGCCGCCGCATCGGCTGCCGCCGCCTCCCTCTCCTCCGCGGCCTTCGCCGCGGCCTCCGCGGCCGCCGCTTCCGCCTCGGCGGCCTCCGCCTCCGCCTCCGCCGCTTCGGCCTCCGCTGCTGCCGCCGCCGCCTCGTCGTCGGCCGCATCCTGCGCGGCGTCGGCCGACGTCTCGGCGGGCTCATCGTCCTCCGCGACGGTCGGCAGCTCGATGGCCGCGCGCTGCTCCTCGATGTCGCCGCCGGGGTCGAAGACGAAGCGGCCGACGACGGCGCTGAGCGCGGCGCCGGCGACGGCCGCGACCCCGACGCCGAGGAAGCGGCGCCGGTCGACGAGCGTCGGGCCGGGCGCGGGGGCGGCCGGTGCGCCGGAATCGGGCGCGGGCGCGGGCGCGGCGGGATCGATCGTGGCCGCGTTGAGCAGGACGCGGAAGGCCAGCCAGCCGGCGACGGCGGCCGCGACGGCCGTGACGATCGAGGCCAGATCGGACGAGAGCGGGTCGCTGGCGCCGGCGGCGGCCCCGGCCAGGCCGAAGCCGCCGAAGGCGACCACGGCGACCCAGAGGCGGTTGCGGGCGATGGGACCGAGCACGACGCCGAGCGCCAGCGAGATCAGGACGATGGAGGCGAGCAGCACGGGCTTGTCGTTCGTGCCGAACACGTCGATCGCCCACTTCACGACCGGGCCCGGCGTGGCGTCGACCACGATGTTGCCGACGGCGGTGACGAGCGAACTGCCCCCGGTGATCCCGGCGACCAGTTCCGCGACGCCGAGCGCGAAGCCGGCGGCGATCACTCCCGCGCCGGAGTCGAAGAGGTGAGCTCGGATGAAGTTGAGGAGGCTGAGGAGGCGGTGTCGGATCATGGCCTGGCCTCCGCGGGTGCGAACGGTGTGCCCGGAACCTCGATCGCACGCCGCAGGTGCGCGGCGATTGTCGCACAGACGGGAGAATTCGTCGCCGTCGCTACGTCTGGCCGGGCTCCCCGGATTGCCCGCCAGCCCGGCGGGGCCCCTCGCCGGGACGTGATGCGGCGGGCGGCCCGGCGTCGGCTAACATGGCGCCATGCCACGCCTCGCCGCGAGCCTGACATCGATGTTCCGCGAAGCGGCCCTGCCCGACCGCTTCGCGCTGGCCGCGAGCGCGGGATTCCGGGCGGTCGAGCTGCAGACGCCCTACGGGGAGCCGGCGTCGCTGCTCGCGGCTCGCGCGCGCGACGTCGGCGTGCAGCCGGTGCTGATCAACATGCCCGTCGCGCTGGCGGCCGTGCCCGGCGAGGAGGACGCCTTCCGGGCGGGCATGGCGACGGCGCTCGACTACGCCGACGCCCTGGGCTGCCCCCAGGTGCACTGCCTGGCTGGGCTCACGGACCACGCGGACGCCGAGTCGACCTTCGTCGCCAACCTGCGCTGGGCGGCCGACGCGGCCGCGGCGCGGGGCGTGCGGCTGCTGCTGGAGCCGCTCAACACGGTCGACACCCCCGGCTACTTCCTGACCGGGTCCGCGCAGGCGCGGCGCATCATCGACCGGGTGGCGCGCGAGAACGTGCGCATGCAGTACGACGTGTACCACATGCAGATCATGGAGGGCCGTTTGGCGGAGACGATTCGCGCCCACTTCGACGTGATCGGCCACTTCCAGATCAGCGGCGTGCCCGGACGTCATGAGCCGGACGCGCGGCAGGAGATCAACTACCCGTACCTGCTGTCGCTGATCGACGAGCTGGGCTTCGACGGCTGGGTGGGTTGCGAATACCGGCCCCGCGGGGAGACGCTGGCCGGGCTCGACTGGGCGCGGCCGTACGGCGTGACGAACGCGGCGGCGCGGGAACGGAAAGGAACGCCGGCATGACGGATGCGACGACGGCGCGGGTGGCGGTCGTGACGGGGGCGGGGTCGGGCATCGGCCGGGCCTCGGCCCTGGCGCTGCTGCGCGAGGGATGGACGCTCGCGCTGGCCGGACGGCGGGCGGAGCGGCTCGAGGAGACGCGGCGCCTGGCCGGCGACGACGGCGCGCGGGCGCTGCCCGTCGTGACGGACGTGCGGGACGCCGGCTCGGTGGCGGCGCTGTTCGCGCGGGTGCGCGCCGAGTACGGCCGCCTCGACCTGCTGTTCAACAACGCGGGCGGCGGCGCGCCGCCGGCGCTGCTCGAAGATCTGACGCCGAAGCAGTGGCAGCGGGTGGTCGATGTGAATCTGACGGGCGCCTTCCTCTGCACGCAGGAGGCGTTCCGCATCATGAAGGACCAGGACCCGCGCGGCGGCCGGATCATCAACAACGGGTCGATCTCGGCCGACCGGCCGCGGCCCAACTCCGCGCCCTACACCGCGACCAAGCACGCGCTGACCGGGCTCACCAAGTCGACGGCGCTGGACGGGCGCAAGTACGACATCGCCTGCGGGCAGATCGACATCGGCAACGCGGGCACCGAGATGACGGCGGGGATGCGCCGCGGCGTGCCGCAGGCGGACGGCACGATCGCGCCGGAGCCCACGATGGACGTGGAGCACGTCGCGCGGGCGATCGTCTACATGGCGGGGCTGCCGCTCGACGCCAACGTGCCCTTCATCACGGTCATGGCGACGAAGATGCCGCTGCTCGGCCGGGGCTAGCGCCGGGGCCGACGGTCGCTCAGTAGCCGCGCTTCAGGCGCCGCAGCCAGGGCCCCAGGATCGCGAGCGCGATCCCCGTCGCCAGTCCGGCGACGCCGATGGCGATGTCGGTCACCAGCCGGTTGCCGCCGCCGGTCTGGGGCTCCTCGGCCGGCTGGACGACCGTCTGCGGGGCGGGCGCCGGCGCGGGCGCAGCGGCCGGCGCGGGGGCGGGCTGCGCCGGGGCGGCCTCGGCGGCCTCGGGCGCCGGGTCGGGCTCCGCCGGCTCCTCGGCGGGCGGCTCCTCCGCGGCCGCGGCCGGGGCGGGGGCGGGATCCGCCGCCGCCTCCGGCTGCGGATCTTCGCGCAGGATCAGCACCTGACCGGGCTGGATGAAGTAGCCGGGCGGCGTGACCTCGGGATTCAGCCGCACGATGTCCGCCACCGTGATCCCGTTCGACTCGGCGATCAGCGCGACCCAGTCGCCCGGTTGCACGACGTAGGTGTTGCCCGACGCCGGGGCGCGCGGGACGGGGCCGGTGGGAGCGGCCGATTCCTCCGCCGGCTCGCCGGCGGGGGTCTCCGCCGCGGCGTCGGCGGGTTCCCCGGCCGGGTCGCCGACGGGGTCGGCGGGCGGCTCCTCCGCGGGGTCGTCGCCGGGCTCCTGCTCGCCATCGTCGGGCGGCGGGTCCGGGGCGGGCGCTTCCTGGGGGCGCGGATCGGGCGCGACGGGGCCGGCCGGGCGCTGCCAGTGCGCGCCCGCCTCGCCGGCGGGCCAGTCCCCGATGGGGAGGAGCGCCAGCGCGCCGCCCACCGCGACCGCCGCCAGCGTCGCGCCCACGATTGCCGTTCGTGCCCGGGCCACCCGACCCCCTCGCCAGGGGAGCGACGGCGCCCCCGCCGCGAGGCTATCCCCGTGAGCGATCGCTCCACAACGCGACGCCCGCGGGCTACAGCGCACTACTCCGGGGGCATCGGCGGCGGCGTCTGCGTGATCACGCCGTCCGCCTCCAGCGCCGACAACTCGTCGTCCGATACACCTAGAGAACGCAGGATCTCGGCGTTGTGTTCCCCCAGCAGCGGCGCCGCGACGCGGTACGTGACCGGCGTCTCGCTCAGGCGGATGGCGTTGCCTGGATAGCGCATCGGGCCGGCGTCGGCGTGGTCCAGTTCCGCCCAGAAGCCGCGCGCGGCGAGGTGCGGGTCCTCCACGAGGTCGCGGCCGTCGCTGACCTGCGCCGCGATGACGCCCGCCGCCTGCAGGCGCGCCATCGCCGGGCCGGGGCTCTGCGCGCGGGTCCAGACGCCGATCGCGGCGTCGATCTCATCGTGCCGCGCCCGGCGGCCGGCCGCGTCGAGCGACCGGAGATCGCCGCCGATGCCGGTCACGTCGCACAGCGCGCGCCACTCGGCGTCCGTCATCACGCTGATCGCCAGCCAGCGGTCGCTCCCGGCACAGCGATAGACGCCCTGCGGCGCGTGGACCGGGTGGCGGTTGCCGATCCGGGGGGCGTCGGCGCCGCGCACCTGCGCCGCCAGCAGTTCCTCGCCCGCCGCCACCGCCATCGACTCCGACATCGCCGTCTCGACCTGCTGCGGCTCGCCGCCCGCCGCCTCGCGGCGCCACAGCGCGACGAGCGTGCCGCTCACCGCGGCGAGCCCCGCGATCGGGTCGGCCCAGGCGACGCCGGAGCGGTAGGGCCCCGTGTCGGCGTAGCCCATCATCGCGGTCAGGCCCACCGCCGCCTCGATCACCGGCCCCAGCGCGACACGGTTCCAGCCGGGCCCGGACGCGCCGTAGCCGTTCATCGCCGTGTGCACGATGCGCGGGTTCAACTGCCGCAGCGCGGGGAAGTCGAAGCCCATCTGGGGCATCACGCGCGGGCTGTAGTTCTCCAGCACGACGTCGCTGCGGGCGACCAGCGCCGTGAAGAGGTCGCGCCCGCGGGCGTCCTGCAGGTTGAGCGTCAGCCCGCGCTTGTTGCGGGCCAGCTTGTTGAAGCCGCCGATGCGGTTCCAGGGCCGCTCGCCCGGCTCGTTGTCGGGGAAGAGATGGCCCAGCGTCGCCATCATCGGGTCGGCCTCCAGGTAGCCGCGATTCCAGGGCGCCTCGACGTGGATCACGTCCGCGCCCAGGTCGCCGAGGATGCGCCCCGCGATGGGCCCCGCCCAGACGCGCGTGAGGTCGAGGACGCGCAGCCCGTCGAGCGGGCCGGTCGTCAGCGACTCCCCGCCGGCCGGCGCCTGTCGCGGTGTCCAGTCCGCCGCGACGTCCCCGGCGCCGACCGCGCCGTCGCCCGGCGGCGGCGGCGTGGGTTGGGCGCCCCGGCCGTCGATCAGGAAGGGGCCGCGCGGGAATCGCAGCGCGGGGGCGTCCTCCGGCTCGGGGGACAGGCAGACCCAAAAGTCGCGCGCCCGGTACTGCTCGTCCTCGAACACTTCCAGCATCGTCGGCACCGGCCCGATCGGCGAGAAGACGGCCCGGCCCAGCTCGCTGATCTCCTCGGCGGTCAGTTCCAGCAGCCGCTCGGTCAGGGCGGCGTCGAACTCCCGCTTGTGCTGCGCGCGGGCCGGGTCGGTCGCGAAGCGCGGGTCGTCGAACAGATGCCCGTAGCCCAGCACCTCGACGAAGGGGACCAGCTTGGCCCCGGTGGCGTGACCCAGGAACACGTAGCCGTCGCGGCAGGGATAGACGCCGGCCGGGTGCCACGGCCCCGCCTGCGCGTTGCCGGCCCGCTCGATGATGTGGCCGCCGTGCGTCCACATCGTCGTCGTGTGCTGGTGCATGCTGGCCATGCCGTCCTGGTGCGACACGTCGACCGTCTGGCCGCGGCCGATCCGCTCCCGCGCCAGCAGCGCCGCCATCGCCCCGATGAAGCCGTGCAGCCCGGCCTGCACGTGGGTGTGCAGCCCGCGCCGCTGCAGCGGTTCGCGGTCCATGTCGCCGCCGACCCACAGATGCCCGCCGATGGCGTCGTCGGTGAAGCTGTTCGAGCGATAGCCGGCGTAGGGGCCGTCCGGCCCGGACGCATCGCCCAGCCCGAACGGGGAGACGTAGACGCGCACGAGCTGCTCGTCGCCGAGCGACGCCGCGAGCGGACGCAGCGGGTCCGGCGCGGCGCTCTCGACGACGACGTCCGCCCGATCGAGCAGCGGCGCGAGGCGGCCCAGCCCGGCGTCGCTCTGGAGGTCGAGGACGAGCGAGCGCTTGCTCGTGTTGAAGAAGGCGAACTCGGAGCCCATGCCGGCCCAGGGCTCGCCGTTGCGGCGCAGCGGGTCGCCGCCGGGCGGCTCCACCTTGACCACCCGCGCGCCGTAGTCGGCGAACAGCTTGGCCGTCAGGGCCCCCGCCTGCGAGCCGGCGATCTCGACGACCTGGAGTTCCTCGAAGCGCTTCATCAGGGCCGGAACGAGGGGCCCGCCGTGGGCCCGAGCTGGGTCTGGATCACGCCCTGCGCCATGTCGACGAAGTCGCACAGGATGGCGCGCGTGTCGCGCGGGTCGATCAGGTCCAGGCCGCTGGCCTCGGCCGTGCGGAAGGGGGAGGCGATGCGGCGGAAGCCGTCCTCGATCTCGGCCCGCTTGGCGTCGGGGTCGGGGGCCTCGGCGATGACGCGGCGGAAGGCGGCGTCGGTGCCGCCCTCGATGTGCATCGAGCCCCAGCGCCCCGAGACCCAGGCGTAGCGCCGGAAGAGGTGCGGCCCCGGCCGGTATTGCAGCGTTCCGGCCAAGCCGAAGGTGCGCCGCGAGAGGAACGAGATCCAGGGCATCCGGCTCTGACAGATCGCGTGCACCAGCCGCGCCCCCGCCCGCTCGATGCCCAGCCGCTCCGATTCGACCCCCACCAGGAAGCCGGGCTCGTCCATGATCACGACCATCGGGATGTGGAAGGTGTCGCAGATCTGGACGAGGCGGGTCGACTTCTCGGCCGCGGCCACGTCCATCGAGCCGCCCTTGCGCCTGGGGTTGTTGGTCATCACGCCCACGGGGTAGCCGTCGGCGCGGGCCAGCCCGATGATCCGCGAGCCGCCGTAGTCGGGCGCGATCTCGAAGAAGGAGCCCGTGTCGAAGACGCCCTCGATGATCACGCGCGGGTCGTAGGTCTTGCGGTTGTCGCGCGGGATGATCGAGAGCAGGCGCTCGTCGCGGCGCTTCGGATCGTCGCCGCTGAGGACGCGGGGCGGCATCTCGTAGACGTTGTCCGGCATGTAGCTCAGGAAGCGCTTGACCTGCGCGATCGCGTCCTCCTCGTCCTCGGCCGCGTTGTCGACGACGCCGCTGACGCGGGTGTGGATCTTCCAGCCGCCCAGCGTCTCCTTGTCGATGTCGATGCCCAGGGCGGCCTTGACGACCGGCGGGCCGCCCGGGAAGACCTGCCCGGTCCCCTTCGCGATCACGCTGAAGTGGCTCATCGGCGGGAACGGCGCGAGTCCCCCCGCCGCCGGCCCCAGCACGGCCGAGACGACCGGCGCCAGGCTGACGATGTTGGAGAGGTGCTCCCAGAACTCGCCGTCGGGGATGTAGGTGCGGTTGAGGTCGGAGTACTCCTGCACGCTGCCGCCGGCGCCGTCGAGCAGGTTGACGGTGGGCAGCAGCAACTCGGTCGGGCCGGGATGCCCGTGGCCGATGTCCACGCCGCCGTCGTCGCGGCGGGCCGAGCCGCCGCGCACCGTGAAGTCCTGCCCGCTGACGTAGACGCGCCGCCCGTCGATCCGGGCCGTCCCCTGCACCCCGCCGATCGGCGTGAAGTCGAGCAGGGCGCCGTCGTCGCCGTAGCTGGCGCCGCCCTGCAGCTTGCCCATCTCCCGCAGCGAGCCTTCGTCGACGAGCAGGGCCAGCCGCTCGCGGATCGTCAGCTTGCCGCGCGCGTGCTGCCGCGCGACCCCCTCGGGGCCGCCCATCGCCTCCGCCAGCGCGTGGCGGCGCCGCAGTTCCTCGACCTCGGGCTGCCAGACCATCGGCGCTCCTCCGCGGGCGGCTCGGGCGTGACGGGCACGCGGAGAGCAGTCTAGCGAGCCCGCGCCCGCCCCCGGCGCGACATCGGCTGGCGGGGGTTCTTCTGCGCCTCGACCGCCGCGATGTCGCCGGCCGAGAAGCCGAGTTCGGTCATGATCTCCGCCGTGTGCTGGCCCAGTTCGGCGTACCAGGGCTGCGCGACGGCCGGCGTCTCGCTGAACTGCAGGGGGTGGCCGGCCATCCGGCGCGTCCCCACGTGCGGGATCTGCTTCTCGACGATGTAGCCGTTCTCCAGCGCCTGCGGGTCGTCCAGCACGTCCTCGTAGTCGAACACGCGCTGGTACATGATGTCGTCGCGGCGGGCGTCGAAGAACTCCTCCCACTCCGCCGTCGTGCGGCTGCGCATCGCCCGCGCGACGTGCGGGCGCAACTCCGCGGCGTGGTCGGCGTACTGGAAGTTCGTCGTCGGCGATCGCTTGTCGTAGGAGTCCCACTGCGGGTCGGCGCCGACCTCCGGGATGCCGCCGAAGTCGCAGAACTCCCGCCATCCCTGGTCGCCGTTGATGCCGACGCAGAACGCGCCGCCGTCGGCCGTGTCGTAGAGCCCCACGATGCCGGGCACGTTGGCGTGATGCCCGCCGTCGCGCCCCAGCAGCGTGCCCGTCACCGAGGTGTGATTGATCTCCCAGGCCTGCATCCAGACCATCATCCCGTAGGACGAGGTGCGCACCTTCTGCCCGACGCCGTGCAGCTCGCGCGCCGCCAGGGCGGTCGTGATGGCCAGCGCCAGCCCGAGCGCGCCGCCGGTGTCGGCGATCACCGTGCCGGGGAGCACCGTCGCGCTGCCGGGCTCCCCGGTCACGCGGGCGATGCCGCTGCGCGACTGCGAGAACTGGTCGGTCATGCGCTTGTCGCGGTCGGGGCCGCGATGGCCGAAGCCGTTGGCGATGGCGTAGATCAGGCGCGGGTTGCGCGCCGCGAGCGCCTCGTAGCCCATCCCGATCCGTTCGAGCGAGGGCTCGCGGAAGTTGCTGAAGAAGACGTCGGCGCCGTCGATGAGGCGGTAGACGACCTCCCGGCCGACGCCGGTGTGGATATCGACGGCGATCGAGCGCTTGCCGTGCGAAACCGAGAGGAACTGCGCCCCCGGGGTCTCCGGGGGGTGAGGCCAGTTGACGCCGGTGTGCCAGCGGTTGGGGTCGCCGCCGGGCGGCTCGACCTTGATCACGTCGGCCCCCATGTCGGCCAGGAAGCCGCCGGCCATCGGCCCCTGCACCGCGATGGCGAACTCGACGACGCGGAGGCCCGTCAGCGGTCCCATGCCTAGAGCTCCGCCGCCGGGCCGGCCGCCGCGGCGGACGCCCGCGGGGACAGCGCGAAGCCCGCGTAGCCGTTGGCGACGACCGCCTCGCACCTCTTCACGTAGGTGTCCAGGCCGCCGACGTAGGGCGTGAACACGCGCGGCTTGCCGGGCACGTTGGCCCCCACGTACCAGGAGTCGGCGCGCGGGTAGAGCGTCCCCTCGCCGAGTTCGTTGACGTGATCGACCCAGGCGTCCTCCGCCTCCGATGTCGCCTCGATGACGGCCAAGTCCCGCTCGCGCAGGTGCACGATGCAGTCGGCGATCCAGTCCACGTGCTGCTCGATGGAGACGATCATGTTGGACAGCACCGAGGGGCTGCCGGGGCCGGTGATCGTGAACAGGTTGGGGAAGCCCGCGATCGACAGTCCCAGGTAGGTGCGCGGCCCGCCGGCCCACTTCTCCCGCAGCGACCGGCCCGCCCGCCCGCGGATATCGATCGCCAGGATCGCCCCGGTCATGGCGTCGAAGCCGCAGGCGAAGACCAGCGTGTCGAAGTGGAAGTCCTCGTCCCGCGTGCGCAGACCATCCGGCGTGATGGTCTCGATCGGGGTCTCGCGGACGTCGACGAGCCGCACGTTGTCGCGGTTGTAGGTCTGGTAGTAGTCGGTGTCGAGGCAGGGGCGCTTCGTCCCGTACGGGTGGTCGGTCGGGCAGAGCGCCGCCGCGACCGCCGGATCGTGCACGATCTGCCGGATCTTGGAGCGAATGAACGAGGCGGCCGTCTCGTTCGCCGCCTCGTTCGTGAGCAGATCGTTGAAGACGGGGAACACGCCGGCGCCCTTCTCCCAGGACTGCTCGTAGAGTCGCTCGCGCTCCTCCGGCTCGACGTCCAACGCCGAGAGTTGCGGCGGCTGCAGATAGGTGACGCCGCCCCCGGTGCGCAGCGCCTCGCGCCGGACGGCCTGGAACTCGTCCTTGTACCGCTCCACGTAGGCCGGGTCATGCGGCGCCTGCTGCGCGGGCACGCTGAAGTTCGGCGTGCGCTGGAAGACCGTCACGTGCGCCGCCTGCTCGGCGATCCGCGGGATCGCCTGGACGGCGGTCGAGCCGGTGCCGATGACGCCCACGCGCTTGCCGGCGAAGTCGACGCCCTCGTGCGGCCAGCGCGCCGTGTGGTGCGCCTCGCCCCGGAACGACTCCCGCCCCGCGATCTCCGGCCACTTGGGCTTCGACAGGCAGCCGGTCGCCATGATGCAGAACTGCGCCGACAACCGATCGCCGGCGTCCGTCTCGACGATCCAGCGCTGCCGCGCGTCGTCGTAGGCGGCGGCGGTCACGCGCGTGTTGAACTGGATGTCGCGGCGCAGGCCGAAGCGATCGGCCACGTGCGAGCAGTAGGCCAGGATCTCGGGCTGCTGCGCGTAGCGCTCGGTCCAGTTCCACTCGCGCTGCAGCTCGTCGGAGAACGAGTACTGGTACTCCAGGCTCTCGACGTCGCAGCGCGCGCCTGGGTAGCGGTTCCAGTACCAGGTGCCGCCCACGTCGCCGCCGGCCTCGATGACCCGCGCCGTGAGGCCCTCCTGCCGCAGCCGGTAGAGCATGTACATGCCGGCGAAGCCGGCCCCCACGATCACGGCGTCCACGGTCTGGACCTCCAGTGGCGCGCTGGTCGTCTCCATGGCCCGATCCCTCCCGTGCGGCGCGACCGCCGGACCCGTTGAGTCTTCCACCCGGCCGGGGGCCCGGCAAGCGTCCCCGGCGGGGCGCTACACTCCCGCCATGTCCGACGGGATGCTCAGCCCTTACCGCGTGCTCGACCTGACGAACGAGGCCGGCTTCCTCACCGGCCGCATTCTCGCCGATCTCGGCGCGGACGTCATCAAGGTCGAGCCGCCGGGCGGCGACCCGGCCCGCCGCATCGCGCCCTACTACCACGACGAGCCCGACCCCGAGAAGAGCCTCTACTGGTTCGCCTACAACGCCAACAAGCGCGGCGTGACGATCGACCTCGAGTCGCCCGAGGGCAGGGAGCAGTTCGCGGCCCTCGCCGCGACGGCGGACATCGTCGTGGAGTCCTTCGCGCCGGGGCGCATGGAGGCGCTGGGCTTCGGCTTCGACGCGCTGCAGCGGATCAACCCGCGCTGCATCCTGGTCTCCATCAGCCCCTTCGGCCAGACCGGCCCCTACCGCGACTACAAGGCCCCCGACATCGTGGCCTGGGCGCTGGGCGGGCACATGTCGATCTGCGGCCCGCCCGGAGGCCCGCCCTACCACATCAGCCACCACTCGATGTCCTGCCTGCTGGCCGGCGGCGACGCCGCGGTCGGCGCGATGGTGGCGCTGCATCAGCGGCTGCGCAGCGGGCGCGGCCAGCACGTCGACGTCGCGATCCGGGACTCGGTGGTGCAGTCCACCTACCAGATCCTCGCGACCTGGGACATGCTGGGCGTCAACCGGGCGATGGGGCAGCGCCCGCTCGCGCTCAACTTCCCCTGGACCTGGCCCTGCAAGGACGGCCACGTCGTCAACGTGATCTGGTCGGGCAACATGGGCAACGAGCGCACCGGCCCGCTGTTCGCCTGGATGGCCGAGGAGGGCTTCGAGGATCCGCTCGTGACCGCCATCGACTGGGAACTGCTGACGGTCGACACGATCACGCAGGAAACGTTCGACGCGGTGGTCGACCTCACCTCGCGCTTCTTCCGCACCCGTACCAAGACGGAGTTGTACGAGTGGAGCATGGGAGCGGAGATGGGCATCATCCCGGTGCAGGACGCCGCCGACCTCGCCGTGAGCCCGCAGTTGCTCGCGCGCGACTTCTGGCGGCCCCTTGAGCACGACGACCTCGGCGAGCGGCTGACCTATCCCGGCCCCTGGGCGGTGGGCCACGGCGCGCCGCCCACGCTGCGGCGCCGCGCCCCGCGGATCGGCGAGCACAACGCGGAGGTCCTGTCCGACCTGCCGCCGGCCGCCCCGGCCAACGGCGCGGCCCCGCCGCCGGCGACGCCCGACCCGAAGCCGCTGGCCGGACTCAAGGTGCTCGACTTCGGCTGGTTCATGACGGGGCCGGTCACGACGCGCCCGCTGGCCGACTACGGGGCCACCGTCGTCACGATCGAATCGGTCACCCGGCCCGACGCCATCCGCCTCGTGGGGCCGCACAAGGACGGCGTCTTCGGCGTCAACCGCGGCGGCGATCACGCGCAGCGGCGCACGAGCCATCTGGGCCTCACGCTGAACCTGCGCAGCGAAGAGGGCAAGGAGGTCGCGCGGCGGCTGGTGGCCTGGGCCGACATCGTGTTCGACAACTTCGGCGCCGAGGTGATGCAGCGGATGGGCTTCGGCGACGAGGACCTGCGCAAGATCAAGCCCGACATCATCGTCCTCACCTGCAGCGGTCAGGGGGAGACGGGGCCGCACCGGGCGGTCAAGGGCGGCGGTACCCACTTCGTCGCCCTGGCCGGGTTGCACCACCTCTCGGGCCCGCCCGACGCGCCGCCCCAGGACGTCAGCGTGCTGACCGACTTCATCTCGCCGCGCTTCAACACGACGCTGCTGCTGGCCGCGGCCGACCACCACCGCCGCACCGGCCAGGGCGGCTACTACGACGTCTCCCAGTTCGAGGCCGCCGTGACCCTGACGACCCCGATCATGCTCGACTACTTCACGAACGGCCGCGTGCCGTCGCGGCTGGGCAACCGCCACGTCGCCGCCGCGCCGCACGGGGCCTACCCGTGCAGCGGCGAGCGCTGGTGCGCGATCGCCGTCTTCACCGACGACGAGTGGCGCGCCTTCGTGCGGGTGATCGGCTCGCCGCCCTGGACGCACGATCCCCGCTTCGCCACGCTCGTCGGCCGCAAGCGGCACGAGGACGAGCTCGACCGCCACGTCGCCACCTGGACCCGCGGTCGGCGCCCCGACGAGATCACCCGCCTGCTGCAGGACGCGGGCGTCCCGGCCGGCGAGGTGGCGCGCGGCGAGGAACTGATGGAGTGGGACCCGCAGCTCGCCCACCGCGGCTTCTGGCAGACCCTCGATCACCCCGACATCGGGCCCTACCGGGCCCTGGCGCACGCCTTCCGGCTGCCCGACGCGCCCCTGGCGATGCGCCCGGCGCACATGATCGGGCAGCACACGGCGGAGGTGCTGCGCGATATACTCGGCATGGACGACGAGGAGGTCGCCGACCTCTCCGCCTGCGGGGCGCTGGAGTGAGCCCCGCCCCGGCATCGCGGCCGCCCGGCGCGCCGCCGGGCGCCGGCAGGTAAGTCGCTTCACGATTGGAGGCCCCATGCCCGAGAAAATCCTGGGTGACACGATGTTGCGCGCGCACGTCTCGGCGCTGCCCGTGCCCGAATTCGCCGAGACGGCCTGGACGCCGCCGCCGCCGCTGTCCGAGGCGCGCGTCGCCGTCGTGACGACGGCCGCGCTGCACCCGGAGGGCGGCGAGGCCCTCACCCCCTGGGCGACCAGCTACGGCGTCCTCGACGCGAGCCAGCGCAATCTGGTCCTGGGGCACTGGAGCCAGAACTTCGATCGCTCCGCCTTCACCATCGACCCCAACGTGGTCTATCCGCTGGACCGGCTCGACGAGTTGGCCGCCGACGGCACGATCGGCTCGGTCGCGCCGCGGCACTTCACCTTCGCCGGCAACCAGCCCGACGACGTCTCCGCGGTGCGGCTGGACGGCGGCCCGGCCTGCGCCGCCGAACTGAAGGCCGACGGCGTCGACGTCGTGCTGCTGACCCCCGTTTGACCGCTCTGCACGCGTACGGTCTGTACGCTCGCGCACGTCATGGAGGCCGCCGGCCTCTCGACCGTCGCGATCTCCGTCATCCGGGCCATGCCGGAGCGGATGCGGCCTCCCCGCGCGCTGCACTGCGAGTTCCCGATCGGGCGCCCGCTGGGCAAGCCGGGCGACGCCGCCTTCCAGCACGACGTTCTGCGCCGGGCCTTCGCGCTGCTCGAGCGCGAGTCCGGCCCGGTGCTGGAGGACCACCCCGAGACCATCGTCGCGGACGAGCAGCCGATCAGTTGCCCGATGCCGGCGCGCTTCGACCCCGACCTGCCGCCCGCCGTCGATGAGGCGCGGGGGATCCGCGGCGCCTACGACCGCTCGCGGGCCCGCCGCGGCGTCACGAACGTGGGCCGCGCGATGGACGCGGACACCGTGCCGGAGGCGCTGGCCGCCCTGAAGCAGATCGCCGACGGGGCCGACTGGAAGTCGGTGCGGCTGCCCGGCAAGAACACGGTGGCGGTGACGCTCGACATCCGCTCCTACTACGAGGAAGCGGCGCTGGAGCTGGCCGACGGGCCGGCCCCGGGGCCGCGCGCCGCCGAGGCCTGGTTCTTCGAGAAGACCGAGGCCGGCGCGCTGGTCCTGGCCGCGCGGGCGGAGATCAAGCGGCAGGGCGCCCAGGAAGGGATCTGGCTCTATATGGCGCCGGTCCAGCGCTAGCCGCGCGCCGGGCCGGCGGCACCGGCCGTGGCGACGGCGACGATGATTTGGTCTACACTGCGCGGGGAGTCGTGATCTGACCCCGACGAACTGCGGGCCTCGGGAAAGCGGTAGGACCCGCGGCCGTCACCCGATAACGGGCGACCCCCAGCGCCCCCGACGATACCAAGCCGGGGGCGCTTCTGCGTCCGCTCCACGGCGCGCCGCCCGGCGTCAGATGCCGAAGATGGACGCCATGCCGACGCGCTCGGCCAGGGCGCGCATCTCGTCGTCGCCGGGGGACGGGCCGCCCTCCGCCGCCGCCTCCAGCAGGACCGGCAGCAGGCGCACGTCGCCGGTCGAGTTGAGGAACGGCCCCGACGCGCCCTCCCGCCGACCCAGGATCCAGCGCACCGCCAGCCGGATGTCGGCCGGATCCTCCAGCGGCTGGTACCAGGTCGAGTGGGTGCGGTGGCCGCCGGCCGGCCACGCCCCCCGCGCCAGCGACTTGATCGTCTGCACCGCGACGCCGCGCTCCCGGCACAGCGCCAGCGTCCGCTCGAAGTCCGCCGCGTAGCGCGGCGCGCCGCGCATGAACCAGTTCCAGGGCAGCAGCACCGAGTCGAAGTCGAAGCGCTGCAGCGCGCGGTAGTGCTGCGCCGCGATCGTCCAGTTGTGCCCCGTCACGCCGATGAAGCGCACGAGGCCCTGCGACCGCGCCTCTTGGGCCGCCTCCAGCGCGCCGCCGGGCCCCAGCGCCTCGTCCCACTCGTCGGGGTGGTTGAGGCTGTGCAGTTGGATCAGGTCCACCTGATCGGTGCGCAGCCGCGCCAGCGACTCCCGGATGTCCGACAGCGCCCCGGCGTAGTCGCGCGACGGCGTCTTCGTGGCGAGGAAGAAGCGGTCGCGGTGTGTCTCCATCCAGGGGCCGAGCAGCCGCTCCGCGTCGCCGTAGCCGCGCGCGACGTCGATGTGGTTGACGCCGTGCTCCAGGATCAACGCCATCGTGCGGTCGGCCGTCGCCTGGTCGGCCCGCGACAGGGCGGCCGCGCCGAACAGCACGCGCGTGCTCTCGTGGCCGGTGCGTCCGAATTGGGCCGTCTCGATCGCCATGCCGTCCGCTCCGATCGCCGCGTCCGCCGCCGATGACGCGACGCTAGCGCACGGTCCCGGCGCCTGCGACTAGAATCCGGGTCCGGGGCCGCCCTCGCCGCGAGGGCGCCGCCCGGGAGCAGGGAGGCAGACGACGTGGAATTCCGACCGCTCGGCCGCACCGGCGTGCAGGTGAGCAGCATCTGTCTGGGCTGCATGACGTTCGGCGGCCGCACCGATCAGGCGGCGACGAACGAGATCGTGGCGCAAGCGCTGGACGCCGGAATCAACTTCCTCGACACGGCCAACGTCTACAACCGGGGCCGCAGCGAGGAGGCCACGGGCGCCGCGCTGAAGGCGCTGGGCGCCCGCGACCGCGTCGTCCTGGCGACCAAGGTGCACGGCGCGATGGACGCCGAGGACCCCAACATGCAGGGCACCAGCCGCCGGCACATCATCCAGCAGTGCGAGGCCAGCCTGCGCCGCCTGGGCACCGACTACATCGACCTCTACCAGCTGCATCGCCCGCGGCCGGAGATCGCCATCGACGAGACGCTGCGGGCGCTCGACGACCTCGTGACCGCCGGCAAGGTGCGCTACGTCGGCAGCAGCACCTTCGCCGCCTGGCAGGTCGTCGAGGCGCTCTGGGCGTCGAAGGAGTACGGCCTCAACCGCTTCGTCAGCGAGCAGCCGCCCTACAACATCCTCGACCGGCGCATCGAGCGGGAGTTGATCCCCATGGCGCAGACCTACGGCATCGGCCTGATCCCCTGGAGCCCGCTGGGCGGCGGGCTGCTGACCGGCAAGTACTCGCGCGGCGAGCCGCCCCCCGCCGACAGCCGCTTCGGCCAGGACGACCTGCGGGGCCCGCAGCGGGCGCGCTGGGTCGACGGCCTCTTCGACGTCGTCGACGCGCTGGCGCCGATCGCGCAGGAGAAGGGCTGCACGCTGGCGCAACTCGCGCTGGCCTGGTGCGAGCAGCAGCCGGGCGTCGCCAGCGCGATCATCGGGCCGCGCACGGTCGAGCAGCTGCAGGACAACCTGGGCGCCGCCGCGGTCACGATCGGCGACGAGGACCGCGCCCGCATCGACGCCATCGTGCCGCCCGGGCGCATGGTCTCGCCCTTCTACGAGGCGGACTTCGGCCCGCACCGCCACCGCGTTTAGGGCCGCGCGCGGTCCGCGCGCAAGAACGGCGCGGGCGCGCTATGATCCGCGCAGCAGCCGCACCGGCGACTGCGCAGCCGAGATGGGGGGAACATCATGGCACTGGGTGGATATGCGAATCACGTCGCGCGCGTCGACCTGTCGAGCGGCAGCGTCGCGTACGAGGGCATCAACGAGGAGGACGCCCGGCTCTATATCGGGGCGCGCGGGCTGGGCGTGAAGTACGTCTACGACAACGGCCCCACCACCGACCCCAACAGCCCCGATAACCTGCTGGGCTTGGTCAACGGGCCGCTGACCGGCACGGAGGCGACGATGAGCGGTCGGCTGGCCTTCGTCACCAAGTCGCCCCTGACCGGCACGGTGGTCGATAGCCACATGGGCGGCTGGAGCGCGGCGCGGCTGCGCTGGGCCGGCTTCGACGCGCTGCTCTTCACCGGCAAGTCGGAGGCGCCGGTCTACGCCTACGTCGAGGGCGGGACCGTCGAGTTGCGGCCGGCCGGCGACCTCTGGGGCAAGGGCGTGCACGAGACGATCGCGATCCTGAACGACCGCTACGGCGACAACCTCTCCGTGATGTCGATCGGTCAGGCGGGCGAGAACGGCGTGCTGTTCTCCTCCTTCATGAACGAGGACGACCGCGCGGCCGGGCGCGGCGGCACCGGCGCCGTGGCGGGGATGAAGAACCTCAAGGCGGTCGTCGTGAAGGGCGATCGCAGCACGATGCCCAAGGCCGAGGACCGCGACAAGTGGCGCGAGGCGCACCGGGTCGCGCTCAAGACCATCATCGACAGCGAGGTCACCGGCCCCAAGACCGGCGGCCTCTCCGTCTACGGCACGAACGTGCTCACCAACGTCGTCAACGCGATGGGCGGCATGGGCACGAAGAACTCCCAGCTGACCACCTTCGAGGGCGCGGAGAAGCTCAGCGGCGAGACGATCCGCGAGACGATCCTGGTCGACGAGCCCACCTGCCACGCCTGTCCGGTGGCCTGCAAGAAGGAAGTCGAGATCACCGAGGGGCCGTACAAGGGCCTGCGCATGGAGTCGTTCGAGTACGAGCCGGCCTGGTCGCTGGGGGCCAACTGCGGCAACGACGACGCCGGCGTGGTGGCCAAGGTCATCGACCAGTGCAACGACCACGGCATGGACGCGATCGAGATCGGCAACGTGATCTCGATGTACATGGAGGCCAGCGAGAAGGGCTACGTGCCGGGGCCGGGCCTCGCCTGGGGCGACGGCGCGGGCATGGTCGAGCTGGCCGAGCAGATGGCGATGCGCGAGGGCCCGGGCGAGATCCTGGGCCTGGGCACGGCGAAGGCCGCCGAGGCCTACGGCCACCCCGAGATCGCGATGGCCGTCAAGGGCCAGGCCGTCCCCGCCTACGACCCCCGCGCGATCAAGGGCGAGGGCATCGGCTACGCGACGAGCAACCGCGGGGCCTGCCACCTGCGCGGCTACACGCCGGCCTCCGAGATCCTGGGCATCCCCGTCAAGACGGACCCCCTGGCCTGGGAGGGCAAGGGCCCGCTGCTCAAGATCTTCCAGGACCTGCACGCCTTCAGCGACTCGCTGGACCTCTGCAAGTTCTCCGCCTTCGCCGAGGGCGCGGCGGAGTACGCGCAGCAGTACGAGGCCATCGTCGGCATCGCCCTGAGCGAGGAAGACGTGATGACGACCGGCGAGCGCATCTACAACCTGGAGCGCCGCTTCAACAACCTGGCCGGCTTCGACGGCAGCGACGACTCCCTGCCCGAGCGCTTCCTCAAGGAGCCCGGTACCGGTCCCGCCGCCAACTCCGTCTGCGAGCTGGACGAGATGAAGGCCGAGTACTACGAGGCGCGCGGCTGGGAGGACGGCGTGGTGCCGGAGGCCAAGCTGCGGGAACTCAGCATCGCCTGACCCGGCCGATCGGGCGGCGGCCGTGGAGGTCCGCGTCTACGCGACGCTGCGCCCCATCGTGGGGGGGCGCAGCGTGTCGCTGCCCGACCGCGCCGGGGCGACGGTCGCGGACGTGATCGACGGTCTGATCGCGCGCTTCCCGGCCCTGCGCGAGCGCCTGCTCTCCGACGAGGGCGAGATCCGCCCCTACGTCGCGGTCATGGTCGACGGCCGCGACGTGCGCCACGTGGGCGGGCTCGGCGCGGTCGTGCCCGCCGGCGCCGAGATCGACATCTTCCCGCCCGTCGCCGGCGGGGCGTGAGCCGGTTCGGGCCGGGGTGAGCCGCGTCGAGTTGCGCATCCGCGGCGTGCCCGAGTGGCTGCTGCGCGCCTATCTGGCCGAGCTCGGCGCCGTCGCCGACGGCGCAGCCCCCCGCATGACCGGCGACGGCTACACGGTCTCCTGGAGCGCCGAGCGGGCGCCGTTGCCGGGCGGCACGCTGAAGCTGACGCAGTTGAACATCCGCCTCGACGGCGACGCGGCCGCCCTCGCCGCGCTGGAGCCGGCGCTGATGGCGAAGCTGCAGCGCGGCGGCGGATAGCCGTCCGGGCGCACATGGCGGCCGCACGGGCTGCTATACACCTGTGGGAGATGCGGCGGCGCCGCCGCAGCGCGGAGGGGACACGTCATGCGAGGGATCGTTGGAGGCGTGAAGCGCGCCGTGCTGCTGGCCGGTCTGGCGCTGGCCGCCGCGGCCTGCGCCGCGGGCCAGCCCGAGCCGGGGCCGCTGGGGGTGGTCGAGGTCGGCCCGGGCGGGTTCATCGAGATCCGATCGCTGAGCAACCTCGGCGGCGAGAACCCGGGCGCGAGTTACCGGGCCGCCGCGCTCGCCATCGACCACTACGGGCCGATCAAGGGGCGCGCGGTCGCGCTGGTGGGGATGCACGATCTCTGCGAGCCGGGCGGCGGCCGCGCGAACAGTCAGACGATCGCGGCCGATGCGCGGGTGGTCGGCGTCATCGGCACCCGCTGTTCCGTGACGGCGGTGGAGGCGCTGCCGGTGATCAGCGCGGCGGGGATGGTGATGATCTCCCCGACCAACACCTCGCCCGCGTTGACGTCCGATCTGCGCGGCGCCCCCGGTTCCAGCCATCACCCCGGCTACTACCGCACGGCCCACAACGACCTGATCACCGGCCGGGTCGTGGCCGAGTTCGCCTTCCACGAACTCAGCCTGCGCCGGATGGCCGCCATCCACGACGGCGATCCCTACACCATGGGTCTGGCGACGGCCTTCGCGGAGGAGTTCCGCGGCCTCGGCGGCGAGGTCGTGGGCATGAGCGTCGTGAGCAAGGACGCCGCCGATGCGGCCGGCGCCGTGGCCGCGATCGCCGCGGGCGATCCCGAGGGCATCTTCTTCCCCCTCTTCGTGGAGGCGGGCGCGGCCGTCGCGCGGGAGATCGCGGCGACCGCCGGCCTGGCCGGCGCGACGTTGATCTCCGCCGACGCGGTGCTCCGAACGGAGTTCCTCCAGCGTCCCGAGTCGGAGGGCATCTACATCGCGGCGCCCAGCCTCGATTTCAGCGGCAACACGAACGCGGCCACCGCCCATAGCGCCGATCACCTGCTCACCGTCTACCGGCAGGAGTACGGGGAAGCGCCCGAGACGAGCTACTGGGCGCACGCCTACGACGCGGCCACGCTCCTGCTGACGGCGATCGAGCAGGTGGCCGTCGAGGTGGGCGGCCGCCTGTACATCGACCGCGCCGCGCTGCGCCGGGCCTTGAGCGAAACGTCGGGCTTCGGCGGGCTCACGGGCGCCCTCTCGTGCGACGCCTTCGGGGATTGCGGCGGCGGCGGCGTCCAGATCGTCCACCACAAGGACACCGGCATGACCGACATCGCGCGGCTGCCCGTCGTCTACCGCGGGCAGCGCTGATCGGCCGGGCGAAGTTCAGCCCTCGAAGTCTGTCAACGCGAGGGTTACCCCGCCTTCTCTGTCAGAGCGAGGGTCATCCCTCGATGTTTGTCAGAGCGAGGGTTACCCCTCGACGCCGGTGCCCCAGGCGATCGCGTTGCCGACCAGCGTCTCGTAGGGCTCGGTCTCCCAGGGGCCGCGGAAGCGCAGCGGCGGCGCCCCGTCGGCCGAGATGCTGGCGTCGACCGTGGGCTGCATGTTGGTCAGCGGCGAGTGGCAGTGGCCGGGCGCGACGTAGGCGATCGAGCCCGCGCCGATCTCGCGCACGAAGCCCAGCGCCCGCGACTTGCCGTCGGGCAGCAGCGACGTGTCGCCGCCGTACAACTCCTGCGTCTCCGCCGGCGGCGGCGGCACCTCGGACGTCGAGAGCAGCACCCGCGTCTCCGGGTGCAGCACCTCGATCATGTAGGGCTCGTCCTTGATGCGGAACGACTCCGGCAGGTTGTGCGTGAGGACGTGGTCGCGGTCGCGCACGTCGACCTGGAACTCGCGGATGGGCGGGTGGGTCAGGAAGAAGCCGCCCAGCGCGTCGTGGTAGGAGGCCTTCACCATGCGGCGGCGCGCGCCCTCGGAGTCGAGCCGCGCCGCCTTGCCGCCGCTGCTGCCGTGCAGCGCCAGCCAGCGCCCGCCGTCCGCGATCCAGTCGCGCATGACGCCGGCCTCGTGGTCGTCGGCGTAGGGCCCCGCCACGTACGTCACCAGCAGTTGGCAGTCGCGGATCCAGCGGTGGCAGTCGGTGTAGTCCGAGCTGACCGTCGCGTGGACGTTCTCGTTGGCCTGCAGGGCCTGCAGGATGCGCAGCCGGGCGTAGTCCATGTCGTGGCCGGCGTGCTTCCCCGGCGGGAAGCCGCCCACGATCACATGCGCGCGAATGGGGGTGGGCATCGTGACTCCTTCCCCGCAGGGCCGCGCCCCGGCCGGCATTCGGGCCGCCGGCGCGACCGCCGGGCGCGCCCATGCTAGGCGCGGCGGCGCGCGCTGGGAAGTCCGGGCTGCCGGACGGCGCCGCGTCCCCTAGAATGCGCGGGGTCCGGCTGCGCCGCGCCGCGACCGATGCAGGGGAGGAGGAGCGATGAGCGACGCACCGACGCCGCAATTGGTCGAGTTCGCCAGCCCGGCCTGGATCGACGCCCTCGAGCGCGCCATGCGCCGGCGCGTCGAGGCGGCCACGCCCGAGCAACTCGCCACCCCCTATTCGATCTCGGAGGCGTACACCGACGCGCCCCCGCATCTCGCGCCCGGCGGCACGCTCGGCTTCACCGTTCGCGTCGGCCCCGATGGCTTCGAATTCGACCGCCGCCCCGCCGACGACGTGGACTACCGCATCGTCGGAACCTACGCGACGATCCGGGAGCTGGCGCGCTACGTCGTCGGCGGTGACCCGGCACGGGCCAAGGAGTTGAGCGACCTCGCCCGCGCCGCGATCAAGGCCGGCAACCTGACGATGGAGGGCCAACAGGCCGCCGCCTCCATCTTCGAGGGCGTGCACGACGAGGTGGCCCGCATCACCGCGTAGCACCGCATAGCACCGCATCGCCGCGGCATCTTGCCCGGCGTGCGAAGAGAGGAACGATCATGGCCGGTCGCCTGCAGGACAAGGTCGCCATCGTCACCGGCGGCGCGAACGGGATCGGCCGCGCCTGCTGCGTCCGCTTCGCGGAGGAGGGCGCCGATGTCGTCGTCGCCGACCTCGACGCCGCGCAGGGCGAGGAGACGGTGCGGCTCGTCCGCGCGGCCGGCCGCGACGCCCGCTTCGTCCGCACCGACACGACCAGCGAGGCGGACTGCCTGGCGATGGTGCGGGCCGCCGTCGATGCGTTCGGCGGCGTGGACGTCTGCGTGGCCGCGGCGGGCATCGGCTTTGGCGGCTACGTGAGCGGTAAGCAATGGCGCAGAGAGGGCTCGCCCGCCGACTGGCACGTCACGCGGCAGTCGCTGGACCACTGGCGGGAGGTGCTCGACGTCAACCTGACCGGCGTCATGCTGACCGATCGCGCCGTCGCGCGGCGGATGATCGACCAGGGCCGCGGCGGGTCGATCATCAACATCGCCTCGATCTACGCGAAGCGCGCCCCCGCGAGCAGCTCGGCGTACGCCGTCTCCAAGGCCGGCGTGTGGATGCTGACCAAGGTCGCGGCGCTGGAACTCGTGAAGGATCGGATCCGCGTCAACGCGATCGGCCCCGGCTACATCGAGACGCACATGACGTTCGCCGCCCAGGAGAGCGAGGAGTTGATGCGCAGCATGCTCGCCGACGTGCCCATGAATCGCATGGGCCGGCCGCGCGACATCGCCGACGCGGCGCTCTTCCTCGCCTGCGACGAGTCGTCCTACTTCACCGGCGAGATCCTGCACCCCGACGGGGGCTACTTCACGGAGTAGCCGCCACACGGGCGGGAGGCGGCTAGCCGCCATCCGCCGCCTCTTCGGCGGCGGCCTGGCCGTCGCTGAAGCCCTCCGCGAAGGCCGTGTCGACCTCCGCCTCCGTCGCCTCCGGGTCGAAGGCGCCGAAGGTCGTGCCGAGCAGCAGCGCCAGCAGCGCCCCCAGCACGAACGAGCCGCCCAGCACCACCGACCGCCGCCGCAGCAGGGACGACGGCTCGGGCGCCTCCGGCAACTCCTCCAGCGGGGCCGCCGCCCCGCCGACCTCCGACTGCACGGCGGCGCGCTGGGCCGGCCGCGAGCGACGCGGACGCGGCGCCGGCCCGCCCTCCCCGGAGCGCCGCAGCGCCTCGAAGGAGCGCGCGTCGTCGGGGTCCCACAGGTAATCCGTGGAGTCTGGACCCGCTTCGGCCTCGGGCCGGCCCAGGAGCGCGCGCAGACGCCGCCAGTCGGGCATCGTCAGTTCCCCCGGGGTCCGGTCGCGGCGGCCATTGGGCCATGCTAGGGCTAGACTGCGCCCCGGGCACGGGCCGGCGCGACCGCCCCGGCGTCGGCCCCCACGCGGAGGGATGGAAGCCATGTCCACGATCAACGGAGTCCTCGGCCCCATCGACAGCGCCGACCTCGGCTTCACGCTGATGCACGAGCACGTCGCCGTCGCCTCGGCCGGCTTCTGGCAGGCCTGGCCCGAGCTGTTCGGCGGGCGCGAGGCGTGCATCGAGCGGATCGGCGGCATCCTCGCCGAGGCCAAGGCGGGCGGCGTCGAGACCTTCGTCGACGTGACGACCATCGACCTCGGCCGCGACATCCGCCTGATCCGCGACGTCGCCGAGCGCTCTGGCATGAACATCATCGCCTGCACCGGCCACTGGCTCGACCCGTCGCGCTCGATGGCCGCCCGCACCGTCGAGGAGCTGACGGCGCTGTTCGTCAAGGAGATCGAGCAGGGCATCGAGGGCACGACGATCAAGGCGGGCATCCTCAAGCTCGCCAACGACGACACGCCGCGGCTCTCCCGCTTCGGCGAGAAGGCGGCGCGGGCCGTCGCGCGGGCGCATCTGGCGACCGGCGTCCCGATCACCACGCACGCCGGCGCCAAGCTGGAGATCGGCTTCCGCCAGGCGGAGGTCTTCGAGGAGGAGGGCGTCGACCCCGGCCGCGTGATCATCGGCCACAGCGACGACACCGACTCGATGCACTACCTGACCGGCCTCATGGACCTGGGCTACTGGGTGGGGCTCGACCGCCTGCCCATGCACGACCCGCCCTTCGCCGTGCGGGCCGGCACCTGCGCCGCCCTGATCGAGCGGGGCTACGCGGACCAGCTGGTCCTCTCGCACGACTACCCGCTCGACATCGCCCTGGCGCCGACGGCGTTCCGGGACGAGGAGTGGGGCCCGATGAACCCCGACGGCATCCGGTTCATCCAGCGGCGTTTCCTGCCCGGCCTGCGCGAGCGCGGCGTGAGCGCGGCGGTCTGCGAGCAGCTCACCGTCGAGAACCCGCGCCGCTTCTTCGAGGGCTGAGCCGCCGCGCGGCGACGGGAGGCCGGCGATGCAAGTCATGGGTGGAGTCAAGGTCGTCGAGCTGGGGGTCTGGGTGGCGGGCCCCGCGGTCGGCGGCGTCCTGGCAGACTGGGGCGCGGACGTGGTCAAGGTGGAGGGGCTCGACGCCGACCCCTTCCGCGGAGCCCTCGCGGCCGTCGCCGACTTCTCCGCCGCCTTCGACCTGGACAACCGCGGCAAGCGCGGGCTGGCCATCGACTGGCGCAGCGACGAAGGCGCGGCGATCGTGAGCCGGCTGGCCGATCAGGCGGACGTGTTCGTCACCAACCTGCGCCCCGGCGGCCTCGCGCTGGCCGGCCTCGATTACGAGACGCTGCGCGCACGCAACCCCCGCCTGGTCTACGCGTCGGTCACCGGCTACGGCCTGCACTCCAGCGAGGCCGACCGCCCCGCCTTCGACGTCGGCGCGTTCTGGTCGCGCGCGGGCATCGCGCACCTGCTGGGAACGCCCGGCGGGGCGCCGGGCGGGATTCGCCCCGGCTTGGGGGACCACACCGCCGCCATGCAGGCGCTGGCCGGCGTCACCGCCGCGCTCTACCACCGCGAGCGCACGGGCGAGGGGCAGCAGGTGCGCGTCTCGCTGCTGCGCGCCGGCGCCTACACCATCGGCTGGGACATCAGTTCGGCGCTGACCGGCGCGGGGGTCATCCCCCTCCATCGCGACCAGCACCCCAACCTGCTGATCGCCCCGTTCCGCACGCGCGACGGCGGCTATATGCAGTTGCTCATGATGCAGGGCGACCGCTTCTGGCCGCAGTTCTGCCGCGCCGTCGCGCGCCCCGAGTGGGAGCACGACCTGCGCTTCGCGACGCTCGCCGATCGGGCGGAGAACGCCGTGCCGCTGGACGAGGCGATGACCGCGGTGATGGCGCAGAAGACGCGCGACGAGTGGGCCGCGATCTTCGACCGCGAGGGCATCTGGTGGGCCCCGGTCCAGACGATGGATGAGGTCATCGCCGATCCGGGCATGGCCGAGGCGGGCGCCTGGGCGTCGCAGCCCCGGCCCGAGGGTGATGCGCGGGTCGTCGCCTCCCCCGTCGATTTCGGCGAGACGCCCTGGGCGCTGCGCGGTCCGGCCCCGGAGTTCGGCCAGCACACCGAGGAGATCCTGCTCGAACTCGGCTACGACTGGGACGGGATCATCGGTCTGAAGGACCGCGGCCTGATCCCCTGACCGGGGTCGGCCAACTACGCGGGCGCTACCCGACCAGGGCGCGCAGGATCTCCGTTCGGCGCTCGGGCGTCGCGCCTTCCACCCGCACCTCGTGCAGGTCGGCGCCGGCCGCCGTCTGCGCCTCGATCCGCGCCAAGCAGTCGTCGAGCGAGCCGCTGCAGTGGAACTCGGGCGCGATCGGCGCCGCCAACTCGGCGGCGGCGGCCGGCCCCTCCTCCCGCCACGCCTGCTGGATCGCCGCCGCCTCCTCGCCGAAGCCCTGCCGGACGAACTGCCGCGCGTAGAGCGGCCCGTTGCGCGCCGCCGAGAAGGCCAGCCCCGCGGCCGACTGCGCCCGCGACCGCGCCAGCCGCTCCGCATCCTCGACGACCGTCACCATGCCGGGCGCGCGCACGGTGAACGCCGCCGGGTCGCGTCCGGCCGCCGCCGCCCAGCCGCGCGCGGCGGCGATCCCGGCCGCCAGCCGGTCGCGGGGGATCCAACTCGGCAGCCAGCCCTCCGTCTCCTCCGCCGTCATGCGCACCATGCCGGGGTGCAGCGTGGCCAGGTAGATGGGCGGCGACGGCTGCACCGGCCGCGCGCCCATCACGAGCGCGCGCCGGACCGGGAAGCGCGGGCCCGGATGGTCGAAGCGCTCCTTCGACCAGTAGGCGCGCAGCAGCGCGATCGTCTCCCGGATGCGCGCCTTCGGCGCCTCGAAGGGCAGCCCGTAGAAGCGCTCGATCATCCCCGGGCCGCTGGCGCCGAGCCCCACGATGACCCGCCCGCCGGAAAGCTCGTCGATCGTCGCGAAGTGCTGCGCCAGGGCGCCCGGCGTGCGCGAGTACACGTTCACGACGCTGGTCCCCAGCTTCACGCGTTGCGTCTCGCGGGCCAGCAGCGCCAGCCCCGAGAAGGCGTCGTGGCCGAAGCCCTCGGCCAGCCACACCGACTCGACGCCGGCCTCGTCGGCGGCGCGGGCCAGCGCGAGGAACTCGTCGATCCGCGTGGGATCCCAGTCCAGTCTGACGCAGATGCGGCGCACGGCGGCGCTCCCTTCTCCCGTCCCGATCGATCAGGGCCAGCGCGCCCGCGCCAACTCCGCCCCCAGGTCCAGCGGTTCCAGGCCGAGCGGGGCCAGCAGCGGCGACGCCGCGCCCAATCCCCAGGCCGGCATCGCGCGGGGGAAGTCGGCCGCCGTCGGCTCCTGGCGGCCCAGGACGAGCATCGGGATGGCCGGCAGGCGCTCCTGGAGGAAGCGCAGGTTCTCGGCCTCGACGACCGCGGGGGCGAGCGCCGGAGCGGAGGCGTAGCCGCTGACGACGATCAGCGCCACCTCGAGGCCGCGCCGCTCCGCCGCCTCGACGCTCAGCAGCGTGTGGTTCAGCGTGCCGAGGGCCGGCCGCACGACCAGCACCAGCGGAGCGGGCAGCGCCGCCGCCAGATCGGCCATGTCGGTCTCGTCGGTGATCGTGACGAGCAGCCCGCCGGCGCCCTCGACGAACGTCACGTCGTGCGCGCCGCCGATCGCCCGGCAGGCCCGCAGCGCCTCCTCGACCGAGAGCGTGACGCCCGCCCGTCGCGCCGCGATCGATGGGGCGAGCGGCTCCGGCAGGGTCGACAGCGTGCGCAGCGTGGCCGCGTCGCCCAGGGCCGCGCGGTAGACGGCCTCGTCGCCCTCGCGGCCTGGGTCGGTTGCGCCGGTCTGGAAGGGCTTGACGAGCGCCACGCGCCGCCCGGCGCGCCGCAGCGCCCAGCCCAGCCAGGCCGTCGCGACGGTCTTGCCGGCGTCCGTGTCGGTACCGGTGACGAAGTACAGGTCGCCGCTCACGAGGCCCCCAGGGCCGCGCTCACGGCGGCGACGTCGGCGTCGCTGTGCGTCGCCATCACGTTGAAGCGGATGCGCGATGTCCCCTCGGGGACGGTCGGCGGGCGCACGGCCTTGGCCAGCACGCCGCCGGCGCGCAGCCGCGCCTCGACGGCCAGCGCCTCCTCGGCCGCGCCGACGATCGCCGGCACGATCGGCGAGGCCGACGGGCCAGGGTCGAAGCCCAACGCGCGCAGGCGCGCGCGCAGGTCGTCGGCCAGCGCGCGCAGACGGGCGCGCCGCTCCGGCTCCGCCGCCACGATGTCGAGCGCGGCGTGGGCCGCGCCGATCGCGGCCGGCGGCAGCGCCGTGTTGAAGATGAACGGCCGCGCCCGGTTGAGCAGGTATTCGACGACGTCGCGCTCCGCCGCCACGAACCCGCCCACCGAGCCCAGCGCCTTCGACAGCGTGCCCACGACGATGGTGTGCGGCGCCTCGAGGCCGAAGTGCGCCAGCGCCCCCTCGCCGCCGGGGCCGAAGACGCCCACGGCGTGCGCCTCGTCGAGGACGAGCGCCGCCTCGTAGCGGTCCGCGATGGCGACCAGTTCCGGCAGCGGCGCGACGTCGCCGTCCATGCTGAAGACCGTCTCCGAGACGACGATCTTGCGGGCCGCGTCGCTGGCCGCCAGCAGCGACGCCAGCGCCGCCGTGTCGCCGTGCGGGTAGACGCGCACCTGGGCGCGCGCCAGCCGGCAGCCGTCGATGATCGAGGCGTGGTTGAGGGCGTCGCTGAAGACCTCGCAGCCGGGGACGGCGAGGGCGCTCATCACGCCCAGGTTGGCGAGGTAGCCGGCGCTGAAGAGCAGGCAGGCGTCGTGGCCGTTGAGCGCGGCCAGACGGCGCTCGAGGTCGTCGTGCTGCGGCGTCGAGCCGGCCAGCAGGCGCGACGCCGTCACGCTCGCCCCGTAGCGCTCGATCGACTCCTGCGCCGCCGCCTTCACCCGCGGGTCGGTGGCCAGGCCGAGGTAGTTGTTCGACGTGAAGTGCACATAACGACGTCCGTCGATCTCGACCCGCGCGTCCTGGCCCGAGTCGGGCGTGAGCACGGAGCGCCGCAGCGATCGCGCCTCCAGCGCCGCCAGCTCCGCCCGCAGGGGCTCAGCCCAGGCGGAGCGCGCCGGGGATCGCATCGAGCCCATGGGCCACCGCCTCGCAGATCTGCGCGAGTTCGCCGGCTTCGATCGAGAGGGGCGGCATCAGGATCACGACGTCGCCCAGCGGGCGCAGCAGCACGTCGCGCTCGCGCGCGGCCATGCAGACGTGCGCGCCCATCCGCTCCTGCGCCGGGAAGGGCGTGCGCGACGCCCGATCGGCCGCCAGTTCGATCCCCACCATCAGCCCCTGCTGGCGCACCTCGCCGACGTGCGGGTGGCCGGCGACGCGCTCCGCCAGCAGCGACTCGAACAGCTCCGCCCGCTCGCGCACGCGGCCCAGCACGTCCTCGCGCTGGAACACGTCGAAGTTGGCCAGCGCCGCCGCCGCGCAGATGGGATTCCCGGCGTAGGTGTGCCCGTGGTAGAAGGTGCGCTGGTTGCCGGGGTCGTAGAAGTTGGCGTAGACGCGCTCCGTCGCGACCGTCGCCGAGAGCGGCAGGTAGCCGCCCGTGATGCCCTTGCCCAGGGCCATGATGTCGGGCGTGACGCCCTCCAGGTCGCAGGCGAACATCTGGCCCGTGCGCCCGAAGCCGGTCGCGACCTCGTCGGCGATCATCAGCACGTCGAACTCGTCGCAGAGGCGGCGCACGCCGGCGAGGTGGCCCTCGCCGGAGACGATCATCCCGGCCGCGCCCTGTACGCGCGGCTCGATGATGACGGCCGCGCTCTCGTGCGCGTGGCGATCGAGCAGCGACCGCAGCGAGTCCAGCGATCGCTGCGTGGCCTCGGCGCGCGTCGTGCCGGGCGCCATGCCGTAGGCGTAGGGGCTGTCGAAGCGCAGGGGCTCGAACAGCAGCGGCGCGTAGGGGTCGCGGAAGCGGCCCGGCCCGCCCAGGCTCACGCCGCCGATCGTGTCGCCGTGGTAGGCGTGCTCCAGCGCGATGATGCGGCGGCGCTCCGACTTCCCGGCGTTGGCCCAGAACTGCACCGCCATCTTCAGCGCCACCTCGACCGCGCTCGCGCCGTTCTCGCTGAAGAAGCTGCGCGTCAGCCCGGGCGGCAGCAGCGGCGGCAGCCGCTCCGCCAGCTCGATCGCGCGCGGGTGGCTGACGCCCAGCAGCGTGCTGTGCTGGAGCGTCGCCGTCTGCTCCTGGATGGCGCGCACGATCTCCGGGCGCCCGTGCCCGTGCACGTTGCACCACAGCGAGGCCACGCCGTCGATGTACGAGCGGCCGTCGGTTGCGATCAGGCGGTTGCCTTCCGCGCGCTCGATCACGAGCGCCGGGTCGGCGTCGAAGATCGCCATCTGGGTGAAGGGGTGCCAGACCGGGGAGTGGCCGGCGGGCGCGGTATCCACGGGTCGCGTGATCCTTTCCGGCGCGCGGGCGCGGCCCTCTCGGACGCCCCGCCGCGCGGTATAGCGGTAATGCTCCCCTAGTAATACTCGCAAGTGCGGATACCCGCTGCCCCGTCGCTACCGATGGCATGGGGTAGCATCCCGCCAGCGCGTCTCGGGGTTGGCCGGATGGGCCGGCCGCCGCGACGGCGACGGGGAGCGCGCGATGCCCGGAGCCCTGGACGGCGTCACCGTCCTGGACCTCAGCGAGTGGATCGCCGGACCCTACGCCGGCAAGCTCTTCGCCGACGCGGGGGCCGACGTGATCAAGGTCGAGCGGCCCACCGGTGACCCCAGCCGCGGCGTGGGGCCGTTCCAGGGCGGGACGCCGCACCGCGAGAAGAGCGGCACGTTCTTCTACTTCAATACCGGCAAGCGCTCCGTCGTCCTCGACCTCAAGCGGGAGGCGGCGCGGGACGCGTTCCTGCGCCTCATCGACGGGGCCGACATCGTCCTGGAGAGCTTCCGCCCCGGCGTGCTCGACCGGCTCGGCGTCGGCTGGGAGCGCATCCACGCGCGCAAGCCCGAGGTCGCGCTGGTCTCGCTGGCCCCCTTCGGGCAGGACAGCCCGTACCGCGACTACAAGCTGACCGACCTGACGCTGTTCGGCATGTGCGGCGAGATGTACTCCATGGGCGTCGCGGAGGCGGAGCCGATGAAGATGTACGGCGCCGCGGCCCTGGTGCAGTGCGGGGCGAGCGCCGCCGCCGCGGCCATGGCCGCCCTGACGGTCGGCGAGACGCGGGGCCTGGGCCAGCACGTCGACCTCGCCCTCGCCGACCTCCAGTTCAACGGCACGGACCGCCGGCACGCGACCCAGATCGGCAATCAGTTCTCCGGGCGCAAGACGCTGCGCGCGCCCGGCGGCGGCTTCATGGTCCTCGGCGGCGTCTACCACTGCGCCGACGGCTACGTGCTGTTCGTCAGCGCCAATCAGCACCTGGACCGCGTGCGCGCGATGCTGGGGCGCCCGGCCTGGCTGGAGGATCCGAGGTGGGACGACCCCGCGGTCCAATTCGACCCCGACGCCATCGGCGAATTCGACGCCTGGTTCATGCCCTGGTGCCTGGATCGCACGAAGCGCGAGATCTGGGCGCTGGCCCGCGAGCATCGCGTGCTGTGCGGGCCGCTGTTCACCGTCGAGGAGCTCTACGCCGACGAGCACTTCCGCGACCGCGACTTCTTCACCACCCTCGACCACCCGGACGTGGGGCGGGTCGAGATACCGGGCCGGGCCGTGCTGATGGGCGCGACGCCCTGGCGGATCAGCCGTCCCGCGCCGCGGCTGGGCCAGCACACCCGCGAGGTTCTCACGGGGGCCGGCCTCGGCGGCGGCGAGGTCGAGGCGCTGATCGCCTCCGGCGCGGCCGCGCCGGCGAACGGAGCCGGGGCGTCGTGAGCGCGCCGCGCCCCCTGGAGGGCATCCGCGTGCTCGACCTCTGCGTCGTCTGGGCGGGGACCTACGCGACCTGCATCCTCGCCGACCTGGGCGCGGAGGTGATCAAGCTGGAGAACGTGCACGTCTTCCCGCCCATGACGCGGGGCGGCCGGGCGCGTCCGCCGAAAGAGATGATGGAGGGCGCGCTCGCCTGGGGCACGGGCTACCCCAACAACGAGCCCGGCCCGCGCCCCTGGAACTACTGCCCCACCTTCGTGCAGCTGTATCGCAACAAGAGGAGCGTCACGATCGATCTCACCAGCGCGCGGGGCAAGGCGTTGCTGCGCCCGCTGATCGAGCAGGCCGACGTGTTCGTCGAGAACAACGCTGTCGGGACGGCCGAGAAGCTGGGGCTCGACTACGAGTCGGTCCGCGCCATCCGCCCGGACATCATCATGCTGCGCGCGCCGGGCTACGGCCTGACCGGGCCCTATCGGGCGGCGCGCACGCTGGGCGCGCATCTCGAGAGCGTGACCGGGCACACCCTGCTGCGGCGCTACCCCGACCGCGACCCGTCCGACACCAGCGCCATCTTCGCCGGCGACCACATGGCCGGCTCGCAGGGGGCCTTCGCCATCATGGCGGCGCTGCGCCACCGGCGCCGCACCGGCGAGGGCCAGATGATCGAACTGGCCCAGGCCGAAGCGGCCGCGCCGATGGTCGCGCAGGCCTACATGCACCAGGCGTTCCACGGGTCGCCGCCCGAGCCCGTGGGCAACCGCTCGATCTACGGCTTCGCGCCGCACAACGTCTATCCCTGCCGCTCGCCCGGCGACGCGGAGGACGGCGGCGACCGCTGGATCGCCATCACCGTCACCAGCGACGACGAGTGGCGCGCCCTGCGCGCGGAGATGGGCTCGCCGCCCTGGGCCGACGCCTCGCTCGACGCGAACGCGGCCCGGCTCGCCCGGCAGGACGAGATCGACGCGGAGATCGCCGCCTGGACCCGCGACCAGGACGACTACGACCTCTTCCACCGGCTGCAACGGGCGGGCGTCCCGGCCGCGCCCATCCTGGAGGCCTCGCGCGTCTTCGGCGACCCGCATGTCCGGGCCCGCGAGCTCAACTCCCCGCAGACGCTGCCCGACGGCCTGGGGCCCTACCTGTTCAACAACCCGCCCTACCGCTTCCCCGCCACGCCGCTGCGCCACGATCGCCCCCCGGTCGCGCTGGGGCAGGACAACGAGTACGTCTACACGGAGTTGATCGGCCTCTCCCCGGCCGAGTACCAGGCCATCGTCGACGCCGGCGACGCCGGAACCGAGTTCGACGCGGACATCCCCTGAGTCCCCTCTCCCAGGGGAGAGGGTTAGGGTGAGGGGGATCCGGCGTTAGGCCGTCGGCCGCTGCCCTAGACTGGTTCTACATGGAGGAGTTCACCATGGTGACCCGCCGACCTGCCGAGGAGATCGCCCGTCTCGGCGAGGGGATATACGAACGCGACATCCGGCGCGAGGTCGAGGATGCCCACGACGGCGATTTCGTCGCCATCGATGTGGAAAGTGGGAGCTGGGCCGTCGCTGGGAGCGAGCTGGACGCAGCGAAACGCCTTCAGGAGCGCCGGCCGGACGCCGTCAACGTCTGGCTGCTGCGGGTCGGTTACCGCGCCATCGCCAGCATCGGGGGCGGCTCCCTGCGGAGCATCAGGTGATCGAGGGGTCCGTCGACGCGACCCTTGAGTGCCGGATCGCTCTCGGTCTCCGCAGCCCGTCGGGTGAGACCCGGGACGTGGACGCCGTAGTGGACACCGGCTTCAGCCGCTTCCTCACGCTGCCCCCGTCGGTGGTGGAGGAGTTGGGATTGCCCTTCGCCGGTGCGCGGCTGGTGATTCTCGCCGACGGCAGCGAAGTGGCGCTCGATGCATACGCGGCGACGGTGCTGTGGGACGGCCGCCCACGAGAGATCGTCGTCTACGCAGCGGACACGATGCCGCTCGTCGGGATGTCGATGATCGAGGGTCACAGCCTGTACGTGGAAGTCGAGAGCGGCGGGCGCGTGGTTATCCAGGCCCGTTGAAGTCGACGAAGTTCGGGTCCGCGCCGGCCGGTCCCCCTCACCCTAGGGAAGGTCTGAACAACTCGCTATAGCGAGTGCGCAGATGCGATCATGGGGTGAACCGGGAGAGGGGCCCCTGATGCATCAGCCGACGTTCGCCAGCGTGGAGTTCGCGCAGAAGAAGCGGAAGACCCGCCGGGAGGTGTTCCTGGAGCGCCTCGACGCGCTCGTGCCCTGGGAAGAGCTGGCGGCCCGCATCGCGCCCCACTACCCGCGGGCGGGACGCGGGCGGCGGCCCTACCCGCTGGCGGTGCTGCTGCGCATCCACTGCGTGCAGCTCTGCTACAACCTCAGCGACCCGGCCATGGAGGACCTGCTGTATGAGGCCGAGTCGGCGCGGCGCTTCTGCGGCCTCACGCTGCGCGAGCCCCTCCCCGACGAGACCACCATCCTGCACTTCCGCCACCTGCGAGCGCCACGATCTGGGCACGGAACTGTTCGCGACGATCAACGCCCACCTGGCGCGCCGTGGGCTGCGCCTGCGCGAGGGCAAGGATCATGGGATACAAGATCACCACCGTGGACCACGTCGTGCTCGCCGTCAGCGACCTCGACGCCGCCATCGACGCGGGACCGCGGCGTGGAGAAGCGCCCGGCGCAGGCGGGGTCGGCGGTGCGCTGGCAGGTCGCATGCGCCCGGGTCTGCGACGGCAACTGGCGCCGGACAGCGCGACGGCGCGGGCGGAACGGGCGCAGGCCTCGGTGCGGGCGAAGGGGGAGCACCCGTTCCTCACCGTGAGCGGCGCTTCGGCTACGCGACGGTGCGCTACCGGGGCCTGGCCAAGAACCGGGAACGGTTGGCCCTGCTGCTGGGGCTCGGGAACCTGCTGCGCGCCGCGCCGCAACTCGCCTGACCCGGGGGGACGTGCGCCCGCCCCGCCCACCACGGCGGCGCGGACCGCACCCGAGGAGCCCCCTCCGCAGCGGCCGTCCTGCTCGACTTGTTCAGACCTTCCCTAACCCTCTCCCCAGGGAGAGGGAACCGGAGTTCCCTCTGCGCCCGCGGCGGTAGCCATAGCGGCCCGCCGATGGCAGGCCCGAGGGACAGCCGAAAGGACGCCATGGGCAAGATCACCACCGTGGAACTCGCCGTGCGACGCCGATCGAGACGAAAGCACGTACGGGCTGACGCTGAGCGACCGTCACGAGAGCCCCGGCGGCTTCGAGGCGGCGCTCTTCCCGATGGAGAACAGCCTGCTCGAACTGGTGCAGCCCATCGACGACAACCCGCGCAACCCCGTGCGGCTGCAGATCGAGCGCAAGGGCGAGGGCCTGTTCATCCTCTCCCTCGGCGTCGACGACCTCGACGCCGCCGTGGCCGATCTGCGCGCCAAGGGCTGCGTCGTCACCGACCCCTCCGGCGACGAGCACCGCATCTCGTTCATCAGCCCCAAGAACGCGCACGGCGCGCGCCTGCAACTGATCGAGCGATAGCGGGCGGGCTCAGCCGGGCTGCCCGTCGCGGAGCGATTCGAAGGCGACGCGCAGCCGCGCGACGTCGCCGGCCGGGGGCTCCCGGCCGGCGTAGCGCTGCTCGTTGAAGCGCTCCGAGATCTCGCCCGGCAGGGGCGAGCCGTAGAGCCGCTCGAGCGCGGGCGCGAACTGGCGCGGCGTGCGCGCCGCCGGGCGCGTGGTCCCGCGGCGCTCCGCGTCGGCCAGCATCTCCAGGTAGAGCCCGCCGATGCCCGGCTCCGGCGCCGCGCCGCGCCGCGGGCGCAGCCGCCGGCCGAGCGTCCGCAGCCCCGACCAGAGGTCGCCGATCGGGTCCGCCTCGGCCCAGAGCGACTCGCGCTCCTCGTCGGGGGCGCGCCGCCGCCGCCAGACCTGCCGGAAGAGCAGCGCCGCCAGGATCGTCACGCCCAGCACCAGCCCGATGCCGGCGAACACCCGGAAGACCACCGCGCCCGCGCCGTTCCCGTCGCCCGTCTCCCGCTCGAAGTCGAACGCCCGCTGCGGCTCGGTCAGGCACTCCAGTTCGCCCAACTCGTTGAGGAAGCAGACCTCCTGCGGCGGGATCGGCGGCGCGCCCGAGCCGATCAACTGGCGCAGCGGCCAGAGCAGGGTCCACACGACCCACGCCACTCCCATCGCGACGTTGCGCAGCAGCCAGCCGAGCGCGTCGGTCACGGGCTCCGCGGCACCGCTGCCCGCCACGGCCGCGACGAGCAGCGTGACGACGAGCATGAACACGATCGCCGCCACCAGCATCGCGCCGAAGGTGGAGGCGAAGGTGAGGCCGACCGCTCCGAAGCCGCCCCCGGCGGTCAGGCGTTGGGCGTTGCGGAAGGCGACGGCCAGCAGGGCGACGGCCAGGAAGGCCAGCGCGGCGATGCGCACGCGATCGATGATCTCCACCCCGTCGCCGATCAGGAAGCCGGCCGCGAAGACGATCACCGCGACCGGCAGCAGGTGGGCCAGCGATCGGCCCGCCAGGTCGGAGGCGCCCAGGGCGACGCCCCGGAACCACGCGAAGGCCAGCACGGCCATCGCGAGCACGTGGTCGAGGTGTTGGGAGCCGCTCCAGGCGCCGCTCTCGGGGTCGCTGACGTCGGCGGCCCAGCCGAACGACCAGACGCGCCACGTCTCCGACAGGTCCACCCGTCCGACCACCTGCAGCGCGACGATCGATACGACCACGCCCAGCAGCCAGCGCCAGCCCGACGGCAGATCCGCCTCGCTCAGCCGGTGGGCGAACAGCGCGCCGCCCCCGAGCAGCACGAGCACCGCCGCCTCGGAGGGAACCTCGCCGTGCACCCCGACCGCCCGCGGCACCAGCCCCGCGACCACGATCAGCAGCAGCCCTTCGAGCAGCACGACCGACCCCGACGCGACCGCCCCGCGCGCGTCGGCGTCCTCGCCGGCCAGCCGGCGCAGCGCGGCGCTCATGCCGGCGGCTCCTCCCGGCGCTGCCAGCGGCTGCCGAGGGACTCCCGGCGCTCCGGCATCCCGTCCATGCCGTCGCCGGGCGGGCGGTCGAACAGCTCGGGCGCGTCGGCCGGGATCCCCGGGGTGAAGGGCTGATAGAAGCGGCGGTCCGCCAGCGCCGACCGTACGTCGTGGACCGGGACGCCCGCCGGCAGGCGCGGCGGATCGTCCGTCCCGGCCCAGACGACCGACACCGGCAGGCCGCGGCGCCGGAGGTCGCTCAGCGCCACGACCAGGGCCGGCGTCATGATCGCCGTGACGAGCGCCACGCTGCTGCCCTGCGGGACGCGGCGGCTCTCCTCCTGCAGCACCCGCTCGATCGGCGCGACGGCGTAGACGTCGACCATCGCCAGCGCCTCCAGGGCGCGGATCATCTGCGACTCCGCCCGGCCCATCGGCAGGCGGATCGTGCCGTCGCGGCCCGGGTAGGTGCAGTTGGCGACCAGCCCGAAGGGCACGCGCGCGTCGGCGTAGGCCGTCGCCAGCGAGGCGCAGACCGCGACCGCGCGCTCGAACAGCTCGCCGTAGAAGCCCTGCCAGGCCTCCGGCATCGTCGCGACGTTGAGCGCCAGCAGCAGCGACGGCGAACTGGCCGGGTCGAACGTGCGCGTCTGCAGCGCCTGCCGCCGGGCCGTGGCGCGCCAGTCGACCCGGCGCAGCGGGTCGCCGGTCTGGTAGTCGCGCAGGCCGCGCAGCCGGGCGGGGTCGTCGAAGAGCGGGTCGGCCCCGCGCTCCTCGCCCATCGGCCGCAGGGTGGGCAGGCCCAGCGGCTCCATCGGCAGGATCGGCGGGTAGACCCAGAGGTTCAGCGCCGTCGGCACGACGCGCTCCCGCGTGAAGAAGCCGAACAGGTCGCCCGCGCGCAGCGCCGTGCGCCCGAAGGCGAAGTAGCCGCGATGGTTCAGCGGGATCGTGTACTCCCAGGTCAGCCGCTCGTACCAGCGCAGCCCCGTCAGGCGGTCGAGGCGCCCCATCTTGGGCGTGCCGATCGGCTCCAGGTTGCGGCCCAGGGGGGGCAGCGCCTCGGGCACCTCGGTGCGCAGCGACAGCCAGGGCAGGGGCAGCAGCTTGCGATTGGAGATGCGCATCCGGTAGCGGATCGACTCGCCGACGAAGGCGTGGTCCTGCGACAGCTCCTGCGCGACGTCGAGCCGGGTCAGCGCCAGCCGCCCCCAGAGCCGCGCCAGCCAGCCCGCCACGAAGACGCCCGACCCTACCAGCGCGATGACGATCTCGCCCACCGCGATGCCGATGATCACCGTCAGCAGCGAGAGCGCGATCCACGACTCGCGCAGCAGGCGGTTCTCGCTGGTCCGCACGAAGCGGCCCGGGTCGTCCGGGCGCGGGCGCTGCGCCCCGGGGGTGTCCTGGGGGAGCTCCGATCGCAGGCCCAGACCCCCGAAAGCCGCCATTCAGCCCTCCACGGGGACGGGCACGCCGCGGATGATCGCCTCCAGCACGTCGGCGCTGGTGCGCGAGCGCAGGCGGCTCTGCGCGCCCAGCAGCAGCCGGTGCGGCAGCACGACGCGCGCCATCTCCTGCACGTCGTCGGGCAGGACGTAGGCTCGGCCGCGGATCGCGGCCAACGCGCGGCTCGCGCGCAGCAGCCCCAGCGAGGCGCGCGGGCTCGCGCCCAACTCGAACGAGTCTTCCTCGCGCGTCGCCCGCACCAGGTCGACGATGTAGCCCCGCACCCGCTCGTGCACCTGCACCTGCTCCACGGCCCGGCTCAGGTCGCGCAGCGCGTCCGCCTCCACGACGGGCTCCAGCGCGTCCAGCGGCTGCGCGCGTTCGAAGCGGGCCAGGATGTCGTCCTCCTCCTCGGCGCTGGGATAGCCGATGCGCAGGCGCAGCAGGAAGCGGTCGAGCTGCGCCTCCGGTAGCGGGAAGGTGCCCTCCAACTCGACCGGGTTCTGCGTCGCGATGACCAGGAAGGGGCGCTCCATGCGCCGCGTCTCGCCGTCGACGGTCAGCTGCCGCTCCTCCATCGCCTCCAGCAGCGCCGACTGCGTGCGGGGGCTGGCGCGGTTGATCTCGTCGGCCAGCACCAACTGCGCGAGCAGCGGGCCGGGGCGGAACTCGAACGCGCCCGTCGCCTGGTTGTAGATGTTGCTGCCGGTCACGTCGGCGGGCGTCAGGTCGGGCGTGAACTGGATGCGGCGGAAGCCCAGGCCCAGGGAGCGCGCGAACGACTTGGCCAGCACGGTCTTGCCCAGCCCCGGCACATCGTCGAGCAGGATGTGCCCCTCCGACAGCAGCGCCACGATCGTGTGCTCCACGACCGCGTCCTTGCCGACGATGACGCGCGCCACGTTCTCGCGGATGCGCGCGGCGGCGGCGGCCACCGCGGCCAACTCGGGCGCGCCGGCCGTCTCAGCGCCGGCCGCGCCCGCGGCCGGCGCCGACCATCGGGATCCCGCCTCCGCCATACGGCCTCCCCCCGCTCGGCCCGCCGCCATGCTGAGGGCGGCGCGCCGCGTCAGGTTACCAGCCTGGGCGCGATCGCCCCGCTCAGAGGGCCGTCAGCTTCTTGAGGATCGATTGCAGCCGCTCCGTCAGCAGGTCAATGTTCTCGACGGCGGCGTCGTGCCCCACGGCATACGCGCGGACCCCTTTGCTGGAAGCGCCCTCGGTGAACGGGTCGTTCTTGAACTCGTCCGCCCAATCACTGAGCAGCGACCGCAACTCGTCGGGGACGCCCTCGTACTCGAAGAACGAGTCCCCGAACGAGAAGCTCCGGGTCCGCATCCAGCCCGTATCCTCCGTGGGATACAGCCACGCGACGGTGACCGGGTAGGGAAAGATCGAGCAACGCCCACGCACGCTCACGCCGCGTGAGCCCCATTGCAGCATCGCACCCGAATCGACGGCCGCATCGAGCAACCGGATCCCGGCCTGCCGCGCCGCATCGTTCGGGAACTGCTCCTCCCATCTCGCCCGCGTCATGTTCGTCCGTCCGGCGCCGCCGCGCGCCGGCGAGGCGGCGGTGCGTCCGATCACACGCGGCACGAGGATCTGCCCACTCTCTCCCGGGAACTGCTTGATCTCGACCGCGAGCACCTCAACGTCGCGCATCCCGGAGTTCAGGAACTCGACCACCCGGGCGAGTTCGTCGGGGATGCGGTCGGCGACGAACAGCAGGCGCAGTCGCTGCGCGGCGAGATTCGTGGCCACGTCTCGCCAGAACTCATCGGCGCCGGGCTCTCCGCCCGACTCGAGCAACTCCCCGAGCACGTCGCCCGGATCCAACCCCTTCTCTCCCACTGACGCCTCGAAGATCCGCCGCAGGTCATCGGCGGGCCACGTCTGTGTGGCGTGCGCCGCGTACTCCAGCAGTTGCCCCACGATCGTCCGGCGGATCTCGCTGTTGGACCCGCGCTTCACCTCCACGAGGGTCGGTACCGCGTCCTGATCGATGAGCAGGTGGTCGAGCGACCACCGCTCCCCGGCGTCGGACCTCTCCGCGATCCCCTTCTCGCGAGTGACCAGGATCCAGCGGCGGGGGTCGTCGGGCCGCATCTGCTCCCCGTCGAGCACTTCCGGGTGGTCGGCGATGAGCTTCTGCAGCAGATCCTCGGAGGAGAACGGTTCTTCCGTGAGCGGCTCCAGCCCTCCTTCGCCGACGGCGTAGATTCGCTCCGCCATTCGCTTGCTCCCCTCGTTCCGATTCGTCCCTGCGGGGCGATGCAGGGTACCAGCCCCGCGGAGGGCGGCGGGCGCATGCGAGCCGCGGCCCCACCGTGTTCCCGCGCCCGACCGATGGCGCTACCCTGCCGCGACGGAGGTGCGAGATGGCCGGACGGCTCGATGGCAAGGTGGCGTTGATCACGGGCGGGGCGCGCGGGCAGGGCGCGGCCGAGGCGGCGCTGTTCGCCCAGGAGGGCGCGGCGGTCGTCATCACCGACGTGCTCGACGCGGAGGGCCGGGCGACGGCCGCCGCCATCGACGGCTGCCGCTACCTGCACCAGGACGTGCGCGACGAGGATCGCTGGGCGGAAGTCGTGGCCGACGTGGTGGCGCAGGAAGGCAGCCTGACGGTGCTGATCAACAACGCCGGCATCTTCCCGGTCCAGTCGCTGATGGAGACCAGCCTGGAGGACTACCGCCGCGTGATCGACATCAACCAGGTCGGCGTGTACCTGGGCATGCGGGCCGTCGTGCCGGCCATGCGCGACGCCGGCGGCGGCTCGATCATCAACATCTCGTCCGTCGCCGGCATGACCGCGACGCCGACCGCGTTCGGCTACGGCGCGAGCAAGTGGGCCGTCCGCGGCATGACGAAGGCCGCCGCCCACGACCTGGGGCCGGACAACATCCGCGTCAACTCCATCCACCCCGGCATCATCGAGACGCCCATGATCCACAACCTCCCGCAGTACGACGCGGACCCACAGTCGATCATCCGCGGCATCCCGCTGGGGCGGGCGGGCGAGCCGGAGGACATCGCGCGGCTGGCGCTCTTCCTCGCCTCCGACGAGAGCAGCTACGTCTCCGCCGGCGAGTACCTGATCGACGGCGCGTTCATGCGCTAGCCGCGTCCCTCAGATGTTGGCGACCTGCGGCGCGACCTCTTCCGCCAGCCAGGTGGGGATCTCGTCGTCGTCGTAGAGGAAGTGCTCCACCTGCACCTCGCGCAGGCCCAGTTCGCCCAGCGCGCTCAGCCACTGCACGAACTCGTCGGCGCCGCCGACGAAGCGGCCCTCGGCGGCCGCCTGGGCGCGGTAGGCGGCCGGATCGCCGTCGACGCCGTTCAACTCCATGACCCGCTTCGTGACGCGGTCCCGCACGGCCGCGGTCGGCCCCGCGATCGCGAACATCATCATCGAGGGCCGGATCATCGCCGGGTCGCGGCCCACGGCCTCGCAGTGCCCCGCCAGCACCGACAGCTTGCGCCCGAACTCCTCCGGCGACAGGCCGACGCTGTTCCACTCGACGGCGTGCTCGGCCACCATGCGCAGGATGCGGCGCTCGCCCATCCCGCCGATCAGGATGGGCGGCGCGGGCTCGGGCTTGGGCAGGCAGTCCGCCTCGCGCACCTGGTAGTAGCGGCCGGCGTACGTCGTGGGGCTGGGCTGCCACAGCGCCCGGATCAGCTCCAGCGACTCCTGCAGCCGGTCCATGCGCTCGCGCAGCGGCGGGAAGGGGATGCCGTAGGCGACGTGCTCGGGCTCGTGCCAGCCGGCCCCCAGCCCCATGACGAAGCGGCCGCCGCTGAGCAGCGAGATCTGCCCCGCCATGCGCGCCACGTCGACCGGCGTGCGGAACGTCATCGGCGTGACCAGCGGGCCGAAGCGCAGCGAGGTCGTCTCCCGCGCCGCCATCACGAACGAGAGGTAGGCCTCCAGCGAGTCGTGGGGCGCGCGGATCATGTAGTGGTCCGAGCGGAAGACGCTGGGGAACCGCAGCCGCTCGGCCAGGCGCAGGATGTGCCGCCAGCGCTCCCAGGTCAGCCCGAACTGCCCCTCGACCATCAGACCGATGTCCATCGCGAAGCCCGCCTCTCCCGCGCCCGGCGCGGGCGCTCGCCCAATCCTCGACGACCGCTCGGCCGGTCGCAAGGCCGGGCGGCGGGGCCGCGCTGGAGAGATCGGCGGCCGTGGAGTAGCCTGCCGCCAGAAGCGGGAGAATCCCATGACCACCGTCGAAGCCCCCAGACCCACCGCCGACCCCAACGCCTGGCGCAGCGAGACGCCCGGCACGGCCGATTGGCCGCGCACCGCCCGCGCGGGCGACCCCAACAAGTACTTCCTCCTCTCGACCGACTCGCACGCGCAGGAGCCGCTCGACCTCTGGGCCTCGCGCATCGAGCCGCAATACCGCGACCGCATCCCGCGGCAGATCGTCGATGAGGACGGCGTGCGCTGGCAGGTCGCCGAGGGCTACCGGCCCGTCAAGGTGCGCGACCTCCACCTGGAGGGCGAGGACCAGCTCCGCACCGACGCCGGATACACGATCCCCGACCGCATCCGCGACCTCGACGAGGACGGCGTGGACGTGGAGTTGATCTTCCCCAACCGCGGCTTGGCCATGTACGCCACGCCCGACCCGCTGCTGGCGCAGGCGCAGTGCCGCATCTGGAACGACTACGCGCACGAAACCTTCTCGGGCTACCGCGACCGCATGGTGCCCGTGGCGGCGATCAGCCCGGCCGACATGGCGGGGTCGCTGAAGGAGATCGAGCGCGCCGCCGATCGGGGCTTCCGCTGCGTCACGATGCCCAACCGCCCCATCTGGGGAGCGGGCGACGGCTCGGAGTCGAACTACAACCTCAAGGAGTACGAGCCGCTCTGGGACGCCCTGCAGGACGCCGACCTGCCCGTCGCGATCCACGTCTCCACCGGCAAGGATCCGCGCGGCGCGCGCGGGCGCGGCGGGGCCGTGATCAACTACGCCGTGCACGCGCTGGGGCAGTCGCTGGAGCCGGTGGTGAACATCTGCGCCTCGGGCGTGCTGGAGAAGTACCCGCGCCTGCGCTTCGCGACGATCGAGGCCGGCATCGGCTGGATCGCCTGGGCCTGCACCGCCATGGACGAGGCCTACTTCAAGCACCACATGTACGCCTTCCCCCGCATGGAGAACCTGCCCAGCGAGCACTTCAAGCGCAGCTTCTTCGCCAGCTTCGGCGAGGACCCGCCCGGGCTGGCGCTGGGCCGGGAGTTCGGGCTGATGCAGACCTACATGTGGGCCAACGACTACCCCCACGCCGAGGGCACCTGGCCGCACTCGGCGGAGGCGATCGAGCGCACCATGGGCGACCTCAGCGACGCCGAGCGCGCCCAGGTGCTGGGCCTCAACGCGCTGCGCTTCCTGGGCCTGGAGATCGGTCCCGACCGCCGCCTCGTGACGGGCTGAGCCGCCCGCGTCAGGTTCCGCCGGTCGGCGCCTGCCCCGCTGTATCGGCCTCGGCCTCGGCGCCCGCCTCGCGCGGGCGGTTGTTGATGTACTCCACCAGGCCCGTCGCCACGGCCACGATCGGCACGGCGATCGCCGCGCCGAGCACGCCCCAGACGATGGCCCCGGTCGTGACGGAGAGGATGATCACCATCGGGTGCAGTTGCACCTGCCGTCCCACCAGCACCGGCGCGACCACGTTGCCCTCGAACTGCTGCACCGCCAGCACCGCCACGCCGACCAGCACCGCGTCGGTGAAGCCCTCCGAGACCAGCGCCACCAGGATCGCGACGATGCCCGCCGCGACCGCCCCCACGATGGGGATGAACGAGGCGAAGAAGGTGAGCACCGCCAGCGGCAGCACCAGCGGCACGCCGATGATCAGCAGCGCGATGCCGATGAACGTCGCGTCGCAGAAGGCGACCGTCGCGGTGCCGCGGAAGTAGTGGCCCAGGATCGACCACGCCTGCGCCCCGACGAGGCGCACGTCGGTGCGGCGCGGCTCCGGGACGAGCCGCAGCGACCACTCCCACATGCGGCGGCCGTCCTTGAGCGTGAAGAACAGCACGACGAGCGCCAGGATCGCCCCGGCGGCCAGCTCGATCACCGCCGAGGCGCCGCTGAACACCCCGCCGAGGATGGTGTTGGTGTTGTTGCGCAGGTTGTCGAGCAGGTTGTTGATCGCGTTGTCGACGTCCTCCCGCGGGATGTCGAGCTGCTCGACGAAGAAGTCGCCGACCTCCTGGACGCCGCGCTCGAAGTCGATGTCCAGGCGGTCGAAGTCGGCGATCACCGTGCCGACGAGCGCGGCCGTGAGCCCCGCGATCACGGACAGGCCCAGCACCACCGCCACGAGCGCCGCGAGCCAACGCGGGATGCGGCGCGATTGCAGCCAGTCGACCACGGGGGTGAGCTGCGTCGCGATCAGCAGCCCCACGAAGAACGGGATCGCGATGATGCGCAGTTGCGCCACGACGTAGGCGACGACGACGATCGCCGCCCCCACGATCAGGATCCGCCAAGCGATCGCCGCGGCGAGGCGCAGGGACTCCGGGACCGTGCTCTGGGCCATGCCGACTCCGACCCGTTGGGCGGGGCGCCCAGTATCGTGCCCGGCCGGGCGTCTGTCGATTGCCGGCCGGCCATCTTCCTCCATGCCGCCGCCGCCCCGATACTGGGGCGGCGACGTGGAGGGGGGCCGGACGACGATGAGCGCTGCGTTCGAGGGGCTGCGGGTGGTCGATTTCTCCGACCGGCTGTCGGGCGCCTGGGCGGCGCGCCTCTTCGGCGACCTGGGCGCCGACGTCGTGCTGGCGGAGCCGCCCGGGGGCCACGCGCTGCGCCGCGAGCCGCCCTTCCTCGACGACCGCCCCGGCCCGGAACGCTCGCTGCTGCACGCTTACGCCAACTGGAACAAGCGCTCCCGCGTCGTGCGGGGCGAGGCCGGCGCGGCGGAGCTGGCCGCCGGCGCCGACCTGATCGTCACGACGCAGGTCGCGCCCTGGCCGGAGCCCGTCGCCGCGGCGGTCGCGGCGCTGCCCGCCTCCGGCGTCCACCTGTCGATCACCGCGCACGGCATCGAGGGGCCGCTGGCCGCCGCGCCGGGCGATAACCTCACGGCCTGCGCCCGCAGCGGCTGGTCGCACATCACGCGCTACTACGCGGAGCCGCCGCTGCAGTTGCCCGTGCGCCAGACCGGCTATCTGGGGGGCGTGGCCGGGTTCAACGCCGCCGTCGCGGCGCTCTTCCGGCGCGCGCGGGGCGGCGGCGGGCTGCGCGCCGACGTCAGCGAACTCGAGGCCGTCTGCGTCACGACGGCCCCCATCGGGCTCGGGGCGATCTTCTCCGGGCATCCCGACCTCGACTACGGCTGGGGCGGGCGCAAGCACCGCGGGCAGCCATCGCAACTGGCCCAGGCCGCCGACGGCCTGATGAACCTCGGCGTCGGCGATTGGGCCCGCTACGCCGACGCGATGCGCTTCCTGGGGGCGCCCGACCTCGTGGACGACCCCGAGTACGCCCCCCTGCTGGGCCGCCACGGGACCGATCAGACGCGGCTGCGGCTGCGCCTCGCGGAGGCGATCGCCGACCGGCCCTGCGAGGAGCTGCTGCACGGGCTGCTCGAGATGCGCTGCATCGCCGGCGTGATGCGCGACATGCCGGCGCTACGCGCCGCCGAGCAACTGGACGCGCGCCGGTACTTCGTGGCGACCGAGGTCGAGGGGCGGCAGGCGCACGCCCCGGGCCCCATCGCGCGGATGCCGCGGATGCCGGCGACGCTGCGCAGGCCCGCCCCCCGCCTGGGCCAGCACGACGGCGACGTCGGTCCGGCGGTGGCCCGCCCGCCCGGCACGCCGCCGTCGGCCGATGCGGCCCCCGCCAATCTGCCCCTGGCCGGCGTGCGCGTGCTGGCCTTCACGCAGGCCTGGGCCGGCGCCTGGGCGACCGACCAACTCGCCCTGCTGGGAGCGGACGTCGTCCAGATCGAATCCCCCACCCGCCCCGACGTCTGGCGGGGCGCCGGGGCGCCCATCCCCAAGGCGGTGCGGAACCCGGCCGTCCGGCAGCACCGCCTCAACACGAACGCCGGCTACAACACCGTCAACCTGAACAAGCGCTCCCTGACGCTCGACCTGAAGCAGCCCCGCGGGCTGGAGATCTTCTGGCAGTTGCTGCCCAGCTTCGACGTCGTCGCCGACAACTTCAGCCCGCACGTGATGCCGAGTTGGGGCATCGACCTGGAGACGCTCAACGCCAGGCGGCCCGGCATCATCTGGGCCTCCGTCTCGGGCTACGGCGCGACCGGCCCCTTCGCCGAGTACGGCGCGAACGGCGCGACGATCGAGCCGATGGCCGGCCTCTCCTCCATCCACGGCTACGAGGGCGACCCCGGCGCGAACACCGGCGGGCTGATCCCCGACCCGACCGCGGGCTACTACTTCGCCGCCGCCATCCTCGCCGCGCTCTGCCGGCGCGAGCGGGAGGGCGGCCCCATCCGCATCGACGCGGCGATGCAGGAGATCGTCGCGCTGCAGGTCGGCGACGCCGTGCTGGAGTACGAGGCCAACGGCGTCGTGCGGCGTCCGACCGGGAACCGGCACCCCCGCCACGCGCCGCACAACTTCTACGCCGCGATGGACGGCGAGTGGCTGGCGCTGGCGGCCGAGTCGGACGAGGCGTTCGCCGCGCTCGCCGCGCACATCGGCCGGCCCGAGCTGGCCTCCGACGATCGCTTCGCCGGCGAGTCGGCGCGCAAGGCCAACGAAGCCGCCCTCGACGCGATCGTCGGCGCATGGTGCGCGGGCCAGGACGCGGACCGCGCGGAGGCCGAGTTGGCGGCGATCGGCGTCTGCGCCGCGCGGGCCGCCCGCCTGAGCGAGTGCTTCGGGGAGCCCGGCCCGCAGTTCCTTGCGCGCGGCTATCTGCAGCGCGTCACGCACCCGGAGTCGGGCACGCACTGGATGCCCGTCGCCCCCTGGCGCATCGGCGGGGCGGCCATCCCCACCCCGTCCCCCGCCCCCTGCTTCGGCGAGCACTCGTACGAGATCCTGGCGCGGGAACTCGGCCTCGGCGACGCGGCCTACGAGGAACTGCTCGCGGCCGGCGTCACCGGCGCCGTCCACGACGACTGAGCGCCGCGGGCCGTTCCCCGGAGCCTGCCAGCACATGCGGGCCGGGCGCGAGGGCAGCCCGGCGATGGGGCCGCGGCGGCGGAAGCGGGAGTGCCGGGGCATGGGGGGGGGAGTCGGGCGGCCGGGGCCGTACACGCGACGCGCCCCCGACTCACTGCTAGTGTCGGGGGCGCTGGCGGTAGCCGCCGGGCAGTCGTCTACCCTGCCCGGCGTTGAAGCCCGAGCCACCACCCGGGCCCGCCAGCACAGCTTAGCACACGGCGATCGCCCTGTGGGGGCGGGCGACGGAAAATGCGCGTCGGGCGACCGTGCAGGGCGACGCTCCGGCCGGCGTCACCGGCGCCGTCCACGACGACTGAGCGCCGCGGGCGGGGTCGGTCAGCCGGCGCCTTCCGCGGCCAGCGGCAGCCGGTAGAAGCGGGCGGCCGTGTCGTGGAACATCGCGACGCGCTCGTCGGCCGGGAAGCCGGCGCTCAGCTTCTTGAACTGGTTCCAGAGCACGCCGTAGCTGCACGACGTCTTATCGACCGGGAAGTTGCTCTCGAACATCGCGCGCGCCGGGCCGAACTGCTCGATCGCGTACTCGTACCAGCGCCGGTTCGTCGCCAGCAGGTCGTCCGAGGTGGGCGGGTCGGGGCGCTCGTGCCAGCCGAAGCCGTTGACCCGCATCTGGATGCCGCCGAGCTTCACGACGACGTTGGGGTGCGCGGCGATCGCGGCGATCTTCGGCCGCCAGGCGGCGAAGACCTCGTCCGGGTCGGCGTCGGCGACGATGGGGCCGCCCAGGTGGTTGAGGACCAGCGGCGTGTCGGGGAAGGCGGCCGCCAGGTCGGCGACGTCGGCCAGGTCGGTGTGCAGGATCCAGACCTCGAAGGAGAGGCCGTAGCCGCGCAGGTGCGCGAAGCCGCGCCGGAAGTCGGGGTCGATCAGCAGGTGCGGGCGGTACTCCGGCTGGCCGGGGATCGGGTGGTCGTCGGGCCCCGCCGCCCGATGGCGGACGCCCCGGAAGCGCTGCGGGCTGGCCGCGATCAGCGCCTCCAGCACGCCCGGCACGGCGTCGCCCAGCAGCAGGTCGGCCGAGCCCACGATCCCGGCCGCGATGCGCGCCGGCCCCCAGCGGCCGCTCGCGCTCTGCGCCGCGACGCCCTGCACGAACTCCGCCTCGCCCACCGGCTTGAGCGCGTCGGGGCCGCCGGCGCGGTACATCGAGTTGCACTCGATGAAGACCGTCTGCCGCACGTTGTGGGTGGCGGCGTCGGCCACGACCTCCTCGATCATGTAGCGGCTGCCGCCCGGCCGATCCCACAGGTGGTGGTGCGGATCGATGATCGGCAGGTCGGGCTCGATCGCCGCCTCGACGGTGCGCGCCAGCCAGTCGTCGTTCTTCGCCATGGGGTTCCTCCATCGGTCTTCGGTACGGATCGTCGCAGCCCGGAGAACGGCGTGCGTGACGGCGCGCCGGCTCCCGGGAGCCGGTCAGTATACGGGCCCGTCAGTACATGATGAGCTGGGCCGGGACGAGGCGCTGCCGCACCAGATCGACCGCGAGGCCGAGGCCCTCCAGGGTGTAGGCCCCCAACAGGGGCGGCGCGTCGTCCTCGGCGAAGACCACGATCGTCACCTCGCGTTCGCCGTCGACGGCGACCCAGGCCCTGCCGTAGTCCATCTCGACCTGGCGCCCGTCGGCCAGCAGGAAGCGGCGCCGGCCCGCGGGCTCGACTCCCAACTCCCGCAGCAGTGACGAGGGCAGCGTCGTGTAGGCGGCGCCGGTGTCGACGGTCGCCTCGATCTCCCGCGTCTCCCGCTCGTCCATGCCGGAGACCCGCAGCGGCGACGTGAAGGTTCCCATGCGGCGATTCTACCCGAAGGCGGCCCTCACAGCCGGACGATGGTCGTCCCGGTCGTCGCGCCGGCCAGCAGGTCGACGAACGCCTGCGGGGCGGCGTCGAGCCCCTGGAACTCGCTGACGCGCAGCTTCAGTTGGCCGCCGGCGACCCACGCGCGGATGTCCCGGCGGGCCGCCGCGTAGCGGTCCGCGTAGTCGAAGACCAGGAAGCCCTCCATGCGCACCCGGCTGGAGATCAGCAGGCCGGGGATGCCGCGCGGGGCGGGCGCGGGGTTCGCCGTGTCGTACTGGCTGACGACGCCGCAGCAGACGATCCGGCCCTTGCGGTTCATGCGGCGCAGGGCGCTGCCCAGCACCTCGCCGCCGGTGTTGTCGAAGTACACGTCGACGCCGTCGGGCGTCGCCTCGCGGAAGGCCGGGCGGAAGCTGGGGTCCTTGTAGTCGAGGGCGGTGTCGAAGCCCAGCTCGCCGGTGAGGAGGGCGCACTTGGCGGGCGACCCGGCGACGCCGATCACGCGGCAGCCGCGCAGCTTCGCGATCTGCCCCGCGATATGGCCGACCGACCCCGCGGCGGCCGACACGACCACCGTCTCCCCCTCCTGGGGCGCGCCGACGTCGAGCAGGCCGAAGTAGGCGGTCAGCCCGTTGGTCCCCAGCCCGCCGAGCTGCAGCGCCGGGTCGGTCCCCGGCTCGACCGGCTCGAGGTCGGCCGCGGCGAGGACGGAATAGTCCTGCCAGCCGGTGCGGCCCGCCACCAGGTCGCCGGCGGCGAAGCCCGGCGCGTTCGACGCCTCGACCCGCGCCACGCCCGAGCCGTCCATGACGTCCCCCGCCCCGGCCGCCGCGGCGTAGCTCACGCCCTGCAGCCGGGCGCGCTGCCCGGCCCCGATCGTGATCGCGAGGGTGCGGCAGAGCACCTGCCCGTCGCCGGGCGTGGGGGCGGGCGCGGTGCGCAGCGCGAAGTGACTCGCCCGCAGCGGGCCGTCGGGGATCGAGGCGATGGTCATCTGGCGGTTTTCGGGCATGACGCTCCTCACGGCCTCCACTGGCGGCGCCGGCTCATCGGCCGGGACGCCGCGCGGACGGGGGTCCACGCAGGATAGGCGCTGACGCGCGAAGCGGGCGGCCTAGACTGACGGCGATGCGCACATCCGTCGTCATCGCGCCGCCGCGACTGCTCGACATCCCGGGCGGGAGCTTCACCATGGGCCGCGCCGACCGGCGTCCCGACGAGCGCCCGCCGCACCGCGTGCGGGTCGCGCCGTTCCGGGCCGCCGTCGCGCCGGTGAGCAACGCCGAGTACGCGCGCTTCGTGGAGGCCGCCGGGCCGCCGCCGCCGCCCTTCCGGCGCGACGCCGGCTTCTCCGATCCGGCCCAGCCGGTCGTCGGCGTCTCCTGGTTCGACGCCCGCGCCTACTGCGCCTGGCTCGCGCGGGCGACGGGCCTGCCCCTGCGCCTGCCCGTCGAGGCGGAGCGCGAGTGGGCCGCCATCGGCGGGTACGACCTCCGCGGCGGCCCCGTCGATTGGCCCTGGGGCGACGCGGACCCCGGCGCGCTGCCGCGGCTCGCCTTCATCGCCGCCGCCGGCGCGCCGCACGTTCCCGCCCCGGCCTGCGCCAACGGCTACGGCCTGCGCTGCATGGCCGAGAACGTCCACGAGTGGTGCCTCGACGCCTACCAGCGCCGCTATTCCCTCCCGCCGGGCGAGGAGCCGGTGAGGATCGACGCGGCGGCGATCGACGACGCCCGCATCGACCCGGAGCAGCGCCGCGTCAGCCGCGGCGGCTCCTGGCGGCACCGGGTCAAGTTCACCCGCGTCGGCGCGCGCTCCAGCCTGCGCCCCGGCTTCCGCTACAACGACTACGGCTTCCGGGTCTACGCGGACGCCCCGTGAACTCGCCCGCGTGACCCGCCGCCATCGCCCACCCACCTCCGGCCGCGCGTGGCCGCGGACGCTCTCGGCCTTCAGCGTCCCCGACTTCCCGCAACTCTTTTTCTGCGGCGTCGTCTGGAACTTCGCCCGCTGGATGAACCTCTTCCTCGTCCTCTTCCTGGCGTCCCAGCTCACCGACTCTCCCCTCCTGCTGCAGATCATCGGGGCGTTGCTGTTCGCGCCCTTCCTGGTGGGCGGCGTGCTGGGAGGGGTCGTGTCCGACCGCTTCGACCGGCGCCTCACGGCGGTCGGCTACCTGCTCATCCTGACGCCGATCACGGCCGCCGTCGCCGCGCTCATCCTCACCGACAGCATCCGCTTCTGGATGCTGTACCCCTACAGCGTCGTCGCCGGGTCGAGCTGGGTGGTCGATCTCACGACCCGCCGGGCGCTCGTGGCGGACATCGTCGGCCCGGAGCACGTGACGAACGCCTTTTCGCTCGAGGCGTGGAGCAGTTCCTTGGGGGGCGCCGTCGGGGCGCTGGCGGGCGGGGCGATCATCAGCCTGATCGGCATGGGCGAGGCCTACGTCGCGATCGTGGTTCTGCTCGTCATCCCCATCGCGCTGCTGCTGTCGGTCGAATCGCCGCCGCGGACGCCCACCGCGGATGGGTCCTGGCTTGAGGACTTGCGCGCCAGCCTCGCCCTGCCGTTCCGCCTCCCGCCCCTGCTCAGCGTCCTGGGCGTGACGCTGGTGATGAACATGTTTTTCTTCCCGCACTTCTCCCTCGTGCCGGAGTTCGCCGAGGACCTGGGCGTGAGCGCCGTCGCCACGGGCCTGCTCGCCGCAGCGAGCATGATCGGCTCGATGATCGCCACCCTCGTCATCGCCTCGCTGCACATTCCGCGCCGCGGCCTCACCTACGTCTGCGGGGCGCTGTTCGCCCTCGCCCTGCTGCCCGTCTTCGCCCTGGCCGGGAACTACCCGCTGGCGCTCGTGGCGCTGCTCGCCGGCGGTCTGGGGTTGGGGGCCTTCGCCGCGATGCAGTTCACGCTCGTCGTCACCGTGGCCGGGCCGGCGGGGCACGGCCGGGCGCTGGGGCTCATGACGACCGTCATCGGCGTGGTGCCGTTCGGCAGCCTCCTGCTCGGGGTGGTCGCGGAGTCGATCGGCATCGGACCCGCCATCGCCGCGAGCGCCGCCGCCGGGATCGCCGTGCTCCTGCTGTGGACGCTGCGCTGGCCCGCCTCGGTCCGCATCTCCTAGCGCCGCCTGGGATAGACTCACCGCACCCGCGCGAACGCAGTCAGGACTCCCCGGTCGCCGCATGACGAACTTATCGACGCGCGCGTTCGTCTCGCTGGGCCTGCTCATGGCGATCCTCGCCGCGCCGGCCGCGTTCCCGGCCGCCGGACGCGCGCAGTCCCCCCTCTCCATCCCCGGCGCGACCGCCATCGTCGAGGGGGTCGCGCCCGGCGACGGGCTGGGCCCGCTGGCCGTCGCCGACTTCGACGGCGACGGCGACGGCGACCTCCTGCTCGGCGCGCCCGGCGCTCGCGGTGGCGGCGGCTCCCTGTACGGGCTGCGCGGCCTGGTCTTCGCCGGCGAGGAGCCCGTCGGCCTGCGCGACGCGCCCGCTCTGGAGCGCGGGGCCGGCGGGCAGGGCTTCGCCGCCGCGCTCGCCGCCGGGGACATCGATGGGGACGGCCTCGCCGACGCGCTGATCTGGAGCGCCGCGGGCCCGCGCCGCATCCAGGTGCGATTCGGCGGCCCCGGTTTCTTCGAGCCGTCCGGCGGCCCGGCCGCGGTTCCGCCCCACATCCTGCTCACCCCCCAGGAGCCGGTGCGCTCCCTGGCCGTCGCGGACCTGGACGGCGACGGCCACGACGACCTGATCATCGGCTCGCCCGACGACGCCGACGGCGGCCCCCGCTTCGGCCGCCCGTTCAACGGGATCGCGGTTCGCTTCGGGCCGTTCACGCCGCATATTCCGGGATCGCCGGTGCTGCGCCCCGCGCAGCGGATCGAGTTGCGCGTCGCGGGGGCGACGCGGGTGGGCCACGCCATACTGGCCGCCGACGTCACGGGCGACGGCTCGCCCGACCTCCTCCTCTCGGCCCACGACGACGACGACGATCCGGCGCTGCTCGCCGTCGCCGGGCCGTTCGCCCGCGAGGACCGCACGCTGGATCTGGATTCCGGGGAGGACGTCCGCTTCACGGTCACCGACGTGGACCTCGCCCGCGCCATCGCCTTCGGCGACGCGGACCTCGACGGCGCGCCCGACATCCTGGTGGGCTTCGAGGGCAACCGGCGGGTCTCGATCATCAGCGGATCATCGATCCCGCCGGCCGGCCCGGCGCCGCTGCGCCGCATCGACCACGAGCGCCTCAGCGGCCCGGCCGAGGTTGGTTTCGGGGCGCACCTCGCCATCGCCGACCTCGACGGGGACGGCCTGCCCGACGTCGTCGCCGGTGCGCCGCGGGGCGGCCCGCGCGGCGCGGTGGCCTTCCTCGCCGGGTCGGAGCGCGACCCGGAGATTGGCGCGGTCGCGCCGCGGCGGGCGCCGCCGGGGGCGACGCTGCGCATCCGCGGGCACGCGCTCGCCGGGGCGACCGTGTTGTTCCGGGACGCGGATGGCGACTTCCTGCACGGGACGAGACTGAGCTCGCGCCCCGGCGAACTCCGTCTGCTCGCGCCGCCGGACAGCCCCGACGCGCCGGTCCTCCTGGACGTGATCGTTCGCAGGGACGAGGGCCGGACCGAGCGCAAGGCCGCCTTCACGCTGCTGCCGCGCACCGAGACCGTCGACCTGCCGCCGGGCTGGAGCCTGCAGGGCTGGACGGCCGACTCGGCCATCGGCGCGGCGAGTTCCACCGAGGGCGACCCGATCGCGCGCATCTTCGCCTGGGACGCGCGGGCGGGCCGCTTCTTCGCGTACGCGCCGGGCCGCCCGCCGCCGCCCGGGGAGGGCTCCCGGATCCGCCTGGGGCAGGGTCTCTGGCTGCGCGTGGACGACCCAGGCGGCGCGCGCTGGCCGCGGCCCGGCTTCGCCGCCGCGCGCGTGCAGGAGCTCGCGGCCGGATGGAACCTGGTGATGTGGAGCGGGCCCAGCGGCACGCCGGTCGCGGAGGCGGTGCGCCCCATCGCGGCGGCGCTCGACAGCCTGCACGCCTGGGACGCGGACGCGCAGCGCTACCGCACCTACGCCCCGGACCGGCCGGCGCAGCCCGACGCCCCGCGCACGCTCGACCACGGCGACGCCTTCTGGCTCCTGCTCGACGCGCCCGCCGCCTGGCCGCAACCCGCCGCGAGCGAGCCGCCCATCGCGCGCAACGTCGCGGAGGTGCGGGCCGCCACGGTCTTCCTCAAGCAGGGCGCCCGCGAGGCGACCGGCTTCCTGATCGGGGAGAACCGCATCATGACGGCGGCGCACGGCGTGCAGAACGAGCGGACGGTGCGCGTGATCTTCCCCGGCGGCGAGGAGCGCACGGGCCTGGTGGTCGCCGTCGACGGACCGATGGACATCGCCGTGCTGGAGGTCGCGGGCATCCCCGACGGCCTCGCCCGGCTCGACTGGGAGACGGCCGCCGGCCCGGAGCCCCTGACCGCCGTCTGGTCCTGGGGCTTCCCGCTGGGCGACGTCTTCGGCGAGGAGACGCGCTCCAGCGTGGCGGGCGGCCTCGTCGCCGCGCACCAGCGCAACTTCCGCGACTTCGCCGTCCTGCAGACCGACGTCGCCGTGACCACCGGCAGCAGCGGCTCCCCGCTCGTCACCGCCGACGGCCGGCTCGTCGGCGTGATCATCTCCTACATCACGTCGGGCGGCGACGACGTGGAGGGGCTCAACCTCGCCATCGACGTGGCGGCGAACCGCGACCGCCTCCGCGCCCTGGTGGAGCGCTAGCCGCCGGCCGGGCCGGACGGGGGACCGGCGCCGGCGAGGGCGCGGCAGATCGATCGCATCAGGTCGGCCTCCGCCGCGCCGATCTCCTCCCGGCCGCCGAAGAAGACCGACGCCCGGATCAGCGTGGCCTCCCCGCCGGCATCGAAGAGCGCCGGGGCGATCTCCAGCATCAGCGTCTTGGGCTCCTGCAGCAGCGCCAGGATGGGTTCCCGGAAGGGGCGCATCGCGTTGAGCGCGTCCGCCGCCGCGACGGCCTGCGGCGGCGCGACGTCGGTGTCGTCCATCGTCGCCTGCCAGTGGAAGTCGTGGGCGCGCCCGAGGCCCCCGAACTCGCGCTGGGCGACGATCTTGCCCGGCGCCCCCCAGGCCGCCGCGATCGACCCCGGCCGCCCCTCGCGCCGCACGAGGAAGTGGAAGCCGACCGCCGCCGACCGCACGAAGTGGCCGTCGCCGCCGCCCTCCGACGTGACGCGCACGAATTCGGGCGGGCCGCCCTCGCCGACCCGCACGAGGCCGCGGTCGGCGACGTGGGGCCGCAGTCCGGCGGCCCGCTCGGGCGCGTCCCCCTCGACGACGACGGCCGGCAGGCCCGCCCCGGCCAGCGGCGCGAGCAGCCCCTCCGCCAGCGAGGAGCGCGCCGGGGCCGCGCGTTGGAACAGCCGGCGCAGGATCATCGCGCGGCCGTCTCTCGCCGGGGCGTCATCCGCCCGCGTCCGCCGGCGGCGTGATCTGCATCAGCCGCCCCATCCGATGCTGGAGCGCGTCGGGTACGTTCACGCCGCCGTCCTCGCGCTGGTACGTCTCCAGGATCGCCGCCAGCACGCGCGTCATGCCGAAGCTGCTGCCGTTGAGCGTGTGCACGAACGACGTCGCGGTCTGGCCCTCCGGCCGGTAGCGGGTGTTGGCCCGCCGCGCCTGGAAGTCGAGGCAGTCGCTGATGCTGCTCACCTCCAGCCATTCCGCCGCGCCCGGCGCCCAGACTTCGAGGTCGTAGGAGATCGCCGCGCCGAAGCCGAGGTCGCCGCTGCAGAGCTGCAGCACGCGGTAGGTCAGCCCCAGGCCGCGCAGCAGGCCCTCGGCGTGCGCGACCATCTCCTCCAGCGCCGCCGCCGACCCCTCGGGCGTCGTGAACTGGTACATCTCCACCTTCTCGAACTGGTGCACGCGCTTGATGCCGCGCACGTCGCGGCCGGCGCTCATCTTCTCGCGGCGGAAGCAGGGCGTGTGCGCCGTGTAGCGCAGCGGCAGCGCCGCCGCGTCGAGGATCTCGTCGCGGTGCAGGCTGGTCAGCGGCACCTCCGCCGTGGGGACCATGTAGTAGTCCTCCTCGGCGTCGCGGTACAGGTTGTCCCGGAACTTGGGCAGCTGGCCCGAGGCGAACATCGCCTCCTCGCGCACCATGTTGGGGAGGTACCACGGCTCGTAGCCCGCCTCCTCGTTCTGCTCCAGCAGGTGGTTGATGAGCGCCCGCTGCAGGCGCGCGCCCTGGCCGCGCAGCGCGTACATCCGCGTGCCCGCCATCGCCGCCGCGCGATCGATCTCCAGGATGCCCAGCGCCGCGCCGATCTCCCAGTGCGGCTTGGGCTCGAAGCCGAAGGCGCGCGGCAGGCCCACCGTGCGCAGCACCGGGTTGTCGGCCTCGCCGGCGCCGTCGGGGGTGTCCGGGTGCAGCCGGTTGGGGAACTGCGCCAGCAGGTCGTGCAGCGCGGCGTCGACCTCGCGGCGGCGCGCGTCGAGCGCGTCGATGCGCCCCGCCCCCGCGCGCTGGGCCGCGATCAGCGCCTCGCGCGCGGCCGCGTCCGGCGCGCGGCCGATCGCCTTGCCCGCCCGGTTACGCTCGGCCCGCAGCTGCTCGACCTCCGTCAGGATCGAGCGCCGCTCGCGGTCGAGCGCGAGCGCCTCGTCGACGGGCGCGGCCGCGCCGCGCCGCGCCAGCATCCGCCGGACCTCGTCCGGCGCTTCGCGGATCCATTGCAGCGAGAGCACGCCGATCTCCCCTCAGCCGTCCTGCGCGCGCGCGATCGCGGCCAGACCGAGCACCCGTACATCTTCGGCGATCTCGACGGCTCGGTCATCGGGCGGCGCGGGCAGCGGCCGGTTCTCCCGCAGGTCCCGCGCCGTGACCCAGAGCCAGCCGCCGCGGACGGGCTGATCGGGCGGCGCCGGGCGCGTGAAGTAGATGCAGTCGATGTGCTGGTGCGGCCCGTCGATGGGGTGGTCGGGGATGTCCTCGACCATGATCGTCGCCGGCGGCGGCAACTGGCGCGGCTGCTCGTAGGCGAAGGGCGCGCCCGACGGCAGCAGCGCGACCGTCAGCCCCGTCTCCTCCAGCACCTCGCGGTGGACCGCCTCGACGGGGTCCTCGTCCGCTTCGACGTGCCCGCCCGGCGGCAGCCACATGCCGTTGCCCGCGTGCCAGTGCAGCAGCGTCGCGCCGCCGCGCGAGACGAAGGCCGAGACCGTGAAGTGGCGGATCATGGGCCGGGGCGTCGTTTCCGGGTCCGTTGTGGCAGGGGAAGAGCCGCTCGCCGCACATCCTAACGCGCGCGCTCCCGACCGGACGCGGCGCCCACGGGCGAGGCCGATTGGAATGAGTCGCAGCACAGATCGCGGAACGCGGTCTGGAATATCAGTCCGGACGATCGTTGCCGCTTGACAACCGGCACGATAACCCGCTAATATTCTTTCATGGAACGCATATCGCGGTTATCTGCGCTCCGCCGTCCAGCCCACGCGGGCCGATGGAGCCCCGTGAAAGATCGCGAAAGATCGTGAAAGAATGCGAAAGATCGTGAAAGATCGGGCAAGATCGTGCAATTTCTTGCGCCTAATTCGCCCCCATGCAAGCCCGTGACCCCACCCGACGGCCCCTGAACCGCCAAAAACCCCAATGAACATGGGGTTTTCCTCCTCGACCACTCGTCCCGACGCACGGAAAAAACCGCCAATCTTGCACATGACCACTGCCACACCCGACCACCCCCCGAATCCCGAGCCGGCCCCCGAGCCGAAACCCACCCTCATCGCCGAGCGCGTGGCCGCCAACCGCTGGCGCAACTCGGCCCAGATCCGGGAGCGCCTCGTGAAGGTCGCCGGCCTGCGCCAGCGGGGCCTCAGCCAGGCGGCCATCGCCGGCCGGCTCGGCGTCTCCGAGGCCACCATCTCGCGCGACCTCCGCCGCCTGCCACTCCTCTGGCGCCAGGAGCATGCCCACTTCGTCAATGCCGAGCGCCTGCGCATCTTCGCCGGTCTCCGCGAGGCCGAACGCCTCTGGTGGGAGGCGATCGAGAAACCCCAGGATGGCCGCGACCCGGTGGCGCTCCTGAAAAGCGCCACGGGGAGTTTCGCCGCCATCGCACGGGAGATCCGCACGCTCCTCAAGCACGCCCCGCCCCCGCAGCCCGAGGACTACTGGGGCTACAGCGCGATCGGACGCCCTCCACGCGACCGCGTCGCGCTGGAGGAACGCTACAAGCCCGCCGACAAACGCGTTCTCGGCCTGCTGCCCTACGACGACGACCCGCCCGACGACGACAACCCCGAGCAGTTCAAGCGCTACCGGGCGGCCAGCTCCGCGACGCTCCTCTCCATCGCGATCGAGGACGGGGCCGGGTCCGCCCTCACGGATGATCTCATCGAGAGCGTCATCAGCGACCTCGCCGACGCGAGGGCGGAGGAGGCCAAGGAGGGCGACGGCGCGAGCCGGAACGGCGCGGCCGACGATCTGGACGACGACTGGTAGCGCGGCGACGCGGGCCGCGGCCCGCCTAGCCGCGCCGCCGCAGCAAGGGGAACAGGATCACGTCGCGGATCGACTCCGAGTCGGTCAGCAGCATCGCGAGGCGGTCGATGCCCAGGCCCAGGCCGCCGGTGGGCGGCATGCCGTGCTCCAGCGCGACGAGGAAGTCCTCGTCGACCAGCTCCGCCTCGTCGTCGCCGGCGCGGGCCAGCGCCAACTGCGCCGCGAAGCGCTCGCGCTGGTCGACCGGGTCGTTGAGTTCGCTGTAGGCGTTGCCGAGTTCCCAGCCGGCGGCGAAGACCTCGAAGCGCTCCACCAGCGACGGGTCGTCGGGGTGGCGCTTGGCCAGCGGCGAGATCTCGACCGGGTAGTCGAGCAGGAAGGTCGGCTGGACGAGATGGGGCTGCACCGTCGCCGTGACCAGCGCGTCGAGCAGCTTGCCCCAGCCCGCGTTCTCGGGGACGGGGACGCGCTTCTCCCGCAGCAGCGCCGTCATCGACGCGGCGTCCCGGTAGTCGAAGAAGTCGACGCCGGCGTACTCCCGCAGGGCGTCGCGCATCGTCAGCCGCCGCCAGGGCGGCGCGAGCTCCAGCTGCTCGCCGCGGACGCGCACCGACGTCGTGCCCAGCACCTCCTGCGCGACCGCCGCCACGAGGTCCTCGACCATGCGCGCGACGTCGTGGTAGTCGGCGTAGGCCTGGTACGACTCGAGCATCGTGAACTCGGGGTTGTGCCGCGTCGAGACGCCCTCGTTGCGGAAGATGCGGCCCAGCTCGTAGACGCGGTCGAGCCCCCCCACGATGAGGCGCTTGAGGTGCAACTCCAGCGCGATGCGCAGATAGCGTTCCTCGCCGAGCGCGTTGAGGTGCGTCGCGAAGGGCCGCGCCGCCGCGCCGCCGGCCTCGGACTGCAGGACCGGCGTCTCGACCTCCAGGAAGCCGCGCGACTCCATGAAGCGCCGCACCGCCGCGACGATGCGCGAGCGCCGGACCAGCACGGCGCGCGAGTCCTCGTTCGCCTGCAGGTCGAGGTAGCGCTGGCGGTAGCGCGCCTCCACGTCCTGCAGGCCGTGGAACTTCTCGGGCGGCGGCCGCAGCGACTTGGTCAGCAGCCGCAACTCCGCCGCATCGACGGAGACCTCGCCCGTGCGCGTGCGCAGCATCGCCCCGGCCGCCTCGACGAAGTCGCCCAGGTCGAGGGAGGCCAGCAGGGTCCAGCCGTCGCCCAGCAGGTTCCGGCGGCACATGAGTTGGACGGCGCCCGAGCCGTCGCGCAGGTCGAGGAAGGCCAGCTTGCCCAGCCGGCGCAGGTTCGTGATCCGGCCCGCGACCCGCACCGGCGGCGCGTCGGCGTCCGCCGTCCCGGCGGCCTCGGCCGCCTCGAAGCGCGAGCGCGCCTCGGCGATGCGTGTGAGCGGTCCGCCGCCCCGCGCGGGGTAGGGATCGACGCCGGCCGCGCGCAAGGCGCCGGCCTTCTGGAGACGCTGCCGGCGCAGTTCCCGCAGGCGCTCGCTGGGCCGGCCGGGTTCGGAACGATCGTCAGGCATGGGACGCCGCCATGGCCCTACCTTGCTCCCCGGCCGCATCGAGCACAAGCCCCGCCGCTGCAACCGGCGCGGGGCGGGACGACGGCCGCCCCGCGGCGCCCATGCGCCCCGGCGGGGAGCGCCCCGCCCTCAGTCGATCGATTCGATGGTCATCTCGATCTGGCCGGCGGGGGCGGCCACCTCGACGGTGTCGCCGGCGCGGTGGCCCAGCAGCGCTTGGCCCACGGGCGACTCGTCGCTCACGAAGCCCTGCGCCGGGTCCACCTCCACCGCGCCCACGATGGTGAAGCGCTGCTGCTTGCGGCCCAGCTTCACCGTGACGGTCGCGCCCACGTGCACCACGTCGGAGGCGCGCGCGCCCGCCTCGTCGATCAGCGTCGCGTTGGCCAGGATTTCCTCCAGCGTGCGGATGCGCCCCTCGATGAAGGCCTGCTCGTTCTTCGCGCCCTCGTACTCGCCGTCGGTCTGCGAGCCGGGCGACTCCTCCAACGTGTCGTGGATCAGCGCCGCCGCCGACGGGCGCTTGTTCGTCAGCAGGTCGTCGAGCTCCCTGCGCAGGCGCTCCAGCCCCGCCGCGGTCACCGGCACCGGCTTTCGTGCCGCCATTTCCGGCTCCTCCCCACGATGCAGCGTTCCCGCCGGGCCGCGACCGCGCGCGCCGGCGGGAACGGAACGGGCGATCCCGCCGCGGCGACGCCGCCCCGGCGTATCGCTCCGCCTGATCGAATGCTGATGCCCCGCACTATACCCGAGGCGCGCGCCGGCCGGGCCGTGCGGTCCGATCCGCCCGGTATGCCGATCCTGAGACACGCCGATGTTGCATAAGATGGGGCGGGAGCCGCAGGCGTCCGCAGGTGGGCAACCGGCCGCGCGGCTCGCACGTAGCGATAGCGGCATGCGACTCACCATCTTCGCTTCCCTGCTGGTCGGTCTGGTGGCGGGCGTCGTCGGGGCGCTCGTCGTGACGCTCGCGCTGGGCGAGGACGAGGAGACCGAGCAGGCCGTCGCCGCGCTCGAAGCGCACCTCGACCGCATCGCCACCGCCCAGGCCGTGGCCGCCGAGGCCGCCGCCCTGCGCGAGGACATCCAGGGCCTGCTGAATTTCGTCGCGCCCTCGGTGGTCCTGATCACCACCGAATACGAGGACACCAGCGCCTCGCGCGGGGCGATCGGGACCGGCGTCGTGCTCGACGACCGGGGCCACGTCGTCACGAACGAGCACGTCGTGCGGAACGCCGCCCGGATCGAACTGAGCTTCGCCGACGGCAGCACCCGGCTGGCGCAATTCGTGGGCGGCGACAGCCCCTTCACGGACCTGGCCGTGCTGCGCACCGATCCGGCCGGTCTCGTGCCGGCGCGATTCGCGTCCTCCGACGGGCTGCGGATCGGCGATCCGGTGCTCGCCTTCGGCAACGCCCTGGGCAACGACGCCTCCCTCACGCGGGGCGTCGTCAGCAATCCCCGGGCGCGCTTCATCACCGCGGCCAGCGAGCGCCAGGACTACATCCAGACCGACGCGCCCGTGAATCCCGGCAACAGCGGCGGGCCGCTGCTCAACCGCGACGGCGCCGTCGTGGGCATCGTCACCCAGGTCGTCACGCAGACCCGCGACGGGCAGATGGTGCAGGGCGTCGGCTTCGCGCTGCCCAGCGACCGCATCCTGCCCATCGTCGAGCGGATCATCGCCGAGGGCGGCGATTTCCCGCGCCCCGACTTCGGCGTCGTCGAGCAGCAATCGCTGGACGATTTCGTCGCCGCGCGACTCGGCGCGGCGGTGACGGAGGGCGCCTTCCTGATCGAGCTGCTGCGCTCCGGCGTCTTCGCCGACGCCGGCATCCGTCCCGGCGACATCATCCTTAGCCTCAACGGCTTCAGCGTGACGCCGGAGACGCCCTACTTCCACGTCCTGCAGGAGCTGGAACCGGGGCAGCCCGTGGACGTTGTCTACGTCGATCGGGAGGGCGACGAGCGCGTGGTCGAGGTCGTGCCGGTGCGGCGGCGGCGCTGATCGCCCGCGCCCGCGCGGCCGAAGTCGGTAGGCTGGTCCGGCGGCGGCCGCGCCTTCCGCGATCCGGGGGGCGGCCGCCCCGTGCGGGGACAGCATGAGCGACGGTTCATCCATGAGTGACGGCCCCTTCGCCCGGCGGCGCCGGCGGCGCGGCGGCGGGCGCGGGGCGCCGCCCCGCGAGGTGACGTCGCCCCCGTCCGAGCCCGTGCTGCGCCGCGGGCCGATCGGCGTGCGGCCGTCGCCGCCCGGGGGCGGGCCGCGCCGCGGCCCCGACCCCGGGCTGCTGCTCGTCGGCCTCGCGGTGCTGGGCCTGGCCGCCGCGCTGGTGGTGCTCTTCCTGCCGCCGCTCGCCCTGCTCGACGACGAAGCCGATCCGGCCGAGGAGGACGCCGCCGCGGCGGCGGCGCAGGCCGTGCCCGCCATCACCGCGCTGACGTCGGGCACGGGCGTCGCGGCCGGCCTGCTCGACAGCATCCCGGAGGTGCCCGACAGCCTGCGCCCCATGAGCCCGATCTACAGCGTGGAGATTCCCGCCACCGTCCTGGGGCCCTACGTCCTCACCCTGCGCCTCAACGCCGAGACCCAGGACCAGCGCAACCTGGGCGCCTACACCTACGAGGACGGCGGCTGGCAGCGGCTGGGCCCGGCGCTGCTCACGCCCGACGGGGCCGCCGCCAGCGTGGAGCTCCTCTCGCCGCCGGAGAACATCGCCATCCTGCGGCGGCTGCAGTTCCGCGACATGGTCACCGGCCGCCTGCCGGCCGGGCAGGAGTTGCACCCCGAGGCCGCGAACACGATCACGATCATCAACCCCGTCAGCTACGTCCCGGCCGAGGACGGCTCGCTGCTGTCGCTGGGGCAGGTCGAGAGCCTGCCGCCCGGCGTCACGCAGGCCGTCTATCCGGTCGTCCTGGCCCAACTGACCGACGCGGACACGATCAACACCGTCCTGGCGTCGGAGCAGCTGCGCCGCCAGCACAAGAACAACATCCTGCTGATGGTGCAGACCGGCCGCTTCGACGGCGTGGACATCGACTACCAGTTCATCGCGGCCCCCCTGCGGGAGGAGTTCACGGAGTTCATCACCGAGCTGGCCGACCAGCTCCACCGCGACGACCTCGGCATCATGATCAGCGTTCCGCTCCCCACCCGCGACGCCAGCGGCCTCAACCTGGGCGCGTACGACTTGGCGGCGCTGGGCGCGGCCGTCGACCGCATCAAGCTGGTGCCGCCGCAGGACCAGTCGATCTTCCGCGAGTCGCTCGTCGCGACGCTGCCCGCCGTGCTCAACCGCGTCCCGCGCGAGAAGCTGCTGCTCACGGTCTCGCCGCACAGCGTCCAGAAGACCATCAGCGGGACGCAGGCGCTGACCCAGCGCGTCGCCCTGGGCTTGGCCTCCCGCGTGGCGGTGCGCGAGACGGGCCCGCTCGTCGCGGGCCAGCGCGTGCGGCTCGTGGGCGACAACATCTTCCAGGACGGGGGCGCGAGCGGCCTCTTCTGGGACCGCTTCGCCAACATGGTCTCCTACGTCTACCCCGACCCGGCGGGGAACAACGTCACCGTCTGGGTGGAGAACCGCTTCAGCCTGGCCTTCAAGCTGGACCTCATCGAGGAGTTCCGGCTGGGCGGCATCGCCATCGACGATGTCTCCGCCAGCCCCGGCCACGCCAACATCTGGCCCGTGATCACCCAATTCCTGGAGTCGGGCACGGTCAACCTCGTGCGCCCCAACGCGGAGTTGCTCGTCCCGATCTGGGAGGTCGAGGCTGGCGACCTGACCGGCTCCGGCGTGGCCGGCTGGGTCGTCTGGAACACGCCCACCGTGCCCGGCGACTATGCGACGCGCCTCATCGTCTCCGACGGCGACGTGCGCGTCGGCAGCCAGATCGATGTCACGCTCGAGCCCTGAGCGATGGCCGTGACGCCCGTCGTGCGGCTCACCGGCGGCGCGCACGCCGGCCGGCGGCTGCGCGGCGCGGCGGGGCCGACGCGGCCCGCCACGGCCCGCCTGCGCCGCTCGATCTTCGATCGCCCCGACGTGCAGGCCGCGCTCTGGGGCCCCGTGCTCGACCTCTACGCGGGCGCGGGCCTGCTGGGCCTGGAGGCGCTGAGCCGCGGCGCGCCGCGGGTCGATTTCGTCGAGCGCGACCGCGCGGCCTGCGCCGTCATCCGGGCCAACCTGGAGAGTCTGGGCTGCGGGCAGCGGGCCGATCTCCACTGCCGGTCCGCCGAGCGCGCGCTGGCGGCGCTGCCGCCGGGCTACACGCTCTGCTTCGCGGACCCGCCCTACGCCGCCGACGCGGCGGCCGTCCTGCGGGATCTCGTGCAGCGGGCGCTGCTGCGCCGCGACGCGCTCCTGCTCTGGCGGCATCCCCGCGCCCGCCCCGCGCCGGACCTCCTGGCGCCGGCCCCGGCCGCGCCCGGCTCACCGTACGTTCTCCCCCGCTCTCTGGTCCGGGTCGACCAGCGTCGCTATGGTGACGCCGTTCTCGATACGTTCGCCGCCGCCGCCGGCCCCCCTGCGCCGCCGGCGGGCGCGAGAGGAGCGCCGTGATGCCCGTCGCCGTCTATCCCGGAGGCTTCGACCCGGTCACCAACGGCCACCTCGACATCGTCGCCCGCGCCGCGACGCTGTTCGACGAGGTGATCGTCGCGGTCTACCGCCGCGGGGCGAACGATCTGTTCAGCCTGGACGAGCGCGTGGCCATGTTCTCCGAGGCGACGGCGCACATGCCGAACGTCCGCGTCGAGGGGTTCAGCGGACTCATCGTCAGCTACGCGCGCAGCGTGGGCGCGACCGTGCTCGTGCGCGGGATGCGCGCCGTCACGGACTTCGAGGCCGAGCTCGACATGGCGCTGATGAACAAGAAGATGGCCCCGGAGGTGGAGTCGGTCTACCTGATCACGTCGCTGGAGCACCTGTTCATCTCCGCCAGCCGCATCCGCGAGATCGCGTCGCTGGGCCACCCCGTCACCGACCTCGTCCCGCCCAACGTCGCCCGCGCCCTGGCGCTGCGCTTCGGCGAGTCCGTGGGCGGCTAGCGCGGCGCGCGCCGGCGGGCGCTACGCTGGAGGCGGCGGGTCGCGGGGGCATCCCCCGCCCGAGCGGAGGCGCCGTCATCGACCTCTTCGAACTGATCGATCGTCTGGAAGAGACCGTGCTCAGCGGTCGCGGCGCCCGCTTCGGCGGCGGCTGGATCGTGAACCGCGACGCGCTGCTCGACGTCGTCGACCGCATGCGATCGGCCGTCCCGCGGGAGGTCGAAGAGGCCCGCACCATCCTGCGCGAGCGGCAGGCCGTGCTCGGCAAGGCCGACGAGGAAGCGCTCATCATCACCAACCGCGCCCGCGACGAGGCCGAGCACCGCCTCAACGCGCACGACTTGGTGATCGAGGCGCAGCGCCGCGCCGCGGACATCATGGAGAAGGCCGCCACCGAGGCGCGCGACCTGCGCGCCGCCGCCCGCAGCGATGCCGCCGGCATCCGCGCCGACGCCACCACCCAGGCCGTCGAGCAGGCGCTGGAGGCCGACCGCTACTCGCTCGACATGCTGCGCCGCCTGGAGGCGCAGTTGACCTCGATCGAGTCCAGCGTGCGCGCCGGCATCGATCAGCTCGACCAGAAGATCCAGCGCGAGGAAGAGATCGCCGGCGTGGACGCCCGCGACGCCCGCATCATCGCCGAGCGCGAGCGCGGCCGCGCCTGACCGCCCCGCCGCCCGCTAACTCACGACGAAGTTCACCAGCCGATCGGGCACGTGCACGACCCTGCGCAGCGTCTTGCCGGCCAGGTGCCGCTGCACGCCGTCCGCGGCGGCGGCCTCGGCTTGCGCCGCCGCCGCGTCGAGCCCGGCGGCGGCCTGCAGCTGTCCCCGCACCTTGCCGTTGACCTGGACCACCAGCGTCACCGTCTCCGACTCCAGCAGCGCCGCGTCGTACGACGGCCAGGACTGGGCGTGCACGGAGTACTCGCGGCCCAGTTGCTCCCACAACTCCTCCGCGACGTGGGGGGCGGCCGGCGCGAGGCAGAGCAGCAGCGCCGTCACGGCGTCGTCCCAGGCCGGCCCGTCCACCGGGCCGCGCTCCGGCTCCTTCGCCAGCGCGTTGGTGAACTCCATCATCGCGGCGAGCATGGTGTTGAAACGGAACGCCTCGATGTCTTCCGTGACCTTCGCGACCATCGCGTGCGTGAGCCGCCGAATGCGCGCCGCGCTCTCCGCGTCGGCCGCCCGGTCGGGCTCCAACCGGACCAGCGTCCAGATCCGGTTCAGCCAGCGCGAGTGCCCCTGGATGCTGGAGTCGTCCCAGTCGCCGCCGCGGTCCCACGGGCCGAGGAACAGCAGGTACAGGCGCACCGCGTCGGCGCCCAGCTTCGCCACCCACTCGTCCGGGTTGACGACGTTGCCGCGGCTCTTCGACATCTTCGCGCCGTCCTTGGTGATCGTGCCCTGGTTGAACAGCCGCGTGAACGGCTCATCGACCGGCACGAGGCCCATGTCGCGGCAGGCCCGGGTGAAGAAGCGGGCGTAGAGCAGGTGCATCACGGCGTGCTCGGCCCCGCCGGTGTACTGGTCGATGGGGAGCCACTGCTTCGCCAACTCCGGCGAGATCGGCGCGCTGTCGTTGTGCGGATCGATGTAGCGGAAGAAGTACCACGAGGAGCACATGAAGGTGTCCATCGTGTCCGTCTCGCGGGTGGCCGCCTCCCCGCAGCGCGGGCACTCGGCGTTGAGGAAGCCGGCGTTCGTCGCGAGCGGCGACTGCCCCGTGGGCAGGAACTCCGTCACCTCGGGCAGCAGGACGGGGAGCTGGTCCTCGGGGACCGGCACGGCCCCGCAGGAGGCGCAGTGGATGACCGGGATGGGCGCCCCCCAGTAGCGCTGCCGGCTGATCAGCCAGTCGCGCAGCCGGTAGTTCACCGACGGCCCGCCCGCCCCCCGCTCGGCCAGCGCCGCCGGGATCGCCGTCTGCGCCTCCGTCACCGAGAGCCCGTCGAACCGGCCGGAGTTCACCAGCCTGCCGTCGCCGACGTAGGCCTCCGACAGCGGTTCGCCGTCCCAATCCGGCCCGGCGATAACGACCGGGATTTCCAGCCCGTACTGCTCCGCGAAGGCGAAGTCGCGCTCGTCGTGCGCGGGCACGCCCATGACGGCGCCGTGGCCGTAGCCCAGCAGGACGTAGTCGGCGATCCAGATCGGGATGCGGGCGCCGGTGAAGGGGTGCAGCGCGTAGGCGCCGGTTGCCACGCCCGTCTTGGGGCGCTCGGTGGACTGCCGCTCGATCTCGGTCGTCAGGCGCGTGCGGCGGACGTAGTCCTCCACGGCCTCGCGCTGGGCGTCGGTCGTGATCTGCGCCACCAGCGGGTGCTCGGGGGCCAGCGCCATCGACGTCGTGCCGAAGACCGTGTCGGCCCGCGTCGTGAAGACCGTGATCGCGTCGCCGGCCTCCACGGGCGACTCCAGGGGGAAGCGGATCTCCGCGCCGTCGGAGCGGCCGATCCAGTGCGTCTGCATCGCGCGGATGCGCTCCGGCCACTCGATCTGCGAGAAGTCCAGCAACTCCTCCGCGTACTGCGTGATGCGGAAGAACCACTGCTCCAGGTCGCGCATCTCGACGACCGAGTCGCAGCGCTCGCAGTGCCCCACGGCGTCGTCGCCGCGCAGCACCTGCTCGTTCGCGAGCACGGTTTGGCAGCCGGAGCACCAGTTGGCCGGCGCCATCGCGCGGTAGGCCAGATCGTGCTCCAGGAGCTGCAGGAACAGCCACTGGGTCCAGCGGTAGTACTCGGGGTCGGAGGTGATGATCTCGCGCGACCAGTCGAAGCTGGCGCCCATCGTCTTGAGTTGGGCGCGCATCCGCTCGACGTTGGCGTAGGTCCAGCGGCGGGGGTGCGTGCCGTCGCGGATGGCGGCGTTCTCGGCCGGCAGGCCGAAGGCGTCGAAGCCGATGGGGAAGAGCACGTTCTTGCCCCGCATGCGCTGGTAGCGCGCGGCGACGTCGGGCGGGGCGATGGCGAACCAGTGCCCGATGTGCAGATCCCCGCTCGTGTAGGGGAACATGGTCAGCAGGTAGTAGGGCTCGCGCGCGTCGGCGTCGGGCGTCTCGTAGAGGCGATCCGCCGCCCATCGCGCCTGCCACTTGGGCTCGATCGCGGCGGGGTCGTAGCGGTCCGGCGTCGCCGCCGGCGTCGAACTCGTCATGGCGCTCCGCTCCCCGGCCGCCCGGGGGATCGGCGAGCGCGCGTCCGGCCGGGCGTTCGATGGGGTACCGCGATTATGCGGAGCCCCCGGATCGCTGGTCAATGCATGGGTCGATGCATGACGCACGATCGGCCCGGCCATCGGTGCGCCGGGGCGGGCGCTGCCCGTTGCCGCGCGCCCCCGTTAGGCTTGCGGCAGCGCGCCCCCGGGCGGGCCGCGCCGGGGGAGGAAGTACGCACATGACCGAAGAAGCCGCTCCGCTCGTGGGCATCGTGATGGGCTCGCAGTCCGACTGGCCCACCATGCAGGCGACCGCCGACACGCTCGACGGGCTCGGCATCGCCTGGGAGGCGCGCGTCCTCTCCGCCCACCGCACCCCCGACGAGACGGCGGAGTGGGCCGCCACGGCCCGCGAGCGCGGGATTCGCGTGCTCATCGCCGCCGCGGGCGGGGCGGCCGCCCTGCCCGGCGCGGTCGCTGCCAAGAGCACCCTGCCCGTGATCGGCGTGCCGATGGAGGGCTGGGCGCTGAAGGGGCTCGACGCGCTGCTCTCGATGGTGCAGATGCCGCCCGGCATCCCCGTGGGCGTCGTCGCGATCGGCAAGCCCGGCGCGACCAACGCCGCCCTGCTGGCCGCCTCGATCCTGGCCGTGACCGACGCCGGCGTCGCGCGGGCGCTGGACGACTACCGCGCCAAGCGCGCGCGGCAGATCCTCGACAACCCCGACCCCAGCAGGGCCGGATAGGGCTCAGTCCGGTCGCCGCCGGAAGCGCAGATAGACCTCGCCGTCGTCCGGATTCGGGATCGCCGATACCAGGCCGAAGCGCGTGATTGACTCCGGCGTCGAGATGCGCGGTCCCTCGACGGGCGTCGGCGCGCCGCCCCCGACGATCACGCCGCTCATGGTCAGGAAGTACTCATCGACGAGGTCGTGCTCGAACAGGCGGCCCAGGATCGCCGGACCGCCCTCCGCCAGCAGCAGCGTCGCTCCCAGTTCGTCGTGCATGTGCCGCACCATCGACGGCACGGCCGCCGCGTCCGGGACGGCCACCACGCGCCGCCCCGTCGCCGCGATCGCCCGCCGCCGATCGGCCGGCGCCGCGTCGGACAGGTACACCACCGCGTCGAAGTCGCGCGCCGTGAAGAACGCCCGGTCGAGGGGCAGGCCGGCGGAGCGGCTCAGCACCGCCGCGATCGGCGCCGGCGACTTCCCCCGCGCGCGGCGCAACTCGGTCAGCCGCCGCGAGCCGAGCCGCGACGACGTCCCGCTCGCGCGCAGCGTGCCGGCCCCGTTCAGCACGACGTCGGCGTGCACGCGCAACTCCCGCATCAACCGCTGGTCGGTCGCGGAGCCGAGCCCCCGCTCGGTTTCGCCCAGCACGACCTTGCCGTCGGCGGACATCACCATGTTCGTGATCACGTAGGGGCGGCGCAGGCCGGCGGCGATCGGGAAGCGGAGCGACGTATAGTCGGGTTGCATGTCCGCATCGTAGCCAGCCGCGCGGCCGGTCCGGCCTCGGGGCGCGTCGTGCGGCCCGGCGCCGGGGCCCGTCCAGGCCGGCCGGTGGAGAGGGCTAGCGGAAGGGCCGGTCGCCCTTGATCGTGACCCGGATGCCGCTGCGGGTCTCCGGGTAGTAGTCCCAGACCGCCATGTGCTGCGTGCAGCGGTTGTCCCACATCGCGACGGAGTTCGCCTCCCACTGGAAGCGGCACTGGAAGTTCACGTCCTGCACGTGGTCGAAGAGGAAGTCGAGGCAGGCGCGGCTCTCGCGCCGCGAGAGTTCGACGATGCGCCGCGTGAAGCCCTCGTTGACGTACAGCGCCTTGCGCCCCGTCACGGGGTGGGTGCGCACGACCGGATGCACCGCCCGCGGCGGCTCGCGCTGCGGCGGGTGGTCGCCGTAGTAGCCCTCGTAGTTCGCCACGTGCCGCGCCGTGAGCGGGTCGAGGAAGGCCCGCATGGCGGGCGACAGGGCCTCGTAGGCCTCGTACATGTTCGACCAGCAGGTGTCGCCGCCGCGGCTGGGCGCCCGGTGCAGGTGCAGGATGCTGCCCATCGGCGGCTCCTCGTCGGCCGACACGTCGGAGTGCCAGCGCTCGCCGTTGACGCGGTGCGAATCCGCGTCGGCGTGGATGACCATCAGGGCGGGGTCGCCGCCGGCGTAGGGCGCGGCCGGGTGGATGTGCAGCTCCCCGAAGCGGCGCCCCAGGGCCAGGTGCTGCTCGGGCGTCATCGGCTGATCGCGGAAGAACAGCACCAGGTGGTCCATCCAGGCCCGATTGATCGCCGCGAAGCTCGCGTCGTCCAGCGGCTGCGTCAGGTCGACGCCGTCCACGATCGCCCCGATCGTCGGCGTGAGCGGCTCGACCCGGATCGCTGCATTCGACATGGCGGCCTCCTTCGCCCGGGCGACTCTGCCCGCAGGCTACGTCATCGGCCCGGCGCGTGGGGCGGCCGGCCCCGTCGGCGCTCAGGATCCGATGAGGCCCTCTTGCGGCATGGTCCAGGGCAGGTTGTAGAACGGCGCGAACTGTGGGGCGCGCGGAATCGGCATCTCCCCGAACGGCACGTCGATGACCACCGGCGCCTCGCGTTCCAGCGCCAGCGGAATCAAGGTCTCCAGTTGCAAGGGGTCGTCCGCCCTCATGCCGACCGCCCCGAAGGACTCGGCGAATTTGACGAAGTCCGGGTTGTGCAGGTCGGTCCCGTACGATCCGCCGAAGGCGTCGTCCAGGTCGCGGGCGACGTTGCCGTAGGAGTCGTTCCTGAAGAGCACGGTCACGACGTTGATCCCATACTTCACCGCCGTCGACAACTCCGACGCGTTGAACATGAAGCCGCCGTCGCCGGCCATGCAGATCACGGCCCGGTCGGGCCGCGCGACCTTCGCGCCCAGCGCCGTGGGGAACGCGTAGCCGAGGTTGAAGGAGTAGCCGGAGTCGATGTAGGTCTTCGGGTGATGCACCGGGTAGTGGGTGCGCGCGTAGTAGCCGAACTGCGTGACATCCCAGACGATGAACGCGTCCTCCGGGATGCCGCGTTGCATCGCTTCCAGCACGGCGTACTGCGGCTCCTTGAGCCGGATGTCGTAGTACGCGATCAGCCTGCGCGCCGCGGCGACCGCTTCGGCGGGCGACGGGCGTTGGTCCGCGCCGGCGTCGATCAGGAACGGGAGCAACGCCTCGATCGTCGCCCTGGCGTCGCCGTGCAGGGGGATGGTGTTGGCCTGCACCCGGGTCAGCTCGCCGTCGTCGATGTTGATGTTCACCAGCGTGGAGGCCTCGCCGGCCGGATTGCCCAGCGAGAATCGCGCCCCGATCCCGATCACGACGTCCGCGGCCTGCATCACCTCGAAGAGTTGATTCATCTCCTGCCTCTCGCCGCGGGGGCTGAAGCAGGAGCCGTAGGACAGCGGGTGGTCGTCGGGGATGGTTCCCTTTCCGCCACTGGATGTGACGACCGGGATGTTCGTGGCTTCGGCGAGCTTGACGAGGGCCACCTCTCCGTCCGACCGCGCCACGCCGCCGCCGGCGAAGATGAGGGGCGTGCTCGCCTGGGCGATGATCGCGGCGGCCTCGCGGAGATCTTCCGGGTTCGGCACGATGCGCGGCGCGCGCGCGGGATCCCGCAGGCGCACTTCCTCCCGTTCCACTCCGGCCTCCGGCGGCAGCTCGATCAGAGCGGGGCGCGGGCGGCCGGTGCGCATCTGGCGGAACGCTTCGAACACGGCATCCGGGACTTCGCGCGGTCTCAATGCCTGCCGCTGCCACTTCGTCACGGCGCGCACCGTGCCCCCCTGGTCGGCAACCTCGTGCACGGCGCCCAGGTTCTTGCCGATCAGGCCCCGCGGGATTTGCCCCGCGATCAGCAGGACGGGCGTGGAGCGGGCGTAGGCGTTCGTCAGGCCGGCGGCGGCGTTGTAGAGCCCGGCGCCCGGAACGACCAGGGCCACCCCGGGCTTCCCCGACGCACGAGCGTAACCGTCCGCCATGTAGGTGGTGGCCTGCTCGTGCCGGGTCGAGATCAGACGAATGTCCGGCTCTTCCCGCAGCGCGCTGACGATCCCGTAGATCTGGATGCCGGGGATGCCGAAGACGACTTCGACGCCTTCCGCGGCGAGCGACTTGACCAACGCCTCGCCGCCGCTCATCACGACCATGCTTCACCTGCTCCATCCGCCGCGCGTGTGGATGCGCGCCACGGCGATCCTGCGATGGCGCGCGCGGCGCAATGGTCCGACGCCGCGCCGCGGGAACGGCGTCCCGGCTGGGCGGACTAGACGCCCTCGACGATGATCATATTGATGTTGGCGGACCGGCTGCGAATGTCGTCGAGCGCGGTGTACTCGGGGGAACCGAGCCAGGTGTGGATCTGGTCGAGGCTCCCGAACTTGAGGATGGCGATGCGCTTGGGGGTCCACTCGCCCAATCCGACCTCGATCTGACCCCCGCGCGCCACGAACTTGCCGCCGTGACTCTCGACTGTCGCCGTCACCCGCTCCATGAATTGCCCGTAGAGTTCCGCGTCCGTGATCTCAACATCGGTGATGACGTAGGCGGACATGGTTTCTCTTCTCATCGGTGATTCGAGCATCGGTGATTCGAGCCCGCGCCCGGGTGGACGGCGGCGCGCAAGCTAGTCGCCGGGGAGCGATTGGTCAAGCCGCGCGGACGCCGGACCGCGCGGGCTGCGGCATCGGCCACGGTGTGGATACGATACTCCCACGGCGGCAGCGCTTGGAGGTCATGGGCCATGCAAGGAAGATTGCGACGGTTGCTGGGAAGCGGATCGGGTTTGCGTCACCGGCGGCGGGGGCCGGTCCGGGCCGGCTGGTGGGCGCTGACGGCGCTGACGGTCCTGGCGGCGCTGCTCGCGGTCGCGTGCCGCGACGACTCCCAGGAGGACGCGGACGCCGCCCAGCCGGATGTCGCCGCCGCCCAGACGGACACGGAGGCGGAGGCGGCCCCGGCGGACGAGGAGCCCGCCCCGGCGGACGCAGAGGCGGCCCCGGCGGACGAGGACACCGCCCCGGAGGACGCCGCCGCGCCCCGGACCGACATCGTGGCGGCGCTGCGGGCGAACGCGGAGGCGTTCGAGTACCGCATCGGCACGCCGGGCGGCCGCCTGACGTTCGCCACGATCGCGGAGCCGCTGACCTTCAACCTCGCCCTCGCGAGCGATGCCGGGTCGTCCTCGTACCTCGGTTACCTGTTCGAGGGGCTGACGGAGATCTCCTGGCTGACGGACGAGGTGGAGCCGGCGCTGGCGGAGTCGTGGGAGCACTCGGAGGACGGGCTCACCTGGACGTTCCACCTGCGCCGGGACGTGACCTGGCACGACGGGGAGCCGTTCACCGCGGCCGACGTGGAGTTCACCTTCAACCGCATCATCTACAACGACGAGGTCGCCAGCCCCGACCGCGCGGCCTTCACCTTCCGCTTCCCCGACCCCGAGACCGGGGAGTGGCGGCAGGCGGAGATGACCGTCACCGCCATCGACGACTACACCGTGCAGTGCGTGCTGCCGGTGTCCTTCGCGCCCTTCCTGCGCTCGATGGGCCAGGCGATCTATCCGAAGCACATCCTGGAGGGGGCGGTCGACGCCGGCACGTTCAATGAGACGTGGGGGATCGACACGCCGCCGGCGGAGATCATCGGCACGGGGCCGTTCACCATCGCGGAGTACGCGCCGGGCGACCACCTCACGCTGCGCCGCTACGGGAACTACTGGATGCGGGACGCCGACGGCGCCCGCCTGCCCTACCTGGAGACGGTGCACTACCTGATCGTGCCCGACCTCCAGGCGGAACTGGCGGCGTTCATGGCCGGGGAGGCCGACTACCACGGCGTGCTGGGGGAGGAGTACGCGGAGCTGGAGGCGCTCCAGGGGGAGGGGAACTTCACGATCCACCGGCGCGGGCCGGCCTTCGGGACCACCTTCCTGGCCTTCAACATGAACCCGGGCGCCGACGCGGAATCGGGCGCCGCGTACCTCGCCCCGGAGAAGCGGGCCTGGTTCGGCAACGTCGACTTCCGGCGGGCGGTGGCCTACAGCATCGACAAGGAGGCCATCATCGCGGAGGTGCTGCACGGGCTGGGCTACCCGCAGTGGGCGTCGGTCAGCCCCGCCGCGGGGGACTTCCACAACCCGGAGGTGCGCCGCTACGAGTACGACCCCGACCGCGCCCGCGCGATCCTGGACGATCTGGGCTGGCTCGACAGCGACGGCGACGGCGTGCGGGAGGACGCGGACGGCAACCCGATCCGCTTCTCGCTGATCACCAACAGTGGCAACAGCGTGCGGGAACAGGTCACGGTGCGCATCCAGCAGGGCCTCGCGGCGATCGGCGTCCAGGCCGACTACGAGGCCATCGAGTTCGGCGACATGGTGACGAAGATCGTGAGCACGTACGACTGGGAGACGCTCGTCGTGGGGTTCACCGGGGGGTCGGACCCGTACGGCGGCATCATCTTCTGGCACAGCAGCGAGGACTTCCATCTCTGGCATCCCAACCAGGCCGAGCCGGCCACGGCGTGGGAGGCGGAGATCGACGACCTGTACGTGCGGGGCAGCCAGGAATTGGACCGCGCGGAGCGCGTGCGGCTGTACCACCGGGCGCAGGAGATCGCGGCGGAGAACGTGCCCGTCATCTACACGACGCTGCCGGAGCGGCTGGGCGCCGTGCGCAACGTCTTCGGCAACACGACGCCCACGCTCTACGGGCTGTGGGACGTGCGCTACCTCTACCGGACCGACCAGTAGCGCGCCCCGCCAGCGGGCGCGAGGCAAGGGGAAAGCATGACGCTCAGCACCTATCTGCACTTCAACGGCAACTGCCGCGAGGCGTTCGAGTTCTACCGATCGGTCTTCGGGGGTGAGTTCGAGATGCTCTCCACCTTCGCCGACATGCCCCCGGACATGGGCGTCCCCGAGGATGAGCGCGACAACGTCATGCACGTGTCGTTCCCGATCGGGTCGAGCGTCCTGATGGGCAGCGACACGCCCTCGACGTTCGGCCCTCCCGCGGAGATGGGGAGCAACTTCTCGATCACGTACTCCTCCGCCAGCCGGGAGGAGACCGACGACCTCTTCGCCAGGATCTCCGAGGGCGGCGCCGTCACCATGCCGCTCGCCGACATGTTCTGGGGCGCGTACTTCGGCGCCTGCACCGACAAGTTCGGCGTCAACTGGCAGTTCAATTGCGAGCAGCAGGCGCTCTAGCGGCCGTCGCACCCGGGCCCGGGGAGGGCCGCCGCACGTACTAGTGACGCAGAAGCCTTGGTCCGGCAGGTCGCCATCGAAGGGCGGCCTGACGGGGCTGAGTTCTCCGGCGCCAATCGGAGTGGCTGTGCGACATTCCAGATGGGTCATCCCGTTGGTTGCATCCGTGCTCCTGCTCGCCACGGTGGCGTGCGGCTCCGACTCCGGCGCCGCGAACGCTACTCAAGCAGGCGAAGCGGTGTTCGCCTCCAACTGCGCCGTCTGTCACGGAGAGGGTGGTGAAGGGCAACCCAATTGGCGGGTCAGGAAGCCCGATGGAACCCTGCCGCCGCCGCCGCTGAACGGCGACGGGCACACGTGGCACCATGCGGACGGGCTCCTGTATCGCATCGTCAGCCAGGGAGGGAAGATGTTTGAAGACCCCAACTCCTCCGGCTTCAAGAGCGGCATGCCGGCGTTCGGCGATCGGCTGAGCCACGAGGAGATCATCGCGGTACTCACGTACGTCAAGAGCCTCTGGGCGGACAAGACCGAACAAGGATTCTCCATCCTTGAATCTCAGGCCCTGGTGAGCGAGCAAGATCCGTTCCCGTCGGGCGGGAACTAGGGTGTGAACCCCGCCGTCGGAGATGTCGCGGGGCGTCTGATGGGCCTGACTTGACGGTAGGCGTACCGCCCTCGAGGTGTTGTCTAGCCTGAAGCCGTGGGCTCGATGAGCACGCGCTCACCGCCCTCGACTTCGGTGTACAGGCTGTGGCCATCGCGCAGCCTCATGTCGACGAGCGGCTCGTGTCGGCGGCATCCGCCACCCCATCGTCGGGCGCCCACGGTTGACCCGCGTTGTCGGGCGCCGTTCTCGCCTGCGGGCTGCCCCCGGCTCCATCCGACATGACCAGTCGATTCCGATCGGGGCCAGACGGGGGCGCGGGGAACGGACGCGGCCGAGGCGGCTGGAGTGAACGTCGTGGGCGGTTCGTAGAATGCGCCGCGGCGGCGGCGCCGCGGGGATCAGTTTCGCGGTGATGCGGCGAGTGGCCTCGCGGGGCGCGGCGCCGCCGGGCGGCGCGGACATCGACATCGCCGGGGCGCGGGCCCTTCGGCAGGGGACAGGCGAACCATGCGGGAGCTTGCGGGACGGATCACGGCGTCAAGGCCATTTGAGTACTTCATCATCGCGCTCATCCTCGCCAACGGGGCGGCGCTGGGACTCGAGACGGTCGAGGGGATCGGGGACGAATTCCTCACTTGGTTCAGCGTGGCGTACACGGTGACGCTGGCCATCTTCATCGTGGAGGCGGCGCTCAAGATGCTGGCGCTGGCGCCGCGGGCGCACCGCTACTTCCAGGACGGCTGGAACATCTTCGACTTCACGATCATCGTCCTGTCGCTGGTCCCGGCGGTGGGGCCCTTCGCGGTGGTGGCGCGCATGGCGCGCCTGATGCGGGTGCTGCGGCTGATCTCCGCCATGCCGGAGCTGCGTCTCATCGTGAGCACGCTCGTGCGGTCCATCCCGGGCATGCTCAACATCGTGGCGGTGATGAGCGTGCTGACCTACATCTACGCGATCCTCGGCTTCCACCTCTTCCACGAGCACGACCCGGAGCACTGGGGCAATCTCGGCGTCTCGCTGCTGTCGCTGTTCCGCGTCGTCACGCTCGAGGACTGGACGGACATCATGTACGTGGCGATGGACCTGCACACGTTCGCCTGGGTGTACTTCGTCAGCTTCGTCGTGCTGGGGTCGTTCGTCACCATCAACCTCTTCATCGCGGTGGTCATCAACAACCTGGACGAGGCGAAGCAGGAACGACTGCGTCAGCTTGAGACGGCGGCGACCGCCGACGAGGTCATCGCCGAGCTCAGGGCCGCGCGCGAGTCGCTCAACCGCCTGGAGCGACGGCTCGTGGAGGTGCAGGGCGAGGGCGGCCACTGACCCACCCGCTCACGCGCCTGGTCCATCGAGGGCTTCGAGGAACGGCTCGCGCTCCGCGATCAGCACGGAGCCGGGAGCGCGGCGCCGTCCATGCCCGTGAGAGCGAATCCGGGGGAACACGGCCACGATTGTCACCCCTGATGAGTACAGGGGCCGCCCGAATTCGCCGGATTTGAACCTGATTGGGTGGTGGAGCTGGGGGGACTCGAACCCCCGGCCTTCTGACTGCCAGTCAGACGCTCTCCCAACTGAGCTACAGCCCCAGGCAGTGGGATCATCGTAGGCACGGCCTCGGCGGACCGGCAATCCGCCGACCGGCAATCCGGCGCTTGACCGCCCGCCTGCGGCAGCGGAGCATCGGCGGGACGGTCGGTACGGAGGCCCGCGATGACGGACGCAATTCCCCCCGGCGGCCCATCCGGCCCGCCCCCGGCGCTGTCGCGGCTGCGCGTCCTCGACCTGTCCCGGCTCGCGCCCGGCCCCTACTGCACGATGCTGCTGGGCGACCTGGGGGCCGACGTGCTCGTCATCGACGACGCGCGGGACGTCCGGCCGGCGCGGGCGGAACCCGCCGACTCCGCGCGCGACGAGACGGCGCTGCGCCGCGCCGCCTCCGACGCCACCCTGCGCCGCAACAAGCGGTCGCTGGCCCTCAACCTCAAGACCGGCGCCGCCCGCCAAGTCTTCTACCGCCTGGCGGACGAGGCCGACATCGTGTTGGAGGGCTTCCGGCCCGGCGTCGTCAAGCGCTTGGGCGTCGGCTACGACACGCTGGCCGCCCGCAACCCGCGCCTGATCTACTGCTCGCTGAGCGGCTACGGGCAGACCGGCCCCTACGCCGCCCACGTGGGACACGACATCAACTACATTGCGACCAGCGGCGCGCTCGCGGCCTCCGGCAGCGATGCGCCCGGCCCCGAGGGGCCCGGCCGGCCCGCGATCCCCCTCAACCTCCTGGCCGACTTCGCGGGCGGGGGCCTGATGGCCGCCTTCGCGATCCTCGCCGCGGTCGTCGCGCGCGAGGGGACGGGCCGGGGCCAGTACATCGACCTGGCGATGTCGGACGGGGTGCTGTCGCTGCTGACCGCGCCGATGGCGGCGCACTTCGCCATCGGCGCCGACCTCGCGCCGCGCAGCTACGTGCTCAACGGCGGCGCGCCCTACTACGACGTCTACCGCGCCGCCGACGGCCGCTGGTTCAGCCTCGGCGCGGTCGAGCCGAAGTTCTTCGCCAACCTCTGCGCCGCGGTCGATCGGGAGGATCTGATCCCGCTGCAGAACAACGACGATCCCGCCACCCGCGCCCGGCTGCGCGACGAACTGAGCGACATCTTCCAAACCCGCACCGCCGAGGAGTGGTTCGCGCTGCTCAACCGGACCGACGTCTGCGCCGCCCCCGTGCTCACGCCCGCCGAGGCCGCCGCCGATCCGCACAACCGCGCCCGCGGGATGATCCTCGACGTGCCCCGCCCGGACGGCTCCGGCGAGACGATGCGTCAGATCGGGATCGCCGCGAAGCTCGGCGCGACGCCCGGCCGCGTTCGATCCCCGGCCCCCGCCCCCGGCCGCGATACCGACGCGGTGCTGCGGGATCTGGGCATGGACGAGGCCGCCATCGCGGCGTTGCGGGAGTCGGGGGCGGTGGCCTGAGGCGCGTGTGGTCAGGCCTCCGGGCGGTCCTCCCGCGCCACGTCCAGGCCGGGTTCGAGGGGCGCGCCGAGGGCGTGCTCCGGCATCCGCGGCAACTCGATCGGCTCGGCGACCAGGGGATGCGCCCGGTGCACGCGCAGCCAGATGAGCCCGAAGATCAGCGACAGCCCGCCGACGAGCGCCGCCGCGACCGCGAAGGTCGCCGGGAGGTCGAGTTGGTCGGCCACCAGGCCGAGCACCGGCATGATGGGGACCAGCGCGACGCTGTAGACCATCAGGTTGAGCGACAGCACCGTCGCGCGCTGGTCGGACGGGACGCGGTGGTTGATGTAGCCGATCGTGAGCGGCCCGGTGACCGACCGGGCCAGCGGGATCAGCGCGATGAAGGCCAGCGCGCCGATGTGGTCCCAGGCCGCCGCGCCCGCGAAGCCGATCGTCGCCAGCAGCGCGACGACGGCCAGCGCTCCCGGCGTGTCGCCCAGCCGCAGCAGCCGGAAGGCCAGCAGTCCGCCCAGGGCCGATCCCAGCCACATCGGCACCTGCAGCAGCGAGAACTCCCAGCCGACCGTGAAGTCGTGGCTGAGCAGGAAGGGCTGGATCAGGATGATCATCACCATGGGGCACGTGGTCAGGACGCCTCCCAGCGGCATCAGGGCCAGCACGGCCGGCCGTTCGCGGATGGTCCGCGCCGCCTCGCGGATGCCCCGCAGGTAGGACGCCGGCGCCGCGCCCGCTTCGTGGTGGGGCGGCTCGTGGAACAGCGCCGTCGTGGCCGCCAGCAGCGCCATCGTGCCGGCGCTCAGGAAGATCGTCGCCTGCATCCCCACCGCGCCCGCCACCGGCCCCCCGGCCAGCGTCGCGGCGAGCACGCCCGCGGCGCTCAGCGCGGCCCCCCGCCCGGCGATGCGTTCGAATTCGCGCTCCCGGCCGAGTTGGCGCAGCGTGTCGTACAGCAGCGCGCCGTCGGCGCCCGAGGTGAACGTCAGCGCGATTGCCCAGAGCATGTACGAGCCCAGGATGAGCGGCAGGGTGTCGGCGAGCCCGAAGGCGAACATCGCGATCGCCGTCGTCACCGCGCCCAGCAGCAGCGACACGCGCCGCCCCCAGCGGTCGGCGACGGCGCCCGTCGGTACCTCGGCCAGCGTCGCCATGAGCCAAAAGGGCGACTCGATGAGGGCGACCTGCCCGACACTGAGCCCCCGATCGAGCAGCAGGAAGGCGACGAAGATGGGGATCAGGAGCCACATCTCGGAGAGCAGCTTGAACACGTAGTAGACGCGGAGATTGCGCTCGCAGGCGCGGCGCAGGCCGGGCGTGGGCGGCGAAGCGGGGGCTCGCGCGGACATGCGCCCCATCGTATGGGCGGCCCTCCGCCCCGCCCAATCGCCCGCCCCGCTATCCTCCCGTCCGACCCCCGAGGAGATCCCCGTGCCCCCGCACCCCCTGGACCCGATCTTCCACCCCCGCTCCGTGGCCGTCGTCGGCGCGTCGAGCAGGCCGGGCGCGGTGAGCTTCGTCGACCACCTGATCGAGCAGGGCTGCCCGCGGGTGTATCCCGTCAACCCGCGCGGGGGCGTGATCGCGGGCCTGCCCGTCTACCCGACGCTGGGCAGCATCCCCGGCCCGGTCGACCACGTCATCTCGTCGATCCCGGCCAACCTGGTCGAACCGATGCTGGAGCAGGCCGGCGCGAAGGGCGTCCGCAGCATCCACTTCTTCACGGCGGGCTTCGCCGAGACCGGCGAGGCCGATCGGCTGGCGCTGCAGGACCGCATCGTGCGGCGCGCCAGGGACTTGGGCATCCGGCTGGTGGGTCCCAACTGCCTGGGCCTCTACGTGCCCGCCAGCGGCCTCACCTTCGCCGGCGGCTGCGCGAAGGAGAGCGGCCCCGTGGCGTTCTGGGCGCAGAGCGGGACGAACGCCAACACGGCCATCTACGACGGCCAGCTGCGCGGGCTGCGCTTCTCGAAGGTGGTCTCGTTCGGCAACGCCGTCGACGTGAACGCGGCCGAGCTTTGCCGCTACGCGCTCGCCGACCCGGAGACCGCGATCGTGGGGGCGTACATCGAGGGACTGCCCGACGCGCGCGACCTCTTCGCCGCGCTGCGCGCGCTGGCCGCCGAGAAGCCCGTCGCGCTGCTGAAGGGCGGCATGACGCAGGCCGGCGCGCGCTCGACCCGATCGCACACCGCCTCCCTGGCCGGCAGCGCCGGGATCTGGCGCGCCGCCGTCGCGCAGGTCAACGCCGTGCTCGTCGGCAGCATGGAGGAATCGATCGACATGCTGGTCGGCTGGCGGTTCGGCGCCGTGCCGCGGGGCGGCCGGGTGGCGCTGGTGGTCGGCGGCGGCGGGGTCTCCGTGCAGGGCTCCGACGACATCGCCGCCGCCGGTCTCACCCTGCCCGACCTGAGCCCCGCCACGGCGGACGCCCTGCGCGAGATCACGCCGGTCGCGGGGACCAGCATCCGCAACCCCGTCGATACGCAGGCGCTGTGGCGGGGGGTGGGCCTCGCCGCGACGCTGGAGGCCATCGCCGCGGACGACGGGCTGGACGCGCTGATCATCCAGGCCGGCCACGGCTGGGGCGCCGTATCGAGCCCCAGCGACGCCCGCCAGCGCCAGACGCGGCTGCTCGATGAACTGGAGCAGGCCACGCCCCGGCTGACCGGGATCGGCAAGCCGGTGGCGGTGGTGGTCCCCTCGTCGCACGAACCGGCCAGCGCGCAGTTGAACGGCGAGTTGATGCAACAGGTCGTCGCGGCCGGCTACCCCGCGTTCGGCAGCATCCCGGCCGCCGCGCGGACCCTGCAGCGGCTCAACAGGTGGCGCGCGCGCCGCGAGGCCCGCGCCTGAGCGCCGGTTCAGGGCGGCGGCGGCAACTCGCGCCTCATGCGGCGCACCGCCCGGGGGAAGCGGGCCGGCGTGCGCGACGACTTGCGGCAGGTCACCATCGACAGCCGCAGCGGCGCCCCCGGCCACGACACCTCCTGCGCGACCGGCGGCTCGGCCCCCAGCGCGGCGGCGACCCGCGCCGCGTTGGGCATCCATCGCGCCGCGCCGGGCCCCGCGAACACGGCCGCCAGGCCGCCCACCCGCGCCAGCGGCAGCAGGATCTCCAGCGCCACGGGCAGCTTGGCGAGCGCCCGGCCCATCGCGCAGGCGTAGCGCTCGCGGCCCTCGTCGCCGTCGGCGGCGAAGGCTTCGCCGCGCTCCTCCACGATGCGCACGTTGCGCAGCCCCAGGTCGTCCACCAGGTCCCGCAGGTAGGCGGCGCGGCGCGTCCGCGCCTCGATGAGCGTCACCTCGCGGTCGGCGGCCAGGATGGCGATCGGCAGGCCCGGGGCGCCGCCGCCCGATCCCACCTCCGCGATGGGTCCGGCCGGGACCGCCGCGTCGATCGCCCGCCATCCCGCCAGCGGCTCGGCGACGTGCCGCTGCACCGCCTCGCGCGGGTCGCGGATCGTGGTCAGGCCCAGGCGGTCGTTCTCCCGCAGCAGCGTCGCGACGAAGCGCGCCAGTTGGCCGCCGACCCGGCTCGCGCCGGCCGCGTCGAGGTCCAGGTCCACGGCGGCGATCGCCTCGTCGACCGCGCGGCGGACGTCAGGCGGCGCGCCGGCGGCCATCCCGGCGGGCGCCGGCGCGGAGTTCGGGCCGTCGGGCGCGTCCGTGCATCGCCGCATTGAATTGCCCCCCCTAACGTCCGTACGATGGTAGGAGCGCACGCGCGCGAGGGAGACATATGACAGACATCGACCGTGTCGCCGCCGACGCCGACGCCCCGGAGCCCGCCAGCGTGGAAGATGCGGACTCCGGGGGGATCGAGGGAGAGTTGATCGAGGGCGAACCCGGCGGGGACGCGGACACCGGCGCCGTCACGCTTGGCCGCGCGGCCTCCATGTACTTCAGCGCCAACGGGAAGAAGCTCGATCAGCAGCAGCGTGTCGCGGTCACCCGCTTCGTCTCCTGGGCCGGCGCCGATCGGGAGTTGAGCGATCTCACCGCCCACCAGATGAGCCTCTTTCAGGAGGCGCAGGGCGCGAACGTCGCCGACCTGGGCAACCGGCTGCAGCCGGTCAAGGCCTTCCTCTCCTACGCCAAGAAGAAGGACTGGATGGAGGTCAATCTCGGCGTGCATCTGCGCCTCAAGCGCCCCGTGCGGCGGCGCGCGGAGCCGAACGGCTCCGCGGAGACCAGCGCCGAGGACGTCGTCGAGATGACCGCCGAGGGGCTGGAACTCGCCCGCAACGAGCTCGAGCGCCTGCGCGGCGAGCGCCCCAACATCGCCCGCAAGTTGGAGGCGGCGATGCTGGACAAGGACTTCCGCGAGAACGCGCCGCTGGACGCGGCCCGCGACGAGCAGGCCCTGCTGGAGTCCCGCATCCGCGACCTGGAGCATCAGGTCGCCCATGCGCGCGTCACCAACGCCTCGGCGCAGGCCGACGACGGCCGCGTCCACCTGGGGAGCCGCGTCAGCGCGACGAATCTTGTAAGCAACAAGACAGTTGAGTACACTCTCGTCGGCCAAAACGAGGTGGACGCGGCGGCCGGGCGGATCTCCATCGCCAGCCCGGTCGGACGGGCGCTCGTGGGCGCCGCCGCCGGCGACGAGGTCGAAGTGGAAGCCCCTTCCGGCACGATCCGCTTCCTCGTGGGCGAGGTCTCCGGCTAGTCTTCCGGGTACTCCGGCCCCGACGTCGCGTGTGCGCGGCGCCGGGTCACCGGACCCTGTGGTCCACCGCCGCCAGCGGCCGGACGTCCGGCCATGAGGAGTGTCGGCCCATGACCAGCAGCAGCGCCCCCCCGGTCGAGTTCACGATCGGCAACCCCCAGCTCGATTCCGGTCTGCGCGGCTTCCCCGTGGGCACCTGCTGGACCAGCCAGGTCGACCCCCAGATCGGCGTCACCTACGTCGGCTATCCCATCGACGAACTGGCCTACATGGCGCCGGAGTCGGTGATCTACCTGCTCTTCAACAAGGAGTTGCCCGGCGCGGACGAGGCGAGGGCCTTCGCCGACGATCTCGCCGCCCGCTCCGAGGCGGACCCGCTCGTGTTCGACGTGCTGCGCACGCTGCCCAAGCAGGGGCACCCCATGGACTGGCTGGCCGTCGCGCTGACGCTGTTGGGCATGACCGGCAAGGACGGCGACTACCGGGAGGACGCGCTCAACCTGATCGCGCGCGTCCCCGCGGTCCTGGCGGCGATCTTCCGCATCCGCGAGGGCTGGGGGGACCTGATCGGCTCCGACCCGTCGCTGGGCTACGTCGAGAACTTCGTCCACATGCTGGGCGTCCCCGGGACCGACGAAGCGGCCCTGGCCAAGCTGCTGCGCATCTACTACGTCCTGCACATGGACCACGGCGGCGGCAACCTCTCCACCTTCACCGGCAAGGCCGTCGCCTCGGGCCTGGCCGACATGTACCAGTCCATGGTCGGCGCGATGAACGGGCTCGCCGGGCCGCGCCACGGCCTCGCCAACCAGGATTGCTTCGCGATGGTCAAGGAGGTCGATTCGGAGGACCCGGCGGAGGTGGAGGAGTTGATGCGCGCCCGCCTCGCCCGCGGCGAGTTGATCTTCGGCTTCGGCCACGCCGTCCTGCGCCAGGAAGACCCCCGCGCCAAAGTCGAATTCGACGTCGGCGACGAGCTCTACCCCGACGACCACTGGTTCAAGGTCGTGAAGGCGCTCCGGGTCGGGGCCGTGAATGTGCTCAAGGAGAATCCCAAGGTCTCCAACCCCTACCCCAACGTCGACCTCGTCTCCGGCAGCCTGCTGGCGGCCGGCGGGCTGACCAACCCCGACTACTACACCACGCTCTTCGGCTGGTCCCGCATCGCCGGCATCGGGGCGCAGATCGTCGACGAGCGCCAGGGCTTCCGCAACGGCCGGGGCGTGCCCATCTACCGGCCGCGCTTCATCGGCGTCAACCAGCCCCCGCGTTCCGTCAACGATTAACCGTCAGCGAGTAGCGCCGCGCAGTTCCGGCCCCGGCCCCCGCTTGTGCCAGAACGCACGAAGGGCGAAACTGTCCAACGGTGAAGCGCCCGGGAGCGGTTCAGGATCGAGCAGGAGCCACGCGCTGACGCGCGGGAGCTTCGCGGCAGGGGCGGACGGACGAATGCCAACGCCGGCGTCTGATCGCACGAAGCGGGCCGACATCCTGGAGCAACTCGCGGCCCAGCGGTTCGCCTTTCCCTCGCCGGATCATTCGGACTGGGAGACCGTCGTCAACCACCCCGATCCGCAGATGGGGGTGCAGTTGCGCGGCGGCGGCTGGATCTACCCGGACCTCATCGTCACCGAGGAGCCCGGCCACTTCATCCGCATGTTGGCCATCGTCGTGCTGCGCCATGAGGTCACCGAGGCCGAGGCGATGCAGCGCTGGCTGCCGCTTTCCAAGGCGGGCCCCTGCTATCTCTTCCTGCCGGCCGGGCAGGCCACCGCCGCCAACCGCCTCTGCCAGTCGCTGGGCATCGAGGTGGCCGGGATTCGCACTTGGCGGCGGACGCCGGCCTTCGGCCTGGAGATCGTGTCGGCCTACAGCGGCCCGGATCCGCTCGCGGCCGTCTTCTCGCTGCTGCCGGCGATCCTGCGCCCCCGCGCCTACCGCCCCGAGCGGCAGACCATCGACCGGTCCTACGACCGTCCCGCCCCGGCCGAGCGCGGCGGCACGCTGCTGCCCGGCGCCGCGCCCGAGGCGGCGCCCGCGCTGGAGGCGGGCGCCACGGCCGAGGCGCCATCCCACGGCCCGGCGCACGCCGCCGGCTTGCCGGAGGGCGTCCACCTGCCGCCGCCCAGCCTCTTCCCCTTCGTCATCGCCGCTGGCATGATCCTCACGGCCTTCGGTGTCGTCTTCCCGGCGGAACTGCTGGGCGCCGGGCTTGCGACCACCGTGTACGGCCTGATTGGTTGGTTGCTGGAAGACGTGCGCGACTACGCCCATGGAGCGGGCCAGGACTATCCGCAGATGCAGACGCCCGAGGCCCCGCCGCACATCCACATGCCCGCGCCGAGCCTCTCGCCCGTGGTCATCGGCCTGGGGCTGGTCCTGACGGCGTTCGGCGTCGTCTTCCCGGCCGAGTTGCTGGGCGCCGGGCTGGTGCTCACCGCGCTCGGCGTGATCGGCTGGACCAGCGAGGACATCCGCGACTTCGCCGCCGGTCCGCACCATGCCTCGGACCACGGTGGGTCCTGAGATGGTGGATCCTGAGATGATGAGGAACCGCATGCCCACGCCGTCCCCCCGCCGCACCCGCCTGCGCTGGCGCATCGCCGCCGCCGCTGCCCTGGTGGGCGGGCTGCTGCTGCTCAGCGCCGGGGTCGCGGGCGCGCAGGCCTTCCCGCCCGAGGCGGTCAGCGAGGAGGGCTCCGACATCCGGAACCTCTACATCCTCGTCTTCTTCCTCGCGGCCGCGGTCTTCATCGTGGTCGAGGCGGCGATCATCTGGCTGGTGTTCAAGTACCGCCGCCGCGACGACGCGCTGCCCCCGCAGATCCACGGCCACCGGGGGGTCGAGATCCTCTGGACGGTGATCCCCAGCATCATCGTCCTGGTGCTGTTCATCGTCTCATTCATCGTTCTGGACGACATCGAGTCCGCGCCCGGCGAGTACGAGCCCGTCGAGGTGATCGACGTCACGGCCCAGCAGTGGGCCTGGAGTTTCTACTACGCCACGCCCATGGACGCGACCACCTCCGTGCGCATCTCCGACGACCCCGCCGACGTCGAACTGCGCGTCTCCGACGGCTCGCTGTTCGAGCCGTTCAAGACCTATCGCATCGACGTGGAGCACATCCGCGTGGACAGCATCGAGGGCAACATCCTGACGGTGGCCCGCGGCGTCAACGGCACGGTCGTGCAGCATCACCCCGCCGGCGAGGAGATCCTTCGCATCACCAACGGCACCGAGGTGTCCCAGGACGACCGGGGGGAGCTGACCGACAGCATCGATCCCAGCAGCGGCGCGGTGACGACGATGAACACGCCCATCGTCACGGTGCCGGTGGGCAAGACGGTGCGCTTCAACATCTCCAGCCTCGACGTGATCCACTCCTTCTACGCGCCGCAGTTCCTCTACAAGCTCGACGCGATGCCGGGCCGGACGCAGGCGCTCTGGCTCAAGGTCACCGACGCCGGCTTCTTCCAGGGACAGTGCGCCGAGTTCTGCGGCCGAGAGCACGCGCGCATGCTCTTCTCGGTGCGGGCGCTGCCGCTCGAGGAATACGACGCCTGGCTGGCGGCGCTCGTCGCGCCGCCGCCTCCCGCGGAGGAGGCCGCCCCCGCGGACGACGCCGGCGACGACGCGTCCATGGACGAGGGCGATGCGGCCGATGACGCCGGCGACACCGATGCAGCCGATGACTCCGGCGACGCCGGGGCGGCGGACATCGGCGCCGGGACCGACCCCGCCCTGGAGCTCGGGACCAGCCGGTACGGCGGCCCCGCGGCCCCGGCCGGGCTGCCAACGCACTTGGCCGGAATGACGGCGCCCCGCGCGGGCGCGCTCTAGCGGCGGACACCCCGGCGACGGGGTAACGAACGGGAGAACGCATGGCCACTCTCGCAGGAACCGTCCCCACCGGGTACGCCGGCGGGCGCGCCCAGGTGCTGCTGGACTGGCTGACCACGGTCGATCACAAGAAGATCGGCATCATGTACGTCGTCGCGGCCGGCGTGTTCGGGCTGGTCGGCGGCGCCCTCTCGCTGGTCGTGCGCACGGAGTTGATCGAGACCGGCGCGATCATGGGGGCCGACACCTACAACCAGATGTTCACGATGCACGCCAGCATCATGCTGTTCTTGTTCATCATGCCGGTGGCGACGGGCTTCGCGAACTACGTCGTGCCGCTGCAGATCGGCGCGCTGGACATGGCCTTCCCGCGCATCAACGCGCTCTCCCTCTGGGTGTTCCTGTTCGGCGGCATCCTGATGCTGAGCGCCTTCGCCTTCGACGGCGGCGCCGCCGCGGCGGGCTGGACCGCCTACCCGCCGATCTCCAGCAACACCGCCGGCAACATCCAGCCGGCCGGGGTCGGCATGGACCTCTGGCTCGTGGGCGTGATCGTCCTGGGCGTCGCCTCCACGGCCGGCGGCCTCAACTTCCTCGTCACGATCTTCAAGATGCGCGCCCCGGGCATGACGATGTTCCGCATGCCCATGTTCACCTGGACCGTGCTCGTCACCGCCTTCCTGGTGGTCCTCGCGACGCCGGTGCTGGCCTCGGCGCTGATCCTGCTCTTCGCCGACCGCAACGGGGCCGGCGGCGTCTTCTTCGACCCCGCCACCGGCGGACAGTCGATCCTGTGGCAGAACCTGTTCTGGTTCTACTCCCACCCGGCCGTCTACATCATGATCCTGCCGCCGATGGGCATCGTCTCCGAGGTGCTGCCCGTGTTCTCGCGCAAGCCGCTCTTCGGCTACCGCGCCTTCGTCATGGCCACCATCGGCATCGGGCTGCTCAGCTTCATCGTCTGGGCGCACCACATGTTCACGACGGGCGGTGTCTTCCTGCCCTTCTTCATGGCCTCGACCTTCCTGATCGGCATCCCCACAGGCGTCAAGATGTTCAACTGGATGGCCACGATGCATAAGGGCTCGCTGCACTTCAACACGGCGATGCTCTTCGCCGTGGGCTTCGTGATGCTCTTCCTCATCGGCGGCATCACCGGCGTCTTCCACGCCGCCGTGCCGGTCGACTTCGCCCTGCACGACACCTACTTCGTCGTCGGGCACCTGCACTACGTGCTCGCCACCGGCGCGGCCTTCGGCATCTTCGCCGCCAGCTACTTCTGGTTCCCCAAGATGTTCGGCCGCTTCCTGAACGAGGGCCTGGGCAAGATCCACTTCTGGAGCATGTTCATCGGCACGAACATGATCTTCTGGCCGCAGCTCATGCTGGGCCTCGACGGGATGCCGCGCCGGATCAACGACTACGCCGACAACCCCGGCTGGGAGTTGATGAACCAGATCGCGACGGTGGGCGCGTTCGTCGCCATGGTGGGCGCCGTGCTCTTCCTCTTCAACGTCGTGCACTCGATTTACTGGGGCGAGAAGTGCGAAGAGGACAACCCCTGGGACGCCGGCACCCTGGAGTGGGCCACCACGTCGCCGCCGCCCGTCTACAACTTCGACCGGCTGCCCCGCGTCCGCTCGGAGCGGCCCGTCTTCGACGAGCGCCACGGCCTGGGCCCCTACGCCTCCTCCGAGGGCGCGTCCCCGCCGCAGACATCTTCCTAGGGAACGGATACCTCAGCGATGGCCTCCCGCACCGCCGCCCGGCAGCCCGTCAACCCCCTGAAGAGCTTCTTCGTGGGCAACGAGCCCATGACCAACGGCCTCTGGGGCATGGTCTTCTTCATCTTCTCGGAGGTCATGTTCTTCTCCGGCCTCATCGCCGCCTACCTCGCGCTGCGAGAGGACGCGCTGGAGTGGGCCCCCCTGATCGAGGGCGTCTACGACCACCACGCCATACTCGAGGCGGAATTCCGGCCGATCTTCTTCACGATCCTGCTGGTCGCGAGCAGCATCCCCATGCAGGCCGCCGCCTTCGCCATCCGCAAGGGCAACCGGGGCGGCATGAAGCTGGGGATGCTGATCGTGATGGTGATCGGGACGGCCTTCCTGCTGAACCAGGCCGTCGAATGGATGCACGCCGGCTTCGCGATCGGCGACGGCCCCTACAGCGCGACCTTCTACCTCCTGACCGGCTTCCACGGCGCGCACGTCCTGGGCGGCCTGCTGTTCATCGCCTTCCTGTGGATGCGCTCGTACCTGGGCCACTTCGACGCCCACCGCAACACCGCCGTCGAGGCGGCGACGATGTACTGGCACTTCGTCGGGGCCGTGTGGATCCTGGTCTTCAGCCTCCTCTTCCTGGCCTGAGGCCCGCGCACGGCGCGCGCCGCCCGCCATGGGATCACGTTGAATCGGGGCGTCCATGCCCGCGCGCAGCGCCCGTCTGCTTCCCGCCCTCGCGTTCGCGGGGCTGAGCGGCGCGCTTGCGCCCACCGCCGCCCTCGCCCACGACGGCACGACGGCCGAGTCGGGCCGAATCCTGGTGGCGCTGACGACCTGGTCGTTCGACGCGCCCGGCGTCGTGCTGACGCTGATCGCCGGGGCCGTCTACTGGTGGGGCTATCGGCGGCTGCGCGCCGCCGCCGCGGCCGGGCCCGCGCCGCCGGGCGCGTCCGGCTTCCACTTCTCCCGCTGGCGTCCGGCCGCCTTCGGGCTGGGCATCGGCCTGATGCTGCTGGCGCTCGTCTCCCCGATCGATACGTACTCCGACGACCTCTTCTGGGTGCACATGATCCAGCACGTGCTGATCGTGATGGTCATCGCGCCCCTGCTGCTGCTCGGCGCGCCGGCGACGTTGGCGCTGCGGGCCTCCAGCCCGCGCGTGCGGCGGCAATACGTCGTCCCGCTGCTCAACAGCCGCCTGCTGCAGATCCTGCTCTATCCGCCGGTCGCCATCCTGATCCTCGTCGGCGCGATCTGGATCTGGCACATCCCCGCGCTCTACGACGCCGCCATCGACAGCGAGCCGCTGCACTTCCTGGAGCACGCCACGTTCCTCTCCGGCGGCCTGCTCTTTTGGTGGCTCGTCATCGGCGTCGATCCCTCCCACCTGCGGCCCGGGCACATCGCGCGGGTGGCCATCCTGATCGGCGCGATCCTCCAGAATCTCGCCCTGGGCCTCATCCTCACCAGCCTCGGCGAGGCCGCCTACGACAGCTACGCGCGGCTCGAGGGGCTGCGCGCCTGGGGACCCACCGCGCTCACCGACCAGCGCATCGGCGCCGGCATCATGTGGGTGCCCGGCACGATGATGTTCGCCGTCGCGGTGCTGGTCATCGTCTACTACTGGGCGGAGCACGAGACCTTCCGCTCCCGCCGCGCCGACCTGCTCCGCGACCTCGACGAGCGCGCCGGCCGCCCCGTCTACCCGCAGTCCTCCGATCGGCCCACGCACCGATGATCCGCGCGCGCCCGTCCCCCGCCGCCCCGACCCGCCGCCGCGAGGAGGACCGATGACCGTGATCAGTCATTGGCGCTCCCTCAGCGGCTATCAGCGGCTGGGCCTCCTGACCATCTTCGGCCTGATCGTGCTGGTCGTGCTGGGCGGGACGGTGCGCGTCACCGACTCCGGCCTGGCCTGCCCCGACTGGCCCCTCTGCCACGGCAGGGTCATCCCCCAGGGCGACTACCACGTCTGGCTGGAGTGGACGCACCGGCTGGCCGCCAGCCTCTTCGGCTTGGTCATCCTGGCCTTCGTGATCGGGGCGCTGCGGCGCTACCGCGACCGGCGCTGGGTGGTCGTGCCCGCGCTGATCGGCGTGCTGGCGCTGGGCGTGCAGGTGGTCCTGGGCGGCCTCACCGTGACGGAGGATCTCGACGCCGGGATCGTCAGCGCGCACCTGGGGACCGCCATGCTGATCGTGCTGCTGATCATCGTCGCCTGGCTGGCGACGTTCGTCCCCCAGGCCGACGGCTCCCCCGCCCAGCGGGAACGGGTCGCGGCGCGGACCGGAGCGGCCGGCCGCTCCGACCGCCGCATGGCGCTGCTGGCCTGCCTGACCGCGCTGGGGACCTACGTCCTGATCGTGCTGGGCGGCTACGTCAGCGGCGCCGAGGCTGGCTACTTCTGTGACGGCGACTGGCCGCTCTGCAACGGCGTCGTCCTGCCCGAGGGGCGCAACGCCGTCATCCACGTCTCGCATCGCTTCCTGGCCGCCGCCGTCGGCCTGCTCGTGCTGGCCACCGTCTGGATGGCCGAGCGCCGCAGCCGGAGCGCTCCCACAGTCTTCCGATTGGCGCTCGCCGTGGGCGGCCTGTACGCGGCGCAGATCGTTCTGGGCGCGGTCGTCATGTGGACGACGCTGTCGGAGTGGTCGCGGGTGCTGCACCTGGTTACCGGATCGGTCACCTGGGGTACCCTCGTCGCGATGACCGCCTTCGCTTGCTACGACGCCATCCGCGGCGACTCCCTGCACCGGCCGCGGCCGTTCCCCTCGGTCCGGCCGCGCCGCGCCGGGTTGGGGGAGACGAGACGGTGATCACGCGCTCGGGACGGCTCATCATCGCGGCGCGGCCGCGCCCCGCCTCGTCGGCCGCGTCCCGCCGGGCCGCGGCGGACCTGCGGGGCCTCGTCCGGGCCTATATCGCGCTGACCAAGCCCGGCATCATCTGGCTGCTGCTCGTCACGACCGTGCCCGCCATGGTCATGGCCCAGGACGGGTGGCCCGGCGTCGGCATCGTGGCGCTGGTGCTGCTGGGCGGCGTCCTCACCGCCGGCGGGGCCAACGCGATCAACCAGTGGTACGACCGCGACATCGATCGCGTCATGGCCCGCACGGCCGGCCGGCCGATTCCCAGCGGCGTCGTCCCGCCCGGAGCGGCCCTGGCCTGGGGATCGATCCTCGTCGCCGCCGGGGGCGTGCAACTGCTGCTCACCGTGAACTGGCTCGCCGCCGTCTGGGCGCTGGCGGCCGTCGCGTTCTACGTGGGCGTCTACACGGTCTGGCTCAAGCGCAGCAGCGTGCAGAACATCGTCATCGGCGGGGCGGCCGGCGCCGTGCCGCCGCTGGTCGGCTGGGCGGCCGTGCGGGGCGACGTCGCCGTCGCGCCGCTGATCCTGTTCCTCATCGTCTTCTTCTGGACGCCGCCCCACTTCTGGGCGCTCGCCCTGCGCTACCGCGACGAGTACGCCAGCGTGAACGTGCCCATGCTGCCCGTCGTGCGGGGCGAGGCGGCGACCAAGCGCCAGATCCTGATCTACGCGGTCCTGCTGACGGCGGTCAGCCTGCTGCTGCCGCTCAGCGGCGATGTCTCGTGGATCTACCTCGGGTCCGCCGCGGTGCTGGGTCTGGCGTTCATCGTCGAGGCCGCGCGCGTCCACCTCGACCGGGCCGCCCCGATGCAGCTCTTCTTCTTCTCGATCCTCTACCTGCCGCTGCTCTTCCTCGCGGCCATGGTCGACGTCCTGGCGCTCTGACGGAGCGCTGCCGCGGCGCTCACGGGACGGGAGGGGGTCAGGCCGCCTTGGGGGCGCGCCCCAGCGCCAGTCCGAACAGCAGCAGCGCCAGCGCGCCCAGCACCGGCAAGTCGATCCAGGGGCCGAAGAAGCCCTCGTTGCTGGCCGCGTAGGCCGACGTCTGGAGCAGGTCGACGGCGTAGGTCAGGGGATTGATCCAGCCCAGGATGCGCAGCCAGTCGGGCAGGCTGTCGAGCGGGAAGAAGGCCCCGGAGAGGAACAGCAGCGGGAACAGCACGAGGTTCATCACGAGATGGAGCCCCTGCATCGAGCGGATGCGCGTCGAGACGGCCAGGGCGAACCCCGACAGCAGCAGGTTCAGCGCGACGACGCCCGCGATCACCAGCCCGGCGCCCCCCAGCCAGCCGTACTGCCAGGCGAAGTCGATGCCTGGGATCAGCACGGCGATGACCACGACGGCGAGCGCCTGCAGCGACCCGATCAGCACCGCCGCCAGCGACTTGCCCAGCAGGATGGTGCGGGCGTGGTGCGGCGACGCCAGCAGGGTGCGCAGCAGGCCGCTGTCGCGGTCGCGGTAGAACGAGGCGCTGGAGAACGTCGAGGAGAACAGCGCCGTCATGGCGATCATGCCCGGCGCGAGGTAGCTCACGTAGTCGCCGTCGCGGATGATCGCCGACGTCGGCTCCAGCCCGTCCGAGACGCCGGTTCCCAGGATCGCCAGCAGCATCAGCGGCAGGAGCAGCGAGGAGTACACCTGCGAGCGCGACCGCACGAAGGCGCGCAGGTCGCGCTCGAGCAGTGCCCAGCAGGCCCAGGCGCCGCCGCGCAGCGCCGCCGCGCGGCCTCCCACGGGTGTCGTGGTCGTGACCGCCGCCGTCACGACAAGCGGCCGTTCGCCGGTCGCGCAGCGTCGTCCGGGGCGTCCGGCGCGCGCAGGGGCTCCCCCACGCGCTGGAAGTACGCGTCCTCCAGCGTCGATTCGTGGATGCGGACGCCGGCGATCCCGCCCGGCGTGCGGTTCGCGCCATCGAGCGCGAACAGCGCAGGCACGAAGACCGAGGCATCGTCGACGGTGACGTGCAAAACGGTTCCCGCGCTGTCCCCGGCCGCCATCCGCACCGAGCCCACGCCCGCCATGGCCGCCAGCCTCGCCGCCGCGTCGGCGGGCGCAGACGGCCACTCCACGCGCACCGAGTCGTGGCGCAACTCGCGGCGCAGTTCCGCCGGCGCCCCCGTCGCGATGATGCGGCCGGACTGCATGAAGGCCACGCGGTCGCAGGTGCGTTCCGCCTCGGACACGTCATTCGTCGCGAGCAGCAGCGCCGTGCCCGCGCCCCGCACGTCGTCGAGGAGGTCCCACAGCGTCCCGCGAGAGTCGGGGTCGAGCCCGAGGGCCGGCTCATCGAGCAGCAGCAGCGAGGGGGCGTGCAGGAGCGCTCGCGCCAACTCCAGGCGCCGCCGCAGCCCGCCCGACAGCGTCTCCACCCGGTCGCCGGCCCGCTCGCTCAGCCCCATCCGCGTCAGCAGGTCGTCGCCGCGCCGTCGCAGTTCCGGCCCGCCCAGGCCGAAGAGGAGCCCGTGCAGCCGCAGCGTCTCCGACACCGTCATCAGCGGGTCCAGGCTGGGCTCCTGGAACACGACGCCCAGCCGGCGCCGCACTGAGGCGGAGACCGGCTCGCCCAGCAGCCGCACGGCGCCCGACCGCGGCGCGAGCAGCCCGGCGACCAGCGACAGGATGGTGCTCTTACCGCTTCCGTTGGGGCCCAGCAGCCCCAGCGCCTCGCCCGCCGCCAGCGACAGCGACACGTCCTCGACGCCCCGGCCGACCGCGTCGTCCGCCGCTTTCGGCGCCGGATAGCGGTACGACACCTGTTCGAGCGCGAGCGCCGGCGAGTTCCCGTCGGCCATCGAACCCCTCATTCGCCCGTCTTCACCGGACCGCGGCGAGTGTATCGCCGCCCCCATCGGCGGGCGAGCGGCGATCGGGGCGAAAGTTGCCCGAATTGACCCGCCGCCGCGGCCGGTCCTACAGTGGCCGTGGACTTCGTGTCATTGTGACACGAAGTCGAAGTTCCGCCGCCCGGCCCGGAAGTCGCCCCATGCGCAGCCTTCGCGTCGCCCTCGCCCAGATCAACCCCACCGTCGGCGACCTCGACGGCAACGTGGCGCGCATCATCGCCGCCATCCGCGAGGCGGAGGCCGCCGTCTGCGACCTCGTCGTCCTGCCCGAGCTGGCCGTCACCGGCTACCCGCCGGAGGACCTGCTCCTGCGCCGCCCCTTCGTGTCGGAGAACCTCGCCGCCCTCGAACGCATCCAGGCCGCCACGCGCGGCCTGCACGTGACCGCCGTGGTCGGCTTCGTCGATCTCGCCCCCGACGCCTACAACGCCGCCGCCGTCCTGCACGACGGCCGGCGCGCGGGCGTCTACCACAAGCAGTACCTGCCCAACTACGGCGTCTTCGACGAGAGCCGCTACTTCCGCCCCGGCGCGGAGTCGCCCGTCTTCCGCATCGCCGGCGTCCCCGTGGGAGTCTCCATCTGCGAGGACATCTGGTACTCATCGGGCCCCGTGCAGGCCCAGGCGCTGGCCGGCGCGGAGGTGGTCGTCAACCTCAACGGCTCGCCCTTCCACGCCGGCAAGATCGATGAGCGGGAGCGGATGCTCGCCACCCGCGCCGCCGACAACGCCGTCATCGTCTGTTATTGCAACATGGTCGGCGGGCAGGACGCGCTCATCTTCGACGGCGGCTCCGCCGTCTTCGACGCGCGCGGCGAGCGCATCGCCGCCGCCCCCATGTTCGAGGAGACCCTGCTCGTCGCGGACCTCGACGTCGAGGCGGTCGGGCAGGTGCGCCTGCACGACCCCCGCCTGCGCCGCCTGCCGCCGGAGCCGCCGCACGCCATCCCGGCGAGCGCGGCCCGCGACGGCGCCCGCCCACCCATCGAGCCCCCCGCCAACGAGCCCCACCTCGACGACGTCGCCGCCATCTATCGGGCGCTGGTCCTGGGCACGCGCGACTACGTGCGCAAGACCGGCTTCGAGAAGGTCGTGGTGGCGCTGTCGGGCGGCATCGACTCCACCCTGACCGCCACCATCGCCGCCGACGCGCTGGGGCCGGAGAACGTGACCGCGGTCGCCATGCCGTCGCGCTACTCGTCGGAGGGCTCCATCGCCGACGCCCGCGCCCTCGCCGGGAACCTCGGCATCGACCTCCTGACGCTGCCGATCGAGGGCCCCTTCGCCGCCCACCTCGACGTCCTGCGCGACGCCTTCGCCGGGCGCGCCCCCGACGTGACCGAGGAGAACCTCCAGGCGCGCCTGCGCGGCAACCTGATCATGGCCCTGAGCAACAAGTTCGGTTGGCTGGTGCTGACGACGAGCAACAAGAGCGAGTCGGCGACCGGCTACACGACGCTCTACGGCGACATGACGGGCGGTCTCGCCGTGATCCAGGACGTGCCCAAGACGACCGTCTACCGCCTCGCGCGCTACGTGAACGAGGTCGCCGGGCCGCAGCCGAACGGCGGCGGACGCATCCCGCGCAGCGTCATCGAGAAGCCGCCCAGCGCGGAGCTCCGTCCCGACCAGCGCGACGAGGACTCGCTCATGCCCTACGAGCGCCTGGACCCGATCCTGCAGGCGTTCGTCGAGGAGGACCGCACGCTGGACGAGATCGTCGCGCGGGGCTTCGACGAGGCGGACGTGCGCCGCGTCATGACCCTGGTGACGCGGGCCGAGTACAAGCGCCGCCAGGCGGCCCCCGGCCTCAAGATCACGCCGCGCGCCTTCGGCAAGGATCGGCGCTTCCCCATCGCCAACGCCTACCGCGGCTTCTGAGGCCGCGCCTCAGCGCCCGGCGCCGACGCCATGAACATCGACTGGACGCCCCAGCCCGACTGGCGGCCCCGCCTGCTGCGCATCTGCGAGCGGCTGCGCCGGCGCCAGCCGGCCGTCCGCGCGTTCCTCGTCGCCGGCGACTACGCGCACGGCGTCCAGGCCGCCGACTCCGTCCTCACCTGCATCGCCTTCTTCCCCGACTGGCGGCCCGACTACACGCTGGGCGCCGTGCAGGCGCTCGACGGGCTGCCCGTCGCGCTGGACTGGCCCACCACCGCCTTCCTGGTCGAGGTCGAGCCGGCGCTCCAGGACGACATTCGCGCCCACCGCCTGGCGACGGCCCAGCCCCTGCTCTCGTACGACCAGACGCTGGACGGCGTCTTGCGCGACTTCCGCGACCGCTATTTCGACCCCGGCGAGCGGGCCGCCCGCGTGCGCCGCCTCTGCGACCGCGCCGCGGCGCTGATCGATCGCGGCGGGGAGGCGCGGCCCGGACCCGAAGCCGAGGCGTGGGAGGCCTTCGTGTTCGGCATCGGGCCGGCGCTCTGCCACGTGGTCGACGAGCCGCCCGCGCGGCGGCGGTTGCTGCCCCGCTTTCGCGCCGCCGCCCGCGTCCGCCGCCGGCCGTCGCTCGCGGGGGAGGCCGCCGCCGCCCTCGCGCTGCCGCGGCGCGACGCCGCCGCGGCCCTACGGCAGGCCGAAGCCCTGCGCGACCTCGCGGAGGCCCACATCCGCGCGACCCACGCGGACGCGGTGAGCGGGCTGCTGCCGCTCTGGGCGAGCGCGATCGAGAAGGGGCGCCGTTCCGTGGCCGTGCTGCGGGAGGACGGCCCGGAGGCGGCGGCGTTCGCGGCGGTCGTCACGGGCCTGGTGGTCGATCAGGCGGCGACGGCCGTGTCGCCGGGCTTCCGGGCGGCGTCCGGCTACCGCGAGCGGGCGGCGGATCTGTACGGCCGCTGCGACGTCGCCGCGCTGCGGCACGTCCTGCACGAGGTGCGCGCCGCTGGCGAGTGACGCCCGGCCGCGTCGTCAGGGGAGGTAGTTCAGGGCGTCCAGCGCCCACTCGTTGTGATACAGCTCGAGGTGCAGGTGCACGCCGGTGCTGTAGCCCGTCGTGCCGACTTCCCCGATCGGGTCGCCCGCCTCGAGGGTCTGCCCCTCGAATACCCAGGCCGGACCGTGGAGGTGTCCGTAGACGCTGACCCAGCCGTTGCCGTGGTCGATCTCCACGAAGAAGCCCAGCCCGCAGCACCAACTCCCCCCGACGGCCGTCACGACGCCGTCCGCCATCGCGCGCAGCGCGCCGCCGTTCTGCGCGATGTCGACCCCGCGGTGCCGCACGCTGCAGTCCCACGACCGGCAGACGCCGAACCCGTCCGTGAGTTGCCCGTGCGCGGGCCACACGAAGACCGGCACCGTGATCGGGACCAGCAGTTCCTGCCCGGCGATCAGGCCGTTCGGGTCGACCACGCCGTTGAACGGCGCGTCGACCAGCGCCGGCACGGTCGTGCCGAACTGGGCCGCGATCGCTTGCAGGGTGTCGCCGGTGCGCACGTCCACGATCACGCCCTCGCGGTCGGGCACGCGCAGCGCGGTTCCCGAGCCGATGTAGCCCGTCGCCAGGCCCGGGTTGTTCGCGAGCAGCGTGTGCGGCGTGACCCCCGCCGCCGCGGCCACGTACTCGATCGAGTCTCCGAAGTCGGTCACGAACGTCTGCGAGACCTTGGGCACCGGCACGGTGCCCGGCACGAACAGCGTCTGTCCCACGCTGATCAGGTTCGGGTTCAGCCCCGGGTTGAGCAGCGCCATCGCGGTGGCGTCGACGCCGTACTGGATGGCGATTCCGCTGACCGTGTCGCCGGGCTGCACGGTGTAGGTCAACTGCGGCGCCGGGCCCGCCCCCACCGTCCCCGGCGGCGGCGGCGGCAGGTCGACCAGCGGCACGACCAGGGCCTGTCCGATCCGGATGAGGCTCAGGTCCAGGCGCGGGTTGAGTTGGCCCAGCGTCGCCAGGCTGATGCCGTGCAGGACCGCGATCGCCTCCGCGAAGTCGCCCGCGCGCACGAGGTAGGTGGTGAGTTCCATGTCGGGGTCCGGCGACGATCCCGTGTCGGGACGATCGGCCGCGGCGCCCGGGACGAGAATCTCCTGGCCCACGAACACGACCGACAGATCGACGCCGGCGTTCATGCGCTGCAGCGCCGGGAAGGAAATCCCGAACCGCTCGGCGATGCCGGTGGCCGAGTCGCCCGGGGCCACCTCGTACGGGACGCCGGCCGTGACGGCGGGCGCGGCGCGGCGCCCGGCCGGCGGATCGTCGGCGAGGGGAACGAACAGCGTCTCGCCGACGTACAGTTGATTGGGGTTCACGTGCGGATTCAACTGGGAGAGCAGCAGTTGCGTCACGCCGGCCTGCTGGGCGAGACCGCTGAAGGTGTCGCCGGGCGCGACCGTGTAGAGCGACACCGCCTGATCGCCCACGCGGGCCGTCGTGCGGACCGTCTCCCCGCTCGACGCGGGCAAGAGTTCCCCCACGGCCGGCGGCGCGTCGGCGGCCGGGCGGGGAGGATTCGCCGCGGTTGCCGCGTCGCCGGTCGTGTTCATGATGACCAGCACCACCCCGGCGATCAGGTGATCGGCCGTGTAGCCCGGGTTCAGCGCCAGGATCGCCGCGGTGGTGGTCTGATAGGTCTCCGCGATCTCCGACAGGGTGTCGCCCGGCTGGACCAGATGCGTCAGACGCACGCCGCCCCGCGCCGCCGGCGCCCCGGCCGATTCCCCGGCCGGCGCCGATGTCGCCGCGGCGTTTGCTTCGGCCGCATCGTCGGGGATGGTCAACTCCGCGCCCGCCCAGAGCATGTCGGGGGAGGTGATGTGCGGGTTGGCGGCCAGGAGCGCCTCCTGGGTCGTGTCGAATCGATCCGCGATCTCGGAGAGGGTGTCGCCCGGCTGCACCACGTACACCGCCGCCTGGATGGCGCCGGGCAGGGCCAGCGTCAGCATCGTGACGATCAGGACGAGGGCGATGGCTCGCCGAACAACGAACATTCCCGGGAATGCCATTCGTGGCGCGTCAGTCCCCGCCGATCGACGACGCCGAAGCGGCGCCACTGTACGAGGCGGCCGGGCGCGTCGCCAGCGCGGGCGGGATTAGTACGATCGTGCCGGCGCGCGGAACCGCCGGCGGGCCGCATATGCGGGAAGGGCGGTAGAGTATGCGCAAGCTGATGCGCCGCACGACACGACACACGATGCGACACGGGATCTCATCATGCCCAGGTCCGACTCATGAATGATCCGATGGCGGAGCCCCGCGAGGTCGGCGGTTCGGACACCGCCGCGATGTCCGTCTGCCCCTTCGTGGGGCGGCAGAGCGACCCCGCTCTGGTCGAAGCGGTACCGGACGGCGAGCATCGCTGCTACAAGCCGCCCAGCCCGCACCGCATCCGATCGGACATCCAGGGCCGCTTCTGCCTGTCGGCCCGCTACCAGCGCTGCCCGGTCTATCGGGGCGTCGTCGCGCACCCGCCGGGTCCGTCGCTGGGCGAACGCATCTTCGGCGGCGGTCTGCTGGGGTTGATCACCTCCCCACAGGGGCTGGCGTTCATCTTCTTCGCGATGCTCATCCCCGCCGCGATCGGCGTGGGCTTCGCGGTCCTCGACAACGATGACGAGCCCGCCGCCGAGCCGTCGGCCGCCGTCGCCGGCGCGGACGGCGACGCCGCCGCCGAGGAGGAGCCGCCGGCGCCGGCCGCCGAGACCGGCGGGGAGACCCCGGCGCCGCCCGAGGAGGAGCCGGCGGCGGAGCCGCAGCAAGCGCAAACGGCCGCCGGGGAGCAGGCGGCCGAGGAGCCGGAGACCGGCCAGCAGCCGGCCGGGGAGCAGGCCACGGAGCAGGAGGCGGCCGGGGAACAGACCGCCGGGGAGGAGGCCGGGGAGCAGGCCGCCCCGCCGGCGCCGCCGGCGGAGGAGCCCGACCCTGCGCTGACCCCGCGTGAGCGGCTCTTCAACTGGACCAACCTGGCCGAGCACGTCGTGGAGGCGGGCGACAGCCTGGGCGCGATCGCCGCCGTGTACGGCACGACCGTCGAGGCGCTCGCGGTCTTCAACGGCATCTCCGACGTGAACACCATCCAGATCGGCCAGGTGATCGGCGTACCGGTCGGCTTCACGGAGACGCTGGACTTCCAGCCGGCCGGCGGGGCGGTCACGCAGCCGTCGCCCGCCCCGGCGGACGAGAGCGCCCCCGCCGACGAGACCGCCGGGGATGACGCCGCCGACGGCTCCGACGATGGGGCCGGCGACGGCGCGGACGAGACCGCCCCCGACGGTGTCCCGGCGGCGACCGAGGCGCTGCTCGGCTGGACCGACATCGTCGAGTGGATCGTCGCCTCGGGCGACTCGCTCTTCCAGATCGCCCAGGAGTTCTCCACGACCGTGGACGCGATCGCCGCGCTGAACGGGATCGACCCGGCCGACCCGATCCAGATCGGGCAACTGTTGCGCGTCCCGCGGGGCTTCCTCGATCCGATCGAGTAGCGGCGGCCCCTCGCGGCCGGCGGTCCGGTTCTTTCTACCGGACGACGCGCCGCGAGAACTTCCACTCGCCGCCGACCTTGACGAGCGTGTCGCTGTACTTCGCCCGGATGAGGCTCTCGCCGCTCTCGCCCCGGATCAGGTTCAGGTAGCAGCGGTGCGTGGCCTGCTCGCCGTCCCCGTCGATGACGTGGTTGTTCGTCCAGTGCTCGGTGCCGGCCATCTGCTCCTGGAAGGCGTGCACGAACGCCGCCAGCGCCTCCGTGCCCACGACCTCGCCGCGCCCCGCGTCGAAGACGCCGTCGGGCGTGAAGGTCGCCGCCCAACCCTCCGCATCGACCTCGTCGATCGCGAAGTTGTAGCGCGCGGCCAAGTCCAGAATGGCCAGCCGGTCCGCCGTCGAGAGTGCCATCGTCGCCTCCGTTGTCTCTGGTGTCTCCGGGCGCGCCCCTGCGTCGCCCGCCGCAGGATAGCGCCCGCGCGGGACTCCGCCATGCCGAGCCGCCCCGGGCCGGTACACTGGAAGCCCCGCACCACCCGGAAGGACGCCCGTGACCGACGACATCCCCGCCGACCGCTCCGTGGCGCAGTTCTTCAACGACCGCTTCTCCATCGACGAGGCCGTCATGGAGAGCCTGCTCGGCGCGGCCCTGGCGCGCGGCGGCGACTTCGCGGAGCTTTTTTTCGAGCACAAGCGCTCCGGCGCGATCAACTTCGCGGACCAGCGGGTCAAGTCGTCGCAGGCGGCGCTCTCCCAGGGCGTTGGCGTGCGCGTCGTGCGGGGCGACGCGATCGGCTACGCCTTCACCGAGGATCTCTCGCTGGAGGCGATGCGGCGCGCCGCCGCGGCCGCCGCGCGGATCAGCGACGGCGACGGCTCGCCCGGCCCCGTCGACGTCACCGCCCGCGGCTACGAGGCCGACCGCTACGACGTCCCCGCCCCGGCCGGCGCCGCGCCGCTGGCCGACAAGGTCGACTTGATCCGCCGCGCCGACGAAGCGGCGCGCCGCTATCACCCCTCGATCGCGCGGGTCGACGTGAGCTTCGCCGACGAGGAGAAGCGGGTCATGGTCGCCACCAGCGACGGGGCGCTCGTCTCGGACCTGCAGCCGCTGCTGCGCTTCAACGTCGGCTGCCTCTCCGAGGTGGAGGAGTCGCGGCGGACGGCCCGCTGGGGCGGCGGCGGTCGGCTGGGGATGGAGTACTTCGAGACGCACACGCCGGCCGCGCTGGCCGAGGAGGCGGCCCGCCAGGCCGTCCTCCAGCAGGACGCCCGCGACGCGCCGGCCGGCAGCTTCCCCGTCGTGCTCGCGGCGGGCGACTCCGGCATCCTGCTGCACGAGGCGGTCGGCCATGGTCTGGAGGCCGACTTCAACCGCAAGCGGACCAGCAACTACACCGACCGCGTGGGCAAGCCCGTGGCCTCGGAGTTGGTCACCGTGATCGACGACGCCACGGTCCAGAACAGCCGCGGCTCCATCAACATCGACGACGAGGGCAACCCCGCCCGGCGCAACCTGCTGATCGAGGACGGCGTGCTCGCGGGCTACATGCAGGACCGGATCAGCGGCCGGCACTATGCGGTCGGCTCCAGCGGCAACGGGCGGCGGCAGTCGTTCCGGCACTACCCCATGCCGCGGATGACCAACACCTACATGACCCCCGGCGAGTCGGACCCCGAGGACCTCGTCCGGCGCGTGGACTTCGGCGTCTACTGCAAGGCCTTCTCCGGCGGGCAGGTCAACATCAGCAACGGCGACTTCGTCTTCTCCGTCACCGAGGGCTACCTGATCGAGGGGGGACGGATCACCGCGCCGATCCGCGACGTCAACCTGATCGGCAACGGCCCCGACGTGCTCTCCAAGGTCAGCGGCGTGGGCCACGACTTCGCGCTCAGCGACGGCCGCTGGACCTGCGGCAAGGACGGGCAGTCGGTGCCCGTGGGCGTCGGCATCCCCACGGTCCTCATCGACGCCGTCACCGTCGGAGGCACGCAGGTCCAGGGCGGAATGCGCGCATGAGCGCCGCCGGTCATGGCGCGGCGCCGCTGGAGGTGGCCCGGCGCGTCGTGGAGAAGGCGCGGTCGGCCGCGGGCGGCGCCGGCCGCTTCGAGTGCGACGCGATGGCCGTCGCCTCCCGCGACTCCTCGGTCACGGTGCGGCTGCAGAAGCTGGAGACCGTCAAGGACGCCGCCTCCCGCGCCGTGGGGCTGCGCGTCATCGTCGATGGGCGGCAGGCGGTCGTGTCGAGCGCCGACGTGTCCGACGAGGCGCTCGACCAGATCGTCGCCGATGCGCTGGGGCTGGCCGCCATTTCGGAGCCCGACGAGCACGCCGGCCTGCCCGACCCCGCCGACCAGGCCACGGCCCGCGACGAGCTGCAGCTTTACGACGAGGCCGTCGATGCGATGGACGCCCGCGAGCGCATCGACCGGGCGCTGGCCTGCGAGCAGGCCGCGCTCGACGCCGACCGCCGCATCGAGAACAGCGGCGGCGGCAGTTGCAGCACCCGCGTCGCCGAGGTCGCGCTGGCCGACAGCAACGGCTTCGCCGGCAGCTACCTGGGCACGTCGGCCTCGCTCGGCGTCGAGGTCATGGCGGCCGAGCCCGACGGCCGCCTGCGCAACGACTACTGGTTCAGCGTGGAGCGGCAGCTGCACCGGCTCGAGGATGCGGCCGTCGTGGGGCGCGAGGCGGCGGCGCGGGCCCTGCGGCAGCTCGGCGCGCGCAAGGCCGGCACGACGACGGCGCCCGTGGTCTGGGAGCCGCGCATGGCCGCGGGCCTGCTGCGCACGATCGCCAACGCGGCCGACGGCGAGGCGCTCTACCGCCGCAGCACGTTCCTCGCCGGGCGCGAGGGCGACGCCGTCGCCTCGCCGCTCGTCGGCGTCGGCGACGACCCGCGGCTGCCGGCCCGGCTGGGCTCGCGCCCCTTCGACGGCGAGGGCATCGCCACGCGCCGCAACGTGCTGTTCGAGGACGGCGTCTTCCGCACCTTCCTCTGCGACACCTACAACGCCCGCCGTCTCGGCCGCAGGAGCACGGGATCGGCCGTCCGCGATGTGGGCAGCCTGCCGGGCGTCGGCGCCGGCAACCTGATCATGCAGGCAGGCGATCGCTCGCCCGACGAGATCATCGCCGAGGTGGAGGACGGCCTCTACCTGACCAGCCTGATGGGCTTCGGCATCAACCTGACCACAGGCGATTTTTCTCGCGGGGCGGCGGGCCTGTGGATCCGCGACGGCCGCCTGGCGGAGCCCGTCAGCGAGATCAACGTCTCCGGCAACCTGATCGAGATGCTCGCGTCGATCGACGCCGTGGGCTCGGACGTGCAGTGGTTCGGCAGCGCGGCGGCGCCCACGCTGCGCATGTCGAAGCTGACCGTCAGCGGCAGCTAGCGTCCCGGCCTCACCCCCTGTCCCCCTCTCCACCTGGACGGTGGAGAGGGAGCTCCGATCCCCTCTCCCTGGGGAGAGGGTTAGGGTGAGGGGGTGAGGCCGCAAATTTTTTCGGCCGCCGCCCGGCAGGGCGACCACAAGGGTCGCCCCTGCGACCGGGGCCGCGGCGCGGCGGAGCCGCCCGCAAGAAATTTTTGTTTCGGCCGCCCGGCCGCCGCCCGACAGGGCGACCACAAGGGTCGCCCCTGCGACCGGGGCCGCGGCGCGGCGGAGCCGCCCGCAAGAAATTTTTGTTTCGGCCGCCCGGCCGCCGCCCGACAGGGCGACCACAAGGGTCGCCCCTACGACCGGGGCCGCGGCGCGGCGGGGCCGCCCGCAAGAAATTTTTGTTTCTGCCGCCCGGCCGCCGCCCGGCAGGGCGACCACGAGGGTCGCCCCTACGACCGGGGCCGCGGCGCGGCGGGGCCGCAAGAAATTTTTTTTCCGCCCTACATGCCCCCCCTCCGAATTTCCCCTTTCCACCCCGGATCAGGGGTCCAAAGGGGCGGAACGGCCGATTTTGCCGCCGAGTGTACAAAAGTGACAACTCCCCACCCTTACTACCTCCCTCCCTTCAAACAGACTTGACAGGGCTTCCCCTGTGCGTCATCCTCCCCGCGCTCGAATACGCGAGCCCGTCCACGGGGGGCGGGACGCCGGCATCCACGGAAAGGATGACGCCATGAGCACCTACTGGACCCGATTGCGACACCGCAAGATCAGCCGTCGCACGATGTTGGGCGCCAGCGCCAAGGCGGGCGTCGGCGCGGCCGGCCTCGCTTTGGTCGGCTGCGGCGACGACGACGACGCCTCTTCCGCCGCCGCGGAACGGGCCGCCGAGGCCGCGGAAGAGGCCGCCGCCGCCGCCACCGCCGCCGGGGGCGCGGCCGCCGTCGACACCGAGGCCGCCGACGCCGCCGCGGCCGCGGCCGCCGAGGCCTCCGCCGCCGCGGCCCAGGCCGCCGACGACGCCGCCGCCGCGGCCGCCCTGGCCGCCCAGGCGGCCGAGTCGGAGGACGCCGCCGACGCGGCCGCCGCCGCCGAGGCGGCCGCCGCCGCCGCCGCCCAGGCCGCCGCCGCCGCGGCCGCCGCCGGCGATGACGCCGCCGCCGCCGTCGCGGCCGCCGCTTCCGACGCCGCCGACGCCGCCGCCCAGGCCGCCCGCGACGCGGCCGCCGCGGTCGAGGCCGGCACGGCCACCGCGGCCGCCGCCCAGGCCGCCATCGACGAGGCCGCCGCGGCCGCCGCCGCGGCGGCCGACGCGGCCGGGCAGGCGTCCGCCGCCGCCGGGGAGGCCGCCGCGACCGCCGCCGCGACCGCCGACGCCGCGGCCACGGCCGCCGCCGCCGCCATTGACGAGGCCAGCGCGGCCATCACCGTCCTGGGCGACACCGAGGACTTCTCCGTGCCCTGGCCGCTCGACGAGATCGATCTGGACGCCACGATCGTCCCGGTGGTCCCCTCCGACGCGGGGGGGCTGGACCAGATGCGGACCGGCAGCAAGACGAACCAGTACTCGCACGGCGCCGTCTTCAGTCCGACCATGGAGTGGGAGCCCCTCTCCGCCACGGCGATCCCACATCTCGCCGCGCCGGAGTGGGTCGATGCCACGTCGATCGTGGCGTCGGTGGTGCCGGCGCCGTTCCACGACGGCTCGATCCTCAACGCCCACGACATCGTGTTCAGCTACGACCGCATGGCCGGGAAGGCCGCCTACCACCAGGGCGGCGAGACGACCGATCACCCCAGCGGCTGGACCCCCTCGAACGTCGGCCGGAGCTCCGCGAACTGGGTCCGCAACGAGGCCGTGGACGACCGCACCTGGTCGATCGAGTTGCCGTTGCCCGATGCGGGCTTCTTCGTCGTCAACCTGGCCGGGACCGGCGAGGTCGTCATCATGTCGCAGGCGGACACGGAGGCGCGGGGCGACCTCGCGATGGACACCTCACCGATGGGTACCGGCCCCTTCCGCTTCGTCAGCCACGAAGACGACACGGACTTCGTCTTCGAGCGCTTCGAGGAGCACTTCCTCCCGGTCGATTACCCCTTCGTGGTGTCGCGCTACGCCCACCACAAGCACCAGCGGGTCGTGGTGCGGCCCGAGATCCAGTCGCAGCTGGCCGGCCTCGAGGCCGGGGAGATCGACGTGGTGCCGGACCTGGGCCCCACCAACGTGGAGCCGTACCTGGACGACCCCGACTTCACGGTGCAGTACCAACCCGGCATCAACGGGGCGGCCATCCAGGTGCTCTATCCCAACCTGTACCCCCAGACGATGCCGGACGGCAGCCCGAACCCGTTCCTCGACTTCCGCGTGCGCCGGGCCGCGAACCACGCGATCAACCGCCAAGCCATCATCGACAACCTCCTGCTCGGCCAGGGCCACTATCCTCTGTTCACGTTCGCCGGCGTGTACGGCTACCCGACCCCGGAGCAGCGGGCGGAAGTCGAGTACAACTACGACCCCGAGCTGGCGCGGCAGTTGATGGCGGAGGCCGGCTACGCGGACGGCTTCGAGGTTCCGCTGTACTGGACGACCGACTGGGGCGGCCAGGCCATGTCGGACATGGTGCCGGCCGTGGCCCAGGACCTGGCCGCGATCGGCATCCGCACGCAGCCGGAGGCGGCCATCGTCGCCGAGTACTTCTCCGACGCCTACCTCGTCGGCGGCCCCGACCGCCCGGTGGGCCTCTATTGGATGTGGGCCAACATCGTCCGCGACATCGGATCGATGTGGGATTGCTGCGTCGGGCCCGAATCCTACTTCACGAAGCTCGGCGGCGAGGGGGTCATGGATCCGGCCCTGCACGAGATGTACAACGCACAGCGCGCCGAGCTCGATCCCGCGCGGCGCGCCGCGATGACCGCGGAACTGATGCTGGAGCACGCGCGCCAAGCGTGGCTCATCTTCATCGTCGAGGCGCCGGACGCGGTGATAACCCCGGCGGACGTCAACTGGCCCAAGGGCGGGAGCACCGGCTTCGCGTGGGGCGGCTCGGCCTACGCCATCCAGCGGCGCAAGGCCACCTAAGGCTCGGCCTCCCGGACCTCACCCCCTGTCCCCCTCTCCACCTGAACGGTGGAGAGGGGGGACGTGGGCGCGAGCGCTGGGGACTCTCCTTCGGGCCCCCCCTCTCCATTGCTCGGCAATGGAGAGGGGGTTAGGGGGTGAGGTTCGGGCGCGCCTCCGCTACACTGCCGCCGGACCACCAGCGCCCGCACCGCAGGGGGACTGATGCAGTTCTGGAGCTACTTCGCGATCCGGCTGGTCCAGGCGGTCTTCGTCGTCTTCATCGTCGCGACGACCGTCTTCTTCGTCTCGCGCCTCGTGGGCAATCCCGAGTCGACCTTGCTGGCGCCCGATCAGCGACGGCCCGAAGCCGTCGAGCGCCTGCGGGAGGACCTGGGGCTGCACCACCCGCTCCATGTCCAATACGGCATTTTCCTCTGGAACCTGGCGCAAGGCGACTTCGGGAGCTCGTGGCTGGGCGGGGGCACGCCGGCGCTCGCCGCGATCGGCGACCGGGCGGTGAGCACGCTCAAGCTGGGGGTGGCGGGCGTGGTGTTCGCGCTCGCGCTGGCGGTGCCGCTGGGCATCCTGGCCGCGTTGAAGCGGGGCACCGTCCTCGACTGGCTGGCGCGCTTCGTGGCGGTGATCGGCCAGGCCACGCCCAGCTTCTGGCTGGGCCTGATGATGATCTTCTTCTTCGCCGTGCAGCTGGGCTGGTTCCCGACCGGCGGTGAAGAGGCCGGCTTCCGCTCGTTGATCCTGCCGGCGATCGCGCTCGGCCTGTTTGAACTGGTCGCGATCATGCGGCTGACCCGCTCGGGGATGATCGAGGTCATGGACACCGACTTCATCCGCACGGCGCGGGCCAAGGGGCTGAACGAGCGGGTGGTCATCGGCCGGCACGCCGTGCGGCACGCGCTGCTGCCGGTCGTGACGATGCTGGGCCTGTCGTTGGGCCGCCTGATCGGCGGCTCGGTGATCATCGAGATGGTGTTCGCCTGGCCGGGGGTCGGCCGGCTGATCATCGACTCCATCTTCAAGAACGACTTCCCGATGGTGCAGGCCTCGATCATCGTGCTGGCGGCGTCGATCGCGCTGGTCAACCTGCTGGTCGACGTCTCCTACCGGCTGATCGACCCGCGCATCCGGGCGGGAGCCGCCTGATGGCGGGCCAAGCGGCGGGCCAAGCGGTGGAGGCGCCCCTGGCGCAGCGGCGCGGCGTCCGCTGGCGGCGCTGGCTGGGGCTGTCCGTGCCCGGCGCGATCGCGCTGGCGCTGCTGATCGCGGGCATCGGAGCGGACTGGCTGGCCCCGCACGACCCGGAGTACATCAACCTGGGCGGGCGTCTGGAGCCGCCCATCTTCGTCGGCGGCACTTGGGATTACTTCCTGGGTACCGACGACGTGGGGCGGGACATCTTCAGCCGCCTGCTCTACGGCGCGCGCATCTCCCTGATCGTCGTGGGCATCGTGGTGCCGGGCGCGGCGCTGCTGGGGACGCTGGTGGGCCTGATCGCGGGCTGGGCGGGCGGCCTCACGGGCCAGTTGCTGATGCGCCTGGTCGATGTCCAACTGGCCATGCCGGCGATCCTCTTCGCGGTGCTGCTGGCGAGCCTCGTGGGGCCCAGCCTGCGCAACGTGATCATCATCCTGCTGATCTGGACCTGGCCCTCCTATGCCCGGCTGGTGCGCGCCGACGTGCTGTCGCTCAAGGAGCGGGACTTCGTCACGGCCTCCCGCGCGACCGGGGCGGGGCCGGTCTGGATCATGCGCCGGCACCTGTTCCCCAACGTGGTCAACACCGTCGTCATCATCATGACGCTGGAAGTCGCGCTGGTGATCCTGGCCGAGGCGGCGCTGAGCTTCCTGACGGTCGGGGCGCCGCCGGGCACCCCGTCGTGGGGGGTGATGATCTCGGAGGGCCGCGACTTCATGAACGTCGCCTGGTGGCCGATCTGGCTGCCCGGCCTGGCGCTGCTGATCATCTCGCTGACCGGCAACCTGATGGGCGACTGGCTGCGCGACGCCCTCGATCCGCGCCTGCGCAACGTGCGCTGAGAACCTCACCCCCTGTCCCCCTCTCCATTGCGGAGCAATGGAGAGGGGGAACGTGCACGCGGTCGCTGGATCCCCCTCACCCTAACCCTCTCCCCAGGGAGAGGGGATCGGGGGTGAGGTTTCGGTCGGTGCTAGTCGAACTCCACCGTCGCGGAGCCGCGGGTCGTGCGATCGCCGGCGGGGTTGTGGATTTCGAGCTCCACGTCGACCAGCTTCGCCCCGTCCTGCTCGTACTTCTTCGTGACGGCCCCGCTGAGCGTCATCAGCACGTCCTGCACGTCGGGCCGCCGGTGCGACACCTGCACGCGCCGCAGCGTCCAGCCGCCCTTGCCCAGCCAGTGGTCCATGTACTGCATGAAGTAGGCCTGCTTGACTGCCCCCGGGATGATCGGCGCGGGCAGACCCATGTTCTTGGCCGCCTCGGGGTCGACGAACTGCGGGCCCCAGAGCCAGCCCGCGCCGATGAACTGCAGGATCTTGAGGCGGGTGGGCATGCGCTCGTAGGGCGGGAGCGCGTCGCCCACGGTGATCGCGTCGTAGGTGATCGTCGGCATGGTTACTCTCCTGTGTGCCGGCCCCGGAAATGGGCCATCGTGTGGCGCACGCGGGCCACTTCCGGCCCGACGCGCTCGTTCCCCGGCCGCCCCTCGATGCGGCGGTAGCTCCAGTCGATGTGGATGAAGAGCGAGTGCCCCACGCGCCCGCCGATGCGCTCCTGCAGGCCGGCGATGCGCTGCGCGATGTGCACCCGGTCGTCGAGGCGCAGCGGCCGGACGACGTGCAGCTCCTCGGCGGCGATGAGCGTGTTCCAGGGGTCGATGCCGGGCGTCTCGATGCGCTGCGGGCGCGAGATGCTGTAGATCGCCCAGGGCGGCAGATCGTAGGCCCGGTCGTTCGACGCCAGGGCGGCCTCCAGGGCCGCGTCCCGCACGTCGAAGATGTCGGCCATGCGGCGCACGCCCTCCGCCTCGACCCGCGCGCGGCTGGGGTCCATCTCCCGGCCCACCGCCGCGGCCAGCTCGGGCGGGATCAGGCTCTCCTCGTCGGGAGCGTCGGCCGGCGCGGCGGCGTCCTCGGTCATGGTCGTGTCCGTCATCGGAGCGTCACTCACCGGAGTGCTTGCCCGCGAAGTGCGCGCGGGTGCGGCGGGTCCGCGCGACGACCTCGCCGTGCTGGTTGGTGTACGACCACTCGTGGTGGACGAACAGGGAGTGTCCCACCCGCCCGCCGATGCGCTCCTGCACATCGGCCAGCCGCTGCACGACCGTCAGCCGGTCGCCGATCCGGATCGGGCCCAGGATGGTGAACTCGTCGGCCGCCTGTAGCCCGCGCAGCGGGGCGTCGGGTACCGGGTTGGGCCGCAGGCGGCCGTAGTGGGTCAGAATCGCCCAGGGCGGGACCTCCGTGCCGATCTCGCCGCACCTCAGGGCGGCGCGCAACTCGGGATCATCGACCTCCAGCGCCTCGGCCAGGCGGCGCACCAAATCGGCGTCGATCTCGATCGTGAACTGGCCGGCCTCCTGGCCGATCGCCGCCTGCATCGCGGGCGTGACCATGCTGGCGTCGTCGGCCGGCCCGCCGGACGCTGCGTCGCTCACGGCAGGCTCCCGCGCGCGCTCACTCGCCCGAGTGCTTCTGTTTGAAGTGGGCCACGCTGCGCCGCGTCGTGGCGACGACGACGCCGTGCTGGTTCGTGTAGGTCCACTCATGGTCCACGAACAGGGCGTGCCCCACGCGCCCGCCGATGCGCTCGTTGAAGCCGGCGACGCGCGGCACGACCGTCAGTTCGTCGCCCACCCGGATCGGGGCGAGCAGCGTCAACTCGTCGGCGGCCATCAGCCCGCGCGCGGGGGCGTCGGGCAGCGTCCGCTGCCGGTAGCGCCCGAAGTGGACGAACAGCGCCCAGCCCGGCACCTCCGGCGTGGCCTCGTCGCCCTCCAGCGCGGCGAGCAACTCGGGCTCGTCCAGCGCCTCCGCCATGCGCTGGACCAGCTCGCGCGTGATCGTCACCTGCACCGGGTCGCCGGCCCGGCCGATCTCCGCCTCCATGGCGGGCGTGACCATGCTCTCGTCGTCGTCGTCGGCGGTTGCGTCTGCGTGGTCGCTCATCTGTCCTCCGGGGCGCGCGCCGGACTGCCGCCGACGGGGCGCCGGAGGCCAGTGTACCGGCGCCGCGCCGGAGCCTCACACCCTATCCCCCTCTCGATTGCCGAGCAATGGAGAGGGGGGACCGGAGGGTTCCCGAGCGGTCGCCTCCACGTTCCCCCTCTCCATCGTCCAGATGGAGAGGGGGACAGGGGGTGAGGTTCCCCACGCCGCGGGCGCCGCGGCGTCGTCAGTCCGCGCCGCGGAGGCGGGGGTCGAGGAGGTCGCGCAGGACGTCGCCGATCAGGTTGAAGGCGAGCACGGTGATCGAGATCGCGAACCCGGGGTAGAGGGCGAGCTGGATCTTGGCGAACTCGCCGGTCACCATGAACCGCTGCGACTGCGCGAGCATGAGGCCCCAGCTCGGTTCCGGCGGCTGGGTGCCCAGGCCGAGGAAGCTCAGTGCCGCCTCGATAATCACCGCCACCCCGAACAGCAGCGACGCCTGCACGATGATCGGCGCGAGCGTATTGGGGAGGATGTGCCGCGCGGCGATCCGTAGGTCGGAGGCGCCGATCGCCGCCGCCGCGGTGACGTACTCCTGCTCCTTCACGGACAGCGTGCTGCCGCGGATGATCCGCGCGAAGCCGGGGATGAACGGGAGCCCGATCGCGATCGAGACCAGCATCAGGCGGTCGATCCCGGAATTCCCGAGCCCGACGAGGATGATCAGCGCGAGCAGGATGGAGGGGAAGGCGAACAGCGCGTCCATGATGCGCATGAGAACCTCGTCGCGGCGGCCGCCCCAGAAGCCGGCCAGCAGCCCGATGGGCAGGCCCGCGGCGAGCCCGATGACGATCGAGACCACCCCCACCTGCATCGCCGTGCGGGCGCCGAAGATGACGCGGGCGTAGGAGTCCCGGCCCAGGTTGTCCGTCCCCAGCAAGTGGTCCAGGGAGGGCGTCGCGAAGAGCGCCTCGATGTCCTGCGCGAGCGGATCGTGCCGTGCGGAGACGTCCTGAAAGATCGCTGCGAAGAGGATCAGCAGCAGCACGATGAGGCTGATGACGCCAATGGGGCGGCGGCGGAACCGGCGCCAGAACTCGCGCGTGCGGTGGAAGCGCTCGTCGCGGAGCGCGAACGAGGGCGCCTGCGCGGCGCCGGCGCCGGGGGCGGACCCGGGACGCTGGTCGGACATGGCGCGCTCCCTAGGTGTACCGAATCCGGGGGTCGAGGAAGGCGTAGGAGATGTCGACGAGCAGGCTGATCAGCGCCACGCCGGCGGCAATGAGGAGCGTCAGCGCCTGCATCGCGTGCACCTCCTGGAAGAAGATCGAGTCGATCACGAGCTTCCCCATGCCGGGGAGTTGGAAGATCGTCTCCACGATGATGGCGCCGCCGACGGCCAGCGAGGCCTGGAGCCCGAGCACGGTGACCAGCGGGATCAGGGCGTTGCGGAACGCGTGCCGCGTGATGACGGTGCGGGGCGTCAACCCCTTCGCCTGAGCCGTGCGCACATAGTCCTGGCGCAGCACTTCCACCATCGAGGCGCGCACCTGGCGAGCGAGGTTGCCGGCCAGCGTCAGCCCGATCGCCGCGGCGGGCATCACCATCGATTTCAGGTTGGCGATCGGATCATCGATGAACGAGGTGAAGCCGATCGCCCGGAGCCAGCCCAACTCGACGGCGAAGAGCAGCACGAACAGGAGCGCCAGCCAGAAGACGGGGATGGAGACGCCGAGCACCGCGAAGAACGTCAGCCCGTAGTCGAACACGGTCCCCGGGCGCGCCCCGGCGATCACGCCGAACGGGATCGCGATAATCAGCGCGATGAGGATCGAGAGGATGCCGAGCTCCACGGTGACCTCGATGCGGCCCCCGATGAGGTCCCGCACTTCGGTGCCCGTGCGGTGGCTGACCCCCAGGTCGCCCTGAAACACGCCGGCGATCCAGCCGGCGTACTGCTTCAGCAGCGAATCGTTCAGGCCCAGCCGCTCGCGCAGCGCCTCGACCGCGGTTGGGTCCGCCTGCGGACCCATGATCGCCGCCGCGACGTCGCCGGGCAGGACGTTCAGCGCGATGAACGTGAGCGCCGAAACGACCCACAAGACGACGACCGTCGCAAGCAATCGGCGAACGATAAAGGCCTTCATCGCGTTCGTTTCGATGCCGGCTCAGCGCTCGGCACGGTCCAGGCCGCGCGAGGGATCGAGCGCCCCCCGCCGGACGGCGGGGGGCGCTCAAATCCTGGATGGCCCGTGGCAGCGCTAGGCGTTGATGCGGACGTTGTCCTGCCCCCAGTTCGCATACCCGTCCGGGAAGATCTCGAACTCGACCTCCTCCGGGTGCGCGTACACCGCCCAGCGGTAGAACCAGTTCGCGCCCCAGGCCGCCTCGTCCAGCGCCCGGTTCAGCTTCTGCATCTCCGTGTAGCGCTCGTCGGGGTCGAAGGCCTGGGCAACCGCCCGGAGGCCCGCCACGACCGCGACCCGGTCCGGGTCGTTGGGGTCTTCGGGCACGCCGAACGCGTGCGGCCCCAACGGGTCGTGCACCCAGGCCATCTGCCAATAGACGTCGGCACTGGTCGACATCGTGGAGCTGTGGCCGCTCGCCTCCAGGTCAAAGTACTCGAGCCAGAAGGCCGGGGAGGGCTTGGTGTCCAGGTTGACGACGATGCCGAACTCCGCCAGCTGCGCCTGGATGAACTCGTCCCTCGCGATCCACGTCGCGAAGTCGAACGAGTTCATGTCGAACTCGAACCCGTCCGGAAAACCGGCCAGCGCCAGCTCTTCGCGGACCTTGTCCGGGTTCTTCACGTAGCCCTCGTAGTTCGGGTCGTGGTCCGGGCCCGTGGCCGGGCCGAGCCAGCCCCAGTGCGCGGGCGTGCCGATGCCGTTCCAGACGACGTCCACCAGCGCCTGCTTGTCCACCGCCCAGTTGACGGCGCGGCGCAGGTGGGGGTTCGTCCACGGCTCCATATTCGAGTTGATCCAGTAGCGATGGAGATAGTTGGTGGGCTTCGTGCGCACCAGGAGGCCCGCGTCCTCGAGCGTGGGGAGGGCAGCCGGGTCCGGGTAGATCTGGACGTTGGTGTCACCGGCGAGGAGGGCGTTGGTGATCTGCTCCGTGCCGAGCCCCAGCTCCCAACGCACGCCGTTCACCAGCGGCGCGTTCGGCTTCCAGTAGTCGTCGTTGGCCTCGAAGACGACGCGGTCGCCGTCGACCTCCTCCACGAACTTGTGGGCGCCCGCCCCGGTCGGCTCCCGGTTCAGGAAGTCGTCGCTCTCGGCGATCTTCTTCGGGGACACGAGCATGCCGGCGCGCATGCCGAGGATGCGGAACAACGGCGCGAACGGCTGGCTCATGCTCCAGGTCGTGGTCAGCTCGTCCGTCACCTCGATGTTCTCGACGAACTGCATATCGGCGCGCGTGTTGCCCACCTCGAGCGTGCGCGCGCGGTCCATGCTGATCTTGACGGCCTCGCCGTTCACCGGCGTGCCGTCGTGGAAGCGGACATCCGGCTTCTGCGTGAAGACGATCGTCAGCCCCTCGGGGTCCGCGATCTCCCAGTTGGCCGCCAGTGACCGGGACGCGTCGGGCACGAGGTCCGGGTTATAGCCGACGATGCTGTCGTGACCCACCCGGATGTGCTGGTGGTCGTCGCCACCGGATCCCGTCACCGGGTCCAGCTGGGAGAAGCTGTTCGTTCCCCAGCCCTGAATGATCCAGCCGTTGCGGATCGCCTCGGGCTGGTCTTCGGTCGCCGCCGCCGTGGCCGCGCTTTCGGCGGCTTCCTGGGCGGCGTCGGCGGCCTCTTGGGCGGCCGCGACGGCCGCGGCGGCGGTCTCGGCGGCGGTCTCGGCGGTGGCCTGGGCCGTGGCGGCGGCCTCGCCGGCGGCGGCGGACGCCTCCCCGGCGGCCTCGGCGGCGGCAGCAGCCGCAGCGGCGGCCTCGTCGATGGCGGCTTGGGCGGCGGCCGCGGTGGCGGTACCGGCCTCGACCGCGGCGGCCGCGTCACGGGCGGCCTGGGCGGCGGCCTCTGCGGCCTCCGAGGCGGCAGCCGCGACGGCCGCGGCGGCTTCGTCACCGGCCGCGGACGCGGCGGCCGGCAGCGTCGGCAGCGGCCTGGGCGGCGGCCTCCGCGGCGGCGGCCGCGTTGGCGGCGTCCTCCGACTCGGCCGCCTCGGCGGCCAGGGCAGCGGCTGCGTCAGCGGCGTCCGCGGCCTGGGAAGCGGCGGCGGAGGCCTCGGAGGCTGCCGCTGCGGCTTCGGCGGCGGCGTCCGCGGCGGCCTCGGTCTCGGCGGCGCGCGCCTCGCCGGCGGCGACGGCCGCGGCGGCGGCCTCCTCCGCGGCCGCGGCGGCGCGTTCGGCGGCCGCGGTCCCGGCGTCATCGTCGTCGTCGCCGCAGCCGACCAAAGCCAGGCCGGCCGCGCCGACGCCCGCCTTGGCGCTGGCTCCCAACATGGTGCGGCGCGAGATCTTTCGCTGTCGCAGGGTGTTCCAGTAGTTGCTCATGGCGTCATCCTTTCCGTGGATGTGACCGCCCCATCCCCCATGGATGGGGTCGTGCTTCAAGAGCGCACGTATTATGACGTCTAGGGGGGGGGGCAACGTCAAGGTTTTGGAGTGTAAAGTTTCCACATTTGACGTAAGGGAGGGGTTTGGACGACGGTTCCCCCCTCCCTATGAGGGAGGGGAGAGGGTGAGGGGGAGGTTCTGATCCCCTCTCCCCTCCGGGGAGAGGGTTAGGGTGAGGGGGACGTCGGCGGGCGCGCGGCCGCCCGAACCTCACCCCCTAGCCCCCTCTCCATTGCAGAGCAATGGAGAGGGGGGACCGGAGGGGCGTGATTGGCTGCGGGATGGGATGATGACCGGGCGCAGACCGCGATGGCGAGGTAGGGGATGCCGAAGGTCCGTGACGCGATTCGGCTGGTGGAGCGCGACGGTTGGTACCATGTGCGCACGCGGGGCAGCCATCGGCAGTTCCATCACCCGGTGAAACCGGGAACGGTGACCATCCCCGGCCGCCCCGGGAAGGAACTCGAGAAGTGGCTCTGGCGCAGTATCATGAGGCAAGCGGGCCTGAGGGGGGACGACCGATGAAGCTGACTTACGCCGTCGTCTTCGTGCAGACCCCCAACAACTACGGCGCCTACGTGCCGGACGTGCCGGGCTGCGTGAGCGTCGGCGACACCTGGGACGAGATGCAGGCCATGATCCGGGAGGCGCTCACCTTCCACATCGAGGCGATGCTGGAGGATGGCGATCCGCTGCCGGAACCGAAGATGTCCATTGAGGACGCCATCGCCTACCACAACGAGCCGATCCCCGAGGACGTCCTCGAGTCGTACGCCGAGTACGGTGGGGACGGCGACGACACCCCCACGATTTCGACCCGGTTCGAGTTGGTGGAGATCGAGGTCCCGGCCCCGCAGGCGGCGCGGGCGAGCTGACGCCGCCGATCCGCGCGGCCCTACTCCGGGATCACCAGCCCCGACGGACGCTGCCGGCCCCCGCCCGCGCGCTGGATCAGCTCCTGCCGGATGAACGGGTTGGCCTGCCGCTCGAAGGCGATGGTCGTCTCCTGCATGTGGCCGGGCAGGACCGTGGTCTCGTCGGGCAGCGTCAGCAGCCGGTCGACGATGCTCGACATCTCCTGCTCGTAGCTGCCGCCCGGCATGTCCGTGCGGCCGATGCTGCCCCGGAACAGCGTGTCGCCGCTGAACAGCAGATGGTCGGCGTAGTAGCAGACGCTGCCGGCGGTGTGCCCCGGCGTGTGGATCGCCTGCAGCGCGATGCCGTCCACCTCGACCTGCTCGCCGTCGGTCACGAAGTGGTCGGGCTCCGGCACCGGGTCCGCCTCGAGGCCGAAGCGCTGCGCGTGCTCCACGGCCGCGCGCGCCAGTTCCAGGTCGTCGCGGTGCAGCAGGAAGCGCGCGCCCGTCCTGGCCTGGATGCCGCGCACGCCCAGGATGTGGTCGAGATGGGCGTGGGAGTTGGCGATCAGCTTGATCGTCACGCCCATCTCATCGGCCATGTGCAGGATCTCCTCGGGCTCCTCGCCCGGGTCGATGCAGATCGCCTCGCGCGTGCGCCGGTTGCCGATCACCCAGCAGTTCTCCTGGAAGATGCCCACCAGCATCCCCCGCACCTCGATCTCGGTGACCTCGGGGGCGTCGCCGGGGGGGTCGTGCTGGCGCGGGTCGGTGTCGTCGCTCATGCCGGGCTCTCCTCGTCGCCGCGCAGGATGCGGTCGATCTCCTCCAGCGCGTCGCTGCTGCGCAGCGGGCCGCCCGCCTCGCCGGGGGTGGGACGCACGGGCTCGTCCGCCGGGCCCGCGGCGGCCTCCAGCTTGCGCACGTACTCCTGCATCTCGCTGTTGTCCTTGAGCGCCTCGGCGACCTGCGCCTCGTAGCGCCGCGCGCGGCGGTCGAGGTCGGCGAGGTCCAGCCCCAGGCCGTAGATCTCGCTCAGCTTGCCCAGCAGCGCCTGCGTCGCGCGCGGGTTCTGGCCGCCGCTCACGTAGTGGGGCACGCTGGCCCACAGGCTGACGTGCGGGATGTCGCGCTGACGGCAGAGCTCGCCGATCGCGCCCACGATGCCCGTCGGCCCCTGATACGACGATTGCTCGAAGCCCAAATCGAGCATCCGCGACACGGGGTGCGCGCCGCCGCTCAGCGGGACCGGCCGGGTGTGGGGCGTGTCGGCCAGCAGCCCCCCGATGGTGACGATCTCCACCACCCCCATCTCCGACGCCACCTGGGCCACGTGGGCCGAGAACTCCTTCCAGCGCAGGTTCGGCTCGGTCCCCAGGCCGAGGATGAAGTCGCGCTCGGCGGTTTGGAAGCGGGCGGGCGTGAAGTCGGTCAGGGGCCAGCGGATCTCGCGCGTCTGCCCGTCGCGCATGCGCACGTGCGGGCGCTCCTCGGTGAACACGAAGAAGCCGTCGGGGTCGATCTCGGCCAGCCGCTCGGTGCGCGCCTGCTGGCGCAGATAGCGGATCGCGCCCGAGGCCGACTCCGCCGCGTCGTTCCAGCCCCGGAAGGCGATCAGCAGCACGGGCTCGTGCAGCTCGGGACGGTAGAGGAAGCGGAGCGCGCTCATGCGGTCAGGATAGCCCCTCCCTCGCTCGGCGCCCGCGCCGCCGGTCGATCCGGCCCGATCGGCGGCCGAATCAGAAGTCCGTGACCAACTCCGCCGGCAGGTGGCGGACGTCGTTGAGGCGGTGCAGGTCGGTGTGCTGCGGCGCGCCCTGCGGGTGCCGCCCCAGCGGCCAGCGTTCGATCTCGGTGATCGAGCCGTTGTGAATCTCGACGTCGGCCAGCCAGTGGTCGCCCGGCGTCTTCCCGTAGGCCCAGCGCATCGCCGCCGCGATCGTGCCGCCGTGCGTGAACAGCGCGACCGTCCGCGCCCCGCCGTCCGCCGCCGCCAGTTCGCTCTCCACGATCTCCGACAGCGCCGCCGACACCCGTTCCTGGAAGCGCGCCAGGGTCTCGCCCTGCGCCGAGTGGCGGTGGTGCGGCTGCCAGAGCCGCAGGTAGCGCCGCTCCTCGATGATCTCCGCGATCGAGATTTCCGATTCGTCGCCCATCTGGATCTCGGCCAGGCGATCGTCGATCTCGAGTTCCTGGCCCAGCCGTTGGGCGCTGACTTCGGCGGTCTGCCGCGCCCGCGCGTAGGGGCTGCTCACGAGCCGGATCACGCCGCGCGCGGCCAAGCCGTCGGCGATGTGCGACGCCTGCTCGCGGCCGCGCGCCGTCAGCGCCGCCGCGGGGCCGTACGCGGCGCCGGCCCCGCCCGCCTGCCCGTGACGAATCAGCAGCAGCCGTACCGACGTCCGGCCGTCGGGCATCTCCGGGGCCGCCGTCAGGCCGGCACGGCGATCGGCGCGGCCTCCCGCCAGCCGTCGATGTCCTGGCCGTAGTAGCGGCCCAGGATCAGCATCGCGATCTTCTGCTTCGCGGGGCCGATGCCCGGCACCGTGCCGATGCGCTTCATCACCGTCGCCGCGTCGGGCTGGTCCTTCCAGATGTTCTCCGCGGCGCCGCCGAAGTCCTCGACGACGACGCGGCAGGCGTCCTGCACGCGCTTACCCATGTTCTTGGGGTAGCGATGGATCGCCGGCGACTCGCGCATGACGGCCAGGAAGTCCTCCTGGGGCATGGCGGCGATCTTGTGCACGTCGAGGTGGCCCAGGCGGCGCTGGAGTTCGTACGGCCCCGAGAACGCCTTCTCCATCGTGATCTGCTGGTCGAGCACCAGCCCGATCAGGAGGGCGTTCGAGTCGCGGCCCAGGAGCCGGTTGGCCTCGTCGTTGCCGGTGAACGGCGGCGCCGGCACGCCGCCCTCGTTGAAGACCGGTGCGATGTCCAGGTACTTGTTGGGGTCGCCCACGCTGCATTCCTCCGCTCGCTGACCGACGGGCTGGTCGCGATGCTATCACGGCCCGCCCCGCGGCCGCGCGCGCTCAGCGGGCGGGGAAGGTGAACACGACCGACTCCGCCGTCGGCGTTCCCGGCAGCGGCTCCTCCCCCTCGATGAGCACGACGGCGAAGCCCCGCAGGTCGGCGTCCGGCCGGGGGTCGAGCCGCATCATCGCGCCGCCGTCGGCGGGGACGCGGAACACTTGGTCGGGCAGCGTGGTCCCATCGCCCAGGAGGCGGAAGAGCTGGTAGGACGTGCCCTCGGGCGAGGGCTGCATCTGCCGGAACAGCAGGCTGACGGGCGCGCCCTCGAAGTCCGTCACGAACACCCAGCCGCCGGGCGCGTCCGAGACCTGCGTCTGCATGGGCAGCCAGCGCCCGTCGGGGACCGGCTCCGCCTCGGTGAGCCAGAGCAGGCCGACGACCAGCGCGGCCGCGGCGAAGAGCACCGCCAGCGCGTGCGGCAGCCGCCGTCGCCAGCCGGCCATCGACCGGCGCGCCTGCGCCCACAGTTGCTCGCGGCTGCGGCGCTGACGGGCGGCGGTCATGATCCGCCCCTCCAGCGCGATGGACGGCCAGGCGCTCTCGTCGGGGACGAGCGACAGCACCGTGGCCGTCTCCATGAGTTCCTGGAGTTCCGCCCGTCCCTCGCCCCAGGCCGCGACCGTCTCCCGCACGGCGTCCGCTTCCTCGGGCAGCAGCGCCCCGAGGGCGTAGGCGGCGAACAGATCCCGCGCCTCGTCCCGGCCCAGCTTGAGCGTCACGGCCGGCCCGCCCGTTCCACCCGCGGGCGCCCGGCGCGCGCGGCCACGGCGGCCGGCGCGACCGCGCCCTGCGCCGCCGCGCGGGCGCTCGGGCCGGCCGGATCGTCCAACTGCGTGCGCAGATGGTGCAGCGCCATGCGCATGCGCGACGTCACCTGCGCCTCGGGGATCGCCAGCGCCAGCGCGATCTCGCGGTGGGTCTGCCCCTCGAAGTAGGCGAGCGTGATCACCTCGCTCTGCTCGCGGGGGAGTTGCAGGAACACCTCCCGCACGACGCGGCGGTCTCGCACCCCCGGTTCGACCCCGGCCACGGGCGCGAGCCACTGCGCCGCGTCGCGCACCGGGTCGCCCCGGCCGCGGGCCTTCTTGCCGCGCAGCCGGTTGGCGCACAGGTCGCGCACGATGCGCCCCAGCCAGGTGGGCAGGTCGGCCTTGCCCGGGTGCAGGCGGCCGGCGTCCTGCCAGACGCGCAGGAACGCCTCCTGCAGCACGTCCTCCGCCTGGTCCTCGCGGCCCAACATGCGCACGGCCAGGGCGAAGGCCGCCCGCCGCTGCGCGCGGTAGATCTCGCGCAGCGCCTCGTCGTCGCCGTTGGCGACCCGCTGCAGCAGCGACCAAGCCTGCCGCCGCGCGGCGAGCCCGGTCACCGGCCGGCCGGCGGCGGGCTGCGATTCCCCTGGCGGATTCGACACGCGGCGCCCCTCCCTTGCATCCCCAAGCGACCTTATACCCGCGGAACCCCGCGAGGTGCGGTCCGGCGCTCGCCAGCGATGGCGGCGCGTCCTACAGTAAGAAGTGGCGGTGGTCTGAGAGCAGTTCGTGTCGGAAAGGCAACCCCAGCGGCCCCTGTTCGGCGCGGAGCCGCGCCCCGGGTCGCGCTTGCGCTGGTTCCTCGTCGCGGTCGCGGTCGCCGTGGGCGCGGCGGCGGCGGCGGTGATCTTCCACGAGGACGCGGTCGCGCCGGCCCCGGCCGACCCCGTCGCCGCCGACCCCACCCCCGCCACGTCGGCCGCCGCCGTCGCGGCGGCGACCCCGGCCACGCCGGAGGACGTCGTCGCGCCCGCCGAGCCGGCGGAGCAGGCCGCCCCCGCCGCCGCGCAGGGCGAGGCCGCGGACGCCGGCGCGACCGGGAGCGCCCCCGCGCCGGCCGAGACGGCCGAGGAGACCCCGCAAGCGGCTTCCACGGATGCGGAGGCCGCCCAGCCCTCCGGCGCGGCTCCCGAGGACGCCGACGCGTCCACCGGCGCGGCCGCCGCCCCCGACGATGCCCAGTCGCCGCCCGCCGCCGCCGAAGCGGCGCCCGATCCCGAGCCGGCGCCGGCGCCCGAGCCCGCCGCCCCCGTCCCGCCGGCCGTCTCCGTCACGCCCGCCGCGGTGAAGCAGGGGCAGGCGACGCTGGTCGTGCTCTCCGGCGACGTGGAGGCGGACGGCGCATTCGTCTCCATCGACGGCTACACCGGCGAGATGGTGTTCGAGGAGGGCGTGGGCTGGGTCGGGTTCGTGCCCGTCAAGCGGCTGGCCACCCCGCGCCTCTACCACGTGGTCGTCGACGTGTTCAACGAGGGGTCCTATTCGACGACGTACGTGAGCGAACTCCTGGTGGAGAGCGTCCCCGGCGTGATCGAGGAGATCATGCTCGACCCGGACGACGCCGCCCTGCTCGCGCCCGAACTGGTCGCGATCGACAACGAGACGCGCTTCCGGCAGTACCGGGAGCCCACCGGACCGCGGCTGTGGTCGGGCCCCTGGCGGCTGCCCGTCGTGGGCGAGCCCAGCGGGGACTTCGGCGTGATGCGCTCCTACAACGGCGGCCCCGTGCGGGACTGGCATCACGGGTACGACATCAGCGCCGACGCGGGCACGGTCATCGTCGCGCCGGCGCGCGGCCGCGTGGTCTTCGCGACCGACCTGCCGGTGCACGGGTCGGGCGTGATCCTCGACCACGGCGCGGGCGTCTACAGCGGCTACTGGCACATGTCGGAGATCCAGGCGGAGGTGGGGCAGCTGGTGGAACCCGGCGACCCGCTGGGCCTGGTGGGCTCGACCGGCGCCAGCACGGGACCGCACCTGCACTGGGAGGTCATCGTGCAGGGGACCGACGTGGACCCGATTCAATGGACCGAGACGGTCTTCTCGTCCTGACCCGGCGATCACCGGGCGCCGGGCGGCCGTCCCGCGTCGCTCGCGCCGCGATACACTGAGCGCCCATGCCGGCCGACCCGGGCGCCCCCGCCGCTTCCCCCGACGCCTCCGGCGCCCCGTCCCTCGCCGCCTTGGGACTGACGGGCGAGCCGGTGATCCTCCGCGACGGGCCCGACGCCCTCGTCGTGCGCGACGCGGCGGCGGGGCGGGCGCTGCACCTGCCCCGGCACGCCGCGTCCGCCGCCGCCCATGCCCGCCGCGTGCAGATCATGCCCTACCTGCGCGGCCATCTCTCCCCCGCGATCCCGCTGCCGGCGCCGCGCTCCGCGGCGGGCGTCGCGCCGGGGACGGTGGAGGCCGCCTGGCTGCCCGGGCGCCCGCTCACGCCCGGCGCGATCGACGAGCGCAACGAGGCCCGTCTGGCGCGCTCCCTGGGACGCTTCCTGGCCGAGTTGCACGCGTATCCCGCCGAACGCGCGCAGGCCCTGGGCGCGCCCGGCCCGCGCGACCGGCGGGAGTTCCTGGAGGGGCTGCGGGATCGCAGTCTGCGCGCGCTGCGCGCGGAGTTGGGCGCGTCCCGGACCGCGCGCCTGCGGCGCTGGTGGCGGGCCTTTCTGGCCGGCGACGCGGAGCCGTTCGACCCCGCGCCCACGCACGGCCGGATCGCGCCGGAGCACCTCCTGCTCGACGAGGAGGGGCGCGATCTGCGGGCCGTGCTGGGCTGGAGCGGCCTGACGGTCGCCGACCCGGCGCTGGACCTCGCCGCGGTCGCGCCGCACTACGGGACCGGCTTCGCCTGGCTGGTCATGGAGGCGTACCGGGCCGAGGGCGGCGCCGTCGATGCGGGCGTCCTGCGTCGGGTGCGCCGGCAGGCGGGCGTGCTGCCGTTCCTCGCCTGGGACCGGTCGCGCGCGCCCGGCGACCCGGCCCCGGCCGCGGCGACGGCCGCGCTCGCCGACCAACTGCGCGACCTCCCCGCTTCGGCGGGTTAGTACCCCTCGACGGGCAGCCCCTGGGCGTCGCGCAGGCTCAGGACCTGGCCCAGGTGCACGTTGCCGTGCGCGAGCACGGCCTGCCCGATGAGCTGGATCATGGATTGCCGCCGGCCCCTCCCGACGTGGACCGAGCCCCGCAGCGCCAGCCCGTCGACGGTCTCCAGGAAGGGGCGCACGCTCTCGGTCAGGTCCGCGGCGTACTGCGCGAGTTCGGCCGCGCCCGGCACGCGCAGGGCGTGCGCCTCGCGTGGGTCCATGCCCGTCCCCTGCGCGGCCTTGGGCAGCCCCCAGCGCACGTTGAGCGACTGCTGCAGCCAGACCGTCGCCTTGCGATCCTGGCAGAGGTAGTTGAGGACGTTGTCCTCCGTCCGCAGCACGTGCCAGGCGAGGAAGCCGATGTGGTTCGAGTCGGCCGTGGCGCGATAGGCGAGTTGCGCGTCGCTGAGATCGGCCAGCGCCGCGATGTAGCGGTTGTTGAGGTCCGTCACGAAGTGCGCGAGGAAGTCGTTGATGTTGGCGGTCATCCGTCGGGCGAATTCATACAGGCGCTCGCTTCCGGGCGCCGGGCAGGATATGGCCCAACGGCCGGGCTGTACAGCCCGCGCGCCGGCGCCCGGCTATCCGTCCGGCGCCGCCGGCGCCGGGAACACGACGAGCGGCCCCTCGACCCGCAGGCGCACCGTGTCGCCGACGGCGTGCGCCGCGTCGAAGTCCAGGCGCGCGTGCACGATGGCGCCCTCGGCCAGGCGCAGGCCGATCACCTGATCGTGGCCATAGTAGGTGTGCTCGACGACCTGCGCCGTCACCCAGCCGTCGTCGTCGGGTGGATCCGCCGCCGCCGCGGCCACGCGCACGGTTTCGGGCCGCAGCATCGCTTCGACGCGGTCGCCGTCGCTGATCTCTCCGACCGTCGCGGCGCGGCCCAACGCCGTCGTCACGACGCCGCCGGCCACGCGCCCCGGCAGGAAGTCGGCGTCGCCGACGAACTCCGCGACCGCCCGCGTCGCCGGCCGGCGGTAGATCGCCGCCGGCGCGCCCAGTTGCGCCACGCGGCCCTCCCACATCACGCCCACCCGATCGGCGAGGCTGAAGGCCTCCTCCTGGTCGTGCGTGACGAAGACCGCCGCCGCGCCCGCCCGCTTCAGGATCGCCCGCACCTCCGCCCGCACCGCCGCCCGCAGCCGCGTGTCGAGGTTGGAGAAGGGCTCGTCGAGCAGGATCAGTTCGGGCCGCGGGGCCAGGGCGCGGGCCAGCGCCACGCGCTGCGCCTCGCCGCCCGAGAGTTCGTGCGGATAGCGGTCGGCCTTCCCCTCCAGCGAGACCAGCGCCAGCGCCTCGCGCACGCGGTCGTCGGCGGGCGTGGGCGCGTAGGGCACGTAGCGCCCGGCCAGGCGCGCCAGCCGCGCCCCCCGCCCGCCCGCCCGGCCGCCCGGGGCGTCGAGGCCGTACTGCACGTTCGCGCCGACGGTCAGGTGCGGGAAGAGCGCGTAGTCCTGGAAGACCATGCCCACGCGCCGCTCCTCCGGCGGCAGCGACAGCCGCTCGCCGACGACCGTGCGGCCGCCGATGCGCACGGTCCCGGCGTCGGCCCGCTCGAACCCCGCGATGAGGCGCAGGGTCGTCGTCTTGCCGCAGCCGCTGGGCCCCAGCAGCGCCAGGATCTCGCCCGGGGCGACGTGGAAGCTGACGTAGTGCACGGCCGCCGCGCCGCCGAAGGACTTGCGCAGTCCCCTGCAAGCGAGCGCGGGCGTGGCGGCGTCGGTGTCAGTCACGCAGCCCCCGCTCACGGATCAGGATCAGCGTCATGGGCAGCGCCGCCACGCCGATCAACAGCAGGCCCGGGGCCGAGGCGCGGGCGAAGAAGGCCTCCTCGGCGTGCAGCCAGACCTGGGTGGCGAGGGTGTCGAACTCGATGGGGGCCAGCAGCAGGGTCGCCGGGAGTTCCTTCATCGTGGTCAGGAAGACCAGCGCGAAGCCGCTCACCATGCCCGGCACGATCAGCGGCAGCGTCACCGTCGCCAGGACCGATCCGCGGGGGCGGCCCAGGCCGCGCGCCGCCTCCTCGATGCTCGGCCGGACCCGCACGAGCGAGGATCGCAGCGGCCCGATCGACTGCGGCAGGAACAGCACCAGGTAGGCGAAGATCAGCAGCGTCCAACTCTGGTAGAGGCCGGGCACGACGTTGAGCGCGAAGAACACGATGGACAGCGCCACCACGATCCCCGGCAAGGCGAAGCCCACGTAGCTCACCCGCTCCACCAAGCCCGCCATCGGTCCGCGCCGGCGAACCGCCACGATCGCCACGGGCAGCGCCGCCGCCACGGCGATGCCCGCCGCCACGGCCGACACCCACAGCGAGCGCCACGCCCCCGCCCACAGGTCGTGCATCGGTTCGTTGTTCCGCAGGCCGCGGATGAGCCAGTCGAGCAGGGCGGCCATCGGCGTGACCAGGGCGGCGAGCATCAGCAGGATCAGGAACGCGAGCGCCGCCCAGCGCCAGCGGCCGAGCCGGATCCGCCGCGGTTTTCGGGTCGTCGCCGCGCCGCTCGAGTAGTAGCGCCCGCGCGATCGCGTGACCGCCTCGATGACCAGGATCAGCCCCACCAGGGCCACCAGTTCCAGGCCCAGGACGGCCGCCGCCGAGCGATCGAAGCTGCTCTGCATCTGCACGAAGATCGCCCGCGTGAAGGTGTCGAAGCGCAGGATCGAGACCGCCCCGAAGTCGCTGACGACGTAGAGCGCGACCAGCAACGATCCCGCCGCGAGCGGCACGCGGAGCTGCGGCACGACGACCCGGAAGAACGTCCGCCAGGCGCCGACGCCGAGCGCGCGCGAGGCCTCCTCCATCGAGGGGTCCACGCCGCGCATCCCGGCCAGGAGGGTGAGCAGGAGATAGGGGTAGCTGAAGAGCGTGAGCGCCAGGAACGCGCCCTCGAAGCCGGTGATCTGGGGCACGCTCTCGACGCCCAGCGGCCCCAGGATGCTCTGCAGCGTGCCCCGCGGCCCCATCGCGGCGATGTAGGCCAGCGCGCCGACGAACGTGGGGAAGACGAGCGGCAGCACCGACAGCACCAGCCAGACGCGGCGCAGGGGCAGGTCGCTGCGCACGACCAGCCAGGCGATCGGCAGCGAGATCGCGATCGAGGCCCCGGTGACGCTGACGGCCAGCAGGACCGTGTTCCGCAGCAGGCGCCAGGTGGAGTCGCGCAGCAGGTCGTTCCAGGCGTCGGCGTCGGCGCCGGCCGCCCGCACGATCAGGTAGACGAGCGGGACCGCCATCGCCCCGGCGACGGTGAGCGCCGCGATCCACACGACCGGCGCGGGGCCGCGGGGCGCGCGCGTCGACTTCGAGCGGGGCAGGCTGGCGATCAGGGACACGGGGCTCCCGGGAGCGCGCGCCGCCGCGCGCCGCTCCCGGGATGTTAACCGTCGCTAAGGTCTGCGGGTAGTGCCGCTAAGCGATTCGCCGGCCCGGCGCGGACGGGCGGCTACCAGGACGACTTGCGAATGCCCGGCAGCAGTCCCTGCGAGGCCATCTCGCGGAAGGTGATCCGCGAGAGCCCGAACTTGCGCATGTAGCCGCGCGAGCGCCCGGTGACCTCGCAGCGGCTCTTGAGCCGCGTGGGGCTGCTGTTGCGCGGCAGCTTCTGCAGCGCCACCTGGGCGTCCCAGCGCGCCTGCGGGTCGTCGGCCGACTCGCGCAGCTTGGTCTTCAGCGCCGCGCGCTGGGCCTTGTAGCGGTCGTGCATCGCGCGGCGCTTCTTGTCGCGCGCGAGTTGGCTCTTCTTCGCCATGAATGCTCCCTGCGCCTTCGGCGGCGCGTGCCAACTCAGACTACGGGGCGGTCGTGGGCAGGGGCAAGCGACGGGGCCGCATCGCGGCCTTCGGCGTGCGCCCGGGTTTCGTCCGGGCGACAGGCCGGGGAATGCGAAACCCCCGGCGCGATAGCCGGGGGTTTCTGTGTGCGGGGGGATTGTGGCCCCCTGCTCGGACGCGAGCGCGATCCACTCATGGAACGGCAAGCATCCAGCCTCTGAAGCGCCCTGATGGTAGCACGACCGATTTACGTCGACGCCTGCGAGTTGCCGCCCCGCTTCTTGATGGCGCGGCCCTGCTTCGCCTCCAGCCGGCCGATGGCGCGGCCCTTGCTGAGGTCGGGGTCGGCGACCAGCCCGTAGATCTCGCGGCCTTCGTGGTCCTTGGGCAGGTGCTCGGTGATGGGAAGACCTTCCGCATCGCAGAAGAGCAGTCAATGGCAGTACTTCCACTTCTGCATCTCCTCGCAGGGGCAGATCCAGAAGTTCGACTCCTCGACCTCCTTCTGCTTGTCCTCGTAGAAGTTGCAGGGGCAGAGCGGCTTGCCCAGTTCGTCGATGTGCTTGGCCAGCCCGATCACCAGGAACTCGGTGATCTCGCGCTGGGGGTGCAGGAACGAGCCGCTCTTCTCGGCGAACTTCGTGGCGAACTTCCACATCTTCTCGATGTTCTTCGCCGACGCCTGCGTGCGGTCGTCGTCGGTGACGTCGTCGACCGGCTGCGGCGCGGGAGCGGGGTCGGGGGGCGGCTCGCTGGTCATGGCGGGGTCAGGGCTCGTCCCCGCGGGTCCGCCGCAGGTACTCCTCGAGGTCCGCGATCAGGCCCTCCGCCGAGGGGAGTTCCGCGGGCGGGGCCGCGGCCGGCGCCTCCTGCACCGACTCCTCGAGCTGCGTGACGTACCCGCGCAGTTCGTCGCTCTCCTCCATCGCCGACCCCACCCGCTCCTCGAAGCGCTGCTCCTCGCGGCGCAGGCGCCCGTAGTCGATCGAGAGGCCGCTGATCTCGGCCAGCCGCTCCAGCAGCGCCCGCGCCCCGAGCGGGTTGGCGATGCCCGGCAGGTAGTGCGGCACCGCCGCCCACAAGCTGACCCCGCCCACGGCGCGCCGCCGGCAGGAGTCGTGGAAGACGCCCACGATGCCCGTCGGGCCCTCGTAGCGCGACGGGTGCATCTGGAAGCGCTCGGCCAGGTCCGGGCTGTTCGCCGAGCCGCTGACGCGCACCTGCTGCGTGTGCGGCACGCCCGCCGCGACCGCCCCCAGCGTCACGACGAGGCGCACGTCCATGGTCCGGATCAGCGCGTGGAAGGCGTCCATGTAGCGCTGCCAGCGGAAGTTCGGCTCGATCCCCACCGCCAGGATCAGGTCGTGGCCGCGGGAGGGGAGCCGCACGGCGTAGAAGTCGGTGCTGGGCCAGATGATCTCCCGCTCGCCGCGGCGGTAGCGGGCCAGCGGACGGGCCTCGGTGAAGTCGTAGAAGTCCTCCGGGTCGATGCTGGCGAAGGGCTCCCCGTCCATCGTCGCGGCGAGGTAGCGGGCCGCCGTCGAGGCCGACTCGCCGGCGTCGTTCCAGCCCGCCCAGGCGACGACCAGGTGCGGCTGCCGCAGCGCCGGCTTCGATTCGAATTGGAGTTCGGGATGCTCGCTCACACCGGCATTGTAGCGCCCGGACGGCTCCGCGCTCGCGGCGGCTTGCCAGCGGCGGGCCGGGCGTGTTCCCCTGGCGGCATGTCCGCCTCCGCCCTGCGCCCGACCGCCGCCGCCGCCGAGGCCGATTGGGCCCGCCGCGTCGCCGCGAACCGGGAGCAGGCGGAACGCCTGCGGGAGGAGGTCCCGGGCGAGGACTTCTACGCGCCGGTCGCCCCGGCCTTCCGCGCCGACCCCGCGCGGCGCGACGATCCCACGCTCAACGCGCTGCTCGCGTTGGCGCGGCCGGGCGACACCTGGCTCGACGTCGGGGCCGGTGGGGGACGCTTCAGCCTGGGCATCGCGCGCGCGGTGCGGCGTGTGATCGCCGTCGAGCCGAGCCCGAGCATGCGCGCCGTGTTCGCGCAGACGATCGCCGAGTTCCGCGACGACGAAGGCGGCCGCATCGCCAACACGGAACTGCGCGCCGCGCGCTGGCCGCCCGCCTCGACGGACGAGTACCGGGCCGACGTCGCCTTCATCTCGCACGTGGGCTACGACGTCGAGGCGATCGGCCCGTTCCTGGACGCGCTCGAGGCGGCGGCCTCGCGTGTCTGCGTGGCCGTGCTCATGGACCGCCCGCCGCCGTCCTCGTTCTCCGCGCTGTGGCCCGCCGTGCACGGGGAGCCGCAGGCCGAGTTGCCCGGCCTGGTGGAGTTCCTGACCCTGCTGCTGGCCCGCGGCGCCCTGCCCGGGATGCGCGTCGCGGCGACGGAGGACTGGCGCTTCGGCTCCCCCGCGGAGGCCGAGACGGTCGCGCTGCGGCGGCTCTGGCTGTCGCCGGACGGTCCCAAGGCCACGCGCCTGCGCGACGCCCTGGCGCGCACGCTCCTGCCCGACGGGGACGGCGTGCGGCTCCCCCACCGCAGCCGCATAGGCGTCGTCACGTGGACGCCGCCCGATGCCGCCGGGAGCGGCTAGCGCGCCTCGTCCACCGCACGCAGGAAGACGCCGCGGTAGCCGTCGTTTTGCCGCATCGCCTCTTCCCACTGGGCGTCGGTGAGCGACGCACGCAGGGCGATCATCTGCTGGGCGTCGTCGCCGACCGGCCAGCGCGTCGGCAGCGGCTGCTGCAACTCCACGATGTCCGCCAGCGCGACGGCGACCGCGCGCGAGCCGGGCCGCGACGCGGCGCGCTCCCGGAACGCCGCCAGCGCCTTGTCGACCACGGGCTGCATGCGGCTCCTGCCCTCCCGCACGACCTGCGTCACGTCGAGCGACGTGGTCTGCCAGTCCGAGGCGAACATGCCGGGTTCCATGATGGTGACCTGCACCCCCGCCGCCGCGACCTCGAGCCGCAGCGCCTCCGACATCGCCTCGACGGCGTGCTTGGAGGCCGCGTAGAGGCCCAGCAGGGGGCCGGAGATGCGCCCGGCCAGCGAGGACACGTTGACGACCTTGCCGCCGCCGCCGCGCGCCCTCATGCCCGGCAGGACCGCCCGCACGACCCGGATCTGCCCGGCGACGTTCGTGTCGAACTCGCGCAGGATCTCCTCGTCCTGCAACTCCTCGACGGGGCCGTAGAGGCCGTAGCCGGCGTTGTTGAAGACGGCGTCGATGTGGCCGTGCGTCCGCTCGGCCAGCGCGACCGCCGCGTCGACGCTGGCCCGATCCGTCACGTCGCAGGACGTGACCGTGATGCGGTCGCTCTGCGCGCCCGCGCCGGCCAGGAGGCCGGGACCGTCGCGGTCGGGGTTGCGCATCGTCGCGACGACGCGATGCCCGCGCTGCACGAGTTCCAGCGTCGCCGCCTCGCCGAAGCCCCGCGACGCGCCCGTGACGAACACCACCTGATCCTGCAACACCATCTCGGGCTCCCCTCGGTCGTGACTACGCGGCCGTGAAAGCGAAGGGCGCGGGCCCCACGGCCCGCGCCCTTGCCTGCGTTCGATGATCGGGCGCTAGACCTTGAGCGCGTCGGCCACGTCCGCCAGGCCCAGCGACTCCAGCTTGCCGCGGCTGGGCGTGCAGTCGTCGGTGTCCCACTCGCAGGCGTTGAGGAAGTCGGTCTCCATCAACTCCGTGTCGAGCTGGACGCCCTCCAGCGGGCCGACGGTCTGCGCGGTACCCTCTTGGCCGGTCAGGCGCCCGGGGACGTAGCGCGCCCGCGGGTTGTTGCCCTCCCGGACCTCAAAGGCCATGCGCAGGTTGGCGATCCGCTCACCCGCCTGCTGCAACTCGTCGCCGGTCATCTCCCAGCCGGTGACCTTGTTGATCCACTCCGGGAAGCGCTCCGTGGGGGCCGTCATCATGATGAACTGGCACATCCCCGTCGCGTTGACGACGTGCATGTACTCGCTGGCGCCCTTGTGGTGCTCGCCGCGGTTGGCGTAGTCCTGGAAGTCCTTCGGCGCGCGCGGGTACTCGGGCCCGCCGTAGCGGCTGTTGCCCTCGTACTGGGTGTGCCGGGCCGGCGTCGGGTCCAGCTTGTACGTGGTGTGGTACTCCGGCTGCAGCTTGGGGTCGTGCATCGGCAGTTCCTGTCCGCCGATGTGGACCGCGTAGGCCTCGGTGCCGTTGCCGAGCTTCTCCGCGGCGACCTTGACGCCATCGGCCAGCACGTCGCCGAAGCCCTCGCGGTTGCCGATCTTGTGCAGCAGCGCCATGGCCGCGTCGTCGCCGCCCCAGCGCAACTCCAGACCGTCCGTGTCCTCCTTCGTGATGAGGCCGTTCTCGAAGCACTCGATCGCGAAGGAGATCGTGCAGCCGGCGCCGATCGTGTCCAGGCCGTACTCGTTGCAGACGTGGTTGGCGTGGATCAGGAAGTCCAGGTCGTTGATCAGGTTCATCGTCCCGAACGAGGCCATCGTCTCGTACTCGGGCCGGTGGGTGAGGCGCGGGTACGGGTACTTGGGGTTGGCCGACTCGACGCTCTCGGCGCCGCAGGCCAGCGGGCAGTGCCAGCAGGCGTAGTTGCGCACCATCTTCTCGTTGACGACCGGCCCTTGCAGGCCGTCGACGTCGCCGAAGACCTCGATGCCCACGCCGCCCCAGTTGCGCACCGGCGAGTCGCCGCTGTGCGCCGACCCGGCCGTGATGCCGGTCGTGCCGAAGGTGCGGAAGAAGTCCCGCAGGGGCGCGGCGAAGTTGTCGAGCGAGTCCTTCATCAGGCCCCGCGCGTCCTTGTCGTGCTGCTGGATCATCTTCCGCGTCGACTTGACTACCACCGCCTTTACCCGCTTCGAGCCCATCACGGCGCCGACGCCGGAGCGCGCCGCCAGGCGGCCGTGCTCGTTGCAGATGCCGGCGAGATAGGAGAGGTTCTCGCCCGACTGCCCGATCAGCGCCACGGAGGTCTTCTTGCCGTACTCCTCCTTGAACTTCTTCTCGGCGCTGATCGCGTCCATGCCCCAGTAGTCCGAGGCGTCGTGGATGCTGACCTCGTCGTCGTCGATCAGGATGTAGACGGGATCGTCGGACTGCCCGTAGAGCAGGATGCCGTCCCAGCCGGCGAACTTCAGGTAGGGCCCGAAGTCGCCGCCGCAGTTGGCGTCGCCCCAGCCGCCGGTCGAGGGACTCTTGCAGACCGCCTGGAAGCGGTTGCCGAAGATGGGCGTGCCGGTCATCACGCCCGGCATCAGGCCCAGGACGTTCTCGGGCCCCATCGGGTCCGCCCCCTGGGGGATGCGGTCGAAGAGCAGGCGCGCGCCCAGGCCGTAGCCGCCCAGGTAGTCCTTGTACATCTGCTCGGGGATCTCCTCCGGCGTGATCTCCCCGTTGTCGAGGTTCACGTTGAGGATCTTGCCGTTGTAGGCCAGTTCTTCCGGCATGGGCGATGGTCCTTTCCGCCGGCCGCAGCCGACTGTGCGAGGTCCGTCCGGTGGACGGCCTCACGTCGATGGTCTGAGTGCCGCGATTATCCAGGCCGAACGGCTCCGGCTCAATATGCCCAGCGGAGCATAACGATCCGCCACCCGCATCGGACATAACGGGGCGTGCTTAGTCCTCCCGTGCGAGCGCGCCCAGGAGCTCCAGCGTGCGCGCCCGGTCGCGGGCGGCGTCGGCGCCGGTATCGACGATGTCCGCCAGCAGTTCGTCCACGCCGAAGCCGGGCAACCCGCGCAGGCGGTCGGCGACGGCGTTCTCGTCGCCGGAGACGATGAGCGCGTCGGCCATGGTGTCGGTGAAGACGTCGCCGGGCGCGTCCTCCAGGCCGGCGTCGAGCATCATCTGGCGGTAGAACGGCAGGCGCTGGTAGTTGCCGAACTGCTGCGCGGCCGCGGCGCGCACCGCCGCGCGGTCCTCGGACACGACCACGGGCACGTGCGCGACGAGCGGCGGCCGATCCCGCCCGGCGGCCTCCGCGCCGGCCGCGACCGCGGGCGCGGCCTGGTCGCGCAGGAAGGGCAGCGGCGACATCCAGGAGATCGCGCCGTCGGTCAACTCGCCGGCGATCCGGTAGGCGCGGGGCCGCAGCGCCGCGATCAGGATCGGCACCGGCGCGGGGGGACTGATCCGCGCCCGCGCGGTGATCTGCTCGCCGGCGACGTCCACCGCGCCCTCGTGCAGCAGCGGGCGCAGGATGCCGAGGTACTCGCGCAGGTGCGCCAGCGGCCGCTCGAACCCGAGCCCGAACATGCCCTCGATCACCGGCCGGTGGCTGGGCCCGATGCCGAGCCGCAGCCGCCCCGGCGCGAGTTGCTCCAGGGCCAGCGCCTGCGACGCCATCACGATCGGGTGGCGCGGGTAGGTGGGCACGATGCTCGTCCCAAAGCCGATCGTCGTCTCATCCGCCGCCCGCCCGAAGACCACGAACGGGTCCGGGGCGGGCCCGCCCACGGTGCTCCAGACCATGTCGAGGCCGGCCGCGTCGGCGGCGCGGGTGCGCTCCAGCATCACGTTGGCCTCGCGGAAGCCCAGGTGCACGCCGATCGGCAGTTCGCGCATGGTGGTCTCGCTTTCGTTCGCGGCGGGGGCCGCTATCCGTTGTCGAAGCCCGATGTTAGCGGACGGTCGGTGCGCTGTCCGGCCGCCCCGTCGGGGCCGAAGTCGTCGACCGTGCCGGCGAGTTGCTCCGGCTCGGGCGGGGCGGGCGCCCGGAAGCGCTGCCCCGGCCCGGAGTCGATGTGGAGGGTCTGCGTGGGGAAGGCGAACTCGACGCGCAGCCGCTCCGCCAGCCGCACGATGTCCAGGTTGAGCACGTGCCGCACCCGCATCTCGTCGTTCCAGTTGGGCGCGTCGATGAAGCAGTACAGCATCACGTCGAGCGTGGACGGCCCGAACTCCTTGAACTCGACGATGTAGAAGTCCGTGCGCATGCGCGGGTTGGCGCGGATGATCGCCCGCACGCCCTCGACGAAGGCCTGCATCTGCTCCGGCGTCGTGGCGTAGGAGAGCCCCAGCGTCGTCGAGTAGCGGCGCCAGCGGCGCGCGCCCATGTTGTCGACGTTGGTGCCCGTGAACGTGTAGTTGGGCACCGTCACGATGGAGTTGTAGAAGGTGCGCACGCGCGTGGAGCGCAGCCCCACCTCCTCCACCGTCCCCTCCACGCCGCCGACGATGATCCAGTCGCCGACCTGGAAGGGCTTGTCGGCGAAGACCGTGACCCCGCCGAAGAAATTCTTGACCGTGTCCTGCGCCGCCAAGGCCACCCCCAGCCCCAGCAGGCCGGCGCCCGCGATCAGGGAGGTCACGTTCACGCCCAGGTTCGACAGCACGAACAGCGCGCCCAGCGCCAGCACCCCGACGCGCAGGCTGGTGCGGATGATCGGCACCAGTTGGTCGTCCATCTTCGTCGCGGTCAACTCGGCCCGCCGGGCCAGCAGGCCGGTGAAGATGTCGATGCCGCGGAAGCCCAGCAGGACCATCGCCGCCGCGCCGATCAGCGAGGCGACCTGCGCGACCACGTCCTCCACGTCGGCGGCGAAGTCGAGCACGGGGAAGCCGGCCAGGATCACGGCCGCGACGCCCAGCCACAGGATCGGCAGGCTCAGCCGCCGCCGTTCGCGGTCCCAGAAGGCCCGCGCCTCGCGATCGCGGACGCGGCGGCGCAGCGCGATCGCGAGCCCGCGCGTGAGGGCCAACTGCCAGAGGACGACCACCCCCAGCAGCGCACCGATGCCGATGTACTGCTCGACCTCGATGCCCAGGAACGTGTCCTGAAGCCAGGAGGCCAGCACGGGCCATCCGCCGGCGACGGGATCCATCGTCGCGCGTCCCCCACATGGCCGCCGGCCCGATCAGCGCCAGCGTAGGACGAATCCACGAATCCGCCAAGACGGGTGAGCAATTCGGCGCGTCGATCGGCCGCTTCCCGCGCGGGCGGCGGCGAGCGGAGGGATGGCCGTCAGTGCACGGCGGTATCCCGGCCGGCCCAGAACGGCTTGCGGAGCTCCGTCTTGAGGATCTTGCCGGGCCCCGACTTGGGCAGCGGCTCGCTGTGGAAGTCCACCGACTTGGGGCACTTGTAGCCCGCGATCCTGTCGTGGCAGAACGACACGAGGTCGGCCTCGGTCGCCGTCGCGCCGGGGCGCAGCACGACGATGGCGTGCACGGCCTCGCCCCACCGCTCGCTGGGGATGCCGATCACCGCCGCCTCGAGCACGGCCGGGTGCTCGTACAGCGCGTTCTCCACCTCGGTCGTGAAGACGTTCTCGCCGCCGCTGATGATCATGTCCTTGGCCCGGTCGACGATGTAGACGAAGCCGTCCGCGTCCATCCGGGCGATGTCGCCGGTGTGCATCCAGCCGTCGCGCAGGGCCTCGGCGGTCTCCTGGGGGCGCTTCCAGTAGCCCGCCATGATGTTGGGCCCCCGCACGATGATCTCCCCGACCCCCTCGGGCGCGACGTCGGCGCCGGCGGCGTCGGCGATGCGCAGGCGCACGCCCATGACCTCGCGTCCGCAGGATGCCAGCCGCTCGATGCCGGCGGGCGTGTCGTAGTCGAGCCACTCCAGGCGCTGCGCCGTGAGCACGGGCGCGGTCTCGGTCATGCCGTAGGCCTGGCACAGCACCGGGCCGAAGAGCGCCCGCGCCGCCTGGATGCGGTCCACGGCCATGGGGGAGGCGCCGAACAGGATCAGCCGCAGCGACGAGACGTCGTAGTCGCGCACCTGGGGATGGTTGACCACGAAGTTGATCATCGTGGGCACGAGGATCGTGGCGGTCACGCCCTCCGCCTGCACGGCCTCGAGGAAGCCGTCGGGCGTGAAGCCGGGCACGCAGACCTGTGTCGCGCCCGCCATCGTCATCACGTAGCAGGCCCAGGCGTCGGCGAGGTGGAAGAGCGGCGCGACGTGCAGCCACACGTCGTCCTCGCTAAAGGGGAACGTCATCTGGACGTGCTCCGCGTTGGAGACGACGTTGCGCTGCGTCAGCATCACGCCCTTGGGCCGCCCCGTCGTGCCGCCCGTGTAGCAGAGGTTGATGAGGTCGTCCTCGGCCCAGTCGCGGGCGGCCGCCGCGAGCGGCGCGCTGCCCTCGATCAGCGACTCATACGTGTGGTCGCCGGCGGGGGCAGTGTCGTCGAGCACGATGACGTGGCGCAGGTCGGGCAGCCGGTCGCGGAACTCCGCCAGCAGCGGCAGGTACTCCGGCCCCACCAGCAAGGCGCGGATGTCGCCGTCGCGGATGATGAACGCCAGTTCCTCGCCCGCCAGGCGGATGTTGAGCGGCGCAAGCGGCATGCCCGCGTAGTGGGCCGCGAAGTACGTCTCGTAGTAGCGGTGCGAGTTGTTGGCCAGGATCGCGATGTGCGCGCCCGCCGGCAGGCCCAGCCCCAGCAGGCCCGCCGCCAGCCGGCGGATGCGCCGCCCGGCCTCCGCGTAGGTGTAGCGCGTCTCGCCATCGACGACGGCCAAGCGCCCGCCGTACAGGCGCTCCGCCCGCTCCAGGATGTCGCCCACCAGGATCGGCTGCATGACGCGCCCTCCACTCTCCGCCCCCGTGGGCGGCCCCGCCGCGTGCGACCGACCCGGGACTCAGCCGGCGGTCGGGTCGTGGCTGAAGCCGGCCCGCTTGTGCTCGCCGTCGCAGAACGGCTTGCTGGCCGAGTGGCCGCAGCGGCACAGCGCGACCTTGCTGCCCTGCGGCAACGCGATCTCCGCGCCGTTGGCGTCCGTCAACTGCAAGCCGCTCGCGTCCAGCAGGTAGGGCCCGTTGGTGTTGACTCTGATCTCCGGCATCCGGCTCCTCCGTCCGCCCGGAGCCGCCGCCGGGCTTCCCCCGCCCGGCCGCGCCCTCCGGTGTGGCGCGATCAGCATACCGCCGCGCCCCGGCCCGCGGCGCGGATTCTCAGCCGCCGGCATCGGCGGCCGGCAGCCCGGCCAAGCGGCGGGCCTCCGACAGCAGCGCCTCCAGCTCCGCGATCTCCCCCTCGAGGGTCAGGTGGTCTCCGTCCCGCCCCACGACGTACCAGCGGACGTTGCCCATCGTCTCGACGCGGCGCACGTCGCTCACCTCGTCCCAGGCCAGCGCCTGCCGCGCCTCGCCCTGGTGCAGCGCCTCGATGCGTTCCGCGCTCAGCACGATCAGCGTCGGCGTGCGCCGCCAGGTCAGCGCCACCAGGGGCAGCATCACGCCCGTCACGGCCAGGAAGAAGAGGCCGATCCCCAGCAGTTCCGCCGCGCCGGCGATCGGCCAGGCGATGAGCGCCAGCAGCGCGGCCAGCGCGGGGAAGACGAAGGTCGCGTTGTTGTACCAGCCGCCCTCGTAGCTGTGCGCGCGGATCGCGGCGGGCCGCGCGTTCAGCGCGGCGGCGTCGCGACGGCGCAGCCGCCCGGCGACGATGGGACCGGCGGGCGGCTCCGCGCCGGGCACGCGACCGCCGAGCGCCGGCTACACGCGCTCCAGGATGCCCGTCGCCGACGTGATCCCGCACGTCGCCGGGCTCTCCTCGACGTTCAGCGCCTTGACGACGCCGTCGTCCACGAACATCGCGAAGCGGCGCGTGCGGAAGCCCATCCCGACCACGCTCAGGTCGACGCCCAGGTCGAGCGCGCGGGTGATGTCGCCGTTGCCGTCGGCGAGCATCGTGACGTGCTCCGCCCCGTGCGCGGCGTTCCAGGCGCTGAGCACGGAGATGTCGTTGGTCGACATGCAGATGACCGCGTCGATGCCCTTCTCCGTCAGCGCCGCCTGGTTCTCGGCGAAGCTGGGCAGGTGCTGGTTCGTGCAGGTGCCGGTGTAGGCGCCGGGCACGCCGAACACGATCGCCCGTTTGCCGGCGACGAGCTCCGCCAGGGTCGTGGGTTCCGGGCTGCCGTCTTGCAGGGTTCTGCCCGACGCCTCCGCGGGAACCGTGTCTCCTTCTGCGATCGGCATTGCGGGGTCCTTTCGAGTCTCGCGCGACGTGGGCGCGCGGCCGGGAACTGATGCGCCGAACCCGGTCCGCCGACAGCATAGCCGGGCCCGGCGAACGCGCACGGCGGGCGCCGGGCGCGCTACAGGATCTGGCTGAGGAACAGCTTGGTGCGCTCCTCGCGCGGGTTCTCGAAGAAGTGCTGGGGGGTGCCCTGCTCGACCAGCGCGCCCTCGTCGAAGAAGACCAGCCGGTCGGCGACCTCGCGCGCGAAGCCCATCTCGTGCGTCACGACGAGCATCGTCATGCCCGACTCGGCCAGCTCCTGCATCACGTCCAGCACTTCCTTGATCATCTCCGGGTCGAGGGCCGAGGTCGGCTCGTCGAACAGCATGATCTTGGGCTGCATGGCCAGCGCGCGGGCGATCGCGACGCGCTGCTGCTGCCCGCCCGAGAGCTGCGCGGGGTACTTCTCGGCCTGCTCGGGGATGCCCACCCGCTCCAGCAACTCCATCGCCAGCTGGTTGGCCTCCTGCTTCGGCATGCGCCGCACCTTCTGCGGCCCCAGGGTGATGTTGCTCATCACCGACAGGTGCGGGAAGAGGTTGAACTGCTGGAAGACCATCCCCACCTCGGAGCGGATGGTCTGCATGTTGCGGACGTCCTCGTTGAGTTCGATGCCGTCGATCACGATGCGGCCCGAGTCGTGCTCCTCGAGCCGGTTGAGGCAGCGGATGAAGGTCGACTTGCCCGAGCCGGACGGCCCCAGGATGACGACGATCTCGTGCTCCTTGACCGACAGCGAGACCTCGTCGAGGGCCTGGAAGTCGCCGAACCATTTCGAGACGCCCTCGGTGACGATGATGTCCGGCGCCCCCGCGAGGCGGCCGCGGCGCCCGTCGCCGCCGTTCTCCGCGGCGGCCGGCGGTTCATTCGACTCGGTGGTCATGCTGCACCCCTTTGCCTGCGATCCTAGCGCTCGCCCACGCCCTGGGCGCGCTCCACGCGCTGCGACACGCGCGACATCATGAAGGACACGATCCAGAAGCCCACCGCCACGAAGACGTAGGCCTCGATCCGGTCGTCGATGAACTCCATCTGGGCGATCGCCGAGTCGGCGTTGCCCTTGAACTCGCGCAGGGTGAGGATCACGGTCACCAGCGTCGTGTCCTTCCAGATCGAGATCGCCTGCCCCACCATCGGCGGGATCGAGATGCGCAGCGCCTGGGGCAGGATGATCAACTGCATCGACTGGAGCTGGTTGAGCCCCACGGCGTGCGCGGCCTCGTACTGGCCGCGGGGCAGCGCCTGCAGGCCGCCGCGGATGTACTCGGCCATGTAGGCCCCGGTGAAGACGGCCAGCACGACCATCGTGCGGACGATCAGGTCGCCGCCGATCACGTCGTCGAGGATGAACAGCGCGACGAACAGCCAGCCCAGCAGCGGCGCGCCGCGCACGACCTCGATGTAGGCCGTGCAGGTCCAGGAGATGGTGCGCATCGAGGAGGCGCGGCCGAGCGCGAGCGGGATCGCCACCACGAGGCCGCCCACGATGCCCACCGGGGCCAGGATGAGGTTGAGCACGAAGCCGTCGAGCTGGCGCATGCTGGCCCCGCCGCCGGCCATCAGGATGATGAGCACGATGGGCAGGGCGAGCGCCAGCAGCCCGCCGACGGCGCGCTGCTGCAGCCGCCGGGTCGGTCCCAGTTCGCGCGGGATCCGCACCATGACGGCGTAGCCCACGTAGAGGAGCCCGATCGCCGCCAGGAACCAGATCGTCGACCAGATCTGCGCGCCGCCGTGCGCCATCAGGAAGATCGTGAAGGCCCCCGCCAGGGCGATGAACAGGTGGTCCTTGCGGCCGAGGCTCGACCACGTGCCGTAGGCCATCCCGATCAGCAGGAAGACCAGGCCGATCGCCGTCCACAGGCGCCACTCCCCGTCGTGCGGGAAGCTGCCGGCGAACAGCAGCCAGCGGTTGTCGGTGATGACCTGCCAGTTGGCGTCGAAGAAGACGAACCACACGACGGCGGCGAGGAGCACGCCGCAGACGCCGGCGCTGACCAGCGTGAGCAGCGTCCCGCCCCGCGACGGGAAGAGATTGCGGCGCACCCACTCGCGCGCGCGGACCGAGCGCGGCCGGTGCGCCCGCTGGCGGTGCGGGGGCAGCACGATGCGGCGCTGCTGCGGGACGGGCATCTCGGCCATGCGCATCCCTCCCTACACCTGGTGCGCCGTCACGCGCGCGTTGAAGTAGTTCATCACGGCGGAGATCAGGAACGAGATCAGCATGTACGTGATGATGATCACGAAGAACATCTCCAGCGCATGCCCGGCCTTGTTCTGGATGATCGTGGCGACGCGGAAGAGGTCGTCGTAGAGCACCGCGTAGGCCAGCGACGAGTTCTTGTTGACGTTGAGGAACTGGTTGGTGACCGACGGGATCATCTGGCGCAGGGCCTGCGGCAGGATGATCAGCGTCAGGCGCTGATAGCCGCTGAGCCCCACGGCGTTGGCGGCCTCCGTCTGGCCCTTCGGCAGCGCCTGGATGCTGCCCCGCACGATCTCGGCGATGAACGAGGCGGTGTAGATCGTCAGGCCCAGCACCAGCGCCGCGAACTCCGGCCGGATGATCATCCCCTCGGCGTAGTGCGTGCCGTCGATGGTCGGCCGGTCCATGCTCACCGGCGCGCCCAGGACGAGGAAGGAGATCAGCGCCCCGGCCCCGAACAGCCCGAGCGCCCAGCGGTTGGCGTTGAGCGGCTGGCCGGTCTCGCGCTCCCGCTGCTGGCGGCGGGCGCGCAGGCGGAACGCCGCCCAGCCCATGACGAGCAGCACGGCCACCCAGACGCCCACGAACCAGTCGGGCGCGCCCCACAGCCCCGCGCTGGGGACCGGCCAGGGAATCGCGACGCCGCGGCCCGAGATGAAGAACGCGTCGCCGATGTTGATGACGTTCTCGATCTGCGGCGCGCCGACCAGCAGGATCGCGTACCACAGCACCACCTGGACGAGCAGCGGCGTGTTGCGGAAGACCTCGACGAAGAGCATCGCCATGCGCGCGACGAGCCAGTTCGTGGACAACCGCGCGACGCCGACGATGACGCCGAGGATCGTGGCCAGCAGGATGGCGACGAGCACGGCGCGGATCGTCGCCCAGACGCCGACCAGGTACATCGTGATGCGGGAGTTGGTGACCCCGTCGACGTCGATCAGCCACTGGCTGCCGACGGCGAAGCCGGCCGGGTCGTTGAGGAAGGTGAAGCCGAAGTCGCGCAGGTCGAGCGCCGCCAGCACGTAGCCCAGCACGAGCGCCGTCGCGGCGACGTACACGCCCTGCGTCAGCAGCCGCCGGAACCCGCGCCGGTAGAAGAGCGGCACGGGACGGCTGGCGGGGCGGGCGTCGGCGGCCATGGTCAGCGCTTCATCCCCCGGGTGCGAGCGGCCCCGGCAGCGGAACTAGTGTGGAGACGCGGGAGGGGCCGTCCCGAACGGGGCGACCCCTCCGCGTGTGTTCCCGGACTCTGGCCGGTCTAGCGGTACGGCAGCGCGTACTGAATGCCGCCGGTGCCGGGCGGGCAGTTGCTCTTGTCCTCGCTGGCGAGGGCGTTGAGCGAGCAGGCCCGCGGCACGGCGTTGCCCACCGTGTTGGCGTAGATCTCGCCGTAGTTCCCCACGGCGGCGATCGCCCGCTGGATGAACTGCGCGTCGACCGTGTCGAAGCCCAGCGTGCTGACGGGGCCGCCCTCGTAGGAGACGCCCAGCAGCCGCGCGATGGTCGTGTTCGGCGGGTTCGCCGCCAAGCCGGACACGCTGCTGCGGGTGATGCCCAGTTCCTCCGCCGCGATCAGGCCGTGGACGACCCAGTTCACGACGTCCTTCCACTCGCTGTCGTAGTCGCGGACGCCCGGCGCCAGCGGCTCCTTGGAGATCAGTTGCCCCAGGATGACGAAGTCGCTGGCGTTCGAGAGCACGCCGATGCGCGACGCGAGGTTGCTCTGGTCGGCCGTCCACACGTCGCAGCGGCCGGCGATGAAGGCGTCCTGCGTCTCCTGGTCGCCGCCGCCGACCGGCGTGAAGCTGGCCCCGATGTCGCGGAAGTGGTCGGCCAGGTTCTGCTCGGTGGTCGTGCCCGACTGCACGCAGATCGTCGCGCCGTCCATGTCGGAGGTCGATTCGATCCCCGAGCCGGCGTGCACCGCGAAGCCCTGCCCCGTGTAGAAGGTGGTCTGCGCGAAGTCCACGTTCAGCTCGCGGTCGCGCGAGGCGGTGATCGTCGTCGTGCGGATCAGCACGTCGATCTCGCCGTCGGCGAGCAACTCGAAGCGGGTCGACGCATCGGAGGCGTCGACCAACTCCACCGCGTCGGCGTCGCCGAGCACCGCCGCGGCGATGGCCCGGCAGAAGTCGACGTCGAAGCCGGCCACGCTGCCGTCGGCCTCGCGGAAGCCGAACAGCGGCTGGGTCTGCTTCACGCCGCACTTCAACTCGCCGCGGTCGATCACCGTGGCCAGCGTGTCGCCGCGGGCCTCGGTGTCGGCCGCGTCGTCGTCGCCGCCGCACGCCGCGAAGGCGAAGGCGGCCAGCACCATCACCAGCACGACCGTCACGAATGCGCGCCCCCGATAGCCGCGCTGCAAGAGATCAAGCATTGGGATCCTCCTCAATAATTCCTGCCCCTGGACGCGCCCCACTGACCCGCCTGGGGGGTGACTCCTTGCGCTCCCATGTGTAGCAGTCTTTCGCCCCCGACTCAAGATCGGCGTGCGTCTTGTGCACCGCCGATTCTCCCGCCCCGCGCCGCGAGCGCCCCGACGCCGACCCCGCCGCGGGGATCGGGGGCGAGGCGCCGCGGCCCGGCGGGGGGAATCCTGGTGGCCCCAACGGGATTCGAACCCGTGCTACCAGCTTGAAAGGCTGGCGTCCTAGGCCTCTAGACGATGGGGCCCCGATGGCGGCCGGGCCGCCGCCTACAGCCTACCCTGCGATCGCCCGGCGACACAGGCGGGCCGGCGGCGGTCACGGCCGGCGGGCCGATGAGCGGCCGATGAGCGGCCGATGGGCGGCCGATAAGCTACCGTCCGCAGGGGAGGACGCGACATGCAGGTCGCGGTGCTGGGTCTGGGGCGCTTCGGGCGGCAACTCTGCCTCACGCTGGCCGAGCTGGGGCACGACGTCCTGGCCATCGATCAGAACGCGGCCTGGGTGCAGATCCTGGCCGACCAGGTGTCGCGCGCGGCCACGGCCGACATCACCGACCTGGAAGCGCTGCGCGAGCTCGGCGCCGCCCGCATGGACTTCGGCGTCGTGGCGACGGCGGAGTTGGAGGCCAGCGTGCTGGGCACGATGAACCTGCACTCGCTCGGCGTCGCCACGATCTTCGCCAAGGCGCGCAGCGAGCGCCACGCCACCATCCTGCGGCGCATCGGCGCGCACCGGGTCGTGCAGCCGGAGGCCGACGGGGGCGAGCGGCTGGCCCACCTGCTGCTGGCCCGCACCGCGCAGGACTACCTCACGCTGACCCCGCAGTACGGCATCGGCGTCTACGCGGCCCCGGAGGGGCTGCAGGGGCGGCGCCTCGACGACGTGGAGCAGATCGGCACGCGCCGCCTGCTGCTGGTCGTGCGGGGCGAGGAGGTGCAGCTCAACCCGGTGCGGTCGCAGCTCATCCAGCCCGGCGACCTGCTGGTCTTCGCCGGCACCGACGAGGATCTCGCCCGCGGGTTGTAGGGCGCCGCCGGCCGGGGCCGCTCCCCCCGCGAACCACGAGAACGACGCGCGGCCCCCGTCCGGGGGCCGCGCGATCATCGCTTGGTAGCGGGAGCAGGATTCGAACCTGCGACCTTCGGGTTATGAGCCCGACGAGCTACCACTGCTCCATCCCGCAACGGCAACCGAATCGTGCGCGCGAGCGACGCGAGGGGTGTCCCGACCACCTGAGACCATCACACTGCCGAGGCCGAAGAGCAGGTCAAGCCCTCGACCATTAGTACGGCTCTGCTGCGCCCGTTGCCGGACTTCCACATGCCGCCTATCTAACGGGTGATCTTCCCGTGGTCTTACCCGGTTGAAACCGGTGGGAGCGCTCATCTTGGAGTGGGCTTCGCGCTTAGATGCTTTCAGCGCTTCTCCTGACCGGACATGGCTACCCAGCGATGGGGGACGGCCCCCCAACTGGCACACCAGCGGTCCGTCCACCCCGGTCCTCTCGTACTAGGGGCAGATCTCCGCAACGCTCCAACGCTCACAGAGGATAGAGACCGAACTGTCTCACGACGTTCTGAACCCAGCTCGCGTGCCGCTTTAATGGGCGAACAGCCCAACCCTTGGGACCAGCTTCAGCCCCAGGATGCGACGAGCCGACATCGAGGTGCCAAACCTCGCCGGCGATGTGAACTCTCGGGCGAGATAAGCCTGTTATCCCCGGGGTAACTTTTATCCGATAAGCCACGGCCCTACCACTCGGAACCGTAGGATCACTTTGGCCGACTTTCGTCCCTGCGCGACGTGTCTGTCTTGCAGTCAAGCTCCCTTATGCCAATACACGTGTCAGGTGATTTCCATCCACCCTAAGGGAACCATTGCGCGCCTCCGTTACCATTTGGGAGGCGACCGCCCCAGTCAAACTGCCCACCAGGCACGGTCCCCTTGCTTGCTCAAGGGTTAGAAGGACATCATGGGAAGGGTGGTATTTCAAGGACGCCTCCCCGGGGCCCGAAAGTCCCGGTTCGCCGGCTCCCACCTATCCTACGCATCGCAGGACGGCCTTCAGTGCCAAGTTGCAGTAAAGCTCCACGGGGTCTTTTTGTCCATCTGCGAGAAGGCCGCATCTTCACGGCCACTTCAATTTCGCCGAGCTCCCCGCCGAGACAGTGCCCAGATCGTTACGCCATTCGTGCGGGTCGGAACTTACCCGACAAGGAATTTCGCTACCTTAGGACCGTTATAGTTACGGCCGCCGTTCACTGGGGCTTCGGATCGAGGCGGGAACCTCTCCCCTTAACCTTCCAGCACCGGGCAGGCGTCAGCCCCTATACGTCCGCTTTCGCGTTAGCAGAGACCTGTGTTTTTGTTAAACAGTCGCCTGGGCCTGCTCACTGCGGCCCTCCGCCGCCGCTGGCGTCCGCCAGCTACCGCCGAGGGCGCTCCTTCTCCCGAAGTTACGGAGCGATTTTGCCGAGTTCCTTAGCGAGGAATCACTCGTCCACCTGAAGGTACTTACCCCCACCTACCAGTGTCGGTTTGCGGTACGGGCACCCACTGCCCTCGGCGCCGGGGCTTTTCTGGCCAGGATAGGGCCACCGGAGTCGCTTTGACTGACGTCGCCGCTTCCGCCCAGTCCTCCGCTTGACCTGCGGGTTTTCGCCCCGCAGCCGCCTACGACTGGGCGACGCACCATGTCCGATCGGCACGCTCCGGCTTCCAACCTGGGTCCCCCCCGCGCCTCAACGGTCAGAGGGTGGGGCCGGAATATGAACCGGCTGTCCATCGCCTACGACGGCTGTCCTCGGCTTAGGCCCGCCTAACCCTACGCGGATTGCCCTTCCGTAGGAACCCTGAGGTATACGGTGGGCGTGGTTCGCACACGCCTTGCGCTACTCATACCGGCATTCTCACTTCCGTCCGCTCCACGGGCCCTCGCGGGTCCCGCTTCACCGCCGAACGGAACGCTCCCCTACCACGCGCCCGCAGGCGCGTCCACGGTTTCGGTACGCTGCTTGAGCCCCGTTACATTGTCGGCGCCGAACCACTCGACCAGTGAGCTATTACGCACTCTTTCAAGGGTGGCTGCTTCTAAGCCAACCTCCTGGTTGTCTGGGCGGTTCAACTTCCTTTCCCACTAAGCAGCGATTTCGGGACCTTAACCGGTGGTCTGGGCTGTTTCCCTTTTGACTATGAAGCTTAGCCCCCACAGTCTCACTGCCGATGCGACGGCCGTGGCATTCGCGGTTTGATTGGGGTTGGTAGGCTGCTCGCCCCCGAGCCCAGTCAGAGCCCTACCTCCACGGTCGGTGACATCGACGCTGCCCCTAAAGGCATTTCGGGGAGAACCAGCTATCTCCAGGTTCGCTTGGCATTTCACCTCTATCCACAGCTCATCCTGTCCCTTTGCAACGGAAGTAGGTTCGGGCCTCCACGGGCTGTTACACCCGCTTCACCCTGGCCATGGATAGCTCACCTGGTTTCGGGTCTACCCCCCGCGACTCTGACGCCCTGTTCAGACTCGCTTTCGCTCCGGCTCCGCCAGGCCACTGGCTTAACCTTGCCACGGAGGGTAACTCGCCGGCTCATTCTTCAATAGGCACGCTGGCAGACGTCCGCAGACGCCCTTCAACTGCTCGAAAGCACACGGTTTCAGGAACTATTTCACTCCCCTTCCGGGGTGCTTTTCACCTTTCCCTCACGGTACTTGTCCGCTATCGGTCACTTCGAGTATTTAGCCTTGGGAGGTGGGCCTCCCTGCTTCCCACGCACTTTCTCGTGCTGCGTGGTACTTCGGATCAGCCGGCGACAGTCCGCCGCCTTTCGCCTACGGGGCTCTCACCCTCTTTGGCGGCCCGTTCCAGGGACCTTCCGCTAGACGGAGGATTGGTAACTGTCTGCTGACGGGTTCGCGTCAGCCGCCGGCGTCCACTACCCCCGGGGCCCATAGGCCGTACCACCGTTCAGAACCCCGGGTTTGGGCTCCTCCCCGTTCGCTCGCCACTACTAGGGGAATAATTCTCTTTTCCTCGGGGTACTGAGATGTTTCAGTTCCCCCGCTTACCTCCACCGGACCTATGTGTTCAGTCCGGGGTGACGGCGTATGACCGCCGCCGGGTTGCCCCATTCGGGAATCCACGGATCAGCTTGCTGAACAGCTCCCCGTGGCTTATCGCAGCCTAGCCACGCCCTTCATCGGCTCGAAGTGCCAAGGCATCCACCGTGCGCCGTAGTCGCTTGACCTGCTCTACGGTCTCAGCATGTGTGATGTACTTCAGATGGTCAGGACAACGACGCACACCGCGGCCCGCCCGCCGCGCATCCCCTGCGCCGGGCGCAGCGAATCCGCCGCGCGGGAGCCGGGCGTGGCGCCGTCTTGACCAGTTGCGCCCAGCTTGCGCTGGGCCAATTCGTTGGTCGCTCGTGCACACTATTCGGTTGCGAAGGTGACCCAGGGCGGCCGGGGACGTGCGGGACACGGGTTCCGGGGCGTCTGGGCAACTCAGACAATCTACGCAGCGCGCGCCGGGCTGTCAACGCGCGCCGGTGTCGCCGGGGCGTCGTCCGCCGCCGGGCCGGCGCTCAGGCCGGGCCGGCGCCCCCGGCCTCCTCGCGCATGACGGCGGGGTCGAGGCCCACCCGCGCGCACCAGCGCGCGTAGGCGGCGGGCAGCACCTCGCTGGGCTTGATCTCGCTGCGGCCGCCCCAGAAGACGGCCGTGTAGGCCAGCGGGACGCCCGCCTCCCGCAGGTGCGCGTCGATCGCCGCCTTGTGGGCCAGCAGCCGCGCCTTGTCGGTCCCGTGCGCGACGCCCATCACGTTGACGTCGTGGAACTCGGGGCCGCCCTCGCGCCAGTAGGCGTGGGTCATGATGGGATGCCGGCCCACCTCGCGGCCCGCGTCGATCTCCCGGCCGGGCGGCACCGCCCAGTGGAAGAGCGCGTTGTAGCGCGTCACCGGCGGCGCGGCGCCCACCGGCTTGACGTGCTCCAGGAAGGTCGAGAAGCGCCCGACCAGCCCCCGCTCGTCGAGCGACTCCGCCACGCGGCAGAAGGCCGCCAGCGGGATGCCGGCCGCCTCCGCCCGCGCGGCCCAGATGTCGCCGGTCAGCGCGGCGGGCGCGAACTCCTGCTTCAGCGCCTCCACGACGCGCCACTCCTCGGGCGTCAGCGTCGCGACGGCCGTGTCGAGCACGCGGCCCGGCTCCGGCGTCCGCGCGCCGGGCTCGATCTCGCGCCGGCGCACGTGGCCCACGCCCAGCGTGAACAGCCGCTTGGCGGGCATCAGCCGGAAGCGCCGCGCGCCGGTCTGGTCGCGCAGATACTCGGCGTGCTTGCGCAGCGAGAAGCCCTGCGGGGCCTTGAGCGTCGTCCACAGCCGGTAGTGGGCGCCGGGGTTGGCCGCGTCGGTCGTGCGCACCACGACGTGCCCCGAGAACGGGTCCTGCTCGAACATGTAGTCGAAGGCCGCGCGCAGCCGATCCTCGGGCACCTCCCAGGCGACCAGCGCGCCGCGCGCCAGATTGGTGGCGAGCAGCGTCTGCCGCACGCGGCGGATCGCGCCGGCCTCGAGCATCGCCTGGATGCGCTCCCGCACGACGCCCACGTCGACGCCGCTGCGCCGGGCGATCTCGCCGATGGGGTCGCGCTGGAAGCCCTGCAACTGGTCCTCGGAGACGGCGAGGATCGCCCGGTTCGTGGGGTCGTCGACGTGGCAGGGGACGGCGGTGGTCATGGGCGGGCGGCTCCGGCTCGCGGGTCTACGAGTAGCGCTCCTCGGCCCAGGGGTCGCCGCGCAGGTGATAGCCGTACATCTCCCAGAAGCCCGGCCGGTCCATGGGCAGGATCTCCATGCCGTGGATCCACTTGGCGCTCTTCCAGAAGTAGAGCGAGGGGATCACCCCGCGCAGCGGGCCGCCGTGCACCGGGTGGATCGGCGCGCCGTCGTGGGAGAAGGCGATCATCGCGTGGTCGTCCCGGGCGAGGTCGTCCAGGCTGACGTTGGTCGTGTAGCCGCCGTAGGAGTGGAACATGACGGCCGCGGCGCGCGGCGTGGGGCGGACGTGCTCGAGGATCGTCGCGATGAGGACGCCCTCCCAGGTGTTGTCGAAGCGCGACCAGTGCGTCACGCAGTGGATGTCGTTGGTGCGCGTCTCCGCGCCCAGCGCGCGGAACTGCTCCCAGTCCCACTCCGCCTCCCGCTCGACCTCCCCCCACACGCGCAGGCGCCAGTCGCGCAGCTCCACCCGCGGGGTCGCCCCGTAGGTGAGGACCGGCCACTGCTCGGTGAGGCGCTGGCCGGGCGGCAGGCGGTCGGGGCCGCCCACGCGCTCCGCGTGCCGCGCGCTGAAGGAGGTCGTCACCCGGCGGCTCCCATCCGGCTGCGTCGGCCGCCCCGCTGGCGGCGCCGGCTGCATGGTACGGGTCCCCGGCCTAGTGCGCCGCCGATCGCGGCCCGGCCCGGCGTCCGGTGTACGCTCGACGCGATGACGACCCAATCCGACCCATCGCCCATGCCCGACCCGGCGGACGCGCCCGCCCCGGCCGAGACCGCGGCGGCGGGCTTCCGGCGGCGCTTCCGCGCGGGGCGCGCCGGCCGCCGCCGCCAGGACGTGATCTTCGTGGCGACGGCGGCGGCCTGGGTCGCCTTCGACCAGATCACGAAAGTCATCGTGCGCGACTCGCTGGCGGTCGGCGAGCACGAACGGCTGGCCCCGTTCTTCCGCTTCTCGCACTTCGAGAACAGCGGCGGCGCCTTCAACCTGTTCAACGACACCAACACCCTGCTGGCCGTGTCGGCCGTGGTGGCGATCGTCGTGCTGGGCGTCTACTACCTCTTCCCCGTGGTCGACCACTGGGTCGCGCGGCTGGGCCTGGCGCTGATCCTGGGCGGCGCGATCGGCAACCTGCTCGACCGCATCTACCAGGGCAGCGTGACCGACTTCATCAACTTCAACGAGTTCCCCGCCTTCAACGTGGCCGACGCCGGCATCAACATCGGCGTCTTCCTCATCCTGCTCACGCTCGTCGTGCGGGACGCGACCCGATCGGCGCCGCACCGCTGATGCCGTTCGAACCCGACCCCGGCCCGATGCCGCCCTCCGAACTCCTCGCCGACAGCGATGGCGAGCGGCTGGACCAGTTCGTCGCGCGGCGCTTGCCGGGCCTCTCGCGCAGCGGCGCGCGGCGCCTCATCGACGAGGGGCTGGTGCTGGTCGAGGGCGGGCTGGAGCGCCCCGCCTACCGGCTGCGCCTCGGCGAGATGGTGCGCGTGCATCCCCAGCCGACGCCCGCCGCGATGGTCGCGGAGCCGATCGACATGCCCCTCGACGTTCGCTACGAGGACGCCGACGTCCTCGTGCTCAACAAGCCCGCCGGCCTGACGGTGCACCCCGCTCCCGGCGAGCGCGACGCGACGCTCGTCAACGCCCTGCTGGCGCACTGCCCCGGGCTGCCCGGTATCGGCGACGCGCTGCGGCCGGGGCTGGTCCACCGCCTCGACAAGGACACCAGCGGCGTGATGATGGTCGCCAAGGACGCGGTCTCGCTGCAGCGCCTGCAGGACCAAATCCGCGCCCGCAGCGTCGAGAAGCGCTACTGGGCGGTCGTCGCCGGGACGCCGGAGCCGCTGGAGGGGCGGGTCGAGGCGCCGATCGGCCGCGACCGATCCGACCCGCGGCGCATGGCGGTCGTCGTGGGCGGCCGGCCCTCCACGACGGAGTACCGCGTCGAGGAGCGCTTCACCGACACGTCGCTGCTCGACTGCCACCTGATCACGGGCCGGACGCATCAGATCCGCGTGCACCTCGCGGCGCTGGGGCACCCCATCATCGGCGACGCGATCTACGGGCACCCCTCGCACCTGATCGACCGGCAGGCGCTGCACGCCCGCCTCCTGGCCTTCGACCACCCCGGCAGCGGCGCGCGCATCCGGGTCGAGGTCGCGCCGCCGGCCGACATCGCGGCCCTGCTCGAGGCGCTGCGGGGGGCGGCCCCGGTGCACGGAGCCGACATCGGCGGTACGGTGAGTCCGTCGGCCCCGGCGCTCCCGCCGGGCGAGGAGGCGCGCGGCAAGCGCTGGCGCAGGTCGCGGCACCGATCCCGGCGCATCCGCTAGCCGGACCGTTCCGCCGCACGAAGCAGGCAGCATCGAACCAGGCAGATGAGCGTTCGCGTCCGTTTCGGCCCCAGTCCCACCGGCGAGCTGCACATGGGCAGCGTGCGCACGGCGCTGTTCGACTGGCTCTTCGCCCGCCACCACGGGGGGGAGTTCCTCGTCCGCATCGAGGACACCGACCAGACGCGCACCGTGGCGGGGGCCGAGCAGCGCATCCTGGAGGGGCTGCGCTGGATGGGCCTGGATTGGGACGAGGGCCCCGACATCGGCGGGCCGCACGGCCCCTACCGGCAGTCGGAGCGGCTGCCGCTCTACGCGGCGGCGGCGGAGCGGCTGCTCGCCTCGGGCCACGCCTACCGCTGCGCCTGCCCGCCGGAGCGGGTCAAGCGGGTGCGCGAGGAGCAGCAGCGGCGCAAGCGCCCGCCCGGCTACGACGCCCGTTGCCGCGACCTGCCCCCGGCCGACCTGGCCGCCGGGATCGCCGCCCAGGACGGCCGCAGCGTGGTGCGCTTCAAGAGCCCGCGCGAGGGCGCCACGGTCGTGCCGGACGCGCTGCGCGGCGACGTCGTCTTCGAGAACCGCCTGCTCGACGACCACGTCCTGCTCAAGGAGGACGGCTTCCCCACCTACCACCTCGCCTCCGTCGTGGACGATCACGCGATGGCGATCACGCACGTCTTCCGCGGCGACGAGTGGCTGCCGAGCGCGCCGCGCCACCTGCTGCTCTACGAGGCGCTGGGCTACGAGCCGCCGGTCTTCATCCACCAGCCGGTCATCCTGGGGCCCGACAAGGGCAAGCTCAGCAAGCGCCACGGCGCGACGTCGGTGCTGGCCTACGCCGGGCAGGGCTACCTGCCGGAGGCGCTGATCAACTTCCTGGCCCTGCTGGGCTGGTCGAAGGACGACCGCACGACGAAGATGTCCGTCGCCGAGATCGTCGAGGCGTTCGGCATCGACCGCATGGGCGTCACGCCGGTCACGTTCGACCAGACCCGCCTCGACGCCATGAACGCGGACTTTCTGCGCGAGCTCGGCCCCGAGGAGTTCTTCCGCCGCGCGGCCCCGTTCCTGGAGCGCGCCCTGCCCGAGGGCGTCGCCCGGCCGCTCGACCTGACGCCGCTGCTGCCGCTCGCGCCGCTGATCCAGGAGCGCGTCAAGCGGCTGCCGGAGGTCGCGGAGTACGTCGACTTCTTCTTCCTGCCCGGCCCGCTCGACTACCCCAACGCGGAGTTGATGGGCAAGGGCTTCCGCGACAACCCCTCGGGCGCGCTGGCGGCCGTGGAGGGGGCGATCGCGGCGCTCAAGGCGGTCGAGCCGTGGACGGCGGAGGCGATCGAGGCCGCCCTGCGCGGGCTCGCCGATCGGCTGGGGCTGCGGGCGGGCGTCGTCTTCACGCCGCTGCGCGTCGCCGTGACGGGCAAGCGCATCGCGCCGCCGCTGTTCGAGACGCTGGCCGTGCTGGGCCGCGCCCGCGCCGTCGAGCGGCTCAACGCCGCGGCGGAGCGCCTCGCCCGCCCCGACGATTAGGTTGCAGTCCCTCTGCCGCGCGCCCGATTGCGGGTTGGGCGGTCGCGCCCCTACCATGGTTCCGTGATGGGGATTGGTCTAGCGGTAGGACGACTGACTCTGGATCAGTTAGCGGGGGTTCGAATCCTCCATCCCCAGCCAATGCGCGGCGCATTCGTCTAGCGGCCCAGGACACCGCCCTCTCAAGGCGGAGATCGGGGGTTCGAATCCCCCATGCGCTACCAGCCCTCTCCAGCCCCTCTTCGGAGGGGCTGTTTTCTTCCCGGAGCCCGGTCGGCCCTCGCGCGCGTACTCTTCGCCTGCCGGCGTGCGACACTCCCGTCACGGATGCCCGGCCCCTCATGGACGGAGTCGATGGCGGGCTCGACCGCCGGTCGTTTCAGGCAGCCGATGTGGCGAGGGCGTGCTTGGCGGCGCGGAAGGCATCATGGTACCACCGGCGCTGGAATACACTAGGCACGCCATGGATGCGATGGCGAGACGCCGAATCCCTGCCAGGTGGGTAGAGTTGGCGGTGGCTGAGCCGGCGCTGCGATCCGAGGATCCCAACGATCCTGAGATCGAGCGGTTCTTTCGCCGGATCGCGGAAGATGGTGGCCGCGTGCTGCGCGTAGTCGTCAATACCCGCGTTGTTCCGTGGCGCGTGGTGAGCGTATTCTTCGATCGAAGCATGAGAGGTGAGTTGTGAAGCTGCGCGTGGACAAGGAAGCCGACGCGCTCTACTTCCGCCTCGACGACTCCCGCATCGTCGATTCCGAGGAGGTCTCGCCGGGAGTGGTGCTCGACTACAACGAATCGAACGAAGTCGTGGGCGTCGAAATGCTCCATCTCTCCAAGCGGTCCCCCAAGCTGGACCTCTCCGCGCTGCAGTTCGAGAGCGCTTGAGAGTTCGCCGCGGCAACCGGTGCGCATCTTGACATCATTCACATGAGGCATCATGATGCCTCCATGAGAACGACGCTGACCCTGGACGACGACCTCGCCGCGGCCTTGAAGGAACAGGCGCGACTGCTGGACAAGCCGTTCAAGCAGGTCGTCAACGACGCCCTGCGGCGGGGGATGGCCCCCACCCCTCGGCAGGATCGCCCCCGCTTCCGGGTCAGGCCGCTCCCTGGCGGCTTCGCCCCCGGGGTCGATCCTCTCCGCCTCAACCAGCTCTACGACCAACTCGAGATTGAGGACTTCCTGCGAGAGGCCGCGGAGTGATCGTCCCGGACCTGAATCTGCTCATCTACGCACACAATGAGGCGGAGCCGCTGCACGTCCCGGCCCGTCGCTGGTGGGAAGATCTGGTGAACGGGACGGAGCGGGTCGGCGTTCCCTGGGTCGTGACGACGGGCTTCGTACGCCTCCTCACGCAGCGCGGCGTGCGCGCCGACCCCGCGACGCCGGAGCAGGTCCTCGACTACGTGCAGGAGTGGTTCTCGTTCCCCCATGTCGTGCCCCTGAACCCCGGCGTTGAGCATCTGACGCTGATTCGCCGCGCCCTCGCCGCCACGGGGGCGGGTGGGAATCTGGTCACCGACGCGCACATCGCCGCCCTGGCGATCGAGTACCAGGCCGAGGTGCACTCCAACGACGCGGACTTCGCCCGCTTCCCCGGCCTGCGCTGGCGCAACCCCCTCTGATCCCGGCCGGCCGCGCGCCCGTCTCGCCGGGCGTGCGACAATGCCGTTATGAACGGCGGCTCTCCGATCGACGGCCTCGACGATCGCCTCGCGCGGCTCCCGCGGGAGCGAAGCCAGGCGCTGCCCGCGCTGCACGTCCTGCACGACCTCGCGGGGTACCTGGACCCGGAGGGGCTGGAGCGCATCGGGCGCTGGCTGCACGTCCCCAATTCCGACCTCTACGCCGTCGCGACCTCCTACACGGAGTTCCGCGGCGTCCCGGCGGAGCCCGGCGCCGTGGGCGTCTGCCGCGGGCTGAGCTGTCGCCTGGCGGGGGCCGACGACTTGGCGCGCGACCTGCGCGCCGCCGGCCGGCGCGTCGAGGAGCGCGAATGCCTGTTCGCCTGTGCGGTCGCGCCGGTTGTCCTGCACGATGGTCTGCGAGGGCGCGCGGACGCCGCCCCCGACCCGGCCATTGATGCGGATCGCCGCGTCGACGGCCATCTCCCCGGCGGCCTGCCGGCCGTCGCGGAGTCCTCCCCCTCCGGGACGCCGCGACCGCGGCTGCATCTGCGCGCCGGGTCGATGGGCCGCGCGGCGGGCGCATCCCTCGTGCTCGACGTCCTGCGCCGCGACCTGCCCGGCGTGGACGTCGTGGAGACCGGCGGCGATGGCGCGGCCTGGGCCGCGCCCGTGCTCGCCCTCCCGCCCGACGGCCGCCCCGGCCCGCCCGCCCTCCCCGTCGCGCCCGGCACGGCCGCCGACGCGGCCCGCGCCCTGCTCCGTGGCCAGCCCGGCGACCCCGCCCTGCGCGAGTTCTTCGGCGGCCAGACGCGGCGCCTGCTCGCCCGCGCCGGCCAGATCGATCCGGGATCCCTCGACGAGGCGCGGGCCGCCGGCGCGTACGCGGGCCTCGAGGCCGCCGCGGGCATGGCCCCGGAGGAGATCGCCGGCGTCGTCGAGGCGTCGGGCCTGCGCGGCCGCGGGGGCGCATACTTCCCCGCGCACCTCAAGTGGCGCGCCGCCCGCGACGCCGCCGCGCGCAACGGCGCCCCCATCCTCGTGATCAACGCCGAGGAGGGCGAGCCGGGCGTGTTCAAGGATCGCGGGCTGATGGAGGCCGATCCCCACCTGCTGGTGGAGGGGATCTGCATCGCCGCCCGCGCGACCGGCGCGCACACGGCCTACCTCTACATCAACGGGCAGGCCGATCTCTCGGCGGCGCGGATGGAGCTTGCTCTGGAGCAGGCCGGGGAACTGGGAGTCGTCGGGCCGGGCGCGGGGCTGCGGGTCGAGATCCGCCGCGGCGCCGGCGGCTACGTCTGCGGCGAGGAGACGGTCATCCTGGAGAGCATCGAGGGGCGGCGCGCCGTGCCCCGGCTGCGCCCCCCCTTCCCCACCGAGCGCGGCCTCTGGGGCCGGCCCACCGTGATCAACAACGTCGAGACGCTCTGCAACCTGCCCGGCCTGTTCCGCTTCGGCGTCGACTGGTTCCGCGGCGCCGGCAGCGCCGACGCGCCCGGCACGAAGCTGATCTCGCTCAGCGGTTGCGTCCCGCGTCCGGGGCTGATCGAAGCGCCGATGGGGGCGACCGTCGCCGACATCCTGCGCGTCGGCGGCTTGGCCGATCCGGCCGCCGCGCTGACGGGCGTGGTCGCCGGCGGGCCGTCCGGGGGGCTCTTGCCGCCCGATCGCTTCGGCGTTCCCATCGGCCCGGGGCTGATCGACGAGGCGGGCGCGGTGCTGGGCTCCGGCGGCATCGCCGCCTTCGACGACCGCCTCCCCGTCGCGGAGGTCGTGCAGATCGAGGCCGACTACAACGCGCGCGAGTCGTGCGGCAAGTGCACTCCCTGCCGCGAGGGCGGCGAGCGCCTGGCCGATGCGCTGCGCCGCCTGCGCGATCCGGCCGCTCAGAGCGCCGCCCGCGCGGACATCGAGGAGTTGATCCCGCTCCTGCGCGACGCCTCGCTCTGCGGGCTGGGCCAGATGGCCCCCGCTCCCGTGACGAGCGCCCTCGCGCACTTCGGGGCGGCGCTGACGGCGCCGCTGGAGAGCGCCGTATGACCACGCAGGCCGGGCTCTCCCTGACGGTCGATGGACGGCCGGTCGCGGTCGGCGACGGCGCGACGGTGCTCGACGCGGTCCTGGCCGCCGGCGTCGAACTGCCGCATCTCTGCAAGGACGAGGACGGCCCCGCCCTCGGCGCATGCCGCACCTGCCTCGTCGAGATCGAGGGGGTGCGGGGGCTGCCGGCCTCCTGCTCGCTGCCCGCGGCGCGGGGGATGGTCGTGCGCACCGCCTCCGATGTGGCGGCGCGCGCCCGCCGCGGCGTCCTCGAACTCACGCTGGGGATGCGCGACGCCGCCGCCGACCCGCTGCCCGGATCCGACCTCAGCCGCGCGGCCGTCACGCACGCCGCCGACGCCCGCCGCTGGCCGCCCCGCGTCAACGCCGCGCGCGACGACAGCAACCCCTTCTATCTCTTCGACGCGGCCGAGTGCATCCTCTGCGGTCGCTGCACGTCGGCCTGCCAGGACCGGCAGAGCATCGGCGCGATCGGCATCGCCGGCAGCGGCGGCGCGGCGCGCATCGCCGCCTTCAACGACGAGCCGCTGGGCGAATCGATCTGCACGTCGTGCGGACAGTGCGTGGCCGCCTGCCCCACCGGCGCGATCCGCCCCAAGCGGGAGCCCGCGCCCGCCCGCACCGTCTCGACGGTCTGCCCCTACTGCGGCGTGGGCTGCGGCATCAAGCTCTCCGCCGACGAGGGCGGCCGCATCACGCACGTCGACGACGACCCGGACAACCGCTCCTCGACGGGGTTGCTCTGCGTGAAGGGGCGCTTCGGCGTCTCATTCGTCGACCACCCGGACCGGCTGACCACGCCGCTCGTGCGGCGCGGCGGCCGGCTCGAGCCCGCCTCCTGGGACGAGGCGCTGGACCTCGTCGCGGACGAGTTCGCGCGGCATCGCGGCCATTTCGGCGCGTTCGCCAGCGCCAAGGCCACGAACGAGGACAACTACCTGATCCAGAAGTTCACCCGCGCGCTGATGGGCACCAACAACATCGACCACTGCACGCGGCTCTGCCACTCCCCCTCGGTCGAGGCGATGCTGGCCCAACTGGGCAGCGGCGCGACGTCGAACTCCTACACCGACTACGAGGACGCCGGCTGCGTCTTCGTCGTCGGGGCCGACCCGTCCTCGAACCATCCGGTGATCGCCAGCCGCATCCGGCGCGCCGCGGAGGAGCACGGCGTGCGCCTGATCGTGCTCGACCCGCGGCGGGTCGAGTTCTGCGACCACACCGACCTCTGGCTGCGCCCCTATCCGGGCACGGACGTCGCGGTGCTCAACGGCATGGCCCGGATCATCCTCGACGAGGGCCTGCAGGACGACGCCTTCATCCGCGACCGCACGGAGGGCTTCGACGCCTGGCGCGCCGAATTGGCGGCGTACACGCCGGAGCACGTCGAGGACCTCTCGGGCGTGCCGCCCGATCTCCTGCGCCGCGCCGCCCGGCTCTACGCGCGCCCGGCCGGGAACGGCGGGCCGCCCGGCCGCGACGGCTCCTGCCTGCTCTGGGGCATGGGCGTGACTCAGCACATCAACGGCACCGCCAACGCGACGGCGCTGCTCAACCTCGCGCTGCTGGCCGGTCAGGTGGGGCGGGCCGGCAACGGCGTCTCGCCGCTGCGCGGTCAGAACAACGTGCAGGGCGCGGGCGACGCGGGCTGCGTGCCCGACTCGCTGCCTGGCTACCAGGACTACACGCCCGCCAACCTGGCCCGCTTCGAGGGCGCCTGGGGGAGCGCGCTGCCGTCAGAGGAGGGCCTGCGGGCCACCGACATGGTCGAGGCCATCGCGGGGGGAGACATCCGCTGCATGTACGTCGTGGGCGAGAATCCGGCCCTCACCGACCCCAACCTGGCCCACGCCACCGAGCTGCTGCGCTCGCTCGACTTCCTCGTCGTGCAGGACATCTTCATGCACGAGACGGCCGAGATCGCCGACGTCGTGCTGCCCGCGGCCTCCTTCGCCGAGAAGGAGGGCACGTTCACCAACAGCGAGCGCCGCGTGCAGCGGGTGCGCAAGCTCGTCGAGCCGCCGGGCGCCGCGCGGGCCGACTGGGAGATCGTGCAGGACCTGGCGGGGCGGGTCGCGGCCCGGCTGGGGGACGCAGCGCCGGTCCGGGACCTGCGCGGCTTCGGCCACCCCTCGTCCGCCTCGATCTTCGGCGAGCTGGCGTCGCTGACGCCGGAGCTCGGCGGCCTCTCGCACGCCCGGCTCGACGCCGAGGGCGGCATCCAGTGGCCCTGTCCGTCGTCCGGCCACCCGGGGACCGCGCGCCTCTACACCGACGACTTCCCGCGCGGCCGGGGCCGGTTCGTGCCCGTGCGCCAGACCGCCCCCGCCGACGAGCAGCCCGACGACCGCTACCCGCTGATCCTCAACACCGGCCGCGTGCTCTACCACTGGCACGGCGGCACGCTCACCCGCCGCGTCGAGGGGCTGGCGGCGTCGTTCCCGGAGTTGCGCGTGGCCGTCAACCCGGCCGACGCGGCGGCCCTGGAGATCGCCGACGGGGAGGCCGTGCGGGTGCGCAGCCGGCGCGGCCGGCTGGAGGGCGTCGCCTTCCTCACGGAGGAAGTCGCGCCGGGCGCGCTCTTCGTGCCCTTCGTGCGGCTGAGGCGGTCGGCGGCCAACTGGCTGACCAACAGCGTCTACGAGGAGGCGGCGCGCATCCCCGAGTTCAAGGTCTGCGCCGTCGCCCTGGAGCGGGCGGCCGAGCCCCGCGAGTGGGGCCCCGCCGACGGCCGCTCGGGCGCGCCCCGGCGGCGCGGCAAGCGCCGCCGGCACTGGTAGGCCGCGCCGCCCGCGCCCGGGGCGCGGGCGACATCGATCAGCCAGCGTCCTCGCCCTCGTCATCCCCGCCCGGGACCAGCCAGTTCTCGATGTACGGCCGGACGATCCGCACCGCCAGCGCGAGGCCGAGCGTCGACAGCAGCCAGGGCCAGTACAGCTCCTGGTAGCCCCAGGGGTCCGCGCCGATCCCGCTCTCGTTGATGCCGTACTCGAACCACCAGAGCAGGAACACGTAGATCGCGATGGTCACGTTGAGCGGGCTGCGGACCGGCCCGGCGAAGCTGCCGCCGCCGACGAGCCAGCGCGCGGCCAGCGCGGCGCCGGTCAGCGCGAGCGCCCAGGTGAACGGCGGCTGCACGAACGACAACTCCGACACCCACATCCCCGTGTGCAGCCAGAAGCTGAGGAACCCGTAGGTGAGCAGCCACAGGTTCAGCGGATGCATCACGCACGGCGCGACGATCCGCGCCACGATCACCGTCCCGATCAGCATCACGGAGAACGGCCAGAAGATCGGCTCGGCCTCGAAGGTGACGACGATCGTCGTGTAGGTGATGATCGCCTCCGCCAGCAGCAGGAGCACGATCGTGAGGAACACGGTCATGTTCGCGGTGTCGGTCAGGGAGCCGCGCAGCCGGTGCCCCGACCACCACAGCGCCACGATGACGGCCGCGAGCAGTTCCCCGGTCCACCAGGCCGAGCCCTGCTGGACGCCCGCGAGTTCGGAGGCGGTTTCGAGGATGAAGATCAGCACCGCCAGGATCAGCGTGAAGCGCCAGGCGGTGTCGGCCCACATGCCCCGGAACGTGCCCACCGGGTCCTTCAATTGCCCGAGCATTTCCTCGTAGCGCTGCATCATGGCTCCATTTCCCGGTACTCGCCCTGTGCGGTTGCCCGGACACTACTACAAACGGCCGCGGATCGCGCGCCCGCCCCCCGCTCACACGACCTCGATCAGTCCCTCGGTCGCATCCCAGGCGACGATCCGCCCGACGCCCCGTTCCCGGCAGGCCGCCCCGATCGCCCGCGCCCCCGCGAGGTTCCGCCCCGCCCGCGTCACCACGACGAGGAACGCCGCGCCCGCGGGGACGCCCTTGCGGCCGCCCGCCGCGTGCGACAGGACCGCGCCGATCATCGCGGCCGTCACCTCGTCGCCCCCGGCCGCGCCCGTCAGCGCCGACACGCGCTCGGGCCGCTGCACGCGGCGGCTCTCCAGCCGCGCGCCCAGCGCCTCCACTCCCACCACCGCCACGACGTGCGTCGTCTGATCGGGGATGACCGGCTCGTGCGATGCGGGCGCCTTGAAGGGCCGTCCCGCCGCGCCGTCGGCCTCGACCCCCACGAACGTCACCCCATCGAGGCCCAGGGCCTGCGCCGGCCAGCCCGGCTCGACGCCCAGCAGGCGCCCCCGATCGCCCCGGCCGCTCGCCACGAGGACCGTCGGCAGGCCGCGCCCGCGCGCGTCGGCGATGGCGGCGGCGCGCACCAGCGGGTTCGTCGCCAGCACGGTCGGGAACGCCTCGGCCGACTTGGGCACGGTGAACCTGGTCGTCGTGGTGAGCACGCCGACCGTGTCGCCGGTGCGGGACGCCGCCCGTTCCGCGGCCAGAGCGAAGAGCAGCGTCGTCTTGCCGCCGCCGCCGACCGTCGCCAGCACGACGCCGCCCGGCGCGGCGTCCGGCGGCGGGAGTCCCAGTGCGTCGTGCAGCGGCGTCGAGGCCATGCGCACAGGCTACGCCCGCTCCCCCGCGGCCCCGCTGCCGGCCTACACTCCTCCCGTGAGCCCGCAGGACTCCCCCTCCCCGGAGCCGTTCAGCGGCGTCATCCTGGCGGGCGGCTTCGGCGCGCGGCTGGGGCGCGACAAGGCCGCGGCCGAGGCGGCCGGCCGGCCGCTGCTGCACTGGACGGCCGCCGCGCTGGCGGCCGTCAGCGACGACATCGTCGTCGTGGCGCGGCCCGGGCAGACGTTGCCGCCGCCCGCCGGGGCGGTCTGGCGCGTCGCCCGCGACGCCCGCTCCGAGGCCGGGCCGCTGGCCGGCATCGAGGCCGGCCTGAAGGCCGTGCGCCACGACCTGGCGATCGTCGTCGCGACGGACATGCCGCTGCTGGCCCCGGCGCTGCTGCGGGCCGTCGCGGACGCCTGCCGCGGCGTCGGCGTCGTGATGCCCGTCCGCGACGGGCGGCCGGAGCCGCTGCTCGGCGCCTACCGGCGCGCGGCCGGCCCCGCCGCGACGGCGCTGCTCGACGAGGGCGAGCGCCGCCCGCGCGTCCTGCTGGAGCGCCTTCCGAGCCGTCGCCTCGACGCGGAGGCGCTGCGCGCGCACGACGCGGAGCTGGCCTCGTTCGGCAACGTGAACACGGCGGCGGACCTCGCGCGGGTCGCGGGCGTCCTGCGCGACCGGGAAGGCCGCGCGGCCGCTACGATCAGCCCGACGGGAGGATCGCGATGAGTCTGTACCGACGCGTCTTGACCGGCCAGGTCGCCCCCGGCCAGCACGGCGAATTCCTGGCCGCGGCGCGCGCCGCCCTCGACTATCAGGCGGCGCGCGGCATCGAGGCCGATTTCGCCATCTGGGACTCCATCACCGGCCCGGCCAGCCAGGTGGAGATCGTCGCGCTCTTCGACTCGCTGCAGGAGTTGGAGCAGTTCGAGGAGCTCGCCGCGCAGGACCAGACCTTCTCCAAGCTGCGCCAGCGCGTGCGGCAGGCGATGGTCTTCGAGTCGGCCAGCGTGCAGGTCTTCCGCCGTCTCGTCTGACGCGGGGGCCGCCGCGGCGCGATCAGGGCGGCCCGGCCAGCCCCACCCGATCGACCGCCGCCGCGTCCTCGCCGATCACGACGAATACGGCGTCGCCCACGCGCCGCACCCAGCCCGAGACGCGCGCCCCCTGGGAGCGCAGTTCCGCGCCGGGCGCGAGTTCCTGGACGGGCGCGCCGGTGCGGGCCGGCAGCCAGCGCCGCAGCCCCGCCATCATCTCCTCCGCGTCCGCGGCCGTGTCCCAGCGCAGTTCCCAGACGAGGACGCTCACGTCGGCCGGGCCGCGGTAGACCGTCAGCCGGTCGCCGCCCCAGCCGGCCGCCGCGTCCGCCGCGAGATCGCCCCCGGCCGCCGGGCCGAGCAGCGTGCGCAGCATGAACTCGCCCAGCGTGTCGGAGCCCACCGTCTCCCACGCCTCGCCGAGCGCGCCCGAGACGTCCGGGGCGTCCACGTCGAGCGGCGGCTCGCCGGCGGCGAGCTTGTCCGGGTGCAGCAGTTGCTCCGTCGAGGGCGGGAACTCCGCCAGCAGCGCATCGACCCCGGCCAACCCCTCGGCCCGCAACACCTGCGCGATCACGCGGGCGCCGGTGATGTACGGCGCGGTGAGGATGACCTCCAGCAACGGCGGCGCGTCCCCGCTCAGCCCCGGCGTGCGATCCCGGCGCGGCTCCAGCCGCGACGCCAGGTCGCGCTCCAGGTCGCGGAAGAGGCGCTCCGCGTTCGTCGCGTCGCCCTCCACGACGAAGCGCGCGGCCAGGATGCGGTCCTGGTTGTCGCGGTGCGCCTCGAAGTAGTCCGAGATGGCGAAGTGCTGGTCCTGCAGGACGTGTACGAACTCGTGCGTGATCGTCGCGACGTCGCCGCCCGCGACGTGGTCGTTGGCGCTGATGATCACGAAGCCGCCCAGGTCGAAGTCGTAGAAGCCCAGCCCGAGGCCCACGAAGAAGTCCTCGAACAGATCGTCGAGCGACACGTCGTCGCCGATCAGCCCCAGCAAGGCGAAGATGCGCTGGTCGACGTCGTCGTCCACGCCGGCGTCGTAGGCGTCCTCGTGCGCGGCCACCTCCTCGTCGGCCTCCAGGAAGGCGGGGATGTCGGCCCGGCGCAGCAGGTAGACCGGGACGTCGGAGAGGAGCGCCAGCCCGCGGCGCTCGGCGACGGTCGCCCCGATCAGTTCGATGACTTCGAGATCGGCTGGGTCCGTCAGTTCGATCAGGATCGCGAGCCGGGGATCGGGATCGGGGGGCGCGTCCTCGTCGGAGCCGTCGGGCTGGGCGGGCTCCGCGGCGTCGACGGTTTGCTCGGGCTCGGTCGCATCGGCGTCGTCCGGCGCCGCCGCCTCGGCCGCCGCGCTGGGCTCGGGCTCGTCGGGGGGCTGCGACGGGGCGGCGTCATCGGCCGGGGCGGCCTCGACCGGCGGGGGCGCCTCGCCGGGCCGGGCGGCGTCGCCGCCGCAGGCGGCGATCAGCAGCGCCGGGAGGAGCAGCAGCGCGGCCACGCCCGCCCGCGGAACCCGGATCATCGATCGCCTCCCGGCCGGCGGCCCGGCCCTCATATGCTTGGCAGCGTAGTTGTTCGCCGAAGCGGAGTTGCCCATGGTCACCGTCGATCCGCAAGTCGCCGCCGCCTACCGCGAGGCCTGGGCGCGCTGGCAGGCCCAGCTTTCCACGCTGCACGAGGTCTTCCTGGACGGCGCGCCGCTCGACCCGCCGCGGCTCAAGGGCCTGCTCAACCGCGAGGCGCGCGCCAAGGACGCCTACGACGCCGCCCGGCTGCGGCTGCTGGGCATCCCCGCGCCGCCGCCGTCAGATTGACCCCCTCCGGGGCCGTTCATACACTGGCCTCCGCTCCCAGCCGTGGGGATTTCGCGAGACCGTTTGCCCGCCGAGGGGGTCCGAGCGTGGACGATTACGGTGTCGACCTGGACGAGATCGGCAGCGTGATCGATCGCGCGGAGGTGCTCGTGGTGCGCTTCCAGGTCGTGCAGCGGCGCATCCTGATCGACTTCCGCACCTCGGCCGACTCGGGGCCGCTGGCGCGCGCCGTCGCGCCCGCGTCCAGCGCCGAGGAGCGCTTCCGCAGCCTCAAGGCTCTGCGGCCCTCGCTGCCGCTGCCGGAGCGGATCATGTCCTTCCTCTGGCCGCGCAGCGTGGGGGCGATGGCCGACGCCGGCGTGCTCGACCGCATCCGCGATCGCCTGGCGCGCATCGACGCCGGCGCGGGCGAGGAACTCGACGCCGCCTTCGGCGAGCTGCTGGGGGAGGAACACGCGACCCTGGTCGCCGCGATCCGCGGCGGCGAGGGCTTCCAGACGTTGTGGGAGCGCGAGCCCTCCTGAGCCGCGCCGCGGGAGTTCCGCCGGGCGCCCGCCCGGCCCGACCCGGACGGAGAATCATGCCCGACATCATCGACCTGCGCAGCGACACCGTCACGCGGCCCACGCCCGCCATGCGCGAGGCGATGGCCCGGGCCGCCGTCGGCGACGACGTGTACTCGGAGGACCCCACGGTCAACGCGCTGGAGGCGGCCGCCGCGGCGCGGATGGGCAAGGAGGCGGGGCTCTACGTCCCCAGCGGCACGATGGCCAACCTCGTCGCGCTGATGACGCACTGCCGCCCCGGCGACGAGGTGCTGCTGGGCGATCAGGCGCACATCGTCCGCGCCGAGGTTGGCGGCGCGGCGCGTCTCGGCGGGCTGCTGCTGACCACCATCCCCAACGACCCCGACGGCATGTTGGACCCCGCGGCGATCGGCCGGGCGGCCCGCAACGCCAACCTGCACCACCCGCCGACCACGCTGCTGGCCCTGGAGAACACGCAGAACTTCTGCGGCGGCGCGGTCCTCACCCGCGCGCAGTTGGAGTCGCAGACCGGGGTCGCGGCCGGGCTGGGCCTGCGCACGCACCTCGACGGAGCGCGCGTCTTCAACGCCGAGGTGGCGACCGGCACGCCCGTCGCGGAGATCGTCGCCTCGTTCGACTCCGCCAGCTTCTGCCTGTCGAAGGGGCTGTCCTGCCCCGTTGGCTCGCTGCTCTGCGGCGACGCGGAGTTCATCGGGCGGGCGCGGCGGACGCGCAAGCTGCTGGGCGGCGGCATGCGGCAGGCGGGCGTGCTCGCGGCGGCGGGGCTGGTCGCGCTCGACGGGATGGTCGACCGCCTGGCCGACGACCACCGCAACGCCCGCCGCCTGGCCGCCGGACTGGCCGAGCTGGGCTTCGCGATCGATCCGGCGAGCGTGCAGAGCAACATCGTCGCGCTGCCCGTGGACGACGCGGCCGCCTGGCGCGACCGCCTGGCCGAGCGCGGCGTGCTCGCCAGCGTGCTGTCGGCCCGGCTGGGGCGCCTCGTCACCCACGCCGACGTCGCGGAGTCCGACATCGACGAAGCGCTGGACCGCATCGCGCAAGCCTGGCCGGTCCCCGTCTGATGGCGTTCGCCCGCCGGGCCCGACCCGCCGGCCTCGCGATGGCCGTCGCGCTCCTGGCGGCGCTCGCCGCCGCCTGCGGCGACGGCGCGGGCTTCCCCGAACCCTCGGACCCGGTCGGCCGGACGCCCTGGCCCGACTACGAACTGCTGCGCTACGACATCACCGACCAGACCGGCGCCCGCGTGGGCGGCGTGGACTTCGAGGTCGAGCGGCGGGGCGGCGAGTACCGGCTGCGGGTGCTGTTCCTCCTCCCCGCGACGTCGGCGGAGGATGAGACCGTGCTCTTCGTCGATGCGGCGTCGCTGCAACCGCTGCGCTACGAACGCCTCGCGACGACCCCCGAGGAGCGCGTCGAGGTCCGCGCCACCTACGGCGCCGGCGCGGATGGGCAACGCTTCGTCGATAGCGTCGTCGTGGACAGCGCCGAGGACCGGCCGGCGCGCGAGCGGCTGGAGTTGGAGGAATTCTCCTTCGACACCGATTCGTCGGCCTGGCTCTGGCGCACGCTGCCCTTCGCCCTCGACCTGGAGCTGAGCTACCGCAACGTCAACGTCTTCGCGCAGCGCACCCAGCTGGTGGGGCTCCGCGTCCGCGGCCAGGACGAGATCCACACGCCCGCCGGCGAATTCCTCGCCTGGCAGCTGGAGGTGCGCCCCGGCGTCGAGCGGCAGACGGCCTGGTTCGCGGTCGATGCGCCGCACATCCTCGTGCGCTGGGATCTGGAGCCCCGGCGCTACCTCCTGCGCGAGATCGTCACCGAGCGCCCGGCCGAGTGATCCCGCGCCGCCGCTAGGGCGCCCAGAGGCAGCCCGTCCGCGCCTCCCGCGCCGTCTCCTCCAGCGCCGCGATCGCGTCCCGCAGTTGGCCGTCCCGCCGCCAGGCCCGCGCCAGCCCCTCCGCCACCAGCGTCGCGTCGAGCGAGCGGCCGTCCGGGAGGAAGGCGTAGCGCAGCAGCCGGCCGCCGTCGCTGTTGCGCGGGCCCGGATGCAGGAGCAGCGCCGCGCCGGCCGGGACGAGGCCCTGGAGGCGAGCGGTCGCCTCGGCGGCGCAGCGTTCCCCGGCCTCGGGCGCGTCCAGCCCGAACAAGCGGATCGAGTGCTCCGCGCCGTCGAGCCGCGCGATGAGCGTGTCCCCGTCGATGACCCGCACCGCCACCGCCCGCTGGAGCGGGACCGCTTCGGGGTCGATGCGCAGTTCCGCGTCGAGGGTCAGCGGCGAGGGCGGCACGGGCGACCCCGGCGGCGCGCCCACGTCGCCCAGGCCCACGCGGGCGACGACGACGGCCAGCACGACGCCCACCAGCAGCGTGGGGACCACGAGGCCCCAGCGGCGGCGCCGGGCCCGCCGCCGCGGCCGCCGCCGGCCGCCGCCCGGCCTCACGTGAAGGGGCCCGTGAGGAAGTCCCAGATCGCCTCCAGCGCCTCCACGAAGGTGAAGTCGTCGAGCCACTTGCCCCAGTGCAGCGCGTACTCCTGGAACTCCTTCATCGCCGTCAGCACGGCCAGCCAGATGGCCGTCTCCCAGCGCCTCCAGCCGAATCGCGGCCGCCAGTGCGGCAGGCTCGCCACGAAGAGGAACCAGTACTCGAAGACGTTGGGGAAGGCCAGCAGGACGGCGCGCTCGCCGGTGATTTCGAAGGCGACGAAGCCCACCAGGCGGTAGGCGAATAGTGCGATCGCGATCGTGCGCGCCGGCCCCGTCCAGTGGCACGCCACCCACAGGAAGGTGAGTTGGTAGACCTGATCGACGATCTTGTCGAACTGCTGGTAGTTCCCCAGCCCGCCCAGGTCGAGCAGGTTCATCCAGAGGAGATCACTCAGGTCGATGAAGACCGCGATCAACCCGCCGACGAACGCCCAGCGCAGGACCGGCAGCGAGCCCAGCACGCGGATCGCGCCGATGACGAGGACTTCCATACGCACAGCCTGCGCTTTTCGGGCGAGGGCGTCCAGCCGTCGCCGGCGTGCAGGGCTGGCGGCGCGATCCGCCGTGCCCTATACTCCCGCGACGTAAAACCAGTCGGTCCGTCCCGGCCACGAGGCCGCCGCGGGCCACACCCGAATTCGGAGGCGGGAACGTATGCGAAAGACACGACCTTGGTATCTGCTGATCGTGCTCATCCTTGGCCTCGCGCTCACTGCGGTGGCGTGCGGCGGGGATGACGACGATGACGCCGCGCCCGAACCGGCGCCGGCCCCCGCGGCCGCCGCCCAGGCGCAAGCGCAGGCCGAAGAGCAGGCGGAGCCGGAAGCGCCCGCGGAGCCGGACGACGTCAAGATCGTCCTGCAGTGGGTCACGCAGGCCCAGTTCGCCGGCTACTTCGCCGCGCTCGATCAGGGCTTCTACGAGGAAGAGAACCTGAACGTCGAGATTCAGCCGGGCGGCCCGGACATCCTGCCGGTGCAGCTCGTCGCGGCCGGGGCGGCGGAACTCGCCGTGCAGCCGTTCGCCGTGCTGCTCTCCGCGCGCGACCAGGGCATCGACGTGGTGGCCGTCGCGCAGGTGTTCGAGCGCTCGGCCTACCGCCTCGTCTCGTGGGCGGACGACAACATCATGTCCCCCGCCGACTGGGCCGGGCTCAAGATCGGCGTCTGGGCCGGCCACGAAATGGTTTCGGCCACGATCAACAAGTTCGGCTTCACCGAGGGCAGCGGTGAGGACCAGGTGGAGCTCATCGGGCAGGGCTTCGACATGCAGCTCCTGCTCACCCGGCAGGTCGATATGGCCTCGGCCATGATCTACAACGAGTTCGCCCAGCTGATCGAAGCCGGCAACCCGGTCGACCAGTTCCGGGTCGTCGACTTCGCCGACCACGACACCAACACCCTCGAGGACGCGCTCATCGCGCGCGGCGAGTGGCTGGCGGAGGAGGCCAACCAGGACGTCGTCACGCGCTTCCTGCGCGCCTCCGCCAAGGGCTGGGCGCACTGCGCCGACGACCCGGCCGACTGCGTCGAGATCGTGCTCAAGTACGGTCCCGCGCTGCCGCGGCCGCACCAGACCTGGATGATGAACGAGATCAACAAGCTCATGTGGCCCTCGACGAAGGGCTGGGGCGTGATCGACCGCACCCAGGCCGAGCGCACGGCGGGGCTCATGCTCGAGTACGAAGTCATCTCCGAGCCCGCCGACCTCGATTCGGCCTACACCAACGAGTACGTCGAGGCCGCGCTCGAGGGCTTCTCGGACGCGGATCGCTTCCGCAACGACTACACGCCGCTCGATCTGGACGTCGAGGACCTGCTCCCCGAGGACAGCTAGCGGCCGGCGCGGGGGCCGGCGCGCGCCGGCCTCCGCGCGGACATCGCGGGCGGACATTGTGGTCGGACATCGCGGAAGGAGCCGGGGGACGTCATGGCCCGTATCGTGCGCGCAGCGCTGATTCAGACCGAGGGGCTCACCCCCCGCGAGGAGATGGTCGAGCATCAGGTCGGCCTGATCCGCCGGGCCGCCCAGGAGGGCGCCCGCGTGACCTGCCTGCAGGAACTCTCGACCGGACCCTATTTCTGTCAGGAGGAGGACCGGCGCTGGTACGACCTGGCCGAGCCCATCCCCGACGGCCCCACCATCCGGCGCATGCAGGAGGTGGCGCGCGAGACGGGCATGGTGCTGATCGTGCCGGTCTACGAGTCGGACGGGCCGGGGTTCCTCTACAACTCGGCGGCGGTGATCGACGCCGACGGCTCCTACGTCGGCAAGTACCGCAAGACGCACATCCCGCACGTCGACAACTTCCTGGAGAAGTACTACTTCCGCCCCGGCAACCTGGGCTACCCGACCTTCGACACGAGCGTCGGCAAGGTGGGGGTCTACATCTGCTACGACCGCCACTTCCCCGAGGGCGCCCGCGCCCTGGGCCTGGCCGGGGCCGAGATGGTCTTCATCCCCGCGGCGACGGCCGGCTTCTCGCGCCCCCTCTGGGACGTCGAGCAGCGCTTCCACGCCATCGCCAACGGCTACTTCGTGGGCACGATCAACCGCGTCGGGACGGCGCTCAAGCCCGACGTGCACTTCTACGGCCACAGCTACTTCTGCGACCCGATGGGCGCGGTCCTGGCCGAGGCGGGCGAGTCGGAGGAAGTGATCGTGGCCGACCTGGATCTCGATCGGGTCGCCGAGGTGCGGGCGGAGTTGCCCTTCTACCGCGACCGGCGGCCCGACATGTACGAGAGTCTGACCGCCCCCTAGCGGGGGGCCGAGGGGAGAGGCTGCCATGCCGTCGATACTGATCACGGGGGGAACGGTCGTCACCGCGAGCGAGCAGTTCCCGGCGGACGTCTACCTGCGCGACGGCCTGATCGCGCAGATCGGGACCGACCTCCACGTCGAGGCGGACGTGGAGGTTCCGGCCGACGGGCAGTACGTCATGCCGGGCGGGATCGACGTTCACACCCACCTCGGCGAGGAGGTGTTCAACACCATCACCGCCGACGACTGGGAGTCGGGCACCACGGCGGCCGCGTTCGGCGGCACGACGTCGGTCGTCGACTTCGCCCGGCAGGAGCGCGAGGGCATGTCGCCGCTGGAGGCCATCGAGCGGCGGCGCGGGCAGGCGGAGCCCGGCGCCGTCATCGACTACGGCTTCCACCTGATGGCCACGAACCTCTCCTCGCCGGGCTACATCGAGGAATTGGCCGCGCTGCCGGGCGAGGGCGTCACCAGCTTCAAGCTGTTGATGGCCTATCCGGGCACGATGATGGTCGACGACCTGACCATCTACCAGGCCATGCAGGTCGCGGCCGACACGGGCGCGCTCGTCACGCTGCACGCGGAGAACGGGCACGTGATCCAGAGCCTCACGGAGCGCTTCGGCGCCGACGGCACCGTCGAGGAGCACATGCACATGCACGCGCACCCGCATCTGGTCGAGGGAGAGGCCGTGCACCGCGGCATCGCCCTGGCCGAGATGGCCGGGGCCGGCGTCTACATCGTGCATCTGTCGAGTCACACCGCCCTGACGGAGGTGGAGGCCGCCAAGGCGCGCGGCCAGGCGGTCTGGGCCGAGACCTGCCCGCAGTACCTCTTCGCCGCCTACGAGGACTACGAGGACGCCGGCTTCGAGGCGGCCAAGTACATCTGCTCGCCGCCCATCCGCGAGCGCGCGAACCAGGAGCATCTCTGGCGCGGGCTCGAGACGGGCGCGCTCTCGGTCTTCGCCACCGACCACTGCACGTTCCGCATGCACGACGACCTGCCCGACCTGCCCCCGCAGAAGCCGATGGGCCGGGGCGACTTCCGCCGCATCCCCAACGGCGTGCCGGGCATCGAGAACCGGCTGCACCTGCTCTACGACGGCGGCGTCGTGGCCGGGCGCTTCGACATGTGCCGCTTCGTCGATCTGGTCTCGACGATGCCGGCCAAGCTCTTCGGGCTCTACCCGCGGAAGGGCGGCATCGGCGTCGGCGCCGATGCCGACATCGTCGTCTGGGATCCGGACGCGACCCACACCATCGAGGCCGCCACGCACCACATGCGGGTCGACTACAACCTGTACGAAGGGCTGGAGGTCCGCGGCCGGCCGACGACGGTCATCTCGCGCGGCGAGATCATCGTCAGCGGCGACGAGTTCCGCGGGGCGCCCGGGCGCGGACAATACCTGCGGCGGAGCACCCCCTGGGTGATGAGCCACGCGGAAGCGGGAAGCGCCTGAGATGACCCTCGACCAGGCGCCGGCGGCCGTGGACGCCGACGAGATCCTCGACCTCTGCCGCACCTACACGCTCTACGAGTGGACCTCGCAGAACCTCGCCGACCCGATCGCGTTCGTCCGCGCCAAGGGCGTGTATCTCTGGGACGCCGACGGCAACCGCTACCTCGACTTCAACTCCCAGGCGATGAACGTCAACATCGGCCACGCCGACGAGCGGGTCGCCCGCGCGATCGGCGCGCAACTCGCCGAGCTGCCCTACATCGTGCCGCAGCACGCCACGGCCGTGCGCGGGCTGCTGGGCCGCGAGCTGGCGCGGATCACGCCGCCGGGGCTGAACAAGGCGTTCTTCACCAACGCCGGGGCCGAGGCGAACGAGGCCGCCGTCCGCACCGCGCGCCTCTACACCGGCCGGCACAAGATCCTGACCCGCTACCGCTCCTACCACGGCGGCACGCAGGGCGTCCTCTACGCCTCGGGCGACGCCCGCCGCTTCGCCGTCGAGGAGGGCATGACGGGCGTCGTGCGCATCCTCGACCCGTACGCCTACCGCAGCCCGCTCCAGGTGGACGACGCGGACTTCGTTCCGGCCTACATGCGCTACCTGGAGGAGGTCATTCAGCAGGAGGGCCCGCACACCATCGCGGCGATCATGCTGGAGCCGGTCACGGGCTCGAACGGGATCATCGTCCCGCCCGACGGCTGGATGCGCGGCGTGCGCGAGTTGTGCGACCGCTACGACATCCTGCTGATCGCCGACGAGGTGATGAGCGGCTTCGGGCGCACCGGCAAGTGGTTCGCCATCGACCACGAGGGCGTCGCGCCGGACATGATGACCATCGCCAAGGGCCTGACGAGCGGCTACGTGCCGCTGGGCGCGGTGATGGTGAACGACCGCATCGCCGAGCACTTCGAGACGAACACGCTCGTCAGCGGGCTGACCTACAACAGCCACGCCGTGGGCTGCGCCGCCGCCCTGGCGACGATCGCCGTCTACGAGGAGGACGGCCTGATCGAGAACGCGGCCCGGCTGGGCGAGGTGCTGCAGGCGGAGTACGCCGCCATGATGGAGCGCCACCCGTCGATCGGGGAGGCGCGCGGCCGCGGGCTGTTCACGGCGCTGGAGTTCGTCACCGACCGCGAGACGCGGGCGCCGCTGTTCGGCGCCGAGCCGGAGGTCGCCGGGCGCCTCGGCGGCTTCCTCCGCTCCGAGGGCCTCTTCGCCGCGATCCGCGGGAACTGGCTGTTCGGCAACCCGCCGCTCTGCATCACGGAGGACGAACTGCGCTGGGCGCTGTCGGTGGTCGACCGCGCCCTCGACATCACGGACGAAGCGGCCGCGCGCCATCGCTGAGCCGGCCGGGGCCGCGCGCTTCCGAACGCAAGGCCGGGAAAGGACGCAGACCATCGTGACCGACGACAACGCGAGTGAGCGCTTCAAGCGGGGCGTCGAGTTGATGAAGGAAGCCTCCATCGACATGTCGGGGCTGAACTCCATGGCCGCGAGCGACGACCGGGTCGGCCCCGAAGTGGCGCGGATGCTGGGCGAGTTCTGCTTCGGCGACGTCTGGACGCACGGGTCGATGGACTACCGCACGAAGCGGATCGTCACCCTGGCGACGATCTCGGCGCTGGGCCGCGAGCGGCAGTTGCGCGGGCACATCGCCGGCGCGCTCGACCAGGGATTCACGCGCGAAGAGGTGCTCGACATCTTCGTGCACCAGATCGCCTACGGCGGCTTCCCCATGGGGCTCTCGGGGATGCAGGTCGCGGCGGAGGTTTTCGCCGAGCGCGACGCGCAGGCGGGCGACTCGTAGGCCCGGGGCCGCGGGCCGCCGGCGCTTGACAGCGGCGACGCGCTCTTGATGATTGTGAGGATCGTGCCGACGGGCGCACACGGCGCTTCCGAGGCGTTCAGGCGGGAGAAGGCAACATGAAACTCGGGCTGATGCTGGGCATGGATCCGCCTCGCGAGATCGTCGCGGGAGCGCAGCGGGCGGAGGAGTGGGGTTTCGAGACGGTCTGGGTGGGCGAGGGCCGGCTGACGCGCAACGCCGTCGTCCTGATGACGATGGTGGGCGCCCACACCGAGCGCATCTCGATCGGCAGCGGCATCTTCCCCTTCCGCACGCGCAGCGTCGGGCTGCTGGGCGTGACGGCCCGGACGCTGCACGACCTCGCGCCGGGCCGCGTCAAGCTGGGGCTGGGCGCATGGTGGGAGCCCCTCGCGACCCGCAACGGCCTGCACACGCCCAAGCCGCTCAGCGCGATGCGGGAGATCATCACCGTCCTCCAGCAGCTCTTCGACGGCAAGTCGGTGACGTTCCACGGGGAGTACGTGGACGTCGAGGACATCAAGTTCGACACGCCCGAGGACGACGACGGCCGCTCCTACCCGATCCCGATCTACATCGGCGCGGTGCGGCTGCGCATGATGGAGCTCGTCGGGGAGATCGCCGACGGGGCGCTGATGGACTTCCTCGTCCCGCCGGAGTACACGGCGCTGTCGGTGGAGCACATCAAGATCGGGGCCGACCGGATGGGGCGGTCGATGGACGCGATCGACTGCCCGCAGCTGCTCGGCGTCGCGATCGACGACGACGACCCGCAGGCGGCCATCGACGCCTGCAAGATGTTCCTCACGCAGTACATCGGGCAGCAGCCGCACATCACGGAGAACTGCGGCGCGACGCCCGAGCAGATCGCGGCCATCAAGGGTGTGATGGGCTGGCCCGCCACCCAGGAACAGATCCGGGAGGCGATGCAGTTCGTGCCCAACGAATTGGTGCAGGACGTCTGCCCCTGCGGCACGACGTCGGAGACCATCGAGCGGATCGAGGCCTTCATGGAGGCGGGCTGCTCGGAGGCCGTGCTGACCCCGCTGGGCAACGCGGACGAGACCATCGAGAAGATCGCGCGGGCCGTGCGCCGCACGGGCTAGCCCGGGCGCGCCGCACCGACCCGCCAGACGGAAGCAGGGAGCCGGCCGACCGATGAGCGCTCGCGTGAGTTCGCAGGCGTCCCCATCGTTGGGCGGGCCCGGCCGCCTCGCGGCTCTCCGTCAATCCGAGCGGCTGCGGTCGATGTCGGCCCGGATCGGGCTGATCCTGATCCTGGTTGCGCTCTTCCTGGGCGGCTGGGAGTTCCTCAAGTGGGTGACTGATTCGCCGCGCACCACGCTGCCCCACTTCCACGAGGTCTTCGACTATCTGTTCGACATCGACTCGCAGGGCAACACGCAATGGCTCGCCATCGGCCGGCAGTTGGAGGTGACGTTCATCGAGGCGGTCACGGGGCTGGCCGTCGCCTCCATCGCGGGGTTCGCCGCCGGCACGATGATGGCGCTCAGCCGCTGGACGGGCCGCGGGGTCATGCCCTTCGTGATCGGCGCGCAGACGGTGCCGATCGTCGCGATCGCGCCGGCGCTCGTGATCTGGCTGGGCACCGGCTGGGAGACCAAGGCGCTGATCGCGGGCTTCCTGGCCTTCTTCCCCATCGCCGTGGCGACGGCGCGCGGCATCGGCGACATCTCCCAGGACAGCCTCGACCTGATGGCCTCCTACGGGGCCTCCCCCCTGCGGGTGTTCTTCAAGCTGCGCGTGCCGGGCGCGCTGCCCTACATCTTCACCGGGCTCGAAGTGGCGGCGGCGTTCAGCGTCATCGGCGCGATCGTCGCGGAGTTGCCCGTGGGCTCGCAGGAGGGCATCGGCGTCAAGATCCTGACGTCGCAGCAGTACTTCAGCCTGGAGCCCGAGTCCTTGTTCGCGTCCATCGGCGGGGCGTGCCTGCTGGGCGGCGCGATGGTGTCCATGGTGCGGATCGTGCAGCTCATCGTGCTGCGCGGCCACCGCGGCGAGACGATCAGCTGAGAGGCCAGTTGGAGAGGCGGGAGCCGTGACGACGACCGACAGCGCCAGGGAGACACCCCCCGCGGACACGCAGGCGGCGATCGCCTTCGAGCGGATCCGCAAGGAGTTCGGCAGCGGCCGCGACGCGACGCTGGCCGTGGACGACGTCGACCTCGCCATCGCCGAGCGGGAGTTCGTGTCGCTCATCGGGCCGTCGGGCTGCGGCAAATCGACGCTGCTGCGCTTGGCGGCGGACCTGATCGAGCCCAGCGGCGGCTCGGTGCTCGTCAAGGGCAAGCCCCCCCGGCAGGCCCGGCTCGACCGCGACTACGGCTTCATCTTCCAGGCGCCGACGCTGTTCGACTGGCGCACCGTGTGGAAGAACGTCGCCCTGCCGCTGGAGATCATGCGCATCCCCGGCATGAGCAAGCAGAAGAAGCAGGACGAGATCGAGCGGCTGCTGGGCATGGTCGGGCTGGACGGCTTCGAGAAGCACCGCCCCTACCAGTTGTCCGGCGGCATGCAGCAGCGCGTCTCGCTGGCGCGGGCGCTGGTCTTCCGGCCCTCCATCCTGCTGATGGACGAGCCCTTCGGCGCGCTCGACGAGATCACCCGCGACCGGATGAACCTGGAACTGCTGCGCATCTGGAGCGAGACGCACACGACGATCCTGTTCGTGACGCACAGCATCCCCGAGGCCGTGCTGCTCTCGGGCCGGGTGGTGGTGATGACGGCGCGGCCGGGCCGCGTGCAGAGCGTCATCCCCATCGACCTGCCCTACCCGCGCACGACGGAGGTCGAGGAATCGACGCGCTATTACGAGCTCGTGACCGAGGTGCGCGAGGCGCTGGGCGAGGCGATGGCCGGTGACGCATGACCACGGGCGCTGACACCAGCGGCGCCGGCCCGGCGGAACACCGCGATTGGGGCCGCTACGCCGGCATCATCGTGCCGCCGGCGCTGGTCTTCGTCGCCGCGCTGGCGCTGTGGGAAGCGGCCGTCGAGGTGTTCGAGATCCAGCGCTTCCTGCTGCCGCGCCCCAGCGAGATCGTCGCTCTCTTCTTCGAGGACTTCGGCCGGCTGATCAAGCAGGGGCGCAACACGTTGGGCGTGGCCGGGCGCGGTCTCCTGCTGGGCGGCGCGATCGGCATCGGGCTGGCGGCGCTGAGCTTCCGCACGCGCTGGATGGCCGAGGGCCTGGGCATCTACGCCGCGGTACTGAAGGCCGTGCCCGTGATCTCCCTGGCCCCGCTCACGGTCGTCTGGTTCGGCATCGAGGCGGGCTCGAAGATCGCGACGGTCTCCATCGCCACCGCGCCGATCCTCTTCACCTTCACGCTGGTCGGCCTGCGGCGCGCCGATCCCAACGCGCAGGAGTTGATGCGCTCCTACGCCGCCGGCCGGCTGCGCACCTTCTGGAGCCTGCACGTCCCCTACGCGCTGCCCTTCTTCTTCTCGGGCCTGAAGATCTCGGTCACGATCGCCATGATCGTGGCGATCATCTCCGAGTACTTCGGCGGCAGCTTCGAGAACCTCGGCGGCTACATCCGCAACGAGGCCAACAACGTCCACACCGTGGAGGTCTGGACGGCGATCGTCATGGCCTGCGCGCTGGGCATCGGGCTCTACATGATCGTGGCGATCATCGACCGCTTCGTCCTGCGCTGGCACTCGTCGAAGCGCGGCGGGTAGCCGGGCCGGCCGCTCTAGTAGCGCGAGACGTTGATCTCTTCCAGCCGTCCCGTGACGAGGAAGATCGCGCGCTCGCAGATGTTCGTCGCCCGATCGCCGATGCGCTCCAGGTTGTGCGACGCCCACAGCAGGTGCGTATAGGCGTCGAACTCGCGCGCGTCGTGCGGCAGCCCGGCCAACTGCTGGATCACGTGCCGGTGGATGCGGTCGTAGATCTCGTCCACCTCGTCGTCCAGGTCGCAGGTCGCCCGCGCGGCCGACTCGTCCCGCTCCAGGAACGACTCGATCGACTCCCGCAGCATCCGCTGCACGCGCTGCGCCATGACCCACAGATCGGGCTCCGTCAGCGCGACCGGATCGTCGCCGAGGAACTGCGCGATCCGCGCGATGCCCTCGGCGTGATCGCCGATGCGCTCCAGGTCGGACACGATCGACAGGATCGAGACCGACTCGCGCAGGTCCGACGCGACCGGCGCCTGCGTGGCCATCATCTGCAGGACTTCCTCCTCCAGCGCGTAGCGCTGCTCGTTGACCTCCGCGTCGCCCTCGACCACGGCCCGGGCCAGGCGCATGTCGCGCGTGCGCAGCGCCTCCATCGCGTCGGTGATGGCCTTGTCGACCCGCGAGGACAGCAGCCGCACCCCGTCCTCGGCGTGGGTCTGGCTCTCGGTGAGCAGGGTTCTGGGCATGGTCGATCTCCTGCCGCGGGGCCGCCGGGCGGCGCTAGCCGTATCGGCCCGTGATGTAGTCCTCGGTGCGCCGGTCCGTCGGGTTGGTGAAGATCTCCTGGGTGGGGCCGAACTCGACGAGCCGCCCCGTGCGCTCCTCGCCCGCCAGCAGGAACGCGGTGTAGCTCGACACCCGCGCCGCCTGCTGCATGTTGTGGGTCACCACGATGATCGTGTAGTCCTCGGCGAGCTCCCGCATGAGGTCCTCGATCTTCAGCGTCGCGACCGGGTCCAGCGCGCTCGCCGGCTCGTCCATGAGGATGATCTCCGGCTGCACGGCGATCGCCCGCGCGATGCAGAGCCGCTGCTGCTGCCCGCCCGACAGCGCCAGGGCGCTCTTGTCGAGGTCGTCCTTGACCTCATCCCACAGTGCGGCCCGGCGCAGCGACTCCTCCACCAGCGCCGGCATGTCGCCCTTGTAGCCGTTGATCTTCGGCCCGAAGGCCACGTTGGCGAAAATCGACTTCGGGAACGGGTTGGGCTTCTGGAAGACCATCCCGATGCGGCGGCGGATGCCCACCGAGTCGATGCCCGCGTCCAGCAGGTTCCGGCCCTCGAACATGATCGAGCCTTCCATGCGCGCGGTGGGGATGAGGTCGTTCATCCGGTTGAAGCAGCGCAGGAGCGTGCTCTTGCCGCAGCCCGACGGCCCGATCAGCGCCGTCACCTCCTGCTTCGGCACGTCGAACGAGACCGAGTCGAGCGCCATGAAGCTGCCGTAGAACACCGACAGGCCGCGCAACTCCAGCGCGATCTCCGCGTCCAGCTCGTGCCGGACGGCCCCGCGCGCGTCCTCGATCTCCTCGAACAGATCGCTGCCGCGCCGCTCCGCCGCCGGCTCGTCGCGGGGCGTTTCCAGGTCCGGCCGCTCGTCCGGGGCGATCGTCACGACTCCGCCTGCCTTCTGTCCGCTCGTGCCCGGTTCCGCCATGTTATCGCTCCCGTCCGTCTCACCAGCGGACCCGTGTGCGTTGTCGCAGGATGATCGCGGCGCTGTTCATCAGCAGCAGCACCAGCAAGAGCAGAATGATCCCGGCCGCGGCGATCAGTTGGAAGTCCTCCTGCGGCCGCGACACCCAGTTGAAGATCTGGATCGGCAGGATCGTGAAGGAGTCGGTCGGCGATTCCGGCAGGAAGGCGATGAACGTCAGCCCGCCGATGACGAGGATCGGCGCCGTCTCCCCGATCGCCCGCGAGAGCGCCAGGATCGTGCCCGTCAGCGTGCCCCCGAAGGCGAACGGCAGCACGCTGCTCCAGACGACCTGCCAGCGCGTCGCGCCGAGCGCGTAGGCGCCCTCCCGCATCGACGGCGGCACCGCCCGCAGCGCCTCCTGCGCGCTGACGATGATGATCGGCATGACCAGCAGCGCCATCGTCAACGCGCCGGCCAGCACCGACCGCTCCAGCTCCATCGCGCGCACGAAGAGTTGCAGCCCCAGCAGCCCGTAGACGATCGAGGGCACGCCCGCCAGGTTGGCGATGTTGATCTGGATCATCTTCGAGAACCAGTTCTGGCGCGCGTACTCCTCGAGATAGATCGCCGCGCCCACGCCCAGCGGGAACGCGACCGCCGCCGTGATCGCCATCATGTAGAGCGTCCCGATCAGCGGCGCGTAGATGCCCGCGCGGTCGGGGATCCGCGACGCGAACGAGGTCAGGAACGTCTGGTCGAGGAACAGGTAGACGGCCCAGGTGAGCAGCAGCATCGCCAGGACGATCCAGGGCAGCCGTCCCAGCGCGCGCGGGATGCGCAGCGCGATCGTCGTGGCGACCCACCAGGGCAGGGCGAAGGGCAGTTGCCGCGACAGGCCGACGGTGGTCAGCGCGCCCAGCCCAGCCGGGTGCAGCGCGCCGTCGAGGCGGACGCCCCGGCGCTCCAGCAGCCGGAACAGGAGGACGAGGACGGCGATCACGGCCAGCGCGTAGCCGGAGTAGCGCGCCGACGGGGAGAACTCCGGCGCGGAGAACAGGCGCGCCGCCCCGTCGAGCGACACGTCGATCACCAGCGCCGCCAGCATCGCCACGCCCAGCGCCACGGAGAGCACGCACAGCCCGACGAACACCGCGCCCGTGATCTTGCGCGCGCGCAGGCGCGGATGCCAGACCGCCTCGTCGCGGGCGAGGGCCAGTTCCGAGCCGCTCATTCGTACTGCTCCCGGAAGCGCCCGCGCACGTAGGTCGCGATCAGGTTCATCGCCAGCGTCATCACGAACAGCGTCATCGCCACCGCGAACAGCGTCCGCGCCTCGATGCTCCCGGCCGGCGTGTCGCCCAGGCTCACCTGCACGATGAAGGCGGTCATCGTCTGGATCGCCTCCAGGGGGCTGGCCAGGAAGTTGGGGTTCTGCCCCGCCGCGACGGTCACGATCATCGTCTCGCCGATGGCGCGCGAGGTCGCCAGGATGATCGACGCGATCACGCCCGAGAGCGCCGCCGGCAGGATCACGCGCAGCGCCGTCTCCATCCGCGTGGCGCCCATCGCGTAGGAGCCCTCGCGCAGCGACTGCGGCACCGCCGAGAACGCGTCCTCGCTCAGCGACGAGATCATGGGGATGATCATCACCCCCATCACGATGCCGGCGCTGAGCGCGTTGAAGATCGTCGTCGCGGGCAGCAGGTCCTGGACGATCGGCGTCACGAACAGCAGCGCGAAGTAGCCGTAGACCACCGTCGGCACGCCGGCCAGCACCTCGAGCACCGGCTTGAGCACGGCGTGCAGCCGCGGCGGCGCGTACTCGCTGAGGAAGATCGCCGCCAGCAGGCCGACCGGCACCGCCACCACGACCGCGATCGCCGCCACCAGCACCGTGCCCCAGATCAGCGCCCAGATGCCGAAGCGCGACTCCAGTTCGCCGGTGGTCTCGTTGAACACCGCGATCAGGGGCGACCACACCGTGTCGCCGAAGAACGTGCCCAGCCCGATGACGCCGAAGAACTCGACTGTCTCGAAGATGAGCACGAAGACGATGCCCACGGTGACCAGTGCGCCCAGCGTCGCGGAGAGGAACAGCAGCAGGTGCACCGCGTGGCCCAGCGGCGTCTCCCGCCCCGTCCCGCCCCGGCTGGGGTTGAGGCGGTCGCGCCAGAGCCCCACGCAGATCTCGCGCAGCGACGTTCCCTGGGGCGCCGACTGTCGGGCTGCCATGCGTTCCCTTCGAGGCCGCCGGGATGCGTTATTCGATGAAGATGTCCGCCAGGGTCGCGTCCTCCGGGGCGCTCGCCATCAGCGCGCCCGTCGGATTGCCCGCGGCGATGCGCGCCAGGCTCGCCTCGTACAGCGCGCCGGGCAGCTGCACGTAGCCGACCGACGGGTCATCGACCAGCACGCGGCCGGTCGTCAGCGCCCACTCCACGAACGCCTTGACCTCGGGCCGGCTCAGCGAGGCGACCTTGGCGTAGATGAACAGCGGCCGCGAGAGCGGCGCGTAGGCGCCGCTCTCGATCGTCTCGATGGTCGGGCGGACGGCCCCGGCGCCGGGGTCGATCGGGACGGCGCGGATGCGGTCCTGGTTGTTGATGAAGTAGGCGAAGCCGAAGTAGCCGACCGCGCCGGCCTCGCCGTTGATGCCCTGCACGAGGACGTTGTCGTCCTCGGAGAACTGCGTGTTGTCGGTGCGCTGGACGCCCTCCTCGCCGTTCACCACGTCGCTGAAGTAGTCGAAGGTGCCGGAGTCGGAGCCGGGCGAGAAGATGGAGATGCGGGTGTCCGGCCAGCCGGGCCGGACGTCGGCCCAGGTGACGGCGAAGCCGGTGGGCCCGAAGATCTTGGCCAGTTCCTCGACGGTGAGGTAGTCGACCCAGTCGTTGTTGACGTTGACGGAGACGGTGAGGCCGTCGAAGGCGACGGGGATCTCGATGAAGGCCACGCCGTTGGCGTCGCAGATCTCCTCCTCGGAGGCATGCATGGCGCGCGAGGCGTTGGTGATGTCGGTTTCGCCGTTGCAGAAGCGCTCGAAGCCGGCCCCGGAGCCGATCGAGGCGACGTTGACGTGGACGCCGTCGGTGGCGAGGCCGAACTCCTCGGCCCAGGCCTCGGCGATGGGGAAGACGGTGCTGGAGCCGGCGATCTCGATCGTGCCGCTCAGCGCCGCCTGCGCCTCCTCCTCGGCCTGTGCCTGAGTCGCCTGCCCCGTCTGAGTGGCGCTCGCGGCGGCGTCGTCATCGCCGCCGCAGGCCGCGGCGACCAGCGCCACGGCGGCGATGAGGAGTCCGAGCGTCAGCCAGTTGCCCCGTCCACCGATGCGTCGGCCGAAGGGCCGGCGCAGCGGCAGGGTGGGTCGTGTTCGGCCCGGGCGGGACTGCTGGGATGGTGGGCGCGGGTTCACGCTCGGAGCGTATGAACGGACTCCCCCAGGCCGGTTAACAGGTGTTTAAGGGTCGCCGTGCGGAGCGTTAAATTCTCCGCGGCGGGGCGATCCGCCGTACGGGCCGACGCATTCGGCCCGGTCAGGATGCCTCGCGGGGGAGCGAGAAGCCGAACGTGGAGCCCTTGCCCGGCTCGCTGTCGACCCGCACCGCCCCGCCGTGGCTCTCCGCGATGTGGCGCACGAGGGCCAGCCCCAGCCCCGTGCCCTCGCCGTGGCGGCGGGCCCGGTCGGCCCGGTAGAAGCGCTGGAAGACGCGCTCGCGGTCGTCGGCGGAGATGCCGATGCCCGTGTCCTCCACCAGCAGCCAGACCGCGCCGTCCTCCTCGCGCGCCTCCAGCGTGACGCTGCCCGGACCGGGCGTGAACTTGAGCGCGTTGTGCAGCAGATTGCCCAGCGCCCGCTGCACGAGGTCCGCGTCGGCCTCGACCGTGATCGACGCCGGCGTGCGCAGGGCCAGCGTCAGCCCCGCCCGGTCGGCCTGCGGCCGCACCCGATCGAGCGCGCTGCGCGCGACGACGCCGACGTCCATCGGCAGGCGCTGCGGCTGCGCCAGCCCCGACTCCAGCCGCGCGAGGTCGAGCATCTCCTCCACGAGCTGCGCCATCTTGTCGGTCTCCTGGTGGATCATGCGGTGGAAGCGTTGACCGTCGGCCGCGTCCACGCCCCGCTCCAGCGTCTCCGTCGCCGCCGAGATCGTCGCCAGGGGCGTGCGCAGTTCGTGCGAGACGTTGGCGACGAACTCGCGCCGCGTCTGCTCCGCCTGCCGGGCGGCGCTCACGTCGTGCATGATCAGCACCGCCTCCCACTGGCCGTCGCCCCGCAGCGGGCGGGCCACCGCCTGGTAGTGCCGATCGTCGCGGCGGACCAGCGCCGCCGCCGTGGTCGCGTCGGGTCCGAGCGCCTGCGTGACGAGCGCGTGGACCTCGTGGTCGCCCAGGGCGCGCAGCAGCGGCCGGCCGAGCGCCGCCCGCGCCTCGCCCGCCAGCACCGAGCCGGCGGCCTCGTTCGCGTAGACCACGTTCGCCGCCCCATCGACCGCGATGACGACGTCGGCCGCCGCGGCCAGCGCCTGGTCGAGCCGCTCGCGCTCGCCCCGCGCGGCGGCGATCTGGCCGCGCAGCGCCGCCGCGAGGTCGTTCACGGCCCCGGCGACGGCGGCCAGATCCGGGTCTGCGCCGCCGCGCAGCGGAGCGGGCTGCCCGTCGGCGCCGAGCCGACGCACGTGCCCGGTCAGGCGCCGCAGCGGGCGCCGGGACCACTCCTGGACGATCAGGCCGCCCGCCAGCGACAGCAGCGCCGCGCCCACCAGCGCCGCGACGACCGCCGCCGTCCCACCGCCCGCCGCCAGCGCCACGATCCCCACCAGCAGCGCGGCCGACAGCGCGACGCCCGCCACCGCGAACGCCACGGGACCGGGCGGCGCAATCCGCATCGCTACAACTCGAATCGGTAGCCGGCCCCGCGCACCGTGATGAGGTGGACCGGCTGGGCCGGGTCGGGCTCGATCTTCTTGCGCAGCCAGCGGACGTGGACGTCGACCGTGCGCGTGCCGCCCGCGAAGTCGATGTCCCACACGTCGTTGAGCAGTTCGTCGCGGGTGAACGTGCGGCCGGGGCGCTGCGCCAGGTAGGCGAGCAGTTCGTACTCCTTCGGCCGCAGCGGCCTGGGGCTGCTGCCGTGTCGCAGTTCGCGGCGCGCGAGGTCGAGCGTGAGGCCGTCGAACTCGATGACCGAGAGCTGCGCGCCCCCGTTGCCGGCGCTGCGCCGCAGGTGCGCCCGCACGCGCGCCAGCAACTCGGCCAGCCCGAACGGCTTGGTGATGTAGTCGTCGGCGCCCAGGTCGAGGCCCTGCACCCGGTCGATCTCGGCCGTGCGGGCGGTCAGCAGCAGCACCGGCACGTCCGAGCCGTCGCCGCGCAGCCGCCGCAGGACTTCCGTCCCGCTCAGCGCCGGCAGCATCACGTCGAGGATGATCAGGTCCGGGTCGCGCGTGCGGGCGAGGCTGAGCCCGGTGTCGCCGTCGAGCGCGGTGTGGACGTCGTAGCCCTCGCGCTCCAGGTTGAAGCGCAGCGTCTCGTTGAGGCCGACCTCGTCCTCGACCACCAGCACGCTCGCCACGCTCAGCCCTTCCCCAGCCGGAGCTCGACGCCCCGCACCAGTCCCGCCGCCAAGTCCACCACGCGCACGCGGTGGTTGTTCGTGTCGGCCACGATCAGCGTGCGGCCGGGTCCGGCGCAGAGCCCGCCGGGCTCGTTGAAGCGGGCGGCGGCCAAGCCGCCGCCGGCGTCGCCCAGGCCGCCGCAGATCGTGCGCACTTGTTGCGTCCTCGGGTAGACCTGCTTGATCTTGTGGTTGAACGTGTCGGCGACGTACAACTCCGCCTCTCCGTCGCCCCCGTCGCCGGCCGGCAGCCAAGCGACGTCCAGCGGGTGCTGCAAGCGCGCGACGCCTTGCGCGCCGTCGGCGTCGCCGAAGTCGAACAGGCCGCTGCCGATCAGCGTCTCCACGCGCCCGCCCTCGCCCGGGTGCGCCAGCCGCACGGCGTTCGACTCGCTATCGGCGAAGGCGACGCCCCCGGGGCCGGCGGAGAGCCCGCTGGGCTGCGCCAGTTCCGCCGCCGCTCGCGGTCCATCCTCGATCCCCTCGCGGATCGACCCGGCCCAGGGCCCAATCGTCCCCGCCCGCGGGTCCAGCGTCCAGAGTTGATGGAAGCCCGCCATCGCGATGTACAGGACGCCGTCGTCCCCCGCGGCCAGGTCCCAGGGCGAATTGAGCGGCGCGCCCGCCGCGGCGCGCGGCTGCGGATAGGTTCGCGCCTGCTCCCCCGTCCCCGCGACGGTCGTCGTCCGCCACGTCGCGAGATCGATGCGGCGGATCGCGTGGTTCTCCAGGTCGGCGACGAACAGGGCGCGTCCGCCCCCATCTTCGGCGACCGCCATGCCCTGCGGCTGATCGAAGCGCGCCGCCTCCGGCGCGCCGTCGGCGAAGCCGGCCGCGGACCCGCCGACGACCTGCTCCACGCTCCCGTCGAGGCGGGCGGCGATGATGCGGTCGTGGTTGCTGTCGGCGACGAAGAGCAGGCCGCTGCCCGCGTCGTAGTGCGCCTTGCCGGGGAACGAGAGGGCCGCCGGCGTCGCGCCGGCGGAGGCCGGCGCGCGTTCCAGCGGCAGCGCCGCGCCGTCGAGCGCCCCCTCGCGGCGGTACTGCGCGATCCAATCGTCCAGCAGGGGCTCGATGGCCTCGGCCGTGAGTTCCCCCTCGTGCCGGCCGATCACGTTTCCGCGCGGGTCGATGAAGTACAGCGTGGGCCAGGCGCGCGCGCCGAAGCGCCGCCAGTAGGCGAAGTCGCGGTCGTTCAGCACCGGATGCTCGATGCGCAGCCGCAGGACGGCCTGCCGCAGCGCCGGCGTCTCGCGCTCCGTGGGGAACTTGGGCGAGTGCACGGAGACCACCGCCAACTCCTCCGCGTAGCGCCGTTCGAGCTTCCGCAACTGCGGAAGCACATGCAGGCAGTTGATTCAGGCGTAGGTCCAGAAGTGCAGGATCAGCAGCCGTCCCCGCACGTCGTCCGACGTGAGCGGGCGGGTGGTGTTGATCCAGTCCTGGTCGCTGGGCAGGGGAGGCGCGGGGGCCTCGCCGTAGGCAGGTGTCGTCACGGTCGCTCCGATCGTTCCCCGGCAGCGTAGCGCCGGGGGCCGCCCGGGCGGCCCCGCGCCGGGCTCATGCCTCCAGCGACGCCCGCAGCTTCCCGGCGTCGATGTCGTACAGCTCGATGACGTTGTCCCAGGTCATGCGCCGTTCCTCGTCGTCGGGGACGCCGGCCATGATCCGGTCGAGGATCGCCATGCTGTTCGGCCAGATCGAGTCGTGGTGGGGGTAGTCGTTGCCCCACAGCATCCGATCGACGCCGATCAGGTCGCGCGTGCGCACGCCGATCTCGTCGTCCTCGAAGGTGACGTAACAGTTGCGCCGGAAGTAGAACGACGGGACCTCCGTCATGTCCGGCGAGCACTCCTTGGGCACGCGGTAGGCCGCGTGGTCGAGCCGCTGCAGCCAGTGCGCGACCCAGCCCGTCTCCCACTCCGCGAACACCACCTTGAGGTTGGGGTGCCGCGCGAAGACCCCGCCCGTGATCAGCGTCTCCGCCGACCAGGCCACGCCCGCCAGCGCCAGCGCGTAGGCCGACACCTGGTTCCAGTAGGACGGCAGGCTCATCCCCCACTCCGCGCCGCAGAAGATGTGCAGCGTCAGCGGGACGCCCGCCTCCTCCGCGGCCGACCAGAAGGGCTCGTAGTGGGGATCGCTGTAGGGCAGCGACGGCGGGGCGGTGCAGGGGATGGCGAAGGCGCGCAGCCCCTTGCCCAGCGCGCGCTCCATCTCCGCGATCGACTCCGGCACGTCGGGCAGGGGCAGGCAGGCGGCCCCGATCAGCCGGTCGGGGGCGTGGCTCTGGTAGTCGGCGACCCAATCGTTGTGCCGCTCGAAGACCGCCTGCACCACCTCGCGGTCCGGGTGCGAGAAGGCCAGCATGTTGATGCTGGGGTACATCACCTCCCCGACGATGCCGTCCTCGCGCTGCTCGTCGAGGCGGGCGGCGGGATCGCGCACACCGGGATTGATCCGGTCCCAGCCGTGCTTCATCCGCTCCTGCGTCTCGGGCAGGTCGAGCCGCGCCCCGGCGATGCCGAAGCGCCCGACCGGCACGGCGACCGGGGCCTGGGGGAACATCACGTAGATGCCCTCCCGGCCCGGCGGGTCCTGCACGATCAGCGGGGCGCGCTCGCCGAAGCGATCCTCCAGCCCGGCGAAGACCTCCGGCGCTTCCACGAAGTGCGAATCGCAGGAGTAGTAGAGATGGTCGCGTGGCATCGACGGCTCCTCCCCGGCGCGCGGTCCCGGCGACGCCGTGCCGTGCGACCCGCGTGCTCCGATGTCGCGCTCAGGCTAACGAATCCGGCGCACCGGCGATCGGTCCCTAGCCTCCGGCCGCCGCCTCGGCCGGGGCGGCGGTCTCGGCGAAGTAGCGCTGGATGCCCCGCGCGATCCCGATCGCGATCGCCTGCCGCGCGGTCTCGTTCTTCAGCACGCCGGCCTCCCACTCGTTCGTGATGAAGAGCAGTTCCAGCAGCGCGGCCGGCATCTGCGTCGCGCGGGAGCGCAGGACCTCCTCGTCCGGCGCGAAGCCGAGCGCCTCGGGAACCTGCCCCAGCGCGACGACCCGGCTGCGCTGGATCTCGGTGGCCGGGCCGAGCAGGAAGAGGCCCTCGCACTCGCCGGTCCAGCGCGAGACGTCCCAGCAGGTGTCCTCGCGGATGCCGCGGTCCCAGGCCCGGTAGCCCGCCTCGACCCGCAGCGACTCCAGCACCGATTCCTGGAGGGCCAGCGCGAGGCGCTGATTCTCCGCCGCGTGCGGCCGTTCCCGGCTCCAGTACACCTCGACCCCGGACGCGCGGGCATCGTCGTGGCCGTTCGAGTGGATCGAGACGAAGAGGTCCGCGCCCGCTTCGTTGGCCAGGTCGACGCGCGCCTGCAAGTCGGGCCGGTTGACCACGAAGTCGGGCGCGTCGGGGTACTCCTCGGTGACGTCGACGACGCGGTCCCGCGTGCGCCGGGTCAGCAGCACGTCGAAGCCCGCCTCGACCAGCAGGACCTCCACGCGCAGGGCGAAGTCGAGATTCGACTCCCGCTCCACGAGGCCGAAGGCCTGCGCGCCCGTTTCGTCGCCGCCGTGCCCGGGGTCGAGGACGATGAGGAGGCGCGGCGGCTCCACGATGACCGCCGTCTCCGGGAGGTGCGCCGTCGGGTCGCGCCACGACGCGACGCCCGTCGCCGCGATGTCCACCGACGGGTCCTGCGACGACGGCAGGGGCGGCGCGGGGTCGTCCGGCGCCGGGAGGTCCGCGACTGCCGGGTCCTCCTCCGCCTCGCCGGCCGTGGCGGCGGGAAGCGCGAAGGCGGGAGCCGCGGCGGCGGCATCCCGCGCCGCCGCGTTCTCCGGCCGCGCGGCGCCCGCGTGGTAGTCCGGGCCGTCCGCCGGTGCGGCGTCCCCCGCCGTGTCGTCGCCGGGGACGGTCTCGGCCGGAGTGTCATCGGCCGCGGGGGCCGCGGCCGCGCCGTCCTCCGATGCCGCGCCCTCATCGCCGGCCGGTTCCTCCGCGGGTTCCCCGGCGGCGTCCGCGACGGCCACGGGGGCCGCGGCACCGGACGGCGGGTCGTCCGGCGCGGGCGCGGACGTCCGATCGGCCGCGGGCGCGGTCTCCGCCGCCGCGGCGTTCGATGTATCGCTGCCGGGCGCGCGCGGCGCGGGCGGCGTGTCCGCCTCCACGTCCGCCGCGGGTTCGATGGCCTCTGCCGGTGCGGCGTCGTCCGTCGTGACCGCGGCCGACGGCTCCGGCGCGGGCGCGTCCCGCCCGTCGTCGCCGGCGCAGGCGAGCGCCAACGCGGCCAGCAGGACGAGCGCGATGGGTCCGAAGAGTCGAGTCATTCCTGCGCGACGCATCCCCACTGCCGGCCGCTGCCCGATTGGGCTTGCTGCGCAGCGTATCCCGGACCGCCGCTTGGCCGCGCCGCCGTCAGCGCGGACGTCCGACGACACGGACGAGTCCCTCCCGGAACTCCAGGTTGTAGCGGTGCCGCAGTGCGACGTTCGCCAGCGCCGCGTTGACCGCATCCTCGATCTCCTGCCGCACGCTCGTCGTGAGGAAGGCCGGCAGGTTGCCCACCTCCAACCGCGTGATTTCGAGGACCGGGTGCGCGCCCTGCAGGTCGAGGCGGCCGTGCAGCGACCCGGCCACGCTCGCCGGCACGGGCAGCTCGATCCGGCCCCGGACCTCGGCGTACCCCAGGCTGCCCCGGTCCGCCGGACCGAAGAAGCAGATGACCAGTTCACCGATCCCGGCCAGTTGCCGCTCCCCCTCCAGGAAGTCCCGCGCGCGCGCCGTCACGACGCCCTCCTCCATGTCCAGCGCGTCGGGCACGCCGCTCTCCAGGAAGTCGTCGAAGGCGCCCCAGCGGGTGTCGAAGGCGCGGTCCGGCGCGGGCGCGAGGTCGAGGGCGCGCCCGCCGCAGACCGGCGACAGGCTCGCCCCGCCCGTGAACGTGAGGGCCGTCAGCGTCACCGCCAGCGCCAGCAGCAGGACGACGAGCGCCGCCGCCGCGATCACGATCCAGCCCACCAGGGTCGAGGGGGTCATCCGCGGCTCACTCGGCCGGCCGCCGCGAGAACCACACGACCTCCGGCGCCTCCGGCGCGGGCTGCGCTTCCGGCGAGGCCGGCTCGCGCGGGTCGATGGGCGACATCACCGCCTCGACCCAGGCCGCGAACGGCATCGCCTTGCCCTTGACGAAGAAGCGATCCGTCTCCGCCCGGTCCGGTCCGACCTCGTCGGTGGGACGGTCCGCGTCGCCGGTTGGCGGCGCGGGATCGGGCGGCGGCTGCTCGGCCATGCCGGTGGCTCCCCGTGCGCGGGCCGCCGGGCGGCGGCGCCCCGCTCCTCCGTCCAGCCTACGCGACCGTTCGCCATACGCGGGGGCATCGTTCGCGCCGCCGCGGCGACGGCTAGACTGGGATCGTCGCACGACGACGGCTCGCCGGGCATCGCGGGCGGATCATGTCGCGGGGGACGCGTGATCCAATCCCGCCCGTCGCGGCCGGCGGCGCGGCGGCCGGTGTGGGGGACCGATGATCGCGGAGTCCGCTTGATGACCACCGAGATGCCAGCCGGCCCGGCCGGCGACGGGTCCATCGTGGCCCTCAGCCCCGAAGACTGGCTGGAGACCGACGACTGGATCGACTCGCTGCAGGACCTCCTGCGGCGGCGCGGGCCGCGGCGCGTCAGCGGGCTGCTGCAGGCGCTGCAGATCGAGGCCCAGAAGGCCGGCGTGCCGCTGCCGGTCACCTCGCAGACGCCCTACGTCAACACCATCCCCGTCGGCCGGCAGCCGCCCTACCCCGGCGACCGCGCCCTGGAGCGGCGCATCAAGAGCATCATCCGCTGGAACGCCATGGCGATGGTCGTCGAGGCCAACAAGCAGTCCTACGGCATCGGCGGGCACATCTCGACCTACGCCTCGCTGGCGACGCTGTTCGAGGTGGGCTTCAATCACTTCTTCCGCGGCCCCGACGATCCCTGCGGCGGCGACCTGATCTACTTCCAGGGGCACGCCGCGCCGGGCGTCTACGCCCGCGCGCTCGTCGAACGGCGCCTCACGCCGGGGCAGGTCCACGCCTTCCGGCGCGAACTCGCCCCGGGCGGCGGGCTGGCGTCGTACCCGCACCCCTGGCTGATGGAGGACTTCTGGCAGTTCCCCACCGTGTCGATGGGGCTGGCCCCGATCATGGCGATCTATCAGGCGCGCTTCATGCGCTACCTGCAGCACCGCGGCCTCATGCCCGCCGCCGATCCGGCGCTCGACGAGCAGAAGGTCTGGGCCTTCCTCGGCGACGGCGAGACCGACGAGCCGGAGTCGCTGGGCGCGATCTCGATGGCGGCGCGGGAGAAGCTCGACAACCTGATCTTCGTCGTCAACTGCAACCTGCAGCGGCTCGACGGTCCCGTGCGCGGCAACGGCCAGATCATCCAGGAGCTCGAGGCCGTCTTCCGCGGCGTGGGCTGGAACGTGATCAAGGTCATCTGGGGCACCGAGTGGGACGCCCTGCTCGCCAAGGATCCCGACGGCCTCCTGGTGCGCCGCATGGGCGAGGTCGTCGATGGGGAGTACCAGAAGTACTCCGTGGCCGGCGGGGCCTACATCCGGGAGCAATTCTGGGGCGTCGATGAGCGGCTGCAGCGCATGGTGGCGCACATGTCGGACGACGAGCTGTGGCGCATGCGGCTGGGCGGCCACGACACCGACAAGGTCTACGCCGCCTACAAGGCCGCCGTCGAGCACCGGGGCGCGCCCACCGTGATCCTGGCCCGCACGATCAAGGGCTACGGCCAGGGCGAGGCCGGCGAGGGGCGCAACGTCAGTCACCAGCAGAAGCAACTCAACGAACAGGAGTTGCTGCAGTTCCGCGACCGCTTCGACATCCCCCTGACCGACGCGGAGGTCGTGGGCGCGCCGCTCTACCGCCCCGCCGAGGACAGCGCCGAGATGCGCTACCTGCGCGAGCGCCGCGCCGCGCTGGGCGGCCCCGTGCCGCAGCGCCGCTCGACGCCCAGCCCCCTGCGCGCGCCCGGCGACGAGCTTTTCCAGGAGTTCTTCGACGGTACCGGCGAGCGCGAGGCCTCCAACACGATGGCCTTCGTCCGCATCCTCACGAAGCTGATGCGGGACAGCCGCTTGGGCGACCGCATCGTGCCGATCATCCCCGACGAGGCGCGCACCTTCGGCATGGAGGGCCTCTTCCGCGAGTTCGGCATCTACTCCTCCGTGGGCCAGCTCTACGACCCGGTCGATTCGCACCAGTTGCTCTACTACAAGGAGTCCGACGACGGGCAGATCCTCGAGGAGGGCATCACCGAGGCGGGGTCGCTGTGCTCCTTCCTGGCCGCCGGCACGGCGCTCAGCCACTACGGCAGCGCGACGATCCCGTTCTTCATCTTCTACTCGATGTTCGGCTTCCAGCGCGTGGGCGACCTGATCTGGGCCGCCGCCGACTCGCGCTGCCGCGGCTTCCTGGTCGGCGCGACGGCCGGCCGCACGACGCTGAACGGCGAGGGGCTCCAGCACCAGGACGGGCACAGCCACGTCCTGGCCTCGGTCGTGCCCAATCTCGTCGCCTACGACCCGGCCTACGCCTACGAGATCGCGGTCATCGTGCAGGAGGGCATCCGCCGCATGCACGACGAGGACGAGGACGTCTTCTACTACCTCACGACGGAGAACGAGACCTACACGCAGCCGCCGCTGCCGGCCGGGCCGGAGGCCGACGGCGTGCGCGAGGGCATCCTGAAGGGGCTCTACCGGCTCTCCCGCGCCGCCGAGGGGAGCGGCCCCCGCGTGCACCTGCTGGGCAGCGGCTCGATCCTCAATCAGGTCATCGCCGCCGTCGATCTGCTGGCGGGTTACGGCGTCGGGGCGGACGTCTGGTCGGCGACGAGCTACACGGAACTGCGCCGCGACGCCGAGGACGCGGAGCGCTGGAACATGCTGCACCCGCTGGAGGCCCCGCGCGTGCCCTTCGTGACGCAGCAGCTCGGTGAGGATCCCCGCCCCGTCGTCGCGGCCAGCGACTACCTCAAGTCGCTGCCGGAGACGGTCAGCAAGTGGCTGCCCTCGTCGTTCACGGCGCTGGGGACGGACGGCTTCGGGCGCAGCGGCACGCGCGAGGAGTTGCGCGCCTTCTTCGAGGTCGACGCGGCCCACATCGCCGTCGCCGCCCTGCACGCGCTCGCGGCCGACGGCCGCGTGGAGCCCGGCCTCGTGCAGCGCGCCATCGACGAACTCGGCGTCGACCCCGACGGCCCCAACCCGGCCCGCGCCTGAGCGACGCCGGAGACGACAGAGAGGACGCCGCGCCATGCCCAGCGACTTCGCTCTGCCCGACCTCGGCGAGGGGATCGAGGAGGCCGACATCCTGCGCATCTACGTCAAGGAGGGGGACACCCTGGCCGTCGATCAGCCGGTGATGGAGATCGAGACCGACAAGGCGACGCTCGACGTCCCCTCCAGCGTCGCCGGCACGATCGCCAGCCTGCACGTCGCCGAGGGGCAGACGATCACGCCCGGCACGGTCCTCGTCACCGTCCTGGAGAGCTCCGCCGCCGGGACGGAGAGCGCCCCTTCCGCTGCCCCTCCGGCCCCCGAGCCGGAGCCCGCCCCGCCCCCCGCCGCGCCGCCCCCCGAGCCCGAGCCGGCCCCGCCGCCGCGCGACATCGCCACGGCCATCCCCCATGAGGAGCGGTCGGGCCCGACCCCCGACGACGTCACGCAGCGGGCGGTCTTCGCCTCCCCGTCGGTGCGGAAGTTCGCCCGGGAGATCGGCGTCGACGTGCGCGACGTGGCCGGCAGCGGTCCCGCCGGGCGCATCTCGCAGGACGACGTGATGCGCTTCGCGCGGACGGCCCGCAGCGCGCCCGCGCCGGCCCCCGCGGGAACGCCCCCCGCCGCGCCGCCCCTGCCCGACTTCTCGCGCTGGGGCCCCGTGCAGCGCGAACCGCTGAACCGCTTCCGCCGCACGGTGGCGCGCAACATGTCGCTGGCCTGGGGGCAGATCCCGGCCGTCACGCTGCAGCACACCGCCGACGTGACGGAACTGGAGGCGATGCGGCGGCGCTACCGGCAGGCCGCCATCGACGCCGGCGGCCGCCTGACGGTCACGGCCATCCTGCTCAAGATCGTCGCCGCCGCGCTGCGCGCCCATCCCCGCGTCAACGCCAGCTTCGACGCGGAGGCGCAGGAACTCGTCCTCAAGCAGTACGTCCACATCGGCGTCGCCGTCGATACCGACCGCGGCCTCGTGGTGCCGGTGATCCGGGACGTCGACCGCAAGAACATCATCCAGCTCGGCGTCGAGTTGACGCAGGTCAGCGCCAAGGCGCGCGACAACGAACTGACGATCGACGAGATGCGCGGCAGCAGCTTCACCGTCACGAACCTGGGCGGGCTCGGCACGGGGCACTTCGCGCCCATCATCCACTGGCCCAACGTCGCCATCCTGGGCATCGGGCGGGCGGAGAGAGCGCCCGTCTTCGCCGACGATCCCGACGCCGACGCCGACGACGGCCCCGAGAGCGGGTCGTGGGAGCCGCGCCTGCAGATGCCGCTCTCGCTGACCTTCGACCACCGCGTGCTCGACGGGGCCGACGGCGCGCGCTTCATGACCTGGATCACGGACGCCATCCGGCAGCCCCTGATGCTGGCGCTGGAGGGCTGAGATGGCCGGCGCGTCCGGGCCCGCGGGCAAGCGGCTGGCCGTCATCGGCGCGGGGCCGGGCGGCTATCCGGCCGCCTTCCACGCCGCCCTGCGCGGCCTCGACGTGACGCTGATCGACGAGGAGGAGAACCCCGGCGGGGCCTGCACCTACCGCGGCTGCATCCCCTCCAAGGCGCTGCTGCACGCCGCCCGCGTGATCGCCGAGTCGCGCGAGGCGCGCGCCTTCGGGCTCGACTTCGGCGAGCCGCAGATCGACCTCGACGCCCTTCGCGAGTGGAAGGACAGCGTCGTGCGGCGCCTGACCTCCGGACTGGGGCTGCTGCGCGGCCAGCGCAACGTGCGGCCGATCGTGGGCCGGGCCTACTTCGCCGGCGGCCGATCGCTGCGCGTGCTCCGCGGCGGCGCGCTCGACGAGGTCGGCTTCGACCACGCCATCATCGCGACCGGCTCCTCGCCGGCCCGGCCCGGCCCGCTGGCGCTCGACTCGCCCCGCGTGATGGATTCCACCGGCGCGCTCGAACTGGCCGACGTGCCCGCCCGGCTGCTGGTGGTCGGCGGCGGCTACATCGGGCTGGAGATGGGCACGGTCTACGCCGCCCTCGGCTCCAAGGTGACGGTCGTGGAGATGCTGCCCGGCCTGCTGCCCGGCGTCGACCGCGACCTCGTGCAGCCGCTCGCGACCCACCTCGCCGGCGTGTTCGACGAGGTCCTGCTCAACACGCGCGTCACCGCCATGGCGGACGCGGAGGACGGCATCCGCGTGCGCCTCGCCGCCGCCGGCGGCGCGGAGAGCGAGCGCACCTTCGACAAGGCGCTCGTCGCCGTCGGGCGGCGGCCCAACTCCGGCGACCTCGGGCTGGAGACGACGCTGGTCCGCACCGACGCGCGCGGCTTCCTGGAGACCGACCGGCAGCGCCGCACCGCCGAGCCCACCATCTTCGCGGTCGGCGACGTGGCCGGCGAGCCGATGCTGGCCCACAAGGCGATGCACGAGGCGCGCGTCGCGGTGGAGGCGATCCTGGGCGAGCCGGCCGCCTTCGAGCCCGCCGCCATCCCGGCCGTCGTCTTCACCGACCCCGAGATCGCCTGGTGCGGCCTGACCGAGGCCGACGCGCCCGCCGATCACGTCGAGATCGTGCGCTATCCCTGGCGCGCCTCCGGCCGCGCGATCACGCTGGCCCGCCCGGAAGGGCTCACGAAGCTGATCCTGGAGAAGGGCAGCGAGCGCGTGCTCGGCGTCGGCATCACCGGCCCCAACGCGGGCGAACTCATCGCCGAGGGCACGCTGGCCGTCGAGATGGGCGCGCGCGCCTCCGACCTGCAGCTCACGATCCACGCGCACCCCACGCTGTCGGAGACCGTCATGGAGTCGGCCGAGACGTTCTTCGGCACGAGCGCGCACTACATCGCCCGCCGCCGCTAGCCCGCTGCGTTCGTCCACGGCCTACGATGGTGCCGCAGCGTCGGGAGGGAACCGTGTCCGACTTCGACCTTCTGGTGATCGGCGGCGGCTGGGGCGGCTACACCGCCGCGCAGACCATGGCGCGGGGCGGCGGCCGCGTCGCCCTCGTCGAGCAGGACAAGGTGGGCGGCGTCTGCCTGCACCGCGGCTGCATTCCCACCAAGGCCCTCCTCGAGACCGCCGCCATCGTCCGCGGCGCGCGCGCCGCTCCCGCCCACGGCGTTCGCCTGTCGGCGCCCGAACTCGACTGGCCCGCCGCGCTCGACTTCAAGAACGGCATCGTCGACCGGCTGGAGAGCGGCATGAGGCAGGCGCTGGACCTCGCCAAGATCGAGCGGGTCGACGGGGCCGCCCGCATGACGGGCCCCACCAGCGTCGAGGTCACGCCCGCCGCGGGCGGCCCCGTCACGACGCTGCGCGCCCGGGACGTGATCATCGCGACCGGCTCCCGCCCCGCCGATCTCGCCTTCCTGCCCGTCGACGGCCGCCGGGTCGTCACCTCCGACCACGCCATCGACCTGCCGCCGCCGGCGCGCGCCATCATCGTGGGCGGCGGCGCCGTCGGGGCGGAGTTCGCCTCCCTGTGGACCGACCTCGGCAGCGACGTCGTGCTGCTGGAACTGCTGCCGCAACTGCTGCCGCAGGAGGACGCCGAAGCGGCGCGCGCGCTCGCCCGGCAGTTGTCCGCGCGCGGCGTCGACGTCCGCACCGGCGCACAGATCGACGCCGACAGCGTGCGCATCGACGCCGGCGGCGTCCGCATGGAGGTCGAGCAGGGCGGCGAGCGCCACACGTTCGGCGGCGACGTGGCGCTGGTCGCCACCGGCCGCCGGCCGCGCTCGGAGGCGCTCGCCCCCGCCGGCGCGGGCGTCTCGACCTACGGCGGCACGGTCCCCGTCGACGAGGAGATGCGCACCGACGTCGAGCACGTCTACGCCGTCGGCGACGTCAACGGGGGGCTGCAACTCGCGCACGTCGCCGCCGCGCAGGGGCGCTACGTCGCGGAACGGCTGCTCGGCCAGTCGCCGCCGCCGCCCGACCCGGTCTGGATGCCGCGCGCGGTCTACACCACGCCCGAGGTGGCCTCGATCGGCCTCACCGAGGCGCAGGCCGTCGAGGCGGGGCATCGCGTCAAGATCGGGCGCGCCCGCTTCCGCACCAACGCCCGCGCCCTGATCCACGACGACGCGGACGGCTTCGTCAAGGTCGTCGCCGAGGAGGAGAGCGGCGACCTGCTGGGCTGCCAGATCGTCGGCGCGGCCGCCACCGAGATGATCGGCCAGGCCGCCGTGGGCGGCTTCATGGACGCCTCGCTGTGGGAGCTGGGGCGGGTCGTGCAGGCGCACCCGACCGTGAGCGAGGTCGTCGGCGAGGCCGCCGAGGCCGCGCTGCGCCCCCGGCTGCGGCTCTAGCGGCGCGAAGCGAAGGGAGGCTCGGATGGCGCACGACGGCTACGCCGGTCCGCCCCGCGTCCGCATCCCCCTGGCGCAGCCGGCCGACGCCCGCCGGCGGCGGGCCAAAGGGCCGAAGCGGACGCACCCCCACTTCGGCCTGCCCAACGAGGCCCTGGTCGAGATGTGGTACCTGCTGCTGCTCTCGCGCCGCGTCGCCGAGCGCTGGTTCACGCTCAACCGCCAGGGCCGCGCGCCCTTCGTCATCACGGGGCAGGGGCAGGAGGCCGCCCAGGTGGGGACCGCGGCGGCGCTCGTGCCCGGCAAGGACTGGGTGCTGCCCTACTACCGCGACATCGGCGTCATGCTCACGCTCGGCATGACGGTCGATGAACTGATGCTCAACGTGCTCGCCAAGGCGACCGACCCCAACAGCGGCGGCCGGCAGATGCCCGCCCACTGGAGCGCGAAGGAGTTGCGGGTCGTCTCGCAGTCCTCCACGGTCGGGACGCAGATCCCGATGGCGGCCGGGCTCGCCTGGGCCTCGCAGCTGCGCGGCGAGGACGCCGTCGCCGTCTGCTACATCGGCGAGGGCGCCACCGCCCAGGGCGATTTCCACGAGGGCCTGAACTTCGCCGCCGTGCGGCGGCTGCCCATGATCCTGGTCGTCGAGAACAACGGCTACGCGATCACGGAGACGCAGGAGAAGGGGATGCCGGTCGAGCACGTCGCCGACCGCGCCTCGGCCTACGGCATGAAGGGCATCGTCGTCGACGGCAACGACCTGATGCTCGTCTACCGCAACATGCACCAGCTCGTCGAGGAGACGCGGCGCGGCGGCGGGCCGGCCATCCTCGAACTGAAGACCTACCGCACGGTGCCCCACTCCTCCGACGACGACGACCGCCGCTACCGCACCCGCGCGGAGTTGGAGCACTGGCTGAAGCGCGACCCCGTCGACCGCTTCCGCGAACACCTGATCAACGACGGCATCCTCACCGACGCCCACGCGGCGGACCTGGACGCCGAGGCGGCGCAGGAGGTCCGGGAGGCCCTGGCCCGCGCCGAGGCCGCGCCCGCGCCCGATCCGGCCACGCTCCTCGACCACCTCTTCGCCGCGCCGCCCGGGGGTGCAGCGTCATGAGCGAACAGACGATGGCGGAGGCCCTGCGCGACGGATTGCGCGAACTCCTCGCCGCCGACGAGCGCGTCATCGTCCTGGGCGAGGACGTGGAGGCGGGCGGCGTCTTCCGCATCACCGAAGGGCTGCTCGACGAATTCGGCCCCGAGCGCATCTTCGATACCCCGCTGGCCGAGTCGGGCTTCACCGGGGCCGCCATCGGCGCGGCCCTGGCCGGCATGAGGCCCATCGTCGAGATCCAGTTCGTCGATTTCATCCTCCCGGCGGTGAACCAGTTGATCTCCGAGGCGGCCAAGATGCGCTGGCGCAGCCGGGGGGAGTGGAGCGTGCCGCTGGTCGTGCGCGCGCCCTGGGGCGGCGGCGTGCATGGCGGGCTCTACCACTCGCAGTCGTTCGAGGCGCTGTTCGCGCACGTGCCCGGCCTGAAGGTCGTGGCCCCGGCCACGCCCGCCGACGCCAAGGCGCTCCTGCGCGCCGCCGTCGCCGACCCCGACCCGGTCATCTTCCTGGAGCACAAGCGCACCTACCGCCTGATCCGGGGCGAAGTGCCGGACCCCCTGCCCGCCGCCGCCATCGGCGAGGCCGCCCTGCGGCGCGGCGGCGGCGACGTCACGCTGATCGGCTACGGCCTGATGCTGCACGAATGTCTCGCCGCCGCCGCGACCCTGGCCGGCGAGGGCATCGAGTGCCACGTGCTCGACCTGCGCACGATCGCGCCGCTCGACCGGGCGGCGATCCTCGACGCCGCCCGCCACACCGGCAAGGCCGTCATCGTGCACGAGGACCACCTCAGCGGCGGCGTCGGGGCCGAGGTCGCGGCGCTGATCGCGGAGCACGCCTTCGAGCACCTCGATGGGCCGATCACGCGCGTCGCCGGCCCCGACGTCCCCGCGATGGGCTACCACCCCAACCTCGAAGCGGCCTTCATGCCCGACGCCGGCCGCATCGCGGAGGCCGTGCGCCGTCTGGCGGCCTACTGAGCGCCGGGAGGGAGGAACCCGTGGCCACGCTGACCATGCCCCAGCTCGGCGAGTCCGTGACCGAGGGCACGATCTTGCGCTGGCTGGTCGAGGCCGGCGCGGCGGTCGCGCTGGACCAACCGCTCGTCGAGATCGAGACAGAGAAGGTCACGGTGGAGATCCCCTCTCCGTTCGAGGGCAGGCTGAGCGCCGTCCTGGTGGAGGCCGGGGAGACCGTGCCCGTCGGCACGCCGCTGGCCGAATTCCAGGCGACGGGGGAGACCGCCCCGCCGCCCGCCGCGCCCGCGGACGCGCCGGCGGCCGGCGATGCCCCGAAGCGGCGCCACTCCCCCGCCGTCACCCGCCTCGCCGCCGAGCACGGCATCGACCTCGGCGGCCTCTCCGGCAGCGGCGCGGGCGGCCGCGTGACGCGCCAGGACGTGCTCGCGTCCGTCGCGGCCCGGCAGGAGGCCCCGCCGGCGGAGACGCAGGACGGCGACACGGTCGTCTCCCTCTCCCCCACGCGGCGGCGCATCGCCGAGCACATGCTGGAGAGCGTGCGCAGCGCGCCGCACGCCTGGCTCCTCGTCGAGTGCGACGCCTCCGCCCTCGTCGCGCGGCGCGCCGCCGATCGGGAGGCCTTCCGCGCCCGCGCGGGCGTCGACCTCAGCTACCTGCCCTACATCGCCCGCGCGGTCTGCCGCGCCCTGCGGGAGTACCCCGACCTCAACGCCACCTGGTCCGATGGCGCGCTCGTGCGGCGCGGCGCGGTCAACCTGGGCATCGCCGTCGACGCGCCGCAGGGGTTGATCGTGCCCGTGGTCAAGGACGCCGGAGGGCTCGGCGTCGGCGATCTGGCGCGGGCCATCGCCGACCTGACCGACCGCGCCCGCGACCGCAAGCTCACCCTGGACGACGTCCGCGACGGCAGCTTCACGCTCGACAACACGGGCGTCTTCGGCACGACCGCCACCGCGCCGATCATCAACACGCCGCAGGTCGCGATCCTGACCACGGAGGCGATCATCAAGCGGCCCGTCGCCGGCCCCGGCGACAGCGTGGTCGTCCGTCCGATGATGAACCTCTGCCTGTCCTTCGATCACCGCGCGATGGACGGCTCGACCGCCGCCCGCTTCACGACCCGCGTGCGCGACCTGCTGCAGTCCCTGGACGAGGAATCGGCCGCCCGCTGACGCCGCCGCCGCCGCGATTCACGCGGCGCGATGACGTTATAGAACTTTCCAATCTAATACCGTAACTGCTATTGACTATCAGTGGATTCGGTGTAGGTTCTGCCAATCCACACCGATGGATGCGCTCGCCGGGGGGCGAGCCGGGGGTCACACCATGGGGAACGCAGCGAGCAACGGCCACGAACCGGCCATCAACGACGCGGAGCTGCTGCAGCGCCGCTGGGACACGGAGCCGCGCTGGGCGGGCATCCAGCGCACCTACAGCGCCGCCGACGTGATCAAGCTGCGCGCCAGCCTGCCCATCGAGCACACGCTGGCGCGGCGGGGCGCGGAGCGGCTCTGGGATCACCTCAACAATGAGCCGTTCGTGCGCACCTTCGGGGCGCTGACCGGCAACCAGGCCGTGCAGATGGTGCGGGCCGGCCTGCAGGCCATCTACTTGAGCGGCTGGCAGGTCGCGGCCGACGCCAACCTGGGCGGGCAGACCTACCCCGACCAGAGTCTCTACCCGGCCAACAGCGTCCCGGCGGTCGTCAAGCGGATCAACAACGCGCTCACGCGGGCCGACCAGATCAGCCGCATCGACGGCCAGAGCCCCATCGACTGGTACGCGCCCATCGTGGCCGACGGCGAGGCCGGCTTCGGCGGCCCGCTGCACGCCTTCGAACTGACCAAGGCGATGATCGAGGCGGGCGCGGCCGGCGTCCACTTCGAGGACCAACTGGCGGCCGAGAAGAAGTGCGGTCACATGGGCGGCAAGGTGCTGGTGCCCACGTCGCAGGCGGTGCGCACGCTCAACGCCGCCCGGCTGGCCGCCGACGTGCTCGACGTGCCCACGCTCGTCTTCGCCCGCACCGACTCCCTCGGCGCGACGCTGCTGACCAACGACATCGACGAGTACGACGCCCCCTTCATCACCGGCGAGCGCACCGCCGAGGGCTACTACACGGTGCGCTGCGGCATGGAGCAGGCCATCTCCCGCGGCCTCGCCTACGCCGCCTACGCCGACCTCGTCTGGTGCGAGACCGGCACGCCCGACGTCGACGAGGCCAAGGCCTTCGCCGACGCCATCCACGCCGAGTACCCCGGCAAGATGCTGGCCTACAACTGCTCGCCCTCGTTCAACTGGCGGCGGCACCTGGATGCGAAGTCCATCGCCACCTTCCAGGAGGACATCGCGGCGCTGGGCTACAAGTTCCAGTTCATCACCCTGGCCGGCTGGCACAACCTCAACCTCAGTTCCTACCACTTGGCCCGCGACTACGCCCGCGAGGGCATGTCGGCCTACGTGGACCTGCAGGAGCGCGAGTTCGAGGCCGAGACCGTCGGCTACACCGCGACCAAGCACCAGCACGAGGTCGGCACGGGCTACTTCGACGAGGTGCTGCTCGCCGTGACCGGCGGCGAATCATCGACGACCGCGCTGAGCGGCTCGACCGAGGAGGAGCAGTTCCAGGCGACGCCCGCCGCCGCCGCGCGCTAGGATCGGCGGCGCGGCCGGCCTTGACCCCGATGGCTTCCGCTCGCACCCGCCCGCGAGCGACCCCCCGAGCGGGGCGGCTCCCCCAAGCCGCCCCGCTCCTTTTTCGCGCCCGTCCGGCCGTGGAGTGAACCAGGAGTCCGACATGCCCCGTGAAATCCACCTCGTCAACCGGCCCGAGGGCGTGCCCCGGCCCTCCGACTTCGCCCTCGTGCGCGCGCCCGATCCCGACCCCGGCGACGGCGACGTCGTGGTCGCCAACCTGTGGATGTCGGTCGATCCGTACATGCGCGGGCGCATGCGCGACGCCGAGAGCTACGCCGCGCCCTGGCAACTGAACCACGTCTGCGACGGCCGCGCCGTCGGGCGCGTGCTCGACTCCCGCCACCCCGGCTTCGCTCCCGGCGATCTGGTGCGCAGCCTCTTCGGCTGGCGCGAGATCTTCGCCGCCCCCGGCGATGCGCTGGAGAAGCTCGACGCCAGCTACCCCCATCCGCAGCACTACCTCAGCGCCCTGGGCGGCACCGGCCTCACGGCATACATCGGTCTGCTGGACCTCTGCGACCCGCGGCCGGGCGAGACCGTCTTCGTCTCCGGCGCGGCGGGCGCGGTCGGCTCCGTCGCGGGGCAGATCGCGCGCATCCGCAGCTGCCGCGTCGTCGGCAGCGCCGGCAGCGACGCCAAGGTGGCGCTGCTCTCGGAGGAGTTCGGCTTCGACGCCGGCTTCAACTACAAGCGCCGCGATCCGATGGACGCGCTGGCCGACCTCGCCCCGGACGGCGTCGACGTCTATTTCGACAACGTCGGCGGCCGTCACCTCGAGGCGGCGCTGGAGCACATGAGGGACTTCGGGCGCATCTGCGCCTGCGGGTCGATCTCGCGCTACAACGACGCGGCGCCCGCACCGGGTCCGGCCAACATCTTCCAGGTGGTGCCCAAGCGCTTGCAGATGCGGGGCTTCATCGTCACCGACCACCTGCACCGCCTGCCCGAGTTCGAGGCCGACGTGAAGGGCTGGATCGCGTCGGGCGATCTGCGGGTGCGGGAGACGGTCGTGGACGGGCTGGAGAACGCGGTCGGGGCGTTCCTCGGGCTGTTCCGGGGGGAGAACACCGGCAAGATGCTGGTCCGGCTCGCCAGCGGCTGAGGCCGGTCCCGGCCGGGGCGCTCAGCGGGCGCGGAAGCGCAGGGCGAACATCGCCGCGGTGACCGTGACCGCGCCGAGCCCCGCGACCGCCGCCACCGCGTAGGCCAGGCCGGCGGCGTCCCATCCTTCCAGGATCAGGCTGCGCATGCCGCCCAGGAGGTAGGTCACGGGGTTGACCTCCGCCACGGCCCGCATCCAGGGCTCGAACACCTCGATCGGCGTGAAGGCCGGCGAGAGGAAGAGCAGGGGGAAGAAGAGCAGCACCCCCAACTGCGCCGCTTGCGGGTTGCCGCTGCGCAGGGAGATCGCCATCCCGATCCCCGAGTAGGCCGCGCCGAAGGCGCCCATCAGCAGCAACAGCACGACGGCCCCCGCGACGCCCGTCTCCAGCGGCGATCCGATCGCGAGACCGATCGGCAGGATCACCGCCGCGATGACCATCGAGCGCACGGCGTCGGCCAGCAGCCGGCTCAGCACCAGGGCGATGCGCGGGGCCGGCGTCAGCAGCAGCTTGTCGAAGTAGCCCCGCTCGATGTCCATCACGATGACGATGCCCGACACGCTCGCGACGCCGGCGACCGCCTGCGCCATCGCCACCGGCACCTGGAAGCCCGTGTAGTTCGTCACCCCGAAGGCCTCCGGCGCGATCTGGTTGATCGCCCCGACGATCACCGCCAGGAAGAAGAGCGGGATGAGGAGGTTGGGCAGTTCCACCTCCGGCTGCCGCAGCGACTCGCGCAGCGCCCGGAGGACCAGGTAGTACGTCGCGCCGGCCGTGCGCATCAGTCGGCCCTCTTTTCTCCCGCGTCATCGACCTGCAGGTAGTAGCCCGTGGCGCGCAGGAAGACGTCGTCCAGCGTCGGCTGGGCCAGCGTGATCGAGGCGAACGGCGCCGCCGCGTCGTCGAGCAGCCGCACGATCCGCGCCACCGCCGCGCCGCCGTCGGCGACATAAACCGCCGCGCTGTTCTCCGTCACGCGCACGTCGGCCACGCCGGCCAGACCGCGCGCCACCTCGGCGGCCCGCCGCGCGTCCTCCGGCGCCGCCACCTGCACCGTCACGACGTCCGTCCCGATCTCCGCCTTCAGTTCGGCCGGCGAGCCCTGCGCCACGATCTCCCCCGCGTCGAGGATGGCGATGCGCCGCGCCAGCCGGTCGGCCTCCTCCAGGTACTGCGTCGTCAGGAAGAACGTCACGCCGTCCTCCTGGTTGAGCCGTTCGATGTAGCGCCAGATGGCCTCCCGCCCGATCGGGTCCAGCCCGGTCGTCGGCTCGTCCAGGAAGACGATCGACGGCGCGTGGATCAGCGCCGAAACCAGGTCGAGCCGGCGCTTCATGCCGCCCGAGTAGGTGCGAATGGGCCGCTTCGCGTCGTCGGCGAGATCGACGAGCTCCAGCAGTTCCGCCACCCGCCGCCGCAACCGCGCGCCGCCCATGCCGTACAGCCGCCCCTGGAGCAGCAGCAACTCCGCGCCCGTCTGCAGGTCGTCGAGGCCGGCCTCCTGCAGCGCGACGCCGATCCGCTCCCGCACGCGGCCCGCGTCGCGGCGGATGTCCAGCCCGGCGATGCGGGCCGCTCCGGCCGTGGGGGCCAGCAGCGTCGTCAGAATGCGGATCGTCGTGCTCTTGCCGGAGCCGTTCTGGCCCAGGAAGCCGAAGATCTCCCCCTCCTCGACGGAGAGGTCGATGCCGTTGAGCGCGCGGACGCCGCGCTCGTACTCCTTGACCAGGCCCGCGGCCTCGATGACGGCCATCGTGCGCCACCGTCCCCTCGCCCTGCCGGACCCGCGCGCGGGTCCCGCGGAAGGTGCGTCGCGGGTACGCTAGCCTCCCCAGCCGCCGGAGTCCGCGCGCCCCGACACAGTGGCGCGCAGCGTGGAGAGACCCATGCCCCTCGATCCCCGTCACCGCAGCCGCGTCCTCGTCGATGGGCCGGGCCGCGCCCCCGCGCGGTCGCAACTCAAGTCCGTCGGCTTCACCAGCGAGGACCTGCAGAAGCCGCTCGTCATGGTGGCCCACTGCTGGGTCGGCACGATGCCGTGCAACTTCGGCCACCGCGAGCTGGCGGCCGACGTCGCGGCCGGCGTCCGCGCCGCCGGCGGCACGCCGATGGAGGTCAACACCGTCGCCATCAGCGACGGCATCAGCATGGGTACGGAGGGCATGAAGGCCTCCCTCGTCAGCCGGGAGCTGATCGCCGACTCGATCGAGCTGGCGGCGATCGGCTACTCGTTCGACGCCCTGGTCGTGATCGTCGGCTGCGACAAGACGATCCCCGCCGGCGCGATGGCCGTCGCGCGGCTCAACCTGCCGGGGCTGGTGCTCTACTCGGGCTCCATCGCCCCCGGCCGCTACAAGGGCCGCGACCTCACCATCCAGGACGTCTTCGAGGGCGTCGGCGAGGAGGCCGCCGGCAAGATCACGGCCGAGGAACTGACCGCCATCGAGGACGCGGCCTGCCCCGGCGCGGGCGCCTGCGGCGCGCAGTACACCGCCAACACGATGGCCACCACGCTGGAGTTCCTCGGCATCTCGCCGATGGGCAGCGCCACCGTCGGCGCGACCGACGATCGCAAGGGCGGCGTCGCCGAGCGGGCCGGCGCGCTCGTCATGGACGTGCTGCGGGAGGGGCGGCTGCCCAGCGACGTCCTCACCCGCGAAGCGTTCGAGAACGGCATCATGTGCGTCGCCTCGACGGGCGGCTCGACGAACGCCGTCCTGCACCTGCTCGCCATCGCCGCCGAGGCCGGCGTGCCGCTGGAGATCGACGACTTCGACCGCATCAGCGAGGCCACGCCGCTCGTGGGCGACCTGCGGCCCGGCGGCCGCTACGTCGCGCTGGACATGGACCGCGCCGGCGGCACGCCGCTGCTCGCCAAGCGCCTGATCGAGGCCGGCAAGCTGCACGGCGACGCCATGACGGTCACCGGCCGCACCCTGGCCGAGGAGGCGGCGGAGGCGGAGGAGGCCCCCGGCCAGGACGTCATCCTGCCGGCCGAGCGGGCGCTCAAGCCGACCGGCGGGCTGGTCATCCTCAGGGGATCGCTCGCCCCGGAGGGCTGCGTCGTCAAGGTCGCGGGCTACGAGCGCCGCACCCACCGCGGCCCGGCCCGCGTCTTCGAGCGCGAGGAGGACGCCTTCGAGGCCGTGTCGCGCAACACGATCGAGCCCGGCGACGTCGTCGTGATCCGCAACGAGGGGCCCCGCGGCGGCCCCGGCATGCGCGAGATGCTGGGCGTCACCGGCGCGCTCGTCGGCGCGGGTCTCGGCGGGAGCGTCGCCCTGCTCACCGACGGTCGCTTCAGCGGCGCCACGCGCGGGCTGATGGCGGGGCACGTCGCGCCGGAGGCGGCCGTCGGCGGCCCCATCGCCGCCGTCCGCGACGGCGACACGATCTCGTTCGACATCACCAACCGCCGCCTGGACCTCGAGATCTCCGACGACGAGATGCGGCGGCGGCTGGCCGATTGGGAGGCGCCGTCGCCGCGGTACGCGCGGGGCGTCTTCGCGAAGTACGCGCGGACGGTGTCCGGCGCGGAGCGGGGAGCGGTGACCAGTTGAGCGCGTCCCCGCGACGTACAGTGTGCGCATGACCGCCTCGCCGAACCTCTGATCGCGCCGGCCACGCCGCGCATAGCGGATCGGAGTGCCGATTCATGAAGCGATGGCTGATCGCACCGCTGATCGTCGCCGTGATCGCCCTGCTCGCCGCCGCCTGCGGCGGCGACGATGACCAGGCCGCCGCGGGGATCGAAGCGGAGCTCGACGCCCTGTGGGCCGAAGTCGACCGCACGAGGGCGATCGCCGAGGAGGCGCTGGTTCGCGCCTCGCTGCCCGCCCTGGACGCCCTGCGCTTCCACGCGATGGAGGAGCGGATCGTCGGGGAGGGGCGCGTGGACCCCGCCGACCCCGGCTTCCTGCAGCGCGCCCTGCGGGCGCTGAATAGCGACGGCTGGCCGGCGGTCCTGCGGCCGAACGTGGAGGAGTTCCACACCGCCGTCGAGGCCGCCGTCGGCCCCGTGCTCGACAACGACGCCGGGGCGGCCGTCCGTCCCATCCGCGTCGCGCACCGCCACGCGCATGAGTTCGAGACGGCGGTCGCGGCGTACTTCGACGGCCGGGACATCCCCCCGCCGCCGGAGATCGACGCCTCCGGCGCCGAGCCCATGCAGCACGGCGTCGAGGAGGCCACCGGCGAGGATCACCAAGAGGGTGACGCCGAGGACGCGCAGTCCGACGAGGATCCGGAGGGCCACCACGATTGAGGGCCACGATTGAGGACGGGGAGTCGCAACGGAGGACGCGGATGCCGCGCGGAGGCGTGAGGGCGCGGCGGGGCCGCATCGGCGCCGCCGTGCTGGCGGCGCTGATGCTGGCCGCGCTCGCGCCGCTGCCGGACGGCCCGCCGCGCGTGTTCGCGCACGCCAACTACGAGCGCTCCGAGCCCGCCTTCGCCGCGGAGTTGGCCGAGTCGCCGGGGCGCATCGACATCTGGTTCTCGCAGCAGCTCTTCCGCCGGGAGGGGGCCAACACGTTCACCCTGACGGTGGACGAAGGCGACATAATCGCCGCCGGCGAGCTGACCCTGGACGGCGACGACCGCCAGCACGCCTTCGCCGTCCTCGACGCCGAGCTGCCGGAGGGGCGCTACTTCGTCGATTGGACCAACCTCTCCGCCGACGACGGCGACGCCGCCGGCGGCCGCTTCGTGTTCTACGTCGGGCGCGCGGCCACCGAGGCGGAGGTCGCGGAGGACCGCGCCCTGGCGGACGAGTTGCTCGTCCCCTACCCCGACGGCTCCGCCGCCGCCGGGGCGGGCGCGGGAGCGGGCGCGCCGCCGCCGCCCCTCCCGGCGGTCGTGGTCGAGGAGGAGGTGGAGTCGGGTCTGCACGCGGCGGTGCTTGCGATCGCGGCCGTCAGTCTGCTCGCCATCGGGGGGCTGTTCGCCGGTCGCGGTCTGGGGAGGCGGCGATGAGGCGCCTCGGCCCGCGCGTTGCGATCGGCGCGACCGGCCTGCTGACCGCGGCGCTGCTGCTCGCGGCCTGCGGCGGCTCGGGCGACGATCCGCCCGCTCCCCCGCTCCCCGCCCCCGTCCAGGCCGCGCCGGCCGCGCAAGCCGCGCCGGTCGATCAGGCGGCGCCGGCCGATCAAGCGGCGCCGACCGCGCCAGCCGCGCCAGCCGCACCGGCCGATCAAACGACATCGACCACACAAGCCGCGCCGGCCGATCAAGCGGCGCCGGCCGATCAAGCCGCGCAAGCCGATCGCCCCGTAGAGGCCGCGGAAGCGGATCCGCCCGACGGGGCCGATCAACCCCGGCCGGCGGTCGCCCCCGAGGCGCTCGGTGTCGGGACCGGCCCCGACCTGCGGGTGCCCGGACTCGCCGTCTACACCAAGGGCGTCGATCTCTGGCTGCAGCGTGGGGAGCAGGCGGGACTTCTGCTCGCCGGGTCGCAGAGCGTCGCCCTGTTCAGCCCGGCCCTCTCGCCCGACGGCGCGCGGGTGGCCTACGTCCGCTTCGACCAGGCGCCCGGCCGCGGCGGCCAGATCGGCAGCAACATCCACATCCTCGACCTCGCCACCGGCATCGACGTCCCCGTGCTCGCGCACGGCGACGCGGGCGAGTTCTTCTGGTCGCCGCGCTGGCTCGGCGGCGGCCACCTGGTCTACAGCCGCCAGGTCAACGAGCCGAGCGCCGACGGCGCGCCGTACCGGATCGACATCGAGCGGGTCGACCTCGCCGGCGGGGCGGTCGAATCGCTGCGGACCGACGCGGCCGAACCCGGCCTCTCCCCCGACGGGGCCATGCTCGCCTTCGTCGACCGGCCGGCCGTCGATCACATCCTCGCCGTCGTCGATCTCGGCGGCGGGGGGGCGGCGCCGGATTCGGCGCGCGTCCTGCTCGACACGACCGACAACCTCGCCTTCTTCCGTCTGCCCCGCTTCTCGCCCGACGGCGAGTGGATCGCGTTCCTCGCCTCCGGCGACGGCCCCCTGGTCGCGGCCGGGAGCGCCGCCCTGCTCGGCGCCGCGCCGTCCCTCGCGGCGACCGGCAACGGGGTGCAGGACCTGTGGCGGATCCGGCCCGACGGCAGCGGCCTCACCCGGCTGACCACGGTGCTGGAGGACACGCCCGACTACGCCTGGTCGGCGGACGGCCGGCACGTGCTGCTGCGCGGCGTGTACGGCGTCTATCTGGTGGAGGTGGAGACGCGGATCACGCAGACGCTCGGCCCCGGCGAGTTCCACGGCGCGCACGACTGGGTCGGCGTCGTGGAGGACCCGTCGTGAGCCGGGCGATGCGTCCGCGTCCGCGGCGGCGCGGGGCGGTCGCGCTGGGGCTCGCCCTGCTCCTGCTCGCGGCCCTGGCGCTGGCGGCGCCCGGCCGGGCCGAGGCGCACGCGCTGCTCGTCCGCTCCGACCCCCCGATCAACGGCGCGCTGCGCGAATCCCCCACCGAGGTCCGGCTCTTCATGTCGGAGCCGCTGCAGCGCGACTTCAGCGACGCGTCCGTCCTCGACACCCAGGGCGGCCGGGTCGATTTCGGCGAGGTCCGCTTCGACGAATTCGATCCCACCGCCATGTCGGTCCCGGTCCCGCGCCTGCGGCCGGGCGTCTACACGGTCGCCTGGCGGACCCTCTCCCTCGTCGACGGCCACACCTGGAACGGCAGCTTCAGCTTCACGGTCCTCAACCCCGACGGCAGCGCCCCGCTGGGGACGGCCTACACGCCCAGCGTCGGCGCCGCGGGCCCATCGGCGGCCTGGGACGCGGCAGTCAAGTGGCTGACGCTCGTCGCGGCGCTGGCGCTGGCGGGGGCGTCGCTCTTCGCGCTGCTGGTGGGCGGCCCGGCCGCGCGGCGGCTGCGCGCGCAAGGCGTCGGCGCGGCGGCCGCCTTCGGCCGGCGGGCCGAGACGGACGCGCTCGGCGTCGCGCGGGTGGCGGTGGTCCTGCTCTTCCTGTGCGTCGGCTACGACGCCGCCTCCGCCGCCGCCAAGCTGGGCGGCCTCCACTTCCTCGACGAAGTGCTGTTCGACACCCGCACCGGGCTCTGGCTGCTGGTCCGCTGGGCGATGCTGCTCGTCGCGACGCTGGTCCTCGTGGCCGCGCGGCGCGGCCGGCCGCGCGCCGCGCGCGTCTCGTGCCGGGCGCTGGTGGTCGTCGCGGCGGGGCTGATCGCCAGCCTTGCCAGCGTCAGCCACGGCGCCGCCATCGACGAGGGCTGGATCTGGGCGACGCTGTTCGACGCCCTGCACACGGCCGCCGCCGCCCTCTGGCTCGGGATGCTGGCGGCGCTCGTCTGGGCGCTCTGGCGCAACCGCGACGAGGGCCCGCCCCGCGAGCGCCGGGCGCTGCAGATCGAGTGCGTGCGCCGCTTCTCCCTGATCGCGGCCGGGACGGTCCCGGTGCTGGTCGCCGCGGGCCTGCTCGGCCTGCTCGTGCAGACGCCGGCCTGGCGCGGCTTCACCGACACCGACTGGGGCCTCGCCATGCTCGTCAAGCTGGCGATCCTGGCGCTGCTCTTCGCGGTCGCCGCGGCGAACGCCCTGCTGCTGCGTCCCCGCTCACAGGCCGCCGGTCCGGGCGCGTCGCCCGCCTCGACGCTGGAGCGCCGCTTCCGGCGGATGATGCGCCTCGAAGTCGGGCTGGCGCTGGCCGTCCTGGCCGCCAGCGCGGCGCTCACCCAGCTCCCCTCGCCGCGCAGCGAGTTGCCCGCGACCGAGCAGAAGGTGCGCACGGTCGAGCAGTCGTTCGCCATCGACGACCTGCAGGCCACGCTGCGCATCGATCCCAACCTGGTGGGCATCAACCGCTTCGACCTGCGCCTGACCGGCGCCGCCGGCGGGCCGCCGGCCGACCCCGTGACGGAGGTGCGCCTGCAGTTCCGCTACCTCGACGACCCGGCGGTCGGCGTGCTGGTCGTCCCGGCGGAAGCGGCCGGCGAAGACCGCTGGACGCTGGAGGGGGCGTTCTTCGGGCTGCAGGGGAACTGGGCCGTCGACGTGGAGGTGCGGCGCCGCGCGGCCGACGACGCCGTCGCCGGGCTCACCACCACCGTCGAGCAGGGCTACCTGACCGTGCTGCCCTTCGGCGTGGAGCCGCCGGGCGCGCTCGCCCTGCCCATCAGCCAGTTCGACTGGGACGGCGTCGGCGCGCTGTGGGCGTCGATCGTGGCGGGCATGTGCATCACCTACCGCGGGACGCTGCGCCGCGCCCTGCCTGTGCGGGTCGCGGATCGCGCGGGCGACCTGGCGCTGGTCGGCGGCGCGGCCTTCATGGCGGTCGGCGTCATCCTGTTGTTCAGCGTCGAGGCCGCGCCGGGGCGGACGCTGGACAACCCGGTGCCCCGCTCTCCCGAGTCGGTCGCGGCCGGCGCGACGCTCTTCGCCGCCAACTGCGCCAACTGCCACGGCGAGAGCGGCCGGGGCGACGGCCCCCTGGCGGGCACGCTGCCGCAGCCGCCGGCCAACTTCCGCGTCCACGTGCCGTTCCACCCCGACGGCACGCTCTACACCTGGATCAGCGAGGGCATCGTGGGCACGGCGATGCTGGGCTTCGGGGAGCAACTCAGCGATCAGCAGCGCTGGGATCTGGTCAACTTCCTGCGCGAGAACTTCGACCGCCCGCTCGACCGCGCCGGCGAGGCCGGGGGGAGTTGACGCGCCCGCTCCCCACGGGGCCGACCGTCAGGTCGAGTTCCCGGAATGCCCCGACTGCACCGCCCGCAAGACCTCGTCGAGCTTGCTGCTGAGGCCGTCGATCTTGTCGCTGAGATGATCGATCCTGCCGCTGAGGCGTTCGTCGAGGCGATCGATCCGCTTGTGCAGGGTATGGAACTCCGGCGCGACCGCGCCGATGATCTGGCTCGAGATGCGGCGTTCAGCGCCGGTCAGGCCACTGCCCAGTCTCGCCGTCATCCGGTCGTGAATCGCGCGGGCGGTTTCCCGCTGGCCGCTCTCTGGACTCGACACGCTACTGCTCTTTCGCCGCCTTTCAGCTTGTATCAGATCGCACGGCTGCGCACCAACTGCCGCATGCCCTGGTCGACGTTGCTTGATGCGCCCCCCGGCCGCGCCGCCCCAGGGCGTCCGAACCGGCGGCGCGGATACACTCGCCGGGCGGGTCGGCTGAGGGACATTCATGCGCATCTCCTACCGGCGGCTGGCGCTGGCGCTGGTCGCGCTGCTGTTGCTGGGGCCGGCCGCCGCGGCCTGTGGCGGCGGCGACGCGGTTACCGTCCGCAACGGCATCGAGATCATCCGCCTGACGGGCGACGGGCAGGGCGGCGCCGCCGGGGACGGCAGCCGCGTGGGCGTGCGCTACCGCGGCACGCTCGACGACGGCTCCGAGTTCGACTCCAACGCGGGCGGCGCGCTGCTGCCGGTCACCGTCGGCGCGGGCGGCGTGATCGCGGGCTTCGACGAGGCGCTGCGCGGGCTGCGCATCGGCCAGACGATCGTCGTGCGCATCCCGCCCGATCTGGCCTACGGCGAGCGCGACGAGTCGCTGGTCGTCGAGATCCCCCGCGCGCAGACGCCGCCCGGCCTGACGGTCGGCCAGCGGGTGCAGTTCGGCGGCGCCGTCCCCGGGGTCATCACGGAGATCACGGACGAGTTCGTGATCGTCGACGCCAACCACGAACTCGCCGGGCAGGCGCTCACCTTCGAGATCAGCATCGAGACGATCGAGTAGCGCGGGCGGACGGATTGCTCTCTCTGACGCGGCGCAGATCGTCGCCGCGGACCCGGGTAGGATGCGGCCATGAGCCTCGGCGTCCCCGGCCCCGCCTCGCACGTCTACTTCTCGCAGCGGCTGCGCCTGCACTACGTCGATTGGGGGAACGAGGATGCGCCGCCGCTGCTGCTGGTGCACGGCGGCCGCGACCACTGCCGCACCTGGGACTGGGTCGCGCAGGCGTTCCGCGAGGACTACCACGTGATCGCGCCCGACCTGCGCGGCCACGGCGACTCGCAGTGGGTGATCGGCGCGCAGTACACGATCATCGACTACGTCTACGACCTGGCCACGCTGATCGACCAGAAGCAACTCCAGCCGCTGACCATCGTGGGTCACTCGCTGGGCGGCAACGTCTCGCTGCAGTACAGCGGCGTCTTCCCCGAGAACGTCGCGAAGCTGGTCTCGATCGAGGGCTGGGGTCCGCCGCCCGACGTCATCCGCACGCGCGCCGGCAAGTCGCCGCAGCAGCGCATGCGCGAGTGGATCGGCATGTTGCGCGACATGGCCGGCCGCGAGGCGCGCGCCTACGAGACGATCGACGCCGCCGTGCGCCGCATGCGCGACGCCAACCCCCATCTGACCCCCGACCAGGCCCGGCACCTCACGATCCACGGCACGAACCAGAACGAGGACGGCACCTACACCTGGAAGTTCGACAACTACATGCGCGCCTTCTCGCCGCACCGCTTCGACGAGGGGGACGCGCACGACATCTGGACGAACATCACCTGCCCGGTCCTCCTCATCCGGGGCCGCGAGAGCTGGGCCGCGGACCCCGTCGAGACGGGGATGACCGGGCACTTCCGCGACGTCCGCGCCGTCGCCGTCGCGGATGCCGGACATTGGGTGCACCACGACCGCCTCGACCGTTTCATCGAGACGGTGGGCGACTTCATTCGGGACTAGCGCCGTCGCGGCGATAGAGCTTGGAGGAACACATGGCCGGACCCGACAAGGCGGAGAGCGCTCGCGTCTCCAGCTACCTGCTCGCGCAAGGGGAGAAGCACAACTGGCTGGAGTTGTGGCCCCGGGTCGTGCAGGGGCGGCTGGAGTTCCTCGACGCCATCCGCGGCGTCAGCGAGGAACAGGCGGCCTTCCACCCCGAGTCCGGCGACTGGTCGATCGCGGAGGTCGCGCAGCACGTACTGACCAGCTCCCAGGCGGTCGCCGGGCTGATCGAGGCGCTGGTCGCCGGCAAGCCGGGGCCCGACGTCGCGAACGCCGACCGGGCGCGGGAGTTGGCGTCGGCGTCGCTGGCCGACCTGCGCCGCGACCTCCTGCGCGACTCCGTCGCCTTCTCGGCGATCGGGGACCGCTTCCCCGACGACGCGTCGCTGGAGCCTACCGCGCCGCACCCGTTCTTCGGCCCGCTGCACTGCCGCGCCTGGTTCCTCTTCCAGCGCGTCCACGACCAGGACCACGCGCGCCAAGTCCACGCGATCAAGCAGGCCGCCGGTTACCCGGGCTGAAGCGGACGGAGTTCCCGATGCAGGTCTCGATCTCGCTCCCCCGCGACGGCACCGACGACTGGCCGTCCACCATCGCCTATGTGCAGGAGGCCGAGCGGCTGGGCGTGCACTCGGTCTGGTCGGCCGAGGCCTGGGGCCACGACGGAGTCACGCCGCTGGCCTTCCTCGCCGGGCACACGAGCACGATCAAGCTGGGCGCCGGCATCCTGCAAGGCGGCACGCGGACGCCCGCCCTGCTGGCCATGACGTCCATGGGCATGCAATCGATCTCCGGCGGGCGCTTCCTGCTGGGCTTCGGGACCAGCGGACCGCAGGTCATCGAGGGCTTCCACGGCATCCCCTTCAAGGGCGCGGTCAGCCGCATCGGCGAGACGATCGAGATCGTGCGCCGGGTCGTCAGCGGCGAGCGCGTCTCCTATCAGGGGCGGCACTACACGCTGCCCCTGCCCGGCGGCGAGGGCAAGGCCCTGCGCACCAGCGCCGCCGGCCTCGACCACCTGCCGATCTACATCGCCTCGCTGGGGCCCAACAGCCTGCGCATGACCGGGGAGTTGGCCGACGGCTGGCTCGGCGCCTCCTTCGTGCCCGAGACCGCGGACGTCTTCCTCGACCCGATGCGCGCGGGCGCCGCGGCGGCGGGGCGCGACTTCGGCGCCATCGACATCCAGGCCGGCGGCTCCGTCGAGTTCACCGACGACGTCGATGAGGCCGCGGCCCGTCACGCCCGCGGCATCGCCTTCACGCTCGGCGCGATGGGCTCCCCCACGACCAACTTCTACAACGACGCCTTCGTCCGCCAGGGCTGGGCCGACGACGCCAAAACCGTGCAGCGGCTGTGGGCGGAGGGCAGGCGCGACGAGGCGCGGGATCGCGTCCCCGTCGAATTGGCCCTGAAGATCAACTGCCTGGGCGACGACCTCGCCGTCCGCGACCGGCTGCGCGTCTACCGCGACGCCGGCGTCACGACCTTCCGCGCCGGCGTCGAGGGCAGCATCGACGAGCGGGTGGAGACCCTCGGGCGGGTCATGGCGCTGGTCGAGGAGATCAACGCCGAGGCCTGATCCATCGGCGGCGGTCGTCGCACTGGTACCGGGAGAGGGACTCGAACCCCCACGGCCCGAAGGCCCGCGGATTTTAAGTCCGCTGCGTCTGCCAGTTCCGCCATCCCGGCCCGCGCCTCCACGGTACGACTTCGCCGCGAGGGCGTCAGCCGTGGGGTGGCGCGGGGATCGGGGGGTTGGAGGCGACGACCGGAGTCTCACCTCCCCGCCTATGCTCTGAGCGAGAGGAGTGGAGTGGTCGTGAGAGGAGCGGGGGCGCGACGCAGGCCGTACGACGCTGATCACGCTCTTCAGTTGCTGCGCGCGGGCGTCGGCCGGGCTGATGCGCGGTTCCGCGAGGGACAGGAAGAAGCGATTCGTGGGGTGGTCGAACGTGCGGGGCGGTCACTGCTCGTGCAACGCACCGGTTGGGGCAAGAGCTTCGTCTACTTCATCGCGGCCAAGCTGCTGCGGGAAGCGGGCAGCGGTCCGGCGCTGCTGATCTCCCCGCTCCTGTCGCTGATGCGCAACCAAATCGCGGCCGCGGAGCGCATGGGCGTCGTTGCGGAGACGATCAATTCGAGCAACCGGGAAGAGTGGTCGGCGACTACTGCGCTGATGCGCCAAGACGGAGTCGACATCCTGCTCATCTCGCCGGAGCGGTTGGCGAATCAAGAGTTCCAGCAAGAGGTGCTCACGCAGATCGCCGACCGCATCGCGCTGCTGGTGATCGACGAGGCGCATTGCATCTCCGACTGGGGCCATGACTTTCGACCCGACTATCGCCGCATTGAACGCCTGATGCCGCTGCTTCCTCCCAACTTGCGCGTGCTCGCGACGACGGCGACCGCGAACACCAGGGTGATTGCGGACTTGGAGAACACATTAGGACCGAATCTGAGCACGCAGCGAGGCCAGTTGGATCGGCCGTCGCTGCATCTGCAAACGTTCCGGATGCCCTCCAAAGCGAAGCGGATGGCATGGCTGTCGGAGCGCCTCGGAGAGATCAACGGGTCGGGCATCATCTACGTCCTCACGATTCGCGACGCGCGCCAGTTGGCGGACTGGCTCCAGTCACAGGGACACGAAGTCCGTCCGTACACCGGCGCGATGGAGTCCGATGAGCGCGTGCGCCTTGAGACGGCGCTGCTGCGGAACGAGGTCAAAGCATTGGTGGCGACGACGGCATTGGGGATGGGTTTCGACAAGCCGGATCTCACGTTCGTCTTTCACCACCAGACGCCGCAGTCGGTCGTTCACTACTACCAGCAAGTCGGCCGGGCCGGACGGGCCGTGGCGGCGGCATACGGAGTGCTCTTGGGCGGTTCCGAAGACCTGAGCATTCAGGACTACTTCATTCAGAGCGCGTTTCCGACCCGCGAAGAAGTGAGCCAAGTGCTCCGCGCGCTCGAAGACGCCGGTGACGGGCTCTCGATCGGCAGCCTGGAGGCCGTGGTGAACGCGACCCGGGGCCGAATCGAGCTGACGCTCAAGCTGCTGGCGCTGGAGTCTCCCGCGCCCGTGGTCAGGGACGGCAGGGTCTGGCGCAGAACGGTCGCGCCTCTGGCGGCATCGTTCTGGGCCCGCGTCGATCGGGTCACGGCCTTGCGCCAGCATGAGCAAGCTCAGATGCAGGAGTATCTGGATCAAGAACGGGACCACATGGCGTTTCTGATCGACGCGCTCGATGGCGAGCCGCCGGCTTCCACAGAGCCGGTCCTGCCTCCCTTGAGTGACGCAGTCGATCCCGGTCTGCTCCAGCAGGCGGTCGACTTCCTCTCACGACTCAGGCTGGACATCGAACCGCGCCGACGCTGGCCAGCAGGTCAAGGCATCATGGGGGCGGATCGGCGGGCGAGCCCCGGTCGCGCGCTGACACAGTGGGGCGACGAGGGTCTTGCGCAACTCGTAGGGCGGAACAAGTATCAGGATGAGCAATTCAGTGACCGGCTGGTCGATGCGGCGGCGCAGATGATCCGGGAATGGAATCCTCAACCCTCGCCGCGATGGGTGACGAGCATCCCCTCGCACCGGCGACCGGAGTTGGTCCCCGGTTTCGCCCGGCGTCTCGCGGCTAGACTGGGAATTCCCTTCGCGCCCATCCTGCGCAGGACGCGGCCCGCCGCGGAGCAGAAGACGATGGCCAATAGCGCGCACCAGGCCCGCAATGCCCGCGAGTCGCTGGGCATCGACGCTGCCGGTGTGAGATCGGCGCCGGTTCTGCTCGTCGATGACCTGGTCGACTCTCGCTGGACCGTGACCGTGGCGGCGGACCTGCTCCGCGCCGCCGGCAGCGGCGAGGTGTTTCCGTTCGCGCTGGCGAAGGTGGGCGAATGATGACCTCCCCGGTGTCCGAGCGCACCATGGCGACACTCCTGCTGACCGCGCCGTTGCTGCCGCGCCCGAGCAACTCGGAGTCACAGCCGCTGCGACCGCGGGAGTACCGCGAACTCGTGTCGGTGCTCACGCAATCCGAGCGGTGTGTCGAAGACCTGTTGGGCGCTCAGGTGGACGAGATCCTCGACGACGTCCGCGTCAAGATCGAGCCGGAGCGAATTGCCGCGTTGCTGGCACGGGGCATGCAACTCGCGAACGCACTGGACCGGTGGCGTGAGCGCGGAATCTGGGTGATCGGGCACGGCGATCCGCCGTATCCGCAAGAGATCGAGGCGCGACTGGGAAGATCGGCGCCGCTGGTTCTGTACGGCTGCGGAGATCCGGCGCTGCTGCGCAGCGCCGGTTTGGCCATGGTCGGGTCCCGGAACGCCGCCAGTGAGGCGTTGGAGTTCGCCCGCTCCGTAGCCGAATCCGCGGCGCGCGCCGGCCTTCCGGTCGTGTCCGGAGGCGCCCCCGGGATCGACGCCGCGGCGATGCGGGCAGCGCTCCGCGCCGGGGGGGCGGTCGTCGGCGTTCTCGCGCAGCGGCTTGATCGCGCCGCCGTCGCCGGCGAGAACCGGGAGCACATCGCGGACGGACGGCTGCTGCTGCTCTCTCCCTACGACCCCGCGGCGGGCTTCAACGTGGGCAATGCCATGGCGCGCAACAAGCTGATCTACGCGTTCGCGCGGGCGGGCCTGATCGCCAGCGCCGATCACGGCCGGGGCGGCACCTGGGCGGGCGCGGTCGAGCAACTGAACCTCACGCCGCGGATGCCGCTGTACGTTCGTCCAGACCCTGGCGATGAAGGGTTGGCGGCATTGCGGGACCTGGGGGCGATGGTGTGGTCGGCGTCAGTTGACGTCGCCGCTCTGGTCAACGGGGCTTCAGGCGAATCGGGCTTGGAGCGAGGTGCGCAGACGGCCACTCCGCCCCACGAGTCACTCCTCGGCCATGCCGGGAGACTCCTGCAGTCTCTTGATCGCGAGTGTTCTCGCGCAGAGTTGGCGGAGTACCTCGACATCACACCATCGCAACTGAAGGCGTGGCTTCCCAGATTCCTGGAGATGGGCGAACTGGAGCAGGCCTCCAAGCGGCCGGTGCGCTACAGGAGAAAGTCGCCCGCCCTGCTGCCTTGAGGACGGCGGCGCTCCTCGCGAGGATTCACACGCGACGCTCTGGCAGGGACGAGTGGGGCGGGATGGCTTTCTGGGGGTTGGATGCACGCCTGTCCGGCGCCGACGACGGCGGCGAGACGTGGGACGGCAGTCACGGCCGGCGCGCTCGGGGATCGGGGGGTTGGAGGCGACGACCGGATTCGAACCGGTGATCGGGGTTTTGCAGACCCTTGCCTTACCACTTGGCTACGTCGCCCGGGAACCTCGGGGTGGGGAGGGAGAGCTGGAGCGGAAGACGGGATTTGAACCCGCGACCTTCTCCTTGGCAAGGAGACGCGCTACCACTGCGCCACTTCCGCTCGGGGAACTCCGCTCTCTCCCTTGGCCGCCGCGCCCGGTTCGGGGCGGCGGGTGCGCCGTCCGGGGCGGGCGCCCCATCGGGCCGTCGCGATGCTGCGTTGGTGCCGAGGAGGAGACTCGAACTCCTACGCCCGTGAAGGGCACAGCGCCCTCAACGCTGCGTGTCTACCAGTTCCACCACCTCGGCATTCGGCATGTGAAGAGTGCACTGGCAGGAGTGGAGGGACTCGAACCCACGACCTGCGGTTTTGGAGACCGCTGCTCTCCCAACTGAGCTACACTCCTCTGCACGCCGCGACAGTATATCAAGGCCGCCCGCCATGCGCTGCCGCGCGCTGCCGCGCGGGCCGGCGGGCGCGCCGGATCGCTCCGCCCGGTACGATCGCGCCCGTGGACGACGCCGTCATCACCGCCTTCAACGACAGCGCCCCGCACTACGCGGCGGCGGGCGCGCCGCTGCTCTGCGCGCCGACCGACCTGGTGATCGACCGGCTGCGGCTTGCGCCCGGCCGCGCCGTCGTCGATCTCGCCTGCGGCCCCGGCACGATCGCGCTGCCCGCCGCGCGGGAGGTGGGCGCGCGCGGCGCGGTGACGGGTATCGACCTGGCCGAGCGCCAGCTCGAGATCGCGCGGCGCGACGCGCCCCACGGCCCCGCGGTGCGCTTCCAGCGCCGCGACGCCTCCGCCCTCGGCCTGCCCGATCGCTGCGCCGATGCGGTCGCCTGCGGGCTCGGCCTGCCCTACTTCCGCGAGCCCCTGCGCGCCCTGCGCGAGGCGGTCCGCGTCGCCCGGCCCGGCGCGCCCGTGGTCTGGACCGCCTGGGGCGCTTCCTTCCTGGGGCGGCCGGGCGAACGCTTCCGCGCCGCGCTGACCCGCAACGACGTGCCGCCGCCGCTGCCGGCGCTCGTGCACACGCCGGAGTCGCTGGCCCGGCTGGCCTTCCGCGCCGGTCTGGAGGACGTGGTTATTGAGGAACACGAAGTCGAGTACGCGTATCCCGGCTTCGACGCCTGGTGGGAGATGCTGCGCGCCTTCGCCCTGCTGGTGAGCGTCGATGCCGCGGCGGCGCAGCCGCCGCCCGAGACGCCGCCGCACCTGGACGCGCCGCCCGAGCCGCCCCCGCCGATCCGCGAGCAGCTCCGCGCGGACCCCGATCTCGCCGGCGCCGGCGGCGCGGTCGGCGGCCGCATGGGCCTGCTGCTGCTGCGCGGGACGGCCTGACCGCGGCCCGCGCCGCCGCCGGGGGCACGGGATGCGCCCCGGCTGATACCGTGGCCCGGCGCCGGGCGCATCGCCGGCGCGGATCGAGGGGAGCGAGGAATGCGAGAGGTCGCTATCGTCAGCCCGCTGCGCACCGCCGTCGGCCGCTTCGGCGGGACGCTGCGCGACGTGCCCGCGGCGGAACTGGGCACGACGGTCGTCAAGGCGCTGCTCGACCGCACCGGCGTGGACCCGGAGCGCGTCGACGACGTGGTCTTCGGCCACGCCTACCCCAGCGGCGAGGAGCCGGCGCTGGGCCGGCTGGTGGGCCTCAAGGCGGGGCTCCCCATCGAAGTGCCCGGCTATCAGGTCGATCGCCGCTGCGGCTCCGGGCTCCAGGCCGTGCTCAACGCCTGCATGCTCGTCCAGACCGACAACGCCGACGTCGTCATCGCCGGCGGCGCGGAGTCGATGAGCGGCGTCGAGTACTACACCACCAACGCCCGCTGGGGCGGCCGGCTGGGCTCCGTGACGCTGCACGACCGCCTGACGCGGGGCCGCACGACGGTCGCGCCGGAGGAGCGCTTCGGGCACATCAGCGGCATGATCGAGACGGCCGAGAACGTCGCCGCGAAGTACGACATCGGCCGCGACGCGCAGGACGAGTACGCGCTGCGCAGCCACCGGCGCGCCGTCGCGGCGCAGGAGGCGGGCAAGTTCGACAACGAGCTGGTGCCCGTCGAAGTGCCGCAGCGCAAGGGCGACCCGCTGAGTTTCGCCCAGGACGAGGGCCCCCGCCCCGACGCCTCCCTGGCCGCGATGGCGAAGCTCCGGCCGATCATGGGCGAGGGCTGCGTGACGGCCGGCAACGCCAGCGCGCAGAACGACGCCGGGGCCGCCTGCCTCGTCGTCGCGGCCGAGAAGCTCGCCGAGTTGGACCTGGAGCCGATGGGCTACCTGCGCGGCTGGGCGACGGCCGGGGTGCATCCGGCCTACATGGGCATGGGCCCGGTCCCGGCCGTCGAGAAGCTGAGCGCGAAGACCGGCGTGACGCTGCAGGACGCGGACCTGATCGAGCTCAACGAGGCCTTCGCGGCCCAGGTGCTGGGCGTCGTCGGCGAGTGGGGCCTGGATCCCGACGAGGCGGAGGAGAAGCTCAACGTCAACGGCTCCGGCATCTCTCTGGGCCACCCCATCGCCGCGACGGGCGGGCGCATCCTCGCCAACCTGCTCAACGAGATGGACCGCCGGGGCTCCCGGTACGGCATCGAGACGATGTGCATCGGCGGCGGCCAGGGCATCGCCGCCCTCTTCGAGCGGCCCTAGACTCGCGGCCGGAGGGGCCGCAAGGAGCAGGACATGGACTTCCGCGATTCACCCGAGGACGCCGCCTTCCGCGACGACGTCCGCGATTTCATCGGCCAGCACCTTCCCGACACGCTGCGCGGCGGCCCCGCCTTCCGCGCCTCCTTCGACGCCGGCATGCCGCGTCCCAGCGGGCCGGCCTGGGATTCCTGGCGCGACGCCATGCGCGACCGCTCCTGGATCGCGCCGCACTGGCCCAGGCAGTACGGCGGCGGCGGCCTCTCCGTCATGCAGCAGTTCGTCCTCAACGAGGAGCTGGCCCAGGAGCGCGCCCCGCGCTTCGGCGGCATCGGCCTGGGCTGGGCCGGCCCCACCATCCTGCTCTACGGCAGCGAGGAGCAGAAGCAGCGCCACCTGCCGCGCATCCTGGGCGGCAAGGAGCAGTGGTGCCAGGGCTTCAGCGAGCCCGGCGCCGGCTCCGACCTCGCCGGCCTGCAGACGCGCGCCGTCCGCGACGGCGACGACTACGTGGTCAACGGGTCGAAGATCTGGACCTCCGGCGCCCACAAGAGCGACTGGATGATCCTGCTCGCCCGCACCGACCCCGACGCGCCCAAGCACAAGGGCATCTCCTACTTCCTCGTCGACATGAAGTCGCCCGGCATCACGCCGCGGCCCTTCCCCGACATGGTCGACAACATCAGCTTCAACGAGGTCTTCTTCGAGGACGTGCGCGTGCCGGTCGACAACCGGATCGGCGACGAGAACCGCGGCTGGTACGTGGGCGCGACCACGCTCGACTTCGAGCGCTCGAACATCGCCGGCTCCACGCACCTCAACCTCATGGTCGACGATCTGGTCCGCGCCGTGCGCGATCACGCCGGGCTCGGCTTCGACCCGCTGCGGCGCGATCCCGGCCTGCGCTTCGAGCTCGCCGATCGCGCCGTCGAGGCCGGCATCGCCAAGCTGATGTCGTATCAGGTCGCCTGGATGCAGAGCGCCGGGCAGGTGCCCAACAAGGAGGCGTCGGTCGCGAAGCTGTTCAGCGGCGAACTCGAGCAGCGCATCGGCTACACCGGCATGCGCGCGCTGGGCCCCTACGCGGCGCTGTGGGGGGCCGACGCGCCCCTGGGCGGCCTCATCTCCCGCATGTACACCGCCTCCGTCTCGACGACCATCGGCGGCGGCACCTCCGAGATCCAGCGGGGCATCATCGCCGGCCGAGGGCTGGGCCTGCCGCGCGTCTAGGCGCGCCGACCATGCCGCTCCATCGACCCCTGGATCGCGCGCGTCCGCTGCGCGCCGCCGGGACCGGCGTCCGGGCGGCGGGCCTGACCGCCGCGCTGCTCCTCGCCGCGCTGGCGGCCGTCGCCTGCGGCGGCGATGCGCCGCCGCCACCGCCGGCCGAGGAGCCGGCTCCCGAAGCGGCGTCCGATGATGCGTCCGATGATGCGTCCGGCGATGCGGAGGTCCGGGAGGAGGCGCGGGACGTTCCCGCGCCCCGCCTCGCCCCGGCCGCCGATCGCGATGAGGACGATGCGGCCGCGAACGAGGCGCCGGCCGACGCCGATTCGGACGACGCCGGCACGGACGCGGCCGGGGAGCAGGAGGAGGCGCCCAAGGTCGATGCGTCCGACGTCGAGGCGGCCCTCGCGCCGCCGGACGGCGGCAAGGCGCCCGGCGACGGCCCGGACGCGGCGCAGACCGGCGCCGCCTACGCGATCGGCGACCCGGTCGCCGACGAGGACGCCGCCGCCGCCGCCGACCCGGCCCGGCCCCGCCGTCCGGTGGGGACCGTCGTCGATCCCGCGGACGTGTTCGCGGCGCGCGCGCCGGCGCTCCCCTCCGATCCCGCCCGCATGGGCGATACCGAGGTGATCCTCGTCCCCCGCCCCGCCGATGCCGGCGACGAGTTCGGCTGGTCGGCCGACACCGACGGCGTGCGCATCATCTCCGGCGCGCCCCTGCACGACGAGCAGGGGGACGATTCGGGCATCGCCTACATCTTCGTGCGCGACGGGCAGGGGATCTGGGCGCAGGAGGCCGCGCTGCTCCCCGACGACGGCGAGGCGGGCGCATGGTTCGGCCGCTGGGCCGTCGTCGAGGGCGACGTCGCGGTCGTCGGCGCGCCCCTGGCCGACGTCGTCGGGGACGACGACGACGCCGGCGCCGCGTACATCTTCGAGCGGCGCGACGGCGTCTGGCGGCAGACCCAGCGGCTGGTCGCGGACATCCCCCAGGCGGGGCACCAGTTCGGCTGGAGCGTCGCGATCGACGGCGACACGATCGTCGTCTCCGCCTCCAACGACATCGACGGCGGCGGGCAGGGCGTGTACGTCTTCGGCCGCGCCGGCAAGAACTGGGAGTTCGAGGCCCAACTGCGGCCCAGCGAGGAGGGCGACGACTACTTCTTCGGCCACGACATCGACATCTCCGGCGGCACGATTGTCGCCGGCGCGAAGGGGCGCGCGGCCTTCATCGGGACCAACGCGGGCGTCGTCTTCGTCTTCGAGCGCACCGCCGCCGGCTGGGCGGAGTCGGCGATCCTGGAGGCGGACGACGCCTTCGTGCAGGACCACTTCGGCCGCGCGGTCGTCATCGCGGGAGACACGATCGTCGTGGGCGCGTATCTGGAGGACAGCGCCGGCGCCGACGGCGGCTCGGTCTACGTCTTCGAGCGCGATGCGGCCGCCCCCGGCGGCTGGCGGCAGGACGCCAAGCTGACCGGCGCCTCGACCGACGAGAAGGACTGGTTCGGCTACGAGGTGGGCACGGACGGCGAGACGATCGTCGTCGGCGCGCCGCACGTGGACCGCATCGACCCCGAGATCTTCCGCGCCGGCCTCGTGACCGTGTTCCGCCGCACCGGCGACGGCTGGACGCAGGTGGCGGAACTGACCGCCGGCGACGCCGTCGCCGCCGGGCCGGGCGCGGACTTCGGCTGGGCGGTCGACGTGCAGGGCCAGGTGCTCACGGTCGGCGCATGGCTGGCCGATACCGAAGCCGGCCCCGCCGCCGGCCGCGCCTACGCCTACGCGGTGGTGGGCGCGCCGTCCGGCGATTAGGCGTCGGGCGGCCCCTCCCGGATCGACTCCAGCGTCGGCGTGCGGGCGCGGTCGGCGGGGTCGTCCCAGCCGCGGAAGCGGGGCGGCCGCTTCTCGGCGAAGGCCCGCCGCGACTCCATCAGGTCCGACTTCGCGCCGTGCTCCAGCAGCCGCGCCGCCAGCGTCTCGCGGTCGGACGGCAGCTCGGGGCGCATCGCCCGCATCATGGTCAGCGTGTTCACGCGGGAGGCCGGCGGCAGCGACAGCAGGTGCGCCGCCATCGAGCGGGCCTCGGGCAGCAGCTCCTCCGGCTCGTCGACGAGGCGGTTGAGGAAGCCCAGCGCGTGCAGCCGCTCGGCGGGGAAGCGGAAGGCGAACGCCATCTCCGTCGCCAGCGGGTGCGGCACGTTGGCGAGGAAGCCGTGCTGATAGCCGCCCAGCAGCCAGCGCTTCGCCTCCGACATCTCGAAGATCGCCCCGCGCACGGCCACCCGCAGGTCGGTGTTCTCGACCAGCCGGAAGCCGCCGCCCATCGCGTAGCCGTTAATCGCCCCGATGATCGGCTTGTCGATCGCCCCGCGCATGAAGGGGTCGTCGACGCCGGGCGCGAGGCCGGGCGCGCCCCGCTCGATCGACTCCTTCATGTCCTCGCCCGCGCAGAAGGCCCGCCCCGTGCCGGTGAAGATCGCGACCTCCAGGCCGGGGCTGTCGCGGAACTCGGTCCAGGCCTCGGCCAAGCGGGCGCGCAGCTCGGCGCCGAGCGCGTTCAGCCGCTCCGGCCGGTTCATGCGGATCAGCATGATGCCGCCGTCGCGCTCCACCTCAACGATCGCCACGCGTGCCTCTCATCCGTCCCGCCGCTTCGGCCGCGCGGCGTTGGTCCCCCCGGCAGGAATCGAACCTGCGCACATGGTTTAGGAAACCACTGCTCTGTCCCCTGAGCTACGGGGGGACGCTCGCAGTGTAGAGGCGCAGTGCAGAGGCGCAGTGCAGGGCGCATCCGCGGGCGCGGGCCCTCACCCTCGCCCCATCCCCCAGGGGAGATGGGATACGAGAGGGGGGCAGGTTGCCTGCATCCCGATTACCCACAGTGTAAAAAACTTTCCAAAAACCTTGACCTACCCCCCCCCCTTGACAGGACTTCCGCTGTGCGTCATCATCCCCGCGCTCGAATACGCGAGCCCGTCTACGGGGGGCGGGACGCCTGCATCCCAGGAAAGGATGACGCCATGAGCAACTACTGGACCCGATTGCGATACCGGAAGATCTCGCGCCGCACGATGCTGGGCGCGAGCGCCAAGGCGGGCGTGGGCGCGGCCGGCCTCGCGTTGGTCGGCTGCGGCGACGACGATGACGCCGCCGCCATCGACACGTCGGCGGTCGATGCGGCCGCGAGTGACGCCGCCGCCGCGGCCTCCGCCGCCAGCGACGCCGCCGCCGCCGCGGGCCGCGCGGCCGAAGCCGCCGAGTCGGCCTCGGCCCTGGCGGCCGAAGCCGCGGCGTCGGAGGACGCCGAGCAGGCGGCCGCCGCCGCCCAGGCCGCGGCCGACGCGGCTGCCGACGCGGCCGCCGCGGCCGAAGCCGCGGGCGAGGCGGGCGCCGCCGCCGTCGCGCAGGCGGCCGCCGACGCCGCCGAGGCCGCGGCCGAGGCCGCGCGCGAGGCGGGAGCCGCCGACACGGCCGCCGGTGCCGCCGCCGCCCAGGCCGCCGCCGATGCGGCCGCGGCGGCCGCCCAGGCCGCGCAGGACGCCTCCGCCGCCGCCGCCGAGGCGGCCGGGCTCGCCGCCGAGGCCGTCGCGGCCGCGGCGGAAGACGACATGGCAGACGACATGGAGGACGACATGCCGGCCGGCGCGCCTCGCCGGGGCGGCATCTCGAAGACCTCCTGGGTGGACAGCCTCTTCACCGGCTGGGATCCGCACTCGAGCCTCTCGGGCGGGGACAACCTGGGCTTCCTCAACTTTGTCTACGACCGCGTGCTCGGCTTCAACGACGACGCGTCCTGGAAGGGCGAGTTGGCGGAGACCGTCGAGATCCCGGACGATCTGACCTACATCTTCCACATGCGCCCGGGCGCGATCTTCCAGGACGGCGCGCCGGTCGATGCCCACGCGATGCAGGCCAACATGGAGCGCGTCAAGGCGACGTCGGACGCCGCCGGCGGCACGCGCAACGCCGACGGCATCGCCCGCGCCGTCTCGATGGGGGCCGTCGACGACGCCTCCTGGCGGATGGAGACCTCGGAGCCGTTCGGGCCCACCCTGGCCGCCTTCCAGGCCTTCCCGGGCACCGGCATGCTGATCTCGCCGGACAAGTTCGACATCGCGCTGACCGACCCGGTGGGCGCCGGCGCCGCCAAGTACGTCTCCTACGCGGAGGACGACCGCTTCATCGCCGAGCGCTGGGACGGCTACTGGGACAACGACAATGTCTGGGTCGACGGCATGGAGCGGATCGTCGTGCCGGACATGAACACGTCCTGGACCGCTTTCCTGGACGGGGAGTTCACCCTGGCCCAGCCGCCGCCCGCCGCGGTGACGGGCGAACTGACGGCGCAGCTGGAAGCGGAGGGGTACGCGGTCGCCGCCGGGCCCGATCAGACCTGGACGTGGAACTGCTACAACCTCAACCAAGCCGCCGAGGGCTTCAACCAGTTCCGCGACACGCGGCTGCGGCGCGCCGTACACCTGATCATCGACCGGCAGGCGGTGATCGACGTCGCCTTCCGGGGCCTCGGCGAGCCGTCGCGCGGCCCCACCTCGAACACGAGCTGGGCGCTGACCAAGGACTACTACTCGGACTCCCCCAACCTGGACGAAGCGCGGCAGCTGATCGACGCCGCCGGCTACAGCGACGGGATCGAGGGCGTGCAGTTGTCCTGGAGCCTGGACATCCATCGCGCCCAGACCGAAGTCGTGCACGCGCAGCTGGCCGCGATGGGCATCAACATGGAGTTCGTCCACGGGTCCGAGACCGTCATCATCGACCGCTGGCTCGGCGCGGCGGACTGGAGCCTCGGCACGCTCACGTGGGAGTCCCCGTTCGACCCCGACCCGGTACTGCGGCAGTTCCTGGGCGTGCTCGGGGGCATCCACCTTGGCGGGGCGACCCCGGAGGACAGCCCGAACGACGAGTTGGTGCAAGGACTGGCCGAGACCCAGGCGTTGGTCGACAAGGCCGCGAGCGTCGCGACCCAGGCGGAGCGCATCCCGCTCTACGACGAGTGCTTCCAGGTCTACCAGGAGTGGGGCTGGCAGCACCACGTCCTGCAACGGCCGAAGGCGATGGTCGCCCAGAGCTACGTGGAAGACTTCCGGCTGGTGCCGTTCTTCGCGTTCCCGGAGGGGATGGGCTTCAAGAAGATCTGGTTCAACAACGTCTGATCGGAGCGAGCCGGCCCGATCTCACCCCCCGTCCCCCTCTCCACCGTTCAGGTGGAGAGGGGGACGGGGGCGCGGGCGTTGGGGGCTCCGGTTCCCTCCCTCTCTGAGAGAGGGCCAGGGTGAGGGCCCGCGCTCGCCGAAGCCCCCTCACCCTCACCCTCCTCCCCCCAGGAGAGGGGCCAACGGATGAGGTTCGTCGGGTCGTGAGGGCATCCGATGCTTCGCTTCATCGTCACCCGGCTGCTCTCCTCGATCTTCGGGCTGTGGATCGTCAGCGTCCTCTCGTTCCTGCTGATGAACGTGCTGCCGGGCGACCCGTCGATCCAGATCGCCGGCATCAACGCCACGCCCGAGCTGATCGAGCACACGAAGGAGCGGCTGGGGCTCAACGATCCACTCCCCGAGCGCTACGCGCGCTGGCTCCTGCGGCTGCTGCAGGGCGACCTGGGCCTGACCCTGCTCGCGCAGCTCGATCAGAACGAGATCTTCCGGCATCGCATCCCGCCCACGGTGGAACTGGGGGTGCTGAGCCTCTTCGTCGTCGTGGTCGTCGCGGTGCCGGTGGGCATCCTGGCCGCGCTGCGGCCCGGCTCGAAGCGGGAGGTCGTGGCGAGCACGGCGATGATCGGCGGCAACTCGGTCCCGGAGTTCCTGACCGGCATCGCGCTGATCATCCTCATCGGCGTGGAGTTGGACCTGCTCCCAGTCCTGGGCTACGTGCCGATCTGGGAGGACCCCGTCGAGAACCTGAAGCACATGGCGATGCCGGTGATCGCGGTCTCGCTGACCACGACGGCGCTGCTCATGCGGCAGACGCGCTCGGCGATGATCAACGTCCTCAACGATGACTACATCCGCACGGCCCGCGCCAAGGGGCTGCCGGCGCGGGTGGTCCTCCTGCGGCACGGGCTGCGCAACGCGCTGATCCCCATCGTGACGGTCTTCGGCTTCCAGGCCGGGCTCATCTTCAGCGGCTCCGTGGTCACCGAGACCGTCTTCGGGATCCCCGGCATGGGACGGTTCTTCGTGCGGACGGTGGTCGAGACGCAGGACTACCTGGTCGTGCAGAACCTGGTCATGTTCTTCGCGGTCTGCATCGTGGTCGTCAACCTGCTGGTCGACCTCTCGTACCCGTTGCTCGACCCGCGCATCCGGAGCGGACGGGGAGGGAGCGCGTGAGCGACCCGGCCCGGCCCGCCGATGCGGCCACGCCGCCGTTGTCCGCCGCCGCCCTGGGCGACGGCGGCCGCGTTCGTGAGGTGCGGGCGATCTTGCGCATCTTCGTCCGCAACCGGCCCGCGCTGGCGGGCGCGATCGTGTTGATCGGCATGGGCGTCGTGGCGGCCCTCGCGCCGTGGGTCGCGCCCGCCGACCCGCTGCTGCCCAACCTCACCCTCGAAGGAGCCTTCCAGCCGCCCAGCTGGAGCCACGTCGCGGGGACGGACCATCTGGGACGCGACGTGCTGAGCCGCACGATCTTCGGCGCCCGCGTCGCCTGGCAGGTGGTGATCGTCGCGATCGGCCTGGCCGTGGGCATCGGCGTGCCGCTGGGGCTGCTGGCCGGCTACGTGGGCGGCAAGCTCGACGAGTTGGTGATCATGCGCATCGTCGACGCCGTGATGATGATGCCGGGCCTGGTGCTGGTGTTGGCGATCACGGCCGCGCTCGGCCCCAGCCTGACGAACACGATGCTGGTCGTCGGCGTGATCTGGTCGCCGGCCTACGCCCGTCTCGCGCGCGGCGTGGTGCTCTCGATCAAGCAGGAGGTCTACGTCGAAGCGGCCCGCGCCGTGGGCGCGCCGCCGACGCGGATCATGCGGCGGCATCTGCTGCCCAACGTGGTGGCGCCGGTCTTCGTGCTGGCCTCCCTGTCGGCCGCCAGCATCATCCTGCTCGAGGCGGCGCTGAGCTTCATCGGGGCCGGGGTGCAGCCGCCCACGCCGGCCTGGGGCGGGATGGTGTCGAGCGCCTACGACACCCTCCTCTCGCGCAACGGCTGGCCGATCCTCGGCCCCGCCGTCGCGATCGTCCTGATGGTGATGTCGTTCAACTTCGTCGGCGACGGCGTGCGCGACGCCATGGACCCGCGCCTGCGCAACGTGCGCTAGGAACCTCACCCCCTGTCCCCCTCTCCACCTGGACGATGGAGAGGGGGAACGTGGCCGCGGGCGCCGAGACCCCCTCACCCTGACCCTCTCCCCAGGGAGAGGGGATTAAGTCGCGCGGGCGACCTGGGGCTCCTGCAACTCGATGCGGGTGCGGTGCACGCGCGTGGGCGGCCCCGCCGCGCCGAGCGCGCGGGCGACCTGCTCGGGGCGGCCGGAGCCGGTGGAGTCGTTGCGGAGGTCGAGCGCGAGGCGCGCGCAGGGGCGCTCGTCGCCGGCCGGGGCCGCCTGCAGGAGCGCCACGCCGCGGACGAGCGGCCGCAGGTCGTAGCGGCGGACCTCGTCGCCGCGCATGTGCTCCCAGGGGATCGAGTCCCGCGCCAGGAACTCCGCGATCGCGGCCGCCCAGGCGGCGGCGTCGCGGGCGTCGGGCAGATCGACCTCGTAGGACGCGGCCCGCACCATCGACTGCAGCGAGGGCAAGGCCATGGCGACCTCCGTCACGTCGAGCAGGCGGAAGCCGGCGGGCAACTCGCCGGGCACGCGCTCGCGGACGCGGTCCAACGGGACGCGCTCCGCGGCGATCAGCTCGATCAACTCGCACTCGGACGTCATGCCGACGGCGAGCGGGGCGGCCAGCGCGATGCGCGGCCGGGGCGTGAAGCCCTCGGAGTAGGCGAGCGGCAGAGCGGCCCGCTTGAGCGCGCGCTCCCACATCCGCATCACGTCGAGGTGGGTGATGTAGCGCACCGGGGCGTCGCGGGCGAAGGTGAGCCGCAGGCGTTGGCGGTCGCCGGTCATGCCGCGTCCGCCGATCAGGTGGGCCGCCGCGGGGCGATCCAGGCGGCGGCGGCGCTGTGCGGGTCGAGGCGGCGGGCGGCGACCTCGTCGAGGAGTTGCGGCAGGCGCGACCCGGCGCCCTCGTCGCGCAGCAGCCCGGCCATCAGCTCCGCCCGCGCGATGGCGACGACCTGCCGCCGCAGGCGGTCGCGCTCCCGCGCGGCGAGCGCGCCGCTGCCGGCCAGATGGTCGTGATGGGCGGCGATGGCCTCGACGAGTTCGCCCGCGCCTTCGCCCTGCGTGGCGATGGTGCGCACGATGGGCGGTTGCCAGTCGCGCTCCCCGCCGAGGCTCAGCAGCGCCCGCAGTTGGCCGACGAGCGCGTCGGCGCCGGGGTGGTCGGCCTTGTTGACGCAGAGCACGTCGGCGATCTCCATGATGCCCGCCTTCATCGCCTGGATGTCGTCGCCCGCGCCGGGGGTGTTGATCAGCACCGTGGTCTGGGCGGCGCCGGCGATCTCGACCTCGTCCTGGCCGGCGCCGACGGTCTCGATCAGGATCACGTCGCGGCCGGAGGCGTCGAGCACCGCGACGACGTCGAGCGTGGCGTGCGAGAGCCCGCCCAGCGCCCCGCGCGAGGCGAGGCTGCGGATGAAGACGCCGGGGTCGCTGCTGAGATCCTGCATGCGCACGCGGTCGCCCAGGATCGCGCCCTGCGTGAACGGGCTGGAGGGGTCGACGGCGACGATCGCGACGGTCTTGCCTTGCGCGCGGTAGGCCTTGGCGAGCATGTTCGTGACGGTGCTCTTGCCCGAACCCGGCGCGCCGGTGACGCCGATGGTGTGCGCGCGGCCGGTACCGGAGAACAACTGGCGCAGCGCCTCGCGTCCGGCCGGGCTGCCGTTCTCGACCTCGGTGAGCGCGCGCGCCAGCGCCCGGCGGCTGCCCTCCCGCAGGCCGGCCACGAGGGTCGCGGCGTGGTCGGAGGCGGTGCGGGGCATGGGAACCTCGGTGTCGCGGAGGCGGGCCGCCGTCGGGACGCGGCTCAGGCGGGCGCGGCGATGCGCTCCCGCACGAACTCGACGATGTCGTTGGTGTTCGCGCCCGGCCCGAAGACGCCCTGGAAGCCGATCGACTGCAGCTTCGCGACGTCCTCCTCGGGGATGATGCCGCCGCAGAAGAAGAGCGTATTGGCGGGCAGGATGTCGCGCTCGGCGCAGGCGTGCAGGACGTGCGGGAAGAGCTCCAGGTGCGCGCCGGAGAGGATGCTCAGCCCCACCACGTCGGCGTCCTCCTGCAGCGCCGCCTCGGCGATCATCTCCGGCGTCTGGCGGATGCCGGTGTAGATGACCTCCATGCCGGCGTCGCGCAGGGCCCGCGCGACGATCTTGGCGCCGCGGTCGTGTCCGTCGAGCCCGGGCTTGGCGATGATGACGCGGATCTTGCGTTCCGGTTCGGACATCGTGCCGGCCTCCCCGCGCCGCCGCGGCCCCCGTGCGGGGTCCGCCGAAGCGTGGAATCCATTATGCACTGCGATCGTCGTTATGGTGCAGCGCGACCCGGCGCGGCGCATGGACCACGTTGCGATAACGACGCGCCGCCGCGGTAAGGGCGATCACCCGATCCCCCCGCGATCAAAACCGAAGCGCTAAGAGCCCACCAGTTGCAGGCGGACGCCGTGCGCCGGCTTCGGGCTGAGGAAGCTGCGCGGCTGACCGTCGATCACGGCGGGGTCGGTGCACTTGACGCCCGCGGCGCGCAGGTGCGCGACGGCCGCGGCGACGTCGCCGACGCCGAGCGCGACCATGAACAGCCCCTCGCCGCGGGCGAGGCGGCGGGTCAGCGGGTCGGACGCTCCCGAATCGATGGGGGAGGCGAACTCGAGCACGGATCCGCCGAGCTCGAGGAGGCGGCTCTCGACGTTCAGCGCGGGCTGCCGCAGCGCGGCCGTCGGCCGGAAGCCGAAGCGCTCCTGGAACCGATCGGCGACGGCGGCCGGGTCGTGCACGGCGGCGATGAGGTGGTCGAGCCCGGCCGGCGCGACGGGGCCGGCGGGCCGGCCGGCCGCGTGCGGCGCGTCCCCGGGCGGCTGCGCGAACTCGATCAGGATGCCGTGGTTCGACTTGGGGTGCAGGAAGCCGATGCGGCCCGCCAGCCCGTCGCGCGGCGTCTCGTCGATCACGCGCTGGCCCGCGTCGCGGGCGGCGCGGAGGTCGGCCGCGACGTCGGTCGACTGGAGGCAGACGTGGTGCAGCCCCTCGCCCTGGGCGCCGAGGAACTTCGCGACGCCCGTGTCCTCGCGCACGGGCTGGATGATCTCGATCTCGCAGGCCGCGGCGCCGGGCCCGCCCGGCATGGGCAGGAGGACGCCGCGCACGCCCTGGTCCTCGATCACCCGGTCGACGGCGACGGGCAGGCCCAGCAGGTCGCGGTAGAAGCGCAGCGCCCGGTCGGCATCGGCGACGACGAGCGCGACGTGATGGATGCGGGTGAGGGTCATCGCGGGCCAGGCGATCGCGCGGCGGTCAGATGATCACCGCCTCCCGATGCTCGCCCCAGACGGCGCGCAGGCCGTCGGCGATCTCCCCCAGCGTGGCCTCGGCCTGGACCGCCCGCAGGATGAGCGGCATGAGGTTGTCGTCGCCGGCGGCGGCCTGCTGGATCGCCTCGACGGCGGCGCGGGCGGCGGGGCCGTCGCGGCGGGCCCGCAACTGCTCCAGCCTGGCGCTCTGCCGCCGTCCCACGGCGGGGTCGACGCGGACGATCTCGGGCTGCGCCGCCTCACTGGTGACGAACCGGTTGACGCCGACCTTGACCGCGCCGACCGTCCCCGGCGGCGCGCCGTCGCCGCGCGCGGCGGACGTCTCCCGCTCCAGGTCCAACTGGCGGCGATAGGCGGCCTCCATGATCTCGCGCTGCTGATAGCCCTGCTCGACGCCGGCGACCGCGCCGCCGATCTGGTCGATGCGCTCGATGTAGCCGGTCGCCTCGGCCTCGATCTCGTCGGTGATCTGCTCCACGTAGTGGGAGCCGCCCAGCGGGTCGATGACGTCGGCGACGCCGCTCTCGTGGGCGATGATCTGCTGCGTCCGCAGCGCCACCTCGACGGCGTGCTCGCTGGGCAGGCCCAGCGCCTCGTCGAGCGAGTTGGTGTGCAGCGACTGCGTCCCGCCCAGCACCGCGGCGAGGGCCTGCAAGGCGGTGCGCACGATGTTGTTGTCGGGCTGCTGGGCGGTCAGCGTCACGCCCCCGGTCTGGGTGTGGAAGCGCAGCATCATGGCGCGCTCGTTCGTCGCGCGGAAGCGCTCCCGCGCGATGCGCGCCCAGAGACGTCGCGCGGCGCGGAACTTGGCGACCTCCTCCAGGAAGTTCGAGTGGCAGGCGAAGAAGAACGAGAGCCGCCCGCCGAACGCGTCGAAGTCGAGGCCGGCGCCGAGCGCCGCCTCCACGTAGGCGATCGCGTGCGCGAGCGTGAAGCCCACCTCCTGGGCCGCCGTGCAGCCGGCCTCGCGCATGTGGTAGCCGCTCACGCTGATCGTGTTCCAGCGCGGCGCCTCGCGCGTGCAGTAGTCGAAGATGTCGGTGATCAGCCGCATCGACGGGGCGGGCGGATAGATGAAGGTGCCGCGGGCGACGTACTCCTTGAGGATGTCGTTCTGGATCGTGCCGCCGATGGCGCGCCGGTCGACGCCCTGCTCGCCGGCGACCGCGGCGTAGAGCGCCAGCAGCGTGGCGGCGGTGGAGTTGATCGTCATCGACGTCGTGACGCGATCCAACGGGATGCCGTCGAACAGCGTGCGCATGTCGGCGATGGAGTCGATCGCGACGCCCACCTTGCCCACCTCGCCCTGCGCCTGGGGCGCGTCGGAGTCGTAGCCGATCTGGGTGGGGAGGTCGAAGGCGACGGAGAGGCCGGTCTGCCCCTGGTCGAGCAGGAAGCGGTAGCGCGCGTTGCTGGCCTCGGCGTCCTCCTGCCCGGCGTACTGCCGCATGGTCCAGAGGCGGCCGCGGTACATCGTGGGCTGGATACCGCGCGTGTAGGGGGGCTCGCCCGGGAAGCCCAGCGCCTCCGCGTCGGCGCCGTTGCCGTAGAGCGGCTGCAGCGGCTCCCCGGAGGATCGATGGAAGGCGGCCCGGCGCTCCGGCCGCTTGGCGACGGCGGGATCGTAGGTCCGTTGTCGCCACTCTTCGATGGGGTCGCTCATGCCGTGCCGCCTGCCGCTGCCGTCGGGCCGGTCGAGGCTAGTCTATGGTCGCGGGCGGCGAGCGTCACGGAGCACCGCGTGATCGGAGGCCGGTTGACGGCGGCGCGGGAATCATCGCCGACTCCGGCTGTTGACGCGCGCACGCTGATGACGTACCATCCGGTCAGAACAACTGGTTGATTGATCACGTTTGGACGGTGAGGACATGCGCGAAATCCAGGCGACGGAAGCCAAGACGCGCCTCGCTCAACTGCTGCGCGACGTGGAGGACGGTGAGACCATCGCCATCACGCGCCACGGCAAGACCATCGCCCATTTGGTTCCCGCACAGGCATGGGAGCAGGCCGACCGCGAGGCAGCGGTGGATCGCTTGCTGCAGCGCCGGGCCGGCTGGGCGCCCACCGGGATGTCCCGCGACGAGATCATGGCGGCGCGCCACGAGGGCCACCGCATATGAGCCGTATCGTCGTCGATGCGTCCGTCTCGGTTAACTGGGTGCTGGACGACGAACTCGACCCTCGTGCGGGCGCCGCGCTGGAGCAGCTGCGACGCGACGGGGCGGTCGTGCCCCAACACTGGCACTACGAAGTCCGCAACGCGCTGCTGACGGCGGAGCGGCGGCGGCGCATACCGCAGGACGGGATCAAGGAACGCCTCGACGTCCTGAGGGATCTGCCCATCCTCACCGACCAGGAGGCCCGCCTTCCCGAGGCGCTCGAGTTGGCGCGGACACACCGCCTGTCGTTCTACGACGCCCTCTACCTGGAGTTGGCCACGCGGCGCGGGGCGCCGCTGGCCACGCTGGACGCGGCGCTCGATCGGGCCTCCGTCGCGGAGGGCGTCGGCATCGCGACCGCGTAGCCGGGGCGGGCGACGCCGCGCCGGCAGGCGGGTAGCATCGGCGCGAAGCGGGAGGAGCGCCCCATGAAGATCACCGACGTCACGGCCACCGAACTGCGCGCGGAGCCGGATCGGGAGCCAGCCGCCGCGGCCGGCCGATTCATCGTCCAGGTCCACACCGACGAAGGGCTGACCGGCATCGCGGAAGGCGCGGGCAACGCCGCCGTGACCCGGACCTACCTCCACGAGCTGATCAAGCCCTTGATCGTCGGCATGGACCCGCTGCGCCCGCGCGGCATCTGGGAGGCGCTGCGCCTGGGCGCTGTGTTATGGACCCGGTTCCCCACGCAGGTCGTCGGGCCCATCGACGTCGCCTGCTGGGACATCGTGGGCAAGGCCGCCGGGCTCCCGTTGCACGCGCTCCTGGGCGGCGCGCGCCGCACCGAGATCCCCCTCTACTGGAGCCGGGGCAACGGCTGGCGCAAGAATCCGGAGGAGATGCTGGAGGAGGTCCAGGAGGGATACGAGCGGGGCTTCCGCGCCTTCAAGGTGCGGATGGATTGGCGCGACAACCGGCAGGACGGCGACCCGGCCAAGGACTTCGCCATCTTCCAGCGTTGCCGCGAGTGGCTGCCCGACGATGTCCCGCTGAGCTTCGACGCCAACTGCGGCTATTCCGTGCCCACCGCCATCGAGCAGGGGCGCCGCTTCGAGGAGCTGGGCATCGCCCACTTCGAGGAGCCGCTGCCGCACTACGACCTGCCGGGGCTGCGCCAGGTCGTGGACGCGCTCGACTGCGCCGTCTCCTCGGGGGAGGGGGAGACCTCGTCCTGGCGCTTCCGCGACCTGATCCAGATCGGCAATCCCGACATCCTCCAGCCCGACGTGATCATCGTGGGCGGCCTGACCGAGATGCTGCGCGTCTTCGAGTTGGCCGTGGTGCACAACAAGGTGCTCATGCCGCACAGCCCGAACATCGGGCCCAACGCGGCGGCCAGCCTGCACGCCTACAGCACGGTCGTCAACGCCGTCCGGCCGCACGAGTTCTCGGAGGAGTTCACCGGCCCCGCCGAGGTGGTCGGCGAGATCTACCAGGAGCCGCTCATCCCGGAGGACGGCGTGATCCGGCTGCCGGACCGCCCCGGGCTGGGCCTGGAGATCGACCAAGCGGCCCTGCGCAAGGCCGCGGTCGATTAGCCCCGCGCCCGGAGGCCGCCCTCGCGCCCTCGCGCGTCACTCCGGGGGCGGGGGCGGCACGGTGATCTCGCTGCTGCGGAACCAGACACCGACCGGCGGGTCGGCGGGCAGGTAGCGGACGCCGGGCACGATCCGCTCGCCGGCGGCGTCGCGGAAGCCCAACTCGACGCGACCGTCGGCCAGCCGCCGGACGCGGATCTTGCCGATCGCGTTGCCGTCCACCTTGATGTCGCTGCTGACCTTCCAGCGGCCAACCTCGACGTCCGTGGACAGGGATCGCACGCGCGGAAGAACCAGCTCACCCCCGGCGAGTTCCACGCCCACTTCGACACGGCCGTTCTCACCCATTCGGGCGAGCACTCGCAGCGGCACGGGCGAGGGGGCGGGAGCCGCAGGCGGCGGGGCGAGCTCGGGGGACGGAGGCGGGTCGATCGCGAGCAACGCCTGCAGTTCGGCGCTGTCGTGGATCGACAGGGCGCGCAGGAAGCGCCAGTTCGCGGCGTCGGCGGCGAGCGCGGCGCAGATCGCGCTATCGGTCGCGAGGCCGTGGACGGGGAGGGCGGCGCGCAGTTCGGCGTCGAGCGCGAGGAGTGCGCGGAGATCGGGGACGTCGGCGGCGCTGAGCGCCGCGCCAAGACCCCTCGATCCGGCGAAACAGCTCACCTGCCGGGCCAGCGCGCCGAGCATGGCGCGCACGCCGGCGTCCGCCCAGCCAAGCTCGGCGGCGCGGGCCGCGTGCACGATCTCGCCAGCGGTGATGGCCGGCGCGAGGATGCGATCGGCGTGGGCCAGTTGGGTCTGAACGGCGAGCGCGTCCGCGAAGGACAAAGGCTCGCCGGCATCGATCCGCTCGAAGAGCGCGCGCCAAGAGGCGGCGATGGACGCGTAGCGCGCCGACGCCGTCGCCGCCGCGGCGAGCGTCAGTTCCTCGACCGCGGCCGGGTCGATGGCCTGGCGGGCGGCGTGCGTCTCGGGCAGGCCGGAGGCGGCGACGGCCGCGGCGTACGCGTCCCCGAAGGCCGCCAGCAGCGCGCCCGAGGAAGCGCCCGCGATGCCGGCGGGCGCGGGCTCGGAGCCGAGCGGCAACGCCGCGATCAACGGCCGGCCGAAGATGCCGTCCAGGACGTGCGCGCGCACGCCCGCGACGTAGGCCGCCTTGTCACGGATGGCGGGGTCGACTTCCGCGTCGGGATCGGCGACGGCGCTGACGGAGGCGGTCACGACCCCGTCGGCGTCCTCGACGGCGGCGACCCGGTAGCCGGCCCCGTCGACGCCGACCGTGACCGGATCGAACGGAAGGCCCGCGACCTCATCGAACGTCAGGCCGCTCAGCACCCGCACGTTCTGCCAGAGGCCGTGCCAGGCGATCTCGTCGCCGAATTCGCCGTCGTCGTCCTCATCGGGCGCTTCGAAGGCGTAGAGCGCGACGAACAGCCAGGCGGGACCGGGTTCCCCGAACGCGACCGCGAACGGCGTCACGGCCCCGATCGCGGCGCTGGCGGCGGTGTCGGTGACGGGGCCGGAGTGGTACGAGGCGCCGGGCTGCCAGGCGTCCGGCGACGCGACGATCGTGGGCGTGCGATCGAAGACACGCTGTGGACCCACGACGTACAGCACGAGGCGGGCGCCCTCGGGCAGTTCCCCGCCGCCGATGTTGCCGACGCGGTAGTCGACCCGGAAGGGTTCACCCGCGACCACCTCGTCGGGCGCGAGGATCTCTTCGATCTTGAGCAGGAAGTCCTGCTGCGCGGCCGATTCGTCCACGAGGCGGACGTCGAGCGTGAAGTCCGCCTCAATGGGCTGGAGGTCGCGCTGCAGATACGTCGTCGCCTCGATCGCGTAGGGGCCGGCCGGCAGGTACTTCTGGATGCGCGCATTGCGGCCGCCCCCGCCGTCGTCGTTGGCGCCGATCACGCCGAGCGTCGGCGAGGCCAGCGAGAGCACGGGGTCGCCGTGCTCGGACACCAGATCAATGCGGACACGGCCCGGCTCCGGCAGGACGAACGTGTAGTTGTACGCCGGATGATCCGGTTCGATCCGCGAGCCGCAGGTGTCGATCGTCCAGGCGCCGGACGCCGTCAGGCCGGGGCCCGGAACGAGCGCTCCGAGGTCGGCCACCTCGCAACTCAGGCGCTTGATGGACAGCGAGAAGCCGGCCGGGCCGCGCTCGCGCCCCCCGACGGTCGTCGCCTCGATCAGGTAGGCGCCGGGCGCCAGCACGCGCTCGATGCGCGCGTCGAGGCCGGCCGCGCCGTCATCGTTGTCGGTGATGCGGGAGCCGTCCCCGGCCAGCAGGTAGAGGTACGTATCGGCCCCGGCGGAGGCCAGCCCGATGCGGATGCGGCCGGCCTCCGTGACCTCGAAGCGGTAGGTGTGGGCGTCGCTGCCGGCGCGGAAGCGGGAGTCGCAGTCCGCGGTCGTCCAGCGGCCGTCCGCCCGCAGTTCGCTGCCCGGCTCCGCGCCGATCACGCCGAGATCGGTGACGCCGCAGGCCGGCGGGTGCTCCGCCAGCGCCGGCCGGGAGCCGTCGAGGGCGAACGCGGCGAGCGCCAGCACGACGACGGCGCAGGCCATCGCCGGGAGACGCATGCGTGATTTGATTCTCGGTCCCAGAAATGGCTCGCCGTGCATCGATCGCGCCCCTTGTGCAGAATCCCCTCATATGAGAGTGAGTATCATTTCGGAATCACGGTCGAATCTACCCTCCTTGCACGGGTCAGTCAAGCGGCGCAGCGGCGCCGGGGGCGCCGGGCGGCGGGAATGAGCGGCTCCCGGCTTTGCCCGTCGCGCTCGCCTCCGGTACCATCGCCCATCATCAGGAGAGCGGCGGCCATCATTCCCGCGCGCTCGAAATCCGAACTGCCCCATCGACAGGATCCGCCGGCAGGCCATCGCTCAGGAGATCGACCCATGAAACGCTTTCTGGCTCTCAGCGCACCCGTCCTCATCGCCCTCGTCTTCATCGGCTTCGCCGCCGCGCCGCCGGCGGCCGCCGAGCACCCGCTGGCGGCGCCCAGCGGGGTGTCGATGTTCAGCACCGAGGAGGGCGTCCTCGTCAGTTGGAGCCAGGACGACACGCCGGTCCACATCGTCGGGTGGGTGAACCCGGAGGAACTGGCCACGGCCCGCGCCGCCGGCAACTGGCTGGCCGCGTTCAACTCCCAGCGCGTGATGGCCGGCGATTCCCACCTCATCCCCGACCTCGCCGCCGGCGCGAAGCACTGGGTGATCGTGGGCAACGGCAGCTTGGCGGGAGGATCCCTGGAAATCGCCTGGGGCGCGTGGCGCCTGATCACCGTCGACCAGGGCACGGACCTGGACGACGCCCGCACCCGCGCCTACGTGGAAGCGGGCATCGGGCTCTACGAGCGCGATGGGGCGGACGCCGCCTTCGCCTACTACAGCGACCAGGCGAGCATCGAGGGGGAGCGGTACCTGATCGTCCTCGATGGGGATGACGGCACCGTGATGGCGATGCCCTTCTATCAGGACATCGTGCTGGGACGGCAGCACAGCTATGCCAGCCCGTTCCTGGCGCGCGCGACCGAGGCGGGCGATTGGATCGATCACCGGGAGCTCCATCCGGTCCTGACGGACGACGGCGTCGTGGTCCGGGAGGACCAGCTGCGCAGCTACATCATCCTTCACGACGGCTGGCTCTTCATGTCCAGCCACTCGCTCCTGCTGGAGAACCTGGAGGGGGCCACCCAGGACTACGTGAACCGCGCGATCGCCCACTATGAGAGCGAGGGCCTGGACGCGACGGTCGCCCACTACAACTCCCAGGACAGCCTCGAGGGCCGCTTCTACCTGTTCCTGATCGGGGCCGACGACAACTACCTGGCCCACCCCATCTTCCCGCACCTGATCGGGACGGACATCAAGGAGGTGGTGGGGTCGGACGGGCAGGAGTTGGGCAAGGAGATCGCCCAGGCCACCGGGGACGGCATCTGGGTGGAGTACCTGTGGCCCGACCCGATCTCGCGGGCGGAAGGGCCCAAGATCACCTGGGCCGTCCGTCACGACGGGCTGATCTTCGCCTCCGGCTACTACGTCGGCGCCGTGGACGCCGCAACCCAGCCGTGGCAGGACGCCGATCCACGGGAGTACACCGTGCAGTACGTGGAGCGGGCCATCGCGCTGTACGAGAGCGACGGCCTTGAGGCCATGCTCAACTTCTACAACAGCGTCGCCAGCTTCGAGGGGGCGTGGTACCTCTTCGCCACCGACGCGAACGACATCTACCACGTCCATCCCCTGCTGCCCCGGCTGATCGGCACGGACATCAAGGACGTGAAGGGGTCGGACGGCTACGAGCTGGGCAAGGAGTTGGCCAAGGCCGTCGACGGCGGCGAAGGGGTCTGGGTGGAGTACCAGTGGCAGCACCCGGTGACGCTCGCGGAAGTCCCCAAGGTGGGCTACGCGGTGCGGCGCGACGGGATGCTCTTCGCCTCCGGCTACTACCCGGCGGCGGACGATCCCGAAGCCTCCACGCAGGCCTACGTGCAACGGGCGATCGAGTACTACGACCGGGAGGGCGCGGAGGCGACGCTGGCCCACTACAACAGCCAGGCGAGCATCGACGGTTCGAACTGGCTGATGATCGTCGGGCCCGAGGGCGACTTCGCCGCCGCCGCCGTGGCGCCCGAGTTGGTCGGCCAGCCGGCCAGCGCGTTCCGGGGGATTCTCGCCGGAGAGCCGATCGGCGAGGAGATGCTCGGCGCGACGGAGGAAGGCCACTGGTTCAAGTACGTGTGGCCCAACCCGCGGGCGTCGGGGGTCTTGGTGGTGAATCTCTGGATCATTCGCCACGACGGCTACGTCTTCTCCAGCGCCTACTACGAGGAGGAGTAAGCGCGAGACGGTCCGCCTTTGGCGGGCGCCCGGACGACACCGGGCGCCCGCCGCAGGACACCAGGGTGGCGTTGATCGGGAACGGCGCCGCGCCGCGCCACGGTTCGGCGCAGGCGGCGATGGCCGGAGGGCCTTCAGGACCGGGACTTCGCGTGGGTTGGTGGGCGATGCAGGACTCGAACCTGCGACCTTCCGGGTGTAAACCGGACGCTCTCGCCATCTGAGCTAACCGCCCCCGTCCGCTGGGGCGACCGTATGGAGCCGCCGCCGCACCGGTCAAGCGGCGCGCGCGGCGCGCCGGCGGCCCGGCCCCTACGGCGCGGTGCGCTCGGAGTTCGCCACGATCTTCCGCACCGCGCTCATGAGCCCCCGCATCTCTTCCCGGCTGACCCCGCGCAGGAGCGTGGCGTTGACCTCCAGCACGACTTCGGCGGCCTCCTGCACCAGGGCGGCGCCCTCGTCCGTCAGTTCGAGCCGCACCACGCGCCGGTCGCTTTGCGAGCGGCGGCGCCGCAGCAGGCCCTTGTTCACCAGCTTGTCCACCTGCCGGCTGAGGGAGGCGGCGTCGATGGGGATCACGTTGGCGAGCCCCGACACCGTGTCCGCCTGGCCCCGGAAGCAGAAGTTGAGCACGCCGAACTGGACGAGCGAGATCCCATAGGGGGCCAGTCTTGGCGTGATCAGCCTGCCGTACGCGCTCGTGATGCTGGCTCCCAGTGCGCCGAGGGGACCGATCTCGAACGGATCCGCCGAATCCTCGCGCCGGCCGCGCGCTTCGGTCATACCAGCCTCCGGATCGCCAACACCGCGGATCCCTCCGGCCGTATCGCCCGTACGGACCGCTGCCCCAAGGGCAGTCGCCGCCGCTCGGGCCGCGCCGCATCCCGTGAGCGACGCCATGCGCCGACCGTCGCCGCACCATGCCATATGAGACGCTCATGCGCGAGCGCGGACGGTGGACCGGGAAACACTCGTCCCGCGTCGCCGGGATCAAGCGCCGCCGTCACCGGGCGGCCAGACGGTCCAGCGCCGCGCGCAGGTCGTCGGCGGCGACGGCGAACTGGGCAGCCGCGTCGCGGAACAGATCGGCGCCGCGCCCGATGCGCGCCGCATCGCCCTGCTTGATCCCGGTGACGAGCATCCCGCCGGCGATCTGCAGCACCTCGAACGCCTCCGCGACGGCGGCGGCGACGGCGGCGGCGGCGGCGGGCGGGTGCAGGTCGCGCCAGGCCCCGAAGTTGGCAACCCAGATCTGCGCCTGCGCGGTCACGTTGCGCTGCCAGGCGGCGTCATCGGCCAGGGAGGAGTCGGCGGCGAGGCGGTCGAACAGGCCGGCGGCCACGGCGTGGTTGGCGGTCTGCGAGTTGAGCAGGTCGCGCGCGCGGACGCGGAACGACTCGTCGATGGGGCCGAGATCGACCGCCAGGTTCTCGTCGAGCAGGCGATTGGTGAGGGCGGTCATCTCCTCGAAGGTGTGGAAGCCGATCTTGACCGTGTCGACGACGCCGTCCGCGCGGACGTAGAGCGTCGTCGGCATGCCGATGATCCGGTAGGGGCGGGCGAGCGCGTCGTCGAGGTCGAGCAGCAGGGTGTAGGTGACGCCGGTGTGGCCGGCGAACAACTCGGCCGTGTGGGCCGGCTCCGCGCGGTTGACGCCGATCACGGTCACGCGGTCGCCGGCGGCCTGGTGGAGGCGCTCGAAGTCGGGCATCTCCTCAATGCAGAAGCCGCACCAGGAGGCCCAGAAGTTGACGACCGCCGGCCTGTCCAGGGCGCTCAGGTGGAGCGGCCGGCCGTCCAGGTCGAGCAGGCGGAAGTCGGGCGCGAGCGCGCCCGCGCCGGGGCCGTCGCCGTCGCGCGGGAGGTAGCCCAGGAAGGTCGCGTCCTGGAGCGCATCGACGCGCGTCTCCAACTCCCGCACCTGCTCGGCGTCGGCCGCCTCGTCGCCGCGCAGATCGGCGAGGTCGGCGCGGGCGTCGTCGAGCGCCTGCCGCTGGGCGCGGAAGGACTCGCCGGCGACGGCGGCGACCTCGCCGACGTCGGCCCGATCGGGGCCGGCGAGGTACGCCCCGGCCACCGCCAGCGCCACCAGCCCCAGCACGCCGAGGCGCTGCGCCGCCTCGCGCCGCGACCGGGGCCGCCGGAGCGCGTCGACCCGCGCCCCGCGCAGGGCGCCGCGGAAGGACCGGACGATCGCCGTCGGCACGCGCATGGCCATGCTCCGCCCCAGCCCATCTTACGGACCGCCGCCGCCCGGGCGGGATCGGCCGTCGCCCGCGATACGGACCGGGGCGGCCGGGCGGATGGATCGCCGTCCCGTGCGGCGCGGTGGATTGCCCGCCCGGCGGGCGGGCCGGTAGCATGACGAGTGGGCGTCCGGCGGTCGCGTGGGCCGATCCGGGCGCCGACGGCTGGATGGCAGCGTAGCTCAGTTGGTAGAGCAGGGGACTCATAAGCCCTTGGTCGCAGGTTCAAGTCCTGCCGCTGCTACCATCAGCCGGGGACCTCTGACCACCGCTCGTTGGGCGATTAGCTCAGTTGGCTAGAGCGTCCGGTTCACATCCGGGAGGTCGCAGGTTCAAGTCCTGCATCGCCCACCAGCGACGGTGGCTGGGCCAGCGGTCGCGGGCCGAAGTGGCGGAATTGGCAGACGCGCTACGTTCAGGGCGTAGTGTCCGCAAGGGCGTGGGAGTTCGAGTCTCCCCTTCGGCACCAGCACCGCGGTCCCGGCGACGGTTCCAGCGATGAGGATGGCTCCCGCGCGCTCGTAGCTCAGTTGGACAGAGCGCTGCCCTGCGGAGGCAGAGGTCGTGGGTTCGAGTCCCGCCGAGCGCGCCATCGCCGTCCCGCCCCGCCCGGCCCGCCGGCCCGGCTACGCTTGCAGACGTCATGTCCAGTGACGGTCCGTCGAGTGATCCCGCGCCGGCCGCCGCCGGCCCCGATCTCGCGACCCGGCTGGCGGCCCAGGTCCGGGCGATCCCCGAGAAGCCCGGCGTCTACCTGTTCCACAACGCCCGCGGCGACGTGATCTACGTCGGCAAGGCGGCCAGCCTGCGCTCGCGGGTGCGCTCCTACTTCGGCGCGCCCCACTCGCTGATGGGCAAGACGCGGCGGCTGTCGGCGGCGATCGCGGAGATCGACTACGTCACGACGAACACCGCCCAGGAGGCGCTGCACCTCGAGGCGACGCTGTGCAAGCAGCACCAGCCGCTCTACAACGTGCGCCTCAAGGACGACAAGCACTACCCCTACCTGAAGATCGACGTGGACGAGCCCTGGCCGCGGGTCTACATCACGCGCAGCGTGCAGCGCGACGGCGGGCGCTACTTCGGGCCCTACGCCAACGCGAAGTCGGTCCGCACGACGCTCGACATCGTCAAGAAGCTGTTCCCCTGGCGCTCCTGCACGAAGACGATCACCGGCACCGACCCGCGCCCCTGCCTCGACTACTACATCCGGCGCTGCATCGCGCCCTGCACGTCGTACTGCACGCCGGAGGAGTACCGGGCGGTGATCGAGCAGGTGATCCACTTCCTGGAGGGCCGCACCGACCTCGTCCTGCGCGACCTGCGGGCGCGCATGGCCGCGGCCAGCGAGCGCCTGCAGTTCGAGGAGGCGGCGCGCATCCGCGACCAGATCCGGGCCGTGGAGAAGGTGGGCGAGTCGCAGGTGATCGCCTCGACGCGGGACGCGGAGATCGACGTCTTCGGGCTGGCGCAGGACGGCAACGAGGCCATCGCCCAGGTGCTGTTCGTGCGCGGCACGAAGATGACCGGCGGCGACAGCTTCTCCCTGACCGGCACGAGCGACGAGACGCCCGCGGCGGTGCTGTCGTCGTTCCTCAAGCAGTTCTACAGCGACGCCGTCGCGACGCCGCGCCTGGTGCTCACGCCCGAGTTGCCCGACGACGCGCCGCTCTTGCAGGACTGGCTGCGGGCCAAGCGGGGGGCCGCCGTGGAGGTGCGCGCGCCGGTGCGCGGGGAGAAGCGCCGCCTGGTGGCGATGGCGGCCGACAACGCGCGGGAGTCGCTGCAGATGCAGCGCGTCAAGTGGATGGCCGACCGCGGCAACACGCGCGCCGCGCTGGCCGAGCTGGAGGAGGCGCTGAGCCTGCCGCGCTCCCCCGAGCGCATCGAGTGCTACGACATCTCCAACATCCAGGGGACGAACTCCGTCGCCAGCATGGTGGTCTTCCGCGACGGCCAGCAGGCCAGCAAGGAGTACCGCCGCTTCCAGATCAAGCGGGTGCAGGGGGCCAACGACTTCGCCTCGATGGCGGAGGTGCTGGAGCGCCGCTTCAAGCGTCTGGCGCGGCAGCGCCGGGAGGCGCGCGAGGCGGCGGGCGGCGAGGGGAGTGCGCCGATCGAGCCCGGCGACCCCGCACCGGACGAGGCGGAGCGGCCCCGCGAGGGCTGGGAGGCGCTGCCCGACCTTGTGATCGTCGACGGCGGGCGGGGGCAACTCTCGGCCGCCCACGACGTGATGCGCAACCTGGGCATGGACGACGTGCCGCTGGCCGGCCTGGCCAAGCGCAACGAGGAGTTGTTCGTCGTCGACAGCAAGGAGCCGATCCGGCTCGACCGCCGCTCCCAGGGGCTCTATCTGGTGCAGCGGGTGCGCGACGAGGCGCACCGCTTCGCGATCAGCTATCACCGCAGCCTGCGCGCGAAGCGCGGCATGAAAAGCGCGCTCGACGTCGTGCCGGGCATCGGGCCGAAGCGGCGGCAGGCGCTGCTGAAGCGCTTCGGCAGCGTGCAGGCGATCCGCGACGCCGGCCTGGAAGAACTCGCCGCCGCGCCGGGCATGACGCGGCGCGCGGCGGCGGCGATCAAGGAGCGCCTCTAGGCGGCCGGGCCGCCGCGCGCGGCGCCGGGCGGCGGGGCGGGAGACGCGGCGGCGGTCGCCGTGTCAAGCCCCATCCCCAGCCCGGCGAGATTAGCCGTGGAAGCGTGGGGATAGCCCGTGCACAGGCGATCCGCCTTGCGGCATCGCCGCCTATGCTTCGGGCTCAACGACACCCCACACCTCGAATCTTCTCCGGCCGGGAGCCCGCACGTGAAGCAACAGATCGAAGACTTCTTGACGTTCATGTCCGCCGAGAAGAACGCGGCCGCGAACACGATCTCCGCCTACCGCAACGACCTCGATCAGTTCCAGCAGTTCCTCGGCTCCGTGGGCGTGAACGGCCAGGAATCGAGCCTGCGCCGCATCGACGAGCCGATGCTGCAGGAATACATCGGCGTGCTGCGGGGGCGGGACTACAAGGACGCGACGGTGGCCCGCAAGATCGCGGCCGTGAAGAGCTTCTTCAACTTCCTCACGGCGGAGGGCGTCGTGCCGCTGGACCCGACGGAGACGTTGTCGACGCCGCGCGTGGGCAAGAGCCTGCCCAAGGCGCTGAGCGTGCGCGAGATCGACGAGCTGCTGGAGCAGCCGCGCAAGCGCTCCACGCCCGAGGCCAAGCGCGACAAGGCGATGCTGGAACTGCTCTACGCGACCGGCATGAGGGTGAGCGAGTTGGTCTCGCTGGGGCTGGACTCGATCGAACTGCGCAACAACCGCGCGACCGTGCGCTGCGTGGGCAAGGGCGGCAAGGAGCGGCTGATCCCCATCCACGAGCAGGCCGTGCACTCGCTGCGGGTGTACCTGCAGGACGCGCGCCCCGAGCTGTGCCGCTCCCGGCGCGAGAAGGGGCTGTTCATCAACCGGCGCGGGGAGCGGCTGACGCGGCAGGGCTTCTGGCTGATCCTGAAGAACTACGCCAAGGCGGCGAACATCGCCGGCGACGTCACGCCGCACACCCTGCGCCACTCCTTCGCGACGCACATGCTGCGCGGCGGGGCGCCGCTGCGCAGCGTCCAGGAACTCCTGGGGCACGCCAACATCTCGACGACGCAGATCTACACGCAACTGTCCGACGAGCACGTGCGCCGCGTCTACGATCACGCCCACCCGCGCGCGCAGTAGCGCCGCCGCGGGCGCACCCCGATTGTTCGCCCTCGGGGCCGCTCCTACGATGGGGCGGCCCTGCATGTTGGAGCGGCGGGCGCGGCGACGCGGCCGGGGCCGGCCGGGAGTGCGCGATGGAGATCGTCGAGGTCGGCGGGCGGGAGGTCCTCGACTCCCGCGGCGCCCCCACCGTCGAGGCGACGGTGACGCTGTTCGACGGCGTGCAGGGCCGTGCGATGACGCCGTCGGGCGCGAGCACCGGCAGCCACGAGGCGGCCGAGCGCCGCGACGGCGACGCGGCGCGCTACGGCGGCGCGGGCGTGCTGGGGGCCGTGGCGGCCGTGAACGGCGAGATCCGCGAGGCGCTGATCGGCCTGGACGCGGGCGCGCAGAGCGACATCGACGAGACGCTCATCGCGCTCGACGGTGATCCCCGCAAGGCGCGGCTGGGGGCGAACGCGCTGCTCGCCGTCTCGCTGGCCTGCGCGCACGCCGCCGCCGCGGAACTGGACGAGCCGCTCTACCGCTACCTCGGCGGGCCGATGGCGCGCACCCTGCCCGTCCCGATGGCGAACATCCTCAACGGCGGCAAGCACGCCGCCGGCAGCACCGACTTCCAGGAGTTCATGGTCATGCCGCTGGGAGCGGCGAGCTTCGCCGAGGGGCTGCGGGTCGTGGCCGAGGTGTACCGGGCGCTGAAGGCCGTGCTGCGCGAGCGCGGCCTGGGCACGACCGTGGGCGACGAGGGCGGCTTCGCGCCCGCGCTGGGCGGCAACGAGCCGGCCCTGGCGGTGATCCTGCAGGCGATCGAGCGGGCGGGCTACGCGCCCGGCGCCGAGGTCGCCATCGCCCTCGACCCGGCCGCGACCGAACTCTACGCCGGCGGCCACTACCACTTGGCGACGGAGGACCGGCGGCTGACCTCGCGGGAGATGGCGGGCCTGTGGGCCGACTGGGCGGCGCGCTACCCCATCGTCTCGATCGAGGACGGGATGGCGGAGGACGACTGGACCGGCTGGGCGGCCCTGACGGCGGCGATCGGGGAGCGCGCGCAGACCGTCGGCGACGACCTGCTGGTCACGAATCCGTCGCGCCTGCGCCGCGGCATCGCGGAGCGGTCGGCGAACAGCATCCTCATCAAGCCGAATCAGATCGGCACGCTGACGGAGACGCTGGAGGTCGTGTCGATGGCCCAGCGGGCGGGCTGGACCACGGTGATCAGTCACCGCTCCGGGGAGACGGAGGACACGACGATCGCCGACCTCGCCGTCGCGACGAACTCCGGTCTGATCAAGACGGGCGCGCCGGCGCGCTCGGAGCGGGTGGCGAAGTACAACCGCCTGCTGGAGATCGAGGCGGAGCTGGCCGACGCGGCGATCTACCCCGGGCACGCGGCGATCCGGCAGTCGCTGCGATTCGCGCCGGGCTGACGCCGCCACCAGGGAGGCCGCGATGTCCGAGGAGCCGCCTCCGCAGCGGGTCTCGCCGATCACCGTCCCCGACGGCGACCCGGCGCTGCCGGCGCCCGACGCGTCGCTGCCGGCGTCCGTGCGCGACGCCTTCCGGGAGTACGGCTTCGCGTGCAGCGTCGAGTCGCGCTGGATCGCGCGCAGCCTGACGCTCCAGCGCCAGATCGTCCGCGACAGCGCGCACAGCCGCTACCGCAACCACCGCTACGCGGCGGCGCTGCTGCTCTGGTCGCGCATCGACGCGGCGGCGCTCGAAGCGTGGCGGCTGACCGCCTGGGCCAACTACGCCGCCGTCCCGCCCTTGATCCGGGCGGCGCTGGAGTGGCTGGGGGCCGAGCAGGCGGTCGTCGGCAGCGAGTTCGCCGAGTTCCAGGACTACTTGCGCGACTTCGCCCGGCACGACGCCGAGCACGCCGCCGGCGACTGGGGCATGGGCCAGTACATGGCGGGCCAGCAACTCGCCATGGCGCCGGACCTCAGCGCCGTCTACCGCGCCGCCGCGGAGTTGGCGCGCCCGCACTTCGGCGCGTCGATGCTGGCGACGGCGTCCGGGTCGAACCGCCAGCGGGTGCTGGTGCACTGGGGCGACCGCAGCTTCCATTTGGGCTGGGCGCAGCTCCTCTCGGGCTGGCTGCTGACGCTGCTGGGGCGGCAGACGCGCTTCGCGATCGGCCGCGGCTTGTTCGCGGTCGATGCGGCGGCGCGGGAGTCGTTCCAGGCGTTGACGCGGGAGTCGGAGACGCTGCTGGCCCGGCCCGACCGCTGCCGCGCCGAATGGGTGACCCGCGACGGCCGGCAGCGGCTATTGATCAGCGGCTTCCGGCGGCAGCCGTCGGGCGCGCCGCGGCGCATCCTGCTCTAGACCGGCCGGGGGGCGCGCCGCCGTCAGCCTTCGGCGCCGCGCCGGCGCGGGCGCCAGACCATCTTCATGTAGCGGTCGCCCGCTTCGAGTTCGTCCAGCATCTGGTTCAACCGCTTGCGCCGCGTCTCGGCGCGCCTGGCGCCGGCGATCCAGCCCAGGTAGTCGTTGCGCTGATACGGAGGGCGGGCGTTGTACGCGTCCATCAGCCCCCGCTCGATCAGGCCCTCCCGGACGAACCCCGGCATGTCGTGCAGCGGACGCCGCAGCGTCTTCATCCCGACTCCCCCCGGCGGCCGATCCCTCTCCGTGAGTATTCTCTACCACTCCAATCGCCCGAGCGGCAGCGCCGCGAGCGCCCGCGGGGCGGTCTCCGTCTTGCCGGGGATCGTTCTGTCCCCTGCCCCGCTTGCCCCCTGTGGGGCGATGGGCGACGCTCAGCAGGTCTGAGCCGCGCCGGTCGCGGATGGGGTTCAGGACGGCGAGCGAGCAGACGAAGGGACCGGAGCGATGACGACGAAGATCGGGATCAACGGGTTCGGCCGGATCGGCCGCCAGGTGCTGAAGGGCATCATGGACTACCACCGCGACGACCTGGAGGTCGTGGCGGTGAACGACCTGACGGACACCGCCACGAACGCGCACCTGTTCAAGTACGACAGCAACTACGGCCGCTACCCCGGCGAGGTGTCGGTGTCGGACGAGGGGCTGGTGATCGACGGCCAGCGCATCGCCGTGCTGGCGGAGCGCGACCCGGGCCGGATCCCCTGGGGCGACTACGGCGTGGAGATCGTGATCGAGTCGACCGGCATCTTCACCGACGCGACGAAGGCGGCCGCGCACCTGCGCAGCGGCCCCAAGAAGGTGGTCATCTCGGCCCCGGCCAAGAACGAGGACTTGACCGTCGTGCTGGGCGTGAACGACGACCAGTACGACCCCGCCCTGCACCACGTGGTCTCGAACGCCTCCTGCACGACGAACTGCCTCGCGCCGGTCGCGAAGGTGCTCGACGACGCGGTGGGCATCAAGTCGGGCATCATGTCCACGATCCACGCCTACACCAACGACCAGGCGATCCTCGACACGGTGCACTCCGACCTGCGCCGGGCGCGCGCCGCCGGCCTGAACATCATCCCCACGACGACGGGCGCGGCGAAGGCCGTGGGGCGGGTCATGCCCCACCTCGACGGCAAGCTCAACGGGATGGCCTACCGCGTGCCGACGGGCACCGTCTCGGTGGTGGACCTGACGATCGACGCGGAGCGCCCGACGAGCGCCGAGGAGGTCAACGCCGCCTTCACGCGGGCGGCGGAGGACCGGGAGTCGCCGCTGTACGGCATCCTGGCCGTGGAGACGGAGCCGCTGGTCAGCAGCGACTACCGCGGCCACCCCGCCAGCTCGATCGTCGACGCGCTCAGCACGATGGTGCTGGAGGGCACGCAGGTCAAGGTCGTCTCGTGGTACGACAACGAGTGGGCCTACAGCGTCCGCGTCGGCGACCTCTGCACGCGCATGGCGGCGCGCGGCCTCTGAGCCCAAGCGGCGGCCGGATCGGGCGGCATGGTCCGCGCCCCGCCGCGCACGTAGACTGAGCGCATGTTCGAGAGTTTGACCGACAAGCTGCAGGGCGCCTTCGGGCGGCTGGGCCGGCGCGGCACGCTGACCGAGAAGGACCTCGACGAGGCCCTGCGCGAGATCCGCCTCGCCCTGCTCGAGGCCGACGTCAACTACAAGGTCGCCAAGGACTTCATCCGCGCGGTGCGCGAGCGCGCCCTGACCGACGCCGTGCTGCAGAGCCCGACCCCCACGCAACTGGTGATCAACATCGTCAACCAGGAGTTGACGGCGCTGCTGGGCGGCGAATCGCCCAAGCTGCAGCGATCGTCGCAGCCGCCGACGGTGATCCTGCTGGTCGGCCTGCAGGGCGCGGGCAAGACGACGACCGCCGCCAAGCTGGCGGTGCAGCTGCGCCGCGGCGGCGACCGGCCGCTGCTGGTGGCGGCCGACGTCTACCGTCCGGCGGCCATCGAGCAGCTCAAGCAGTTGGGCAAGCAGCTCGACATCGCCGTCTACGAGCAGGGCGCCGACAGCCCGCCGCGCGACATCGTGGCCAACGGGCTCAAGGAGGCGAAGCGCATCGGCGCGGCGATCGTGCTCGTCGACACCGCCGGGCGGCTGCACATCGACGACGCGATGATGGCCGAGATCACCGACCTGCGGCTGCGCTTCGCGCCCAGCGAGGTGCTGCTGGTCGCGGACGCGATGTCGGGGCAGGACGCGGTGAGCGCCGCCCGCGCCTTCCACGAGGCCGTCTCCATCACCGGCGTCGTCCTGACCAAGATGGACGGCGACGCGCGGGGCGGAGCGGCGCTGTCGATCCGGGCCGTGACGGGCGCGCCGATCAAGTTCCTCGGCACGGGCGAGAAGGCGCAGGCGCTGGAGGCGTTCCACCCCGACCGGCTCGCGTCGCGCATCCTGGGCCAGGGCGACATGGCCTCGCTGGTCGAGAAGGCCAAGGAGGAGTTCGGCGAGGACGCTCGGCGGATGAAGCGGCGCATGGCCGAGGGCAGCTTCGGCCTGGACGACTTCATCGAGCAGTTCCGCAAGGTCCAGAACATGGGCTCGATCAGCCAGTTGCTGGGGATGATCCCCGGCATGGGCAACATCCGGCAGCAGCTCAGCGTGGACGACCTGGACGACGACTTCTTCGCCCGCGTCGAGGCGATCATCTGCTCGATGACGCCCGAGGAGCGCCGCAAACCGGATATCCTCAACGGCAGCCGCCGCCGCCGCATCGCGCGGGGCAGCGGCACGACCATCCAGGACGTCAATCAACTCTTGAACCAGTTCAAGGAAGCGCGCAAGATGATGAAGGCCATGGCCAGCGGCCGGATGGATAAGATGCTGGCCGGAGCGCGCCGCTAGCGCCCGTCCGGCGAAGGCCGGACCCGCGCCGCGCGCCGAGGAGATTGCCCATGCTGAGAATGCGACTCGCCCGCCACGGGCGCCGCAAGCGCCCCTACTACCGCCTGGTCGTGGCGGAATCGTCGAAGCCCCGCGACGGGCGCTTCCACGAGATCCTGGGCCAGTACGACCCGCTGGCCGAGAACGCCGCGCTGGAGGTGCAGGCGGAGCGCGTCGCCTACTGGCTCTCCAAGGGCGCGCAGCCGTCGGACACGGTGCACCGGCTGCTCGCCAAGCAGGGCCTGATGGAGCCGCTGGTCGCCAAGCCGCGCAGCAAGAAGGCCGACGCCAAGCGCGCCGCCGCCGCCGAGAGCGGAGCCTGACGCCGTGCAGGAACTCATCGAGTACATCGCGAAGTGGGTCGTCGACGACCCGGAGGCGGTCGCGGTCAGCCAGCGCGGGCGCGGCGGCCGGGTCACCGTGCGGCTTGAGGTCGACCAGGAAGACATGGGGCGCGTGATCGGCAAGGAGGGCCGCATCGCCAACGCGATGCGGACGCTGCTCACGGTCAGCGGCGACATGCGCGACACGGACGCCCAACTCGAGATCCGCTGATGCCGCTGCGCGGGGCCCGCGGGGCGCCGGCGCCGCAGCCGCGCGAGGGCTTCCGCGCGGTCGGCCGCGTCGAGCGGCCCTGGGGCCTGCGGGGCGAGATCAAGGTCCTCCCCCTGACCGACTACCCGGAACGCTTCAACCCCGGCGCGCGCGTCTTCGTGGGGGGCGAAGGACGCCGCGTGCGGCGCAGCCGCTGGCACAAGGGGCGGGTCTTCGTCGCGCTGGACGGGGTCGATCGGGTGGAGGCGGCGGAGGCGCTGCGCGGGACGCTGCTGGAGATCCCGGAGGACGAGACGCCGCGATTCGCCGACGGCGAGTACTACATCGACCAGATCGAGGGCTGCGAGGTCGTCTCGCTGGGAGGCGCGGCGCTGGGCCGGGTGACGGAGGTGCTGCGGCCGGGCGCGAACGACGTCTACGTGGTCCGGGGGGCGTCGCGGCGGGAACTGCTGATCCCGGCGCTGCGCCGGACCGTCGTCGCGGTCGACCTGGAGGCGCGCCGGATCACGGTCGATCCGTCGGCGGGCGACCTGCCGATCGACGCGCTGCCGATCCCGCCGGATTGACCCACTCGGAGGGGCCTGAGTAGCCTCGACTGTGCGCCCGGAGGCCGCCGTCGGCGGCCGGCGGGCGATGACCCCGGGGATATAGCTCAGCTGGGAGAGCGCGGCGTTCGCAACGCCGAGGCCGGGGGTTCGAGTCCCCCTATCTCCACCACGATTTTTTTCGGCCCCGCCCGGACTCCGGCGCGGGGCCGTCGTGTGTGGGGGCGGGTTCAGATCGCCCGCGCCGCCTGCGGCGCGCCGACTTCGACCTCGACCATCTCGAAGGTCGCCGGCAGGTCGGGGCCGGCATCCGCGAACTCCGCGGGGGTCTCCTCGTCGTACTCCGCAAGGGCGTCGCGGTGGTAGTCGGCGGCCTCGGCAAGCGACCTCCGTGGCTCCGGGAACGGCTCGCCGTGCTCCATCATCGCCTCAACGTGGAACGCGATGGCCTCCCGAATCATCTCCCGCATCTCGTCCAACGTGTCGGCGGCGCCCACGCAGCCGGGCAGGTCGGGCACGGACGCGCAGTAGTTGTTGGGGGTCTGTTCGAAGACCACGGCGTAGGTCTGCTTGACTTGCGTCATTCGCGTGTCTCCCTCAGTCCTGCTTGTCTCAGGATACTCCGCTCAGACCTCACCCCCTGTCCCCCTCTCCATCTGGACGATGGAGAGGGGGAACGTGGGCGCGCGCGCCGAGGCCCCCCTCACCCTAACCCTCTCCCCAGGGAGAGGGGATCGGAGTCCCCCCTCTCCATTGCTCGGCAATGGAGAGGGGGTTAGGGGGTGAGGTCCGGGCCGCGCGCGTTTTTTCGCCCGGCGGGCACCCGATAGTCGGCCGGCTCCCCGCTGGACTGATTTTTCACCCCCGAATCTTTTTTCCGCGGGGCGCGTGGCAGCCGCCGCCGCATCGCCCCTGACTCGCCCGCCCCACCACCCGCGTGCGAAATTTTTTTTTTGCGCGACGCCCTCTCCACTCCCTTATAGGGAGGGGGGAACCGTTCTCCACATCACCTCCTTACGTCAACCTGAAAAAAAAGTCTCCCAAAACCATTGACCTGACCCCCCCCCCAAGACGTCATAATGCGCTCGCTCGCGGAGCACGACCCCATCCATGGGGGATGGGGCGGCCCGCATCCAGGAAAGGATGACGCCATGAGCAACTATTGGAGCACCCTGCGACAGCGGAAGATCAGCCGTCGCACGATGTTGGGAGCCAGCGCGAAGGCTGGGGTTGGCGCGGCCGGCCTCGCCTTAGTCGGCTGCGGCGACGACGACACCGCCGACGCCGGGACCGCGGCCGCCGAACGGGCCGCCGAGGCCGCGGAGGAGGCCGCCGCCGCGGCCGTCGCCGCGGGCGAGGCGCGCGCCGCCGAGACCGAGGCCGCCGCCGACGCGGCCGCCGAGGCGGCTGCCGCCGCGTCCGAGGCCTCCGCCGCCGCATCCCAGGCGGCCGACGCCGCCGATGCCGCCGCGGCCCTGGCCGCCGAAGCGGCCGAGTCGGAGGACGCCGCCAACGCGGCCGCCGCCGCGGAAGCCGCGGCCGCGGCTGCCGCCGACGCCGCGGCCGCCGCATCCGCGGCCGGGGACGAGGCTGCCGCGGCCGTCGCGGCCGCCGCCTCCGAGGCGGCCGAAGCGGCCGCCCAGGCCGCCCGCGACGCGGCCGCCGCGGTCGAGGCCGGCACGGCCACCGCGGAGGCCGCCCAGGCCGCCATCGACGAAGCCGCCGAGGCCGCTGCCGCGGCTGCGGCTGCCGCCGGCGAGGCGTCCGCCGCCGCCGGGGAGGCCGCCGCCACCGCGCAGCAGACCGCCGAAGCCGCGGCCGAGACCGTCGCCGCCGCCGTCGCCGCCGCCGAGGAGGCCGCCGATGCAGCCCGCGAAGCCGCCGAGAGCGCTGCCATGGCGGAGACCGAAGACCAGCCCATGTCCGGCGCGCCGATGGGCGGCGCCCTGCGCCGGGGCAACACCTCCACGCCGAACTTCAATCGCCTGGGCCTCAATACCGCCGGTAACAACACCGGCTTCAACCAGGACGGCAGCATCTACGAGCGCATCGCGCGGGTGGGCGCCAGCGGCCTCACGCGGCAGGACGAGGTCGGCCCCAACTTCCACCGGGCGACCGAGTTCGACTACGCGATCCAGCCCGTGCTGGCCACCGGCTGGGAGACCCCGGACGACGTGACCTGGGTGATCAACTCCCGCACCGACCCCGTCTGGCACACCGGGCGCTCCTTCGACGCCTCGGACATCGCCTGGACCCTGACCGAGATCCAGGACGAGAACGCCGGCGGCGGCGGCTCGCCCATGCACCTGATGGCGCAGAACATCGACAGCGTCGAGACGATCGACGCCACCAGCCTGCGGATGGCGCTGACCAAGCCGACGGGCTACATCGAGACCGTGCTCGAGCAGACGAACATCGTCGACCGCGAGACCTACGATCAGCGCATCGAGGAGGCCGTGGTCGTCGGCACGGGTCCCTACCAATTCACCAACTACGACCCGAACCGGGGCTGGGACCAGATCCCGCACCCCGACTTCGCCAGCGCGAACCCGCACTCGGTCTACAGCGGCGGCCAGCCGCTGCTGGACAAGATCGAGCACACCCTGTTCGCGGACACCAACGCGATGGGGATCGCGCTCGAAGCGGGCGAGATCGACACCCACCGCGGCGTGCCCATCGGCATCCCGGAGGTCGAAGCGCGGATGCTCGCCGACGAGGACTTCTTCAAGGTCTCCGGCTACGGCCTGGGCGGCCGGGTGCTGCGCTTCCGCGCCGACTCCGAGCCCTTCCGCAACAAGCTCGCCCGCCAGGCGGTGCTGATGCTCGCCGACGGCCCCCGCATCCAGCGCGACTTCTTCGGACTCTTCGACGTCGCCGGCCGCATGCCCTGGCAGCCCGGCTCGCCGGCGTTCGTCGCCGAGTTGGACCCGCACCCGATGGCGGTGGACCCCGAGGGCACGCGGGCCGAGGCGGGGCGCCTGCTCGAGGCGGCGGGCTTCAGCGGCGGCGAGGTCCTCAAGATGGACATGCTGCCGGAACGGCTCGACGCGCCGGCCACGGCCCAGCTCCTGCAGCAGGAGGTCGCGGCCTTCGGCATCGAGACCGAGATCACCCCGCGTGAGTACACGGAGATGATCGCGCTCCAGAACACCGGGACGTTCAACCACATGATCATCGGCTTCGGCAACTGGGTCCGGCCCGGCAGCCCGGCGGTCACCGTGCTCTTCGCCGACCACTACGACGGTCGCATGAACGCGCCCGTGGACGAGAACGTGCCGTTGCTCGAACGGCCCGGGATCGCCGACGAGCCGGAGTGGACCAGCATGGTCCAGGCCGCGATCGACGGCGCCTGGGACGACTGGCAAGCGTGGAACGAGAAGTATCTCGACGTCGCCTGGGGCAACTGCCTCGTGCGCCAGTACGCCCTGCTCTCGGAGAACAGTGCCCGCGCCGGCCTGACGCATCCGGACGACGCCTACGGCTGGGCCTACGCGCCGGGGTATCACATCCCCGCGTGATGGCCGGCGTGACGGCCCGCGGCTGCCCAGATCCCCCTCACCCTCACCCTTTCCTCAGAGAGAGGGGATCGGAGCCTCCTCTCCACCGCCCAGACGGAGAGGAGGACAGGGGGTGAGGTCGGGCGGGCGGAAAAAAATTTCGCGCGGGCGGTCCCGGCGCGCCGATCCGCGGCCCTGGTCGTAGGGGCGACCCTTGTGGTCGCCCTGCCGGGCGGCGCTACGCTCTGGGCGCCGGGCGGGAACGCGTCGTTCGCCTCACATGCATCGGCGGCGCGCCGCGATCGGTGGGAGCAGGGACTTGGTCATGGCCCGCGTGATCCTGATCCGCCACGGCGAGTCGGAGGCCAACCGCGACGGACGCAGCCTCGGCCGGGCCGACTCCCCCCTCACCGAGCGGGGCCGGCGCCAGGTCGCGGCGCTGGGCCGGGCGCTGGCGGGCGAACCGATCGGGCGGGTACTCAGCAGCCCGCTCCGTCGCGCCGCCGGCGCCGCGGCGGCCGTCGCCTCGCCCCACGGCCTCGAGGTCGAGACGTGCGACGGCCTGATCGAGATGGAGGTGGGCGAGATGGAGGGCCTCCCCTGGGCCGAGGCCCGCGCCCGCTTCGCCGGCTTCCTCGACCGCTGGATGACCGACGAGAGCGCCACGCTGCCGATGCCGGGCGGCGAGTCCCTCGCCGACGTGCAGCGCCGCGCTTGGCCCGTCCTCGCGCCGCTGCTCGCCGCCGCTCCGTCCGGCACGGCCGCCGACCCATCCCGGCCCGCGACGACGGTCCTCGTCTCGCACAACTTCGTCATCAAGGCGCTGCTCTGCGCGGCGCTCGAACTCGACCTGAGCTGCTGGCGGCGCTTCGAGGCCGACCTCACCGGGCGCACCGTGCTGGAGCGCCGTGGCGGGCCGACCGTGCTGCGCACCCTCAACGACGTGTCGCACCTGCCGCCGGACCTGCGCGGCTAGATCGGGCCGGCGGCGTCTCGCCCGGCCCGATCGGCTGTGTTACGGTGCGCTCGGTGGTGGGCCGGGGACGCGATGCCGAACCGGCGCTCCTGGCGCTCTCCCTTCGGCCGCTCCGAGAGCGGCGACCCGTTCGACGCCGAGGCGGCCTTCGCCACGCCGCCGCCCGACGGCGAGGAGCCTCGGCGCGCGCCCATCGATGGTTTCCCCCGCCGCCGCCGTCCGACCCCGCTGCTGCTCTTCTTCGGCGCGCTTGCCCTGGTTGGCTACTTTGTCTTCACGGCCATGGACGGCGTGCTCAACACCAACACGCTCGACGCGCGCGTCGCCGTGCTCCGCGAGGAGATCGATGAACTGGAATGGCAGGCCGACCAACTGGAGGCGCTCGTCGCCTTCCTGGACTCCGACGAGTACATCGAGCGGGTGGCGCGGGAGGAGTTGGGCCTCGTGCGCGTCGGCGAGGAAGCGTTCGCCGTGCAGGCGCCGCTGCGCCCCGGCATCGACGTCTTCCGCTCGCCCTGGTGGGCCAACCTGCTGCCCCACTCCCCCGCCCCGCCCCTCGACGACCTCGCCGATGGCGGCGGCGACTCCCCCGCCGGGCCGCCGAACTGACTTGCCGCCGGCGGTGCGCCCGTGAGCGCCGCCTTGCCGGCCTTCGGCGACCGCGCGAGCCGCGACATCGCGGGCAGGATCCAGCGCGCCTGCAGCGCTGCGCTTGACGACCTCGACATTGATCGCCCCCGCCGGTTGCTCGTGGGGCTCTCGGGCGGGCCCGATTCCAGCGCCCTGCTGCTGGCCCTCGCGGCCGGCGCCGGGCGGGAGGGCTGGGCGATCGCCGCGGCGTACATCGACCACGGCATCGCCCCGCCGGCGGTCCGCCGGGAGTTCGAGGGCGCCGCGCGCGCCGTCGCCGATCGGGCGGGCGCGCCGCTGCGCGTCCGCCGCGTCGACGCCCCGGCCGAGGCCGCCCGTCGCGGCGACGGCCTCGAGGCCGCCGCGCGCCGTCTGCGCTACGACGCGCTGCTGGAACTCGCCGGCGACGCCTTCGAGGGCCGCCCGGCCCACGCCGTCGTCGTGGGGCACACCATGGACGACCAGGCCGAGTCGGTGCTGCTGCACCTGATCCGCGGCAGCGGCGGCGACGGGCTCGCCGGCATGTCCGCCGGGGGCGTCGCGCCCCGTCCCGGCGCCCGGACCCCCCTGCTGCGGCCCCTGCTCGGCGTCCGCCGCTCGGAGACCGTCGCGCTCTGCGCCGCGGCCGGCGTCGCGCCCGTCCACGACCCCGCCAACGACGACCCGGCCTACACGCGGGTCCGCCTGCGCCGCGACGTGCTGCCCGCGCTGCGGTCGATCAACCCCGCCATCGTCGAGCGGCTGGCCGCGCTGGCCGGAGCCGCCGCCGCCGACCGCGCCCTGCTCGACCAACTCACCGCGGACGCCGCCGCCGCGCTGGCTGGGGAATCGGCCCCCCAACCCGCGCCCGACGGCGGGGTCGTGCTCAGCCGCCGCGCCCTGGCCCGTCAGCCGCGCGCCATCCGCGCGCGCCTGCTGCGGCGGCAGGTCGTCGCGCTGGGCGGGGAGGCGCCGGATTGGGATCGGACCGGGGCGCTGCTGCGCCTCGCCGAGCGCGGCGGCCATCAGGTGCAGTGCGCCGGCGGCGTCCTGGCGACGGCGGCCGGAGACCGGCTCTGCCTCCGGCGCGACGGAGCGGCGTCGCCGGCGGCGGATCCGTGCGCCGGGGGCGTTTGACAGGCCCCAGCCCCCGGGGTACGTTCACCGGTACGCGTGGGCGCGCCTCCGTGGCGCCCAGGCCGTCGCCGCGCCGGCGGGAGCCCGTCTCCCGCCGGCGCCGCGCCGGCCTGGGGCAGACGGCCGGGACGCCGGCGGCACCTTCACAACTGGAGAGCGAAAGAGCAGTGTGCTTGGGCGGACGAATCCGTCCGCGGCCGCGGCCCCGGCCGTGGCGGCGGACCGGTGTTTGAACCGCCGTCGCTTCTTTGAGGCGACAAGCTTGGACCAAACGGAGAGTTTGATCCTGGCTCAGGATAAACGCTGGCGGCGTGCCTTACGCATGCAAGTCGAACGAAGCTCCTCCCTTCGGGGAGGATGACTGAGTGGCAAACGGCTGAGTAACGCGTAGGTGACCTGCCCCGAGGTGGGGAACAACCCGTCGAAAGGCGAGCTAATACCCCATGCGCTCGCGGGATCGGCCCCGCGAGGAAAGCTCCGGCGCCTTGGGAGGGGCCTGCGTCCGATTAGTTTGTTGGTGGGGTAACGGCCTACCAAGACGACCATCGGTAGCTGGTCTGAGAGGATGATCAGCCAGACTGGGACTGAGACACGGCCCAGACTCCTACGGGAGGCAGCAGCGAGGAATCTTGCGCAATGGGCGAAAGCCTGACGCAGCAACGCCGCGTGGGTGAAGAAGGCCCTCGGGTCGTAAAGCCCTTTTGCCGGGGAAGAACCCTGACGGTACCCGGCGAATAAGCCACGGCTAACTACGTGCCAGCAGCCGCGGTAATACGTAGGTGGCGAGCGTTATCCGGATTTACTGGGCGTAAAGCGTACGTAGGCGGTTCGGCAAGTCTGTCGTGAAATCTCCCGGCTTAACTGGGAGGGGTCGATGGAAACTGCCGGACTTGAGGGACGTAGAGGTGAGCGGAATTCCCGGTGTAGTGGTGAAATGCGTAGATATCGGGAGGAACACCAGTGGCGAAAGCGGCTCACCAGGCGTCACCTGACGCTGAGGTACGAAAGCGTGGGGAGCGAACCGGATTAGATACCCGGGTAGTCCACGCCGTAAACGATGGATGCTAGACGTGGGGGGTATCGACCCCTTCTGTGTCGCAGCTAACGCACTAAGCATCCCGCCTGGGGACTACGGCCGCAAGGCTAAAACTCAAAGGAATTGACGGGGGCCCGCACAAGCAGCGGAGCGTGTGGTTCAATTCGATGCAACGCGAAGAACCTTACCTGGACTTGACATGCAGCGGACCGCGGCGGAAACGTCGCTTCCTTCGGGCCACTGCACAGATGCTGCACGGCTGTCGTCAGCTCGTGCCGTGAGGTGTTGGGTTAAGTCCCGCAACGAGCGCAACCCTTGTCGCTAGTTGTATTTCTCTAGCGAGACTGCTGTGAACAACACAGAGGAAGGCGGGGATGATGTCAAGTCAGCGTGGCTCTTACGTCCAGGGCTACACACACGCTACAATGGCCGGTACAACGGGTCGCGACGCCGCGAGGCGAAGCTAATCCCTCAAAACCGGTCTCAGTTCGGATTGCAGGCTGAAACCCGCCTGCATGAAGTCGGAGTTGCTAGTAACCGCAGGTCAGCCTTACTGCGGTGAATACGTTCTCGGGCCTTGTACACACCGCCCGTCACATCATGGGAGTGGGTAACACCTGAAGTCGTTGCGCCAACTTCGGAGGCAGACGCCGAAGGTGGGACCCGCGACTGGGATGAAGTCGTAACAAGGTAGCCGTAGCGGAAGCTGCGGCTGGATCACCTCCTTTCTAGGGAGTCCACTCCTCCCCCGGCCCTCCGGCCGGACGGAGGACAACTCTCAGGTCGATCGCAAGCCGACCGGCGCGGCCGGACCGCCGTCGGCCCAAGTCCGTCCCCCATCCCGGCGCACGCTCTCTTTCGCTCTTCAGTTGTCAAGGCGCCGCCCGGCGTCCGCCGCCTGTCACGGATCCGGCGGCGACCTCCGGGCCATTAGCTCAGCTGGTTAGAGCGCAGTCCTGATAAGACTGAGGTCCCTGGTTCGAGTCCAGGATGGCCCACCACTTTGGCGCCTTCCCGCTTCCCCGCGGCCGCGGTGACCCCGCACGCGCCAGGCAAGGGAACCGATCACTTGGCGGCACAGTCCCCGGCCCCGGATTCCGGCCCGGTTCGCGAGAGTGGGCGGATCACCAGCCTCGACCTGATTCGCGGGGTCGCGGTGCTGGGCATTCTGCTCATGAACGCCGTCTCCTTCAAGCTCGGTCATGGTCCCTATTTCAACCTGAGCGCGGGCGGCTCGGAGGAGTGGTTCGACTGGGCCGTGGGCGTCTTTGGCGAGGTCTTCGTCGACCAGAAGTTCATGGGGTTGTTCTCGCTGCTGTTCGGCGCGGGGATGATCCTGTTCATCGACCGCGCCAGCGGGAAAGGCCGGCGCGCCGTCCTGCTGAACCTGTGGCGGAACGGGCTGCTTCTGTTCATCGGCATCCTCCATTCCCTGCTCTGGGACGGCGACGTGCTGATCGCGTATGCGGTGGCGTCGGTCTTCCTGATCGCCCTGCGGAAGCTGCCGAATCGGGCGCTCATCTCCGTCGGGATCGCCGTGTTCATGCTCTCGATTGTCAGTACGCTGCTGACACAGCACGTCGCCAACACGACGGATGCCTCCCTCGCCGGTCTCTGGACGCCCGGCGAGACGTCGGAGCAAGAGGACATTTGGAGTCTGTTCCTGTTGGGCTTCTTCCTGCGCGCGCTGGGCCTGATCCTCGTCGGAGCCGGGCTGTATCGCACGGGCTTCATGAACGGCGGCTTGCCCGCGCGCGCCTATCGGCGCACGGCGGCGGCCGGGCTGGGAATCGGCTTGCCGCTTGCCGTCGCCGGCGTCATCATCACCGCCGCCGGCGATTACTCCCGCGAGGTCGCCTTCATCGGTCAGATTCCCAACACGCTCGGCACGATTCCGGCGTCGCTGGGCTACATGAGTCTCATCCTGCTCTGGAACAATCGTCCCGACAACCGGCTCAAGCAGCGTCTGCGAGCGGCCGGGAGGATGGCGCTGACCAACTACCTGATGCAGACGGTGCTGGGCGTGCTCGTGCTGACGGTCTTGCTGGAAGATGCCGACTTTGTCAACCGCGGCGCGATCCTGGTGTTCGTGTTCGTCGTGTGGGCGCTGCAGATCTGGTGGTCGCAGGCGTGGCTGCGCCGCTTCCGGTTCGGACCGATGGAATGGCTCTGGCGAGCCGCTACCTATCGAAGCCGGCAGCCGCTGCGCCGCCAGGGAGCCGCGCGGCCCGCGGCATAGGAGCGCGCCCGCCCCCCGCGGCGCAGCGTGGGATCGTCTGTTCCTCCCGGTGCGTCCTCGCGCGCCCTAGCCGGCGGAGTCGATGCCCAACGACCGCGCCAGCGGGGCGATGGGGGCCGCCGCTTGCGCCGCCGCGTCCTCGATCGCGCGCTGCCAGAATTGCGCGACCGGGGCCAGCTCCCCGGCGTTGAAGCGGCGCTCCCGGATGCCGAACGAATCGGTGGGGTAGACCACCGCGTCCAGCGGCGGGCCGACGTCGGCGGAGCTCGCCTCCGTCGAATTGAAGGAGAGCACGGCCAGCCGCAGCGCCTGCTCCAGTGAGGCGTCGTAGCGCAGCGCGCGGTCGAGGATGGGCTTGCCGAAGCGGGTCTCGCCGATGATGAGATACGGCGTGCCGTGCGAGACTTCGACCCAGTTGCCCTGGGGATAGAGCAGGTAGAGATGCGGCGAGTCGTCCTCCGTCAGCTGGCTGCCGACGATGCAGTGCAGGTCGAAATGCAGCCCGGCCTTGCCGAGCCAGTCGTTGTCCTCCTCGTAGACCCGCCGGATTTCGCCGGCCAGGGCGTTCACCGCCTGGTACGAGCGGGAGAGCTCGCTCCCGTTCCGCCGCAGGCGTTCCTCGAAGTAGGTGATCGCCTTGTCGCGCACCGAGCGCAGGCCGCTGCTGAGCACGAACATGGCGTGCCGCTCGCCCTGGTGGACGGCGATTTTCTTGGCCGTCGACACCTCGGAGCCGCTGGTGATCCGCGTGTCGGCGATGGCGACGAGGCCGTCCTTGCACTTGATGCCGAGACAGAACGTCATGTCACCCCCGGCCGTCCTGCGGCGGGCGCGGGGCGCGGTCGTGGTCGGGCTCCGCGCGGAAGATGTCGTCGGTGAGGGCGCCGTCGATCTCGATCAACCGCTGCTGGAAGTCGTCGACGAAGTCGTGCAGACCATCCTCGATGACATGCTCGATGTCGGTGGCCCCGACGTCCAGGTTCAACAATGCGATCCCGCGTTCGGCGGTCGCCCGCCGGCGTTTGGGCGTCTCCGCCGTCGCCAGTTGGCAGTGCCGCTGCAGCGCCTGGACGCAGAAGGCGAGACTGCGCGGAAACTCCGTTGAGAAGATCAGCAGCTGCGCCACCCGGGCGCCGTCGACTTCGCTGTTCCCCGACCGGCGGTAGGCTTCCCGGGCCGAGGCGGAGCGCAGCACCGCCGTCCATTGGAAGCGGTCGAAGGCCCCGCCGATCGAATCGCCGCCCGGCAGCAGGATGTGGTACTTGGCGTCGATGATGCGGCTGGTCATGTCGGCCCGCTCGAGATACATCCCGCAGCGGAGCCACTCGCGGCCCTCGTCCCGGAGCACGGTGTTGTCGTAGAGCCCGAGGATCGTCTGCGTGCGCCGCTGCGTCTCCGTGCAGAACTCGTGGATGTCGCTGGCGATGTACCGCTTGCGAAGCACGAGGAAGAGATAGAGCGCGTTGATCTCCTCCCAGACCTCGCGCGAGATGTGCTCGCGCAGTCCCAGCGCGAGTTCCCGCGCGCGGATGAGCGTCGAGCGGAGCGAGGACGGGTTCTGCATCGAGTAGATCAGGAACTCGGAATGTGTCAGGTCGGGCGATTCGATCAGCGTGTCCCAGAAGAGTTGATTCGAGGCCGTGGTGCTCACCAGGCTGTGCCAGATCTCCTGGCCGCTCTCGAGCGACACCTCGTGCTCGACCCGCGCCATCCGGGCGATGTTCTCGGCGCGCTCCAACTGGCGTCCGAGCCAGTACAGGTTCTCGGCGACGCGGCTGAGCATCAGGCCGGCTCCTCGTTCAGCACCCAGGTGTCCTTGCTGCCGCCGCCCTGCGAGGAGTTGACGATGTACGAGCCTTCGCGCAGCGCGACGCGCGTCAGGCCGCCGGGAATCACCCAACTCTCCCGGCCCGAGAGCACGAACGGGCGCAGGTCCGCCCGGCGCGCTTTCAGCCGGTCGTCGTCGAAGGTGGGGATCGTCGTGAACTCCAGGCGCGGCTGGGCGATCCAGTTGCGCGGCTCCGCCTCGACCTGGGCCAGCGTCGCTTCGAGGTCCGCGCGGGAGGCCTGCGAGCCGATGAGCACGCCGTAGCCGCCGGAGGCGTTGGCGGGCTTGAGGACGAGCGATCGGGCGTTCGCGCGAATGTGGTCCAGTTCCGCGGGGATCAGGGGCGAGTACGTTTCGATGTTCGAGAGGATCGGCTCCTCGCCGAGGTAGAAGCGGATGATCTCCGGCACCCAGCGATAGACCACCTTGTCGTCGGCGACGCCGGCTCCGGGGGCATTGACCAGGGTCACGTGCCCCTTGAGGTAGGCGCTCATGAGTCCCGGCACGCCCAGCAGCGAGTCGGCCCGGTACACCCGGGGGTCGAGGAAGTCGTCGTCGATCCGCCGGTAGATGACGTCGATGCGCTCGAGGCCGCGGGTCGAGCGCAGGTAGACGTAATCGTCGTCCCCCACGGTCAGGTCCGAGCCCTCCACGAGCGGGATGCCCATCTGGCTGCTGAGGAACGAGTGCTCGAAATAGGCGGAGTTGTAGATGCCGGGCGTGAGCAGCACCACGCGGGGCGGATAGCCGCTGCCGGCCGGCCGCACGGACAGCAGCGTGGTCATGAGCTGGTTGGGATAGTCGGCGACGGCGCGCACGCCCCGGCGAGGGAACAGGTCGGGCACGACCCGCAGCATCACGGTGCGGTTCTCGATCACGTACGACACCCCCGACGGGGTGCGCAGGTTGTCCTCCAGCACGACCAGCCCCTGCTGCGGGTCGCGGACCAGATCGCAGCCGGCGACGTGCGCGTACACCCCCAGCGGCGGCTGGAAGTCCGCCATCTCGGGCTTGTAGCCCGGCGAGCTGAGCACGATCTCTTCCGGGATCACCTGTTCCTGGATGATCCGCCGGGCGCCGTAGATGTCCGACAGGAACAGGTTGAGCGCTTGCAGCCGCTGTCGCAGTCCCGCTTCGACGTTCTTCCACTCCCGTGCCCCGACGATGCGCGGAATCAGGGAGAACGGGAAGATCCGCTCCGTCCCCTCTTCCTCCGAATAGACGTTGAACGTGATGCCGGCGCTCAGCAGCGCCAGGTCCGCGCGCTCCTCGCGTTGCAGGTGGTCCTCCAGCGACCAGCCCCGCAGGAGTTCGCCCACCTCGCGGTAGTCGTTCCGGAACGCGCCCGCCCCGTCGAACATTTCGTCGTCCGACGAGCCGGCGACCTGATAGTCCTGCAGGAAATCGTTCGTCATGGGCGGACCTGATCGGCGGGAAGGGTACCACAGCGGCCGGCCTGGCCGGGCGCGCGGAGAGGCGATCCGCCGCGCCGCCTCCGCGGAAGATCGTCACCGCCACGGCGAAGTGGTCGGCGGCGGGGCCGTCGTGCGTCGAGAACTCCCGCGCTCACGCGACCCACGGCTCACGCCCCCGGCCGCGCCGGCGCACCGCGCCGCTAGCGGAACTCGGTCGGCAGGACGAAGCTCACGTCCTCTTCGATGCTCTGGATGTGGAGGACCTCGTCCGGCGCCAGCGCTTCCACGACCTGGTCCACCAGCGCTTCGGGCGTCGACGCGCCCGACGTCACCCCGACCGACTCGACGCCGATCAGCCACTCGGGGTTCATCTCCTCGGGGCCGTTGATGAGGTGGGCGGGGCGGCCCTGCGCCTCGGCCACCTCGCGCAGGCGCTGGCAGTTCGAGCTGTTCGCGGCGCCGATCACCAGCACCAGGTCGACCTGCTCGCAGAGTTCCTTCACCGCCGCCTGGCGGTTCGTCGTCGCGTAGCAGAGATCGTTGCGGACGATGATGCTGGGGAAGCGCTCGCGGATCGACTCGACCGACCGGCGCGTGTCCTCGACCGACAGCGTGGTCTGGGTGATCACGGCGACCTCCGTCGCCGTGTCCCACTCCGGCAGGGCGAGCGCCTCCCGGTCGTCCACGAGGGTCATCGGCGCCTGGCCCATCGTGCCCTGGACCTCCTGGTGGCCGCGGTGCCCCACCAGGAAGATCTTGCGCCCCTCGCGGCTGTACTTGCGGGCCTCGTTGTGGACCTTGGTGACCAGCGGACAGGTCGCGTCGATCACGTGCAGGCCCCGCTCCGCCGCCGCCTGGAAATCGTCCGGCCCCGAGCCGTGCGCCGAGAACACGACGTGCGCCCCCTGGGGGATGTCCCGCACGTCCTCGACGGTCACGGCCCCGCGGGCCTCCAGCGACTTGACGACGGTGGAGTTGTGCACGATCTCGTGCTTCAGGTAGACGGGCGGGCCGAAGCGTTCGAGGGCCAGCTCGACGACGTCGATCGCCCGGTCGACCCCGGCGCAGAAGCCGCGCGGCGCGGCGAGATAGACCCTCACGTTCGCCCCCTCCGATACACTGTCAAGGATACAGGGTCGAGCGCACCGGGCGGGCGGGGCATGGACGTCTCTCGTGACAGGGCGGGGGTGAGGTCGTGACCGAGGCACTGGCCCGCATCAGCGCGCGACGCCCACGGCTGGTCATGGCGATCTGGGCGCTGGCGGCGCTGATCGCGGGCGGGCTCGCCGCGGACGCCGAAATGGTCGCCGGGATCAAGCCGCTGACGGACGTGCTCGACCCGGGCACGACCACGGAGTTCCGGCTGGCCGGCCGGTACGAATCGGAGCGCGCGTCCGCGCTGATGGAGGAGCGCTCCGAGGCCGCGGACGCCTCCCGCCCCAGCCCGCCGGGCGAGATGGTCATCGTCCAGTCCCCCTCGCTGACCGTCGATGATCCCGCCTTCCGCGCCAAGGTCGAGTCGGTCTTCGCGCGGATCGTGGCGCTCGGGCCCGGCACGGTGCAACTCGGGCAACACATCTATTCGGCCGGCGGTCCGTTCATCGTGCCGCCCGACTTCCTGGTCTCCGCCGACGGCCGGGCCACGGCGATGCTGTTCTTCCTCAGCGGCGACCTGGAGGAGGCGACGAAGAACGTCGAGGACGTCATTCACATCGTCGAGGAAGCCGACGCGGCGGACGGCTTCCGCGTGCTCATCGGCGGCGACGCCAGCGTCGCCTTCGAGAACAACGAGTTGAGCGCGCGGGATCTGGAGCAGGGGGAGCGGTTCGGCGCCCCGGTGGCGCTGCTCATCCTGCTCACGCTCTTCGGCGCGGTCGTGGCCGCCCTGCTGCCGATCGGGCTGGCGATCGTCGCCATCGGCGTGGCGCTGGCGGCGGCGGGGCTCATCGGTCAGGGCTTCGAGTTGATCTTCTTCGTGACCATGATGATCACGATGATCGGGCTCGCCGTCGGCATCGACTACTCGCTGCTGATCGTCTCGCGGTTCCGGGAGGAGATGAGCCGCGGCCTGCAGCCGCGCGACGCCGTCGCGCGGGCCGGCGCGACGGCCGGCCGCACCGTGCTGTTCAGCGGCACGACCGTCGTGCTGGCGCTGCTCGGGATGCTGATCGTGCCGGTGTCGTTCTACCAGTCGCTGGCCATCGGCGCGATCGTCGTGGTGGTCGCCGCGCTGGCCGCGACGCTGACCCTGCTGCCCGCCGTGCTCGCGCTGCTCGGTCCCCGCGTGAGCCTGCTGACCATCCCCGGCCTCTCGCGATTCGCGCTCAAGCCCCCGCGGCCGGGGGAGCACGGATTCTGGGAAGCGATCACCCACGCCGTCACGCGCTACCCCATCGTCAGCATCCTGCTGGTGGGCGTGCCCATGATCGTCGTGACCCTGTTCTACTTCAACATCGGCGCCCTCGGCATTCCCGGCATCCAGACCGGCCTCAACGACGTCAACACCTTCCCCGACAGCGCCAAGACCAAGGAGGCCTTCGTCCTCGCCAAGGAGGAGTTCTCCGCGGGCGAGTTCAACCTCTCCGGCTTTCTCAGCCCCGCCGAGATCGTCGTCGATGGAGATCTCGGCGACCCCCGCGTGAGCGGCGCGATCGGCCGACTCGTGGCGTCGATCGGCGAGTCCCCCGACTTCCCGGTCGGCCCGCTGCCGCCGGCGCGCAACAGCGCCGGCGACATCGCCGTGATCCGGCTGCCCTTCCCCGGCGAGCCCAACAGCCGCGCCGCCACCGAGGACATGGCCACGCTGCGCGACGACCTCATCCCCGCCGCCTTCGACGGCGTCCCGGCGGAGGTGCACGTGGGCGGCGTGACCGCGGCGGCCACCGACTTCTACGGCATCGTCGACGACTACACGCCGATCGTCTTCGTCTTCGTGCTCGGCCTGAGCTTCCTCATCCTGATGCTCGTCTTCCGGTCGATCGTCATCCCCATCAAGGCGATCATCATGAACCTGCTCTCGGTGGGGGCGACCTACGGGCTGCTGGTGCTCGTCTTCCAGGAGGGCGTGGGCGCCGGCCTGCTGGGCTTCCAGCGCGCGGAGGTCATCGACGCCTGGATCCCGCTGTTCCTCTTCACCATCCTCTTCGGGCTCTCCATGGACTACCACGTCTTCCTGCTGAGCCGCATCCGCGAGCGCTACGACCAGACGGGGGACAACGCCCGCGCGGTGGCCTACGGGCTGCGCTCCACGGGCGGCATGATCACCGGCGCGGCGCTGATCATGGTCGCGGTGTTCGGCGGCTTCGCCGCCGGCGAAACGATCGTGAACCAGCAGGTGGGCTTCGGCCTGGCCGTCGCGGTGCTCCTCGACGCGACACTCGTCCGCTCCGTCCTGGTTCCGGCTAGCATGGAGGTGCTCGGCAAGGGGAACTGGTACCTGCCCCCGATCCTCCGCTGGCTCCCCGACCTGCGCGTCGAGGCGGCCGAGGAGGAAAGCACTCCCAGCGCGCCGGCCGGAGAATAGCGGCGATGGAAATCCCGTCCGACTACCTGGCCCGCTACGACGAGGCGCGCGCGATCGATCCGGCCCTGACGGCCCGCTATATCGGCCACACGCGGATCGCCGACCCCGCGGCCGACGCGCTCATCGCGCAACTGGCCCCGCGGGGAGCGGAGGAATCGGCGCGGCTCATCCACGCGGGCATGGACCGCGACGCGCGCGCCCTGCGCGACGCGCCGCCGGCCGTGCGCGAATTCTTCGAGGAGGTGGAGACCGAACCCGAGTGGCTCGACTTCGACGCCCTGGCCCCCGGCATCCGGATGTTCCACCGGCACTCGAAGCTGGTGCTGGGCGGGATGGTGGCCGGCGTCCTGGTCGAGGGGTTCTCGACCAACATCAGCAAGTCGTTCTTCATCACCGGCCGGCTGCGCGATCAGGGCGTCCGGCGCCTGCAGCAGAACAACCGGCACATGGTCGAGATCTTCGTGCCCGGCGGCCTGACCCGGGAGGGCGACGGCTGGAAGCTGTCGGTCCGGCTCCGCCTGGTCCACGCGCAGGTGCGGCGCCTGCTGGCCGCCTCGGACGACTGGGATCACGAGGCGTGGGGCACGCCGCTGAGCGCGGCGCACCTCGGCTACGCCATCAGCGCCTTCTCGGCCCGCCTGCTCAAGCACATGAAGAGTCTGGGCGCCCGCTACACCGACGAAGAGCGCCGCAGCTTCATGGACGTCTGGCGCTACTCGGGTCATCTGATGGGCATCCCGCCGGCGATGCTGTTCAAGGACGAAGCGGACGCCCTGCGGATCTTCGAGGTCGGCGGCGTGTGCGAGCCGCCGGTCGGCATCGAGTCCGTCGTGATGGCGAACTCGCTCGTCAACTCGGCTCCGCTGGTCGCGGGGATCGACGATCCGGCCGCCCGCCGCCGGCTCTCGAAGTACGTGTTCGGGGTGTCGCGCGCGCTCATCGGCGATCAACTCGCCGATGAGTTGAAGTATCCCAAGCAGTCCACCATCGGGATCCTGCCCTGGTTCCGGCTGCAGGAGCGGTACGGACGGACCATGGAGCGGCTGTTCCCCCGCCGCGTCCAGGGCAGCAACTTCACCAAGTTCACCTCCCTGATCGACGTCTCGGTGTTCGACGAGGCGGGCATCACCTATGCGATGCCGGACCACGTCTACGCCGAGGAGTCGCGCCGGTGGTGATCCGGCGCGGCCCCGGTTGCCCCCGGCCGGGTGGATGTCCGCCCGCGCCGACCGGCCGGCGCGCCTCGCCGGGCGCCCCTCCGCCCCGCGGGCCGCGCCGTGGGCCACGCCACGGGCCATCACGCCGCGGGCCATAATGAGACTCGCGCCGCCGCGGCTGCTATAGTGCGCATGGATCGCGCCGCCGTCGCGCGCGTGCGCGCGGAGATGTTCCGCGCGTCTGGCGCGCGCCGAACGGGCCGCGGGCGCCGAGTGTGGCCCCGTGCGCGGATCGGCGTCCCGGCCGGGGTAGACCGTAACCTGGATGCATCCGGTATGGTGGGCGCCAGGGATTGAGCCAGGAACAGGATTGAGCAGCCGGATCGACTCGCGGCTGGCGCCGGAACGCCGGAGACGGAGAGGACAGCATGGAGATCACGACCGAGCGGAAAGGGGATGTGCTGGTCGCCCTGACGGAGGATCGCGTCGACGGTTCCAACGCCCGGGAGTTCCAGGAGTCGGTGCAGGCCGCCATCGCCGACGAGGACTGCCCGGTCGTCCTCGACATGGAGCGACTCGTCTATATCAGCAGCGCGGGCCTGCGGGTCATCCTCATGATCGCCCGGTCGCTGCAGGGCGAAAAGCGCAACTTCGCCGTCTGCTCGTTGGTCGGTCCCGTTCGGGAAGTGTTCGAGATCAGCGGCTTCGACAAGATCATCCAGACGCACGATACGCAGGAGCAGGCCGTCACGGCCGTGCAGGGCTGAGCGGCGCCGGCGCGGCGGCGGGCGCGGGGCGGCGGAGCGGAGTGACCGGGCGCGGCGTGGCGCATCCCCGGGCCCGCGGGTGACCTGATGCAGCAGACCTACAAGATCCTCGTGGTCGACGACGAGACGGACCTGGAGCCGTTGATCCTGCAGCGCATGCGGCGGGACATTCGCGCCGGCCGCTATGAGTTCGTGTTCGCCCACAACGGGGTGGAGGCGCTGGAGCGGCTGAACGAGGATGAGGGCATCGACATGGTCCTCTCCGACATCAACATGCCGCAGATGGACGGCCTGACGCTGCTCTCCCAGATCCCCGACGTCAACCCCGACATCCGCTCGGTGATCATCTCCGCCTACGGCGACATGAAGAACATCCGCACCGCGATGAATCGCGGCGCGTTCGACTTCGTCACGAAGCCGCTCGACTTCTCCGACCTGCGCGTGACGATCGAGCGGACGCTGCAGCGCGTCATGGAGTGGCGCGAGGCGCTGTCGACCCGCGACCAGCTCGTCGCGCTGCAGAACGAACTCGACGTCGCGAGCGCGATGCAGCAGTCGATCCTCCCCTCCGGGTTCCCCGACGGCCCCACCTTCCAGTCGTTCGGGCACATGGTGCCGGCGCGCAACGTCGGCGGCGATTTCTTCGACATCCTGCAGTTGGACCGGGGCCGGGTCGGGCTCACCATCGCCGACGTGTCGGACAAGGGCGTGCCGGCTGCCCTGTTCATGATGTCCAGCCGCACGCTCATGAAGGGCGCGGCGATCGGCACGGAGAGCCCGGCCGAGGTGCTGCGCGAGGTCAACGCCCTGCTGTTCGACGACAACGACGCCTCCATGTTCGTGACGGTCCTGTACGCCGTCTACGATCCGGCGACCGGCGAGCTCACCTACTCCAGCGGCGGGCACGACGCGCCGCTCATCGTCCGCGCCGACGGCAGTTCCACCCTGCTGCCCCTCACCGGCGGCGTCGTGCTCGGCATCGTGCCCGACTTCCCGTTCGAGCAGCGCACCGTCACGATCGCGCCGGGCGACACGGTGGTCCTCTACACCGACGGGGTCACCGAGGCCATGAACAGCAACCGGGACGAGTTCGGCATCGCGCGGTTGCAGCAGGTCTTCGCGACCGCTCCGCCGCGCGATTCCCAGGAGGCGAACCGGACGGTCTTCGAGGCCGTGTCGTCCTTCGCGGGCGATACGCCGCAGTCGGACGACGTGACGTGCGTCACGCTGCAACGCAGGGAGCCGGCGAGTTGAGCGGGCAATACGGCTTCACGATCGAGGCCGATCTGGCCGAATTGGAGCGCATGATCGCCGAGGTGGAGGAGATCGGCGAACGGGAGGACTGGTCTCCCGAGTTGATCTTCCGCGTGCATCTGGCGTTGGAGGAGTTGGGCCTCAACATCATCAACTACGGGTACGACGAGGGCGAGCACGAGATCGAGTGCACGGTGACCTCCCGGCCGGAGGAGGTCACGATCGAGCTCTGGGACAGCGGCCGCCCCTTCGATCCGCTCAGCGACGCGCCGGAGGCCGATGTCTCCTCGCCGCTCGAAGATCGGCCCGTCGGCGGGCAGGGCGTCCACCTCGTGCGCACGATGATGGACGAACTGCGCTACCAGCGCGTCTCCGGGCGCAACCACGTCACCCTGGTCTCGCGGAGGGTTGGATGACGTGGCGTCCCCGTCGCCGGCCGCCGCGCTGTCCGATCTGGGGATCCGCGGAGCCCTGGCCCTCGCCGCCGCCGCGCTCGTCATCGCCGCGACCGCCTGCGGCGGTTCCGACGGCAGCGGCGTCGCGGAGTCCCAGCCCCCCGCCGCCGAGGAGGCGCCGGCCGCCGCCGCGGCCGACGCGTCCGTCCCCGGCGTCTCCGGCCGGCGCGTCGTCTTCGGCCAGTCCGCCGCCTTCAGCGGGCCGGCGCAGGAGTTGGGCCGCAACATGCAGCTCGGCATCCAGGCCGCCTTCCACGAGGCCAACCAGCGCGGCGGCGTCCACGGCCGGCTGCTGGAACTCTCGTCGCTCGACGACGCCTACGAGCCCGAGGCGGCGATCGCCAACACGCTGCAACTCATCGAGGAGGACGTGTTCGCGCTGATCGGCGCGGTCGGGACGCCCACGTCGCGGTCGGCGGTGCCCGTGGCCGAGGCCGCCGGCGTGCCCTACATCGCGCCCTTCACCGGCGCCCAGTTGCTGCGCGATCCGGAATTGCAGCACGTGCTGAACCTGCGGGCCTCCTACTACCAGGAGACCGAGGAGATGGTCGAGCGCCTGACCACGGACCTCGGCATCGATCGCATCGCCGTGATGTACCAGGACGACTCCTACGGGCGGGCCGGCCTGCGCGGCGTGGAGCTCGCCCTGGAGCGCCGCGGCAGCGAGCCCGTGGCCGTGGGCGTGTACACCCGCAACACGACGGCCGTGAAGACCGCCCTGCTGGACCTGCAGGCGGGCGCGCCGGAGGCGGTGATCATCATCGGCGCCTACCGGCCGGTGGCGGCGTTGGTATCCTGGGCGCGGTACACGGGATTGGATCCGGTCTTCATGACCGTCTCGTTCGTGGGCAGCAACGCATTGGCGGATGAACTCGGCCCGGCCGGGGAGGGCGTCTTCGTCACGCAGGTCGTGCCCTTCCCGACCGACGACCGCCTGCCCGTCGTCGCCGCCTACATGGACGCGCTGGCGGCCTACGCGCCCGAGGCCGTCCCCGGCTTCGTCTCCCTCGAGGGCTACCTCGCCGGGCGCCTGGTGATCGCCGGCCTGGAGCGCTGCGGCCGGGAGGTCGACCGGGCCTGCTTCCGCGACAGCGTGCTGCGCGGCGACGCCATCGACATCGACGGCTTCGAGTTGCGCTACGGCGACGGGGAGAACCCCAACCAGGGCTCGGAGGCCGTCTTCCTGACCGTGATCGGCAGCGACGGCGAATACCACCCCGTGGAGACGATGGGGAACCGCGACCCGTGAGCGGCCACGTCAAACGCCTGCTGGCGCTGCGCTTCCGGATCTCCACCCAGCTCTACCTGGGCATCGGCGGCGCGGTCGTGCTGACCGTGGCCGCGAGCCTGGTGGGCTGGTTCTCCTTCGACCGGGTCGGCGACGCCCAGGCCCGCGTGAACGAGGGCAGCCTGCCCGAGCTCGAGCTCGCCTTCGGCGTCGCGGAGTACAGCAGCACGCTGGTGGCGGCGGCGCCGAACCTCGCGGCCGCCGCGACGCCCGGGGAACTCGCCGAGGCGTCGTCGCGGATCGCGGCCGACCAGCGCGTCTTCGAGCAGCAGTTGGCGGACCTGGAGCGGGGCGCCACCGACCGCGAGCGGTTCACGCAGATCCGCGCCCACGCCGACGCGCTGATCTTCAACATCGGGGCGATCGAGGACGACCGCTCCGCGCTCTTCAGCCTGAGCGAGCGGAGCGACGCCGGGATGGAGCAATTCACGGCGCTGCGCAGCCGCCTCGACAGCCTGGTGATCCCGGCCATCGACGACCAGTTCTTCTACGCCATGACCGGCTACCGCGAACTCGGCGCGCCCCCGCGCCCCCGGTCGGAATACCTCGCGGAGGACGAGATCGCCCGCTACCGCCATCTGGCGGAGTTGCAGGGCGATCTCAACATCGTGACCCAGCTCATGGCGACCGCGTCGAGCGTCTCCATCGCCGCGGCCATCGAGCCGCTGCGCGAGCGCTTCGAGGCGGCGGTTGGGCGGATGCAGCGGAACCTGCGCTCGCTCGGCGAGCCGCTGCGCGGGGTGCTGGCGCCCTTCTTCACCGAGCTGTTCAACGCCGGCCTCGACGCGGACCGCGGCTTCGACCTCTTCGAGCAGCAGTTGCGGCTCCGGGAGCGGCAGCAGGCGTTGCTGGCGCTCAACCGGTCCATCGTCATCGACCTCGTCAACGACGTCGATGGCCTGGTGAGCGCCGCCAACGCGAGCGCCCTCGACGCGACCCAGGCCTCCTCGCAGGCGATCGGCACCGGCCGCACGCTGCTGCTCGCGATCAGCGGCGTCAGCATCGGCGGCGCCCTGCTCATCGCCTGGCTCTACGTCGGGCGCGTCCTGCTCAGCCGGCTCGAGCGGCTGTCCGACCGCATGCAGCGCATGGCGGAGGGCGACATCGAGGAGCCCGTGGAGATCATCGGGCAGGACGAGGTCGCCGACATGGCCGCGGCCCTGGAGGTCTTCCGCCGCCACGCCCACGAGGTGCAGCGCCTGAACCTCGTGGAGAAGCTGGCGGAGGAACTGCAGGGCAAGAACGACCAGTTGGAGATCGTGCTGGCCGACCTGCAGAAGGCCCAGGACCAGATCGTGATCCGCGAGAAGCTGGCGGCGCTGGGCGAGTTGACGGCCGGCGTCGCGCACGAGATCCGCAACCCGCTCAACTTCGTCAAGAACTTCTCGGAGGCCTCGGAGGAGTTGATCGTCGAGATGCGCGAGGTCATGGAGGAGAGCGACGACGGCCAACTGACCGACGACCAGCGCGCACTCATCGGGGAGATCGTGCAGGACATCTCGGAGAACCTCGAACGCATCCTCTCCCACGGCGACCGCGCCAACCGGATCGTGCAGGACATGCTGATGATGGGGCGCGAATCGACCGAGGTGCAGATGACCGACATCAACAAGCTGGTCGACGAGCACGCCCGGCTGGCCTACCACAGCGCCCGCGCCACCGACCCCGACTTCCAACTCGACCTGAAGCAGGAGTTCGACCCCGAGGCGGGCGAGATCGAGGCCGTGCCGCAGGAACTCGGGCGCGTCTTCCTGAACATGGTCAGCAACGCCTGCGACGCCACCGACGAGAAGCGCCGCGCCGCCCAGGAGGCCGGGACCGCCGCCGGCTACATGCCCACCCTGCAACTCTTCACCCGCCGGGGCGAGGAGTCCGTGGAGGTCCGCATCCGCGACAACGGCAACGGCATGCCGCCCGCGGTCGCCGAGAAGATCTTCAACCCCTTCTTCACCACCAAGCCCACCAACCGCGGCACCGGGCTGGGCCTCGCCATCTCGCGCGACATCGTGCAGAAGCACGGCGGCACGATCCAGGTCGAGACCGAGGCCGGCGAGTTCACCGAGATGATCGTGCAACTGCCGCTGGAGACCATCCGCGCCGCGGTCCAGCGCAGCGAACCCGCGCCGCTGGCCGAGTAGCCGCCCGCGCCGCCGCCCTCCCCCGGCGGCAGCCCCGGCGCGGGGAAACGGGTAGGCTGTCCCGGGGTCCGGCCGCCCGCCGCCGCCCGCCGGACCGCCGCCCGGGGCCGTAGCTCAGCCGGGAGAGCGCCGCCTTTGCAAGGCGGAGGTCAGGGGTTCGATCCCCCTCGGCTCCACCACCCGCCCCCGCGCTGGCGCGCAAGGCCCGCCCTCGCCTACAATGCCTCCGGCGCTGGTGATCAGAGCGCGGTGGCCCCACCCGTTCCCATCCCGAACACGGAAGTGAAACGCCGCAGCGCCGACGATACTTGGGGGGCGACCCCCTGCGGAAAATAGGCCATCGCCAGCCCGCACTGCGTCAACGCCCGTCATCCGGCGGGCGTTCGCATTTGGCCCGCCGGGCGAGTCGAGGCTCCGAAGATGCCGACTCGACGTAACGATCCCGAGACGACGCGCGAAGAGGCCGTCAACGTCCTGCTCGCCGAGTCGCTCCGCGGCCGCGGCGTACCGGCCCGGGCCGAGCGTCGCAGCCGCAAGGGCGTCCCCGATGTCCGCGTCGAACTGGCGAGCGGCGACCTGATCCTCCTGGACTGCAAGTGGGAGGGCTCCGACAGCGCGCTCCGCGCGCAGCTTGCAGAGCGGCTTGAACAATTCCCTCAGGCGCTTGGGGTCATCGGCGTCCTCTACCCCGACCGGCTGCGCCACGCCGAAGACACGAGCGCCGTGCTTGAGTCCGTGGCGGACCTCCGCTGGTGGCTCCACGGCGCCCGCGGTGAGATCGCGCCGCGGCCCGGTCGGAGCGGATCCGTCGCGGACCTGGCCGATCACTTGCGGCTGCTCCCGCTGGAGTTGGAGGGCACGGATCGCGTGGCCGCCGCCGCCGGGGTGGTGGGATACGCGCTCGACGAGGCGGCGGGGCAGGTCGGCAAGCACGCGCGGATCTCGCGCCGCATCGCCGACATCATCGCCGTCACGGATCAGGAGACGAACCGGGCGGCGGCTTTGCGCATCGGCTGCCTGGTGCTCTTCAATGCGCTCGCCTTCCAGGACCGCTTGGCCGTTGTGAACGAGGATGTGCCGACCGTGCGTGAAGCCCTCGACCGGGGCATCGCGGGACTGACCGAGGCGTGGCGCGGCATCTGCAACGACATCGACTACGTGCCGGTCTTCGAACTCGCCGCCGACATCCTCGACGTGCTGACCGACGGACCGGAGGAGGTCCGGCTGCCGGTCATCGATCCCCTCGTGCACGCGGTGAACCACACGCGCACGCTGGAAGGGCACGACCTCTCCGGCCGCCTGTTCCACACCCTGCTCACGGACGCCAAGTTCAAGGGCGCCTACTACACCTCCGTCCCAGCGGCCACGCTGCTCGCCCGGCTCGTGTTCCACGACTGGCCGCCGGGCGTCGACTGGCGCGACCACGAGTTCCCGGCCTCCCTCAACGTGGCCGATCTGGCCTGCGGCACCGGCACGCTGCTCATGGCCGTCGCCGCCGAGGCCGGCCGTCTCCACGAGGCCGCGGGTGGCGAGCGGGGGGCCGAACTGCACAAGGCGATGGTGGAGCAGGCGCTCCACGGCTACGACGTGCAGTTGTCGGCCGTGCACTTCGCCGCCACGAGCTTGGCGATGCTCAACCCCGACATCCAGTTCGACCGCATGAACCTCTACGTGATGCCCCTGGGCGCCGAGGGCTCGGAAGTGTCGCTGGGCTCCCTGGACTTCCTGGGCGAGGAGAAAGTGCCGGTCCAATTCGCGCTGTCCGCCGAAGCGATGGGGATCGGGACCAGCGAGGCCGAACGGGTATCCGGGACCGGTCCCCGGGGCGCGGAGGCAGGGCAGACCGCCACCCTGCCGGACCTCGACTTGGCGATCATGAATCCCCCGTTCACCCGCTCCGTGGGCGGCAATCTGCTGTTCGGCAGCCTCCCGAAGGCGGAGAGAGCGAAGCTCCAGAAGGAGTTATCGCGCCGCCTGAAGTCACGGGACGCATCCGCGACCGCCGGCCTCGGCGCGGCCTTCGTCGCGGCCGCGGCGCCCAAGCTCCGTCGCGGCGAGGGACGCTTGGCCCTGGTGTTGCCCGCGACGGTCTGCACCGGCCCGTCTTGGCAGCAGACCCGCGATCTCATTCAACGCGAATTCTCTCTCGACACGGTCATTGCGTCTCACGACCCGCTGCGCTGGAACTTCTCCGACAGCACGGACCTTTCGGAGGCGTTGTTGATCGCCACGCGCCGCCCCGAGCACGGCAAGATCACCGGGCGACGCACGACCTTCGTCAATCTCTGGCGCAACCCCGACGGCGTCCTGGATGCACATCGGGTCGCGCAGGCCGTCGCCGCGACCGCGCCCGCGGAACTCGAGGCAGCGGGGGCCGCGCTGCTGGAAGTGGACGGTCAGCACGTCGGCGAAGTGGTGTCGATGCCGGAATCGCACGTCACGTCCGGGAGATGGATTGGAGTCCAGTTCGCCCGCGCCGATCTGATCCGCAGCGCGGTTCGCCTGCTCAGCGATGGCGACGTGTGGATTCCCGGGGCGAAGTCGACGGCCAGCATCCCACTGTGCCGACTTGATGAGATCGGCCAAGTCGGTCCCGACAGACGCAGGCTCGTCGACGGATTTGATCGGACCAACGCCGTGACGGCCTACCCGATCGTCGAAGGGCACGACACAGAGCGACGGAGGTCTCTGGCGTGCTCGCCGGATAGCTTCCTGTCACCGCTGGCGAAGCCAAAAGGCGGGCAGAGGCCCGGCTATGGCCAGCACCTTTGGCAGCAATCCAGTCGCTTCCTTGTCGCCGAGCGGTTGAGACTGGACACATGCAGAACCGTCGCCCTTCGATCGACGACACGGGTGCTTTCCAATGTGTGGTGGCCGGTTCGCCTTGAGGGCACGGCTACAGAGAAAGCGCTCGCGGTCTGGTTGAACTCCAGCCTGGGCCTGTTGACGATGCTGGCTCAGCGAACCAGCACGGAGGGCAGTTGGGTCGCCGTCAAGAAGTCTGACCTTGAGGAGTTGCCCGTCCTCGACGTGCGTAGCCTTACGCCAGGGCAGGTTCAAGGGCTGTCGGACCTGTTCGACCAGCTGGCGGAATCGGAGTTCGAGCGCTTGCCGGCCATGGCGGATTGCCCCGCCCGCCGCGCCCTGGATGACGGCCTGTCGGAAGTCCTGGGCCTGCCGGACCTGGCGACCCTCCGCGCCCTGCTGGCGTCGGAGCCCGTGGTGTCGGGTCGGCCGCTGTAGCGGCTCGGGCTGGCCCGGAAGGCTGGCCCGGTGAATAGGCCGTGGCGAAGTTGCTCGCGAGTGCGTAGGCTCGGGCAGAGGCGGAGGACCGGGTGAACGATCTGAGACGAAGACTACGGCCGAGGACTGACGCGCATTGGATCGTGCTGGTCCTGGTCATGGCTGTGGCGCTGGGCGCTGTCGCCCATGTGGCGCTGGGCTTCGCGTTGACGGGGATACAGTCGACCGTCACTAGCGTCGCAATCGTAGCCGGTGGTGCCTTTGCCCTCTTCAAGCTCCAGGCGTTCAGGACCTTCGAACCACACCTGACCATCACACAAGAGGTCTCACACAGGCCTGTTGGAGACAGCTACGTACATATCGTCGTGACTGCGACGCTACACAACAGTTCGCGCGTCCGCGTCGACCTCCGTGAGGGTGTCTTCCGGCTGCAACAGATTCAGCCAATTCCAGATGAGCAGGTCGAGCTTCTCGATGAGCAAGTCTTCGTTTCGCAAGACTTCGGCGAGTTCCAATGGCCCACACTTGATGAGTTCACGCGGGAGTGGGCGGAGAATGAGACAAGCGTCGAGCCGGGCGAGTCACACCAGGAGACATGCGAATTCATCGCGCCCCTGGGTGTTGAATCGGTTCTTGTATACACATTCATCCACAACCTCAAGGCTGCTGAGGATCCCACAGCTCCCGCAGGCTGGAACGCGACGACAGTCCGTGATATCGTCAGAGGCAGTTGACCACCCGTCTGTTTCTAAGGACCACATCATGGCGTTCAAGGATGCAGGGTCTGAGATACGAACTAAGGGAGGTAGCCTGAGGGGAGCGCCCCCGCCACCCCCTCCCCCTCCCCCTGCGCCGCGCCCGCCTGAGCCCGGAGGAGGCGGCTCGCCGCGGAGATCCCCCCCGCCCCCGCCCCCTCCTCCGAGGCCTTCCCAGTAGAACTGAGCATCCCGGTCGAGGAGGCAACATGTCATCGAGTCTGACACCCCGGAAGGGCGTGATCAAGGGGACCGGTCCACGGCAGGCACCGCCGCCGCCCGCGGGTAGGCGGAAGCCCGCCAGCGGCAGTCCCAAGCCCTCGCAGAACAGTTGAGAGCTTGGACCGGCGCCCCACTCCCGTCCCCAGCGTGGACCGCCGCCCGCCCCGCCCCGGCCGGTCTTCGCACTCCCGACCCCGGTTTGCCCCGACGGGGGCCCCTGGCTACCATGCGCAACGCGAAAGGGTCGGCGCCCGCGCGCGCCGGCGACACCAACGTCCTTGGCAGAGAACTCGTCCGCTTCACCCCCCCTCTCCGACCGCTCCCCCGCCGCCGCCGGCAAGCCCAGCATGGAGGAGTTGCTCGAATCGTCCGGCCCCGCCTTCGAGCAGCTGCAGCGGGGCGACGTCGTCGAGGGCACGCTCGTCGGGCGCGCCGGCGACAGCTTCATCGTCGACGTGCGCGCGAAGGCGGAGGGCATCGTCGCGCCCAGCGAGATGCACTCCCTCACGCCCGATCAGCGCGCCGCCCTGAACATCGGCGACACGCTGCTCGTCTACGTGCTGCAGCCGGAGGTCGAGGAGGACCAGTTGCTCCTCTCGGTCGACCGGGCGCGCGGCGAGCAGGGCTGGCGGGAGCTGCAGAGCCGCCACGAGAGCGGTGAGATCTTCGAGGCCGCGGTGACGGGCTTCAACAAGGGCGGCCTGCTGGTCAACGTCGAGGGGGTCAACTCCTTCGTGCCGCTCAGCCAGGTCGTGGGGGCCGCGCCCGACCGGGGCGACGGCGGCGGGCTGGCCGACTTCGTGGGCCGCCACCTGCGGCTCAAGGTCATCGAGATCAACCGCCGCCGCAACCGCGTCATCCTCTCCGAGCGCGCCGCCATGCAGGAGTGGCGCGCCGAGCAGAAGGACCGCCTGCTGACCGAACTGCGCGAGGGCGAGGTCCGCTCCGGCAAGATCACCAGCATCCGCAGCTTCGGCGTCTTCGTCGACCTGGGCGGGGCCGACGGGCTGGTGCACCTCTCGGAACTCTCCTGGGACCGCAACGTGAACCCCGAGACGCTCTTCAAGATCGGCCAGCCGGTCGATGTCTACGTCATGAAGGTCGACCAGGAGGCGAAGAAGATCGGGCTCTCCATCCGCCGCGCCCGGCCCGAGGAGTGGGACGTCGTCGTCGAGAAGTACGAGGTCAACCAGGTCGTGCCGAGCATGGTCACGAAGCTGGTCACGTTCGGCGCCTTCGCCCGCATCGACGGGCCCGTCGAGGGCCTCATCCACGTCTCCGAGTTGGTCGACCGGCGGGTCTCGCACCCGCGCGAGGTGCTGGGCGAGGGCGACGTCGTGCCGGTCAAGATCGTCCGCATCGAGCGCGACCGCCACCGCCTGGGGCTGAGCCTGCGTCAGGCCCGCGCCGAGGCCGAGCGCTCGGGCTGGGTCTTCAACGACGAGGGCGGCATCCAGTTCCTGCCGCCGGACGTCGCCGGGCAGTTCGGCGTCGAGCAGGGCGAGCCTCCCCCGCCGCCGGCGCCCGCCGCCGACTCCGACGCCGAGCCGGGCGATGCGCCGGCCCCGGCCGCCGCCCCGGCCCCGCCTCCCGCCCCCGTCAGCGCGATGGAGGCGGCGCTGCAGAAGGCCGGCATCTCCGAGGAAGAACTCCGCAACCGCACCGCCGCCGAGTAGGCCGCCGTTCCGCCGCGGACCGCCGGCGCCGCGCCGTCCACTGGCCGGCGGGATCGTCGCGTAGACTGACCTTGGGGTGGTTGGTAGGCTCAGAGTGAGTCCAAAAGGGCTGAACCCGGAACGGATGGAGGGACGTCATGGCGGATCGCTTCGACAAGTTCACCGAGCGCGCCCGGCGTGTCCTCACCCTCGCCCAGGAAGAGGCGCAGCGCTTCAATCACAACTACATCGGCACCGAGCACCTGCTGCTCGGCCTCGTGCGCGAGGGCGACGGCGTCGCGGCCAAGGTGCTGGGCAACCTGGGCGTCGAACTGAGCAAGGTCCGCTCGGCCGTGGAGTTCATCATCGGCCGGGGCGATCGGGCCGTGCTGGGCGAGATCGGCCTCACGCCGCGCGCCAAGAAGGTCATCGAGCTCGCCGTCGATGAGGCGCGGCGCCTCAACCACCACTACATCGGCACCGAGCATCTGCTGCTCGGCCTCGTGCGCGAGGGCGAGGGCATCGCGGCCGGCGTCCTGGAGAGCCTGGGCGTCAACCTCGAGCGCGTCCGCGCCGAGACCACCCGCATCCTCTCGCAGAGCTCGCCCGCGGCCAGCGGCGCGAGCGCGGGCGGCAAGGCGGGCAGCCCCAGCGGCGGCCGCTCCACCACCCGCACGCCCACCATCGACCAGCTCGGCATCGACCTCACGGCCGCCGCCCGCTCCGACCAGTTGGACCCCGTGATCGGCCGTGAGCAGGAGATCCAGCGGGTCGTCCAGATCCTCTCGCGCCGGACGAAGAACAACCCCGTGCTGATCGGCGAGCCCGGCGTCGGCAAGACCGCCGTCGTCGAGGGCTTGGCCCAGCGCATCACCGGCGGCGACGTGCCGGAGACGCTGCAAGGCAAGCGCCTGCTCACCCTCGACGTCGGCTCCCTCGTCGCGGGTACGAAGTACCGCGGGGAGTTCGAGGAGCGCCTCAAGAAGGTGATCGAGGAGATCAAGAACGCCGGCAACTGCGTGCTCTTCATCGACGAGATGCACATGCTCGTCGGCGCGGGCGCGGCCGAGGGCGCGGTCGACGCCGCCAACATCCTCAAGCCGTCGCTGGCCCGCGGCGAGCTGCAGACCATCGGCGCGACCACGCTCGACGACTACCGCAAGCACATCGAGCGGGACGCCGCCCTGGAGCGGCGCTTCCAGCCCATCGTCGTCGATGAGCCCAGCGTCGAGGAGACCGTCGACATCCTCAACGGCATCAAGGGCCAGTACGAGGCGCACCACAAGCTCGCCATCTCCGCGGAGGCGGTCGCCGCCGCCGCCGAGATGTCGGCCCGCTACATCTCCGACCGCGCCCTGCCCGACAAGGCCATCGACCTGATCGACGAGTCCGCCTCCCGCGTCCGCATCCGCCGCTCCTACACGCCGCCCAGCCTCAAGGAGGCGATGGTGGGCCTGGAGAGCATCCGCAAGGAGAAGGAGACGGCGATCAACTCCCAGCAGTACGAGTACGCCGCCGAACTGCGCGACCGGGAACTCAAGCTGCAGGAGCGCATCGAGACGCTGGAGAAGGACCTCGATCAGGAGCGCGGCGACGACGAGGCCGTCGTCACCGGCGAGGACATCGCCGAGGTCGTCTCGATGTGGACGGGCATCCCGCTGGTCCAGATCGCGACCGAGGAGTCGCAGCGGCTGCTGCACATGGAGGAGGCGATCCACGACCGCGTCGTCGGCCAGGAGGAACCCATCAAGGCGCTCGCCAAGGCCGTCCGCCGCGCCCGCGCCGGCCTCAAGGACCCGCGCCGCCCGATCGGCGTCTTCATGTTCCTGGGCCCCACCGGCGTCGGCAAGACCGAGTTGGCCCGCGCCCTCTCGGAGTTCATGTTCGGCTCCGACGAGAACATGGTGCGGCTCGACATGTCGGAGTTCATGGAGCGGCACACCGTCGCCCGGCTCGTCGGCGCGCCGCCCGGCTACGTCGGCTACGACGACGGCGGCCAGCTGACCGACACCGTCCGCCGCAAGAACTACTGCCTCATCCTGCTCGACGAGGTCGAGAAGGCCCACGCCGAAGTCTTCAACATGCTGCTGCAGGTCTTCGACGACGGCCACCTGACCGACGCCAAGGGGCGCAAGGTCAGCTTCCGCAACACGATCATCATCATGACCTCCAACGTCGGCTCGGACCTGATCCGCAAGGAGTCCGCGCTGGGCTTCACCGTCAAGTCGGAGGTCGCCAAGAGCGACGCCCAGCAGTATGAGCGCATGAAGGACAAGGTCCTCTCGGAGATGAAGCGCGTCTTCCGGCCCGAGTTCCTCAACCGGGTCGATTCCACGCTCGTCTTCCACACGCTCAGCAAGCCGCACATCCGTGAGATCGTGGACATGATGCTCAAGGAGGTCGACAAGCAGGTGGTGCTCAAGGGCATCAACCTGGAGGTCACCCCCGCCGCGCGCGACTGGCTCGGCGAGAGGGGCTACGACCCCGTCTTCGGGGCGCGGCCGCTGCGGCGCGTCATCCAGGAGCGTCTGGAGGATTCGCTGTCCGAGGCCCTCCTGCGCGGCGAGTTCGACCCCGGCGACACGATCAAGGTGGACATCGTTGCCGAGACCAACGAGGCCGGCGCGGAGGAGACGCGGCTCGACTACATCCGCATCCCCGGTCAACTCGCCGCCCCCGCCGGCGACGACGCCGGTCCCGGCGATCCCGCGGATGAAGGGGGCGGCGACGGCTCGGACGGGGGCGGTTCCAGTGATCGCGGCGACGGCCCGGCCGACGACGGCGGCGGCCTCGAGAAGGCCCCCATCGACCCCGAGGGCTCCAGTCCCAGCGAAGAGGAAGAGCCCGTCACCGCCACCCACTAGCGGGCGCCGAACTGCGCCAGATCAGCACGGGGGCGGCCATCGGCCGCCCCCGCCGCATTTCTTGCTGGCGAAAGCAGATCAGGTCTTCGTGTTCCGGCGATGTCTCCCGACCCAGCCGATCACGTGCTGTTTCGCCTGCTCATCCCAAGCGAAGTGGATCCTCAGGCAGTGGCGGGGGTCGAAGCTGGAACCGAAGATGAGGTGCTCCTGCATGTCCCACTTGTGCTCTCCTTCGGGGAAGGTGTATTGATCTGCATACCTCTCCCTCGTCGTCTGGCTCTGATGGGGCGAGTATCGGATGTTCCGCTCAAGTAGCCAATCTTCGAGCGCCATTCCCAGAGGGCCGTGGACACGTGCTTCGGAGAGTTCGTTTAGGGTGCTGAACGCGGAATACACATCTTCCGGCCGCTGATATGGCGATCTCCCGGCCGATTCGAAGGCCGATGGAAGGAATCTCAATCCCTGGAAGTTGTCCGTGGCCCTCTTCACGGCAGAAAGAACATCCGAGAAGTCGCTGTCGGTTTCAGCATCCTCGGAAGCAGGCTCCCGGTCGGGCTCTTCATCTGAGTGCCGGAGGGCAATGCTCAGTTGCTCGACCTGCGCGCGTAGAGAGGCATTCTCCGTTCGGAGTTGGTCGCGCTCTTCCTCTGCAACTTCGCGCATCCGCTTCTCTTCGTCGGCCACTTGCGCGGCCAACTCCTCAAACTCGCTTTTTGACTCCACATGGGCTTCGAGTTGGCGCTCGGCGATCTCAAGACGCCTCCGCAACTCTGAAACTGGCCCCCTTTTGATGGAGTCAGAGGCGGCAGTCCAGATCGCGCCTTCCCGAACGAGGCGTGCTGCGTACGAACTGAGTTCCCCGAACAAGCGGTCCGAGAACCGCCGTGGTTGGTCGATGTGCCGCGCGAGCCAAAGCCGGTGGCGATATGCGTCGTCACCGGCAGGATCGAAACCGGGCCAGAACACGCGTACCGCCCCGTCGAAGCACGCAAACGGTCTTCCGACGGTCTGGGCGAATTCCCAGGCGACTGCAGGGCTGTTGATCACGGCGACCTCCGCAATCGCAGCGAGGCGGTCCGCGAGATTCTTGGGGTCGATGGCATAGAGAGCGGATCGATTGAACGGGCTAACGACCACCACAGGAAGGACACGATCGGCACTCCGCAGAGTGCTCTCGTGGAAGTCGGACACTGAACTGCCAAGAATCCGGGTCGGTTCAACGTCGATCATTCGGCCGCCCACAGATGCCCTGTGCTTCGAGGCCAGGAAGGAGACAAGGCGTGGCCTATCGACGTCCGCCCTTTCGGGCACCACCGCTTGGTTCGCTGAGATGATCCGGACCGACACGGTCACTTCCACGTCCGCGCCGAGAGTGGCCAACTGGACTTCACTACGCCAGACGATCTCCCGGCCGTCGGCGTCCGGGCGATCCCATACGAGCGACCAGACCTTCGCGTGTTCGAACTCTTCAGCGGTGATGACGGCCTTGCCGAATCGACCGAGGTCATAGTCACCAGCCTGCGGCCGGATGCTGATTTCGTCGCCTTGGTGTGCGGAGCGCACCCAGTCCAACACGTCGTCGCGCACTAAGGGCAGCCCCTCGGGGCCAGTAGCGAGGACGAACTGAGAGGCGTATGACTGTGGCATGCGAAGCTCCGTCGGGAGCGTACCAGTCTCGCGGTGCCGGCCGGACAGTCCCGGCCTACGTGTCCCGATGCAGCAGCACCGACTGGGCGATGCCCAGCGCCGCGAACAGCACCAGCATCGACGCGTTGCCCACGCTGATGAACGGCAGCGGGATGCCCGTCACCGGCAGCAGCCGGATGTTGACCGCCACCGCGATGAAGGTCTGCACGGCGATCAGCGTCACGATCCCCGCGATGAGCAGTTGCCCGAACGAGTCCGGGGCCTTCGTGATCGCGCGCAGGAGGCGCAGGATCAGGATCAGGAACAGGGCGAACAGCACCATCGCGCCGGCGAAGCCCAATTCCTCGGCCAGCACGCTGAAGATGAAGTCCGTCGTCTGCGTGCGCAGGAAGTCGAGTTGCGTCTGCGTGCCCTCGGTGAAGCCCTTGCCGGTCAGCCCGCCCGACCCGACGGCCAACTCGGCCTGCAGCACGTTGAACCCGGAGCCCTGCGGATCCGACTCGGGGTCGAAGAACGAGGAGATCCGCGCCCGCTGGTAGTCCTGCACCCCCACCACCAGCACGGCGGGCACCAGCGCCACCAGAACGCCCCCCAGCGCCAGGAAGTGCTTCACCGACGCCCCCGCGAAGGCGGCCATCACGGCCCACAGCATCAGGAAGACCGACGAGCTGCCCGCGTCGGGCTCCAGGAACACGAGCAGCGCCGGCGCCAGCGCCACGGCCAGGGAGAGCAGGAAGATGCGCGGCTCGTGCAGGCGGTCGCGGTAGTCGGTCAGGAACTTCGCCAGCCCGATGATCGTGAGCAGCTTGGCGACTTCCGACGCCTGCACCAGCGTGAAGCCCAGGTCGAACCAGCGCCGCGATCCGAACTGCTCGACCCCCACCACCAGCACCGCCAGCAGCAGCAGGATGCCGAACCCGTAGGCGAACCAGCCCAGCACGTCGAGCACGCGGTAGTTGACCCGCGCCGCGATGAACATCGCGACCGCCCCCGCCGCCGCCGACGCGATGTGCCGCACCACCGGCTCGCTGATCACCACGCCCGTGGCGTCGCGGGGCAGCGCGGCGCTGTAGATCATCAGCGCGCCGTAGCCCGTGAGCGCCAGCGCGGCCACCAGCAGGATCGGATCGAAGTAGCGCCACGAGGGCGCGCCCACGTTGTAGCCCGTGGCGCGTCCGCCGGAGCGGTCGCGCGAGCCGCGCGGCGCACCGATGCCGGTCCGCGTCGCCATCAGCGTCCCTCCGCCGGCGTGCCCGTCACGGCAACCGCCTCGCGATCTCGTTGAACGCCTCCACGGTCCGCACGGGCAGTTGGCCCAGCGCCGGCATCACCGACCCGAAGACGCCGTTGATCTCCCCCCAGGCGCGCAGGATCGCGCCGCCCGCCTCGGCCGTCAGGAAGCCCGACCCCAGCTCGTGGAACACCACGATCGCGATCTCCGGATCCTCGTACGGGGCGAAGCCCAGGAACCAGCCGTGCGTCGGGAACTCGTCCTTGAAGAGGCGCTCCTCGCCGAACTCCGCCGTGCCGGTCTTCCCGCCCACCTGCATCTCCGGGAACCAGGCGTTGCCGGCCGTCCCGCCCAGCACGGCCATCGCCATGCCGCGGCGCACCGTCTCCAGCGTCTCCGGCGTCACGTCGAGCCGGCGCACGATGCGGGGCGTGAACGGCTCGACGACGCGGCCGTCGGCATCGACGATGTCGCCCACCACGCGGGGCTGCAGCACTTGGCCGCCGTTGGCGATCGCCGCGGTCACCATCGCCATCTGCAGCGGCGTGACCGATACGAACCCCTGCCCGATGCCGAAGTTGTACGAGTCGCCCTGCCCCCACGGCTCGCCGAAGGTGCGCAGCTTCCACTCCGGGTCGCCGACCGCGCCGGCCGCCTCGCCCACCAGATCGATCCCCGTCGGCTCGTCCAGGCCGAAGGCCCGCGCCCAGTGGGCGAGCCGCTCGGCGCCCAGGCCCGTGAAGTCCTGCGACCCGCCGATGATGCCCGCCGCCTCCAGCCGCCGCTGCTCGGCGATGTCTTCCGGCGTCAGCAGTTCCTCCGCCACCGCCACCTGGAACGGCGATCCGCCCGACAGGTACCAGAAGTACACGTTGGACGACTCGGCCATCCCGCGCAGGAAGTCGAAGTAGCCGCTCGTCGTGTCGCGGAACGTGTAGACGATGCGCGGATCGACCTCGTTCTGCACCTCGATCACGCCGGGGGAGAAGATCACCTCGTCGGGGTGGATCACCCCCTCGCTGAGCGCCGCCGTGCCCGTGATGACCTTGAAGATCGAACCCGAGGCGAACTGGTCCGCGATCACGTGGTTGACCAGCGGGCGCCCCTCGTCCTCCAGCAGCGCCGTGAGCGTGTCCTCGTCGACCTCGCCCGTGAAGATGTTGGGGTCGTACGTGGGGACCGACACCATCGCCAGGACCTCGCCCGTGTGCACGTCGACCACCACGGCCGACGCGAACAGCGACCCGCCCATCGAGTCGATCAGGATGTCGTGCACGGCCGCCTGCAACTCCAGGTCGATCGTGAGTTGGATGCCGTTGCCGGGCGTGGGATCTTCGAGCCGCAGCGTGCGCAACTCGCGCCCCGCGGCGTTCACCTCCGACTGGCGCTGGCCCGGCACGCCGCGCAGCACCCGTTCGTAGTACGCCTCCACGCCGGTCTGCCCCAGCCGGTCGGAGATGCGGTAGCGATCGGCCTCGAGGATGGCGAACTCTTCCTCCGTGATCGGGCCCACGTAGCCCAGGATGTGGCCCAGCAGTTCCCCCGCCTCGTAGCGCCGGTTGGCGACCGCCGCGATCTCCACGCCCGGCAGATCGGACGCCTGCGCCGAGAGTTCGAAGGCCAGCGCCTGGTCGGCGTCGCCCTCCAGCAGGCGCGCGAAGAACGGGTCGATGCTGCGCTTGCCCTCCAGGATCGTCGCCTCGATCGAATAGGCCGGCACGCCCAGCGCCTGCGCCAGCGCCGCCGCGATGCGGCGCTCCTCGCCGTCGGGCACGTCGGCCGGGATCACGGAGATCGCGAAGGCCGGCACGTTCTCCACGAGCGGCCGGCCGTTGCGGTCGTAGATCAGCCCGCGCTCCGCCGGCAGCGTCGTATTGCGGATGCGGTTGATCGTCGCCTGGGCCTCGAACTCGTCGTGGCGGAAGACCTGCAGACGCACCAGTTGCACCGTCAGCACCGCGAACAGCGCCACGGCGAAGAGCCCCAGCAGCCAGACGCGGATGCGGAGGCTCTCGTCGTCCTCCGCGCCCGGCGCCATGAGCACCGGATGCCGCCGGTCGCTGAACAGGCCCATCAGGCGGTCCTCGCGCGCGGCGTCGGCAGCCGCACCAGCCAGTACACGATGGCCCCCAGGAAGAGGTTCGTCAGCACGCTCGGCACCGCGACGTCGGTCAGCGCGACCAGCCAGTCGAGGCTCGCCCCGTCGACCTGGAGCGCCAGCGCCACCGCGAAGAAGTGCAGCGCCGTCGCGATGATGATCACCGCCAGCGTCCAGGCGTACTCGCTGGGCGGGCGGATCTGGTCACGCAGCCCGGCGACCACGATCAGCGGCACGTAGGCCGCGACGGACTCCGCCATCCCCTGATGCGAGAGCAGGCCCACGCAGATGCCCGCGAGCGGCACGAGCGCCAACGCCTCCCCTCGATCACGGACCACGGCCCAGCAGCACAGCGTGACCAGGAGCAGGTTCGGCGCGACCCCGAGCAGCTCGAAGGCCGGGATCGCCGAGGTTTGCAGCAGCGTCAGTCCCAGCGTCCCGGCGACCAGGAACGGCCACTTCATCACTCCACCGCCGCTTCCCCGGTCCCGGCCTCCGCGTCCTCTTCGGCGCCGGGCTCCAGCGGCGGGGCCGGCTGGAACGTGACCTGGATGAGCACCAGTTCGACCTCGTCCAGCGGCGCGATCGGATCCAGCCGCACGCGGCGGAACACGTCCTGCGCGGAGCCCTCCGCCGACGTCACCCGCCCGATGGGGATGCCCTTCGGCATCAGCCCGCCCAGCCCCGACGTGACGAACACGTGCCCGGGCTGCGCGTCGGCGCTGTGGGGCAGGAAATCGACGCGCAGGGCGCCGCTCGCGTCGCCGCGCACGACGCCCTCGCTGCGCGTCAGTTGGTGCAGCGCCCGCACGCTGGCGTCGGGGTCGGTGACCAGCCGCACGAAGGCCGAGCCCGGCCGCACTTCCGCGATCACCCCCACCAGGCTGCCGCCCGCGGCCAGCACCGGCATCCCCACTTCGATGCCGTCGTTGCCGCCGCGGTTCAGCCCCAGCACGTCCTGCAGGCCCGTCAGGTCGCGCGTGACGACCTCGGCCAGCACGAAGATCTCGTCCTGCGCCTCCTGCACCGCGAGCAGCGCCTCCCGGCCGCGGAATTGGATCTGCGCTTCATGCGCGCGCGCCAGTTCCGCCTCGAGTTGCTCGATGCGGTTGCGCAGCGCCCGGTTCTCGTCGTCCACGCGGTCGAAGTCGTCGACGTTCTGGACCAGGTTCGCGACCGGCTCCGCGGCCTGCCGCAGGCCCCGCTGCGCCGGGCCGAAGACGGCCGAGGCGGCCTCCTCGATCGGCTGCGCGACGCCGACGGCGGCCAGCGTCGCGAGGAGCGCGACGAGCGCCACCATCGCCAGCAGCCATTGGGCCAGCCGGGAGCGGAGCAGCTCCACGACCGACCCCCTAGCGCCGCCCGCGCACGGTCGTCATGGAGGCGTGCACCCGTTCGAGCATCTCGGCCTCTTCCAGGACTTCCGCGCAGCCCCGCACGACGCAGGTCAGCGGATCCTCCGCGACGTAGACCGGGAACTTCGTGTCCTGCGAGATGCGGCGGTCGATCCCGGCCACCAGGGCGCCCCCGCCGGCGATCGCGATGCCCTGGTTCATCAGGTCCGCCACCAGTTCCGGCGGCGTGATCTCGATCGTCTGGCGGACGGCGTCGGAGATGGCCGTGACGGACCCGCTGATCGCGTCGCGCAACTCCACGCTGCTGATCTCGACCCGCTTCGGCAGTCCCGTCGAGAGGTCGCGGCCGCGCAGCACCACCGGGTGCTCCCGCTGCAACGGGAACGCGGATCCCGCCTCGATCTTGATCTCCTCCGAGGAGCGCTCCCCGATCAGCATGTTGTGCACCTGCCGGGCGTAATTCACGATGTCCAGGTCGACCTCGTCGCCGGCCACGCGGATCGACGAACTGACCACGATCCCCCCCAGCGCGCAGACGGCGACTTCCGTCGTGCCGCCGCCGATGTCGACGATCATCGATCCGCTCGCCTCCATGATCGGCAGGCCGGCCCCGATCGCCGCGGCCAGCGGCTCCTCGATCAGGAACGCGTCGCGGGCGCCCGCGTTGAGCGCGGCGTCGTAGATCGCGCGCTTCTCCACCTCCGTCGCGCCCGACGGCATCCCCACCACCACGCGCGGGCGCGGCAGGCCCCAGCCGAAGCGCTCGTGCACGGCGCGGATGAAGTACTGGAGCATCTTCTCCGTGACGTCGAAGTCGGAGATGACGCCGTCCTTGAGCGGCCGCACCGCGACGATGTTGGCCGGCGTACGCCCCACCATGCGCTTGGCCTCGGCCCCGATCGCGAGCACCGTCTTCGTGTTGCGGTTGATCGCGACCACGGACGGCTCGTCGATGACGATGCCCCGCCCGCGCACCGTGACGAGCGTGTTCGCGGTGCCCAGGTCGATGCCGACATCTTGCGAGAGACGGCCGAGCATCCAGGTGAGTGGGTTGAGCCCCATGTGAACCTTCTGTGGACAGGTGGGCGCCGGGTGGCCGGCCGTGCGAGGGCTCGCGCCACTATATAAGGCGCCCACTGGGGGCGAAAACCGCGCGCAGCCCGATGGTCGCGGCCCACGATCGGCCTAACGACGGCCGCGCGGCGAAGGTTCCCCTCCCGTCGCCCTATCGGCCGCGGAAGACCGGCTCGCGCTTCTCCAGGAACGACTTCCGGCCCTCCTTGAAGTCCGCCGTCTGCATCGTGATGCGCTGCAGGTGCTCCTCCATCTCCACGTGCTGCCGCAGGGACAGCGTCGCGCTCTCCCGCACCATGCGCTTCATGATCTCCACCGCCAGCGACGGGCCGTGCGCGATCTCCCCCGCCAACGCCAGCGCGCGGTCGCGCACCTCTTCGGTCGGGACGACCTCGCTCACCAGCCCCATCGCCAGCGCCTCCGGGGCCGGCACCATCGCCCCGGTGAACAGCATCCGCATCGCCTGCTCCGCGCCCACCAGGCGCGGCAGGAACCACGACGACCCCGTGTCGGCGTTGAGCCCCCGCTTCACGAAGATCGCGCTGAAACGGGCCGCCTCGGCCGCGATGCGGATGTCGCAGGCCATCGCCAGGCTGAGCCCCGCGCCCACGCAGACGCCGTTGACGGCCGCGATGGTCGGCTTCTGCAGGTGGTAGAGCTGCTCCGTGCCCAGGTGCCGGCTGCGCAGCGTTCCGATCCGTCCCCCGTGCGGGCGCGGGTGCGAGGGGGCGCCCGGCGCCGCCGTCAGGTCCGTCCCCGCCGAGAACCCGCGCCCGGCTCCGGTGATCACCAGCGCCCGCGCGTCGTCGTCGCGCTCCGCCTCCGCGAAGGCGGTTTCCAACTCCGCCCAGGTGCTCCACGACATGGCGTTCAGCTTCGCGGGCCGGTTCAGGGTGATCAGCCCCACGGCGTCCTGGACCTCGTAGGTGATGTCGGCGTAGCTCATCGTCTCGGCCTTTCCTTGTACGTCTTGCTCCCCGCGCCGGTCAGGCTAGCCGCCGGCCGGGTTGGGATCGATCCCGGCGCCGGCGGCCGGTTCCGGCGCGTGCTCCCGCAGCAGCGCCAGGAACTGCTGCTCGTCCCAGATCGGCGTGCCCAGTTTCTCCGCCTTGGCGCGCTTGCCGCCGCCGCCCTCCCCGGCGATCAGCGCCCGCGTCTTCTTCGTCACGCTGCTCCCCACCGACGCCCCCAGCCGCTTCAGCGCCGCCGCCGCGCCGTCGCGCGTCATCGACTCCAGCCGGCCCGTGATCACGAACTGCTGCTCGGCCAGCGGCCCCTCGCGCGCGCCGCCGCCCTCCTCGGACGGGCGCACGCCGGCCGCCGCCAGCTTCGCCACGATCTCGGCGTTGCGCTCCGTCGTCATCCAGCGCGCGACGCTCTCCGCGATAGTGGGGCCCACGCCGTCGACCGCCGCGATCTCCTCCTCCGACGCCTGTTGCAGCGCCGGCACGCTGCCGAAGTGCTGGGCCAGCAGCGCCGCCCCCTCGGCGCCGACGTGGCGGATGCCCAGGCCGAAGAGCAGCGCGCTCAGCGGCCGCGACCGGCTCCGCTCGATCGCGGCCAGCAGGCCGTCCACGCTCTTCTCCGCCATCTTCGGCAGGGCCAGCAGCGCCTCGCGCCGCTCCGCCAGGGCGTAGATGTCGCCCGCGTCCTCGATCAGGCCCGCGTCGAACAACTCGTTCACGCGGCGCTCGCCCAGCCCGTCGATGTCCATCGCGCCGCGGCTGACGAAGTGCTCCACCGATCGCCGCACGACGGCCGGACAGACGGGGTTCGAGCAGTACGCCATCACCTCCGTCTCCGGCCGCAGGACCGGATCGCCCGAGACCGGACAGCGGTCCGGCATCTCGAATCGTCGCGCCCCCTCCTTGCGGCGGCTCAGCACCGGCCCCACCACCTGCGGGATGACCTCTCCCGCGCGGCGCACGATGACCGTGTCGCCTGTGCGCAGGTCCTTGCGGTGGACGTCCTCCTCGTTGTGCAGCGTCGCCTTTTGCACCGTCACGCCGCCCACGACGACCGGCTCCAGGATCGCGAACGGCACCAGGCTGCCCGTCCGGCCGACGTTGACCTTGATCTCCCGCAGCGTCGTGGTGGCCTCCGCCGAGGGGAACTTGTACGCCGTCGCCCAGCGCGGCTCCCGCCCCACGACGCCGAGTTGCCGCTGGATCGCGAAGTCGTCGATCTTCACGACCACGCCGTCCATGTCCATCGGCAGCGCGTCGCGGCGGGGCAGCCAGGCCGCGCAGGCCGCGACCGCGGCGTCGAGCCCGGGCTGCCGCGCCGTCTCCGGCGTCGTGGGGAAGCCCAGCGAACGCAGCCACTCCAGCGTCTCCCAGTGCGTTCCGGGCGTCGCTCCTTCGGCCCAGCCCAACTGGTAGACGGCGATGCGCAGCGGCCGGCCCGCGGTGATCTTGGGATCCTTCTGCCGCACGGCCCCGGCGGCGGCGTTGCGCGGATTGGCGAAGGTGCGCTGCGGCTTCTTGCCGGCCGCGACCAGCGCCAGGTTCTCCTCCTCGATGGCGGCGTTCATCGCCTCGAAGCCGGCCTTCGGCATGTAGACCTCGCCGCGCACCTCGAAGCGGCCCGGCAGCCCGCCGCCGCCCGCCGGCGCGGCCAGGCGCTGGGGCACGTCCCGGATCTGGCGGACGTTCTCGATCACGTTCTCGCCCCGGAGTCCGTCGCCGCGGGTCGCCGCCTGCGACAGGCGGCCGTCCTCGTAGACCAGCGCCATCGCCAGCCCGTCGATCTTCGGCTCCGTGACCAGCGCGAAGTCGTCGCGCTCGGCCAACTCCGACGCCCGCCGGTGCCAGTCGCGCAGGCCCGCCTCGTCGAACACGTTGCCCAGGCTCAGCAGCCGCTCCCGGTGCGCCACCACCGCGAACGCCTCCAGCGGCCGCGCGCCCACCTGCTGCGTCGGGGAGTCGGCCGTGACGAACGCCGGATGCTGCTCCTCCAGGGCGCGCAACTCCTGGAACAGCGCGTCCCAGGCCTCGTCGCTGATCTCGGGATCGTCCAGCACGTAGTAGCGGTAGCTGTGGTACCGGATCTGATCGCGCAACTCTTCGATCCGGTTGCGCGCGCCGAAGTGCTGCGCCTCGCCCGTCGCCGGTTCGCTTTCCATGCCCCCAGTATATTTGCGCGCCCGATTTGCTGTTCCGAAGGCAGGCCGCGGCGGGGAGCGCTGGTAGCCTGGACGCAAATGCCCGACCCAGCCAGCCCCCCCGACGGCCCGGTCGTCATCCTCGACTACGGGGCCGGGAACCTGCGCTCCGTCGTGCGCGCCGTGGAGCGCATTGGCCATGCGCCCTGCGTCGCCGACGCCCCCGCCGCGCTCGACTCGGCCGCGGCGCTCATCCTGCCCGGCGTCGGCGCCGCCGCCGACACGATGGCCAACCTGCGCGCCCGCGGCCTCGTCGGCCCCGTCAAGGAGTACATCGCGGGGGGACGGCCGTTCCTGGGCGTGTGCATGGGTCTGCAGGCCCTGATGACCGTCTCCGAGGAGGGCGGCGAGCACGCCTGCCTCGACGTCGTCCCCGGGCGCGTCGTGCGGCTGACCGAGGGCCCCACCATCCCGCACATGGGCTGGAACGCGGTGCGGCTCCGCCGTCCCAGCCCCCTCTTCGCGGGCATCCCCGACGGCGGCCACTTCTACTTCGTGCACTCCTACCACTGCGTCCCCGACGATCCGCGCAGCGTCCTCGCGACGACCGACTACGCGGAGCCCGTCGTCGCGGTCGTGCAGCGGGACAACGTCGTCGCCACGCAGTTCCACCCCGAGAAGAGCGGCGCGAACGGGCTGCGCTTCTACCGCAACTTCCTGCGCGGCGCGCTCCGCGCGGACGGCGAAGGGGGCTGACGCCGTGGAGATCATCCCCGCCATCGACATCCGCGGCGGCCGCTGCGTGCGGCTGTTCCAGGGACGCTACGACCGCGAAACCGTGTTCGACAGCGACCCCGTCGACGCGGCCCGGCGCTGGATCGACGCGGGCGCGACGCGCCTCCACGTCGTCGATCTCGACGGCGCGCGCAGCGGCGACCCGGTCAACCTGCCGCACGTGGCGCGCATCGCCGGGCTGGGGCCGCCCGTGCAGTGCGGCGGCGGCGTGCGCGACGCCGCCCGCGCCCGCCGCCTCCTCGACGCCGGGGTCGACCGCGTCATCCTGGGCACCGCCGCCGTCCACGACGCCGCCCTCGTCGGGTCGCTCTGCCGCGACCACCCCGGCGCGATCGTCGTCTCGCTCGACGCGCGGGACGGCTTCGTCGCCACCGACGGCTGGACGCGCACCAGCCGCGTGCGCGCCGCCGGCCTCGCCGCGGCCCTCAAGGAGTTGGGCGTCCCCCGCTTCGTCTACACCGACATCAGCCGCGACGGCGCGATGACCGAGCCCAACACCGCCGCCCTGCGCGCCCTCGTCGAGGCCGTCGGCGCGCCGGTGATCGCCTCCGGCGGCGTCGCGGCGCCCGAGCACGTCGCCGGGCTGGCGGCCGCCGGCGCCGAGGCGGCGATCATCGGCCGGGCTCTCTACGACGGGGCGCTCACGCTCCCTGATGCGATGGCCGCCGCGGCCTCCGCGACCGCGGCCGCCGGCGCACGCAAGGCCGGTGACGCATGACGCTCACCAAGCGCGTGATCGCCTGCTTCGACGTCGACCGCGGGCGCGTGGTCAAGGGCATCTCCTTCGTCGAGTTGCGCGACGCGGGCGACCCCGTGGAACTCGCCGCCATCTACGACCGGGAGGGCGTGGACGAACTCGTCTTCCTCGACATCACCGCCTCCCACGAGGAGCGCGAGACCGTCGTCGAGATGGTGCGCCGCACCGCCGACCAGGTGTTCATCCCCTTCACCGTCGGCGGCGGCATCCGCACGACGTCCGACATGCGCCTGATGCTCGAATCGGGCGCGGACAAGGTGTCGATCAACTCCGCCGCCCTCGCCGACCCGGCGCTGATCGGCGAGGGCGCGCGGCGCTTCGGCAGTCAGTGCATCGTCGTCGCCATCGACGCCAAGGGGCTGTCCGGCGACCGCCGGGGCGGCTACGAGGTCTACAGCCACGGCGGACGGCGCCCCACCGGGCGCGACGCCGTCGCCTGGGCGCGGGAGGCCGTCGAGCGGGGCGCCGGGGAGATCCTGCTCACCTCGATGGACACCGACGGCCATCAGGACGGCTTCGACGTGCCCATGCTGCGCGCGATCACCGCCGCCGTGCCGGTGCCGGTGATCGCCTCCGGCGGGGCGGGCAACGCGGCGCACATGATCGCCGCCGTGCGCGACGGCGGCGCCGACGCCGTCCTCGCCGCGAGCATCTTCCACTTCGGTACGTGCCGGATCATGGACGTGAAGCGGGAGATGGCCGCCGCCGGCCTGCCCATGCGGCTGGAGCACCCGCGCTTCGACGACGCCGCGACCGAGAGCCCGACGGATAGCCCGACGAATAGCCCCACGGAAACGGTGACCCGCGATGCCTGACGTTCCCCCGCTCACATACGACGACCGCGGCCTGATCCCAGCCATCGTCCAGGACGACGCCGACGGCGCGGTGCTGATGCTCGCCTACATGAACGAGGAGGCCGTGCGGCTCACTCTTGAGAAGGGGCTGGTCACGTTCTGGAGCCGCAGCCGCGAGGAGTACTGGACGAAGGGCGAGACGAGCGGCAACGTCCTGCGGCTGAAGTCCATCCGCAAGGACTGCGACGTCGATGCGCTCCTGGTCCGCGCCGAGCCGGCCGGTCCCAGCTGTCACACCGGCGAGCGCAGTTGCTTCTACCGCGAGTTGCACGACGACTGACACGCGCGGAACCTGCTCGCGTCCTATCCTGACGCCGGCCGCGACCCGCCCGGCCGCATCCCGTAAGGAGTCCGCCATGAAATTCGGCGCACAGGTCAGCGCCTACCGCACGTCCTGGGACGACATCCGCTCGGTCGTCGAGGTGATGGACGCCGGACGCTGGAGCAGCGTCTGGTTCGCCGATCACTTCGTGCCGCCCAACCGGCCGCGCAGCGATGAGCCCAAGCCCGCCTTCGAGGCCTTCGCGCTCGCCGGCGCGGTGGCGTCGATCACCGAGACGCTGCGCATCGGCCACCTCGTGCTCGGCAACACCTACCGCAACCCGGGGCTCGTCGCCAAGATCTCCGGCAGCATCGACCACATCTCGCACGGCCGCTTCGTGCTCGGCATCGGCGCGGCCTGGTTCCAGCGCGAGCACGAGGCCTACGGCTGGGACTTCCCCTCGATGAAGGAGCGCCAGGACCGCTTCGAGGAGGCGATGCAACTGCTCCGCGCCCTCTTCCACGCCGAGGAGCCGGTCGACTTCCGGGGCCGCTACTACCAACTGGACGAAGCGCCCCTCTCGCCCGGCAGCTACGACGCCCCGATCCCGCTGCTCGTCGGCGGGACGGGCGAGAAGCGCACGCTGCGCACCCTCGCCCGGTACGGCGATATCCTCAACCTCGACGGCTGGGCCGGCCAGGGCGTCTCCGGCGACCTGCTGAGGCACAAGATGAGCGTCGTGGAGCGGCACTGCGCCGACGCCGGCCGCGACCCGGCCGAGATCACGCCCACCGTGCTCGTGCCCGTCCGCCTGACGGACGACCCGGCCAGCGCCGAGCGCTTCGTCGCCGCCATCGGGCCCAACACCGTCGCCGGGCCGGCGGACTACGTGGTCGAGCGCGTCGGCGATCTGATCGAGGCCGGCGCCGAGGAGATCATGTTCGGGCTGCTCTACAACACCCCGGACGACTTCCAGCAGCTCGACGAAGAGGTGCTCGCGGCGTTCGATTAGCGCGGCGTCGCGGCCTCAGTCGACCGGCGCCGGCGCAGCCGCGGGCTCCGCGGCGGCCGGCGCGCCGGCGGATTCCGCCGCCAGCGCCGCCTCCATCGCCGCGATCGCGACCTCGATCTGGTCGTCCTCGGGCGCGCGCGTCGTCAGCGCCTGCAGCCAGAGGTTGGGCGCGAACAACCAGCTGACGAGGCGGATGTGGCGGTGGCCGCCGCCGAAGCGGATCGCCTCGTAGGCGATGGCCGCGATCACGGGGATGAACACGATCCGGCTCGTGATGTGCCACCACAGGGGCGGCGTGCCCAGCGCCGTGAAGACGAGGATCGCCACGACCGCCACGACCAGCAGGAACGACGTCCCGCAGCGCGGGTGCGCCCGGCTGTAGCGGCGCACGTTCGCCACCGTGAGCGCCTGCTCCGACTCCCAGGCGGCGATCGTCATGTGCTCCGCCCCGTGGTACCCGAAGACCCGCTTGATCTCGCCCATCCGGCCGATCAGGGCCAGGTAGCCCAGCAGCAGGACCAGCCGCAGCACGCCCTCCAGCACGATTGCCACGATGTCGGGATCGATGTGGTCCACCAGCCAGCGCGTGCCGACGATCGGCGCGAGGAAGAAGATGCCGATCGCGATGCCGAACGCGATCAGCAACGTGAGCGCGCCCAGCACGCCCATGCCCTTGTCCTCGTCGGCGGGTTCCTGGGCCAGCGCCACGTTCTGCGAGAACAGCAGCGCCCACGTCCCCAGGTGCAGCGTCTCCCAGAGGATGATCACGCCGCGCAGCAGCGGCGTCTTCCGCGCCCGGCCGGTGTACGACTGCCGCAGCGACCGCGTCCGGCTGGACATCGTCCCGTCCGGCCGCCGGCAGACGACGGTCGCGTGCCGCGGGCCGCGGATCATCACGCCCTCGATCACGGCCTGCCCGCCGTAGCCCTGCCGCACCGGCCGCTGCTGATCGCGCAGACTCATGTTGCGAGGATACGGGCTCGCCGTTGATCGGAGACGGCCGGCGGGCGCCGGCCGCCGCTGGCCGCCTTGCCGTCGCTACTCGCCCGGCAGCCCGAAGCGGCGCCGATAGCGCTCGACGCGGCCCGCCGTGTCGACGATGCGCTGCTCGCCCGTGAAGAACGGGTGGCACTGGCTGCACACCTCGATGCGCATGTCGGTCTTGGTGCCGCGCGTCTCCCAGGAGTGGCCGCAGCCGCAGCGGATCGTGGCCGGTCCGTACTCGGGGTGGATGTCGGCCTTCATGACAACTCCCGCACCCCCACCGCCATCGGCTCGACGCTGACCTGCTTGCGCCGTCCCTTGGCGAAGGGGGCGAACTTGACCTTGCCGTCGGTCAGCGCGAACAGCGTGTGGTCGCGGCCGACGCCCACGTTGCCGCCGGCGTGGATGCGCGTCCCCCGCTGCCGCACGATGATCCCGCCCGTGCGGACCAACTGCCCGTCGTACAGCTTGACGCCCAGATGCTTGGCGTTGCTGTCGCGGCCGTTGCGGGACGATCCGACACCCTTCTTGTGCGCCATTACTCTTCCTCCTCGCTCGTCGCGGCCGGGGGCCTCTTGGCGGCGCGCTTCCTGGCCGTCGTTTTCTTGGCGGCGGTCTTCTTGGCGACGGTCTTCTTGGCGGCGGTCTTCTTCGCCGTGGTCTTCTTGGCGGCGGTTTTCTTGGCGGCGGTCTTCTTCGCCGCCGTCTTCCGGCCGCGGGCCGGGGGATCGGCGGCGGGCTGCGGCGCCTCGTCGGCGCTCACGGCGGCCTCGTCGCTCGGCGGCGGCGCGGGCTCCGGCTCGACGGCCGGGGCGGTCTCCTCGGGCGGAGCAGCCTCCTCAGCCGGCGCGGGCGCTTCCTCCGCGGCGGTCGCGGCGTCCTCCGCCGCTTCGTCCGCCGGCGCGGGGGTCTCCGTCTCGACCGGCCCGGCGACCGCGGGGGCCTTGGCGGCGACCTCCGCCGCCTCCTCGACCGCCTCCTCGACCTGCGCTCCGGGCCGCCGCACTTCGTACGACGACGACCGGCCGTCGGGGGCGCGGATCTCGGTGATCGCCAGCACCGTCTGCTGCTGCCGATGTCCCCGCACCCGGCGATAGCGGGTCTTGTTCTTGTACTTGAAGACCGTCACCTTGCGGCCGCGGCCCTGCTCGACGATCTCCCCGACGACTCTCGCGTTCTCGACGGTGGGCGCGCCGACGGCCGTCTCGCCGTCGCCGCCGATCATCAGGACCTCGGGGAATTCCACGCGATCGCCGGCGGCGCCGGACAGCTTCTCCACCCGGAGCCGCTGGCCCGCCTCCACGCGATACTGCTTCCCGCCGGTACGGATGACGGCGTACATCGTCCCACGGAACCTCGTCTGCTGAAGGGGTACCGAAACAGACTACGAGTCCCCCGCTGCGCGGGCAAGCGACCACGCGACCGACGCGGCGTTCGCGTTACTCCCCCGGCGTCGAGGCCGCGTTGCCGCCCCACACGAGTCCCGGCTTGGGCGGCATCACCGGACCGGCCGGCTCCTCCGCGCCGCCGCCGGGCGACGCGCCGGCGGGCGGCGGGACCGGCGCCGGCGCCGCGACCGGCGGCCCGGGAAGCGGCTCCCCCGGCCGGTGGTCGAGGATGGCCTGGAGTTCGTCGCCTTCCAGCGTCTCCTGCTCCATGAGCCGCGACGCGAGCAGGTCGAGCGTCTCGCGGTTCTCGGCCAGGATCGCGCGCGCGCGGTCGCGCGCCCGATCGATCAACTCCCGCACCTCGTCGTCGATCTCCTCCGCGATGCGCTCCGAGTAGTCGCGCTGCTCGCTCAGATCGCGGCCCAGGAAGACCAGCGATTCCTTCTTGCCGAAGGTGCGCGGCCCCAGCTTCTCGCTCATGCCCCATTGCGTGACCATGTTGCGCGCGATCGACGTCGCCTTCGAGAGGTCGTCGTGGGCGCCGGTGGTCATCTCCCCAAAGACCAGCGCCTCGGCCGTGTGGCCGCCGAGCGCGGAGGCCAGGAAGCCCTCGTAGTAGGCCTTGCCGGCCAGCCGGTGCTCGTTCTCCGGCAGGTAGCGGGTGTATCCGCCCGCCATGCCGCGCGGCACGATCGTCACCTTGTGCACGGGGTCGTGCCCCTTGATTCGCGTGGCGACGAGGGCGTGCCCGCCCTCGTGGTAGGCGACGACCTCCTTCTCCTTGCCCGTCAGGACGCGGCTCTTGCGTTCCGGCCCGGCCATCACCCGGTCGACGGCCTCTTCCAACTCCGCGTTGGTGATCTTCTTCTTCTGCCGCCGCGCCGCCAGGATGGCCGCCTCGTTGAGCAGGTTCGCGAGGTCGGCCCCGGAGAAGCCGGGCGTCTCCTTCGCGACCGTGTCCAGCGCGACGCCCGGGGCCAGCGGCTTGTCGGCGGCGTGGACGCCCAGGATCGCCTCGCGGCCCTTCACGTCCGGCGCGTCGAGCACGACCTGCCGGTCGAAGCGGCCGGGGCGCAGCAGGGCCGGGTCGAGGATGTCGGGCCGGTTGGTCGCCGCGATCACGATCACGTTGGTGTTCGTGTCGAAGCCGTCCATCTCCACCAGGATCTGGTTCAGCGTCTGCTCGCGCTCGTCGTGACTGCCGCCCAGCCCGGCCCCGCGCTGGCGGCCGACCGCGTCGACCTCGTCGATGAACACGATGCAGGGCGCGTTCTTCTTGGCCTGCTCGAACAGGTCGCGCACCCGGCTCGCGCCCACCCCGACGAACATCTCGACGAACTCGGAGCCGCTGATGCTGAAGAAGGGCACGCCCGCCTCGCCGGCCACGGCGCGCGAGATCAGGGTCTTGCCGGTGCCCGGCGGGCCCACCAGCAGCACGCCCGTGGGGATGCGCGCGCCCAGGGCGGCGAAGCGCTCCGGGAACTTGAGGAACTCGACGACCTCCTGCAGCTCTTCCTTCGCCTCGACGGCGCCGGCCACGTCGTTGAACGTGACGCTGGGCCGGTTCGCCGTCACCACGCGCGCCTTGCTCTTGCCGAACGACATCGCCTGGCTGTTCGAGCCCTGCGCCTGCCGCATGATGAAGATCACGACGCCCACGATGATGATCAGCGGCAGCAGGCCCAGGAAGATGTTGAGGATGCCGCTGAAGCCGCCGCCGCCGCTGACGCTCGTGTTGGGGAAGCTCGCGTCGCTGACGTCGATGCCCTCCCGGTCGAGGAACTCGAAGAAATCGGTCGCTTCGGGCAGGCGGGAGTGGAAGTTCGCGCCGTTTTGCATCCAGAGCGTGACCTCGGAGCCGTCGACCTCGATGCGGTCGATCCCGTCGCCCTGATTCTCCTGGATGCGGCCGATCAGGCTCTCGGGCCCGCCCACGATCGGCACTTCCGTCGACCCGCCCCCGCGCGGGATGACGGTGAACAGGACGATCACCAGGATCACCAGGACCAGCAGGTAGACGAAGGAGTTCCGCGCCCAGCGAGACCCGCCCACGGCGCCCTCTTTCCCGGCCATGCCCCGCCCGGCGGCGGTGCGAACTCCACTGCAATATAGCAGGGGTCGCTCCCAATCCGGGTCCCGCCGGGCGGCGGCGCGCACCCGCGGCCCTCTGTCACGGGCCGCGGGTGAACACTACGATGCACCTGCCCCCGGCCGGCGCGGGGACGGCCGCGCGCCGGCCGCCGTTCGCGCCGGCGGAGACCATCCCGGGCGAGAGAGCCGGAGCCATGCCGACCGCCCCCTTCCAGCCGGTCCTGCCCCGCCACCCGCCGCCGCCGCCTCCCCAGGGACACCGTCCCCTGGCCGGACGGCCGGGACGGCCGACGCGCCGCCGCGAACTCCAGCTGTGGGCCGCCGGGCACGCGCTCGTCGCCGGGGTGGACGAGGTGGGCCGCGGGCCGATCGCCGGGCCCGTGGTCGCGGGGGCCGTCTGCCTCGCGCCGGGCTCCCGCCCCGACTGGCTGGGCAAGGTCCGCGACAGCAAGCAGCTCTCGGCGCGCGCCCGCCGCGACCTCGCCGCCGCGATCAAGCACGGCGTGCCCGGCTGGGGGGTCGGCTGGACCGCCGCCGAGGAGATCGACAGCGTCGGCATCCTGCAGGGCACGCGGCTGGCGATGCGCCGCGCCCTCGCCGACCTCGCCGCCCGGGCCGGCGCGCCCGCCGACTACGTCCTCGTGGACGGCCGCGACGCCCACCACTTCGACTGCCCGTTCGAGACGATCGTCGGCGGCGACGCCTCCTGCACCAGCATCGCCGCGGCCTCGGTCGTGGCGAAGGTGGCCCGCGACGCCTGGATGGAGACGCGGGCCGCCGCCTACCCCGGCTACGGCTTCGCCGCCAACAAGGGCTACGCGACGCCCGGCCACCTGACGGCGCTGCGCCGCCGCGGCCCCTGCGCGGAGCACCGCTACAGCTTCGCGCCGGTCCGGGCCAGCGGACGCGCGGCGCTCCGGCCCGCCCCCGCGCGGCTCGGCTTCTGATGCCCGCCGTCGCGGCCCGCCGCGCGACGCCCTGGCTCCCGTGGCGGGAGGCCCCGCGATGACCGATCACCGGCGGCAACTCGGCCGGGACGGGGAGGAGGTCGCGGCGCGGTACCTGCGCCGCCGGGGCTACACGCTGCTCGATCGCAACCGCCGCAGCGAGGGCGGCGAGATCGACATCGTCGCGCGCGACCGGGACGGGTCGATCGTCTTCGTCGAGGTGCGCACCCGGCGCGGACGCGGCGGGGCGTTGGCCGCCCTGGAGTCGGTCGATCCGGCCAAGCAGGAGCGCCTGCGGCTGGGCGCGGCGGCCTATCTCGCCGATCTCGCCGGGGAGGGCGGCGAGGAGCCCGCCGCCCGCATCGACGTCGTCGCGGTGGCGCCCGGGCGGGGCGGGCGGCTGGTCGTCGCGCGGCACGTGCGCAACGCGGTCGACTCCTGAGCGCCCCGGCCCGTCTCGGTGATACGATCCCGCCCCGGGGGACGTCCGTGCCGATCTACGAGTACCACTGCGCCGACTGCGGCAAGCGCACCGAGGCCTTCCACCGCTCGTTGGCCAGCGCCCGGCGGCCCGACTGCGGGCACTGCGGCAGCGCCCGCACCGAACGCGCCCTCTCGCGCTTCGCCACCCCGAAGACGGAGGCCCAGGTGATGGAGCAGTACGGCGCGCCCGACCCCGCCGCCGGCCCCGACGCGTACAAGGACCCGCGCCAGATCGGCCGCTGGGCGGAGCAGCGCTTCGACGAGTTGGGAGTCGAGATGCCCGCGGAGGCCAAGCAGATGATCGACGCCGCCCGCGAGGGCGAGCTGCCCGATCCGGTCAAGGACCTCTAGTGCCCCCGCCGCCGCCGGACCCGCCCCCCACGGACGATGCGCCGGGCGTCGGGCCGCCGCTGGAGGACATCCTCGCCACGATCCGGGCCAGCTTCGACGCCCGCCACGCCGCCCGCGAGGAGGCGCTCGCCGCGACCCGCCGGATCATCCAGCACAGCGCCGGCTGCATCCGCGCCGTGCACCGGCGTCAGTTCGACGAAGCCGATCGGCTGCTCGCGCAGGCCCAGGCGGGCGCGCGCCGCGCCCAGTCGGCCCTGGCCGGGCACGGCGAGATCTACCACGCGGGATTCCTCCACGACGCCCTCAAGGAGCTCGCCGAGGCCTCCCTGACCCTCGCCGTGATCGCCGGGCGGCCCCTGCCCACGCCCGAGGACCTCGGCGTCGAGTATCCGGCCTACCTGAACGGGCTGGCGGAGACGGTGGGCGAACTGCGGCGCTTCGCGCTCGACTCGCTGCGTCACGGCGAGCGGGAGCGCGCCGAGTCGCTGCTGCGCGCCATGGACGACATCTACGGCCTGCTCGTCACCTTCGACTACCCGGACGCGATCACCCGCGGGCTGCGCCGCCACACCGACATGGTCCGCGGCGTCACGGAGCGCACGCGGGGCGACCTCACGCTCGTCGCCGTGCAGCAGGAACTCGAGACGCGGATTCAGGCGCTCCAGGAGCGCCTCGCCGCCGCCGAGCCGCCGCACTCCCCGGCGCCGCCGCCCGGTTGATCGCCCGATCGGCGCGCGATACATTGCGGCCCGTCGCGCGGCGCGTGGCGGGCAGCGCGCCGCGATCCCCCTCACTGCCCCCACGGAGGCCCCATGGTAGTCCTGATCCTGGCGATTCTCATCGCCCTGACCGCGCTCGCCTTCGCCGCGCTGCGCGTGCGCGACGTGATGGCGGAGGCCGAAGGCAACGACGCGATGCGCAAGATCGCCGTCGCGATTCAAGAGGGGGCCGCGGCCTTCCTCAAGCGCGAGTACACGTTCATCGCCGCTTTCGTGGCCGTGGTCTTCGTGATCCTGCTGATCTTCATCGACTACGACGTGCTGGGGAAGTTCGCCGCCGATCCCGATCTCCCCGAGACCGCGATCAGCTACCTGATCGGCGCGGTTCTCTCCGCGGGCGCGGGCTACGCCGGCATGACGATCGCCGTGCGCGCCAACGTGCGCACCGCGGCCAGCGCCCAGCGCGGCCTCAACCCCGCCCTGCGCACCGCCTTCAACTCCGGCACCGTGATGGGCATGACCGTCGTCGGGCTGGGGCTGATCGGCGTCGTGCTGATGTATCTCATCTGGCAGGACGTGCGGCCGCTGACCGGCTTCGCCTTCGGCGCGTCTTCCATCGCCCTCTTCGCCCGCGTCGGCGGCGGCATCTACACGAAGGCCGCCGACGTGGGCGCCGACCTCGTCGGCAAGGTCGAGGCCGGCATCCCCGAGGACGACCCCCGCAACCCGGCCACCATCGCCGACAACGTGGGCGACAACGTCGGCGACGTGGCCGGCATGGGCGCCGACCTCTTCGAGTCCTACGTGGGCTCCATCGTCGCGACGATCGCGCTGGCCACGCTCGCGGTGGGGGGCGCGGCCATCGGCGCGGCCGAGGTCTTCGACCCCGGCGCCCTGACCGACTTCGACGCCAACCCCTTCGTGCTGCCCATCCTGGTCGCCACGATCGGGATCATCGCCGCGCTGCTGGGCTCCTTCCTGGTGCGCACCGGCGAACAGGCCGAGCAGGGGCGGCTGCTCTGGGCGCTGCGCGCCGGGGTCTTCGGCGCGAGCGGCCTCGTGCTGCTGGGTTCGGGCATCGCCATCGCCGTCATGGGCCTCGACGACAACCTCTTCTGGGCGATCCTGGTCGGCCTGCTGGCCGGGCAGATCATCGGCACCGTGACGGAGGGCTTCACCTCCTCCGAGGGGTTCGCCATCGGTCCCATCAAGTACAGCCCCACGGTCCGGCTCTCCGAGCAGGCCGAGTCGGGCGCGGGCCCGGTGATCATCGGCGGCGTCAGCCTCGGCATGCTCTCGACGGCCGTGCCGATGGTCACCATCGCCCTGGCGATCTTCCTGGCCCAGGAGTTCGCCGGCTTCTACGGCATCGCGCTGGCGGCGGTCGGGATGCTGGCCCCGCTCGGCGTCACCCTGGCGACCGACGCCTACGGCCCCGTCGCCGACAACGCCGGCGGCATCGCCGAGCAGGCCAGCCTGCCGCCCGAGGTGCGGGAGCGCACCGACGCCCTCGACCAACTCGGCAACACCACCGCCGCTACCGGCAAGGGCTTCGCCATCGGCTCCGCCACGCTGACCGCCCTCGCCCTGCTGGCGACCTACAGCATCACCACCGGCGTCTCCGTCTTCAACCTGCTCGATTGGGAGGTCATGGTCGGCATCCTCATCGGCGCGCTGATGCCCTTCGTCTTCAGCGCCCTCAGCATGGGCGCCGTGGGCCGCGCCGCGCAGTCGATGGTCGAGGAAGTGCGGCGCCAGTTCCGCGAGCACCCCGGCATCATGGACGGCAGCGAGGAGCCCGATCACACGCGCGCCATCGCCATCTCCACCGACGGCGCGCTGCGGGAGATGATCGTGCCCGGCCTACTGGCCGTCGCCGTGCCGATCTTCATCGGCGCCGTGATCAGCGCCGAGGCGCTGGGCGGGCTGCTGATCGGCGCGATCGCGGCCGGCTCGATGATGGCCATCATGATGGCCAACGCCGGCGGCGCCTGGGACAACGCCAAGAAGTACATCGAAGAGGGGCACTCGGGCGGCAAGGGCTCGGAGGCGCACAAGGCGGCCGTCGTCGGCGACACCGTCGGCGACCCGTTCAAGGACACCTCCGGTCCCTCGCTCAACATCCTGCTCAAGCTGATGTCGATCGTCGCCGTCGTCTTCGGGCCGATCTTCCTGTAGGCGTCGATCCGGGGGAACCTCACCCCCCGACCCCCTCTCCACCAGGAGGTGGAGAGGGGGAGCCGGAAGGGGAATGGGGATGGGGTTCCGGCGCTAGCGGCGCAGCCGCGCCCGCACCTGCGCGACGGCGGCCCCGCCCGAATCGCCCGTGACGATCGCCACGACGGCGAAGCCCGTCACCACCCCGAACGCCAGGCCCATCAGGAATCGCATCGTCCGGCCGCTCCTTCGCGTGCGCCAGCGGGTCAGCGGCACACTATCCAGCGCCGCCGATCGCCGTCAACGCGGGCGGATGTTGGCCCGCGCGTTGAGCGCACGGCGCGCCCGCGATAACGTGATCGGGAGCCCGCGCATGGCTCGTCGTAATCCCCGCCAGCCCCACGATGCGCCCGCGAGCAGCCGATGACCACCCCCGCTTCGTCCGACCCCGCCCGGCCCTCCCTCGACGCCATCGTCTCGCTCGCCAAGCGGCGCGGCTTCGTCTTCCCCAGCAGCGAGATCTACGGCGGCTTCTCCTCGACCTGGGACTACGGCCCCGTGGGCGTCGAGTTGAAGCGCAACGTCAAGGAGGCGTGGTGGCGCGCGATGGTGCGCGAGCGCCCCGACATCGTCGGGCTCGACGCCGCCATCCTGATGTCGCCCCAGGTCTGGGAGGCCAGCGGGCACCTGCGGAACTTCACCGACCCGCTCGTCGATTGCCGGGAGTGCAAGCAGCGCTTCCGCGAGGACCAACTCCCCGGCGACGGCCGTTGCCCCAATTGCGGGGCCGCCGGATCGATGACCGGGGCGCGCCAGTTCAACCTGATGTTCCAGACGCACGTGGGCCCCGTGGAGGACGCCGCCTCGGCCGCCTTCCTGCGGCCCGAGACCGCCCAGGGCATCTTCGTCAACTTCGAGAACGTGCTCACCGCCACGCGCCGCCGCCTGCCCTTCGGCGTGGCGCAGATCGGCAAGTCGTTCCGCAACGAGATCACGCCGGGCAACTTCACCTTCCGCACGCGCGAGTTCGAGCAGATGGAGATGGAGTTCTTCGTCCCGCCCGGCGACGCGCCCGCTTGGTACGAGCGCTGGATCGACCTGCGCGAGCAGTGGTACCTGGACCTCGGCATCGACCCGGCCAACCTGCGCCGCGACGTCCATCCGCCCGAGAAGCTCTCCCACTACTCGGCCGGCACGACCGACCTCCAGTACCGCTTCCCCTGGGGCTGGGACGAACTCGAGGGCATCGCCAACCGCACCGACTTCGACCTGACGACGCACGCCCAGCACAGCGGCAAGCGCCTCACCTACTTCGACAACGAGCGCAACGAGCACATCGTGCCCTACGTCATCGAGCCGGCCGCGGGGGTCGACCGGGCCGCGCTGGCCTTCCTCGTCGACGCCTACGCCGTGGAGCCCGACGAGAAAGGCGACGACCGCTCGCTGCTCAAGTTTCACCCCCGCATCGCGCCCATCCAGGTCGCCGTGCTGCCGCTCAGCCGCAACCCGAAGCTCTCGCCGCTCGCCCGCGAGGTGTGGGGACTGCTGCGTCCGCACTGGACGACGCAGTACGACGAGACGCAGAGCATCGGCCGCCGCTACCGGCGTCAGGACGAAGTCGGCACGCCGCTCTGCGTCACGGTCGATTTCGACAGCCTCGACGACCAGGCCGTGACCATCCGGGAGCGGGACTCGCAAGCGCAGGTCCGCGTGCCCATCGCCGGTCTCGTCGAGTCGGTGCGCGGCCGGCTCGGCTTCTGACCGCCGCCGGCCTGACGGCAGAGAGCCCGGCGCGTCGCGCCGGGCTCGTGCGTGCCTGTCGGATGGGCCGCGTTTAGGGGACGAGCGCCAGAACCTTCTCCCGCGCGGCCGCCTTGTCCTCGAACCAGAGGGCGTTGACCTCCGTGAAGGCCTCCCACTCCTCCGGGACGTCGTCCTCGGAGAAGATCGCCGTCACGGGACAGGCGGGCTCACAGGCGCCGCAGTCGATGCATTCGTCCGGACTGATGAAGAGGATGCGATCCTCCTCGTCCGCGTGGATGCAGTCCACGGGGCAAACCTCGACGCAGGACTGGTCCTTCACGTCGATGCAGGGCTCGGTGATTACGTACGTCATGGGTACCTCCCCAAAGCGGACCGGCAGGTCCGGGCTCTGCCGCCGTCCCAACCTCATTCCCTTATAGCCCCACGCTCCGATCAGGGCAACACCCCCGCGCGCACCGAAGGGACAAGGCGCAACCATGTGTCATAACGGGAGCGGTCGCGCCGCCGCGCGGCGGCGCCCGGTCCGGGCGCTCAACTCGCCGCCGCGCCGGCCGCGGCCCGCCGCGCCGCCCGCCCGTCGCCGTTGAGCGACGCCGCCTCGCCATCCCCGGCCGCCGGCTCCACGGCGCGGCCGTGCCGCTCCAGCGTTTCGCGCAGGAAGCGGCCCGTGTGGCTCGCGGGGGTGGCCGCGATCTCCTCCGGCGTCCCCGTCGCGACGATCGCCCCGCCGCGATCGCCGCCCAGCGGCCCCAGGTCGATCACGTGGTCCGCGTTCTTGACCACGTCGAGGTGGTGCTCGATCACGAGCACCGTGTTGCCGCCGTCGACGAGGCGCTGGAGCACCCGCATCAGCGCCGCCACGTCGGGGAAGGACAGCCCCGTCGTCGGTTCGTCGAGCAGGTACAGCGTGCGGCCCGTGCCGCGCTTGGAGAGCTCCGTGCTGAGCTTCACCCGCTGCGCCTCGCCGCCCGACAGCGTCGTCGCCGGCTGGCCCAGCTTGATGTAGCCGAGCCCCACGGCCTGGATCGTCTCCAGCTTGCGGCGCAGGCCCGGATTGGCGCTGAACAACTCCGCCGCCTCGTCGACGGTCATGTCCAGCACCTCCGCGATCGTCTTGCTCTTGTAGTGGATCTCCAGCGCCTCGCGGTTGTAGCGCGCGCCCCGGCAGACCTCGCAGGGCACCGTCACGTCGGGCAGGAACTGCATCTCGATCTCGTTGTAGCCGGCGCCCTTGCAGGCTTCGCAGCGGCCGCCCTTGACGTTGAACGAGAAGCGCCCCGGCTTGTACCCCCGCGAGCGCGACTCCGGCACCGCCGCGAACAGCTCCCGGATCGGCGTGAAGGCGCCCGTGTAGGTCGCCGGGTTCGACCGCGGCGTCCGCCCGATCGGCGACTGGTCGATGTTGATCACCTTGTCGATGGCGTCCAGCCCTTCGATCGACCGCAGCTTGCCCGGGCGCAGCTTGGCGCCGTGCAACTGCTGCGCGATCTTGGCGTAGAGGATCTCGTTCACCAGCGTGCTCTTGCCGGAGCCGCTGACGCCCGTCACGCAGACCAGCTTGCCCAGCGGGAACTCCACGTCGATGCCGCGCAGGTTGTGCTCGGCCGCGCCGCGCACCCAGATCGCCTGGCCGCTGCCCGGCCGGCGCCCCGCCGGCATGGGGATCTGCTTGCGCCCCGACAGGTAGGCCCCCGTCAGCGAGGCGGGCTCCTGCTCCAACTGCTTCGGCGGTCCCGCCGCGACGACCTCGCCGCCGTGCTCGCCCGCGCCGGGCCCCATGTCGATGATGTGGTCGGCGGCGCGCATCATCGCCTCGTCGTGCTCCACGATCAGCACTGTGTTGCCCAGGTTGCGCAGGCGCTTGAGCGTGCCGATCAGGCGCGCGTCGTCGAGCGGGTGCAGCCCGATCGACGGCTCGTCGCAGACGTACAGCACGCCCATCAGCGACGAGCCGATCTGCGTCGCCAGGCGGATGCGCTGCGCCTCGCCGCCGGCCAGCGTGGCGGCGGCGCGGTCCAGCGTCAGGTAGTCCAGCCCCACGTCGACCAGGAACGTCAGCCGATCGCGGATCTCCTTCACGATCTGCGCGCCGATGAGGCGATCGCGGGCGTTCAGCGGCGAGTCGTCGCCCGCCAGGCGTTCCGCCCAGGCTTGCGCCGCCGACACCGAGAGCTCCGTCACGGCCACGATGTTGCGCCCGTCCACCAGCACCGACAGCGATTGCGGCTTCAAGCGCTTGCCGCCGCAGGCCGGGCAGGGCACCGCCGCCATGAAGCGCTCGATCTCCCCGCGCATCCACTCCGAGTCGGTCTCCTTGTGGCGGCGGGCGAGGTTGTTGATCACGCCCTCGTACTCGGTCTGATAGGTGCGCCGCCGCCCGCGATGGTTGACGTAGGTGATGGTGACCGGCTCCCGCGTGCCGTACAGCACCACGTCGAGGCACTCCTGGGGCAACTGCGCGACCGGCGTATCGACGCCGTCGCCCAGCGCCTCCAGCACGCCGCGCAGGATCTTGAAGTACCAACTGCCGTTCGCGGTCGCCCGCTGCCAGGGCGCGATCGCTCCCTGCGCGATCGATTTCGACCGGTCGGGGATCACCAGCGCCGGGTCGACCTCCATGCGCATGCCCAGGCCCGTGCAGGACGGACAGGCCCCGTGCGGGCTGTTGAACGAGAAATTGCGCGGCTCGATCTCGCCGAAGGCGGTCATGTCGTCGGGGCAGGCCAGCGCTTCCGAGAAGACCATGTCCTCGCGCGTGTCCGCCCCCTCCTCCGCCGGGATCTCCGCGACGCGCAGCATCCCGCCGCCCAGCGTCAGCGACTGCTCGACCGACTCCGCCAGCCGGCCCGCCAGCGCCCGCCGCGCCTCGGCGTCGTCGCCGGCGGGCAGGATCACCCGGTCGACCACGACGTCGATCGTGTGGCGCTTCGTCTTCGCGAGCGCGATCTCCTCGTCCAGCGAGCGCACGACGCCGTCGACCCGCGCCCGCACGAAGCCCGCGCCGCGCGCGTCCTCGAGCGCCTGTGCGTGCTCGCCCTTGCGATCCTTCACGACCGGCGCGAGCAGCATCACCCGGCTGCCCGGCGGCAGCGTCAGGATGCGGTCCGCCATCTGCTGCACGGTCTGGCGCGAGATCGGCTTGCCGCACGCCGGGCAGTGCGGCCGCCCCACGCGCGCGAAGAGCAGGCGCAGGTAGTCGTAGATCTCCGTCACCGTGCCCACCGTCGAGCGCGGGTTGCGGCTACCCGTCTTCTGATCGATCGAGATGGCCGGCGACAGCCCCTCGATGTGATCGACGTCCGGCTTCTCCATTTGGCCCAGGAATTGCCGCGCGTACGCCGATAACGATTCCACATAACGGCGCTGGCCCTCGGCGTAGATCGTGTCGAAAGCCAGCGAAGACTTGCCCGATCCCGAGATGCCCGTGATCACCACGAGCTTGTCGCGCGGGATGGTTACGTCGACGTCCTTCAGGTTGTGCTCGCGGGCGCCGCGCACGACGATGCGATCCAGGGGCACGCGCGATCCTTCCGCTGCGGAGCCCGCTCGCCGGGGCGCCGGCTCGGGCGCGCCGATCGTATCAGGGCCGCCCGGTTCCCATCCGGGGTGGGCGGGGAAGAGCAGGTGAGGGGACCGTCATGACCGATCGGGCGCACCGTCGTCTCCCGGCCGCGATCTGGCGCGGGGCGCTGCTCGTGGGCCTGCTGGCCGCGCTCTGGCTGGGCGGGGCGCGGTCCGGCGCCGCCCAATCCCCCACCGTCGATCCCGCGCTGGTCACCCTGCTCAATCCCGCGGCCGAAAGCCGCATCGTCGAGGTGCGGCGCCTGCCGGCCGGCCCCCGCGATCGCTACACGGTCGGCGCGGAGGAGCGCCTGACCATCGAGGTCGCCGCCGCCGGCGACCCCATCGACATGCGGGCCAGTTGCCGCGGCTGCCACTCCGTCGACTTCGCCGTCGCGGCCGGGCAGCGGCTCATCGTGCTGCTGGCGCCGCAGGACGAGCCGGCCATCACCCGCGCCGACCTCAACATCGTGAACGAGGGCGACGACCGCCGCCGGGGCGTCGTGCGCACCGGCTCGATCCCCGGCAAGGGCCGCACCCTGATCGAGTTCGACCTGGGCGCCGGCGAGGAGGTCCGTGTCGGGCTGCGCACCGCCGGCGCGGTCATCGACCTCAACCTCCGATGCTTCGGCTGCGGTTCGCAGCGCATCCGCGTGACCGACGCCGTCGCACTGGACGTCGTCGTCGAGTGATCGGCGCCCCGGTCCGGGCCATATACTCGCCGCGTGACCACCGACGCCGCCCCGCCGCCCGCCGCCCGCTTCGTCATCCTCGACGGCCACGCGATCATCTTTCGCGCCTATTTCGCGCTCAAGGACGTGCAGCCCTTCAGCGTCAAGCGGACCGGCGAGGAGACGACCGCCGTCTACGGTTTCGCCAACACGCTGCTGCGCATCGTGCGGGAGTTGGGGCCCACGCACCTCGCCGTCGCCATGGACACCGACGCGCCCACCTTCCGCCACGACGCCGACAGCGCCTACAAGGCCCACCGCGATCCGATCCCGGAGGCCCTGCCCCCCCAGATCGAGCGCTGCCGCCAGATCGTCGAGGCGTTCGGCATCCCGCTCTACGAGGCCGACGGCTGGGAGGCGGACGACGTCCTCGCCACGCTCGCCGACCAGGCCGCCGAGCAGGGTCTGGAGACGTGGATCGGCACCCTCGACAGCGACCTGCTGCAGCTCGTGCGCGAGGGCGTCCACGTCTACATGTACCGGCCCTACCAGCGCGACACCGTGATCTACGACAGCCCGGTCAAGGTCCGGGAGCGCTACGGCATCGACCCCGTGCAGGTGATCGACTACAAGGGCCTCAAGGGCGACACCTCCGACAACATCCCGGGCGTGCCCGGCATCGGCGACAAGACGGCCGTCAAGCTGCTCAACGAGTACCGCACGATCGAGGAGATCTACGCGAACCTCGACGCCGTGACGCCGCCGCGGGCGCGGAACGCGCTGCGCGCGCACGAGGACCTCGCGCGCCACTCCAAGCGCCTGGCGGCCATTCGCCACGACGCGCCCGTGACGCTCGACGTGGAGGCCGCCGCGCTGGCCGATTTCGACGAGGCGCCGGTGGTCGAACTGTTCGGCGAGTTGGAGTTCCGCAGCCTCGTCGACCGCCTCGGGGAGTGGCCCGCGGCCGGCCGCCGGCCCGCCGCCGGCGACACGCCGCCCGCCGAATACGAGACCGTCACGACCGCCGATCGGCTCGGCGCGTGGCTGGAGCGCGCCCGCGCGGCCGACCTCCTCGCCGTCGGCCTGGAGACGTCCGGCCCCGACGCGATGGCCTGCGACGTCGCGGGCTACGCGCTGGCCGTCGCGGCCGGCGAGGCCTGCTACGTCCCCGTCCGCCACGCGCCGCCCACCGGCGCCGGCGGCCAGGTCACGATGCTGCCCGCCGACTCCGGCCTCCCCCCCGGCGAGGCCCGCGCCCTGCTCCGCCCCCTGCTGGAGGACGACAGCGTCGCCAAGACCCTGCACGGCGCGAAGTTCGCGATGAAGGTGCTCGCCAATGAGGGGGTGTCGCTGCGCGGCGTCGTCCGTGACACGCTGATCGAGGCCTACCTGCTGGGGGAGTCGACCACGGCGCTGCCGCCGCTCGCGCTCGAACGCGCCGGGATGAAGCTCGCCGAGCGGGGGGAGATCGTCGGCACGGGCCGGAAGCAGATCGCGTTCACCGACCTTCCCGCCGACGCGGCCGCGTCCTACGCCGCCGCCCGCGCCGACGCCGCGCTGCGCCTCGCCGCCGCCCTCGCGGCGGACCTGGAGGCGGAGGAGCAGATCGCCGGGCTCTACCGCGATCTGGAACTGCCGCTGGTCGGCGTCCTGGCCGGCATGGAGCGCCGCGGCGTCACGCTCGATCCGGACGCCTTCTCGCGCCTCGCGGGAGAGCTCGAATCCGAGGTCGCCGCGACCGAGAAGGCGATCTACGACTCCGTCGGCCACGAGTTCAACATCGGCTCCCCGAAGCAGTTGAGCGAGGTCCTCTTCGAGGAGTTGGGCCTGCCCAAGACCCGCAGGACGACGCGGGGCTTCACCACCGACGCGCAGGCGCTGGAGCGCATCATGGGCGCCCATCCCGTCATCCCCCAGGTGCTCCACTACCGCGAGCTCAGCAAGCTCAAGTCCACCTACGTCGACACGCTGCCCCAGTTGATCAACCCGGCCACCGGCCGCATCCACACCGACTACAACCAGGCCGTCGCGGCGACCGGCCGGCTCTCGTCGGAGAACCCCAACCTGCAGAACATCCCGGTCCGCACCGAGCAGGGGCGCGCCATCCGGGCCGCCTTCGTCGCGCGGCCCGCCGCCGGCGACGCCGGCTCCGGCGTGACCTTCCTCGGGGCCGACTACTCGCAGATCGAGTTGCGGGTGCTGGCCCATCTCTCGCAGGACCCGCATCTGATCGAGGCCTTCCAGAACGACGAGGACATCCACGCCGCCACGGCCTCCGGGGTCTACGGCGTCGCCCCCGCGGACGTGGAGCCGGAGATGCGGCGCATCGCCAAGATGATGAACTTCGGCGTCATCTACGGCCTCAGCGCGCACGGACTCACGCAGCGCTCGGGCATGGAGCGGCGCGACGCGCAGGCCTTCATCGACGCGTACTTCGCCCGCTTCGCCCGCGTGGCGGAGTACATCGAGGAGGTCAAGCAGTCCACCCGCGAGCGCGGCTACGCCGAGACGCTGCTGGGCCGGCGCCGCTACATCCCCGAGATCCGCTCCAACAACTTCCAGGCCCGCTCGGCCGCCGAGCGCGTCGCGGTCAACATGCCCGTGCAGGGGACCGCCGCCGACGTGATGAAGCGCGCCATGCTCGACGTCGAGCGCGCCATCGCGGAGCGCGAGCTGGCCGGCCGCATGATCCTCCAGGTCCACGACGAACTGATCCTGGAGCTCCCGCCGGCCGAGGTCGATGAGATGGCGGGCCTGCTGCAGGCGCTCATGCCGCGGGCGATCGGGATGGTCGTGCCGCTCAAGATCGAGATGAAGAGCGGGCTCAACTGGCGCGACATGGCGCCGCTCGCCGCGCCCTGATCCCCGCGCATCGGGCGCCCGCCCGCCCGGCCCTCCCCGTAACCGGCGAATCTCTGCTAGGCTCGGCGCATGTTCGCAGGAATCTTTCGCACCTTCTCCAACACGTGGAGCATCATCAAGACCTCCATGGTCGTGCTCCGCAAAGACAAGGAACTGCTGCTCTTCCCGCTCATGTCGTTCATCGGCGTGGGGATCGTCGTCGGCGTCGCCGCGGTCGCCTTCCTGGCGCTCGGCTCCTTCGACCGGATCAGCAGCGGCGCCGCCGGCGGCGGCGAGGCGCAGTTGCAGGCCGGCGACGCCATCGTGGCGGTCATCGCCCTGTTCGCCGCCATCACCATCATCACCTACTTCAACGCGGCCCTCATGGGGGCCGCCCGCCACCGCCTCAAGGGCGGCGACCCCAACGTCTTCACCGGCTTCGCCGCCGTCAACAAGAACGTCTCCGGCGTCATCGGCTGGTCCTTCATCTCGACGATCATCTTCATCGCCCTGACGTACGCCCGCAGCGTCGCCGAGGACAACTTCATCGCCCGCATCATCATCGACATCATGGGCGCGATCTGGGCCTACATGACGTTCTTCGTCGTGCCCATCCTGATCGTCGAGCACGTCGGCCCCATCGAGGCCATCAAGCGCTCCAAGAGCTACTTCACCCGCACCTGGGGCGAGCAGCTGGTGTCGGGCTTCGGCTTCGGCATCTTCCGCTTCCTCGCGGTGATCCCCGGGGTCGCGATCGGCGCGGCGGTCGGCGCGATCTCCCCCGTGGCCGGGATCATCGTCGCGATCCCGCTCGTCGCGATCGGCCTGGCGGTCGTCAACGCGCTCGAGGGCATCTTCAAGATGGCGCTCTACGAGCAGGTCGTGGAGAACGTCCAGCCGCAGTTCTTCGAGCCGGAAGTCCTGCAGAACGCCTACCACCCCAAGGGCGTCGGGGCGTACCGCTAGGACGCGGCGGCCGCGGCGGACATGCGCACCGCGGGGGCCGCCGCCGGGCGGCCCCCGTCACGTCCGGGGCTGCGCTGCTAGCCTCCAGTCATGCCCGAGTTGCCCGAGGTCGAGACGACGCGGCGCGATCTGGCGGCGCGCATCGTCGGCCGCACGATCGCCGACTTCGCCCTGCTGCCCGGCGCGGAGCGGCTGCTGCGCGGCGTCCCGGCCGCGGCCCTGCGCGCCCGCCTGCGCGGCGCGACGATCACGGACGTCGGCCGGCACGGCAAGTACCTGCTGATCGGCCTCGGCGACGGCCCGATCCTCGTCGTCCACCTGCGCATGACCGGCTCCCTGCGCCACCGCCGCCCCGGCGCCCCGCCCGACGACTTCCTGCGCGCCCGCCTGCCCCTCGACGACGGCAGCGAGTTGCGCTTCGTCGACGTGCGCAAGTTCGGCACGCTCGACCTCGTCGACGACCCCGCCGAGGCGCTGGCCAAGCTGGGCCCGGACGCGATCGATCCCGCCTTCGACCCCGACGCGCTGTGGCGGGGGCTGCGCGGCCGGCGCGCCCCGGTCAAGTCGATGCTGCTCGATCAGCGCCTCGTCGCCGGCATCGGCAACATCTACGCCGACGAAGCGCTCTTCCTCGCCCGCCTCCATCCCGAGGCCCCGGCCGGCTCGCTGCGTCCGGCCGAGCGGGCCGCCCTGCACGACGCCATCGGGCAGGTGCTCCGCGACGGGATCGCCAATCGCGGGGCCTCCTTCCGCGACTACACCGACGCCGACGGCGCGGAGGGCGGCCAGCAGTACTTCGTGCGCGTCTTCCGCCGCACCGACCAGCCCTGCGACGACTGCGGCGCGATGATCCGCCGCAGCGTCGTCGGCGGGCGGGCGTCGCACTGGTGCCCGCGCTGCCAGCCGGCGGCGCAGAAGCGCCGCCGCGTCCGGTCGACCCGCCCGCCCTCTCCCACGCCGGATCGGAGCGCCCCCTGACGACCCGCCACCGCGCCGACCGCCCCGGCCTGGAATCGCAGGCCGAACGCCTGCCTCCCACCATCGCGACCTGCGGTGAGTGCGGCGACGACTTCGACCTCGCCGGGCTCGATCGCCGCGCCGCCCTCTGCGCCGCCTGCTTCGACGCCTACGTGGGCCGCCTGGAGACGCCGTTCCTGGAGAACTTCGCCGGCTTCGGCGGCAAGGCGCACCGCACCGTCGCCGAGGCGCTCCTGCGCGGGCTCGTCACCGCCGACCCGTCCGACCGCAAGGTCATGGGCATGCGCATCGTGCAGGAGTACCTCGCCGCCGCCGAGGAGTTCATCGGCCTCTATCTGGCGCTGCGCGGCCGCGACGTCCATCCCGTCGTGCGGACCTTCATGGGCTTCCGCCTCAATCCGGCCTCGCTCGCCGCCTTCCTCAACCTCACCCAGGGCCGCGACGCCGCCTGGATCATGCGCGACCTGGGCCTGCCCACCGTCGCCGACGTGGAGCGCGCCCGCGGCGACGTCCCGCGGCGCCAATACAAGCAGTTCCGCGCCGCCGTGCACTCCGTCACCGGCGGCTTGCAGCGGGTGGCCAAGGTGGAGCACGGCGCGCTGCTGCGCCTCTGCGACGGCCTGCGCGAATCCCAGGCCCTCGCCGACCGCGTCGATTGGCTGCCCGATCGCCGCATGAACCCCGATCAGGTCGCGCTGCTGGTCCTCGACCAGCGGCAGCGCACGATGGCCGCCCACGCCCTCGCCGTCGATGAGCAGCAACTGGAGCGCTTCGTCGACGCGACCGGCACGATCACCGCCGCCGGCCGCGACATGGTCTGGCTCTACCTCCACATGCGCGACGTCGAGTCGGCCCTCGACTGAGCCGCGCGGGATCAGGCCGGGAGCCGCCCATGCCAACGACCAGCACCGCAACGACCGCCAGCGCCGCCAACCCCGACGGCGCGATCACCGATGTCGAGGGCGTGCGCCTCGGGCACTGGACGAGCCGCCGCCGGGCCACCGGCTGCACCGTCGTGCTGACCGAGGCCGGCGCGACCCCGGGCTTCCACGGGGCGGGCGGCGCGCCGGGGACCATCGACACGCAACTCCTCCGCCCGGAGAACACCGTGGACGTCGTGCACGCGGTGCTCATCACCGGCGGCAGCGCGCACGGTCTCGCCGCCGCCGCCGGCGTCCGCGCCGCCCTCGTCGAGCGCGGCGTCGGGCTGCCCGTCACCGCCGAGGCGCCGCCGGTGCCGATCGTCACCGGCGCGGTCGTCTTCGACCAGGGGCTGGGCTCGCCGGCGGCCTTCCCCGGCCCCGGGCAGGGCGCGATGGCCGTCCGCCGCGCGACCGCCGGCGCCGTCGCCGAGGGCTGCGCCGGGGCCGGCACGGGCTGCAGCGTCGCCAAGCTCGACGGCCGGTCGCTGGCCTGGAAGGGCGGCCTCGGCACGGCCGCCGTGCGCCACGGCTCCGGCCTCGTGGTGGGGGCCGTCGCGGCCGTCAACGCCGCCGGCGCGATCGTCGACCCCGCGACCGGCGATCTCGTCGCGGGCCCGCGCCGCGGCGCCGAGGACCGCGCGATGCGCCCCGGCCACGAGGCGCTGATCGATCGGCCGCTCGACGCCTACTACGCCGAGCACGCCGCCGCGGCCGAGGCGCTGCTCAACACGACGGTCGCCGTCGTCGCGACCAACGCCCGCCTCGGCAAGGCGCAGGCCACGCGGCTGGCCGTCATGGCCGACGACGGCCTCGCCCATGCGGTCCGTCCGGCCCACACGCCGATCGACGGCGACTCGGTATTCGTCCTCGCGACCGGCCGCCACGAGGCCGACCTCGGCCGCGCCCCCGCCCTGCTGACGATGCTGGGCAGCATGGCCGCCGCCGCCCTCGGGCGGGCCATCGTGCGCGGCGTGCGGCAGGCCACGCCGCTCGCCGGGCTGCCCGCCGTGGTTCCGTCCGCCGCGCGCGATTGACACGCCGCGAGGCCCGTCGGTACATTCGCCGCGCCGCACGACAGCCCGCCGCCGCCCCGCGCCGGCGTCCCCCAGGAGCCCGCCGCATGGCACGACGCTCGGTCCACAGCCTCCGCGCCCTCAAAGATCGCGGCGAGCGCTTCGCCATGATCACCTGCTACGACTACCCCAGCGCCCGCCTCGTCGACCAAGTGGGCATCCCCGGCGTGCTCGTCGGCGACTCGCTCGGCATGGTCGTGCTCGGCTACGACTCGACCGTGCCCGTCACGATGGACGAGATCATCCACCACACGAAGCCCGTGGTGCGGGGCACGCAGCGCGCCTTCGTCGTCGCCGACATGCCCTTCGGCTCCTACCAGGCCGGCGAGGACGAGGCGATGCGCAACGCGGTCCGCCTCCTCCAGGAGGGCGGGGCGACCGCCGTCAAGCTGGAGGGCGGCGTGCGCGTCGCGGGCATCGTCGAGCGGCTCGTCGCCGCCGGCGTCCCCGTCATGGGCCACCTGGGCCTCACGCCCCAGTCCGTCCGGCAGTTCGGCGGGCACAAGCTGCAGGGCAAGACCGACTCGGCCGCCGCGCGTTTGCTCGACGACGCCCGCGCCCTGGAGCGGGCCGGCGCCTTCGCGGTCGTGCTGGAGTGCATCCCCGCGCCGCTGGGGGTGGAGATCACGCGCGAGTTGCGCATCCCCACCGTCGGCATCGGCGCGGGCGTCGGCTGCGACGGCGAGATCCAGGTCTGGCACGACGTGCTGGGCCTGTCGGAGGACTTCCTGCCCAAGCACGCCAGCCGCTTCGCGAAGCTCGCCCCCCAGATCCGCCACGGCCTGGAGAACTACGTCCACGCGGTCCGGCGGGGCGAGTTCCCCGGCCCCGGCAACTCCTTCGACGCCAAGCCCAACATGTCGCGGGTGCTGACCGCGCTCTTCGAGGAACTCGGCGAAGAGCTCGGCGCGCCGAGCCGCTGAGCACGCCCGTGCAGCGCCTGCGAACGATCGCGGAGGCGCGCCGCTGGCGGCGCGCCCGGCCCGGCCGTGTGGGCTTCGTGGCGACGATGGGCGCGCTGCACGACGGCCACCTGGCGCTGCTGCGCCGCTCCCTGGCCGAGACCGGCAGTTCGCTGGTCTCGATCTTCCTCAACCCGCTGCAGTTCGGGCCCGGCGAGGACCTGGAGCGCTACCCCCGCGACCTCGCCGCCGACCTCCGCCTCCTGGAGGAGGCCGGCGCCGACGCCGTCTTCCTGCCCACGCGGGACGTCATGTATCCGCCCGGCTTCGCCACGGCCGTGCTGGTGGAGGGCCCGCTGACCCAGCGCCTCGAGGCCGTCCACCGCCCGACGCACTTCCGGGGCGTCACCACCGTCGTCACGAAGCTGCTGCAGGTCGCGCAGGCCGATCGCAGCTACTTCGGGATGAAGGACGCGCAGCAGTTGCTCGTGCTGACGAAGCTCGTCCGCGACCTCGCCATCCCCACGACGATCGTCCCGGTCCCCACCGTGCGCGCCGCCGACGGCCTCGCGCTGAGCAGCCGCAACATCCACCTCGACCCCGCGCAGCGGCGCGCCGTCGACCGCGATCTCCCGCGCCCTCGACGCCGCCGAGGCACGCTTCGCCGCCGGGGAGCGCCGCGGCGAGTGCCTCCGCGACGCCGCCCGGGCCGTGCTCGCCGCCGAGCCCCTGCTCGACGCGCAGTACGTGTCCTGCGCCTCGCTCGACACGCTGGAAGAGCTCGATCGCGTCGACGAGACCGCCCTCGTCTCGATCGCGGCGATGGCCGGCGGCACGCACCTGATCGACAACCACTGGCTCGGGCTGCCGGCCGGCCTCGGCGCACCCCACGCCGACCTCGGGCTCCTCCCCCCGGCCCTCCGCTCGGATCCGTAGGACGCACGCCCCGATCGGGTGTAAAATCCTGACGGGGTATCGGCCGCCGGCGGCGCGAGGGAAGACATGTCGGGTCATTCCAAGTGGTCCACGATCAAGCGCGCGAAGGGCGCCGCCGACGCCAGGCGCGGCAAGATCTTCACCAAGGTCGCGCGGGAGATCATGGTCGCCGCCAAGGCGGGCGGCCCCAACCCCGACGAGAACTCCGCCCTGCGCCTGGCGATGGCCAAGGCGCGGCAGGCCAACATGCCCAAGGACAACGTCCAGCGCGCGATCGATCGCGCCACGGGGGCCGGCGGCGGCGAGGACTGGCAGGAGATCCGCTACGAGGCCTACGGGCCCGGCGGCGTCGCCCTGCTCATCGACGCGCTGACCGACAACCGCAACCGCACCGTCTCCGATGTCCGCTCCACCCTCACCAAGGCGGGCGGCAGCCTGGGTGAGACGGGCAGCGTCGCCTGGACGTTCGAGCAGAAGGGCGTCGTGCTGATCGACCTGGGCGACGGCGTGGACGAGGAGGATCTGGAGTTGCAGGCGATCGACGCCGGCGCGGAGGACATCGAGGTGGACGGCGGCGTCCTTGAGGTCGTCACCGCGCCCGCCGACGTGGAGGCCGTGCGCAGCGGATTGGAGGGGAACGGCGCGACCATCGCCTCCGCCGAAGTCATCATGCGGCCCACCAACACCATCGGCGTGGACGAATCGAAGGGCCGGCAGATCGTGCGGCTGATCGAGTCCCTGGAGGACCTGGACGACGTCCAGCGCGTCTCCACGAACGCCGACCTGCCCGACTCCGTCCTCGCCGAAGCCTGAGCGTGGCTCCCCGTCCGTCCGTCCGCGTGCTGGGGATCGACCCGGGGCTGCGCGCGACCGGCTGGGGCGTGCTGGAGACGGCCGGCGATCTCCCCGGCAGCGCGGCCCGCTGCGGCGTCATCAAGCCGCCCACGGCGGAGCCCATCGAGCAGCGCCTGCTGGTCATCCAGCGCGAACTCGCGGCCCTGATCGACGAGTGGCGCCCCGCCGTCGTCGTGCTCGAGCGCCCCTTCGTGCGCGAGAACGTGCGCTCGGCGCTGGCGCTGGGGCAGGCCCAGGCGGCCGCCATGCTCGCCGCCGCCGCCGCCGGCCTCCCCCTCTTCGAGTACGCCCCGCGCGAGGTGAAGCAGGCCGTCAGCGGCGACGGCAACGCCGACAAGGCGGCCCTGGCCCGCGCGCTCACGGTGCAGCTCGGCCTCGACGCGGTCCCCACCCCCGCCGACGCCTCGGACGCGCTCGCCATCGCCGCCTGCCACGTCCTGCTGGAGGGCGTCGGCGGCGGCGCGGAGCGGTTGGCGCCCGCATGATCACCCGCATCGAGGGAACCGCCCGGAACTGGAACGCCGACGCCCAGAGCGTCGAGGTGGACATCGGCGGGCTGTGGTACGAGGTGCTGCTGCCCACCTACTGCTGGCGCGCGCTGGAGGCGCAGCCCGAGCAGGTCGGCTTCTACACCTACTACCACGTGCCCGATCGCAACCCCACGCCGGTGCTGTACGGCTTCCTGCGCCCCGTGGAGCGGGAATTCTTCAAGAAGCTCATGCGCGTCCGCAACATGGGCGCGACCAAGGCGCAGAAGGCGCTGGCCAGCTCCGTCTCCACGATCGCCCACTGGATCGAGACCGAGGACAAGGACGCCCTGCGGCAACTGCCCGGCATCGGCCCCCGTCAGGCCGACTACGTGGTCGCCGAGTTGAAAGGCAAGGTCGTCGAGGAGGCGCTGCTGCGGGACGAGCAGTACCGCGAAGTCGCGACCCCCGCGCCCCCGGCGCGGGAGCGCGCCCTGCTCGACGCCGTCGAGGCGCTGGTCAACCTGGGCTACGCCCGCCGCGAGGCGCAGGCCTGGGTCGACGGCGTCGCCGGCGAGGAACTCGAACCGGGCGCCGAGGCCGTGCTGCGCGCCGTCTTCCAGAAACTGGCCGAGTCGTGACGCCCGCCGCCGGCCGCTTCGAACTCGTCGCCGATTACCGGCCCAGCGGCGACCAGCCGCGGGCCATCGAGCAACTCGTCGACGGCCTCCGGGCGGGCGAGCGCGCCCAGACGCTGCTGGGCGTCACGGGCTCGGGCAAGACCTTCACGATGGCCGGCATCGTCGCGCAGGTGAACCGCCCCACGCTGGTGCTCGCGCACAACAAGACGCTCGCCGCCCAGTTGTGCACCGAGTTCAAGGAGTTCTTCCCCGGCAACGCCGTCGAGTTCTTCGTCTCCTACTACGACTACTACCAGCCCGAGGCCTACGTCCCCCGCTCGGACACCTACATCGCCAAGGAGTCCGACATCAACGACGAGATCGACAAGCTGCGCCACTCCGCGACGCGCGCCCTGTTCGAGCGGCGCGACGTGCTGATCGTGGCGTCGGTCTCGTGCATCTACGGCCTCGGCGAGCCCGAGGAGTACCAGTCGATGGTGCTGACGATGGCCAAGGGGCGGCGCCTGCCGCGCAACCAGATCCTGCGCCGGCTGGTGGACCTGCAGTACGACCGCGACGAGATGAACCTCGTCCGGGGGCGCTTCCGCATCCGCGGCGACACGCTCACCATCCACCCCGCCTACGACGAGTTCGCCGTCCGCATCGAGTTCTGGGACGACATGGTGGAGCGCATCGTCGAACTCGACCCGCTCACCGGGGAACTGCTGGCCGAGCGGGACCGCGTCGACATCTACCCCGCCAAGCACTTCGTCACCTCCGACGAGCGCATGGCGTCGGCCGTTCTCGACATTGAGAGCGAACTCAGCGCGCGGCTGGGGGAGCTGCGCGCCGGGGGGCGCATCCTCGAAGCCGCCCGCCTGGAGGAGCGCACCCGCTACGACCTGGAGACCCTGCGCGAGATGGGCTACTGCCCCGGCATCGAGAACTACTCGCGCCACCTCGCCCGCCGCGCGCCCGGCTCCACCCCCTGGACCCTGCTCGACTACTTCCCCGAGGACTGGCTGCTCTTCGTCGACGAGAGCCACATGTCGATGCCGCAGGTGCGCGGCATGTACGGCGGCGACACCAGCCGCAAGCAGACGCTCGTCGACTACGGCTTCCGGCTGCCCTCCGCGCTCGACAACCGGCCGCTGAACCTGCACGAGTTCGAGCGCCACATCAAGCAGGTGGTCTTCGTCTCCGCGACCCCCGGGCCGTACGAGCGGCAGCACTCGAGCCGGATCGTGGAGCAGATCATCCGTCCCACGGGGCTGCTCGACCCGCAGGTCGAGGTGCGCCCCACCGACGGCCAGATCGACGACCTCGTCGAGGAGATCCGGGCGCGCGTCGACCGGGGCGAGCGGGCGCTCGTCACGACGCTGACCAAGAAGATGGCCGAGGATCTGGCCGACTACCTGCGAGAAGTGGGCGTGAAGACCCACTACCTGCACAGCGAGCAGGACACCTTCGAGCGGGTGGAGGTCCTGCGCGACCTGCGGCTCGGCGTCTTCGACGCGGTGGTGGGGATCAACCTCCTGCGCGAGGGCCTCGACCTGCCGGAGGTCTCGCTCGTCGCCATTCTCGACGCCGACAAGGAGGGCTATCTGCGCAGCGAGAGCTCCATGATCCAGACGATCGGCCGGGCCGCCCGCCACGTCGACGGCCGCGCCATCCTCTACGCCGACGTGATGACCGACTCCATGCGCCGCGCCATCGAGGAGACCGGCCGCCGCCGCGAGGCGCAGCAGCGCTACAACGTCGAGCACGGCGTCGAGCCGGCGTCGATCCGCAAGACCATCCGCGACCTGACCGATCAGGTCCGCCAAGTCGCGGAGGAGGTCGCGCCCTACGAGGCGGCTCCGGGCCGCGGCGCCCTGCCCGCCCGCAAGGGAGCCGGCCGGGAGCAGCTCGCGCGGCTCGTCAAGGACCTGGAGAAGCAGATGAAGCAGGCCGCCCGCGACCTGGAGTTCGAGCGGGCGGCCGTCCTGCGGGACGAGATCGTCTCCATCCGCCACGAACTCGCGGGCGACGGCGTGGACGATCTGCCGCAGTGGAGCGACCAGTCGTACGGCCGCCGCGGCCGCAAGCCGCTCAAGCGGCGGGAGCCCAGCGGCGCGCCGGGCGCCGGATAGCCCCCGCCCGGCCTATTTCACCGTCCGATAACGTCGCGCCGGCCGGAGGCTCCTATCATCAGCACGCACGAGCCCGGCAGGCATGGTCGCATGCGTCGCGCGGGCCGGATGGAACGGACCGACCGTGGCAACGCCGGAGGATTCGCCAGCGCGCCCGCTGCGTGTGCGCGTGCCTCCCTGGATCCTCCCGCCGGAGGGCGAGCCGAACGGGCGCGTCTGCGCCTTCTGCGGCGAGGAGGCGCCCCCCGAGTCGGCCTTCTGCCCCAACGACGGGCGCGCCCTCACCGCCTCGCTGCACGCCACCAGCGGGACCACCCTGACCGTCCTCTTCACCGACATCGAGGACTCGGTCTACCTCACCGAGCGGCTGGGCGACGCGGGCTGGGCCGAGATCGCCGACGACCACGACACGATCGTCCGCGAGGCGATCCAGCGCTTCGCCGGCTTCGAGGTCAAGGGCACCGGCGACGGCTTCCTCATCGTCTTCGCCGACGCGACCCAGGCCGCCCGCGCCGCGATCGAGATCCAGCGGCGCATCGCGGCGCGCGCCGCCATGCGGCCGGATTGGCCCGTGCGCGTGCGCATCGGCCTGCACCGCGGCGACGTGCTCCTGCGCCCCGGCGGCGACATTCTGGGCCGCACCGTCAACATGGCCCAGCGCGTCATGGACAAGAGCGAGGGCGGCGAGATCTGGCTCTCCGCCAGCGTCTACGAGGAAGTGCGCCGCGACTTCGCGCCGCCGGAGATCATCGACCGCGGCCCCCGCCGCCTGCGCGGCATGGAAGGGCGCCAGCAACTCTACGAACTGGTTTGGTCGGCCACGGAGGACCAGCCGCCGCTGGGCTCGCGCGCGGGACGGGCGCTCTAGCGCCGCCGCCCCGCCCGTCCTAATCGACCGGGATGCTCGGCTCCTCCGGCTCCGGCGCGCCGCTCCGCAGCCGCTCCGGCATCCAGCGCTGCGCGCGCGCCAGCGCCACCCGCCGCAGATCGCCGAGGTTGCGTCCCAGGCTGACCCGGAAGAAGTTCTGATAGACGGGCGTGCGCCGGTAGCGGGAATAGCGGCGCCGGACGAGCCGGCCCGGCCGCTGCGTCGCCAGCACGCCCAACTCCTGCACGATCGCGGTGCGCAGCAGGCTCGCCGCCGCGTCGGGGTCGGCGTGCGCCCCGTCCTGCGGCTCCCGCACGATCAGGTCCACGACGCCCAGGTCGCGCGCGTCGCGCGCCGTCAGGCGCAGGCCCTCCGCCACCTCGTCCACCCGCGAGGCGTCGCCGTGCAGGGCCAGCGCCGCCTCCTCCGGCGATGCGATGGTGAAGATGGCGTGCTCCAGGATCAGCACCCGGTCCGCGACGCTCAGCGCCAGCGCCGCGCCGCTGCCTCCCTCGCCGATGATCACCGCCAGCACCGGCGTCCGCACCCGCGACAGCAGCGCCAGCGTCGACGCCAGCGCCGCCCCGAGGCCCGCCTCCTCCGCCGCCCGCGTCTGCTCGACGCCGCGCGTATCGACCAGCGTCACGACGGGCAGGGTGAACTTCTCCGCCAGCCGCACCGCGCGCGCCGCCTTGCGCAGGCCGGCCGGCCGCACGGCGGCGGCCTGGCCGCCGGGCTCGCCCTGCTGGCCGATCAGGACCATCGTCTCCCCGCCGAGGTCGGCCAGCCCCGCGACGACGCCGCGGTCGTCCTCGCCGCTGCGGTCGCCGTGCAACTCCACGAACGCCGTCGTCATCCGCGCGATGTAGTCGAGCGCGTTCGGGCGCTGGCTGTGCCGGGCCAGTTCGACCGCGTGCCAGGGGCTGGTCGCGCCGCCGTCGGGCCGCACGAACGGCTCCAGGCGCCGCGTGATCTCGAGCCGGGTCGAAGGGCTCATCAGGTCGATCAGCGTGGTCAGCAGGTCGCGCTGGCGGTCGCGCGGCACGACCTGATCGATCAGCCCGTGCGCCAGGTGCGACTCGGCCGTGTGCGCCTCCGGGTCCGGCGGCTCCGCCTCGTCGCGCTCGAGGTCGCGCAGCGAGGTGTAGCCCATCAGCGCCCCCGGCTCGCCGATCAGCACGTCGGCCAGGTTCGCGAAAGAGCCGAACGCCGCGCCGGTGCTCGGGTTCGACAACACGCCGATGTGCGGCAGCCCGGCGAGATGGTGGCGCTCGGCCGCGGCGGCCGTCTTCGCCATCTGCGTCAGCGCCAGGACGCCCTCGCGCACGCGCATCCCGCTCGACGAGATCACCGACACGACCGGCGCCTTGCGGCGGGTCGCGTCCTCGAACGCCTGCGCCACCCGCTCCCCCACCACGACGCCCATGCTGCCGCCCAGGAAGCCGAAGTCGAGCACGATCAGCATCACCGGGCGGCCCCGCACCTCGCAGGAGCCCGTGATCGCCGCCTCCCGCAGCGCCGTGCGGCGGAACGCTTCCCGCAACTGCCGGCGGTACGCGCCCCCGTCGGGGAAGGAGAGCGGATCGACCGACGTCGTCGAGGCGTGGGACTCGCGGAAGGTGCCCGGATCGGCGAGCAGCCGGATGCGCGTCCAGGCGCTGATCGCGTGGTGGTAGCCGCAGCTGCCGCAGACCCGGTGCGACTCGAAGCCCGGCGTGTCGCGGGCCGGCGTGCCGCACAGCACGCAGGCCTGGTCCTCCGACTGCTCGGCGGGGATGCGGGGCTCCGGCGTGCGCCAGCGGGCCACGAGATCGGCGAGGGCGCGCATGGACAATCTCCCGCCTTTAGTATGCGCCACTTGACGGGGAGTCGCCTAGCGCCTCGGGAGACCGCCGGGCGCGACGCCGGGGAACGGGGCCGCGCCCGACGCTCAGGCGCCGCCTCCGCCGGGCGCGCCCACCGTGGCGCCCCGCGCCAGCACGACGCGCGACGGCCCGCCCTCGTCGGGCCCCACGACGCCGTTGCTCGCCAGTTCGTGCAGCAGCCGCTCGGCGCGCGGATAGCCGATCCGCAGCCGCCGCTGGATCATCGCCGCGGAGATGCGCGTGTGCTCCTCCGCCAGCGCCACCGCGCGGGGGTACATCGTGTCCGCGGGTTCTTGCGCGGGGGCGGGGTCGCGCGGCGTCTCCGGTGGGCCCGGCGCGGCGGGTGGCGCGGCGGATGGCAGGGCCTCGGCGTCGTCGGGCTCCTCCGGGGGAGTGGGCCGCTCGCCGGCCGGGACGGCGGCGCGATCCATCGCCTCGTCCAACTGGTGGTCCAGCGTCGGGCGGGGCAGGTTGCGGAAGCGGTCCTGCGTCCAGAAGCCGATCACGGCCGAGATCTCCTCGTCCGAGACGAACGCCCCCTGCACCCGCTGCGCGGTGATCCGGTCCTGGCTCTGGAACAGCATGTCTCCGCGCCCCAGCAACTTCTCCGCCCCGGCCCGATCCATGATCACCCGCGAGTCCGTCTGCGAACTCGTCGCGAAGGCGAGGCGGGTGGGGAAGTTGGCCTTGATCAGCCCGGTCACGACGTCCACCGACGGCCGCTGCGTCGCGATCACCAGGTGGATGCCCGTCGCGCGGGCGAGCTGCGCCAGCCGCACGAGCTGGGCCTCCACCTCGACCGGCGCGACCATCATCAGGTCGGCCAACTCGTCCAGGATCACGACCCAGTACGGCAGCGGCCCCTCCGGCCGCTCGACGGCGTTGTAGGCCGTGATGTTGCGCGCGCCCACCTGCTGGAAGCGGTGGTAGCGCCGTTCCATCTCCGTCACGACGACCGCCAGCACGCCCGTGACCTCCTCGGCGTCCGTGATGACGCGCGAGAAGGCCAAGTGGGGGATTTCTTTGTACTCCGTCAGTTCCACCCGTTTCGGGTCGACCAGGACGAGCCGCAGCGACTCCGGCGAGCGGTGCGTGATGAGGCTCGTGATGATGCCGTTGATCGACACGCTCTTGCCGGACCCCGTCGCGCCCGCGATGAGCAGGTGGGGCATCCTCGCGAGGTCCACGGCGACCGGCTGTCCGGCGACGCCGCGTCCCAGCGCGATGGGCAGGCCGCCGCTCTTGGCGGCCCGCTGGAACTCCCGCGACTCGATCACCCCGCGCAGCGAGACGATGCGCGTCTCCTTGTTGGGCACCTCGATGCCGATGACCGGCTGGCCCGGCACCGGCGCCTCGACCCGGATCGACGGGGCCGCCAGCGCCAGCGCGAGGTCGTTGGTGAGCCGCGTGATCTTGTTCACCCGCACCCGCGTCCGGCCGATCTCCTCCTCGCGCAGCAGCGGCTTGCCATCCTCGTCCAGTTGCGGCGCGCCGTCGGCGTCCTTCACGGGGACCGTGCGCGTCTTCACGTCCCAGCCCGGCTCGACGCCGAACTGCGTGACCGACGGCCCCTCGTTGATCTGCGTCACCTGCGCGTCCACGCCGAACGACGCCAGCGTGTCGATGATCGTTTGCGCCTGCCGTGCGCTGTCGCTGCTGCCCGTGAGCTTCGTGTCGGGCTTGAGCAGGCTGAGCGGCGGCAGGATCCACCCGTCGGGGCTGCGGCGCCGCTTGTCCGCCGCGGGTGGATCGGCGGGCGCGGGATCGTCCGCGGGCGGCGGCGGCGGCGTCTGCCGCGCCGGCGCGGCGCTCCCGGCGGGCTCCGCGGGCGGGGCGGCAACCGCCGTCTCCCCGGGGGCTGGGCCGGCCGGCGCGGCGATCGGCGCGGGCGGCAGATGGGGTTCCGCCGCGGGCAGCGTCGTCTCCGGCGCGTACACGTCGGCCGACCGCTCGGGGTCCACGCCCACTTCCCACATCTCGGTCGGGCGCCGCCGGGGCCGGGTGACCCAGAGCACGTGCAACTGGCGGGCCAGCCACCGCGTCCCGAGCCAGGTCACCGTTCCGGCCAGCAGCAGCGCTTGCGCCGTGTGGTGAGGCGTGATCAGCGCCGAGATCGTCAGCGCCATCAGCAGCATGAGCGCCACGCCGTGGACCGACGCCAGCCACGCGCCGGCGTCGCCGGTGGCCGAGACGACCGCCAGATCGACGGATCCCAGCGTCCAATCGGGCGTGAAGAAGCCGGCGACCCCCAGGGTGATCGCGTAGACCAGCGCCCCGATCGTCATCGCGCGGGACGTCGAGCGCGCGGGCAGGGGCGCCGCTCCGGCGACCAGCCACAGCCCCAGCGCGATGCACAGCGCCAGGATCGGGAATACGCCGACGCCCAGCGCCTCCGCGACAGCGGATCGCGCCTCGGCCAGCACGTCGATCTGGACCTGCCAGGCCGTCGCCAGGCCCGCGAACGCGATCAGCGCGACGCCGGCCAACGGCATCGCCTGCCCGGGCGCGCTCGCCAGCCATCGGACGAACAGTGGGCGCCGGCCGGTGGACCGGCCCTTTCGCGGGGCCGCCGGTTTGGCGGATCGAGCCATGCGAAAGCGCCTCGCTCCGCGAGGTCACCCCAGAGAAGGCGGGAGCGAACGACGTCGGCCGCCCGCTACACCTCCACCACCACCGGTAACACCATAGGCCGCTGGCGCGTTTCGCGGTACAGGAAGCGTGAAATCTCGTCCTTCACGATCTCGTGCAGGGCCGCCGCCTCGACCGGGTGGCTGTCCCGGGCGAGCATCTCGTGCAGCGCCTCCGACGTCCGATCCCGCAGCGCCGGCGACTCGTCGAGGCCGGTGAAGCCGCGCGAGACGACGTCGGGATCGGCCACCACCTCCCCCGTCTCGTGGTCCACCGTGACGACCACGACCACGACGCCGTCCGTCGCCAGGTGCTGGCGGTCGCGCAGCACCGTGTGGTCCACGTCGCCCACGCTCATCCCGTCGACGAACACGTACGCCGCCGACGCCTCATCGACGACCGCCCCGCCCCGGGGCGTCAACTCGAAGACCGCGCCGTCGCGCAGGAGGTGCGTGTTCTGAGGCGCGACGCCCATCGCCTGGGCCAGCTTCACGTGGGCCGCCAGGTGCCGGTGCTCCCCGTGCACGGGGATGAAGTGGCGGGGCTTGACGAGGCCCAGCACGGTCTTCAACTCCTCCTGGGCCGCGTGCCCGCGCACGTGCACGTTCGCCGCGCCGCCCTGCGCGTAGCGCACCTCCGCCCCGACCCGGAAGAGGTTGTCGATCGTGCGATAGACCGCCGACTCGTTGCCCGGGATCGGGTTGGACGACATGACGACCGTGTCGCCCGGCTTGATGCGCACGTCGCGGTGGTCCCCCATCGACATCCGCGCCAGCGCCGACATCGGCTCGCCCTGGCCGCCCGTGCAGACGATCACCACGTCCTCATTGGGGAAATTCTCGTGCTGGCTGATGTCGCGGATCACGCCGGCGGGGGCCTGGATGTAGTTCAACTCGCGCGCCATCTTCACGTTCTGCACCATCGAGTGGCCGGTGGGGAAGACGATCCGGCCGGCGTTCTCCGCCCCATCGACGATCTGCTGCACGCGCGCGATCTGCGATGCGAAGGTCGCGATGATCACGCGCCCCGGGGCCGTCAGCATCACGTGTTCCAGCGCCTCCCCCACCGACAACTCGGACTCGGTGTGGCCCGGCGTGTCGGCGTAGGTCGAGTCGCTGCAGAGCAGCTGCACGCCTTCCTCCCCGTACAGCGCCAGGCGGTTGAGGTCCGTCGGCACGCTCATCACCGGCGTGTGATCGATCTTGAAGTCCCCCGTGTGGATCACGATGCCGGCCGGCGTGCGCAGCGCGATCCCCATCGCGTCGGGGATCGAGTGCGCCACCGGGAAGTACTCCGCCGTGATCGAGCCGCAGTCGACGACGGTGTCCTCCGTCACCTGGATCTGCTCGATGCCCCGGATGTTCGCGTTGCGCAGCTTGACGCCGATCAGCCCCTGCGCGAGCCGCGACGCGTAGATCGGCGCGGGCAGGTCGGGCAGCAGGTGCGGCAACGCGCCGATGTGGTCCTCGTGGCCGTGCGTGATCAGGTAGGCGCGCAGCTTCTCGCGCCGCTCCAGCAGGTAGGTCACGTCCTGGATGATGTAGTCGATGCCGTGCATCTCCTCGGAGGGGAAGAGGATGCCGGCGTCCACGACGACGATGTCGTCCCGGGTCTCGAAGACCATCATGTTGCGGCCGATCTCGCCCAGGCCGCCCAGGGGCACGACGCGCAGGCCGTCCGCGGGAATCGAACGCACGGATCCTCCTTGCCCGACGTCTCCACCGTACCCCAGTCGCCCGGCTGGGGCTGGCGCGGCCGCGCCAAACCCCGTCGACGGGGCATCGATCGCGGGCTAGCCTCACCCCTCTGCGCAGGCCCGAACGGGACGGATCGGCCGAAGCGAGGGATCGATGTTCGGCGCGCAACTCCGCAATCACGCGACCTCCTGGGCCGACATTCGAGCGGTGCTGGCGGTCATGGAGGCGGGCCGCTGGACCAGCGCCTACACCTACGACCACTTCATCCCGCCCAGGGGCTACCACACCCCGACCGACGAAGTGTCCGAGCGCGACTCGATCCCCACGCTCGAAGGCTGGTCGCTGCTGGCGAGCATGGCCGCCGTGACCAGCCGGCTCGAACTCGGCGTCCTCGTCGGGGGGAACACCTACCGCAACCCCGTACTGACCGCGAAGATGGCCGCGACCATCGACGAGGTGTCGGGCGGCCGCGTCATCCTGGGCATCGGTTCGGGCTGGATGGTGCGGGAGCACCGGGCGTACGGCTGGGACTTCCCGTCGATGAAGGAGCGCTCCGACCGCCTCGAGGAGGCGTGCGAGCTGATCCGCCTGCTCTTCGACTCGGACGGGCTCGTGGACTACCGCGGCCGCTACTACACGCTGCGGCAGGCGCCCTTCGAGCCCAAGGGCGTGCGGCGGCCGATCCCGATCATGGTCGGCGGGGAGGGACCCAAGCGCACGTTGAGGACGCTCGCGATGTACGGCGACATCATGAACGTCTGCGCGACGCCGGAGGATCTCAAGCGGCAACGCGCCATCCTGGAGCGGCACTGCGACGCGGTGGGCCGCGATCCGGCGCGGATCACGACCACCGTGCACATGCCGATCCGCATCGTCCGCGACGAGAAGCGGGCGCGGGAGGTCCGCGCCCGCGACTACACCCTCAGGCTCGGGCCCGACTGGACGCTCATCGGGCCGCCGCAATGGCTGATCGACAAGTGCGGCGCCTACATCGATGCGGGCGTCGACGCGTTCTGCTTCGCGTCGATCGAACAGAAGCCCGAGTTCTACGAGGAGTTGGACGCGGAGGTCTTCGCCGCCTTCGATTAGCTCCCGGCGGCCGTCGCGCCCCGGCCGCCGCTACAGCAGCGACAACTGCTTCGCCGGGTCCGCCTGCCCGGACGGTGCGGCGGCCGTCGCCTGGGCGGCCGGCCGCTCCGACGTCGCCAGCAGCGCCGGGATGCGGTCGAAGTCTTCCCGCAGCACGCGCGCCAGGGCGCCCTGCCGCAGGGCGGCGGCCGGGTGATGGACGGGGTACACGCGGTACGCGCCGCTCTGGATGATCTTCCCGTGCGACCGCCCCATCGCCGCGCCGGGAACGAAGTACTGCATCGCGAAGCGGCCCAGCGTGACGATCAGCTTCGGGCGGATGCCGCCGATCTGCTCCGTCAGGTACGGCTCGCAGGCGGCGATCTCGCCCGGCTCCGGGTCGCGGTTGTTCGGCGGCCGGCACTTGATGACGTTCGTGACGAAGACGTCCGCCCGCGTCATCCCGATGCGGGCCAGCAGTTCGTCCAGCAGCGCCCCCGCCCGTCCCACGAACGGGCTGCCCTGCTGGTCCTCGTAGAAGCCCGGCCCCTCGCCGATGAACATCAGCTCCGCGTTCGGGTCGCCGTCGCCGGGGACCGTGCGCGTGCGGCCCGCCGCCAGACCGCAGGCGTGGCAGCCGGCGATGCGCGCGTTGATCGATTGCAGTTGGGCGATCTCCATCACGATGCCTCTGTCTCCGCGGGGCCGGGTCGCAGGGCGCGACCCCGCCGCGGTTGGCGAGAGGCTAGCAACGCGCGCCGCCCGGCCGGAAGCCTTCGGCGCCCGATACGGCGTTATCGGCGTGGGTTATGGCGGGATGGCCGGCGGACGGGGCGGCCTACTCGATCTCGGCGTCCTCGAACTCGGCGTTCCGGTACCGGCCCAGCCCGCGCTTCTCGACCAGCTTCACCAGCAGGATGCCCAGGCCGTAGAGGAAGATCAGCGGGATGGCGACCGCCGCCTGGGTGACCGGGTCGATCGAGGGCGTGATCAGCGCGGCGATGATGAACGATCCGATGATCGCCCAGCGCCAGGCCCGGATCAGCCGGTGGGCGGTGATGATGCCCAGCCAGCCGAAGCCCATCAGCACCAACGGCGTCTCGAAGACGATGCCCGTCCAGAACACGAAGCGGGTGAGCATGTCGATGTAGTTGCTGATCCGGATCTGCGGGTCGGCGATGTTGTCGCCGAAGTCGAGCAGGAAGTCGAGCGCGGGCGGCCACGCGACGAAGAACGCGAACGCGCCCCCGCCCGCGAAGGAGAGCGAGGCCAGCAGCACGATCGGCAGCAGCCAGCGCCGCTCCCGGGGCTCCAGCGCCGGGTTGACGAACATGAACCCCTGGTAGATCACCATCGGCATCGCCACGGCGATCCCGACCAGCAGCCCGACCTTGAAGTAGGCCGAGATGAAGCCCAGCAACTCGGTGAAGATCGGCCGGAAGTCGGGGTCCGCGGCGCGGCCCGGTTCGATCAGGAAGTCGAGGATGCGGTTCGTGAAGATCAGCGCGACGACCGTCGTCAGGACGATCGTGAGCGCCGCGATCGTCAGGCGCTGCCGCGCCTCCACCAGGTGCTCACCGATGGTGAGCATGCCCTTGGCGCGCTGCTCCTCCTCGTCGATGATCTCGGGTTCCAGCTCGGGGGCGCTCGTCGTCATGGGTTCGCTTCGCCCGGATGCGTGCCGGCCCGGGCCTCGTGTGTGGAGACGGGGCTACCCGCCCGGCCGCCGCCGGCGGTTGATGGAGATGATATTGCCCGGCCGGGCCGCCTTGGACGCGCCCGAGGAGGTCCGCCCGAGCCGCCGCCGCGCGCCGCGGGGCCGCTCGGCGATCGGCGCCTGGGCCGGCAGAGTGGCCTCGGCGGCGGCGGCTGCCGCCGCCGCTTCCGAGGCCGCCGCGGCCGCTATTTCGGCCGCCGCCGCGGCGTTGGCGGCCGCGTCGGCGGGGCTCTCCGGGCCCTCCGCGTCCGAGCCGGTGGAGCTTCCCTTGACGTCCGCGGTGGTCTCCTCGACGACGCCCTTCACCTCGGCCGCCGCCATGCGCACGTCCGCGTCGATCTGCTGGAACTCCTCGCGCAGCTCCTTGTCCGTCTCCTCCAGGTCGTGCCGGACTTCGAGGTACTCCTCCCTGACCTCCTCGAAATCGGTCAAGTATTCGTCGCGGAAGTCGCGCGCGTATTCGCGCAGGTCTCGGATCGCCCGGCCGAACTGCCCGGCGATCTCGGGCAGACGGTGCGGCCCGAACACGATCGCGATCAGCAGCAGAACGGCTACGACCTCAAGGACTCCAATGCCGAAGAAGTCCATTGTCGCCTCGGGTCTGCGTCCGGCCCGGCGCGACGGCGCCAACCGGATGCCACGCCCGCCGACCCGGTCGGCGGGGGCGCAGACGCGCTAAGACTACCGCATGCGCGGCGCTCGCGGCGTGCCGTGGGCGGCATGAGCGGACGATCGGCGCTCGGATAGTGCGGCGGAGGACCGGCGCGCCGGCCGCGGCGTGGCGTCAGTCCGCCGCGACGCCCTTGCCGACCAGGAAGTCGATCGCGCTCTGGACGGTGCTGATCCCCTCCGCCTCTTCGTCGGAGATCTCGAGGTCCGGCACCTCGTCCTTGAACTCGTCCTCGAAGGACATGATCAACTCCACCAGGTCGAGCGAGTCGGCCCCCAGGTCGTCGACGAAGGACGCCGCCGGCGTGATCTCATCGATCTCGACGCCCAACTGGTTCTCGATGATTCCCTGCACGCGTTCAAACAGCGTCACGTGAGTTCCCCGTTTCCGTGTCCGGCGTCTCCGCGTCCGGCGGCGACTGTCGCTCGCGGCTCACTGTTCCCAGCACGCCGTTGACGAGTCTCCGGCCGCCGTCGCTGCCAAACGTCTTGGCGAGTTCGACGGCTTCGTTGATGACCGCTCCCTCCGGGAGGCCTCCCGATGGCGTTGCGGCATTATTGAACAGGAGTTCATAGAGCGCAATTCGCAGCACCACCCGCTCCACGATGCCCATCCTCGAGATCGGGTGCGCGGGGGCGGCCTCCGCGATGGCGGCGTCGAGCGCGCCCTGCTCCCGTCCGACGCCGCCGATCAACGCCTCGGCGAAGCGGCGCTCCGGCGCCGCCACCCGGCGAGAGGCGGACTCCCGCGCCAGCGCGTCGGCGGCCGTCGTCCGTCCGAACTCCGCTTCGAACAGCGCCTGGAACGCGAGCCGCCGTCCCACGACGTGCAGTCTGGCCAAGAGTTGTTCCTCTGCTCCGCGCCGGCCGGGCCGCGCTCGCCTGCCGGCGCGTCTAGCGCAGCGCCTGGATCGCCTCGGCGCCGTTGAGCGTCAGCAGCGCGGGGCGCTGCCGGCGCGCGATCGTCTTCACCAGCCCCGTCAGCACGCGGCCGGGGCCGATCTCGACGAACGTGCGCACGCCCGCCTCGAGCATGAACAGCACCGACTGCTCCCAGCGCACCGTCGAGCGAAGCTGCTGCGCGAGCTCGGTCCGCAGCGCCGCGTCGATCGCGTCGGCCGTCTCCGTCGCGCCGGGCAGCGTGCACTCGATCACGCGCCCCGTCACGTTGGCGACGATCGGCGTCGCCGGTTGCTGGAACGACACGCGGTTCATCTCGGCCAGCATCCGGTCCGCCGCCGGCTGCATCAGCGACGAATGGAACGCGCCGCTGACCTTGAGGGGGATCGCCCGGCGGGCGCCGCGCGCCGCGGCGAGGTCCATCGCCCGCGCGACCGCCGCCCGGGTTCCCCCGACGACGATCTGCGTCGCCGCGTTGACGTTGCAGATCTCCGTGCCCGCCTCCCGGCAGACCGCCGCCACGTCCTCCTCCGGCAGCCCCAGGATGGCGGCCAGCGTGCCGGGGTTGGCCTCGCCGGCCTGCTGCATCAGCCGGCCGCGCTTCTGGACGAGCCGGACGCCGGCGTCGGCGTCGAGCGCGCCCGACGCGACCAGGGCGGTGTACTCCCCCAGGCTGTGCCCCGCCACGTAGGCGGGCGCATCGAGCGCCGCCGGGCCGCCGGCGGATGATCGGCGGGCCAGGATGCCCGCCGCCTGCGCCGCCGCCAGACAGGCCAGGCTCGTGATAAGGATGGCCGGCTGCGCGTTGACGGTCTGCAGCAGCTCCTCCTCCGGTCCGTCGAAGATGATCGAGGAGAGCGGCCGGTCGAGGGCGGCGTCGGCCCGCTCGTAGACGGCGCGCGCCTCGGGGAAGGCGTCGTACAGGTCGCGGCCCATGCCCACGTGTTGGGCGCCTTGTCCCGGGAAGAGCCAGGCCGTCGGGCCGGGCGCCCCGGCTGTCGGGGCCACGCGGCTAGTCCTCGGACTCCAGCACCTGCCGGCCGCGGTAGCGGCCGCAGGTGTAGCACACCTGATGCGCCACGACGGGCGCCGTGCAGGTCGGGCAGGTGGTCAGCGTCGCCCGGCGCTGCGTCAGGTGCTGCCGGCGGAGCCGCTGGCGCGTCTTGGCGTACTTCCGCTTGGGCAACGGAGCCATCGTCTTCGTCCTTCCCGCTGCGCCGCCGGCCGTGCCGCGCGCCGCCGTCCCCTCGCAGGGACCGACTCCAGCGCCGCCCCATCCTACCGGAAGTTCCGCCGCAACTCTTCAAGCGCCGCCCAGCGATGATCGACCGCGGGCTCGGCTGTCTCCGCCGGCTCCGCGCCGCCGCCGCCGCCCGCGCAGTCCGGACGGCAGATCGGCTGCATGGGCCGCGCCATCTCCACATGTTGCCGGAGCGCCTCCTGCAAGTCGAGCAACCCCGACTCGATGGGGAAGCCGTCGCGGCCTTCCGGGATCTCCACCCGGCGCTGGAGCACGGGGTCGTAGTCGGGCCAGAACTCCTCGCGCAACCGCACCTCCAGCGGCTGCCGGAAGGACTCGAGGCAGCGACCGCAGGCCTCCTCCACGGCCACCCGGATCCGCCCGTCGACGAGGATCGACCCGTCCGTGCGCGTCATCCGCAGTTCGCCGTCGGCGCGGGTGCGGCCCTCGCCGAAGCGGAACCCGGCGCCGTCGAGCGCGTAGGATCGCGTGCTGCCGAGCGCCTCGCTCAGCAGTGTCGAAACGTTGAAAGTGAGACCGGCGTCGGTGGTCATGGGGCGCTTCGTTCGCCCCCGGGGAGCTGGGGCGGGTGGTGGATTCGCGCCGCATAATCGTACCAGGATGTGGATTCGTCGCCCGTTTCCCCGCCGCGGCTCTTGCCCGCGTCGAGTCGCCGTTCGTATACTTCACCCACCTAATCGAAGCGGAGAGAGTGCCGTGGTTGACATCGCGGAGATGGTCGCGCTCCAGGAGGTCGATCTCCGTCTCGACGGCGTGAAACGACGGCTGGCCGAGCTGGCCGGGCAACTCCAGGAGCCCGACTCGCACCGCGCGCTCGCCGACGAAACCGCCGCCCAGCGGGCGCGCAGCGACGAGGCCGGGCAGGAGCGCAAATCCGTCGAGGCGGAGACCGACGCCCTGCGCGACAAGATCGCGACGGAGGACGGCAAACTCTACGGCGGCCAGATCACCGACGCCAAGGAGTTGCGCCACCTGCAGGAGGAGGTCTTCGCCCTGCGGCGCAACCTGCGGGTCCACGAGGAGCGGCTGCTGGCCCGCATCGACGAGGAGGAGCAGGAGCAGGCGGCGCTCGACTACCTCGTTGGGCTGGGAGAGAAGAGCCGCCTGGCCTGGGACGAACATCGCGCCGGCCTGCAGCGCCGGCACGACGAGATCGACGGCGAGGCCGCCCGCATCCGCGCCGAGGTGGAGGAGTTGCGCGCCAAGCTGGGCCCCGCCGACCTGGCCGTCTACGACGCCCAGCGTCTCCTCCAGCAGGTGGCGGTGGCGGCCGCCGTGGGCGGCGTGTGCGGCTCCTGCCGTCTCAGCCTGCCCACGACGATCCTCAACCGGGCGCGGCGCGGCGCCGACGCCGTCAACTGCCCCGCCTGCGACTGCATCGTCTACGTCCGCTGACCTGCGGCCGGCCCGGGAGACGGCATGCGCGCGATCGGCTACCTGACGGAGTACGGCCCGCCCGGCGAGGCGGCCACCCTGGCGGCCCAGAACGACGCCTTCCTGCGCTTCTGCGACGCCAACGGCTACCAGCCCGCCGCCGCCTTTCTGGACCCGCTGACCGGCGCCGGCGCGGCCGATCGCCCGGGCCTGCGCCAACTGCTCGACTACCTGGACGCGCCCGAGAAGGGGTTTATCGCCGTCGTCGTCTCCGAATTCGCGCGGCTGGGGCCCGAGCGCGCGGCGGCGGCCCGGACGTACTTCCAGATCGCCGCCAGCGGGGCGCAGATCATCTCCATCGCCGAGGGCCCCATCGACGACGCCGGCCTGCTGCGCATGTGGGGTGCGCACGGCAAGGCCGCGAGCAGCCGCCGCGTGCGCGACGCCATGCGCCGGCGCGCGATCCAGGGCCACGTGCTGGGCCGCCCGCCCTACGGCTACCGCGTGGGCGAGGACCGGCGCCTGCGGATCGTCGATGAGGAAGCGGCGCTGGTGCGGCTGATCTTCAACCTCTACCTGTCCGAGGGACGCGGCATCCGGCTGATCGCCAAGCACCTGAACGAGCAGGGCTATCGCACCCGGCGCGGCGGCGCCTGGAGCATGGTCACGATCCGCGATCTGCTGCGCAACCGCGTCTACGTGGGCACCTACACCCGCTTCGGCGTGAAGGTGCCGGGCAACCACCCGGCGATCATCAGCGAGGATGACTTCGCCGCGGTGCAGACGCGCATGGCGCAGCGGCGCCGCCCCGCCGCCAAGGCCCAGCCGGGCCGCTTCCTGCTCTCCGGCCTCGTCTACTGCGGCGACGGCGGCTCGCGCATGATCGGCGTCACCCGGCGGCAGCAGTGGACCCGCCGCGACGGCCAGGTGGTCGGCAACACGTACCGCTACTACCAGAACGAGGCGCGCACGAACCAGTCCATCGGCGAGTACCACACGCGCCGCGCCGACGAGTTGGAGGAGGAGGTGCTGGCGCACCTCACCGGCGCCGCGAACGGCAGCGGCGGGGGCGACGAGAGCGGCGTGGCGCGGCCCGCGGTGCTGCGCGCCGGCGACGCCAACGCCGTCGCGGCCGAGACGGCGCTGGCGGAGTCGCGCCTGCGCAGCCGTCTGCGCGGCCTCGACCGGCGCCTCGCCGACGCGCTCACGGCCGCCGCCGACGGTCAGGAGACGCCCGAGCGGACGCGCGAGGTCGCCGCGGAGATCACGGCCGACTACCAGCACTCCGCCGGCGAGTTGGCGGCGCTGGACCGGCGCGCCGCGGCGCAGGCCAGCGAGAGCGAGCGCCGCCGCCATCGCGCGCGCCAACTGGCGCGCATTCGCGACGACTGGGACACGCTGAGCTTCGACGATCGGCAGGCGCTCCTGCGCGACGTCGTGGAGCGGGTGATCGTCGAAGAGGACGGTGTCCGCACCGTCCTGCGCGCCTGAGCGGCGCGCGCGATCGGCTCCGGCGTGAAGATGTACGCCAACGCCGACGGCGCCGCCCGCGGCAACCCCGGCCCCGCCGCCTTCGGGGCGGTCGTGTACAACGCGGCCGAGGAGGAACTGCGCGCCCTGGGCGCCACGATCGGCCGCGGCACCAGCAACGTCGCCGAGTACCGGGGCGCGATCGCGGCCGTCGAGGCCGCCCTGGAGTTGGGCGCGACCGAACTGGAGTTGCGCCTCGACTCCGAACTCGTCGTGCGGCAGGTCCAGGGGCGCTACCGGGTCCGCAACGCCGCCCTGAAGCCCCTGCACGCCCGCCTGCAGCGCGCGCTCGGTCGTCTCGACGTCGCGCGTGTCCGCCACGTCCCCCGCGCCCAGAACTCCCGCGCCGACGAACTCGCCAACGCCGCGCTCGACGGGCGGCTGCCGGACGTGCAGTAGGCGGCGGCGCCCCGCGGCGGCGGGTACACTGCGCGGGCAGTCAGGTGGCCGGGTGGCCGCGTCGCGCCGGCGCACGCCGTCGGTCGCGCCGAGGAAAGTCCGGGCTCCATTGCGGCAGGGCGCTGGACGCGTATCCAGGGGGGGAGACCCCACGGAAAGCGCCACAGAGACAGACCGCCGCCCCTCGGTCCGCCGCGGCCGGCCGGGCGGTAAGGGTGAAACGGTGCGGTAAGAGCGCACCAGCGGCCCGGGCGACCGGGCCGGCTGGGCAAGCCCCGCCCGGAGCAAGACCAAGCAAGGGGGCCAGGGAGCGCCGCACTCCGCCCCCGGGTAGGTCGCTAGAGGCGGCGGGCAACCGTCGTCCCAGATGGATGGCCACCGCCCCGCCCACGGGATACCGGGGGCGGGGGCACAGAACCCGGCTTACAGGTCACCTGACCGCGACCGGAGGGGCGACGAACGTCGCCCCTCCGCGCCGTCCGACGGAAGCCGTCGGGTCGGAGCAGGCTCCACGGAACACCCCGGCGACGGCCGGGCGCGGTACCCTGCCCATGCATGAAGCCGCTCGCGCACGTCCTCCAGGCCGTCCAGCCGCTCGCCGTCCACGGCGACCCCGACCGGCTGGTCGCCGCCGTCGGCCAGGACTCCCGGCGGGCCGGCCCCGGGGCGTGCTTCGTCGCCGTGCCGGGCTTCACGGTCGACGGCCACGACTTCCTCGATCAGGCGCTCGCCGCCGGCGCGACCACCCTGGTCGTGCAGGCCGACCGGCGCGCGCGCTGGGAACCCCTGCTCGGCGGCGGCGATAGTACGATCGTCGTCCTGCCCGACACGCGCGCCGGGCTGCCGGCGCTGGCCGCCGCCTTCCACGACTTCCCCGCCCGCAAGCTCACCGTCGTGGGGGTCACCGGCACCGACGGCAAGAGCACGACCTGCTATCTCACCAGCGCGATGCTCGAAGCGGCCGGACACCGCACCGGCATGATCGGCGGCGTGCAGTTCAAGGTCGGCGGCGAGTGGCGCACGAACGCCCTCACCGAGACCAGCCCGGAGGCCGACCTCACCCAGGGCCTGCTGGCCGAGATGGTGGCGGCCGGCTGCACCCACGCCGTCGTGGAATCGACGTCGCACGGGCTGGCGCTGCACCGGCTCGACCACTGCGAGTTCGACGTCGGCGTCTTCACCGGCCTCAGCGACGACCACCTCGACTTCCACGGCACGCGCGCCGGGTACCTCGATGCCAAGCTCAACCTCTTCCGCTTCCTCGACACGGCGGCCGACAAGGGCGTCGCCAAGCGGGCCGTCGTGCGGGTGGACGACCCGCATCGCGCCGCCGTCGCCGGCGCGACCCGGGCCGGCGTCGTGACCGTCGACGCCGTCGGGGACGCCGGGCAGCCCGCCGACATCTCGATCTCCGACCTGGACCTGCGCGCCGACGGATCGCGCTTCCGCCTGGCGACGCCGGCCGGGGCGCTCACCGTCGATCTGGCGCTGCCGGCGCGCTTCAACGTCGGCAACGCGGTCCTCGCCGCGGGGGCCGCCTACGCGCTCGGCGTGGGGCCGGTCGCGCTGCAAGCGGGGATCGGCGGCCTGCCGGGCGTGCCCGGGCGCATGGAGCGCATCGACGCCGGGCAGCCCTTCACCGTCGTCGTCGACGCGGCCGCCACGACCGACGCCTTCCGTCGGGTGCTGGAGTCCGTGCGCCCCCTGACGCAGGGCCGGCTGATCGTCGTCTTCGGGGTCGCCGGCGAGCGCGACCCCGGCCGCCGCGGCGGCATGGGCGCCGCCGCGGCCGAGTTCGCCGATTTCGCCGTCCTGACCAGCGAGAATCCCCGCTCGGAAGACCCCGCCGCCATCGTCCGCGACATCGCCGCCGCGATGGAGCGCGGCGGCAAGCGGGCCGGGGCCGACTTCGAGGAGGAGCCCGGCCGCCGCGCGGCCATCTCCCGCGCCTTCCGCCTGGCCGAGGCGGGCGACTACGTCCTCATCGCCGGCAAGGGCGCCGAGCAGTCGCTGATCCACGCCGACCGCGAAGAGCCGTGGGACGATCGTCGCGTCGCGCGGGAGCTGCTCGCGTCCCTCTGATCCCCGCTCGCCCAGGCGGCCGGGCGCCGGACCCGCGACGCCCAGCCGACATTCGCCGTCGGACACATGCGGCGGCCGGCGCTACGCTTTCTCCGACGCTCCCGCCCGACACCCGGCGGGGGAGTCCCCCGCCGGGAAATTGAGGCAGAAAGAGACGCTCGATGGACGACGCCCGCTACCAGGAACTCGTCGCGACCGACCGCGCGCACTGGGTCCACCCGCTCCACCACCCCGCGGCCCATCAGGCCCCGATCCTGGTCGAGCGCGGGGAGGGCATCTACCTCATCGGGCACGACGGCAAGCGCTACATCGACGGGCTCTCGGCCCTCTGGAACGTCGCCGTGGGGCACGGGCGCACGGAGTTGGCGCAGGCCGCCGCGGAGCAGATGTCGCGGGCCGCGTTCACGAGCAACTACGTGGGCTACAGCAACCCGCCGGCCATCGAGCTGGCCGCCAAGGTCGTCGGCCTCTGCTACCCCAACATGCAGGCCGCCTTCTTCGGCAACTCGGGCTCCGAGTCGAACGAGACCAACTTCAAGGCCGCCCGCTACTACTGGTCGGTGAAGGGCCGGCCCGAGAAGACCAAGATCATCAGCCGGGCCGAGGCCTACCACGGCAACACCCTGGCCGCGATGTCGATGACCGGGATGAAGATCTACTACCCCAACTTCGGCCCGCGCGTCGGCGAGGCCATCCCGGCCGCCAGCGTCGAGCCCAAGCTGGCCGGCGGCGGCCGGATCGACCCCGCGAACGTTGACATCGAGCGGATCGAGGAGACGATCGCCGACGAGGGCGCGGACACGATCGCGGCGATCATCGCCGAGCCCGTGCAGGGGGCGGGCGGCATCCACGTCGCCGCCGACGGCTACTTCCCCCGGCTGCGCGAGATCTGCGATGAGAACGACATCCTGCTGATCGACGACGAGGTCATCACCGGCTTCGGCCGCACCGGCCGCTGGTTCGCCCTGGAGCACTACGGCGTCCAGCCCGACATAGTCTCCACCGCCAAGGCGCTGACCAGCGCCTACATCCCCATGGCGGCGGCGGTCTGGTCGAAGGACGTGCACGAGACCATCACCGGCACCGACCCCGGCACGCGCTTCATGCACGCCTACACCAACTCGGGGCACACGGCCGCGGCGGCCGTCGCGCTGCGCAACCTGCGGATCATGGAGGACGAGCGTCTGGTCGAGAACGCGGCCGCGCGCGGCGCGCAACTGCGCGCCGGCCTGGAGACGCTGGCCGCCAACCACGCCCACGTCGGCAACGTGCGGGGCCTCGGCTTCATGCAGGGCTTCGACCTGCTCCAGGACGCCGGCGGCAATATCCCCTTCCCGATGGAGGCGGGCGCCGGCATGAAGCTCCTGGAGGAGGCGACGCGGCGGGGGCTGATCGCCCGCATCCGCCTCGACAGCTACCTGCTCGCCCCGCCCCTGATCACGACCGAGGGGCAGGTCGACGACATCCTCACCATCCTCGACGACAGCGTGCGGGCGGTCGTCGCGGGGCTGTAGCCCGCCAAGATGTGGACGAAGGCGTCTCGCCTGCTACCCTGGAGGGGAGAAAGGAGGTGATGCGCGTTGGGACATAAAATCAAGCCCAGCAGTGAAACGGTCCGCTCGCACTTTTCGGAGGTGAGAGAGACGTAGCCGTATCACCTCTGGGCTGAAGAAACAGGGAAGGCCCCCGGAAACGGGGGTCTTCCTCGTCCTCGCGGGCGCGGCCCCCGCCACCGCCGGGCCGGCGGCGCTAGCCTCTCCCCATGTCCGCCGTGTCCGGCCGCCTGCGACGCAAGCTCCTGGAGCAGCGCTCCGTCGCGCGCTGGGTCGGCCGCGAGTTCGTCTACACGCTGCGCACCGGCTCGACCATGGACGACGCCCGCGCGCTGGCGCGGGACGGCGCCGCCGGCGGAACGGTGGTCTTCGCCGAGGAGCAGACCGCCGGGCGCGGCACCCGCGGGCGAAGCTGGGTCTCGCCGGCGGGCCAGAATCTCTACTTCACGATCCTGCTGCGGCCGGGCGTCGCGCAGATCCAGCGGCTCTCGCTGATCACGCCGGTGGCGATCGCCAACGCCGTCGAGCAGACGCTGGGGCTTTACCCGCGCATCAAGTGGCCCAACGACCTGCAGCTGCGCGGCCGGAAGTTCGCCGGCATCCTGATCGAGGGCGAGTGGCAGGGCGACCGGCCCGCCTTCGCGCTGGTGGGGGTGGGGGTCAACGTGAACTTCGAGCCCATGGCGCACGCGCAGCTCGACCGTCCCGCCACCAGCCTCGCCATCGAGAAGGGGCGGCCGCTGCCCCGCGAGCCGCTCCTGGCGGCCATCCTCGCCTCCTTCGAGCGCGCCTTCGAGGGGGCCGAGCACCCGGCCCTGTTCCGCGGCTGGCGGGCGCGGCAGGCGCTCCTGGGGCGGCCGGTCACGCTGAGCGGCAGCGCCGCTATCCGCGAGCCCGGGGGCGTCATCGAGGGCACGGCGGAGGACGTCGCGGAGGACGGGGCGCTGCTCGTGCGGCTGCCGGGCGGCGACCGGCGCCGCTTCCAGGCGGGCGAGGTCAGCCTGCGCGGCGACGGCGGACGAGCCTAAACGCCGGGCGACTCCGGGGACTCGTCTGAAGCCGCGGGAGCGTCGGCGGGAGGCGCCTCCTCGGGGGGCGGCTCGGCGGCGGGCTCGACGATCATCGTCAGGCCGTCCATCGCCGTGACGCGGATCTCCGCGCCCTCGGCGATGGGGCCGCCCGGCGCGCGCGCGCTCCACAGTTCCGCCGCCACCTTCACCGTGCCCTCGGGGTCGATGGCGTGATGCACGAAGCCGGTGCGCCCGACCATGCCCTCCAGACGGGAGGGCAGGTTCTTCGCCTTGGCCCGGTCGCGGACCATGAGCAGCCAGAGCAGGACGACGACCGCGGCGACCACGCCCGCCACGACGACCAGCAGCCAGATCGACACCTCGCCCGCGCCGCCGGGCGTGTCGCTGACCAGCAGCAGGCCGCCCAGCAACAGAGACACGATCCCCCCGATCCCGAAGACGCCGAACCCCGCCACGAGGATCTCCACGCCGATCAGGACGAAGGCCAGCAGGACGAGCACGATCCCGGCCACGTTCGCGTCGAGCACGTCGAGGCTGAAGAAGGCGAAGATGAGCATGATCACGCCGACCACGCCGGGCCCCACCAGGCCGGGCGAGAGGATCTCGATCAGCAGGGCCAGCCCGCCCAGGCTGAGCAGCAGGAAGGCGATGTTGGGGTGCGCGATGACGTCGAGGATGTTCTCGAACAGGTTCATGTCGGAGCGGGCGACGCCGGCGCCCTCGGTGCGGATCGTGGTCTCGGGGCCGGCCGCCGCGTCATCCACGTAGCCGGCCAGCACGACGCCGCGGCCGTCGAGCGCGGCGATCAGTTCGTTCAGGTCGCGCGCGACGAAGTCGGCCACGCCGATCGCGACGGCCTCCTCCGCGGTGACCGAGGCGGCCTCGCGCACGGCGCTCTCGGCCCATTCCGCGTTGCGCTGGCGCAGGCGGGCGATGCCCTGGATGCCGGCCACGGCGTCGTTGGTGATCTTCTCGCCCAGCGACCCCTCGATCTCCTCGCCGCCCGCGCCGACCGGCGTCGCGGCCCCGATCTGGGTGCTGGGCGCCATCACCGCGACGTGCGCCGCCATCGTGATGAACGTCCCCGCCGACGCCGCCCGCGCGCCCGCCGGACTGACGTAGACGACGACCGGCACGCGCGCCTCGATGATGCGCTCGGTGATGTCGTCGGTGGCGGTGACCTGGCCGCCGGGGGTGTCCAGTTCCAGGATCCAGACGGCCGCGCGGGCGTCCTCGGCGCGGTCCAGGGCGCGGTCCACGAAGTCGGCCGACACGGGGCCGATCTCGCCGTCGAGTTTCGAGACGTGCACGGCGCCGGGCGCGGCGCCGCCGCCGCCGCAGGCCAGCAGCAGCCCGCCGCTCAGGGCGAGCAGCGCGAACAGCAGCGTCCGCAGGCGCGCCCATCGGACGGATTCGGGCCGGGAACGGCGGTCGCTGATCATACGGGCAGCATATCGAAGCGCCGGGGGCCTGGATCGCCGCCCGCGGGCCGCCTGCCCGTAGACTGGATGCATCCGGCCGGAGGTATCCGGACGGTCGCAATGTGGATGTTGGAGTCAGCGTGCCGCCGCTCGTCTCGCACATGCTCGCCGCCCGACGCGCCGCCGAAGAGGCGGGGCTGTTCGACGCCGCCACGGACGACGGGGGGCCGCCCGGCGGCGAGGCCGCGTGCGCCGAGGAGGTCGGCGCGTTCACGCTGGGCGCGACGACGCCGGACATCCGCGTGCTCACCCGCTGGGAGCGCGAGCGCACGCACTTCTTCGACCTGAACGAGGAGCGGCACCAGGACAGCGTGGCGGGGTTCCTGACCGCCCATCCCGGCCTGCGCGACGCCGCCGCCCTGCGGCCCCCGACGCGCGCCTGGGCGGGCGGGTTCATCGCTCACCTGGTGATGGACGAGACGTACATCGAGGAGGTCTACCGGCCGCACTTCGGCCATCGATCCGCCCTGGGCGGGGGGCGGCGCGCCAACCTGCTGGACCGTATCCTGCAATACGAGATGGACCGCCGCGAGCGCGAGAGCCCGGAGACGATGGCCGGGCTGCGGCGGTCGCTGTACGGCAGCGCGGTCGATGTCGATTGCGGCTTCCTCGATCGGGCCACGCTGGAGGAGTGGCGCGATGTCTCGGCCCGCCTGACGGAGTACGCGCCGGACTGGGAGCGCTTCGGCACGATCGCCTCGCGGCATCTCAAGGGGGCGGGCGTCGGCTCCGAGGGCGACTACCGCGCCTTCCTGGAGCAGATCCCCGAGCTGCTTGAGGAGACGCTGCGCAGCGTCGGCGCGGCCACGGTCGAGGCGTTCTTCGAGTTGGCGCAGCAGCGCACCGTGGCGGCGCTGCGGGAGTACCTGGGATGAGCGGCGCGGGCGGGGAGCTTGCGCCGCTGCCGGTCGTCGTCGGCGCCGACGCCGCGCGCGCCACGATCTTCCGCAAGCGCGTCGTGGACGAGGGGGCGCTCGACGACGCCGAACGCGCGATGATCGAGCGGCTGTACCCCGGCATGGAGCCGGCGACGGCGGACGCCGCGGTGCGCCGCATCATCGACGAGGTGCGACGCGACGGCGACGCCGCCCTGCGCCGCATCTCCGCCGCGCTCGACGGCTTCGCGCCGGACCCGATCCGGGTGAGCGAGGCGGAGTTCGCCGCCGCCCGGGCGGCCGTCGACACCGGCCTGATCGGCGCGCTGCAGGCCGCCGCCGGGCGCGTGCGCGACTACCACGAGCGCCAGCTCGCCCACGCCGCGCGGTCGTTCGAGCACGATGGTCTCGGCCAGATCGTGCGGCCCATCGCGCGGGTGGGGCTGTACGTGCCCGGCACGGCGGTCGTCTACCCGAGCTCCGTGCTGCACACGGCGATCCCGGCGGTCGTCGCGGGAGTGGAGGACGTCTGCATCGTCAGTCCGGTGTCGCCCGCGGCGGGGGGGACGGTGGCGCCGATCAAGCTGGTGGCGGCCGGGATCGCGGGCGTGACGAGCGTCTACAAGGTGGGCGGGGCGCAGGCGATCGCCGCGCTGGCCTACGGCACGGAGTCGCTGCCCGCGGTGGACAAGATCTTCGGGCCGGGCAACCGCTTCGTCACGCTGGCCAAGCGCATGGTCTACGGCGACGTGGGCATCGACGCGCTCTACGGTCCGACCGAGACCGTCATCGTGACGGACGACTCGGCCGACCCCGAGTTCTGCGCCGCCGACCTGCTCGCCCAGGCCGAGCACGACACGATCGCCGCGCCGATCCTGATCACGTCGAGCGAGCGCGTCGCGCGGGCGGTGGCGGCCATCGTGCCGCGGCAGGCGGCGGCGCTGCCGCGCGGCGCCATCGCGCTGCAGGCGTTCGAGAACCGGGGGGGCGTCATCCTGACGGAGGACCTGCCGGCCGCGATCGAGCTGGCCAACGAGTACGCCCCGGAGCACTTGGCGCTCGTCGTCGCCGACGAGCAGGCGGCCGTCGACCAAGTACGCAACGCGGGGGGGCTGTTCGTCGGCGAGGCCTCGCCGGAGGCGCTGGCCGACTACATCGCCGGGCCGTCGCACGTCATGCCGACCGGCGGCAGCGCGCGCTACGCGTCGCCGCTTCACGTGGACGCCTTCCGCAAGGTCACCAGCGTGCTGCGCGCCGGCGACGACCTGCTGCAGCGGGTCGGCGACGACGCGATCACGATCGCGCACGCGGAGGGTCTGCAGGCCCACGCCCGCTCCCTGGAGGTGCGCCGCAGCGATCGCTGAGGCGCGGCCACGGGGGTCCCCGGGCGCCCCGACTGCCGCAAGGCGGGGCCGCGTGCGACCATGAGGGCATGTCCCGTGAACCCGACCCCCCGCGCGTGCGGCCGCACCTGTCCGCCCTGCCCGGCTACGAGCCGGTGACGCCCGTCGACCAACTGGCGGCGCGGGCCGGCGTCGCCGTCGCCGACGTGCTCAAGCTCGACGCCAACGAGAACCCGTTCGGGGCGAGCGCGGCCGTGCAGCGCGCCGTGGCGGAATACCGGGGCTGGTCGGTCTACCCCGACCCGCTGCAGCTCGACCTGCGGGCGGCGCTGGCGGGCTACGCCGGCGTGACGCCGGAGGGGGTCGTGGCGGGGGCGGGGTCGGACGAGCTGATCGAACTGACGGTGCGGGCGCTGGTGGGGCCGGGGCAGCGCGTCGTCAGCTGCCCGCCGACCTTCGGCATGTACCGCTTCCTCTGCGACGTGGCGGCGATCCCCCTCGACGAGGTGGAGCGGCGGCCCGACTTCCGCATCGACCTGGAGGCGGTGCTGGCCGCCATCCGGCCCGAGACGGCGCTGGTGATCCTGGCCTCGCCCAACAACCCCAGCGGCACGCCGCTCTGCGACGATGATCTGGCGGCGCTGCTGGACAGCGGCGCGACGATCGCCGTCGACGAGGCCTACGGCGAGTACGCCGGCACGTCGGCGCTGGAGCGCTTCGGCGACCACCCGCGCCTGATCGTCTTCCGCACGTTCAGCAAGTGGGCGGGGCTGGCCGGGCTGCGCGCGGGCTACGGCGTCTTCCACCCCGGCCTGGCGTCGGCGCTGCTGCGCATCAAGCAGCCCTACAACGTCAACCTGGCGGCGGAGGTCGCGATGCGGGCGGCGATCGGCGCGAAGGACGAGTTGCTGGCTCAGGCCGCGCAGGTCGTCGAGGAGCGGGAGGCGCTGGCCCGCGACATCGCCGCGCTGGGCTGGTTGAGGCCCTATCCGTCGTCGGCGAACTTCCTGCTCTGCGCGGTCGAGGGAGGGCCGCCCGGCGCCGGAGCCCGCCTGCACGCCGCCCTGGCCGAGCGGGGGGTCTTCGTGCGCTACTTCGGCGCGCCGCGGCTGCGGGGCTGCGTGCGCATCTCCTGTCCGCGGCCCGACCAGCACGAAGCGCTGATGACGCGCCTGCGCGCGGCCGGCTCCGACCTGGGCCTCGCCTAGCGCGACGCTCCCGCGCTTGCGACGATGGAGGCGGCGGGGGGATCGGACACAGCCATGACGCGAGAAGCCACGGTCCGGCGCGAGACCAAAGAGACCAGCATCGAGGTCGTCCTGCGGCTGGAGGGCGGCGGCCGGGTCGACGTGGCGACCGGCATCGGCATGTTGAACCACATGATCGAGCAGCTGGGGCGGCACGGCGGCTTCGATCTGAAGGTGCACGCCGTCGGCGACCTGCACGTCGATGCGCACCACACCGTGGAGGACATCGGGCTGGCGCTGGGCAAGGCGCTCAACGAGGCGCTGGGCGACCGGGCGGGCATCGCCCGGATGGCCGACCGGACGGTGCCGCTCGACGAGGCGCTGGTCCACGCCGCGCTCGACCTGAGCGGCCGGCCCTACACCGACATCGGGCTGCGCTTCAGCGCCGGCATGGCGGGGGAGCTGCCCACGCCCCTGGTGCCGCACTTCTTCGAGTCGTTCGCGCAGGAGGGGCGCTTCGCCCTGCACCTGCGCCAACTGGCGGGGGAGAACGACCACCACATCATGGAGTCGGCGTTCAAGGCGACGGCGCGGGCCCTGCGCGACGCGGTGACGGTGATCGAGACGGAGGGCGGCGCGCCGAGCACCAAGGGCACGCTGTCGGCGTAGACGTCGGGCGCACGCCGCTTGTCAAGGCGCGGCGTTAGCCGACGGCCTCGCCGGCTGTCTCGGCCGAGACAGCGAAGCGGTAGTCCTCGATCACCGGGTTGGCGAGGAGCTGGTCGCACATCGCATCGACCTGCGAGGCGGCGTCCGCCTCGTCGGGGGCGTCGAGCCAGACCTCAATGTACTTGCCGGCGCGGACGGCATCGACGGCCGCGTAGCCCAGCGAGTGCAGGCCGCCCCGGATCGTCAGGCCCTGGGGGTCGTTGACGGTGCGCTTGAGGGTGACGTGGATCTCCGCCTTGTAGCGGGGCACGTCAGCCGGCCTCGGGGCGCAGCAGTTGGCGGCCCGTGATGCGCTCGAAGCCCTGCGCGTAGCGCTCCTGGAGCAGCGCGACGACTTCGGGAGGCATGGCGGGGGCGGGCGGCGCCTTGTCCCAGCCGGTCGATTCCAGCCAGTCGCGCAGGGGCTGCTTGTCGAACGAGGGCTGGGCTTGGCCCGGCTGGTAGATCGCCACGTCCCAGAAGCGCGAGGAGTCGGGCGTGAGCGCCTCGTCGATCAGGATCGCCTCGTCCTCGCCCTGCTCGTTGCGGACCATGCCGAACTCGAACTTGGTGTCGGCGATGATGAAGCCGCGCTGCCGGGCCCGCTCCATGCCGTACATGTAGAGCGACATCGAGCGCACCTTGACCGTGTTGGCGACGTCCTGGCCGACGATCTCCACCGCCTGCTCGTAGGAGATGTTCTCGTCGTGGCCCTCGTCGGCCTTGGTCGAGGGGGTGAAGATCGCCTCGGGAAGGGCGTCCGACTCGCGCAGGCCGGCCGGCAGGGGGATGCCGCAGACCGCGCCGCTGCGCTGGTAGTCCTTCCAGCCGCTGCCCGACAGGTAGCCGCGCACGATGGCCTCCAGCTTCACGGGGACCGTCTTGCGGACCAGCATCGTGCGGCCGATGAACTCCGGCCCCAGCGGCACGGGGATGTCCGGGTTGTCGGTGGAGTCGATGACGCGGATCATGTGGTTCGGTACCACGCCCTCGGTGTTCTCGAACCAGTAGGCCGACATCTGCGTGAGCACGCGCCCCTTGTCGGGGATGCCGTTGGGCAGCACCACGTCGAAGGCGGAGACGCGGTCCGTCGCCACGATCAGCAGGCGGTCGCCCAGGTCGTAGACGTCGCGCACCTTGCCCTGGAACTTGGGCAGGTCCAGGTTCGTTTGCAGCAGCACGTCGCTCGTTCCGGTGGTCATGGTGGTCTCCCGTCCCTTCATGTCGATTCGCCCCGGCGCCGGGGCCGCTCAGATGCCCACGCGCTCGAAACTCGCGTCGAGGTGGCGCAGGTAATACGCAGGGTCGAACAGCTCGCGCAGCGTATCGGCCGGGTCGGCCGCGGCGCCGTCCGATGGGACGTCCGCGGGGCGCAGCGCGGCCAGCACGGCGGCGTCGCCGGCGAGCAGGTCGAAGAAGGGGCGGCGTTCGTTCCAGGCGGTCATCGCGTGCGCTTGGACGAGCTTGTAGGCGGTCTCGCGGGCCATGCCGCGCTCGACCAGCGCCAGCAGCACGCGCTGCGAGAAGACCAGACCGTAGGAGCGGTCCATGTTCTCGCGCATGTGCTCGGGGAAGACGACGAGGTTCTCCATGATCCAACTGAACATGTCGAGCATGTAGTCGAGCAGGATGCAGGCGTCGGGGAAGATGACCCGCTCGGTCGAGGAGTGCGAGATGTCGCGCTCGTGCCAGAGCGCGACGTTCTCCAGGGCGGTCGTGGCGTAGCCGCGCACGACGCGGGCCAGGCCGCAGATGCGCTCGCACTTCTCGGGGTTGCGCTTGTGCGGCATCGCCGAGGAGCCGGTCTGGCCGGGCAGGAACGGCTCCTCCGCCTCGCGCAGCTCGGTGCGCTGCATGTGGCGGATCTGCAGCGCGAACTTCTCCAGCGAGGCGGCGATCAGCGCCAGCGTCGAGACGAACTCCGCGTGCCGGTCGCGCTGCAGGATCTGGTTCGAGACCGGCGCGACGGCCAGGCCGAGTTCCGCGCAGATGCGCTCCTCGGCCGAGGGCGGGACCGTGGCGTGCGTCCCGACGGCGCCGCTGATCTTGCCCACGCTGATCGAGTCGGTGGCGGCGGTCAGGCGGGCCCGTCCGCGCCGCACCTCGTCGACCCAGAGGGCGAGTTGCAGGCCGAAGGTCATCGGCTCGGCGTGGATGCCGTGCGTGCGGCCGACCATCAGCGTGCGCTTGTGCTCGCGCGCCCTGGCGGCGAGGACCGCCTCGAGCCGCGCCAGTTCCGTCTGCAGCAGCGCCGCCGCGTCGCGGAGTTGCAGCGAGGTCGCCGTGTCCCAGACGTCGTTCGAGGTGAGCCCCAGGTGCACCCAGCGCCCCTCGTCGCCCAGGGAGTCCGAGACCGAGCGCAGGAAGGCGGTCACGTCGTGGTGGGTCTCCGCCTGGTAGCGGTCGAGGTCCTCCAGCACGAACGAGGCCTTGGCCGCGACGGCGTCGGCGTCGGCCTGGGGCACGACCCCCTCGGCCGCCCAGGCCTGCACCGCGGCGACCTCGACCTGCAGCCAGCGCTCGTACTTGGCCTGCTCGGTCCAGAGGGCGGCCATGGCGGGGCGGGAGTAGCGCGGGATCATCGGGGTGGGGGCCTTCCGCCGCGCCGCGCGGGCGCGGGATCGTCAGTCGAGGTAGTCCTCGCGCACGGGGGAGAAGATGTCGATCGCGACGGAATCCTCCAGCGCCGTCACCTTGTGGTCGACGTCGCCGGGGACCAGCCAGGAGTCGCCGGGGCCGAGTTCCCGCGTCGCGCCCGGCATCTCGAAGAGGATGCGCCCCGAGACGAGGTAGCCGGTCTGCTCGTGCGGATGGGTGTGATTGGGCACGACCGCGTCCTTGGCGATGCGGATCTCGTGGATGGAGGTGCGGTCGCCGTGGTTCAGCGTCCGGCGGGTGATGCCGGGCAGCATCTCGACCTGCGGGGCGTCGGCGTGCCGCTGCAAGCTGGGCTCGGTCATTGACTCATCCCTCTCCGGCGCGCGCTCACAGCTCCCGCGCCGCGATGTCCGTCCGATAGTGGCGCCCCTCGAACTCGATGCGCGAGGCGTTAGCGTATGCCCGCGCCCGCGCCGTCGCCAGATCGGGGCCGAGCCCCACGACGATCAGCACGCGCCCGCCGCCCGTGACGACGTCGCCGGCGGCGTCGAGGGCCGTGCCCGCGTGGAAGACGAGCACGTCCGGGTCGACGGCGTCGAGGCCGGCGATGCGATGCCCGGTCTCGTAGGCGCCGGGGTAGCCGCCGCTGGCCAGCACGACGCCCACCGCCGCCTCGCCCGACCACTCGGGCCGGGCGCTCTCCAGCCGCCCCTCCGCGCAGGCCAGCAGCAGGTCCAGGAGGCCGGAGCGCAGTTGGGGCAGTAGCACCTGCACCTCCGGGTCGCCGAAGCGGCAGTTGAACTCGATCACGCGGGCCGCGCCGGCGTCGTCGACCATCAGGCCGCCGTAGAGCAGGCCGCGGTAGGGCCGGCCCGTCTCGCGCAGCCGGCGCGCCACCGGCCGGTGGATCGAGTCCAGCAGCGTCGGCCAGGCGCCGGACCCGAGGAAGCCGGGCGGGCTGTAGACGCCCATGCCGCCGGTGTTGGGACCGCGGTCGCCGTCGAGGGCGCGCTTGTAGTCGCAGGAGAGGGGCAGCGGCAGGACCGTCTCGCCGTCGACGAGCGCCATCGCGCTGGCTTCCATCCCGGTCAGGCGCTCCTCGACGACGACCGTCGCCGAGGCGGCCCCGAAGCGCCCGCCCAGCAGATCGTCGACGGCGGCGTGCGCCTCGGCCATCGAGGCGGGCACGATGACGCCCTTGCCGGCCGCCAGGCCGTCGGCCTTGATGACGGGCACGGGGCCGCCGGGCGGGAACGTGTCGTCGATGAAGGCGTGGGCGGCGGCGGGGTCGGCGAAGGCTTCGCCGGCGGCGTGGGGCACGCCGGCCGCGCGCATGGTGCGCTTGGCGAACCACTTGGACGACTCGATCTCCGCCGCCGCCTGGCTGGGCCCGAAGGCGAGGATGCCGGCCGCGCAGAGGGCGTCGGCCATGCCGGCGGCCAGCGGCGCCTCGGGCCCGACGATCACGAAGTCGATCGCCCGCGCCCGCGCCGCCGCGACGACGCCGGGCACGTCCTCGGCCCCGACGGGGAGGTTGCCGCCCAGGCCGGTCTCGCGCAGGAGCAGGGCCGTGCCGGCGTTGCCCGGCGCGCAGAACAGGGCGTCGCAGCCGGGGCCGCGGCTCACGCCCCAGGCGAGCGCGTGCTCGCGACCGCCGCCGCCGACGATGAGGACTCTCATGCCGGGCCGCGCGCCGGCGGCTGCATGGGGATGCGGGAGAGGTCGCCGTCGATGATGTCTGGGTCCATGGCGGCCATCTCGCTTTGGTAGGGCATGTCGGGCACGGCCTGCATCATGTAGATGGGCAGGTTCAGGATGTGCGCGAAGCCCATCTCCAGGAACGAGTTGCCGCCCACGTAGCTGGGGACGCCCTTGGCGTCCTCGTTGAGGACGAGGATCGCCTCGGAGCGCTGGATCTTGCGCCAGTGCTCGCGGATCAGGTCGTGGTCGCGCTTCAGTTGCGCCCGCTCGACGTCGCTGGCCTCCTGGTAATCGAACTGCTCGTTCTCGACCGGGATGTAGACCGTGTGCCCCAGCGACTCGAGTTCCGCCTGCACCTCACGGATGCGGTCGGCCAGGGTCATGCTCGAACAGATCGTGATGATCACCGGCGCCGTCCTGCTCCCCGCGGGTCGATTCCCACTCGCTACTCCCACTCGATCGTGCCCGGGGGCTTCGACGTGATGTCGAGCACCACCCGGTTGACCGCCGGCACTTCGTTGACGATGCGGTTCGCGATGCGGGCGAGCACGTCGTAGGGCAGACGCGCCCAGTCGGCCGTCATGGCGTCCTCGGCGGTCACCGCGCGCAGCGCCACGACGTGCCCGTAGGTGCGGGCGTCGCCCTGCACGCCCACGGAGCGCGTGTCGGTCAGGATCGCGAACGACTGCCACAGGTCGCCGTAGAGGCCGGCGGCCTTGACCTCGTCCATGACGACCCAGTCGGCCGCGCGCAGCGTCTCCAGCTTGGCGCGCGTCACCGCGCCGATGATGCGGATCGCCAAGCCGGGCCCCGGGAAGGGCTGCCGGTGGACCATCTCGGGCGGCAGGCCCAACTCCAGCCCGACCTTGCGCACCTCGTCCTTGAACAGGTAGCGCAGCGGCTCGACCAGGGTGAGCCGCATCCGCTCCGGCAGCCCGCCGACGTTGTGGTGCGACTTGATCGTCGCCGTGACGCCGCCGACGCCCGTGCCGGCGCTCTCGACGACGTCGGGGTAGGTGGTGCCCTGGACCATCGAGTCGACCTCGCCCAGGCCCTGGGCGGCCTCCTCGAAGACCGCGATGAACGTCTCGCCGATGCGCTTGCGCTTCGTCTCCGGGTCGGTGACGCCGGCCAGTTCCTCCAGGAACTGGCCGACCGCGTCGATGTGGCGCAGGTCGATCGCCAGGTGCTTGCGGAACGTGCGCACGACGCGCTCCGGTTCCTCGCGGCGCAGCAGGCCGTTGTCGACGAAGATGCAGGTCAGTTGGTCGCCCACGGCGCGATGCACCAGCGCCGCCGCCACGGCCGAATCGACGCCGCCGCTGAGGGCGCAGATGACGCGGCCGCCGCCTACCTGGGCGCGGATGTCGGCGACGGCCCGCTCGACGAAGTTGGCCGGCGTCCAATCGCCGCGGCAGCCGCAGATCTCGCGCACGAAGTTGCGGATCAGTCGGTCGCCGTCGGGCGTGTGCACGACCTCGGGGTGGAACTGGATGCCGTACAGGCCGCGGTCGTTGCCCATCGCGGCGACGGGGATCGACTCGCTCGATGCGAGCACGCGGAAGCCGGGCGGCGCCTCGGCGACGCGGTCGCCGTGGCTCATCCAGACGGGCATCGCCTCGGGCAGCTCGGTCAGCAGGCCCCCCTCGCGCTCGTGGTGGATCACGGCGTGGCCGAACTCGCGCTCGCGCCCGCCGGCCACGCGCCCGCCGAGGGCCGCGGCCATCGTTTGCATGCCGTAGCAGATGCCCAGTACGGGCAGGCCGCTGTCGTAGACGTAGGCCGGGGCCGCGGGCGCGCCGTCGTCGTGCACCGAGGCCGGGCCGCCCGAGAGGATGAAGCCCTTGGGATTGAGCGCGCGTACCCGCTCCCAGTCGGCGGTGTGCGGCAGCAGTTCGCAGTAGACGTTGAGTTCCCGCACCCGCCGTGCGATGAGCATGCTCGTCTGGGAGCCGAAGTCCATGATCACGATCGCCTCGCGCGGGGGCGTGGCCTCGCCGCGGGCCGGGCGGTCGCCCCGGCGCTCGCGCGCCACCTCCAGGTAGGCCGAGACCTCCAGGTCGTCGGTGCCGCGGACGCGCTCGGGGATCGCCGGGCCGCGGCCGTCGGAGTCGGGCAGGGGGGGAGAGGGGGCGCGCGGGCCGGCCGTGTCGGCCGGATCGGGCGCGGTGACGGCCGTCGGTTCGGAGTCGATCAAGAACCTGCCCCTCCCCGACCGGCCGGCTCGGGGCGCGCCGCCCCGTCCAGGGCAGGTGTATCGCAGGTGTATACTCGGGGTCAAGAACGGTTGTCCTAACGAGGACGCGAAGGCAGGCCGGCGGCATGGATGCGCCCGACACACTCGAGGGCCTAATCGAACGCGGCGCCGGCGTGCTGACGGGCGGCGGCCTGCTGGGTCTCCCCACCGACACGCAGTACGCGCTGTCGGCGCTGGCCTCCGACGGGGCCGCGGTGATGCGCTGCTACGCCTGCAAGCAGCGCCCCGACGACGACGCCATGCCGATCTTCCTCCCCTCGCTCGACTGGCTGGACCGCGTCGCGACGGAAATCCCGGCGGGGGTGCGGGCGCTGGCCGAGGAGGTCTGGCCGGGCGCGGTGACGCTCGTGCTGCCGCGCAACCCGGAGTGGCGGTCGCTGGCGGCGCCGGGCAAGACGGTCGCGCTGCGCATCCCCGACCACCCGCTGGCCCTGGGTCTGCTGGCGGCGATCGATGCGCCGCTGACCGGCAGCAGCGCCAACCGCCACGGGGAGCCGCCCGCCCTGCGCGCCGACGACGTGCGCACGTCGCTGGGGGAGGACGTGACGGTGCTGCCCGAGGCCGGCGTGCTGCCGCAGGGCACGGCCTCGACTATTCTCGCCTGGAGCGACGCCGAGCCGCGCATCCTGCGGCCCGGCGCCTTGAGCAACGAGAGCGTCGAGGCCCTGCTGCAGCGGCACGGCGCCGCGGGCGGCTGACGCGCAAGCGGCCCGGGGGGAGCGCACGGTGCGCATCGCCATCGGCAGCGACCACGCCGGCTACCGCCTCAAGGAGTTCCTGCGCGGCGAACTGGCCGACCTGCACCACGACCTGCGCGACTTCGGCGCACACGGCCCGGAGTCGGTCGATTACCCCGACATCGCCATCCCGCTGGCGCGCAGCGTCGTGGCGGGCGAGGCCGACCTGGGCATCGTCGTCTGCAGCAACGGCGTGGGGGTCAGCATCGCGGCCAACAAGGTGCCGGGCGGCCGGGCCGCGCTCTGCCACGACGCCTGGTCGGCGGCGCGCGCGCGGGCGCACACCGACGCCAACATCCTCGCTCTGGGCGGGCTGACGACCGGCGAGCAGGTCGCGCTGGACATCGTGCGGGCGTTCCTCAGCCACGAGTTCGAGGGCGGCCGCCACGCGCGCCGCGTGGCGAAGATCGAAGCCCTGGATAGCGAGTACGCTCGCGACTGACCGCCGCCCGGCGGCGGACCGGCCCCCGGGACGACAGAGAGACGCATGTGCCCAACGCCCCCACCGCTGTCACGCACCACCGCCGCTCACCGAAGCGCCGGGCGCGGATGATGCGCAAGCGCTCCCTGCGCGATCTCGATGTCGCCGGCAAGCGGGTGCTGCTGCGGGCCGACTTCAACGTGCCGCTGGCGCAGGACGGGGACGGCCGGCGCGTCGCCGACGACTCCCGCATCCGCGGGGCGGTCCCGACCATCGAGTACCTGCGCGAGCACGGCGCGGCGGTGATCGTCTGTTCGCACCTGGGACGCCCGCGGGGCGTCGCGCGCGACGAGTTGCGGCTCGCGCCGGTCGCCGGCGCGCTGGCCGGTCTGATCGGCGCGCCGGTGCGCACCGTGGACAACTGCGTGGGCGCGGACGTCGAGGCGGCCGCCGCGGCGCTCCGGCCCGGCGACGTGCTGCTGCTGGAGAACCTGCGCTTCCACCCGGAGGAGGAGGCCAACGACGCCGCTTTCGCGTCGCGCCTGGCCGCCCTCGCCGACCTGTACGTCAACGACGCCTTCGGCGCGGCGCACCGCGCGCACGCCTCGGTGGACGCCGTCGCGCGGCTGCTGCCCAGCGCCGCCGGGCTGCTGCTGGAGCGGGAGATCGAGCGGCTGGCCGATGTCTTCGCCGGCGACGGGGCCGTGGCGCTCGTCAGCGGCGGGGCGAAGGTGAGCGACAAGCTGGGCCTGCTGCACAGCGTCGTCGCGCGGGCCGACGTGCTCTGCATCGGCGGCGCGATGGCCAACACCTTCCTGCTCGCGAACGGGACCGGGGTCGCCGCCTCGCTGGCCGAGCCCGACATGGCCGACGAGGCGCGGGCCATCCAGGCCGAGGCCGAGCAGCGCGGCTGCCGCCTGCTGCTGCCCGTCGACGCCGTGATCGCGCAGGGGCCGGACCGGCCGCCGCGCGCGCGTCCGCTGCTGCTGGCCGAGGAGACGCTGCCGCCGGGCTGGCGCATCCTCGACATCGGGCCGCGCAGCATCGAGCAGTTCGGCGCGGCGCTGCGGGGCGTGGGCACCGTGATCTGGAACGGCCCCATGGGCCTCTTCGAGCGGGAGGCCTTCGCCGGCGGCACGCGGGCGCTGGCGCGCCTGCTGGCGGGGCTGAAGGCCGACGTCATCGTGGCGGGCGGCGAGACCCTGGCTGCGACCGCGCAGGCCGGCGTGTCCGACCGGATGGCGCACCGCAGCACCGGCGGCGCGGCGGCGCTGGAACTGATCGAGGGGCGATCCCTGCCCGGCATCGAGGCGCTGGCGGACGCGTAGGGCCGTCGGGGGCGGCCCCGGGAGGTGGCGACGATGGACCTGGAACTCGCCCGGCGCCTGCATCGCCCCGCCGGCGGCAAGATCCTCTGGCTGGTGCTCGACGGTCTCGGCGGCCTGCCGCATCCGGACAGCGGCCTGTCGGAACTGGAGACCGCCCACACGCCGCACCTCGACGCGCTCGCCGCCGAGAGCGCGCTGGGCCTGTCGATGCCCGTCGGCTACGGCGTCACGCCCGGCTCCGGCCCCGGCCACTTGGCGCTGTTCGGCTACGACCCGCTGCGGTTCGACATCGGCCGCGGCGTGCTCGAGGCGACCGGGATCGGCTTCCCGCTGGGGCCGGGCGACGTCGCCGCGCGGGGCAACTTCTGCACCTTGGCCGGCGACGGCACGATCGTGGACCGTCGCGCGGGCCGGCTGCCCAGCGAGCAGGCCGCCGCCATCGTGGAGCGGCTGCGCGACATCCGCATCGCGGGGCTGGAGGTGTTCGTCGAGCCGGTGCGCGAGCATCGCTTCGTGCTGGTGCTGCGGGGCGCGGGACTGAGCGCCGCGATCTCGGAGACGGACCCGCAGGCGGAGGGGGTCGCGCCGCTGCCCTGCCGGGCGCTGTTCCCGGAGGGGGAGGCGACGGCGGCCGCGGTCAACGAGTTCGTCGCGCGGGCGGCGGCGCTGATCGGCGACGAGCCGTCGGCCAACGGTCTGGTCCTGCGCGGCTTCGCGACGATCCCGTCCCTGCCGCAGTTGCGCGACGTGTGGGGCCTCAAAGCCGCGAGTTGCGCGATCTACCCGATGTACCGCGGGCTGGCGCGGCTGGCCGGCATGACGGCCCTCCCCGCGGGCGACGACATCGGCGACCAGATCGCCGCGCTGGGGGAGCACTGGGCCGACTACGACTACTTCTTCTGCCACTACAAGTACACCGACTCGGCCGGCGAGGACGGCGACTTCGACGCCAAGGTGCGGCGGCTGCAGGAGTTCGACGCAGCCCTGCCGGGCTTGCGCGCCCTGGCGCCGGACGTGCTGGTGATCAGCGGCGACCACTCCACGCCCGCCGTGATGGCGGCGCACTCCTGGCATCCGGTTCCCTTCCTGTTGCACTCGCGCACGGCGCGCTATCGCGCCGGGGCGGCCTTCAGCGAGGCGGACTGCGCGCGGGGGATGCTGGGCACGTTCCCGGCCAAGGAGGCGTTGCCGCTGGCGATGGCCCACGCGGGTCGGCTCGCCAAGTACGGGGCCTGACCGCCCCCGGCCAGACCCCGGCGAGGCAGCGCCGTCCGGGGGCAAGCAGACGGGAGACCTCATGGCGCAGCGCAGGCCGATCAGCGCCGGCAACTGGAAGATGCACCTGAGCGACGCGGCGGCCGGCGAGTTGTGCCGCGCGCTCCTGGCGGGCGGGATCGACCGGGTCGCCGGGGTGCAGGTGGTCGTCGCGCCGGGGTTCCTGCAGCTCGGGCGGGTGCGCGGTCACTTCGCGCGCGCGGCGGCGGCGGCGTGGGCGTCGCGGGGCAGAACATGCACGCCCGCGACGAGGGCGCCTTCACGGGCGAGGTCAGCCCCGCGCAACTGGTCGAGCAGGCCGACTGGGTCATCCTGGGCCACTCCGAGCGGCGGCAGTACTTCTGCGAGGACGACGGCGCGCTGCGGGCCAAGGTCGCCGCGGCGCTGTCGCACGGGCTGCGGCCGATCCTCTGCGTCGGCGAGACCGTCGAGGAGCGCGACGCCGGGCGCACGGCGGCCGTGCTCACGCGGCAGGTGGGGCAGGCGCTGGACGGCGTCGATCTGCCGGAGGACTTCGTCATCGCCTACGAGCCGGTCTGGGCGATCGGCAGCGGGCGCGCGGCGACGACCGTGCAGGCGCAGGAGGCCGCCGCGCGGATCCGCGACCTCGTGCGCGGGCAGGCCGGCGACGCCGTCGCCGAGGGATGCCGCATCCTCTACGGCGGTTCCGTGAAGCCCGCCAACGCGGGCGACTTCGCCGCCCAGCCCGACGTCGACGGCGCGCTGGTCGGGGGGGCGTCACTCGACGCGGCGGCCTTCCTCGCGATCACGCGGGCCATCGCGGGGGCGTGAGAGGGCGCGCCGCGATGCCCGCGGGCTCGCCGCCGCCGCTGCTGGCCGTCGTCGGGCCGACGGCCTCCGGCAAGACGGAATGGGCGCTCGAACTGGCCGCCCGCCTCGGCGGCGAGGTGATCGGGGCCGACAGCCGGCAGGTCTACCGCGGCCTCGACATCGGGACGGGGAAGCCGTCGGCCGCCGATCGGGCCGCCGAGCGGCACCACTGCGTGGACCACGTCGACCCGCGCGAGCGCTACCACCTCGCCCGCTTCCTGCGCGAGGCGCGGGCCGCCCTGGCCGGCGTGCGGGGCCGCGGGCGCAGGCCGATCCTGGCCGGGGGGACGGGGCAGTACGTCTGGGCGCTGCTGGAGGGCTGGGACGTGCCGGAGGTCGCGCCCGACCCGGACCTGCGGGCCGAACTGGAGGCGCGCGCCCGCCGCGACGGCCCCGCCGCCCTGCACGCGGAGTTGCGCCGCGTCGATGCCGCCGCCGCCGCCGCGATCCTGCCGACCAACGTGCGGCGCACGATCCGCGCGCTGGAGGTGGAGCGCAAGACCGGCCGGCCGATCTCCGACTGGTGGACGTCCCGCGACCCGATCGACGCCGCGGTCGTTGCGCCCGAAGTGGACCCTGCGGAACTGGACGCCCGCATCGACCGGCGGGTGGAGGCGATGTTCGAGGCGGGCCTGGTCGAGGAGACGGCGGCGCTGCTGCGCGGCGGGCTGCCGCCGGACGCGCCCGGGCTGGGCAGCATCGGCTACCGGGAGGTGGTCGCGCATCTGGCGGGGGAGTGCGACCGGGCCGCCGCCGTCGCCGCCACGCAGCAGGCGACGCGCCGCTTGGCGCGCCGTCAGCGGGCCTGGTTCCGCGCCGGCGACGCCCGCATCCATTGGGCGCGGACCGCCGCCGCGGCCCTGGACGCCGCCGCGACTGTTGCGCGGCCGTCGCAGGCGGCCGGGCCTCAAGCGGCCGGGCTGCCTACAATCGGGGCATGACGGCGCAAGCGACGGCCCCCGGCCGGATCGACTTCCTCAAGGTGCAGGGCACCGGCAACGACTTCGTGCTCGTCGACGGCCGCGCGACGCAGGCCGACTGGGCGGCGCTCGCGCCCGGCCTCTGCGACCGCCACTTCGGCGTCGGCTCCGACGGGCTGCTGGTGATGCAGGAGTCGCAGCGCGCGCCGGTGCGCATGGTGATGTACAACCCCGACGGCTCCGAGGCGGAGATGTGCGGCAACGGCCTGCGCGCGTTCGTCAAGTACGCGGTCGAGCGCGGCGGCGTCGCCGCCCCGGGCAGGCGGCTCGACGTCGAGACCGGCGCGGGCGTCCTGCGCACCAGCTTCGCCGGCGCGAACGGCGCGGTCGAGCGGGTGCGCATCGACATGGGCGCGCCGATCCTGCGTCCGGCCGAGATCCCCGTGCGGCCGGGGCCGGCCCACGCGGACGCCGGCCCGGTCCGCGATCTGGTATTGCAGGTCGCAGGGGAGGACGTCGCGGTGACCTGCGTCTCCATGGGCAACCCGCACGCCGTCCACTTCACGGACACCCCGGTCGAGCAGTTCCCGCTGTCGCGCGTGGGACCGCTCGTCGAGCACGACGCGCACTTCCCCCGGCGCGTGAACTTTGAGATCGTCAACGTGCTCGCCCCCGACCATCTGCGCATGCGGGTGTGGGAGCGGGGCGCGGGGGAGACGCTGGGCTGCGGCACCGGGGCCTGCGCGGCGCTCGTCGCGGCGCGGCTGCACGGCCGGGCGCAGGCCGCCGCGACGGTCAGCCTGCCCGGCGGCGACTTAGGCATCGAGTGGACCGGCGACGCCGAAGGGCGGAACCCGGTCTTCCTGGAAGGGCCGGCCGAATACGTCTTCGCCGGCAGTTGGCAACCAACGGATCGGGATCGCTGATGGTTACTCCGGATTACGCCGCTTTCGACCAGGACCGCGCCAGGGGGCTGGTCAACGACCTGCACGAGTCGATCGCGCAGACGCCGCGCGCCCTGCGCAACCAGCCGACGGCCGACTACGCCGCGATGCTCAAGCTGCCGCGCTTCCTGAGCACGCAGTGCCAGGACGGCTACCTGCTGGGCGTCCCCTACGGCCGCCACCTGAAGCTGTTCTATGAGTTCGAACGGCTGGGCCCACTGCAGGCCAACCTGCGCGACCTCGTGACGGACATCGCCGAGTTGGCCGGCAAGCACACCGACTGCGAGGTGCTGGCGCTGGAGTTCGACGACTTCCCCAACCGGCATCACGTCGACCACTCGATCGTCGGGGCCTACTTCCGCGACCCGCTGCCCTTCATGCACATGCGCGCGCGCGACATGCGCGAGCAGGAGCTGCCCGACGCGCCCGCCGGCGTCGGCGTGCGCTCCGCCGTCCCCGGCGACGCCGACGCGATCGGCGAAGTCGAGGCCGAGGTCGCCGGCGACGACGCGCTGGCGCCGCCGCTGCCCGACGGCTTCATCGAGAGCGCGCGGTCGGTGCTGGTCGCGGAGCGGGAGGGGGCGATCGTGGGCTACATCCGTCTGGTCGACGCGGAGCGCCGCGGCCTGATGGCAGAGGAGTTCCTCGTCAACGAGGCGGGCGGCGAGGCGGCGAGCGCCGCGCTGCTGCGCGCCACGATGGAGGAGGGCAAGGCGGCCGACCGCCGGGCGCTGACCATCCGCGTCGCGGCGGACATGGCCGGCGACCCGCTGCTCAAGTCGTTCGGGTTCAAGCACAGCGGCGACGGCCTGCAGTATCTGCGCATCCTCGACCCGGAGGCGGCCTACGCGGCGGTCAAGAAGCGCCCGACCTACATCAAGGTGGGCAAGATCTTCGGGCGGTTCTAGCCGCCCGCCGCGGCCGGCCGCGCGCGGAGATCACACGGAATTGGAGGAGGCGCTCATGCGTGTCGCCAAACGCGTCGAGGACCTGCCCGCCTACCTCTTCGTCGAGATCAGCCGCAAGATCGCGGAGAAGCGGGCCCAGGGCATCGACGTCATCACCTTCGGCATCGGCGACCCCGATCTGCCCACGCCGGGGCCGATCCTGGAGGCGCTGCACAGCGCCGCCAACGATCCGGCCAACCATCGCTACCCCGAGTCGGAGGGCCTGCCCGAGTTGCGCCGGGCGATCGGCGTCTGGATGCAGGGCCGCTTCGGGCTGACCTTCGACCCGGAGACGGAGATTCTGCCGCTGATCGGCGCGAAGGAGGGGATCGCGCACATCGCGCTGTGCTTCATCGAGCCGGGCGGCGTGGCGCTCGTGCCCGACCCCGGCTACCCGGTGTACGAGATCGGCACGATGTTCGCCGGCGGCGAGTCGCACCGGCTGCCGCTGAGCGAGGAGAACGACTGGCTGCCCGACTACTCCCTCGTCCCCGACGACGTGCTGGCGCGCTCCCGCATCCTCTGGATCAACTACCCCAACAACCCGACCGGCGCGACCGCGCCCCCGGAGTTCTTCGCCGAGACGGTGGCCTTCGCGAAGCGGCACGACCTCGTCGTCTGCCACGACAACGCCTACAGCGACGTCGCCTACGACGGCTACGTGCCGCCCGCCTTCCTACAGGCCGAGGGCGCGCGCGACGTCGGCGTGGAGTTCTTCTCGTTCAGCAAGACCTTCAACATGACCGGCTGGCGCATCGCCTGGGTGGCCGGCAACCCGGACATCGTGAACGCGCTGATGCGGGTCAAGTCGAACATCGACAGCGGCATCCCGCAGGCGATCCAGCGCATGGCGATCGCGGCGCTGGAGGGGGACCAGGGCCTGATCGGCCGCAACAACGCCGCCCTGCAGCGCCGCCGCGACCGCGTCGTCGAGGCGCTGCGGCGCATCGGCCTGCGCGTGCGCGCGCCCAAGGCCAGCCTCTACGTCTGGGCGCGCGTGCCCGAGGGCATGAGCAGCGCCGACTTCGCCACGCGGCTGCTCGAGGAGCAGGCCGTCGTCGTCACGCCGGGGCGGGGCTACGGCGTCTGCGGCGAGGGCTACGTGCGGCTCTCGCTGACCATCCCCGACGACCAGATCGACGAGGGCGCGCGCCGCATCGCGGCGCTGGCGGGCGGGTAGAACCTCACCCCCTGTCCCCCTCTCCATTGCAGAGCAATGGAGAGGGGGGACTCCGATCCCCTCTCCCTGGGGAGAGGGTTAGGGTGAGGGGGACCCCGCGCCCGCGCCCACGTTCCCCCTCACCATCGTCCAGATGGAGAGGGGGACAGGGGGTGAGGTCGGCAGGCGCGATACCCGCCCGGCCGGGCGCACGGCTACACTCGCCTCCACGCCGGGCGACGACCGCCCCGCGACCTGCCGGGAGCCGCCGATTCCCAAGACCGCCCGCAAGCCGTCCGGCCGCCGCGCCCGCACGCACGCCAACCCCACCCTGCCCCGCGACGAGCGCGCGATCCTGGTCGCGGTCGATTGGCCGCACGCGGAGCACTGGGACGTCGATGCCTCCCTCGCCGAGCTCGCCATGCTGGCCGAGACGGCCGGCGCGACGCCGGTGGAGCGCGTCGTGCAGCGCCTCAAGCACCCCGACCCGCACAGCTACGTGGGCAAGGGCAAGCTGGCCGGGATCGCCGGGTCGCGCCGCGACCGGGAGGCGAGCGTGGTCATCTTCGACGATGAACTGACGCCGGCCCAGCAGCGCGCGCTGGAGGCGGCGCTCGATGTCAAGGTGATCGATCGCACGGCGCTGATCCTCGACATCTTCGCGCAGCGGGCGCGCACCACCGAGGGCGCCCTGCAGGTCGCGCTGGCGCAGCACGAGTACCTGCTGCCGCGTCTGGCCGGGCAGTGGTCGCACCTGGAGCGGATGGAGGGGGCGATCGGCCTGCGCGGGCCCGGCGAGACGCAGTTGGAGACCGACCGACGCCTGATCCGCGCGCAGATCAAGACGCTGAAACAGCGCATCGAGCGGGTGCGGCGGCATCGCCGGGAGCAGCGCCGGCGCCGGGCGGGGATGCCCGTCGTGGCGCTGGTGGGCTACACCAACGCGGGCAAGAGCACGCTGCTCAACGCGCTGACGCGGGCCGGTGTGCGGGCGCACGACCGCCTCTTCGAGACGCTCGATCCGACGACGCGGCGCTGGGCGCTCGGCGCGGACGGGGGCCCGTCCGGCGACGGGGCGGCCGGGGCCGTCCTGCTGACCGACACGGTGGGCTTCATCCAGAAGCTGCCGACGCAGCTCATCGCCGCCTTCCGGGCGACGCTGGAGGAGCTGCAGGAGGCCGACGTACTGCTGCACGTGATCGACATCACGCACCCCGACGCGGCCGAGCAGGCCCAAACCGTCGAGGAGACGCTGGCCGATCTCGGCCTGCCGGGCCGCGCCGGCGCCGCCCCGAGGATCACGGTGCTCAACAAGATCGACCGCCTGCTGCCCGCGTCCGAGGCCGCCGGGATGGACGAGGCCGCCGCCCTGGCCGCGCTCGAGCCCGAACTGCGCCGTGCGCTGGGCGCGGATCGCGAGGAGGAGGTCGTGCTGGTGTCGGCGGCGCGGCGCTGGGGGGTCGCGGCGCTGCGTGGGGCGGTCCGGCGGGGGCTGGGCGCGGGCGTCGAGGTGGCGGGGGGACCCTCACCCTAGCCCTCTCCCGGGTGGAGAGGGGACAGACCCTTCCGATCCCCTCTCCCTGGGGAGAGGGTGAGGGTGAGGGGGCCGCTCCCGCCGCGCCGCCAGCGCCTGCCCGGCGAAGTCCAGCGCCTCCGCGATGAGCCGCCGCCGGGCCATGAAGATCGACGTGTGACTGTGCTCGTACCAACTCACGCGCGGATCGCCCCAGCGCTCGCGCAGTTCCACGACGGCCTCCGGGCGCGCCACGAGGTCGTGCCGGCCGGCCTGGATGAGGATGCGGCCGGCGGAGACCTTCGGAACCTCGCCGCGATCCAGGACCGCGAACGCCGCCTCCTCGTCGGCCGCGGTGACGCCGCTGTCGCGCAACTGCCGCGTCCAGACTTCGAGCAGCGGGGAGTCGAACACCTGCCGGCGGCCCACCGGCGGCTGCACGAGCACGACGAACGCGGGCCGGGCGTCGTGCAGCACGACCAGGCCCTGCACCAGCGCCCCCAGGCTGACGCCCCAGAGCCCCACGCGGTCGTGCTCGGCTTGCAGCCAGCTCATCGTCGCGCGGACGTCGCGGGCGGCCTGGGCGATCGCGCGGATGTGGGTGAAGATGTCGCCGTGCATGAGGTCGTGGCCGCTGCGCTCGCGCTCGCCGCCGGGTCGCAGCGCCGCGCGGTCCTTGTGCAGCGGCAGCGTCAGCAGGGCGGCCGTGACGCCCGCCCCGGCGAAGGCGCGCGCGACGCGCGCGTAGAAGCGCTCCTCGAGGCCCGGGTTGAGGCCGGTGAACGCGCCCGGGACCAGCACGACGGCCGCCCCCGCGGGCCCGGCCGCCGGGAACAGCTCCCCCTGCACCGTGCGGTCGTGCGGCAGCCCGTAGGGCGGCGAGGATGGGAACTCGAAGCGCCCCCGGCCCTCGGCGTCGAGGAAGGTCACCGACGCGGGCGGCCCCGGATCGGCCAGCGACACGGCGGGCGGGTCGCCGGCCCGCAGGCGGCGCAGCGCCTCGGCGTCGGGCCAGAGCGTGCGGCGCCGCAACTGCGCCTGCCGCGCCGTGAGGCGGAGCAGGATCTGGTCGATCAGCCGGGCCGGCCAGGAGAGCACGCTAGGCCGTCCCCGACGGGGCCGGCGGGTCGCCGCGCAGGCGCAGCGCGACTTCCGCCACGCGGCGCCCCAGCGCCCGCGCCTGCGCGCGGTCGGCGTCGCGCACCTCCCCGTGCGCCGTCGCCCCGTAGTACGAGCCCGACTCGCGCATCGCGTCGCTCCAGGGCAGCCCGACGAACACCATCCCGTGCGCCAGCAGCAGGTGCAGCAGTTGCAGCAGCGTCGCCTCGGTGCCGCCCGAGCGCGACCAGCCGGCCGTGAAGCAGCCGCCGGCCTTGCCCGCCAGCTCGCCCGTCTCCCAGAGGTCGCCGGTGTAGTCGAGCCAATCCTTGAGCTTGCCCGTGATCCCGCTCCAGTTGGGCGAGCCCAGGATGAGCGCGTCGCAGTCGAGCAGGTCTTGCTGCTTCGCTTCGCTCAAGGGCCGCTCCCAGGGCTCCGCGCCGGGCACGTCGGCGACGCCCGCCAGGACCGCCTGGGCCAACTCCCGCGTCGCGCCGCGAGAGTCGTAGATCACCAGCACGCGGACGGGTCGATCGATGGGGTGATCCGGCATGGGTCGCCTCTCGATCGAGGGCTAGCCCAGCGCCCGCTCGAACCAGGCCGACTGCCCCGGCATCTCCTCGACCATCACCTTGAGACGGGTGAGCCCGGCCGATTCGCCGTCCCCGGAGGGCGGGCGCGGCAGCGCCTCCGCCAGCCGCCCGGCGATGTACTCGGCCAGCCGCTCCGCCGTGGAGTTGTCGATGGGCAGGGCGGCGACGTCGCGCTTGGGCAGACGGTAGGGGGGCTCGGCCCCATACCGCACCGTGTAGTGCGTGCCGTCGTCCTGGATGGTGAGCGCTCGGGACTGCATCTGGAGCAGGAACTTGTGGTCGAGCGTGGCGCAGACCTCGCGCGTGAGGCGCTTGAGCTGCGAGAAGTCGATCACCCACGACTCCTCCGTGAGCGGCCCCTCGACCTCCACGGTGACGTCGTAGTTATGGCCGTGGATCGGCTCCAGTTCGTCGGCGAAGGTGGCGAAGTGCCCCGCCGCGAACCGCAGCCGGTTGCGCTCGACCCGCACGCCATGGGACACGCGACACCCCCTCCGCCGACGGCGCGGCGCACCCGGATCGTACGGCACGGCGCGGCTCCAGGCTCGGCCGCCGAACGATCGACTCCGTACACTGCGGGCATGACAGCGCCCTGCCCGGCCCCGCGCAGGCCCCGCCGGTGACCCGGCGGACGCTGCTGCGCCGCCTGCTCCTCCTGGCGATCGCGATCGGCATCGTGCTGCTGGCCGTGCGGCCCGGCGGCCTGGGCGCGCAGCCGCTCGGCGAGAACGGCCCCGTCCCGGGCGACGGCGCCGGGCTGACGGGCGGCTGAGGCGCCCGACTGCGCCGGACGCGCTATCGGCAGCCGGGGGCAGCCGGTATCCTCCCCGCGGCGGCCCGGCGGCGAGGCCCCCGCGCCGCCCACGGGAAGGGCGCAACCCCATGAGCGACGACGCAGTCCTCTACGACGTGCAGGAGCACATCGCGACGCTGACGCTCAACCGGCCCGAGAAGCTCAACGCCTTCGACGACGACCTGCTGGGCCAGTGGGTGGAGCGGCTGCGGGAGGCGCACCTCGACGACGGCGTGCGCGTGATCGTCGTGACGGGCGCCGGGCGGGGCTTCTGCTCGGGCGCGAACGTCGCGCGGGAGGGCCGCGGCAGCGGCGTCCTGGGCGACCCCAACGCGCCCGCCGCCAACCGCAACAGCCTGCGCAACTCGGTGCAGCCCGTGCCGCGCATCCTGCAGAACATCGAGAAGCCCTACATCGCGGCGGTCAACGGGGCGGCGGTCGGCGCGGGCATGGACATGGCCTCCATGGCCGACATCCGCATCGCCTCCGATCGGGCGAAGTTCGGCATGGCCTACGTGCGCATGGGCCTCGTCCCCGGCGACGGCGGGGCCTACTGGCTGCCGCGCATCGTGGGCATGGCGACGGCGCTCGAACTGATGTGGACCGGCCGCCTGTTCCTGGCCGACGAGGCGCTGGCGATGGGCTACGTGTCGAAGGTCGTGCCGCACGACGCCCTGATCGCGGAGACGATGGAGTACGCGGGCCGGATCGCGAAGATGCCGGCCGTGTCGGTGCAGTTGATCAAGCGGCTGGCCTACCGGTCGGCGGTGACGGGCGCGCACGAGGCGCTGGAGATGGCCGAGCACGCCATGGTCATCGCGCGCAGCACCGAGGACGCCAAGGAGGGCCCGCGCGCCTTCATGGAGAAGCGCGAGCCGAACTTCCAGGGCCGCTAGGCCGCGCGGCCCGGGCGGGGAGTGACCGATGACCGTCGAGTACCGGTTCAGCGCCGAGGACGAGGCCTTCCGCGCGGAGGTGCGCGCCTTCTTCGAGGCGGAACTCCCCCCGAACCACTGGCGGATGCAGAACGACCGCGACGAGGTCGGCGAGGAGGAGGCGGCCTTCGGGCGGCGCTTCGTGCGGCGGCTGGCCGAGCGTGGCTGGCTGACGCTGCACTGGCCGGCGGAGTACGGCGGCCTGGGCGCGAGCCCCATGCAGCAGTTGATCTTCAACGAGGAGTCGGGCTACTTCAAGGCGCCCGGCGGCGGCATGGGCGTGCAGATGGCCGGCCCCTCGATCATGCACCACGGCACCGACGCGCAGAAGGAGCGCCACCTCTCCGCCATCGCCGACGGGGAGGAGGTCTGGTGCCAGGGCTTCTCCGAGCCCGGCTCGGGCTCCGACCTCGCCTCGCTGCAGACGCGGGCCGTGCTCGACGGGGACGACTACGTCGTCAACGGGCAGAAGATCTGGACCAGCGGCGCCCACCACGCCGGCTGGTGCATGCTGCTCGTGCGCACCGACCCCGACGCGCCCAAGCACCGCGGCATCACCTACCTGCTGATGGACATGAAGAGCCCCGGCGTGACCGTGCGCCCGCTGGTCAACATGCTGGGCTCGCACGCCTTCAACGAGATCTTCCTGGAGGACGTGCGCGTGCCGCGCTCGAACGTGGTGGGCGAGGAGAACCGCGGCTGGTACGTCGCGACGACGACGCTCGACTACGAGCGCAGCGGCATCTCCCGCATCGCCTGGGGCGGCCGCGTGCTCGAGGAGATGGCGGCCTACATCCGCGCCCACGAGGCCCTGCGCACGCCCCGCATCCGCGGCCAACTGGCCGACCTCTGGATCGCCTCCGAGACCTCGCGGCTGCTGGCCTACCGGGTGGCCTGGCTGCAATCGCAGGGCCAGGTGCCGAACTACGAGGCGTCGATGTCGAAGGTCTTCGGCTCCGAGGTGCAGGCCGCGATCACGCGCATGGGCGTCAACATGATCGGCCTGACGGGGCAGTTGCGCCCCGGCTCGGCCGGCGCCCCGCCCTTCTGGGGCGCGATGCCCGAGGCGTACATGGGCATCACCTCCTACAGCATCGCCGCCGGGACGTCGGAGATTCAGCGCAACATCATCGCCACCCGCGGCCTCGGCCTGCCGCGCAACTAGCCGCGGCCTCACCCGCGTCGCCCCGGATCCGGCCGTCCCTGCTCGCGGGTGAACCGAACTCTCCGGCCCCTTGACGCGCACCCCCGCCGCGGATAGCTTTCTTGCAGTATCTGCGCCAGCGTTCGCAGCAGGATGTTGGCCGAGCATCGTGGCCGGCGCTTCACCGAGGCGCCGGCCTTTTCTTCGCATCGGAGGCGCCAGTGCCGACCCTCGCAGTCTTCATTGATGGCGGCTACATCGACGCCATCTGCAGACAGCACTTCGACGGCCTGAGGGTCGACTATCAGAAGCTCGGCGCTGAGATCCAGCGGAGGGTCGGACAGCGATCGTCGGGACCGCTGGAACACTTGCGGACCTACTACTACACCTGCCCTCCCTACCAGGACGACCCTCCGACCGCTGAGGACCGCAGACGCCTGTCCGGCTACCAGCGGTTCCGCGACGCCGTCGGGTACCTGCCCCGCTTCGAGTTGCGCGAAGGCCGTCTCCAGAAGACGGGCAAGGCCGAGGATGGCCACCCGATCTTCCAGCAGAAGCGCGTCGACCTGCTGTTGGGGCTCGATATCGCGCTCCTCAGTGCCAAACAGCAGATCACGCACATGGCGCTCCTGGCCGGCGACGGGGACTTCCATCCGGCGCTGAAGGTCGCCAAGCAGGAGGGCGTCTCCTTCTGGCTGCTGCACGGCCCGCGGGGGAGCTACTCGCGCGAGTTGTGGCACGAAGCGGACGAACGCGTCGAACTTGATGCAGCCTTTATGAACGCCGTGCGGCGGGACTGAGAAGCAAGCCGAGGATCGCCCGAATCGCTCTCCGTCTCCCGTCCCACTCCCCACCGGTCCACTCTCTCCCGCGGCAGAGGGAACCGGAAGTTCCCTCTGCCGCGGGGGGAGGGCCGGGCTGAGGGCCCGGGCCGGCTACTCGTCGGAGACCCGCACCACGCCGTCGACGACGCGGGCGCGGAAGGTGCGGATGCGCGACGGCTTGAGCTTGGCTTCGAGGAACGGCGGCAGCGGCGGCGCCGTGCGGTTGAGGATGTCCCAGATGCCGGTCGGCAGCCAGCGCTTGGTCGCGCCGGTGCGCATGTCGAACTCGGAGTCGTGCCAGGGGCAGACGATGTTCGCGCCCTTCAACTCGCCGGCCGAGAGGTTGGCGAACAGGTGCGGGCAGGAATCCTGCACGGCGAAGACCTCGCCGTGCACGTTCGCGACGCAGACGCGCGCGCCGTCGATCTCCGCCGCCGTCACGGCGCCGGGCGGCAACTCGTCCAGCGGGCAGACCTCGACTTCGGCCACGGGCGTCCTCCTTCCACCGTCGCGCTCCAGGATGACGCCCGCCGCGATCAGGATCAATCGTCCGGCGTGCGGCGGTCGGCCTCACCCCCTGTCCCCCTCTCCATTGCGGAGCAATGGAGAGGGGGAACGTGAGCGCGGTCGTTGGGGCGCCCTCCGGTCCCCCCTCTCCACGCAGTGGAGAGGGGGTTAGGGGGTGAGGTCCCGGCCGCGCTCAGCGCAGCATCTGCGGGCCGTTGACGATCTGATCGGCGTGCCCGTCGAGATGGGCCGCGTGCGCCTCGACGCCGGCCAGCAGGTTGGGCGCGAGCCCGTACGGCTGTAGCAGCTGCCCCGCCTCGATCGAGGCCCAGAGGCGCAACGACTCGGCCAGGTTCGCGTCCAGCTCCCCGGCCAGCCGGGCGATGGGCCAGTCGCGCCGGGCGGCGACGGCGCGCCGGTTCCAGGCGTCGCCGTCGATCGAGGCGTCGCGCGGGTCCGGCCGCCAGTCGGTCAGCGGCGCGCCCGCCAGCGCCGCGTCCAGCGGCCGATGGTGCTGCGCCCCGTGCGAGGCCAGGTGTGCCAGCACGTCGCGGCGCGACCAGCCGTCGATCGCGCTGGGCGCGTCCCAGGCCCCGGCGGGCAGCCGCCGCGCCATGCCCAGCACGCGCCGGTGCGCGGCCAGCAGCCGGGTCAGCGGCACCCAGATCGCCGGCGCGTAGTCGCCCGCCGCGACGGGCGGGTCGTTCCAGAGCAGGTGGACGGAGCCGCCGCGCGCGGGGTCCGGCGAGCGGCCGGGCACTAGGCGTCGCCCTCGGCGGGCGCGAGCGTCCGGTAGGCGCCCTCGAAGAAGAGGATGGGCGGGTCGTCGCCGGTGTGCTCGAAGGCCGCGACCTCGCCCACGACGATGCGGTGGTCGCCGCCGTCGAGCAGCGCGTGCAGGCGGCAGTCGAAGACCGTCGTCGCGCCGGCGATGCGGGCCGCGCCGGTCACGCCGGGGTGGTGCGGGACGCCGTCGAACTGATGCGGCGGCGGCGGCCGGCTGCTGCTGGCGAAGAAGCCCGAGAGCGCCTCCTGGGCGGCGCTGAGGATGTTGACCGTGAATGCGCCCGTCTCCTCGATCATGGGCAGGATGCCGGCCCCGTTGGCGACGCAGACCAGCACCAGCGGCGGGTCGAGCGAGAGCGACGTGAAGGACTGGCAGGTCATGCCGTACTCCAGGCCCGGCGCGCCCGAGGTGATGACGCTGACGCCGGTGGGGAAGCGGCCGAGCGCGTTGCGCAGGGCCCGGGGGTCGAGATCCATGCCGGTCCTCCTGGCGCGCAGCATACAGCCGGGCGGGGAACCCCATCCCCTACCTCCTCTCCACTGCATAGAGAGGATGACAAGGGTGGGGAGGTGTCACTTTTGTACACTCGGCGGGAAAATCGGGCCGTTCCGCCCCTCTGAACCCCTGATCCGGGGGTGGAAGTGGGAATTCGGAGGGGGGGCATGTAGGGCGAAAAAAAATTTCTTGCAGGCAGCCCCGGCGCGCCGTTCCGTGTTCCCGGTCGTAGGGGCGACCCTTGTGGTCGCCCTGCCGGACGGAGGCCGGGCGGCCCCTACCCCGCAGCCGGCCGATGCCGCAGCGGCAAGTCCAGCACGGTGATCAGCCCCCGCTGCGCCGATGGCAGCACCTGCGCGGCCCGCACGACGGCGGCCGCCGTCGCGGCGTCGCCGTGCACGCCGCCGGGGAAGCGCAGCGACAGCGGCGGCGTCCCCTCGACGGTGACGGCGTCGTAGGACTCCGCGACGCCGCTCTGCGCCTCGAAGTGGAGGGAGACGCGGCGGCCGTCGCCGGTCGCGCCGGTCAGCGTCTCGACGAGGCCGTGCACGGGGCCCGCCGGGTCGGGCTGGACGGGGCGCAGTTCGCGGGTCCAAGCGTCGATCCGCCAGTCCAGCCCCGCCGCGATCAGCCGGCCGCTCTCCTCCAGCCCCACGTGCCCGAAGCCGCCGCCGGCCGCCTTGGCGTCGAACTCGGCCCGGCTGAGGCCCATGCCGACCTTGCGCTGGAACGGCAGCCGTCGCGACGCGGGGTTCTGCACGCGCTCCACGGCGATCGATCGGATGTCGCTGCTGGCGGAAGTCAGGAAGACCGGCAGCCGGTCCATCAGCAGGCCGGGATTGACGCCGGTTCCCAGCAGCGACCGCCCCGCCGCCCGCGCCGCCGCGTCGAGCGAGGCGGCCGGCGCGGGGTGACGGACGAACGGGTACGACAGTTCCTCGCAGGTGCTGACGATGTGCCAGCCCGCGGCCAGCGCCGCCTCGAACTGGCCGGCGACCGTCTCCAGGTAGGAGCCCGTCGCGTGCAGCAGCACGCCGCCCTCGGGCGCCGGCGGCAGCGTGGCGGAGACGACCACGCCCTCCGGGGCGAGGCCCAGCGCCCCCAGCGGCCGTCCAACCATCGCCGGGTCGATGTCGATGGCGGCGACCACGTCGAGGCGGGGGTCGCGCCGGGCGGCGCCCAGGATCACCCGGCCCATGGGGCCGAGCCCCTGCACCGCGACCGGGATGGCCGGCGCGCCGCTCATCGGTCGGCCCGCGCGTAGTCGTCGCCCTCGGCGAGGCGGTAGCTCTCGTCCAGCAGGTCGATGACGTGGGCGCTGCGCATCGGCGCGCCGCCGGATGCGACATAAAGGCGGAGCCCCGCGTCGAGTTGGAGCAGGCAACCGGGGTTGGCCGAGCAGACTTGGTCGGCCTCGGTTTGGGCGACGTCGGCCATCTTGTCGCGCAGGATCGCGCCCGAGAGCTTGCCTTGCAAGATCGAGTAGAGGCCGGCGCTGCCGCAGCAGCGATCGGGGGTGCGCATCTCGCGCAGGTCGAGGCCCGGGATCGAGCGCAGGAGCGCGCGGGGCGCGTCCTTGATCCGCTGCGCGTGCACGAGGTGGCAGGAGTCCTGGTAGGTGACGGAGCGGGCCAGCGCGCCCGCCGGGGCGTCGAAGCCGATCGCCAGCAGGTACTCCGACACGTCGCGCACGCGGGCCGCGAAGTCGTCGGCGCGGGCGGCGTAGTCGGGGTCGTCGCGCAGGAGGTGGCCGTACTCCTTCATGTGCGACCCGCAGCCGGCCGCGTTGACGATGATCGCGTCGGGCGCGGCGCCTTCGGACGTGAACTCGTCGATGTTGCGGCGGGCCAGCGCGCGCGCGGTCTCGACGTCGCCGCCGTGGGCGTGCAGGGCGCCGCAACAGACCTGACCGGGCGGCGCGGTCACGCGCACGCCGTTGCGGGCCAGTGTCCGCGCCGTGGCGTGGTGCGTCTCGGGGTGGCTCAGGGGCATGACGCAGCCGGTCAGCATCGCGGCGGTGGCGCGGGGCGCGCCGCGCGTGCCGTAGCGGCGCACGTCGGCCGGACGGAAGAACGGGCGCCGCAGGTCGGGCGCGATCGCGTCGAGGCGGGCCAGCGGCGGCGCGATCCGGCCCAGCAGCCCCGTCCGCCGGGCGAGGCCCTGCAAGCCCGAGCGCTGCACCAGCCGGAGGACGGACCCCAGGGCGCGCAGCCGCCGCGGGTGGGGGAAGACGCCGCGCATGACGAGGCGCCACAGCCAGCGCCGCCGGCCCGTGAGCATCGTTCCCTGCTGGAAGAGGTCGGCGCGGGTGGCCTCCATCAGCCGGCCGTAGGGCACCAGCGACGGGCAGGCCGTCTCGCAGGCGCGGCATTGCAGGCAGCGGTCGAAGTGCTGCAGGACGCGGGGCGTCGGCGGCACGCGCTCCTCGGCCAGCGCCTTCATGAGCTGCAGGCGCCCCCGCGGCGAGTCGGGCTCCTGGCCCAACTCCAGGTACGTGGGGCAGTAGCTCAGGCAGAAGCCGCAGTGGACGCAGAGGCTGAGTTCCGCGTCGGACGGCCCGTCCGGCGTGCGGAAAGCGCCCCGTCCGGCGACCGGCGACCGCGCGCTCATCGCTACAGCCCCCCCACGAAGCGGCCCGGGCTGAGCGTGCGGGTCGGGTCGAACTCGGCCTTGATGCGGCGCATGATGGGCAGGCCCGGGGCCGCGCCCCAGGGGTCTGCGCCGGCGACGTCGCCCGACTCAATGCTCAGCGCGCCGCCCCGCGCCTCGACGGCGGCGCGCAGGGACGTCACGGCCTCGGCGTCCGCCTGCGGCGCGCGCAGCCACAGCAGCCCGCCGTCGAGCGACGCCAGGCGCGCCGCGTCGGGCAGCCCCTCGCGGGCGGCCGCCGCCAGCGCGTCGAGTTCCGGCGGCGGACAGCCGATGCGCAGCAGCACGCCGCCGGCGGGGGCGGTCGTCTCGGTCAGGCGGCGCCAGAGATCGGTGTCGGCGTCGGCGGCCCCCGCCGTCATGGGCGGGACGGCCCCGCGGACCATCGCCAGCAGCTCCTCGACCATCGCCGGGATGCCGCCCGCCCGGACCAGCAGGCACCCCCCGGCCTCCAAGCCCGCCGCCGTGGCCCAGGCCGCGTCGACGGCCGTCACCGCGTACAGGCCGGGCAGGCGCTGCGCCAACTCGCGTCCCGCGCCGACCGCGCCGGCGAAGTCGCCGGCGGGGATGCGCAGCGTGGCGTCGCGGGCGGGCAGCGGCCGCAGCTTGAACGACGCCTCGACGATGCAGCCCAGCGTGCCCCACGAGCCCGCGAACAGCTTGGGCAGGTCGTAGCCGCTGACGTTCTTGACGACGCGCCCGCCGCCGTGCACGGCGCGGCCGTCGGAGAGGACGGCGGTGCAGCCGATCAGCCAGTCGCGGACCTCGCCGAAGGCGGCCCGGCGCAGGCCGCCGCGCCCCCGCGCGATCACGCCGCCGACGGTCGTGGCCGCGCCGCCGGGCGGGTCGAGGGGCAGCGTCTGGCCGTGCCCGGCCAGCGCGGCCTGGAGGTCGGCGAAGCGCATGCCGACCTGCACCGTGGCGGTGAAGTCCTGCGGCTCGTGGGCGAGAACCGCGTCGAGGGCGGTGGTGTCCAGCGCGACGTCGTAGCGCTCCGGCGGGCGGCCCGTCGCGATGGCGCTGCGCCCCCCCTGCACGATCACCGCCTCGCCCGCCGCCGACGCTGCGCGCAGGGCCTCCTGCGTTTCGGCGACGCTGCCCGGCCGCACCACGCGGTCCGGCTCCCGCCCCCGCACGCGGTAGGACTGCGTCGCGACGGCCGCCGGTTCGGGCATCAGATCGCCGCGTCCGCGCCGAACTTCGCGATCTGCTTCTGCTGCTGGCCGCCGTGGCCCTCGCCGCAGCCGTGTCCGCCCGGGAAGATCTTGCAGGGGTTGAAGTCGTCGCCGGCGCCGAAGGCCGACCGCAGTTGGCGCATCGCGCCCATGTCGTCGTCGCTGAAGATCCAGGGCAGGTAGGAGCGCTTCTCCAGGCCGATGCCGTGCTCGCCGCTGATCGCGCCGCCGGCGTCGACGCAGGCCCGCATGATCTCGCCGCCCGCCTCCAGCACGCGGTCGGTGATGCCGGGCTCCCGCTCGTCGAAGAGCAGGCAGGGGTGCAGATTGCCGTCGCCGGCGTGGAAGACGTTGGCGACGGGGAAGTCGTACTCCGCGGCGACGCGGTAGACGGTGGCCAGCACGTCGGGCAACTGCGTGCGCGGCACGACGCCGTCGAGCAGGTAGTAGTTGGGCTTGATGTGGCCGAGGGCGCTGATCGCGCCCTTGCGCCCGGCCCAGAGCAGTTCGCGGTCCCGCGGATCGGTGGCGGTGCGGATCTCGCGCGGGTCGTACTGGCGCAGCACGTCCTCGACGATCTCCCCCTCCGCGGCGACCTGGAGGGCCGGCCCGTCGACCTCGACCAGCAGGATCGCGTCGGCGTCGAGCGGGAAGCCCGCCTTGAGCACGGGCTCCACGGCGGCGATCGTGACGCGGTCGATCATCTCCAGCGCCGCCGGCACGATGCCCGCCTCGACGATGGCGCTGACCGCGTTGGAGGCCTGGCGCACGGAGTCGTAGATGCCGAGGAACGTCTTGACCGACTCGGGCGCGGGTACCAGGCGCACGAGCGCCTTCGTGACGATGCCCAGCGTGCCCTCGCTGCCGACCACGCAGCCGACGAGGTCGTAGCCGGGCGCGTCGCGGGTGGGGCCGCCCAGCCAGTGCACCGCGCCCGCCGGGTCGACGAACTCGACGCCGAGCACGTGGTTGGTCGTCGTGCCGAGCGCCAGCGTGTGGGGCCCGCCCGCGTTCTCGGCGATGTTGCCGCCGATCGTGCAGGCGCGCTGGCTGCTGGGGTCGGGCGCGTAGGCCAGCCCGTGCCGCGCCGCCTCCTGGCCGAGTTCCAGGTTCACGACGCCCGGTTCCACGAGCGCCGTGCGCGCCTCCGCGTCGAGCGAGAGGATGCGGCGCATGCGGTTCATCGCGATGATGACGCCGCCCCGGACGGCCAGCGCGCCGCCGCTGAGGCCCGTGCCGGCCCCGCGCGGCGTGACCGGCAATCCGTGCTCGCGCGCTACGCGCAGGATCGCCACCACGTCCCCGGCCGAGGAGGGGAAGGCGATCGCCTGCGGCGCCCCCCGGTCGATGGTGGCGTCGTACTCGTAGACGAGCAGGTCCTCGGGCGCCCACAGCACGGCGTCCTCGCCGAGGGCGGCTTCGAGGTCGCGTGCGACGGGAGGCGGCGTGCTCATGGTGCGCGGCTCACCTTCGTGAATCAGCCCGGCCGATGCGGAGGGTAGACATCGTCGAGGAAGTCCCGCAGCGCACGGTTGTAGGCCTCCGGCTGCTCGAAGTAGGCCGAGTGCCCCGCGTCCGCGATCTCCGCGAAGCGGCTGCCCGGCAGCCCGCGATGCGCGGCCCGCATCGCCTCGGCCGGGACGATCATATCGTGCGCTCCGACCAGGAAGAGCGTGGGCAGGCCGGCGCGCGCCAGCAGCGGCGTGGTCGAGCCGGTCCAGCGGCTCAGCCCCGGCGACGGCGCGAGGAAATCGCGCCCGCGCGGCGGGTTGAGCCGGCCGATGGCGTGGAAGAGGTGCGCCCGGCCGGGGTCCTCCCGTTCCGCGTCCGGCCGCAGCGCGCGGGAGCGCATGCTCTGCCCGGCGACGCGCTCGGTGTGCGCGGCCTGGATCGCGCGCACCTCGTCGGTGAGCGCGCCGCCGATCGTCCCCGAGAGGACCAGCGCACTCATGCGCCCAGGGAACAGCCACAGGAAGGGCGTCGCCGTGCGCCCGCCCATCGAGTGCGCGACGATGGCGAACTCATGCACGCCCAGGTGGTCGAGCAGGGCGTGGAGGTCGAGCGGGAAGGCGCGGCGGCCGGGCCCGTGCGGTACGTCGCGGCTGAGCCCGAAGGCGCGGTGGTCGAAGGTGATGACGCGGTAGTCGCGGGCGAACTCCGGCACCTGCTGCCACCAGACGAGGTGGTTGCCGCCGGCCCCATGCGCGAAGACCAGCGCGGGACCGTCGCCGTGCTCCTCGTAGTACAGGTCGATCTCGTGGACGCGGAGGTACGGCATGGGCCTCACGCTACACGGGCGCGCGGGCGATCAGCCGTCCGCCGCCTGCGCCGCCTCGAGGATCATCTCCAGCGCGCGGGCGATGGTCGCCTGCTTGTTGCCCGCGCGGTCGTGGGGCCAGACGCGGCGCTCCGACACGCGCCGCTCGCCCGGCCCGGCGCAGGCGATCCAGACCGTCCCGACCGGCCGCCCGGGCGTGCCGCCGCCCGGCCCCGTCACGCCCGACTCGGCGATCGCGACGTCGGTCGCGAAGACGCGCCGCGCGCCCTCCGCCATCGCCAGGGTCGTCTCCTCGCTGACGGAGCCGTGTGATTGCAGGGTCGCGTCGGGGACGCCCAGGAGGTCGCGCTTGGGGCCGTTCGCGTAGGCCGTGACGCCGCCGCGGAAGACCCGGCTGACGCCGGGCACGTCGATCAGCGCCGCGCCGATGCCGCCGCCGGTGTCCGTTTCCGCGCAACCGAGGGTCAGTCCGGCCTCGGCCAGGGCGGCGACGGCCCGCGCCGCGAGGTCGGCCGGCGACGCCTCGGCCACGGGGGACGCCTACTCCTCGTCGGTCTCGCCCGCGTCGATGCGGAAGGTCAGCCAGAGCAGGCCGGTGATGACCACCAGGAACGGCCCCAGCAGGACCGCGAAGGGCAGCCACTCCGACGCGCCCGAGCCCGACATGCCGGCCCCGCCCTCATCCGCTGGGGCCAGGGGGATGATCATCTCGTCGCCCGGCGTCTCCGGCAGGCCGGCGGCGTCGGCGGGCGCCGGCAGCGCGGCGAAGAGCGCGGCCAGGAGCAGCGCCGCGACCGTCAGCGCCAGCAGGGATCGACGTTCGGGGTGGATTCGGGCGATGCGCATGCGGTCCTCCTCGCGGCGGCGCGGTCGGGTCCGCGCGGCGGCAACGGCTCTCATTCTGGCACGTATCAGTCAGAAAAATAGTCTCCCATAGCGCGCGCCCCGCGTCACTCCAGGGCGCCGCTCTCCTCCAGGGCGGCGATGCGGGCGGCGTCGTAGCCCAGCAACTCCCGCAGGGCGTCGTGGTTGTCGGCGCCGAGCGACGGCGCGGGGCCCGGGATGGCGGCCGGCGTGCGCGACATGCGCCAGGGCGGCGGCACGATCAACCGGCGGCCGGCCTCCTTCGCCTCGACGGCGACGGGGCCTCCGCGGGCCTGGAACTGCGGCCAGTCGTACAACTCGGTCCCGCTGCGGCTCACGCTCGCCGGGACGCCCGCCGCGCGCAGCCGCGCCGCCAGCGGCTCCGCCTCCTGCGTGCGCGTCCACGCGCCGAGCGCCGCGTCGAGGTCCGCCCGGTGCTTCCAGCGCGACAGCCCCGTCGCGAAGCGGGGGTCGTCGCCGAGGGGCAGCCCGGAGAGCGCCAGCAGTGCGTCCCACCCCGCGTCGTCGCGGCAGACGATCGCCACGGCGGAGTCGTCCCCGGCGCAGGGGTAGAGGCCGTGCGGCGCGAACGCGCGATGCCCGTTGCCGAGCCGCTCGGGCTCGTCCGTCGGGTTGGCGGGCGGGCGCATCTGCGCGGCCAGCAGCGCGTCGCCGATCAGCATCGCGACGGACTCGCGGGCGGAGTGGTCGATGAACATGCCCTGGCCGGTGCGATCGCGGTGGTGGAGCGCGGCCAGCAGCGCCAGCGCCGCCGCCGTCCCCACGCGCAGGTCGACCGTGCCGCCGATGAGCATCGGCTCCGAGCCCGGCTGTCCCGCCAGGGACACCAGCCCCGCCAGCGCGGCGAAGGTGGGCGCGTAGCCGCCGTAGCTGCGCTCGGGCCCGGTCGCCCCCAGCGCGCTGGCGGAGAGCAGGATGTGGTCGGGGCGGATGGACGTCATCACGTCGTAGCCGAGGCCCAGCTTGTCGAGCGTGCCGGGCCGGAAGTTGTCCATCACCGCGTCCGAGATCGCGTAGAGGTCCCTGACGACCTGCGCCGCGCCGGGCGCCTTGAGGTTCATCGCGATCGATCGCTTGCCCAGGTTCAGTTCGGTGAACATGGGCTGCTGGTTGTAGTTTCCCTTGGCCTGACCCAGCACGATCGACCCGATGCGGGCCTGGTCCATCCGGGTGCGGCTCTCGATCTTGACCACGTCGGCGCCGAGCAGGCGCAGGAGCATCGCGCCGTAGGGACCGGCCCAGGCCCAGGTGAAATCGACGACGCGCACACCCGCCAGCGGCCCCGGCATCAGAGCGCCCCCGCCCGCCGCGCCTGGGCCAGCGTCCAGCCGCCCGGCAGCGCCGCCAGCAGCGGCGCGAGGATCTCGGCGTTGTGCTGCCCCAGCGTGGGGGCCGGGCCGCGGCGCAGCGTCAGGTCGCCGAAGCGCGCCGAGTAGCCCGGATAGCGCAGCGTGCCCGCGACCGGGTGGGCGACGGGCGCGAAGAAGCCGCGCGCCTCCTCCTGCCCGGAGGCCAGCACCTCGGTCGGGGTCAGCACCGGACCGGTCGGGATGCCCGCCGCCTGCGTCGCGTGGTAGACCTCGGCCTTGCCGCGGCCGGCCACCCACTCCTGCATCGCCGAGCGGACTTCCTCCCCGACCTCCGTGCGCGGGCGCGGTTCGCCGTCGTCGCCGAAGGCCCAGCTGGGATCGCCCATCAGCCGCAGCATCGATCGCCACTGATGCCCCTGGCCCGTGACCAGGAACGCGAAGCCGTCGTGACACTCCATCATGCCGTCGCGCGGGTCGCGGTCGGTGTTCATGGCGGGGCCGTTGACGTGGATCGACGTGTCGACGCGGTCCAGCGTCGTGATCGCCTCCATCTCCGAGGCGTCGATCAACTGGCCGAGCCCGCTCGACTCCCGCTCGTGCAGCGCCGCCAGGGTCGCGACGGCGGCGCACAGGCCGGCGTCGGCGGCGAAGGCGTGCGCGGGCAGCGGCATGGGCTCGTTCCCCCGCGCCCCGAAGCCGCCGACGAGGTTGCGCGGGCCGGCGCTGGCGTGCGCCACGGTGAGCGGGGCCGACGGCGCGCCGGCCTCGGGTCCGTCGAGGCCGAACGGCGTCATCGCCACGGCGAGCAGCGCCTGCGTCTCGCACCGCCGCCGCACGCTCCCGGCCAGCCCCGGGGGCCAGGCGGCGCGTTCCAGGTCGGTCAGGAAGATGTCGGCCGAGTCGAGCAGCGATTCGAGCAGGCGGAGGCCCAGCGACGTCGTGACGTCCAGCGTCACGCCGCGCTTGCCGGTGTTGTACTGCAGGAAGGTGGCCGAGGTCTCGGCCGAGGGGACGTCGGTGGCGAAGGGGGCCTCGCGCCGCGCTGCGTCGCCGGAGGGCGGCTCGACCTTGACGACGTCGGCCCCGAAGCCGGCGAGCAGCTTGCCCGTGAAGGCGGCCGCCGCGCGCCCGGCGCGCGGGTCGCACAACTCGACGACGCGGACGCCGTCGATCAGCGTGGGGTCGCCGGGCGCCGCGGGTGATTCCGTCACTCAGCGGTTCTAGCAGGGCGGGTCGGTGCGGGCGAGCAAGTCCGACGCCCTGGCGGTGTGGGCGGCGAGGGCGGGCCTGCTACGATCGGCCCATGACCACTTCGGAGCTTGACGTGATGGGCGTTCTCGCGGACGCCGGGGAGATGTACGAGGCCGCGCTGGAGCGGCTGGCCGCGGGCGACATCCGCGACGCCTCGGAGAAGGCGTGGTGCTCCGCGCTCCAGGCGACCAATGCGCTGATCCTCGCCCGCACCGGCGACCTGCCGCCGAAGTCGCCGGATACGTCCCGCGCCCTGCGGACCATGGCCGTGACCGACTCGGCAGTGCAGCGTTTGCAGGTGGAGTACTTCACACGGCAGGCGGTGCTGCACGGCGACTGCTTCTACACCGGACTGTGCGAGCCGATCGAGGACACGGCGCGGCTGATCCGCGAGACCGCGGACTACATCGGGCGGGCGCGGCGGCTGGCGGCCGGGAGTTGATCGATGACGACTGCGGGGATCAATGTTACTGAGGTCTTCGCCGACGCCGACGGGATGTACGAGGCCGCACTCGATCGGCTCGCCGCGGGCGACATCCGCGACGCGGCCGACAAGGCGTGGTGCGCCGCGCTCCAGGCGACCAACGCGCTGATCCTCGCCCGAACCGGCGAACTGCCGCCCAAATCGCCGAACCCGACGCGCGGGCTACGGAAACTGGCCGCCTCCGAACCTGATCTGCGCACGCTCGAAGACCAGTACGCGTCCAGACGTGACTTCCTGCACGGTGACTGCTTCTACAGCGGCGACTGCGAGCCCGTCGAGGACACGGCGCGGCTGATCCGCGAGACCGCGGACTACATCGGGCAGGCGCGGCGGCTGGCGACGGCGTAGCCGGTCCCGCTGGACCGCCACCCCGCGGATTCCTAGACTCCCCCCGTGCCCGCCGAGACCACCCCCGCGAGCGACCCCGCCCTCGATCGGCCGATGGCCGGTGTCCGCGTCGTCGATCTGTCGCAGGGCATCTCCGGGCCCTACGCGACGAAATGGCTGGCCGCGCTGGGGGCCGACGTCGTCAAGGTCGAGCCGCCGATCGGCGACCTCTCGCGGGCAGCCGGCCCCTGGCCCGGCGACGTGCCGGACCCGGAGACCAGCGGGCTCTATCTCTACCTCAACACCTGCAAGCGCGGCCTGACCTGCAACCTCGATACCAGCGACGGCCGCGCCATCGCGGCGGCGCTCTGCGCCCGCGCCGACATCGTCGTGGAGTCGTTTCCGGGCGGCTACCTCGACGAGCGCGGCCTGGGCTACGACCGCCTGCGCGGGGACAACCCCGCCGTCGTCATGGTGTCGGTCACGCCCTTCGGGCAGAGCGGGCCCTACGCCGACCTGCCCGCCAGCGAGATCACGCTGTTCGCGCTGAGCGGCCAGATGGGCGTGACCGGCGACCCCGACCGGCCGCCGCTCAAGACGGGCGGCTCGCAGCCGTCGTACCAGGCGGGGCTGCACGCCTTCACCGCGACGCAGACCGCCTACCTGGGCGCGCTGCGGCAGGGCCGCGGCACGCACCTCGACATCTCGGCGCAGGAGACCTTCGCCTCGATGCTCGAGTACTACGCCAGCTACTCGGCGCAGGGCGGTGAGGAGTACCGCGGGCGGCTGGGCAACATGATCCGCGCGATCTGGGGCATCTACCCCTGCATCGACGGCTACGCCGGGATGTGCGTGCTGCCCCGCAACTACGACCGCATGGCCGCCGCGACCGGCATCCCCGAGCTGAGCGAGCCGCCCTTCAACGACGCCAACCGGCGCCTCGAACTCGACGACACCCTGCAGGCGATCCTCTACGGCTGGTTCGCCGGCAAGACGCGCAAGGAGGTCCACGCCGTCGCGATGGAGTTCGGCTTCCCGGCCGGCTACGTCGCGACCGTGCCGGACTTGGTGGAGTCGGACCAGCTGGCGCATCGCGGCTTCCTGCAGCACGACGATCACCCGCTCGCCGGGCCGCTCGACTTCCCGGCCCACCTGTGGGTCGCGCCGGAGCACGGCTGGGAGCGGGGCCGCGCCCCCACCCTGGGCCAGCACAACCGTGAGATCCTGGTCGATGAGTTGGGCTACGACCTGGACGATCTGGCGCGCCTGCGCGAACTGGATGCGATCTGATGGACGCCGCCGCGCCGAGGCCCCTGGCCGGGATCCGCGTCGCCGATCTGACGATGATGTGGGCCGGCCCCTACGCGGCCAAGCTGCTGGCCGACTACGGGGCCGACGTCATCAAGATCGAGGGGCCGCGCGCCTGGGACAACATCCGCACGCTCTTCCCGCCCGAGGAGTTGACCGACCAGTGGTTCAACAGCGGCGCGTACTTCCACGAGTACAGCCGCAACAAGCGGGGCCTCTCGCTCGACCTGAGCCAGCCGCGGGGCAAGGAGTTGTTCGGGCGCCTGGTCGCGAAGTGCGACGTCCTGATCCAGAACTACCGCGCCGACGTGATGGACAAGCTGGGGCTCAGCGAGGCTTGGCTGCGCGAACGCCGGCCCGACCTGGTCATCGTCGGGATGGCGGGGTTCGGCAAGACCGGACCGGAAGCGGCCTCGCTGGGCTACGGCCCGATCATCGAGCAGATGTCGGGGCTCGCCTCGCTCAGCGGCTACGGCGACGGCATCCCCTTCAAGACGGGCATCTCCTACGGCGACCCGATCGCCGGCATCGCTGCGGCCGGGGCCGCCGTGACGGGGCTGATCCGCCGGGAGCGAACCGGGCAGGGCGTCACCGTCGACCTGGGCCAGCGCGAGGTCGCGACCACGCTGATGGGCGAGGCCTTCGCGCTGTGGTCGATGAACCGGCGCCTGCAAGCCCACGTCGGCAACCGCCACGAGTGGATGGCGCCGCACAACGCCTACCCCTGCCTGGGCGAGGACCACTGGGTCGCGATCGCCGTGGGGAGCGACGCGCAGTGGCGCGGCCTCGTCGAGGCGATGGGGCGCCCCGGCTGGGCGCTGGACGAGGCCTACGCCGACCAGGCGTCGCGCTGGGAACACCGCGACGCCCTGGACGAGCGGGTGGGCGCCTGGACGTCGGCCCGGAGCAAGCAGGAGGTCTTCGCGGCCTGCCGCGCGGCGGGCGTCCCCTGCGGCCCGGTCTGGAAGCTGACGGAATTGGTGGCCGACGAGCACCTCAACGCGCGCGGCTTCTACGAGCCGATCAGCGACCCCGACCACGCCAGTTGGATGGTGCACGGCTGGGTCTGGCGCTGGACCGATTCCGGGCCCTGCATCCTCGCGCCGGCGCCGAACTTCGGGCAGCACACGCGCGAGATCCTGACCGGGCTGCTGGACGTCGACCCGGCGGAGCTGCCGGCACTGGCGGAGGCGGAGATCATCGCCGGCGCGCCCATCGACCCGCCGGCCGTCAGCGTCGTCTAGGGATCAGGCGCGGCGCGCCGCCGGCCCCGGCCGCGACTCGGGCGGGGCCGGCGGCCGGCCGGCGAGCAGCAGCACGGCCGCGCCGAGCAGCATCACGCCGATGAACGCCACGAACAGCAGGTCGTAGGAGCCGCGCGCGTCGAAGACGATGCCGGCCGTCACCGGTCCGGCGGCGTTGATCCCCCACAGCGCCGGCGCCGAGACGCCCCGCACGCCGCCGACCGACCAGCGCCCGAAGTAGTCGGCCAGCGCGATCTGCACCAGCGGCAACTGCGCGCCGAAGGCGAGGCCGTGCGTGAGCGCGAAGAGGTACGCCATCCAGACGTTCTCGACGGTCAGCAGGATGGTCAGGCTGGCCGTCGTGAGCAGCATGACGAGCGGCAGGGCGAAGCGGACGCCCAGGCGCTCGCGCAGCTCCCCGCCCACCATGCCGCCGCCGATGCCGACGACCGCCCAGACCGTCACGACGGTGATCGCGGTCGCCTGCGAGAGCCCGTTGTCTTGCAGGTGCGAGGCCATGGCCAGATTCGTCGCGCCGCCCACGAAGTAGAGGGCGCACATCCCCGCCAGCAGGAACCAGAAGGCCCGCGTGCGGAGCACCTGCCGCACCGTCCAGCGTGGGTCCGAGGCGGCGCCGTCGCCGGCGTGGCGGGCCGGCGGCCGGCGGTCGCCGTCGGGCGTGAGTCCCAGGTCTTCGGGCCGGCGGCGGACGAGCAGGTAGGGCGGCGCCACCGCCACGACCAGCAGCAGCAGCCCCAGCGCCGCGAAGGCCGCCCGCCAGTCGGCGACCGACAGGAAGAGCAGCACCACGAGGGGCATCACCGCCATGCCGGCGCGCGTGCCGACCATCGTCAGGCCCGTTGCGCGGCCGCGGTGACGGATGAACCAGTTCGAGACGGTGACCACGATGGCGATGTCGAGGATGGCGGTGACGAGCGCCCGGCCCGCCCCGAACAGCGCGTAGAACTGCCACAGCGTCTCCATGCTGGCCAGTAGCAGCAACAGGAGGACCAGCGCGGCGATCGTGCCGGCCATGAACCAGCGACTGCCCCAGCGGTCGATCCAGTGGCCGATGAACGGGGCGGCCAGCCCGGCGATCAGCGTGCCCAGGCTGAGCGCCCCCGCGATCTCGGCCCGGCTCCAGTCGAACTCCTGCTGCAACGGGTCGATGAACACGCCCAGCACGGGGTTGAAGAACGCCACGCGCGAGAAGCCCACCAGCGCGACCGCCCCCGCCACCCACCAGCCCGGGAACGCCCCGCGCGCGAAGGCGATGCGGGGCAGGGGAGCGGTCGCTTGCGGCGAGGCGGGGTGCACACCCGGACGCTAGCAGTTGGGCGCGGTCTGTCCGCCCGGCGGCTGGCCCCGGCGTTGGGGGTCGATACGGCGCCGGGCCGATACAGTGTGCGGGCACGACGCCCCCCACGGGCGCCGGGATGGGACGGGAATCGGCATGACCGGGGCTCTCGACGGCCTACGCGTGCTCGACCTGACCTGGGTCCTCGCCGGGCCGTACGCCTCGATGATCCTGGCCGACCTGGGGGCCGACGTGGTGAAGGTCGAGCGGCCGCCGCACGGCGATCTCGCCCGCACGACGGGCCCCTTCGTCGAGAACGAGAGCATCTACTTCCAGAGCATCAACCGGGGCAAGCGCTCGATCGCCCTCGATCTGCGCAACCCGACCGGGCAAGGATCTGTTCCTGCAACTCGCCGGGCGGGCCGACGTCGTGATGGAGAACTTCACGGCCGGCACGATGGATCGGCTGGGGCTGGGCTACGACGTCCTGCGCGCCCGCAACCCCCGCATCGTCTACGCGGCCACGTCGGGCTTCGGGCAGACCGGGCCGCTGAAGGATCGGCCGGCGCTCGACATCGTGGTGCAGGGGATGGGCGGCGTGATGAGCATCACCGGCCACGCCGACGGTCCTCCGGCCCGGCCCGGGCTGTCGCTGGGCGACATCGCGGCCGGGATGTACACGGCGATCGGGGTGCTGGCCGCCCTGCAGGAGCGGGAGCGCAGCGGCGAGGGCCAGATGCTCGACCTCTCGATGCTGGACAGCCAGATCGCGATCCTGGAGAACGCGGTGGCGCGCTACTTCGCGACGGGCGTCGAGCCGGAGCGGATCGGGACGCGGCACCCGTCGGCGACGCCCTTCCAGGCCTTCCCCACGTCCGACGGCTGGCTCGTCCTGGCGCTGACCTGGGGGGTCGCCAATCAGTGGGAGCTGTACTGCGCCGCCATCGACCGCGTGGACCTGATCAACGACGCACGCTTCGACACGTCCTACAAGCGCACGCAGAACCACGCCGCGTTGGAGCCGCTGTTGTTCGAAGCGATGCGGCAGCGGACCACCGACGAGTGGATCGAGATGCTCTCGCCCTACGGGATGGTCGTCGGGCCGCTGAACACGATCTCGCAGGCGGTCTCGCAGGAGCAGATCCGGCATCGGGAGATGGTGGCGGAGGTGGATCATCCGGTGGCTGGGCGGCTGCGGCTGTCGGATTCGCCGCTGCGGCTGTCGCGCACGCCGGGCCGCGCCGGCGGGCCGGGTCCGGCCTACGGGCAGGACACGCGCGCCGTGCTGGGCGAGTGGCTGGGGCTGGACGACGCCTCCATCGACGGACTCGTCGCGGAGGGCGTCGTCGAGGCGGAGGGCGGCCCCGACATCGCCGCCTACCTGGAGAGTTGATGCGGCCGCCGGCGCTCCTGCGCCGCGCCTGGAAGCGGCTGCGGCCCGACCGCATCGACGTCGAGTTGGACGTCGTCGAGCAGTTGATCCTGGGACACCTGCTGCGCTTCGAGTCGGGCCTGCAGCAGGACCTGCGCGACACCGTGCTGATCTCCCGCCGGACGGCGAACGAGATGCAGGTGCGGCTGAGCCTGATCCGCCTGGAGTCGCTGCGGCTGATCGAGCGGGAACCCGACGAGCCGGAGCAGGGCGGCGGGACGGGCCGGCCGGGCGCCGGGGGGCGCCGCTATCGCATCACCCGCGACGGCAAGCGCCTGCGCCGTGTGATCCCGCTGGAGCCGGGCGCGTCGATTCAGACGCACGTGTAGCCGCGCCGGCGGACCGGCGATGGCGGAGGAGCCAATGCGGCCCAACACGGTCAAGCAACACTGGGCCGAGGGCAGGCCCGCCCTGGGGGCCCGGCTGTGGAGCGCCAGCCCCATCGTCGCCGAGCAGATGGCGCGCGCCGGCTTCGATTGGCTCTACGTGGACGGCGAGCACAGCCCCGCCGACATCCTGACGATCGTGCGGATGATGCGGGTCATCGCCACGACCGGCACGATCCCCATCGCGCGGGCGCCGTGGAACGACCCGGTCGAGGTCAAGCGCGTGCTCGACGGCGGCGCCCACGGTGTCATCATCCCCTGGGTCAACACGGCGGCCGACGCCGAGCGGGCCGTCGCGGCCTGCCGCTACCGGCGCCGCGCCGGCGACGAGATCCTCTGCATCGTCCAGATCGAGACGATCGGCGCCGTGGAGCGGATCGACGAGATCCTCTCCGTGCCGGGGGTGGATGCCACGTTCATCGGCCAGTCCGACCTGGCGATGTCGCTGGGCGTCCCGGTGGTGGGCGACAACCCGCACCCGGACCACGTCGCGGCGTGCGCCGAGGTGCTGGCCGGCGCGCTGCGCAAAGGCGTCACGCCGGGCATCGGCTGCTCCGGCGAGGAGGAGGCCGCCCGCCGCGTGAGTGAGGGCTGGAAGTTCGTCGGCATCGGGGCCGACGGGCAGTACATCGCGCAGGGCGCGCGCCGCGCGCTCGAGACGGTGCGGGCCGCCGGAGGCTGAGTCAGGCGACGCAAGAGCGATCGCTGTCTAGACTCGCCGGGGCGTCCGCGCGGCGGCAGACCGCTGGAGCCGTCATCCCTGGAGGAGAGAAATGCGACCGAACACGATCAAGCGGCTCTGGGCCGAGGACAAGCCCGCCCTGGGGGCCTGGCTGGGCAGCGCCAGCACCATCGTCGCCGAGCAGATGGCGCACGCCGGCTTCGACTGGCTCTGCGTCGACGGCGAACACAGCCCGGTGGACATCCTGACGACCGTGCAGATGATGCAGGTCATCTCGTCGACCGACACGATCCCCATCGCGCGGGTGCAGTGGAACGACCCGGTGCAGGTCAAGCGCGTGCTCGACGGCGGCGCCTACGGCGTCGTGATCCCCTGGGTCAACACGGCGGCCGAGGCCGAGCAGGCCGTCGCGGCCTGCCGCTATCCGCCGCGCGGCATCCGCGGCTTCGGGCCCTACCGGGGCGCCATGTACGCCGGCTCCGACTATGCGGACCACGCCGACGAAGAGATCGCCTGCATCATCCAGATCGAGACGATCGGCGCCGTGGAGCGGATCGACGAGATCCTCGCGGTGCCGGGGGTGGACGCCACCCTGATCGGCCCGGCCGACCTGGCGATGTCGCTGGGCGTCCCGGTGATCCCCGATAACCCGCATCCGGACCACGTCGCGGCCTGCGCCGAGGTGCTGGCCGGGTCGCGGCGCAACGGCGTCGCGCCGGGCATCTACTGCGCCCACGAGGAGGAAGCCGCCCGCCGCGTGACCGAGGGCTGGAAGCTGCTCAACATCGGCACCGACGGGCAGTACGTCGCGCAGGGCGCGCGCCGGGGCCTCAAGTTGGTCCGGGCGGCCGGAGGCTGAGGGACGCGAGGGTCCGCTAGACCTGCACCCAGGGCAGGCTGGTCTCGCCCATGAGGTAGGCGTCGACGCCGTGGGCGGTCGCGCGCCCCTCGGCGATCGCCCAGACGACCAGCGACTGCCCCCGGCGCGCGTCGCCGGCGACGAAGACGCCCTCCCGGCTGGTCATCTTGTTGGCGTCGCTGGCGATGTTGCCGCGCGCGTCGAGGTCGAGCTCCAGGTCCTTGACGACGCTGTTCTGCTCGGGGTGCAGGAAGCCCATCGCCAGCAGCACCAGCCCGGCCTCGACCTCGAATTCGCTGCCGGGCAGGGGCTCCATGGCCGGGCGGCCGCCGGGCTGCGGCGTCCAGCCGACGCGGACGGCGTGCAGCCGCTCGACCTTACCGCCGCTGCCGGTCAGGCCGGTGGTCGAGATGTTGTAGTCGCGCTCGCCGCCCTCCTCGTGCGCGGCGGAGAGGCGCAGCACGCGCGACCACTGCGGCCAGGGGTTGTCCTCGGCGCGCGCGCCCGGCGGCTCGGGCAGCAACTCGAACTGGGTGACCGAGGCCGCGCCCTGCCGGTGGGCGGTGCCCAGGCAGTCGGCCCCGGTGTCGCCGCCGCCGAGGATGATCACGTGCTTGCCGGTCGCGAGGATCTGGTTCTCCACCGCGGCGCCGGCGTTGACCCGGTTCTGCTGCGGCAGGTACTCCATCGCGAAGTGCACGCCGTCCAGCTCGCGGCCGGGGACGGGCAGGTCGCGCGGCACGGTGGCGCCGGTCGCCAGCACGATCGCGTCGAAGCGGTTGCGCAGCTCCGTCGTCTGCACGGTGACGCCGACGTGGGCGTTGGTGCGGAAGTCGATGCCCTCCTCCGCCATCAGGTCGACGCGGCGCTGCACGAGTTCGGCGGGCAGCTTGAAGTCGGGGATGCCGAGGCGCAGCAGGCCGCCGATCACCTCGTCGCGCTCGAAGACCGTCACGCGATGGCCGGCGCGGTTGAGCTGCTGGGCGGCGGCCAGGCCGGCCGGCCCCGATCCCACCACGGCCACCGACTTGCCGGTGCGGGTCCGCGGCGGCTCGGGCCGGATCCAGCCGTTCGCGAAGCCCGCGTCGCTGATCGTCTGCTCGATCAGCTCGATCGTGATCGGATCCTTGTTGATCGCCAGCGTGCACGACACTTCGCACGGGGCGGGGCAGATGCGGCCGGTGAACTCGGGGAAGTTGTTGGTCGCCAGCAGGCGGCGGGTCGCCTCGTCCCAGCGACCCTGATAGGCGAGGTCGTTCCACTCGGGGATGAGGTTGCCCAGCGGGCAGCCGGTGTGGCAGAAGGGGATGCCGCAGTCCATGCAGCGCGCCGCCTGCTGCTGCACGTTCTCGCGCGGCCACTCCTCGTACAGCTCCAGGTGGTCGGCGATGCGCGCGGCCGTCGGACGGCGCGGCGGCAGCGCCCGCGGGAACTCCTTGAAGCCGGTCGTCTTGCCCATGCCGCTCAGGCGCCCCCCGCGACCGCGCCCGCCGCCGCCTGCTCCCGCACGACGCGCTGGAAGGCGCGCGGGAAGACCTTGACGAAGCGCGGCAGCAACTCCGGGAAGTTGGCCAGCACGCGGCGCCCGTGGTCGGAGCCGGTGCACTCGACGTGGCGCTCGATGGCCTCCCGCAACTCGGCGACGTCGTCCGGGTCCCGCACCGGGAAGAGGTCGACCATGTCGGGGTTGCAGCGCGACTCGAAGTCGCCCGCCTCGTCGAGCACGTAGGCGAGGCCGCCGCTCATCCCGGCCGCGAAGTTGCGCCCCGTCGGTCCCAGCACCACGACGCGACCGCCGGTCATGTACTCGCAGCCGTGGTCGCCGACGCCCTCCACGACGGCGCGCACGCCGCTGTTGCGCACGCAGAAGCGCTCGCCGGCCATGCCCTGCACGAAGGCCTCGCCCGCCGTGCCGCCGTAGAACGCCACGTTGCCGATGATGATGTTGTCCTCCGGCACGAAGGTCGCCGCGCGCGGCGGCCGCGCCACGATGCGCCCGCCCGACAGGCCCTTGCCGAAGTAGTCGTTGGCGTCGCCCGCCAGAGTGAACTGCACGCCCTTGGCCAGGAAGGCGCCGAACGACTGCCCGGCCGAGCCCTCGAAGCCGAAATGCAGCGTGTCGGGCGGGAGCCCCGACTCGCCGTGGCGCTTGGAGATCTCCCAGCTCAGCGTGGCCCCGACCGCCCGGTTGCGGTTGCGGATCGGCAGCGACGCCCGCACCGCCTCGCCCGACTCCAGGGCCGGCCGCGCCAGCCGCACCAGTTCGTTGTCGAGCGCCTTGTCGAGGCCGTGGTCCTGGGCCTGCGAGCAGTACGTGCCGACGCTGGCCGGGACCCGCGGCCGGAACAGGATGGGCGACAGATCGAGGCCCGACGCCCCCCAGTGGTCGAGCACGGCGGCCGGCTCCAGCATGTCGGCCCGGCCCACCATCTCGTTGATCGTGCGGAAGCCGAGTTCGGCCATGATCTCGCGCAGGTGCTCGGCGACGAAGTGGAAGTACTGGATGACGTGCTGCGGGTCGCCGCGGAACTGCGCCCGCAGCTCGGGGTCCTGCGTGGCGATGCCCACCGAGCAGGCGTTGAGGTGGCACTTGCGCAGCATGATGCAGCCCAGCGTCACGAGCGGGGCCGTCGCGAAGCCGAACTCCTCCGCGCCCAGCAGACAGGCGATCGCCACGTCGCGGCCGGTCTTCAGTTGCCCGTCGGTCTGCACGACGATGCGGCTGCGCAGGTCGTTCATGACGAGCACCTGCTGCGTCTCCGCGACGCCCAACTCCCAGGGCAGCCCGGCGTGCTTGATGGACGACTCCGGCGATGCGCCGGTGCCGCCGCTGTCGCCGCTGATCAGCACGACGTCGCCGTGGCCCTTGGAAACGCCCGCCGCGATCGTGCCCACGCCGACCTCGGAGACGAGCTTGACGTGGATGCGGGCGCCGGGGTTGGCGTTCTTGAGGTCGTGGATCAACTCCGCCAGGTCCTCGATCGAGTAGATGTCGTGGTGCGGCGGCGGCGAGATCAACTCCACGCCCGGCGTCGAGTGGCGCACGCGGGCGATGTTCTCATCGACCTTGTGGCCGGGCAGCTGGCCGCCCTCGCCGGGCTTCGCGCCCTGCGCCATCTTGATCTGGATGTCGGTGGCGTTGGTCAGGTAGTTGCTGGTCACGCCGAAGCGGCCCGACGCGACCTGCTTGATGGCGCTGGCGCGCCGGTCGCCGTTGGCGTCGGGGACGTAGCGGCGGGGATCCTCGCCGCCCTCGCCGGTGTTGCTCTTCGCGCCGATGCGGTTCATCGCGATGGCCAGCGACTCGTGCGCCTCGGTGGAGATCGATCCGAAGGAGATCGCCCCGGTCGCGAAGCGCCTGACGATCTCCCCGGCCGGCTCCACCTCGTCCAGCGGGATCGGGTCGCCGGCCTTGAAGCGCAGCAGGCCGCGGATGGTGCAGCGGTCGGCGGCCTCGCCGTCGATCAGCGCGGCGAACTGCTGGTAGATGTCGTAGCGGCCGCGCGACGAGGCCTCCTGCAGCAGCGCGATCGTCTGCGGGTTGAACATGTGGTACTCGCCGTCGCGGCGCCAGTGGTAGACGCCGCCCACCGGCAGCTCCAGCAGCGCGGCGATCTCGCGGTCGGGGTAGGCGCGGGCGTGACGTCGGCGCACGTCGGCCTCGATCTCGGCCAGCCCGATGCCGCCGATGCGCGACGGCGTGCCGGTGAAGTAGGCGTCGACCAGTTCCCGGCCCAGGCCGATGGCCTCGAAGATCTGCGCGCCGCGGTAGGCGGAGACGGTGGAGATGCCCATCTTCGACATCACCTTGATGATCCCCTTGTCGACCGCCTTCAGGTAGCGCTCCTCGACGGCCTCGGCGCTGATCCCGCGATCGAGCACGCCCTGCTCCTGCAGGTCGTGCAGCGATTCCAGCGCCAGATAGGGGTTGATCGCGCCGGCCCCGTAGCCCACCAGCACCGCGAAGTGATGCGTCTCGCGCGGCTCGCCGGTCTCCAGCACGAGGTCGCACTGCGTGCGGCGCCCCGCCCGGATCAGGTGATGGTGGACGGCCGCCACGGCCAGCAGGCTGGGGATCGGCGCCTGCGCCGCGTCCATGCCGCGGTCCGACAGCACCAGGACGCTGCGCCCCGCATCGACGGCGTCGGCGGCGGCGCGCTGCAGGGCGGTCAGGGCGCGCTCGAGGGCGCCCTCGCCGTCGGCCGGGCGGAACAGCGTCGAGAGCGTGCAGGCGCGCAACTGGTCCTCGTCGAGCTCCTTGATCTGCGCGAGCTGGTGGTTATCGATCACCGGCCGCGCCAGCTTCAACTGCCGCGCCTGCCCCGGCGTCGTGTCGAAGATGTTGCCGCGCGGTCCCAGCAGGGTCTCCGTCGAGGTGACCAGCGCCTCCCACTGCGCGTCGAGCGGGGGGTTCGTGACCTGGGCGAAGAGTTGCCGGAAGTAGTTGAACAGCGGCTGCCCCTGCGCCGACAGCACGGCCAGCGGCGTGTCGTCGCCCATCGAGCCGACCGGCTCCTTGGCCGCGTCGGCCATCGGCGCGACCAGCATGACCAGTTCCTCGGCGGTGAAGCCGTGGCTCTGCTGCCGGTCGCGCAGGGTGGCGAAGTTCGTCCCCGGGACCAACTCCGGCTCGGGCAGGTCGTCGAGGTTCAGCCGCTGGTCGTCCAGCCAGCGGCCGTAGGGCCGCGCCGCGGCCAGCTTCCGCTTGACCTCGTCGTCGGTGACGATGCGGCCCTCGTCCATGTCGATCAGGAAGATGCGGCCCGGCTGCACGCGCCCGCGCCGGGCGATGCGCTCCGGCGGAATGTCGAGCACGCCCGTCTCCGAGCCCATCACGACGACGCCGTCCTTGGTCACGCTGTAGCGCAGCGGCCGCAGGCCGTTGCGGTCGAGCACGACGCCGAGCTGCTTGCCGTCCGTCGCGGCGACCATGGCCGGCCCGTCCCAGGGCTCCATCAGCGAGGCGTGGTAGTCGTAGAAGTCGCGCCGCTCCTGCGACATCGACTCGTGATTCTCGAAGGCCTCGGGGATCATCATCATCAGGCACTGCGCCAGCGGACGGCCGGTCTGCAGCAGCAGTTCCAGCGCGTTGTCGAAGGTCGCGGTGTCGCTCTGGTCGGGCAGGCAGATGGGGAAGAGGTCGGCCAGGTCGTCGCCGAACCACTCCGACGCCATCACGCTCTGGCGGGCGGTCATCGCGTTGATGTTGCCGCGCAGGGTGTTGATCTCGCCGTTGTGGCAGATGTGCCGGTAGGGATGGGCGAGCGGCCATGCGCCCAGCGTGTTGGTGCTGAAGCGCGAGTGCACCAACGCGAAGCGGCTGATGGCGCGCGGGTCGTCGAGGTCGCCGTAGAAGCGCCGCAGCTGCGAGGCGATCAGCAGCCCTTTGTAGACGATGCGGTTGCAGGAAAGGGTCGAGACGTAGAACTGCTCCCCCTGCGCCAGGTCGGCGGCCAGGACGGCGTTCTCGACCACCCGCCGCACGACGTACAGGCGCCGCTCCAGGGCGTCGCCGGCGAGGGGCGTCCCATCGGAGTCGTCGCCGCTCAGGAAGCACTGGCGGATGACCGGCAGCACCTCGCGTGCGCCGCTCCCGATCGCGCCGGGGTCGTTGGGGACGTCGCGCCAACCCAGTAGCGCCAGCCCCTTGTCCGCCGCCGCCTCGGCGATGCGCGCCTCGCACCAAGCGCGCTCGTCGTCGTCCTGGGGCAGGAAGACCATGCCCACGCCGTAGGCGCCCAGGGGCGGCAGGTCGATCCCCAGCGACGCCGCCTCGGCGCGGAGCAGACCGTCGGGCATCTCCATGAGCAGGCCCGCGCCGTCGCCGGTGAGCGGGTCGGCGCCCAGCGCGCCGCGGTGCTCCAGGTTCTCCAACACTTCGATCGCCTGCCGGATGATCGTGTGCGTGGCGGCCCCGGAGAGATTCGCGACCAGGCCCACGCCGCAGGCGTCGTGCTCGCGGGCGGGGTCGTAGAGGCCCTGCGCGGCGGCCTCGGCCCGGGCGCGCGCCGACCAGGCCGCGTGCGGCTCCGGGTCCCGGCGGCGGTCGTGGGCGCTCACGAATCGTCCTCTCCGCGGCCGGGCCCGCGCTCCACAACGCGCGATCCGGGGGAAGTGAAGCGCCCGGCCGGGTGAGCGGGTCACCCAGCGGCGGTCGCGCCCCTGGCCGGATGTGCGCCGGGCTGCTCGCCGCGCGGGCCGCCGGACTTCGGCTGGGCGAAGCGAAGGTCCAGGCCCGGCAGTGCGGTCAGACTAACAGACGTTCTGTCACGTACGTTCGCACTGACCCGGCGGCGCCGGCGGCATCTGTGATTATTTTCTCATTCTCGGCCGGGGCTTGTCGAGTGGCAGGCGATACAGCCGCGCGGAGGGACTACCCGTCGTCTTCCGGGCGCGGGAGCGTTTTCAGGAACGCCTCGATCTGGTCGAGGCGTGCGTCGAGTTCGTCGCCATCCCGGTACAGTGGCTCGGCCCTGTAGGCTCCGATGGCCGCTGTCGCCTCGTCCTCCGTGAGCGGCGGAAAGAACTCCGCGAACTCCGTCGGCCCGGCGCTGAGCGCGATGCCCCCCTCTTCCGGTCGCGCGTACATCAGGTAGCGGCTGCGGTTCGCTGCGGGCGCGATCCTGACCGCCCAGCGGTGCGGCTGTACTACGAGGCCCGCGCCCTCCGCCATCTCAAGGAAGCGGCCGAAGGGGGCCGCGACCCCCGCCGCAGCGGCGAGCGCGCGGATATCGTCAACCGTGCGGCGCCCGCGCGGCGCCCGGCGCGTCCGCTCCTCGGCGACCTCCCGAATCAGCAGGAGCGGCCCGCCCGGCGGCTGGAACGCGGCGAAGCTGACAATGGTGATCGGCACCCCGTACCCGCCGAGGTGGTCGACGATGCGCTCCAGCCCGGGGTCCGCGCCGACGCCGGCGAGCACGATGGACACATCGCGGTCATCGTCCTCGCTGTCCAATTGGCTCCGCACCGCGCGCGCCAGTTCCTCGGGGTCGCCAAGCCTTGCGAGGCCCGGCCGAAGCAGCGCCTCCAGGTCATCGCCGTCCATGCCCACGATCGACGCGGTGTAGTCGAGCGCCTGCGCGAGCGCGTCACGGTACAACCGCTCGCGCTTCAGTTCGATGACGACCCATCGGCCTTGCTGGCGGTCGATTGCGAGAAGATCGAGCGGGCCACCGTCAGTGGGAACCTGGCGGCCGACCACGGTGAGCCCGTAGGCGAGCAGGGAGCAGTCGTTCGCGATCCAGTCCTCAAGGTGGCGCTCAAGGCCGACGCCGGAACGGGCCACGCGCCGCGGGGCGTCGCCGTCGATCGTCCACATGCCCAGGTCGGCCATCACCGTGCTCCCCGCTCAGGGCGCAAGGGTAGCCGAGGCCGGCATCGCGGGCACGGGCGCCGCTACAGGATCGACTCCCGGCGCAAGTCGGCGAGGGCGGCGGCGAAGGCGTCGATCGCGGCGTCGATGTCCGCCTCGCTGTGGACGGCGGAGGCCAGCGCGCCCATGCCGATCAGGTCGACGCCGTGCAGCAGCAGGCTGCGCCGGAACGGCCACTCGATGGCCGCCGGCGTGCGCGGCGTCGTCGCCGGCCGGCCCGCCGCGGCGAAGTTCCAGCCCATCCCGTCCTCGGGCGGGGGCAACTCCCGGCCCAGCACGACGTGCACCATCGAGCCCTGGCAGTAGGCGGCGCCGGGGACCTCGGCGCGCCGGATGGCCTCGTTCCAGCCCCGGCAGAGGCGCTCGCCGGCCGCGTTGGCGGCGCGGACCGGCGCGCCGTCGCGCAGGCCGTTCAGCGCCGCGACGCCGGCGGCGGCGGTCAGCGGGTTGGCGTTGAAGGTGCCCGGATGCCGCACGCGCGTCGCCCCTTGGTCCCCGGTGGGCGGCTGCGACGGGGGCACCGCGATCTGGTCGAGCAGGTCCGCCCGGCCGGCGACGGCCCCGCCGGGCAGCCCCCCGGCCACGATCTTGGCGAGCGAGGTCAGGTCGGGCGTGACGCCCGTCAGCCCCTGATAGCCGCGCTCCGAGGCGCGGAAGCCGGTGACGACTTCGTCGAAGATGAGCAGCGTGCCGGCGGCCGACGTCAGCTCGCGGAGGCGGCCCAGCATCTCCGGGTGCATCGGCAGCGCGCCCCAGTGCGCGCCGCCGGGCTCGCAGATGAGGGCGGCGAACTCGCCGCCCGCCAGCGCCGCCCCGATGCCGGCCGCGTCGTGCTGATCGAACACCTGCACGGCGTCGGTCGTGGCCGGGGGCAAGCCCAGCACGTCGCCGCCGGACTGCGTCACGAGTTCGACGCCCCAACTGTCGTTCCAGCCGTGGAAGTGCTCGCGCAGCTTGAGCAGCTTCGGACGGCCGGTGGCCGTGCGGGCCAGGCGGGCCGCCAGCATCGTCGCCTCGGTGCCGGAGGCGACGAAGCGCACCTTCCCGGCCGAGGGGATCAACTCCGCGACCAGCGCCGCCCACTCCACCTCGCGGGCGTGCGAGGCGCCGTAGTGGGTGCCGCGCCGGATCTGCGCCGACACGGCATCGACCAGCAGGGGATGCGCGTGCCCGTAGAGCAGCGCCCCGTGCCCCATCACGAAGTCGATGATCTCGTTGCCGTCGACGTCCCACTTGCGGGCGCCCGCGGCCCGCTCGACGTAGATCGGGAACGGCTCGAAGTGGCGGATGTCGTGCGTGATCCCGCCGGGCAGCAGCGCCGCCGCCCCGGCGTGGAGCGCGGCGGAGCGCTGGTGGCTGTCCAGGAATCGCGCGTCGATGGTCATCGCGGGCCCGCGGGCGAGGATGGAGGCGCCGGCGGAGGGCGTCATCGTCATCGCTGACTGCTCCCGCCGCCGACCCCGCCCTCTCACGGTATCGCCTGCGGGCGGCAACGTCTCCCCGCGGGTCAGGCGGCTTCCGGCGTCTCCCGCTGCGCCGGCGCCGGGGCCTCGTCGTCCTGGGCCCGGCTGGTGTAGGTGAAGACGCGCTCCCGCGGCCCGACGATCGCGCGGCCGCCGCAGCGCGCGCAGACCAGTCCGCGCCCGCGCTTGAGCACGGCCTCGGCGGTGTTGGGCGACGCGATCGCCGGCACGCGGCGCGTCTCGCCGCGGGCCGTCTCGATGCGCCCCAGGTCCCGGCCGCAGGCCAGGCAGTTGATCTCGCGTACGTGTCGGATCATCGGATCCTCCCGTCGCTGTGTCCCGGTCCGCATCACGGGCGGCGCCGGATCGTGCTCCCGCGCCGTCCCACCGGCGCGCACATTCATGGATCGATTAATGTACGCCGCCGCGGACCACCCGGTTCCGCGCCGTATGTCGGGCGCCACAGTGGCTCTGTGTGGCGGGGATCAGAAGCGCCGATCCCGAAGAGAAACGTCCGCCGGAGCGCCCCGGTTCCGGGCGGCCGGCCGGCGTAACCGTCGTGCCGGGCCGGCGCGGGGCGCTCAGCCCGAGGCCGCGCCGGGCCCGCGCACGATGGCGGCGATCTGGTAGGCCAGGTCGCTGCGGGCGAGCGAGGCGTACACGCGCGTGCCGCGCCGCTCCGTGTGGACGAGGCCGGCCCGCTCCAGCACGCGCAGGTGGTTCGACACCGCGGGCGGCGTCACGCCCAGCAGCCGGATCAACTCCCGGCAGCCGTGCGGGGCCCCATCGACGGCGAGCCGCGCCACGATGCGGTAGCGGGCGTCGTTGGCGATCGCCTTGATGGCGACCTGCTGGCGGCCGGCGCCGCCGCGCCCGTGGTTCGTTCCCGATTTCACGATCCTATGAACAGGGTAGCGCATCGGCCGCCGCGCGTCGAGTCCCGGCGCGGGGCTGCGCATCGCGGAGGGCGGCCTAAGATGGTCGGGTGGACCTCACCCGCCGCCGGGCCATCGCGCTGATCGCCGTCGTCATCCTGGCGCTGGGGGCGCTCGTCGCCGCCGACCAACTGATCGAGCGCGTGTCGCCCTGGGACTACGACGACTTCGAGAGTTGGATGGAGGACCTCGGCGCCTGGGGGCCGGCGGCCTACATCGCCTTTCTGGCCCTCTCGATGGTCTTCGCGCCGCTGCCCACGACGCCGCTCCCGCTGGCCGCCGCGACCGCCTGGGGGGCCGTGCTCGGCGTGACCTACACGCTGATCGCCGGCGCGATCGGGGGGTCGATCTGTTTTCTCATCGCGCGTTACTGGGGGCGGCGCGTGTACGAGCATTTCATGCCCGCCAAGATGGTCGCCGAGATCGACCGCACCGCCGACCGGCTGGCCGTGCGCGCGCTGATCGCGCTGCGGCTCTTCCCGCTGCTGGGCGCCGACTACATCTCCTACGCCGCCGGCCTGACGTCGATCCGCTTCCGGCTCTACCTGGCCATCACGGTCGTCTTCAGCCTGCCCTCGGTGATCCTGATCTCCGTGATCGGCGAGAACGTACGCGAGGACCGGAGCGTCGCGGCGATCGCCGTCGGCGTGCTGGCGGCGTTCCTGATCCTGCCGCTGCTGTACGTTGCGGTGCGCAACCGGCGCGGCGGCGGCGGCCCGGCCGGCGGGGAGGACGCGGCCGATCCGGTGGGCCTCAGCGACCCTTCCACTGCGGCGGACGCTTCTCCGCGAAGGCCAGCGGCCCCTCGATGAAGTCCTCCGAGTAGGTCATCGCCGCCGCGGCGGGGAAGTTGTGCGCCGTCGCGACCTCCTCGCGCATGTCGCGGCCGCGGATGACCGCCTCCTTCGTCGCCCGGATGGACAGCGGCGAGCACTTGAGGATCGCGTCGGTCCAGCGCTTGACGGCGTCCATCAGCTCGTCCTGCGGCACGACCTCGTTGACGAGGCCCCAGCGGTGCGCCTCGGCGGCGCTGACGTGCTTGGCGGTGAACATGAAGCCCATCGCGATGTGGTAGGGGATCTGACGCGGCAGCCGGTGTACGCCGCCCGCCCCGGCGATCAACCCCACCGTCGGCTCGGGCAGGCCCAGCTTGGCGTTCTCGCTGGCGATGATGATGTCGCAGGCGAGGGCCAGCTCCAGCCCGCCGCCCAGCGCGAAGCCGTTGACGGCCGCGATCATCGGCTTCCAGCATTCGAAGTCGCCGGTCATGCCGCCGAAGCCGCCCCGTACCGGCGGGAAGCGCATGACGCCCTTCTCGGCGACGGTCTCGGCCTGGAACTTGAGGTCGTTGCCGGCCGAGAAGGCGCGGTCGCCCGCGCCGGTGAGCACGCCGATCCAGGCCGAGTCGTCGTCGCGGAAGGTGTGCCAGGCGTCGGAGAGCTCCGCCGACGTGTAGTGGTGGATCGCGTTCATCCGCTCGGGGCGGTTGAGCGTGATCGTGACGACGGGGCCGTCCTGCTCGTACTTGATGAACTCGTAGGCCATGGTGGCTCCTTTCCCGGCGCCGTGCCGGCGCGTGTGCGTGCTGTGTCCGTCCGGGCAGTGTCGGGCGCGGGGGCCGTTAGTGCCAGACGCAGTTGCCCCCGTCGACGTTGATCGACTGGCCGGTGATCCAGGCGCCCTGGTCGCTGCAGAGGTAGACGACGGCGTTGGCGACGTCGTCCCGCTGCCCGGCCCGGCCCAGCGGGATCTGCGTGCCGACGTGCGCGTCCCAATCGAAGCCCCCGTCCGGGGCCGACTTGGCGCCGACGCCCTCCTGCCGGGCCGCGTCCTTGGCGCGCGGCGCGCTGTCCATGCGCGACGCATCGACCAGACCCGGACAGACCGCGTTGACGCGGATCTTGTGCTGGCCCATTTCCCGCGCCATGCAGGCCGTGAGCGCGTTCTGCCCCGCTTTGGAGGCCGCGTAGGCCGCCTCGTTGGCGGCGAAGACCTTGCCGGCGATCGAGGAGATGGTGATGATCGCGCCGCCCTCGCCCTGCTCGACCAGCCGCCGGCCGAAGGCCCGCGACACGTGGAAGGCCCCGTTCAGGTTCACGTCCACCACGCGCCGCCAGGCGCCGGGGGTGACGTCGACCACCGGGTTCTGGTCGAGTCCGCGGGCGGGGCCCGCGTTGTTGACCACGAAGTCCACGCGCCCCAGCCGCTTCACCGTGTTCGACGCCAGGAGGTCGACCTGGTGCGCGTTGGTGACGTCGCCGATCAGGGGCAGCGCCCGGCGGCCCAGCGCCTCGATCTCCTCGGCCACCGAGTCGATGTCGCGCCAGCCGGCCGCCCGCTCCGCCTCGGGGTACGTGGCCGGGTCGCGGCCGGTGCCGGTGACCACGACGTCGCAGCCGCCCCGCGCCAGCGCGACGGCGATCGCGCGGCCGATGCCGCGCATGCGCCCGGCCCCCGTCACCACGGCGACCTTTCCCTCCAAGCCGGTCAGTTCCATCGCCATCGCGGGCTCCTCTCGCCGTCAGGCCGGTTGTTCCGCGTTCGCGCCCGCGCCGGCCGCCGCGAGCCGCATCTGCTCGACGTGTTCGTCCAGGTGCGCCAGCGCGCGCGCGACGTACGCCCGCGCATCGACGGGGCCGTCCGCCGCGGCGATCGCCGCCCCGCGGTCGGGCTGTTTGGCCACGGTCAGCGCCGAGCCGCGGAAGTCGCGCCAGCCCTTCTCGCCGATCTGCGCCACCCGCGCGTAGGGGTGGCGCCCGGGCAGGAACCGCGCCCCGGGCCCGGCCGTCGCCTGCCGCGAAACCGCGAGCCGGGCGAGCGTATCGGCGTAGCGCAGCAGCGCCGCCGCGACGTGCGAGTGGACCTCCAGCGCGCTCCAGTCCCCCGCCGCCTCGTCGCCGGTCAGCCCGGCGCTGGCCGACGTCCAGGCCGCCTGCGTCGCTTCGATGCGCGCCTGCAGCGCCGCCCAGCCCGGCCCGGTCGCGCTCATCGCAGTGCGCCTCAGTGCGCCGTCTGACGGCGCCGCCCCAGGTCGCCGGCCGAGTCGCCGGGGTTCTCGCCCTCGGAGAGGCCGCGCAGCGCGCGCATCTGCCGGGAGTGGTCGCGGGCGTGGCGGAGCGTGAAGGCGATGAACTCCCGCGTGGTCAGCGGCCCGAAGGACGGGTGCGTCGCCGTGGCGCCGTCGGGCTGCATGATCGTCGCCTCCGTGACGGCGGCGATGTAGTCGTCCCAGCCGGCGATCGCGCCCGAGCGCAGCTCGAGGAACGTCTTGTCGTCGCCCTGCCACTGCAGGCCCGGATCGATCTCCGCCGGCTCCCCGGCGGCCAGAGCGCGCAGCGACTCGGCGTCGCAGGCCGTGAAGCCGCCCACGTGGTTGAGCAGGTGCCACGCGTTCCAGGGGCCGTCGTTGGGACCGGGCTCGGCCTCGCTTTCGTCCAGTTCGGCTGCGGCGTGGTCCCACTCCTCGCGCACGGTCAGGGCGCGGGCGAGCAGCGCCGTCCAGTCCTCGGCGCCCACGTGGCGCACTGCCGCGAGGATGGCCTCCCTGCCCTCGTCGCTCATGCGCCCCTGCGGCGCGTGCCGGTCGTCGGCCACCCGTGCTCCTCTCGATGCCGGCGCGTCGTGCGCCGGTCGGCCGGCGCGCGGCACAGTATAGCCCTGCGCATCGCCCCGCCGCTCCGCGGGCGCGACGGCCCGCCGCGCGCTACGACGGGACCGCGGCCGCGCGGCGGCGCGACCCGCGCGCCAGGTAGAACAGCGCCGCCGACAGCAGCGCGCCGCCGCCGCTCACCGCCGCGAGCACGAGGAAGACGGCATCGACGCCCCAGCGGTCGGCCGTGAAGCCCGCCAGCGTCGCCGCGAACGAGCCCATGCCGAAGGCGAGGAAGAACATCATGCCGAACGATGCGCCGATCCGGCCCGGCGGGGAGAAGTCGGCGATCAGCGTGACCAGCGCGGGGGCCATCGCGAAGTTCGTGACCACGAAGATGAACGTCACGACGATGAGCGGCGCGCCGTCGGCGACGGAGATGAGCAGCAGCAGCGGGGCCGTCGCGATCCACGCGCCGAGGATCAGCGGGTAGGCGGGCAGGCGCTCCGCCAGGATGCCGCCGACGTACCAGCCGACCGCGCTGCCCAGCAGCGCCACGGTGGCCAGCGCCCCGGCCAGCGCCGCGCCGTCGACGCCGAGCACGGCGCCGGTGACCTGCTCCTCGATGTGGGTGGGGATGAAGGTGACGCTGCCGCGGTAGACGAAGCCCTGGATCACGTTCACGAAATAGACCACGGCCAGGGGCAGCCACCAGAACCGCCGCAGCGCCGCCGCCGCCGAGGGGGCGGGTCCGCCGCGATCCGCCGTCGCCGAAGCGGGCGGGGCGGGTTCGGGCGGCGCCGCCGCGCGCCCGCAGCAGGCGGTTCCCGGCTCGCCGGCCGCCGGCGCCGGCGCCCCACCGCTCCGCAGCCGCAGCGTGTAGAGGAAGCCCACCGCCGAGAGCGCGCCCAGCGCGACGACGACAGCCGCCAGTCGGTCGCCAGGGCGATGCCGGACAGCAGCACCGGCGCGACGGCGATGCCCAGGCTGCCGACCACGCCGTGCATCGCCACGTCGCGCGTGCGGCGGCTGGTGCGCGCCAGCAGCGCGAAGCCCGCCGGGTGGTAGAGCCCCGTCGTGATGCCGAGCAGGGCCAGGGTCACGCCCAGCGTCAGCTCGGACGGCGAGGCCGCCACCAGCAGCGCCGCCAGCGCCGAGCCGGCCAGCGTGAGCCGCAGCACCCGCATCGACCCCAGCCGGTCGACCAGCACGCCGGCCGGCAACGCGCCCAGGCCGAAGGTGAAGGCGGCGATGTTGGCGAAGACGCCGAGCAGCAGCAGGTTCGCGCCGAACTCCGCCTCGATGCGCAGCAGCAGGGCCGCGTAGGCCAGCTCGATCGCGTGGATCAGCGCGTGCGCGCCGGAGAGCGTGTAGACCAGCGAGCGCTCGCCGGCCGCGCGCTCCCCGCCGCGATGGACGGTCGCGCGGGCCACCTACTCGCCGGTTTCAGCGCCGGGATCGGAGTCGGAGTCGGAGTCGGGGTCGCCGGCGGCTTCCGCGGCCCGATCGGCGGCGGCGATCGCCTCCGCCTTCTTCTCGATGCCGCGCAGCAGCTTGTCGAGGTGCCGGTTGTGCGACCAGACGCGCAGGAGGGTGTGGAGCGGACCGAACACGCCGCCGATCCAGAGCCGCGCCTCCAGCCGCGTGCCCTCATCCAGTTCATGGATCTCGAAGTGGTAGCGCGACGACGACAGCATGCTGTCGTAGCCGATGCCGAACTCCTCGTCCTCGCGCTCCACGGTGACCCCGAAGGGGCCCTCCTCGACGTTGGGCAGGACGACCTCGCGCACCGCGTCGTAGAGCGTGGGGGCGTCGACGCCGAGTTCGATCGATCGGTGGAACGGCATTGCGCGAGCGTAGGCGAGCGCGGGGCCGGTTCGCCAGCGGCCGGGTACCATGCCGGCGGCTTCTCGACGGGACGGGCGCGCGGCGGGATGATCGGCCCATGTCCGACTCCGGCGCGTCCGGCCTGAGCCGCATCCCGCCCCTCGCCCCCGCCGACGCCGAGGCGCACGCCGCCGGCCTCGCGCTGCGCGCCCGCGCGGCCGCCCGCGACGACGGCTGGGTCGAGGCGGCGGTCGACGCGGCCCTGCACGCCGGCCATCCCTTCCCCCGCGGCGAGGCGCGCATCGCCCTCCAGCTCGCGCCCGCGCCCGGCGTGGTCGCGGCGCTGCTGGGGCCGCTGACGTCGGAGCACCGGCGGTTGCGGCGCCGCGCCATGACTCTGCTGCCCCGGCTCGACGCGGCCGAGGTCGTGCGGCAGCTGGGCGACTGGCTGCCCGGCGCGTCGGCGCCGGGGAAGCGCGCCGCCTGCGTCGTCCTCGCCGCCCTGGGCGAGCCTGGGGCCGATCTGCTCGCCGCGCTCGGCCGCGACGACGACCCCGCCATCGCGCGGCGCGCCGAGCGCGGTCTGGCGCTGCTGCGGGAGCGGCGCTCCGAGAGCGCGGGGACGCCCGGCGTGAAGTCGGAGGGCCGCTCCGACCTGCGGCCCTTCGGCCTGGGCCCGCCGCCCGGCGGGCCGCCGCCTCGGCCGCGCTCCTTCGCCGTCGCCGCCTTCAACTTCTCCTACGGCGTCAACCTGGGCGTCCTGATCCGCAGCGCCGAGGCGGCCGGGGCGGAGGCCGTCTGGATCGTGGGGCGCGACTTCTACTACCGGCCCTCGACCAAGGGCAGCGACTGGTGGATCCCGGTCGAGTTGATCGACTCGCCCCAGGCCTGCCTCGACCGGGCGCGGGCCGAGGGGTTCCAGGTCGTCGCGCTGCAGCAGGGGCCCGAGGCCGAGCCGATCTTCGAGGCCCGCTGGCCCGAGCGCCCGCTGATCGTCGCGGGCAACGAGGGCGACGGCCTGCCCGGCGCCTTCCTGCGCGCCTGCGACCTGCAGGTCGCGCTGCCGGTCTACGGCCGCATCGACAGCCTCAACGTCGCCGTCGCGGCCAGCGTCGCGATGTACGCCTGGCGCGCGTCGTCCGCCGCCCGCCCGCCCGCGCGATAGCCAGTGCGCCCGCCGGGCGCGAGCATGGGGGGCGGCGCTCCCGATCGGAGCGGCCGCGGAAGGGGCCTGGATGGCGGAGCGGACGCCGGGAGGACGCGGGGCGGAGACCGGCCCGCCGGATGACTCCGGGGGCCGCCGCGGCGCGGGCGGGCGCATCGGCACGACCTTCGCCTCCCTCTCGGAACGCGACTTCGCCTGGTTCTTCGCGGGCAACCTGTCCTTCTTCATCGCCACGCAGATGCAGTTCGTCATCCGCGGCTACCTGACGTTCGAGTTGACGGACTCGGCCGCGGCCATCGGCTGGGTCACCGCCGCCAGCGCGCTGCCGATGCTGCTGGGCTCGCCGCTGGGCGGGGTCGTGGCCGACCGGATGAACAAGAAGCGGCTGCTGCGGGTCACGCAGGCCGCCGCGACGGCCACCGCGGCGACGGTCGGCGTGCTGGTGCTGACGGACCTGATCGAGTTCTGGCACCTGCTGATCGCCGCGGTGGCTTCGGGCGTGATGTTCGCCTTCAACATGCCCGCGCGGCAGGCGATCGTGCCGCAGCTCGTGCCGCGGCACAAGATGATGAACGCGATCTCGCTGCAGATGGGCGGCCAGAACCTGACCCGCGTGGTCGCGCCGGCGATGGCCGGCGGGCTGGTCGCGCCGCTGGGCGTGGGCTGGGTCTACGTCCTCGTCGCGATCTTCTTCAGCACGCCGCTGATCAGCGAGTGGCGCATCCCCGACCACGGCATGACGACGGTGCGCCGCAAGCCGGCCCGGGCGCACGAGGATTTCGCCGAGGCGCTGCGCTACATCCGCCGCGATGGCCTGATCGTCCGGCTCATCGTGCTGGGGCTGGTCTTCCCGCTGTTCGCGATCCCGGTCTACCAAATCCTGCCCGTCTTCGCCGACGAGGTCTTCAACGCCGGGGCGGCCGGGCTGGGGCTGCTGGCGGCCAGCACCGGGCTCGGCGGGGTGGGCGGCGCGCTGATCGTCGCGGCCATGAGCCGCTACGAGCACAAGGGGCGGCTGATGCTGCTGAGCGGGGTCTGGCTGGGGCTGCTCTACATCGCCTTCGCCGGCCTCGACGTGCTGGCCCCGGCCGCGCTCGTGCTCGCGCTGGGCAGCGTGGGCGGCGTCGTGATGCAGACGACGAACAACTCGGTCATCCAGGCCACCGTGTCGGAGGAGGTGCGGGGGCGGGTGATGGCGATCGTGATGATGTCGTTCGGGCTGATGCCGCTCGGCGTGATCCCGCTGGCCTACGCGACCGACGCCTTCGGCGCGCAGACCGCCCTGGCCGGCTCGGCGATCATCATGCTGGCGCTGCTGCTGGGCCTGTTCCTGCTCAGCCCGTCGCTGCGCAACCTGCGCGTCGCCACGGGCGCGAAGGCGCAACTCTCGCCAGCCCGCGCCGCGCAACTGGTCGCCGAGGGGAAGATCAGCGAACAGCGAGCGCGGGAACTGACCCGCATGGACGAGCGGCCGATGGTCGACCTGGGCCGGGATGGATCCGCTAAGGACTGAGCGAGAACTGCTTCTCGAGCACTTCCGGCTTCAGGATCGTGACGCGCTGGCGGCGCACGTCGACGACGCCCTTCTGCCGCCACGTCTGCAACTGCTTGTTCACCGCGACGCGGCTGGCCCCGATCATGCTGGCCAGATCCTGCTGGCTGATGCGCAGGCCGATCTCGATCCCGTCCTCTTCGCCGGGGATGCCGTGCTCGCGGGCCAGGATCAGCAGCCGCCGGGCGAGGCGCCCCGGCACGTCGAGGAGATAGGCGTCCTGGATCGACTGGTTGGTCTGGCGCAGGCGCTTGACGAGCACGTCGAGGATGGCGCGGCTGGCGTCCGGGTGACGCATCAGCACGTCCTGGAAGTCCTGCCGGCTGAGGCTCACCATCTCCGTGTCCTCGAGCGTCGTGGCGGAGGCCGAGCGGCGCTCGTCGTCCAGCAGCGACATCTCGCCGAAGAGGTCGCCCGTGCGGTGCACGGCCAGCACGACCTCGCGGCCGTCGGTGGCCGGCACGAAGATCTTCACCGCGCCCTGGATGATGATGTACATCATCGAGCCGGCGTCGTCGGCGTGGAACACGGCCGTCCCGGCCCGGAAGGTCACCACCCGCAGCTTGCGCGACAACTCGCCCAGCAGCGACGGCGACATGCCCTGGAAGAGGGGCACGAGTTCCAACGGGTTTGAGTCACCGTCGAAGGTGCTTGTTCGCATCGTCATGACAATCCGCTCCCGTCGGCGCGGACGCCGGGGGCGACCGCGCGCCACGACCATAGTAGCATCCGGCCGGCCGGCTACTACAGGGCGCGGATCCGCCCCGCGAAAACGCGGCGAGCGCGCCGTGCGTTCGCTCAGGCCGCCCGGCGCGACCGCTCCCGCCTCGCCGCGGCGAAAGACGGGAGCGGCCGCAGGTCCGGGCGCGTCACGACGGGCGGGGTCGGGCCGCTCGCCGGCGTCCGTTCCGTCAGCGTGCCCCAACGGGTCTGCAGCGCCAGGATCCCCACCACCACCGTCCCGCTGCAGACCACAAGAACTGTACTCAAGTCCATCGCAACCCCCATATCTGGCGTCGAACACGCGTTCGGAACGAATGCACAATAGAACGAGTGTTCCGCCTGGATCAAGCGCTCACGTAGGACGATCGTCGTAGGGCGATCTTGGGGGAGGGGACGGACCCCGCCTGCCGGTCGCGGCGCGACGCCCTACCATCGAGGCCGTGTCCGGCCTCACCTGGGAGCAGGCGAACCTCGCGCGCGAGCAGGCCGCGGAGCTGCTCGCGCTCGCCGACGGCTTGGCCGCGGTGGGCGCGCTGCGCACGGGCCGCCGCGCCGGTCAACTCTCGATCTTCAACTTCCGGCTGCGCGCCGCGGCCGACGGCGGCGACGCGCCCGGCGCCCCGCTCGTGATCCTGATGCGGGCCGGCGTCTTCCGGCGGCACACCTTCTTCGCCCGCTTCACGCCCGCCCCGCCCGGCGGCGCGGCGAGCCTGTCGCTCTCCGGCCCGATCGACCGCGACTGGGAGTGGCGGCCCCCCTTCGAGGAGTTGCGCGACCGCATCATCGGCCGGCCGGTCTGGACGGAAGCCGTGGGCGCGTCGTACGAGGAGCGGGTCGCGTTCTTCCGCGCCGCCCTGGCGGCGGTCGAGCCGGGGCCGTTCGCCGAGGGACGGGGCGGGGCGTAGGACGGCGCGATCCGGGCGGCCTACCCCGACTCGCCGCCGGCGTCGTCGGGCGCGGCGTCGACGTCGGGTTCCACGGTGGGCAGCTCGCGCTCGGGGTAGCCGTCGGCCGCGACGTCGATCCAGCTGCCGGCGAGGTGGTGCATCGACCAGGCGAAGTCGTGCAGGCGCGGGTCGGGGTGGAAGTACGGCTGGCGCAGCCCCAGTTGGATGCCGTTGGTGAGGTTCTGCCGCCAGAAGCCGGTGGTCAGCAGCAGCTCCTGCACCTGATGCGCCAGACGCTGCCGCGCGCCGGTGTCGAAGGTCGCGCCCATCTGCTCGATCAGCGCGTCGACCTCGGCGTTGCCGTAGCCGCCGTAGTTCCCGGCGCCGCCGCTGGCGACGGAGTCGCGCCAGCCGTCGGTGGGGTCGGCCTGCAGCGGGGCCGGCCCCCAGCCGAAGAACGCGGGCAGCACGCCGGCCTGCAACTGCTCCGTGATCTCCGCGTAGGAGCGGAAGTCCGTCTCCATGGTGAGGCCCGCGTTGCGCTCGACCATGCCGGCCACGCTCTGCCCGATGCCGGGGTAGAAGCTCTCGAAGAGGTCCGGCACGGCCAGCCGCACCTCGCCGATCGCCTCCGCGCCGCCGGCCGCCTCGACCAGCAGCGCGATCTCGGCCAGGTCGTCGTCCTTGTTGGGGCGGTAGCCGGGGAACTCCAGCAGGCGCTCCTCGGGCAGGGCCCAGCCGCCCAGGAACCAGGGCACGGGGCCCGAGGGCCGCGCGTCGCCGGCGTAGAGCCGCTCGATCAGCGCGAACCGGTCGATCGAATGGGCGATCGCGGTTCCCAGCCGGGGATCGCCCAGCGGGTTCTCGGGGTCATCGCGTTGCCCGAAGCTCAACTGCACCGGCGTGTCGATGGGGTACTCGTAGCGCACGCTCTCGGGGGCCGCGTTCTCCAGGATGTCGACCTGCCCGCTGTCGAGCGGGAAGTCCAGGGCGTCGAGATCGGCCGCGACGTAGTCGCCGCCCAGGCGATCGTTGCTGGGCCGGATGAGGATGACGCCGTCCGGGTAGGCGGGCGTCGCTCCCCACCAGTTCGGCGAGCGCGCCAGCGACAGGATGAGGCCGTTGAGCTGCACGGGCACGTAGGGGCCGGAGCCGCTGGAGAGCGTCACGTCGCGCTCGTGCTCGAACTGGTCCCACTGCGGGGCCAACTCGTCGATCGCCTCCGCGCTGACCACGAAGCTCCACGGCCCGCCGATGGCCGACCCCACGAAGGTCGCGTCGGGGCCGTCGGTCGTGAAGGCGATGGTGGCCGGGTCGCTCGCCGTGACCGACGCCGCGCGCGCCATCAGCGCGCGCCGGTAGAAGCGCAGGTCGGGCTCGCCGCTCGCGTCCAGGCCGTCGATCTGGCGCTGGAAGCTGAGCCGCACGTCCTCGCTGGTGACGGGGCGGCCGTCCGTCGGTGGGACGTCCCAGAAGACGGCCGCCGGGTCGATCTGGAAGACGTAGGTCGTCTCGTCGGGTTGCTCGGGCAGGCCGGCGAGGTCCGCTTCGAGGGTTCCCTCGGAAACCGAGTCGGGCCGCAGCAGGCGGCTGTAGATCAGGCTGAAGACCTGCTGGTTGGCCCGGAAGCGGGAGCGGTGCGGGTCGAAGCGGTCGAAGCTGTCCGTCGTGGTGAAGAGGCGAACGATGCCGCCCGGCGTCGGCTCGGGCGGCGCGGCCTGGACGCCCTCGCCTCCCTCGCCGGTGGCCGCGGCGTCCGCCGCCTGCGACTGCGCCGCCGCCTGCTCGCCGTTGGACGGGGCGTCGGCCTGGGCCTGCGCGCTGGCCTGATCGTCGGGCGCGGCCTGATCGTCGGGCGCGTCGTCGTCGCCGCCGCAGCCCACCAGGGCCAGCCCGGCGGCGCCCACGCCCGCGCGGCCGCTGGCGCGCAGCAGCGCCCGGCGGCTCATGCGCCGGCGGCGCAGCGCGGTCCAGATGGGGGGCCGGAGAGGGGGCGTGGCGTGCATACTGCCTCGGACGTCGAGCCGCTGCGCTCAGCCTAAGCGGAGGCGTCGGGAGGGGCCAGCGCGGCGGGCCTCATTCCCTGTCCTCCTCTCCACCTGGACGGTGGAGAGGGGGACGTGGGCGCGGCGCGGCGGGGCCGGGCGCGCGAAACTTTTGTCTGCCGGCGCCCGGCCTCCGCCCGGCGGGGCGACCACAAGGGTCGTCCTCCGAGTAGACCGCATCGCAGCCCAGGGCGCGCGCCGCGGCGAGGATGGCCGCATCCCAGTACGACAGCCCGAAGCGCCGGCTGATGGACACGCCGGCGCGGAAGATCCCGGGCGTCACGGGCTGCACCGGAAAATCGTCGAGGGAGTCCAGAAATCGCAGCGCCTGCTCGGGCGTGAGGGCCGCCGGACGGCCGGGACGCGTCGCCTGGTAGTAGAACTCCTGCAGCACTTGGACCGAGAGCCCCTCACCCTGCCTCAGCAGGGCCAGGGCGCGCCCGCGCTTGGCGTCTCCGCCGACGCGGCGCTGACGGCGGAGCAAGACGTTGGGTCAACGAAGCGCATCGCGGTCGTAGAGCGCGTCCCGCGGCAGGTTGTCGGCCATGCGCAGCCCGCGCCGGCGGTGATCTCCCCGGCGATCGCGTCCGCAACCGGCTCCGGCGTTCGCGCGCCGACTCCGTCTCTGAGAGTTCCGGCCCGTCCCGTTCGCTTGCCCTCGGGCGACGCCTGAGGTAGTCGCGCACGAGGGCCGACACCGACGTGTCGAGTTCCGCCGCCCGGATACGGGCGAGCCGGTGCGCTCCCATCGACCGAGACCGTGATGTTCCTCATGCCGTTCTTCACAGGACTTGTGCGACACAGTCTAACCGCGGCGTGACCGCGCTGCAATCGTGCATCCGCGGGGAGGTCCGCCCCGTCGCCCCGATCGGCGCCCGAGACCTGCCGGGAGAGGGCGAGTCGAGGGTCTGCCCGAACCCTCTCCACCCCCTCGGAGCCTCACCCCCTGGCCCCCTCTCCACCTGGACGGTGGAGAGGGGGAACGTGGACGCGGCGCGGCGGGGCCGGGCGCGCGAAACTTTTTCTGCCGGCGCCCGGCCTCCGCCCGGCGGGGCGACCACAAGGGTCGCCCCTACGACCGTGAACGCGGCGCGCGCGGGGCCGGCCCGGCCGCAAGAATTTTTCGCCTGCCCGACCTCACCCCCTGGCCTCCTCTCCACCTGGACGGTGGAGAGGAGGGACGTGGGCGCGGCGCGGCGGGGCCGCCCGCAAGAATTTTTCTACCGGCGCCCGGCCTCCGCCCGGCGGGGCGACCACAAGGGTCGCCCCTACGACCGTGAACGCGACGCGCCGGGGTCGGCCCGGCCGCAAGAATTTTTCTGCCGGCGCCCGGCAACCGCCCGGCGGGGCGACCACAAGGGTCGCCCCTACGACCGTGAACGCGGCCGGGGCCCCCGCAAGATTTTTTTTCCGCCCAACATTCCCCCTCTCCCTCCGGGAGAGGGGATCAGACCAGGGGAGAGGGGACCGGAGGCGGGCTCTGGACGCTCGCCGACGGGGGCGGGATACTGCCCCTGCGCGCCGCGATCGTGATCGGCGGCGCGCGCCGCCGGGAGGAACCGCATGCCGCCGCTCGTACCGCCCTTCATGATCCCGCAATGGCTGCGCGACGCGCCCCTGCCGATCAAGCTGGCGCTGCTGGCCCCGGGCATGATCGTGGGCGCCGTGCTGGGCATCGTGGTGCACGCGATCCTGATCAACCTGGGCGCGGGCAACCAGCACCTGAGCAGCGCCGACGGCGGCTTCGACGCCTGGCTGATCTGGATCATCGTGGCGGCGGGGCTCTTCCTGGGCGTCGCCGCGGGCGGCTTCATCTACTTCGGCGTCGGCCTCGGCGCGGACGACTTCGACGACGATGACGACCACGACGGCGAAAGCGGCCTGCTGGAAGTCTGACGCGGTTGGCGCCCATCCCCGAACGGCCCCGCACGGCGGGGCCGTCGCTGTATCCGGCCGGGTGTCCGGGCGGCGCGGCCTCAGCTCTTGAGTTGCGCGGCGAAGAACGCCTTCAGGCGCTCCCAGGCGTCGGCGGCGTCGTCGGCCTTGAAGGCGGGCGACGTGTCGTTGAAGAAGGCGTGGTCGGCGTCGGGGTAGGTGTGGATCGTGTGCGACACGCCCGCGGCGCGCAGCGCCTGGTGCACCTGATCGACGTACTCCGACGTGACGAAGCCGTCCCGGCCGGCGTAGAGCCCCAGCACGCCGCCCTGGATGTTCGACGCCTCGGCGAGGTCGCCCATGGGCACGCCGTAGAACGGGGCGGCGGCCGTCACGGCGGGGTTCTTCATCGCCAGCAGCAGCGCCAGGCCGCCGCCCAGGCAGAAGCCCGTGACGCCGATCTTCGATCCGTCGACGTCGCCGCGGGCCTGGAGCGCCGCCACGGCCCCGTTCATGTCGGTGACGGCCTTGTCCTGCTGCAGGGCCATCATCAGCTTCTGCGCCTCGTCGGGCTCGGCCGTCACGTTGCCGTGGTAGAGGTCGGGCGCGAGCGCGACGTAGCCCTCCGCCGCGATCCGGTCGGCGATGTCGCGGATGTTGTCGTTCAGCCCCCACCATTCCTGGATCACGACCACGGCCGGGTGGACGCCCCCCTCGGCCGGGCGGGCGAGGTAGCCCGCCGTCGTGCCGCCGTTGGCGGTGAACTCAAGCGATTCGGATGTCGTCGCGGCCATGGATTCCTCCTCCGTGCGTTGGTGCGCGTCTTGCGCGTTGCTGCTCCGCCGCCCGCTATCCCTTGGGCGGCGCGACGTTCTTGATCTTGCTCAGGAAGGTGCGCCGCGCGACCTCGGACACCTCGTCGACGCTCCAGTTCAGGCTCGACGAGAAGACCGTGCCCTCGGGCTCGGGGTCGGTGTGCAGCGTGATCTCGCCGCCGCCGACCAGGAACGTGCGGCCGTTGATGTTCGCCGCCTCGTCGGTGCAGAGCCAGGTCACGAAGGGCGAGACGTTCTCCGGCCCGTAGGCCTCCTCCAGCATCACGAAGCTGGGGTCGCCCGCGTCGGCGGCGGCGCCCTCGGCGTCGCCGGGGCGCTCGGCCTCGCGCTTGCGCTGGATCTGCCGCAGTAGTTCCGGGTTGAGCGTCAGCCGCGTGCCGGCGCGGGGCCGCAGCGCGTTGACGGTCACGCCGTAGCGGCCCAGGTCGCGGGCGGCGGCGCGCGTCAGCCCCACGATGCCCTCCTTGGCGGCGGCGTAGTTGCCCTGGCCCATGTTGCCCAGCCCGCTCTCCGAGGACGTGTTGACGATGCGCCCGCCCCGCTGCTGGCGGAAGATCGCCGCGGCGGGGCGCATCGTCGTGAAGTGGCCCTTGAGATGCACCGCGATGACGATGTCCCACTCCTCCTCGGTCATGTTGTAGATCATGCGGTCGCGCAGGATGCCCGCGTTGTTGACCAGGATGTCGAGGCGGCCGTAGGTGTCGAGCGCGGCCTGCACGATCGCCTCGCCGGCCTCCATCGAGGTGACGTTGTTGTAGTTCGCGACGGCCTCGCCGCCGGCGTCCCTGACCGCCGCGACGACCTCGTCGGCGGGCTCGGCGGAGGCGTCGTCGGTCTGGCCGCCGGGCCCGCCGCCCAGGTCGTTGACGACCACGCGCGCCCCCTCGGACGCGAGGCTCAGCGCGTGCGCCCGGCCGATGCCGCGCCCCGCGCCCGTCACGATCGCGACACGCCCCTCAAGTCGGTTGCCCATTCGTCGTTTCCCCCTGGTCCCTCGGTGGTTTGTCCCTCGGCCGTGGTCCGCGGACCAGATCCGCGGCGCCCCACAGTATGCCCGACGTTCCCCGCGGAATCGAGCGCCGGCGCTACGCCGTCGCGTCGCCCGGCCGGTCCGCTGCGGCCGGGTTGAGGCCGTCGGCGCGCGGGCCGCCGTCCGGCGCCGGCAGCCAGGGCGCGATCGTGGTCAGCAGCGCCGTCCGTTCCAGCGCGATCTCCGCCTCGCGGGCGGCGTCGGCGCCCGGCGAGCGCGGGCGCCAGGCGTCGAGCCAGCGCCGCCGGTGCACGCGCATGCGCAGCCCCACGAAGCCCATCACCGGTCCCGCCACCGCCAGCGCGACCGGGATGCGGCCGCCGGGGCCCAGCAGCCGCCGCCGCGCCATGTAGCGCGCGGCCAGCGAGTACCAGCCGAGGAACAGCGGCGCGCCCAGCACGAACTTGAGGAAGGCGCGCTTCTCGCGGCTGTGGACGAATAGTGCGATCCACAGCCGCAGCAGCAGGTAGGGCGGCATGTTGAACAGGAAGCCGAAGGAGGCCAGCGGCAGCGTGGCCGCGTCCTGCAGCCGGGTGGGCACCTGGTTGGGATCGCCGCCGTGCCGCTGCCAGGCGTCGGCCGCCATCCAGAGCAGGTTGGTCGAGCGCCGGAAGCGCGCCGCCGCCGCGGGGTCCGCCGCCTGGAAGGCCTGCAGCGCCTGGCTCACCTCGCGCGTCAGGCGCAGGCGGGTGGCGGCGTCGGGCGTCGATTCGGGCCAGCCGCCGGTGAAGTCCGCCACCTGCTCGACGCAGGTGACCCAGGCCGGGTCGGGCACGTGCAGGGCCAGGTCGCGCAGCCGCGACTGGATCTCCGCGGTGAAGGCGCGCACCGCCTCCTGCGGGTCGCTCGCGTGCAGGGCGAGGTAGGGCGCGGTGTCGATGAGCGGCCCGAAGGCGACGGCGCCGTCGCTGAAGAAGCGGTCCACGTCGGGGAAGTACAGCCCGGCGGGCACGACCTGGACGCCGAGCCGGTAGTCGTGCCGGGCCTCCGCCTCGAGCACGATGCGGGCCGTGCCGGTGCGCACCTCCCGCACCTGCCGCTCGGGGTGGCTCTGCCCCTCGGCGAACATGCAGATCACGCCGTTCTCCTCGAGCAGGTCGGCGCAGCGCCCGAACGAATCGATGTTGGCCGACGCCCGCGCCGCCGCGCCGCCCGCGGCCGGCCGCTCGCCCTGGCGGAAGATGGGCAGCACGCCCGCCGCGCGCAGGAAGCGGCTGAGCAGCGGGTAGCGATCGAGCAGCGCCCCCTTGGCCACGAAGTGCAGTTGCCGGGACGTGCGCGTGCCGAGCGCCAGCGCGTCGATGATGTAGTTGGGGTGATTGGCCGCGATCACGACGGGACCGTCCGGCGGCAGGCGCTCGCCGTGCACCGTCGCGATGCGGCGGTAGAAGATGCGCAGCGACAGGGCGGAGACGAGGATGGCCGCCCGGTAGGTCCGGGAGGACGGCCGCGCGGCCCGGTCCCGCTTCGTCGCGGTTGCGCTCATGACGCGAGCCTAGCCCGCCGCGCGCCGCCTGACGACGGTGATCCGGCCGCGGAACGGCAGGACGGGGCGTCCCCCGAGGTTGACTGTTTCGCCCTATCGCGTTATCAATTTAACCGTTGGTGGCGGGCGCGGGAGATGAGATGTCTCTGACCAGCGCCCAGCCTGTCGCCGCCGTTGCCACCGGGACGGCGGTCGTCGGGCGAATATCGCAGAACCTCCGGCCGCTCGAATCCGTGGACGCCGTCGCCGGCGGCGATGGGTGCGCGCTCCCCGCCCATGAGGTGGAGTGCACCGTGCTCACGCCCAGCGGCACGGTCGTCGCGAAGGGGCGCGTCGCGCCCCGCCCCGACGACCACCTGCCCGAGGCCTACGCCATCCAACTGACGCGGATCGAGCCGCGCGGCGTGCTGGAGGCCATGGTCTACTCGGACCAGCCGACGATCCTGCTCCGCTACGAGGGCGCCGCCGAGGCGCGGGTCCGCATCGACCACATCACGGGCCCGCCGCCCTCGCGCGCGTTCTACTGTCAGCCGGCCTGACCGCGTCCGCCCGCTTTGTCGACGGCTGCCGGGAGGCTCCCTAGCCTCGACGGGTGTTCGGCGTCACCCTCGCGCAACTGCTGCACAAGAAGCTCCGCAGCCTGCTGACGGTGCTGGGCTTCGGCTTCTGCGTGAACCTCTACATCGTCGTGACGACGGTGATGCGCTTCATCACGGAGGACCTCGACCTCCAGGTCGAGCGCTTCCGCGGCCTGCTGCTCGTCCAGTCGCGCGGACCGGAGGGCGCGACCGGCATGGAGTGGCCGCCGATCTCCTCGGCGATCGCGGAGGCCGACGCCCGCCGCGTGATCGCGACGCCGCGCGTGCACGCCGCCGAATCGACGCCCGTCGTCTTCGCCGGGCTGGCCCCACCGCCCTTCCCGACGGCCCCGCCCGAGGCGCTGATCGTCGGGCTCGACTGCGGGCGCGAGGCGGCCTTCCTGGGCGGCGCCTCCGCGCTGCTGGGGGCCAACCGCCTGCTGCCCGGCGATCGGCAGGACCAGGCGCTGCTGGGCGTGCTCGCCGCGCGGCACTTCGCCCCGCACGCCTCCGCGACGGCGGAGGTGCCCTCGCCCGTCGGGCCGATCGCCCTGGCGGCGGTCGGCAGCCGCATCTCCATCCGCGGCCACGACTTCCAGGTGCTGGGCATCCTGGAGCCGGAGACGAACCAGCTGCTGCGCTCCTGCGTGGTCATGCCGCTGCCCGCCGCCCAACGCGTCATGCGACAAGCGGGCACCGTGAGCGCGATCCTGCTGACGCCCGAATCGACGCGCGACATCGTGCCCGTCAAGCGCGCCGTCGAGGACGCGCACCCGGAACTGATGGTCGTGACCGAGCAGCAGTTGGCCGAGAACGCCGGCAAGCTGCTCGACCGCGTCACGCAACTCTTCAACGTCGTGCGCTGGACGTCCGTGAGCGTCGCCGCGCTGCTGATCACGATCGTGATGTTCGTCGCGGTGCTGGAGCGCACGCGCGAGTTGGGCACGCTGCGCGCGATCGGCGCCCCGGCCCGATCGATCTTCGCGATGGTGATGGGCGAATCGCTGCTCATCTCCGGCGCGGGCGCGGCGATGGGCGTGCCCATCTCGCGGATCGTCATCCGCCGCGCGCTCGGCCCCGACGCGGCCGGCATCCGCTCGCGGCGCATCGAGGCGCTCGCCATCGCGCTGCTGACGGGCTTCGGCGTCGTCGCCTCCGTGCTGCCCGCGCTGCGGGCCGTGCGCGTCGACCCGATCGTCGCGCTGCACTACGAGTAGCCCCATGCCCGACGCCGCCGACCCCGCCGCCGCCCCCGTCATCCTCTCGGCCCGCAACCTGCGCCGCGTCTTCCGGCTGGGCGATAGCCGCGTGGAGGCGCTGCGCGGCGTCTCGCTCGACGTGCGCCGCGGCGACTTCGTCGCCATCGTCGGACCGAGCGGGAGCGGCAAATCGACGCTGCTGCACGTCCTCGGCCTGATCGATTCCCCCACCGGGGGCAGCGTCGCCGTGCGCGGGGAGCCGTCGCACCACCTGGGGCCCGAGCGGCGGGCCGGGCTGCGCCTGCGCTGGCTGGGCTTCGTCTTCCAGTCGTTCAACCTGCTGCACCTGCTGACCGCGCGGCAGAACGTCGAGATCGCGCTGCGGCTGGCGGGCGCGCCGCGCAAGCAGCGCCGCCGCCGCGCCGAGCAACTGCTGCGCCGGGTGGGCCTGGGCGCGCGCATGGGGCACCGGCCGGCGCAGCTCTCCGGCGGCGAGCGCCAGCGCGTCGCCATCGCGCGGGCGCTGGCCAACGACCCGGCCGTGCTGCTGGCCGACGAACCGACCGGCAACCTCGACTCGAAGACCGGCGCGGGCATCGTCGACCTGCTGGCCGAACTCAACCGCGCCGGGCAGACGGTCGTGATGGTGACGCACAATCTCGACGTCGCCCGGCGCGCCGGCCGCCTGCTGCACATGCGCGACGGACGCCTCGGCGATGCCCCGCACGACTCCCAGGATGCATAGGCCGCCCGCGGCGGCCGTCGCGCAGGCTATGCTTCGACCCGCGGGAGCGGCGCATGAGCGACGGGCGAGAGCCGGACTTCTGGGACGAGGCGCGGGCGCTGATCGACGCGCGGCCGATCGGCTTCCTGGCCACGGCCGACGGCGACCAGCCGATCGTGCGGGCCGTGACGCCGGCCTGGCAGGGCATCCGCGCCTTCATCGCGACGGACCCCCGCACCGCCAAGGTGCGCCAGATCCAGCGCAACCCGCGTGTGAACCTGATCCACTGGGGGCAGGATTTCCGCCACGTGAGCCTGCGCGCGCGCGCCTCCATCGTCACCGACCCGGACATGCTGGACGCGCTGTGGGACGCCTTCCCCTACGACCTCAACGACTACTTCGACCGCGGCGAGGAACCGGCCGACGGCAAGGCCCGCTTCGGGGTGATCGGCCTCGACCCGTTCCGCATCGAACTGTGGAGCCTGCAGAGCCTCGCGACGGGCAAGCCGCCCCAGGTCTGGCGCTCGCGATAGCGCGCCGCGCCCGTTGATCGACGGCGCGCCCCGGCGCTAGGCTCCCCCCGGCCGTCGCGCCCGCGCGCACCGCCGCCGCCGCAGGGGGGTTCCATGCGCATCGCCATCATCGGACAGGCGGCCTTCGGCGCCGCCGTCTACGAACGCCTCCGGCGGGACGGCCACGAGATGGCCGGCGTTTTCACCCCGCCCGAGGGGCGCCGCCCCGACCCCCTGGCGGAGGCCGCCCGCGAACACGGCGTGCCCCTCGTGCAGGCGCGGCGCTGGCAGCGCAAGGGCGTCGTCGATGAGGAGGTCTTCGCGCGGTACGCCGCCACGGAGCCGGAACTCAACGTGATGGCCTTCGTCACGCAGATCATCCCCGGGCGCGTGCTGGAGCACCCGCCCCAGGCGACGATCCAGTACCACCCCAGCCTGCTCCCCCGGCACCGCGGCCGTAGTGCGATCAACCACGCCATCCTGCAGGGCGACGGCGAGACCGGCCTGACCATCTTCTGGGTCGATGACGGCATCGACACGGGGCCGATCCTGCTGCAGAAGCGCGTCCCCATCGGCGAGGACGACACGCTCAACAGCCTCTACCGCGACCACCTCTTCCCCGCCGGCGTGGAGGCGATGAGCGAGGCCGTGGCCCTCGTCGCGGCCGGCGACCCGCCGCGCATCGTGCAGGACGAGGCGCTGGCGACCTACGAGCCGCCCTGGGAGGGCGACATCGCGCGGATCGACTGGACGCTGCCCGCGATGGAGGTGCACAACTTCATCCGCGGCAGCGACCGTCAGCCCGGCGCGTGGACGACGCACGACGGGGCGTCGGTGCGCCTCTACGGCTCCACCCGCGCCGAGGCGAGCCCCGGTTCCCCGGGCAGCGTCGCGGCGCTGGACGAGAGCGGGCTGACCGTGCGCTGCGGCGATGGCGGCGCGGTGCGCGTCGATACCGCCATGCCCGAGGGCGCTCGCCGCGGACCGATCGGCGAGTGGGCGGCGGGCGCAGGCGTCGCCGCCGGGTCGCAGTTCGGATAGGCCGACCGGCCTACATATCCTGGACGCGGCGGCCGGAGTCGATGAGCCCGCCGAACGGCGTGCGGCTGATCGGGTCGGCCGCCGCCGCCCGCTCCCAGGCCGCGTCGACCATCTTGGCGTACTTGGGGTGCGACTCGTTGAGCTTGGTCTGGTCGTCCTTGATGAACGCGTAGCCGCTCAGCGAGCGCCGCACGCCGCCCTTGCGGCCGCACCGCGGGCACTTCGGCTTGGGCGCGTCCATGCGGCGCAGCAGCGCCTCGAAGGAGGACTCGCAGCGCTTGCAGACGTACGTGTAGATCGGCATCGGGCGGCTCCGGTCGCAGGCTACACCGTCGCTCCGCCGGCGCTCGCGGCTGATAGGCTGGCGGCGGCCGCGCGGGCGCGCGGCGCGGGAGGGAGCGGAGCCGCGATGGTCGGATTCAACGGCGTCAAGACGCTGTTCCTGATCGTGCTGCTCTCCGGCCTGCTGCTCGTCGTCGGGCAGATGGTGGGCGGCGTCGTCGGGCTGGCGATCGCCGGCGTGCTCGTCTTCGCGATGAACATCGGCTCCTACTGGTACTCCGACAAGCTGATCCTCAAGACGATGCACGCCCACGAGGTCACGCCCCAGCAGGCGCCGGGGCTGCACCGGATCGTCGAGCGGGCGGCGCGGGAGGCGGGCCTGCCCAAGCCCAAGGTCTACGTCGTCGACACGCCGATGCCCAACGCCTTCGCCACGGGGCGCAACCCGCAGAACGCGGCCGTCGCGGCGACCACCGGCATCATGGGGCTGCTCACCGAGCGCGAGATCTCCGGCGTCTTCGCGCACGAGCTGGCGCACGTCAAGAACCGCGACACGCTGATCAACACCGTCGTGGCGATGCTCGCCTCGACCGTGATGATCATCGCCATGTTCGCCAAGTGGAGCCTCTTCTTCGGGCTGATGTTCGGCGGCGGCCAGCGCGGCGGCGGCTCGGACCAGCTCGCCAACGTGGCCGGCACGCTGGTGCTGGCGATCGTCGCGCCGATCGTCGCCTCGATGATCCAGATGGCCGTCTCGCGGGCGCGCGAGTACAGCGCCGACGAGACCGGCGCGCGCAACTGCCGCGACCCCGAGGCGCTGGCCTCGGCGCTGCAAAAGCTCGCCCTGGGCTCGCAGGCGCCGCGCGTGCAGGCGGCGGCCAAGGCGATGGCGGGGGCCGAGTCGGCCAACCACCTGTTCATCGTCAATCCGCTGGCCGGCGGCCCGGGGCGCTGGTTCGCCAGCCATCCCCCGGTCGAGGAGCGGGTCGAGCGGCTGCGCACCGTCGGCCGCGACATCGGCCAGATCTTCTAGCCCGCCCGGCCGCGGCGGGCGACCCCCGCGCGTTGCCCCGACGCCGGGCTTCGGTATCCTGCCGCGGGAGTTGGAGGGGAGCGCGCATGACGGGGGCCGGAACGCGGCGGGTCGCCGCATGAGCTGGGAGATCGACGCCGGCACGACCCACAACCTGCGCGACAAGTACGCCATCGTCGGCGTCGGCGAGACGACCTACACGCGCGGCTCGGGCATCACGACCCGCGCGCTGGGGACCTGGGCGGTCCGCAACGCCATCGAGGACGCCGGCCTGACCACCAACGACGTCGATGGGATGCTCTCGTATTCCCTCGGCGACTCGACGCCCGGCCCGCTGCTGGCCGCCGACCTGGGCATCCGGCTCAACTTCTACATGGACTGCATGGGCGGCGGCTCCAGCACGGAGGCGCTGGTGGGTCTTGGCGATGGGCGCGATCGAGGTGGGGCTGTGCCACACGGTCGTGGTCTTCCGCGCGATGAACGGCTACACCGAGATGCGCATCGGCGGGACGGGGCGGCGGGCGCGCTCCGCGCTGAGCGGCGACCGGCTGCACGCCGCGCCCTACGGCTGGTTCAGCGCCGGGCAGAGCTTCGCGCCCGCCTTCATGCGTCACATGTACGAATACGGCACGACGCCGCGGCAGGTCGCGCACGTCAAGATGGCGCACAGCCGGCACGCCTCGCAGAACCCCAAGGCCTACTACAAGCAGCGCGTCTCCGTGGACGACGTGCTGGAGAGCCGCTGGATCTGCAAGCCGCTGCACCTGCTCGACTGCTGCGTGGAGACCGACAACTCGACGGCGATCATCGTGACCAGCGTGGAGCGCGCCTACGACATGCGGCACACGCCGGCGCGCATCCTGGGCGTCGTCGGCCGCTGCTCGAAGCCCGGCAACGATACGCAGATGAGCTATGAGCACGGACGCATCACGACCATCGGGGCCGACTACGCGGCGCCCCGCCTGTGGTCGAGCGCGGGCGTGGGTCCGGAGGACGTCGACGTCAGCGCCTCGTACGACGCCTTCACCTTCACCGCGATGATGCAACTGGAGGCCTACGGCTTCTGCGCCAAGGGCGAGGGCGGCGCGTACGTCAGCAGCGGCGACATCCAACTGGGGGGCAAGCGGCCCAACAACACCAGCGGCGGCCATCTCTGCGAGGGCTACACGCACGGCATGAACATGGTCATCGAGAACGTGCGGCAACTGCGCGGCCGCATCGACGACTACTGCCCGCTCGACGAGTCGCGCGGCGACGGCGCCCGCCACCACAGCTACGACTACGAGACGCCCGGGGCCTGCCGCCAGGTGCGCGACGTCAACATCACCGCCAACCTCGGCTGGGCGACGCCGGCCACCGCCTCGGCGCTCGTCATGCGGAAGGGCTAGCCATGCCGGACGCCGCGCCCGGCGATGCGGGCGAGCCACCGCGGCCCATCGAGGGCGAACATCTGGGCATGCCGCTGGCCATCAACGTGCTCGACGCGCCCAACCGCGAATTCTTCGGCCACTGCGCCCGGCGCGATTTCCACCTGCAGCGCTGCCTCGATTGCGATCTGGTGGAGTATCCGCCGCGCGCCGCCTGCATGTGGTGCGGCGGCTCGCGCCTCGAGTGGGCCCCCGTCGAGGGCCGCGGCGCGGTCTACTCCTACACCGAGGTCGTGCACGCCATCCAGCCGGCGCTGCGCCAGGTCGCGCCGTACCTGATCCTGATGGTCGAGCTCGACACCCAGCGCGGCCGCCCCGGCTCCGACGACGGCGTGCGCGTGACGGGCAACCTCGTCACCGCCGACGCCGAGTACGCGCCGCCGGAGCTGGTCGCCCAGGTGGGCATCGGCAGCCGCATGAGGATGGTCTACCGGGACGCCGGCGAGGGCATCGCCCTGCCCATGTGGACCCTCGACGAAGCCGCCGACCAGCCCGTCCCCTGGCGCTACCCGGAGTGAGCGCCTCCCGGCGGCGCAGGCGTATGCTGCGTGCGATGCCGCTCCACATGCCGCCCCCGCCGCCGCGCCCCGGCGCCGCGCCCGGTCCCGCGCCGCCTCTGGCGCGGCGGGTCATGGCGCGCTGGGAACTCGTCGTGGCGGCGCTGATCTTCTCGGGGCTCGCCGTCGTGTTGGGGCTGGCCTCGGCGGTGATGGTGCAGCCCTCCCTGGCCGGGGACCTCCACCCCTGGTGGCCGGCCATCGCCGGGCTGGGGCTGCTCTCGACCGTGGCCGGCTCCTGGTGGTTGTGGTGGCGCCCCCGCTGACCGGCGCCGCGGCCGCCGGGCTGCTGCTCGCGATCGCCGCGCTGCTGGCGGCCTGCGACTTCGGCGGCGCCGGCGGCGAGGCGGCGCTCGCCGTGGCCGTCGATGAGACCCACCCCGACAAGCCGGTGGTCGCGCCCGCCCCGGAGGTGGTGGACATCGACCGCCAATACCTCATCCGGCTCGAAGTACCCGAAACGCTGCACGCCGACCAGGTGCGCGTCCGCGTGGAGAAGCGGGTGGGCGCGTCGCACCAGCAGCGGCGGGAGTTCTTCCATCCGGTGACGCCGCCCTGGCGGGTCGCGGTGATCCCGATCAGCGTGCCCGACGCCGGCGAGTGGAACATCGCCCTGATCGTGAACTCCCGCAAGGTCACCGACGTCCGCTTCCGGGCCGAACGGCCCTGAGGCGGCCCCGGCTATCCTGGCGGGACGGAGGAGTCGCCATGCGCCCCATCATCCACGTGGCCGCCGACCTGGGCCTCGGCCCGGCCGACCTCGACCTCTACGGCTCCGATAAGGCCAAGCTGACCCCGGCCGCCGTCGAACGGCTGGCGGAGGCGGCGCCCGGACGCTTGGTGCTCGTGACCGGGATCAACCCCACGACGGGCGGCGAGGGCAAGACGACGACCTCGATCGGGCTGACGCAGGCGCTGCGCCGCCGCGGCGTCCGCGCCACCGCCGCGCTGCGCGAGCCGTCGATCGGGCCGGTGATGGGCATCAAGGGCGGCGGGACCGGCGGGGGCGGCTCCCAGATCCACCCGGCCGACCAGATCAACCTGCACTTCACCGGCGACCTGCACGCCGTCACGGCGGCCAACAACCTGCTCGCCGCCGCGATCGACAACTCCATGTTCCACGGCAACCCGCACGGCCTCGACCCGCGGCGCATCACCTGGCGCCGGTGCCTCGACATGAACGATCGCGCGCTGCGCAGCATCGTCGTCGGACTGGGCGGCACGACCGACGGCGTCCCGCGCGAGGAGGGCTTCGACATCACGCCGGCCTCGGAGGTGATGGCGATCCTCTCGGTCGCCTCGGGCCTGGACGACCTGCGGCGGCGACTGGGCGACGTGATCGTCGGCTACACGCGCGAGATCGAGCCCGTGCGCTGCCGCGACCTCGGCGTCGACGTCGCGATGACCGCGCTGCTGCGGCAGGCCCTGCAGCCGAACCTCGTGCAGACCAGCGACGGCGGTCCCGCCTTCGTGCACGGGGGACCGTTCGCCAACATCGCCCTGGGCTGCAACAGCCTGATGGCGACGCGGGCCGCGCTCGCCACCTCCGACGTGACCGTCACCGAGGCCGGCTTCGGCTCCGACTTGGGGGCCGAGAAGTTCTTCAACATCTACTCGCGCATCGGCGGGCTGCGGCCCGAGGTCGCGGTGATCGTCGCCACGGCGCGGGCGCTCAAGCAGCACGGCGGCGTCGACGCGAAGCAACTCGAAGCGGAAAACGTGGAGGCCCTGCGCGCCGGCCTCGTCAACCTCGACGCGCACATCGACAACGTGCGGCGCCACGGGCTGACGCCCGTCGTCGCGGCCAACCGCTTCCCCGCCGACGGCGACGCGGAGGTCGCGGCCATCGTCGGGCACTGCCGCTCGCGCGGCGTCCTGGCGGCCGAGGCCGACCCCTTCGGCGGCGGCGGCGAGGCCTGCCTGGGACTGGCGGAGGCCGTCGAGGAGGCGCTCCAGGCCGGCGGCCGGCTGCGCTACCTCTACGACCTCGAACAGCCGCTGCCGGCGAAGATCGAGGCCGTCGCGCGCGACGTGTACGGGGCCGGCCGCGTGGCGTATCAGCGCCGGGCGCAACTCACCCTGCGCCGCATGACCCGCCTCGGCCTCGACCACCTGCCGGTCTGCATCGCCAAGACGCAGTACTCGCTCTCGGCCGACCCCGCGCTGCTGGGCCGCCCGACGGACCACGAGTTCCCCGTGCGCGAGGTGCGGCCGTCGGCGGGGGCGGGCTTCCTGGTCGTCATCGCAGGCGACATCATGACGATGCCCGGGCTGCCCAGGTCGCCCGCGGCGACCCGCTTCACCCTCGACTGACGTCGGCCGCCGGGCGGGCGTCAGCGCTCCACGGCGACCCCGTCGGCGTTGCCGTACTCCGCCCAGGAGGCGTCGTACAGCCGGGCGCGCGGGTAGCCCAGGAGCTCCAGGAGGAAGAATCCGTGCGCCGCACGGATGCCCGCCTGTCAATACGTCGTGACGGTCTTCTCGGGCGTGATGCCGCGCTCGGCCAGCAGCGCGCGCAGCGCCGCCGGCGACTTCAGCGTGCGCACGGGGTGCTCCAGCGTCTCCAGCCACTCCAGGTGCGCCGCGTTGGGCACGCGGCCGCCGCGCTTCGTGCCGCGCGTGTTGGCCCCGGTCCACTCCCCGTCCGAGCGCACGTCCCAGAAGACGTGCTCGTCCGAGGCGCAGTCGCGCTGTACGTCATCGAGGCGGCAGAGCGACGCGTCGTCGGGGCCGGTCGCGGCGAACGGCGCCGGCGTGGGCCGCTCGTTCACGTTCGAGAGCGGACGCCCCTCCGCGTACCACTTGTCGAGGCCGCCGTGCAGCACCTGCACCGCGTCGAACCCGAAGCGCCGGCAGGTCCACCAGAAGCGCGCCGCGTAGAGCCCGCCCGAGCCGTCGTAGGCGACGACGCGCGAGTCGTTGCGGATGCCCAGCGAGCCCATGATCCGCGCGAAGGCGTCGGCGTCGTCGATGGCGTGGACGCCGCCCTCCATGCCGCCCGGCGCGCCGGGCGCCTTCCAGTAGCGCGACCGCGACCACACGGCCCCTGGGATGTGCAGCCGCTGGTAGGCCGGCAGCAGGTCGCAATCGACGACGACCAGATCGGGGTCGTCGAGGCGCCCGGCCAGCCAGTCGGTCTCCGCGAGCAACTCCGGTCGCGCCCAGCCCGAGTCCGTCATGACGATCCCCTTTCCGGCAAGTTCCGTGCGCGGCTAGAGCTCCGGCGGCCCCAGCCAGGCGATCGCGTCCTCCGAGTGTCCGTTCGACGGCGGGCAGAGGTGCTCGCCGGGGTCCAGCGGCTCCTTGCACAGCGGGCACAGCGGCCGTCCCGCCGCGACCGTCTCCTGCGCCTGGCGCGAGAAGCGGCGCGCCAACTCCCGCGAGAACGAGGCCCGCAGCGTCGCGCGCTCCTGGTCGTCGGCGGCGGCGTCGGTGGCGTAGATCGCGAGCGCGTCGCCGCCGTCGTCGTAGGCCAGGGCGAGGCGGCTGACGCGGAAGTCGTGCGTGGGATGGCGCGGGAAGTCGCCGAGCGCCGCGGCGGCCGGCCGGGCGCCCTCGCGCTCCCTGCGATGCAGCGCCAGCACCTGCTCGATGGCGTTGGCCAGCGCCTGCACCTGCTCCTTCTCGATCCAGAGCGACGCGGTCTCCCCGCTCACCGTCAGGCGCAGGCGGAAGCGCCGCTGCCCCGGCTCCCCGATCGACTCCGCCTCGAACGAGTCCACGCGCCCCAGGTCGTGGTCGGCCCCGTTAGACATGTCGCGACTCACGCATCCATCGGCGCCCCATCGCTGCGCCCGCCGCCGATCACCGCGCAGTGTAGGGGCGGCGGGGCGCTGGGTCCGCCGCGGCGCGCCGGCGCGTCGATCGGCCCATATTCGGCGGGTGATGGAGAAGCGGCGGCGAATGTGCGACCATGCGTGGGGCGGCCCGCTCGCCCAAGCGGGCGCGCCCACCGTTCAGGGTGGGGTCGATCCAGGTCTTGCCGTTTCTCCTGGATCGCCCCACCCGCATCGCAGCGTCTGCCAGCCGCAAGCTATGCCCTGCCCTTCGGGGGCGGCAACCGCTCCCCGCGGCCCGGCGGCCAGGATTTACACCACGGTTACCCGGCCCGCCGCCGCTCTGGAGGACGCGCCCCGTGACGACCCCCCCACCCGACCCGGCCGCCCGCGACGCGGCCGTCCGCGCGCACCGCGCCGCGCTGCTCAACGTCGTGCCGCTGCTGGGCGTGTTCGCCGCCGTCGGCGTCTACCGCACGCAGCAGGAGGGGTCGGTCTGGGCGGCGCGGCAGGCGCTGCAGGCCGCGCTCTTCCAGTTCCTCACCTTCAACGCCGCGCTGATCGTCGTCACGATCGTGGCCGTCGCGGCGGCCTTCGCCTGGGCGCCCTCCCGCGGCGGGGGCGCGCTCGCGCTCTCGGTCGTGCTCACGGCGCTGCCCGTCTACGCGGTCTACTACGTCGCGCAGGCCGGCCTCGCCTGGCGGGCGGCCGCCGCCGTGGGCCGCGGCGAGGACTTCCGCTACCCGGTCGTCGGGCGGCTGATGGGTCCGCCGAACTAGCCGCCGGACGACCCCGCGCCCGCGTCGCCCCGTAAAGGCCCGGTAAATCGCCCCCCGCGTGCGTTGACCGATCCCCGTCCGGGGATCACGCTATGTCATAAGTCGTGCTGGTTGTCCGACCAGTTATCTCCCAAGACCGACCGGCCCTGTCGCCCTGCGCGCCTGCGCGTGCGCCCGCGACGTGCGGCCGGGTGTGGGAGATGAACCCATGGTGACGCAGACAGCACCGGAGAGCCCGGCGCGGGAGGCCTCGCCCCAGCAGGACGCCCGTTGCGTCCACCACTGGCTGGTGCGCCCGCCCGACGGCGAGAACAGCTGGGGGAAGTGCCGCAAGTGCGGGCGGCGCAAGCGCTTCAGCAATCGCTTCGAGGGGCGCGACCGCGCCAACAACTCCGACATCTTCGCGACCGGCTCGATCAGCTGGAAGCCGGACCACCGCGCCAACTACGGCGACATCCACCTGTCCGGCAGCGCCTTCTAGCGCTCCGGCGATCACGCGCGGGCGGGCGTGGCCGCATTCACGGCCGCCCGCGCGCATGTGCCCGCTGCGATTCCGCCGGCCCCAGCGAGTGAGGGTCGCGGCCTCCCCGAGGGCCGTCCGCCGACCGGCGGGCGGCCCTCATCCTTCGCCGCGCCGCGCCGCGCCGGCCGGGCGCCGGTAGCCCAGGCCGGGGCCGCTGGCTACGATGCCACCAGCCGGCCCGGCGGGCGGCCGCGGCCAACCGATAACGGAAAGCGAGCCCGGCCCGATGGTGGGTTCCGACTGGGAAGCGCGGGGCTTCGGCGTCCGCCACGTCCCCTTCGACGAGTGGGCCGATATCGACACGCTGGTCCACCGCGCCGCGCTCAGCAGCGGCGACTTCGACTACCTGCTGCGCCCCGTCTGCCCCGACTGCGGCAACGACTTCCAACTGGCCTACGAGGACGTCGCCGGCGAGGGCTCCGCGCTCGCGGCGATGATCTGCGACGCCTGTCAACTGACCTGGCAGCTCGCCCCCGACGGCGACGACTCCGCCGGCGGCTGACCCCGCCGGCGCCGCCGCGTGAGAGGAGCGATCCGTGGTCATCGTGATGGGCGCCAACGCCACGCCGGCCGACATCGACGTCGTCCTCGCGCGCCTCGCCGAGCAGGGCTGCCGCGGCGAGCTGACCGTGGGCGTGGAGCGCACGATCATCACCGTCGTCGGGCCCACGACGCCGGCCCTGCAGGAGGACGTGCGGGTGCTGGCGCACGTGGTCGACGTCGTGCTGCTGGGCAAGTCCTACGACCTCGCCGGCCGGGACTCTCGGCCACAGGGCACGATCGTCGGCATCGGCGGCGGGGCGCGGCCGGCCGGGATCGGCGGCGAGCAGTTGGCGATCATCGCGGGGCCGGGCACCGTGGAGTCGGCGGAGCAGCTCGCCGCCCTGGGTCCTTCTCTGCGTCAAGGCGGCGCCACCGCCCTGACGGGCGGCAGCCTGCGCCCCGGTCACTCCCCCTACGCCTTCACGGGCCTGGGCGAGGAGGGGCTGCGCCACCTCGCCGCCGCCCGCGAGGCGACGGGGCTGCCCATCGTCGAGGAGGCGCCCGACAGCGCCTCTCTGGCGATGGTCGCCGGCTACGCCGACGCGCTGGAGATCGGCCCCCACGGCATGACCAACTTCGGCCTGCTGGAGGCCGTCGCCGCGACCGGCAAGCCGGTCATCCTGCGGCGCGGCTTTTCGGCCACCCTCGACGAGTGGCTGCTCAGCGCGGAGCGGATCCTGCTCGCCGGCAACCCCAACGTCGTGCTCTGCGAGGCCGGCATCCGCACCTACGAGACCGCCACCAGCCACACGCCCGACCTCAGCGCCATCCCCGCGCTCAAGCGCCTCACGCACCTGCCCGTCATCGCCGACCCGGCCCGCGCCTGCGGCCAAGCCGACCTCGTGCCCGACCTCGCCGTGGCGGCCGTCGCGGCCGGCGCCGACGGGGTCGTCGTGGAGGTCCACCCGAGTCCGGACCACGCCCTCGCCGACGGCGCGCAGTCGCTCTCGCCCGAGGCGTTCCTGGCGCTCAGCGCGCGCCTCGCGGCGCTGGCGCCCGCCGTCGGCCGGCGGCTGCCGCGGCCGGCCTGAGCCGTCGCCCGGCCGCGGTGGGCGCAAGCGCCCGCGGCGGCCATAATGCGAGGACCGCCAGATCGAAGACCGAGGATGAGGCGCTGCGATGCCCGTGACCGTTCGAATCCCCACGCCGCTGCGCAAGCTGACGCAGGACCAGGACGTCGTCGACGCGTCGGGCGCGACGCTCGCCGACGTCGTCGCCGATCTGGAGTCCGGCTACCCGGGCCTGCAGGACCGCCTGATCGATGAGACGGGCGAGATCCGGCGCTTCGTCAACGTCTTCGTCAACGGCGAGGACGTCCGCTTCCTCGACGGCCTGGGCACCGCGATCGGCGAGGGCGACGAGGTCAGCATCGTGCCCGCCGTCGCGGGCGGCGCGCGGCGCTGACCCCGGACGCTACTCGTCCCCGGTGCTGTTCTCGACGGCGGGGATGACCAGCCGGTCGCCCACCATGATGAACTCGTCCTCGCTCAGCCCGTTGGCTTCCATGATCGCCTCGATCGACGAGCCGTAGTGGATCGCCAGGTCGTAGAGCGTGTCGCCGGCCACGACCTCGTGCACGACGGAGTTCTCCGCGGTCGGCAGGGTGCTGGGCGCCTCCAGCGGGCGGGCGGGCGCCGGGTCGGGCGTGCTGGGCGTCTCCAGCACGATCGGCGCGGCCTGAGCGGGCGGCGCGGTGGCTGTCGCCGCCGGCGCGGCGGTGGTGTTCGTGGTGGTCGGGGCGACCGCCGCCGGCGCCGCGGTCGTCTGGGCGGCGGCCGTGGTCGTGGCGACGGTCGTCGGCGTGGCCGGCGTCGCGGTCGCGACGGTCCCGTCGGTCGTCGTCGCCGTGGCGGCGAAGTCGATCGCCGGCGCCGTGGTCTCCGCCGTGTCGGTGGTGGCGGCGGCGCCGCCGCCGCCACCGAGCGCGCCGGCGGCGAAGATGATCAGCCCCAGCACCCCAACGACGCCGGCCAGCGCCGTCAGGTGGACGCGGTCGGGCAGCACCCAGCGGCCCTGACGGTCGGGCCCCGGGAAGCCCAGCGAGAGCAGGAGCGAATCGCCGGGCCGTCCCGCCCCGCGTCCCCCGCGCCGCGCCGCGAAAGGACTCGCGCCGCCGCCGCCCGCCACGACCGCCCCGGCCGGTTGCTGGACGATCGCGCCGTCCAGCCACCACGCCGCCGCGCCGGCCGCGATCGTGGACAGCGCGAAGACGAGCAGCCACGTGCCCGGCCCCGGCCAGCCCACGCCAAAGATGAGAAGAAAGAGGAATGCGCCCGCGGCGTACGCCGCCGCCGTCTTCGGTTCGATTCGCACGATGGTCCCCCACGAGTTCAGGGGCCCACCACCAATGTTCGCACTGTAGTGATTCTCGCGCTGCGCGCAAGCGGTCGATCGGGCCGCCGGACGGCGGGCCGGCCGCGCGCCTACAATGACGGCGCGGCCCGCGCCGCCGCCGGCCCCGGCGAGGAGCCTTCAATGCCCATCTTCATTGCCCTCGGCACGGTCACCGACGCGGGGATGCAGAACCTCGATCACCTTACCGCCCGCCACGAGGAGGCGATCAAGCGCGCCCACCGCCTGGGCGGGCGGGTGATCGCGTCGTACGCCACCATGGGCCAGTACGACTTCGTCGTCGTGCTCGACTGCCCGACGATGGAGATCGCGATGACGATCCTGAACCGCGAGGCGGCCGGGGGGAACATCCGCTACGAGACGCTGACCGGGATGCCGACGCGCGACTTCGCCCGCATGTTCCTCGACCCGGACGCCCTGGCCGAGGAGGAGACCGTCATCCGCCGCGACCGGCCGGCGCGCGATCCGGCCCCGGAGGCGGCGGACGAGTAGGCGCGGCGGTCTGCCTCGTGGCGGGGAGCAGCGCGGCCTGCCGCTGCCGCGCGTCGCCTGTGCGCTGCTCTCGGTCAAGCCGCCGGCCCCCCGTACGCGCCCCCGAGGGGCCGCCGCCGTTCCCCCCGCTTCGGGGAGTCGTTAGGCTGACGGGGACGCGGCCGGACGCAGCCTGAATGGCGCCCTGCGATTCGCGCGCCCGGGACGACCGCGTGGGGACGTGGGGGCCGGCATGACCCAGGTTTCGGATCCCGGCGCCGGCGATCTGTCCCTGGAGGAGATCGCGGGCCGGCACGCCGACGCGGGGACCAGCGACATCTTCGACCGCGTGTCCAACTTCCACCTGGCCAAGCAGGCCCAGGCGGTGGGCCTCTACCCGTTCTTCCAGCCCATCGACGTCAACGAGGGCAACGAGGCCGTCGTCAAGGGCCGGCGCGTGCTCATGCTGGGCTCCAACAACTACCTGGGGCTCACGCGGCACCCCAAGGTCATGGCCGCCGCGCGCGAGGCCCTGGAGCGCTACGGCCCCTCGATGACGGGCTCGCGGCTGCTCAACGGCACCAGCCCCCTGCACGAGGAGCTGGAGGAGCTCATCCCGGTGTTCCTGGGCCAGGAGCGGGCGCTGGTCTTCTCCACCGGCTACCTGGCCAACCTGGGCGCGATCTCCGCGCTGGTCGACCGCGGCTGCACGGCCGTCGTCGACAAGTCCGATCATGCCTCGATCTACGACGGCGCGGCCATGGCGCTGGGCGACACCGTGCGCTTCCGCCACAACGACCCCGGGCACCTCGACGAAGTGCTGAGCCGGCTGCCGGACGACATGGCCCGCCTCGTGATCATCGACGGCGTCTACTCGATGGGCGGCGACATCGCGCCGCTGCCGGAGATCGTCGCGGTCTGCCGCCGCCACGACACGCGCCTGCTCGTCGACGACGCGCACGCCATCGGCGCCATCGGCGAGGGGGGGCGCGGCACGGCCAGCCACTTCGGCCTGGAGGACGGCGGCGACCTCGTCATCGGCACGTTCAGCAAGACGCTCTCCTCGGTGGGCGGCTTCGTGGCCGGCCCGGCCACGGTGCTGGAGTACGTCAAGCACTTCGGGCGGCCGATGATCTTCACCGCCTCGCTGCCGCCGCCCTCCGCCGCGGCGGCCCTGGCGGCGCTGCGCTGCATGATGGAGGAGCCCTGGCGCGTGGAGCGCGTGAAGGAACTGGGGGCGCGCCTGCGCGCCGGCCTGCGCGGCATGGGCTTCGACATCGGCCAGAGCGAGACGCCGATCGTGCCGGTGCGCATCGGCAGCGAGATCAAGACGGCGATCTTCTGGAAGGCGCTGCTCACGCGCGGCGTCTACACGAACGCCGTGATCACGCCGGCCGTGCCGCGCGGGCAGGCCACGCTGCGCACGTCCGTCGTGGCGACGCACAGCGACGAGCAGATCGACCACGCGCTGGAGCTCTTCGGGGAGTTGGGCCGCGAGCACGGCGTCATCGGCTGACGCCGCCCACCCCCGGGCGGCGCTGGGGAGTCCTGGGTGCGCGTTCTCCTGACCGGCGCGAGCGGCTTCGTGGGACATCACACGGCGCGGGCGCTGGCCGCGGCGGGCCATGACCTGCGGCTGCTCGCGCGGGCCGGCAGCGACCTCGGCCCGCTCGCCGACCTGGAGTTCGAGCGCGCCGACGTCCCGTTGGACGGGCCCGACCCCGCTCCCTTCGCGGAGGCCATGGCCGACCGCGAGGCCGTGGTCCACGTCGCGGGGGTCACCGTCGCGACCGATCGCGATGCGTTCCGGCGCGTCAACGCCGAGGCCAGCGACGCGCTCGCGCGGGCCGCCGCCGCCGCCGGCGTGGGCCGCTTTTGCTACGTCTCCTCGCTGGCCGCGCAGGGCCCCAGCCGCGACGGCCGTCCCGCCCATCCCGACGCGCCCTGCCACCCGGTCAGCGCCTACGGGCGCTCCAAGGCCGGGGGCGAGGCCGCCGCGCTGGCCCGCTCGGGCGAGATGCAGGTGCGGGTCATCCGGCCGCCGCTCGTCTACGGCCCGCGCGACCTGGGGCTGCTGCCGTTCTTCCGCATGGCGCGGCGGCGCTACATCGTGCGCCTCGGCGACGGGCGCAACCGCGTCTCGGCGATCTACGGGCCGGACCTGGCGGACGCGATCGCCGCGCTGCTGGCGCGGCCGCCGGGCGGCCCGGCCGTCTTCCACGTCAGCGACGGGGCCGGCCCGTACGACTGGCGCGCCCTGATCGACGCGCTGGCGACGGCGTTCGGCCATCGCCTGCTGACCATCCCGGTCCCGGGGGCCGGGTTCGCGGCGCTGGCGCGGGCGGGCGTCGCGCTCGCCCGGCTGCGCGGGGGACGCCCCCTGATCGACGAGGCGCGCGTCGCCGAGATGCGGCAGACGGGCTGGCTGGCCGACGGCGATCGGCTGGCCGCGGCCACCGGCTGGGCGCCCGCTACGTCGCTGGAGGACGGGCTGGCCGCCACCCTGCGCTGGTACCGCGACAACGGTTGGCTGTGATGAGCGCGCCGCCCCTGCTCGGCATCGACATCGACGGCGTGCTCGCCCGGCCGCCGCTCGGGCTGAGCGTGGGGATGAACCGCGACCTGTCGCTGGCGCCCGGTCCGTCGCCGATCGGAACGGGTCCGGTCCCGCCGCCCCGCCCGCGCGACCGCCTGCTGCGCGCGAGCTACTACCGGCTGCGCTACCGCGGACGCCGGCCGCTGCCCGGCGCGCGCGGCGTCCTCGAAGCGGCCGCGGCGTCGGGCTACGGCCTGATCGCGCTGACGGGGCGCGACTGGCGCGGCCGGGACGCCACCGAGCGCTGGCTGCGGCGCAACGGTCTGCTGCCCTTCCTCCAGGAGGTGCGCATGAACGACAGCGGCCGTTCCGGCCCCCGCCTCTCGTCGCCGCGTTTCAAGGAGGCCGTCTGCGCGCAGTTGGGCATCGCCCGCCACGTCGAGGACGACCCCGCCACCGCGGCCCTGCTGGCGCGCAGCGGCGTCGCCGTCGACCTGATCGAGTGGCCGCGCTCCCGCGGCCTGGACCTGCCGGAGGGCGTGACCCGCCGGCGGGACCTCGCGGCGCTCGCCGCCGCCCTGCGCGCCGAAGCCGCCGCCGGGATCGACGCATGAGCGACTCCGCCGCCCCCGCCTCGCCGAAGAACGAGCGCGTCTTCGCGATCCGCGCCGACCCGGACCGCATCTGGCGGCTCCTGCTCGACGAGGCGCAGTTGGGGGTGGAGAGCGGGCGCGCCGAGATCGTCCGGCGGGAGGCGCGCCGGAGCCTGCTGCTGGACGTGCGGATGGGTCCCGGCCTCGCCGTGCGCTACGAGTACCGGCTCACGCCCATGCCGCGCCGCGCCGCGCACGGCGACCGGGGCGAAACCGAAGTCGCCGTGCGCGTGTCGCCCTACGGTCTCCGGCACGCGCTGGCCAACGTGGTGACCCTCGGCCGCGCCCTGACGCCGCACATGCTCGCCGTGACGCAAGGGCTCGCGAATCTGAAGGCGGCGGCCGAGGGCCGGGCCGGCCGCCCCCCCGGCGCTACATGACGTAACGGTGGACGGTGGCGTGGAAAATCAGTATTCGCGGGCGGAACGGATTGACCACAGCCCGGACAGTGCGAACAATGGTCGTGTGGGGTGAGCGGCAAGGATCGCCGCATGGTACGCATCCTGGCGATGTTTGTGGCGGCGCTCGCCCTCTCCGTGGCGCTGGCGGCTATAGGCGCGCCCCGCGAGGCCGCCGCCGCGGGCGGCGCCGCGGAGCCCATCGCCGCGCCGGCCGATACGATTCCCCGCGCCGACGTCCCCGTGGTCCGCATCCCGCGCACGTTGCGCGGCCTCGTCGTGACGTGGCGCGACGGGCGGCTGGAGCGCGTCCCCTTCGCGCACGTCGGCACGGGCCAACACACCCTGCAGGCCGACGAGTCGGGCCGCTTCACCATCCCCGCCGCCATCCGCACCAACCACGTGAACATCGTCGCGCCGGGCTATCACGTGATCCGCGAGGTCACCACCTCCGACTACGTCGTCGCCTTCGCGAAGCCGCTCGACGTGCGGGCCGTCTACCTGCCCTTCGACCGTCTCGACGACCGCGACGTGCTCAACTGGGCCCTCAATCTGGCCCGCGAGGGCGTGATCACCGCGCTCGTAATCGACGTCAAGAACGAGGGCGGCGCCGTGCTGCCCGAGGTCGCCAACCGGACCGCGACCGATATGGGCGCGGTGCGCGGGACCGGCACCGACATTGAAGGCTTCCTCGCGGAACTCGAGGACCTCGGCGTCTACCGGATCGCCCGCGTCGTCACCTTCATGGACGGCTGGCTCGCCCGGAGCTATCCCCAGGCCGCGATCCGCGACTTCGACGGCGAGATCTTCTACGACGGCATCGACTTCGCCTGGATCAGCCCCTTCCACCCGCTCTCGCGCCGTCACAACATCGAGATCGGCGTCAACGCCGCCGCGCTCTTCGACGAAGTGCAGTACGACTACGTCCGCTTGCCCGGCGAGAGCATCCCGCTGCGGAGCCGGATCAGCGTGGCCCAGCGCTCCGCGATCATCGCGCAATTCGCCTCCGAGGCGGCCCAGGCCCTGCACGCCGTCGGCGCCGCGCTGTCCTTCGACACGTTCGGCCTGACGACGGTCGCCAGGAACGACAGCGGCATCGGGCAGGTGCTGGAGGAGCTTGCGCCGTTCCTCGACTACTACTCGCCGATGGTCTACCCCAGCACCTGGTCCACCGGCTGGTTCGGCCTGGAGTACCCCGCCGCCGACCCCTACACCGTGGTGCTGGGCAGCGTCGGCTCCGCCGTCTCGCGGCTCGAGGGCTACAACATCGTCGTGCGGCCGTGGTTGCAGGACTTCCCCGACTACAACGGCCGGGGGATCCTCTACGGCCCCGAGCAGGTCCGGGTGCAGATCGACGCCACGGTCGACGCCGGCGGCTCCGGCTTCATGCTGTGGGACCCCAAGCTGACCTATCAGTTGGACCCGCTGGGCGAGATCGCGACCGCCGGCCTCGACTGAACCGCGGCGGGGCCGCGGCTTAGCGCCGGCGGAAGGCGCGGATCGTCCGCGTGATCCAGAACACGCACCAGCCCGCCAGCGCCAGCGACGCCACGGCGATGCGCGTGCTGTCGACGACCTGATGCACCTGCAGCTCGTTCTCGGTCAGTTCCACGACGGCCACCGGCCGGGCCTTCGCCCCGCCGCCGCCGCCGCCGCCCCCGCCGGAGCCGCGCGCGGCCGGCGCGTCGTCCCCGTCGGCCGCGTCGCCCCCCTCGTGGCCGGCGCCCAGGCCCAGCCCGAAGCCCGCCGCCACGGAGGCCAGCGGGATCGCGATGCGGCCGTTCTCCTCCCGCACGGGCCCCACGACCGCCTCCGCGGTCGCGATCGAGGGGATGCGCCCCACCGTCCCCGCCAGCGTGTCCCGGACCGTCTCGACCGGATCGTTGTTCATGTCCGCAGCGTCCTCTCCACGATCAGCGACAGCAGCGCCACCGCCGCCCCGGCGAGCAGCAACCGCCGCAGCGTTCCGGCGCCGGTGTCGGGCACCCGCGCCCGATCCCTGCGCCCGTCGGGGCGGTGCACGACGACCTCGGTGGGCCGCATCCGGTAGAGCGCGAATTGCGCTCCCGGCGGCGCGCCGCCCGCCACGACGCCCCCGCGCACGTGCACCTCGACGGCGCCCACGCCGGTCTCGACCCGCGCCGGCGGGATCTCGCGGCGCGACGACCAGGCGGGGGCGGCCGGTGCGTTCATGCGCTCAGCCTACCGCACCCCGGAGGCCGCATGTGGGGCGGGCCTCTGGCGGGAAGCGCCGCGATCGGCGATCCTGGACGGGGCGGTGCGAGAGGTCCGGCGCAACGGCATGTCCTCCGTACCGCCACGATCCCGGTTTCCCCTCCGGCGCACGATGCACGAGCGCCTCGGGCGCCGCGCTTTCCTGCGCGCGGCCGGCCGGGCCGGCGTTGGCGCGGCGGGGCTGGCGCTGGTCGGGTGCGGCGGCGACGACGACGTCCCGGAGCCCGCCGGGCCGGAGGCCGCCGCTCCGGATCCCGCGCCGGAGGCCGCCGCCGCTCCGGCCGCCGCCCCCGACGATCAGCCGCAGGCGCAAGCGGCCGACCCGGCCGCCGCCGCTGCCGACCCCGGTCCTCCCCAGCCCCGCGCCGAGCCCGCCCGCGGCGATCCCCGGCCGGGCGGGATGCTGCGCCTGCACGCCTCCCTGACCGACATCGACCGGTTCGACATCCACCGCTCGCGCTTTCCGCTCACGCAGCGCTTCTCCGCGCTCCAGCAGAGCCGACTGCTGCGCTACCGCGACGTCAACACCGGCGACATCGAGGGGGATCTGGCGGAAGCGTGGGAAACGCCCGACGCCGAGTCGTACGTGCTGTTGCTGCGGCGCGGCGTGCGCTGGTGGCTCCGCTACCCCACCGAGGGCCGCGCCTTCACCGCGGAGGACGTGCGGCGCAACATCGACCGGCAGATCGCCGGCCTCGACGCGGACGGCAACCCGGACCCGCTCTTCCTGCGCCAGGCCCAGTTCACCCGCACGCGCGCCGTCGACGTCGTCGATGATCTGACCGTCGTGCTGCGCACGGACGGCCCGGTGGGGAGCTACACGGCCTCCGTCATCGCCGGGCCGTGGAGCTTCCTGCAGGCGCCCGAGGCCTGGGAGCAGTTCGGCGCCGGCCTGCGCGACGGCCCGCTCGACCCCGGGCACTACACCGGCACCGGCCCCTTCCAGATGCAGCGGCTGATCCCGGAGGGCCTCGCGGCCTTCGGGGCCGGCGACGGCTACTTCCGCGACGGCCGACCCCACCTGCGGGCGATCGAGTTCGCCCACCTGCCCACGGCCGCCGGCCAGGAGGCCGCCTACCGCCAGGGCGACATCGACGTCTGGAGCCCCGGCGACCCGGCCGCGCTCGACGCCGTGCTCGCCGACCGGCCCGACGACCGGGTCGCGGAGCAGCCGCTGGGCTTCCCGATCCAGCTCGGCTTCAGCTATCGCGGCGGTCCCGGCAACCCCTTCGCCGATCGCCGGCTGGCGCTGGCCGTGCATCACGCCCTCGACCGCCGCGCGATCCTGGGGCGGGCCTACGGTCCGCACGCCGCGCTCAGCGGGCCGGCGCCCTGGTTCGCCGCCGGCTGGTCGCGGGACGCCGCCGCGCTGGGGGAGTTGCCCGGCTACCGCCCCGGCCTCACGGACGGCGAGATCGCGGACCTGCGGACGCTCGCCGCATCGGCTTCTGCGGTGGACGGCGGCCTCTCCCTGACCGTGCCGGACCTGTTCGAGCGGAGCTACCCCGGGCTCGCGGCGCAGGCGGCGCAGACGCTGGCCGCGCGCCTGGGGATTCCCGTGCGGCCGGCCGTCGCGCGGTACGGCCGCATCGTCGAGGGGCTGGGCGACGGGTCGGCGCCGCTTTTCCTGGGCTGGGGCCCCGCCGCCCGCGACGCCGACCCCACGCTCGACCTGCTGGATCGCGTCCACAGCGAGGGGCCGGGCAACTGGGGCGGCTTCTCGGACCCGGCCGCCGACGCCGCGCTCGACGCGATGGCGGTCACCGTCGACCGGGCGGAGCGGCAGCGCCTCTATCGGGAGACGCTGGAGCCGCTGCTGCTGGCGGCCCCGTCCTGGGTCGTGAACGTGGGTCACGGGGTCCAGCGCAGCGTCCACGGCCCCGACATCTGGCTGCCGCGCTTCGGCTTCGGCTGGGACGGCCATCACTTCGAGCGCGCCTGGCGCGCCAGCTGAGCCCGGCGAGGCTACTCGGCGGTCATCACCGCCTGCGCGACCGCCTGCGCCAGCCCGTCCTCGAAGATGCTGGGCACCACGCGCCCCGGCGTCGGGTCCGACACGAAGTCCGCGATCGCCTGGGCGGCGGCCAGCTTGTGGGCGTCCTGGACCTTCGGGATGTGGGCGTCGAGCAGGCCGCGGAAGATGCCCGGGAAGGCCAGCGCGTTGTTGATCTGGTTGGGGAAGTCGGAGCGGCCGGTGGCGATGACGGCGGCCCCCGCCTCGGCCGCCGCCTCCGGCAGGATCTCGGGGTTCGGGTTGGCCATCGGGAAGACGAGCGCGTCCCGGTTCATCGAGGCCACGTCGGCCGGGGAGACCAGATTCGGCCCGGAGAGGCCCAGGAACAGGTCGGCGCCGCGGATCACGTCGGAGAGTTGCGGCACGCTGCCGTCGGGGTTGAGGCGGAAGTCGTTCCAGGCGGCGACCTCGCGCTTGTAGGGGTTGAGGCCCTCGCGGTCGGAGGTGATCAGCCCCTTGCTGTCGAGGATCGCGATCTCCTCGACGCCGTACTTGCGCAGCATCTTGGCGCAGGCGATGCCGCCCGCGCCCGCGCCCAGCACCACCGTGCGCGTGTCGCGCGGCGCGCGGTTGGTGAGCTTGAGGCCGTTGATGACGCCGGCCAGCGCCACGACGGCCGTGCCGTGCTGGTCGTCGTGCATGACGGGGATGTCGAGCGCCTCGTGCAGTTGCGCCTCGACCTCGAAGCAGACCGGCGCGGCGATGTCCTCCAGGTTGATCCCGCCCAGCGACGGCGCGATCGCCTTCACCGCCGCCACGATGCCGTCCGTGTCGTGCACGTCGAGCGCGATCGGGATCGCGTTCACGCCCGCGAACTGCTTGAAGAGGACGCACTTGCCCTCCATCACGGGCAGCGACGCCTGCGGTCCGATGTTGCCCAGCCCCAGCACCGCGCTGCCGTCGGTCACGACCGCGACCAGGTTGCCCACGCCGGTCATCTCGCGCACCAGCAGGGGGTCGCGTTCGATCGCGAGGCACGGCGCGGCGACGCCGGGCGTGTAGACCACGCTCAACTCCTCGTGGTTCTTGACCGAGACCGTGGACGCGTAATCGATCTTGCCGCGCCACTCGCGGTGCGCGGCCAGCGCCAGTTCGTCGTAGCCCATCGGGCGTCCCCTTGGAATGTCCGCGCGCAGACCCCCGCGGCCCGCGCCCGGGAGCGCGTCAAGGGTGAACTCTACAGCCGCGCGAGACGGCGGCAAATCAACCCGCGCCGCCGGCCCGGACTACAGGCCCATGCCCTCCACGATCCCCCGGTGGGCGCGCAGCACCAGCTTGCCCTCCCCGCGCCGCTCGACGATGAGCGGCCGGTGGCACGACGCGCAGGGCGTCGTCTCCTTGCGGCGCATGAGCCCCTTGGGCGGCACGCGCGCCAGCGTCGGCTGCTTGCAGTAGGGGCAGGTCGTCTCCCAGCGCAGGCAGGCGCGGATGCGGAAGTCGTCGCCCGCCTTGTCGGCGCGGGAGACGACCAGGTCGTAGTCGCAGTGCGGGCACAGCGTCACGACGCGGCGCGGCCGCCCCGACGAGGGGGGCACCCCCACCTCCGTGGGCTTGGCGCAATGCGGGCAGCGAATCGACCGCGTGTCCACCGCCGTCTCCTCCCGGCTCCGCGCCCGCCCCCGGCGGGGCGGGATTCGAGGCGAAGCGCGTTGACAACGGGGCCCTGGCCCGTAGGCTCCCATTATGGCGCAGCCACCCGTCCTGCGATTCGCGAACCGGGGATGGCGTGACCTCCCGAGCCCCAGCACGCGGGTGCGCGGCGCGGGCGATCTCCCCTACAACCCCCGGCGTCCCCTGACGCTGCCCGGCGACCGCAACCCCCGCCGCCGGCCGCAGTTCCGCGGCGACCGCATCGCCGCCATCGTGCTGCCGATCCTGCTCATCGCCGGCATGGGCGTGGGCGTGTTCTTCGGCGTCGGCTACCTGCTCGGCGACGATGCCGCCCCGGCCGAGGCGCCCGCCACCGCGGAGACGGCCGGCCAGGACACCGCGACCGCCGCCACCGCCGCCGAGGCCGTCCCCGCGCAGTCGGCCGGCGCCGCCGCCGCCGAGGCCGAGACGGGTCCGATCGACGCCGCGCAGGCCCCCGCCGGCGCGGTCGACGCGACGGAGGCCGCGCCGCCCGCCCCCGAGGCCGCCGCCGGGGACGTCGTCACGGAGGCGCAACTGAGCGGCGCGCCCGCCAGCATCGATCGGGCCGGCGCGACGCCGATCCCGTCGGGCGTGACCGGCCTCACGCTCGCCGACGGCAGCGCCTACGACCCGGCCGACGAGTCGGCCGCGCTCTCCAGCGTCTGGCCGGCGGGGACGGTCCTCGACCTCACGCGGCTGCCCGGCGGCCCGCTGCTCACGGCGGAGGACGCGGCCGAGTTGATCGGCCGCACCATCCAGGTCGTGGTCGTCGGGGTGGGCGAATTCCCCACCGAGCTGCAACTCAGTCCCGCCGCGTACCAACTCATCGCCCGCGACTTCGAGCCGATCATCGCGATCCAGATCAGCGTCGCCGCCGCGCCGCGGTAGGGGGACGGGCCGGCTCGCCGTGGATACGTACGACGTCGCGGTGATCGGGCTGGGCGCGATGGGGGGCGCCGCCGCCTGGCGCCTGGCCCGGCGCGGCGTGCGCGTGATCGGCTTCGACCGCTACCGCCCGCCGCACGCGCTCGGATCGAGCCACGGCGAGTCGCGCGCCATCCGCGAGGCGTACTACGAGGATCCCTCGTACGTGCCGCTCGTGCGCCGCGCGTACGAACTGTGGGATGAGCTGTCGGCGGCGGTGGGACGGCCGCTGCTGCGCCGGACGGGCGCGATCATGATCGGCGCGGAGGACGGCGTCCTGGTGCCGGGCGCGCGCGCCTCGGCGGAGCGGCACGACATCCCGCACGAGGTGCTGGACGCGGCCGAGATCCGCCGCCGCTACCCGGTCATGGCCCCGCGCGACCCGCTCGTCGGCGTGCTCGAACAGCGGGCGGGGCTCCTCGACGTCGACGCCTGCGTGCAGGCGCAACTCGATCAGGCCGCGCGGCACGGGGCCGAACTCCGCTTCTACGACCCCATCGAGCGCTGGCGCCCGCTCGACATGGCGGACGCCGAGTCGCCCGTCGAGATCGTCGGCAGCCGCGGCTCCGTGGTCGCGGACCGGCTGATCCTGACGGCGGGGGCCTGGAACGCGGACTTCGTGCGCCGGCTGCGCCTGCCGCTGACGGTCACGCGGCAGGTGATGATGTGGTTCCGTCCGCGGGCGCGGGCGGCGGCCTTCGAGCCCGGCGCGCTCCCCGTCTGGCTGTGGGAGCGGGCCTGGCAGGACTTCCACTACGGCTTCCCCAATCTGGGGCAGGGCTTCAAGCTGGGCAACCACCATCCCGCGGCCGAGGTCGCGCCGACCGGCTACGACCGCGCCGTCACCGCCGGGGACGAGGCGGAGATCCGCGCCTGGCTCGCCGAGACGTTCCCCGACGCCAACGGCGAGTTGCTGCGCGCCCGGACCTGCCTCTACACGCGCACGCCCGACGCGCACTTCCTGCTCGACCTGCACCCCAAGCGGCCCAACATCGTGATCGCCAGCCCCTGCTCCGGGCACGGGTTCAAGTTCGCGCCCGCCATCGGCGAGGCGCTCGCCGACCTGGCCCTGGAGCGCCGCAGCCGGCACGACCTGCGCCTGTTCCGCATCGGCCGGCTGGTCCCGCCGGGCGCGCCGGCCGGGGGCTGAGCGACACAACAAGAACGACCGGGCGCGGGCCCGGTCGTTCTCGCTTTCTCTGCTGTGCGCGTCCCGAGGGACGGGCTAGAAGCTGCGGCGCCGTCCGAACGGCAGTCGAAGCTCCTCTCCGTAGTTCAGAAACTTCCGGGTGCTACCACACTTGGCGCAGACGCCCATCGACGCCTGTGCGTCGGGGCGTTCGACCTGCCAATGATGTGTGCAGTCCCTTCGCTGCGTGCGGGTGTCCCCCGCTGCCGACCGTGCTGCCAAGGCTGCGAAACTCCCTTCTCCACATGGATCGAAATGCGGACGGCCGGGAGCAGCCAACTTGGCGGTTCGTTCACCCCGCGACAGCCACGCGGGAGCGAGTGTAGCCGACCGCACGCCGATCGTGCAAGCGGGGCCACAATCCTCAGCGGTTGTGGTTAGGCCCGGGAGCCGCGCTCGTAGAGCGTGTGGTACTTCTCGCCGCCGCGGATGGCCTGGAGCAGGTCCTCGCGGTCGAGTTCGAGCAGCTTGCTGAGCGCCGCCTCGCAGTCGGCCCGCGCCTGCGGATCGTCGCCGCAGCGGTCGACGATCCGCGCGAACAGCCCCGCCTCCACGAACGCCTCCACCCGGCCCGGCCAGGGGAAGAAGACGTAGGTTTCGGGGTCGTTGAAGCCGGGGCGCCACTCGCGCAGTTGCCGGATGCGATCCTGGGGCGTGCGCACGGGCTGCACGACGCGGATGTAGGGCCCCGCGTCGTGCGAGCGCCGCTGGTCGACCAGCAGGCGTTCCGCCAGCCAGCCGAACTGCACGACCAGCACCTCCGCCTCCGCGATCACCTCCCGCGGGTCGTCCATGTCGAAGCGTTCGGACGGGTCTTCACTCATGCCGCCAGTATACGGGTGTCGCGCCGCGCCCCCAATCGCGGCGTCGATATACTCAGTGCGCCGCTGGCGGCGCACACGACATCACGCCGGGAGCAGGGGACATGCATCGTTCGCCGGCCGCCCTCTCGCGCCAGTTCTCCGACGAGCAGCGCAACGCCTTCCGCGAGCTGTACACGCAGCAGGGCCACCGCGTCTGGAACGCCGAGAGGGACGTCGATTGGGAGCAGGAGTCGGTCATCCCCGCCGAGAAGCGCGAGGCCTGGCTGCGCATGATCAACGTCTTCTACGGCCTGGAGTTCATGGGCCTCGACACCATCCAGGTGATGATGAGCAAGGCGACCCACAAGCTGCGCGATCCCAACCTCAACCTCTACCTGGCCGCCCAGTGCCACGACGAGGCCCGCCACACCTACGTGCTCGACAAGTACCTCACCATCGTCGATGGGCACGGCCGGCTCTCGCGGCTGGAGCGCAGCCTGATCAACCGCTTCGGCAACCTGGCCTCCATCGGCCTCTACCGGGCCGAGAACTGGCTCACGTCGACGCTGTTCAGCGAGAACTTCGCGGCCCTGTTCCTGCAGCGCGCCTCGGAGTTGCCCGACTGCGACCCGCTCGCCAAGCAGATCTTCCGCAACATCCTGCGCGACGAGGTGCGGCACGTGAACTTCCTGCACACCATCCTGCCGGAGCTGATCGGCAACCTCTCGCCCGTCGGGCGGCGCTACATCTGGCAGAGCCAGTTGCTGCTGGTGACGACCGTCTCGATCGGCCTGCGGCGCATCCGCCAGGACTCCGCCGACATCGGCCTGGACATCGAGGACTTCAAGGACACGATCACCGACAATCTCGACGCGCAGTTCAAGGACGCGGGCATCGACGACTTCCTGCACGCGTCGAGCTACCGCCGCATCATCGACCGCTTCATCTGACCGCCCGCCGCACAGGAGCCGCCATGTTCGAACTCTCCGAAACCAGCCGCATGATCCAGCAGGTCGCGCACCGCTTCGCGGCGGAGGAGATCCGCCCCGCCGCGCCCGAGTTCGACGAGCGCGAGGAGTTCCCCTGGGCGATCGCGCGCAAGGGCGCGGCGATCGGGCTGAGCGGCGCGGCCTGGGGCGGGCCCGGCCTCAACGGCGACGCCGCCGACGACCCCGGCATCGCCAACCTCGTCATGGCCGAGGAGTTGGCCTGGGGCTGCGCCGGCTTCGCGACCGGCATGTTGGCCAACGGCCTCGCCGCGACGGCCGTCAACATCATCGGCACGGACGCCCAGCGCGAGCGCTTCCTCCCCATGTGCACGCCCCACGACGGCGAGTTGCGCGTCGGCGCCCTGGGCCTCACCGAGCCCGAGTCGGGCTCCGACGCCGGCGCGATGCAGACCCGCGCCGTCCGCGACGGCGACGACTACGTGCTCAACGGCGGCAAGCGCTTCATCACCTGCGGCGGCATCGCCGACCTCAACGTCATCTTCGCCACCGAGGAGCCCGGCACGGGCTTCCGCGGCGTCTCCGCCTTCGTCGTGCCGGGCGGGACCGACGGCCTCTCGCAGGGCCAGCGCTGGCGCAAGATGGGCATCCGCGCCAGCCACACCGCCGACCTGATCCTCGACGACGTCCGCGTCCCCGCCGACCACCGCCTGGGCGACGCCGACCCGGAGTTCCGCAGCGGCGGCCGCGGGGCGCTGGGCACGCTGATGGCCACCCGCCCCTGGATCGGATCGATGGCGGTGGGCCTCTCCCGCGCGGCCTTCGAGTTCTCGGCCGACTACGCGCGCCAGCGGCACGCCTTCGGCAAGCCGATCATCGCCAACCAGGGCGTCTCCTTCATGCTGGCCGACATGGACATCGCCATCGACGCTTCGCGGCTGCTCTGCTGGCGGGCGGGGGAACTGGTCGCGAAGCAGGAGCCCAACACGCTCGAGGAGGCCAGCAAGGCCAAGTGCTTCGCCGCCGACACGGCCATGAAGGTCACCACCGACGCCGTCCAGATCGCCGGCGGCCTGGGCTTCATGCGCGAGATGCCGCTGGAGAAGTGGATGCGCGACGCCAAGATCTTCCAGATCTACGAGGGCACGTCGCAGATCCAGCGCGAGGTGATCGGCCGCAACATCGCCCGGCGCGTCTTCTGAGGGCGCGGTGCGGCGCGGCGCCGGGGAAACGGCTGGGGTCATGCAGATCAAGGACCTGATCATCGACGACCGGCGGCGGGGAATCTTCCGGCTTCACCGGTCGTCCATGACCTCCGCTGATCTGTTCCGGCGGGAACGGGAGCTGATCTTCGGCCGCTGCTGGATCTACCTGGGACACGAGTCGGAGGTGGAGAACCCGGGCGACTACCGGCGCCGCACCGTGGCCGGGCGTCCACTGTTCTTCGTCCGCGGCGAGGACGGCCGGGTTCGGGCGTTCCTCAACACCTGCCCTCACCGGGGCGCCCTGGTCTGCCGCAGTGACGAGGGCAACGCCGACGTCCTGCAGTGCTTCTATCACGCCTGGACGTTCAATACCCGCGGAGAGTTGATCGGCGTCCCCGGCGAGGACGCCTACGGCCCCTGCTTCGACCGCGGCGAGTTGGGTTTGAAGGAGCCGCCCAGGGTCGAGAGCTACCGGGGCTTCCTCTTCGTGAGTTTCAACCCCGATGCCGACGATCTGGTCACCTACCTGGCGGGGGCCAGGGAGTACCTCGACCTCATCGTGGACCAGAGCGAAGCGGGGATGCGGGTGCTCGCCGGTTCCAACAAGTACGCCATCAAGGCCAACTGGAAGTTGCTGGCGGAAAACAGCCTCGACTCGTATCACCTGGTCCCGACGCACCAGACCTACATCGACTACATCAGCAGCCTTGGCGCCGACGACAGCGGGGAGACGCTGGCCGCCCGTCCGCCTGGGGTGGGGAGGGCCTTGGGCAACGGACACTGCGTGGCCGAGAACATCGCCCGCAATGGCCGCCCCGTCGCCCGCTGGCATCCGCTGTTCGGCGAGGAGGCCAGGGAACCGATCGCCCGGGTCCGCCGGCGGCTGGTGGAGAAGTACGGCGAGGAGCGCGCCTACCTGATGGCCGACACCTCCCGCAATCTGCTCATCTATCCCAACCTGGTCATCAACGACTTCGTCGCCATCACGATCCGGTATTTCGAACCCCTCGCGCCCGATCACATGGAGGTCACCGCCTGGCACCTGGTCCCGGAGGGAGAATCGGAGGCCATGCGGGCCAAGCGGCTGGACAGCTTCCTGACCTTCCTGGGGCCGAGCGGCTTCGCCACCCCCGACGACGTGGAAGCGCTGGAATCATGCCAGGCCGGCTACCGCGCCACGGAGGCCGAGTGGTCGGACCTCTCCCGGGGGATGCTGAAACGCGAGCCGGGCACGTCGGACGAACTGCAGATGCGCGGCTTCTGGCGGCAATGGCACGCCCACATGCAGGGCCTGGGCCGCGCCAACGTGCAGGACGGCCCGCCCCTGGAGGCGGAAGCCGCGCCGGCAAGGGACGGCTAGCGCCCCCGCTTTCGGGGCCCGGTGGACACACGGAACGATGACGACCGCCGACACGCCCTCGCCGCGCGAATTGGTGGAGGACTTCCTGTTCAGGGAAGCGGAACTGCTGGACGATTGGCGTCTCGACGAGTGGGTCGGTTTGTTCACCGAGGACGGCCGCTACGTGGTCCCCACCACCGATTTGCCGGACGGCGACCCGAAACGCGACCTGGTTTTCATCGACGACGACATCACCCGTCTGCGCGCCCGCGCGGCGCGCTTGAACAGCCGCCACGCGCACCGCGAGTATCCGTGGTCGAGGACGCGCCGGTTCGTCGGCAACGTGCGGGTCGCGGAGACCGGCGCCGGCGAGCTGTCGGTCACCGCGAACGTCATGGTGTACCGCTTCCGCAGCGGCGAGGGAGCGCCCTACGTCGGCAGCGTCCACTACATCCTGCGGCGGGTCGGCGGGAACTTGCGGATCGCATACCGCCGCGCGGTGCTCGACATGGAAGCCCTGTCCGCGCACGGCGCCGTCAGCATCATCTTCTGAAGTTGGCGCGGTCGCCCCTCAGTCCTCCAACAGAATGGGGAGGGCCTGGGCGCAAGCATACCCGGCGGCGCTGCGACCCCGCCGCGCGCGTATCCTGCGACGGCTGGAGGTGACGCATGGATCTCGAACGCCGGACCCATCTCTACGAGCGCGTCGATCGCGCGACCGAGCTGCCGATGCTCGTGCTGGCCGTCGCGATGGCCCCGCTCATCCTCGTGCCGCTGCTGATCCATCTGCCGGCCGCGGTCGATCGGGCGCTGTTCGTCGGCAACTGGATCATCTGGGGGGCCTTCGCGATCGAGCTCGTGGTCAAGACCTACCTTGCGCCGAGCCGGGGCCGCTACCTGATCAGCCACTGGTACGACGTGGTGATCGTCGCGCTCCCCTTCCTGCGTCCGCTGCGGCTCCTGCAGGTGGTCCGGCTGGTGGCGCTGCTCGCGCGCGTCGGCCTGACGTCGAGGGGGGTGCTCGGGCGGCACGGGCTGGGCTACGTGCTGGTCCTGGGCGGCGTGGCCGCGGTTGCCCTCGCGGGGTTCGTGGCGCTCGTGGAAGGGTCCGGCGGCGGCGCGACGATCGGCGACTTCCCGACCGCGCTCTGGTGGGCGGCGACCACCGTGACGACGGTGGGCTACGGCGACACCTCGCCGATCACGACGGCCGGGCGCGTGCTGGGCGTGCTGCTGATGATCGTGGGCATCGGCGTGTTCGGCATCTTCACGGCCAGCGTCGCCGCCCACTTCGTGGGGCAGGACGACGAGCGGGCGGCCAGCGAGGACCGCGCCGTCCTGCTCAGCGAGGTCCGCGCCCTGCGCGACGAGCTGGCGGCGCTGCGGCGATCGCTCGACGAGGAGCCGGGCGGCTGAGCTAGCCGGCGTCGCTCCAGGCCCGCTGGAGCAGCGCCGCGAACAGCTCGACGTCGTCGCTGAAGAAGAGCACCGGGTTGCGGCCGGCGTCCTTCTGGATCTCGATGCCGTCCCGGTAGGGCTCGAAGGTGAGGATGCGGTTGAGGCGGACGGTCTTGTTGCCCAGCGGCCCCATGAAGATCAGGCGCTTGGTCGTCAGGTAGAGCGTGCCCGAATCGACCCGCGTGAGCATCTCCGACGAGTGGCGCATGCCGCGCAGGTGGCCCATGCGGAAGTAGACGCCCTTGGCCATGCGGACGCGGGCCGTGGGGCCGGCGTAGGTGATGCCGGTGGTCACGCGGCGCAGCTCGCGCCACTCGACCTCCCGCATCGCGTAGCACCGCTCGCCGCGGTACAGCTTGATGCCCGGGTCGATGGGGGGCACGTCGCCGTTCTCGATCAGCCACAACAGGCGGTAGCGGTCGAGCGTGCGGCGGGTGTTCGCGTCGGTTTGCACGTCGACGTTCAGGGAGCGGGAGATCTCCTGGAGTTCCGCGTCCTCCTCGGGGCTGAGGCGCTCGTCGGCGAGGGCCTGGTCGTAGGCCCTCTTCATCCGCGCCTTCGCGACCCCCGCGTAGATCTCCTCCGCCCGCGCGGCGCCGAGCGTGAGGTCGTCGCGCAGGCGCAGCAGGGCGGCGGTCTCCTCCTCGCTCACCCGCCCGTCCTCGACCGCCTCCGCCACCGACTCGTGGTAGATGCCCTCGACGGCCTCGCCGCGCAGGCGCTCCGCCGCCGGGTCGCCGATGGCGATCAGGCCCTGGAGGCGCCGCAGCGCGTCGATCTCGGCCTCGTCGAGGCGATGGTCGGCCAGGCAGTCGCTCAGGTACTCGCGGTAGACGGCCTCGCGCTCGCCGGTCAGGTGCTTCTGGAGGCGGACGCCGTAGCGGTCGGCGATCGCCTGCACCGCCTCCGGCTCGACGTCCTCCACGCGCTCCGCGTCGATCAGCAGGTCGCGGATCTCCGCGATCGCGTTGCGCCGCGGCTGCCGCCGCAGCAGCCGGTCGAGGATCGACGGCCGCGCCTTGGCCTGACGGGCGATCGGCATGGGCTACTCCTCGTCCGCCGACTCCTCGTCGCTCCGCGGCTCCGCCTCGGCGTCCGGCTCCTCCTCCGCGGCGCCGCCGTCGTCGGCGGCGGGCTGCTCGCCGAGGCCGCCGTCGGGCGAGGGGGCGGGGGTCGCCTCGCCGCGCAGGTAGTCGATGGCGGCGTAGAGGATGACGTCGCGGCGCTGCTCGAAGTCCTCGTCGGTGGGCTCGACGATGATGTCGGGGATCACGCCGATGCCCTCGATCAGGTCGCCGGCGGGGGTCAGCCAGCGGGCGATGCTGACGTAGAGCACGCTGCCGTCGGACAGCCGCCGCGGGATGTTGACCGTGCCCTTGCCCAGCGTCTGCTCGCCGATGACCACGGCGCGGCCGTGGTCGCGCAGGGCGGCGGCCATCACCTCGGAGCCCGAGGCGGAGCCGCCGTCGACCAGCAGCACGACCTCCAGGCCGACGCCTTCGCCGCCGTCGTCGGCGAAGAATCCGTGCGTGCCGCCGTCGCGGTCCACCTCCGTCAGGACCAGTCCGCCGTCCATGAACTCGCCGGTCGTGTCGACCGTCGCCGAGAGCAGGCCGCCCGGATTGCCGCGCAAGTCGATGATGATCTGCGTCAGGCCGGCGGCGTGGGTCGCCTCCAGGAGGGGGATCAGCTCGGCCAGCGTGTTGGGCGTGTACTGCGAGATGAGGACGAAGGCGATGTCGGTGACCGGAGCGCCGGCGCGGTCGGTGATCTGGAAGGACTGCACGCTGGGCACGATGATGCGGTCGCGGATGACGGTGATCGTCTCCTCCTCGTCGTTGCGGTGACGCACGACGAGTTCGACCGGCGTGCCGCGCTCGCCGCGGATCACGGAGACGGCGAATTGCAGGCTCCAGCCGGCCGTGGACTCCCCATCGACGAAGAGGATGACGTCGCCGGCGCGGATGCCCGACGCCTCGGCCGGGGAGCCGCGGAAGGTGCCGGTGATGACGATCTCGTCGCCCTCCATCTGCACGGTCGCGCCGATGCCGTTGAAGGAGCCGCTGATGTCCTCGCTGGACATGCGGAAGGTCTCCTCGTCGAGGTAGATCGAGTGGGGGTCGTTGAGCGAGCCGACGGCCCCGTCGATCGCGGCGCTGCGCATCCGCTGCAGGTCCACCGCCTCGGGCTCCACGAAGTCCTCGTTGAGGATCTCGTAGACCTCGTCGAGCAAACCGAAGCGGGAATCGCGGTTCACCGTCACGACCGGCGGCGGCTCGGTGACCGCGACCGTGTCGGTGCTGGCGCGCAGCGCGCGGCCCGTGACGGCGAGTTCCTCCTCGTCGAGCAGGCCCGTGACGCCGGCGCCCAGGGCGAAGGCCGCCGTGACGACGACCAGCATGAGGCTGAAGATGAGGGCGCGGGGCCGGCGGCCGGCCGGCGCGGGCGGGGGCGCTTGCTGCGACATCGATCGCTCCTATCGCCGCCGGGCGTCGCGCGCGCGGCCCGCGCCGGCGGGACCGGACCGGGCCCGGCCTCGCCAAGGGTACGCCAGCGCGCCGCTACCGGATGGAATCGGCGCCGCGGACGTGTTGGGCGGGGGCGTCAGTCCACCGTCCAGCGCACGTCGACGGCGGTGCTCTCCCCCTCCGATTCGTTGCGCAACTCCAGCGAGTACTGCGCCGCCGCGAAGCCGCCTTTGAAGCGAAACGCGCCCGCTCCCTCGGCCGCGGCCAGCTCCCCGCCGGGGCCGCGCAGGGTCGCCCGCAGCGGGAACCCGGCGGCGTCGCCGTCGATCCCGCCGATCTCCCAGCGCACGTCGCTGTCGCGGCCGGCCGCGACCAGCACCTCGATCGTGCGGGTCTCGCCCGGCGGGATCAGGAAGCTGCGCTCGACCCGCGACGGCTCGCCGCTCAGCAGGTTCACGGCGATCACGGTCAGGAAGAGCAGGGCCGCGCCCGTCAGCGGCCAGCGCACGATCCGGGGCACGCGCATGTACGCCCGCCGGCAGGGGCGCAGGCGGTCGCGCAGGCGGTGGTGGAGGCGGGGAGGATGCCGGGTCACGCTGCCGCGAGCCTAGCGCCGCCCGCCCGTACGCGACGCCGGGCCGTTCCCCGCACGCCGCGCGGGGCATACCATCGCAAGCGCCATCGCCCGGCCCTGCGAGCGGAGCCCCCCCATCGACGACCACGACCCAGACATGCCTGACGTCCACGAGGGGGGCCGCACCGCGCTCGTCTGCCCCGGCCAGGGCTCCCAGCGGCCCGGCGGGGTGGCGGACCTGCCGGCGGGCGCCCGCGCCACCTTCGACCGGGCCTCGGCGGAGATCGGGCTCGACCTGTGGGAGGCCGGGCTGACCCTCGACGCGGAGGCGATCGCGCGGCCGTCGGTGCTGCAGCCGCTGCTGGTCGCCTGGGCCGTCGCCGACTACGAGCGCGCCCGCGAGGGACGGGAGGGTCCGCCCGCGCCCGATTTCGTGCTGGGGCACTCCTCGGGGCAGAACTCGGCGCTCGTCCTCAGCGGCGCGCTGCCCTTCGAGGCGGCGGTGCGGTTCGCGTACCGGCGGGGGCTGCATCAGGACGACGCCTGCGACCGCGGCGCGCACGGCCTGCTGGCCGTCTCCGGGCTGGAGGAGGGGGCGGTGGCCGCGCTCGCCGACGCCCGAGGGCTGGTGATCGCCAACCGCAACGCGGCCGACCAGTTCGTGCTCGCCGGCGACGACGCCGCGATGGCGGTGGCGCTCCCCGACGCGGCGGCGCGGGGCGGTCGCGCGGTGCGCCTGCGGCTGGCGGGCGCCTTCCACAGCGAGCACTTCCGCCAGGCCGACGAGCGCAGCCAGGCGCTGATCGACGCGCTGCCCATCGCGGAGGGGTTCACGCCGTTGATCGGCAATCGCGCCGGCCAGCGCATCGACGACGCGGCCGGCCTGCGGGCCGAACTGTCGATGCAGTACACCCGTCCCGTGGCCTGGACGGCGGCGCTGGCGACGGCCTACCGGGAGGGCGTGCGGACGTTCGCCGTGACGGGGCCGGGCAACGCGATGGCGGGGCTGGTGCGCCGCTTCGGCCGCACCGCCGGGGAGCCGCTGCGCACGATCCGGCTGAACGCGCCCGGCCGGGGGGACTGAGGGTCGGTCCGTAGTGCGATCATTGGGGGAGGAGGGTGTTTCTGACACCGCTCCCGGTTGTGATCGGGCAGGCTAGTTGAACGCCAGAATGATGCCGACCGCGATGCCGCCGAAGGCGACGACGAACGTCACGATCCGCCATGTCTGCGCATGGAGGGCTGCGTGCAGATCCTCCCGCGTCGCCAGCGGCGCCACGGCCTCTTGGATGCCGTCGCCGATCGCGTCGGCCAACGGCCCGGTCGCGCCGGCCGCGAGCAGTCGTCGCTTGAGGCTCCCCGCGTCGAACTGTGCCATGCGGCGATCCTAGCAGACGGGGGAGGCGGCTAGCAGACGGGGGAGGCGGCGGGGGAGACGGGAGGGTCCGCGCGGACCGAGCCACCGGCCCGCCGCGCGGCCGAGTGGGTTGGAAGCCGAATCGACGCGCGTGTCGCCGTCTTATAATGCGATCATCCGGGGAGGGGGAAACGCGGCGACGGCGGCGCGGAGGCGCGGCTAGACCAGCGCCGCCACGATGCCCGCGATGGCCGCAATGACCACCGCCGCGAGGCCGACGGCGAACGTCGCCATCCAGCGCGTCTGCGCATGGAGGGCCGTCTGCAACTCCCCCTGCAGGATGCCCCGGGTCACGATATCGTCCGGTCTCGGCAGAGGATCGACCGCCTCGCGGATCGTCTCCGCGATGGCTTGCGCCATGGGATCGTCCGCGCCGGCTTGGCGGAGTCGATCGGCGGCCCGGACGGCGTCGAAGGTGGCCATGCCCCGATCCTAGCGGGGATTCCGAAGCGCGCCGCCGCGCGGGCCGCTGGGCCCCCTCCTGGGGAGACCCGCCGTAATGAATACATAACCGATATAGGACGATCATGTAGCAGTCCCGGGATGTGTCCCCGGCGCCACCGCCCGGCGCGATTGCCCGCCCGCGGACGGACGCATAGCGTGGGCGCATGGAGCCCGAATCACGGTTCATCGACGTGGACGGCGTCTCGATCCATGTGCTGCGCTGGCCCCGGCCCGGCGCGCCGCCGCTGCTGCTCCTGCACGCGACCGGCTTCCTGGCCGACCTCTGGCGGCAGGTGGCCGTGGGCCTGTGCGAGCACTACGACGTCGCCGCGCTGGACGTGCGCGGGCACGGGCGCTCGGACCGGCCCGGCGCGGGCTACGGCTTCGTGGAGATGGCGGGCGACATCCCCGGCGTGCTCGACGCGCTGGGCTGGCGTGATGTCTACCTGGCCGGCCACTCGATGGGCGCGGCGCTGGCGTTGATCGTGGCGGCGGGGCGGCCGGAGCTCGTCCGCCGGCTCTTCATCGTCGAGCCGATCGTGCCCACCAACTTCCGGCGCACGGCGGAGTCCGCCCGCACGGCCGAGTCCGCCCGCGCGACGAGCGGCGGCATGGCGGAGGCCGTGCGTAAGCGCCGCCCCGGCTTCCCGAGCCGCGCCGCCGCCGCGGAGCGCTGGCGTGATCGGCGGACGTTCGCGGGTTGGGATGCCCAGGTATTCCAGGATTATGTCCAGCACGGGCTCGCCGACCTCGACGACGGCAGCGTCGCGCTGCGCTGCCCGCCCGCGATCGAGGCGCAGGTCTTCGCCGCCGCCGCGGAGTTCGATGCGACGCCCTGCCTGCGCGGCGTCCGCTGCCCGGTCTTGCTCGCGCAGGGGGAGCGCACGAACCCCTGGTTCGCGGCCATGTTCGCGACCGCGGCCGCGCTGCTCGCCGACGTTATGCGGATCACCATCCCCGGGGCGGGCCACTTCGCGCCGATGGAGGCCCCGGCGCTGGTCGCCGAGGAGATCCGCGCCTTCGACGGCGTCGCCCGTTGAGGGCGCCGCAACTTCGCACTACCCGCGATCGATCGGCTGCGGGGGCAACCCGAAGCGCAGATTGCCGAACGAGTCCTCCCGCACGTCGATGATCTCGCCTTGCGCCTGCAGGTAGCCGAGCGCCGCGTGCAGGTCGATGCCCGTCAGGTCGGCCTCCGAGAACTCCATCAGCAGCGACAGCGAGAGCCGCGATCGGCGGCCCAGCCGGCGCGCCTCCGCCTCCAGGGCGTCGCGCACGACGGCCAGATCGGCGTGCGGGTCGCGCCGCGGGACGGGATCGGGGCGCAGGGCGGCGCGCAGGCGGCGCAGGAAGCGCATCTCAGCCTCCCGCCGCTTCCAGCGCCGCGACGACGCGCGGGTCGGCGCCCCCCGCGCGCAGGGCGTCGAGGCGCGCCCGCGCGGCGCCGGCCCGCCGCCAGCAGGTCAGCAGCAGCCGGGCGGCGGCGGCGAGGTCGTCCGGCAGGGGGTGTTCGTCGAGCGGGGGGCGGCCGCGCGCCAGCGCCACCGCGCGGCGCCCGTTCTCCGCGCCGGGGTCGCCGCCGAACTCCTCCAGCACGGCCTCGAACTCGTGCGCGGCCTCGTCGAGCCGGTCCAGGGCGAGGCAGATCAGCCCGTGCGTCATGCGGCTCTCGACGTCGTAGGGGCGCGCCGTCGCGGCGCGATGCGCCGGCGCGCGCGCCTCGGCCGCCCGGCCCGACAGGAACAGCGCCCGCGCCTCCAGCAGGTCGAGGTGGGGGTCGTCCCGCGCGCCGTCCGCGCGCAGCGCGGTCAGGCCGTCCAGGACGCCGCCCAGGCCGGGAGCCGTCGCGTCGCCGGCGCCGGCCTCGGCGGCCCCGATCGCCCGCTCCAGCGCCGCGACGCCGCGTCGGGCCTCGCGCCCCCGGCGCCAGCGGTCGAGCAGTGCCCGCATCGGCGTCCCTTCCCATCTCCGTTCCCGCCCGGGAACGCATGTTCTTGCTCTGCTAGCGTAGGCGCATGGCCACGCCGGACGAGTCCTCCGTCGCCGGGGCCTCCCCCCGACACATCATCCATGCCGACATGGATGCGTTCTACGCCTCCGTGGAGCAGCATGACGACCCCACGCTGCGCGGCCAGCCCGTGCTGGTCGGCGGCTCGCCGAAGGCGCGCGGGGTGGTCGCCGCCGCCTCCTACGAGGCCCGCGCCTTCGGCTGCCGCTCGGCGATGCCGATGCGCACGGCGGCGCGGCTCTGCCCGCAGGCCGTCATCGTGCCGCCGCGCTTCCCCCGCTACCGGCAGGCCAGCGACCAGGTGATGGCCATCTTCCACCGCGTCACGCCGCTGGTCGAGCCGCTCTCGCTCGACGAAGCGTTCCTCGACGTCACGCACCGCGTCGAGGCGGGCACGGAGCCGGCCTCGATCGCGCGCTGGCTGCGGGAGACCGTGCGAAAGGAGACGGGCCTGACCGTGTCCTGCGGCGTCGCCGCGTCGAAGTCGGTCGCCAAGGTGGCCTCCGACCGCGACAAGCCCGACGGGCTCACCGTGGTCGCGCCGGGCGAGGAGCGCGCCTTCCTCGCGCCGCTGCCCATCCGCGACCTGTGGGGCGTCGGGCCGCGCACCGCCGAGCGGCTCTCCAGGGCGGGCGTCAAGACGATCGGCGAGTTGGCCGAGCGCCCCCTGCCCTGGCTGATCGAGCGCTTCGGCGTGCGCGGCGAGTGGTTCTATCGCCTCGCCCGCGGCGAGGACGACCGCCCCGTCAGCACCAGCCGGGAGACGAAGTCGATCTCCGCCGAGGAGACCTTCGCCGAGGACATCGCCGACCGGGAGGCGCTGGGCGAGGTCGTGCGCGAGCAGGCGGCGCGGGTCGCGCGGCGGCTGCGCAAGGCGCGGTTGCGGGCGCGCACGGTGCAACTCAAGCTGCGCCTGGCCGACTTCACGACCTTCACGCGGCGGCGCACGCTGCCCGTCGCGACCGACCAGGCGGGCCCCATCCAGAGCGCGGCGCTGGAGTTGCTCGCCGCCGAGGCCGTCGGCGGGCGGCGCTTCCGGCTGGTCGGCACCGGCGTGTCGAACCTGATCGAGGCCGAGGAGGCGGCGCAACTCTCGCTCTTCGACCCGCTGCCCGCCCCGGCCCGCGCGGCGGCGCTGCGGCAGACCGTGGGCGCCTTGCAGGACCGCTACGGCGACGACAGCGTCGATTGGGGCGTGGGCCGGTCGCGCGGCCAGTCACAGGGGCGGGCGCCGGGGCCGGTATAGGCTGGCGACCGGGGGGCGCCGCATGGCGAGAAAGGGCAAGAGCAAGGGGCGAAGCACGGCCAGGCCCGGCGCGGCGAGCGGCGGGGAATCGGCGCACGGGCGGCGCAGCGTGGCGCGCAACCGCCGCGCGACCTACGACTACGAGATCCTGGAGCGGACCGAGGCCGGCCTCGTGCTCAGCGGCACGGAGATCAAGTCGCTGCGCGAGGGGCGGGCCAGCATCCAGGAGGCCTACGTGCGCCCGCGGGGCGGCGAGATGTGGCTGGTGGGGGCGCACATCGCGCAGTACGAGGCGGCCAACCGGAACAACCACGACCCCAAGCGCGACCGCAAGCTGCTGCTGCACCGGCGCGAGATCGCGCACCTGCAGGAGGCGTTCGAGCAGAAGGCGCTGACCCTCGTGCCGCTGCACCTCTATATCGCGCGGGGGCTGGCCAAGCTGGAGATCGGCGTGGGCCGCGGCCGGCGGCGCTACGACAAGCGGGCGGCGCTGGCCGCGCGCGAGGCGGCGCGGCGCATGCGGGCGGCCGTGCGTCGCTGACGACACCGGCCCCGCGCCCGATCCGCTACCCTGGCGTCTCCGGGGACGAAAGGGCTCGACAGCGGTTTCGTCGTCCGGTCACGCGTGCCGAGGCGCCGCGCCCTCGTTAATCCCGCGGCAACCTGCAACTGGCGAAGAGGAATTCGCCCTCGCCGCTTAAGCGGTGACGTCGGTCGCCAGCCTCCCCCGGACGGGCGGCGACCGGCGACGTGCAGTCCGGGTGCTCGGGCCGGGTCGCCGGGACCGGTCCGCCAAGACCCCTCCGGCTGGCGCGCGCCCTGGCCTGTCGTTCGGCAGGGGCGCGGGCGAGACCTCAAGGAGCGACTACGCACGTAGTGGGGCCGGGTGCGGGCCGACTGGACGGGGAGTTCGATTCTCCCCCGTCTCCACCAGCGGCATCCCGCCGCCGCTCCGAAGCGTCCGGTCCGACGCCGGCGCCTTCGGAGCGGCGGTTATGTGCGCCCCGCCGCGCGCACGCGCCGTCGAACCGCTTCCCCACGCGATATGATCGGCCGTGACCGCCGGCCGGCGGCGCACGCCCGCGCCCGCGCGCATCGGAGGAGCCCCGCCATGCCGAAATTCGCCGAAGAACTGATCCTGCTCCTGCTCGACGACGACGGGAAGTTCGCGGCCGTGCCGCACCTGTCGCTCAGCTACGCCCTCGCCGGCGGCGTGCTGATGGACCTGGCGCTGGAGAACCGCATCGACACCGACCTGGAGAAGCTGGTGCTGGTCGACGCGACGCCCGTCGGCGACCGCCTGCTCGACGAGACGCTGGCCGAGATCGCCGCCGGCGAGGGCGGCGACGCCCGCTCCTGGGTGGAGCGCACCGCCGCCAGCGGCGAGTTCATCCGCGAGCACGCGCTGGCCGAGCTCGTCAACCGCGGCACGCTGGCCTCCCAGGACGTGCGCCACCTCTGGCTGTTCCGCTCGCGGCGCTACCCGGCCATCGATCGCACGGCCAAGAACGCCGTCAAGCTGCGCATCATGGAAGTCCTGTTCAGCGACCAGATCCCGGAGCCGCGCGACGTGGTGCTGATCTGCCTGGCCGACACCTGCGGCATCTTCAAGCAACTGCTGTCGAAGCGGGAGCTGGCGCAGGCCGCGGCCCGCATCGATCAGGTGCGCCAACTGGACCTGATCGGCCAGGCCGTCTCGGGCGCCATGCGGGACATCGAGATGTCGCTCGCCGCCGCCCTCCACCCGTACGTCTAGGGGCGCCCGGGCCGGAGTTGCCGGGATGCCATCCACGAAGGAAGTCGCCACGGCCTTTCAGGCGGCGGTTGATCGTGCCCTATGTCAAGTCTCTCGGGAGCCGTTCGACAGGCTCGAAGCGGAGGGCAGGGACGCAACTGTGGGCCGGATCAACACGGCCATGAAGGAATTGGCCAAGCTAGGCACCCCAGAACAACAACCAAACTACAGCGATCCCGACGTCGCCCTGTTCTACTCGCAGTGGTACTTGCCCCAACAGATCAACGTCACGTACTCGGAGAGCGCTCGTATTCTGAGCCAATCCCTGTTGCCGTCCAGGAACTGGGTACAGATCGTGGACTTCGGCGCGGGTACGGGAGCGATGACAATTGGTCTGGTGTTCGCGACGGCGACTCGGCCACGCGGCGAGTGGCCGGAAGGGATCGTGGTGTACCAAATCGACGATCCGGTGATGCTAGAGCTCGGACATGATCTCTGGGCAAGCCTTCACGACGCGGCGCGTCACTATCCGGTTCTCACGGACCTCGCTGAAGTGATGGATCGTACATCATTCGAGTGCGTGCCTCGTCGTACAGAGTCGGGCTTAGACGCGATTCCAGTTTGGGAGGATGCGATCCGTTGGCGTACGGCCATACATGTGGTCTATCGGGACGACATGGCGACAATCAACTCCCAAGTTCAGTCGTTGGATCGCCGCCTCAGACCGCACGTTCAGATGCGTACGGCACCATCATTCAAGGCAGACTATTTGGATGCAGGAGAAGAACTGGCCGGTGCCCGTCGGGACTTAGGAGGCTCGGTACCAGGTATCACATCGATCCGGCGTGACGTCTGGGGCTACACTGGAGCTGTGCCGTCGCAGCGGGCGCACCGTTACCTCGACAATCTCCATCGATGGGTGAGTTGGAAGTCCAGCGGTAAGGACAACGTTCCAGTCGCCGAAATCGTCTATGGGCCGGAGGTGACCCGGTATGTCTGACCGACAGATGGCCATGCTCCCGGGCTTCAACTTAACGGATGGATCCGATGTTGTCTCGGGGCCGGAGCGGTACGGAAGCGCCGACGTCGTCTATCAGCCCGTGACGCAGATCCTCAACAAGGCCTCGGGCTTCGTCGATGGGTACGACTGGACGCTGAATCCGTACTCGGGCTGCGCGTTCGGATGCACCTACTGCTACGCGGCGTTCTTCGCGCGCGACACGGTGAAGCGCGACACCTGGGGCGAGTGGGTGTCCGTCAAGGAGAACGCGATCGAGGTCCTGGGGCGCCCCCGGCAGCGCGCGAAGCTGGACGGACGCAGTATCTACATGTCCACCGTGACCGACCCGTACCAGCCGGTCGAGCGGGAACTGGAACTTACGCGCGGCCTGCTGGAGATCATGGCGGACGGCCATACCCCCAGGCTCGTCGTGCAGACGCGGGCGCCGCTAGTGGCACGCGACGTGGACCTGTTCCGGCGCATCGAGGACAACGGCGGGCGGGTCCAGGTCAACATGACGGTGACGACCGACGATGAGGCGGTCCGCAAGACGTTCGAGCCGTCGTGCCCGTCCAACGCGCGGCGCATCGATGCGATCCGCGAGGTGCACGATGCCGGCGTGCAGTCGTGCATCACCCTGACGCCGCTGCTCTGGTGCGAGGACGTGGGCGGCTTCGTCGGGGAGTTGCTGGCGACGGGGATCAGGCGCTTCATCGTGCAGTCGTTCCACTTCGGCGCGGGCAAGTTCGTCGCGCAGACCCGCGAGGGAGCATTCGACCTGATGGCCGCGAAGCTGGAATGCGCGCCCCACCCCAAGGTCGTCGAGCGGGAGTACATGAAGCGCTACCGCGAGGCGCGGGACGAGTTGCGCGCCCGGCTGGGCGGGACCGGGGCGTGGCTCGGCGAGGGACGCGACGGCTTCGCGCCGCCGTTCTAGGGGTGCCTGCAACCCCCGACCGATGATCGCACTTCTTAGGGGTCGGGCAGGAGCAGGATCTGCCCGACGTAGATCGTGTCGGCGTCGGGCAGGTCGTTGAGGCGGACGATCTCCTCGACCGATGTCCCGGTCGCCTCGGCGATGGCGAAGAGCGTGTCGCCGGGTTGGACCTCCCAGGTGCGCGGGGCGGCGTCGCCGCCGTCCGTGTCCGGCTCCGTCGCTTGCGCGGCCGGCCCGGCCTCGCCGGGATCGGCGTCCCCCTCGGCCGGCGATTCGGCCGCGCCGGCGGAATCGCCGGCCGGCGACGCCTCCTCGCCCGCGGCCTCCGTTGGCGCGTCGGCGGCGTCCGATTCGGCGGGCGATGGCAGCGCTTCGGCGCTGCGCGCCTCGTCGGCGGGCGCCGCGCCGCCGCCGTCCTCGATCAGCCAGACGCGGGCGACGACGGCGATCGTGACCACGACCGCCAGCGCCCCGGCGAGCGTCAGTCCGCGCCGCCCCAGCCATCGCCGCGCGCCGCGCCGCTCGTCGTCGTCGCGCCAGGTGCGGCGGCGGTCGCGCAGGCCGGCGGCGATGGAGAGGGGGTGCGCCAGCCGCCAGCGCAGGCGGCGCAGGTAGTGGCCGATCAGCGCCCGCTTGGTGGCCTCCCAGGCGCGCAGGTTGGCGAGGTCGTCCTCCCGCGAGGGCCAGAGGCCGCCGTAGCGCACGCCCGAGTAGTCGTCGGCCAGCCGGCCGACGTGCGGCGAGGCCGCCGGCGCGGCCCCGGCCAGGGCCAGGGCGAATTCGTTGGGCGTGTGCACCCGCGCCGGGACGAGCCGCAGCGGCCGGGCCATGCGCAGCAGCGCGATCCAGGTGCGCTCGGGCGTGGTGGGGCCGCGCAGCGTCAGCCGCCAGACGACCCCCGTCGCCGCGCCCAGCATGACCAGCCCGCCGCCGCCGTAGAGCAGCGCCAGCCACCACAGGGGCGGTGGCTCGGGCGGCGGCGGCTCCGGCTCCGAGACGGCCTCCGGTGGTTCCGGGGGCGTTGGTTCGGGCGGCGGCGGTTCCGGCTCGGGCTCGGGTTCCGGTTCCGGCGGCGGCGGCGGCTCCGGTTCTGGTTCCGGCGGTGGCGGCGGCGGCGGCGGGGGCGGGGGCGGAGGCGGGGGAGCGGGCGCCGCCGGCGGCGGCGCGACCATCGCTGTACTGGAACTGCGCTCCTCGATCCAGGGCGGCTGCAGGTCGTGGGGGAGCCAGGCGTGCGGCAGGGCGCGGACCGCCGTCCACAGGCCGAGCACGGCGGCCACCGCGAGCAGCACGCTGACGGGGCCGACGGCGCCCGAGAAGCGCACCCCCTCGGCGCGCCACCCCTCGGTCCGGTCGAGCAGGCGGACGCGCGCGACCAGCGCGACGGAGGCGGCGGCGAAGACGGGGAAGCGCAGCAGCTCGATGCCGGGCGCGTCGTGCAGGGCGAAGACGAGCGTCGTGCCGAGCGCCAGCACGATCGGCCAGGGGCGCCGCCCGCGCAGGGTCAGGACGACGCCCCCCGCGACGGCCAGCCAGGCGCCGCAGAGCACCAGGAAGACGAAGGGGATCGGGTTGGTGATGGGGTCGCCGCTCAGCAGGCGCTCGCCCCAGTCGCCCAGCCGCAGGCCCAGGTAGTTGAGGTGCGGCCAGAGGCCGGCCGGGGCGCGGAAGCGGTCGACCGCCCAGAGCTGCCAGAGGACGACCGGCGCGCCCATCGCGACGATGCAGAGAACCTGGTCGCGCGCCCGCAAGGGACGCGGCGCGGCCGCCAGCGCCAGCCCGACGGCGAAGGCCAGCCCCACGACCAAGTGCAGGTCGGGCAGGGAGGAGCTCCAGCGGGCGGCCCAGACCGCGCCCGGCACGAAGAAGACGACCAGCGCCAGCAGCCCGGCCGTCCAGGCGATGGGGGGGAGCGAGCGCCGGGATGGGCGCGCCGCGGGGGCCGGCGCGATGGGGCGCGGTCCTCTCATCGGCCGGCCCGTCCCGATGCGAGCGCCTCGGCGATCGGCGTCGTGGGCGTGACGACGTACTCCTCGGACGGGAGGTCGCCGGGCAGCGCGCGCCGCGCCGGCGCGGGGCCGCGCCCGCGCTCGCTGCCGAGCCGCACGAGCACGATCTGCGAGGGCTGCAGGCCGAGCATCCGCCCCGTGATGCCGACGCCGGTCGGCGCGGCCGTGATCGCGATGAGCAGGCCGTTGCGCGTCTGCACGCCCAGCCGCGAGACGAGCAGCCGGCTGAGGGGCGTCGTGCCCCGCGGCTGCGCGTGGGCGAGTTCCTCCAGGATCGGCCGCAGTTGGCCCCGGCCCGGGACGGGCGGCAGCCAGTGCTGCCGCGACCCCGAGGCGAGGAAGCCGACCGGGCGGCCCTGTTCGAGGGCGTGCTGCGCGAGCGCGGCGGCGGCGATCACGCCGGCCTCCAGCGCCGACGGGTCGGGGTGCTGGTCGGCGGCGCAGAGGTCGAGCGCGATCCAGCAGACGCCGGCGTCGGGGTCGTCCTCGAGCGTGCGCACGACGAGCCGGCTCTGGCGCAGCGACAGCGGCCAGTGGATGCGCTGCGGCGGGTCGCCGGGGGTGTACTCGCGCACGCCGGCCACGATCGGCCCGCCGGCCACGCGGCCGCGCGCCCCACTCGCGCCGCGCCGCCCGCCCGGCAGGACGAAGTGCGGCAGCCGCGGACAGGGCGGATAGACGACCACCTCGCGGCGCTCGCCGGCGGCGCGGCGCCCCTCGAAGAGTTCCAGCGGGTCGGGGCTGCCCACGACGGCCGGTCCCAGCGCGTAGATGCCGCGCAGCGGGCAGCGGATGACCGTGCGCAGGCTCGAGCGGCCGTTGGGGCGCAGCGACGCCGTCCAGCCGATCGCCGGGCCGAGGTCGCTGGGCACGCGCAGGTCGATGCGCGGGCGCGGCAGTCGCAGCCGGTTGCGCAGTTCGACGTCGATGGTGAGCGTCTCACCGGCGGTCAGGCGCTCGCGCGAGGGCAGGATCGCCACCTGCAGGCCGCGCGCGCCGAGCCGGGCCCACAGCGCCGCGACGATCAGGCCGGCGGCGAGCAGCACGCCCACCTGGGCCAGCAGCACGGAGTCGGCCGCGCTGCCGGCGGCGAGGACGAGGGCCGTGAACAGGGCGGCGGCCAGCGGCCGGCGCAGCCGCGGCGCCGGCGCGGCGCGGCGCGCGGCCGTGCGGGCGGCCGTTGCGGTGGAACGCATACGGCTCCGACGCCCGCGGCGCGTCGCTGGTTCCCATTGCGAAGGCTGCATGGTCTGGCCGCTCACCGCCGGGCCGCCGCCCCCAGCCTACGCGATCGGTTTGCCTGCGGGCATTCCCGCGCCGGACGGCGCGTGGGCGCGCCCGGCCCGCGTGTTGGCTATGATCACGGGCGTCCGGCGCGCGAACGCGGCGGGAGGCGGCGAGATGGATGCGACCGGCCGGCCCCGGAAGGACGACGGCGCTCCCGGCGCTCCGGCAGCGGAATATGCGGGCAAGGCGCCCGGCCAGGGAGGACCGCCATGGTTGCCAGCGTGAAGGCCAGATACGCCAACGGCGTGCTCACGCCGCTCGAACCGCTCGACCTGGAGGAAGGCGAGGAGGTGACGCTGTCGATCGAGGGCTCGGTGGCGACGCCTGATCGAGGGTTGGCCGCGGTCGTCGCGAAGGTGAAGGAACTCCAGCAGGACATCCCCCCGGAGGCGTGGGATGTCCTGCCGGCTGATGGCGCGAAGAACTACAAGCACTATCTGTACGGCCACCCGAAGGATGACGCCTGATGCGGGTGGTGTTCGCCGATGCGGCCTACTGGATCGCATTGTGGAATCCCCGCGACGCCATGCACGAGCGGGCCTTGGCCGTTGCCGAACGACTGGGGTCGGCCGGGGTCGTCACCACGCAGGTCGTCCTGTTCGAGGCGCTGAACTTCATGGCCGGGATGGGGGAATTCCGCCGGCTGTTTGCCGCCCGGATGGTGCGGGATCTGGAAGACAATCCCGACGTCGAGATCGTCCCGCAGACCGCCGCCCAGTTCAGAAGCGCCGTCGAGCGGTACGCTGCCCGTCCCGATCAGACCTGGGGGGTCACCGATTGCGCGAGCTTCCTCCTCATGGAAGAGCGGAACATCACCGAGGCGCTCACGCACGACCGTGACTTCGAGCAGGCGGGTTTCACCGCCCTGCTCCGATAGGCCCGGCTTTTGGCTATGATCGCGGGCGTCCGGCGCGCGAACGCGGCGGGAGGCGGCGAGATGGATGCGACCGGCCGGCCCGGGAAGAACGACGGCGCGGGGGAGGTGGCGGCGGCGATCGGGCGCTCGCTGACGGGCGGCGGCGACGACGCCGAGGCGATGATCGAACTGCTCAGCGGCGAGGGCGAGGCCGAAGGCCCCGAGCAGGCGGCGCTGCGCGACGCGCTGCGCGACCTGCGCCTCTCCGAGGCGGTCGTCGAGCGGTTGCGCGCCAAGCGCCGCTCCAGGAAGCGCAAGCGCCGCAAGCGCGCCTACGAGCGCGACCTGAAGCTGCTGCAGATCGAGCTGGTCAAGCTCCAGCGCTGGGTGCAGGAGGAGGGGCGGCGGCTGGCGATCCTCTTCGAGGGGCGCGACGCGGCGGGCAAGGGCGGCGCGATCCGCCGCTTCGTCGAGCACCTCAACCCGCGCGCGATGCGGGTCGTGGCGCTGCCCAAGCCGACGTCGGGCGAGAGCGGGCAGTGGTACTTCCAGCGCTACGCGCGGCAGTTGCCCAGCCGGGGCGAGATCGTGTTCTTCGACCGCTCCTGGTACAACCGCGCCGTCGTGGAGCCGGTCAACGGCTTCTGCACGGCCGACGAGTACGAGCGCTTCATGCGCCAGGCGCCGGAGTTCGAGCACATGCTGGTCGAGGACGGCCTGGACCTGGTGAAGTTCTGGTTCTGGATCTCCAAGGACGAGCAGGAGGCGCGCTTCGGTTCGCGCCGCGCGAATCCGCTCAAGCAGTGGAAGCTCAGCCCGCTCGACGCGCGCGCGCAGGAGCTGTGGGACGAGTACACGCGCTACCGGGAGATGATGTTCGCCCGCACGCACACCAGCTTCAGCCCCTGGATCATCGTGCAGGCCAACGTCAAGCAGGCGGCCCGGCTGGAGAGCATCCGCTACGTGCTGTCGCGGTTCGAGTACGACGGCAAGGCCGACGCGGGCGCCAGCCTGATCCCCGACCCGAACGTCGTGACCCGCTTCCACCGCGGCGTCCTGCGCATCGACTGACCCGTCCCCCGCTCACGTCCAAGGGCCGGCCGGGCCGATCCGCGCCGCGCGCCGCCTAGAATGCGCGCACGGCGCGGCGGCCCATGCCGCGCAGGCGAGAGGAGCAGGCAGACATGAAGATCACATCGGTGCGAGCGATCCCGGCGGCCCCCGACCCGTTCCCCAATCCGTTCAACTTCCCGCCCTGGAACTACGTCTTCGTCAAGGTCGAGACCGACGAGGGCGTCACCGGCTGGGGCGACGCCACCTGCGGCCCGATGGCCGTGACGGCGCTGGTGGAGGAGTACGGGCAACTGCTGATCGGCGACGACCCGCGGGCCGTCGAGCGCTGCTGGCAGAAGATCCACCACCACTTCTACACCCGCGGCGGCCCCATCCAGAACTCGGCCGCGGCGGGCATCGAGTTGGCCCTGTGGGACATCAAGGGCAAGGCCCTGGGCGCGCCCGTCTACGACCTGCTGGGCGGCAAGATGCGCGACCGCATCTGGATCTACGGCCGCTGGGACGGCCCCACGCCGGAGCAGGCGGCCGAGTGGGCGCTGAGCCAGGTGGCGAACGGGCTGACGGCGCTCAAGGGCGACCCCTTCGACCACCGCGGGCTGTACATCAGCTACGAGGCGGAGAAGAAGGCGCTCGACACGCTCATCGCGGTGCGCGAGGCGGTGGGCTTCGAGGTCGAGCTGCTGCTGGAGACGCACGGGCGGCTGACGCCGGCCGAGGCGATCCGCTTCGGCGGCTTGGCCGAGCCCTACCGCCCCTTCGTCTTCGAGGAGCCGGTCCCCTTCGAGAACATGGACGCCATGCAGAAGGTGGCGGAATCGATCAACATCCCCATCGCGACCGGGGAGCGGCTCTACAGCCCGTTCAGCTTCGCCGACCTGCTGCAGCGGCAGATCGCGGCGATGATCCAGCCCGACGTGATCCAGTGCGGCGGCATCGGGCAGTTGCGGCGCATCGCCGCGCTGGCCGAGGCGCACTACGTGGGCGTGCAGCCGCACGCCATCCACGGCCCCATGGACGTGCTGGCGGCGCTGCACGTGGACGCCTCGATCCCCAACTTCATGATCCACGAGGGCGGCTTCAAGAACTGGTTCCCCGACGCCTGCATCGGCGAGTTCCCGCAGCAGGCCGACGGCTTCCTGCCGCTGCCCACCGCGCCCGGGCTGGGCGTCGCGATCGACGAGGACTGGCTGGCGGCGCACCCGCCGCGGGAGTCGCCGGGCTGGGCGCCGCCGCTGGGCACGATGCCCTCGAAGCAGTTCAGCGAGGTGGCCTCGCCCTAGGCGCGGCGTCCGGGCGGGGGCGGGGCGATGAGCGCGCGGGGCGATCTGCGGGCCGCCATCGAAGGCGGCGGGCCGGTCTTCGCGCCGCTCTGCCTCGACCCGCTGACGGCGCGCACGATCGAGGCGCTGGGCTACGGGGCGGGCTATCTCGGCGGCGGCGGGCTGGGCTTCCAGTTGGCGCTGTCGGAGGCGCTGCTCACGACCACCGAGGTGGCGACGGCGGCGCGTCGGATCACGCAGCGCTCCGCGCTGCCCCTGATCGTCGACGGGGGCGTCGGCTTCGGCGACGCGCTGCACGCCAGCCGCGCGATCCGCGAGTTCGAGGCGGCCGGCGCGGCGGCGGTCGAACTGGAGGATCAGGTCGCGCCCAAGCGGGCGCACCACCACAAGGGCGTCGAGCATCTGATCCCGGCGGAGGAGATGGTGGGCAAGCTCGAGGCGGCGCTGGCGGCGCGGTCGGACCCCGGCCTGCTGATCATCGCCCGCACGGGGGCGGTGCGGAACGAGTCGTTCGCGGCGGCGGTCGAGCGCGGGCGCGCCTACCGGGCCGCCGGCGCCGACCTGGTGATGCTGTTCCCCTCCAGCGAGGAGGAGTGGCGCCGCGCGCCGGCGGAGATCGGCGCGCCGCTGGCCGCGATGGCCGCCTTCGCCGCCCGCTCCAGGGACGAGTGGCGCGGCCTCGGCTGGCCGCTGGTCATCGATCCGTTCAGCGGGCAGGCGCTGGCCCACGCGGCGATGCGCGAGGCCTACGCCCGCTTCCAGTCGGACGGGACGGCCGGGATCGACCCGGAGCGGCTGTTCCGCCTCTACCGCGAGCTGCCCGCCGCGGCCGGCCTGGACGAGTTCTACGCGATCGAGGAGCGCACGACGGAGCGGCCGCCGTAGTCCGCGCAGGCGCCCCGGCGTGGCCCGGCGGGGGCGGCTAGACTGTCGGCGCGCGGGCGGACGGTCCGTCCGCCGGCAGGGAAAGGAGCGCGGCGATGCGGCGGCACGAGGCGGAGGTCGAGGCGGGCGCGCTGCGCGTGACGCTGCGCTACCGCGACGATTTGGGGGACGACGCCGGGCTCTGCGTCGAGGTCCACGCCGACGTCGACGGCGCGCCGACCGAGCTGCTGCGCTTCGACTGCTTCCGGCGCGGACCGCACTACCACTACGGCCCGATGGGCCGCGACGAGCGCATCATGTTCGACGCCGCGGCCGGCGGCGACCCGCTGGACTGGACGCTGGAGCGCTTCCGGCGGGGACGCCTGGCGGCGATGATCGAGCGGGCCGGCTACCCGGCCGTGGCGGCGGCCGTCGACGAGGCGGCGGTCGCGGCGGCGCTGCCGCGGCTGGTCGATGAGGCGCGCGCGATCGTCGCCGCGCACGAGCCGCGCGAGGCAGGCCCGTAGCGCCGGCGGTCGCTACCCTGGACCGGCCCCCGCCGGGGGCCCCGTGCAGACACGCCGCCGCCGCCGCAGCGCCCGGCTGGCCCGCCAGGAGAGTTCCCCCATGACCGACTTCGACTTCATCACCACCGACCGCGTGGGCGCCGACGGCCGCGTCGCCCGCGTCACGCTCAACCGCCCCGAGAAGATGAACGCCCTCTCGCAGGAGCTGCTGTTCGAGTTCAACGACGCCCTGCACGAACTGGAGACCGACCACTCGATCCGCGTGATCATCGTCAAGGGGGCGGGGCGCACCTTCAGCGCCGGCTACGACCTGACGCCGCGGCTGGGCGGCGCCGACGGCGTCGTGCGCCAGTTCCAGCGCCGGGACGACCGCGGCCGCGCCCTGCCGATGAACAACCGCACGGCGATGCAGCAGATCACCGACATCCACATGTACTTCTGGAACATGGCCAAGATCACCATCGCGCAGGTGCACGGCTACGCCATCGCCGGCGGCTGCGAGGTGGCGATGATGGCCGACCTCGTCACGGCGGCCGAGGACGCGCAGTTCGGGCATCCCGGCTGCCGCGGGCTGGGCACCTCGCGCACGGGCGTGATCTGGCCGCTGGTGATCGGCATGCGCAAGGCCAAGGAGCTCTACTACACGGGCGAGAACATCAGCGGCGTCGAGGCGCGCGAGTGCGGCATGATCAACTACGCCTGGCCGGGGGAGGAGCTGGAGGAGCGCACGATCGCCCTGGCCGACCGCGTCGCCACGATGTCGTCCGACCAGTTGGCCATCCTCAAGCTCAACATGAACCGCTTCTACGAGAACATGGGCATCTACTCCTCGGTGCGCAGCAGCACCGACCTGGACGCCCTGGGCCAGCACACCGAATTCTCGATGCAGTTCCAGGACCACATGCAGGAGGAGGGGATGAAGGGCGCGCTGGCCTGGCGCGACGGCCCCTACCGGGACACCGACACCTACAAGCGCTGATCGCCGCCGCCCCGCCGCCGGGGCCGGACCGAGGCCGCGGACGCCTCAGCGCCGCCCGCTTCAGCGTCTTCCGAACTGGCGCTCCAGGTCGTCCGCCGGGAAGCCGACGAAGGTCGGCCGGCCGTGCGGGCAGGTGTGCGGGTTGCGGCAGGCCTCCAGGTCGCGCAGCAGCGCCGCCATCTCGCTGGCGGCCAGCGCCGTCCCCGCCCGCACCGAGCCGTGGCAGGCCGCGCTGGCGGCGACGGGGTCGGCCCCCGCGCGCCCGGCCGCGCCGGGCTCGGCGAGGTCGCCCAGGATCGACTCCAGCGCCGCCCGCACCCGCCCGCCGCCCGCCCCGGCCAGCGGCCCCCCCGACAGCAGCGCCGCCGGCAGCGCCCGCACGCGCAGGGCGCGCCCCCCGAACGGCTCCAGCTCGAAGCCCAGCGCCGCCAACTCGTCCTCGTGCCCGGACAGCGCCGCCGCGCGGGCGGCGTCGAGCTCGACCAGCACCGGCTCCAGCAGCGCCTGCCGCCCGGCCGCCTCGCCGCCGCGGCGGGCCAGCAGCCGCTCGTAGACGACCCGCTCGTGGGCGGCGTGCTGGTCGACCAGCAGCATCCCCTCCGGCCCCTCCGCGACGATGAAGGTCGCCCGCAACTGCCCCACCAGGCGCAGCAGCGGCAGCCCCGGCAGCGTGCCCTCGCCCGCCGCCAGCGGCGACCGCGCCGGGGCCGGAGCGAGCGGCGCGGCCGGCGGCGGGACGGCGATCGGCGCCGCGCCGGAGGGGATCGTCTCGCCTCCCAACTCCCGCAGCCGCCGCAGCCGCGTCCAGCGGTCGTCCTGCGGCGTCGGGGCGGGGATCGACCCCGCCCCGCGGCGCAGGAAGTCGGGCGGCGCGAGGCTGGCGACGCCGCCCGCCTCCGTCCCCGCCGCCTGCGGCCCGCCGCCCAGCGCCGGACGCCCCAGCAGGGCCTCGCGCAGCGTCCGCTGCAGCAGCGAGAACAGCGCCCGCTCGTCGGCCAGCTTGACGGTCGCCTTGGCCGGATGCACGTTGGCGTCGACCCGCTCCGGCGGCGCCTCCAGGAAGACCGCCGCGATGGGGTGCCGGCCGCGCGGCAGCAGCTCCGCGTAGGCCCCCTCGACGGCCTGCGCCAGCGCCGCCGAGAGCACCGGCCGCCCGTTGACGAACAGGCGCAGCCCGTCGCGCCGCCCGCGGTGCCGCGAGGGCGGCGCCGCCAGTCCCGCCGCGCGCAGCGCGCCGCCGTCCTCGATCGGCCGTTCGGCGCCGAAGGGCAGCGCCGCCGCCGCCGTCCCGGCGTCCCAGATCGCCGCCAGCGCCGCCCGCCGCGCCTCGCGCAGGTCCGTCTCGCCGCGTATCCCCCCGGGCAATCCGGGCGTGACCAGCGTCTCGCGCCCCTCGATGCGCAGCCGCAGCGCGATCTCGGGCCGGGCCAGGGCCGCGTCGCCGCAGACGCGCGCCACGGCGGCGCGTTCGCTGCGCGCCCCCGGCAGGAAGCGCCGCCGCGCCGGCTGCCGCGCGAAGAGGTCGCGCAGCTCGATGGTCGTGCCCAGGGGCGCGCCGACTAACTCAGTGCCCAGCGGCGCCCCGACCGCCTCCACCACCCCCGCCGCGCCGCCGGGGCGCAGCCGCGCCCCCAGCGCCGCCCCGGCCGGGCGCGTCGTGCACTCCACCTCCGCCACCGCCGCCAGGCTGGGCAGCGCCTCGCCGCGGAAGCCGTAGCTGCGCAGCGCCGCCAGGTCGTCGAGCGTGCGCAGCTTCGAGGTGGCGTGGCGGCGGAAGGCCAGCGGCAGCTCGTCGGGGGTCATGCCGGCGCCGTCGTCGCGCACCAGGATGCGCGTCAGGCCGGCCCCCTCGACCTCGACCTCGATGCGCCGCGCGCCGGCGTCGCAGGCGTTCTCCAGCAGCTCCTTGACGGCCGAGGCGGGGCGCTCGATCACCTCCCCCGCCGCGATCGCGTCGGCCACGGCCGGCGGCAGCTCGGCGATGCGGCCGGCCGCGGCCGGCACGGCGGATCGCGCCGCGCCGCTCACCGCGCCGCTCCCCGCAGCAGCTGCAGCTGCCGCCCCGGCGGCGGCGCCCCGGCGGCGGCCGGGCGCAGCGCGCGGGCGCGCTCGCGCAGCGCGTAGAGCGCCGCGATCGCCTCCAGCGGCGTCAGCCCATCCACGTCCAGGGCGGCCAGCTCGCGCAGCAGCGGCTCGCCCGGCGAGATCTCCAGCGGCGGCGGCGCGGCGGCCGCCGGCGCGCCCGCCCCGTGCCGCGCCGCCGCGGCCGACTCGAAGGCCGCCAGCAGCGCCCGCGCCCGCGCCAGCAGCGGCGCCGGCAGCCCCGCCATGGCCGCCACCTGCACGCCGTGCGAGCGGTCGGCCCCGCCCGGCACGATGCGGTAGAGGAAGCGCAGCCCCTCGCCGTCGGGCGTCTCGCCGACCAGCACGCTGGCGTTGGCCACCCGCTCGGCCTCGCCGGCCAGCGCCGTCAGCTCGTGGAAGTGGGTGGCGAAGAGGGTGCGCGGCCCCTCCCGCCCGGACACCAGGTGCTCCAGCAGCGCCCGCGCGATGGCCAGCCCGTCGTAGGTGCTGGTGCCGCGCCCGATCTCGTCCAGCACCAGCAGCGAGCGCGGCGTGGCGCTGCTCAGGATCGCCGCCGTCTCCAGCATCTCCACCATGAAGGTGCTGCGCCCGGCCGCGATGCGGTCCTGCGCCCCGACCCGCGCGAAGATGCGATCGACCAGCCCCAGCCGCGCCGCCGCCGCCGGCACGAAGCTGCCCATCTGGGCCAGCAGCGCGATCAGCGCCGTCTGCCGCAGGTAGGTGCTCTTGCCGGCCATGTTGGGCCCCGTCACGACCAGCAGCTGCCGCCCCGCCCCGTCCAGTTCGGCGTCGTTGGGCACGAAGCGGCCCGGCCCCAGCCCGGCCTCGACCAGCGGATGGCGCCCCTCGCGGATCTCCAGCCGCGCCGAGCGGTCGAGCCGCGGCCGCGTCCAGCCGCCGGCCGCCGCCACCTCGGCCAGCGCCGCCTCGGCGTCGAGCCGGGCGGCGCCGGCCGCCAGCCGCTGCACGGCCGCGGCCTCGCCGGCCACGCGCCGGCAGAGCGCCGCGTAGAGCTCGCGCTCGCGCGCGGCCAGCGCGTCGCGCGCCGCCAGCAGCTCGCGCTCCAACTCGCGCAGCCGCGGCGAGACGTAGCGCTCGCCCGACGTCAGCGTCTGCCGCCGCTCCCAGTCCGGCGGGGCCGCCGCCGCGTGCGAGCGGCCCAGCTCGATGTAGTAACCGAAGCTGCGGTGGAAGCCGAGCTTCAGCGAGGCCACGCCGGTGCGGCGGCGCTCCTCCGCCTCCAGCGCCGCCAGCGCCCGCCGCCCCTCGCGCAGGCGCAGGCGCAGCGCGTCGACCTCGGCGTCGAAGCCCTCCCGCAGCACCTCCGCGGCCGACTCGCCGCGGGCGTCGCCGAAGGGCTCCGGCTCGGCCGCCAGCGCCGCCGCGATGGCCCCGGCCGCCGCCGTCGCCGGCGGCAGCGCCGCCGCCATGCCGCGCAGCGCCGCCGCCCGCCCGGCCTCCCCGCGCCCCGCCGCCTCGTCGGCCGCCGCCCGCAGGGGATCGGCCAGCGCCGCCGCCGCGTTCAGGCCGCGGCCCAGCGCCGCCAGCTCGGGCGGCGCCGCCAGCCCGGCCGCGGTGCGGCCCAGCAGCCGCTCCAGGTCCGGCACGTCGCTCAGACGGCGGCGCAGCCGCTCGCGCAGGGCGGCCGCGCCGTGCAGCAGCGCCAGCCGCTCCAGGCGCGCCTCGATCGCCGTCAGCGCGATCAGCGGACGGCCCAGCCGCTCGCGCAGCAGGCGCCGCCCGGCGGCCGTGCGGCAGCGGTCGAGCAGGCCCAGCAGCGACTCGCCGCCCTCCGGGCCGGGGAAGAGGTCGAGCGCCCGCAGCGTGGCCGCGTCGAGCCGCATCGTCCCGGCCGGGTCGTAGATGCGCGGCCGTTGCAGGTGCGCCAGGCGGTCGCCCCCGCCGGCCTCGCCCCGCCCCTCGTCCAGGTAGTCGAGCAGCGCCCCCAGCGCGCCGGTCAGGGCCGGACGCCCGGCCAGCCCCAGCCCCTCCGCGTCGGCCAGGCCGAAGCGCTCGCAGAGCAGCGCCGCGCCGCGCTCGGCGCGGAAGCGATCGCGCGGACGCGGCGTGACGCTCCAGGGCGGCGGTTCGCCCTCCCCGTCCCCCGGCTCCCTCTCCGCCCCCGGCTCCGCCGCCAGCAGCAGCTCGCGCGCGCCCAGCCGCTCCAGCTCGCCCAGCGCCGCCGCCCGCGCCGCCGCCGGGTCGGCCGCCTCCAGCTCGCAGCCGCGCAGCTCGCCGGTGCTGAGGTCGGCCAGGGCCAGGCCGGCGCGGGCCGGGCCGCCGGCCGCGGCCGGCGCGACGCAGAGCGCCGCGCAGAAGCTGTTGCGGCCCGCCTCCAGCAGGGCCGGCTCCAGCGCCGTGCCGGGCGAGACGACGCGCACCACGCCGCGCCGCACCAGCCCCCGCGCGGCGCCGCCGCGCGCCGCCGGGTCCTCCAACTGCTCGGCGATCGCCACCCGGTGGCCGGCCGCGATCAGCCGCGCCAGATGCCCCCCGGCGCTCTGCACGGGCACGCCGGCCAGCGGCACGCGCAGCCCCTTGCCCATCGGCTTGCTGGTCAGGGCGACGCCCAGCGCCTCGCTGACCAGCTCCGCGTCGTCGTCGAAGGTCTCGTAGAAGTCGCCCAGGCGGAAGAAGAGGATCGCGTCCGGGTGGCGCGCCTTGAGGTCGAGGTACTGGCGGCGGATGGGGGTGCTCAGGGCCGGCTCCTCCGCGGGCGCGCGACGGGACGGCGATGACCGCCCGTTGACACGGTAGCGTGTAGTGTAGCCGACCGCAGGCCGCGCCGCACGCGGCGGCGCGCGCCCCTCCGCGGGCAGGCTAGCAGCGCCGCGCCGGCCGCCAAGCCGCGGGCGCACATAAGCCGGCCCGCGCGGGCCGGCCGGCCGGCCGGGTGGGTAAAGCGGGCGTCAGGCGCCGGCCGCGGCCGGGACGGGGAAGCGGTCCTCGACGGCCACGGCGGCCGGCGCCAGCTCGGCGCAGAGGCCGCACTGCACGCAGGCCGCGTCGTCGATCGCGCGGCCGGACGCGGCGTCGCCGCCGATGGCCCCGGTCGGGCAGAGCGCCGCCGCCTCGGCCAGGGCGGGCTCGGACGGATCGGTGACGCGGTGGCGGATCAGCCCCCGGCAGGCGCGCGCCGGGCAGCGCCGCTCGAGCACGTGCCGCTCGACCTCCTCGCGGAAGTGGCGCAGGGCGGCGCGGATCGCGTAGGGCGTGAACTGCCCGTGCAGGCAGTTGGCGTTCTGCAGCGTGCGGTCGACCACGCCCAGCCGCTCCAGGTCGGCGGCGCGCCCGCCGCCGCGCGTGATCCGGCCCAGCATCTCCACCAGCCGCTGGCTGCCGCCGTGGCAGGTCGTGCAGCGCCCGCAGGACTCGTCCTCGCAGAACTCGCTGAAGTAGAGCGCCAGGTCGACCGCGCAGGCGCGCTCGTCGAACAGGATCAGCCCGCCCGAGCCGAGCAGCACGCCGCGCTCCGTGAAGGGCGGCCGCTCCAGGTCCAGGCCCAGGTCGCCGGCGTTGAGCAGGCCGCCCAGCGGCCCGCCGGGCTGGATGCCCTTGGCGGCGCCGCCGCCGGGCACGCCGCCGCCGATCTCCTCCAGCAGCTCGCGCATCGACGATCCGAACGGCACCTCGACGATGCCCGTGCGGCGCAGCGCGCCGCCGATGCTGAACATCTTGGTGCCGGCGTCGGCCTCGGTGCCGAACTCGCGGTACCAGTCGGCCCCGTGCAGCAGGGCCGGCGGCACGTGCGCGTAGGTCTCGGTGTTGTTGACGTTGCTGGGCAGGCCGAAGACGCCGCGCTGGGCCGGGAAGGGCGGCCGGATCTTGGGCATCCCGCGCAGCCCCTCCAGGGAGGCGATCAACCCCGTCTCCTCGCCGCAGACGTAGGAGCCGGCGCCGCGCACGACCTCCAGCCGGAAGGCCCGGCCCGAGCCCAGCAGGTCGCCGCCCAGCAGCCCCGCCGCCGCCGCGTCGTCGACCGCCCGCCGCATCCGCGCCACGCTCAGCGGGTACTCGTCGCGGATGTAGACGACGCCCCGCTCGGCGCCGGTGGCCAGGCCGGCGATCGCCATCCCCTCGATCACCAGGTGCGGGTCGGACTCCATCAGGATGCGGTTGACGAAGGCGCCGGGGTCGCCCTCGTCGGCGTTGCAGAGCATGTACTTGTCCGGCCCCGGCGCGCCCAGCAGGAACTTCCACTTGCGCCCGGCCGGGAAGCCGCCGCCGCCGCGCCCGCCCACGCCGGCCGCCTCGATCAGGTCGCAGATCGCCATCGGATCCATCCCGAGGGCGCGATCCAGGGCGGCGTAGCGCCCCCCCGCCAGCGCCTCGGACAGCGATTCCGGGTCGATCACCCCCATCAACTCCATCACCCGGCGCTGCTGCGGCCCCCAGAAGGGATGCGCGCTCAGCGGCGGCACGCCGTCCTGGCCGTCGGGGCCGCGCACGCCGATCGCCCAGCGGCGGTCGTCGCCGCCCGGCGCCGCGTCCGCGCTGCCCAGCACCGCGTCGAGGAAGTCCTCGACCTCCCCCGCCGGCAGCGGCCCGTAGACGACCGGCAGGCGGCCCGGCCGCTGCAGCTCGACCGTCGGCTCGGCGAAGGACAGCCCCAGCGATCCGACCCGCACGATCTCCACGCCGAGCCCCCGCGCTGCGATCGATTCGCGCAGCCGCGACAGCGTGAGGTCGGCCCCGGCCGCCACCGAGGAGGTGGTCAGGTCGACCCGCAGCAGGGGGCGATCGCGCGCCTCGCGGGGAGGGCCGGCGGCGGCCCGCAGGGACTCGTAGGCGGCGCTCATGGCGTCTCCGGGCGGCGCACCAGGGCGGGCTGGATCTCGACCGCCTCCGGCGGCGCGGGCGCGATCGCGCCGGCCGTCTCGCCGTCGCGCAGGCGTTGCGCCAGCCGCGCCGCGCCGGCCAGGCTCAGCTTGCCCAGCACGCGGCCGTTGAGCCAGACCTGGGGGGCCTGCTCGCAGGTGCCGTTGCACTGCCCCAGCCACAGGCCGTAGGCGTCGCCGGGGCCGTTCTCGCCCAGCCGGCAGCCGAGCGTCTCCTCGAGGATCAGCTTGATCCGCTCGCCGCCCAGCACGCGGCAGGTGGGGCCGCTGCACCAGGTCAGCAGCGTGGCCGGCGGCGGCGTGAGGCGGAACTCGGAGTAGAACGTGGCCGGACCGTAGACCTGCGCCTCGCTGATCCCCAGCCGCCGCGGCGACCAGCGCCATCGCCGCCCGCGGCACCCAGCCCAGCTCATGCTGCACGCGGTGCAGGGCGGGCAGCAGGTTGCCCTTGCCCGGCTCGACCTCCGCCAGCGCGGCGAGCACGCGATCGCGCTGCGCGGGCGTCAATGCGCCCGCCTCCGTCCGCTCGCCGCCGTTCGCGCCGTTCGTCACGGGTCGCATCCTATCGCCGCGCCCGCCCCCGGACAACGCCGCCCCGTCCGCGCCCACCCGCGCGCAGCGCCGCCGAGCTGGCCGCGGGCCTCATCCTCACCTGCCGGGCGCTCCCCACCAGCCCCCGCCTCCCCGTCGAGCGCGAGTGGCCAGCGGCGGCGAGCAACCTGGCGCGCTAGTACACGTGGGTGTGGCCAGCCGAGCCGCGATGGGTTCTGGCGCGATGCCGTGGACCGGGTTGGGATGCTGGGGTTAGGAGTGGGAGAGAGGGACGGCGCCGACCCGCGCCCGAGGGTGCTGAGCCGGCGCCGCGTCAGGCTGCCTCGTAATGAGGCGAGCCCTGCTGTTCGCTAGGAGGGCGTTGGATGCTCGCTAGGCGGTCCCCGTTCGCCTGCGATGAGGGCCGCGGTTCCGGGAACGGCTCCCCCTTCGTTTCGGCGGCGCGGCGGCGTTCGTTCCACGCCTCCCACTGGCGTTCGGACGCCTCAAAACCCTTGTCATATCCGGCGCCCCCGCCGGCGGAGGACGGCGAGCAGATGAAGCGCTGCCGCCAGTATTTCTCGATAAGAACCATTGGGATCTCAGTGACTACCACCGTCAGGGCGCCGAGGAAGACGACGATCGTGCCGAGAACTGTTAGGAACGCGACTGACGTCTCGATGAAACCCTGATTCGGCCGCCGCCCGGACACGACGGCGGCGGCGCTCGGTCAATTTCACGAACGATAGTTAGACATATTGCAGTGATTAGTAGGAGTGTGAAAAGGCCCAATTGGACCAGATGATGCTCGGGTCGTCTGGGTGCGCGATACAGCCGAAGAAAAATGGATTTTCCACAATCAATTCGGCACGAGCAAACCTCCTGTCTCGCTGCGGGGCTGGGTGGTTCCGCCGATTGGTGCTGGTAGGAGAGCAGGGCCGTGTGAAGGACGCGATGCTCGGCGGTGTGTGTGAAAAAGCTCTCTCCTCTTCTCCGTCGGTCGCACGGCGGCCTCTCCGCCAGGAGATTCTAGCAGAAGTGAGCGGGATGGCGACGTTTTTCCACCCCACGTGGCCGCTTCCCCGCCGGCGCCGGGACGGCCCCTTGAGCCCGCGCGCAGCCGCCCCGTCCGACGCCCTACTCCTCCGCCAGCAGCGCGTCGACGAAGGCGGCGGCGTCGAAGGGGGCGAGGTCGTCCAGCCCCTCGCCGGTACCGGCGAAGCGCACCGGCAGGCCCAGCTCGGCCGCCACGGCGAAGACGACGCCGCCCTTGCTGGTGCCGTCGAGCTTGGCCAGGCAGATGCCGGTCACCCCGGCCGCCTCGCCGAAGACGCGCGCCTGACTGAGCCCGTTGCCGCCGGTCGTGGCGTCGAGCACGAGCAGCGTCTCGTGCGGCGCGCCGGGGACGCGCCCGGCGATCACGCGCCGCACCTTGCCCAGCTCGGCCATCAGGTTCTTCCTGGTCTGCAGGCGGCCGGCCGTGTCGATGATCGCCACGTCGGCCCCGCGCGCCAGGGCCGCGCCCAGCGTGTCGTAGGCGACGGCCCCGGGGTCGGCCCCGGCCTGGTGGGCGATGACCGGCGCGCCGGCGCGCTCGCCCCAGCGCCGCAGCTGCTCGATGGCGGCGGCGCGGAAGGTGTCGCCGGCGCCGAGGATGACGGAGCGGCCCTCGCTCCGGTAGGCGTGGGCCAGCTTGGCGATGCTGGTCGTCTTGCCGGCCCCGTTGACCCCCACCACGAGGATCACCTGCGGGGCCGGCGGATCCGCCGCGCGGGCCGGCGACCAGAGCAGGCCGCGCTCGCGCGGCGCCTCGAGCAGCGCCACCATCTCGTCCCGCAGCAGGGCGCGCAGCGCGGCGGGGTCGCGCGCCCGCTCGGCGTCCGCCCGCCGCCGCAGCCGCGCGATCAGCGAGGCCGTCGTGCGCACGCCCACGTCGGCCCCGATCAGGATCTCCTCCAGTTCCTCCCAGAACTCCTCGCCGGCGGCGCCGCGGCGCAGGACGCCGCCCAGCCGTCCCAGCACGCCGCCGCGGGCGCGGCGCGTGCCGGCCCGCATCAGCGCCGACAGCTCGGCCGCCTCGGCGGCCCGATCGGCCGGCGGGTCGCCGCGGCGGCGGAAGAGGCGGACCATGACGGCTCCCCGGCCGGACTCAGTCGTCCAGCTCCAGATCGGCCAGGCGCACCGACAGCACGCGGCTGACCGAGTCCTCGCCCATCGTGATCCCGTAGATGCTGTCGGCCTGCTCGATGGTGCGCCGGTTGTGCGTGATGACGACGAACTGCATGCGCTCGGCCAGCGCCTTGAGCGCCCCCACGAAGCGGCCCACGTTGGCCTCGTCGAGCGCCGCGTCGACCTCGTCCAGGACGCAGAAGGGGGCCGGCCGCACCTCCAGCAGGGCGAAGAGCAGGGCGATGGCGGTCAGCGCGCGCTCGCCGCCGGAGAGCATGGCGAGGTCATCGACGCGCTTGCCGGGCGGCTGCGCCTCCAGCTCCAGCCCCGACGTCTCCGGGTCCTCCTCGTCGCTCAGCCGCAGCCGCGCCGAGCCGCCGCGGAACATCAACTGGAAGTAGCGCTGGAACTCTTCGTCGACGCGGCGGCAGGCCGTCGCGAAGCGATCCTGGATCAGCGCCGCCAGCTCCGCCTCGGCCGCGAGCATGCGCCGCTCCGCCCCCTCCAGGTCCTCGATCTGGGACGTCAGTTCCTCGTGCCGGGCGCGGATCCCCTCGTACTCGCCGGCCGCCTCGGGGTTGACGCGGCCCAGCCAGCGCAGCCGCCCGCGCAGCGTCTCGACGCGGCGGCGCAGGTCGGCGTCCGACTCCGCCGGGTCGGCGGCGCCGGCGTCGGTGGGCGGCGGCGCGGCGGCCCCGTCCAGCGGGACGACGCGGCCCTCGCCGTCGAGCGTCAGCTCGTCGCCGGCCATCGCCTCGCGCAGCCGCTCCAGCGCCGTCTCGCCCTCGCGCAGCGCCGCCTGCGCCTCGACCAGCGCCTTCTCCGCCTCGATGCGCCGCGCCTGGCTTTCCGCGACGGCGGCGCGCCGTCCCGACTCCTCGCCCTGCAGGGCGGCCAGCGCGCCGGCCTCCGGCGGGGCCTCGTCCCCGTCCCGGCGGCCGATGCGGGCGTCGCGCTCGCGTTCGGCCGTGGCCAGATCGGCGGCCAGCGTCTCCAGCGCGGCGGCGCAGGCGGCCAGGTCGCCGGCCGCCGCCGCGCGCTGCGCCTCGCGGGCGGACAGCGCCTCGCGGGCGCGGGCCAGGGCCGCGCGGCCGGCCTCGTCCAGTTCCTCAAGGCGGCGTTGCTCCTCCCGGACGGCGCGCAGGCGGCTCTGCGCCTCGCCCAGCGCGCGCAGCCGGACCGACTGCTCCGCCTCGGCCGCGGCCAGCGCCTCGTCGCCGGGGCGTGTAGACCGCGCCGCCCGACGGTCCGTCTCGCGGCCGGTCCCCGCGGCGGCGACCTCCTCCGCGACGGCCTCCGCCTCGCGCAACTCCTCGCGCGCCCGCGCAAGCGCGCTCTGCGCGGCCTGCGCCTCTCCGCCCAGCGCGGCCAGGTCGGCGCGGCGCTGCCCGGTCGCCTCCTGCGCCCGCTCGCGGGCGGCGGCGGCCTGCTCGGCGGCATCCTCGGCCTCCCGCAGTTGGCTCGGCCAGCGTCTCCAGGTCGCGGCGCCGCTCCTCGACGTCGGCGGCCTCGGCCAGGGCGCGCTCCAGCTCCTCGATCTGCGCCGGCAGCGACCGCAGTTCCGCCTCGCGGGCGAAGGCGCCGCTCTCGGCCCGCCGGCCGCCCGTGAGCGCGCCGTTGGGGCGCAGCAGGTAGCCGTCGCGGGTGACGGCCGCGCCCAGGCCGCGCCGGACCATGACCCGGCCGGTGTCCAGGTCCTCGACGATCAAGGTGCGGCCCAGCAGCGTGTCGATGACGCCGCGGTACTCGGGCCGGCAGCGGACCAGCCGCGAGGCGACGCCGATCACGCCGCGCTCCTCCGACATGGCCAGCGGCGGGCGCACGCGCGTCTCGTCGAGCGGCAGGGCCACGATGCGCCCCGCCCGCTCCTGGACGAGCAGGCGCATGGTCGAGAGCGCCTCGTCGGCGCTGGTGAAGATCACGGCGTCGAGGTAGTCGGCCAGCGCCGCCTCGACGGCCCGCTCCAGGCCGCGCGGCGCGTGCACGACGCGGCGCAGCACGGCGGCGACGCCGGGGATGCCGGTGGGCTCGCCGTCGCGGGGGACGCCGCGCGTGCCGAACAGGGCGCGCAGCCCCTGGTGCATGCCCTCGCTCTCGCCCTGCAGCTCGCGCAGCATCCGCAGGCGGTCGCGGGCGCGATCGAGGTCGCGCTCGCGCCCGGCGCGGGCGGCCTCGATGTCGCGCAGGCCGGCCGTGGCCAGGTTGTAGTCGCGGGCCAGTTCGGCGCGGCGCTCGTAGGCGCCGGAGGCGCGCACGCCGGCCTCGGCCTGCGCCGCCTGCGCCTCGCGGACGGCCGCCTCGGCGCCGTCCAGCCGGGCGCGGATCGCCTTCAGCGCCTCCTCCCGCGCGGGCAGCGCGGCGCGGACGCCGTCGGCGCGCCGGCCCGACTCGGCCAGGCGGCGCTCGTCGTCGCGCGCCGCGCGGTCGAGGCGGTCCAGTTCCGCGTCGGCCTCGTCTCGGGAGCGGCGCAGCCCGGCCATCCGCCCCGCGGCGGCGTCGAAGGCCTCCTGCGCCGCGATGGCCTCGCCGGCCGCGGCGGCGGCGTCCGCCGCCAGCGACGCCCGCCGCTCCGCGCCGGGCTCCTCGCGCGGCTCGTCGAGGCGCTCGCGCAGCGCCGCGACGTCGGCGTCCAACTCCGCCACGCGCGCCTCCAGCAGGCCGCGGCGCTCGCGCGTCAGTTCGCGCTTCGCTTCCAGGTCGCGCACGGCCGCCGACAGGCGGCGGCGCTCCGCCTCGGCGGCGTCGAGGCGCGCGCGGGCGGCCTCCAGCTCGCCGCGCCAGCGCTCCATCTCCTGCTCGGCCTGGGCCGAGGCGGCCTCGGCCGCCTCGCGGCCGGCGGCGCGGTCGCGCGCGGCGGCGCGGCCCTGCGTCAGGGCCTCGTCCAGGCGGCGCTGCTCGCGGCCGTAGAAGTCGCAGAGGGCGGCGTGCAGTTCGCCGGCCAGCTCGGCGTGCTGGGCGGCGCGCTTGGCCTGCCGCTCGACGGTGCGCAGGCGCGGCTCGATCTCGGCCGCCAGCAGGCGGGCGCGGGCCAGGTTCTCCTCGGCCTCGGCGCGGCGGCGGCGGCCGTCGATCATGCGCAGGCGGTGGGGGCGCACGCCGGCCACGTCCTCGATCAGGCCGCGGCGATCCTCGGGGCGCAGCCGCAGCACCTCCTCGACCAGCCCCTGCCCCATCAGCGCGTGCGAGCCCGCGCCCAGCCCGCCCTGGGCGAACAACTCCTGGATGTCGCGCAGGCGCACGCGCGCGTCGTTGATGCGGAACTCCGACTCGCCGCTGCGGTGCACGCGCCGCACGACCTCGACCTCGGGCGCGTCGAGCGGCAGCCAGCCGGCGCCGTTGTCGAGCACGATGCGCGCCTCGGCCAGGCCGGCCGGGGCGCGGCTGCCCGAGCCGGCGAAGATCACGTCCTCCATGCGCCTGGCCCGCATGAGGCCGCTCGTCGCGCCGCCGATGACCCAGCGCAGCGCGTCCATGATGTTCGATTTGCCGGAGCCGTTCGGCCCCACCACGGCGGTGATGCCGGGGTCGATCTGGAACTGCGTGCGCGTGGCGAAGGACTTGTAGCCCTGGATTTCGAGTCGCTTGAAGTGCATGACGGGGTCTCGTTCTCAGCCGCCGGGCGCGGGGCGGCGGCCGCCCGCCGGACCGGCCCCGCTCAAGGGACGGCCCCGGCCGGCAGCGCGCGCAGGGCCATCTCGGCCGCCGCCATCTCGGCCGCCTGCTTGCTGGGCCCCGCGCCGCCGCCCAGCGTCTCCCCGTTGACGCGCACCTCGACGCGGAACTCGCGCTCGTGGGCGGGGCCGCGCTCCTCCACCGTGTAGTAGCGCGGCGTCGCGCGCCACTCGGCCTGACAGGCCTGCTGCAGCAGGCTCTTGGGGTCGCGCTCGACGCCGGCGATGGCGATCGCGTTCAACTGGTCCGACAGCGCCCGCAGGATGACGCGCTGCGCGGCGGGCCAGCCGCCGTCGAGGTAGACCGCGCCCAGCACCGCCTCGAAGGCGCGGCCCAGGATGGCCGGGCGGTTGCGTCCGTCCTGCCCCTCGACGCCCTTGCCCATGACCAGGTAGCGGCCCAGGCCGCAGGCCCGCGCCAGATCGGCCAGCGTCTCGTTGCGGACCAGCAGCGAGCGCACCTCGGTCAGCCAGCCCTCGGAGGCGGAGGGGTAGTCTGCGTAGAGGTGGCGCGAGACGACGGCGTCGAGGATGGCGTCGCCGAGGAACTCCAGGCGCTCGTTCGACTCCACGGCGTCGCCGGGGTTCTCATTCAGGTGCGAGCGGTGCACCATGGCCTGACGCAGCAGCGCGCGGTCGGCGAACTCGTGCCCCAGGCGCTGCTGGAGCACGTCGAGGCGGGTGCTTCGGCCGCGCGCCGGGACGCGGCCGTCCGGGCCGGAGGGGCCGTTCACGGCGCGGCCCTCGCCGGTCGCCGCCGCACGATCGATCGGGTCAGCGGATAATGCACGTTCGCAGTTTAGACCTCCCACGCGTTCGCGCGCCCCGGTCGCTCCCCGCCGCGCCAGCTTATGACACGGGCGGGCGCGGCGGGCGCCGCCGGCCGGCCGGACCGGCCGCGCCGCGCGCCAAACATTATGACGTGTGGACGCCATGACCGCCGATCCGCGCCTGCCCGAGACCCTCGACCGGCTGTGGGCGGGCCTCGACGCGCCGGGCCGCGCCGCGCTGACGGCGCTCGCCGGGGCGGCGGAGGCGCGGGGCGCGGCGCTGTTCGCGGTGGGCGGCGTCGTGCGCGACCTGCTGCGCTCGCCCGGTGACCGACTGCGGATCGGCGACCTCGACCTGGCCGTCGAGGGCGACCCCGCGCCGCTGCTCGACGCCCTGGCGCGCGAGACGTCGATCCGGCCCACCCGGCACGACCGCTTCGGCACGGCCACGCTGCGGCTGGGCGCGGTGCGCATCGACCTCGCGCGCACGCGCCGCGAGCGCTACCCGCGGCCGGGCGCGCTGCCGGTCGTGCGGCCGGCGTCGATCGGCGAGGACCTGGCGCGGCGCGACTTCAGCGTCAACGCGATGGCGCTGGGACTCTGCGGCCCGCGGCGGGCGGCGCTGCTCGACCCGTTCGAGGGGCGCCGCGACCTGGAGCGCGGGCTGATCCGCGCCCTGCGCGAGCGCTCCTTCCGCGACGACCCGACGCGCGTCATCCGCGCCTGCCGCTACGCCGCCCGGCTCGACGCTCGTTTCGCTCCCGGCACGGGCGCGCGGGCGCGGGCGGCGCTGCCGCAACTGCGCGCGCTGAGCGGGGCGCGCTTCGGCGAGGCCTGGCGGCGGCTGCTGCTCGACCCGGCGGCTCCGGCGGCGCTGGCGCGGGCCGCCGCGCTGGGCGTGCCGCCGGCGCGGCTGCCGGGCTGGTCGCCGCCGCCGCGCCTGATCGCCGCCTTCGGGGAGATCGCCGATGCCGGCGCGCCCGGCTTCTGGGCGCTGACCGGCCTGACCGCGCCGCCGCCGGTCGTGCCGGCCCTGCCGCGCGCCGCCGGGCTGACGCGAGAGGAGCGCCGCGCGCTGCGGGACGGGGCGTCGCTGCGCGCCCGGCGACCGGCGCTGGGACGGGCGGACCTGTCCGACAGCTCCGCCGCCTCGCTCCTGCGCGGGCGGGAGGCGGCCGCGCTGCGGGCGGCGGCGGCGCTGTGGAACGGACGCGCCGGGGAGCGGGCCGGACGGTCGATGGAGGAGTGGCCGGCCGCGGCGCCGCCGCTCGACGCGGCGGCGCTGACGGCGCTGGGGGTCGCGCCGGGGCCGGAGATCGGGCGCTGGCTGTCGCTCCTGCGCGACGCCGTGATCGACGGCGCGCTGCCGCCCGGCCGGGCCGGGGCCGCGCCCGCGCGGCGCATGGTGCGGCAGTCGCTCGCGCGGGAGGGCGGCGGCGGGCGCGGGACGGACCGGCGGCTACAATCGCGATGGTCCGCCGCCGGCGCGGCGCCGCCGCGAGGAGCGGACCGGGAAGGACGGCGCGCGTGAGCGATCCCGCCGGCGACGACAGCGGTGGTCGGGCGCTGTTCAGCGTGGGCCGCGACGAACGACCCGCCTGCACGGTCTGCGCGCAGCCCGTCGAGAGCGGCGCCTCGGCCATCTGCAGCGACTGCGCCGGGCCCTTCCACCTGGTGATGACGCGGGACGAGGCGGGCAAGAACTGCGGCGAGGTCTGGCTGAGCGAGGAGTTCCTGGCGCTGCAGTTCGGCTGCGCCCGCTGCCTCGCCGCGGCGCGGGGGGAGCCGCCGCCCTCCGCCCCGCCGTCCGCCCCGGCGCGGGAGGCGAGCGCCGGCCGCGTGCGGCACGAGGGCCGCAGCGCCCGCCAGATCGTGCGGCGCAGGCGCCGCTGATGCCGCGCCAACGCCGCCGCCGCCGACGTCGCTCCCGCGCCCAGACGGACGCCGGGCCGCGAGACTCCGGCCGGCCGGCGGCGCCGGCGCCGCCGGCCCCCGCGGCCCCCCCGCGTCCCTGGTGGCGGCCGACGGTCGCGGTCGTGATCGCCTTCTCGGCCGGGCTGTGGCTGGGCGCGACGCTCTCCTTCGCCGACTCGGCCAGCGGCGCGGCGCTGCTGGCCGGCGCGGTGGGCATGGGCCTGGGCGGCGCGCGGCTGCTGTCGAACAAGTTGCGCCGCGACCGCCGGCGCGCCGCGCGCGAGGCGCGGGAGGTCAGCGATCGCGAGCGCTGAGCGCGCGGCCCATCCAGGTGCCCTCGCGGGGCTTGGGCCGGCCGGGGCCGGCCAGCGGGTGATAGCCCAGCCGCAGCCAGAAGTACAGCCCGATGCCGTTCGAGGCCGGGACCAGCGCCCGGCCCGCCGCCGCGCCGAGCCGCCGGGCGGCCCGCTCGACGATCGGCACGGCCGCGCCGCCGTAGCCGTAGCCGCGCCAGCCGGCTCCGACCGCCAGCCAGGTCCAGACCAGCGCGTCTTCCTCGACGCGGGCCGCGCAGGCGCCGGCCGGCGCGGCGGACCCGATGGGGCGCAGCCAGTAGACGGCGTCGCCGGCCTCGATCCGGTCGCCCAGCGGGCAGGGCGCTCCCGCCCCGCCCAGGGCCGACTCCGCCTCGGGCAGCCAATCGGGCGCGGGATCGCCGGGCGCGCGGGCGCGCAGCCGCAGCCGCCGCGATCGCAGTTCGCCGGGCCAGTCCGGCGCCGCCGCGCTCACCGCGCCAGCCACTCTTCGACGCTGCCGGCCAGCGCGTGCCGCGGCGGCCGCTCGGTCGTGACGGGCGGCAGCGAGCGCAAGAACGACTGGCCGTAGCGCTTGCCGCCGAGGCGGCCGTCGAGCACGACGACGAGGCCGCGGTCGTCCTTGCGGCGGATCAGCCGCCCGAAGCCCTGCCGGAAGCGGGTGACGGCCTGCGGCACCGAGTAGCGCATGAAGGGGTTGTCGTACTCGTCGGCGCGGGCGGCCTGGACGGGGTCGCTGGGCACGGCGAAGGGCAGCCGCGCGATGACGACGACGGAGACCGTGTCGCCGGGGATGTCGACGCCCTCCCAGAGCGAGGCCGTGCCCAGCAGCAGCGAGCGCGGGTTCTCGCGCAGGGCCTGCAGGACGCGGGCGGGCGAGCCGTCGACGCCCTGCGCCAGCACCACGATGCCGGCCTCCTCGAGCGGTCCGCGCACGCCGCGGGCCGCCGCGCGCAGCGCCCCGTGCGAGGTGAACAGCGCCAGCGTGCGCCCCCCGGCGGCCATCGCCACGTCGATCAGCGCCTCCTCGACGGCGCCCTGGTAGTCGCGGTCGGAGGGCGGCGGCATGTCGCCGGGCAGCAGCAGCCGCACGGCGCGGCGGTAGTCGAAGGGGGAGCCGAAGCGCTCCCCGGCCGCGTCGGGCAGGCCCAGGCGCTCCTGGATGAAGTCGAAGCGGCCCTCGACGGCCAGCGTCGCGCCGGTCACGACGCTGGTCCGGCGCGGGCCGAAGAGCCCGTCGCGCAACTGCGCCGCGACCGTCAGCGGCGCGGCGTGCAGCGTCGCGAATTCCGAGCGCGGGCTGGAGTCGAGCCAAGTGACGGTGGCGGCGTCGTGACGGGTGAGCAGGTCGCCGGCCTGCTCGCAGCGCTCGGCGAGGGCGGCGCGCACGTTCGCCAGCTCGGCCGAGAGGCCCTCCCACTGCTCCCCGGCCCGCTCCGGTTCGGCGCCGGGCGTGTCGTCGTCGGCGGCCGCGGCGGCGATGGCGACCTCGTCGATCGTCTCGCCCAGGTTCGGCCAGCGCCGCGTCGACGTCGCGCAGGGCGGCGAAGACCGCGTCCCAGCGGGTCTCGATCGCGCTCCAGCCGGGCTGGGCGCGGACGCCGGCGGTGAGCCGCAGGCGGCTGTCGCTCGCGCCGGCGCCGCGGGCGTGGTCGTGGGCGAACTGATGCAGGGCGGTGAAGAACCCCTCGACCGCGACGGCGGCCGACGAGATCGCGGGGGCGACGCCGGCCAGCCCGGCGGCGAGCTCGGCGCGCAGCGCCTCGCCGTCCGGGTCGTCGCCGAAGAGCGACGGCGCCGCGGCCATCGCCGCGCGGGCCGCCCCGGCGACGCCCTGGTCGGTCCCGCGCGGCCCCAGCCGGTGCACGCGCTCCAGCAGGTCGGTGAACGAGGCCACGCGCAGGGAGAGGCCGAGGCTCTGCGTGGCGGCGTCCTCCAGGTGGTGGCCCTCGTCGGCGATCAGCGTGTCGGCGGCGGGCAGGACGCCGCCGCCCGCGGCCATGTCGCTGAGCAGCAGCGCATGGTTGGCGATCACGATGTGCGCCGCCTCGGCGCGGCGGCGGGCGCGCAGCAGGAAGCAGCTGCCGTCGCGCACGTAGGGGCAGGAGGGCGAGGAGAGGCAATCCTCGCCCTCGGCGCTGAAGTAGGACCAGGCCGACTCCTCGTCCTGCCCCACGTGCAGCTCCGATCGGTCGCCGGTCTGCGTGCCGCGCAGCCAGACGATCAGCCGGGCCAGCAGCCGGTTGGCCGCCGCGCCGGCCTCGGAGGTGACAGCGCCGCCCCCGCCCGGCGCGACCGCCCCGGCGGTCGCGTTCCTGGGCCAAGCCGGCGGCGGCAGAGGTAGTTGCGCCGCCCCTTGAGCGTCGTGACGCGCAGCGCGCCGGCGGCCTCCTCGCCGAGGGCGTCGGCCAGCAGCAGCCGGGTCGCGGGCACGTCCTGCGCCAGCAACTGCTCCTGCAGGGCGATCGTGTTGGTGCTGACGATCGCGCGGCCGCCCGTGGTCAGGGCGCGCAGCGCGGCCGGGATCAGGTAGGCCAGCGACTTGCCGGTGCCCGTGCCGGCCTCGACCAGCAGCTGCCCGCCCGACTCGACCGCGCGGGCGACGGCGCGGGTCATATCGGCCTGCTCGGATCGCTCCTCCCAGATCCCGAAGGGCGCCGGGTTGCGCGCCCCCGCGGCCAGCGCCGACAGCGACAACTCGTCGAGCGGGGCGTAGATCGGCCGGAACCTCGGGGCGGGGCGGCGCGTCGGGGATCGGCGCGGCGGCGGGCGCGGCGACGGGGGCGGCGGGACGGGCGCGCGCGGGGGAGGGCGGCGATGGGGCCGTCTCCCCGCGGGCCTCGGCGATCTCGCGCAGCAGCGTCGCCGGCGACCAGGCCATGCCGCCGGCCAGCCCGATCAACTCCGCGATGAGGTCGGCCGGCAGCGCCTCGGCGCGCGCCAGCAGCGCGAGGAAGACGGCGCGCGTCGTCTCCGCGTCGGCCAGGGCGCGATGGGCGTCGGGGTGCGCGACGCCGTAGCGCCCGGCCAGCGCCGTCAGGTTGTGGCTGCGGTGCCCGGGGTCGACCAGGCGGGCCAGTTCCAGCGTGTCGAGCACGTCGCCGGGCGGCGTGATCCCCTCCCGGTCCAGCATGGAGAGGTCGAAGCCGACGTTCTGCCCGACCACCGTCGCCTCGCCGATGAACTCCTCGATGTCGAGCCGCACGCTGTTGAAGCGCGGCGCGGCGGCGACGTCGGCCGGGGCGATGCCGGTCAGCTGCTGGACGCGCAGCGGGATCTCCCGGCCCGGGTTGACGAGCTGCGAGTAAGTGTCCTCGACGCCGTCGCGAGTGAAGCGCACCATGCCGACCTCGGTGATGCGATCACGGGTCTGGTCGAGGCCGGTGCTCTCGACGTCGAGGGAGACGAAGCGGCGAAGCGGCATGTACGGGCCGAATCCAGAGTCGCCGGTTGCGACCTGCACAGCCTACGCGCTCCGCCGCGTAGCGGCCGAGGGGGCTCAGGCCGGCGGCCGGAAGGGGCAGAGCCCGCCGGGGCCGTGTACGTAGGGCGTCGTGCGGCCGGCGTGGAGGTGTTCGAGCATCTGCTCGCGCGAATGCAGCCGCTCCGGGAAGGCGGTCGCGTATGCGCCGATGCCGCTGGCCGAGTGGGCGTCGGAGCCGCCGGTCATGGGCAGGCCCAGGATCTCGGCCACGCGGTAGGCGAAGGCGTTCTCGCGCAGCGTGTTGGCCCCGTTGCCCACCTCGACGCCGTGCACGATGTGGAAGACGCGCATGCGCTCGGCCGCCTCGGCGGGGCTCATCGCGAAGGGCGGCTCGCCCTTGCGCAGGAAGGTCACCGGGTCGAAGAAGTGGCGGAAGGGGTGCGCGACGCTGATGAAGGCGCCGATCTCGTCGGCCACGGCGCGCAGGCGCTCGCAGGAGCGGATGCCGGGGTAGTAGCGGTCGATGCCGAAGACGACCACGTGGCCCAGGTCGGTCGAGACCTCCATGCCCTGCGAGATGAACAGGTCGGGCGCCTCGGCGACGAAGGCCTCCCACTGCGGGCGCTCCCAGACGCGGTCGTGCTCGCTGACGTTGACGCCGCCGAGGCCGCGCCGGCGCGCCTCGGCCAGCAGGTCGGCGGGCTGCAGCTCGCTGTCGGCGGCCCCGCGCACGGTGTGCACGTGCGCGTCGAGGATCGTGCCGGGGGCGGGCGGGGGCATCGGCGAAGTATAGGAACGGGCGCGGACTCGCTCTGCCGTCTGGAAACCAGGGGCCGCGCGGGAGCGATGCCGATCGGGCGGCGCTCAGGCCCCGGCCAGGTTCGGCAGCAGCCAGCCGAAGAGCCCGGCGAAGAGCAGCGCCAGCAGCGTCAACCGGCGAGCGGCCGGCAGGCGGGCGGCGATCGCGAAGAGCAGCGTCAGCCCGGCCAACAGGGCGATGGCCAGCGAGAAGCCCCAGGCCGGGCTGCCCGCGCCCGCCTGCGCGCCGTCGCGGACGGCCCAGTAGATCGCGCCCAGGCCCAGCCCGATCGCGCCCCAGGCGGCGTGCGACCCCAGCGCCGCGGCGACGCCCAGCAGCGGCAGCGGCGCGTCGGGGTGGCGATCGTGCAGGCGCCGGGCGAAGCGCGCCGACTCGACCACGATGGAGGCGACGAGGGCGGTCGAGGCCATGCCCATGGCCGCGCCCGCGATCAGCCCGGCCAGCAGCGACTCCATCGCCGCGGCCCTAGCGCCTGGCCGGGGCGGGCAGCACCACCGTCGCCGATCCCCGACCCAGCGGCCGCACGACGCGCGCCCGGCCGCCGCCGGCCGTCAGTTGCGCGGCCAGCACGGCCGAAGCGGGCGGCGTCGCGCGCCGCGCCGAGCAGGAAGAGCGACGGCCCCGCTCCCGCCAGCAGCGGAACCGCGCGCGCCGCCCGGGCGAAGCGCCGCCGCTCGGAGGCGACGCCCAGCAGCGCCTCGCCCACGACCGCGTCGAAGGTGTTGACGAGGTCGCCGCGGTCGGGCGCGGCCCCGTCCGCCAGCTTGGCGGCCAGCGCCCGGCCGCGTGCGCCGTCGCCGAAGTGACGCGGGCGCAGGGCGGAGAACATCGCGGCGGTCTTGGCGGCGGGCAGGGGCAACTCGGGGCTGAGCAGCAGCCCGGCCCAGGCGGCGCCGTCGGGCAGCGGCGTGACGCGCTCGCCGCGGCCCTCGATCAGCGTCGCGCCGCCGGCCAGGAAGAGCGGCACGTCGGAGCCGAGGCCCGCCCCGATGGCGGCCATCTCCTCCGGCCGCAGTCCCAGGCCCCAGAAGACGTCCGCCAGGCGCAGGAAGGCGGCGGCGTCGGACGAGCCGCCGCCGAGTCCCCCGGCCACGGGCAGCCGCTTGCGGATCGTGACCCGGCCCGGCAGGTCGCGGCCGGCGGCGTCGCGCAGCGCGCGCCAGGCGCGGGCGACGATCTCGCCCTCCGCATCGGCCGGCGGCGGGCAGCGGCCGGCCCTCGTCGTCGATGAAGCGCACCGACGGGGGCGCGTCCTGCGGGGCGGGATCGAGGCGGACGTCGTCGCACAGGTCGAGCGTCTGGGCGACGGAGATCAGGTCGTGGAAGCCGTCCTCGCGCCGCCCCAGCACCTCCAGGGTGAGGTTGATCTTGGCCGGGGCGCGGGTCTGCACGGCGGCCGCCGGGCGGGGCGCGGCGCGGCTCACGCGACCGACCTGCGCGCCCCGGCCGGGGGCGGCGCGCCGCTGCGCTCCCGCGCCCAGGCGAGCCGCGCCCACTCCTCGAGCGTGAGCGTGGCGGCGCGGCGGGCGGGGTCGATGCCGCAGGCCCGCAGCCAGGGTCCGGCCGCGCCCGGCTCGAACCAGAGCGCGCGGGCCAGCGCGTTGTGCAGTTGCTTGCGCGGGAAGGCGAAGCCCGCCCGCACGACCTCGAAGAAGCGCGCCTCGCCGGGCACGTCGACGGGGGCGGCGGCCCGGCGCCGGAGCCGCAGCAGCGACGAGTACACCGCCGGCGGCGGCTCGAAGGCGGCGGGCGGGACGTCGAACAGGCTTTCGGGCTGCGCGTAGAACTGCACCGAGACGCTGAGCAGGCTGCGCCGTCCCGCCGGCGCGACGACCTGCCGCGCGACCTCGCGCTGCACCATGACGATGAGCCAGGGCGGGGGGTCGGGCTCCTCGCTCAACATGCGGCGCAGGAGCGGCGCGGTGATCGCGTAGGGCAGGTTGCCGACCAGCCCGGCCGGCGGCGTGCGGGCGATGGCGGCCAGCGCCTCGCGCAGGCTCACCTCCAGGATGTCGCCGTGCAGCACGCGCAGGTCGTCGCGGGCGGGCAGGCGGGGGCGCAGCCGCAGCGCCAGCGCCTCGTCGAACTCCACCGCCACGACGGGCCGGCCGCCGGCGGCGAGTCCGGCCGTCAGCGCGCCGTCCCCCGGCCCGACCTCGACGATGGGCAGCCCGTCGCCGGGCACGGCGGCGAGGACGGCGTCGCGCACGGCGGCGTCGCGGAGGAAGTGCTGGCCCAGGGCCGGGCGGCGGCGGCCGTCGGCGGAGGGTCGGCGCGCCACCGCGACTCCTAACCTGCGTCCGGGCGCGGCCCCGGCGCGGCGAGGGAAGAGGCCGTGCACCCGTCGTCGAACGCCCCCATGCGCTTGCCGTCGCCAGCCAACTCCACCCAGGCCGCCCCGTGGCGCCCGAAGCGCACTACCTACCGCTGCTTCCTCTCGGACCTGACGGGGTTCGGTAGGGCTCCGCCGCACGGGACCCAGGCTTCAACGCCGCTTCGCGCCGGTAGTTCGCATGGAGAACGCCCTCGGACGGGAATTCAACCCCGCTGGAGCGGATTGCGGGTACAGGGCACCGCTAGCTCCCCGTCTAGCACGACACATTCACCCTACCGAGCGCGGGCGGGGCCGGTCAATCTGGAGCGGCGCGCCGCGCGGGCCAACCGAAGCGCGAAACCGGCCCCTCCGGCGCGCGAACGGCGCGCAGGCGATTGGCCGCCGGTCCGGCAGGCTCGTACCATCGGGGGGAGGAATCGGCCCCGCGGGCGGTCGCGACGGCGCGCGGCGGGTGGGGACGATCCCGGGCGCACGAAGGACGGGGCGCATGCGAATCATCACCTTGGGGTTCCCGATGCCGAGCGCGGAGGTCGATAACCACTCGATCGCCAACGCGCCGGCGCTGTACGAGTACGACGCCTGCCTGATCGACCCGCGGGCCGTGTCGCTGCAGATCGAGGGCATCGCGGCCGGGTCGGCCGACCTGCGCAAGCCCGACGGCACGCCGGTGCGGGCCGGCGCGACGGGCGCGTTCCACTTCGGCCTGGGCGAGTTGCTGACGCTGCGCCGCGACGAGATGGCGCGGCTGCTGGGCAAGGGCGGCGTGGTGGTCGTGATCGGCTACCCCAACGTGCCGCATCCGGTCGTCAGCACGCTGCCGGGCGCGAACCGCTACTCGATCCTGCCCGCGCCCGACGGCGTCGTCTACACGCCGCCGCAGTTCCTGCCGGCCGACGGGTCGAGCGTGACGCTGGTCGACCGCAACCACGCCTTCAGCGGCTACCTGCAGGACTTCCGCACGCGCATCACCTACCGGGCGCGCTGGGACACGACGCGGATCGAGAACTTCGACAAGGTGGGGCGCGTCTTCGCGCGCGGCGCGGCCGGCGTGGGCATCGGCGTCGAGTTCCGGGTCGGGCCGGGGCAGGTGATCTTCCTGCCGCCGCCGACCCAGGACCTGCGCGGCATGCAGCGCCGTCCCATGACGGAGGCGATCGTGGACGGCATCGGCCGCGCCTTCGACGCGCCGCCGCCGGAGACGATGCCGGCCTGGGCGCGGCGCTTCGACCTGCCCGGCGTGAAGGAGGCGGAGACGCGGCTGAAAGAGGCCGAGGGGAGCTTCGCCGAGGCGGAGAGCCGGCTGGTCGAGGCGCGCGCCTTCCACGGCGAGGCGGAGAAGTTCCGCGGCCTGCTCTGGGGCGAGGGCCATTACACGTTCGAGCCGCTGGTGCACGAGGCGATGCAGACGCTGGGCTTCGAGGTCCGCGACGGCGCCGGCGGCGGCAGGGTGCTGCTGCATGAGGGGACGGGCGATCCGCCCAAGCAGACGGCCCTGCTGGAGATCGATTTCGCCGACGGCACGGTGACGGAGCGCAGCTACCTGCGCCTGCAGCGGCGCATCGAAGAGGAGTTCCTGCGCAAGGGAGAGCGCCGCAAGGGGGTGATCGTCGTCAACGGCCAGCGCCTCACGGCCCCGTCGGAGCGCAAGCAGCCCTACTCCGACCTGCTGGGCAACGCCTGCGCGAACTTCGGCTACGCCCTGCTCACCGGCGACACGCTGTTCACCCTGGTCACCTACGCCCTGGAGGACAGCGGGCTGGAGGACCCCGACGCGGAGACGCTGGCCGCGATCCGGGAGATCATCCTCGACAGCGACGGACCGGTCTCCGTCGAGGAGTCGGACGAGGACGAGGAGTCGGACGAGGACGCCCTGGAAGACGACGGGGAGGACGAGGACGCGGAGGAGATGGACGAGGCGGCCGAGGCGGAGGAGGCCGCCGGGGCGGCCGACGGGGCCGCGCCGGCGCGCGAGGCGGTCACGGCCGACAGCGAGGGCGGCGGCTAGCGCCGTTCCCGCGGAGCGCCGGCTACGTGCGGGCGCCCGTGCCGATCTCGAGGACGGTCATGAACGCCTCCTGCGGGATCTCGACGTTTCCCACGCGCTTCATCCGCTTCTTGCCCTCGGCCTGCTTGGCGAGCAGCTTGCGCTTGCGGGTGACGTCGCCGCCGTAGCACTTGGCGAGCACGTTCTTGCGCCGCGCCTTGACGGTCTCGCGGGCCACGATCTTGCCGCCGATGCTCGCCTGCACGGGCACGTCGAAGAGTTGGCGGGGGATGCGCGAGCGCAGCTTGACGACCAGTTCGCGGCCGCGGCGCGGCGCGTTCTCGGCGTGCACGATCGCCGAGAGCGCGTCGACCGGCTCCCCGTTGACCAGGATCTCCAGCTTGACCAGCGACGCCGCCCGGTAGCCCACGAGGTGGTAGTCGAGGCTGGCGTAGCCCTGCGTGCGCGACTTCAACTCGTCGTAGAAGTCGCTGAGGATCTCGGCCAGCGGGATCTCGTACTCCAGCAGCACGCGCAGGCGGTCGCTGTCGGCCGCGACCTCGCCCCGCTCCAGGTACTCCATCTTCTCGAAGCGGCCGCGGCGCTGGTTGACGATCTCCATGATCGCGCCGACGTAGCGGTGCGGCGCGATCACGGCGATGCGCAGCCAGGGCTCGCGCACCTCGGCGATGCGGGTGGGGCTGGGCAGGTCGGCGGGGTTGTCGATCCGCAGCACCTGGCCGTCGGTGGTCTGCACCTCGTACTCCACCGAGGGGGCGGTGAAGATCAGCGAGAGGTCGTACTCGCGCTCCAGCCGCTCCTGCACGATCTCCATGTGCAGCAGCCCGAGGAAGCCCATGCGGTAGCCGAAGCCCAGCGCGGCCGAGCTCTCCTTCTGGTACTGCACCGAGGAGTCGCTGAGGCGCAGCTTGTCGAGCGCGTCGCCGAGCAGCGGGTAGTCGGCCGACTGCGCCGGGTAGAGCCCGGCGAAGACCATGGGCTTGGCCTCGGCGTAGCCGGGCAGGGCGGCGGCGGCGGGGCGGCGCCAATCGCTGATCGTGTCGCCGACGCGGGCGTCGCCGACCTCCTTGAGCCCCGTCGCGACGTAGCCCACCTCGCCCGCGTGCAGGGCGGGCCGGGGCGAGAGTTGCGGCGCGAAGGCGCCGAACTCCATCGGCTCGAAGCGGCGGCCGCTGGCCATCAGCCGCAGCGGCGCGGCCCCGCGCAGCGTCCCGTCGACGACGCGCACGTAGGCGACGACGCCCTTGTAGGCGTCGTAGGCCTCGTCGAAGATCAGCGCCCGCGGCGGCGCGGCGGGGTCGCCGGCGGGCGGCGGCACGCGGGCCACGATCGCCTCCAGCAGCGCGCCGACGCCCTCGCCGGTCTTGGCCGAGACGCGCAGGATCTCGTCCGCCCCGAAGCCGACCACGTCGACCAGCTCGCGCGCCACCCGGTCGGGGTCGGCCGCGGGCAGGTCGATCTTGTTGATCACGGGGATGATCGTCAGGTCCTGCTCCAGGGCGAGGTAGACGTTGGCCAGGGTCTGCGCCTGGATGCCCTCGCCGGCGTCGACCACGAGCAGCGCCCCCTCGCAGGCGGCCAGGCTGCGCGAGACCTCGTAGGCGAAGTCGACGTGGCCGGGCGTGTCGATCAGGTTGAGCTGGCAGGGGCCGCCGCCGCCGGGGCCCTCGTAGCGCATGCGCACGGCGCGGGCCTTGATCGTGATGCCCTTCTCGCGCTCCAGGTCCATCGAGTCGAGCAGTTGCTCGGCCATCTTGCGCGGTTCGACCGTGGCGGTCGCCTCGAGCAGGCGGTCGGAGAGGGTGGACTTGCCGTGGTCGATGTGGGCGATGATGCAGAAGTTGCGGATCATCGCGGCGTCGCCGGAGGGGGAACGAGGCGGGGCGGGCTCCATGCGGCCGGAGCGTATCACGGGCGGACGCCCGGGCCGGGGTCCGTGGGGCCGCCGGAACGCGAAGGACGGGGCCGAAGCCCCGTCCTCGTTCCTGCGTTGCCCCGTGACGCGCGCCGGGCGGCCGGGGCCGGGCCGCCCGCTAGACGCGGTGGCACTTGGCGAAGTGTCCGGTCTCGATCTCGCGCATCTCCGGATCCTCCTCGCGGCAGACGTCGATGGCGATGGGGCAGCGGGTGTGGAAGTTGCAGCCGGAGGGCGGGTTGAGCGGGCTGGGCACGTCGCCGGTCAGGATGATGCGCTCGCGCCGGCGCTCCACCTCCGGGTCGGGGATGGGCACGGCCGAGAGCAGCGCCTGGGTGTAGGGGTGCAGCGGGTTCTCGTAGAGCCGGTCGCTCTCCGTCAACTCGACGATCTTGCCCAGGTACATGACCGCCACGCGGTGGCTGATGTGCCGCACGACGGAGAGGTCGTGCGCGATGAACAGGTAGGTCAGGCCGAAGTCGCGCTGCAGGTCCTCCATGAGGTTGATGATCTGCGCCTGGATGGAGACGTCGAGGGCGGAGACGGGCTCGTCGGCGACGATGAAGGCCGGCTCCACGGCCAGCGCCCGCGCGACGCCGATGCGCTGCCGCTGGCCGCCCGAGAACTCGTGCGGGTAGCGGCTGGCGAAGTAGGGGTTGAGGCCCACGATCTCCAGCAACTCGCGCACGCGCTCCTTGCGGCGGCCCGAGTGCAGGCCGTGGATGGCCATCGGCTCGCCGATGATGCTGCCGACGCTCATGCGCGGGTTCAGCGAGGCGTAGGGGTCCTGGAAGATCATCTGCATGCGGCGCCGGTAGGAGCGCAGCTTGCCGCCCTTGAGCTTGGTGAGGTCGACGCCCGGCTGGCCGCCGTTCTGCGCCTCGACGAGCGCCTCGGGGTCGATCTCGGGGCGATCGCTGGTGGTGGCGTACTCGGGGTCGTACATGACGACCTCGCCGCCGGTGGGGCGGTAGAGCTGCAGGATGGCGCGGCCGGTCGTCGACTTGCCGCAGCCCGACTCCCCCACGAGGCCCAGCGTCTCGCCCTCGCGGACGCCGAAGGTGAGGCCGTCGACGGCCTTGATGTCGGCGATCTTGCGCTGGAAGATGATGCCCGAGGTGACGGGGAAGTACATCTTGAGGTTGTTGACCTGCAGCAGCGTGTTGTCGCGCGGCTTGTTGCGGTCGGCGTCGCCCTCCGCCACGGCCATCGAGACGCGGGCGGTGGCGGTCGCGGCCTTCGAGGCCGCGCGCATCTCCTCGGGCGACATCGAGCCGACGGCGGCCTCAATGCCCTCGCTGCGGCTTTCGCCGCCGGCGGCCTCCGGCCCGTTCCCGTCCTGGGGCTGATCGTTCTCGTTGCTCATGGCTTACCCTTCCGCCGCGGCGAGGACCTGCTTGCGGGCTTCCTCGCCGACTTCGTCCGGGTGCCAGCAGGCCATCTTGTGGCCCTCGCGCACCTCGGTCAGCTCCGGCCGCTCCTCGCGGCAAATGTCCGTGGCGAACCGGCAGCGCGGCTCGAAAGCGCACCCCGGCGGGAGATTCGTCAGGTCGGGCGGCACCCCCTCGATGGGGATCAGGCGGCCGGTGCGCGCGTCGAGGCGGGGCACCGACTCCAGCAGCCCCAGCGTGTAGGCGTGCCGCGGGTTGTGGTAGATGTCGGTCGCCGAGCCGGCCTCGACGATGCGGCCGCCGTACATCACGTTGACGCGGTCGGCGTAGCGGGCGACCACGCCCAGGTTGTGCGTGATGACGATGACGGCCGTGCCCAGCTCGCGGCTGAGGCGCGCCATGACCTCCAGCACCTGCGCCTGAATCGTCACGTCGAGCGCCGTGGTGGGCTCGTCGGCCAGCAGCAGCTTGGGGTCGCAGGAGAGCGCCATGGCGATCATCACGCGCTGGCGCATCCCGCCCGAGAACTGGTGCGGGTAGTCGTGCAGGCGCTCCTCGGCGGCGGGGATGCCGACGAGGTGCAGCAGCTCCACGGCGCGGCTCTCCGCGTCGCGGCGCTTGAGGCCCAGGTGCAGTTCCAGGGCCTCGGTCAACTGCCGGCCGATGGTCAGCACCGGGTTGAGCGACGTCATCGGCTCCTGGAAGACCATGGCGATGTCGTTGCCGCGGATCTCGCGCATGCGCGCGTCGTCGACGTCGAGCAGGGACTCGCCGTCGAAGACCACCTCGCCGCCCACGATCTTGCCGGGCGGGTTGGGGATCAGGCGCATCAGCGAGAGCGCGCTGACCGACTTGCCGCTGCCGCTCTCGCCCACCAGGCCCAGCGTCTCGCCCGGCTGCACGTCGTAGCTCACGCCGTTGACGGCCCGGACGACGCCCTCGGAGGTGAAGAAGTGCGTCTCGAGTTCCTTGATCTGGAGCAGTGGTTCGGCCATGGCGTCGTCCTCGCGAATCGTGGCTCAGGCGTCAGTGTACCGGCGGCGCGTGGTGGGGAAGAGGAGACTCGAACTCCTACGCCTTGCGGCACATGATCCTAAATCATGCTCGTCTACCAATTCCGACACTTCCCCGCGCGTGCGCCCTCATCGGTCTCCTCGCATGCGCGCGTGGTCGCGGCGTGACGTCCGGGTGTGGGGGCTGCGGACCCCCTCGGGACTCGGAGTGGTGAGCCGCCAGGGACTCGAACCCCGAACCTGCTGATTAAGAGTCAGCTGCTCTGCCAATTGAGCTAGCGGCCCCCGTCGGCCTCCCGGCCGTCCATGCCTCGTTCCCGAACGATCGGCCTGCGCCGATCACTGCCAGCCGACGGCACGGAGGATACACCGTGCGGCGCCGTGCCGGAACCTTAAGCGATCCCTGCGAGGGCCGTCAACGGTCGGGGGCGCCGGCGGGGCCGCACCGGCGGCCGCAAATTGCCGACCTTCGCGGCGCGGTCTACATTGGCCCCGGCCCCGGGCGGTTAGCTCAGTTGGCTAGAGCGCTGCGTTGACATCGCAGAGGTCACTGGTTCAAGTCCAGTATCGCCCACCAGACCGCCACTCCCGACGCCCGCGACCTCGCGCCGGCCGCCGGTTTCGCCGCGCGCGGCCGGCCGTCGCGCGACCGCAGCCGCCGAAAGGCGCCCCCATGCCCGATCCGGCCGACGCCCCCGCTCCCCCCGCGGCCGCTGCCGTCGCCGGCCGGGACGACGTCGACGCGGCGGAGTGGTTGCGCCGCATGCGCCATTCCGCCGCGCACGTGCTGGCGCAGGTCGTGTTGCAGCGCTTCCCCGACGGGCAGATCGCCATCGGCCCGCCGATCGACACGGGCTTCTACTACGACTTCCTGCTGCCGCGGGCGCTCACGCCCGACGACCTGAGCGCCATCGAGCGGGGGATGCGCAAGGAGATGAAGCGCAATCACCGCTTCGTCTGGGAGGAAGTGCCCGTCGCGGCGGCGCGGGAGCGCTTCGCGGCGCAGCCCTTCAAGCTGGAGTTGATCGACGAGTTCGGCGACGGCGCCGACAGCCTCGGCCTCTGCACGCACGCCGGGTTCACCGACCTCTGCCGCGGCGGCCACGTCACGTCGACGCGGCAGATCGGGCCGTTCCGGCTGACCTCGGTGGCGGGGGCCTACTGGCGCGGCGACGAGACGCAGCCGCAGTTGCAGCGCGTCTACGGGGCGCTGTTCGCGACGCAGGAGGAACTCGACGCGCACTTCGAGCGGCTGCGGGAGGCGCAGGCGCGCGACCATCGCCGCCTGGGGCGGGAGCTGCGCCTGTTCACCTTCTCCGACGACGTGGGGCCCGGCATCCCCCTCTTCCTGCCCTACGGCGAGACCGTGCGGCACCAGATGGAGTCGTACATCCGCGAGATCCAGACCCGGCGCGGCTTCCGGCACGTCTGGACGGCCAACCTGGCCAAGGGGCAGTTGTTCGAGCGCTCGGGCCACCTGGCGAACTACCGCGACAGCATGTTCCCGGGCATGACGCAGCCCGGCAGCGAGGTCGAGATGTTCCTCAAGCCGATGAACTGCCCCTCGCACATGACGCTCTACAACTCGCAACTGCACAGCTACCGCGACCTGCCGCAGCGCTACGCGGAGTTCGCCACCCTCTACCGCGACGAGAAGTCGGGCGAACTGTCGGGGCTGACGCGCGTGCGCGCCCTGACCCAGGACGACTGCCACACCTTCTGCACGCCCGAGCAGGTGCAGGCCGAGTTCGGCCTCTGCATGGCGCTGGTGCGGGAGGCGCTGGAGACCTACGGCCTGACCAACTACCGCGTCGCGCTGTCGTTGCCGGGGTCGGACGAGAAGCTGGTCGGGGAGCCGGAGCAGTGGCGCTCGGCGATCGCGGCGCTGCGCGAGGCGCTGGCCGCGTCGGGGCTCGATTACACCGAGGAGACCGGCGAGGCGGCGTTCTACGGCCCCAAGGCCGACTTCTTCGCCAAGGACGTGCTGGACCGCGAGTGGCAGCTCTCGACGATCCAGGTGGACTTCGTCCAGCCCGCGCGGATGGGCTGCGAGTACGTGGGCGAGGACGGCGAGCGGCACACGCCGGTCGTCCTGCACCGGGCCGTGACGGGCAGCACGGAGCGCTTCATGGGCTTGCTGATCGAGCACTACGCGGGGAACTTCCCGGCCTGGCTGGCCCCGGTGCAGGCGCGCCTGATCCCGATCGCCGACCGGCACACGGCCTTCGCGCAGGCGGTGGCGGAGCGCATGAGGGCGGCGGGACCGCCCCACGACCCGCTGCGCGTGGAGGTGGACGCCGGCGGCGAGCGGATGAACGCCAAGATCCGCCGCGGCCAGATCGAGAAGCTGCCCTACCTGCTCGTCGTGGGGGACAAGGAAGTCGAGGCCGACTCGGTCGCGGTGCGGGCGCGCGGCGGCGAGGATCGCGGCGTGCTGACCGTCGACGCCTTCACGGCCGCGCTGCTCGACGAGGTGCGCACGCGGCGCCGCTAGGCCCGCGCCGACCGACGAAGGGCGATCCGTGCCATACCTCGCGCGCCCGGCGCCGGTTATGATGTGCGCTCACCGGGGACGCGGCGCGCGTCGCCGCGCCCCGAGGGATGCATAGCGGGGGACGCACGCCGATGAGCCGGGACCGCCCCCTGTTTCGCAAGCTGCTCGTCGCGAACCGCGGCGAGATCGCGCTGCGCGTCGTGCGCGGCGCGCGCGACCTCGGCATCCCCACCGTGGCCGTCTACTCCGACGTCGATGCGGACCTGCCGCACGTGCGCCTGGCCGACGAGGCCTACTGCCTGGGCCCCGCCCCGGCGGCGGAGAGCTACCTCAACATCGAACGGCTGCTGGAGGTGGCCGAACGGTCGGGCGCCGACGCCGTCCACCCGGGCTACGGCTTCCTCTCGGAGAACGCCGGCTTCGTCCGCGCCTGCGCCGCCGCCGGGCTGACCTTCGTGGGGCCGCCGGCGGAGGCGATGGATCAGATGGGCGACAAGATCGCCTCGCGGCGCAGCATGAAGGCGGCGGGCGTGCCGATCGTGCCGGGCGCGATCGACCCGGTGACCAGCGTGCCCGAGGCCGCCGCCGCCGCCGCCGAGGCTGCGTACCCGGTGATCGTCAAGGCGTCGGCGGGGGGCGGCGGCAAGGGCATCCGCGTGGTGGGGCGCCCCGACGAGTTGGACCGCGCGATCCGCAACGCGCAGGAGGAGGCCGGGGCCGCCTTCGGCGACGGCGCGGTCTTCATCGAGAAGTTGCTGCGGCCCGCCCGCCACATCGAGGTGCAGGTGATCGCCGACGCGGAGGGTAACGTCGTCACGCTGGGCGAGCGCGAGTGCTCGCTGCAGCGCCGCCGCCAGAAGCTGATCGAGGAGGCGCCGTCGGCGGCGGTGGGACCGGCCCTGCGCGCCCGCCTCGAGGAGGCGGCCGCGACCGCCGTGCGGGCCTGCGGCTACCGCAACGCGGGCACGGTCGAGTTCCTCGTCTACGGCGAGAACGAGGACGAGGTCGCGTTCCTGGAGGTCAACGCCCGCCTGCAGGTCGAGCATCCGGTGACGGAACTGGTGCGCGGCGTCGACCTGGTGCGGGACCAGTTGCGCGTCGCGGCCGGGCTGCCGCTGGACTACACGAGCGCCGATCGCCCGATCCACGGCTGGGCGATGGAGTGCCGCATCACGGCCGAGGATCCCTACGCCGGCTTCCTGCCCGCCATCGGCCCGATCCGCTCCTACCGCGAGCCGACCGGCCCCGGCGTCCGCGTCGATGGGATGCTGCACCCGGGCATGGAGGTCGGCCTGCACTACGACTCGCTGCTGGCCAAGCTGATCACCTGGGGCGAGGACCGCGACCAGTGCATCCGCCGCATGAGGCGGGCGCTGCGCGAGTTCACGGTCGCGGGGGTGCACACGACGATCCCCTTCCACCTGGCGATGCTGGAGGACGCCAACTTCCTGCGCGGCGCGATCGACATCGACTACGTCGAGGAGCGGTTCCAGATGCCGGCGCCCGACGCCGAGCCCAGCGAACGCCTGGCGGCGCTGGCGGCGGCGGCCTACTTCCAGACCGACGGCGAGCGCGACTCGCAGCACGCGAACGGCGCGCTGGGCGGCTGGGCCGGGCAGGCCCGCACGCTGCGCAACCCCACCGACACGGGCTGGAGGCGCTGATGGCGCGGCGGCTGGCGCTGGAGATCGATGGGCGTGTCCGGGACCTGGAACTCACGCGGGAGCCCGGCGGGGCGTTCCTGGTGGAGATTGACGGGCAGACGCGGCGCGTCGAGCTGGTCCCCAACGGCGCGGGCGGCATGCACCGGCTGCGGGTCGACGGGCGGCTCACGGACGTGCACATCGAGCGGGCCGGCCGCGGCCTGCGCGTGACCGTCGGCGCGCAGGCGCACGAGGTCGTGGTGCACCGCGGGACGGCGCCCAGCGGCGCCGCCTTCGAGGAGGGGGAGCGGGTCGTCTCGGCGCCGATGAGCGGCGTCGTCACGGAGGTGCTGGTCGAGGAGGGCTCCGTCGTGCGGCAGGGCGACCCGCTGCTCGTCATCGTGGCGATGAAGATGAACAACGAGATCCGCGCGCCGCTGGACGGCGTCGTGCGGAGCGTGCACGTGCGGGTCGGGGAACTGACCGAGCACGGCGCGCTGCTGGTCGTGCTGGATGCGGCCGGGGAGCCGCCGGACTGAACGCCGCGCCGCGGCGCATGTCGGGCGCGTCGTTGACCCGCGTTTTCGCGCGTTGCTAGCATGATCATCTATCCGATCGGCGTTTGGCCGGTGCGGAGCGATCCCATCCAACGCCGGCCCGGGCCCGGCGCGAACGCGGCAGGGTCGCCGCGGGGAAGCAGGAGGCGGTTTCTGGCCAAGGCCGATCACCGATTGAACGGACGTATCCGGGCTCCCGAAGTGCGCGTCATCGACGACGCGGGTGAGCAGTTGGGCGTCCTGCCCACCGAGCAGGCGTTGGAGATCGCGCGGGATCGCGGGCTCGACCTGGTCGAGGTCGCGCCGACCGCGCAGCCGCCGGTCACCCGCATCCTCGACTACGGCAAGTTCAAGTACGAGCAGGCCAAGAAGGAGAGCGAAGGGCGCAAGAAGCAGAGCCGGGTGGTCCTGCGCGAAGTGAAGATGAAGCCCAACATCGGTCAGCACGACATGGACTTCAAGCTGCGCACGGCCGCGAAGCTGCTGCGCGCCGGCGACAAGGTGAAGCTGACGGTCGTCTTCCGCGGGCGCGAGATCACGCACCCGGAGATCGGCCGGGGACGGATTCACACGATGATGGAGCGGCTGGAGTCGGAGGAGAGTCTGCCGCTCACGGTCGAAAGGAACCTGGGCATGGAGGGACGCTTCATGAGCGTCATCGTGGCCGAGGACAAGGTGCGCGCGGCGGCGCTCGTCCGCGAGCGGGCGGAGCAGGCCGCCGCCGCGTCCGGCGACGAGACGGCCGACGGCGCGCCCGCCGCGGCCCCGACGGAGGCGACCGGCTGATGCCCAAGATGAAGTCGCACAGCGGGGCCAAGAAGCGCTTCCACATCACCGGCAGCGGCGAGTTGCGCCGGATGAAGGGCAGCCGCGGCCACAACAAGACCAAGAAGAAGCGCCGCCAACTCTACGCGATGGCGGAGATGCACCCCGTGCAGACGCGGGGCATGCGCAAGAAGATCAAGCGGTTGCTCCCCTACGGAGTCTGACCGCGACGCGGGCCGCGTCCGGCCCGCCCACGAAGGCAGGTCCCCATGCCCCGTGCCAGGAATCGCCCCGCCGCGCGGCGGCGCCACAAGAACGTGCTGGCCCAGACGAAGGGGCACCACGGCGCGCGGCGGCGCAGCTTCCGGCGCGCCTCGGAGTCGCGGCTGCACGCGCTGTCGTACGCCTACCGCGACCGCCGCGACCGCAAGGCCGACTTCCGGCGGCTCTGGATCCAGCGCATCAACGCCGGCGCGCGGCTGCACGGCCTCAGCTACAGCCAGCTGATCCACGGTCTGCGCCTGGCCGGCGTGCAGATCGACCGCAAGGTGCTGGCCGACCTCGCCGTGCAGGACCCGCCGGGCTTCGAGGCGGTGGTCGGTCAGGCCAAGGCGGCCCTGCCGGCCTGAGCGCCCCCGCAGCCGGTCGGACAGCGAACAGGGGCCGTATGCGCATCGGCAGTTCACGACTGGGCCGGACGTTCGCCGACAAGGTCGAGGGCTTCCGGCGGCTCGAGGCCGACGGCTTCGCCTCGGCTTGGCTGCCCAACATCTTCGAGCACGACACGATGTCGGTCATCGTGGCCGCGGGTGCGGTCACGCAACGGGTGACGCTGGGCGTCGACGTCGTGCCGACGTACTCGCGTCACCCGATCACGATGGCCCAGCAGGCGCTGAGCGCGCAGGCCGCCACGGGCGGGCGCTTCGTGCTGGGCGTGGGGCTGAGCCATCAGGTGGTGATCGAGAACCACTTCGGGCAGGACTTCGCGAAGCCGGTGCGCCACATGCGCGAGTACCTGACCGTGCTCGGCCGCCTGTTGACGGGCGAGCAGGTCGATTTCGAGGGGGAGGTCTTCCCCGTGCGCGGGGCGCAGCTGCGGGTGGGCGACGCCGAGCCGCCGCCGGTGCTGGTCGCGGCCTTGGGTCCGCAGATGTTGCGCCTGACGGGCCGTCTGGCCGACGGGACGGTGACCTGGCTGGCCGGTGCGCGCTACCTGGAGGAGGTCGTCGTGCCGACGATCGGGCAGGCGGCCGCGGCGGCGGGACGGCCCGACCCGCGCATCGTCGTGGGCCTGCCGATCGCGCTGACGAACGACGTGGACGTGACGACGGAGCGCATCGCCCGCGCCTATCGCTTCTACGGCGACCTGCCCTCGTACCAACGCGTGATCCGCGGCTCCGGGGCCGAGGGTCCGGCCGGCGTCTCGCTGATCGGCGACGAGGCGCTGCTGGAGCGCGAGTTGCGCCGGCTGAAGGAGATCGGGGTCACGGAGTTGATCGTCACGCCCGAGGGGCACGACCGCGAGACCCGCGATCGCACCTACGAGTGGGCGAAGTCGCTGGCGCCCACGTTCTGACGGATGGGCTGACGTATGGGCTGGCGTCGCGGCCGGGGGCGCCACGCCGATCCACACGCCCCGCGGCCCAGCGCGGTGATCGCACTACGGCCGATCACGCGGCGCGGGACCGCTACGCGCCGGGCAGCCGGTAGGACTGGCTGCCGCCCGCCGCGACCGCTTCCTCAGCCATCTCCTAGTCTCCGGCGGCCATCCACTCAGCGACCCGTTCGCCCATCATCATGCAGGTGAAGTTGGTATTCGCTCTCACCACCGTGGGCATGATCGAGCCGTCGACCACCCTCAGGTTCTCGACCCCATGAACCCGGCCCTCGCTGTCGACGACCGCGCCTTCCGCCGGATCGGCGCCCATGGGACACGTACAGGTCGGGTGGGCCGTGCTCGTCACCGTCGCGTGGATCCACTCGTCCAGCTGCTCGTCGTCGTCGACGGTGTCCTGGTCGATGTCGACCGCGCCCTGATGGAACGAACTCATCTCGTCGGAATGCGCCAGGTTCCAGGCCAGCCGTGCGCCCTCTCGCAAGCGGACCCGATCTCCCTCGTGTTCGTCAAACTTCAGGTCGATGTTGGGATGCTGCGTGTAGTCCGCGCTCTGCAGAGTCACCGAGCCGTACGAGTTGGGCAGCTGTAGACTCGGGCCAATGGCGAATACCCAGCTGGCCTCTTCCTCCTGCTCATCCGCGCCCACCCAGGCGCCGAACCGGAGCTGGGGACCGACCCGGAAGGGTCCGAGCAGATAGACCTGCATGTCGTTGAACTCGCCCGTCTCGGACGTGTAGCGCAACAACGTCTGGACGAGCGGACGAGGACGATCCGGATCGACCGTGCCCGGCGTCGGCCAGAACAGCATCGGCATCGCCGGGTGGTCCATCAGGTGCTTGCCCACACCGGGCAGGTCGACCACCGAGGGAATGCCCAGTTGCGCCAACTCCCCCGCCGGCCCGACGCCGCTGCGCAGCAGGATCGCCGGACTCATGATCGCGCCCGCACAGAGCACGATCTGCCGGCCGCGAACTTCCTGCAACTCGCCGTCGCACTCCACGACCAGGCCAACGGCCCGATTGCCTTCGAAGATCACCCGGTCCACCAGGCAGTGACCGCGCACCGTCAGATTCAAGCGGTTCCGCGCCTGGGAGAGGTAACCGAGACTGGCCGACCAGCGGGTCATCCGTCCGGGGCCGTCGCGGTTCATCGCCAGCGGCGAGATGCCGGTCGACTCCGGGTCGTTCTGATCGTTGGTCTGCTCGAAGCCGTGCGCCACGCAGGCGTCGTAGAACCCTCGTTGCACCGGCTCCAGTTCGTCGAGCGTCCAGCGCCGCACCGGGATCGGTCCACCCTGGCCGTGGAAGTCGCCGCCTTCGTCCTTGTCGTCCTCAATCCCGCGGAAGTAGGGCAGGCACTCGGACCAGGCCCAGCGCTGGTCGCCGGTCATCTCGGCCCAGACGTCATAGTCGTCGGGCGCGCCGCGGATCGCGACGCCCCCGTTGACGGCCGAAGAGCCGCCGACCAGTTTGCCGCGCGGCATCGGCTCTTCGCGGCCGGGAACGAACGTCGCGCTGAAGCCCCAGTCGTGCCGCTTGACCGATGGCTCGAGGACGCTGTTGATGTCGGACGGCAACGCATCGATCGACGCATAGTCCGGCCCGGCGTCCAGCAGCAGCACCGAGCGCGAGCGATCCTCGCTCAGGCGGGTCGCCATGACGGCGCCCGATGATCCGGCCCCTGCAATGATGACGTCGTACTCCATCCGGTCCTCCTCACGTGCGACGATCAGAGTAGGACTCTACCCCGTTGGGATGTCCGAGGTCCATCGATCCCGATCTCGCGCCCATTTGGGAGGCCGCCGGCCCCGCCAGCGCTGAGCGCGCCGGCCTCACGATCGACACGGATGTGTGCCTGATGCAGCCGCTCGGCAGTCACCGCCCGTAGGCGGCCGGCCCCGAAGCCGGTAGGCGGCTACGCGCCGGGCAGCCGGTAGGACTGCTTGCCGCCCGCCGCGACCGCTTCCTCGTCCTCTTCGCTGTACTCGTGGAGTTGCGGCTCGATCGCCTGCACGTCGCCCAGCACCGTCTCCGAGAAGCGGCGCAGGCTCTCTTCGGCCTGGCCGATTGGCATCCCGCCGAAGCGGAAGTTGAGCACCAATTCCTCAGCGCTGGTCATGCGCTGGATGTAGTGGATCTTGTCGAGGCACTCCTCGGGGCTGCCGAACACCTGCGGGCGGGCGTTGAACTCGCCGATCTCCTCGAGGCTCTTCTTCTTGAGCGTCTTCTCGAACTGCTCGTAGAACTCGTAGCCGCCGGCCTGCTTGAAGTGGGCGCTGTCCGAGAAGTGGTAATGCCGCTCGACGCTCTCCTGGGCCTCGGTCACGTGGCGCACCATGCGCTCCCAGCCCTCCTCGCGGTCCTTGGTGCAGACCACGTTGACGACCACGGTGGGCTGCTTGGGACCCCAGCCGTGCTCGGCCCGGACGGCGTTGAAGTCGCGCATGTCGATCCGGTACTCGTCCCACTTCTTCTGGTTGGTGAACAGCATGCCCAGGCCGGCGTCGGCGGCGATGCGCAGCGTGCCGGGGCTGATCCAGGCGACCTTCAGGTGGTCGAGCAGGTCGGGCGTGCGCGGTCGCGGCCGGATCGTCGTTTCGGCGATGGTGAAGAACTCGCCCTCGTGGGCGAAGAACTCGCTGCTCCAGGCCTTGCGCAGGATCTCCAGCGACTCCAGGAAGCGCCCCCGCGACTCGCCCATCGGGACGCGGAAGCCGTCGAACTCGCGCTGGCCGGCGCCCCGGCCGAGCCCGATGGTGAGCTTGCGCCCCTGCAGCATGTTGTCGAGCACCGAGATCTGCTCGCAGATCGCGATCGGGTCGTACCAGGGCAGCACGACGACCATCGTGCCGAAGTCGATCCGCTCGGTCATGCCGGCGAAGTAGGTCAGGTTCTGCACCGCGCCGCCGGTCATGATGTAGGGCGAGAAGTGGTGGTCGATCGCCCACAGCGAGTCGTAGCCCAGCGGCTCGACGAGGCTGCCCAGGTGCAGGTCCTCCTCGTAGATCTGGGCGTCGGTGACGGGCTGGGGCTCGTCGCTGGCCTTGCGCTCGAAGCGGTCCCAATCGTGGTAGTTCTGGAAGTTGAGGTGAACGCCAACCTTCATTGCGGGGTTCCTTGCCTGGTCGTTTCGGGACCTGCGCGGCCGGGGATCGGTGGGCCGGCGCGCAGGCTAACTGCTTTCGCGGATGGCGGCCAACAGTTCGCGCTCCAGTTGCCCGATTATGCCTCGCCGCACGCGGGCGATCTCGGCGTCGGTCAGCGTGCGCTCCGGCGAGCGATAGGTGACCGCGTAGGCGAGCGACTTCTTGCCCTCGGGCACCTGCGGGCCCTGGTAGACGTCGAACAGGTCGGCCCGCTCGACGAGGCGGTTGCGGGTGAGGACGGCGTGGACCCGAGCCGCGGGCAGATCGGCCTCGACGACGATCGCCAGGTCCTCCACGACCGCCGGGTAGCGGCTGAGCGTGCCGATGCGCAGCGGCTCCGGGTCGCAGGCGGCCAGCGCGTCGGCGTCGAGTTCTGCGAGGAAGACGGCGCCCGCGATCCCCACCCGCTCGGCGACGGCGGGGTCGAGCCGTCCCACCACCCCCACCGGCGTCACGCGCCGCCGCTTGCCCGTCCCCTGCGCGACGCCGACCCGCGCGCTGACGCCGGGCAGCAGCGCCGCGTCGGGCGGATCGGCGGGCGCGTAGTCGAAGGGCAGGCGCAGCGCCGTCGCGACCGCGTCGAGCAGGGCCTTGGCGTCGTAGAGGTCGGCGGCGCGCGGCTCGGGGTCGTGGGCGGAGGCGGGGGGCGCGCCGCCCATCGCCAGCACGACGTCGGTGCGCTCGCGGGGCAGGTCGCCGGGGCGGGGCAGGAAGACCTTGCCCGCCTCGAAGATCTGCAGGCGTCCCGCCGCCCGCGCGCCGCCGCGCGCGTTGGCCGCGTAGCTGGCGAGCACGCCCGGCCGCAGCGACGTCCTCATGCGCGCGTGCTGCGAACTCATCGGGTTGAGCAGGGCAAGAGCGTCGTCGCCGGCGGGGCCGCCGGGCCCGGCCGGGACGGCGTCGAGCGCCGCCGCGCTGGTCGCCGCGTAGGTGATGACCTCGCCGCAGCCGGCGGCGGCGAGCGCGTCGCGGATCGACTCACGCACTTGGCGCGCCCGGTCGAGGCCCGGCTCCGGCAGGACGCCGGTGAGGCCGTGGCTGGGCAGGTTGTCGTAGCCGTAGATGCGGCAGACCTCCTCGACGACGTCGTCGGGCAGGGCGATGTCGGTGCGCCAGGGCGGCGTCTCCACGACGTACGTGCCGGGCGGCTTCCAGCGGGTGGGCAGGCCGAGCCCGCTCAGGATCGATCGCACGGTCTCGGTGGGCAGGGCCACGCCCGCGATGCGCTCCAGCCGCTCGGAGGTCAGCTGCACGCGCGCCGGCGGACGCTCGGCCGGGTAGGCGTCGGCGACGCCGCGGTCGGCCACGCCGCCGCCCGTCTCCAGCAGCAGCCGCATCGCCCGCGCCGAGGCCAGCGCCGCCAGCTCCGGGTTGAGCCCCTTCTCGAAGCGCAGCGAGGCCTCGGTGCGCTGCTTCAGTGCCGCCGCCGTGCGGCGCGTGTTGTGGGGCGCGAAGCTGGCCGCCTCGAGCAGGACGTTGGTCGTGTCCGGCGCGACCTCGGAGTCGGCCCCGCCCATCACGCCGGCCAGGGCGAGGCCCACGGTCGCGTCGGCGATCAGCAGGTGGTCGGTGCCGAGCTGGCGCTCGCTGCCGTCGAGCAGCGTGATCGCCTCGCCGGGCCGCGGCCGGCGGACCACGATGCGGCCCTCGTCGAGCCGGTCGTAGTCGAACGCGTGCAGCGGCTGGCCCATCTCCAGCATGACGAAGTTCGTCACGTCGACGACGTTGTTGATCGGCCGTTGCCCGGCCGCGGCCAGCCGCCGCTGCATCCACTCCGGCGAGGGGCCGACGCGGATGCCGCGGATGATCGTCGCGATGTAGCGCCCGCAGAGGTCGGGGTCGGCGATCTCGACCGACGTCGCCTGCGCGATCGGCGGCCCCTCCTGCGCGTATTCGATGCCGGGCTCTTGCACGGCCTGGCCGGTCAGCGCCGCCACCTCGCGGGCGATGCCGAGCAGGGAGAAGTGGTCGGGCCGGTTGGGCGTGGGCGTGATGTCGAGCACGGTCTCGCCGAGCACCTCGCTCAGCGGCGCGCCGACGGTCGCCGCGTCGTCGAGGACGAGGATGCCTTCGTGCTCGTCGGAGAGGCCCAACTCCAACTCCGAGCAGACCATGCCGGCCGAGACGACGCCGCGGATCTTCGAGCGCTTGAGCTTGCGGGTCTTGCCGGCGTGCGCGTCGTGGAGGGAGGCGCCCTCCAGCGCGAAGGCGATCTTCTGTCCCGCCGCCACGTTGGGCGCGCCGCAGACGACCGTCTGGGGCGCGTCGCCGCCGTAGTCCACGGTGGCGAGGCGCAGGCGGTCGGCGGCCGGATGGGGCTCGACGCCGGTGACGAGGCCGACGCGGACGAGGTCGCCCCAATCGCCGGTGCGCTCGATCGACTCCACCTCCGCGCCGGCCATCGAGAGGCGGTGCGCCAACTCCTCCACCGGCAGCGTGATGGGCACGTAGTCGGCCAGCCAGCGCAGCGGAACCTTCACGTCGCGCTCCCGCGGAACTGTTCCAGGAAGCGGAGGTCGTTGGCGTAGAAGTAGCGGATGTCGTCGATGCCGTAGCGCAGCATCGCGAAGCGCTCGACGCCCATGCCGAAGGCGAAGCCGGTGTAGCGCTCCGGGTCGAGCCCGGCCGCCTCGATGATCTCCGGGTGCACCATGCCCGCGCCCAGCACCTCCAGCCAGCGCCCGCCCCAGCGGATGCCCAATTCGGCGCCGGGCTCGACGAAGGGGAAGTAGTCGCAGCGGAAGCGGGTCTCCAGGTCGGGGCCGAGGAAACGGTGCACGAACGATTCCAGCGTGCCCTTGAGGTTGGGGAATGAGACGCCGTCGTCGATGACGAGCCCCTCGATTTGGGTGAGCATCCACTCATGCGTGGCGTCGGTGGCTTCGTAGCGGTAGCAGGCCCCCGGCACGATGACGCGGATCGGCGGCCGGTGCGTCTCCAGGTAGCGGATCTGCATGGGCGAGGTGTGCGTGCGCAGCAGCCGCCGCGGTGGCGGTTCCGCCCCCTCCGCCGCGCCGCCGGCGTCCTCCGGGTCGATCCAGATCGTGTCCCACATGTCGCGCGCGGGGTGGTCGCGCGGGATGCGCAGGCGGTCGAAGTTGTAGCTGTCCCACTCGACCTCGGGGCCCTCGACGATGTCGAAGCCCATCTCCCGGAAGACGTCCTCCATGGCGCGGCGGGTGAGCGTGACGGGGTGCAGCTGCCCCTGGGGCAGCGACCGCGCGGGCAGCGTCACATCGACCGAGGCGGCGGCCTGGACGGCCGCGGCGCCCCGCCGCAGCTCCTCCCGGCGCTCGCCGAGCGCCGCCTCGAGCGCGCCCTTGAGCGTGTTCGCGCCCTTGCCGATGGCGGGCCGGTCGGCCGGCGGCAGGTCGCGGACGCCGCGCAGCACGCCGGTCAGCCGCCCCTTGCGGCCCAGGTAGCGCGTGCGCCAGCCGTCGAGGGCGGCCGCGTCGGACGCGGCGGCCAACTCGCGCCGGGCGTCGGCTTCCAGGGCGGCGAGGTCGGGGAGCGGCATCGCGGTCACCGTACTTACGGCCCCGGCGGAGGGCAATCGCGCCCGGCGGCGCGGCGCGGCGCTGCTACACTCGCGCCGATCGACCGGAGAACGGCCGATCGACCGGAGAGCGAAGGAGCCCCGCCGCCATGGCCGTCAAAAGTTACGTCCTGATCGAGACCGAAGTGGGCACCGCGAAGTCGGTCGCGGACCACCTCAAAGACATCCATTACCGCGACGCGAGCGTGATGCAGGTCGACACCGTCACCGGCCCGTTCGACGTCGTCGCGCAGATCGAGGCCGAGGATCTCAACCGGCTGGGCGGCTGCATCACCGAGGCGATCCAGACGATCACCGGCGTGAAGCGCACCACGACCTGCCTGACGCTGATGCTCGACTAGCCGCGCCCACGGGCCCCGGCGGAGAGAGGCGGGCCGATGCCCCGGCGGACCGAGCCCCCCGCGGACATGCTGCCCGTGGAGGAGGCGCTGGCGCGGATCCTCGACCTCGTGCGGGAGATGCCGGCCGAACTGCGCCCGATCCGCGAGGCCACCGGTCAGGTGCTGGCCGCCGACGTCGTCGCTCCGTTCGACATCCCCCCGCACGACAACACGGCCATGGACGGCTACGCGGTGCAGGCGGCGGACACGGCGCCGGCCGGCGCGGACGTCGAGGGGGAGGGCGCCGCCGAGCTGCGGGTGATTGGGGAGCTGGCGGCGGGCTACGTGTACGAGGGCGCCGTCGGCCCCGGCGAGGCCGTGCGCATCATGACCGGCGCTCCCATGCCCGCCGGCGCGGACTCGATCGTGCCCTTCGAGGAGACCGACGAGACGGGCTTGCAGGCGCCGGGGCAGTCGGCGGCGGCGGCGCAGCGCAGCGTGCGCGTGCTGAAGGCGGCCCGGCCCGGCGCGAACATCCGCCGCCGCGGGGAGGACGTGCGCCAGGGAGCGCTGATTCTGACGCGGGGACTGGTGCTGCGGGGGGCGGAGATCGCCGTGCTGGCCTCGATGGGCATCGGCGCGGTGTCGGTCGTGCGGCGGCCGCGCGTCGCCATCCTCTCCACCGGCGACGAGTTGCTGACCCCGGGCGCCTCCGCCGAGGGGGAGCCGCCGGCGCCGGGCAAGATCTACGACAGCAACGCCTACGGCTTGGCGGCGCTGGTCGAGGAGTACGGCGGGGCGCCGGTGCTGTCGGGCATTGCGCACGACACGGTGCCGGCGCTGACCGCGAAGATCGCCGAGGCCGTGGCGGCGGCCGACATGGTGGTGACGTCGGCCGGGGTCTCGCGCGGGGACTTCGACGTCGTCAAGGAGGTGCTGGCGCGGGAGGGCGAAGTGCGCTTCTGGACGGTGCGGATGAAGCCCGGCAAGCCGCTGGCCTTCGGCCGCTTCGGCGCCGCCGACGGGCGGGCCGTGCCGCACATTGGCCTGCCGGGCAACCCGGTCTCCTCGCTGCTGGCCTTCGAGTTGTTCGGGCGGCCGGCGCTGTTCAAGATGCAGGGGCGGCAGGTGCAGGAGCGGCCGGTCGTGACGGCCGTCGCCGATGAGGCGATCATCAACACCGACGCCCGCCGGGTCTACGCGCGGGCGATCGTCGAGCGGGCCGCCGACGGCCGCTGGCACGCCCGCCTGACCGGTCCGCAGGGATCGGGCGTGCTGACGTCGATGGCCTACGCGAACGGCTACGCCGTCTGCCCGGCCGACCGGGAGCGGGTGGCGGTGGGGGAGGAGGTCGAGGTGCTGATGGTGGACTGGGAGCACTCGCCGGATTGATCGGCGACGGCCGGGCTCAGCCGCTGTAGGTCCAGCCGGTGTTGAGCGACGTCAGGGGCTCCGCGTCGCGCTGGCGGTCGCCGTCGAGGACCTGGGCGACGACGAGGATGTGATCGCCGGCCGGGATGAACTGCTGCGCCTCGCAGTCGAGCCAGGTGAGGGCGTCGCCGAGGACGGGACAGCCGCGCTCCGTCGTCCAGTATTCGACGCCGGCCAGCTTGTCGCGCAGTTGCTGGCCGCGCGAGCGCCCGCGGATCTTGGCCGGGTCGCGGGGCTGCAGGAAGCGCCCGGCGACGTCGAAGCAGTCCTCGGCCAGCAGGGCCACGCTGAGCGCCCGGTTGGCCTGGATGCTGGCGAGGCTGTAGGAATCGGCCAGCAGGGCCACGCTGAGCGCCCGGTTGGCCTGGATGCTGGCGAGGCTGTAGGAATCGCGCTCGAAGGCGATCAGGATCAGGGGGCTTGAAGGAGACCTGCAGCACCCAGTCGGCGATCATGCCCGAGGGGTCGCCGTCGCGCTGCGTGCCGATGAAGTAGACGCCGTAGGGCATCTCGTGCATGACGGCGGCCAGCCGCTCGTGCTGGCGGCGCGAGTGGGCCGGCTCGGGCTCCGGGGACAGCGTCACGACGGCCGACTCCGCGCGCAGTTGCAGCAGCAGGTCGCGGGCGATGTTGAGCTCCTGCATGCGCGCGTCGGCGTCGGGCGCGTCGGGGTTGCGGTCGGGGTGGAAGATGCGCGCCAGCGTGCGGTAGCGCTCGGCGATGACGTCGTCCCCGGCGTCGGCGGGGACGCCGAGCAGGGCGGCGGCTTCGGCCCGGTCGCGGGGGATGGCCATGGCGCTCAGCGTATCGCGCCGGGCGCGACCGCGAGGGCCGGCCGGGGCTACCCGCTCTTGCTGGGCAGCTTGGGGGCCAGCCAGTCGACGAACGCGTCCGCGGATCGGGTCTGCATGTAGAAGCGCCCCGGGCCCTCCAGCTTGGCGACCAGGCCCTCGCCGCTCGTCAGGGTCGTGCGCCAGCCGCCCGACTTGCCGACGCTGTAGCGCACGCTCTCGTCGAAGGCGACCATGTGCCCGGTGTCGACGGTGTAGCGCTGCCCCGCGCCGAGTTCGATCATGCGGATCGCGCCGTAGCTGGAGAGGAAGATCGTGCCGGCCCCGGTGGCCTTGAGCAGGAAGAGCCCCTCGCCGGAGAAGAAGGTCTTGCCGCCGCCCCACTTCGTATCGATCTCGACGCCGTCGCCGGCGGCCAGGAAGGAGCCCGACTGGATCAGCAGGGGCGGCCCGCCGACCTCCAGCGCCACGATGTCGCCCGGCAGGGCGGGCGCGACGGTGACCTCGCCGCCGGGGCCGGAGGCCTCGAACTTGTTGATGAAGAAGCTCTCGCCGCCCAGCACCGAGCGCTTGAGCCCCTTCATGAGGCCGCCCCGGACCTCCGACTTCATCTCGATCGTGTCGGACATGCTGACCATCGCGCCGGCCTCGGCCTGCATGCGTTCGCCGGCGTGCAACTGGATGACGCCGAGGGCGTAGGAGGGACCGTGCTCGATCGTGTATTCCATGGGCTCGCTTCGTTCGTGGGGCCGACGCGGTCGCGGCGGCCGGCCGGGGTGGAGGATCGCACTTCCATCCTACCCAGACGCGGGGCTAGTAGCGGGCCCGGAAGTGCTCGAACTCGTGGCTGGCGGCGCCCCAGGAGACCTCGATGTCGAACACGCGGGCCATGCCCGGCCCCTCGTAGAGCTGATCGAGGAACGCCTCCAGCATCGGCCGCGGCCCCTCCGCGACGACCTCCACGGTGGCGCCGGTGGGCAGGTTGCGCGCGTAGCCGCTCAGCTCCTCGGGGCCGAGGGAGTAGGCCGTGCGGATGCAGAACTGGCGGTAGCCGACGCCCTGCACGAAGCCGTGCACCAGCGCGGTCAGCCGCTCATCGGGGGCCGGGGCGCCGCCGCCGGGCGGGTCCATCGGCCGCCTCCTACGTCGCAGCCGGTTCCACCAGGCCATGCACCACCTCGCGGACCAGTTGCGGCGGCACGTCGTCGCGCACGACCGGCGCGCCGATCGCCTCCAGCAGCACCCAGCGCTGCCGCCCCGCCGCGACCTTCTTGTCGCTTCGCATGGCCTCCAGCACCGCGTCGGTCGTCAGGCCGGGGCCGGGGGCGGCGCGGGTGGGCAAACCGAAGCGATCGAGGATGCGCTCGTGCCGCGCGGTCGTCGCGCCGTCGATCAGGCCGACCCCCCGCGCGATGCGCGCCGCCCCCACCAGCCCGATGGCGACCGCCTCACCGTGCAGGCAGGCCTCGTAGGACGTGACGGCCTCGATCGCGTGGCCGATCGTGTGGCCGTAGTTGAGCGTCATGCGCAGGTCCGACTCGCGCTCGTCGGCCGAGACGACGGCGGCCTTGATCGCCATGTTGCGGGCGATCAGGGAGACGGCGCGGTCGCGGACGGCCGGGGCGGAGTCGTTGAGCGCGAGCAGGGCCGGCGCGTCGCGCTCCAGCTCGTCGAGCATGGCGGGGTCGCGGATGAAGGCGTGCTTGATCACCTCCGCGAAGCCGGCCCGCAACTCGCGCGGGGGCAGGCTGGCCAGCGTGGCGATGTCGGCGACGACGGCGCGCGGCTGGTAGAACGCGCCGACCAGGTTCTTGCCGGCCGGCAGGTCGATGGCGACCTTGCCGCCGATCGCGGCGTCGACCATGCCCAGCAGCGTCGTGGGGGCGTGCACGAGCGGCATCCCGCGCAGGTAGGTCGCGGCGGCCGTGCCGGCCAGGTCGGTCACCACGCCGCCGCCCAGCGCCAGCACGACGTCGCCGCGCTCGGCGCGCGCCCCGGCCAGCCAGTCGAAGAGGGCCTGCAGTTGCGCGGGGTTCTTGCTGGTTTCGCCGCCGGGCACGGTCGTCGATTCGCAACGGCGGCCGGCCGACGTCAGGGCCGAGGCGAGCGCCTCCCCGTAGAGCGGCCGGACGGCGGCGTCGCAGACGAGGAAGACCCGGCCGGACGTCGGCGCGACCGCGTCGAGGATCTCCGGCAGCCGTCCCAGCAGGCCCCAGGCGCAGTAGACCGGGTAGTCGGCCGCGGCCGGACGGGTGCGCACGACGGCGGCCAGGGCGTCGTCGGCCGCGGGCGGGCGGGCGTCCGGCGCGGCGGCGGCCGGGCCCCGCACGAGGTCGCGCCGCCGCTCGGCGGATCCGACGACGGCGGCCCCGTCGCGCCGGAAGACGGCGACGATCTGCTCGACGACCTGCTCGACCGAGGCCGTGTCGGTGTGGACGGTCGCGTCGGCCAGGGCGTAGTGCGGCTGGCGGGCGGCCTTGAGCCGGCGCACGGTCTCCAGGCGCTCGCCGCCGGCGAGCAGCGGCCGGGCGTCGGCGCGGGCCGACTCGACGGGCGCGTGGCGGGCGACGATCGTGCCCGGCCGCGCCTCCAGCGCGACGACGAAGCCGCCGTCGCAGAGGGCCTCGCGGTTGGTCGCGTCGAGCCAGAGGCCGCCGCCGGTCGCGATTACGGCCCGCTCCCGGGCGGCGGCCTGCCGCGCCGCGTCGCGCTCCAGGGTGCGGAAGGCGGCCTCACCGTCCCGCGCGAAGATGTCGGGCACGCTGCGGCCGGCGGCCTCCTCGACGAGGTCGTCGGTGTCGAGCGCCGTCCAGCCCAGCCGGGCCGCGAGGGCGCGCGCGACGGACGACTTGCCGGTGGCGCTGAAGCCGATCAGGACGATGCGCGTCGGTTGGGCCGGGGGCACGACCGCTATCCGTCCAGCGGCCGCTCGTCGAGGGGGCCGACGCGCGCCTGGAAGGCGGCCAGGTTGCGCCGCACTTCCGCCAGGCTGTCGCCGCCGTGCTTCTCCAGCAGCGCGTCGGCCAGGATGAGGGCCAGCAGCGCCTCGACGATGACGCCGGCGGCGGGTACCACGCAGACGTCGGAGCGCTCGTAGTGGGCCTGCACGCGCTCGCCGCTGGCGAGGTCGGCCGAGGGCAGCGGGTGGGCCAGCGTCGCGATGGGCTTGACGGCCACCCGCACGACGATGTCCTCGCCGTTGCTCGTGCCGCCCTCGATGCCGCCGGCGTGGTTGCTGGCGCGCCGCCAGGGGCGCGTGGGCGCGTCGCCGCCGGGCCAGGCGTCCTGCGGCAGCACGACGTCGTGCATCTGCGCGCCGCGCCGCGCCGCGCCGCGGAAGCCGTCGCCGATCTCCACGCCCTTGAAGGCGTTCATGCTCAGCAGGGCCTGGGCGATGCGGCCGCTGAGCTTGCGGTCCCAGTGCACGTGCGAGCCGAGGCCGAAGGGCACGCCCGTCACCCGCGCCTCCACGACGCCGCCCACGGTATCGCCGTCGCGCTTGGCGGCGTCGATGGCGGCGACCATGCGCGCCGCCGCGTCGGGGTCGGCGCAGCGGACGGGGGAGTCCTCCAGCGCCTCCCAGTCGATGGCGGCGAAGTCGGCCGCCTCCGAGGCGACGTCGGCGATGCGCACGACATGGCTGTAGAAGCGCGCGCCGGCCTGCTCGGCCAGGCTGCGGGCGACGGCCCCGGCGGCGACGCGGGCGGCGCTCTCGCGGGCGCTGGCCCGCTCCAGCGAGTTGCGCACGTCGTCGTAGCCGTACTTCAGCGCCGCGGCGAGGTCGGCGTGGCCGGGGCGGACGCGGGTCACCCGGGTGGGCGGGTCGGCGCCGGGCTCGAGCGCTTCGACGGCCATCGTCTCGGTCCAGGGGCGCTTGTCGGGGCCGCTGCCCGTGGCGTGGTCGCGGTTCTCGATCCACAGCGCGACCGGGCTGCCCAGTGTGCGCCCGTGCCGCACGCCGCCGCGGATGTGGGCGTAGTCGGTCTCGATCTTCATGCGGCCGCCGCGGCCGTAGCCGCGCTGCCGCCGCGCCAACTGCTCGCGGATGTAGGCCTCGCTCAGGGGCACGCCGGCGGGCAGGCCCTCGACGATGGCCGTCAGGCCCGGCCCGTGCGACTCCCCGGCGGTGAACCAGCGCAGCGATCCCATGGAATGACGGTAGCGCAGGCGAGAAATGCGATCCGCCGATCAACGCCGCGCGCGCTACGGATCGGGGGCGGGCGTCTCATCGACCGCCTCCGCTTCGGCGAGGGAGGCGGCCAGGGCGGGGGCCATGGGCGGCAGGCCGATGGGGCGCGGCTCACCGCTGGGGCCCAGGTCGTAGGTCGCGTTGAAGGCCAGCGCGATCTCCCGCACCTCCGCGTCCCAGTCGAGCCCGACGGCGTCGGCGCGGTCGGCGCTCATGCTGAGGATGGGCTGGGGCGTGGCGCGGGTGGCGTCGCGGAAGGTCGTGTAGACGTCCACGCGCACGACCTGGGGCAGGTAGTCGGAGACGTCGTAGAAGACCATCTCGGTGATGCGCACGGCGGTCGCGAGGGCGATGTCGAGGGCCGTCGCCACCTGCTGGCTCTTACCGCCGATGACGCGCATCTCCGGCTCGGCGCTGGTCGTGATCTGGACGTGCGTGGCGTCGGCGGCGAGCAACTCCATGCCCTGCACGCCCGCCCAGACCGCCGCGCTGATCCCCTTGGGCGGGCGCATGCGATGCCAGTGGTCGATCTCGGCTTCGAGCAGGCCGCGGATCGCGTCGAGGTCGTTGGCCGCCGCCAGTTGCCGCCAGTAGCTGTGCGTGCGCATCTCCTTGAAGAGCACCAGCCCGATCAGCCCCACGATCACGAAGATCACGGCGAAGGTAATCGCGACGCCTTCATTCATTGCATCGGGCTCCCGGCGACGCTCACGAGACCTCCGCCATGGCGCGGCGGGCGGCGGCGGTCATCACGGCCATGGGCGGCACGCGGCGGGTCCACAACTCGAAGGAGGCCGCGCCCTGGTGTACGAGCATGGGCAGCCCGCCGACGACGCGATGGCCGGCGGCGGCGGCCTCGCGCATGAGCGGCGTCTCCAGCGGGTTGGCGACCAGATCCACCACCAGCGCGCGCGGGTTGAGCGCATCGACGGGGAAGGGCGTCGCGTCGGGCGCGTCCGACCCTTGCATGCCCACCGGGGTGCAGTGCACCACCAGATCGCAGACCTGCAGCGCGGCGGCGGCGGCGGGGTCGTCGGCGCCGCCGGCCCGCAGGCGCACGCCGCCGGCGTCGCCGCCGGTGAGCGCCGAGGAGACGTCGTGGCGCAAGCGGGCGGCCCGCACGGCGGTGCGATTGACGATCGTGATCGAGGTGGCCTTGCGCCAGACCAGCGCCCAGACCACCGCGCGCGCCGCGCCGCCCGCGCCCCAGACGACCGCGTTCGCGCCGCGCGGGTCGAAGCCCACGTCCTTCAGGGCGGCCTGGAAGCCGGCGACGTCGGTGTTGAAGCCGGCCAGGTGGCCGCCCTCGTTGACGATGGTGTTGATCGCGCCGACGAAGCGGGCCGTCTCGTGCAGGCGGTCCACGTAGCGCAGCGCCGCCTCCTTGTAGGGGATCGTGACGTTCGCGCCCAGGGCGTCGGGCGTGCGCAGCCCGCGGATGAACGCCTCGACCTCCTCGGGGGGCAGGTCCCAGGCCTCGTAGCGCGCGTCGACGCCGATGGCGTCGAACGCCGCCTGCTGGAAGCGGGGCGAGATGCTGTGCCCCAGTGGGTGGCCGATCAGGCCCACGCGTACGCTCATCGCTGCTGATCCCTCCGCTTCATCGGGTCTCCACTCCCGGCGCCCGCTACTGGCTGCGCACCCAATCGACGTTGTCGCTGTGCTCCTCGAAGGTCTCCGCGAACAGGTGCCCGCCGTCGCCCCGCGCCACGAAGAAGAAGTACGGCGTCTCCGCCGGCCGCAGGGCGGCGAGGATGGACTCGATGCCCGGCGAGGCGATCGGGGTCGGCGGCACTCCGCCGGAAGCATACGTGTTCCAGGGCGACGGCAGTTGCAGGTCCTCCGCCGTCAGGGGGGACTTCCAGTAGCCGTACAGGGCGACGCTGTCCGGGTCCTGGGCGAGCGCGTACTGCACCGTCGGGTCGGCCTGGAGCGGCAGGTCGTTGTCGATGCGGTTCCAGAACACGGACGCGATCACGGCGCGCTCGGCGGGCAGCACGGCCTCCCGCTCGACGATCGAGGCGATCGTCAGCAGCAGGTGCAGGGGACGGCCGGCGGCGGCGATCTCGGCGCGCATGTCGAGCGTGATCTGCTCGTCGAAGCGGCGCAGCATCTGCCGGATGACGTCGGCGCCGGTCGCGACGCGGGAGATGACGTAGGTGCTGGGGAAGAGGTAGCCCTCCAGCGACACGCCGTCGGGCCGCCCGAGGGCGAGCGTGCCGCGGGCCACGGCCGGGTCGGCGGCGGCGGCCTCGAGGTCGGCGGCGCTGAGCGGGCTCTGCTCGGCGATGCGCGCGAAGATCTCGGCCGCCTGCCAGCCCTCCGGGATCGTCACCACGATCTCCGACGTGACGCCGCGGCGGATGCGCTCGATGACGTCCATCGTGAGCATGCCGGGCTCGAAGTCGTACGTGCCGACGACGAGGCGGCCCTCGTAGCCCAGCAGGCCGACCAGGGTCTGGAACTGCCGCGAGGACGTGATCACGCCGCGGCGGACGAGTTCGTCGCCGATCTGCGCGGCCGTGTAGCCGCCGGGGATCTCGACGACGATCGTCTCCTCGCCCCGGGCCGGGCGCTCCTCCCCGGGCTCCGGCGCGTCGCTCAGGACGGCCGCGGGGCTGCCGAGCGAGACCCACACCGCGACCGCGGCCAGGGCGGCCGCCAGGACTCCGCTCACGGCCCAGGCCAATTGGCGGTTCATGGTTCGCCCGCGCGCTGGGCGTCGAGCCAGCGCTGGAGGATGGTCGCGGCGGCGGCGGCGTGCTGCTTCTCGCGCCGGCGCGCGCGGCGCGCGGGGCTGACCGCCCCCGGCCGCCGGCCGCCGCGCGGCTTGTCCGCCGCGACCGGCGGCGCGGCGTCGTTCGAGTCGCGTTCCCCCTGCACGGCCCAGGGCAGGCCGAGCGCGCCGGCGACGCCCGCGCCCAGATCGCGGAAGGCCGCGGCCTGGGCGTCCTCGGCGCCGTCGGGGCGGTAGGGCACGCCGACGACGAGCAGCGCCGGCGCGTCGGGCGCGATCGCGGCGCGGATGCGGGCGGCGATCGCGGCGGGCGTGTCGGGGCGCAGCGCGCGGCGGTCGATGGTCGCGCCGGGCAGCGCCAGGCGGCGCGCGTCGTCGGAGAGGGCGACCCCGATCCAGCGCTCGCCGGGGTCGATGGCGAGGACGCGGCCGGGCGGCGGCGCGGGCTCAGGCACGCGACGGCCGATCCGTCGCGGCGCGCGGGCCGGCTGGGCGGCGGTGGTGCATCTGCATTCGACGGCGCTCTTGCCTCTTGCTCTCCCCGTCGCGGGCGCCGCCACGCCTGCGCTGAGCATATCGAAACGGGGGGCGCTCGGGGCGGGCAGGGCCGGGCTAGCGCCCCTGCTCGTCGATCAGGCGCTCCAGGATGGCGGGGACGGCCGCCAGGGCGTCGCCGACCCGCGCCGCGTCCCTGCCGCCGGCCTGCGCCATCTCGGGCCGGCCGCCGCCGCCGCCGCCCGCGACCCGCGCCACCTGCTTGATCAAGGAGCCGGCGTGCAGCCCCCGCTCGACGAGGTCGGGCGTGATCATCGAGAGGAACTGCGGCTTGCCGCCGGCCACCGTCGCCAGCACGATGACGCCGCTGCCCATGCGCGCGCGCAGTTCGTCGCCGGCGCGGCGCAGCGCGTCGGCGGATTCGACCTCGATGTGGCCGGTGGCGAGCGGCACGCCCGCGACGTCGATCGTGCTGGCCGCCAGGTCCCCGGCCGAGGCCGCGCCCGCCTGCCGCTCGACCTCGGCCAGGCGGCGGCGCGCCTCGGCGAGTTCGTCCTGCAGCGCCTGCACCCGCGCCGGGACCTCCTCGGGCGGCGTCTTGAGCAACTGGGCGGCGCTCTGCAACGACTCCAGCCGCCGCCGCTGCCAAGCCCCGGCCGCCGCCCCGGTGAGCGCCTCGATGCGGCGCAGGCCCGCGCCGATGCTGGCGTCGCTGACGATCTGGAACGCGCCGACGAAGCCCGTCGCGGGTGCGTGCACGCCGCCGCACAACTCCTTGCTGAAGCAGTCGTGTACGTGCGGAGCGGGGTCGCAGATCTCGACGACGCGGACGTCGCTGGCGTACTTCTCGCCGAAGATCGCGATCGCGCCCGACTCCAGGGCCTGCTGGTAGGGCATCTCGTTTGTCCCCACGGCGATGTCGTCGCGGATGCGGGCGTTGACGAGCTCCTGCACATCGGCCAGCTCGGCGGCGGCGGGCGCGCCGGGCTGGGTGTAGTCAAAGCGCAGCCGGTCGGGCGCGACGAGCGAGCCCGCCTGCCGTACGTGGTCGCCCAGCACGGCGCGCAGGGCCGCGTGCAGCAGGTGGGTGGCGGTGTGGTTGCGCATCAGCCCGTGACGGCGCTCGAGGTCGACGGTGGCTTGCACCGGGTCGCCGACGGCGATCGATCCGGCCGCCAGCGCGCCCAGGTGGGTCTGCAGGTCGCCGCGGGGCTGCGTGTCGCGCACCGCGACCTCGCCGTCGGGCCCCACCAGGCGGCCGGCGTCGCCCTGCTGGCCGCCGCCCTCGGCGTAGAACGGCGTGCGGTCGAGCACGACCTCCAGCGGCGTCCCTTCGCCCGGCTCCGCGACCTCGACCCGCTGCCGCCGCTCCCCGTCGACGATCAGCGCCAGCACGCGCCCCTCGGCGGCGACCGAGTCGTAGCCCAGGAAGTCGGTGCGGCCGTCGATGCCGGCGAAGAGGTGCTCGGCGGCGTCGGTCTGGAATCCCGAGGCGGCCTGCCCGCGCGAGCGCTGCTGCGCCATCGCGCTCTCGAAGCCGCTCTCGTCCAGGCCCAGGCCGGCGGCGCGGGCGACCTCGCGGGTCAGCTCCATGGGGAAGCCGTAGGTGTCGTAGAGGACGAAGGCCTCCTCGCCGGCGACGGCCTGCGTGGCCGCCCGCTGCCGGTCGAGCAGGGCGGCGACCGCGTCGCCGTCCGGGGCCGTCTCCGCCCCCGCGAGTTCCCCGACCGGCTCCAGGGCCAGCCGCTGCGACAGCTCCGCCAGGGGGCGGTTGCGCAGGTCGGGGAAGCCGCGCAGTTCGCCGGTCAGCGCGTCGCGCCACTCCGCCGCGACGCCGGCCAGGGCCTCGGCTCCGGCGGCGGCTCGCGCGCGCTCGTGGAACGGCGCCGAGGCGGCCGCGAAGACGCGCTTGAGCGGGATCGTCTGCTCCTCCAGCAGCGTGTGGCCCGTCTCCAGCGTGCGGCGGAAACGCTGCTCCTCCTGCGCGAGCACGTTGTCGACCAGCGCCGCCTGATCGCGGATCTCCGGGTAGGCGTCGCCCATGTGGCCGCGCACCTGCGCGGCGACGTCGACCAGCAGCGGCTCCTGGATGCCCAGCGTGTGGGCCATGTAGAGCGCGCGGCGGATCAGCCGCCGCAGCACGTAGCCCCGCCCCTCGTTGCTGGGCAGGACGCCGTCGGAGACGAGGAAGGTCATCGACCGCCCGTGCTCCACGACCACCCGCAGCGCCGACTGCTCCGCGTCGGGGGCGGTCGCGTAGTCGCGCGCGCAGCGCTCCGCGACGTAGGCCAGCAGCGGCGCGAAGACGTCGGTCTCGTAGAGCGTGGGGGTGTCCTGCAGCATCATCGCCCAGCGCTCCAGCCCCGCGCCGGTGTCGATGTTCTGCTTGGGCAGGGGCGTGCGGGAGCCGTCGGGGTTCTGCAGGAACTGCATGAAGACGAGGTTCCAGATCTCCAGGTAGCGGTCCTCGTCGGCGGCGGGGCCGGGGTGCGAGCCGTCGGGCCGGAGGTCGTAGTGGATCTCCGAGCAGGGGCCGCAGGGGCCGTTGAGGCCCGAGAACCAGTAGTTGCCCTGGTCCTCGCCGTAGCGATAGATGCGATCCTCCGGCACGCCGATCTTGCGCCAGTTCTCGTGCGCCACGTCGTCGTCGAGGAAGACGGTCGTGACGAGCCGGTCGGCGGGCACGCCCACCACCTGCGTCACCAGGTCCCAGGCCCAGGCCTGCGCCTCGGCCTTGAAGTAGTCGCCCAGCGAGAAGTTGCCCATCATCTCGAAGAACGTCAGGTGCGACTCGTCGCCGACCTCGTCGATGTCGGTCGTGCGGAAGCACTTCTGTGTCGAGGTCAGGCGCGGCTGCGGAGGCGCCGCCTGGCCCATGAAGTAGGGCTTGAAGGGCACCATGCCGGCGCTGGTGAAGAGCAGCGTCGGATCGCCCGGCGCGACGAGCGGCGCGCTGGCGACGGGCAGGTGGTCGTGCTGCTCGAAGAATTCGCGGAACGTGCGGCGGATGCGGTCGGCTTGCATGCGGGCGGTCTCCGGTCGGCGGCGCGTGCGCGGTCGGGCTGGGGAGAGTATACGAACGCCCGCGCCCACGTCCGGTCCCGGCGGCCCGGCGGCGCGCTCCGGTTGACAGTCGGGCGGGGCGCTTTCTACGTTTCTCGCACGATTCTCGCGGCCTGAGCAGGTCGCGGGCGCGGGGCGACGGCCCCCGCGCCGAGGGACACACGTGGGCACGACCGACCCCGCGGACTCCGACCAACCTCCCGATTCGGACGACCATACGTCGCGGCCGACGGCCGTGGTGCTCGCGGCCGGGCGCGGTACGCGCATGCGCTCCGGTGTGCCGAAGCCGCTCCAGCCCCTCGCGGGGCGGCCGATAGTCCTGCACGTCCTGCACGCCCTGCGCGACGGCGGCGTGCGGCGGGCCGTCGTCGTCACGGGGCACGGCGCGGAGGCCGTGGAGGCGGCCGTCCGGGCGGGCGCGCCGGCCGGCCTCGGCCTGGACTTCGTGCGGCAGTCCGCCCCGCGGGGCACGGCGCACGCGGCCCTGCAGGCGCGCGGCCTGGCGGCGGATCGCGAGGTACTGATCGTCAACGGCGATCTGGCGCTGCTGCGCCCCGAGGACGTCCGCGCCGTGCTGGCCGCGCCGCCGTCGCGCCTGACGCTGGCGGCGGCCCGCGTGCCCGATCCGTCCGGGCTGGGCCGGGTTCTCCGCGACGGCGGCCGGCTGCGGGCCGTCGTGGAGGAGGCCGACGCGGACGCCGCCACCAGGGCGATCGACGAGGTCAACGTGGGGATCTACCGGGCCGACGCGGCCCGGCTCTGGCGCGCGCTGGACTCGCTGCCGGCGAGCGCGAGCGGCGAGGTCTATCTGACCGACGCCGTGGCCCAGGCGTCCGATGGAGGAGAGGCGGCGGCGGTCGTGATCGATGCGCCCGACGGGCCGCTCAACGTCGAGTCGCGGCGCGACTTGGCGCGGGCGGAGCGCGTGCTGCGCGATCGGATCAACGCGCGCTGGATGGACGCGGGCGTGACGATCGTCGATCCGGCGGCGACCTACATCGACGCGGGCGTGGTGGTGGGGGAGGAGAGCCGCATCGAACCCGGCACGCACCTGCGCGGCGCGACCGTCCTGGGACGCCGCAACGTCGTGGGGCCGAACGCCGTGCTGATCGACACCCGCACCGGCGACGACTGCGCGCTCGTCCAGTGCCGCAGCGAGGGGGCCGTGCTGGCCGACGGCGTCGGCGTGGGGGCGTTCAGCACTCTGCGCGAGGGGACCGTGCTCGACGAGCAGGTTCACATCGGTACGCACGCCGAGACGAAGAACGCGCACCTGCATCGCGGCGTGTGGATGGGGCACTTCTCGTACCTGGGCGACGCGGAGGTGGGGGCCGACAGCAACATCGGCGCGGGCGCGATCACCTGCAACTTCGACGGCGCGCGCAAGCACCGCACGACGATCGGGGCCGGCTGCTTCGTCGGCAGCGACACGCTGCTCGTCGCGCCCGTGACGATCGGCGACGGCGCGGCCACGGCGGCCGGGTCGGTGGTGCGCCGCGACGTGCCGGCGGGCGGCTTGGCGGCCGGCAGCCCGGCCCGCATGAGCCGGCGCCGGCGGGACGAGTCATGAGCGGCCCCTCCATCGCGGCGCTGGTGATCCTGCTGGCGGCCTACCTGCTGTTGGCGCTGGAGGCGATCGCCGAGGCGGGCGTCGTCAGCCTCAGCCGCTCGCGGGCGCGGCTGCTGCACAGCCGCGACCCGGACGACCCGCGCCGCGAGCGGCTGCAGCGCATCACCCAGAACCGCGAGCGGGCGCTGGGCTCGTACGCCGTGGGCCGCACGCTGGCCGTGGTCACGGGGCTCGCGGCGGCGGAGTACCTGCTGATCCGCGAGTTGGGCTTCGGCTGGGACGTGGTCATCGCGACCGCCGTCGTGGGCGGCGTCATCGCGGGGCTGACGCAGGCCGTGCCGCGCCGCCTCGCCCAGTCGAGCCCCGAGGGCTACGGGCTGGCCTTCGCGCGCACGATGGACGCGCTCGACACGCTCTTCCTGGGGCCGGCGTTCGTGCTGGAGGCGCCCGCCATGCTGGTCAGCCGCTTCCGCAAGGGCCGCGACGAGCACGCGCCGGAGCCCACCGAACTGGAGGTGCTGCTGGAGCAGGGCGAGGAGGAGATCGAGGAGGACGAGCGCGAGATGATCCGCCGCGTCGTGGAGATCGGCGACACGGCGGTGCGCGAGGCGATGGTGCCCCGGCCCGACATCGTGGCGGTGGACGTGGCCCTGACGGCGCGGGAGGCGGCGCAGGTGGCGGTCGACAACGGCTACTCGCGGGTGCCCGTCTGGGAGGGCGGAATCGACAACATCGTCGGCGTGCTCTACGCGAAGGACGCCCTGGCGACGCTGCTGGCGGGGCGCGAGACGCCGGTGCGCGAGTTGATGCGGCCGCCGCTGCTGGTGCCCGAGAGCAAGCTGCTCGACGAACTGCTGGCGGAGTTCAAGGCGCTGCGCGTGCACATCGCGATCGTGCTCGACGAGTACGGCGGCACGGCGGGCATCGTGACCATCGAGGATCTGATCGAGGAGATCGTGGGGGAGATCGAGGACGAGTACGACCGCTTCACGGTGGCGCCGGTGCACCGCATCTCCGACACGGAGGCGCTGCTCGACGGCCGCGCCTCCCGCGACGCGCTGACGGACCTCTTCGGCTGCCGCTTCGGCGAGGACGACCCGGACACGGTCGGCGGCTTCGTCTTCGACCGGCTGGGCAAGATCCCGGCCGCCGGCGACGAGGTCCGCGTGGAGGGGCTGGTGCTGACCGTCGTGCGCCTGGACGGGCGGCGGATCGCCCGCGTGCGGGCGCACGCGCCCGACGCCGAGGAGGCGGACGCGGAGGCGCCGGAGGCGGATCGATCGCTCACCGGGTAACGGCTCCGCGGCGGGGGCACTGGACAGAGCGCGCGGGGGGCTTGCTACCGTCACTCTCGGAAACGCGACCTCCGGACCGGCGGGGCCCACCGGGGCCCGGCGGTCGGGGAGGATGTTGAGGACACGATGCCGCAGTTGGACCTGCCCTACCGGCTCGCCCTGGCGCGCGTGCCGCGCATCGGCGCGAAGCGCATGGCGCGGATGGAGTCGTATTTCGGCTCCATGGCCGACGCTTGGTCGGCGCCGGACGGCGAACTGCGTCAGGCCGGCATCGACGGGGCGACGCTGCGCTCGCTGCACCAGGCGCGCGGGCGCACCGACCCCGACGCCGAGATGGCCCGGCTGCTGGCCTCGGGCGCGCAGGTCTACACGCCCCACGACGACGCCTATCCGCCGCGGCTGCGCGAGATCTACGACGCGCCGCCGCTGCTGTTCGTGCGCGGGGAGATCCTGCCGGCCGACGAGTGGTCGGTGGCGGTGGTGGGGACGCGCCGGGTGTCGCCCTACGGGCGGCAGGTGACGGCGGAGTTGAGCGGCGGGCTGGCCGGTAACCGGGTGACGGTCGTGAGCGGGCTGGCGCGGGGCGTCGACGCCATCGCGCACGAGTCGGCGCTGGAGGCGGGCGGCCGCACGATCGCGGTGCTGGCCTGTGGGCTGGACACGGTCTACCCGCCGGAGCACGCCGGGCTGGCCCAGCGCATCGCCGAGGACGGGGCGGTGGTCTCGGACCAGCCGCTGGGCACGCAGCCGCGGGCCGACTACTTCCCGCGCCGCAACCGGATCATCTCCGGGCTGACGCTGGGCACGCTGATCGTCGAGGCGCCCGAGGGCAGCGGCGCCCTGCACACCGCGAACTGGGCGAACGAGCAGAACCGCGAGGTCTTCGCCGTGCCGGGCCGGATCACCTCGCCGACGAGCCGCGCCACCAACAACCTCATCCAGCAGGGCATGGCCAAGCTGGTGACGAAGGTCTCCGACATCCTGGAGGAGTTGAACCTGCAGATGGTCGAGCAGCAGATGGAGATGTCGGCGCTGCTGCCCGACGACCCGACGGAGTCGGCCGTGCTGGAGCGCGTCGGCGCCGACCCGGTACACGTCGATGACTGCGTGCGCTTGGCCGGGCTGCCCATCGCGACGGTCAGCAGCACCCTCGCCATGCTCGAGATGAAGGGCGTCGTGCGCCAGGTGGGACCAATGACCTATGTGCGCCGCTAAGACCCCGGCCCGCAAGCGCGCGCGGGCGCGATCGGCGCGCGGCAAGCAGTTGGTGATCGTCGAGTCGCCGGCCAAGGCGGAGACGATCGGCCGCTTTCTTGGGCCGGATTACGTCGTCGATGCCTCCTACGGCCACGTGCGCGACCTGCCGGCCCGCGCCGAGGAGCGCCCGGAGGCGATCCGCGGCGAGACCTGGGCGGAGTTGGGCGTCAACGTCGAACAAGACTTCGAGCCGGTCTACATCGTGCCCAAGGAGAAGGCCGAGCACGTGCGGCGGCTCAAGCGCGAGTTGAAGACGGCCGACAAGCTGCTCCTGGCGACGGACGAGGACCGCGAGGGCGAGAGCATCGGCTGGCACCTCTGCGAGGTGCTGGAGCCCACCGTGCCGGTGGAGCGGATCGTCTTCCACGAAGTCACGCAGGAGGCGATCGAGGACGCGCTGCGCTCGCCGCGGGACGTCGACCAGAACCTCGTCGAGGCGCAGGAGGCGCGGCGCATCCTCGACCGGCTGTTCGGCTACAGCCTGTCGCCGGTGCTGTGGCGCAGGATCCGGGCCGGGACGTCGGCAGGACGGGTGCAGAGCGTCGCCGTGCGCTTCACGGTGCAGCGGGAGCGCGAGCGGGCGGCCTTCCGCCGCGCCGTCTACTGGGACGCCGAGGCGACGCTGTCCGCCCAGCGCGGCACACTGCCGGCGATGCTCAAGCGCCTGGGCGCGGACCGCCTGCCGACCAGCCGCGACTTCGACCCCACGACCGGCGAGCAAACCGGGAAGGGCGCGCGCCTGCTCGACGAGGACCAGATCACGGCGCTGGTCGGGGCGTTGGAGTCGGCCGCGCCGTGGACCGTCACGAAGGTCACGGCGACCCCGGCCGGCCGCCGGCCGCCGCCGCCGTTCACGACGTCGACCTTGCAGCAGGAGGCGAACCGGCGCCTGGGCTTCAGCGCGCGCCGCACGATGCAGATCGCGCAGAGCCTGTACGAGGGCGTCGACCTGGGAGCGGAGCGCGAGGGGCTGATCACCTACATGCGCACCGACTCGGTCACGCTCGCCAGCCAGGCGCTGGCCGAGGCGCAGACGGTGATCGCGCGCGAGTACGGGGACGGCTTCGCGCAGGGGCCGCGCTTCTACAAGACGCGCTCCCGCAACGCGCAGGAGGCGCACGAGGCGATCCGGCCGACGCACATCCGCCGCACGCCGGCGTCGCTGCGCGGCGCGCTGAACCGCGATCAACGGCGTCTCTACGAGTTGATCTGGCAGCGCACCGTGGCCAGTCAGATGCCCGACGCGCAACTCGAACGCACGGTGGTGGACATCGACGTGCCGCTGGGACCGGCTTGGCCGGCCGACGACCGCGCCCAGTTCGAGGCGCGCGGGCAGCGCGTGGTCTTCGCGGGCTTCCTGCGCGCCTACGCGCCCGGCGAGGGCGATGAGCAACTGCTGCCCACGGTCGAGGTGGGCGAGACGCTGCGCCCCGAGAAGGTCGAGGCGAAGCGGCACGAGACGCAGCCGCCGCCGCGCTACACCGAGGCGTCGCTGGTGCGCAAGCTCGAGGAGGACGGCCTGGGCCGGCCCTCCACCTACGCGTCGATCCTGAGCACGATCCAGGACCGCGGCTACGTCTTCACGCAGGGCAAGGCGCTGGTTCCCACCTTCCTGGCCTACGCCGTGACCGACCTGCTGGAGGGTCACTTCGGGAACCTCGTGGAGCCCAAGTTCAGCGCCGACATGGAGGAGGCTCTCGACGCCATCGCGCGCGGCGAGGCGGACTCCGGCTCGCACCTGCGCGCGTTCTACTTCGGCGAGCAGGGTGGAGAGCAGAGCGGAGAGCCGGGCGACGACGGGAACGGTGAAGCGGGCGCCGGGCAGGGGCTGTCGGGGCGGATCGAGGCGCAACTGCCGGAGATCGGCTTCCCGCTCATCCCGGTGGGGGAGGAGCCCGGCAGCGGCGAGCCGATCGTCGTGCGCATCGGCCGCTTCGGGCCCTACCTGCAACGCGGCGAGGGCGGCGAGGGCAATACGGCCTCGCTGCCGCCCGACCAGGCGCCCGCCGACCTGACGCCGTCGCGCGCGATGGAGCTGCTCAGCCGGCGCGTGGAGGGTCCGCGCGACCTGGGCCGCGACCCGGACTCCGGCGAGCCGGTGCTGCTGCAATCGGGGCGCTACGGGCCGTTCGTACAGCAGGGCCCCAACCCGCCGCCCGGCACGAAGCGCGCCGACATGCCCAAGCGAGCGTCGGTGCCGCCCGGCATGGAGCCCGACGACGTCACCCTGGAGGACGCGCTGCTGTGGTTGTCGCTGCCGCGCGTGCTGGGGGCCGCGCCGGAGAGCGGGGCGTCGATCGTCGCGGCCAACGGGCGCTTCGGGCCCTACCTGCAGCGCGGCGACGATCCGAAGGACACGCGCTCCCTGGAGGACAGCGACGACGTCTACACGATCACGCTGGAGCGGGCGCTGGCGCTGTTCGCGCAGCCGAAGAGCGCCGGCTTCCAGCGCCGCTCGTCGAGCCGCGCCCTGCGGGAGTTGGGCGCGCACCCCGACTCGGGCCGTCCGGTGCGATTGCTGGATGGGCGCTTCGGCCCCTACGTGACCGACGGCTCGACGAACGCCAGCATCCCCCGCGCGCTGGATCCGGCGACGGTGACCCTGGAGCAGGCCCTGACGCTGATCGCCGAGCGGGCGCTCGCGCCCAAGCGGGCGCGCAAGGGCGCGGGCAAGCGGACCGCCGGGCGCGCGCCGGCGTCGCGCGGGGCGAAGGCGCGCGGCAAGAAGCGGGCCGCCAAGAAGCGGGCGCGCAAGCCGAAGTAGGGCGCTCCGCCGCCGTCGCGCGGGAAGTCGCGGGCGCCGGGCGCCGGGATCGAAAACGCCGCCGCCGCGCCGCCAGATAGGCCGCGATCCGGCTTAACGCCGACTTTACGCCGCGTTACACAGCCGTTATTCGGCGCGGGCGCGTTGCCCCTACAGTGAGCCCGCTCGCGTGGTGGCGAGGTTTGGACAAGGTCTGACGTGACCGCAGAACCCCTGCCACGGGCAGCGGAGGACGGCGCCGCCCTGCTCGACGCCTACCTCGACGAACTGCGCCTGCAGCGCAATCTGTCCCCCCACACCCTGCGCAACTACCGCACCGACCTCTCGCACTTCATCCGCTACCTGGAGGAGCGCGAACTGTCGCTGGCCGAGGTCAGCCGCCTGACCTACCGCGCCTACCTGGCCGGGCTCAAGGAGGAGGGCGTCGCGCAGGGCAGCCTGCGCCGCCGCGCCAGCACGATCAAGTCGTTCTTCCGGCATCTCTTCCAGCAGCGCACCCTGCCGACCGACCCGCTGCGGCTGGCCGCCACGCCCAAGACGCCCCGCACCCTGCCCCGCTTCCTGAGCGTGCGCGAGGTGGAGCGCCTGATCGAGGCGCCCGACGTGCACACGCCCGGCGGGCTGCGCGACCGCGCCATCCTGGAAGTGCTCTACGGCTCCGGCCTGCGGGTCAGCGAGCTGGTCGGCCTGACGCTGCGCTCCGTCGATTGGGAGAACGCGGTCCTGCGCGTGCGCGGCAAGGGCGACCGGGAGCGCGTGGCGCTGCTGGGCGACCACGCCTACCTCGCGATCGAGGACTACGTGCGCTCGGGCCGGCCGCAACTGGTCGCCGACGGCTCCCCCGACGCGCTGTGGCTGAACCGCTTCGGCGGCGCGCTGTCGGCGCGGGCGGTGCAGCTTGCCGTGCAGCGCTACGCCGTCGCCGCGGGCCTGCCCAAGGTCGTGCACCCGCACCTGCTGCGGCACTCGTTCGCCACGCATATGCTCGAACGCGGCGCCGACGTGCGGGTCGTGCAGGAGTTGCTGGGGCACTCCAACGTCGCGACGACGCAGATCTACACGCACGTCACGGAGTCGGCGAAGCGGGCTGCGATCGAGCACTCGCTCGACGGCATCAGCGAGGAGTTGTTTACTCGCCGTGAGCGCCGGCGCCGGCGGTCCGAGGCGCCCGACCCGGCGTCGGAGGCCGCCTCCCTGAGCGGCGAAATGGTGGAGGTCGCGCCATGAAGGTCCTTCTCATCGCGGGTCCCAACCTGAACGTCCTCGGCGAGCGCAACCCGGAGATGTACGGGACGCAGACGCTGAGCGAGATCGAGGGGCTGGTGCAGCAGCGCGCGCAGGAGTGGTCGGTCGAGGTGCGCCCCTACCAATCGAACCACGAGGGCGCGATCATCGACTTCCTGCAGCAGGAGAAGAACGCCGAGGGCGCGATCATCAACCCCGGCGCGCTGGCCCACTACGGCCTCTCGCTGCGCGACGCGCTGGAGCACTTCCCCGGGCTCGTCGTCGAGGTGCACCTGACGAACATCTACGCGCGCGACCGCTTCCGGCACGAGTCGGTGACGGCGCCCGTGGTCGCGGGGGTGGTGAGCGGGCTGGGCTGGCGCGGCTACCTGGCGGCGCTCGACGCCCTGGTGGGGCTGCTGCACGAGCGCCGCGGCGCATCCTAGCGTCCGTCGGCCGCGGTCGGCGTGGGCAGAGCGCCGCGGCCTGCCTACACTCGATCCATCGTCGTTTGCGTTCCGGCCGGAGGAAACCGCCATGTCCGATCGCCTGACGCGCGCGCGCGCCGCCATCGAGGAGGCGGGGCTCGACGCGCTGCTGGTCACCAATCCCTACAACCGCCGCTATCTGTCGGGCTTCACCGGCACGGCGGGCTGGCTGCTGCTGAGCGCCGACGCCGCCTCGCTGGCGACCGACTTCCGCTACTGGGAGCAGGTGGGTTCGCAGGCGCCCGGCTTCACGTTGTACAAGCAGGAGGGCGCGCAGGCCGACTGGCTGCCGGGCTTCGTCGAGGCGCTGGGCGGGCGCAAGCTGGGCTTCGAGGCGGCCCACCTGAGCGTCGCGGCGCACAAGCAGTTGCGCGACACCCTGGCGGCGATGCCCGCGCCCAAGCGTCCGGCGCTGGTGCAGAGCGAGGGCCTCGTCGAGCGGGTGCGGGCCGTCAAGGACGCCGCGGAGTTGTCGGCGCTGGAGCGGGCCGTGCGGCTGGGCGACGAGGCCTTCAACGACGTCGCCGGCCGGGTGCAGCCGGGCTGGAGCGAGTTGCACGTCGCCTGGGAGATCGAGAAGTACGCGCGCGAGCACGGCGCCGAGGCGATGTCCTTCGCGACGATCGTCGGCGGCGGGCCCTGGGGCGCGATGCCGCACGCCTACCCGCGCGAGACGCCGCTGGAGGCGGGCAAGCCGATCGTGATCGACATGGGCGTGATCGTCGACGGCTACTGCTCCGACATGACCCGCACGATCGTCCTGGGCGAGCCGGACGCGAAGTTCCAGGAGGTCTACGACATCGTGCTGACCGCGCAGGAGACCGCCGAGGCGACGGTCGAGAGCGGCATGACCGGCGGGCAGGCGCACATGATCGCGCAGGACATCATCGAGGACGCGGGCTACGGCGATCGGTTCGGGCACGGGCTCGGGCACGGCGTGGGCCTGGAGATCCACGAGCACCCGCGGCTGGGCCGCACGTCGGAGGACGTGCTGGCCGACGGCATGGTGATCACCGTCGAGCCGGGCATCTACCTGCCCGGCTGGGGCGGCATCCGCATCGAGGACATGGGCGTGCTGGAGAACGGCCGCTTCCGCAACTTCACGACCGCGCCCAAGCTGCGCATGGTGGGCGCATAGACGATCGGGCAGGGCGCCCCCGGCCGCGGGGGCGCGAGGGGAGGGCTCGCGGGATGGTGATCACGACCGGCGATCTGCGCAAGGGGGTCGTCGTGGAGATGGACTCCACGCTCTACCAGGTGACCGACTGGGAGCACATCAAGGTGGGGCGGGGCTCGGCCCAGGTGCGGCTGAAGCTGCGCGACCTGCGCGCCGGCCACAGCCTCGAAAAGACCTTCCAGGCGGGCAGCAAGTTCGACGACGTGCGCGTCGAGCGGCAGGTCATGCAGTACCTCTACGCCGACGGCGACCTGCACTACTTCATGAACACCGAGACCTACGAGCAGGAGCCGCTGGAGCGCGCCAAGGTGGGCGAGGCGCTGAACTACCTGACCGAGAACGCCAGCGCCGAGGTGCTCTTCGCCGGCGACGAGGTGATCGGCGTCGAGTTGCCGGCCTCCGTGCCGCTGCGCGTGACGGAGAGCGATCCCGGCTTGAAGGGCGACACGGCGACCGGCGCGACGAAGCTGGCCACGCTCGAGACGGGCCTCACCGTCCAGGTGCCGCTGTTCGTGGGGCCGGGCGACCTGCTCAAGGTCGATACGCGCAGCGGCCAGTACCTGGAGCGGCTGGAAGCGGCCTCATAAGCCAGGCCGGGCCGCCGCGGCGGGCGCGGGAGGCGGTACGCTGCGGGCGATGACGCTCGACCGGCCCGCCACCGACGACCCCGGCCTCGCCCTCCCCGGCGACGTCTCCCGGATCGCGGAGTTCGCCGCTACTTACTCGCCTGGGCCGCGCAAGCCGCCCGGCGTCGCGGCGTACGCCGTGGGGCAGGTCGCGGCCTACCTGCGCGAGTTGCTCGACACCGACCCGGTCGTCGGCGACATCTGGGTTTCGGGCGAGGTGCGCAACCTCTCGCGCTCCCAGGCGGGGCACGTGTACTTCACCCTCGCCGACGGCGACGGCGCGCTGGCCTGCGCCTTCTTCCGCCGCGAGAACCGCGGCGTCCGCGTCGAGGAGGGCGAGCAGGTGCTCGCGCACGGGCGCGTCTCCCTCTGGGCCGAGCGGGGCGAGCTGCAGCTTTACGTCGACGCGCTGCAGCCCGAGGGCCTGGGCGTGCAGCAGGCCGAATTCGAGCGGCTGCGCCGCCGGCTGGAGGCGGAGGGCCTGTTCGACCCCGGACGCAAGCGCCGGCTGCCCGCCTGTCCGCGCGCGATCGGCGTCGCGACCTCGCCGGCCGGGGCCGTCTGGCACGACGTGCAGACGGTGCTCGCGCGGCGCTGGCCGTCGGCGGGCCTCGTGCTTGCTCCCTGCCGGGTGCAGGGCGACGGCGCGCCGGAGTCGATCGTGCGGGCGATCGAGGCGCTTAACGCGGCGGCAGTCGATGGGGCGCCGATCGACGTGCTGATCGTCGCGCGCGGCGGCGGCTCGGCGGAGGACTTGGCCGCGTTCAACAGCGAGATCGTGGTGCGCGCCGCCTACGCCAGCGCCCTGCCGCTCGTCAGCGCCGTGGGGCACGAGACCGACGTGACGCTGCTCGACTTCGCCGCCGACGTGCGCGCGCCGACGCCGTCGGCCGCGGCGGAACTCGTCGCGCCCGACCGCGCCGAGGAGGCGGCGCGGCTGCGCGAGCGCCGGGCGGCGCTGGACCGCGCGGTCGACCGGGCGCTGGAGACGGCCCGGATCGACCTGGACGCGGCGCGGGAGCGGCTCGACGCGGCCGCGCCCGACTGCGACTCCGAGCGCCTGCGGCTCGACGCGCTGCTGGGGCGCGGCTGGGAGGTCGTGCAGGGGCGGGTCGCGACGGCGCGGCTGGGTCTGGCCGGGCAGGCGGCGCGCCTGGCCACGCTCGACCCGCGGGCCACGCTAGCGCGCGGCTACGCGATCGTCGAGGATGCGGGCGGCGGCGTGCTCAGCCGGGCGGCGCAGTTCGCCCCCGACGATCGGGTGCGCCTGCGCCTGCACGACGGGTCGGCCGGCGCGCGCATCCTCGATGTCTCGCCGGGCGGCACGGCCGCGGAGGACGGAGCGACGCCGTGAGTCCAGCCGAGCAGCCCGGCGAAGCCCCCTACGAGGAACTGGTCGCGCGCCTGGAGGAGACGCTGGAGCGGCTGGAGAGCGGCGACCTGCCGCTCGAGGAGGCGCTGGCGGCGTACGAGCAGGGGGCGGCGCTGGCCGCCCGCGCGCAGGCGCTGCTCGACCGGGCCGAGCAGCGCATCCAGGAGTTGCGGGAGCTCGACGCGGAGCCATGACGCTGCGCATCGCCTGGTTCGCGACGGCCAAGGGCACGAGTTCCCGGCTGCTGTTCGAATCGACGCAGGCGGCGATCCGGGCGGGCCGCCTCGATGCCGAGATCGCGGTCGTGTTCTGCAACCGCGAGCGGGGGCAGTGGGCCAACACCGACGCCTTCCTCGACAGCGTGGCCGCCGCCGGGACGCCGCTCGTGACCATCTCGTCCGGGGACTGGCGGCGGCGCGTCGGCGGCGAGGTGTCGCGGCCCGGCGGCGCGCTCGCGCCTTGGCGGGCGGACTTCGACCGGGCGATCCTCGACGCGATCACGCCCTACCGCCCCGACGCCGGCATGTTGGCCGGCTACATGCTGATCACGACGGCGGCGCTGTGCGAGCGGCTGCCGCTGCTGAACCTGCACCCGGCCGAGCCCGGCGGGCCCGTGGGAACTTGGCAGGAGGTGATCGAGGCGCTGATCGCGGCGCGCGCCCCGGCGAGCGGGCTGATGCTGCAACGGGTGACGACGGAGTTGGACCGCGGTCCGATCGTGAGTTGGTGCCGCTACCCGCTGCGCGGCGGATCGCTCGACGCGCTGTGGGCCGCCGCGCCGGATTCGACCGACCGCGAGTCGGAGTTGTTCCGCGCCGTCCGGGCGCTGGGCGTGCGGCGGGAGCCGGAGTTCCTCATCGCGTCGCTGCAGGCCGTCGCGGCCTGGCGGGCGGACGCCGGGCGGGAACTGCCCGCCCCGGGCGACGCGGGCCCCGCGCTCGACGTGACGGACGCCGTCGAGGCGGCGCTGCGCACGTAACGGCGACAAGTGGACGGAACGGAGGCCCGCCGGAGCGGATCGCGTTCGTATACTCCGGGCATGGCCTCCTCCAGTCGGTCGCGGCTGCCCGTCCCGATCGAGGGCGTCCTGCGTGAGCGGGGACGCGACCGCGACGTCCCGGCCCTGCTGCCGGCGCTGCGCTCCGACCTCGCCCCGCTGGTCCCGGCGATGCGCCGCGCGGCGACGGTGATCGTGGCCGCGGCGGTCGCCGACTGGGCGGTTCGCGCCGGGACGCGCGTGGCGCTGGACGCCGGCGCGCGCGCCCTGCTGGGCGAGCGGCCGAACGGCGCGCGCCGGAACGGGGCGGCGCCGCGGACCGAGACGGTCGTCCACGAGCGCGTGATCGTGCACCGGACGTCGTAGCGCGCCCCGGTCGGCGCGACGCCCCGCCTCCCCGCAAGCGTCTAGACTCCCGCGACCCGGCCGCGCGCCGGGCGAAGGAGCCGTCGTGCGTCGCTGGCCCCGCAGAGGTTCGTCCACCGTTTGGCCGCGGGCCGGCCGGGCGGCCGCCGTCGCGGCGCTGCTGGGCGCGGCCTGGGCCGCGAGCGCCGCGGCCGCGCCGTCGCCGGTCGCGGCCCCCGCGGCGCTCGCGCAGGAGCCGGGCGGCGTGACCATCACGGAGGTCCGCGCCCAGGCCGGCCGCGGCCAGCAGGAGGCCGCCTTCGAGTGGGTCGAGATCCACAACGCGGGCGCGACCCCGATCGATCTGACGGGCTGGCGGCTGGCCGACAACCGCGCCGGGGATCCCATCCCGGCGACGACGCTGGCGCCCGGCGCCTACCTGATCGTCGGCGGTGGGGAGGAGTTGGCGGCGGAGCTGCCGGCGGGCGTGGCGCTGGCCGTCGTCGAGGATGGGCGCATCGGCAACGGACTGGCCAACGGCGGCGATCGTGTGTCGCTGATCGACCCGGCCGGCGCGACCGTCGACGGGGTGTCGTGGGGCAGCGACGACACGATCACGACGCTCGCTCCGCCGCCGTCCGGCGAAACGCTGTCGCGGGGCGCCGGGGGCTGGACGGCCGCACCGCCGACCCCCGGCGCGCCGCACGGCGCGGAACCCGCGCAACCCCCCGCCGCGGCGACGCCCGAGCCGGAGCCCGCGGATTCCCCCGCCGGCGAGCCGCGCTCCCCGTCGCCGCTTCACATCACCGAAGTTCTGGCCAACGCCGGCGAGGGGTCGCGCGACGCCGCTTTCGAGTGGGTCGAGGTCCACAACGCGGGCGCGGAGCCGATCGATCTGGCGGGCTGGACGATCGCCGACAACGTCGATGTGGACGCGCTGCCGGGCGGCGTGGTCGCGCCGGGCGGGTACGTCACGATCGGCGGATCCGCAGAGGCGGCCGGCGGGGCCGTGGACCTCGTGTTGGAGGACGGGCGAATCGGCAACGGCCTCGCCAACACCGGCGACGTCGTCACGCTGCGCGACCCGGACGGGCGGCTCGCCGATGCGGTCGCCTACGGGGAGGGATCGATCCCGCTGCCGGAGGCGGGCCGATCGATCGAACGACGCGGCGGCGGCTGGGCGCTGAGCGCCGCGCCGTCGCCCGGCAGCGGCGACGTGACGTTCCTGGAGCCGCCGGCGGAGGACGCCCCGGAGTCGGCCCAGCAGCCGGCCGGCGAGGAGGAGTCCGCGCCTCAGGACGAGCAGCCCGCCCCGTCCGATCCCCTGCCGCCGCTGCGCATCACGGAGGTTTTCGCCAGCGCCGGCGAGGGCTCGCGGGACGCCGCTTTCGAGTGGGTCGAGGTCCACAACGCGGGTTCCGAGCCGATCAATCTGGCGGGCTGGACGATCGCCGACAACGTCGATGTGGACGTCCTGCCGGACGGCGTGGTCGCGGCGGGCGCGTACGTGACGATCGGCGGCTCCGCGGAGGCGGCCGGCGGCGCGGTGGACGTCGTGTTGGAGGACGGCCGCATCGGCAACGGCCTCGCCAACACCGGCGACGTCGTCACGCTGCGCGACCCGCAAGGGCGGCTCGCCGATGAGATCGTCTACGGCACGGAATCAGTCCCACTGCCGGAGGTGGGCCGATCGATCGCACTACGCGGCGACGGCTGGGTGCTCAACGCCGCGCCGTCGCCCGGCAGCGGCGACGTGACGCTCCCGGAGCCGCCGGCGGAGGACGCCCCGGAGTCGGCCCAGCAGCCGGCCGGCGAGGAGGAGTCCGCGCCTCAGGACGAGCAGCCCGCCCCGTCCGATCCCCTGCCGCCGCTGCGCATCACGGAGATCTTCGCCAGCGCCGGCGAGGGGTCGCGCGACGCCGCTTTCGAGTGGGTCGAGGTCCACAACGCGGGCGCGGAGCCGATCGATCTGATCGGCTGGGCGATCGCCGACAACGTCGATGTAGACGTCCTGCCGGGCGGCGTGGTCGCGGCGGGCGCGTACGTGACGATCGGCGGCTCCTTGGAGGCGGCCGGCGGCGCGGTGGACATCGTGCTGGAGGACGGGCGGATCGGCAACGGCCTCGCCAACGGCGGGGATGCCGTGATCTTGCGTGACCCGCGCGGGCGCGTCGCCGACGAGGTCGCCTACGGGGCGGGATCGGTCCCGCCGCCGGAGGTGGGCCGATCCATCGCGCTGAGCGACGAGGGCTGGCTGCTGAACGCCGAGCCGTCGCCGGGCAGCGGCGACGTGACGCCGCTGCTCGAATCGCTGGAGGAGGCCCCGGAGCCGTCCGGCGGGGTGGCGGACAACGACGACGAGGCGCAGGATGAAGGCGGCATTCCGGCCTGGCTGCTGGTCGTCGTGGCGGTGGCCGTGCCGCTGGCGGCCCTCGCCGGACGCACGGCCCTGCGGCGGCTGCGACGATTCCACGGAGGAGGAAGGCGATGACGAAGACCGAGCCAAGCGAGCAGATGGGCGTCTTCGACGTGATCTACCACTGCCGCGCGATGCGCCGGCTGGACACCCGCGAGGTGCCGGAGGAGCTGCTGCGCAAGCTGGTCGATGCGGGCAACCAGGCCCCCACCGGCTCGAACCAGCAGGGCGTGCGCTGGATCATCGTGCGCGACGCGGCGGTCAAGCGGAAGTTGGCCGACCTCAACCGGCGCGGCGTTGAGGCGTACATCGGGCCGCGGCTGGACAACCTCGAAGAGTTGCCGCATCAATCGCCGGCCAAGCGGCGCCGCATGCTCGACGCGGTGCTGTGGCAGATGGTGCACATGCACGAGCTGCCGGCGCTGATCGTGGCCTGCCACGACTTCGGCGAGCCGCCGGCGCCCGCGCAAGCCGCGGCCGGCAACATTTCGGTCTGGCCCGCCGTGCAGAACGTGCTGCTGGCGGCGCGGGCGCTGGGCCTGGGCGCGGCCCCGACCACGCTGGCGCTGGTCGACCCCGGGGCCGTCGCCGCGGCGCTGCGCCTGCCCGAGACGATGGCGGCCTACTGCCTGATCCCGGTCGGCTATCCGCTGGGGCGCTTCGGCCCCGTGACGCGCAAGCCCCTCGACGAGGTGCTGCGCTTCGATCGCTGGTCGGACTAGATCGGCGGCCGGACGCATGAGCGGCGGCGATCCCGGCGCGGGCCTGCGGCTGAAGGTCATGCTCGCCCGCGCCGGGGTGGCATCGCGGCGGGGGTCGGCGGCGGTCATCGAGGCGGGCCGGGTGTCGGTGAACGGGGTCGTCGTGACCGACGAGGCCGCGTGGGTGGATCCCGCCCGCGACCGGGTCAGCATCGACGGCGCGCCGCTGCCCGCCGCCGAGCGGCGCCGCTACTTCGCGCTGCACAAGCCCACCGACGTGCTGTCGGCCGCGTCGGACCGGCGCGGGCGCCGCACGGTGATCGACTTCCTGCCGCCCGATGCGGGGCGCTGCGTGCCGGTCGGGCGGCTGGACCTCGACAGCGAGGGCCTGCTGCTGCTCACCAACGACGGACCCCTGGTCGACGGGCTGCTCCACCCCCGCGCGGGCCTGCAGCGGGAGTACTTGGTGGAGGTGGCCGGGCGGCCGAGCGACGAGGCGCTGCAGCGGCTCTACGACGGGGTGGAACTCGAGGACGGCCTTGCGCGGGGCAAGCCGAAGCGGTCGAAGCGGCCCGGCCGTCCGGCCGCGGGGGACGATCCGGCGACCAGTTGGATCGCGCTGATCATGGCGGAGGGCCGCAAGCGGGAGGTGCGGCGCATGTGCGAGGCGGTGCGGCATCCGGTGCGGCGGCTGATCCGCGTGCGCTTCGGGCCCATCCGGCTGCGCGACCTCGCGCCGGGCGAGATCCGTCCCCTGACGCCGCACGAGGTCCGGCGGCTGCGCCGCGACGCCCGCCCCGCCGCCGACGCCTGACGCGCCGGCGCGGGCGGCCCCAGACCGGCCCCGCTGCCATACTGGGGGCGATGGCGAACGAGACCGGCCCCGGCGCGCTGCGCGTAGTCGCGATCGATGGACCGGTGGCGTCCGGCAAGACGGTGATCGGCCGGGCCGTCGCCGAGCGGCTGCGCTGGCCCATGCTCGACACCGGAATCATGTACCGGGCGCTCACCTGGGCGGCCATCGAGCGGGGCATCCTGCCGGATCCCGCCGCGGCGGACCCCGCGGCGCTCGTGCGGCTCGCGGAGGCGGTGGACCTGAGCGTGGGGCATCCGCCCGCGAGCAGCCCGGAGACGGCGTCGATCGCGGTGGACGGCGCCGACGCCACGCCGCATCTGCGCAGCAAGGCCGTGGAGGACGCCGTCTCGGTCGTGGCGAGCGTGCCGGGCGTGCGCGAGCGGATGGTGGAGTTGCAGCAGGAGATGGCGCGGCAGCGCGAGATGGTGATGGTCGGCCGCGACATCGGCACCGTCGTCGCGCGGGAGGCGCTGGTGAAGATCTACCTGCACGCCTCGGACGCGGTGCGCGCCCAGCGCCGGGCCGAGCAGATGCGCGCCTCGGGGCGGCGCGTGACCGACGACGAGGTGCTGACCGACCTGCGCCGCCGCGACGCGATCGATCAGGGCCGCGCGACCGCGCCGCTGCGCCGCGCGGTCGGCGCGGAGGACGTGGACACCAGCGGCGACGACCTGGAGACCGCCATCGAGCGGGTGCTGACGATCGTGCGGCGCGCGCTGGGCGAATCCGCCGCCGCGGCGGGGCGTCCCGCATGAGCCGGGCGGCCGTCACCCGGGCGCGGGCGGCGCTGTCGCTGCGGCTGCGGCGCGCCACGACGTGGCTGTTCTTCGAGGAGTCGCTCGCGCTGCGCCGGGCCGGTCTCGCCGGGATGCCCAACGGCTCGCGGGTGTGGTACCTGTTCACCTGCGGCATCGCCATCCTGTTCTTCCGCATCTGGACGAAGTGGGAGCGGGTCGGGCTGGACAACCTGCCCAGGTCGGGCGGGGTGATCCTGGTCTCGAACCACCTCTCGTCGGCCGACCCGCCCATGCTGGCGTCGGCGATGTACCCCCGCTGGCCCAAGTTCATGGCCAAGATCGAACTCCTCCAGAAGGGCTTCATCGGCTACCTGTTCGCGATGTGCGGCGTCTTCCCCGTGCGCCGCTTCGAGGCCGACCTGGGCGCGCTGCGGGAGGCGCGGCGGCTGCTGACGAAGGGCGAGATCGTGGCGGTGCTGCCGGAGGGCCACCGCTCCGACACGGGCGGGATGAACGAGGCCTACCCGGGCGCGGCGCTGCTCGCGCTGCGCAGCGGCGCGCCGGTGCTGCCCGTCGCGATCACGGGCAGCCAGGCGCTGCGGCGCGGCTGGCGCGTCTTCTTCCATCGCCCGCGCATGAGGGTCGTCTTCGGCGAGCCGTTCCGGCTGGCGCACGAGGGCGCGGTCGACCGGGACGCGGTCGAGGCCGCGCACACGCGCATCATGCGCGAGATCGCCGGGCGGCTGCCGGCCACGTACCGCGGCGTCTACCGGGAGCGCTTCCCCGACCTGCCCGACGAGCCCCTGCTCCACGTCCCCGCCGCCGGCGGCGCGGAGGCCGCGCCGTGACCGCGCGCCGCGCGCCCGCGCCCGGACAGCCCATCGCGTCGGTCGATGCGGGCAGCCTGGCGGCCGAGGCCGGGCTGCGCCCCGGCGACCGCGTCGTCGCGGTGAACGGGGCCGCCCCGCGCGACGCGATCGACTTCCGCTTCCGTACGACGGAGGACTTCGTCGCGCTGGACGTGATCCACGACGGCGCGCCCGGCGTCGTGGAGTTCGAGAAGCCCACCGACGAGACGCTGGGCATCGAGTTCGCCGGCGAGGCCTTCGGCGGGACGTCGCTGTGCAACAACAAGTGCTTCTTCTGCTTCCTCAAGGGGCTGCCCAAGGGGCTGCGGCGGCCGCTCTACGTCAAGGACGACGACTACCGGTTGTCCTTCCTGCACGGCAACTTCGTCACGCTGACCAACCTGGCGGAGGACGATTGGCAGCGGCTGGCCGAGCAGCGGCTGAGCCCGCTCAACGTCTCCGTCCACGCGACCGACCCCGCGCTGCGGCGCGAATTGCTCGGCAACCCGCGCGCCCCCGACGTGCGCGAGCAGTTGCGCCGGCTGGCCGCGATCGGGATCGACGTGCAGACGCAGATCGTCGTCTGCCCCGGCGTGAACGACGGCGCGGCGCTGGACGAGACGATCGGCGAGCTGCTGAGCCACGACAACGTGCTGACGATCGGCGTCGTGCCGGTGGGCAACAGCATCGACGGCGAGGCGCGCATCGACCACCCGGGCATGCGCGCGCACACGCCGGCCGAGGCGCGGCGCGTCGTGCGGCAGGTCGGGCGGTGGCAGCGCCGGGCGCGCGCCGAGCGCGGGCGCTCGCGGGTCTTCGCCTCCGACGAGTTCTACCTCCGCGCCGGGGCGCGCATCCCGTCGGCGGCGCGCTACGACGGCTTCCCGCAGTGGGAGAACGGCGTCGGCATGACGCGCTCGCTGCTCGACGATTGGGCGCGGACGCGGCGGCGTATCCGCGCCGGACGGGTGGGGCCGGCCCGGCGACGGCGGGCGCTGCTGGCCTGCGGGACGCTGATCGCGCCCACGCTGCGGCGGCTGGCGGCCGAGGCGGGGGCGCTGCTGGGCGTCGAGTTGCAGGTCGTGGCCGTGCCGAACCGGTTGTTCGGCGGCCGGGTCAACGTCTCCGGGTTGATCCCGGGCGCCGACTTCGCCGCCGCCCTGCGCGCGGAGGCGCCGGACGGCGACGCGCCCGTCTTCCTGCCGCGCTCGAGCCTCGACTACTACGGCCGCCACTTCCTCGACGACATGACGGCCGCTGAACTGGAATTCACGCTGGGGAGACCGACGGCCTTTGTCTATACGCTCGGGGAAGTCGTAGAGTGGCTCACCGCCGCGGAGTGGTCCGCTCCCGCGCCGGGCAGAGCCGCGCGCAGCAACGGGCGCGGTTGGGCCCCGGAGCCGCTCTCCTCCGGGCCGACGGCGACGGCGCACGGCTGACCCCGCGCGCAGGTGGGCCAGACCGAGTCGGGCATCCTGGCGGGGTGACCGAAAGGCGTGCGGCCATGTGCGGCATCATCGGTTACGTGGGCAAGCAGGCGGCGGGCCCCATCGTGCTGGAGGGCCTGCAGCGGCTCAACTATCGCGGCTACGACAGCAGCGGCCTGGCCGTGCTCGACCACGACGGCGCGCTGGCCGTCATGAAGCGGGCCGGCAAGCTGGCCGAGCTGGAGGCGTCGCTCACCACGCCGCCGGCGGGACGCACCGGAATCGGCCACACGCGCTGGGCGACGCACGGCGCCGTCTCCGACGGCAACGCCCACCCGCACCTCTCCAGCGACGGCGCGGCGATCGTCGTGCACAACGGCATCGTCGAGAACTACCGGACGCTGCGCGATCGGCTGGCGGCGGCGGGCGTCGAGTGCCGCTCGGAGACCGACAGCGAGGTCATCCCGCAACTGATCGGGCTGTACCTGCGCGAGGGGCACGACTTCGGCGAGGCCTTCCGCCGCGTGCTGGGCGAGATCGAGGGGGGCAACGCCGTCGTCGCGATGGAGCGCCGTCGGCCGGAGCGGCTCTACGCGGCGCGGCTGGGCAATGCGGGCGGCATCGTGCTGGGCGTCGGCGAGGGGGAGATGTTCGTCGCCAGCGACGTGCCCGCCCTGCTGCCCCACACGACGCTGGTGCAGCCGCTGGCCAACGGCCAGTGGGCGCGGATCAGCGCCGGAGAGACGACGATCCGCGACCTCGACGGGAACGAGGTCGCGCTGGCGCCGCAGCGCGTCTCGATGGACCCGGTGGCCGTCGCCAAGGGGCCGTACACGCACTTCATGCAGAAGGAGATCATGGAGCAGCCGCGGGCGCTGTCCGACTGCATCCGGGGGCGGGCGCACGTCAATCCGGCCGGCGTCTCGCTCGAGGACGTGCGGCTGAGCGACGAGCAACTGCGCTCCCTGCGCCGCGTGCTGATCGTCGGCATGGGCACGTCGATGCACGCCGGCATGGTCGGGCGCTACTACATGGAATCGCTGGCCGGCCTGCCGACCGACTGCGACAACGCCTCGGAGTTCCGCTACCGGGCGCCGCTGCTGGGACCGGAGACGCTGGTCGTGGCGGTGACGCAGTCGGGCGAGACGGTGGACACGCTGGGCGCGATGGCGCAGGTGCGCGACGACTGGGGCGCCCCGCGCGTGGCGATCACCAACGTCGAGGAGTCGGAGGCGACGCGGCTGGCGGAGGGCTCGGCGATCTACCTGCGCTGCGGCCCGGAGATCGGCGTCGCCTCGACCAAGACGTTCATGGCCTCGATGGCGGCGCTGTACGTGCTGGCCTGCCGCATCGGCGCGGCGCGGGGGCACCTGCGCGGGGCGACCCTGGAGCGCGCCATCGACGCGCTGCTGACGGCCCCGGGCATCGTCGATCGGACGCTGGCCCAGGCCGATCTCTGCCGCGAGGTGGGCCGCGTCTGCAGGCACGTCGAGCACATGCTCTACCTGGGCCGCGGCTTGCAGTACCCGCTCGCGATGGAGGGGGCGCTGAAGTGCAAGGAGATCTCCTACATCCACGCCGAGGGCTACCCGGCCGGGGAGATGAAGCACGGCCCGATCGCGCTGATCGACCGCAGCATGCCGGTCGTGGCGCTGGCGCCGCGCGACCCGCTCTACGACAAGATGTGGAGCAACATCCAGCAGGTGCAGGCGCGCGACGCCACCGTCATCGCCGTGGGCACCGAGGGCGACGCGGAACTGGAGGCCGCCGCCGACGTGTTCATCCCCATCCCGGCCTGCGACCCCCTGATCGCGCCCTTCGCGACCGCGATCCCGGCGCAGTTGTTCGCCTACTACCTGGCGACCGCCCGCGGCGCGGACGTCGACCAGCCGCGGCACCTCGCCAAGACCGTCACCGTCGAGTAGCCGCCCGCGCCCGCGGGGGCGAGGCGTCATAGCGATCGGCCGCCGTGGGGCCGGACGCGGGTATACTCCGCACTCGTCCGGCAGCGGAAAGACGCGATCCATGCCCAGCAGCGCCTCGCAGCCCGCCCCCAGCGCGACCCCGGAGACCCGCCTCGCCTATCGCTTCGGCGACGGCGCGGCCGACGGCGACGCCTCGATGCGGGAACTGCTGGGCGGCAAGGGCGCGGGCCTGCACGAGATGAGCCGCCTGGGCGTGCCGGTCCCGCCCGGTTTCACGATCCCCACGGCGGTCTGCAACGACTTCCACCGCGCCGGCGGCGCATTCCCGGACGACCTGCGCGACGAGGCCCGCGCCGGGCTGGCCTGGGTCGAGGAGCGGGTGGGGACGCGCTTCGGCGACGCGGAGAACCCGCTGCTGCTGTCGGTGCGCTCCGGCGCGCGCGTCTCGATGCCGGGGATGATGGACACGGTGCTCAACCTCGGCCTCAACGACCGCACGGCCGAAGGGCTGGCCCGAAAATCGGGCGACCCGCGCTTCGCCTACGACTCGTACCGGCGCTTCGTGGCGATGTACAGCGACGTCGTGCTGGGCGTGAAGCGCGAGGGCGACCTGGCCGAGGACCCCTTCGAGGCGCTGCTGGAGGCGGCCAAGGCGGAGGAGGGGGTGGAATCGGACACGGAGTTGAGCGCGGCGGCGCTGCGCGGGCTCGTGGCGGCCTACAAGGGCGTCGTGCGGGCGAAGCTGGGGAGGGACTTCCCCGACGACCCCTGGGAGCAGCTGTGGAACGCGATCGGCGCCGTGTTCGACTCCTGGCACACCGAGCGCGCCACCGTCTATCGCGACCTCTACGGCTACCCGCACGATTGGGGCACGGCCTGCACCGTGCAGTCGATGGTGTTCGGCAACCTGGGCGACGACTGCGCGACGGGCGTCTGCTTCACGCGCGACCCGAAGAGCGGCGCGCCCGGCATCTTCGGCGAGTACCTGGTCAACGCGCAGGGCGAGGACGTGGTCGCGGGGGTGCGCACGCCCCTGCCGATCGCCGAGGCCGCCCGCGCGCCCGGCGCGCCCGCCTCGATGGAGGCGGCGCAGCCCGACACCTACGCCGCGCTGCTGGCCGCCTGCGAGCGGCTCGAACGGCACTTCGGCGACATGCAGGACATCGAGTTCACGGTGCAGCGAGGGCGGCTCTGGATCCTGCAGACCCGCGCCGGCAAGCGCACCGGCCCGGCGATGGTGCGCGTCGCGACCGACCTGGTGGCGGAGGGCATGATCGACCGCGAGGAGGCGCTGCGCCGCATCGACCCGGAGCAGGTGTCGGAGTTGCTGCACCCGGTCTTCGCCGGGGACGCGCCGCGCTCGGTCATCGCGACGGGGCTGGCGGCGTCGCCGGGCGCGGCCGTGGGGCAGGTCGTCTTCTCCGCCCAGGAAGCGGCCGATTGGGCGGCGCGCGGCGCGCAGGTGATCCTGGTGCGGCTCGAGACCAGCCCGGAGGACATCCAGGGCATGCTGGCGGCGCAGGGCATCCTGACGGCCCGCGGCGGCATGACGTCGCACGCGGCCGTCGTCGCGCGGGGCTGGGGGACGCCCTGCGTCAGCGGCTGCGGCGCGCTCGGGCTCGACTACGCCGCGGGACGGTTCCAGGTCGACGTGCCCGGGCGGGGCCTCGTGACGGTGGCGCGCGGGGATACGGTCTCGATCGACGGCAGCACGGGCCAGGTGATGCTGGGCGCCGTGCCGCTGGAGGAGCCGACGCTGCCGGCCTCGTTGCAGTCGCTGCTCGATTGGGCCGATGACGCGCGCCGCCTGCGCGTCCGCACCAACGCCGACACGCCCGAGGACGCGGCCAAGGCGCGCGCCTTCGGGGCGGAGGGCATCGGCCTCTGCCGGACCGAGCACATGTTCTTCGGGCCCGACCGGCTGCTGGCCGTGCGCGAGATGATCCTGGCCGACGACCCGGCGGCGCGCCGCGCGGCGCTCGTCAAGATCCTGCCCATCCAGCGCCGCGACTTCGTGGGCATCTTCCGCGCGATGGACGGCTACCCGGTCACCATCCGGCTGCTCGACCCGCCCCTGCACGAGTTCCTGCCGCAGACCGAGGACGAGCAGGCGCGCGTGGCGGCCGACCTGGGCCTCGCGCGGGACGCCGTGCGCCGCCGCGTCGAGGCGCTGGCGGAGTTCAACCCCATGCTCGGCCACCGCGGCGTGCGCCTCGCCGTCACCTCGCCCGAGATCTACGAGGTCCAGACGCGCGCGATCCTGGAGGCGGCCTGCGAGGCCGACCGCGACGGGGTGGTCGTGATCCCGGAGATCATGGTGCCGCTGGTCGCGACCGCCTCCGAACTGGCCGCGACGCGGGAGCGGCTGGTCGCGGTCGCGGAGCAGGTCTTCACCGAGCAGGACCGGCGGCTGTCCTACACGATCGGCACGATGATCGAGCTGCCGCGCGCCTGCGTGACCGCGGACGAGATCGCCGCGCACGCCGACTTCTTCTCCTTCGGCACCAACGACCTCACGCAGACCACCTTCGGCCTCTCCCGCGACGACGCGGGCCACTTCCTGCCCGCCTACCTGGAGGGGCGGGTGCTGGAGCGCGACCCCTTCGTGGAGCTGGACCGCGGCGGCGTGGGCGCGCTGCTGGAGATCGGCGTCGAGCGGGGGCGCCGCGCGCGCGCCGACCTGAAGATCGGCATCTGCGGCGAGCACGGCGGCAACCCGGCCTCGGTGGCGTTCTGCCACGCGGCCGGCCTCGACTACGTCTCTTGTTCGCCCTATCGGGTGCTGGTCGCGCGGCTGGCGGCGGCGCAGGCGGCGCTTGCCTAACCTCGTCCCGGCGCACCCGCGGAACCCGGCCGCCGGGCGGGGCGTCTTGCGCGGCGAGGACGGGCGCTCAAGCGCGTCGCGGCATATGATGGGCCGAAGCTGGGGGCGCAGCCCCGAGTGTCGGTTCCCGGCCGGGGCTGCGCCGCGACGGGGTGCTGCCGTTTCGCGCCGCTCGATTCCCCGGCCGCCCGCGGCCGGGTAGGGGGAGCCCCCGCGCAAGCATGACCAGTCGCGTCGGTTCGCTGCTCGTCGCCGGCTTCCTCGGCGCGATCGCCCTGATCGCGATCGTCGTGATCATGATCCTCACCGACACCGGCCAGCCGCGCGACTCGGCCGTGATCGTCGCCTCGCTGCGCGACGACCAGGTCGTGCTGCTGGGCGACCCGACCGAGATCCGCGTCACCGTCACCGACGACGAGCCGATCACGCGCATCGCCCTGTTCGTCGACGGCGAGCCCATCGCCGCCGACGCGCAGCCCGTGCACGACCCCGCGCAGGGCGCCTACAGCGCCTCGATCCCCTGGCTGCCGGAGCGCCTGGGTTTCGTGACGATCAGCGTGGCCGCGCAGGGGCTCAGCGGCGAGGAGAGCCTGATCGAGTTCCGCGTGGAGGTGACCGACGACGCCAGCCGGCTGGGCGGCGGCCTGACCGTCAACGCCACGCGGATGAGCGCCGCCGCGCCGGTCGTGAACGAGCCGCTGCAGGTGCAGGCGCGGGCCCGATCGCAGGAGGCGGCCGTGGTGCGCTTCCGGCTCGTGGTCGGGGGGACGCTCGTCGCGGAGGCCGGCGCGGCCGAGTCGGAGCCCGGCGTCTACGACGGCCTGCTGGAGTGGACGCCGGCGCAGGCCGGCGCCGTGACCGCCGAGATCTTCGCGCAGGCCGCCGACGGGACCGAGGCGAGCACGCAGATCATGTTCGACGTGTTGGGCGCCGCGGCGCCCGCCCCGTCGGCCGCGGAGCAGCCGCGGGAGCAGGAGAGCGCCGCGGAGCAGGCGGCCCCGGTCGACGAGGGCTTCCTCAGCATCCAGACGCCGGCCGACGGGGCGGGCTTCCGCTGGGCGGACGATCTGGAGGTGGAGATCGTCGTGTTCGCCGACGGGGTGGGCCGGCTGGTGGGCATGACGCTGTTCGTCGATACGGTGCCGATCGCCAACGTCGAGGGGCTGCAACCGCTGGGCGACGGCGCCTACAGCCTGTCCATCCCCTGGGAGCCCAGCGGCGAGGGCACGTTCAGACTGGAGGTCGTCGCGATCTCCGACACCAACCGCCGCTACGACGATCGCGTGACCGTGACGGTCGATCCGGACGAGGAGGAGGAGGACGGCGAGGAGGACGAAGAGGACGAAGAGGGCGGCGACGAGGACGAGGAGCCGGCCGACGAAGAGGCCCTGGCCGATCTGACACCGACGGCGATCGACGTGGGCACGGGGCAGTCGGTCGTCGTGACGATCACCAACGCGGGCGAGGGCAACTTGGCCGGCGCGCCGATCCTGGTCAGCCTGACGCGCGCGGCCGACGGACTGGTGCTCGACGAGGCGACCGTCGTGCTGACGCTGCCCGCGCACCGCAGCCAGGTGGTGGAACTACCGATCTCGCTGACCGACGCGCTGGAGATCACGGTCGTGGTGGACCGCGACAACGCGATCGAGGAGAGCGACGAGTCGAACAACACTATCAGCGCGACGTTCGCCCCGCCGTCGCGCCCCGACCTCGTCGCGCAGGCGCTGCAGCTGCAATCCGACCGCACGGTCTTCGTGCGCGTCACGAACGTCGGCGGCAGCCCCGCCGAGCCGCCGATCGCGGTGCTGATCGTGCTCGACGGCTTGGTCGTCGACGAACTCTCCTACGACGGGCCGGGCCCGCTCGCCCCGCAGGGCACGCTCGACCTGCAGGGGGCCGTCATCATCGGCGCGGGGCAGTCGCTGTCGGCCATCGTCGATCCGGCCAACGGGATCGCGGAGAGCAACGACGGCAACAACGCGATCACGATCAGCATCGCCGAGTAGCCCGCCGCCCGGCCGGCCGAACCCACCTTCCGGTCCCCCTGTCAAACGGCCGACTTGACAGCAGGACTGCACCGCTACACTGGGGCGCAAGAAGCGGGGCCGTCCCCGGCTTGGCGCGCGAGGGGGAGTGCGGGTTGAGCGTCGTCGATGAGGTCAAGGCGCGGATCGACATCGCCGACTTGGTGGGCGAGTCGGTCCCGCTGCGCAAGACGGGCCGCACGTTCAAGGCGCTGTGCCCCTTCCACACGGAGAAGACCCCCTCGTTCACGGTCGATCCCAGCCGCCAGACATGGCGCTGCTTCGGCGCCTGCAGCGAGGGCGGCGACGTCTTTTCCTGGGTCATGCGCCGCCAGGGGGTGGAGTTCCGCGAGGCGCTGCGCATCCTGGCCGAGCGCGCGGGCGTGCAACTGGCCCCGATGGATGCGCAGGCCGAGGAGCGCCAGAAGCGGCTGGGGCGGCTGCGCAGCGCCAACGAGGCGGCGGTCCGCTTCTACCGCCGCAGCCTTGAGGACGCGGAGGCCGGGGAGGCGCGCGGCTACCTCGAACGGCGCGGCGTGCCCGGCGAGGTGGCGGAGCGGTTCGGCCTGGGCTACGCGCCGGCCGCGCCCGACGCGCTGCGGGGCTACCTGACCGCCCGCGGCTACAGCGCGGAGGAGATCGCCACGGCCGGGCTCAGCGTCGAGGGGGAGGGGCCCGCGCGCGACCGCTTCCGCGGCCGGCTGATCTTCCCCATCCGCGACCCGCAGGGCCGCTGCGTGGGCTTCGGCGCGCGCGCCCTCGACGACACGGATGTCAAGTATCTCAATACGCCGCAGACGCCGCTGTTCGACAAGAGCTCGCTGCTCTACGGGCTGGACCGCGCCCGCGACCACATCCGCCGCGCCGACCGCGTGATCGTCGTCGAGGGCTACATGGACGTGATCGCCGCCCACCAGCACGAGCAGACGCACGTCGTGGCGTCGATGGGGACGGCGCTGACGGAGCGGCAGGTCGCGCTGATCAAGCCGCTGACGCGCAAGATCCTGCTCGCGCTCGACGCCGACGCGGCCGGCGCGGCGGCGACCGTGCGCGGCATCGACACGGCGCGCGAGGCCGTCGGCACGGAGCCGCGGCCGGTCGTCACGGCGCGGGGCCTCGTGCGGATGCAGAACACGCTGGCGGCCGACATCCGCATCATCGAACTGCCGCCCGGCCGCGACCCCGACGACCTGATCCGGCTCGACCCGGAGCGCTGGTCGGCGCTGGTGCGGGACGCGCCGGGCTACCTCGACTATCGCTTCCGGCGCGGGCGAGAGGCCCACGATCTGGAGGACCCGCGCGAGCGCAGTGCGCTGATGGGGGAGTTGCGGCCGCTGGTCGAGGCGACGAGTGACCCGGTCGTGCGGGCCGAGTACCAGCAACGGCTGGCGCAACTCTGCCGGGTCGACGTGGAGACGCTGCGTCGGCGGGCCGGCATCGCCGACGTGCCGCCGCACCTGCGGGCGTCGCCGGGGCCGGCCGCGAGCCCGGAGCCGGCCGCAGCGCCACGGCCCCGCCGCCGGCTGACGCGCATCGACCAGTTCGCGGAGACGCTGATCGGGCTGCTGCAGCACAGCCCGGCCGCCGCCGCCGAGGTCGACGTCGCGACGCCCGGCTTCGTGCCCGACGCGCTGCGGCGGGAGTTGCTGCGCTCGCTGCTGACGGGCGAGGACACGGCGGCGCGGGCGGGAGAGCTGGAGGAGTTGGCGGCGGAGTTGCGGGCGCGGCCCGTCGCGCCGCCGCTGCTGGCCCAGCCGCGTGTCGCGGCGCGGGACATCGCCGGGAACATCCGCCACTTGCACCAGCGGGAGGTCGCGCGGGAGCACGCGCGGCTGCTCGCCGACAACCAGCGCGAACTCGGCGCGCGGCGCCTGCACGAAGCGGCCTACGACCTGGCCCGTGAGGGCGCGGACGGGACGGTGGACGACGAATCCTCGCCCGCCGCCCAAGTGCTCGAGAGTCACGCGCAGGCACGCGCCCTGCACGCGCCCGCGCGCGTCGCGGCGCCCGACCCGGCGGCGCAGCCATCGGCCGGTACGAATGGCGGTAGGAACGGAGAGGTTCCCTCATGACTCCCACGACGTCGGTGAAGAAGCGGCCCGGCGGATCGAAGACGAAGCGTCGGGCCTCGCCCCGGCCGCCCATCGAGCGCGACGAGCCCGGTGAGAACGGCGGCGCAAAGACCGCGGCCGACGGCGCCGCGGCCGGCGGCCCGGACGCGCCCGCCCCGGACGGGGCGAGCGCGGCGACGAAGACGGCCACCCGCAAGCGCACGACGAGCAAGTCGGGCGGCAAGTCCACCAGCAAGCCGGGGACGCGGGCGTCCCGCAAGAAGGCCGCGCCCGAGACCGACGGGCAGGAGCCCTCCCCGAACGGCAGCGAGGCCAAGCCCGCCGCGAAACGCCGCGCCGCCGCCAAGGGAGCCGCGAGCACCCGCAAACGCGCGCGTGTGACGCGCCGCATGACGGCCGAGGCGCCGACGCAGCGCAAGGCGAAGGCCGCCGCGAAGACGGAGGCGGAACGCAAGGTGCGCGCCCTGACCGCGCCCGTCGACGAGTTCTCGATGCCGGCCGGCAAGCGCACCATCAACCTCTCGCAGCGGCCCAAGACGACCACCAAGAAATCGACCAAGGCGGCGCCGACGCCGCAGAAGGCGGCCGCCCGGCGGACCGTCGCCAAGCGCATCGACGAGGCGCAGATCCCGGAGGGTCTGTCGATTCTGGAGATGCTCGACCCGGAGCGGGTGCGGCAGCGGCGGGCGCGGGAAGAGGGCACGCCGGCGCGGGTGCGCATCTCGCTCAGCAAGCTGGCCGAGGAGGGGGAGGGCATCGACGACCCGGTGCGCATGTACCTGCGCGAGATCGGGCGGGTGTTCCTGCTCTCGGCCGCCGACGAGAAGCACTTGGCGCGGCAGATGGAGGAGGGCAACTGGATCCACGACATCGAGGAGGAGTTCACCGAGCTGCACCATCGCGGACCGACGCCGCTGGAGACCTTCCTCCTGCTGATGGACCAACTCAAGGATCTCAAGCGCACGACGGCCGCCGTCGCGAAGGCGCTCAAGCTGCACAACCTGCCGATCGTCGAGTTGATCGAGGACGAGACCTTCCGGGCGCGCGTGGACGGCGAGATGGACGAGGAACTGCGCGCGCTGCTGGAGAAGCGGCTGCGGGTCAGCGAGGCCGACGCGGAGGAGTTCCTGGTGCGGCTCTCCGTCGTGACGCACATCCTCACGCCGGACCTGCTGGAGCGGTCGGCCGAGGCGATAGGCGGCTGGGACGAACTGGACCCCGACGCGCCCGACGCGATGCGCAAGCTGGAGCCGCTCGAAGCGCGCTACGAGCGCCGCTTCGACCATCTCAAGGAGGAGTCGTACCGGGCCGAGAAGCGGCTCACCGAGGCCAACCTGCGCCTCGTCGTCTCGGTGGCGAAGAAGTACATCGGGCGCGGCATGACGATGCTCGACCTGATCCAGGAGGGCAACATCGGCCTGATCCGCGCGGTCGAGAAGTTCGACTACCGCAAGGGCTACAAGTTCTCGACCTACGCCACCTGGTGGATCCGGCAGGCGATCACGCGCGCCATCGCCGACCAGGCGCGCACGATCCGCATCCCCGTGCACATGGTGGAGACGATCAACAAGCTGGTGCGCGTCTCCCGGCGGCTGGTGCAGGAGTACGGCCGCGAGCCGACCTCGGAGGAGATCGGCCGCGGCATGGACCTGCCGCCCGAGCGGGTGCGGGAGATCCTCAAGGTGGCGCAGGAGCCCGTCTCGCTGGAGACGCCGATCGGCGAGGAGGAGGACTCGCACCTGGGCGACTTCGTGCCCGACCTCGAGACCTTGGCCCCGGCCGACGCCGCCAGCCAGCAACTGCTCAAGGAGACCGTCGAGGACGTGCTGTCGTCGCTGACGCTGCGCGAGCGGCGGGTGCTGCAACTGCGCTTCGGGCTGGAGGACGGCCGCAGCCGCACGCTCGAGGAGGTGGGGCGCGAGTTCGGCGTCACCCGCGAGCGCATCCGCCAGATCGAGGCCAAGGCGCTGCGCAAGCTGCGCCACCCGTCGCGCTCGCGGCGGCTGCGCGACTATCTGGACTGACGCCCATTGGGCGGGGGGAGCCGGACGATGCCGATCTACGAGTACTACTGCCGGGCCTGCAACGAGCGCTTCACGCAACTGCGCCCGATCTCGGCGGCGGCCGAGCCCTCGACGCAGTGCAGCGACGGCCATCGGGCGATGAAGGTCATCACGACGGCGGCCGTGCTGAGCGGCGCGGCGCCCGGCCCCGGCGAGATGGAGGCCGGGGCGCCGGCCGGCGGCGGCTGCGCCTGCGGCCGGGGGTCGTGCGGCTGCGGCTCGCTCAATTAGCCGTCACGGCGGCGCCACCGCCACCCGGCCAGCGCGGTCCCGCCCGCGACGGCGATCGTCGCCGCTCCGATCAGCAGCGTCGTCTCGAAGAAGAAGCCCTGCGGGAACATCTGGATCAGGCGGTCGCGGCTCGACAATTGCCAGAGGTCGTTGGTGAAGAACAGCAGGTGGAACTGGCGGAAGGCCTCGTCGAAGCCGGTCACCGCGACGACCCCCAGCACCACGATCGCCAGCGCGATGCCCGCGCCCGCGCAGAGCCCCGCCCCGGCCAGGGCGTCGCCGACGCGGGGCCTGCGCCAGTACCAGGCGCCCAGCAGGAACGCGACGATGACCCCAATCGCGGCCCAGCCGGCGTCGTAGGTGCGGACGATCAGGCGCTTGACGTCGGCCATGTGGCGGATCTCTCGCTCGTTGAGCAGCGGCTCGGCCGCGCCGGCCGGGGTCGTGACGCTGATCTCCGCCCGCTCGTCGTCCGAGAGGAAGTAGGCGCGCAGGGCGGCCCCGGCCCGGTCGACCTCGGCCCGGTCGAGGCCGGTGCGGCGTTCGGCGTCGTAGCGGTCGAAGCCGCGCTCCCACCACCAGGCCGACTGGGCCGTAAAGCGCACGCTCCAGGCGATGGGCAGGGTGAGCAGCGCCAGGGCGAAGGCCAGCGCCGCCAGCCGCCAGGCCCAGGGACGCAGGGGCGCGGGCAGCCGCGGTGGCTCCGGCAGGCGGCGGCCGGAGGCGGGGGCTGCGCTACGATCCATGCCGCGTGCCCTCCGCCCCTCGCCGGCGCGGATCCCGTCCGGGCGCGGCCGACGGCAGTGTAGCCGCCGTGGAGTTCGCCCATGCCGATCGACCCCGCGCCCGTCCCGATCGACGCGCTGCTGGCGGCGGCGGGCATCGACGCCGCGGCGGGCGTGCTGGTCGTGCCGGCGGCGCGCTGCGCCGAGGCCGACGCCGCACTGGCGACGATCCTGCTGGCCGGGGGGGAGGGGAACCCGGCGGCGCTGCTGGCCAAGTACCCGCCGGAGACGCCCGTCACGCCGCTCCTGTCCGGCGGCGCGGGCGCGGTCGTGGCGGGGGAGGCGAGCACGGCCGCGGCCGTCGCGGAGGGGCGAAGCTGGGAGACGCCGGGGCTGGTCGCGCTGGCGCTGCCGGCGCTGCCGGCGGAAGACGTACGGGGCGACCTGCGGGGGCTGGTGGGGGTCATCCGGCGCGTGCGCGACCCCGACGGCGGCTGCCCCTGGGACCTGGCCCAGGACCACGCGTCGCTGCGGCCGCACCTGCTCGAGGAGACGTACGAGGTGCTGGAGGCGCTCGACGGGCTGGCCCGGCCCGGCGCCGGAGCGGCCGAGCGCGACGCCCTGCGCGAGGAGCTGGGCGACCTGCTGATGCAGATCGTGCTGCACGCCCGGCTGGCCGAGCAGTCGGGCGACTTCACGCTGGGCGACGTCGCGGAGGGCATCCGGTCGAAGCTGGTGCGCCGCCACCCGCACGTCTTCGGGGAGGAGCAGGCGGCGACGCCTGGCGAGGTGGAGCGCAACTGGGAGGCGATCAAGGCCGAGGAACGGAAGTCGGGCGGGGGGCGGGGGAAGTCGGCGCTCGACGGCGTCCCGGCCGCCCTGCCGGCCCTGGCGCGGGCGCAGCGACTGTCGGGCCGGGCGGCGCGTGGGGGCGCCGGGGGAGACCCGCCCGGCCTCCCGGCGGCGCTTTCGGCGGCGCTGGAGACGGCCGCGGACGGAGGGGACGGATCGATGTCGGTGGGCGATCTGTTATTCGCGATGTGCGATCTGATGCGACGTCACGGAATCGAGGCCGAGGACGCCCTGCGCGAGGCCTGCGCCCGCTTCGAGCGGCGCTTCCGGGAGCGGGAGACTACCTGAGGTTGAAGCCGCGCCGGCGTCCGGCCGGTGACGGGAGTGGGATCAGGGACGGGATTCGGGCCGGGATGTGCGGATTGGTCGTGGTTTGGAGAATTTCATGTGCTCATCGGGGGTGTTTCCCGTGCATCGGGACGAGTTGTCGATGAGGAGCGCCCCTTGTTCATCGGGGTTCTTGTTGGTTCAGGGGTGATCAGGCGGGGTCACGCGCTTGCCTGGTGGGTCAGCGGAGTTCAGGAATCGGCAATTTCTTGCAGGAAATTTCACGATCTTGCGCGGACTTGCATCAGCTTCCACAGGCTTGAAGACGGATTGATAGAGACCTGGATACGCGATTCTGTGAATCAGAATAGCGGTTAAATGGTTGGCTGTCAAAGGGGCGAAGAAGGGGTCCGGATGCGTCCTACGTGCGCGCAAGCCAGACGATGAAGAGCGCTGCTTCCACGAACAAGAGCAGGCTCATCAGCGTCGCAACGCGCGACTTGCGCCCAACGATCCGTGAATTTGTCTTGAAGTTCTCCCCGGCCCAGTACAGGGCCGTGCTCTTGAACTCGGCCGGGGGAAGGTGGAGCCAGTCCTCGCGGATATCGGCAGGGTCGACCAGGATCATGCCGGACCACGCGCGCGCCTATAGCCCCAGGGCGACCGCCACGCCGGCCAGCGCGAGCGCGCCGAATAGCCAGCCAGACCCGAAGTCAGGATCCCGCTCAGCCGCCAGCGCGACGGTGGGCACGGCGAGGGTCAGCGTAACGACGACCGACTGGATCGAATCAAGCCGGCTATGGACGACATTCAGTCGTGACGCGACTTCGGCGTACGAACGCACGCCCTGCTCGAACGCGAGGTCGAGGCTCGGGAGGCTCTGCTCGATTGCGGGTAGTGGACTTGCGGCTTGGCCGGAGGGAGCGGCTGGATCGACGGGGCGCGCGGAACCGGCCTTACTTGACCACCTTGCCAGGATTCGGCATGCGAGGTGGCGGAGGCGGTGGAGCGGACTTCGGTTCATTCGGCACGTCGGGACCCTTCCTAGCGAGGTGAGGCAGGGAGCCTGCTCTTCCATATCCTACAGGACCGGGATGGGTCCATGGTCTCCGGCGGGGTGGGCGGCGGATCGGCGGATCATGTCGGGGCGCCGCCGTCAGTCGGACTTGCGGCGCGGCCAGCGGATGAGCCGGGGCCAGGAGCCTGTAAACCCACCTTCCTTGACCACTGTGCCAGGGTTTGGCATGAGAGGCGGCGGAGGCGGCGGAGCGGACTGTGGTTCATCGGGCACGTCGGATCCCTTCGTGGGACGTCGCTCTGCGACCTGCGGCCATGGTACACCCGGCGCCCCCCACGACTGCGCGTAGCGACGGAGGGCGTATCGTCGGGGGGAGGTGGAGGCGATGGCCGTGCGACCGTGGGCGTGGCTTCGGGCCGGGTGGCGGCGGGCGGCGGCGCGGCCGGGACGGGGAGGCGGACCGGGCGGAGAGGCGCGGACACCGCGGTCGCGGACGGCGCGGCGCCCGGGCGACGTGGTGCTGCGGCGCCGGCGCGTGCAGACGGAGGTCTTCGCGCTCGAGCGCCCGCGCCGCATGATCCGCCTGCGGCCCACGCCCTGGTATCTGGTGGGCGCCTTCGGGGCGGCGATCCTGATCGGGGCGGCGCTGCTGTCGCTGCCCTGGGCGTCGGAGTCGGGCCGCTGGACGAACGGGCTCGACGCGCTGTTCACGGCGACCTCGGCGGTCTGCGTCACGGGCCTCGTGCGGGTCGACACGGCGGAGCACTGGAGCGGCTTCGGCGAGGCCGTGATCGTGGCGCTGATCCAGATCGGCGGCCTGGGCGTGACGATCTACGCGGGCTCGCTGCTGGTGCTGTTGGGACGCCGCTTCGGGCTGCGCGGCAGCAGCCTGTTCGGCATGGAGTTGACCGGCTCGGGCGAGTGGGACATCGGCCGGCTGCTGCGGCGGGTGCTGGTCTACGTGGCGGTCGCGGAGGTCCTGACGTTCCTCCTCCTGCTGCCCTGGTTCCTGATCGAGTTCGGCGGGCCGGGCGCCGTCTGGTCGGCGCTGTTCCACGCCGTCTCGGCCTTCAACAGCGCCGGCTTCGACCTGATGGGCGGCCGGCAGAGCTTCCAGGCGCAGATCGGCGCGCCCTACCCGCTGATCGTGATGGGCGTGGCGGCCTTCCTGGGCAGCCTCTCCTTCGTGACCGTCTTCGACCTGCGCCGCGGCTGGCGGCGCTGGTCGCTCGACACCCGCATGGTCGTGCTGATGATGGCCGGGCTGCTGGTCGGCTGCATGGCGCTCTTCCTGGCCGCCGAGGTGCAGTCGGGCCGCGTGCTCGACGGCCGCACCCCGCTCGAGGCGCTGGTCAACTCCTTCTTCCTCTCGGTCAACCGCACGACGGGGATGTCGGCGGTGGACATGGGCGCGCTGCAGGACGTGACGACCGTCGTGCTGCTGCCGCTGATGTTCATCGGCGGCGCCTCCACCTCGACGGCCAGCGGCATCAAGGTGGGCACGTTCGTCGTGGGGCTGGCGGTGGTCGTGTCGTCGCTGCGGGGGCGGCACCAGGCCGAACTGTTCGGGCGCGAGATCCCGCACGCCGTCGTGCTGCGGGCGATCGCCGTGGTGCTGCTGGGCGTCGTCGCGCTGATCGTCGGCGTCGTGGCGATGATGCTGGCCGAGGACGGCCCCGTGCTGCCGCTGGTCTTCGAGGCGATGTCGGGGCTGGCCAACGTGGGCTGGTCGCAGGGCGTGACGGCGACGCTCTCGGGCGCGGGCACGGCGATCCTGATCGCGCTGATGTTCGTCGGCCGGCTGGCCCCGCTGATGGTCGCCCTCACCGTGCCCGACCGCGGCCAGGCGCGCTACCGCTACCCGGCGGAGGGCGTGCGGATCGGCTGACGGCGGGGGGTTACTCCGGCGCCGCCCAGGGGTCGTAGGAGCCGAAGTTCCAGAGCTGCCCCTCGGGGTCGCGGGCGGCGTAGAGGCGGCCGCCGTAGTCCTGGTCGGCCGGCTCCATGACGATCTCCGCCCCGGCCGCGCGGGCCCGCGCGCAGTGCGCATCGACGTCGGGCACGACCACGTAGGGGGAGCTGGTCAGCGCGCCGGCCGCCGCGGCCGTCACGACCAGCGCGCCGAAGTCGTCGTCGCGGGCCGAGCCGAGCATGATCATGCCGTCGCCCAAGGCGAGTTGCGCGTGCGCGACGCCGCCCTCCCCGTCGGGCACGACGAGGTGGCGCTCGAAGCCGAAGGCGGCGCAGAGGAAGTCGATCATGCGGGGCGCGTCGGCGTAGCGGAACGAGGGGATGACGGAGGAGGACACGGCGCCCTTTCGCAGTGCGGTTAGTCGTGCGGGTCGAGCACGACCACCGGGATCTCGCGCGGGTTGGCGCGCTCCTGGTACTCGTCGTAGGGCGGGTAGATGGCGGCGAGTTGCTGCCAGAGGGCTGCGCGCTCCTCGCCCGAGGCAGTGCGGGCCGTCGCGGCGGTGCGGCGCGCGCCGACCTGCACCCACACCTCGGGGTTGGCGACGAGGTTGCGGTACCAGGAGGGGTGCGCCGGCGCGCCGCCCTTGGAGCCGATGACGACGTACGCGCCGTCGTAGTCGCCGTAGATCAGGGGCAGGGTGCGCTCGGCGCCGCTGCGCCGCCCGACGGTCAGCAGCAGCAGCGTTGGGTAGGGACCGTCGCCGTTGGGCGCGACCCAGTCGTGCCCGTCGGCCCCGTTGGAATCGAGGTAGCGGCGGGTGTGGTCGCGTTGCCAGTCGGGCGCGTCGTCGTTGACGGAGAACGTGGGCATGGGGCCTCCTCGCGCCGAGGGTAGCAGGGGGCGGGGGCGGAGCCGGACGCGAAGCGCCCCCGGCGCTAGGCTCGGGGGCGCTGGCGGAAACAGCCAGAGCGGGAACTTTTCGGGTTTCCTTCCCGCGACGGCCGCCGGGACTAGCAACCCCGGCTCCGCCGGCTCAGTATAGCACTCCTTCGGGGCCGGACGCGAAGCGACCCCGACATGCTCGCGCTTAGCGGATCGCGGCCGTGAGGGTCCGCTTCCAGCGAGACGGCAGCGGGCCCAACTGATCCTCCGTCATCGCGTTGAGATCGTCGAAGAGCCGCAGCAAGCGGTTCTCGAACGAGATGAGGGCTCCGTCGTGGGTGTCGTCCACGCCCATCAGACCGATCTCGAACCAACTGACGCTGGTCTCGTCCTCATCCTCCTCGACGGTGATCGGGATGTCGCGCAGGAGTTCGTAGTCGGGCGACGCGAGGGTCGTGAGGAGGGTGGAGTAGACGCTGCGCTCCGACAGCCGCTCGACCTCCTCGCGCAACTCCGTCAGTTGCGACGAGAGACGGTCGACCTGATCGAGGAGGGCCGCGTCGTCGCGCCCGAGCGCGGCGGGCGGCGGCGGAGACTTCGGCTCGGTGGTCACGCGGGAGCCCTTTCGCGCGGATGGGGCGGGGGTCCGCCCATGCACATCGTACAGGGCCGGCAGCGGGGCCGCTTATGGCACGGGCGGTCGCGGGGCGGCGCGGCCGGCAGGTAGGCTGAGCCCGACGAACCTGGCCGGCGCGCGCGGGCCGATGGAGCGGGTCCATGCAAGACAACGCCCTCTACTACGGGGACTGCCTCGACTGGATGCGCGAGTGGCCCGCCGGGTCGGTGGACCTCATCTACCTCGACCCGCCCTTCAACAGCAACGCCGACTACAACATTATCTTCGGCCGCGAGAACGGAACCCCCGCGCAGGTCCGTGGCTTCATCGACACCTGGAAGTGGGACGCCCGCGCCGCCGAGCGCGTGCGGGAGATCGAGCGGGCCGTGCGTCACCCGCTCCATGAGGTGACGATCGGACTGAGGCGGATCCTCGGCGAGTCGGGGATGCTCGCCTACGTCAGCTACATGGGCCTGCGGCTCGTCGAGATGCGGCGGCTGCTCAAGCCGACCGGCAGCGTCTACCTGCACTGCGACCCGACCGCGAGCCACTACCTGAAGGTGCTCATGGACGCGGTCTTCGGCGCGCGGCAGTTCCGCAACGAGATCTCCTGGTGCTACACGGGCCCCGGCGCCACGACGCGCTGGTTCCCCCGCAAGCACGACACCCTGCTCTTCTACGCCCGCGGCGACGCGGCGGCCCTCAACCTGGATGCGGTGCGCATCCCGTACAAGCGACTCAACGTCCAGCACGCCGCAGGCGGGGCCGGCGGCGGCATCGGCGGCAAGCTGACGCCGGAGACCGTGGAGGACTACCGCCGGCGCGGGAAAGTGCCCGAGGACTATTGGTTGGAGGACCGCGACGGGATGTCGCCGGTAGGGCGACGCAAGGCGGAGCGCCTGGGATACCCGACGCAGAAGCCGGTCGCGCTGCTGGAGCGGATCATCAGCGCGTCGAGCAACCCCGGCGACCTGGTGCTCGACCCGTTCTGCGGCTGCGGGACGTCGGTCGTCGCCGCGCACAACCTCAAGCGGCGTTGGATCGGCATCGACATCTCGGCGAACGCGATCGACATCATCCAGGACCGCCGGCTGCAGCCGCTGCGGATCACGGCGCCCACGTTCGGCATCCCGCAGGACCTCGCCAGCGCCCGCAAGCTCGCCGCCGAGCGTCCCTTCGACTTCGAGGGCTGGGCGGTGACGCGCATCCCCGGTCTGGCGCTCAACGAGCACCAGCGCGGCGACGGCGGCATCGACGGGCGTGGGATGCTGCTCTCGGCCTCCGACGATCACGGGTCGAGCCTGGTGCTCGCGCAGGTCAAGGGCGGCCCCCGCTTCTCGCGCAGCGCCTTCCGCGACTTCCTGCACGTCGTCGAGCGGGAGGAGGCGGCGCTGGGGGTCTACGTCACGCTGAACCCGGTCGGCTCCCGCGACGCGCGGGCCGAGGCGGCGGCGATGGGCGAAGTAACGGTTGGGGCGGAGCGCTACCCGCGCGTGCAGTTGTGGTCGATCGGCGACTACTTCGAGGGCCGCCGCCCGGAACTGCCGTCGCTGGCCGACCCGTGGACGGGCGGGGAGATGCACACGTCGCCGCGGATGTTCGGGTAGGGGCGGGGCGTCAGGAAGGCTTTTGGGGCACGCCCTTGGGCCCCGGCCAATCCTCGGGGAGGCCAAGAACTTCGCCGAGGCGGGGGCCTTCCTCATAGACGACTGTTCCGTCTTCGACCCGAGCACTGCCCAGCTGGAGCAGTTCTTCGGGAATCTTGGCGTCGATGAATGGGTTGATGTACGTGCAGGCGTGAGAGTCGGCGACGGACCGCATCCAGTCACGAAAGAAGGTGACTCCATGGAGCCCTGTGTAACGCGGTCCGTCGTTGTTGAGCCAAACGGAGTCTGGGATCCGAGCGGCGCCCGTCACGACCGTGTGAGCGCCACCGTTTGAGTGGCGCCCATCCCGCTCGCCGAAGAGCGTCGCTATCTGGTCGTTGGCATCCACGGGCGATCCAGGGATGCTCACGGCGACGATCAACGGCTTGTCCAGGTTGCGATACTTGCGTGCCTTTGTAAGCAGCTTGTTCTTCAAGTAAGAGACGTGGTCCGCCCTCATCGATCGACGTTAGCGCTGAAAGGCATTGGCCCGGCCTGGATCAACTGGTGAGAGTTGCCCGGCTGCCAGGGAATCGCGGTCAGCTTCAACCGCCATTTCCCACATCGGAATCTGAGGCGCCGGTTCTCGACTGGCGCCCCCTCGACGATCCGTGCCGGATCGATCCCCTCCAGCCACTCCCGGACGGTGTCCTGGATTCTCGTGCGGGATGGGGCCTGCTCCAACGCGCCGCGAGGGTCCGCCCTCAGTGCGATCCCGTCCGGCGAACGGATCTCATTGATCGCATCGAAGACTTCGTTCTGCAGCGGATCTCCGAGACGCAGACCCGTGTACTCCGCAACAGTCGCCTCTATGTACGAAGCGCGCCCAAGCTGGTCCGTGATCGCGAAGTCCGGCCTGCCGCGACCGGCCCCCAACTCCGGCTCCACGACGGGAGCAAGGTCCAAACGACGCAAGACCTCATGGAGCATGAGCTCGAAGGCCGCGGAGTCGTGCTGGTGAGCACCTTCGCGGAAGCGGCGCCGAAGGTTCTTCTTTCGTTCGTCGGGGTAGTTCGAGAACCACCGCTCAAAGACGGTGCGGACCCGCTCGCTCGATGGCCAAGCCGACTCATTGATGAAATCGACCATCTCCTGGGCCGAGGGCTTGTCGCACGTATTCGTCCGCTCAAACTCGTCGAAGAGGGTCAGGTTGTTCGTCATCAGAATCCGCTCAAGGATGCTCGCACGATGCTAGCCCCGCGTGCCAACTGCCGGGTGCAGCCCCCTACCCCCGCTCCAGCGGCGCGAGCGACAGCAGCAGCTTCTTGATGCCCGCCCCGTCGAACGCGACCGTCAGCTCCGTGTCGGCGCGGCCGGAGGGCTTGACTGCCACGACGACGCCGGGGCCGAAGGCCCGATGCGTGACGCGCTCGCCGGGGCGCAGGGGGGCCTCGGCGGGGGAGGGCGGCGGCGGCGCGGCGGCGTAGGGGGCGGGCTCCTCGCGCAGACGGCGGCGGGTGGGTGGGGCGTCGGGGTCGGGGTCGACGCCGTCCCAGCGGTCGGGGTCGGGACGGGCGCGCGGGGCGGCGGGCCGGATGCGGCCGCGCGGGTCGGGGGCCGAGTCGGCGTCGTCCCAGGTGAGCCAGCGGTTGCGGGCCGGGCGCACGTCGGGGCTGAGCGGGCCGGGGGCCGACGAGCCGGCGCGGCCGCGGCGGTCGATCGCGTCGGGCGGCAGGTCGGCCAGGTAGCGCGAGGGCGGGTTGTGCCCGGCCCGACCGGCCAGCGCGCGGCGGAAGGCGTAGCAACAGTAGAGCCAGCGCTGGGCGCGGGTCATGCCCACGTAGCAGAGCCGGCGCTCCTCCTCCAGCGCGGCCGGGTCGTCGAAGGAGCGCACGTGCGGCAGGATGTTCTCCTCCATGCCGATCAGGAAGACGGCGGGGAATTCGAGGCCCTTGGCGGCGTGCAGGGTGATCAGCGTGACGGCGGCCGGCCCCTCCTCGAGGTTGTCGACGTCGGCGACGAGGGCGACGTCGGCCAGGAAGGTGGCGAGGGCCGAGGCGGGCGCGGCGGCCTCGTCGCCGGGCGCGTCGGGCAGGGCGTCGCCGGGCGCCGGAGCGAGGGCGTCGTAGTTGGCCGCGACGGTGCGCAGCTCCTGCACGTTGTTCCAGCGGTCCTCGCCGTCGTCGTAGGTGCGGTAGAGGTAGTCCTGATAGCCGGTCTCGCGCAGCAGCTGCTCGATGACCTGCTCGACGGTGCCCGTCGCGGCGCGCTCGCGGGCGCCCTGCACGACGGCCAGGAACGACTGCAGGCCGGCGCGGGCGCGGGCCGTCACGGCGGGGGCGTCGCCGGAGGCGTCGCCGCGGACGGCGGCCAGCGCGGCCTGCGAGAGCGAAGCGTCGCGCCGGTCGGCCCAGTCGAGCAGCCGGGCGCGGGTCTGCTGCCCGACGCCGCGCCCCGGCACGTTGACCATGCGCTCGAAGGCGACGTCGTCGTGCGGGTTGAGCGTCAGCCGGCAGAGGGCGAGCAGGTCCTTGATCTCGCGGCGGGCGTAGAAGCGCGTGCCGCCGATCAGCCGGTAGGGGATGCCGCGGCGCAGGAAGGCCTCCTCGACGACGCGCGACTGCGCGTTGGTGCGGTAGCAGACGGCGACGTCGCCGGGGCGCCAGTCGCCGGCGGCCATGCGCGACTCGATCTCGCGGGCCACCTCGTCGGCCTCCTCGGCCTCGGTGTAGGCCTCGAAGACGACGGGGCGGTCGCCCTCGGCGTTGTCGGTCCAGAGCTCCTTGTGGATGCGCTCGGCGGCCTTGTCGATGACGGCGTCGGCGGCGCGGCAGATGGCCTTGGTCGAGCGGTAGTTCTGCTCCAGGCGCACGGTGACGGCGTCGGGGAAGTCGCGCTCGAAGTGCAAAATGTTGCGGATGTCGGCGGCGCGCCAGGAGTAGATCGACTGGTCGGGGTCGCCCACGACGGTCAGGCTGCCGTGGCCGGCCGCCCAGGCGCGGGCCAGCCGGTACTGCACGATGTTCGTGTCCTGGAACTCGTCGACCAGGACGTGCTCGAAGCGCTCCTGATAGCGCGCGGCGGCGGGCGGCTGCGTCGTGAACAACTCCAGCGTGCGGCCCAGCAGGTCGTCGAAATCGACCGCCGCGTTCTCGCGCAGCGCCTCCTGGTAGCGCTCGAAGCAGCGCGCCACGACCTCCTGGCGGTAGTCGCCGCCGTGGGCGCGGATCGTCTCGGCGCTCAGGCCCTCGTTCTTGGCGCGCGAGATGGCGCTCAGCACGCGCCGCGGCGGGTGGGAGCGGGGGTCGACGGCCAGCTCCTCGAGGGCGCGCTTGACGATGGCGATCTGGTCGTCGTCGTCGTAGATGACGAAGCCGCGCGGCACGCCGACCGCCTCGCCGTCGGCGCGCAGGATGCGGGCGCAGACGGCGTGGAAGGTGCCCAGCCCCATGCCGCGCGTGCCGAGGTCGTCGGGGCCGCCGGGCAGCAGCGCCTCGACGCGGGCGCGCATCTCGCGGGCGGCCTTGTTGGTGAAGGTGACGGCCAGGATGCGCCAGGGCGGCACGCCCGTCGCGCGCACCAGCCAGGCGATGCGGTGGGCGATGACGCGCGTCTTGCCCGAGCCCGGCCCGGCCAGGATGAGCAGCGGTCCGGCGGGTCCGGTCACCGCCTCGCGCTGGGCGGGGTTGAGGCCGTCGAGGTCGAGGGTGGGAAGGTCGGGCCGCTGGGACGTCGGCATGAGGGGAGCGTAGCAGCGGCGGCCCGGCCGGACGCGAAGCGCCCCCGACGGCCTGTTAGGCTCCGGGGGCGCGTGTCGGAGCCGCCCCGGGAACGGGGTGCGGTCGCCTAAGCAAAGGCCCCGACCGCGGGGGGTAGCGCCCCCGGCTCCGGCGCCCGCATTGTAGCACTTGCGGAGGCGCGGACGCGAAGCGCCCCCGACGGCTCGCGATGTATCGTCGGGGGCGCGTGTCGGAAACGCGTCCCCGGGACCATGTGGCGACCCAAGACGCGCGGCGGTGGGGGGTGACTGCCCCCGGCTCCGACTCGCGCAGCATAGCACGGTTGCCGAACCTCACCCATGGCCCCGCTCCATCGGGGATGGAGAGGGGGGACCGACGGGCAGGCTGACTACGTGCTGGCGAACCAAGCGACGAAGAGTCCCACTTCGACGAGCAGAAGCAGGACCATGCCCGTCGCGACCCAACCCGTGCGGTTCACGGTTCGTGAGTTCGCGATGAAGTGCTGGCCCGCCCAGTACACGCTGCGCCGCTTGAACTCATCCTCGGGCAGATGAGCCAGCCATCGTAGAGATGGGCGGGGTTGACGAGCTTCATACCGGACAAGATGCGCGCTTCGATCCCGAGAATCACGTTCACCAAGGCCACGACGCCCGCGGCGATCAGCCAGCCGGATGCGAAGTGGGGATCCTCCTCCACCGCGAGGGCGACGGTGGGGATTACGACGGTCAGTGTCAGGACAACCGACTGGATCGCATTGAGCCGGCTGTGGGAGGCGTCGAGGCGGGCAGCGATCTCGGCGTACGATCGTCCAACCTGCTGGAAGGCAAGAGTCAGGCTTGCGTGTGTGGGATCGTTCCCAGTCGGCTGCCCCGCCGGCGGCGGCGGGGCGTGCCCCTCCTCAGTCGGATTCCCGGTTCCCGGAGCGGAGGAACTTGGGCCACCGTGGGCGCGCAAAGCCACCCTCCCTGACAAGGTCTCCAGGGTCCGATGAAGGCGGCGGCGGAGGCGGCGGCGGAGGCGGCGGCGGAGGCGGGGGAGGCGGGGGAGCGGACTGCGGTTCATCGGGCACGTCGGAGCCCTTCCCAGGTCGATGAGGCAGGCGGGTTGCCTGGGGACATCTTACAGGACCGGCGCGCGTCCGTGTTCCCCGGCGCGACCGTCGGGGGTACGGTCGGGGGGTGATGAAGAAGTTGGCCGAATGGGCGTCCAAGCACAAGGTGGCGCTGAGCGCGTCGATCGGCTTCGCTGCTGGTGGCCGTGATCGGGCTGATGGTCCTGTTCTGGGGCTGGCTGAGCGACGGCGAGTCCGGCAGCACAACCATCCGCAACGTTGGCTTCGTGATCGGCGGCGCGATCGCGCTGGCCATCGCTGGCTGGCGCAGCGTAGTGGCCGATCGACAGTCGCGAGCCGCGCAGCGGCAGGCGGCGACCGCGCAAGCGGATCTGCTGAACAAGCGTTACCAGGACGGCGCCGCGATGCTTGGGAATGCCGTGCTGGCAGTCCGGCTTCGCGGGAATCTACGCGCTGGAACGCCTCGCCGACGACCATCCCGAGCAGTACCACATTGAGGTCATGAAAGCTGCTCTGCGCGTTTGTGCGGAATCCGACCGAGGATGGGGGGCTCGAACGCGACAAGATGCGTGAGGATGTGACAAGCTGCGATGGAGGCCATCTGCGCTTGCCGGATGCACGCCATAAGGGTCTCGAGGCTGCACGGACGCCGACTTTGAGCTTGACTTGCGACAGGCGGAGCTCAGAGGGCTGGTACTAACCGCCCAGGATCTGTCCAACTGGTGCAGACCTCTCGGAGGCGCACCTCGAAGCTTCCGCCTACCTGAGGGGTGTGAAGCTGATGGGGGCACAGTTGATCGCTGCGGAACTTCGGGACGTGGACTTTCTCGCAGCCAATCTGAGCCGGGCAGACTTCATTGCACGCCAATCTTGATGGCGCGCTACTCCAGGAGGCGAATATCTCGGGATGCACTACTTCGCCTCACCGTTCGACTTGGACGAGTTTCCAGCGGGCTCGGATCAGCGAGGAACCTGACGCAAGCGCAACTCGACCGCGCTCGTGCTGATCCAACTAAGCCTCCCCGTTTGGATGGTGTGCTCGACGCGAAGACCGGCAAGCAACTCGTCTGGCGAGGCCGCACCCTCGACGGCAAGCCCCACCCCAAGCCCCCCAGGATCCCCGATGCCTAACCCCACCGACCTCCCAGCCTTCATCGCCAAGTGGCGCGACAACGCCCGGCGCGAGCGCGCCTCCTCGCAGGAGCACTTCCTCGACCTCTGCCGCCTGACCGGGACGCCGACGCCCAACGAGGCCGACCCCACCGGCGCCGAGTACACCTTCGAGGCGGGGGCCGATAAGACCAGCGGCGGGACGGGCTGGGCCGACGTCTGGCGGCGCGGCTACTTCGGCTGGGAGTACAAGGGGGCCGGGCGCGACCTGGCCGCCGCCTACCGCCAACTGCTCGACTACCGCGAGGCGCTCGAGAACCCGCCCCTGCTCGTCGTCAGCGACATGGACCGCATCGAGGTCCACACCAACTTCACCAACACCCGGCCCGCCGTGCACGCGCTGACCCTCGACACGCTGGCGCGCGAGCCGGCCGAGGGGCTGCGCGTCCTGCGCGCCGTGATGACCGACCCCGAATCGCTGCGGCCGGCCCGCTCGCCCGAGGAGGTCACGGCCGAGGCGGCGGCCCGCTTCGCCGAGATCGCCCGCTCGATGGGGGAGCGCGGCGAGGCCCCCGAGCGGGTCGCGCACTTCCTCAACCGCGTGCTCTTCTGCCTCTTCGCCGAGGACGTGGGCCTGCTGCCGCGCCGCCTGCTGACCGGCCTGATCGAATCGCGCCGCGGCGACCCGGCCGAGTTCGGGCTGGGGCTCAAGGAGCTCTTCTGGCGCATGTCCGACGCCGCGGCCGGCCGCTTCTACGGCAACGAGCGGGTCGAGTGGTTCAACGGCGGCCTCTTCGACGGCCCGGAGACGCTCGACGTGACCCGCGACGAGCTGGACGCGCTGCACGCCGTGGCGCTGCTCGACTGGTCGCAAGTCGAGCCGTCGATCCTGGGCACGCTCTTCGAGCGCGGGCTCGACCCGGCCAAGCGGGGGCAGCTGGGCGCGCACTACACCGACCGGGCGAAGATCCTGCAGGTGGTGGAGCCGGTGGTGCTGACGCCGCTGCGGCGCGAGCGGGCGGCCATGCAGGCGCGCGTGGAGGCGCTGATGGCCGGGCGGCCGCCCTCGCCGCTGACCCGCGAGGGGCGCCGGCGCGCGCAACTGCCCGCCTGGGAGGCCGAGGCCGAGGCGGTCTGGCGCGCCTTCCTCGGCCGGCTGCGGGCGGTGCGCGTGCTCGACCCGGCCTGCGGCTCGGGCAACTTCCTCTACGTCACGCTGCGGCTGCTCAAGGACCTGGAGTTCGAGGCCATCCGCTGGGGCGGCGCGCGGCTGGGCGTCACGGGCGAGTTCCCCCGCCTGGGGCCGGCCAACCTGCTGGGCATCGAGATCAACCCCTACGCCAAGGAGCTGGCCGGCGTCTCGATCTGGGTGGGGCAGTTCCAGTGGATGATCGAGCACGGCTACGGCTTCCCCGAGGACCCGGTGCTGCAGCCGCTCGACAACATCGAGCTGCGCGACGCGATCCTGGCCCGCGACGCCGGCGGCCGCCCGGTCCCGGCCGAATGGCCCGAGGCCGAGTTCATCGTCGGCAACCCGCCGTTCCTGGGGAACAAGCGGCTGCGGGGATCCCTTGGAGACGAATACGTCGACGACTTGTACGGGGCATGGAGTGAAGCGGTCGAGCACGGTGCGGATCTTGCCTGCTACTGGCATGAGCAGGCACGGCGGCAGATCGCGGCGGGAGTAAGCAAGCGGGCGGGGTTGCTGGCGACGAACTCGATCCGGGGTGGGGCGAACCGAACGGCGCTGGACCGGGTGAAGCAGAGCGGCGACATCTTCATGGCTTGGTCGAACGAGCCGTGGATCGTTGAAGGGGCAGCCGTACGCGTTTCGATTGTCGGCCAAGACGACGGGTCGGAAACGACGAGAGCGCTGGATGGGGAACTAGTTACAGAGATTCACAGCAATCTCAGGGCAGGTGCTGATCTCACGCGAGCAGGCTGGCTCGCCGAGAACGCAGGAGTATCGTTCCAAGGAGACAGCAAGGTTGGCGCGTTCGACATTTCCGGAGACGTCGCACGTCGGATGCTGTCGTTGCCGAGCAACGTCAACGGGCGACCGAACAGCGATGTTGTAGTGCCCTGGGTGAATGGGTCGGATATTACGGATCGGTCGCGGGACATGTTCATCATCGACTTCGGAACAGATATGCCGGAGGCGGAGGCGGCCGACTATGAAGCGCCGTTCGGGTACGTGGAGGAGCACGTCCGGCCCGTTCGGGCCAAAGTCAGGGAGGCCCGGACGCGGGAGCGCTGGTGGTTGCATCAACGATCGCGCCCTGAGATGCGCGCGGCGCTGGCACCGCTGTCGCGGTTCATCGTGACATCGAGAGTCGCGAAGCACCGGCTTTGGGTCTGGGCCTCCTCCCCTACCCTGCCGGATACCGCCACGGTCGTCGTGGCCCGGGAGGACGATTATACCTTTGGGATGCTGCATTCACACGCGCACGAGTGGTGGTCGCTGCGCATGGGAACCAGCCTGGAGGACCGGCCCCGTTACACGCCGACGACGACGTTCGAGACGTTCCCCTTCCCCTGGCCGCTGGACACGCCGGCGGCGTCGCTGACGGCGGCGCAGCGCGGGCAGCGCGACACCATCGCCGCCGCCGCCCGCGACCTCGACGCGGCGCGCCGCCACTGGCTCAACCCGCCCGAGCTGGTGCGGGAGGAGGCGGACGTCGTGGCGTCGCTGCCGCCCCGCCTCCTCCCCGTCGATGCCGCCGCCGCGCGCGAGTTATCCAAACGCACGCTGACGAATTTGTACAACCGGCGTCCATCGTGGCTGGCGCAGCGTCACGCCGCCCTCGACGCGGCCGTCTGGTCGGCCTACGGCTGGCCCTCGGACGTCGGGGAGGAGGAGGCGCTGGAGCGTCTGCTGGCGCTGAATCTGGAGCGGGGCGACCTCACCCCCTGACCCCCTCTCCATCGGGGATGGAGAGGGGGAACGGACTGTGCTAGGATCGTGGCATGGCGCAGTTCAGTGCGGAGCGCATGATGAGACGGCTGCAGGCGGCGGGGGCGCCGGCCGAGATGGCTGTGGCCGTGTCGGATGAAGTCGACGCCGCCATTTCCGGCCTCGCGACACGAGAAGACGTGCAGATGTTGCGGACGGAGTTGCAGGCCATGCGAGCCGATTTCCACGAAGCGTTGAACAAGCAGACGTGGCGGCTGTGCGGCTTGGTTGGCCTCGCCGCCGGCGTGGCCGTGGCGATCGTGAAGCTGGCGTAGGCCGGAGCTGGAACCTCACCCCCTGGCCCCCTCTCCATTGGCATGGAGAGGGGGGATCGGCGGTCGGACGCGAAGCGCCCCCGACGGCTCTCGATGTATCGTCGGGGGCGCTGGCGTGGGCAATCGGGGGGCTGGGCCGCTGCCCCGAAGCGGGAGGTGAGAACTCTCCCGCGCCCACGCCAGCATCCTAGCAGACGCGAAGCGCCCCCGGCGGCCTGTTAGGCTCCGGGGGCGCGTGTCGGGGCCGCTCCCTGTGCGGAGTGCGGGCACTCTTGCGAACCCTTGCCCGCGGGGCCTAGCAAACCCCGGCTCCGGCACGTGCATTCTAGCAGATCGGCGATCGGACGTGAAGCGCCCCCGACGGCTCTCGATGTATCGTCGGGGGCGCGTGCCGGGGCCGCCCCGTTGCTGGGGTGCCGTTGCACATATGGCGACCCCCGAAAGGGCCAGTGTGGAAGTGCGACGGCGGGGGGTGACGCCCCCGGCTCCGGCGCGTGCATTCTAGCAGATCGGGGCCCGGACGCGAAGCGCCCCCGGGAACCCCCCGACCGCCCGGCACGTCTCGATAGGGACGCGGTGATCCCGCGGCCGAGGGGCGGTACGATGGCAGGGGCGGCTTCGGCGAGGGTGGGCGCAGTGCGGGGGTTCGCATGAACGTGGCGGCGCCGCTGATCTCGTGGCCGGGCGGCAGCCCCGAGAACACGGGCATCATTATTGGCGTCATCCTGGCGGCGTACGTCATCGCGCTGTGGCTGACGGCGGTGATCTGGACGGCGCGCGACATCCGCTCGCGGGCGCGCGACCCGGTGTCGCAGTTGGTGGCGGTGCTGATGGTGGTGGCGCTCAATCTGCCCGGCTGGGTGCTGTACCGGGTGCTGCGCCCGCCGCTGACGCTGGCCGAGTTGTACGACCGCCAGCTGGAGGAGGAGACGCTGCTGCGCGACCTGGGCGAGGCGCTGGCCTGCCCGACGTGCAGTCAGCCGGTGGAGGAGGACTATCTGGTCTGCCCGCACTGCGCGACGGGCCTCAAGGACGCCTGCGCCGAGTGCGGCAAGGCGCTGTCGTTCGCCTGGCGGTCGTGCCCGTGGTGCGGCCTGGCGCGGGAGCCGGCGGCCGACGCGGCGGCGGGCGAGGCGGAGGTCGATCTGCTGGGGCTGGCGGAGTCGGTGTCGCCGCTGGAGGAGTTGGGGGCGCGGCGCGAGGATGCGTCGCGGCGGGCGCCGCCGGCGGTCGCGGAGCCGGAGGGGTCGAGCCCGTTCGCGAAGCGGGATCGGCCGGCGCAGTGGCGGCCGCCGGGCCCGGTCGGGGGGCCGCAGGGGATGGACCCGGGGTCGGAGTAAGTCGGCCCCACTTGTCCAGGTGCTAGACTTGCACCGACGACTCGCTGAGAGGTGGCCGAGAATGACGATCCGATTCAACACACGGCAGGCGGTCCACAAGCTGGTCCGGAGCGGGATGCCGGAAGCGCAGGCCGATGCAACGGTGGAAGTCGCGGAAGATGCGACCCGCGGTTTCGTGACCCAGGAGCAACTGGAGGCGACGCTCAACCGTGCCCTGCTCAGACAGGCAGCGGTCATCATCACTATCAATACCGCGATCATGGCGGCGCTCACCAAACTCTGACAGACCCGCCGTGGTCAGCCCCGACCGCCGGTCCGACGCTCCGCGAGGGCGGCGGCGACGAGCGCGCGCAGCGCCGGACGCCGCGCCTCGGCGAGGGTGCGCACCTTGACGTGGCGCATCTTCGCTCCGGCGCCGTCGAGCAGGCCGTCCGGGTCGGGCAGAGCGGCGCCCTGGTAGAAGCCCAGGTTCACCCAGTCGCGGTGCGGCATCAGGTAGGCGTAGCCGTCGAGCATCTTGCGCGGGCCGACGCCGTAGGTCGCGGCGCGGTCGCCCATGCGTACGACCTCGCAGGCCCCCGGGTGGACGCCCAGGACGACGTCGCGCAGGGCGGCCAGGACGGGGCGCAGCGGCTCGCCGGTGATGCGGAGGAGGTCGTCGAAGGCGGCGGCGGCGGGCACGGCGGTCAATCGTCGCACTGATCGAGGATCAGGGTGAGGGTGGCCCACTCGGCGGGGTCGATCGTGAGGCCCCACTTCGTCTTCACCTCCAGCCAGGCCGCCGCGTACCAGCAGTGCGCGCCGAGCACCGGCGGCAGCCACTCGGCCGGGTCCGATGCGCCCTTGGCGTCGTCGGAGCCGGGCGCGACGGCGAACAGGGCGGGCGAGTCGAGGTCGTTGGCGAAGGCGCGGCGCCGCTCCGGCGTCCAGGCGCGCGCGCCCGACTCCCACGCCTCCTCGAGGGGCACGAGGTGGTCGATGCGGAGGGCGCCGCCGTCCCCGGCGAACGCGGCCGCGTCGTAGGGGCTGCGCCATTCGCCGCCCGACAGCGCGCAGCCGGGGCCGACCGCCGGGGCGACCCGCGCGTCGCGGATCAGCACCTCCCGGCGGGTGTCGCAGCCGTCGCCGTCGGCGTCGATCCAGCCGCCGAAGGCGTCGCGGTCGTAGCCCTCGCGGCTCGCCTCCGGGCCGAGCACGGGCCCCGGCTGCACGTCGATGCCGAGCCACTCGAACGCGATGGCGAAGACCAGGGCGAGCACCGTGACGAGAAGCGTGAGCACCGGGCAGCCGCTCCGGGAAGCCGCCCGCGCGGGCGGTCTGGCTTATGCAATGTGAGAAGCTAGCACGCCCGCCGCGGATGGGCGTCGCGGGCGGCGGCCTACGCGCTGGGGCAGGCCTTGCGCCAGCGGCCGTCGATGCGTTCCCAGCGTTCGCGGGGGTCGCGGGCGTTGTCGGCGGCGGTCTCGACGACCGCGCCCTCGGCGCGGACGGTCAGGGTGACGAGCGCGGCGTCGGCGCCCTGCATGTCGATGGCCGCGTCGACGACCGCCTCGGCGTCGCCGATCAGGCCGCCCAGGTAGCCGATCTGGAAGAGGAAGAGGCCCGAGTGGACGTCATCGGCCGTGCAGCCGGGCGCGACCATGCCGCGGGTCCATTCGGCCAGACCGCCGGCGTATTGCCCGGTGGTATCGGACAGGGCGAGGGCGAGGAGCCGGGTCTCCTCGGCGATGGCCTCGCGCAGGACGAGGGGGGCGCCGGCGGCCGGATCATCCTCCGATCCGCCGCACGCGATCAGCAGGCACGTCACGGCCGCCAGGGCCGCCAGGGTGAGGGAGCGCATGTGCCGATCCTTGCGATGGGGCCGCGCCTTCTGAGATTCGCGGCCTCGTCTGCCGGGGTGTCCGCTTGTCCATCAGTCTCAATTGTATGCCTCCGCGGATCGATTTTGTACACGCCCGCGGCCCGATTTTTCGCCCCGTCAAGGCCGTTTCGCGGCCGCCTGGCGACCACTTCACACCCGCTCCGTGGCGGGCTTCACGGAGGCGCCGGCCGGAGCGGGATCAGGCGCGCGGCACGATGGCGAACGTGCCCAGCCCCTTGGCGACGAGGCGCTCCCCGTTGCGCACGTCGGCCTCGGCGATGACGAGGCGCCGGCCGCGCCGCAGCACCCGCGACTCGCAGTCCATGCGCCCCTCGTGGACGGGCGCGAGGTAGTTGACCTTCAACTCGACGGTGACGTTGGTCTCATTCGGCGCGATGACGGAGTCGACCGCGCCGCCCATGCTCTGGTCGATGAGGGAGAAGGTGACGCCGCCGTGCACCGCGCCGCCGGAGTTGCGCAGCTCCGGCCGCACGTCGACGTGGCTGCGGTTGACGCCGCCGTCGCTGGCGCCCTCGATCATCCCGAGCAGGCCCGCGGCGAAGGGGTCGTAGGGGGGTTCGGCCATCGGACGGGGCCGCGCTAGCCCGGCGGCGCGGCGGCGGCGAGCGCGGCGAGCAGGTCCGGGCAGGCGGCGACGAGATCGGCGGCGCGGCGCAGCTTGCGGTCGCCGGCGAAGGGCGCGTGCCCGTAGAGCGCGCCGATGCGATCGACGGCCTGGGGCGTCTCGAGCGGCGTCGTGATGAGGGCGAACGGCTCCTGCTCGGCGCGCTGGGCGATGTAGGGCAGGTTGGGCGCGCCGCCGCTGAGGATCAGGCAGAGCGGCTCCGCGTCGAGCGCGGCCAGCGCGACGTCCAGCTTGTCGTTGCGAGTGATGACCGACTTGTCGGGGTAGCGGCTGAAATGGTCGATGCCGCCGTGGGCGCTGATCGGTCCGACCTGCAGCCACTCGGCGGCCTCGCCCCACAGGCTGGCGTCGCCGCCGAGCTCGCCGTCGATGGCCCGCGCCATCGCATCGACCAGGGGGGCGCTGAGCAGCCGGTCCTGGGGCAGCGCGCCGAGCAACGGCAGGCCGAGCAGCGCCGCGAGGCGGTCGGCCTCGGCCAGGCCGGCGGCCTGCGACGGACCCGTGGGCAGCGCGTTGACGAGCAGACCGTCGGCGGCGGCGGCCGCCGCGGCGCGGGCGAGCGTGTCGTCGTCGGCCTCGCGGTAGCGGGTCACGAGGAGGACGGTCGTGGCGGCGTCGCGCTGGCCGGGGCAGGCGGCGGGGTCGGGAACCTCGACGACCGTGCAGTCGGCGTCCGACGGGGGCGCGTCCTCGGGCCGGCCCGCGGCGCGGACGCCCCGCAGCCGGGCGAGCGTGGCGGCGTCGGCGTCGGCCGAGTCGCCGCCGGGCAGGCGGACGGCGCGCACGGTGGGCGGCGCGGCGCCGTCGCCGGAGCGGCGCAGCGCCTGGGCCAGGCCGGCCGCCACGACGGTCTTGCCGTCGCCGGGCAGGGGGGAGGTGACGAGGATGCGGGTCATGGCGGCCATGATAGCAACGCGCGCCGCAAGGCGGATCGTGCCGCCGGGCCGGGATGGGGGTATGATCGCGTCGGATGGGCCGAGGTAGCTCAGTTGGTAGAGCACACGACTGAAAATCGTGGTGTCGGCAGTTCGATTCTGCCCCTCGGCACCAGCCTCCCTTGAGACGGCGGTCGGGTGGGAGGCGGGCCGTGTCATCACTACGTGTGCATCATGCGTTCCTCGTAGCCGTGGTGGTGGTGGTCGTCGCGATGGTGGCGGGGTTGGCGTCGGCGCACGGCGACGCCTCGGCGCAGGTACCGGCAGCTGAGACGACTACCACGGAACTGCAACCCGGCTGGAACCTCGTCGGCTGGATGGGATCCGCCACGACGACGGTGGATCTGTTCGACTCGATCCCGGCGCTGCAGGTGGTGGCAGCGTGGGATGAGGGCGTGAGCCGGTACGCCTGGACACGACGGGGCGGCAGGGTTCCGGCGGCCCTGGCGTCGATTCCGCGGGGGCGGGCGCTGTTCCTGTGGCTGAGTGGGAACAGGCCGGTGCAGTGGGCGCGCCCGGCGTCCGTGGAGGGAGTGCTGCTCACGCTGCCGCCGGGCCACAGCCTGGTCGGCTGGGCGGGGCTCGACGAGACGCCGATTGCAGAGGCGGTGGGGCGCTTCGGGGACGCGCTGGTGGGGGCGTCATGGTGGAACACGGCGACGCAGTCGTACGAGCGTTACGAGCCTGGGGTGGAGGAGTCGGCGGAGGGCACGTCGGTGCTGAACCACGGCGACGCGCTCTGGGTCGAGCTGTCGGAGGAACGGCGCTGGTGGCAGTCGGGGACGGCGCGGACGAGGTTTGAGATCGTAGGGTTCGCAGGGGGGGTGATCCCAGTGTGGGAGTCGGAGTTGCGGGAGGAGATGGAACAAGCGGTCGCGTTCTTTGCCGAGCGCTACGGGATCGAGCCGCCCGAATTCGTTGTGCGCGTCGCCCCACTTAGTCGCGATACCCATGCCTTACCGGGTCTGATTTACCTTGGCCGCGACTTCAGGGACGTCGGACCAATCGCTTCGCTCCTTGCGCATGAGTACTTCCATGTCTTGCAACACGACCTAAGTCGGCAACAATCGAGTGCAACCGGCTCCCCTACCTGGCTGACCGAAGGGACCGCGACGTATGGAGCATTGGTGTATACAGGTGGGTTCCAGGGTGAGCGGGACGATGTGGTCCGGGCGGGGTGGTGGAGTCTTGTTTCCCATGTTGTGGAACCCTTGAGCGGTCTCGAGGCTCGGCAACCCTTCTACGCTCTCGGATTGCCAGGCTACCAGTTGGGTACGCTGGCGGTCGACTGGCTGATTCGACGTGCGGCGGGATTGATCGACAACGAATTGGTTGCACCGTCGGAGCCAGGAGGTCTGGACGAGCAGCAAGCGTACGCCGCGCACATCGAGTACTACCGGCTACTGCGGTCCTCGGCGACTTGGCAGGCAGCCTTCAAGAAAGCGTTTGGCATCGGCGTCGACGACTTCTATGCGGCTTTCGAGGTGTATCGCTCCGGGATCGTGCCGGCGCTGCCACACTTGGTCGATTACCGTCTTGAGCCGATCCTGGACCTCGTCGGCGAGATACCACCCGAGACGGCGGCCGACGTGCGCGCTGAGTTCGACACCCTGCAGGCGCAGATCGGCGACCGGTTCGGCAAATGGTCGGCGGACTATACGATTTTCGTGCTGGGCGACGCGGAGCCGGTAGCGGACGTGTACTCGCGCGTGCTGGGTAGGGAACCAGACGGTCCCACTTGCAGCGGCCAAGGGTCCGACGCCGCGTTCGTGACCCTGACCTGTCGCGACGAACTCCCCGCCCGCGTCGCTTGGCTGCACTTCGATGACGTCCGGCTTGGCTTGGCGCCCGAGCGGTACTCGCTCACACCCCAGTGGTTAGTGCGTGGGGCGAGGAGCTACCTGGAGCAGGTCGCCAACGCGGTCGCAGAACCCACGACGATCAAGCAGGCGCGAGGCAGACAGATCACGCTGGCGCGCGGAGAAGCGCCGGCGCTTCGCAGCTTGGAGGCCCCCATTGGGCCGGACACGGTGGAGTCCAACGTCCATGACGCACTGAGCTTCCTGGCGGTTGAGTGGTTAGTGCAGCGGGCGACGGAGCACGATATCTTCGAGTACTACTGGCGGCTCCCGAGATCGGATAGTTGGCAAGAAGCCTTCGAGGATGCGTTCGGCATCGCCGTCGACGACTTCTACGACGCGTTCGCCGAGTACCGCGCAGCCGGCTTCACGTCGTAGCACGTCCGGAGGTGGGGGATCAGGCGAGGCGTCGGGGGGAGGTGAACGCCCACCCCCTACCCGAACATCCGCGGGGCCGTGTGCATCTCCCCGCCCGTCCACGGGTCGGCCAGGGACGGCAGTTCCGGGCGGCGGCCCTCGAAGTAGTCCTTGATCGACCAGAGTTGGACCCGCGGGTAGCGCTCCGCTCCGACCGTCACCTCACCCATCGCCGCCGCTTCGGCGCGCGCCGCGCGCGACGTGACCGGGTTCATCGTGATGAAGACCCCCAGCGCCGCGTTCTCCCGGTTGACAACGTGCAGGAAGTCGCGCAGGTCGGCCAGCGCGAAGCCGGCGCCGCTCTTCACCTGCGCCAGCGCCAGGCTCGAATCATGGTCCGCCGGGGCCGCCAGCAGCATCCCGCGCCCGTCGATGCCGCCGTCGCCGCGCTGGTGCTCGTTGAGCGCCATGCCGGGGATGCGCGTGACCGCCCAGCCCTCGAAGTCGAACGGCTTCTCCGCGAGCTTGCGGGCGCTCGCGAGGTCCTGCGGGATGCCGAAGGCGGGGGCCGTGATCCGCAGCGGCTGCAGCCGCCGGTCCTGGATGATGTCGATCGCGTTGGCCGAGATGTCGATGCCGATCCAGCGCCGGCCGAGGTTGTGCGCCGCCACGACCGACGTCCCGCAGCCGCAGAACGGGTCGAGCACCAGGTCGCCGGGGTTGCTGGACGCGCCGATGATCCGCTCCAGCAGCGCGACCGGCTTCTGCGTCGGGTAGTCGAGGCGCTCCTTCGCCCACGGCATGAGCGAGTGGTGCTCCCAGACATCGTCGGCCAGCTTGCCCTTCTCGGAGTCGCGTTCCGAGCCGTCGGCCCGCTTCTGGCCGCGGTCCCACTTGTACGGCACGCGCACGGCGTCCGCGTTGAACGTCCACTCCGGTCCGCGGCTGTAGAAGAGCACGATGTCGTGCTTCCTCGCCCACCGGCGCTTGGATGCGCCGCCGCCGCTGTAGTACCAGACGAACTCGTTCTGGAAGCAATTCGTCCCGAAGATGGCGTCCATCACGACCTTCAGGTAGTGGCTCGCGGTCGGGTCGCAGTGCAGGTAGATGCTGCCGGTCGGCTTGAGCAGCCGCCGCATCTCGACCAGTCGCAGCCCCATGTAGCTGAGATAGGCGAGCATCCCCGACTCGCCGAGGATGCGCCGGAGTCCGATCGTCACCTCGTGCAGCGGGTGACTCACGGCCCGCTCGATCTCCCCCACGCGCTCGGCGGCGCGAGCGTCCCACTTCCAGGTGTCGATGAAGCCGCGCACCTGGGCCGGCGTGCCGTTCCCGGTACCGAAGATGATGTTGTAGTCGGCGTTGCTGTTGAACGGCGGGTCGAGGTAGATGAGGTCGACCGACCCGGCGGGCCACTCGCGCATCCAGTCGAGGCAATCGCCGTAGTAGAGGGCGTTGTCTTGCATGGACACGCTCCATCGGCCCGCGCGCGCCGGCCATGTTCGTCGGGCTCAGCCTACCGGCTGGTCGCCGCGCCCCGCGACCGCGCCCCGTTCCATAAGCGCCCCGCCCCTACCGGCCGCGGAACTCCGGCGGGCGCTTCTCGACGAAGGCCTGGACGGCCTCCTTGTGGTCGGCGGTCATGCCGGTGCGCCACATGCGGTCGGCCTCCATGTCGAACGCGGTCCAGACGTCGCTGTGGAGGGCGCGGTTGAGGTTCTCCTTCATGTAGCCCAGGGCGATGGGCGGCCCGGCGGCGATGTGCCGGGCCAGGCGTAGGGTCTCCTCCTGCAGGGCGTCGGCCGGGAAGACGTGGTTGACGAGCCCCATCTCGAGGGCGCGCTCGGCGCCGACACGGTCGGCGGTGTAGTAGAGCTCGCGGGCGCGGGCGGTGCCGACGATGTTGGTCAGGAACCAGGAGCCGGCGTGGTCGCCGGAGAAGCCGATGTTGCGGAAGGCGGTGGTGAGGAAGGCGTCGTCGGCCATGGTGCGCAGGTCGCAGGCGAGGGCCTGGGAGAGGCCGGCGCCGGCGGCGGGGCCGGGGATGGCGGCGATGGTGGGCTTGGGGAACTCGTAGAGGGCGCCGGTGGTGGCGCGCTGCATCCGGCGCAGGCCGCGTACGCGCTCCTCAAGGGGGGCGCCGGCCGACTTGGCCCCCTCGGCGAAGCCCTTGACGTCGCCGCCGGCGCAGAAGGCGCGCCCGGCCCCGGTGACGACGAGGCAGCCCACGTCGTCATCGTCGCCGAGCCGGGGGAGCAGGGCGGCGAGGGCCTCCATCATGGGCCCCGACTGGGCGTTGCGGGCCTCGGGGCGGTTGAGGGTGAGCACGGCGACGCGGCCGTCGCGGTGGGCGAGCAGGTGGTCGGTACCGGTGTCGATGGGCGTGGGGTCGGGCATGGGGATCCTTGTCGTGGGTGGTCGGTCGTCGGGGGCAGGATAGTCGGTCGGGGCGGTTCCATGTCGGGGCGCCCCTTGTGGGCGCCACGAGGGACGCCCCGACATTGGGAGCGCCCTCTGCCGAAGATCATCGCAGGGGAGTAGAATGTCGTCGTGAGGGGCGCGCCTTCGGGACGGCGCGCGGGGAGGTCCGCGACGTGGGTGTGTTCAACTGGCCGGTCCGGCTCGACAGCATGGACGGCGAGCGCTCGCTGGAGATCGAGGCGATGGTGGACACCGGCGCCAGCTACACGATCGTGCCCGCCACGCTGCTGCGAGAGCTGGGCGTGACGCCGTTCAACAAGATCACCGTCGTGCTGGCCGACGGGCGGCAGGTCGAGATGGACATCGGGCGAGCTTGGGCCACGATCAATGGCGCCAGCGAGGTCACGCTGGTGGTCTTCGGCGAGGACGGCGCCCGGGCGCTGCTGGGGGCCTACACACTGGAGGGCCTGCGCTTGGCGGTGGACCCCCACAATCACACGCTCATCCCGGCGACGACCGCCTGGGCCTAGGCGCCTCGCTTCCTGCCGGGAATCGTCCCCGGAGCGTAGAATGTTGTCGTGAGGGGCGCGCCTTCGGGATGGCGCGCAGGGGAGGTCCGCGACGTGGGTGTGTTCAACTGGCCGGTCCGGCTCGACAGCATGGACGGCGAGCGCTCGCTGGAGATCGAGGCGATGGTGGACACCGGCGCCGGCTACACGATCGTGCCCGCGCGGCTGCTCCGAGAACTGGGCGTGACGCCGATCGACACGATCCGCCTCGTGTTGGCCGACGGGCGGCAGGTCGAATACGACCTGGGACGGGCGACGGCCACCATCGACGGGCGAAGCATTCCCACCCTGGTGATCTTCGGCGAAGACGACACCGGTACCCGGCTGGGGACCTACACGCTTGACGGCCTGCGCCTGACGGTCGACCCGGCCAACCGCGCGCTGGTCCCGGCGACGACGTCCTGGGCGTAGGCGGGCGTTCCACGTTGGACGTGCAAAACGAAACACCCCCCGACAGCACGCTAGCATCGGGGGGCGCGGGTCGGAGTTGCGCCGCCTGATGGCGTGCCACCGTTGAGCCACCACGGGGCCACTGGTGACCCAATGGAGGCGAGGTGGCGGGAGCCTGACAAACTCCCAACCCCGGCCCGTGCATTGTAGCACGGAAGAAGGAGGGCGCTAAGCCGTCGGCCCGGGCGCGGCGCCCTCGTGGGCGGCGGCCTGATCGATGGCGCGCGAGAGCGCGTCGCGCAGGGCGACGGCGTCGGGCAGCGGCAGTTCGACCGCGAGGCGCCGGGACGGGCCGTCGGCCTCGCGCACGAAGTCGAGCAGCAGCGCGTGCTCGGCGGCGAGCCGGGCCGGATGGTCGTAGGCGAGGTAGGCGTGGTCGGCGGGGAACCAGCCGGCCGGCCCCTTGGCGGCGGCGCTGAGCGGGAGCTTGGCGGCGATCATCGTGCACATCGGTGGTCCTCCGGGGTCGGCTGCGGCCGGGTCGCGGGGCGAGGGACTCAGCCGCCCAGGTGGCGGCCGAAGAACTCCCAGATCTTCTCCCAGGCATCGACGGCGGCCTCGGCGCGATAGGCGGCCGGGCGGTCGTAGTAGAAGAAGCCGTGCCCCGCGCCGGGGTACATGTGGAACTCGTACGTCTTGCCGTGCGCCTGGAGGGCCGCCTCGTGCTCGGCGACCTGGGCCGGACTGGGGGCCGAGTCGTCCTCGCCGAAGAGGCCCAGCAGCGGGCACTGCAGGTCGGCCGTGTAGTCGATGGGCGGCACGGGCTGGGCCGGGGGCCGGTCGCCGGGCGCCTGCACGACGCGGCCGCCCCAGCAATCGACGGCCGCATCGACCCCCGCCGCGCGGGAGGCGATGAGCACCGTGTGCCGCCCGCCCGAGCAGGTGCCCGTCACGCCCACCTTGCCGTTGTGCGCCGGATGCGCGCGCAGCATATCGATGCAGCCCTGCGCGTCGCCCACGACCTGGTCGTCGGGCACGCCGCCCCCGGCGCGGACCTTGGCCGCCACGTCCTCGGGGGCGCCGTGGCCGGCGCGGCAGTAGAGGTCGGGCGAGAGGCACAGATAGCCGTGGTGGGCGTAGCGGCGGGCCGTCTCGCGGTAGAACTCGTCCCAGCCGGGCAGGTGGTGGATGAGCAGCACGGCGGGGAACGGCCCGGGCCCCAGCGGTCGCGCGAAATAGGCGGTGACAGGGTCGCCGTTCGCGCCCGTCACGGTGATCGTCTCGGCGATCAGGCCCTCGTATTGGTCGGTGGTGTAGGTCATCGCTTCCCTCCCGTCGGGAGTGTAGTGCGTTCCGATGTAGGGGCGTCCCTTGTGGGCGCCCACGAGGGACGCCCCTACGCCCCTTAGACGTCCACGACCGTCTCCGTGTCCCCGGCCTTGAGTGGCGTGTCATGTAGGCTCTGGATGTTGGTCGCGGCCATGCGAGTATGGTAGACCGAACTGCTTCTCGTCCTCGCGCTGGACGATCGGGAACTGAACGCACCGCCCTGGTCACCAAGGCGATCGCCGACTGGAAGAAACAACTCGTCGACCTCGGTGGTCGAAACACGTTGCTGTACTTCAAGGATCTCCGTCGTGGGACACTCGATCTTTCTCCGGGGGCTGCTGGCGGGCGGGGCGGACAACCCTCACTCCTCCCGCAGATAGCCAGCGCGTCTGCGTCGGAGGATCGTGCACTCGCCCGCTTGCTCTCGGGGAAACCCGTGCGACTCTCCGAGCTATTCCCGGATGCCGATGCACGGCGTGATGCGGCGCGACGCGCGCGGACGATCCGCGCGCGGGCCCGAGAGAATGATCAAGAGCGCGGTCTCGAGACGCTCTACTTGGCCTACGGCCTCGCTACGTGGCGCCGGATCCCATCGCCGCCGACACCGAACGCGCCCGTCCTGCTCTACCGCCTCACGCTCACGCAGACGGGCGCACGTGCCGAGGACTTTACGCTCAAGGTTGGCGACTCGCCGGAACTCAACCAGGCGCTGCTCCACCTGTTGGAGACCGATTTCAACGTGACGGTAGATCCCGACGAGTTCCTTGCGGGTGCCGACACGGGTTCGACCGGAGGACGCACAGCGCTCCTCCGGCGCTTCGGCGAGGCCTGCCGGAACGTGCCCGACTTCGCGATAACGCCCCGTGTCGTGGTCGGCAACTTCAGCTACGCGAAGCTGTCGCTGGTCCGTGATCTGGAACGCGCGCAGGATGCCATTGCGGCGCATCCGCTGCTCGCTGCTATTGCAGGTGACGATTCCGCGCGTGACGAGTTGCGTCAGCGCCACGCAGCGATCAACTTCGGCTCGTTGCCAGCGGTACCTCCGCCCGAGGACGAGTTCCTCGTGCTCGACGCTGACAGTAGCCAGTCCAGCGTCATCGCGGCTGCGGTGGCGGGCGCGGACCTCGTGGTGGTCGGTCCGCCCGGCACGGGCAAGTCACAGACGATCGCCAACTTGGTAGCGACCCTCACGGCCCGTGGCAAGTCGGTGCTGTTCGTCGCCGAGAAGCGGGCGGCGATCGAGGCCGTCAGCAAGCGGCTCACGCAGCAGAACCTCGGCGACCTGTTATTCGATCTGCACGGCGGCTCACGCAGCCGCAAGGAGATGTGGAAGGACATCGGGCACACCCTGGCATCTGCGAAAGACACGCCCGAGCCCGACGCGAAAGCCGGTGCATGGAGACGGACTCCGCGAAGAAGCGGGCGGCGGTCTTGTCGGCAGTACGATGCCGGAGGGGGTGCAGGAGGCCGACGAAGCCGTCCGGCATGGGGAATCCAGCGCCTTTGAAGCGCAGCTCGACGAAAAGCGAGTAGAGGTTTACCGATCGCCAGCGCGACCACACTGCAGTTGCGCGGTAGTGTGCCCGACTCGTTGACGAAGGACGTAGTCCGAGCCCAGCGTGTCGGGGAAACGCGCGACTTGGCGGCGTCGAACTCGCCGGGCCATCGGTGGTGCGGGGGAGCGATCCTCCTCTCGCATTTGATCGCATACGCGGCCCGGCGCGCGGCGGCCGTGGGCGCGCGCGCCAGATGCTTGAGCGCGCAGGGCGAGCCACTCGACCTCCTGCAGCTTTGATCCGTGCTGCCCAGGGTGGATTGCCGATGATCGCGTCGAAGCCGCCGCGGGACGACTGCGCGATCTGCCCCAGCCCGTGTCCATGGACGAATGCGGGGAAGGCGACCTCCCAGTGCTTAGGCAAGGCGTTCGACGGACTGCTCGGCGGACTGCCGCGCGAGTGTGTTCGCGCTCGATCTTGACGAACTGGCCGAAGCTCTCGCGCCGGCCAGTCGGAGCGCTATCGCGAGCGCGGGCCGAACTGTTGAGCAGGTCGTATCGCAGTCCGCGGACTGGAGGGCGTCGAGGACATGATCGAGGAATGGGCGCCCAGAACGCGGCGTAGCCTCCTTCAACCTTCATGCGCTGCGCTATTGACGTGCGGACGCGCATCCCGCAGATTCAGCACGGTCGACGGCCTAGCCGACGGATCTGCGCGGCCGTGGTCAGCCTGGCGACGTCGCAGCGTTCGAGGGCGTCGCCGTACTCGTTGGACCTCCTTGACGATGTCGGCGTCGGACATGCTCCTCGATCTCGTGCATGACGTCCGTCGGCGGCCTCGGAAACCACCGGCTCAGTGCACTGGAACTCAGCGAGAGGCCGGCGAGTTGATTGCGGTTCCGTGGTGGCCTCGGTAAACTGCGCAGGCCGGGGTCAGGGAGTACGCCGGCGACGCAGGTGGTGCGCTGCCGAGCTTACAGGAGCAGGCGGCGCGCCGACTGGTGTATAGCTGTGCAGCCACAGTCGAGACCTTGACCGCAGTCGTCGTACGGTGAGCGGGTCTAGCTTGGTTCGACGCCGTAGATGCAGCGCTTGAGGACCATGCGGCGGATGACCGTGGCCTGGTCAGCTGAGTTGCGAGCACGGGTCGAGCACGGGCACTTGGATCGTCCTCGGCGATTGTGCGCTCGATCGGTCGGCGCGGATGCTCGGCGATGCGCACCGACGACCGGGCGACTCGTTAGGGCTCGACCCAGGCCAGTCTTCGCGCTACGCACGGGCACGTATTCGACGAGACGTTCGGCGATAGCGGTCGGAGAGCTGAAGTCGATCAAGCGGTGACTGAGTGAAGTGAGTCCGCTGCGCCATGGCGCAAGTGGTCGAGCACCTTGACGGCCGAGCTTCGGCCTCGGCGTGTTTGTCGAGCGCGCGTCAGATCCTGTCGGCGGAGGCGGTATCTTCGCCTGCTGGGGCGGCGGTCGCGCCGCAGTTCCTCCGACTTGACCCTCGACCAGCTTCCGCCTGCAGCCTTCTTCCTCGGCCAGCGGCCCCAGGAGTGCGGTCGATGATCACGAAGATCGACGAGTCTCACTGCGAGGAGTGAAGAAGCTGCCGCTGTCCTTGACGGGCGTAGGGGTCTGGCGCTGACGCAGGGCTGATCGCGTCCGTCGCTCGCCGCGCACGGGCTGCGCTGTTCCAGCAGGCGTCTCCGTAGATGGAGCGCGCAGCTGCTTGGACGGACATGTACGCGGTAGTTGACGAAGAGCGCCTGATCGCCTTCTCGGAGGCTCGGGGTGTGGCTGAGGGCGTCGCTCATGATCGTTCGCGAGGCGCGATCGTCGACCCGGCACTGCGACACGTCGTTGAGCAGCGTTTCGAACTGGCGTGTCGAGCGGTCGAACAGCCACAGTTCCGGTTGTAGGGCGGGATGCCGATGGAGGGGTCGCCCTGGTCGATCGATCACGGCAGCAGCGTCGCGACAATGAGTCGCTTGGCGTAGATCGCGCCGACGGCAGCCCGAACGTGAACGCCGGTCGAGGACGCGCTGCGGCTGATGTCGTCGACGGACGCGGCGGCCAGGCCGTAGTCGTCGATGAGGACCAGGACGAGCCGCCGTTGACGGGCAGGAGCCTCGAACGTGTCCTCAGGCGTGATGAGCGCGACGCGATCATCCTCAGCAGGCGGATACGAGGAAGCATCAGGGCGGCCTGGCGGATGCGCTACGGGCAGGTCGCCGCCGGACTCACCCGGCGAGGGCCGTGACGAGGTCGGAGGAAGAACGGTGGTCGTGAAGCGCGCACGCCGCCGAGAGGTCGGCCGTCGACACGCTCCTCGTTCAGCGCGCAGGCCCTCCGATCCAGCGCGTCCACCAGGAAGGTGCTGGATCGCGCCGTACTCCGGGCGACTGAAGGAGTCTACGGCGCGAAGAGGACGGAAGAAGATCGCGCAGGCCGTGAGTCGTCGCCGGACCGGAGAAACCGTCGCCCAACGGCCTCGTAGTAGGACGGTGAAGCAACACCTGGGCGGGCCTGGTCTGTCGCTAGAGCCGCCAGTACGGCGCATCCGGCTACTGGATCAGGACTTCCCCAGCGATGCACCCCGTTCTCCGCGTCGGCCAGTCGCGAGGTAGCGGAGGATCTGAGGCCGACGGGGCGTGCGGGCACGGCGTCACCGCCATGCGCGTGATCGCGACCGGCGTCGAGGGGAGAGCACCTCGAGGCGGCTTGCTGGACCTTCGACCGGATCTGGTTGACCGTACTGGTAGCGATCAATCGGCGCGCTTGAGGTCGCGCGCGCTGGCGGAGGCTCGGCAACGTGGCGGTGCGCTCGGAGAAGAGCAGGTAGTCGGGGATGTCATCGTACGCGCTTGATGCGAAACGTTGCTTCGAAGCCCCGCGCACTCGGTCCAGCCGAGTGGCGCCGAGCACGGGGTCCGGATCCGAGCGTCTTGTCGCGGTCAACCGCTTCGTTGCCAATGTTGGCGGCCGGCAAGCTCTGTCTGATGGTTCAGTGGGTCAAGACTGATGCGTCGCGGACTAGGCGGCGGACGAGCGGCTCGCGGAGCCGTGATGCAAGCACTCCGCGGTCTCAAGAAGTGATGGCAGGGTCATCGTGAGGAAGTATTCGGGCTGCCATAGAGGCGGAATGCGACGGCTGATGGGAAGCGCACCGCGACCCATTCGTGTATCGGGGCCAGCCCTCGGTACCAGCGCCGCCGCCCTCTAGGATCGACCCGAGGGAGCATCCGATGGCCGAGCCCGACTTCGAGACGCTGCTGCCGCGACCGCTGTCGCCGCGCCGGGCGCGACTGCTGGAGCGCGCGCGCACCCACGCGGCCGATTTCGAGACGCGCGCCGACGCCCACGACCGCGCCGGCAGCTACCCCCTGGAGAACATGGAGGCGATGAAGGCCTCGGGCTACGCGCACATGATCCTGCCCGCCGAGTGGGGCGGCGAGGACGTGTCGCTGCTGGAGTTGTGCGCCTGCCAGGAGCAGCTGGGGCAGGGCTGCGCGGGCACGGCCATCGCGGTCAACATGCACCTCTTCTCGCTGGGGGCGCTGCTGCTCGACGCGCGGACGGCCCCGGAGCGGGCGCGCGCGCGGATGGAGGCGGGGCTGCGGCTCATCGGCATGCGCAAGCAGATCGTGGCCGGGTCGTTCAGCGAGCACGGGCAGGCCGGGGCCTACCTGATGCCGGCGACGCGGGCGCGGCGCGCGCCGGGCGGCTGGCAGATCGACGGCCGCAAGGCGTACACGTCGAACTGGCCGGCGGCCGACCTGGTGGGCGGGCTCGTGCACCTGGCCGGCCACCCCGACGGCGACGACCGGGTGGCGATGGTCACCGTGCCGAAGGGCACGCCGGGACTGTCGAGCCCGGGCGCGGCGACCTGGGACGTGCTGGGGCTGCGCGCGTCGGGCAGCTACGACGTCGTCTGGGACGGCGTCTTCGTGGCCGACCTGCTGATGCCCGAGTCGATGGCGGCTGCCGATTACTACGCCACGATGACCGCCTTCGGGGGCTGGTTCAGCCTGAGCGTGGCGTCGGTCTATCTGGGCGTGGCGCAGGCGGCGATCGATTGGACGCTGGCCTTCCTGCGCGAGCGCCGCTCGGCCGCCGACGGCCGGCCGCTGAGCCGCATGCCGGGCCTGCAGTACCAGTTGGGTGAGATGGTCGCCCTGCAGATGGCCTCGCGGTCGATGATCGGCGCCGCGGCCGCCGGCTGGGAGGCGTCGCCCTGGACGGCCGAGGAGGCGCGGCTGCACGGCAGCGCCTGCACCTACGTCACGTCGAACAACCACGTGCGCGTGCTCGATCTGGCGATGGACGTGGCGGGCGGTCCGGGGCTGTTCCGCTCGGCCGGGCTCGAGCGCCGCTACCGCGACGTGCGCGGCGCGAAGGCGCACCCGCCGTCGGACATGGGCGCGCTGGAGGAGATCGCGAAGGCGCGGCTGGGCATCCCCTGGGGGTCGTCGCCGCGGTGGGGGTAGGGGGTCAGGGGTTGAGGACGGGCTACCAGTCCTCGGCTTCGACGAACAGCGGTGCGTAGCGGTAGATCGACGCGAACTGTCTCGCGTCTCGTTCCGGAATGCCTATGCGAACTGCAGCATCCTCAAATGTACCCTCCGCATCAGGCATCCTAGCTAGCAGGTACTGGACTTCGCGGCGAGTAAGGGGCGGAATCTTGATCTCGCACGCCTCTTCGCCCGCACGGGTGAATTCGAGGTCTTCAACTCCGCACTCTTGCCACCGCGCATCGTCAGCAGTGGCAACGAGAACCCCTCCAACTGTGAGCATCTGTGCTCCGTCAGAGTGGACCATGTGAAGCATCTGGCGGAAGCTAACGTGGAGATCGTTGGGAAGCCCTGCGTTTCGTGATCGGACTGTGGCCCCGATTCTCTCACGCAACAACCGATACGACAACAACGCGTAATCCGCTCTTTCTCGCGGTTCCTTCGGTTCCGGCCGTTCGCTCTTGTCGCCAAACTCGCTCAGCCAACGCTCACGCTCCTCATCATAGGGTCGGTCTGCGTTGGAAGTGACAATCAGGACGCTTCCTGGGTCACACCGGCTGATGACCTCTTCCACGTCAGATAGAAGCCGTTGGTTCACACGGCTTTCGTAGTCGAGCCAGATGATGTGTGGGCTCTCCTCAAGTCTTATCTTGGGCAGTGCTTTGTCGGTGTACTCCATGACCGGGCTTATGCACGCCAGAGGCAGATTGAACCTAACTCTCGTTTCGGCCTGTGCGTTGCCTTCAAGAGTGATCATGCTACTGATCCCTAGTCGGCGATGGATGATCTGAAAGTCGCGGAAGAATATGGATCCCATCCCGACGTACCGGTACCGGTCAACAGGGACAAGTGGGTCAAGCCTGGCCAATGCCTCGACGATCATCCGCCGCACTGTTGCCTTTGCAGGGCGAATTGAGTAGTCGAGCTTGGGCCGGAACGTCGCCATATTGGCGCCTACTTGATCTCGTTCTCGTACAGCCGTTCGAACGCGGTTTCACCTACTTGTCGGTTCGTACCCAGGCGAAGAGCCTTCTTGACGTCGTTGACACGGGATGCCTGCGCTTTGAACTGGATGTTCGTCATCTTCGGACCAGTCGGCGTGGATGGCGGGGTGCTCCGGTCACGGTCGGGTACACTGAATTGTCCGCTCACTACATCACTAACAGGCCTGCGAGGTGCTTGATCCAAGGCCACCTGAATGTGTCGCGGTGCCTTACCGTCACTTTCTTCAAAGCGTTCTCGCTCTTGGGTCAGTTCGTTGGTGTAGTTCGTGAACTTGCGGATGATTGAGCGCATCCTGCCAAGCGCATTTCTATAAACATCCGAAGATTCGTCGATCTCGGTCTTCGTCGTCGTCCAGGGTAGCGCGCCCGCATGTGTAGAAGTGAAGAACACGAACCCGCGGAACCGCGCATACTGCGGGTGCCAAGCCGGGATGCCGGACGAGCCGTCCGCATCACCTGTACCCCAGCCCGTCAGCGCCGTGCGGTCGGCCTTCAGAGCGAGGCGACCGTTGCAGTACACGTACCAACCAGACTCGGCGACCGGGCGCCGATCTGGGCCGATGCCGGCGACAATTCGAAGGGTGACAGGATGATCGCCAGACGAAAGTTCGACCTCCTGGTGTTCCGGCGTGATGCCAGCCCCATCTAGCAGCTCATGCAGCCGCGGGTCAGCCGGTTGGTCGTTCACAATGATCTGGAATCCCTTCCTGATCGTCTCACTATGCCTCTCGGTAACCTCGCTTAGTATTCCACGTGGATAGTCGTCCTGAGAGAACATCTCCGCGACGCCCTCGTGCAGCTGCCGGACTTCAATCTCGGTACCCGGCTCGTCGGCCGGAGCGACCCCAACGTCCATCGGGAAGGTCCAATCGCCTTCCTGCTCGCGCCACTCGGCGACGTCGACATCCACGATGAATCGGGAGTTGGTCGTGGACGAATCCACTCGGAACTCCCGCCCGAGTCGGAAAACAGCTCGCTTCATTCCGATCCCGAACTCGCCGATTCTCGAATTCGGCTCAAATCCCGGAGCTCTACCGAAACGGAATGCGTAGCGTCGCGCTGTGTCGATTTCAATGCCTCCGCAGTTGTCACCTATCTTGAAGCGATCCGCAGAGAGCTGCACATCGACACGGAACTTCTCAAGGTTCCCATCGTCGGCAGCGTGTTCGTAGGCAGCGTCGACGGCATTGTCGACTAGATCGAGGATTGCAGCATCAACCCCAATATCGCGCACCAGCATGTTGACGAAGAACGCTTTAGTCGCGCTCGCATCCGCTTTCAGTTGCTTGGCCATACCGCACTCGCCTCTTCAAGCATCGCCGCACGCTGGATCGTGAGCGCAACCGCCCGAGCTAGCAGCGGGGGGACTGCGTTGCCGACCTGCATATAGCCGCGCCACTTGGTGTGGTCAACCTGGAACCAGTCGGGAATAGACTGGAGCCGTGCCGCTTCCCGCACTGTGATGCAGCGGGGGAAAGCATAATGGATCGGTCGTGGTGCAGTGTGAGCCCCACGCCCCGAGAGCGTGCCGGCACGGATGGTAGGGGAGGTGCGGTCGGGATGGAGCCTGAAGAAGCGACTGACCGGCTCCGGCGTACCCGGGCGTACCACCCGGAAACGTTCCTCGACTGCAGGAGAGTGCGCAACACGGCCGCAGCCTGTGAGGGCTGCGGGGCGCGACCGTGTCCGGGCGCCATCACCATCGTCTGGTTCCTCGCCACGTAGCCGGGAGGCATAGAAGCTGGCTGTACCCAGCACGCAACCCAATTCGCCGTCTGGACCGGGCTTGCTTCCCTCCAGCGCCTCAAGGTCGCTGATTGCGTCACGCACGGTGGGAGGCGGAGTGCTGAATCGTTCTGGAGGCTCAGGTATGGGAAGCCCGCGACGAGCGCCAGCGATGAACACGCGCCGGCGGCGCTGCGGAACACCGAAGTCGGCAGCATCGAGTATCCACGGCTTAGCGAGTTCGTAGTCATTGCTCTCCATCTCCTGACGAAACTCCTCAACGACCGCGCGAGCTCCTGGCAAGAGGATGCCTGGAACGTTCTCCATGACGAAGTACCGAGGCTGAACCTCACGGACAATGCGGGCGAACTCCGACACAAGACCACGCCGGTCGTCGTCTGTCCTCCTCACCCCTCCAACTGAGAACGCGGCGCACGGGGGACCACCGACCACGACGGTGCAGGAATCCAGACCCGCAGCGTCCAGAAGATCGCCACCGCTGAGGGTTCCAACGTCTGCGGCATGGGCCACTCCGCCCGGGAAGTTGGTCGCATAGGCCGCCATGGCGCGCTCGTCGCTGTCGACGCCGAGCGCGGGGAAGAAGCCAGCCTGCTCGAACCCGAGCGACAGCCCCCCAGCGCCTGAGAACACGTCAATAAAGGTAGGTTGTTCCTTCATGGAATCAGTCTAATCGCTCTCGTATCTCTTCTACCATTGACTGCCTCGTCCTACTTCGCCATATATCCCAGCTTCCGGTTCTGCTCCCGTAGGCCCGACAGCGTGAAGCGGTGCGCCTTGAGCCGGTTGCAGGGACCGCAGAGCAGCACCCGGTTCGTGATGTGGTTCCAGCCCCCGTCACTCCGAGGCAGGTTGTGGTCGAGTTCCAGGTAGCGGGGGTCGTCGAACGTGCGGTCGCAGCCCTGGCAGCGCTGGCCGTACTGCGCCAACAGGTGGTCGTACATCTCCGCGCGGCTCATGCGGGGGCCTTCCGGCTCCGCGTAGCGCTCCGTGACCTGGATGAACGGCGCGGCCTCCCCGCCGCCGTCGGTGCGCTCCGGCGGTTCCGTCTCGTAGTGGATGGTGGGGATGTCGGTCAGGAGTTGCCGGCTGTCCTCCATCCGCTGCCGCACGATGTCGAGCGCACCATCCCAGATGTCGATGCCCACCCATTGCCGCCCCAACCGCTCGGCGGCGATGGCCGTCGTGGCGCAGCCCGCGAAGGGGTCCAGCACGATGTCCCCCTCGTTTGAACTGGCGCGGATGATGCGCTCGTAAAGGGCAACCGGCTTCTGTGTGGGATAGCCGGCACGCTCCGAGTCACTTGGGGAAAGAGATGGCAAGTCCCACACGGTGTCGAAGGGCTTCCCACCCTTCAGGTAATACCGCTTGCCATAGGACATCATGTACCGTCGGCCGTCATCATCGACGTGAGAATACTTGGCCCGCATTTGAGGCGTAACTTCACCACGCTGCACGTTAAAATTGTACGTCCCTGTTTTGCTGTAGAACAGGAGGATGTCGTGCTTTCGTGGGTAGTGCCTAGTCGCGTTGAATGCGCCGAGTCCGTAGTGCCAGACGATCTCGTTTCTGAAGCTCTTCTTCCCGAAGATCGCGTCCATCAACTCCTTGAGGTAGTGGCTGGCGGTGGGGTCGCAGTGCAGGTAGATGCTGCCGTCGTCGCGCAGCACCCGCCGCATCTCCAGCAGACGCACACCCATGAAGCAGAGGAACGCGCCCATGTCCTCACCGTAGGACTCCTTCGAGCCGTTGATCACGTTCATCACGTGGGGCCAGTCGTCGGTGATCTGGTCGACCCACTCGCCCTCGACGTCGTCGTCCCACTTCCAGCGGTCCTGGAACTTCGCCCCGGCCGCGAGGCTGTCGGGGGTGGCGTGGAAGTCGCGCCCCTTGTTGAAGGGCGGATCCGTCGCGATCAGGTGGACGCTGCCCGTGTTCATGGCGCGGAGGAAGGGCAGGTTGTCGCCGTGGTAGAGGGTGCGGTTGCGGAAGTTCGCCACTGTCATGTGCCGCCACTGTATGCCGGCGCGGGGAGCGGGACCAGCCCGCCGCGTCACCCCTACTCCTCCCGGCCGACTTCGCCCAGGAAGACCCGGGTCAGGATGTCGCTGCCGCGGATCGAGGCGGGGGCGCCGTCGTGGACGACGCGGCCGTTGGCCAGCACGTAGGCCCGGTCGACGATGTCGAGCACGCCCTTGATGTTGTGCTCGACGATCAGGATCGTGGTGTCGAGGGCGGCGCTGATCTGGGCGACCTTGGCGAAGACTTCCTTGACGACGATGGGGGCCAGGCCCAGCGTGGGCTCGTCGAGCAGCAGCGCCTCGGGGGCGGCCATGAGGCCGCGGCCCAGGGCGAGCATCTGCTGCTGGCCGCCCGACATCTGGCTGGCGAGGTCGCGGCGCTTGGCGCGCAGGATGGGGAAGAGGTCGAGCACGGCGTCGAGGCGGCGCGCCTTCTCGGCCGGGTCGTTGAGGGAGAGGCAGCCGATCTCCAGGTTCTCGGCGACGCTGAGGTGGGTGAAGACGCGCCGCCCCTGGGGGACGAAGGCGATGCCCTGCTCGACGATCCGGTGCGTGGGGGCGTCGAGGGGGGCGCCGCGCCAGTGGACCTCGCCGCCGACGACGGGCGCGAGCCCCATGATCGCCTTGAGGACGGTGGACTTGCCGGCCCCGTTGGGCCCCATCACGGCGACGACCTCGCCCTTGCGCACGCCCAGCGAGACGTCCTGCAGGGCGATGACGGGGCCGTAGTGCACGGAGACGCCGTCGAGGCGGAGGAGCGGTGGGGCGTCGGTGGTGGCGCTGGTCATGGCTAGAGGCCCAGGTAGGCGTCGATCACCTCGGGCCGGGCGAGGACTTCGTCCACGTCGCCCTCGGCGAGCAGCGTGCCGCTGTCGAGCACGATGAGGTGCTCGGGCAACTCGCGCACGATGTCCATGTTGTGGGAGATGAAGATGATCGTGCTCCCCCGCTCGCGGATCGCGTGCATGATGCCCTTGACCCGCTCGATCATCTGGGGGAAGAGCCCGGCGAAGGGCTCGTCGAAGAGGAAGGTGTCGACCTCCATGGCGAGCGCGCGGCCGATCTCGAGCAGCTTGCGCTGGCCGTAGGAGAGGTTCATGGCCAGGGCGTCGCGCTTGTCCCACATGCCGACGTCCTCCAGGATGCGGCGCGCCTTGGCGCGGTGAGCCGGGCGGCCGCGCTCGAGCAGGGCCGGCACGACGCGCCGCTCGGTCAGCACGACCATGATGTTGTCCCAGACGCTGATCTGGTCGAACAGGCGCACCTCCTGGAAGGTGCGCGTGATGCCGTGGCCGGGCGTCTCGTGGGCGTGGACGACGCGCAGGCCGACGCCGTCGATGATGACGATGCCGCCGTCGAGGGGCAGCGTGCCGCTGAGCAGGTTGACCAGGGTCGATTTCCCGGAGCCGTTGGGCCCGACGATGCTCGTCATGCCGCCGCGCGGGATGGCGATGGAAAGCTCATCGACGGCGCGCACGTCGCCGAAATGCTTCGAGATCTTGTCGGTCTCCAGGGCGTAGGCGGCGGGGTCGCCGGCCGCGGGATCGGGCATCGCCGGCTCGGTCACAGCTTGAACCTTCCCACCAGCCCCTGCGGGCGGAAGAGCATCAGCAGCACCAGCATGACGCCCAGCACGACCTGCTGCGCCTGCCCCACGAACTGATTGGGCAGGAAGGGCAGGAAGCGCATCCCCTCCTCCAGCAGCACGAAGGCCATCGCGCCCAGCAGCGAGCCCCAGATGGTCGCCAGCCCGCCCAGGATGACGATCGAGACGAGCAGGATCGATTCGAGCAGGATGAAGGAGTTGGGGTCGATGAAGCTGGCCCAGCTGGCGAAGAGGGCGCCGGCCAGTCCGGCCATCATGGCCGAGATGACCCAGACGGCCAGCTTGTAGTGCGTGCTGCGGTAGCCGAAGACCTCGATCGCGCCCTCGTCCTCGCGGATGGCGGTCAGCACGCGCCCGAAGGAGGAGGTGACGAGGTACCAGCCGATGGTCGCGGCGATGGCGAGGCAGACGAGCACCAGCAGGAGGAACTCCAGGTCGCCGTCGAAGACGAAGCCGCCGATGGCGGGGCGCGGGATCTCGTGGATGCCGAATGCGCCGCGGGTCAGGCTGCGCCAGTTGAGGAAGACGCTGTAGGCGATGATCGCCAAGCCGAAGGAGACGAGCACGTAGATGTCGTCGCGGAAGCGGTTGAAGGCGACGCCGACGGCCAGCGCGACCAGCCCGGCCAACGCGACGCTGACGGGCAGCGCGGCGAAGAACGGCCAGCCGAAGGTGGGGATGGCCTCGGTGCGGAGCTGTTCGTAGGCGGGGTCGGAGGTGAGGATGGCCATCGCGTAGGCGCCGGCGCCGAAGAAGGCGATGTGCCCCACCGACAGCAGCCCGGTGTAACCCACGACGAGGTTGAGGCTGACCGCCAGGATCGCCCAGATGCCGAAGACCGTCACCAGGGTGATGGCGAAGCCGGCGCCCTGCCAGAGCATGAAGGCGACCGCCCAGGCCAGGATGAGCAGGTTGGCCCACAGTTCGAGGTTGCCGGGGACGCGGCGCAGCAACTCGCGGGGGCGGGCCGGTCGCGTCGCGGGGGCCGGGGCCGGGTCGGTCATTGGGCGCCGCTCCTTATGTTCCTACCGCCGCGGCAGCAGGCCCTTGGGCCAGAAGGACAGGAAGAGGACCAGCAGGATGAAGGAGATGGCGTCGCGCCATTCGCCGGCCAGGTCCCAGATGCCGAACTGCTCGATCAGGCCGAGCACGAAGCCGCCAACGAGCGCGCCCCACAGGTTGCCGATGCCGCCGACGACGGAGGCGATCCAGCCCTTGAGCAGCAGCAGCAGCCCCATGCGCGGCTGGATGGCGGTGTCGTGGCCGCTGAGCACGCCGCCCAGCGCGGCGTAGAGCGCGGCGATGAAGAACACGACGGCGATGACGGCCGTCGTGTTGATGCCGACGACCTTGGCGACCTCCTCGTCGTCGCCGATGGCGCGCACGGCCTTGCCGAAGGCGGTGCGTTTGAGCAACAGCAGCAGCCCCACGAAGCCGGCGATGGCGACGCCGATCGTGAAGACGTTGAAGCCCTTGACGTTCGCCCCGCCGATCGTCCAGGGGGCGCTGCCGAAGGCCTCGGGCAGCGGGCGCGGGGCGCTGTGGAAGACGATGGTCGTGAAGGCCGTGAGGGCGAGCAGCACGCCCAGCGTCGCGACGAGCATGACGAGCGGCGTGCGCGCCCGCTCGCGCATGTAGACGTAGAGGCCGCGGTAGAGGGCCAGCCCCAGCGTCGCGGCGAGCAGGCAGGAGACGGCCCAGCTGAGATAGAGCTGCGACCCGGGCGCGCCGGCCAGTTGCATCCCGCAGTAGCCGCCCAGCACCGCCGCCGGTCCGATGCCGGCCGTGGCGATCCCTCGCGGGTCGGCCCCGGGGTCGATGCGGCGGCGGACGCGCCGGGCGACGCGCCCTGAGATGCGATAGATGAACCAGCCCACCGTGACGGCCGTCGCCAGGCCGACGAGGGGCGCGAGCAGCAGGTGGAGTTCGTCGGGGTAGGCGAGGATCAGGCCGGTGTAGACGCCGGCCCCGGCGGCCAGCGCGCCGCCCAGCCAGCGCAGGAGCCGGGGCGGGCAGCGCTCCCGCAGGCGGGGGCGGACGCCCTCGTGCAGCGCCCAGGCGACGACGCCGGCCACCAGCGCCCCGAAGATGATGTTGACGGCCAGGCTGTTGACCTCGTACTGCCCGCCGACGGCCTGCTGCGAGCGCAGGTAGAAGACGCCGTAGGCGCCCAGCGCCGCGGCCGCGCCGTAGTAGAGGTCGAAGAACCAGACGGTGCTGTAGACGAGCGTGAAGCCGACGGCCAGCAGCGCGTAGATCGCCCCGACGGAGAGGCCGTTGAAGGTGAACTGCAGCGCCTGCTCGGGAGACTGCGTGATCTTCCAGGCGACGTATGCGAGGGCGGCGGTGCATAGCACCGTCGCCAGCAGCCGGGTCTGGTTGGCCGCCAGTGTCGCCAAGCGCCCCCCGAACTCCGCCGGCCCGCCCGGCCGATGCGGCGGCTACGGGACCGGGGCCGGGCCCAGGACGCGGTAGCCCTGATTGTCCTCCGTTCGCTCGGCGACCGGCAGGACCTCGACCACCACGTTGGCCAGCCCGACCACCTCGCCGTCGGCGTCGAAGCTGTAATCGACGCCGATCGCCCCGCTCCAGGTGATGTCGTAGAGACAGTCGCGGAAGCCGTCGGCGTCCTGATCATCATTCGTCTGCTTGAGGCACGCGGCGGTGATGTAGACGTCGTCGTAGGCGGAGCCCAGGTACCAGGGCAGCGTCACGTAGTCGTACTCGGCGCGGAAGTTGGCCAGCACCTCCTGCGCCTTGTCGTTGGCCGGGTCGAGGTCGGCGGTGACCGCCTTGACGCCGGTGGCGGCGTCGCCGGCGATCTCGAGCGCCGTCGCGCCGATCGGCACGACCTCGGAGTAGATCGGGCCGTCGTAGCCCAACTCGCGCAACTGCTTGAGGATCGTCCCGCCGGCGAACTCGCCCTGCGAGGCGAGGTGGATCGCATCGGGGCTCTCGCCGATCAGCTTGGTGAGTTGGGTGCGGAAGTCGGTCACGTCGGAGGCGTAGCGCTCCTCGGCGACGACCTCGCCGCCCAGGCTGACGAAGTGCTCGACGGTCGTGCGGCGCACGCCCTCGGCGTAGTCGGTGGCCTCGGTCATGGTGGCGATCGTGCGGACGCCGTCGGCCCAGAGCACGTTGCCGGTGTCGATGCCGAGTTGGGCGTCGCTCATCGCCGTGCGGAAGATGTAGTCGCCGGCGTTGGCGATGTCGGGGTTGGTCGCCAAGCCGGAGAACATGATCACGCCGTCCTCCTCGGCCAGGGGGGCGGCGCCCAGCATCGCGCCGCTGCACGACGTGCCCAGGATGATCCTGACGCCGTCGACGTCGGTGAGCTTCCGGTAGGCCGTGATCGCGTCCTGCGCGTTGCACTTGGAGTCCTCGACGACGAGCTCCAGTATTCGGCCGTTGATGCCGCCGGCGGCGTTGATCTCCGCCACGGCCAGCTCCTTGGCGCGCACGGCCACGGTGCCGTAGGTCTCGCCGGGCCCGGTGAGCGACTCCATGACGCCGATGCGGAAGGGGCCCTCTTCCTCCTGCTCCTCCTCCGCGGCGGCGGTTTGGGCCTGGGCCTGGGCCGCGGCGTCGTCCGCCGGCGCGTCGTCCGCCGCAGCGTCGGTCGCCGGCGTGTCTGTGGACGGTGCGGCGTCATCGTCGTCGCCGCCGCAGGCCACGGCCGGCAGCGCGAACGCCGCCAGCAGGGCCAGCACGACGACCCATCTGCTCATGATCACACGCATCGGATGGTCCTCTCCCACTGCGCAACGCCAATAAGTCGCCAACAAATGATGAGGGAATGAACCCGCCTGCCCATCTGCGGCCGGATATCGCGGCGAGCCGGCGGCGGCGTTGCCCTGTAAATCAAGCTATTGCCCGCGGTCGGGGATGTCCAGAGGGCCGGGCAGCCTCGCGGTCAGCCCGCGCCGTTGGCGAGGGCCCGGTCGAGCTTGTCCTCGATCCGTTCGAGGCGCTCGCCGTGCTCGCCGAGGATCCGGGTGTGCTCGCCGGCGATCCTGGTGAGATCGGCGAGGATCGCGCTGTGCTCGGCGAGGATGGTGCTGTGCTCGGCGAGGATGGTGCTGTGCTCGGCGAGGATGGTGCTGTGCTCGGCGAGGATGGTGCTTTGCTCGGCGAGGATCGCGCTGTGCTCGCCGACGACCCGGGTGAGCTCGGCGAGGGCGGTGTTGATTTCACCGAGCATTCTGCCGTGCTCGGCGAGGGTTTCGGTGTGCTCAGCGAGGGTTTCGGTGTGCCCAGCGAGGGTGTTGGTGTGCTCGCCGACAATCAGCGAGATCTTCCGGATCTCCTGGAACTGCTGATCCAGATTGCGGCGAAGGAGCCCAAGCTGGGCGTCGTGCTCGGCGAGCGTCGCGTCGATCGCCGCGTGCTGATCCTCGTGGGTGGCGACCATCGCAGCCTCTCCTCGCCCGTCGCGTCCCGCGCCGGCGGTTCCCCTGTGCGGTAGTGTAGCCGGTCGCCCGGCTCCCGGCGACGATCCGCCCGAGGAACGCGCGGGGGGCCGGGTGTCGGCCGATTGGTCGCTGGGGGGCGGGCTGGGTACGGTGAGCGCGACGGCCGGCGCCCGCGCACGCGGGCCGGGCAGGGAGCATTCCGGTGGAAGTCTACATCCCGATATTGGTGGCGCTGCTGTTCCTTTCGGCGTTCTTCTCGAGCGCCGAGACGGCGTTCCTCTCGCTGGAGCGGGTGCAGGTGGCGGAGCGGCTGAGCGCGGGCGTGCCCGGTGCGGGCCGCATCGCGGCGCTGCTGGAGTCGCCGCGACGGCTGCTGTCGTCGATCCTGCTGGGCAACAACCTGGCGAACACGGGCGCGGCGGCGGTGGGCACCGCCATCGCGACGGAACTCGTGGCCGGCGGCCCGGGCGTCCTGGCGGCGACGCTGGTGGTCACGGTGCTGCTCGTGATCTTCGGCGAGGTCGCGCCGAAGACGACGGCGCTGCATCACAACTTCGCCGTGGCGCGGCTCTACGCGCTGCCCCTGCAGGGCTGGGGCCGCCTGACGACGCCCGCCGTCGACGTGCTCGACCGGATGAGCCGGGCGCTGCTCTCGGCGCTGGGCGAGCGGGGCGAGTCGCGGTCGGGGCTGAGCCTGGGCGAGTTGCGCTCGGCGATCCGCCTGGGCGCGGAGACGGGCACGATCGAGCAGGACGAGTCGGCGATGCTGCTGGGCGCGCTGGCCCTGCCCACGCGGCAGGTGCGCCGCGTGATGACGCCGCGCGTCAGCATCGTGGCCGTGGAGGCCGACGCGCCGCTCGGCGAAGTCGCGACCACGCTGGCCGAGTCCGGCTTCCTGCGCCTGCTCGTGCAGGACGGGTCGCTGGACGAGATCGTGGGCTTCGTGCACGTCAGCGACGTGAGCGCCGCCCAGGCCGGCGGCGGCGAACAGCCGGGGCGCGCCCGCGACCTGATGCGTGAAGTGTCGTTCGAGTCGGAACGCGCGCCGGTCGCGCGGGTGCTGGAGTCGATGCAGCAGAGCGGCTCGCACCTCGCCGTGCTGGTCGATGAGTTCGGCGCGACGTCGGGGATCGTCACGCTGGAGGACATCCTGGAGGAGGTCGTGGGCGAGATCCGCAGCGAGAGCGGCCCCCAGCGCAGCGACGTGGCCGTGCGCGTGGGCGGCCGGCTGTACGTCGAGGGGCAGCGGCCGCTGGGCGACCTCGGCCAGGCGCTCGACGCCGACCTCTCCCACGGCGAGGCGGAGAGCGTGGGCGGACTGGTGCTGGCCCACCTGCGCCACATCCCCGCGCGGGGCGAGTGGGTGTCGCACGGGGGCTATCGCTTCACCGTGATGGCCGCCGACGGACGCCGCGTGCGGCTGGTGGCCGTCGAGCCGGAAGCGGGGCCGGAGGACGAGACGCCGCCGGCTGAGAACGGCGACGCCGCCGCGCCGGAGCGGGACGGCTGATGGACTTCGCGATCTTCGCCGTCTGCGCGCTGGCCATCGCGCTGGCCGGCCCGGTCCTCGTGCGCGCGGTGGAGGGCGTCGGCGAGCGGACGGGCTTGGGTCACCTCTGGCTGGGCACGGTGCTGCTGGCCGGCGCGACGTCGCTGCCGGAACTGGTCAGCGTCGTCGCGGCGGCGGGGATCGACCAGCCCGACATCGCGGTGGGCACCGTGCTCGGCTCGAACATGTTCAACATGACCATCTTCGGCGTCGTGCTGGTGCTGTTCCCCCTGGCCGTGCGCACCAACCGGGCCGGCGCGCTGACCGGCGGCGTGGCCATCGTGCTGGCGGCGGCGACGCTGGTCTTCATCCTCAGCGGCGGCGGCGAGTTCGGCCGCGTGGGCGGCGGCGCGATCGTGCTGCTGGCGCTGTACGTGGGCGGCTCGCTAATGCTGTTCCGCGAGGACCGGCGCGCGGCGGCCGCGGCGGCGAACCCGGACGTGGAGGCGGAGCCGATCGCGATGCCGCGCCGCGGCGACGTCGTGCAACTGGTCGCGGCGACGGCGGTGGTCTTCATCGCCTCACTGTTCCTGCCCGGCGCGGCCGAGGGGATCGCGGACACGCTGGGCGTGAGCGGCGGCGTCGTGGGCGTCGTCGGCGTCGCCCTGGCGACGTCGCTACCGGAAGTCGTCACGTCGGCGGTGGCGCTGTGGCGGGGCGCGCCGGGGCTGGTCGTGGGCAACGTCTTCGGCAGCAACGTGTTCAACATCGCGGTGCTGTTCCCCGGCGACCTCGCGCTCGACGAGGGCCCGCTGCTGGCCGCGGCGATGGGCGAGCAGGCGGTGACGGCCGCCTTCGGACTGCTGCTGATGCTGCTGGCCCTGGCCGCCCTGGTCGAGCGGATGCCGTGGTCGTCGCAGGGCGGTCGCGGCCTGCTGCGCCGCTCGCGGGCGCTGCGGCTGCTGGGCGCCGGCATCCTGGCCGGCTACCTGGTGGGCGTCGTCGTCACGGTCGGCCTGGGCATCGAGACGGGCTAGCGGTCGATTGCCGCGGGCGGGGGACCGCTGCGATACTGGGGGAACTCGGCGCCCCGCGCGCTGGGGCGGCGCCCCGTCGCGGGCCCGGAGCAGGCGCAGGCCGGAGTGGCGGAACTGGTAGACGCGACGGTCTCAAAAACCGTTGAGGGGCAACCCTCGTGCCGGTTCGAATCCGGCCTCCGGCACCAGCATCGACCGCGGCGCGCCACGGTGCGACCGTGCTCCAAGTGTCAGCGGGGGCGTTGAGGGAGCGGATGCCGAGTGGTGTAATGGTAGCACGTGGGACTTTGGATCCCTCAGTTCAGGTTCGACCCCTGGCTCGGCAGCCAGCAGGCGAGCGCGTTCCCCGGTAGCTCAATTGGTAGAGCGGGCGGCTGTTAACCGCTAGGTCGCAGGTTCGAGTCCTGCCCGGGGAGCCAAGCTTCCGGCCCGCGCGGCCACGACGGGGCGCAGCGATGGCCTCCCAGACGATCATCACGACCATGGTGGACCGCATCGTCGGCCGGTTCGATCCGTCCCGGGTCGTGCTGTTCGGCTCGCACGCCCGCGGCACGGCCCGCGAGGACAGCGACGTGGACCTGCTCGTCGTCATGCCCGACGGCACGGATCGGCGGCAGGCGGCGGTGGAGATCCGGCGAGCTTTGGGGGACCTGCCGGTCGCCAAGGACATCGTCGTGACGACGCCCGATCACATCGCACGGCGGGGTCACGTCATCGGCACGGTGCTGCGGCCGGCCCTGCGCGAGGGGACGGTGCTCTATGAGCGAGCCTGCGGCTGTGATGGACGCGCGCGACCCGGTCGGCAGAAGTGCCCCGAATATCCTCGGGCGACCCTGCGCGCGGCAGACTCAGGCTCATGTCGGCAGTCGGTGGGCCGCGCGGCAACCTGACGCACTCCTGCACTCCGAAGCCTGGGCTGGTCTGGGGCGTATACTGGCAGAGTGCTGGGGGTCAGCGTGACAACGCTCCGCGACAGCGACCTGATCAAACTGCTGGACGAAGGCGAATCGGACCGCGTCGAGTTCAAGGAGTCGTTCGCTGGGAGTGCTCCCAAGTCGATTCGGGAGGCGATTTGCGCGTTCGCGAACGATCTTCCGGGCCACGGGGAGCCCGGTGTTGTCTTCGTGGGTGTACGCGACGACGGATCGTTGGTCGGAACGCCGGTCACCGACGAGTTACTCCGGAACCTTGCCGACATGAAGACCGACGGGAACATCGTTCCGCCGCCATCGATCACTGTGCGTAGGGTGTCGCTGCGGGGAGTGGATGCCGCTGTGATTGTAGTGCTGCCATCCGATTCGCCACCGGTCCGCTATCGAGGCGGCGTGCATATCCGGATCGGTCCCAGGCGAGGTCTCGCGACCGCGCAGGATGAGCGGATACTCAATGAGAGGCGTCGCTCCGGGGACGCACCGTTTGATGTCCAGCCGGTACCCGGGGCAACCCTTGCTGACCTCAATCTGAGTTACTTCGAGACCGAGTACTTGCCGCAGGCGTTCGCGCGAGAGGTGCTGGAGGCCAATGATCGCAGCCGCGAGGAACAACTGGCAGCGACGAAAATGATCGCGGCGGCCGATGACCCGACGGCCACGGTGCTGGGGCTGCTCGTCCTCGGCAAGAATCCACAGGATTTCTTGCCAGGCGCCTACGTGCAGTTCCTCAGAGTCGATGGGACCGAACCGTATGACGACATCGTCGACAGTGAAGACATCCGCGGGTCAGTCGCCGACGTGCTGCGCCGGCTGGATGAGAAGCTCAAGGCCCACAACTGGACGTCCGTTGATTTCGTCTCCAGCTCAACCGAGCGGCAAGCTGCGGCCTACCCCCTCCCCGCCATCCAGCAGATCACGCGAAACGCGGTCATGCACCGCACCTACGAGGCGACGAATGCCCCGGTGCACGTGCGCTGGTTTGAAGACCGGATCGAGGTCATCAGCCCCGGTGGGCCGTTCGGTCGCGTGACGGCCGGCAACTTTGGCAGGGCCGGGGTGGTCGATTACCGCAACCCGAATCTGGCCGAGGCGCTGCGCACACTGGGCTTCGTTCAGCGCTTCGGCGTTGGCATCCCGACTGCCCAGCACTTGCTGAGGCAGGCTGGTCATCCCGAAGCGAGTTTCAGCGTCGATCAAAGCAGTGTGTTCGCGACCATCCCGGCGATCGCCGACCAGGCGGGGGAGCCGCCATGACCGTCCCGGTCCTCACCTTCTTCAACAACAAGGGCGGTGTCGGCAAGACTTCCCTCGTGTACCACTTGGCGTGGATGCTTGCGGAAAGAGGTGCTCGAGTGCTTGCCTGCGATCTCGATCCGCAGGCCAACCTGACCAGCATGTTCCTCGCCGAGGATCATCTTGAGGCCGTCTACGAGAGTGACGAAGGGGATCCTTCACCCTCCAGCACGATCTTCGAGTGTGTGAAGCCACTGATGGAGGTCGGAGACCTGCGCCCCCCGACCCTTCAGGAGATCACCACCGACTTGCGGTTGATCCCCGGTGACTTGGAGCTGGCTGGCTTCGAGGACACGCTCTCGGCCGAGTGGCCGAGAGCCTTGGGATCGACCGGCCTCTACCGCCCATTCCGGATTCTGACTGCATTCTCCACCATTATGCAGGACGGCGCCCGTCAGATGGATGCCTCCATCATCCTCGCCGACGTAGGCCCCAACCGCGGTGCGATCAATCGCTCCGCCTTGATCTCGACGGAATATGTCGTGGTGCCGGTGGGAGCGGACCTCTTCTCGCTGCGGGGGCTCCGGAATCTCGGTCCAACTCTGCGGAAATGGCGTAGCGAGTGGCAGAAACGGCTTGAAAACTGGAGCGAGCCCGACTTCGACCTTCCGCGGGGTCGAATGGAGCCGGTCGGCTACGTGGTGCAGCAGCACGGTGTCCGGCTCAGCCGGCCCGTGCGGGCGTACGACAAGTGGGTCAACCGAATCCCAGAGGAGTATGCTCGGAGCCTGCTCGGCGATTATGAGGGGCCGTACTCTCGCCGGCCAGACGATGACCAGCACGCCCTTGCAACGATCAGGCACTACCGGAGTTTGGTTCCGATGGCCCAAGAGGCGCGCAAGCCGGTGTTCAAGCTGACCTCTGCGGACGGCGCCATCGGTAGTCACGCAGCCGCCGCGAGCAGTGCGTACTCCGACTTCGCGGAGTTGTCTCAGAGCATCGTCGAGCATATGTCCCGTCCCCCGGACTCTGGGCTCGGTCAACCTGCGTAGATCGCGCAACCGAAGCCAGGAACCCCTCGCCCAATTCTCCCCGTCCCCTACACTCGGCCCGACGCGACGAAGGAGGCGACTATGGGGCCGCTCGACGGCATCCGCGTGGTGGAGTTCACGATGGGCATCCATGGGCCGTACGCGGCGATGCTGCTGGCCGACATGGGGGCCGAGGTGATCAAGGTCGAGCCGCCCGACGGGGATATCAACCGGCGGGCGACGGTGGTGACGGGCGGCCCGTACGAGGTGGGGTCGCAGTTCTACGCCTGCAACCGCAACAAGCGGGTGGCCTGCCTCAACCTGCGCACGGACGAGGGGCTGGCGGCGGCGAAGCGGCTCGTCGCGACGGCCGACGTGCTGGTGGAGAACCTGCGCGGCGGCGTGCTCGAGCGGCTGGGGCTGGGCTACGCCGCGCTGTCGGCGGAACATCCGCGGCTGGTCTACGCCTCGGCCAGCGGCTGGGGGCCGAAGGGGCCGCACGCGACGACGGCGTCGGTCGACATCATCGCGCAGGGGGCGGGTGGGTCGGTGGCGCACACGGGCACGCCGGAGACGGGGCCGCTGCCGGCGGGCGTGGCGCTGGCCGACCACGCGGGGGCGGTCTTCCTGGCGCTGGGCATCATGTTCGCACTGTACGGGCGCGAGCGGACGGGCCGCGGGCAGCGGGTCGATACGTCGCTGTTCGGCAGCCAGCTGGGGATGCAGGCCTGGGAGTTCAGCCACTACCTGCTCGACCGGGGCGAGCTGTCGATGGGCGGCAAGGGGCACGCGCTGGCCCGCGCCGTCTGGCACGTGTTCGACGCGGCGGATGCGTCGTTCGTGATGGCCTGGGTGACGGACGCGCGCTTCGCGGCGCTGTGCGAGGTGATGGGCTGGGACGACCTGGGGGCGGACTCGCGCTTCACGACGGCCATCGGCCGGGTGGGCAACCACGACGCGCTGTACGAGCGGATGCGCGACGGCTTCCGCGACTGGCCCTGGGCGGAGTTGGAGCGGCGCTTCGAGGCGACGGACCAGGTGTTCTCGAAGGTCAACTCGTACGCCGACCTGGCGTCGCACCCGCAGGCGCTGGCGAACGACTACGTGACGTCGTTCGAGAGCGCCGAGTACGGCACGCTGCCGATGGTGGGCTTCCCGATCGGGCTGAGCGAGACGCCGGCGTCGGTGCGCAGCCGCCCGCCGCACCTCGACGAGCACACGACGGAGGTGTTGACGGAGTTGGGCTACTCGGGCGAGGAGATCGGCGCGATGTTCGCCTCGGGTGCCGCCGGCCACCCGACGGGGTAGGGGACTCGCCGCTGCGCTCCGGCGCGCCGCGGTGCGCCCTGCCGCCCCCGATTATGGAAGGCCGGCGCTTGTCACCACGACGCGGTGGTGGGACGGTCGGGGAGACTCGCAAGGAGGAAGAGATGTTCCGCACGATCCCGCTCGTCTGCGCGCTCGCCATCGGCCTGATGCTCTTCGTGGGCTGTGCCGATCCGCCGCGCGAGGTGGGCGCGCGCGCGACGGCGCAGTTGACGGGGCCGGATGGCTCGGCGATGGGGGCGGTGACGTTCACCGAGGGCCCCCACGGCGTACTGGTCGCGGCCGACGTGCGCGGGCTCTCGCCCGGACCGCACGGGTTCCACATCCATGCCGTCGGCGCCTGCACGCCCGACTTCGGCGCGGCCGGCCCGCACTTCGCGCCCGGCGGGGAAAAGCACGGGTTCATGTACGAAGACGGGTATCACGCCGGCGACCTCCCCAACATCCACGCGAACGATGACGGCGCCGCGCGCGCCGACTACTTCACGGAGGCCGTGACGCTCGGCGTCGGCGTCGACCACTCGCTGTTCGACGCCGACGGTTCGGCGATCATCGTGCACGCGAAGCCCGACACGTACAACGCCGACGCGGGGGCGGGCGACCGGGTTGCCTGCGGGGTCATCGAGCGCAGCTAGGCGGCGACGCCCCCACCGGCGCGGGGGGAGGATCGACGATGGAGTTCCGTTTCTCGCACCTGCTCCGCACGCTGCTTCTGGCGGCGGCGCTGATGCTGTTGCTGGCCGCGTGCCGGGAACCGGACACGGTGGTGATCGCGACGACCGGCGACTATGACCCCTTCAACTTCGTCGACGAGGATGGGGAGATCGACGGCCTGGAGCGCGAGCTGGGCGACGAGTTGTGCCGCCGCGCCGGCCTGGAGTGCGAGTGGATCCTGAGCGAGTGGGAGACGATGATCCCCGACTTGGTGGCGGAGGAGTTCGACGTCATCCTCGCCGGCATGAGCATCACCGCCAAGCGGGAGGAGCGGATCGATTTCACGGAGGCGTACTATCCGCCGACCCCGTCGGTGTACGTCGCGCGGGCCGGCGCGGGCGACGCCGCCGCCGAAGGCACGATCGCCGTGACGGAGAACACCATCTACTCCGATTACTTCACGTCGCTGGGCCGGCCGTTCGTGCCGCTTGCCGGCGATGTGGACGCGGTCAGCGTCGTGCTGAGCGGCGAGGTGGACGCCGTCCTCGTGGACCACGGCTACGGCGTGGGGAAGATCGCGGAGCACGCGGGCCAACTGGCGATCGTGGGGCCGTCGGTGCTGCTCGACCGCGGCCTCGGCATGGGCGTCCGCAAGGGCGGCGACCTGAAGGCCAGGCTCGACGAGGCCCTGGCGTCGATGAAGGCCGACGGCAGCCTCAATGCGCTCATCCTCAGTTGGGTGGGCGCGGACGCGTCGACGTTCGAGTAGCGCCTCACTCCCGGCGCGCGGCGGAGAACCCGGCCGCGACGCCGAAGTGGTCGGACAGCGGTTTCCCGTCGTGGAGGTTGCTGATCGCGGCGATGGATTCGACCGTCAAATCCTCACTGACGGCGATGTGGTCGATGCTGCCGCGTCCCTGGAAGGTCAGATCGGCCGTCGCGATGCTCATACCCGGCGGGAAAGCGTCGCGCAGCGCCGCTCGAAGTTCCGCAGGCGCCCGGCTGCCCGGCCCGATGGCCTGATTGAAGTCGCCCATCACGATCAGCCGCGTCGCGGAATCCCGCGCCAGCACCTCCGTGAGACCGGCCAGATACTGCGCGTGGTCTTCCCACTGCCGCTTCTGTTGCGGCCCGCGCTTCTTCTCCGTCCGCGATCCGAACCAAGGGATGCAGACCCCGACGACTCGGACCTCGCCCACGGACGTTCGGGTGACCCCGGATACGAACCGTCCGGGCGGCAGCCAGTCGAGCCCCACGTCATCAAACGACTGCCACGGCTCCCGCGACCAGAGGATGACCTTCCGCCGGTCTTGCCTGACGCCGTAGCCGGAGCCGGGTTGGGAGCCGATCGCGTGCCCCGGCTGGGCGAGCAGCCCGACGCCGGCCTCGGTGAGGCAGACGATGTCGGGCGCATGGGCATGGATGCGGCGCAGGATCTCGGGTCCGCGCGGCGCCCTGTGGGTCGCCCATTCGACGTTCCAGTTCACCAGCTTCAGGGACATGGCCATCCCTCTCGGGTTCAGGACGGCTCGACGACGAGGGGGTGGGTGGAGGCGGGGTCGCCGACGCGGATGCGGACGCGGCCGGCCAGGGCGTCCTCCAGCAGGTCGCCGCAGACCTGGGCGCGCCAGCCGGTGAGCAGGCGCGGCGGACGTTTGGGCTTGCGGCCGGCGAGATGCCAGCCGATCAGGCGGCGCAGGTCGCCGGCGCCGCCGACGAGCGTCGGGGCCACTTCGCGCTCGATGCAGATCGACTCCAGCAGGGCCTCCAGGGTGAGCGCGAGCATGCGCGCCTGGCTGGGGGCGCCGGTGTCGCCGCGGAGCTTGGCGGGCAGTTGGTCGGGCGGCAGTTCCCGCGCGGCCTGCAGGGCGTCGAGCAGGCCGGGGCGGTCGCGGTGGGGCAGGCGCTCCATGCCGCGCACGCGGCGCAGGTCATCGAGGTCGACGGGGGAGGCCTGCGCGGCGGCGACGAGCAGGTCGTCGCGCAGGATGCGGCGGCGGGGGAGGTCGCGGTCGCGGGCGAGGTCCTCGCGCCAGCGGGACAACTCGCGCACGGCGGCGAGTTCGCGCCGGCTCAGCCGCTGCGACCCGGCGACGCGCCGCCAGCGGTCCTCCGTCAACTCCGCGAGCAGTTGGTCGTCGCGGCGGGCCAACTCCTCGTCCAGCCAGGGGAGGCGGCCGCGGTCGTCGAGTTGCGGATGGAGCGCGTCGTGCAAGGGGAGCAGGTGCTCGACGTCGTCGGCGGCGTAGGCCAACTGGCGGTCGCTGAGCGGGCGGTGCATCCAATCGCTGCGGGTCTGCCCCCGCTCGGCGTGGCGGCGCAGCGCCGCGCCGACGAGGCTGTGATAGGCGAGCGGGTAGCGGTAGCCCAGCAGGCCGGCGGCGATCTGCACGTCGAAGACGCGGGCGGGCAGCGCGCCGGCCTCCAGCCGGCAGAAGCGCGACTCCTGCTCGCCGGCGTGCATGACGACCTCGATTTCGGGGTCGGCGGTCAATTCCCAGAGCGGCTCAAGGTCGGGCAGGACGAGGGGGTCGAGGATGGCGACGCGGCCGGGCGTCGCGATCTGGGCGAGGGCCAGCTCGGGCTGGTAGGTGCGCTCGCTGACGAACTCGGTGTCGAGGGCGAAGATGCCGGCGTCGCGGATCTCGTCGTAGAGGGCGGCGGCCTGGCCGGGGTCGGTGATCAGGCGGGCGTCGCTGGACGGGTCGGGGCGCGGGGCGCGGTCGGGGGCGGTGCGGCGGCGGCGGGGCATCGGGAGGGAGGGTAGCGGCTGGGGCGGCCGGGCGCTCGGGGCGAGGCGCCGCGCGCCTCCATGACGCGATATAATCCGCCCATGACGACCCGCGCGAACTACTACGCCGACACGGCGACCGAGTTCCTCGTCAAGGCGCGCGCCCACCTCGCCGAGGGGGATCTGCGGCAGGCCTCGGAGAAGGGCTGGGGCGCCGCCGCGCAGATGGTGAAGGCCGTCGCCGAGGAGCGCGGCTGGCAGCACAAGACGCACGCCGATCTGTACCAGATCGTCGGCCGGCTGGCGGAGTTGTCCGCCGACGAGGAGTTGCGACCCCGCTTCATGTCCGCCAGCGCCCTGCACCAGAACTTCTACGAAGGCGACATGCTGGCAGACATGGTCGCCGCCGGAGTCCGCGAGGCGGAGCGGTTCGTGGCCGCGTTGGAGTCCCACCTGCCATGACCACCCGCGCGAACTACCACAGCGACACGGCGACCGAGTTCCTCATCAAGGCCCGCGCCCACCTCGCCGAGGGGGATCTGCTGCAGGCCTCCGAGAAGGGCTGGGGCGCCGCCGCGCAGATGGTGAAGGCCGTCGCCGAGGAGCGGGGCTGGCAGCACAAGACGCACGCCGACCTGTACCGCGCCGTCCATCGCCTGGCCGGCGAATCGCCCGGCCAACGGCTCGGGATTCTGTTCCGCTCCGCCAGCGCCCTGCACCAGAACTTCTACGAGGGCGACATGCCCGAGGAGGCCGTCGCCGAGGGGATCGACGACATGGAGCAGTTCGCGGCTGCGCTGGAGGCCCACCTGCCATGACCACCCGCGCGAACTACCACAGCGACACGGCGAACGAGTTCCTCGTCAAGGCGCGCGCCCACCTCGCCGAGGGGGATCTGCGGCAGGCCTCGGAGAAGGGGTGGGGCGCCGCCGCGCAGATGGTGAAGGCCGTCGCCGAGGAGCGGGGCTGGGAGCACAAGACCCACGCCGACCTGTACCGCGCTGTCGCGCGCGTGGCGGAGGAACTGTCCGACTCACGCGTGCAGATTCTCTTCCGCTCGGCCAGCGCCCTGCACCAGAACTTCTACGAGGGCGACATGCCCGAGACGGGCGTCGCCACCGGTCTCGACGACGCTGAGGAGATCGCCGACCTGCTGGCCTCCGTCATCGACTGAACGGCGCCGGCCTACGTCACGACGCCGTCGGCGGGATCCATCTGTTGCTCCTGCTGCCCTCCCGTCCCGCGCGCGGCCCGTGGGCGCCCGCCCGCCTAATTCAAGCCGGTCCCCTGCCCATGCCCGGCGTTCGCTGCGCTTCGACCTCGGCGATGGCGGCGGCGCCGAAGCCGAGGGCGCGCATGATCTCCGCGGTGTGCTCGCCGTGCTCGGCGAAGAGCCCCTTCGGCGAGCCGGGCGTCTCGCTCAACTGCACGGGTTCGCCGACCACTGCGCGACGCCCGACATGGGGGATCTCCTTCTCCACCCCGGCCCCCGCGCCCCGGCTACGGGCGCACGCCGACCTTACCCTTCGGACCCAACTGACTGCTGACGGTCTCGTAGGCCAGTTCGAGGAAGCGGTGCACGTAGGACCGCGTCTGCCGCGGGTCGATGATGTCCTCGATGCCGAAGCCCTCGGCGGTGCGGAAGGGGTTGCGGAACTGGAGCAGATGCGCCTCGATCTCCCGGCGCCGCGCGTCGGGGTCGGGCGCGGCCGCGATCTCGCGCTTGAAGGCCGCGGCGACGCCGCCCTCGATGGGGATCGAGCCCCAGTCGCCCGACGGCCAGCCGACGCGGTAGTTGACCCGCCCCACGTTGGCCGTCGCCTGCCCCGCCATGCCGAAGTTCTTGCGCGTGATCACGGTGAAGATCGGCACCGTCGCGAGGTAGGTCGCCCAGTAGGCGCGCATGCCGTGGCGCAGCGTGCCGGTGCGCTCGGCCTGCGGACCGAGCATGAAGCCCGGCACGTCGGCCAGGAAGACGATGGGGATGTGGAAGTGGTCGCACATCTCGACGAAGTGGCCCTGCTTGTCGGCCGAGTCGGCCGACATCGCGCCCGCCAGCACGTGGGGGTTGTTGGCGACGATGCCCACGGGGTAGCCGCCCACCCGCGCGAAGAGCGTGTGGACGGAGGGGCCGAACTCCGGCTTGATCTCGAAGAACTCGCCGTCGTCGACGATCAACTCCACCACCCGCAGCATCCGGTAGGCCCGCGTGCGCCGCCGCGGGACGATCGAGAGCAGCTCCTCCTCTTCGCGATCGGGTGGGTCGTTGCTGGGGCGCACCGGCGGCTGCTCGTAGACGTTGTTCGGCATGTAGGAGAGGAAGGCCTTCATCTGCCGCAGCGCGTCCAGTTCGTCAACGGCGCGGTTGTCGAGCGCCCCCGAGGCGCCCACGTGGATGTCGGGGCCGCCCAGCTCGTCCTTCGTCAGCTTGTGTCCGAGCGCCCGCTCGACCACCGGCGGGCCGGCGGCGAAGAGCGACCCCTCGGGCGTCATCACCGTGAAGTGTCCCAACACGGCCGCGGCCGCGGCGCCGCCCGCCGCCGGGCCGGGCACCGAGTAGACCAGCGGCACCTCCTGGCCGGCCAGGATGGCGTGGCCGAAGGCATCGAAGGAGCTCGGCAGATGGGCGTGCCCCGCACTCCCCTCATTCGCGACGTTGGCGGCCGCGCTCTCGATGAAGTGGACCAGCGGCACCCGGTACTCCCGCGCCATGTCCTCAAGAAAGTGGTTCTTCGAGCGAGCCTGGCCGCTGCCGGCGGAGGCCCCCCCGGAGACCGTGAAGTCCGACCCTCCCACCACGACCCGGCGGCCGTCGACCTTGGCCAGCCCGCCCACGTAGGCCATGGGCGCAAACCCGGCGAGGCGCCCCTCCTCATATGTGCCTTGGCCCGCCAGGCCGCCGATCTCGTGGAAGCTGCCGGGGTCGGCGAGCGCATCGATGCGCTCCCGGATCGTCAGCTTGCCCAGGGCGTGGTGCCGGGCGACGCGCTCCTCGCCGCCCAGCTTGAGCGCCAGGCGGCGGCGCAGGTGGATCTCATCGACCTCGGGTTGCCAGGTCATCGGGTGTCCTTTCGGTGGGGCGGGGGCGGTCGAAGGGTAGAGCGGAATCGCGCCGACCTGCTCGGCGCCGCGGGGTCTACGTGGGATCGGCCCCGCCTTCTTTCTCTGCTTCCTCCAGCAGGGCGCGCAGCAAGGGTTTCAACTCGGGGATGTCGTGAGTGATAATCTTCCACGCGACGTTCTCATTGATGTCACCGTACCCGTGGATGATGCGATTCCTCGCGTTGATGATGGTGCGCCAGGGAATCTCCGGGTGCGCATTCTGAACGGGCTTCGGGACGTTCCCGGCCGCCTCGCCGAGCATGGCGATGTTCCACAGCGTCGCGTCGAGGACGACCCTGGTGCCGAACACCAGTTCACGGTCGAGCCCAGCCGTGTGCATCAGGATCCCATTGCAGCAGTGGAGCATGTCACGCGCGTAGATGTCCCACCGCCGCTCAGACATGCACGGCGTCCTTCTCGACGTACGGGCGGAACTCGGCGCGCAACTCGTTATCGATCACGAGGTCCACGGAGTCGCCGAACAGCTCTTTCAGGTACTCCAGAACCTCCGAGTATGGACTCCCCCAGGGGCCTTGCCGGGCCAGCGTGATGAGAATATCGACATCGCTGTCCGGCTCCGCCTCGTCGCGGGCCGTGGAGCCGAAGAGCGCCAGGTCGACCACGCCGAAGCGCTCGGCCAGCACCGGTTTGTGCGCCCGCAGGAGGGCCAGCGTCTCGTCCCTGCGCATCACCTGCCCGGCCTCTCCGTCCTTCGCTCGTCAAGTCTACCGCGCGTGCGGCGCGGGGTGGGGACGGGAGAACCTCACCCCCTGTCCCCCTCTCCGTCTGGACGACGGAGAGGGGGGACGTGGACGCGACCGCCGGGGTTCCTCCCTCCGGTCCCCCCTCTCCACCTCCGGGTGGAGAGGGGGTTGGGGGGTGAGGCCCGCTGCGTCGCTCAGCGGACGTTGCGCAGTTGCGGGTCGAGGAAGTCGCGCAGCCAGTCGCCGAAGAGGTTGACGACGAGCGAGACGCTGATGATCGCGATGCCCGGCACCGTGACGAGCCACCAGGCGGTGCGGAGCAGGTCGCGGCCCTGTGCGGTCATCGCGCCCCAGGAGATGGTGTCCTGCTCGACGCCGACGCCGAGGAAGCTGAGCGCGGCCTCGGCGATGATCACGGTGGCGATGTTGAGCGTCGCCAGGATCACGATGGCGTTGATCAGGCTGGGCAGGATGTGGCGCACCATGACGCGCAGGTTGGTGGCGCCGATGGTCTGGGCGGCGATGACGAACTCCCGCTCCCGCAGGGCCAGGGTCTCGCCGCGCACGATCCGCGCCCAGGTCGCCCAGAGCCCGAAGACGAGCACGATGACGACGTTGACCAGGCTGGGCCCCCAGATCGAGGCCAGGAAGACGGCCACGAGAATGCCCGGCAGGGCCAACTGATAGTCGACCAGCGCGCCGATGGTGCGGCCCGTCCAGCCCCCGAACCAGCCGGCCAGCAGGCCGAGGACCGATCCGATCAGCGTCGCGAGGGGAATGATCAGCGCGATGGCGAGCAGCGAGATGCGCGCCCCGTGCATCAGGCGGCTGAGGTAGTCGCGGCCGAAGTGGTCCGTCCCCAGGGGGTGATCCCAACTGCCGCCGTCGAACACCGGCGGCTGGATCCGCCCGATGAGGTCCTGGGCGTAAGGATCCTCGGGGGCGAGGGCGGGACCGAAGATGCCGAAGAAGACGAAGATCAAGAGCAGGGTGAGCGTGATCGCGAGCGTCTTGGGGGAGCGCACGCGGAAGCGGCGGCGGCGGCGGGCAGGCTCGGCCAGGATGGGGACGTCGACGGCCACGGCTCAACTCACTCCCGTGCGGATGCGGGGGTCGAGGAAGGTGTAGGAGACGTCGACCACGAAGTTGACGAAGATGATCCAGGTGGAGGTCATGATCACGGCCGCCTGCACGACGGGGTAGTCGATCGCCTTGATCGACTGGATGATCAGGAAGCCCAGCCCGGGCCAGGCGAAGACCGTCTCGACGACGACCGAGCCGGAGAGGATGTAGCCGACCTGCAGGCCGAGCAGGGTGACGACCGCGAGCATGGAGTTGCGCAGCGCGTGCTTGAGGATGACGGCGCGCTCGCGCAGGCCCTTGGCGCGCGCGGTGCGGATGTAGTCCTGCTGCAGCGTGTCGAGCATCGACGAGCGGGTGAAGCGCATGACCGCGGCGGCGGGGAAGGAGCCCAGCGTGATCGCGGGCAGGATGATGCTGCCGACGCCCGACCGTCCGCCGGTGGGGAAGAAGTCGAAGTTCACCGCCAGGAAGAGGATCAGCATCAGGCCCAGCCAGAAGTTGGGCACGGCCTGGCCCAGCAGCGCGAAGAGCCGCGCGATCACGTCGACCACGCCGCCGCGGCGCACCGCGGCGACGACGCCCATGGGGACGCCCACCGCGAAGGCGAACAGCAGCGCCGCGACGCCCAGCATGACCGTCGCGACGATGCGCTCGGTCACCACGTCGATGGCGGGCACGTGGGCGCGGAAGGAGGTCCCGAAGTCGAGCTGCGCGGTTTCAGCGAGGAAGCGGCCGTACTGCACGATCAGCGGATCGTTCAGGCCGAGCTGGTCCTTGTACTCCTCGATCTGCTCGCTGGTCGTCTCGATCGGCGCCAGATAGCTGATCGGGTCGCCGGTGGCCCGGCTGAGGATGAAGACGCTCGTCACGACCAGGAAGACGACCGCGACGCCGCGCAGGAAGCGGGCGACGGCGGCGTAGGCCAGTTGCGTGTTCATGCGGCGTCGATCCCTCCGCTGCGTCGGCCTCACCGAGCCCGCTGGCTAGCGCGGGCGCGTGAGGCCCGGCAATGGCGCGCCGGAACCTCACCCCTAACCCCCTCTCCATTGCCGAGCAATGGAGAGGGGGGACTCCGATCCCCTCTCCCTGGGGAGAGGGTTAGGGTGAGGGGGCTCCGGCGTCCGCCTCCACGTTCCCCCTCTCCATCGTCCAGATGGAGAGGGGGACAGGGGGTGAGGTTCCGATCCCCTCTCCCCTCGGGGGAGAGGGTTAGGGTGAGGGGGGCCTCCGCGGCCCCCTACGTGCTCACTCCCAGGTAGCGGGCGTTGAGGCCCGGGTCCGAGTGCAGCCAGCCCTCGTAGGTGATGTCCTTGCGCGCCCCGTGCTGGTGCGAGAGGTTGAACAGCGGGATGTTGTACGCCTCCTCGTACCAGATCACGCCCGCGTCCCAGTAGAGATCGTCTCGCGCCTGCGGATCGAACGTCGACCTCGCCGCCTCGATCAGCGCCTGGAATTCCAGGTACTCCGGCAGGAAGTCGTCGTCCGGGTTCGTGTGCGAGTAGGGGTTGCCGATCCCCCCGATGATGGACCAAGCGAAGCCGGCGCCCGCCGGCGACCCGTGCTTGGTCGCCCCGTTCTGACTCATCAGGAAGGGGTAGGGCACCGCGTGCTGGCGGATCTCCTGCAACGCGGCCATGAGGTTCACGTACTCCACCTCGCACACGAAGCCCACGTCGTTGAGGTACTGCTGGACGGCTGGCATCCAGCGCTCGTCGCCCCAGAGGCCGGTCCCGATGAACAGTTTGATCTCGACGCCGACCTGGCCCGCCTCCTCCAGCAGGGCGCGCGCCCGGTCCGGGTCGTAGCCGCGGTAGCCGGAGGGGCCCAACGGCAGGTCGTAGCCGGCCGGGAACGGCGCGACGGCCGGCAACTCGTGGCCGGACAGCAGGTTGGCGATGATCGCCTCCCGGTCGATGGCGTAGTTGGCCGCCTCCCGCACGCGCTTGTCGCGCCAGGGGTTTGGGCCGCCCGTGATCGGGTCGAGGCTCTGGTTGATCGGCAGCTCAATCCCCATGACGCGCAGGCCCGAGATGGTGATCACGTGGTGGTCGTCCGACGCCTCGAACAGCGCGGCGCCGTCCGGGCTGAGGCGATCGGCGACGTCGATCTCGCCCGCCTCCAGGGCGGCGATGCGGGCCGACTCCTCCGGGTAGAAGTTGGCGATGACCGTCTTGGCCCAGTTGCCGTAGTAGTTGAACGGACCTTCGTCGGCGGGGTTGGGGAAGTAATAGCCGTCCCAGCGCTCGCTCTCCAGCCGCTGGTCCGGCGTGAAGGAGACGAACGTATAGGGGCCGAAGCCCACCGGGTTGCGGGCGAAGTGCTCGTCGCCGTGCTCCACGACGTAGTCCCGCGGCACGACGAGGGAGTTGCCGCCGCCCGTCTGCTCGGGCGCGTTCACGTTGGGCGGGTCCATGGCGAGGTGCACGCTGAGCTCGTCGACCACTTGGATGTCGCCGACGAAGCTCATGCGCGCGCCGATGCCGCTCACGTAGTCCGGGTTGTACTCGGCGCGGCCCAGGTTGCGCTCGAACCACCACTGCAGGCGCTCGGCGTCCAGGGGCTCGCCGTTGTGGAACGTGATGCCGGGCTCGATGGTGATCAGGAAGCCGGTGTTCTCATCCACGAACTCCCAGTTCGTGTAGCCGCCGGACGCGAGGTAGTTGCGGCCCCGGTCGGTGGCGTAGAGCGGCTCGAAGTGCAGGTAGTTGGTGACCCCGGCGCCGCCCTGGTCCGTATTCACGTCCAGGGAGGCCGGGAAGGCGGGGTAGCCGATCCGCAGCGTGGCATCCGTGTCGTAGCGGCTGGCCATGGGGGCCGCGGCGTCCTCGACGGCGGCGACGGCCTCGGCGGCGAGATCGGCCGCCTCGGCGGCGGCGGCCGAGGCGTCCTGCGCGGCCGCGGCGGCGGCGGCGGCCGCATCGGCCGCGGCCTGGGCGGCGGCCGCTCCGGCGGCGGTGTCCTCGGCCCCCGCCTCGCGGGCGGCCTGGGCGGCGGCCTCGGCGGCGTCGGCGGCCGCCTGCGCGACGGCGGCGGCGCCCGCGTCGCCCGCGGCTTCGGCGGCGGCGGCCGCATCGGCGGCCGCGTCGGCGGCGGCCTGGGCGGCCGCGGCGGCCTGCTCGGCGTCCTCCGAAGCCGCCGCCTCGGCCGCCATCGCGGAGGCCGACTCGGCGGCTTCGGCCGCGCGGCCCGCTGCGGCGGCGGCGTCGCTCGCGGCGGACGCCGCGGCCGCGGCGTCACTCGCGGCGGCGTCGACCGCCGACGTGTCGATGGCGGCGGCGTCATCGTCGTCGCCGCCGCAGCCGACCAAAGCGAGGCCGGCCGCGCCGACGCCGGCCTTGGCGCTGGCGCCCAACATCGTGCGTCGGCTGAACTTTCGCTGTCGCAGGGTGTTCCAGTAGTTGCTCATGGCAGCGTCCTTCCGGGGGATCCAGGCGTCCCGCCTCCCCCGGACGGGATCGCGCATGTGGAGCGCGGGGAGTATCAAGCCCGGGCGAGCGCATGTCAACGTTTTAGGGGCAAGTGCGCTCGTGACATTCGGCGCAAGGGCGAGACCGCACCCCCGAACGAACGCCTGAGCCTCACCCTCTAACCCCCTCTCCACGCAGTGGAGAGGGGGGACTCCGATCCCCTCTCCCTGGGGAGAGGGTTAGGGTGAGGGGGCTCCGGCGTCCGCCCCCACGTTCCCCCTCTCCATCGTCCAGACGGAGAGGGGGACAGGGGGTGAGGTCCGGACGCCACGGCTGTGATAGGGTGGGCAGCCAGCGGAGGGCCGTCATGAAGGTGCAAGCCTCGATCAAGAAGCGCTCGCAGGACGACCAGATCGTCCGACGCAAGGGGCGCCTCTACGTCATCAACAAGAAGAACCCGCGCAACAAGCAGCGCCAGGGCTAGACGGCCGGACGTTCGCCGGCGGGCGCCGGGGCGCCTCGGAGCGCTGCGATGGCCGAAACGGAGCCCGACTGGCTGCTGCCGCTGGGGGCGCTGCTGCGCCCGGGCGCGGGCGGCGATCTACTGATGTTCGGCGCGCGCGTGGCCGAGGTCGATCGGGGGCGGGCGGTGGTGCGCCTCCCGGTCACGCCGGCGACGGCGGGCGGCGCCCAGGGCGGCGTGCACGGCGGCGTCATCGCGACGCTGGTCGACATGACCCTGGTCACGGCGACGATGACTCTCCTGCGCCGCGGCGAGGAGCCGCGCGGCACGGCCGAGTTGAACGTGTCGTTCCTGCGCCCGGCCGTCGGGGCGGAGCTGATCGCGACCTGCGAGATGCTCAAGAAGGGCCGCTCGCTGGCCGTGGGCGACGTCGAGGTGCGCAACGACCGCGACGTCCTGGTCGCCAAGGGCCGGGGCACGTACGCGGTCGGGCAGGTAGGGTAGGCCCTACTTCCGCAGCGCTTCGGTGAAGCGGACGTCGTAGTTGCCGGCGCGGAAGTCGGGGTCGGCGGCGATGCGCTGCAGGTAGGGCGTGTTGTGCTTGATGCCCTCGATCTCGACGCCGACGAGGGCGTCGTCGAGGCGGGCCAGGGCGGCGGGGCGGTCGGCGGCGTGGACGATCAGCTTGGCGATCATCGGGTCGTAGTAAGGGGTGACCTCGTCGCCCGACTCGATGCCGGTGTCGACGCGGACGCCCTCGCCCTCGGGGAAGCGCAGGTGGCTGATCGTGCCGGGGGCGGGCAGCAGCGTCTCGGGGTCCTCGGCGTAGATGCGCACCTCGATGGCGTGGCCCGTGGGCTCGGCCGCGTCGGCCGGGAGGTCGAGCCGCTCGCCGGCGGCGATACGCAGCTGCCACTCAACGAGGTCGAGGCCGGTGACCATCTCCGTGACGGGGTGCTCGACCTGCAGGCGGGTGTTCATCTCCAGGAAGTAGAAGTCGCCGTGCGGCTCGGCCAGGCACTCGACGGTGCCGGCGTTGTGGTAGCCCAGGCCCTGGATCGCCTCGACGGCGCGGCCGGTGAGACGGGCGCGCAGGTCGGGCGTGACGGCCGGGCCGGGCGATTCCTCGATCACCTTCTGGTGGCGGCGCTGGACCGAGCAGTCGCGCTCGCCCAGGTGGCGCACCGTGCCGTGGTGGTCGGCCATGATCTGGATCTCGATGTGGCGCGCGCCCAGCACCTGGCGCTCGAAGTAGAGGTCGTCGCTGCCGAAGGCGCGGCCGGCCAGCGAGCGGGCGCGCTTGACGGCGCGGGCCAGCTCGGCCGGACCGGAGACGATGGCCATGCCGATGCCGCCGCCGCCGCGGCTCGCCTTGACGATCAGCGGATAGCCGACCTCGGCCGCGGCGCCTTCCAGGTCGTCGTCGGAGAGGTTGCCTTTCGTGCCGGGGATGAGCGGGAAGCCCTGCTCGCCCATGGCGGCGCGGGCCTGGTTCTTGTGCCCCATCAGGTCGATGTGGCCGCCCTCGGGCCCAACGAAGGTGATGCCCCGCTCGGCGCAGGCGCGCGAGAAGTCGGGGTTCTCCGAGAGCAGGCCGTAGCCGGGGTGGACGGCGTCGCAGCCGGCGGCTTCGGCCGCGTCGAGGACGGCCTCGATGTTGAGATACGACTGCGCGACGGGGGCCGGACCGAGGCGGGTGGCGCCGTCGGCGCTGCGCACGTGCAGCGCGTTGGCGTCGGCGTCGGAGTAGACGGCGTGCGTGCCGACGCCGAGGCGGCGGCAGGTGCGCATCACGCGGACGGCGATCTCGCCGCGATTGGCGACCAGCAGGCGGTGGAAGGGGGCCGTCACGGCGCGGCGGCGGCTATTCGAGCGTGAGCAGGACGTCGTCCTCCTGGACGGGCTGGCCCTGCTCGCAGGCGATGGAGGCGACGGTGCCGCCCTCCTCGGCCTCGACCGGGATCTCCATCTTCATCGATTCAAGGATGAGGAGTTCGTCGCCTTCGCTGACGCTGTCGCCGGGCGCGACGAGCAACTCGAGAATCGTGCCGGCCATGGGGGATCGTACGTCGGCCATCCGGGGTACCTCGTCCATCGCTCGCCGGGGCGGATTGCCCCGGATCGGGAGTCGTCTTCGGAGCCGAGGATCGCCCGACGCGGGGGTTGTGTCAACCGGGGGGCGGGTCAGAGCCGGGCGAGGGCCGCGAAGATCGCGGTCAGTGCCCCGAGGTTCAGGCGTCCTGCGCCGTCTGGCCGTTGTCGGTGGCGGGCGGGGGCTCGGTGAATCGCTCCCCGCGCTCCTCCGCCGCGAGGCGTCGCTGGTTCCACGCGATCCACTGCGCGCGCTCCTGCTGAACGCCCGCCTCGAAGCGGATCTTCTGGTACCTCTCGGCGATCATCGCGCCTCCTTCCACAAGAATAACCGTCACGGCCGCCATCACAAGAACGAGCGGGCCAAGGCTTTCCCCGATGGCGATGAGCGTCGCGATCTCGACGCCGCCATCGGCGATCTCCCGATAGGCGACAAGCACGAGGCCGACCACGAACTGGAGGGTGAACAGGAAGAACTGCGCACCCTCGCGGGTCTTCGCGACGCGGGCAGGACGCTACGCCGTCTTCCGCCGGCGCGCAGCCGGCCCGCGGGTGACGCTCGCCATCGTCGTCACGGAGCCCGCTCAATATCGAGGCGGCGTCGCGCTTGAAGTCCTTGGCTGATCGTTGCTCCGCCTTCGGTTGCACCCGCATACTATCCGATGACAGCGGTTGGGGTTGAGTCCACGACTCCCCGCCGGCGTGGGCCGGCAACGAGCGGGCGCTGCTAGGGTGGACCCGAGGGGAGACGCCCGATGCACCGCGATCTGATGGAGATTCTGGTCTGCCCGGTGACGAAGGAGCCGCTGGAGTTGGTGGTGGAGGAGGAAGCGGGCGACGAGGTCCTGCGGGGCCACCTCTACTCGAAGTCGATCGGCTTCCGCTACCCGATCGAGGACGGCATCCCCAACCTGCTGCCGCCGGAGATGCAGGGGGCCGACGCGGCGGCGGAGGCCGACGCCGGCGCGTAGGCGCGCCGCTCAGCCGTGGACCGGCGCCTGGAGGGCGGCGTCGAGGGCGCGCATCAGCGCGGCGACGTCGATTGGGCTGCGCAGGTTGGGCGGCCGGCGGTAGGTGACGAAGGCCAGCAGGTCGTCGCGCAGGAGCACGACGGCGTCGGCCTCGTCGTCGCCGATCGTGAAGGCGAAGTGCCGCGCCCCGTCGCCGACGCCGCGTGGCACGCCGACGACGTCGAGGCCGCGGTAATCGGGTGAGTCGGCGACGGTCGCGGCGAAGGCGAGGAAGAAGCTCTCGGCGTCGACGCCGGGTTCCAGGCGCAGCAGGTCGAGGGACAGCACCTCGTGACTGGCGGCCGCGGCGTAGGTCAGGCGGGCGGCCCCGCCGACGAGGCCCAGCGAGAGGATGGGCTCGCGGTCGTCGCGGGCGACGCGGACGAAGCGGCCGGGGACGCCGAGTGCGTCGGGGTCGAGGCGGGCCTCCAGGGCGGGGTCGTTTTCGAAGGGGGTGGGAAGCAGCACGGCCGGCGCCTCGGGAGCGAGGCCGGGCTCGGACGCGGAGTCATCGTCGCCGGGGGGCTCCTCGGCGGCCGCGGGCGCGTCGGGCTGGGCGGCGGGAGCGGGCGCGGGATCGACGGTGTCGCCGGAGCAGGCGGCCAGGAGGGGCAGAAAGACAAGGAGAGCGGCGACGGACAGCCGGGGCCGGGAGAGGGGCGTCATGGTCGGATGAGGCGAGTGTAGCGGGGCCGCCGGGGCGACCGGCGGCGCATCGTCAGTCGCGGCGGCCCGTGGGCGGCAGGCTCTGCGCGATGGGATAGAAGACTTCGTCGAACTTTCTGAGCCAGGTCAGCAGCCACTCATGCTGGTTGGGCCAGTCCTCCTGGTCGCGGATCGGGGCCTCCTTCAGCACGTAGATGCGGCGCGCGTAGGTGCCCGCGTCGTCCCCGAGCCAGGTGACCTTGTCGGGCGCGAACGCCGCATCGATCTCCGCCTTCCGCTCGAGCAGTTGCGCGTAGCGCGCCGGCCCGTTGGGGCCGCGCGTGATCACCTCGACGCGGAGGTGATCCCTGGTGCTCAGCGCGTGCTTCATCCCGCGGGCGTGGACGGTGTACAACTCGATGTCGGGCCGCCCGATCCCGAAGGCCATCCAGTTCAACGGCTGCGGCCGGCGGTTCGTCAGTTCCCGGTACTTCGGAACCCCGTCGCGCAGGAAGATCGCCCAGTAGCGGAGTTGCTCCCGGCGGCCAGCCGACAGCCGCCGGTAACCGATGTCGTTCTCTAGCTCTTCGAGTTCCGGCAGAGGCATGACGGACGTTCCGGGCGGGGGCGGGTATGCCCGAATCATACACGCGGATCGAAATCGGGGGGAGGGGGTGTGCGACGAAAAAGTGCAATCCGCTCAATACTCAACGTGTTTAGTGAGACACGCGGCGGCGAATTGAGACGCACGGGAACCGGAGGGGCTACGCGTCGAGGCTCTGGACGAGCGGGCGGAAGACGTCGTCGAACTTCTGGAGCCAGTCGAGGAGCCAGCGGTGCTGGTTGGGCCAGTCGTCGGGATCTCGGATGGGAGCGTCCTGGCTGACGTAGATGCGGAACGTCCTTCCCGGCGCAGGCCGAACCCAGGTGGGGGTCGTGCCGAGCCCCGACGCGATCTCCCCTTTCCGCGCCTCCAGCTGGTCGCAGAATGAGCGCCGGTTTGCTCCGCTCACAGCCAACTCGACGCGGATGTGGTCGCTGAGCTTGGTTCGATGTGAGGCGCCTCGCGCGTGGGCGGCACTCAGTTGGAAGTCTGTCCGCCCGATCGCCATGGATATCACGCAATCGGGCTGGGGCTTCCCGACCCGCAGCGTCGCGCCTTGTTCGTTCGCATAGCGTCGAAACTCTGTCCAGTAACGGAGTTGGGTCTTCTGGCCATTCGTGAGCCCCGAGTGTGCGCGCCCGCGATCACCGGCGCCGAATTGTGGAGAAGCCATGGCCGGCCTTTCGTCCCGGAGCGTTCGGACGTCAGGCAGGATACAAGGTGACAGATCGGGGGCCCGACCCGGCGCCCGCCGGTGCTAGGCTGCGCTGAACGACGGCTGCACGGACTTTAATCCGGTCCCGCGAGGCCGGGAAGGACGACAGCATGGGCCGTGCCGCGCCTCCGCATACCTCCCACACGCGCACCTTATTGATTGTGTGCCCCGGCGACGGGGCGGCCGCCGATCGCGCCCGGAGAGTCCGATGACCGCCCCGGCCGACGCGGCGGTGGTGATGGACGCGGGCGCGATCCGCCGGGCGCTGGCGCGCATCGCGCACGAGGTGGTGGAGCGTCACCCCGACACGGGCCGGGTGATCCTGGTGGGCATCCGCACGCGCGGCGCGCCGATGGCGGCCCGCCTGGCGGCGGCCATCCGCGAGTTCGAGGGCCTGACCGTCGCGCGCGGCGCGATCGACATCGGGCTGCACCGCGACGACCTCTCGCTGCGCGGGGTGCGGCCGGCGCTGCAGCCGAGCGACCTCCCCTCGTCGCTGGACGACCGCGTGGTGGTGCTGGTCGACGACGTGCTGTTCACGGGCCGATCGATCCGGGCCGCCATTGACGCGCTGCTCGGCTACGGCCGTCCGTCGGCGATCGAGCTGGCGGTGCTGGTCGATCGGGGGCACCGGGAGCTGCCCATCCGCCCCGATTATGTCGGCAAGAACCTGCCGACCCGCCGCGGCGACGACGTGCAGGTGCGCCTGGAGGAGGTCGACGGGCGGGACGAGGTACTGGTGACCGGGGGCGCCTGGGAAGGGGGCCGCTGATGGTGACGAGAACCGCGCGGACCGACGACCACCCGGCGGAGGCCGCCGAGCCGAACGCCGCGCCGGCGTCGTGGGAGCACCGGCACCTGCTCGACGTGGACGTGCTGTCGCGGGAGGACATCGTCGCCGTGCTCGACACGGCGGAGGCGATGGAGGAGGTGCTGCAGCGCCGCGTCGCGCGCACGCCGGCCCTGCGCGGCGTGACGGTCTTCAACCTGTTCTACGAGCCCAGCACGCGCACGCGGGCATCCTTCGAGTTGGCCGGCAAGGTGCTGGGAGCGGACGTGATCAACATGACCGGCAGCGGCTCAAGCGTCGAGAAGGGGGAGTCGCTGATCGACACGGTCGCGACGATCCGCGCCATCGGCGCCGACGTGATCGTCATGCGCCACCCGAGCGGCGGCGCGCCCTACCTGGCGGCGCAGCACTCGGAGGCGCACGTCGTCAACGCCGGCGACGGCCTGCACGCCCATCCCACGCAGGCCCTGCTCGACGCCTTCACGCTGCGCCGCCGGCTGGGCGATCTGGCCGGCAAGCGCATCGTGCTGATCGGCGACATCAAGCACTCGCGCGTGGCGCGCTCGAACGTCTGGGCGCTGACGACGCTGGGCATGGAGGTCACGCTGGTCGGGCCGCGCACGCTGCTGCCGACGGGGCTCAACGCCGCGCCGCCCGCGTCGGGCCGCGACCTGTCGCTGCCGCGCGTGACGCTGGAGGAGGACCTCGACCGGGCGATCGAGGGGGCCGACGCGGTGATGGCGCTGCGCCTGCAGCGCGAGCGGATGCAGGGCGCGTTCCTGCCCTCGCTGCGGGAGTTCTCGCGGCGCTACCAGATCACGCCCGAGCGGCTGGCGCGCGCCGGCGAGGGGGCGGCCGTGCTGCACCCCGGCCCGATGAACGAGGGCGTCGAGATCGCCGCCAACGTGGCGCATGGCATGCAGAGCGAGGTCGAGCGGCAGGTCGCGCACGGCGTCGCGGTGCGCATGGCCGTGCTCTACCTGCTGACCCAGGGAGTGGGGGTGGACCGGTGACGCGCGACCTGCTCATCCGCGGCGGACGGCTGATCGACCCGGGAGGCGGCGTCGATGCGATGCTCGACGTGCTGATCCGCGAGGGACAGGTCGTGGCGGTGGGCGCGGGCCTCGACGGGGCCGGCGCGCCGGTGCTGGAGGCGACGGGCCGGATCGTCGCGCCGGGCTTCGTCGACCTGCACACGCACCTGCGCGAGCCGGGACAGGAATATAAGGAGACGGTCGCGTCGGGCATGGCGGCGGCGGCGCGCGGCGGCTTCACGACGATCTGCGCCATGCCCAACACGGAGCCCGCCATGGACGGGCCGCCCGTCGTGGCGCAGGTGCAGGAGGCGGCGCGCGGCGGGCCGGCGCGGGTGCTCTGCGTCGGCGCGGTGACGCGCGGACGGGCGGGGGAGCAACTGGCCGAGCTGGCGGAGTTGCGCGACGCGGGAGTCGTCGCATTCAGCGACGACGGCGACGCGATCGCGGGCGGCACGCTGGCCCGGCGCGCCTTCGAGTACGCCTCCGACCTCGGCCTGCCGATCGCCGAGCACTGCGAGGACCCGGCCCTGGCCGAGGGCGGCGTGATGCACGAGGGCGTCGTCTCGACGCGGCTGGGGCTGCGGGGGCAGGGCGCGCTGGCGGAGGTCTCGATCGTGGAGCGCGACCTGCGGCTGGCCGAGGCGGCCGGGGCGCGGCTGCACATCTGTCACATCAGCGCGCGCGAGTCGTGCGAGGCGGTGGCCGAGGCGAAGGCGCGCGGCGTGGCCGTCACCGCCGAGGTCACGCCGCACCACCTGCTGCTCACCGACGCCGCCGTCGCGGGGCCGAACGGCGCATCGCCGGGCGGGCTCCGGTACGACACCAACGCCAAGGTCAACCCGCCGCTGCGCTCGGGGGATCACGTCGCGGCCTGCCTGGAAGCGCTGCGGACGGGCGTCATCGACGCCGTCGCGACCGACCACGCGCCGCACACCGTCACCGACAAGCAGTGCGAGTTCGACCGGGCCGCCTTCGGGATCAGCGCGCTGGAGACGGCCTGGGGCGTGCTGGGGGCGCTCGTCGCGCGGGGCGACCTGCCGCTGGGAACGGCCATCGAGCGGCTGACCTCGGGGCCGGCGCGGGCCTGGGCGCTGGATCGGATCGTGCCGGGGCTGGGCTGGCTGGCCGTCGGCTCGCCGGGCGACGCGGTCGTGCTCGACCCGTCGTCGCGCTGGACCGTCGAGCCGGAGCGCTTCGCGTCGAAGGGGAAGAACACGCCGTTGGCCGGGATGGACCTGGTGGGGTCGGTCGTCGCGACGGTGTCGGGCGGGCGGGTTGTGTGGGAGGGGGCGTCGTGACGACTAACCGCCCCGACGGCTGCCTGGTCCTCGAGGACGGGAGCGTCTTCCGGGGGCAGCGCATGGGCGACTCCGGCACGGGCTGGGGCGAGGTCGTCTTCAACACCTCGATGACCGGCTATCAGGAGATGCTGACCGACCCCTCCTACGCGGGGCAGATCCTGGTGCTCACCTACCCGCTGATCGGCAACTACGGCGTCATCCCGCCGACCGACGAGAGCGCCCGCATCCAGGTGCGGGGGCTGGTCGTGCGCAGCGACTGCGATCGCCCCAGCCACCCGCTGGGCGGGATGACGGTCGACGCCTACCTGCGGGAGAGCGGGACGCCGGGGCTGGCCGGCGTCGATACGCGCGCGATCACGCGCCGCATCCGCGAGCGGGGCGTGATGCAGGGGCTGATCGTCGCGCCGGAGGAGGTCGAACTGGCGAAGGCGCGGCTGGCCGAACTGCCCGAGTACGACAGCCAGGACTTCATCGAGGTGGGGACGCGCGAGGCCTACGGCTGGGACGGGGCGCCAGCGGACGTGGAGGCGGACGGCGACCGGCCGCACATCGTCGTGCTCGACGAGGGGCTGAAGTACAACATCCTGCGCATGTTGCGCGCCCGCGGCTGCCGCGTGACGGCCGCCCCGCCCGAGACCGGCGCGGCCGACGTCCTGGCGATGCGCCCCGACGGCGTGCTGCTCTCGCCGGGCCCGGGCGACCCGCAGTTCCGCGACCGGCAGGTCGAGGCGGCCTCGGGGCTGCTGGGCCGGACGCCGCTGATGGGCATCTGCCTGGGCCATCAGGTGATCGGCCGGGCGCTGGGCGCGGGGACGTTCAAGCTGAAGTTCGGGCATCGCGGCGGCAACCACCCGGTCAAGGACCTGATCACCGGGTCGGTGGCGATCACGGCGCAGAACCACGGCTACGCGGTCGACCCCGACGGGCTGCGCGGCGGCGCGCGCGTGAGCCACGTCAACCTGCACGACGACACGGTCGAGGGGCTGACGCACTCGGAGTACCCGCTGGTCTCGATCCAGTACCACTCCGAGGCGTCGCCGGGGCCGCTCGACAACGCGGAGCTGTTCGACCGCTTCCTCGACCTGGTGCGGGAGGGGGCGTCGTGACGGACGAAGTCAGCTACCGGCGGGCCACGGCGGCCGACGCGGAGGCGGTCGCGGCGGTGATCGGGGCGGTGGTCGCGGAGCCGCAGCCGGTGGGGCTCGATCGGGCCTTCTCGGCCGGCGAGGTGCGCACCTGGATCGGGCGGCTGGGGGAGCCCGGCCTGCTGCTGCTGGCCGAGGCCGGGGGCCGCACGCTGGGCTTCGGCGCGCTCGACTTCGACACGCGGGAGCCCGAGGCGGCGCTGCTGGGGGTCTGGCTGCTGCAGCGAGGCGCGGCGGCGGGGCATCGGCACGCGCCTCGCCGAAGGGCTGCTGGCGCACGCGCGGGCGGGCGGCTTCCGCCGCGTGGTCGGGCGGCTGCCCAACGACCCGACGAACAGTAACGAGGCGGCGCTGAGCTTCCTGAGCTCCATCGGCGGGCTTGCGCCGATGATCAACAGCATGGGCCCCGACGGCCCCGAACTTCGATTCGAGTTGCCGCTGTGAGGGGCGCGGGAGTCCTGCTGACGGCGGCGATCGTGCTGGCGCTCTCCGGGCGCGGGGGCCGGGCTGGGGCTTGGCGCGGCTGGCGTCCGGCGACGCCGGCGCGGCGTCGGGGCTGCTGGTGCTGACGCCGGCGCTGGTCGGGCTGCCGCTGGGGGCCGGGCTGGGCATCTGGGGCGCGATCGAGCGGGGCTGGCTGGGCCGCCCGCCGGCCTCGGAGGGACCCGACGAGGCATCGGGGGAGGGGGCGCACGGTGGCTGAGCCGACACCGGAGAAGCCGCGCACGGTGCTGATCATCGGCAGCGGCCCGATCGTCATCGGGCAGGCGGCGGAGTTCGACTACGCCGGCACGCAGGCCTGCAAGGCGATGCGCGAGGAGGGCGTGCGCTCGATCCTGGTCAACTCCAATCCGGCGACGATCATGACCGACGAGGACGTCGCCGACGTGACCTACATCGAGCCGCTCACCGTCGAGGTGCTGGAGCGGGTCATCGCGCGGGAGCGGCCCGACGGCCTGCTGCCGACGCTGGGCGGGCAGGTGGGGCTCAACCTGGCCGTCGCGCTGCACGAGGCGGGGGTGCTGGAGCGCCACGGTGTGCGGCTGCTGGGCACGCCGCTGTCGGCCATCCAGAAGGCGGAGGACCGCGAGCTGTTCCGCGAGATGATGCGAGCGATCGGCGAGCCGATCCCGCCCAGCGTGATCGTCGAGAGCGTCGAGGCGGGCACGGGGGCGCTGGCCGAGATCGGGCTGCCGGCGGTGATCCGTCCGGCCTACACGCTGGGCGGCACGGGCGGCGGCTTCGTCACGACGGAGGAGGAGTATTGGCGCACGCTGGAGAGCGGGCTGGCGGCCAGCCCGGTCGGGCAGGTGCTGGTGGAGCGGTCGCTGCTGGGCTGGAAGGAGGTCGAGTACGAGGTGATGCGCGACGGCGCCGATACCTGCATCACCGTCTGCAACATGGAGAACCTCGACCCGATGGGCGTGCACACGGGCGACTCGATCGTGGTCGCGCCCAGCCAGACGCTGTCCGACAAGGACTACCAGCGGCTGCGCTCGGCGTCGCTGAAGATCATCCGCGCGCTGGGCATCGAGGGCGGCTGCAACGTGCAGTTGGCGCTCGCGCCGCGCACCGACGTCACCCCCTGGGACGGCCCCGGCGAGAGCGGCGCGCTGCCCTACTACGTGATCGAGGTCAACCCGCGCGTGAGCCGATCGTCGGCGCTGGCCTCGAAGGCGACGGGCTACCCGATCGCGCGGGTGGCGGCGAAGATCGCCGTCGGGCGGCGCTTGGAGGAGATCCGCAACCGCGTGACGGGCAAGACGACGGCCGCCTTCGAGCCGGCGCTCGACTACGCCGTCGTCAAGATCCCGCGCTGGCCGTTCGACAAGTTCGGCGCCGGCGACCGATCGCTGGGCACGCAGATGAAGGCGACCGGCGAGGTGATGGCGATCGACCGCTCCTTCGAGGCGGCGCTGCAGAAGGCGGTGCGCTCGCTGGAGGTGGGCGGCCGCTCGCTGCTGTGGGAGGACAAGTCGGCCGACGACCCGGGCGCGGCGGCGGTCGTGCCGACCGACAACCGCATCTGGCACCTGATGTCGGCCCTGCGGCGCGACCCCGACGTGGCCGCGCTGGCGCGGGAGACGGGCGTCGATCCGTGGTTCCTCGACAAGCTGCTGGGGCTGGTCGAGATGGAGAAGCGGCTGCTGGGCGAGCCGCTGACGCCCGACCTGCTGCACGCGGCCAAGCGGCTGGGCTTCGCCGACGAGCAGATCGCCAATCTGGCCGGCTCCGTCACCGAGAAGGTGCGGCAGCAGCGGCTCGATTGGGACATCCGGCCCGTCTACAAGATGGTCGATACCTGCGCGGCGGAGTTCGAGGCGGCGACGCCCTACTTCTACTCCACCTATGAGGAGGAGAACGAGGCGCTGCCGCAGCCGGGCGACCGGGCGCTGGTGGTCGGCAGCGGCCCGATCCGCATCGGGCAGGGGATCGAGTTCGACTACGCCTCGGTCAAGGCGGCGCAGGCGCTGCGCGCGGCCGGCTACGCGGCGGTCATGGCGAACAGCAACCCGGAGACCGTCTCGACCGACTTCGACACGTCGGACCGGCTGTACTTCGAGCCGCTCGACGAGGAGTCGGCGCGCGACATCCTGGAGAACGAGATCGGCGCCGGCGGCCCCGACGGGACGCGCGAGGCCGTGCCCTCGATCCTGCAGTTCGGCGGGCAGACGGCGATCAACCTGGCCGGGCCGCTGTCGTCGTCGGCGCAGCCGATCCTGGGCTCGTCGGCGGAGGCCATCGACCTGGCGGAGGACCGCAAGCGCTTCGAGCGCTTCCTCTCGGGGCTCGGCATCCCGCAGCCGCCGGGCACGACGGTGACGAACATGGCCGACGCCATCCAGGCGGCCGAGACGATCGGCTACCCGGTGCTGGTGCGGCCCTCGTACGTGCTGGGCGGCCGGGCGATGGAGATCGTGCAGGGCGCGGGCGAGCTGGCCCGCTACGTCGGCCAGGCGATGGAGGCGGGGCCGGGCCGGCCGGTGCTGATCGACAAGTACTTCGCCGGCGTCGAGGTGGAGGTCGACGCGATCTGCGACGGCGAGACGGTGCTGATCCCGGGGATCATGGAGCACATCGAGCGGGCGGGGGTGCACTCTGGCGACTCCATGGCGGTCTATCCGGCCCCCAATCTGACGCCGGAGGAGACGGCCCTGCTGGTCGACTACACGCGCCAGATCGGGCTGGGCCTCGACGTGCGCGGGCTGATGAACATCCAGTACGTCGTCATGCGGGGCCGCGGCGACGATCCGGGCGGCGTGTTCGTACTGGAGGTCAACCCGCGCGCCAGCCGCACGGTGCCGTTCCTCAGTAAGGTCACGACCGTGCCGATGGTCGAGCTGGCGGTGAACGTGATGCTGGGCCGCAGCCTGCGCGATCAGGGCTACGCCGACGGGCTCTGGCCGTCGCGCGATCTGGTCGCGATCAAGGCGCCGGTGTTCAGCATGTCGAAGCTGGCCGGGGTCGATACCTACCTCGGGCCCGAGATGAAGTCGACCGGCGAGGTGATGGGCGTCGACCGCGACTTCAACGGGGCGCTGACGAAGGCGCTGCTGGCCAGCGACCTGGCGCTGCCGGCGCGCGGGTCGGCGCTGCTCAGCATCGCCGACCAGGACAAGGCGGAGTCGATCGAGCTGATCCGCCAGTTGGGCGAGGCGGGCTACACGCTCTACGCGACCGACGGCACGGCGGAGATGATCCGCGGCCTCGGACTGGAGGCGCGGCGCGTCCCCAAGCGGCTGGCGGAGTCGCACCCCAACGTGGTGGACGTGATCGAGGCGGGCGAGGTGGACTTCGTGCTCAACACGTCGGAGGGCGGCCGCACGACGCTGCGCGACGGCTTCCACATCCGCCGGGCCGCGGCCGAGAAACGCCTGCCCTGCTTCACGAGCATCGACACGTCGCGGCACGCCGTCGCGGCGCTGCTGTCGGAGGGGCGCTACGAGGTCGCGCCGCTGTCCGAGTACACGGGGTCGGAGCAGGCGTGACGGTGCAAATGTGACGGTGCAGCAGGCCGAGGCGGAGGTGCTGGAGACCGAGGAGATCTACCCCGGCACGTTCGTCACCTGGTACGCGGGCGAGGCCGTCTGCCGGGGGGCGCAGCCGGGCCAGTTCGTCATGGTGCAGCCGGTCGAGGGGATGGACCCCTTCCTGCCGCGCGCCTTCTCCTTCTACCGCTTCCGCGAGCGGGGCGGCGAGCGGCAGTTCGCCCTGCTCTACACGGTCATCGGCGAGGCGACGACGTTGATGGCGTCGCAGCCGGTGGGGGCGCTGTCGCGCATGACGGGCCCGCTGGGGCGCGGCTTCGAGGTGCGCCGGGGCGCCCGCAACCTGCTGCTGGTGGGGGGCGGCGTCGGCGTCGCGCCGCTGGTCGCGCTGGCCGACGAACAGTTGGGGCGGGGCCGCACGCTGGTCCTCTGCGTGGGCGCGCGGACGGCGGAGGGGGTGTTCCCGGCCGAACTGCTGCCGCCGGAGGTCGAGTACGCCGTCGCGACGGAGGACGGGGCGATGGGCCGCCGGGGGCTGGTCACCGACCTCTTCGCCGAATACCTGCCCTGGGCCGACCAGTCGCTGGCCTGCGGCCCGACGCCCATGTTTCGCAGCATGGCGTCGGTCGTGCGGGCCGACGGGATGGGCCGCTCCGTGCAGGTGCTGATGGAGACCGAGATGGCCTGCGGCACGGGCATCTGCTACGGCTGCGCCGTCTTCACGAAGCGCGGCGTCCGCCTCTGCTGCCGCGACGGCCCCCGCTTCGAGCTGCTGGACGTGTTCTAGGACCTCACCCCCTGACCCCCTCTCCATCGCTCCGATGGAGAGGGAGGACTCCTTGTCGGATGTGAAAATAAGGCCGACCTTTATTTTCGATTTATGCCATTGCCGATAATAGAGGCGAAGTCGGATAGGGAGCCGGCACGGTGTAGGCTCGACGGGGGAGGGGTCCCAATGCCGATCGATCTGAACCACACGATCGTGCCGTCGCGGGACAAAGTCGCGGCGGCGGAGTTCTTCGCCCGCATCTTCGGGCTCGAATACCGGCGGCGGCCGGGGCACTTCGCGGCCGTGCGGGTGAACGAGACGCTGACGCTCGACTTCGCCGACGAGGCGTCCTTCGAGTCGCACCACTACGCGTTCCATGTGGACGACGCGACCTTCGACGCGATCTTCGGGCGCGTGCGGGCGGAGGCGATCCCCTACGGCAGCGGGCCACGCTCGGCGACGGACATGCGCACGAACAGCCGCAAGGGCGGTCGCGGCGTCTACTTCCGCGACCCCGACGGGCACCTGCTGGAGCTGATGACCAAGGTCTAGCGGCCGTCGCTGGCGGGGTGAAGGCTATCCGGCCGCCTCGACGTCCGTGAGGGCGAAATCGCCGCCCTTGAAGAGGAGGGTTCGCCGCTGGTCTCGGCCAAGGCGTAGGCGAAGCAGTCGCCGAAGTTGAGTCCGGCCGGATGGTTGCCCTTGCCGAAGCGTCGCCAGGCGCGGCGGGCGGCCTGCGCGTGCTCCGCGGTGATGGGGACGATCTCGATGGCGGCGCGTTCGAGGAAGTGGTCGAGTTCGCCGGCGGCCTCCGGCCCGGCGCGGCTCTCAAGCACGATGGCGACCTCCAGGAAGCCGGCGGCGGACAGACGGCAGCGCGGCGCCGCGGCGATGGCGCGGGCGTAGCGATCGGCGTCCGGCTCGTCGAAGAGGACGGCCAGGACGGCGGACGTATCGACGATCACTTTGGCAGCCCGCGCTCGTCGTAGAGGAGGTCGCCGTGCTCGGCGGCGGCGGGGCCGTCGCGCAGGAGGCCGGCGCAGCGCCGCCCGATGGCGCGCAACTCCGCCACGCGCGCCTCGACGCCGCGGGCGCGCCGCTCGCGCTCCAGCCGCTCCCGCAGGGCGACGGTCATCGCACCGGTCATCGTCTCGCCGGTGAGGCGCGCCAACTCCGCGGCGAGGCGGCAGGTCTCCTCGTTCTTGATGTTGAGGCTCATCGGGCCGACCTTCCGGGTAGAACGATGTCGGACATGTCTACCATACGGGGTCAGCGGGCGGTCGCCAATCGGCGGGGCGCATCCCGCCTCTGCTAGGATCGCGGCATGGCGGAATTCGATCCGGGACGCATGGCGAGACGTATGCAGGCGGCGGGCGCCGGCGAAGAGTTGGCCGAGGCCACGGCGGATGAGGTCAACGGCGCCGTCGCGGGCGTCGCGACACGGTCGGACCTTGAGGTTGTCCGCGCCGACATGCGGGCCGACATGCAGACGCTCCGCGCCGACATGCGGGAGGACATGCAGACGCTCCGGGCGGAGATGCGGGCCGACATGGAGGCCTTCCGGGCGGAGATGCGGGCCGACATGGAGGCCTTCCGGGCGGAGATGCGGACCGACATGGAGGCCTTCCGGACGGAGATGCGGACCGAGTTGCAAGACATCCGGGTGGGCATGGCGGCGCTCCGGGCGGACTTCCAGAAGGAACTCCGCGTCCTCGCACTCCAGCTTGGCGGCTTCGCGGTCGGGGTGGCCGGCATCGCCGTGGCCATCGTGAAGCTGGCCTGATTCCCCTCCTGGGAGCCATCGTCGGATTTCTCCGAGGCCTTGACCTGCCGCGCAATCGGCCCGCGCGGGGGGCATCCCGGCTCTGCTAGGATCGCCGCATGGCGGAATTCGATCCGGGACGCATGGCGAGACGGATGCAGGCGGCGGGCGCCGGCGAAGAGTTGGCGGAAGCCACGGCTGACGAAGTCAACGGCGCCGTCGCCGGTCTCTCGACACGGGCGGACCTGGAGGTTCTGCGCGCCGAGATGCGAGGCGACATGCAGACCCTCCGCGCCGATATGCGGGCCGACATGGATGTGCTCCGGGCCGATGTGCGGGCCGACATGGAGGCCCTCCGGGCCGATGTGCGGGCCGACATGCAGGCCCTCCGGGCCGACATGGAGGCCCTCCGGGCGGAGATGCGCGCGGACCTGCAGACGGCCTTCCATGCGCAGACATGGCGACTAGTAACGTTCGGCGTCGCGCTCGCGGCCGTGGTCGTCGCGGCTATCGCGGGGATCGTGGCAGCGCTGGTGTAGGCCGCCCCTACTGATCGACGGCGCGGGACGTGGTGACGCCCACCATCGTGGCAGTGATGACGACCTGCCCGTCGGCGTCGACGAACTCGCTGATCTGCTCGCGGAAGCGGAGCGCGCCGCCGCGGCGGCCCTCCTTCGTCCACGCCGCGCCGGGGCGCCGGCGGACGGTCAGCGTCTCGCCGGCCAGGACGGGCCGGTGGTAGACGAAGCGCTGCTCGGCGTGGAGACCACGGGCGCTTTCGCCGGTCCCGGAGCCGGCGGGGATGCCGGTCGGCTCGGCGCCGGAGCCGCGCCAGGGACGGCCGGGCAGGGGCCGCGCGACGTCGGGATCGAAGTGAGTGGAGACCATCGCGTAGGTGGGCGGCGCGATGACCCCGCCGGGCTCGGTCGCCCGGGCGTGGTCGGCGTCGCGATAGATGGGGTTCTCGTCGCCGATCGCGGCGGCGAAGCGCATGATGTGCCCGGCTTCGATGGGGAAGGTGACTTCATCGGCCATGACGGGTCTCCGGCGGCTACGCGTCGATGCGGGCCGAGGCGTCGCCCTTGCAGACCTCCTGGCCGTCCTGGTTGGTGGTCGAGACGGTGAGGTCGACGAAGTGCCGGCCGTCCTCCTCGCGGATGGCCTCCACGGTGGCGGTGGCGGTGAGCGTCGCGCCGGGGAAGACCTGCCGCGTGAAGCGCACGCCGAAGGCGGTGAGGCGGCCGTCGCCGACGTAGTTGGTCAGCATCTTGCCGGTCATGCCCATGCTCAGCATCCCGTGCGCGAAGACGCTGGGGTAACCGGCGATCTCCTTGGTGAAGGGCGTGTCGGTGTGGATGGGGTTGTAGTCGCCGGAGGCGCCGGCGTACTGCACGATCTGCGTGCGGGTGAGGTTCTCGACGACGACTTCGCTGTGCGTGTCGCCGACGCTGAGGCTGCTGGCGTTGAGGGGCATCGGGCTCTCCTGTTCGGTTGGCCGGGCGGGTCGCGTCCCGGCGCGATTATTGGTCGACGGCGCGCGAGGTGGTGACGGCGACGCTGGTGGCGGTGATGACGATCTCGCCCGCCTCGTCGAAGAGTTCGATGATCCCCTCGCTGAAGGTCATCGTGCCGGCCCGGCGGCCCTCCTTCGTCCAGGTCTTGCCGGGGCGCATGCGGGCCGTCAGCGTCTCGCCGGCCAGGACGGGCCGATGGTAGACGTAGCGCTGCTCGGCGTGCAGGCCGCGGCCGCTGCCGCCGCCGTCGTCCTCGTCGTCGCTCTGCGGACGGCTGGTCGCCTCGGCCGCCGAGCCGAACCAGGGCTCGCCGGGCTTGGGCCGCAGCGAGTAGTCGGGGTCCCAGTGGGCCCAGACCCGCTCGAAGGTGGGCGGCGCGGGGATACCGCCCACCTCGGAGGCCTTGGCGTACTCGGCGTCCTTGTAGATCGGGTTCTCGTCGCCGATGGCGCGGGCGAACAGCATGATGTGCCCGGCCTCGACGGGGAAGGTGACTTCGTCGGCCATGAGGGGCTCCTTTGCGCGGCCCGGCCGCGGGGGGCCGGGGCTCCGCTGCGGAGGGTAGCGGTCCCGGCGCGGAAGCGGGAGGGGTCAGGCGGGGCGGCGGGTCGCGATCTCCACCTCGTTGCCGTCCGGGTCGTCGAGGTAGAAGGCGTCGACGGGCATGAAGGGGTGTGCGCCGTCGCGGGTGGCGTGGCCGGCCGCCTCCAGGCGGTCGCGCAAGGGCTGCCAGTCGCCGGGATCGACCTCGAGGCCGATGTGATGCAGGCCCGTGGGCGCGTCGGCCCCGGCCGGCGCCGCCCGTCCGCCGGGCACGAGCACGATCTGCATCGGCAGCCCGTCCTTCTCGCCGACGCGGAGGAACTTGCCGGGCAGCCCGGGCGGGGAGAAGATCTCCAGTCCCAGCGTGTCGCGGTAGAAGGCGAGCGCGCGGTCGATGTCGGCGACGCGGAGGACGATCTCGACGATGGCGCGGATGGTCACGGGGCAAGCCTTTCGGTGTGGTCGTTGGGGGAGGGTAGGGGAGAACCTCACCCCCTCTCCGCTCTCCATCTGGACGATGGAGACGATGGAGAGGGGGGGCCAGAGGCGGCGCCCCGTCGGGGGACGGCTGTGGGCGCGCCCGGCCGGACGCGCCGGGCACGTTGCGGGCGGACGGGAGCGGCCGCGCGACCGGCGACCGCTCCCGCCCGGTTGCCCGGCGCGCCTCCGCCTACGGGCCGGCCGCCGCGGGCTGGTCGCTCTTGACGACCAGCGGCGTGACGGCGGGCAGACCGTCGCCGTACAACTCCGTGAACGCGCGATTCACGAACGCCGGCACCCCGACGCGGTACGATACCCACGCTCCGTCCACGAGAGTGTACACCGCCGTGACGCCGTGCCGCTCCGCGCAGGCTTCCAGGTCCGCGAAGCTGCCGCCTTCGTAGACGACGAGGCTGTATCCCACGGCGATGTCGCCGCGCAGGCACGGGGCGCCGGGCTCTGCCGCCGTCGGGGGGCCGCCCCACAGTCGGGCAGACCAAGCTGGTCCAGATCGTGGTCCGGGTCGTCGTCGGGCCAGCCGTTGTCGACGCCGCGCAACCCGGCCGGGATGCACCCGGTCAACGGGTTGCCGCTGAGGAACAGCCGCCCAAGGTAGACGATATCGCCCAGTTCCGCCGGGATCCCCCCGCTCAACTGGTTGGATGAGCAGGCTTCCAGGTCCGCGGAGCTGCCGCCTTCGTAGACGACGAGGCTGTATCCCACGGCGATGTCGCCGCGCAGGCACGGGGCGCCGGGCTCTGCCGCCGGGGGGGCCGCCCCACAGTCGGGCAGACCAAGCTGGTCCAGATCGTGGTCCGGGTCGTCGTCGGGCCAGCCGTTGTCGACGCCGCGCAACCCGGCCGGGATGCACCCGGTCAACGGGTTGCCGCTGAGGAACAGCCGCCCAAGGTAGACGATATCGCCCAGTTCCGCCGGGATCCCCCCGCTCAACTGGTTGGATGAGAGGTCCAACTCCCCCAGGTTGGTGAGACCGCCCAGCGCCACCGGGATCGAACCGGTCAACTGGTTGGATGAGAGAGTCAACAACGACAGGCTGGGGAGCCCGCCCAACTCCACCGGGATCGCGCCACTCAACTGGTTAGATGAGAGATTCAACTCCCACAGGTTGGGGAGCCCGCCCAGCGCCGCCGGGATCGCGCCGGTCAACTGGGTGCCGTAGAGAGCCAGCTGCTCGAGGTTGGTGAGCCTGCCCAACTCCGCCGGGATCGCGCCAGTCAACTGGGTGCCGGAAAGAATCAGTACTCGCAGGTTGGTGAGCCCGCCCAGTTCCGGCGGGATCTCGCCGGTCAACGAGGCGCCGTCAAGAACCAGCACTTGAAGGTTGGTGAGCCCGCCCAGTTCCGGCGGGATCTCGCCGGTCAACCGGTTGCCGAAGATGACCAGTTCGGTGACCCGCCCGTCCGCGTCCGTGGTGATGCCGTGCCATTCACCCAGCGGCTTGTCGCTCAGCCAATTCGTGTTGTCGGTCCAGTTGTCTCCTCCGGTCGCCTGATAGAAGGCTTCCAGGATTTGCCGGTCCGTATTATCCGTCTGGGCCTGGGCGGGCGGACCGAATCCCCCTCCCAGCGCGCCCGCCAGCGCCACGGCGGCGACGGCGATCAGCGCAACGACCACTCTTCCCGTCTTCATCAGTCGACTCCTCTCCGCAGTTCCGGGTTCGGTCTGTTCCTGGAACCGGGAAGGAGTGCTCCCCCGTCTCCAGTAATGGGACGGTTCCCGCGAAGAGCAATCGCACACGTGAAAGTCACGAAGGGAGCAGGGATGCCCCACACTGGCGCCTCTCACGTGGGCGGTACGGTTCTTCGCAGGAACGGTGACAGGGTAGCACACGCGCGCCCGGCCGTGGGCGCGGCCCTTCCCCTCGATCACGGTGTGACCCAATGGGCATGGGCGACGCGGCGCAGGCGCCGATGCAGATGCGCCGGACCGGCTAGCGCCAGGCGAGGACAGTGATTGTCAAGGTGTAGGAGCCGGTGTCACCGCCGTAGCCATCGACTACCAAGTAGTAGTTGCCCGAGGCCGGCGCTTCCCACTCGATGCGCGACGCCCTGGAGTCGGCGTAGTCGTCGCTGTAGTCGAGTTCCCGCCCGCCCGCGTCGGACAGCGTGAGGACGGAATCGCCCAGAGTCCCGAGACTCACGTCGATGCGGTAACGCGCACCCTCCTTCGCCTCGAACACGAAGAGGCCGAAGTCGCCATTGTTGCGCAGGGCGCCATCGACCGACCCGCCGACGGACGCCCGCGTAGCGTTCTCCAGCGCGTCCGCATCGGCGAACGGCCCGGCCTCCAGACAGGAGACTGCCGCCGCCACGAAGCCGCCGATGTCAAACTCAGCGACCGCCGCGCGCAGGCAGGCTTGTTGGTCCGCGCCGATCATCTCCCCTCTGTCCACCGCGAACCCTGCGACGAGGATGGCGATGAACACGTCTTGGGCGGCCCGCTCGGAGAGACAGGAGGCCAGATCCCCCAGCCGCTGCAGCCACTCCGCTTCGCTCCTGTACAGGAACCACTCGATCCCAGCCATGAGGCGCTCGTCCAGTACCGACGCCAGCAGTTCATTGCCCCACGCGTTTCGGATGCAGGACAACTCGCTGGGGGTGAACGTGTCGAACACTTCCTGCCAGGTAGTGTCGTCGTCGATGCCGATCATCAGCTCTCCGCCGGATGTCTCGGACCCCCAAGTCGATCTCTCGGCCGCTTCGGATTCGGACTCAGACTCGGACGCAGACTCGTCCGTGGCGGCAGCCGACGCGGACTCGTCCGTGGCGGCAGCCGACGCAGACTCGGCCTCCTCGGTAACCGTGGACTCGGCTGAGTCGGGAGTCTCGGGCTCCGAATCGCCGGAACAGGCGGCCAGCGCGCCCGCCAGCGCCACGGCGGCGACGGCGATCAGCGCAACGACCACTCTTCCCGTCTTCATCGGTCGACTCCTCTCCGCGGTTCCGGGTTCGGTCTGTTCCTGGAACCGGGAAGGAGTGCTCCCCCCGTCTCCAGTGATGGGACCGTTCCTGCGAAGAGCAATCGCACACGTGAAAGTCACGAAGGGAGCAGGGATGCCCCACACTGGCGCCTCTCACGTGGGCGGAACGGTTCTTCGCAGGAACGGCGGCAGGGTAGCACACGCGCGCCCGGCCGTGGGCCGCGCCGGGCGCGGCGGCGCGGCCTCTTCCCCTTCGATCACGGGTGTGATCCAATGGGGGCATGGACGACGCGGCGCAGGCGCCACGGCGGAACGCGCTGATCCGGGGGGACGCGCTGGCGGCGATGCGCGGCTGGCCCGACGCCTGCGTCGATCACTGCATCGCCGACCCGCCGTTCAACATGAGCAAGCGGCGCGGGCTGGGCTGGGCCTTCTCCTCGCACGTGACGATGGCGGAGTCGTGGGACCGCTTCGGCGACGACGAGTTCTTCCGCTTCAACGTCGAGTGGCTGCGCGAGGTCTGCCGGGTCGTGAAGCCGAACGGCAACATCCTGGTCTTCGGGACGTACCACAACATCTACCAGCTGGGGTTCATCCTGCAGTCGGGCTTGAACCGGCGGGTGCTGAACTCGATCATCTGGTACAAGCCGAACGCGCAGCCCAACATCACGGCGCGGATGCTGGCGGAGAGCACGGAGCAGTTGGTCTGGGCGGTGAACGGGCCGCCGGAGGGGCCGGGCAAGGCGTCGCGCTGGACGTTCAACTACTGGGAGGCGAAGGCGCTCAACGACGACAAGCAGATGCGCAACCTGTGGGAGTTCCCCGTCACGCCGAAGGGGGAGCGGTCGCTGGGGCGGCATCCGTCGCAGAAGCCGCTGGCGCTGGTCGAGCGGCTGGTGCAGGTGGGCACGTCGCCGGGGGACCTGATCCTCGACCCGTTCGGCGGGACGGGCACGCTGGCCCTGGCGGCGGAGCGGCACGGCCGCGATTGGGTGCTGGTCGAGCAGACGGAGGAGTACGCGTCGCTGACGGAGGCGCGGCTGCGGGGAGGATCGGCGCCGTCGGTCGGAGTCGGGGGGGTAGGGCTTGCGACCCATGGCTCAATGCTGCTAGGATCGGCTCATCCAGACGGTTCAGTCAGTAGGCACGGGCTGAATGCGGCTGTACACCGCTGGTGTCCGGGCCCCGGAACGCACGGGGCCCTATTTTTTCGCCCCGATCGACCCGACCCCCCCTCGCCCCGACGCGCCGGCGCCACCCGGCGTGCTAGCCTGCGCGCCCGGCGAGCCACGAGACGGAGGACCACGATGGGGCAGTTCCAGCGCTGGACGTTCGGCGACACGGAGGTGATCGCGCTGCAGGACACGTGGTCGCGGCTGCGGCCCGACTACTTCTTCCCCGACGCCGATCCGGCGGCCTTCGGCGGCTACGGGGAGTACCTGATGGAGGGCGGGCGCATGGCGCTGAGCCATACGGCCTGGCTGATCGCCAGCGGCGGACGCACGATCCTGGTCGACACGGGCGTCGGCTTCCGGCCGGGGCCGCTGCCGGTTCGCGAGGAGGCGTCGCTGCCGGCGGTGCTGACCGAGGCCGGCGTGCGGGCCGGCGAGGTCGACATCGTGGTCTTCACGCACCTGCACTACGACCACGTGGGCTGGAACACGGTCGAGCGGGCCGACGGGCTCGCGCCGCTGTTCCCCAACGCGCGCCACATCGTGCAGCAGCGCGAGTGGGACTACTGGACCGGCCCCGACGCCGACCCCATGGCCGCGCCCGACCGGGCGCTGGTCCTCGAGCCGCTGCTGGAGCGGGGGCTGGTCGACTTCGTGGAGGGGGAATACGCGGTGACGCGGGAGGTCGTGACCATCCCGACGCCGGGGCACACGCCGGGGCACGTCTCGTTCCTGCTGACGGCGCCGGGCGAATCGGTGCTGTTCGTCGGCGACGCGGCGCACTCGCCGATGCAGGTGCCGGAGGCGCACTGGTGCGCCGGGGCCGACCTCGACCCGGAGCGGGCGCGGGCGTCGCGGCGGATGCTGTGGGACCGGGCGGCGCGCGATGGGGCGCTGGTCGCGACGAGCCACTTCCCCTTCCCCGGCCTGGGCCGGGTGGCCGGGTGGTCGAGGAGGATGGCGTGCGCCGCTGGGAGGCGCGCGAGGGGGAGGCGTAGCGCCAATCAGTTAGCCTCGCGGGGCCGAGCGAAGCGACGACCGGAGGAGGACCGCGATGAGCAGAGTGCATCGGACGTCGGTGGGGAACGTGGAACTGGTGGCGCTGCAGGACACGTGGCTGCGGCCCAAGCTGACCGACTTCTTCCCGGAGGCGGCGGGGGCGCCGCTGGAGCCGTTCCGCGACCTGCTGAACGACGCCGATGAGCTGTCGGTGAGCATCACGCCCTGGCTGATCCGCAGCGCCGGCCGCACGATCCTCGTCGATACAGGCATGGGCGGCCGGCCCGTCGAGACGCCGCTGGGCGCCGCGCCGGCGCTGCCCTCGCTGCTGGCCGAGGCGGGCGTCCCGCCGGAGGAACTCGACATCGTCGCCTTCACGCACCTGCACTTCGACCACACCGGCTGGAACACGGTCGACCGCGACGGCGCGCCCACGCCGCTCTTCCCCAACGCGCGCCACGTCGCGCAGCAGACCGAGTGGGACTACTGGGCGGCCGGCGCGACGGGGGCCGAGCCCGACCGCGCGCGCGGCCTCGACCCGATCACGGCGGCGGGGCTCTGGGACCTGGCCGACGGCGAGCGGGCGCTGACCCCGGAGGTGGTCGCCGTGCCGACGCCGGGGCACACGCCGGGCCACGTCTCGCTGATGGTGTCGAGCGCGGGGGAGTCGGCGCTGCTGATCGGCGACGCGGCCCACTCGCCGGTGCAGGTGGCCCGGCCCGACTGGTGCATCTCCGCCGACGTCGACATGCCGCTGGCGCGCCGCACGCGGCGGGCGCTGTGGGACCGGTCGCTGGCGGAGGGCCTGCTGCTGGCGACGAACCACTTCCCCTTCCCCGGCCTGGGCCGGGTGGTCGAGGAGGGCGGCGTACGTCGCTGGGCGGGGGTTTAGGCGCGGCCGGTGAGGATGTTGAAGTCGTGCTCGGTGAGGAGGAAGGTGGTCTGGACGAGCCAAGGCCAGGGTCTGCTCAGATCCTTGCCGTGATAGGCATCCATCCTGCCGCGAAGCTCCGGCGTGATCTCGATGGGTTGGGGGAGCCACCGGATATTCCGCAGTGGCATTCCGTACACGCCGGGCGACCAATCGGTCAGGCCGGGCCAGGATTCCAGTGGGATTTCCTGATCGACGGCAGCGGTGATGCCTCTGCGTATGCCACGATGCCTACGCCGGTGGCGTAGAAGCAGCACTGATCGCCCGGCCTAACCTGCCGCCGACGGGGGGTTGAGGTCCGGAGACCCCATAGGCCACGGCCCAGCCAGTGTCTCAGGTGATCCAGACCGGAGATGTCGTCGTGCTTCCCAGCGGGGAAGAGGTAGAATTGCACACCGGTGTCCGGCTCGGGGCGACGCCGACGGCGGCGGGTCGGCGTGAGCCGGGGAGGAGATGGGATGGGGGCAGGGCTGGGGGCGGGAGCGTCGTAGGGTGCAGGCTCCTCGGCGACGTGGCGGGGTGATGTGGCGGGAGTGGGGGCAGCGACTCGATCGCGGAGCAGGTCGACCACATCCGACGGGCTGACACGGATTCCGCCTTTGCGCATGGATGTGACGATGGCCCTGACGGCGCTGGAGCCTGGATTGCCAAGCAACTCATCGATGTGGGATCGGGCACGTTCGCGTTGCGACCACGCGCTGAGGTCGGCATCGCTCTTGCCGACGACGTCGTGAGCGAACAGGGTGAGGGGCCGGAGTGCGTCGCCGAGACGACTCTCGCGGTGGGCGGCGGGGAGATCGATGGTGGTGACGCGCTTCGCTTCCCAGTTGCCGCTGCACTTCGGTATCGAAGATCTGCCACTGGACGCCGTTCGTCAGAGGAGAGCCCATCGGATGCCCTCCTGCGCGCATGTAACCGACCAGTTGCCCGGCTTCGCTTGATCTCCGAGAGACAAGTTTTGAAGGCTCTTGGCTTCAACGACGATGCTGTGTCCCGTGGGCCGTGAGGAGGTAGTCGAGGGACCTGCCCGGAGCGACGGACAGGCGCGCCTCTCGCAACTCGATCGTGATCGAGGACTCTGCGTAGCCCAGGGCGGCGATGATGGGATCGATCGACGTAGCGCGCGCGTGTTCGGCTTCGTTCAAGTCACGCGGGCCGATCCGCCGGGAAGGGCCGATATCGAGAACCTCTGCGTGGCGGCGGCAAGGAGAGCGTCGGATGTCATGGGGGGATACTAGCGCAGCCCCTGCGTCGCCTCGCGCGACTCCGCGCCGCAGCGCCGGGCCGCCTAGCCCCCGGCGAGGACGGCGATCGTCAGGGCGTAGGAGCCGGTGTCCCCGCCGTAGCCCTCGACCGCCAGGTAGTAGTCGCCCGCGGCCGGCGCCTCCCACTCGATGCGCGATTCGTAGGAGGAGTCCGAGAGGTCGTCGTTGTAGGCCAGTTCCTCCCCGCCGGCGTCGTACAGCGTCAGGACGGAGTCGTCCAGGGTCCCCAGGACCACGTCGATCTGGTAGAGCGCGCCCGCCTCGGCCGTGAACACGAACACGTCGATGTCGGCCTCGTGGTGCAACTCGCCCCCGATCGACCCGCCGACGGGCGCCGGCGTGGCGTCCGCGTCCGGGGGCAGCGCGTCGCCGTGGTCGTCGGTGTCCGGGATCAGCGCGATCGCGAGGGTGTAGGAACCGGTGTCCCCGACGAAACCCTCGACCGTCAGGTAGTAGTCGCCCGGCTCCGGCGCCTGCCACTCGATGCGCGACGCCGGGGCGCCGCGGTTGTCGTCGTTGTAGGCCAACTCCGTCCCGTCGGCGTCGTGCAGCGTCAGGATGGAGTCGTCCAGGGTCCCCAGGATCACGTCGATGCCGTAGCGCGCGCCCGCCTCCGCCGTGAACACGAAGACGTCGACGTCGTCCTCGTGGTTCAGGGCGCCCCCGACCGGCTCGCCGACGGCCGCCGGCGTGGCCTCCTCCGGCGTGTCCGCGTGGTCGTCGCCGGCGGATGCCGGGTCGTCGCCGTCGTCCGGGAGCGGCGTGATCACGAGGGTGTAGGCGCCGGTGTCCCCAGCCCAGCCCGCGACCGCCAGGTAGTAGTCGCCCGGCTCCGGCACCTCCCACTCGATGCGCGACGCGGCGGATTCCAGCTGGTCGTCGTTGAAGGCCAGTTCCTCCCCGGCGGCGTCGAACAGCGTCAGGACGGAGTCGCTCAGCGTCTCGAGGTACACGTCGATGCGGTAGAGCACGCCCGCCTCGGCCTCAAACACGAACATGTCCCTGTCGGCCGGGTGGCCCAGGACGCCCTCGACCGACCCGCCGGCGGCCGCCGGCGTGGCCTCCTCGGGCGAGTCCGCGTGGTCGTCTTCGCCGGCGATCACGGGGGCGGCGGGCGTGACGTCGCCGGCGGCCGGCCCGATCGGAACGCAGGTGATCACGTCCTGGAGGAGCGCCACCGCGCTCTCGGGCACGTCGTCCGAGGCGGCCGCCTCGGCGATGAGGCCGGCGACGTCGAGCTCGTCGACCACCGCGCGCAGGCAGGATTGTTGGTCCGCGCTGAGCGTCCCCGCGGCCACGCCGAGTCCCGCGACGAGGACGGAGTAGTACACGTCCCGAGCGGTCCGCTCGGAGAGACAGGAGAACAGATCCACGAGCCATTGCTCCGAGTCGTCCTCGCTCAGGACCGGCTCGCTCAGCGCCGACGCCAGCAGATCGTCGCCCAGGGCGCCGCGGATGCAGGCCTGTTCGAAGGGGGCGAGGGTGTCGAAGACGTCGCCCCAGGTGGTGTCGCCGTCGACGCTGATCGAGACCTCCGCGCCCGACGGCTCCGCCTGGGTCGCGGGGCTCTCGTCGGCGGCGGCGGACTCGGGGGCCGGATCGGCCGCCTCATCTGCCTCGGCCGCCTCCGTCGCCGCGGGCGCCGGCTCGTCGGCGGCGGCGGACTCCGGGGCCGGATCGGCCGCCTCCGCCGCCGCGGGCTCCGGCTCGGGCGCGGGCGTGTCGGCGGCCTCGGGCTCCGCGTCGCCGGAACAGGCGGCCAGCGCGACGGCGATGGCCAGCACGGTGAGGACGGCGAGCCACCGTCCAGCGATGAGGTGTGCGGTCATGTCGGTGGCTCCCTTGCGCTCTCGTACGGCGGCGGCGCCCCTACAGGATTGCACACGCTGGGGGCGGCGGGCACCCGGGGCGGCTGCGCTTCAGGCCTCGGGCCCGGCGAGGCCGGGCGCCGGCATGGTGGGCCGCCGGCCGGCGAAGTAGTCCTCAACGGTGAAGATCTGGATCACGGGGACGCCCATGAATTGGCCCGCGCTGGCCGCGGCATCGCGCATACGCGGTGTGACGCGCTCCTCGAAGCAGGTGAAGATGCCCAAGTCGGCGCCCGCCTGTTGCCGCGCGCCGTTGAACGCCTGCACGTCGCCGGGGCCCGTCGCCCCTCCCTTGACTTGCGAGACGATGTCGATGAACTGCCCCTTGCGGACCGCGAGGCGGCCCCGGCCGTCGATGCCCCGATCGCCACGCTGCCGCTTGTTCGCCTCCATACCGTCCACCATGGACGCCGCCCAGCGCTCGAAACGGAACTTGTCGAGGTCGGCGAGCGCGTGTGCGTCTCCAGTGGTCTTCGGGATGCCGACGAATTCGATTTCCGACCAGAGGATGTCGAAGTGCTGGCGCAGCCGGTTCTCGATCACCCTGCAGGCGTTGACGCAGATGTCGATGCCTACCCATTGACGCCCGAGGTTCTGGGCGGCGTGGATGGTCGTCCCGCAGCCGCAGAACGGGTCGAGCACCACGTCTCCCTCGTCCGAACTGCAGGCGACGATGCGCTCCAACAGCGGCAGCGGCTTTTCCGTGGGGTAGATCTGCTTCACCGGCGCGACGCGGTTGATGTCCCACACGTCGTCCTGGCGCACCCCCTTGGACTCACTCTCCGCGGTTTTCGAGGGGAGCCGCCTCCCGGCCTCGTCGTGTCCGGAGACGATCTCCGACTGGCCGAATCGCTTCACGGTCGACGCAGCTCTCGGCATGTACCGCTGATTGAACGTTCTGCCACGGTCGGAGGCTCGTGAATAGAACAAGATGATGTCGTGATTGCGCTGGAACGCGTACTTTCCTGTCGACCACTTCCGGTAGTGCCACACGACTTCGTTGCGGAAGTTCTGCTTCCCGAAAATCCCATCCATGACCACCTTCAGGTAGTGGCTCATGGTTGGATCGCAGTGCAGGTAGATGCTGCCAGTGTCTTTGAGCGCCCGGCGGCACTCGCGCAGGCGGTTGGCCATGTAGGACAGGTACGCGAGGCTCGACCCTTCACCGAGGATGCGCCGCAGTCCTTCCATCGTGTCGGCGAGCGCAACGTCGCCGGCGACCTCATGGAAGTCGTCCACTGCCTCGTACCAGCGCCAGGTATCGTCGAACGCGACGTACTGAGCAGCGTCCTTCAGGTATGCGTTGTACAGGCGCTTCGAGTTGAACGGTGGGTCGAGGTAGATGAGATCGACGGACGCGTCGGCGATGTCCTCCCGCATCACGTCCAGGCAGTCGCCGAAGTAGAGGCGGTTAGTCACGCCAGGATCTCCCCGTGCCGCAACTGCTCACGCATCTTATCGGTTGCGATCCCATGCATGCAGCCTACTGGAGACGCCCCGTTGCGGCGCTACCTCCCTGCCGAGTGTCCTGACATAGTCGGCCGCCCCTACTTCGACTCGCACAGCTCCGGGACGTAGGCCGCGATGTCGATGTAGCGGTCGGCGACCTCGCGGATGTCCTTCGACGTGCTGTGGCCGAAGGCCACGACCTCCACGCGCACGCCGCGCGCGCTGACGATCTCCACCAGCCGGCGGAAGTCGCCGTCGCCGGAGATCAGCGCGATGACGTCGAGGCGGTCGGCCATGGTGAGGATGTCGATCGCCAGCTCGACGTCGAAGTTGGCCTTCACGCTGCCGCCCGAGAAGCGCTTCAGCGGCTTGGTGACGATGCGGTAGTCCTTGTCGAGGAAGGGCAGCACGAAGCGCTCCATCTCGCGGCGCGCCTCGGGGTCGTCGGAGATGGGCGCGTAGGCGATGGAGCGCACCAGCGTGCGGCCCCGGCCCAGGAAGGCCTGCACCTTCTCCCAATCGACCGTGACGCCCGAGCGCTCGGCCGCGTAGAGGATGTTGGGCACGTCGACGAAGAGGGCCATGCGCGGCTTGATGCCCACCTCGCCCGAGGCGCTGGGGCCGCCCTGCGCGGCGACGAGCGACTGCAGGAGGCGCGTCTGCTGCTCCAGCAGGTTGGTCTGGCGCTGCACGAGGGCGACGAAGCCGGCCTCGGTCGAGAGGTCGGGCTCGGGGTCGGACGCGGGAACCGGCGCTGCGGGCGCGGCCTTGGCGGCGCGCTTGCGGGCCGGGGTCTTGCGGGCGGGGGCGCGCTTGCGCGCGGGCTTGGCCGCCGGCTCGGCCGCGCCGGCCTTGGCCGCGGCGGTCGAGGCGCGGGTGCGGGCGCGGGAGGCGCGGCGGCGAGTGGTGGTCGGCTCGGCCGCGGCGTCCTTGTCGGAGGAGGCCGGCGCGGCCTTGGCGGCGCGCCCGCGCGAGGCGCGCTTGCGGGCCGGAGTCTTGCGGGCGGGGGTGGCCGCCTCGGCGCTCTGGCCGTTGGCGGATGCGGCGTCGCCCCCCGTGGGGGCGCCGTCAATGGAGCCCCCCGTGGGGGCGCCGTCAGTGGGGTCGTCGTCGCGCTTGCCGCGGCGGAACAATCGGGGCATGGGGTGTTCGGTCTTTCGTTATGTGGAGCGCCCGGCGATCGGCGCCGCCGGTCCCGGCGACGGGGCCGGGCCGGGCGGGACGGTCGGGGGCACGGAAGCAGGGCATCAGATGATGCTTCGCTCGCTGGATGGGGCCGGGCCCGCGGGCGGCTGGCCGGGAGCCGGGCGGGCCCTATTCGGTGTATTCACGGCCGGGGTGTGGATGGGTGCGGTGGGCGGGGCCATGCGCGCCAGGACGTCGGCCTTGGCGGCGACGCGCCCGGCGATCTCGCGGAAGGCCGCGGCGACCGCTCCGTCGGGCAGGAACTCGACGAGCGGACGGCCCTCGTCGCCGCCGGCGCGGATCTCGGTGGCGAGGGGGATCGCGCCGAGGAAGTCGACGGCGTGGTCCTCGGCCGCCGCCTCGGCCCCGCCGTGGCCGAAGATCTCCACCCGCTGGCCGGTGTCGGGCGTGATGAAGTAGGACATGTTCTCGACGATGCCGAGCACGGGCACGGTGAGCTTCTCGAACATCGCGATGGCCTTGGCCGCGTCCTCGAGGGCGACGGGCTGCGGCGTGGAGACGATGATCGCGCCGGCGATGGGCACGTCCTGGGCGGCCGACATGGCGGCGTCGCTGGTGCCGGGCGGCATGTCGAGCAGGAGGTAGTCGAGCTCGCCCCAGGGGACGTCGCGGAGGAGCTGCTTGACGCCGCTGCCGATCATCGGCCCGCGCCAGACGACGGGGGAGCCGGGCGGGAGGAGGAAGCCGATGGAGATGAGCTTGACGCCGTAGCGCTGGATGGGGTGCAGCCCCTGCTCGCTGTTGGCCTGGAAGCCGGCCGGCAGGCCGAACATGGTGGGCAGGTTGGGGCCGGTGATGTCGGCGTCGATCAGGCCGACGGCGGCCCCGTCCTTGGCCAGGGCGACGGCCAGGTTGGTGGCGACGGTCGACTTGCCGACGCCGCCCTTGTTGGAGGCGATGGCGATGACGTGGCGGACGCCGTCGATGGGCTGGGGGCCGGCGGGCGGACCGTGCCCGTGGGCCTGCGGGGGCGTCATGCCGGGGCTGGGACCAACCACGGATTCTCCTGCTCAGGCCGGGCGCGCGCGCCGGCCGGTGAGTTCACCGTGCCAGCATCGCGCGTCACGCGCCAGTCCGGGGGAACGTAGGGCGAGCGACGCCGGTGGGCGCGGCACCGGGCCGGCGGAACGTCGGGAACGGTGGCGATGGTCGGATCGGGCGATGGTGCGAACGATGGGGAACTCTGGCTCCACTTCAAGCGTATTGGTGGATACGGAAGGGCGTCAAGGTTTACATGGCGCCTTCCGTAACGAGAAGCGCCGTCTTGACCGGGAGCCAGCGCCGATCCAATGATGGAGACGCCGGGTATCCGAAGCGGTAAGGCGGCGGACCGCGCGGCAGTTGAGAGGTTGAGACCGATGCCGACGAAGACTGCGAGCACCCCAGGCGCCGAGGCCGCGCCCGTGGCCGCGAGCGGTACCTGCCACCACCACTGGCTGATCGATTCGCCCAACGGGCCGATCAGCATGGGCCACTGCAAGCTGTGCGGCTGCGAGCGCCAGTTCCCCAACTCGTCCGAGGACTCCATCTGGGACGGGGCCGAGGGGCGGTCGCGCTGGAACGACATGGGCATCTCCCGCCGGCGCCGCGGCGCGGAGAGCGGCGCGGCGCCGGAGAACGCCGTCGCGGTGTAGCGCCCGTGCGAGGCGGAATCGTCGCGCCGCTCCCATCCGGGGGCGGCGCGTTCTTTGTGTGTCGGATTGGCGTGCGCCGGGTTGCGTCCCGGCGCGGTAGGCTGCGGGCAGGATGACCGACGGCGGACACGACGGCCGCGGCGATCGCGTGGACATGCGGGTCGACCTCGCGCCCGGGTGGAAGCGCAGTCTCGTCCTGCGCAACCCCGTGATGACCGCCTCGGGCACCTTCTCGAACGGCATCGAGTTCTCGCGCGTCTTCGACCTGAGCCGGCTGGGGGCGATCGTCTCCAAGGGCGTGACGCTGAAGCCGCGGCGCGGCAACCCGATGCCGCGCATCGCCGAGACGCCGTCGGGGATGCTGAACAGCATCGGCTTCCAGAACGTCGGGCTGCGGCGGCTGGTGCGCGACGTCTGCCCCGTCTGGGCGACCTGGGACACGCCGGTGATCGTCAACGTGCTGGGCGACACCGTCGAGGAGTTCGCCACGCTGGCGCGGGAGCTCGACGGCGTGCCGGGCGTCGACGCGCTGGAGATCAATATCTCCTGCCCCAACCTCGACGTGGGCGGGATGGAGTTCGGGCAGGATCCGGCGGCGGCGGCCGAGGTGACGGCGGCCGTCGCGCAGGCCACGACGCTGCCGGTCATCGTGAAGCTGACGCCCAACGTGACCGACATCGTGCCGCTGGCGCGCGCGGTCGAGGAGGCGGGGGCGCAGGCGCTCTGCGTCGCCAACTCGGTGCTGGGCATGTCGATCGACGTGCGCACGCGGCGGCCGCGCACCAACCGCCCCACGGCGGGGCTGACCGGCCCGGCGATCCGGCCCATCGTGCTGCGGCTGGTCTGGGAGACGGCGGGGGCCGTGTCGCTGCCGGTGATCGGCTGCGGCGGCATCGCCACGGGCCGCGACGCGGCGGAGTTCCTGCTGGCCGGCGCCTGCGCCGTGCAGGTCGGCACGGCCACCTTCCGCGAGCCGCTGGCCCCCCTGCGCGTGCTGGAGGAGTTGGAGTCGTACTGCGCCGGGCAGGGCGTCGCGTCGGTGGGGGAGCTGGTCGGCGCCGCGCGGGGGTAGGATTGGGTCATTGGGCGAGCGAGGGAGGTCAGCGGTGACGATTCTCGAAGGCGCGTACAAGGTACTCGCGAAGGCCGAAGAGCCTCTGAACTGCCGCAAGATCGCGGAGCGCATGTTGGCGGACGGCTGGCAGACGCGCGGCAAGACCCTATGGGACACCGTGAGCGCGCGCATCTCCGTGGATATCCAGGAACATGGTGCGCAGTCCCGTTTCGTGCGGACGAAGCGCGGGTACTACGCGGTTAACCCCGGCGCGCCGGAGGCCGACAGCGCTGAGACACCCCCCATCGCGAAGCCGTGGCCTGTAGAGCCGGGCGGTAGCGATGGCCCGGGCAGACTGTCGTTCCTCGACGCGGCGGAACAGGTTCTGGGCGAGTCTGGAGGCCGCGAGCCGCTGCACTACCGGGAGATTACGCAGCGCGCGCTCGAACGCGGATTGATTCGCACGCAAGGACGAACTCCCGCCGACACGATGAACGCGAGCATCGGTGAGGACTCGAAGCGGCGGAAAAACCGCGGCCAAGCACCGCGCTTCGTGCGGCACGGGCGGGGCATGATTGGGCTGGCCGACTGGACCCCGACCGGGCTCACGGCGCGTATCGCCGAGCAGAACGCCGAGGTCCGTCGATCGGTGCTGGAGCGGGCGCGGAGTATGCCGCCCGCCGAGTTCGAGAGTCTCGCGGAACAATTGCTCATCAAGATGGGATTCAGCAACACCGGAGTGACGCCGTTGGGTGGCGATGGGGGTATCGACGTGCGGGGGACATTGGTCGTGGGAGAGTCGGTACGCATCCGCATGTCTGTGCAGGCGAAACGCTGGCAAGCCAACGTCCAGCGCCCGGTCGTCCAGCAGGTTCGCGGCTCGCTCGGAACGCACGATCAGGGCTTGATCATCACCACGAGCGACTTCAGCCGCGGTGCGCGGGAGGAGGCGACTCGCCCCGATGCAGCGCCCGTATTCCTGATGAACGGCGAGGAGTTCGCAGCGCTGCTGATGGAGCACGAGATCGGCGTGCACCGTGAAGAGCACCATCTCTTCACGCTGGAGGAGCCAGAGTCGGAGGAGTGAGCGTCCAGTTGGAATGAGGCATGAAGAAAGGCGGGTCGCCCCGCCCCCTTCACGCTGGCCCTCGCGGACCATCCTTCGGCGCTGGCCCTTGCGGACCATCCGGGAGCATAGTAGGGATTGGGCGGATGGGAGGTCAATGCGCCAGTGGGGGGTGGGCGGTCTTCCACCCTGGGCTGCATGGAGGCTTGACGGCGCGCTGACCGGGCGCTATTGTCGATCCGATTTACTCCCCGTCCGCTGGATGGTGGCTCTGGCCGCTTCCCCGGGCGGGTGTTTCTTTTATGCGCACTATCGTCCTGATCGACGGCCAGAACCTCTATCACCTGGCGCGGATCGCCTGGGGCTCTGATCGGCCGTCTCCCTACAACTGGCCGAGCTACGACGTCGAGGGGCTGGATCCGCGCGCGCGCTGGCTTCCCGTGTGCCCGGGCGCGCTCTCGCCGAGACTCGGTTCTACACGGGTGTTCCCGACCCGGCCGCCGGGCCAGCGCAGCGGTTCTGGCACGGCTTCTGGTCGAACAAGATGAGGCATCTGCGGAGCCAGGGGATTCACATCTACCGGGGCAGAGTGAGCACCGGAGGGCAGGAGAAGGGCGTCGATGTCAGCCTCGCCATCGACCTCGTGCAAGCGACATACGAGCAGCGGTACGAAGCGGCCATCATCGTGAGTCAGGACTCGGACTTCGGCCCGGCGGTGCGCCTGGCGAAGCAGATCGCGCGGGCGCAGGATCGGAGACTCGTCTTCGAGTCCTGCTTCCCGGTCGGTCCCGGGAGCCCTTCATGGAGAGGAATCCGGGGAACCACGTGGGTCCGGATAGACAAGGCGACCTACGACGCCTGCCGCGATCCGCGCGAGTATCGCCCGCGGAGGCCGGAAGGACGTTCGTAGAGGAACGTGACTGGTCGGGGTGGGCGGATTTGAACCGCCGGCCTCACGGCCCCAAACCGCGCGCTCTGCCGGACTGAGCTACACCCCGATCGGGTCGATCCGGCCGTAGGCCGCGCGGGGGTAGGGGGATCGTCGCGAGGCATGAAGAAAGGCGGGTCGCCCCGCCCCCTTCACGCTGGTCCGTACGGACCATCCTTAGCGCTGGCCACTACGAGCCAACCACAACAAGCATAGAGATCGCGGGATCGCGCTGTCAACGCGCGACGGTGGACACTGGTCGGGGTGGGCGGATTTGAACCGCCGGCCTCACGGCCCCAAACCGCGCGCTCTGCCGGACTGAGCTACACCCCGATCGGGTCGATCCCACCGTAGGCCGGCCGGCACGGGGGCGTCTATCCCGGCCGGGGCGCGACGCCCCCTGTAGGCTGACGGGCATGTCGCTGCAACAGCCCCGCATCCCGGCCATGGCCGTCGTGCTGCGGGTCGTCTCGATCCTGGGCATGGGGCTCACGTCGTCGGCGGCGGTGCTGCTGCTGGTGGGGGCGGAGTGGCTGTGGGCGGGCGTCGCGGCGGTCGCCTTCGTGCCGTTCCTGGGCATGATGTGGCTGGTCGACCGGATGATCCCCGACCCCCGGCCGCGGCGCTGAGCGCTACTCCTGGATGGTGACCGAAACGATGCGCGCGCCCGGCGGCGGCGGCGGGACCTCCTGCGGGTCGCGCAGGGGGATGGCCTGCACGAGGTCGAGACCGGCCGTCACGACGCCGAAGGCCGTGAAGTCGAGCCCGTCGAGCTGGCCCTGCGGCGAGAGCGTGATGAAGAACTGCGACGACGACGCGCCCGCCGCGCCGCGGGCCATGGCGATGACGCCCGCCCCGCCGAGCGTGAGCGCGCCGTCGGGGGCCGGGGCCTCGTCGGGCAGGATGTAGCCCGCGCCGCCGGTGCCGGTCGCCGTGGGGTCGCCGCCCTGGGCGACGAAGTTCTCGATCACGCGGTGGAAGGTGAGTCCGTCGAAGAAGCCCTGCCGGGCGAGGAAGACGAAGTTGTTGACGTGCACCGGCGCGGCGTCCTCGAAGAGGTCGATCTCGACTGTGCCGGTCTCGAGTTCGATCACGGCGCGGTAGTCGACCCCGTCGGTCAGGGCGAGAGCGGGGGCGGCGGCGAACTGGGGTTTGTCGGCCGCGCCGATGTCGGCCCCGGCGTTGGGGTCGCCGGGCGCGCGGCGGACGATCGGATCGACCGCGCCGGTCCCGCCCGGCGCGACGGGGTCGCCGCCCATGAGCAGGGGCAGGCTGCCGCCGACCAGCCCGGCGATGATGCCCAGCACGCCGATCGCCACGACCGGCTTGAACCACGTCTGACGATAGAACGGCTTGCGGCCGCCGCCCTCGTCGTAGCCCCGCGTCTCCTGGCGGCGCCGCGCCAGGCGCTGCTGGCGCGTGCGCGCGCTTCGACCCTCCCGCGCCACGTGAACCTCCCATGCCGCCACGCCGATGGGAGCAGGTTATCAGGCGCCGGGCGCTGGGGCGCGGGGCCGTGTCGTGGGATGATGGGGAGGGAGGCGTCATGCGGGAGTTCGCGCAGGAGTTCAGCTTCGCGTCGCGGCGGTCGCCGGTGCTGGCCCGGCGCGGGATCGTGGCGGCGACGCAGCCGCTGGCCGCGCAGGCCGGACTGGGCGCGCTGCAGGCGGGCGGCAACGCGGCCGACGCGGCCGTCACGACGGCGGCGGCGCTGGCCGTGGTCGAGCCGATGTCGACCGGCATCGGCGGCGATTGCTTCGCGCTCTTCTACGACGCGGCGCGGGGGACGGTCGAGGCGCTGAACGGCAGCGGGCGCGCGCCGGCCGGGCTGACCCTCGACGTCGTGCGGGCGGCGGGGGAAACCGGGCGGTCGATCGGGCCGGGCAGCCCGCACGCGGTGACCGTGCCGGGCGCGGCGGCGGGCTGGGCCGACGCGGTGTCGCGCTGGGGGCGGCGCGATCTGGCGGCGGCGCTGACGCCGGCCGTCGCGCTGGCCGAGGACGGCTTCGCCGTGACGCCGGTGATCGCGCACCAGTGGGCCGACGCCGCGGACCAATTGGAGGGCGACGGCGGCGGGCTGCTGCCGGGCGGGTCGCCGCCGCGGGCGGGGTCGATCGTCCGCAACCCCGATTTCGCCGCGGTGCTGCGCGAGGTGGCGTCGGACGGGCCGGCCGCCTTCTACGAGGGGCGGATCGGCTCGGCCATCGCGGCGGCGGTCGCGGCGCGCGGCGGCCTGCTCACGATGGCCGACTTGGCGGCGCACCGCTCGACCTTCGAGCCGCCCATCTCGACGACCTACCGCGGCCTGCGCGTGCACGAGTGCGGCCCCAACGGACAGGGCCTCGTGGCGCTGCTGGCGCTCAACATCCTCGACGGCTTCGACCCGGCGGACGTGTCGGGCGGATCGGCGGCGGCGCTGCACCTGCAGATCGAGGCGCTGCGCCTCGCCTTCGCCGACGGGCGGCGCTTCATCGCCGACCCGGCCACGCCCGGCGGCGTGCCCGTCGCCGGACTGCTCTCGCCGGAGTACGCGGCGGCGCGGCGGGCGCTGATCGACCCGGCGCGCCGGATCGAGGTCGCGCCGGGCGAGCCGGTCGGCGCGTCGGACACGGTCTACCTGTCGGTCGTCGATGGGGAGGGCAACGCCTGCTCGTTCATCAACAGCACCTACGGCGCGTTCGGGACGGGCATCGTGCCGGCGGGCTGCGGCTTCGCGCTGCAGAACCGGGGGGCGGGCTTCACGCTTGAGGCGGGGCATCCCAACGTCGTCGCGCCGGGCAAGCGGCCCTACCACACCATCATCCCGGCGCTGAGCACCCGGCCCGACGGGTCGCTGCACGCCTGCTTCGGCGTGATGGGGGGCTGGAATCAGCCGCAGGGGCAGGTGCAGGCGCTGTCGCGGCTGGCCGACGGCGGGCTCGACCCGCAGGCCGCGCTCGACGCGCCCCGCTTCTCGATCTTCGAGGACCCGCCCGACGGCCCGGTGCTGGCCGAGCCGTCGCTGGGCGAGGCGGCGCTGTCGGGACTGGAGGCGCGCGGCCACCCCGTCGAGTGGCTGACGGCGGCGCGGCGGCTGTCGGCGCTGGGCCGGGGCCAGGTCATCGTGCGGGGAGAGGACGGCGTGCTGTGGGGCGGCTCGGACCCGCGCTCCGACGGCTGCGCCGTCGGCTGGTGAGGGACGTCAGCCGTCGGTGAGGATGGCCCGGCCGGCGGGGGGCTGGAGGTCGCGCGCGTTGCCGGACGGGTGGGGGCGGCCGGCCTCGGGCAGGGGCGCGTCGATGAGGGCGCGGTAGGCGTCGAGTTGTGCGGGGGCGGCGGCGACGCGGTGGCGCAGCACGACCCACTGCACGCCGTCGCGGAAGCGGCCCTGCGCGTCGGCGGTGGTCAAGGAGCCCTGGTAGCGGTACGAGGCGCGGCGGTCGGGCGGCGGCAGCAGGCGCGGCGATGTCGAGGGCTGGGACATCGACGGACGGGGCCTCACGGAGGGCGCCGAGGCGGTCGAAGGCGGGGGGCAGGGCGGGGTTCGCCGGGCCGGCGGTGTAGAACACGCCCACGACGAGGATGCCGCCGTCGGAGCCGGCGTGGACAAGGTGGAGTTCCATGGGCGGGCGGCGGCCGTAGACGGCGTGCTCGGCGGGGCTGTGCCAGTGCAGCGACTGCAGGGCGTAGGCGCGGCCGTCGATGCGCAGCCCGGCCGCCCCGGCCGGCGGCGTGACGACGACCTGCGGGATCGCGCGCGGCCGCCCGTCGATCGGATCCCCGTTCGCGACGAGGAACGCCGCCGTCGCGGCGAGAGGGCCGTCGGGGTAGCGGAAGTCGAGCGGGGGCAGGGCCGCGCGGGTGATGGGGCTCGTCAGGTCGATGGGGCTCTGGAAAGAGATGGGGGGCATGGGGAGACGGTACAGCGTCGGCGGGGCTGCGTCGCGAATGATAGAATGACTCGGAATGAGTCGGGGGATGAGTCGAAGGGCGGCGGGCGATGCAGCAACTCACGGTGCGCGGCTTCGACGACGAACTGAGCGCCCGGCTCCGCCGCCTGGCGCGGCGCGAGGGCATCTCGCTTAATCAGGCGGCGCTGCGGCTGCTGCGCAAGGGAGCGGGGCTGCCCGAGGACGGCCGACGGGACTCGGCCGAGTTGAGGAGGTCGCAGGATGACCTCTTCGGGACTTGGACGGCGGAGGAGGCGGATGCCTTCAACACGGCGTTGGAGGTCTTCGAGGTAATCGACGAGGAGAAGTGGCGGTGAGGATCCTACTGGACTCGAACGCGTACTCGCACGTCGCAGCGGGGCGGGCGGAGGTGGCGGAGATCGTCTGGCGGGCGGAAGAGGTGCTTGTCTCCGCGATCGTCCTCGGAGAGTTGCTGTACGGGTTCCGCGCGGGGTCGCAGTTCGACCAGAATATCGCGAAACTGCGCTCATTCCTCAACAGGTCGTACGTGTCGCTCGTCGATGTGGGTGCCGCGACGGCGGAGCACTACGGCATAATCGCGGCGGCGCAGCGCGCGAAGGGACGTCCGATTCCGACCAACGACATCTGGATCGCGGCCCATGCGATGGAGACGGGCGCCGATCTCGTGTCCGCGGATGGGCACTTCGCCCACGTCGATGGGATCGCTTGGCTGCCCGTGGCTGCGGGCTGAGTCCGCGCCCGCCCCTACCGCGGCCCGGCGACGTGGACCATGACGATGTCGACGCCGTGGTACTTCTGGTGGCGCACGGACGAGGCGTAGTGGCGCAGGAGGCGGAAGGAGACCTCCCGGTCGTCGGGCACGTCGGGCGGTTCGCCCAGATAGGCGAGGCGGTCCTCGATGTTCTCCCCCTCCGTGGCGGAGACGAACTCGAGCTCCGCGTCGCGCCCGGCCAGCCGCGCGGAGACGACGAGGCGGCGGCCGCCGTCGCCGTCGGCGAGGTCGGGCTCCTCGGCCAGGAGGCTGGTCAGCGTCTCCTCGCCGACGAGCAATAGCCGGTGCGTGGCGGCGTCGTCCCAGCGGGCCTTGCCGGCGAAGCCCTCGAGGAAGCCGGCCAGCGCGGGCAGCGCGTCGGGGTCGAGCGCGGACTCCAGCCGCCGGCGGCGCGGCCCGGTGAGTTCGAGGAACAGCACCATGACCACGGCGACGATCGCGCCGGAGGTCATGCCGTTGCCGAGCAGCACGGCGAGGAAGCCGTCGCCGAGCAGGTCGGGGAAGACCCAGCCGTTCTGGAAGGCGACGCCGACCCAGAAGGCGAGCCCGGCCACGGCGGCCTTGCGATGGTCGAGGCCGTCCTCGACGACGATCTTCATGCCCTGCACGAAGAGCATGCCCAGCAGCACGACGATGTAGGCCGCGGCGACGGGGCCGGGGATGGCGATGATGACGGCGGTGAACTTGGGGAAGAAGGCGATGACGATGAAGACGGCGCCGATGACGACGCCCACGCGCCGGGCGGCGATGCCGGTGACCTCGGCCAGGGCGATGCTGGAGGAGTAGGTGGTGTTGGGCGGCGCGCCGGCGAGGCCGGAGAGCAGGTTGCCCACGCCGTCGGCGTTGAGCGCGCCCTGGACGACGCGGAAGTCGGTGGCGCGGGGGCGGCGGCGGGAGACCCGCTGGATGGCGACGCCGTCGCCGACGGTCTCGATCGCGCCGACCAGGGTGACGACGACGAAGGCCGGCAGCAGCGCCCAGAACTCGACGCCGGGGGTGACGTCGAAGCCGGGCCAGCCGTCGAAGGGCACGCCGACCCAGGCGGCGTCGGCGATGATCTGGGTGTCGTAGAGGCCGAAGGGCGCGGCGACGATGCAGCCCGCGGCGATGCCGATCACGGGCGACCAGAGGCGCCAGGAGGGCGGCGCGCGCAGGATCAGGACGGCGATGACGAGCAGGGTGGCGGCGGCGGCCAGGGGCGCGGCGGCCGAGGCGCTGTCGTCGGGCACGTCGACGAGGAAGTTGGCGACGAGGGGGATGACGGTCGCGGTGATGAGCATGATCACCGTCCCCGTCACGACGGGGGTGAAGATGCGCCGCAGCAGCGAGAGCCGCGCGGCCAGCAGGAACTGGAAGAGGGAGGAGACGACGATCAGGCTGGCCATCGTGCCGGGCCCGCCCTCGACGAGGGCGGCGACGCAGACGGCGATGAACGCGCCGGAGGTGCCCATGATGAGCACGTGCCCGGCGCCGATGCGCCCCACGCGGACCGCCTGCAGGATGGTGGCGGCGCCGCTGATCAGCAGGGCGGCGAAGGCGGCCCAGGCGATGTAGTCGTCGGACTGCTCGGCGACGCGGGCGACGATGACGACGGTCAGGACGACCGGCGCCACGATGATCATGGCCGCCTGCAGGCCCGCGCCGGCGGCGATGGCCGGCGGCGGGTTCTCGTGGGGTTCGTAGCGGACGGCTTGGTCGTCGGTGGGCATGGGCGTCGGTCCGGCGCGGTGACTGGCGGTTCCGGGGAGGATAGGGCAGTCGGCCGCTCCGGGGGAGCGGCGAGGGTCAGGCGGGCTCGTCGCGGCGGATGGTGGCGACGCAGTAGCCGATCGCGTGGCGGATGGTGAAGAATCGTGGGGACGATCGGCGGGCACGCTCTCGGTGATGCGGCCGGGAGCGTGATGGACGGACGGAGGGATCGCCGTGGCGACCACACCGAGCAGTGGAGAACGGGCGGGCTTCCCGGGGCGCGCGGCCGGGATTGGGCGGGCGATTCCGCTCAGCGAGGTCTCGGCGATCGCGAAGGAGGTGCGCGACCTGATCGCGGCCGGTCAGGAAAACCGCGCGCTGGAATTGGTGCACAGCCTGCACCCGGCCGACGCGGGGCTGATCCTCGCCGGGCTGCCGCGCACGAGCCGCGAGACGCTGCTGCGGGTCATGTCGCCGGAGACTGTCGCTTGGGTGTTGCGGCAGATGAACCCGGTCGAGGCGGGGCGGCTGGCGACGCGGCTGGGCGTGGGGGTTGTGGCGTTCGCCCTGCGGCAGGTGAACCCGCAGCGCGCAGTCGCCACGCTGCGCCGGCTGCCGGCGTCCCACGCCCGCGCCGTGGTGGAGACGATCGAGGAGCCGCTCGCCGCGGACGAACTGTTGGCGCACCCGTCCGACAGCGCCGGCGCGCTGATGGTCCCCGAGTACCCGACGGTCCCCATCGACGGCCGGGCCGCGGCGGCGCGGGACAGCGTCCGCGCACTGGAGCAGGAGCGGGGCAAGTTCACGCACGTCTTCGTGCTGCGCCCGGGCGACCAACTGGCCGGGCAGATCGCGATGGTCGACCTGGCGCTCGCGGCGGACGAGACGCCGGTCGCGGAGATCAGCACGCCAATCGTGGCCGCGGTGCCGGTCGAGACGGGGGCGGAGGAGTGCGCCCGGCTGCGGCGGCACTACAACGTGACGCAGCTGCCCGTCGTCGAGGATGGGCGGCTGATCGGCGTCATCCTGGCCGATTCGCTGATCGGCGCGCTGGTCGAGGAGGACACGCGGCAGATGCTGCAGGTCGCGAGCGTGGCCGGCGAGACCACGGGCGGCCCGCTGTCCGAATCGATCCGCACGCGGCTGCCCTGGCTAACGCTGAACCTGGGCACGACCTTCCTGGCGGCGGCGACCATCGCACTGTTCGAGTCGACCCTGGCGCAGGCGGTGGCGCTGGCGGCGTTCCTGCCGGTCGTGGCGGGTCAGGGCGGCATCGGCGGCACGCAGACGCTGACGTTGATCGTGCGCGCGATCGCGCTGGGCGAGTTGGTCGGGGTGACCGCACGCCGGCTGCTCGTCCGCGAGGCTGCGCTGGGGATCCTGCACGGGGCCTGGCTGGGGCTGCTGGTGGCGGCGATCGCGCTGGTCTGGGAGCGCAACCTCGGCATCGCCCTGGTGCTGGGGCTGGCGATGCTGGGAAACATGATCATCGCCGGCTCGGTGGGCGCCGCCGTGCCGCTGTTCCTGCGGCGCGTCGGGGTCGATCCGGCGGTCGCGTCGGCGGTCGTGGTGACCACCTTCACCGACGTATTCGGCTTCCTGCTGTTCCTGGGCATCGCCAGCGCGGCGATCACGCTGATCGTGTAGGCGGCGCCGGTATCCGGCGCGGCCTCTGACGTAGCCCGCCCGTTAGATCGATCTAGCGGAGGACCGTGATCTCGACGCCGAGATCGAGTCCCGCCCAGGCGGCGTCGGCGGTGAGGACGGGGAGGCCGCGGCGCTGCCCCAGCGCGATGCAGGCGCGGTCGCCGAGCGAGAGGCCGGCGCTGCGAGTCAGCGGGATCAGGAGGCCGGCTGCGAAGGCGGCGTCGGCGTCGAAGGGAGCCACGTCCATACGCAGGCCCCTGATGTCCTCGCGAATCTCCGCTTCCGGCATCCCACGGCCCGCGAGCTTGGCGACGACCTCGGAGAGGTTGACGGCGCTGATGACCGCGCCCGCGCCGAGCGCCTCGGTGACGCGGTCTTCGCCGGGCTCCCGTTTGAGCACGGCCAGGGCCGCCGAGGCGTCGAGGACCCACTCACTCACGGGCGGCTTCCGCCCGGCGCTCGGCGATCAGCTCCGCGACGAGCGAGCGGTCCTTGTCGACATACTTGGCGACGCTCTCCTGCGCCTCCCGGATGGACTGTGCGAGCGTGACCAAGCGGAGCGCACCGTCGTCGAGCTTGATGGTGAGCGATTGGCCGGGGCGCAGTCCGAGGGCGCGACGGTAGTCGGCCGGGATGACGACCCGGCCGTGCTTGTCGATCTTGGTCGCCGTGTGCTGCATATGCCACCTCGATACGTTCGTGGCAAATGAATCAGCTATGCCACGTCGAGGCGATCATAGCATCCCACCCGCGCCGAGTGCCGACTATGCGCCCGGTGCGCGGTAGGGGACGCTCTTGGCGACGGCCTCGTCGATGGTCTCGGGCGTGATCAGGACCGTGACGCTGACGGCGGCCCCGCCGCCTGCGCCGATGGTGAGCGAGACGGCGGTGGCCGTGGCGTCGTCGGGCAGGTCGGCGATGATGAAGAGGTCGCAGGCGCCGAAGGCGTAGTAGAGCGCCTCGACGCTGCCGCCCACCTCCTCAATGGTCGCGGTGAGCGCCGCGCGCCGGGCGGCGCCGCCCTCCGCGATCAGGCCGGTCAGGCCCGCCTGGGTGTAGCTCGCCTGCAACAGGTACTTGTTCATGGGGTTCCTCCAGGACGTGCGCGCCGGTCGGATCGGCGGTTGCCGGACAGTCTACTCCCTCTCGGCGGCGGACCCGGACACGAGGGGGCGCGCCTCCGTCGCATCCTCGGCTCGCTCATAGAGCACCCGTCCCTCGCGCAGCGCCGGCCGCAGCACCGTGCCGATGACGTGACCGCGCCGTGCGATGTGGTCGGGCGTCGTGACGACGATGTCCTTGGCCACCGGCATTTCGCCCAGCAGCATGAGTATGTCCACCGCGGCCTGCCGCCGGTCGGTACCGTCGGGCATGACGACGAGCAGGTCCACGTCGCTGTCCTCGCGGGCCGTGCCGCGGGCGCGCGATCCGAACAGCACCACCCGCTCCGGGTCGAACCGGCTCACGATGAGATCCACCATGGTCTCGATGATCGGTTGGACGTTGGTCGTGGTCATCCGTCTGCGCTCTCCGCCGGGAGTGTACGCGGGGGCCTGCTGGGTTAGCATACCCCCATGAACCCCGCACTCGACCGGCTGAGCCACCTGGTCACGGCCCGGCCGTGGGTCACGATCCTCGTCCTCCTTGTTATTACCGTCGTGCTGGCGGCGGGGGCGAACCGGCGCGCGCCGGTGATCGAGGGCGCCGCCCTGGCCTTCCTGCCCCCCGGCAACGAGATCGCCGCGGCGACGCAGGAGATCGAGGATCGCTTCGGCGCCGCCGGCGAGGTGAGCGTCGTCACGCTGATCTTCCGCGGCGAGGAGTTCACGCCGGCCGGGCTCGCCCAGATGGACGCCCTGCTCGGCGCGATCACGCGCAACCCCGACGTGACGGCGCTGCTCGCCCCCGGCGACGCGGTCGTCGCGCCCTCCTCGCTGATCAAGGCCGCGCTCCAGGCCGACGACCTCGGCGGGCTCACGCAGGCCGAGATCGACGCCGCCCGCAACGCGCCGGAGATCGGACCGGCGCTCGACGCGATGACCGGCGTGGACACCGACGGCGCCCCCGTCGCGACCGCCACGATCCGCCTGCGCGACACGGGCGACGAGCGGGTCGCGGAGGTCGAGCGCTGGATCAACGCCCTGGCGCTCGCCGACGAGGGCCCGCTGCGCGTGACCAGCGTGTCGCCCATCGTGGTCGAGGACGAGTACCGCGAGGCCACCGAGAGCGGGATGGCGCCGCTGATCGGGCTGGCGTTGGTGCTGATCGCGCTGCTGCTGCTGCTCTTCCTGCGCACGCTGTCCGACCTGCTGCTGACGCTGCTGGGGCTGCTGCTCTCGCTGATCTGGGTGATCGGGGCGGAGGGCTGGCTGGGCCCCGACGGGCTGAGCGTGATCGGCGCGCCCAGCTCGCTCACGACGATGGTGCCGATCATCGTGATCAGCCTCACGGTCGACTACGCGATCCAGGCCGTCTCGCACTACCGCGAGCAGCGCGCCGCCGGCGGGCCGGTACTCGACGCGGTGCGCGCGGGGCTGGGCCACGTCACCATCCCGCTGACGCTGGCCGCCGTGACGACGATGGTCAGCCTGCTGGCCAGCCTGTTCTCGCCCATCGGCGTGATCGGCGACTTCGGCATCGTCGCGGCGCTGGGCGTGGGCATGAGCCTGATCGTGATGCTGACGCTGGTGCCGGCCGGCCGCACGATCATCGACCGGCGGCGCGAGGCCCGCGGCACGCTGAAGCCGCCCCGGCCGGTCGCCAACGCGCTGCCCGGCGTCGGGCGGCTGGCGGAGATCCTGGGGGCCTCGGTCACGCGGCGGCCCGCTCCGTACATCGTGGGCGTGCTCGCCGTGACGATCGGGCTCGGCTTCGCGGCCACCGGCCTCGAGTCGGAGTTCAGCATCCGCGACGTCCTGCCGCGCGGCGGGACGGTGCTGGCCGACATGGAGACGCTCGACGCGGCCGTGGGCGGCTCGACGGAGATGGCGAGCGTGCTCGTCAAGGCGGAGGCGACGGAGACCCGCACGCTGCTCAACCTGCGCGACCTCGAGGCCGCCTTCGCCGACGAGGCGCGCCGGCCGCGCATGGCGGCCGGGCCGATGCACGCGTCCTACGAGTCGCTCGCGCGCGACTGGACGCACGACAGCGGCGCGCCGGGCGACAACTACGACCCGGAGTTGGCGGCGCTCTTCCGGGAGGCCTCGGCGGGGGTGCAGCTCGACCCGGCGCTGATGCAGGAGTTCCTCGACAAGCTGGCGGCGCGCGATCCGATCGTCGCGCACGGCCTGATCAACGACCCGGACGGCATCGACGCGATGCTGCTGCAGTTCCCGGCCTTCACCGACGACCCCGCAGGCACGAAGCGGATCCAGGAGGAGATCGACGCGCTCTGGGCCGGCGACGACGGCGCGATCACGGCGACGTCGCTGAGCATCACCTCGGTCACGGTGACCGACGAGATCACGAGCCGGCAGACGGAGTCGATCAGCGCGACCATCGCACTGGCCCTCGGCATCCTCACGATCTTCTTCTGGCTCACGCTGCGCCAGCCGGTGCTGGGCTTCATCGCGGTTGCGCCGATCGCGCTCGTCCTCATCTGCGTGCTGGGCACGATGGCGCTGCTGGGCATCCCCTACACGCTGGTCACGTCGATCATCACGGCGCTCTCGATCGGCATCGGGGTCGACTACACGATCCACGTGATCCATCGCTACCGGGAGGAATTCGCGCGGCTGCGCAACCCGGAGAAGGCGGCCATCCGCACGCTCGCGACGACCGGCTCGGCGCTGCTGGGCTCGGCCCTCACGACGGCGCTGGGGCTCGGCGTGCTGGTCGCCTCGCCGCTGCTGGCCTCGCAGCAGTTCGGCATCACGGCGGCGATCACGATCGCCTACTCGCTGATCGTCTCCATCCTGCTGGTGCCGCCGGCGATGACGGTCTGGGGCGCCTACCAGAACATGCGCCTGCGCTCGATGGTGGAGCGCGAGTGGGCCGCCCTCGACGAGGCGATCGAGGGCATCCACCAGCGCCACGAGCAGGGACAGGGCCCGGCCTAGGAAGACGCTCGTGCCACTCCGCCAACTCTCCAAAGGGTTGAAGGCCGCGTACCGCGGGTCGGACGTCCGCCGCCGCGTGCGCCACTTCGATGCGTGGATGGACCGGGCGCGCCCGGAAGACGCCGGCCCGGCCGGCTACGACCACGCCGAAACCGTCAAGGAGTACTACGACCTGTGCAGCGAGTTCATGGTGTTCGGCTGGAGTGAATCGCTGCAATTCGCGCCGCTCTCGCCCCACGAGAGCCTGGAGGAGTCCCAGGTCCGGCACCAGCGACGGATGATCGAGAAGCTGGATCTGCGCGAGGGGATGACGGTGATCGACGTCGGCTGCGGGATCGGCGGGCCAATGCGCCGGGTGGTCCGGGAGGCGGGCGTCCGGGTCGTCGGGGTGAACACGAGCGGGGTTCAGTTGGACAAGGCGAAGTCGCTGAACGCGGAGGCGGGGATCGATCACATGGTCGACTACCTCGCGTGCAGCTTCATGGACATGGGCGCCGTCGCGGACGGCACGTTCGACCGGGGCTACGCGATCGAATCGACGTGCCACGCGCCCGACAAGGCCGGTGCGTTCGCCGAGATCTCCCGCGTGCTGAAGCCCGGCGCCCTCTTCTGGGGCCAGGAAATGTGCATGACGGACCAGTTCGATCCCGGCGACGACCGGCACCGGGCCATCAAGCGGGAACTGATGCACGGTGTCGCGCTCAACGAGATCGCGACCGGGGGCGAGGTGAACCGCGCCCTCGAATCGGCGGGGTTCGAGATCATCGAGGCGAAGGATTGGTCGGTCGAGGAGACCGGTTCCGCGACGCCCTGGTACCGGCCCATGGAGACCCGCGGCGGCACGCTGGGCAGCGCCCTGCGCCGGACGCCGCTGGGCCGCAAGGCGTTCGCCGGCGCAGCCCGGCTGGCGGAGGCGGCGGGCGTCTTCCCGAAGGGCTCCGCGGAGGTCCTCGCGCTGATGGACCGGACCGCCAACGCCTACGTCGCGGGCGGCAGAAGCGGGCTCTTCACGCCGTTGTACTGCTTCCTGGCGCGCAAGCCCGGATAGCACCGCGCCCGCCAGGTCTCCCGGGCGCCCCTTGCCGCGTCAGACGGGCAGCTCGCGCCGCCGCTCGGCGATGAGGAACTTCAGCTTCTTGTTTGGGTGCAGCGACGGGAACGGGTTGATCTTGAGCTTGTAGTTCTCCGGCGACACCTTGATCGTGAAGTGGTGCGCGAGCAGCAGCAGGTCCACGGCCAAGTGCAGCTCCAGCCAGCGGGAGCCGAGGCAGGTGTGCGTTCCCACCCCGAACGGCGCGTAGCCGGGGTTGAGATGTTCGTCGCGCCCCGGCAGGTAGCGGTCGATGTCGAACGTGTACGGGTCGGGGAAGACGTCCTCCATGTAGTGCGGGGCGGTCTGCGCGATGAAGATGCGCTCCCCCTCCGGGATCTCACAGTCCGCGACGATGCAGCTGTTCATCACGTTGCGCACCGACATCGGCACGATCGGGTACATGCGCAGGCACTCCATGATGAAGCGGCGCGTCACGTCCATCGACTCGTGGGTGAGTTGCGCGCCGTCCGGATCGCCGTTCTCGAACAGGGCGTCGGCCTCGGCGCGGATGCGATCGTACATCTCCGGCTGCGAGGCCATCGCGTAGACCGTGAAGCTCAGCATGTCGCCGAGGTAGACGGCGGCGATCAGCGGCGCCGTGAGGAGGAAGCGCAAATTCGATTCGGGCAGGAACTGCTGATCGCTCGCGTGCAGGCTGAGAAAGTCATCCGCCCAATCGCGCGGACAGCCGGCCCGCTGGGCGGCGGTGTGGACTCCCTGGATCCGGTTCAGCAGGACCTCGATGCTCTTCGCCTTGCGCCGCATGCCGGGCGTACGCAGCATGAACTTCGGCAGCACCCCCACGACGTGCGTGCTGAGCGCCCGCGTCTTATAGGAGACCAGATCGTCGATGAGGTCCTGCGTATCCACGCTGATCGTGATCGGGGAGAGTTGCGCGTTGACCAAGGTGCGGCACATGCGCGTCGCGGGGAGCGCCTCGCCCACCGTCCACTCCGCCATGTGCGCCCGCCCGAGGCGGTAGAGGTCGTCGAGCACGCCCTCCAGCCGCCCGCGCGAATAGGCCGACTGCATCGACTTGCGGAAGCGGAAGTGATCGGCCCCGTCGAGCGCGGGCAGGATGCCGTTCGCGCGGTAGACCTTCTCGAATTCCGCGAGATAGTCCTTGGTGCGCAGGTGCATGCGCCCCTGCTTATGCGCCCAGCGGTTCGTCCCGGGCCCGGCGAGGATGATCATCGGTTGCATGAACGGCGGCTTGATCCGATAGATCGGGCCGTACATCCCGGCGAGATCGGCGAAGAGCGCGGGAAGGTTGCCGTCGCGGAGGTGGGGGTTGCGCAGCAGCCGGCGCAGCGAGACGGTCGGGATCTCCTTGTGCAGGGCCGACCGCCGCAACTGGGGGCCGGCCAGGTTCTGGGAGACCGCCTCGGCGATGGCCCGGCCGATCAGGTCCATCCGGCAGATGATCTCGATCCGCTCCTCCGCCGCCTCATCGAGCGTGAACATGAAGCGGAAGACGTCGCAGGTGTTGATCAGGCAGATGATGATGACGTCGCGCACCGTGGGGATGCGGTTGCTGAAGATCGCCTTGCCGATGCGCATGCGGACGAACTCTCGCGCCGTGCCGTCCAGATCGCTGCTGAGCATCTCCGCCTGCCAGGCCGTCCCGGCCAGCGTCCAGAAGTCGCCGTCGTGGTGCTCCAGGATCCCCATGTCGACCAGGCGCTCCAGCGACAGGTCGATGATCGACTCCGCCCGCGGCGCAAGCCGCTCGATCCAGTACTGGACGTTGCGCTGCACCGGGTCGCCGTGGATCTCCGCCAGGATGGGGTCCAGCAACGGGTCGCCGGTGGCCGTGCGGTCCAGCGGGATCAGGGATTGCCGATCCGTGTCGATGCGGTTGAGCAGCGACAACTCCGCGAGGACGGCCCCGACGACGGCGCAGTGCAGCGTCCAGCCCGGCACCTGGTGGAAGTAGCCGCTCTCCTCGTTGAGGAGCATCAGCAGGAGTTCTTCGGGCAGGCTCAGCGTCTGGGTCGCGGCGTCTTCCGTGGCGAGAGTCATCGTCGTGCGCTCCCTGCGCCGACCCCGGCGCCCGATTCGGCCGAGCGTACGGGGGCGGGTACAGTATAGCCCACCCGGGGAGGAGCGCCGACCGATGCCGACCGCGCGCGCGGAACCCGAGAGCCTCCCGTCGCCGCCCCCGTTCCCCGAGGGATGGTACTTCGTCGCGAGCCGCGAGGCGCTGCGCAAGGCCCAACTCATCCAGCGGACCTGGATGGGCGAGAACATCGTCGTCTGGGCCGACGACGCGGGAACCGTCTGCGTCGCCGAGGCCGTCTGCCCGCACCTGGGCTCCGACCTCGGCCCGGCCGCGGGGGGCCGCGTCGGCGCGGGCCGGCTCGTCTGCCCCTTCCACGGCTTCGAGTTCGACGCGGCGGGCCGGTGCGTCGCCACGCCGTTCGCCGCGGCGCCGCGGTCGGCCCGGCTGCGCGTCTTCGAGGCGCGCGAGATCTGCGGCCTGATCTTCGCCTGGTGGGGCATCGGCGGCCGCGAGCCGCAGTGGCGCCTGCACGGCGGCCCGCCCGACGATGCCGGTTGGGGCGGCCAGGAGATCCGCACCCTGCGCTTCACCGGCCATCCCCAGGAGACGACGGAAAACTCGGTCGATCTGGCCCACCTGCGCTACGTCCACGGCTACGGCAACGTGACCCACGCCGAGCCGGCCGTGGTGGACGGCCCCGCGCTCGTGACCAGCTTCGGCTTCCGCAGAGCCCGCAAGATCGCGGGACTGGCGACCCTCACCTTCGACGTGTCCACCACGACCCAGATCTTCGGACTGGGCTACTCGTTCGTGCAGATCCGCGAGCGCTCGATCGGCATGGATCTGCGTCTGTGGATCCTGGCGACGCCCATCGACGGCAGGCTCATCGACCTGTCGATCGTCTCGCAGGTGCGGGAGATCCGGGACCCCAAGCGCCGCATCGCGGGCTTGGGGTTCCTGCCGCGGCGGCTGCGCGCGCCCGTCATGAACAAGTTCATCGTGGCTCAGCAGCGGCGGGACGTGCTGCAGGACGTGATCATCTGGAGCCGCAAGCGCTACCGGCCGCGACCGCGCCTCTGCCGCTCCGACGGCGAGATCACGACCTTCCGCGCCTACTGCGCCCAGTTCTACCCCGAGCCGTCCTCTTCCGATGGGGCCGCCAACGGCGACGCCACCGCCTGAGGCTCACCGCCCCCGCTCTACGCCTTGCGGAAGCCCGCGCCGTACATGATGCCGCCGTAGTAGTTGAACGCCCGCCGCGCCGCGGGGTCGTCGAAGGGGTAGCCGGCGCCGAGTTGCCGGGCCGTCGCCAGCCCGGTCACGAGGCAGGTCTCCTGGCTGTTGACCAGCGTGTGCGCGCCGCAGTGCCAAGTCCGCCGCCGCCCCTGGATGAAGCGGAACAGGGGCACGAGCAGCGTCACGTGGCGCACGTCGTGGACGATGTGCTGGAACCAGCCCCGCCGGACGATCTTCGCCTCGTCGATGGGGCTGATCGGGTTGTAGGTCACCAGACAGGGCTTGTCCGACCCGTGCGCCCAGGGCTGCTGGTTGTGCATGATGTAGGTGATCTCGTAGTTGTCCGGCCGCGCGCCGTACTGCTCGATGTGGTTGGTGCGCGTCGTCAGCGGCTGCACGGCGTTGTCGGGCAGCACCGAGGCGTCGGAGTGGACGATCGCGTGGTTGTGGAGCTCGCTCTCGTAGCGGATCGACGAGAGGATGTAGCGCTCCAGCAGCGAGGGTTTGTCGAGGATCATCAGCGTCTGGTTGGCGTTGCAGGCGAAGATCACCTCGTCGAACGTCTCCCGCACCCCGTCCTCGTCCTCGACCTCCACGCCCGCCGCCCGCCGGTACACCTTGCGCACGGGCCGGCTCAGGTAGATCTTGTCGCGGAAGCCGGCCGTCAGGTGTTCGTAGATGCGGCGCGTGCCCTGGTCCCAGGTCTGCATCGGCGTCGCCGTCTCGATGTCGAAGAACTCCAGGTAGCGCGAGAACAGCGCCGCCGGCATGTCGAACACGTTGGTCGCCAGCACGAAGTTGATGAACATCGGCTTGAGAACCTTGTAGCGGAAGTCGTCGGAGAACCCGCCCAGGTTCAGCACCGTCCGCATGCTGATGTAGGTGAACGGGTTGAGCGCGTTGAGCAGCTTCGACTGGGAGCGGGTCAGCGCGCCGAACCAGTGCAGCCGGCGCAGGAGCCGCTGGAACTTCGCGATCTCGTCCCGCAGCTCCTCCCGGATCTCCGAATCGAAGTCGTGGGCGTAGACCTGGCCCCGGTAGCGCACGCTGTAGCTGAAGCGGGTCTCCATCAGCTCGATGCCGAAGCGCTCCAGCAGCAGCACGATGTGGTGATAGATCGACGGGATGCAGGCGGTGACGGCGATGTCGAAGGGGATCGCGCCGCCGTCGTCCTGCGGCATGTCGGCGGTGATCGCGTTGCCGCCGATCTGGTCGCGCGCCTCGAACAGCCGGAAGTCGAAGCGGTCCGGGTGTTGGTCGAGCGCCCAGGCGGCGCCCAGCCCGGAGATCCCCCCACCCACGATGGCGATTCGCCGCGGCATGGTCCCGGCCTCCCTGGTCGTGGTGGCGCTTCATCCCCCGGCCGGAGCGATGCGCTGTTCAGGGAGAGCGGTGGTACCCCCGAGAGGAGTCGAACCTCCGCCTCTGGTTCCGGAGACCAGTGCTCTATCCGCTGAGCTACGGGGGCGTGCCGGGTCGATCGTAGCAGGGCCGGGGCGTCGGCGCGTCAGGCCGGCGTCGGGGCGGGCGACATCCTCGACCTCGCGCTGCACAAAATGAAACTGCTACTTCCAATCTGTGCACCTGCGCGCGGCCTCAACTCCCCGACCCGCGACGGCGGTACTGGATCGCCTCCGCGACGTGGGGCGCGTCGATGGCGGCGGATGGCGGCGGAGCCGGCCAGGTCGGCGACGGTGCGGGCGACCTTGAGCACGCGGTTGAAGGCGCGGGCCGAGAGGTCCATCCGGGTCATGGCCATCTTGATCAGCGAGGCGGCCTGGGGCGTCAACTGCTCCTGGCAGCGCTCACGCACCTGCCGGGGGCTGAGGGCGGCGTTGGTGGGGGCGGGCGCGTGATCGGCGATCGGCTGGCCGGCGTTGCGGGCGATCTGCAGGTCGCGGGCGCGGGCGATGCGCTCGCGGACGGCGCTCGACGGCTCGGGCTCGGCCAGGGCGGCGAGCTTGTCGTAGTCGACGCGGGGCGCCTCGACGAACAGGTCGATGCGGTCGAGCAGCGGCCCGGAGATGCGGCGCTGGTAGCGCAGCACGGCCCCCTCGGGGCAGGTGCAGGCGGCGACGGGGTCGCCGTAGTTGCCGCAGGGGCAGGGGTTCATCGCGGCGACGAGCATGAAGTTGGCCGGGTAGGTGACGGCACCGTGCACGCGGGCGATGGTGACGATGCGGTCCTCGAGCGGCTGGCGCAGCGATTCGAGCGCGGCGACGTTGAACTCGGGCAACTCGTCGAGGAAGAGCACGCCGTGGTGGGAGAGGCTGATCTCGCCGGGCCGCGGCTTGCGCCCGCCGCCCACGAGGCCGGCGTTGGAGATGGTGTGGTGGGGCGAGCGGAAGGGCCGCTCGCGGACGAGGCTGACGCCCTCGGGCAGCATCCCGGCGACGCTGTAGATGGCGGTGACGCTGAGCGCCTCCTCGCGGTCGAGGGCGGGCAGGATGCCGGGCACGGCGCGGGCGAGCAGCGTCTTGCCGGCCCCCGGTGGGCCCGACATGAGCAGGTTGTGCCCGCCCGCGGCGGCGACCTCGATGGCGCGCTTGACGTGCTCCTGGCCGCGCACGTCCGAGAAGTCGACGTGCGCCGGGGCGAGGCGGGCGCCGGCGGCCGGCGCGCCGCCGTCGGCGGGGGGCGGCGCGGGCAGCGGTGCGTCGCCGTTGGCGGTCTCCATCAGGGCGGCCAGCGTGGGGAAGCCGAGCACCTCGATGCCGTCGATCAGGGCGGCCTCGGGCGCGTCGGCCTCGGGCAGGACGAGGCGGCGGGCGTCGCCGTCGCGCAGCGACGTCGCGACGGGCAGCACGCCGGGCACGTGGCGCAGGTCGCCGTTGAGGGCCAACTCGCCGATGAACACCGCGCCGCGGGTGAACTCATCGGGGATCTGGCCCGAGGCGACGAGGATGCCGACGGCGATGGGGAGGTCGTAGGCGGTGCCCTCCTTGCGCAGGTCGGCGGGGGCGAGGTTGACGATGATGCGGCCGCCGGGCAGGCGCGCGCCGGCGTTGCGCAGGGCGGCGCGGACCCGCTCGCGCGCCTCCGAGACGGCGGCGTCGGGCAGGCCCACGATATGGATGGCCGGCAGCCCGCGCGTCAGATCGACCTCGACGGTGACGATCTCGCCGCTGAGCCCGACGACGGCGCAGCCGTTGACGCTGGCAAGCATGGTCGGATGGTAGAGGCGTCGGCCGGGAGGCGCTGCCCCGCCGCCCCCTACAGCTCCCGCTCGACGCCGAGGACGCCGCGCAGGGCGTCGACCTTGTGCATGACGCGCTGCAGCTGGGCGTAGCCGTCGGTCTCGACGGTGAGGGAGAGCACGACGCGGCCGCCGTCCTCCCGCGTCGTCAGGCCCACGATGTTGATGTCCTCGTCGGCGAAGACGCTGGAGATGTCGCGGATGAAGCCCACCCGGTCCCAACCCTCAATGCGCAGCCGGGCCGAGTAGCGCGTGCCCGGCACGCTGCCCCACTGCACCTCGACCAGCCGCTCGGTCTCCTGCGTCTGCAGCACGTTATGACAATCGTCGCGGTGGACGGTGACGCCGCGGCTGCGCGTGACGTAGCCGGTGATGGGGTCGCCGGGCAGCGGGCTGCAGCAGGCGGCGAAGCGGGTCATCACGCGCGAGGAGCCGAAGACGTGTACGCCCGTCGCGCCGTCCCGCGGGGCGACCGGGCGCTGCAGCGGCCGCTGCAAGGGCACGGCCTCGACGGCCGGACGGGCGCCGGTCGGCACGGCCAGCCGCAGCGCGAGGCCGTGGGCCGTGCTCTCCCCCGTGCCGATGGCGATGAGCACGTCGTCGAGGCTGCGCTGGCCGCTGATCTCCAGCAGCGCCGCCTCGACGTCGGAGAGCTTGAGGTGCAGCCGGCGCAACTCCTTCTCCAGCTCCTCGCGTCCGCGGGCGAGGTTCTCGGTGCGCTGCTGCTTGCGGAACCACTGCCGCACCTTGGTGCGGGCGTGGTTGGTCTTCAGGTAGCCCAGGGCGGGGTTGAGCCAGTCGCGGCTGGGGCCGCGCGAGTTGCGGCTGGTGACGATCTCCGCCACGTCGCCGTTGCTGAGCGGCGTCGTGAGCGCGACGAGGCGCCCGTTGACCTTCGCGCCGACGCAGGCGTAGCCCAACTCGGTGTGGATGCGAAAGGCCAGGTCGAGCGGGGTGCTGCCGGCGGGCATGTCCTTCAACTCGCCCTTGGGCGTGAAGACGAAGACCTGGTCCTGGAAGACGTCGCTCTTGATCGTCTCGACGTACTCGCGCGCCCCGGGCAGGTCGCCCTGCCAATCGACCAGTTGCCGCAGCCAGGCGAGGCGCTCGGCGTCGCGGCGGTCGGCGGCGGGCCCGGCGGCGGCGGGCCGGGCCGCGCGCCCCTGCTTATAGCGCCAGTGCGCCGCGACGCCGAACTCCGCCTCGTCGTCCATCTCGCGGGTGCGGATCTGGATCTCCAGCGGGCGGGTGGCGGTCCAGTAGACCGTCGTGTGCAGCGACTGGTAGCCGCTGGGCTTCGGGTTGCCGATGTAGTCGTCGAACTCGCCCGGAATCGGGCGCCAGAGGCTGTGCAGCACGCCCAGCACTTTGTAGCACTCGTCGAGCCGATCGACGAGCACGCGCACGGCGAGCAGGTCGTAGATCTCGCTGAAGCTCTTGCCGACGGCCGCGTACTTCTGGATCTTCTGGTGGATCGAGTAGATGTGCTTGACCCGGCCGCCGACGCTGGCGTGGATGCCGTTGTCCTGCAGGGCGGCCTCGAGCTTGCGCTGCAACTGCGAGAGGTAGCGCTCGCGGGTGGCGCGCCGGGCCGCGACCTGCGTGGCGATGCGGTGGTAGTCGTCGGGCTGCTGGTAGCGGAAGGCCAAATCCTCCAACTGCCACTTGAACTGCCAGATGCCGAGCCGGGCGGCCAGCGGCGCGTAGATCTCCATCGTCTCGCGGGCGATGCGCTGCTGCTTCTCGGGCGGCAGGGCGCCGAGCGTGCGCATGTTGTGCAGCCGGTCGGCCAGCTTGACGATGACGACGCGCACGTCCTCGGCCATGGCGATGAACATGCGGCGCAGGTTCTCGGCCTGCACCTGGTCGTCGCCCACGCCGGCGGCGGCGCTGGGGAAGGCCAGCGAGCCCAGCTTCGTGACGCCGTCGACCAGCGCGCCGACCTCCTCGCCGTACTCGGCGGTCAACTCGTCGAGGCTCACGTCGCAGTCCTCGACCACGTCGTGCAGCAGGGCGGCCTGCAGGACGGGCAAGCCCAACTCCAGCTCGGCGCAGCTGACGGCGGCGGCCAGGGGGTGCTCGATGTAGGGGTCGCCGGAAGCGCGCAGGTGCCCCTCGTGGGCGCGGGCGGCGAAGCGATGGGCGCGCTCGATCTCCGCGATCTCCTCGGGCCCCAGGTAGCGGGCGGCGGTATCGCGCAGGTCGTCGAGCGTCGGGTGGACGGGGTCGGCGCGCCGGTCGGTGAGTTCCGTGGTCATGCGTCGATTGTAGGACGCCGGCGGGGCGGCCTCACCCCCCGCGAAGACAGAGACCGCCACGAGGGCGGTCTCGACCCTACCGGCGAAGAGATAGGGGGGGTGCTCCGATAGTACCGCAACCGGCCCCGTCCGTCGACGGGTTGGGACCGGCGCGATACAATCCAGCCAGACCATCCAGCCCGTTCGGCGACCGGAGCGTGTCATAGCCGAGTGGCAGTTGCAGGACGCGAAGAACCGCTTCAGCGCCGTGGTCGATGGGGCGCTGTCGGGCGAGCCGCAGCGGGTGACGCGGCGCGGCCGACCGGCCGTCGTCGTGCTGGCGGTCGACGAGTACGAGCGCCTGCGCCGGCTCGACCACGCCGCCGCGCCGACGCTCGCGCGCCTGCTGCTCGACATCCCCCAGGACGGCGGCGAGTTCGAGCGGCTGCGCCTGCCCGCCCGCCCGCTGGCGCCCTGATGTACCTGCTGGACACCGACGTGCTGTCGGCGCTGCGTCGGCGCGAGCGCGACCCGGCCGTGGGAGGCCGCACTCCCTAACTCCCTCTCCGTCCGGGCGATGGGGAGGAGGGACCGGCGGGGCGGGGCTCACCAGCCCGGCGGCTTGGTGATGACGCCTGCCTCGTCGCGCAGCGTGTCCGGCAACTGGCTGCGCCGCAGGTGTTTCTTCCGGAGGCGCTTCACGTAGGTGGCGGAGCCGGCCAGTTCGGCGGGACTGGCGTTCGCGAGGTCGGGGTTGACCAGGGTGATACGCAGACCGAGCCCGTCGCGCACGTAGCGCATGGCGCCCGCGAAGTCGGCGTCGTTGGAGATCACGGCGGCCTGCTCGTACTCTCCGTTGAAGCCGTCCACCAGGAGGCGAGTGGCCAAGTTCACGTCCGATCCCTTCTCCTCTGAGTCTCGGATCAGCACGTGGGTGGGCAGGCCCGGAACCGGCTCGGCCAGCGGGCGCCGCTTGACGCCGGACCGGAAGGTTCCGTAGTGCAGTTCGACTCCGGGCAGCGTGGCCAGGGCTCTCAGGTAGACCTGCTGCCGTTGGGGCTGAGCCGGATTATCGGGGCGGCCGCGGAGGCGGGCGGTGAAGTAGCAGACGCGGTGTACGTCATCCTGGGGGAAGAGAGTCTCCGCCAGCTTGCGCAGGTCGAGCCAGCGAAACGGCCTGTCCTTGACGGCGCGGTAGTAGAGATTGAAGCCGTCGACGTAGACGTTGGTGATCAAGCGCAGCCTCGCCGCAAAGACAGAGACCGCCACGAGGGCGGTCTCAACCCTACCGCCGAAGCGAATAGGGGGGGTACCCCAATCCTAGCGCGCCCGATCTCGCTCCGTCAATAGTCCGGCATCGTGCGCCGGGCTGGCCTCACCCCCCGCGAAGACAGAGACCGCCACGAGGGCGGTCTCGACCCTACCGGCGAAGCGATAGGGGGGGTGCCCACATCATATCGGGCCCGGCCTCACGCCGCCTGCCATCGGGAGCCGACGCGGCGTGGTGTCACCTGCACGGTAGGCGACGGACCGCCCCCGCTTCCGCGGGCCGACGGCCGTTCGTACGATGGGACGGGGCCGCCGGGCCCGGGAGGAGCGCGATGCAGTTTCGGGCGCCGCGGGGGACGCACGACGTGCTGCCGGCCGATGCGCCGGCGCGGGAGCGGATCGTGGCGGTGGCGCGGGCGGCGGCGGCGGCGGCGGGCTACCGCGCCTTCGAGCCGCCCACCTTCGAGCAGGCCGATCTGTTCGTGCGCGGCGTGGGCGACGGCACCGACATCGTCGAGAAGGAGATGTACATCTTCGAGGACCGCGGCGGCGAGCGGCTGGCGCTGCGGCCCGAGGGGACGGCGTCGGTCTGCCGGGCCTACGTCGAGCACGGGCTGGCCAACGCGCCGCAGCCGGTGAAGCTGTTCTACGCGCTGCCGATCTTCCGCTACGAGCGGCCCCAGGCGGGGCGCTACCGCCAGCACACGCAGTTCGGGCTGGAGGCGATCGGCGTGCGCGACCCGGCGCTCGACGCGGAGGTCATCGCGGTGGGCTGGCGGATCACGCAGGAGTTGGGCCTGCGCGACCTGACGCTGCTGTTCAACAGCATCGGCGACGGCGACGACCGGCGCGCCTACGTGCCGCGGCTGCGGGCGCACTTCGAGCCGCATCTGGCGTCGCTCTGCGGCGACTGCCGGGGCCGCTTCCATCGCGCCCCGCTGCGCCTGCTCGACTGCAAGCAGGAGGGCTGCCGCCCCTTCCAGGCGGGCGCGCCGCTGATCGCCGCGCACCTGCGGCCGGAGTCGCGCGCCTTCGCCGAGGCGGTGCGGGCGCATCTGTCGGCGCTGGGCATCCCGGTGCGCGACGCGCCCACGCTGGTGCGGGGGCTCGACTATTACACGCACACGGTGTTCGAGATCGTGCCGGCGCGGGCGGGGTCGCAGGTGACGCTGCTGGCCGGCGGGCGCTACGACGGGCTGATCGAGGCGATCGGCGGCCGGCCGACGCCGGGCATCGGCTTCGGCATGGGCATCGAGCGGATGGCGAACGACCTGCGGGCGCAGGGCCTCGCGCCCGGCGAGGAGGCGGGGCCGGCGGCGCTGGTCGTGGCGCTGGGCGAGGCGGCGGGCCCGCGCGCGACGTCGCTGGCGGCGGAGCTGCGGGCGGCCGGCGTCGGCGCGACGATGGCCTTCGGGGGGCGCTCGCTGAAGGCGCAACTGCGGCACGCCAACCGGACCGGCGCGCGGGTGGCGCTGATCCTGGGCGAGCGCGAGTTGGCGGCGGGCGTCGTGCAGCTGCGCGACCTGTCGGCGGGCGAGCAGCGCACGGTCGGGCTGGGGGAGGTCGTGGGGGAGCTGTCGGGGCTGGCCCCGTAGCCCCCTCTCCATACTCCCCCGAGAGCACCGGCTCGAACGACTGTTGACAGCCGGAGCGGCGCGCCGGAATCATGAAGGAGCGATTGGAGGCGAGACCAGCCATGGACTGGCGTGAACACATCACCGTCGACCCGCAGGTCTGCCACGGCCAAGCCTGCATCGCCGGTACCCGCGTCCCGGTCACCGTCATCCTCGACAATCTGGCCGCGGGATTGACGGCGGCGGAGATCGCGGAGAGCTATCCATCCGTCTCCGCCGCTGCGGTGCATGCGGCCCTCCAATACGCCGCGGATGATTCGCGGGTCCGCATCCGCGAGTGATCCGCGCCCCCATCCCGGCAGCGCCGCTGCGGAAGGAGCCGGGGGACCGGAGGGACCAGCGCCGATCAGCCGTCGTTCGTGGGCCGCGACTCCTCGAGGATCTCCTTGACGCGCGGGTCGAAGACCTCGCGGAAGCGGGGGAGCAGGGCGAGCATCCAGGTCCGGGTCTGCTCCAGTTCGTCGGGCGGATCGTCGATCGTGCCATCCCTGCGGACGCTGATGGAGGAGAATGAGTATCGATCGTTCCTGTCCCAGTCCCATTTCCCGCCGGGGATAGCGCCCACGCTCGACTTAATCTTCGCCCGCTGAGCGTGCAACTCGTCGAAGATGCGCTTGGTCTCATCGTTGTCCGCCATGCTGATGTTCAGGGTCACCCAAGCGCCGTTCTTCCAGAAGGACACTGCGTAGCCGATCCCGTCGTCGAGGCCGGAGGGGAAGATTCGGCCGCCGTGGTCGAAGTACTGGGTCGCACTGTCGGCGAACCCCCGCCGCCTCAACTCGGCGATCAGCGGCCGGAAGAAGTCGTGGTGTTGCTGCCAACTCGCGGACTTCGCGTACGGGGGCAGCGTGCGATCGGTGCGCCACTCGCCGGGGCGCACGACCGTGCGGAAGCGTGGCTCGGGCTCGCCGCCGTCCTTGCGGACCAACTCGACCTTGACGCCGTAGAAGCGGACGTCATCGCGGGTCCACAGGTTGAGCATGTGCAGGGCCTGCGCGTACTCGTGGTAGAAGTCGGTCGCCACCCAGATGCCGACGTGCGCGTCCAGGCCGGTGGCGTAGGTGAGCAACTGGCCGAGATGGCCGAGGTCGCTCTCCTCAAGCTGGTTCTCGATGGCGACCAGCCCGCCGGTGTCGGCGTCCCGGGCCAGGATGTCCAAGTACATCGATCCGACCTGCTTCTCCCGCTCGATGAACTTCAGCGTCAGGCCCAATTCCTTCCCGAGGAGGTCAAGGTGATCCTGCTCCGCCAGCCAGTGGGTAAAGTTGAGCGCCTCGTGGGGCCACTTCGTGCGGACGTCCAACTGCTCGACGCCTTCTTCGGATTCGGTCACGACGGCGCATCCTCTCGCATCCCGGAATCGCCCGGCCGGATGACGAAGTCGCGGCGGTCGCGATAGAGCGGCGCACGGTTCAGCACATCGTCCTCCACGTCGACGTCGATGTCGTCGCAGTCGGTCATCGTCCAGTACTTGTAGCCGGCCAGGAAGAGGTAAGGCCGCGTCTGATGGAAGAAGCGGCACTCGACTCCCTCCCCCGCCGCGATCCGGGCGCAGAACGCGTCGAGCAGCGCCTGCTGTCCGTCCTTCTTGATCACCACGTACTCGTGCGGCCAAGTCTCGCGGTAGGTGACCGCCTCGCGCCAGGGGGCCTGTTCGATCAGGGGAATGATGTCGGGGATCTGGGAATCCATCGCGGCGTCTCCTTCGGATGGAGGGTAGAGCAGTCGCGCAGACCTCACCCCCTAACCTCCTCTCCATCAGAGGATGGAGAGGAGGAACCGGAGGGACGGGCTGGCGATCAGCCGTCGCTGCTGAGCGGCAGTTCGTCCCACGCCTTGCCGGTGAGTTCCATATAGAGGGCGTAGGGGCACAAGTCGATTTCGTCGTTCCAGATCACCGCCCCATGGGCGTCGAGATGCACCTGCTCGAAGCATCCCGGCTCATCCCAGGCCTTGAAGACCCCTTTCCCGGCCATATCGGACAGGTCCACCTCCCCGGACGCTCCGTCCGAGTAGCGCAGCCAAATCCGGCGCCCCTCCCGAGCCTCCACCGCGACGGGACGGATCATCACTCCACCTCGCACACACTCTACAGCGTCGGCGACTTCGCCCGCGCGCGAGTGGCGCTGATCCCGGGCGAGCGGGAGTTGGCGGCGCCGGTCCGTATACTCGAAGGGCCGTGAGTGACGCTTCGCTCTCCCCGATGTGGCGGCAGATCGCCCGGATGCGCGACCGCTTCGACGCGGTCGAGCAGGAGATGGCGTCGCCCGCGGTGGCGACCGACCCGGTCCGCCTGCAGGCGCTGGCGCGGGAGCGGTCGCAGTTGGAGCCGCTGATCGGCCTGCTGGCGCGCTACCACAAGACGCAGGACGAGATCGCGCAGGCCGAGGAGGTGTCGCGCGGCAGCGGCGAGGCGGAATTGGAGGAGATGGCGCGGGCGGAGTTGGAGGAGCTGGGCGAGCGGATGGGGGCGCTCGAGGAGGAGGCGAAACGGGCGCTGCTGCCCAAGGACCCGAACGACGACCGCAACGTGCTGATCGAGATCCGGGCCGGGGCCGGCGGCGACGAGGCGGGCCTCTGGGCCGGCGACCTGCTGCGCTCCTACACGCGCTACGCCGAGGGGCGCCGCTGGACGCCGGAGATCGTGAGCGCCAACGCCAAGCCCGGCGGGGCCGTCAAGGAGGTCATCCTGCAGGTGACCGGCGAGGGGGCCTTCTCGCGCTTCAAGTACGAGAGCGGCGTGCACCGCGTGCAGCGCGTGCCCGAGACGGAGGCGCAGGGCCGCATCCACACCTCGACGGCGACGGTGGCGGTGCTGCCGGAGGCCCGGGAGGTCGACGTCGAGATCGCCGAGTCGGACGTGCGCATGGACCGCTTCCACTCGGGCGGCGCGGGCGGCCAGAACGTGAACAAGGTCGAGACGGGGGTGCGGCTGACGCACGAGCCGACGGGCATCGTGGTGACCTGCTCGGACGAGCGGTCGCAACTCAAGAACCGGCTCAAGGCGATGCGCGTGCTGCGGGCGCGGCTCTACGACATGCAACTGCGGGAGGCCGAGCAGGAGCGCTCCGACCGGCGCCGGTCGCAGGTGGGCACGGGCGACCGGGCGGAGAAGATCCGCACCTACAACTTCCCCGAGAACCGCGTGACCGACCACCGCATCGGCCTGACGATGCACAACCTGCAGGTGGTGATGGAGGGGGAGATCGACGGGCTGATCGACGCGGTGGCGACGGCGGAGGAGGCGAAGGCGCTGGAGGCGGTGTCGCGGGAGGCGGCGGGATGAGCGGCGCGGCGATCCGCGACGTGTGGATGGCGGCGGCGGACGCGGCTGCAGGAGGCCGGCATCGACGACGCCCGCTTCGAGGCGGAGGTGCTGCTGCGCCACGTCAGCGATCGCTCGCGGGCGCGCTTCTACGCCTACCTGGAGGACGTGCTGACGCCGGCGCAGGAGGCGGCCTTCGAGGCGGCCATCGCGCGGCGGCTGCAGCGCGAGCCGGTCGCCTACATCACCGGCCATCGGGAGTTCTACAAGCTCGACATCCACGTCACGCCCGACGTGCTCATCCCGCGGCCCGAGAGCGAGTTGCTGGTGGAGACGGCGCTGACCCACCTGCGCGACCAACGGGTGCGGCGGGCGCGGGTGGTCGACGTGGGGACGGGCTCGGGCGCGATCGGGCTGGCCATCCTGCGCGGCCGCCGCGACGCCCGGTTGCTGGGCATCGACGTCTCGGCGGCGGCGCTGCGCGTGGCGCGGGAGAACGCGCGCCGCCTGACGCCCCGCCGCCGCCACGACTGGCTGCGGGGCGACCTGCTGACGCCGCTGCGCGGGCCGCTGGAGTGCGTGGTCGCGAATCTGCCCTACGTTCCGGAGGCGGCCGTCGCGGGGCTGGCGCCGGAGATCCGCCGCTACGAGCCGCGGGCGGCGGTCACACCGGGCACGACCGGCGTGGAACTGATCCTGCGGTTGGTGACGCAGCTCGGGACGCGGCTCGCGCCGGGGGGGATCGCCGTGTTGGAGATCGACCCGGGGCTGGCGCGGGAGGTGTCGGCGGCGGCGCGGCGGCTGCTGGGGCCGGCGCAGGTCGACGTGCTGAACGACCTCTCGGGCGAGCCCCGCGCGGTGAAGATCGTCGCGGGCTAGGGTCGAGTCACGGCGCGGCCAGGCCAGGCTATGATTTCCCCATGACCACCCACGCCGACCATCCCACCGACACCGCGAACGAGTTGCTCGCCGCCGCCCGCGCCTCTCTCGCCGAAGGCGACCCGATGCAGGCATCGGCAAAGGGGTGGCGCGCCGCCGCGCAGATGGTGGAGGCCGTCGCCGAGGACCGCGGCTGGGATCACGCCGACCGCGGTGACCTGTACCGCGCCGTCGGCCGTCTGGCGAAGGAATTGCCCGACCAGGAGTTCAGGTCTCTTTTCCTCTCGGCCAACGCCCTCGAGCAGAACTCCCACGAAGGTTGGCTGACCGAAGCGTCCGTGGCCGGCGGAATCGATGATGTCGAGCAGTTCGCGGCGGCGCTGGAGTCTCACCTGTCGTGACGGCCCGGTCCGACTACCACACCAACACCGCGAACGAGTTCCTCCCGCAAGCTCGCGCCGTCCGCGACTGAGCGGCACACGAAGCGGCCCCCGGCGACCGCCATGGGCATGGCGGCCGCCGGGGGCCGATCGATCCAGCGGGAGGCCGGGCCTTAGGTGGCCTTGCGCTTCTGGATGGAGTACGTGTTGAGGAAGCCGAGCGAGCCGAAGGGTCCACCCACCGGCCAGTTGACGTCCCCGCGGGTGAGCACGCCGTCCGGCGGCTCGATGACGTTGATGAACCAGGCGCCCCGCTTGTGCCGCAGGAACAACTCCGCGGTGAGCTCATTGCGCACCTCGGGGTCGCGCTCGATCTTGACCTGCGCGTAGATCTCGTCGAGGACCGGGTCACCGTGGATCGCCATGGTGAAGAAGCCCTCGAAGTTGGTGCAGCAGGTCCACATCACGCTGGGGTCGGCCATGTAGTTCGCCCAGAACCAGTAGAGCGCGACGGGCGCGGTGCCCGTCGGACCGCCGCGGGAGTAGGCGTCGGTGAAGTACTCGGTCGCGGGGAGCGAGACGGGGGTGATCCGGATGCCGCCCTCGGTCAGCATCTGCGCCGTGGTCAGCACCAGGTCTTCCTGGAGGTCGCCGCCCCAGTCGGGCGTGTAGTACAGCGTCTCGTCGAAGCCGTCCGGGTAGCCGGCCTCCGCCAGCAGCGCCCGCGCCCGCTCCAGGTCGTATCCCCAGTCCGCCGCCCGCGCGTCCTCCTCGCTGGGATAGCCGATGACGCCGCGGTAGCCCCACATGGGTTCGATGGGCTCCACGCCGAGCAGCAGCCCCTCGGCGATGGCCGCACGGTTGATGGTGAGGTTCGCGGCGATGCGGACGCGCTCGTCCATCCACGGGTTGGGGGTGCCGTCCTCCCGTGTCTCCTTCCAGAGGTTGGGGAAGATGTTGTGAATCGTCCAGCCCGGCCCCGGGACGAACTGGACCGTGAAGTCGGGGTCGTCGATGAAGGGCGCGACCGCGTTGACGCCCAACTCCGCGGCGGCGTCGATCTCGCCGGCCTCGATGCCGGCGATGCGCGACTGCACCTCGGGGCGCACCAGACCGATCAGGTGCTTGTGGTGGGCGTAGTGCGGCACCCGGATGGGGTGGTCGACCGGGTTGAAGTGGCCCTCCCAGCGCTCGAAGACGAAGTCCTCCTCGTCGGAGTGGCTGACGAAGCGGAAGGGCCCCGTTCCCATCGGGTGGTTATCCACGGCGTGGTCGCCGCGCCGCTCCACGTCCGCCTTGGACATGATCATCACGTTGCCGGAGATGCCGATGGTGCCCCAGAGGCCCGCGTCGAACTCCGGCAGTTCGATCACCCAGGTGTTGTCGTCGACCGCCTCGTTGCGGAGCCAGTAGGAGGCCCCCCAACTCGCCCGCGCGGGTTGCCAGCCGGCCGGGTGGTCACTCGTCGCGCCGCCGTCGTGATACTCGGCGACGCCGCCCATGCGGTCGTAGGTGAAGGCGAAGTCGTGGGCGGTCACCACGGAGCCGTCGTGGAACATCGCCGGGTTCGGGGTGCCGATGCACGTGGCGCCCTCGTCGGCCCACTCCAGCGTGGCCAGATGCGGGATCAGATCCTTCGTCAGGGGCGAGATCTCCACGAGGCCGTCGAGGACGGCGCCGTGCGACATGTAGTTCGCATCACTGCCGATCTTGTGCTGATCCAGGCCCCCCGAGTCGACGGGGGCGGCGAAGTAGATCGTGGCGTCCAGGTCGATCTCGTCGAGCGGCCAGGGCACGCTCCAGTCCAGGAACTCCGCCTCCGCGGTCAAGGCAGCGGCGATGTTGCCCGTCTGCTCGACGGAGGCGGCGGCGGCCTCGGCGGCGGCCTGGGCGGCGGCGGCGGCCTCGGCGGCGGCGGCGGCGGCAGCCTCGGCGGCGGCGGCGCCCTCGGCGCCGCCCGATCCCGCCGCCCGCGCGGCCTCGGCGGCGGCCTCGGCGGCCTCGGCGGCGACCTGCGCCACGGCGGCGGCGCCCTCCGCCCCGGCCTCGGCGGCGTCGGCGGCGGCCTGGGCGGCGGCGGCGGCGGCGGCCTCGGCGGCGGCGGCGGCCTGGGCGGCGTCGTCCGACTCCGCCGCTTCCGCGGCGGCGGCCGAGGCGGCCTCGGCGGCGGCGGCGGCGGCGTCCGCGGCGGCGGCGGCGCCCGACGCCTCCTCGGCGGCGGCGGCGGCCTCACCGGCCGCGGCCTCCGCGCCCGACGTGTCGACGGCCACGGTGGCGTCGTCGTCATCGTCGCCGCAGCCGACCAGGGCAAGCCCGGCCGCGCCGACGCCGGCCTTGGCGCTCGCCCCCAGCATCGTGCGACGGCTGATCTTGCGGTGTCGCAGTCGGGTCCAGTAGTTGCTCATTCGAGGTTCCTCTCGTGCACGCGATCCACCGGCGGCCCATCCACAGGGCCGCCCGGCATCATGCCGAAGGGAATGCTACGAAGGCGGCTCGCGCTGTGTCAAGCACGAAACCACCGGGGCGTCGCGGCGTTCGCGATCGGCCGGTCGGGCGCCGCGACCACTTCCCCGGCGACCGCCATGGGCATGGCGGCCGCCGGGGGCCGATCGATCCAGCGGGAGGCCGGGCCTTAGGTGGCCTTGCGCTTCTGCATGGAGTACGTGTTGAGCATGCCGAGCGAGCCGAAGGGTCCGCCCAGCGGCCAGTTGACGTCGCCGCGGGTGAGCACCCCGTCCGGCGGCTCGATCACGTTGATGAACCAGGCGCCCCGCTTGTGCCGCAGGAACAACTCCGAGGTGAGTTCATTGCGCACCTCGGGATCGCGCTCGACCTTGACCTGCGCGTAGATGTCGTCGAGGACCGGGTCACCGTGGATCGCCATGGTGTAGAAGCCCTCGAAGTTGGTGCAGCAGGTCCACATCACGCTGGGGTCGGCCATGTAGTTCGCCCAGAACCAGTAGAGCCCCACGGGCGCGGTCCCCGACGGACCGCCGCGGGTGTAGGCGTCGGTGAAGTACTCGCCGATGCCGATCGAGATGGCCTCAGCCCGGATGCCGACCTCTTGCAGCATCTGCGCCGTGGTCAGCGCGAGGTCCTCCTGCAGGTCGCCGCCCCAGTCGGGCGTGTAGTACAGCTTCTCGTCGAAGCCGTCCGGGTAGCCGGCCTCCGCCAGCAGCGCCCGCGCCCGCTCCGGGTCGTAGCCCCAGTCCGCCGCTCGCGCGTCCTCCTCGCTGGGGTAGCCGATGACGCCGCGGTAGCCCCACATGGGCTCGATGGGCTCCACGCCCAGCAGCAGGCCCTCGGCGATGGCCGGGCGGTTGATGGCGAGGTTCGCCGCGATGCGGACGCGCTCGTCCATCCACGGGTTGGGCGTGCCGTCCTCCCGCGTCTCCTTCCAGAGGTTGGGGAAGATGTTGTGAATCGTCCACCCCGGTCCGGGGATGAACTGCACGGTGAAATCGGGGTCGTCGATGAACGGCGCGACCGCGTTGACGCCCAACTCCGCGGCGCCGTCGATCTCGCCCGCCTCGATGCCGGCGATGCGCGACTGCAACTCGGGGCGCACCAGACCGATCAGGTGCTTGGAGTGGGCGTAGTGCGGCACGCGGATGGGGTGGTCGACCGGGTGGAAGTGGTCCTCCCAGCGCTCGAAGACGAAGTCCTCCTCGTCGGTGTGGCTGACGAAGCGGAAGGGCCCCGTGCCGATCGGGCCGTTGTCGACCGCCTCATCGCCGCGCCGCTCCACGTCCGCCCGGGACATGACCATCACGTTGCCGGAGATGCCGACGGTGCCCCAGAGGCCCGCGTCGAACTCCGGCAACTCCACCACCCAGGTGTTGTCGTCGACCGCCTCGTTGCGGAGCCAGTAGGAGGCCCCCCAACTCGGCCGCGAGGGTTGCCAGCCGGCCGGGTGATCGCTCGCTTCGCCGCCGTCGTGGTACGCGGCGACGCCGCCCATGCGGTCGTAGGTGAAGGCGAAGTCGTGGGCGGTCACCACGGAGCCGTCGTGGAACAGCGCCGGGTTCGGGGTGCCGATGCACGTGGCGCCCTCGTCGGCCCACTCCAGCGTGGCCAGATGCGGGATCAGATCCTTCGTCTCGGGCGAGATCTCCACGAGGCCGTCGAGGACGGCGCCGTGCGAGATGTAGTTACCGTCGCTGCCGACCTTGTGCTGATCCAGGCCTCCCTGGTCGAACGGGACGGCGACGGTGATCGTGGCGTCCAGGTCGATCTCGTCGATCGGCCAGGGCACGCTCCAGTCCACGAACTCGGCCTCCGCGGTCAAGGCAGCGGCGATGTTGCCCGTCTGTTCGACGGAGGCGGCGGCGGCCTCGGCGGCGGCCTGGGCGGCGGCGGCGGCCTCGGCGGCGGCGGCGGCGGCAGCCTCGGCGGCGGCGGCGCCCTCGGCGCCTCCCGATCCCGCCGCCCGCGCGGCCTCGGCGGCGGCCTCGGCGGCCTCGGCGGCGACCTGCGCGACGGCGGCGGCGCCCTCCGCCCCGGCCTCGGCGGCGTCGGCGGCGGCCTGCGCGGCCGCGGCGGCGGCGGCCTCGGCGGCGGCGGCGGCCTGGGCGGCGTCGTCCGACTCCGCGGCCTCCGCGGCGGCGGCCGAGGCGGCCTCGGCGGCGGCGGCGGCGGCGTCCGCGGCGGCGGCGGCGCCCGACGCCTCCTCGGCGGCGGCGGCGGCCTCACCGGCCGCGGCCTCCGCGCCCGACGTGTCGACGGCCACGGTGGCGTCATCGTCGTCGTCGCCGCAGCCGACCAGGGCCAGCCCGGCCGCGCCGACGCCGGCCTTGGCGCTGGCTCCCAACATCGTGCGGCGGCTGATCTTGCGGTGTCGCAATCGGGTCCAATAGTTGCTCATTCCGGGTTCCTCTCGTGCACGCGATCCACCGGCGGCCCATCCACAGGGCCGCCCGGCATCATGCCGAAGCGAAGGTTATGGAGGCGGCTCGCGCTGTGTCAAGCACGAAACCACCGGGGTGTGATGGCGTTCGCGGTCGGCCGTTCGTGTGGGGGTGGGGGGGCATGTTGGGCGAAAAAAAAATTTCGCGGCCTCACCCCGAAACCCCTCTCCACTGCGTGGAGAGGGGAGACCGGAGGAGAGTGGGAACGTCGGGCCGGGGGCAATGCGGGCAACTGCCGGGAACGCAAAAAGAAAATTCCCGCGGCCAACCCCGTCGCGGCCACGGTCGCAGGGGCGACCCTGGTGGTCGCCCTGCCGGACGGAGTCCGGGCGCCGCCGGAAAAAATCTTGCGGGCGGCCCCGCCGCGCCGCGGTCGCGGTCGCAGGGGCACCTCACCCCAACCCTCTCCCCAGGGAGAGGGGATCGGAGCCTCCTCTCCACCGTTCAGGTCGAGAGGAGGCCAGGGGGTGAGGCCGGGCGGCGGAAAAAATTCGCGCGATCGGCCCAATCGCGCCGCGTCCACGTTCCCCCTCTCCACCTCCGGGTGGAGAGGGGGTGAGGGGGTGAGGTTCAGATGGCTAGTCGCGCCGCTGCTGGTAGATCTTGCCCTCGGTCTTGATGGCGGGGGCGATGATCATCTCGGTCCGCTGCATCTCGGCCAGGTTGCGCGCGCCGACGCTGCCCATCGAGGTGCGCAACGCGCCGGCCAGGTTCTCGGTGCCGTCGGTGCGCGAGGTGGGGCCGTTGAGCAGCCGATCGAGGCTGGTGTGCCGGCCGACATGCACGCGCACGCCGCGCGGCAGCTCGGCGTGGGGCGTGGCCATGCCCCAGTGGTAGCCGCGCCCCGGCGCCTCCTGCGTGCCGGCGAAGGGCGAGCCGATCATCACCGCGTCGGCGCCGGCCGCGAAGGACTTGCAGACGTCGCCGCCGGTGCGGATGCCGCCGTCGGTGATGATGGGGACGCGGCGGCCGGTGCGGCGCTCGAACTCGTCGCGGGCGGCGGCGCAGTCGATCGTGGCGGTGACCTGGGGCACGCCGATGCCCAGCACCTCGCGGCTCGTGCAGGCCGCGCCCGGCCCCACGCCGACCAGCAGCCCGGCGATGCCCTCCTCCATCAGCTCCAGCGCGGCCCGATAGCCGACCGTGTTGCCGACCAGCACGGGGATGCCCAACTCGGCCACGAGGTCGCGCAGGATGAGACCCTTCAGCGAGCGCGACTCGTGCCGGGCGGTCGTGACGGTCGATTGGACGACGAGGATGTCGGCGCCGGCGTCGCGGATGACGGGCGCGAGGCGCTTCGTGTTGGGCGGCGTGACGGACACCGCCGCCGGCACGCCGCCGTCGACGATCTGCTGGATGCGGGCCGCCACGAGGTCGGGGCGGATGGGGGTCGTGTAGGCCTCCTGCAGGATGGCGGTCGCGCCCTCTTGATCGCTGGCGGCGACGCGGGCGAGGACGTCGTCGGGATCCTCGAAGCGGCACTGCAGGCCCTCCAGGTTGAGCACGGCGAGCCCGCCCCGCCGGCCCAACTCGATCGCGAAGTGCGGGTCGACCACGGCGTCCATCGCGGAGGCCATGATGGGCGCCTCGAGGCGCACGCCGGCGATCGTGGCGGAGATGTCGACCAGCTCCGGGTTGACCGTGATCTCGCCCGGCACGATGGCGACGTCGTCGTAGCCGTAGGCCTGCCGCAACTGCTTGCGCTGGATGTCAGACATGGCTGCTCCCTCTCCGCTGGGCGATGGCGTGGCTGGACGGGTCGGCTGGATGGGCCTGAACGGCGACCGGCCGCGCGGGGCGGCCGGTCTCTCGGTGGGCAGGCGCGGCTCCGGGCGGACGCCGCGCGGCGCGCGCCCGGGACGCAATCAGCGCGGCACGAGGCCGCGCTGACGTAGGGTGTGCAGGCAGAACCGGGGGGCTCACGAGTGGCAGGGCCACTGCGCCTCCGGGGGACCGCCCCGCCGCCGGGGATGCCCGGGGCCGGCCGCGAGGGGTCGGTCGTGGGGGGAGTATATGGTCTGCGCGGGCGCGCCGCCAAGCGGGCCACTTTGCAGACGAACCAAGGGGCAGGACGCCCTGGACAATAAGGAGAGCAGCGGTGGACGGGGCGGCGACCGGCACGCTGTACGTCGTGGGGACGCCGATCGGCAACCTGGCCGACCTGAGCGCGCGGGCGGCGTCGGTCCTGCGCGCGGCCGACGTCATCGCGGCCGAGAGCCCGCGCAACGCCCGGCCGCTGCTGGCGCACCTGGGCCTGACGGCCCGGCCCGTCGCCTACAACGACCGCAACAAGGCGCGCAGCGCGGGGCGGCTGCTGGCGGCGCTGCGGGCCGGCCGGTCGGTCGCGCTGATCAGCGACGCCGGCACGCCGGGCCTCTCGGACCCGGGGCAGGACCTGGTGGCGGCGGCCGTCGCGGCGGGGGCGCCGGTCGTGCCCGTGCCGGGCCCGTCGGCGGCGACGGCGCTGCTCTCGGTGGCGGGCCTGCGCACGCGCACGGTGCGGCTGCTGGGCTTCCTGCCGCGCCGCCGGGGCGATCGGCGGGCGCTGCTGGCCTCGCTGGGCGAGGCCGGCGAGCCGGGCCTGGCCTTCGAGTCGCCACGGCGCGTGGGCGCCGCGCTGTCCGACGTCGCGGCCGTCCTGCCCGAGGCGTCGCTGGTCATCGGCCGCGAACTGACCAAGCTGCACGAGGAGATCTGGCGCGGCGGCCCGGCCGAGGCGGTCGCGCGCTTCGGGCCGGACGAGGAAGCGCCGCGCGGCGAGTTCACGCTGCTCATCGTGCCGCCGGCCGGGGCGGCGTCGCGCTGGACCGAGGCCGGCGTGCGCTCGGCGCTCCAGGCCGAGCGGTCGGCGGGGCGGGGCCGCCGCGAGGCGTCGGTGGACGTGGCGCGCCGGTCGGGCTGGGGCCGGTCGGAGGTCTATCGGCTGTGGGAGGCGTAGGGGGAGAGCTTCCAGCGCCGCGTCAGCCGCCGCACGTCGCCAGCGCGCGACCCAGGGCATCCGCCTCCGCCCGATCGAACGTCAGGCCCCAGGCGAGCTTGGTGTCCCGCCAGGAGGTCGCATAGGCGCAGTGCGACGACTCATCCGGCGGCAGCCACTCGGCGAGGTCGCGCGCGCCCTTGGATCGGTTCGACGACGCGGACACCGCGATCAGAGCGAAGCGGTTGTCGAGGTCGTTGGCGAACGCCTGCCGCCGCTCCGCCGGCCAGGCCCACGCGCCCGACTCCCACGCCTCGGCGAGCGGGACCATGTGGTCGATGTCGAGGCCGCGGCCGTCGCCGGTGAACTCCCGCCCGTCGTAGAGGCTGACCCAGCGCCCGCCGGAGAGCCGGCAGCCGGCGCCGACCACGGGCGCCTCCACCGCATCGCGGATCAGCACCTCCCTGCGCGTGTCGCAGCCGTCGCCGTCGGCGTCGATCCAGTGGCGGAACAGGCCCCGGTCGTAGCCCTCCCGGCCGTGCTCCGCCGCGATGACGATTCCCCCATCGGCCCCCGGCGCGATGCCGAAGTCCGGCGGCCCCGGCCCGACGTAGGTCGCGCGGAACCAGTAGATCGACCCGCGCTCCAAGCGCGTGAAGTCGTTGACGAAGGACGGCACGCCGGGGCGCCACAGCAGCCAGCGCTGATCGCCGTTGTCCCACTGCGCGATGACGGTGATGCGCAGGTCGCTCTCCCGCGCGTGGTGCTCGGCGACCGCCGCGGCATCGGCGCTCTCCGCGTCCCACAGCAGTTGGATCCACTTCGAGACCGGGGCGTCGCCCTGCGCCCGCGAGAGGCCGGGCAGCAGGACGGCCGCCACGACCAGCGCCACCGCGCCGACCGCGGCGAGACGGCGGTATGCGGACATGCGGCGCCCCCTCGCAACCGGGTCGGTGGGTTGCGTCGCAGACAAACCAGCAGGCCACATGCGCCACGAGGGGGCAGGAGACCCACCTCCGGCTGATGCGCATGTTGCGGATGGTTTGTCTGCGACGACACGGGGAGCGTAGCAGGCCGCTGCGCGATCCCCGAACCCTCACCCGGCAGGGGCGCGGTCTCGGTGGCGGTGGGTGGTCGGGCCGTCGCCGGCCCAAAGGCTGCTCCGCCCCAGCAGCGCGTCAGTAATAGAACTTTTGTTCTTACCTGTCAAGCGGGTGGGAGGGGAGGCGGGAAGACGCTAGCGGGGGTCTGGCGCGCCGAATAATCTGACGCGGGCGAGCCGGCGCGCCGCCCGATGGAGACCAGCGCGTGGAAGCATCCCCAGCAACAGGGATCCTGCGGCCGGAGGCGCACCACGGGGCGCGCACGCGCCTCGCGCGGCTGCTTCGGATCGGGGGGCCGTTCAGCGCCGTCGAGGTTGATGCCGACACGATTACCTTCTGCGGCAGGGGCGATCCGCGGATCGAGCTCAGCGATGTCGCACGGATCGACCATCGGACTGGGCGCGCGTGGAGTCGGCTGACGGTCACGACGAGGGGCGGATCACGCCGGTCGATCGGTGGTCTGCCGCGTGAGGCAGCGGGCCACTTGGCACTGGCTTGTGAGACGGCAGCGCTCAGGTGTCTCCTAACGGAGCTTCGAGACTTTGACGGAAGGGCCTATCTCCGCACTAGTCGCGTCCAGGCGCTGCTCACGAGTCGAGCCTGCAAGCAGGAGTTGCTCCCACGGGCGATTCGCGCCGGCCTTCTTGATCCTGCGTGGCAGTGGGAGGTTGATCGGTTCGGGCGTATCAGAAGGGAGCCCGATGGCTTCCGCCAGCGCGTGAACGAGCACTACTTACGGGCCGAGAGGCCAAGGGCGTGGGCAACTCTCAACGCCGTCCTGCCTAAGGAACCGAACAAGAGCCAGGTGACCGCAGCGATCACTGGGGAGGACTGCACACTCGTCCTGGCGGGTCCGGGTACCGGCAAGACTGCGACCGTAGTCGCCAAGTTGGCTCACCTGCGCGAGCGGAGAGCCATCCCTGCTGCGGAGATACTGATCCTGTCCTACAACCGCAGCACCAGGCGGGAGCTCGCCGAACGGATTGAGAAGGCCAACCTAGATGCCGACGTGAGGACTTTCCACGCTCTCGGTCTCAGTATGCTCGGGCGGGGCGCTGGCGAGTTCAAGGTCTCCAAGATGGCGGAGGACCAAACCAAGCTTCACTCCGCGCTTCGGGGCTTCCTTCACGATGCGCTGGCCGATCCGAAGACCGCCGCGCGTGTCCAAGCCGCGCTTCACAGCGCAATGCTCCCGTACCGGAGCCCCTTCGAGTTCAAAAGGGAGGGCGATTACTACGAGTACGTCCGCTCAGTCGATCTGCGGGCGTTGTCGGGAGACCGCGTCAGGAGCCTTGAGGAGTTGGAGATCGCGAACTTCCTCTACTGCAACTCGGTCGAGTTCCACTACGAAAACCAGTTCCCGTTCGAGCCTCACGACAAGGAGCGGACGCGGTATCAGCCCGACTTCTTCCTCCCCGACCACGGGATCTACATTGAGCACTTCGCGCTCCGCCGGGATGGCTCGACGCCGCCGTTCATCAACGGGCCGAAGTACTGCGACTCCATCTGGTGGAAGCGAGCCGTGCACGCGAAGCACGGGACCACATTGCTGGAGACGTTCAGCTATCAGAAGCGCGAGGGCACGCTACTGACCGAGCTCGCCTGCAAACTCAGAAAGCATGGGGTGACATTGCGGCCAATAGACCCCGAGAGGCTGTGGGAGCGGCTCCCGTCGAACTACACGAACCGCCTCACGGAGCTTCTCGGTACGTTCCTGGGGCACTTCAAGTCGAACGGGTTCGATCTCGGCGAATTGCGCAGAAGAGCGGCCGACCATGACGACGAGGCCGAGCGGGAACGCCGCGCAGTCTTCCTCGATCTCTTCGAGGTCATCTTCGACCGCTATCAGAAAGCTCTCGCTCAAGAAGAGGCGATCGACTTCGACGACATGATCGTCGCAGCCACGGAGCGTATTGAAGAGGACTCATTCCGAAGCCCGTATCGCTTCATCCTGGTGGATGAGTTCCAGGACATTTCGACGGGACGTGCGCGGCTTCTCCAGGCACTCGCCGACCAGCGGGACGCGGAGTTGTTCTTGGTGGGCGACGACTGGCAGTCAATCTACCGCTTCGCCGGCAGCGACCCACAGATCATGATCGATTGCGAGAGCCACTTCGGCGCGACCACCCGGACCGCGCTGGATCGCAGCTACCGCCTCAATAGCAGCGTGCTGGAGGTCTCCACGGCCTTCGTGACCAGAAACCCGAACCAGATCCCTAAGTCGATGCGCCCGGAGGAGAAGGCGTCGGAACCTCGGGTGACCATCTGCTACCAGCAAGACGAGGAGGCGCTGTTGGGTCTCCTACGGACCATCCGGGAAGGATGGACGGGTGACAGCCAAGCAAGAGTGCGAGTGCTCGGACGATACAACCATGTCCAGCCTCAGGCCTGGCGGCACCTTTGCACGGAATTCCAGGATCTCGATCTGCAGTTCATGACAGTTCATGGCGCAAAGGGTCTGGAGGCCGACTACGTGATTGTGCTCGGACTGAAGAACGACATCTACGGCTTCCCAGCGCAGATCACCGACGATCCGATCCTCGACCTCGTGCTCCCGGCAGGCGAGCACTTCGAACATGCAGAGGAACGGCGGCTGTTCTACGTGGCGCTCACGCGAACGAAGGAGCACGTGTATCTGGTCGCCGATCCCGAGCGGCCATCGGTCTTCGTCGAAGAAGTCAGGGTAGCGGAGGCTGGGACGGCGACCGAAGCCGTGTCCGTGAGCGGGACGCCGCCACCGACCCCGGACTGCCCGGGCTGCGGCGCCGGGGTCGCTAAGCCGCGATCGAACCAGAAGACAGGACGGCCGTTCTTCGGATGTTCGTTCTACCCCCACTGTGACTGGACCTCTCCGGTCTGCGACCGCTGCGGGAGCGGATACATCGACGTCGAACGGCGCTGCTCGAACGGGGACTGCCCGGTGACCTGGGAGGTCTGTCCTCAGTGCGGCGATGGCGTGCTGCTTCGGCGGGAAGGCCGCTATGGGCAGTTCCTTGGGTGCTCGCGTTGGAGGGGGATCCCGCCTTGCGACTACACGCGGGACGCTGGAGCACGCCCCTAGGCCCCGGCCCCGGTAGAGTCACCACATGACCGAGAACGTGCTGGTCTGCGTGGCTTGGCCCTACGCCAACGGGCCGCTGCATCACGGGCAGCTGGGCGGGGCCTACCTGCCGGCCGACATCTTCGCCCGCTACCACCGGGCGAAGGGCAACCACGTCGCGATGGTCTCCGGGTCGGACGTGCACGGCACGCCGATCACCGTGCGCGCCGAGGCCGAGGGGCGCTCGCCCGAGGAGGTGGTGGCCGAGTACCACGCCGGCTTCCTGCGCACCTGGGAGGGCATCGGCATCGACTGGGACGTGTTCACCTCGACCGGGACCGACAACCACGCCGCGGTCGCGCAGGACCTCTTCCGGCGGCTGCTCGACAACGGCTACCTCTACACGGCCGCGCAGACGCTGCTCTACGACCCCGTCGACCGGCGCTTCCTGCCCGACCGCTACGTCGAAGGCACCTGCCCGCACTGCGACTACGAGCGGGCGCGCGGCGACCAGTGCGACGAGTGCGGCCGCCAGCTCGACGCGACCGACCTGCTGAACCCGCGCTCGAAGACATCGGGCGCGACGCCCGAGCTGCGCGAGAGCGAGCACTACTTCCTCAAGCTGTCGGCGCTCGAGGGGCCGCTGGAGGAGTGGTTCGCGTCGGGCAAGGAGCACTGGCGCCGGCACGTGCTCAACTTCTCCCAGGGGATGCTGCGCGAGGGCCTGCAGGACCGCGCCATCACGCGCGACATCCTCTGGGGCATCCCCGTGCCCGAGGGCCTGCCGGCGCAGGTCGCGGGGGTCGAGGACAAGCGCATCTACGTCTGGTTCGAGGCGGTGATCGGCTACCTCTCGGCGACGATCGAGTGGGCGCGGCGATCGGGCGACGCCGACGCCTGGAAGGTGTTCTGGGAGCAGCCGGACGCGAAGATCTACAACTTCATCGGCAAGGACAACGTGCCCTTCCACACGATCATCTGGCCGGGCATCCTGCTGGGCGCGGGCGGACTCAACCTGCCCTACGACGTGCCGGCCAACCAATACATCACGATGTCGGGCAGCAAGGCGAGCACCAGTCAGAACTGGGCCGTCTGGGTCGAGGACTACCTGACCCGCTACGACCCCGACCCGCTGCGCTACGCCCTGGCCGCGCAGATGCCCGAGACGGCCGACAGCGACTTCAGTTGGGGCGCGTTCCTGCGCCGCAACAACGACGAACTGGTCGCGACCTGGGGCAACCTGGTGCACCGCACGCTGACCTTCACGGTGCGCCACTTCGACGGCGCCGTGCCCGAGCCGGGCCCGCTCGACCAAGCCTCGATGCGCCTGCTCGACCGCACCCGCGCGACGCTCGACCAGGTGGGGGAATCGATCGCGGCGGTGCACCTGCGGCAGGGCTTGCAGCAGGCCTTCGCGCTGGCGCAGGAGGCGAACCGCTACCTCGACGCGACGGCGCCCTGGCAGACGATCAAGACCGACCGGCAGGCGACGGCGCGGTCGCTGTACACGGTGCTCAGCGTCATCGCGGGGCTGCGCACGGCGCTGTGGCCCTACCTGCCCTTCAGCTGCGAGCGGCTCAACGAGTTCCTCGGCGCGGCGGCGCCCGTCGCCGGGCAGGGCTGGTCGCTGCAGGCGCTGACGCCGGGCGCGCCGCTGCGCAAGCCGTCGCCGCTGTTCAAGAAGCTCGACCCCTCGATCGTCGAGGAGGAGGAGGCGCGGCTCGGGTCATGAGCCGGCCACGCCGATGAGCCAAGCGAGCGCGGAGGCCACGCCGGCGGGACTGATCGACAGCCACGCCCACCTGCACGACCGCGCCTTCGACGGCGACCGGGCGGCGGTGCTGGCGCGGGCGCGGGCGGCCGGGCTGGCGGCGATCGTGACGGTCGGCACCGACCTGGCCGAGAGCGAAGCGGCGGCCGCGCTGGCGCGGGCCGAGCCCGATGTCTTCGCCGCCGTGGGCTTCCACCCGCACGACGCGAAGGACTGGGACGCGGCGGCGCGGTCGCGCATCGCGGCGCTGGCGGCGGAGGAGTCGGTGGTCGCGATCGGGGAGATCGGCCTCGACTTCTACCGCGACTTGTCGCCGCGCGCCGACCAGGAGCGGGCCTTCCGCGATCAGTTGTCGCTGGCCGACGAACTGGGGCTGCCGGTCGTGATCCACTCGCGCGACGCGCACGAGGAGACGGCCGCCATCCTGTCCGAGTGGGCGGCGGGGGGGACGCGGCCCGGCGGCGCGCCGCTGGGCGTCATCCACTGCTTCTCGGGCGACGCGGCGCTGGCCCGCCGCTACGCCGGCCTGGGCTTCGCGATCTCCTTCGCGGGTCCGGTCACCTACCCCAAGAACGACGCCCTGCGCGCTGCGGCGGCGGCCGTGCCGCCCGGCCGGATCATCGTCGAGACCGACTGCCCCTACCTGTCGCCGCAGTCCCGCCGCGGCCGCCGCAACGAGCCGGCCCAGGTCGCCGAAACGGCCGCCTGCATCGCCGCCCTGCGCGGCCAGACCCCATCGGCCTTCGCGGTCGAGACGTCGGAGACGGCGCGTCGGGTGTTTGGGCTACCCCCGGCGGGCTCTGGCCCGATTCAGAGGTCCGTCACAGCCCCCTTTTTCTGATCGAGGGTCACGGCACTCATCGCACCGATCGCAGATCAACCACCCACACTCGCGGCAGTAGTCATTCTCCGCGCTGCTGAGCGCTTGGCCGCAATCCCAGCAGACTGTGCCGCGCGACCGTGGCCCTGGTGGCGGAGTGCCGCTTGGACGAGAGGAGGCATGGGGCGGCCGACCGAATCCGTCCTGCTGCTCAATCACCCACGTGTCCTCTGAGCCATCCTCAAGACGGACGTGCATGCGAATGTCGACTGCCTTGAACATGGGGCGCTGCCCAACCGAGAACGCAGTCATCGGCCGAGTTCCACGCCACACTGACCCACCGTCGGCCCGGACCAGCATGCGGCCATCGTCGCTGATCTCTTCCACTTGGAAGCGGCGCCACTTGCCCTTCTTGAGCTTGCCATCCATGTGAGTTCTGCCCTCAAGACGTGAGCTTAGCCGCATCCGGCCGGGGCCGCCGCGCAGCTAGCGTCGCCGGGTCGTGAACGTGTAGGGCGCACTCCAAGGAGTCCACTCGCCCCTGCGCTGCTCGCGCGCCTCGACCGTGTGCTCACCAGGCGCCAGGGCGCGGAACCCATTGAAATCTTCGGGAGTGGCGAAGGAGAACGGCGCGCCACCATCGATCCGGTAGACAACTCTACCGAAATCCTCGACGCCAGCCAGCACGGCGATCCAATGTCGGCTCCCGCCCGTAATGAGACCGGCTGCACCGGCTACTTCGCAATCGTTCGCGGTACCGGGGAAATCCCAGCCGTAGCCCGGCACCCACTCTGCATTGCAGATACCGGTGATGCGTAGCGGGCGTGTCGCGTCCGAGGGCCGGATCGTGAACGTGTAGGGGGCGCTCCAGTCGCTCCACTCGCCATCGCGCAATTCGCGGACCTCGATCGTGTGCTCGCCCGGATCGAGATCGCGCAGGCGGAGCTTCCCTGCGGGCGTAGCGCGCCCTCCATTGATGCTGTAGCGCACGTGGTTCCAGTTCTCGACTCCAGTGACCCAGATGTCCCAAGCCTCTCCTTTGTACAGGCCATCCGCTCCAGCGGCCTTGCACGCTTCGGCGCTGTCGTGGCGCTGGTACTGGTTCTCGGCCCACACCGCGTTGCAGAACGCAGTGATCGTGAAGAGCGAGGAGTCCACCTCGCCAGTGCGCAATGCCGGAAGCCGGTCTGTGATCGTTGGCAAGGCGACGGCCCAGGCGATCCCTTCGATCGCTTCGCCCACGATCTTCGCCACGACCACTCCCACAACCGCGCCGCAGTCGGTGAAGAGTGGACCGCCACTGTTGCCCGGATTGGCGGCGGCATCGGTTTGCAGGTAGGTGTTGCCGCCAGCCTTGACCACCTTGGAGAGGAGCCCGCGGGTGACAGACGCTGAACCGGCAACGGTCACCGGATAGCCGGCCAGACCGAGCGTCTCGCCGACGCGCAGGGCGTCGTGGTCGCCAAAGCGCAGCGCGTTCAGGCCCTCGCCGGAGGCGCGCAGCAGCGCCAAGTCGGCGGCGTCGTCACGACCGACGACCGTCGCGGTGCGGTCGAACGTGCCGGTGCGGAGCCGGGCCGCATCGTGCCCCTCCACGACGTGCGCCGCGGTGATCCATTCGTCGTCGCCGATGTAGAAGGCTGTACCGGTGCCGTCCGGCGTCTCGACTTGGGCCGTGGAGGCGAGCACCAGATCGGCTCCATCAACGAAGGCGCAGTCGCCGACCGGCGGGACCTCGGCGCCGAGAGTGAGGGTCACCGGGCCGGAGGAGACGACGAAGAGGACATCGCCGGTGGAGAGCGCGTAGTCGGCCTTGAGCCGGGAGGGCGCCTCCGGGTCGGAGACGTAGGCATGCCAAGCGTCGTCCTGCCACTTCCAGACGGCATCCAGGTTGGGGACGTTCTCGAACACGGCGGAGGTGGCGTCGCCGCCCTGCCAGGAGACGAAGGCGGAACCGGCTGCGTCAACCAGGGTGTAGGTCGTCGGGTCGTTCGCGGCAGCGCGGCCGGGCTGGCCGATCGCGACGACCACAGCCAGGAGTATGACGCTGAGCACGATCATGCCGTGGCGCGAACTCGCCATGGATGCCCCCCTCGCGGCAGCGAGACGCTGGTAGCTGCTACGACAACCGGGGGCTCGACGAAACCGGCGAGGGAGGCAAGGAACGCCTCACCGCCGGAGCGGTTTCGTCGCAAACCCGGTGTCGTAGCAAGGGGCAGTATCGGGGATGTAGGGAAAGGGGGCAACCCGACGCCGAGGGCCGGGCCAGGCTCAGGGCCGCTCCAACAGCACGGGCGGGTCGGCCTCGTAGTCGACGGTCAGGCGGAAGAACTGGAGCAGATCGCGCCCGAGCAGGGAAGGCAGCCGCCGGTTCGCGTCGGTCGGCCGGGCGACCCAGACGCGTGCGTCGCGCCCGAGGCGGCCCATGCCGTCATCGGTCCGAAAGAACAGCCGCGCCGAGATGGGGACGATGTACCCGCCGCCGCCAACACCACCAACCTGGTGCCCCTCTGGGTGATCGTCGAAGGGGAGAGCGAGCGACGGCACGTCGGGCCGCTGCAGATCGCCCGGGTGCAGAATCGTGTCGTCGGCGCCGGTATCGATCAAGAAGTGGACGGTGAAGACGCTTGAAGTTCCCTCAACGAGCACCTCGACGTCCAGGTAGGGCCGCGCGGCCACGCCCGGGATCCGGACTGGGACGAGGTAGCCGGGGATGCGGGTCACAGGATCAGGATCTCATCTCGCGCGGGCACGGCCTCAACGCGCGCCGTGGCACGCTCCTCCGAGGGGATCCGCGCGATCACGTCCTCAAGGTCATCGCCGAACACGAACTGTTGGCCGTCGCCGAAGCAAGCGACGAACTGGCCCACGTGCGTGTCGATGAGGTCGGCCATGCGGGCGGCCAGGGACAGGTGGTTCCTCCGCGCCTTACCCGGTTCCGGAAACTCGATGCCTTCGGGCACGCCGTAGTGCCACTCCATCGCGCGCTCCCTTCGTCCGGCTTGCAGTATAGCGGGTCGGGGCCGGCGGAGGGCGCAGCCCCGGCGCTTGTCCGGCCCGGCGCGGAGCGGGACAATCGGAGGCGTGACCAGCGTCGCATCGCTCTACGGGCCGGTGACGGAAGACCTGCAGTTGGTCGAGGACACGCTCGCGCTGACGGCGCGGACCGACTTCGCGCCGCTGCAGGAGATGCTCGAGGCCGTGCTGTCGCGGGGCGGCAAGCGGCTGCGCCCGGCGATCGCGCTGCTGGCCGGGGGCTTCGGGTCGTACGACGCGCAGAACCAGGTGCTGCTGGCGACCTCGATCGAGCTGCTGCACACGGCCACGCTCGTGCACGACGACGTGATCGACGCCGCCCAGACGCGCCGCGGCCAGCCGACGGCCAACGCCAGCTTCGACAACGCGGCCACCGTGATGCTGGGCGACTACATGTTCGCCCACGCGGCCGAGCTGGTGGCGCGCACCGGCCACGTGGCGGTCATCCGCCTGTTCGCGCAGACGCTCAAGACGATGGCGACGGGCGAGTTGCAGCAGGACATCCGCGCCTACGACGCCGAGTCGGCCAGCATGCGCGACTACTACGCGCGCATCCACGGCAAGACGGCGTCGCTGTTCGAGACGGCCGGGCGCGGCGGCGCGATGATGGCCGCGGCGCCGGCCGAGACGGTGTCGGCGCTGGGCGAGTACGGGCGCTGCCTGGGCATGGCCTTCCAGATCGTCGACGACGTGCTCGACTTCACGGCGACGGCGGCGGCGCTGGGCAAGCCGGTCGGCGGCGACCTGCTGGCCGGCACGCTGACCCTGCCCTCGATCCTGCTGATGGAGTCGGCGGCGGGGGAGGCGGTCGTGCGGCGGCTGTTCGCGGCGCGGGAGGCGGCGGCGCGGGAGGCGCTGCTGGGCGAGGCGCTGGCGGCGATCCGCGCGGGCGACATCCTGGCGCGCTCGCAGGCGACGGCGGTCGAGTGGCGGGAGCGGGCGGTGGGGTCGCTGTCGGGGCTGGGGCCGGGGTCGCGGGGGGAGCGGGCGGCGCTGGAGGGGATCGCGGCGTTCGTCGTCGAGCGGGGGTTCTAGGGGGCGGCGCGACGGGGTGGGGCGGAAGCGCTACGATGAAGTAGCGGATGGAGGGGGTTGGTCGGGATGAAGAATCCGCTGGCCGATGCGTTCCAGTACTACCTGGACCACCAGGACGAGATCCTGGCGAAGCATGATGGGGAGGTCGTCGTGATCAAGGACGCCCAGATCCTCCATGCGTACCCGGACGAATTCACAGCGATCGCCGAAACGGAGAAGATACACGCGCTGGGGACGTTCCTTGTGCAGCGGGTATCACCAGGATCCGACGACTACACGCAGACGTTCCACTCGGAGGGAGTGGTGTTCTCATAGCACAGCCGCGGGTGGAGAACCGCCAGCGGGCGGCAGTGGAGGGGATCGCGGCGTTCGTCGTCGAGCGGGGGTTTTAGGGGGCGGGGATCAGACGGTGGTGGTAGGAGCAGCCGCCGGGGCCGGGCCCTCCGACGAGGGCACGCGGCCGAGGAACTGGAACACCGACCGGCTGGCGCCGAAGAAGCCGTCCTCGGTGTAGGCGATGCCGTGGCGGTCGCAGAAGTCGCGCACGATGGGTTGGGCGCGGGAGAGGCGGTTGCGCGGCATGTACGTGAAGAGGTGGTGCTCGATCTGGTAGTTGAGGCCGCCGTAGACGAAGTCGGTCAGGGGGGAGCCCTTGATGTTGCGGGCGGTGAGGATCTGCTCGAGCAGGAAGCCCATGCGGGTGTCGTCGGTGATCGTGTCCATGCCCTTGTGATTGGGCGCGAAGACGAGCGAGTTGTAGAGCCCGAAGGCGCCCTGATGGACGATCACGAAGGCGACGGCCAGCCACCACGGCCCGATGAAGGCGATGAGGCAGCCGTAGATGGCGAGGTGACCCAGCAGGCCGGCCGTCTCGAACCAGGCCAGCGGGCCGCGGATGCGGCTCACGCGGTGGGCGCTGTGGACGCGCGCGCCGGTCGATTGGAAGGGCAGCAGGAACCAGAAGTAGACCCGCTGCCAGTGCGCGATGGCACGCACGAGGCGGGGGCGGCTGTCCCGCTGCCCCGGCGCGAGCACGAGCAGGCTGATGTCGCAGTCGGGGTCGCGGGTGACGTGGTTGGGCGTGGCGTGGTGGCGGTCGTGCTTCTCGCGCCACCAAGTGTAGCTCATGCCGAGCAGCACGTTGCCGACGAGCAGCGAGGCCACGGTGACGTTGCGGCGCGAGCGGAAGACCTGCTTGTGGGCGAGGTCGTGGGCGATGAGGCCGAACTGGGTCGAGAGCACGCCCAGCGCGAGGGCGGCCAGCAGCACGAGGGCCACGCTCTCGGCCAGGACGGCGAGGGTGAGCACGCCGCCCAGGCAGGCGGCGGTGATGACGGTCTTGCGGACGTAGTAGCCGGGCTGGGAGTCGAAGCAGCCGGCGGCGTCGAGGCGGGCGCGCAGGTCGGCGTAGGCGCCGGGCGGCAGGGCGGTGGCGTGCGCAGGCGGCATGGGCGCTCTCGTCGTCTGACCGACCGGGGGATGGCCGGCCGGGGGCGCGGGACGGGCGCGACTAGGCGCCGTCGAAGCGGCCCTTGGGGATCTTGCGGATCTTCTTCTTGTTGCGCGCCTCCATCTTGCGGGCGTGCGCGGCCTTGCGCTCCTCCCGCTTGACGCGCCGCTCGGCGACCTTCTGCTCCACGAGCTCCTTGAAGTCCTGCGAGCTCGGCGGATCCTTGCGCGCCTCGGAGGGGAGCTGGGGGTGCTCGCCGGGCCGGGCCTTCTTGGGCAGGTAGCTGACCTCCTTGCCCAGGTGCCAGAAGTTGCCGCGGTCGGGGATGCGGCGGGGGTAGCCGCCCCGCACGATGAAGGCCTGGAAGGTCGAGGGCATGAGCCGCTGACCCTCGGTGTCGCAGAGGGGGCAGGGCTCGGGCTCGTCGGCCTGCTTCATGGGCCGCACGGCCTCGAAGATGCCGTCGCACTCCTCGCAGAGATATTCATACAAGGGCATGTCAGCCCCCTTCCCGTGCCGGCCGGTCGCCCGGCGCGACGGTTGCTCGTTCCCGCGGAGCGGTCGATCGGACCAACTCCACGAAGCGCGCCGCCCGCACCTCCTGATCGAGGGCGAACTCGATCGCGGCCCGCAGATGCCCCTCGATCTCCCGGCCCAGGGCCGCATCGACGCGGACCTGCGCCGACCGATCGTAGGGCGCAGACTGCATAAACCTTAACAGCTTGAAGGCCCGAGGGGATAGGGGGCGGCCGTCGATGCCGGCGCGGCAGTCGGGACAGACGACGCCGCCGGCCCCGACGGCGAAGGCCGCGCCCTCGGCCGGCGGGGCGGCGTCGCAGCGCACGCAACGGCCGAGCTGGGGGCGGTAGCCCTGATCGTCGAGCAGGCGCAGCTCGAACCAGCGCAGGGCGAGGGCCGGCGCGGGGCCGCTCTCCAAGCGGCCCAGGGTGTCGAGCAGCAGGCGGTAGAGGGCGCCGACGTCGGCGGCGGTGTCGGTGAAACGGTCGACCAGTTCGGCGGCGCAGAGCGCGAGGCCGAGGCGGTCGAGGTCGGCGTGCAGGGCCGGGAAGGCGTCGACGGTCTCGGCCTGCGTGATGATGTCCAGCGAGCGGGTGCGGGCGATGAGGAAACGGCTGCGGGTGAGCGGCTCGACGTGCCCGGCCAGCCGGCTGCGCGAGCGCCGCACGCCCTTGGCGACGGCCTCGATGCGGCCGTGCAGGGGGGTGAAGAGCACGCAGACCTTGTCGGCCTCGGCGAGGGGACGCTGCCGCAGGACGAGCGCTTCGGTGCGGTAGACGCGGGGCTGGGCCATGCGTCGAGTCTAGGGGGTTGGGCCGAACTTGCCGGATCCCGCCGTGCATCACCTGCGACCGGCGAGGTGGGCTGATCGGTAGTCTCGCCCGTCGCCCGCTTCCCGGAGCTATGCTGACTGCTCAAAGATCGCGAGCCAGCGTTGGGAAGAAGAGCAGCCATGTCCAACAGCAATCTCAAGGTGCTGGAAGAGTGGACGAGCGCAGATGGTTCCAGAACGATCGTGGTCGCCGAGGTCCGCTTCTCGCGGCCTGAAGGGGAGCACGCATGGATTGCCGATTCGCCTTCCTCTGCCTCGAAGCCAACCGGCACGACGGACAGGTCGACGCCGTAGACATCGGCGTCGAGGAGGCCCTCGCTGAACGGCTCCCCGTTCGGATCCCGCTCACCCTCGTCGTCTCGGTCAGCTATTCCCGGTTCGAGGCGGGACTGAAGTCGCTGGTCATCGGGTGTATGGGCGAGGACGGGGATCCCATCGTTCACCCGACAGAAGCCTCAATGGACTTCCTCGCGCCTGAGGCGGGGATCGACGGAACCCGCACGTTCGTGTTCGAGATGCCGGATGCGACGTTCCCGGCCTATGGGCGCTATACGTTTTACATGACCGTGGATGGGCACCAGATGGCGCGCGCATCGTTCACGGTGAGCCCGCCGTCCAACTGCCCAAGGCCGCGAAGCACCGCAGCAGGCCGAGTCTAGCCGTCGGGCGGGCGAGCAGGGGCGGACTCGGCCATGGAAACGCGGTGTTCGAGGGCTTGGTGCAGCGTGCGCTCGTCGGCGTACTCGACGTCGGAGCCGATCGGCAGGCCGTGGGCGATGCGCGTCACGCGCACGCCCAGCGGGGCGAGCAGCCGCGCGAGGTAGGCGGCGGTCGCCTCGCCCTCCAGGTTGGGGTTGGTGGCGAGGATGACCTCCTCGACCGGGGGCGCGCCGTCGGCCGCGCCGAGGCGGGCGAGCAACTGCTGCACCTTGAGTTGCTCGGGTCCGATGCCGTCCATCGGACTGAGGTGGCCGTGCAGGACGTGGTAGCGGCCCCGGAACGCGCCGGCCCGCTCGACGGCCAGCACGTCGAGCGGCTCCTCGACGACGCAGACGGTGGCCGGGTCGCGGCCGGGGTCGGCGCAGACGGCGCAGGGGTCGCTCTCGGTCAGGTTCTGGCAGACGCCGCAGAGGCGGATGCGCTGCTTCACGTCGAGCAGCGCGTCGGCGAGGTCCTGCGCCTCGGCCTCGGGCGCGCGGAGGACGTGGTAGGCCAGCCGCTGGGCCGACTTGGGGCCGATGCCGGGCAGCCGGTGGAAGGCGTCGATCAGGCGCGCAAGCGGGGCGGCGGTGATTGCGCCGCGGGGGCGAGGGCCGCCGGCGTCCACGCCGCGCCCGCCGATCAGCCCAGCCCGGGCAGGCCGAGGCCGCCGGTGAGCCCCGACATGCGCTCCTGCTGGAGCGCCTCGAGCTTGTCGGTGGCCTCGTTGACGGCGGCCATGACGAGGTCTTCGACCATCTCGTGGTCCTCCGGGTCGAGGGCGTCGGGGTCGATCGAGACGCGCTGCAGCTTGCGGTCGCCGCCCATCTCGACGGTGATCACGCCGCCGCCGGCCGAGCCCTCGACGGTCGCCTGCTTCAACTCCTCCTGCGCCTCCTGGAGTTGCGCCTGCAGGGCCTGGGCCTGCTTGAGCACGTTGGGGTTCATGCCGCCGCCCACGGCCGCGCCCTGGCCGCGGGAGCGCTTGGGCTGCCGGAACATTCCACCGCGTTTGGCCATCGATCCTCCGGTGCGCGCGACGGCGGGGGTCGCGCGGCGCTCCTCTCCTCTGCGGTCGCCGCCGCCTGCGGGGCGACGCTCCGTCCCAGGGTACCGCGCCGCTCAGCCCGGGCGGGAGCGGACGCGCTCGAGGCCCTCGGCTTCGGCGGCGGCGGCGAGCTTGCTGCGCCGGGGCGGGGCCTCGTCGCCGGCGGACGTCGTGACCGCGACGTCGCGTCCGGCGGCGGCCGCCGCGGCGGCCGTCACGCGGGCGATCCCCTCGTCGATGAACTGCTTGTGGATGTCCTGGAAGTTGGGACGGAAGACGAGCGTGAGCGTGTCGCCGTCCTGACGCAGGTCGCAGGAGCCGCGCAGGTAGGCCGCGTGCTTCTTCGTCGCACGGTCGGCGTCGAGGTTGGCGATGATGCCCGCCAGCAACTGCTCCTCCGGCGTCCGCTCGCGGGCGGGCGCTCGCGGGGCGGCTGGCTGGGGGGGTGCGGCGGGGGCCGGAGCAGCACGGGAGGCCGGCGGCGCCGGGGGAGGGGTGCGGTACGTCGCCGGGGGCTCGGGCGGGCGGTCGCGGCGGCGGTCCTGGTCGCGGCGATCGGGGGGCTTCTTGCGGGGGGCGGCCGGGGCCGGAGCGGCGCGGGCGGGTACCGGCTCGGGCGCGTAGACGAGACTGGTCAGCGCCAGTTCCAGCGGCAGGGCGGTGAAGGGGTCGGTGCGCAGGTCGGCGGCGCCGAAGGCGCGCAGCGCGGCGGCCGTCGCGGCGGGGTCGCCGAGGGCGGCCAGTTCGCCGAGGGCGGCCGCCTCGGGCTCGCTCAGTTCGAGCGTCTCGTCGGCCCCGCTCTGGCGCAGCAGCGCGTGCCGCAGGTGCTTGACGACCTGCTTGTTGAAGCGCGCCAGTTCGACGGCGTCGTCCTGCACGGCGGCGATGACGGCCAAGCCGGCCTTGAGGTCCTTGCCCAGCGCGGCCTTGGCGAGTTCGAGGGCGCGGGCGTCGCTGCTGAGGCCGAGGCCGTCGAGCACGGCGTCGTGGCTGATGGCGTCGCCGTGCGTCGCCCAGACCTGGTCGAGCAGGTTGACGGCGTCGCGCACGGAGCCGGTCGCCTCGCGGGCCAGCAGGCGCAGCGCGTCGTCGTCGATCGTGATGCCCTCCGCCTCGGCGATCCGCCGCAACCGCCGCACGATGTCGGCGACGGAGACGCGGCGGAAGTCGTAGCGCTGGCAGCGGCTGCGGATCGTGCTCTTGAGCTCGCCGGGGTCGGTCGTGGCGAGGATGAAGACGGCGTGGGGGGGCGGCTCTTCGAGCGTCTTGAGGAACGCGTCGGCGGCCTCGCGCTTGATCTCGTGCGCCTCGTCGACGAGGTAGACCTTCCGGCCGGCGCGGCCGGGGACGTAGTGGATGCGCTCGCTCAGTTCGCGGATGTCATCGATGCGGCGGTTGGAGGCGGCATCCATCTCGATGAAGTCGGGATGCAGGCCGTTGTCGAAGTCACGGACGTCGGGGGAATCGGTGGGCGGCTCGCCGTCGGCGTCGTGGCCGAGCATGACGGCCTTGGCGAGGATGCGGGCGGTGGTGGTCTTGCCGGTGCCGCGGGGCCCGGAGAACAGGTAGGCGTGCGAGAGCTTGTCCTGCAGGACGGCGTTGCGCAGCGTCTGGACGATGGGATCCTGGCCGACCACGTCGGCGAAGCGCTTGGGGCGCCATTTGTTGTAGAGGGTCGTGGCGGCCACGGGCGGGGATCCCCTCGTTGCAGCGGGCCAGCGGAGTCTATCCGCTGCGCCGGGGCGAGTCGAACGGGTGTGCGGGGGGTTGGGGTAGGCTGGGGATATGACCGAGCAGGAGAGCTACGGACCGTACCGGGGCTACACGGTCGGGATGCTGATCCACCCCGGGGAGATGCTACGGGAAGAACTCGAAGCGCGCGAGATGACGCAGGTTGCGCTGGCCAAGGCGATGGGGCGGTCGCCGCGGCTGGTGAACGAGATCGTGCGGGGGCGGCGCAGCATCACGGCGGAGACCGCGCTGGGCTTGGAGGCGGCGCTGGGCATCTCCGCGATGGTGTGGATGGGGCAACAGTCGCAGTACGACCTCAGCGCGGCGATGACCCGCCGTGAGCGTCGGGTGGCGGTGTAGGACCGCGACGGCCCCAGCGCCCGACTCTCAGCCGGGCTCGTCGAGCAGCGGCCGGGCGGCCCCGGGGCGGCCCAGCCGCACCAGCGCCCGACGCTCCATGCGACGCATGGCCGCGTCCTCCGACGGCGTCTCGTGGTCGAAGCCGAGCAGGTGCAGCGCGCCGTGGACGGCGAGCAGGCACAGCTCGTCGGCGAGGGGGACGGCGCGGGCGCGGGCGCCGCGCGCGGCGACGGGCACGGCGATGATCAGCGCCCCCAGCTCGGCGACGCCCGACGGGTCGCGCAGGCCGGGGATGTCGGTGTTGAAGGCGAGCACGTCGGTGGGCTCGTCGAAGCCGAGGTAGCGGGCGTTGAGGCGTCGCACCGCGCGGGTGTCGGCCAGGCGCAGGGAGACGGCGCGCGGACGCCGCAGCCGTCGCGAGTCGAGCGTGTGGCGCACCGCGTCGGCGAGGAGGGCAGGGTCGGCGCGGCGCCGGAACGCCGAGTCGATGTGGACGTCGATGCGGTGGGGAGGCGGCATGGGGGGAGGGTAGCGGGGTACCCCACTCCACCCTCAGAACAAGAGCACCCCGACGGCCTCCTCGGCCACGTCGATGATCAGGCCGGGGACGAGGCCGATGACCAGCACGCCGGCGGCGGTGAGGGCCAGCGTGGCCGCGAGGGGCGGGCTCGGCAGCCAGGAGGACGGGATGGGACGGGCCAGTTCGCCGGCCGGCTCGTCGATGAACATGGCCTTGATGGGGCGGATGTAGTAGGCGGCGCTGATGGCGGTGTTGACGACGCCGATCACGGCCAGCCAGGCCAAGCCCGATTGGATGGCGGTGTCGAACAGGTAGAGCTTGCCGAAGAAGCCCGCCGTGGGGGGCAGCCCTGTCAGTGAGATCAGCGCCAACGCCAGCACGCCGGCCAGCAGCGGCGCGCGACGGCCCAGCCCGCGGTAGTCGTCGATCTGGAAGGAGCCGATCTTCTCGTGCACGACGATGACGATCAGGAAGGCGGCCAGGTTGGAGACGGTGTAGCCGGCCAGGTAGAAGAGGATGCCGCTCGCGCCCAGCAGTTCGCCGCGGCCGGCGCTGATCGCGGCCAGCCCGATGAGCACTGTGCCGGCCTGCGCGACCGAGGAGTAGGCCAGCATGCGCTTGATGTTCGACTGCTGGATGGCGAGCACGTTGCCGACGAACATCGAGAGCGCGGCCAGGATCGCGAAGATGGTCGACCAGTCGGCCGAGAGGAGGTCGTCGCCCAGGGCCTCGAAGAAGACGCGGATCAGGACGGCGAAGGCGGCCGCCTTCGAGGCGACGGAGAGGAAGGCGGCGATGGCGGTGGGCGCGCCGGTGTAGACGTCGGGCACCCACATCTGGAACGGCGCGACGGCGGCCTTGAAGCCGAAGCCGGCGATGAGAAAGACGGCGGCGAAGGTCAGCGCCTCGAATTGGCCGTCGCCGGAGCCGGCGATGGCGGCGGCGATCTCGGGCAGGTTGGTGCTGCCGGTCAGGCCGAGCAGCATCGCCATGCCGTAGAGCAGCACGGCGGAGGCGACCGCGCCCAGCAGCAGGTACTTGAGCCCGGCCTCGGAGCCGAGCCGGTCCTTGTGGAAGCCGACCAGCACGTACTGCGAGAGGCTGGTCAGTTCGAGCGCGACGAAGATGCCGATCAGGTCGCGCGTGCCGGCGAGCAGCATCAGGCCGGTGACGCTGAACAGGATCAGGGCGAGGTACTCGCCGCGGCGGGAGGGGATGCGCGAGAGCGTCTCCCAGGAGGCGGCGATGGTGACCAGGGCCGCCCCGGCGAGGAGGAACTGGAAGAACAGCGCGAAGTGGTCGAAGACGAGCACGCCGTCGAAGGCCTCGCGGCCGACCTTGCCGTCGGCGAGCAGGATGGCGCTGTAGGCGACGCTGCCGAGCACGGCGGCGGCGGCCGTGCCGGCCAGCAGGCCGCGCCGCTTGATGAACAGGTCGGCGATGAGCAGGAAGGCGCCGGCGCACATCAGCACCAGTTGCGGCCCGAGCAGGTTGGTCTCGCCGAGCATCACGCGCCTCCCGACACGGCGGCCTCGGCCGAGTCCGCCGCGAGGGCCAGGCCGTCGGCGATGGGCGCGACGGCGGCCTCGAAGAGGTCCATCACGATCGACGGGTAGACGCCCAGCAGCACGATCGCGGCGACCAGCGCCGCGATCGGCGCGGTCTCCCACCATGCGCCGATGTCGGGCAGGTGCGACCAGCGTTCGTCGCGGGGGCCGAACATCGTGCGCTGCAAGGCATAGAGCATGTAGCCGGCCGCCAGCAGGACGCCCAGCAGCGCGACGGCCGTGGGCGCCTCGTGCTGGGCGAACGCGCCCAGGAAGATCGTGATCTCGGCTACGAAACCGGCCAGGGCGGGCAGGCCCAGACTGGCGAAACCGGCGAAGACGGTCGCCGCGGCGAGCAGCGGCATGTAGTGGGCCATGCCGCGCATGTCGGCGATCTCGCGGGTGTGCGTGCGGTCGTAGACGAGGCCCACGACCACGAACAGCAGCCCCGTGATCAGCCCGTGCGTGACGAGTTGCATGGCCGCGCCGGAGAGGCCCGTCACGCCCAGCGCGGAGACGCCCAGCAGCACGAAGCCCATGTGCGAGACGGAGGAGTAGGCGACGAGCCGCTTGAGGTCGGTCTGGCGGATGGTGATGATCGCGCCGTAGACGATGGAGACGGCGGCGATGATGGCGAGGGCCAGGTCGGCGTCGGCGCCGACGTCGGGCATGAGCGTGAACAGCAGCCGCAGGACGCCGTAGCCGCCCATCTTCAGCAGCACGCCGGCGAGGAGCACGGAGACGGCGGTGGGGGCGTCGGTGTGGGCGTCGGGCAGCCAGGTATGCAGCGGCACGACGGGCAGCTTGACCGCGAAGGCGATGAGGATGAAGGCGAAGACGGCCTGCAGCGGCAGCACCGCGCCGGCCAAGTCGGCGCCGCGGATGTCGCGCATGTCGAAGGAGCCGGCCTCGGCGCCCAGGATCAGGAAGCCGACCAGCATGAAGGCGGATCCGAAGACCGTGTAGAGGACGAACTTGATCGCCGAGTAGTGGCGCCGGTCCCCGTGCCCCCAGGTCGAGATGAGCAGGAACATCGGGATCAGTTCGAGTTCCCAGAAGAGGAAGAAGACCAGCAGGTCGAGGGCGGTGAAGACGCCCAGGACGGACGTCTCGAGCACCAGCAGCCAGGCGAAGTACTCCTTGGGCCGCAGGTCGATGCGCCAGGAGATCAGCACGGCGACGGTCGTGAGGAAGGTCGTGAGCAGGACGAGCGGCGCGGAGAGGCCGTCGAGGCCGAAGGCGTAGCGCACCGTGAAACCGACGTCGTCGGCGTCGATCCAGGTGAAGGTGTCGGTGTACTGGAAACCTGGGCGGCCGTGATCGAAGTCGATGAAGAGGACGAGCGAGATGACCAACGTCGCGGCGGAGACGACCAGCGCCAGCCACTTGGCGCGCGCCTGCTGGTCGCCGGGGACCCAGGCGAAGAGGCGGTCGGTGGGGACGCGCTGGCCCGGGATCAAGGCGAGCAGCAGCGCCCCGGCGATGGGCAGGAAGATCAGGATCGAGAGGATCGGGAAGTCGCTCATTGGAAGATCACGACCGCTCCGAAGATGATCACGCCGCCGGCGAGCAGCGCCGCGGCGGCGGTCTGGGCCTGCCCGTTCTGGGCGAACTTCGCGAACCAGCCGGCCACGAACGTCCCCCGCGCCGCGCCGTTGACCACGCCGTCGACCACCAGCGCGTCAAACGTGTGCGCCGCCTTAGCCAGGCCGCCGTAGAAGACGCGGCGGACGAGGAGGTCCTCGGCCAGCACGTCGGCGTAGTACTTGCGCTCCAGCAGGCGGTGCAGCGGCGCGACCGCCGGGTGCGCGCGCAGGCGGGCGGGGTCGGGGTCGCGGCGGATGTAGAGCGCGATCGCGGCCGCGGCAGCGACGGCGGCGAGCAGCGTCGAGCCGATGAAGACGCCCGTGTTCCAGAGGAACTTCGCCTCGTGCGCCTCGGGCAGCGCGCCCAGCACCCAGGACTGGAACTCGCCGCCGAAGGTCACCCAGCCCGCGGCGACCGCCAGCACCGCGAGGAGGCAGAGCGGGATCGTCATCACGCGGGGCGCCTCATGGGGGTGGGCGGGGTCGGCGCCGTGCTCGCCGGGGGCGGGCTCCTCGCCGCCCTTGTACTCGCCGTGGAAGGTCAGGGCGATGGCGCGCACCATGTAGAACGCCGTCAGCCCGGCGGCCAGCAGGCCGAAGACGAAGACGGCCCGGTTGTACTTCCAGGCGTCGATGAGGATCTCATCCTTCGACCAGAAGCCCGCCAAGGGGATGACGCCCGCAAGCGAGAGCGCCCCGATCACGAACGTGATGTAGGTGATCGGCATCACGCGCCGCAGGCCGCCCATGCGGGTCATGTCGAAGGTGTTGGTGGCGTGGCTGGCCGAGCCCGCTCCGAGGAACAGCAGCGACTTGAAGAAGGCGTGCGTCATGAGGTGGAAGACGGCCGCGGCGTAGGCGCCGATGCCGAGGGCGAACATCATGTAGGCCAGCTGCGAGATGGTGGAGTAGGCGAGCACGCGCTTGATGTCGGTCTGGGCGACGGCGAGCAGCGCCGCGCCGACCGCCGTGATGACCCCGATCCAGGTGATGAAGTCGGAGGCGAACTGCGACGCGTCGAGGACGGGGAAGAAGCGCGCCAGCAGGTAGACGCCGGCCGCGACCATCGTGGCGGAATGGACGAGCGCGGAGACGGGCGTCGGGCCCTCCATCGCGTCGGGCAGCCAGATGTGCAGCGGGAACTGGGCGCTCTTGCCGATCGCGCCGGCGGCCAGCCCCAGCGCGAACAGCGTGAGCATCGTCTGGCCGAGCACGCCCAGCCCGACCAGCTCGACGACCTCCGTGTTGATGGCGGCGATGTCGAGCGTGCCGGCGCGGTCCCAGATCAGGATCAGCGCCGCCAGCAGGCCGAGGTCGCCCAAGCGCGTGACGATGAACGCTTTCTTCGCGGCGGCCGCGGCGGCGGGCCGGTGGAACCAGAAACCGATCAGGAAGTAGGAGGCCGCGCCGACCAACTCCCAGAAGACGAACAGCATCAGCAGGTTGTCGGCCAGAATGAGGCCCAGCATGGCGGCGGTGAAGAACGACATGAACGCGTAGTAGCGCGCGAAGCCGCCGTCGCCGTGCATGTAACCGAGCGAGTAGACCTGGACCAGCAGCGACACGCCGCTGACCACGACCAGCATCACGGCGGTGAGGCCGTCGAGGCGGGCGCCGACGTTGACGATCAGGTCGCCGGCGCTGAACAACTCATGGGTGGAGAAGCCGACCGCGTGCCCGCCCTCGCCGATGACCTGCACCAGGGCGTAGACGGAGACGACGAGCGCCACGCCGATCGCGCCGACGGTCAGCAATCCGGCCTCGCGCGGCCGGCCGCGCAGGAACAGCGTGATCAGGAAGAACGACGCGACCGGCAGGAAGAAGATGAGCCAGACGAGCCCTTCGGCGACCGGTTGGTTCATCTGGCCTTCTCTATATCTATCTAGATCTTCCGCAGGATCTCGCGGGCGACGTGGGTTTTGGAGTCGGGCACGTAGAGGGTGCGCGGGGCGAGGTCGCCCTCGTCGGCCCGGTCGTCGGGCACGACGAGGCGCACGGCGACGCCCTCGGCGTGCAGCAACTCGCGCCAAGTCTCGGCGACGTAGCGGTTGGGCAGTCGCATGAACTCAGCCCACACGGAGGCCTCTCCCATCCCAGTGCGTGGTTTTCGTGGTCACCATTTGAGCAGGTTGATCCGATCGAGGCTGACCGTCTGGCGGTTGCGGTAGACGACCATCGCCAGGGCCAGCCCCACGGCCACCTCGGCCGCGGCGACGGCGATGATGAAGACGACGAAGACCTGCGTGCTCAGGGCGACGCCGGTGTCGGTGAAGCGGCTGAAGGCGACCAGCGTGAGGTTGACCGCGTTGAGCATCAGTTCGACGCCCATCAGCACGCCGATGGCGTTGCGCTTGGACAGCGCGATATAGAGCCCGATGGCGAACAGGATCGCGCCGACGATCAGGTATTCCTCCAGGGAGATCGTCATGACTCGTCCCCGGGGCCGGCGGGCGCGGCGGCGTCGCCGTCGGGCGGCGGCAGCACGCCCTCCTCGATCAGGCTGTCGGTGTGGATGGGCAGATCCTCGTCGTCCTGCCGGGCGAGCGCGATCGCCCCGACGAGCGCGGCGGTCAGCATCACCGCGCCGATCTCGAAGGGCAGCACGTACTGGTTGATCAGCGACTCGCCGATGATCTTGGCCTGCGTGCCGATGGCGCCCTCGCGCATCGGGCCCCAGTCGGTCTCCAGCGCGACGAAGACGCCCGCCGCGATGACCAGCCCCATGAGGATCATGGCCGGGTAGCGCATCAGGCTCTCCTCGTTGTCACGGGCGGCGCGGGGCGTGAGCAGGATGGCGAACAGCATCAGCACGGCGATCGCGCCGACGTAGACCAGGATCTGCACGAGGGCCAGGAAGTCGGCCGAGAGGGTGATGAACAGCCCGGCCACGCCGATGAAGGAGAGGATCAGGAAGATCACGGCGTGGATCAGGTTGCGGCTGACGATGATCATCAGCGCGCCGCCGATCGTCAGGGCGCTGAGCGACCAGAAGGCGAGGTGGAATCCGACGTCAGACATTGCGCCCCGCAGACTTGCACTCGGCAGACTTGCACTCGGCAGACACTGACTCAGCCATCGGCGGCCTCCATGGCGGCGCTAATCCCCGCTCCCGGCGTCGGCCAATTCGCGGGCGGCGCGCAGGCCGCCCAGCCGTCCGCGGGCCATCACCGGCCGCGACGGCAGGCGCTGGGCGGGCGAGGCGGCCGTCCGCGCGTAGATGACGACGCCCGCACCGGCGATCAGCCAGTTGATCACGGCGTAGATCGGCAGGGCGACGGCCGGATCCCAGCCCATCTCGATGAGCAGCGTGCGCTGCGTCGCGGCCACGGCCAGGAAGACCAGCCCCACCGGCACGAAGAACTTCCAGCAGAACGACATCAACTGATCGAGGCGCAGCCGCGGCAGGGTGCCCCGCAGCCAGATGAAGACGAAGTACATCAGGCCGGTCTTGGCGAGCAGGATGAGCCAACTGGGCACCCACTGGTCGAGGCCCCAGAGCCACCAGCCGCCGAGGAAGAAGGTCGCGAAGAAGGCGGAGATGGCGAGCGTGTTGGCCAACTCGACCGCGTAGAAGAGGCCGAAGCGCATGCCCGAGTACTCGGTGTGGTAGCCGGCCACGATCTCCGACTCGGCCTCGGAGATGTCGGCCGGGGTGCGGTTGAGTTCGGCCGTCGAGCCGAAGAGGAACATCAGCGCCGTTATCGGGAAGATGAGCAACAGCACGACGTCGTTGGCCTGCTGCCAGAGGACGATCCCGTTGACGCTGAGCGTGCCGGTGAAGAAGACGAGCGCCAGCAGGCTCAGCACCACCGGGATCTCGTAGCTGATCGACATGGCGATGACGCGCATCGCGCCGAACAGCGCGTACTTGTTGTTCTGCGCCCAGCCGGCCATGAAGACGACGAGCACGTTGACGCCCGAGATGGCGACGAGGAAGAGCACGCCCGCCTCGAGGTCGGCCACCGACATGTTGGGGCCGAAGGGCAGCACACCCCAGATCAGGATGGCCGGCACGAAGATCAGCACCGGCGGCAGGAAGAAGACCCACTTGTCGGCGGCGCGGGGGGCCAACTGCTCCTTGAGGATCAGCTTGACGGCGTCGGCGACGGGCTGCAGCAGCCCCACCGGCCCGACCCGGTTGGGGCCGATGCGCGCCTGCATCCGCGCGATCACCTTGCGTTCGAGCCAGATCAGGATGAGCAGCGTCGGGCCGATGATCGCCAGCACGCCCAGCGCACCGATCACGCCGGTCAGGATCGAGGCCAGCCAGTCGGGGCCCCAATCGGCGACCCACTCCGTGATCAGGCGGCTGATGCCGTTCAGGTCGCGCAGGTCGTACCACTCGGCGGCCGGGAGGTTCATCGGTCGATCTCCCCCACGACGATGTCGATGGAGCCGAGCGTGACGATGGCGTCGGCCAACGTGCCACCGATCGTCATCTCACGCAAGGCGGTGAGGTTGATCAGGCTGGGGGCGCGGCAGTGGAAGCGGTAGGGGGTGGGGCCGCCGTCGCTGACGACGTAGAAGCCCAACTCGCCGCGCGGCGACTCGACGCGGGCGTAGGCCTCGCCCTCGGGCGGGCGCAGGTGCAGCGGCAGCTCGGCCAGCCAGGCGCCGCCGGGGATGTTGTCGATCAACTGCTCCAGGATGTGCACCGACTGGCGCACCTCCTCCATCCGCACCAGGAAGCGGTCGTAGCAGTCGCCGTTGCGGCCCACGGGGATGTCGAAGTCGAACGCCTCGTAGCCGCAGTAGGGATCGGCCTTGCGGAGATCCCAGGGCACGCCGGTCGCGCGCAGGACGGGGCCGGCCAGCGAGGCGTTGACGGCGCCCTCCGCGTCGATCACGCCCACGTCGCGGGAGCGGGCGAGCAGGATCTCGTTACCCAGCAGCAGGTCGCGGTACTCCTCGATCTTGCCGGGCAGGTCGTCGAGGAAGGAGCGCAGGGCGGGCAGCAGTTCCGGCGGCAGATCGAAGGCGACGCCGCCGATGCGCATGTAGTTGGTCGTCAGGCGCGCGCCGCAGGTCATCTCGAACATGTCGAGGATGCGCTCGCGCTCGCGGAACATGTGGAAGAGCGGCGTCTGCCAGGCGCCGCAGTCGTTGGCGAAGGTGCCGTTGGCCATGGCGTGGCTGGCCAGCCGCTGCAACTCCGCGAAGAGGATGCGGATCGCCTGCGCTCGCGGCGGCGCCTCGATGCCGCACAGCTTCTCGACGGCCAGGCAGTAGGCCAGGTTGTTCGACATCGCCGCCAGGTAGTCGATGCGGTCGGTGAAGGGGATGTTCTGCGTGAACGTGCGCTCCTCGGCCAGCTTCTCCATCGAGCGGTGCAGGTAGCCGATGATCATGTCGGCGTCGACCACGCGCTCGCCGTCGAGCGTGGCCTTGAGGCGGAAGACGCCGTGCGTCGAGGGGTGCTGCGGCCCCAGATTGACGACGACCGGCTCGTTGGGGCCGAAGCCGCCCTCGGCGGCGCCCTGGGTGACACCAGCGGGCGTGCCGGACGTCATGGCGACCCCCCGGGAACGATGGGCGCGCCGCCCGGCGCGGGGGCCGCGCCGGGGCGAGGGCCGGTGCCGGGCACGGGCCAGGCGTTGTCGCCCGACTCGTGGGGGAAGCCGGGCAGGCCCGCCTTGAGTTGGCCGGGCATGCCCAGGAAGTCCTTGCGCAGCGGATAGCCGGGGAAGCCGTCCCAGAGGAACATGCGGCGCAGGTCGGGGTGGCCCTCGAAGCGGATGCCCATCAAGTCGAAGACCTCGCGCTCCTGCAGGTGCGCGCCGCGGTAGAGCGCGGTCAGCGAGGGCACGACGGGATCGTCGTGGTCGGCCTCCACCTTGACGGTCAGCAGGTGGTTGTGGTCGAGCGACTGCAAGTGCATCACAACGTCGAAGTGCGTCTCGCGATCGACGGCCGTGAGGCCGCTCAAGAAGACGAGGTCGGCCTCTGGGTCGTCGCGCAGGAAGCGGACCGCGTCGATCAACTGCTCGCGGCGCAGGCGCAGTTCGCCGGGCGCGACGGCGGCGACCGCGCCGGGGCAGGCGGCCCCGAGCCGGTCGGCGAGGGCGGCGGCGTCGAGGATGGTGGTCACGCGTGCGCCATTCGAAACTGTGCCATGCGAGAAGTCAGACCCATTCCAGCGCCTGCTTGCGCCACTCGTAGACGAGCCCGAGGGCCAGGATGCCGATGAAGATGAGCCCCGCCACGAGGCCGAAGACGGCCACGGAGTCGAGCGCCAGGGCGAGCGGGAAGAGGAAGATCACCTCGACGTCGAAGAGGACGAAGATCAGCGCCACGAGGTAGTAGCGGAAGTTGAACTGCACCCAGGTGGGGCCCTCGGTCTCGACGCCGCACTCGTAGGTGTCCTCCTTGACGACGTTGGGCACGCGCGGGCGGATCTTGAGATGGTGCGTCGCCCAGGAGGCGATCAGGGGAAGGGAGGGGAAGATCACCGCGAAGATGAGGAGGATGCCGAGGTGGCCGTATTGCTCGAGCACGTCGTCCCCAGGCCGCCGCCGCACGAGGCGGAGGCGGAGAGATTGTGAAATCCGTCGCGCGCCCGGAGTCTAGCACCGGCCCCGGACAGCCTCAACGAAGCGGCGGACCGGGCCGCGCGCCGCCGCGGCCCATGTATCGCGACGGCCCGTGTATCGCGGCAGGTTGAGGGGGTCCCCGCTTGCCCGTAGACTCGCCGGGGCGGCGAGCCCACTCCCGGTCGTCGATTCGGAGCACGGTATGCTGATCGATCTGCACAACCACACGTGGCCGCGCTCGCACGACTCCGTGCTCGACCCGGAGGATCTCGTCGTGCGGGCCAAGGAGTTGGGCCTGGACGGCATCTGCCTGACCGAGCACGACACGGTCTGGAACCCGGCCGAGGTTGAGGCGATCGCGGAGAAGCACAGCTTCCTCGTCATCCCCGGCGTGGAGGTCAGCACCGACGACGGCCACATCCTGGCCTACGGGGTCGAGCGCTACGTCTTCGGCATGCACCGCGTGGGCAAGCTCGCGGCGCACGTCAAGGAGCGCGGCGGCTGCCTGGTGGTCGCGCATCCGTACCGCCGCGCGATCCCTTGGAAGGACGACCCCGAGGCCTGGGAGCGGGCGCTGGAGCGGGCGGTCGGCAACCCGGCCATCCCGCACTGCGTCGCGCTGGAGGTGCTGAACGGCCGCGGCAGCGAGCGCGAGAACCGCTTCAGCCTGCAGATGTCCGAGCGGCTGGCGCTGCCGGGCACGGCGGGCACCGACTCGCACTCCACGCACGACATCGGCAAGGTGGCGACGTACTTCGAGTCGGACCGCATCGAGACCTGGCAGGATCTGGTGCGGGAGCTCGAATCGGGCCGCTTCTGCGCGGTCGACATGGCGACCGGCCGGGAGTACGCCGTGCCGGTGCGCTCGGCCTGAGGCGTCGCCGGGCGCGTTGACCGGCGCGCGGGGCGATTCCTATCCTCCGCTCCGATCACCGGGAGGGAGACCGGGATGGCGGAACCGCCGCGGTTCGAGTCGGTCGTCACGGACGAGATGCGGGCGCAGATCGGCGTGCCGCGCGAGCCGTTCGTCTGCGAGGTCACGACGACGGGCGTGCGCATGTTCGCCCGCGCGGTGGGCTACACCGACCCCATCTACTACGACCGCGCGGAGGCGCGGCGCCGCGGCCTGCGCGATCTGCCGGCCCCGCCCGGCTACATGGGCACGCCGATCTTCGACCCTGAGGCGTCGGACCCGACCGGCGGCGCGCGGCGGGGGACGCAGGCGGGCGTGCGGTCGCCGTACACGCTGGTGCTCAACGGCGGCACCGACGTCGAGTACACGGGCGTGGACATCTGCGCCGGCGACGAGCTGACGGGAGTGGCGCGGCTGGAGTCGCTGACGGAACGCTACAGCCCGGCCCTGGCGGGGCCGATGCTGGTGCAGGTGACGGCGACGACCTACACGAACCAACAGGGCGAAGTCGTGGCGACGGTGCGCGGCACGGGGCTCAGCTACGGCCCGCGCCGGGACGACGGCTAGGACGCCGCGACATCGCGGCGGGAGAAGGAGCAGCACATGGCCGAGCAGATCTACTTCGAGGACGTGGCCGAGGGCGCCGAGATCCCGGCGCTGGAGAAGGAGCCCTCGACGCAGCAATTGGTGCAGTGGGCGGCCGGATCGGGCGACTTCTACCAGATCCACTACGACACGGCGTTCGCGCAGAACACGGGGCTCGACGGGATCATCGTGCACGGCGCGCTCAAGCACGCTTGGCTGGGCGAACTGCTGCACCGCTTCGCGTCGCCGGGCGGGCGCGTGCGCCGGGTGGCCTGCTCGTACCGGGGCATGGACGTGCCCGCCCAGAGCTACCGCCTGCGCGGCACGGTGACTAAGAAGTCGGCCGCCGAGCGCACGGTGGAACTGTCGATCTGGGGCGAGAACGAGTCGGGCCAGAAGACCACGCCCGGCACGGGCGTCGTGGAGTTGCCGTCGCGGGCGTAGGCGCGGCCGGCGGCGGCGTTGGCGCTATCCTGTCGGTGCGGATCCGCATCGGCGCCGGAGGTGAGGCCATGACCGCGCATCCCGAACTGATGGAACGCATCACCGTGCGCGAGGGCGTGTTCGGCGGCAAGCCGATCATCCGCGACATGCGCATCGCCGTGGAGCACGTGCTTTCCATGCTGGCGGCAGGCGACTCGGCGGAGACGATCCTCCATGAGTACCCGGCGCTGGAGCCCGAGGACATCCAGGCGTGCCTGCTCTACGCCCACCGCTCGATCGCCGGTGAGAATGTGCACGAGCGCGTACCCGTTAGAGGCTCGTGAAGTTCCTCCTGGACGCCTGCTCGGCGTCCCGCAGCTTGCAGGCAAACCTGACCGACCTCGGACACGATGTTCTTTCGGTCCCGGAAGCCGTGCCGCGCGCAACAGACGCCGAGGTGCTCGCCCTGGCGCTGGCGGAGCAGCGTGTCCTGATCACCGAGGACAAGGACTTCGGCGAGTTGGTATTCGTGCGCCGACTACCGCATCCCGCCATCATCCGCTTCACCGACATGTCGATGCCGGAGAAGGTTGCCGCGATGCGCGACCTCCTCGAACGCCACGAAGAAGCGATGCGTGAGGGCCGCATGATCGTCGTGACGCGCAACCGCGTGCGGATACGCCGGGGAGAACGAGCCTAGCGGTCAGCCCCGCGGCACGCCCCGGCGCCCGTACTCCCGGTCGTAGCGCCACTCGCGGCGCAACTCCATGACGTGGAAGCGGTGCTGGTTGCGGCGGGCGCGGCCGCAGTCGCGGAAGCCGGCGCTCTCGAAGGCGCGCTGGGCGCGCACGTTCCAGTCGAGCGTGTGCAGGTAGAGGCGGGTGAGGCTGGAGACCGTGAAGACGTGGTCGACCAGCAGGCTCACGGCCTCGCTGCCGTAGCCGCGCCCCCAGTAGGCCGTGTTGCCGATCGTGATGCCCAGCTCCGCATCCCGCCGCTGAACGTCGATGTTGTAGTACATGACGTTGCCGATGTGGACCTCGTTGTGATCGACGACGGCGAAGGTGCGGCGGAAGGGCTGGGGGTGCAGCAGCTCCTCGGTGAAGGTGGCGAGGAACTCCTCGTAGGTGAGGCTGGTGGGGCGGGCGGCGTCGTAGCGGGCGAGCACGGGGTCGCGGCGCCAGGCGTAGTCGTTGGCCGCGTCGGAGAGGCGCTTGACGCGCAGATCGACGCGCTGCCCGCTGGCGATGACGCCGCTGTCGAGCGTCGTCACGACGCCCCCTCGCATGGCGCAGGGCGCGGGGCCGGTTCCCGCCGCCATCGGCCAGTCTAGGCGGCCGATCGGCCGGTGTCCCGGCTCCGCGCCCTATGTCGCGCGGCGGGCCGGTGAAGCCCGATCGTCGGGCGGCTGGGCGCGGCGGCGCGCGGCGAGGAGTTCGGCGGCCTGCTCGATCATCTTGACGGAGGTGTCGTGCGTCACCTGACGGAGGGCGGCATCGACGCGGAACCAGGACACGCTGACGTGCTCGTCGTCGTGGTCGTCGAGGGAGCCGCCGGTGGGGCGCATGAGCCAGAAGTGGACGAACTTGTGCAGCCGCTCGCGCCGGGCGGGGCGGGCGAACCAGTAATCGATCTCGCCGATCTTCTCCTCCAACTCCACCTGCAAGCCGGTCTCCTCGCGCACCTCGCGGCGGGCGGTCTGCGAGAGCGTCTCGCCGTAGTCGGGCGTGCCCTTGGGCAGCCCCCACTCGCCCGCGGGCGTCTCGACGAGCAGCACCTCCAGCCCGGCGGGACCGTAGCGGTAAACGACGCCGCCGGCGGAGAGGGCCTGTTTGACGCGGAAGCGCTTGTCAGCCATCGGCGGGGCTCGCGGGGGCGCCCTGGGGACTCGCCAGCGGCGGGGCGAAGGGGCCGCCCATGGTCGTGAGGCCCAGGGGGTCGTCGGCGAAGGCGGCGGCCTGCAGGCCGGCCTCGATAGCGGCGCGCACGGCCGGGTCGGGGTGGCTGCCGTACTCCTCCAGTTGCTCGACGGCGGCCGGGCCGCCGATCTCGCCCAGCGCGGCGGCGGCCGCCTCGACGACGTCCAACGCGTCGTCGGCCAGCAGCGCGGCGAGCGGGATGACTGCGTCCTCGCTGGCGATCTCGCCGGCGCCGCGGGCAGCGCTGTAGCGCTCGTCGCTGTCGGCGCTGTCCATGGCGTTGATCAGCGTGGGCAGCCAGTAATCGTCGGCGGTGCGGCCCATCGCCTGCAGCGCGCCGACGCGCAGCGCCGGGTCGGCCGACTCGTAGGCGTCGTAGATCAGATCCTCCACCCAGGGCTCCGAGACGGCGCCCAGCCCGGCGACGGCGGCGGCCCGCACGGCGGGATCCTCGCTGGCGTCCCCGGCGATGCCCCGCAGGCCGTCGACTACGGCGGCGGCAGTCGGGGGGCGCAGTCGGCCCAACTCGGCGCGCAGGGCGAACGGCCCCAGCGCGATGCAGGCCTCGGCGCGGACGGTCTCATCGGCGTCGCTCCGGGCGGCGTCGAGCAGGACCGGGATCAGTGCGGCGTCCTCGCAGGTGGCGAGTCCGGCCACGACGAGGGCGCGGACGCCGGGGTCGTCGTCGCGCAGGGCGGTGCGGTAGAGGGCGGAGAAGTCGAGCAGGCGGCCGGCGCGCTCGCGCTCGACGAGCGCGTTGAGCAGCGCGAAGCGGGCCGGCGGGTCGAGGCCGGCGAGGCCGTCGTGGAAGCGGGCCGCGTCGCCGGGACCGAGGTCGGAGAGGACGCGGAACTGGTCGCCGGAGAGATCGTCCTCGCCCGCCACGAGGGCAGCGACGACGGAGTCCAGCGTGTGGACCGGTTGGGCGTCGGGGTCTTGCGCCGGGCCGGCGGAAGGATCGGTCACTGGGGCCCTGTCATTGGCTCCAGTGTAGGCAGGTCCGTGGCGGGCGAGTGCTAAGTGTCGCCCTCCGGGGTAGAGTCGCCCGTGGATATCGACGCGGCCCTCTCTTGCGCCAGAGCGCTGGCGATGCGCACCGACCTCACCATCGCCGGATCCGCCCAACTGCTCAGGATCTCCCGGACGATCGTGATCTCCTCGGCCGGCATCCGCCGCAGCCAGCGCCCTGCCTGATCGTCGTCCCACGAGAGCCGTATCGCCCGCCGATGGAGGAACGCCGCACTCGTCGGGCGATCCATATCGCCCTTGGCGACTCCGAGCGCGAACGCCTCTACTTCCTCGTCAGTCGCGACGAGTTCAGCTTGGTTCACGAAAAGAAACATCTCCATCGCAGCGACGGCGAAGCGTTTGTTCCCATCGACGAAGGGATGGTTGCGGTTGAGGAAGTAGTGGAGCGCCGCCGCTTTGTCCTGGAGCGCCCGGTAGTGAGGCCAGCGAGGTTGACCAAGCGCGCCGAGCAGTGCTTGCTCACCCGCGGCGCCTCGCAGGGCGAAGGCGGGCGTACCCGGGAAGAGCCTCCGGGTCAACCGAGTGACGAGATCTCTTGCGTCGTCATCGCCGAGGTAGATGAGGCGGGGCAGGGCTACTGCTTCGCGAGTCTGAGAAGAACCTTCTCACGACGCGTGATGACATGATCGATGGCCTTCCGTGCCTGCTCGCGAGACAGCTTGCGGTCCTTCGCTGGGCGCTTCTTCGGTTCAGCCGGGGTGGTCATGTCGCAGATCCTTGGTTCTCAGTCCGCAGGGCGCCATGATAGCACCGCTGGGCCGTCGATCTGAGCGACATCGTGTCGGAGGCGACACCGCTGCCCCACCCCCTCACGACGGCAGGATCGGCGGCGGGTCGATCTCGTCCCCGGCGCTGCGGGTCATCAGGTCGCGGATGGCGGCGGGCGGGCGCTGGCCCTCGAAGAGGACGCGGTACATCGCCTCGACGATGGGCATCTCGACGCCGGCGCGACGGGCCAGCGTGCGGGCGGCGCGGGTCGTCTCGACGCCCTCCGCGACGTGCACCATGCCGTCGAGGATCTTGGCCAGGGGGATGCCGCGCCCCAGTTGCTCGCCGACGAAGTGATTGCGCGAGCGCGGGCTGATAGCGGTGGCGATGAGGTCGCCCAGGCCGGCCAGCCCGGCGAAGGTGATCGGCCGGGCGCCCTCGGCGACGCCGAGGCGGGCCATCTCGGCCAGGCCGCGGGTGAGGAAGGCGGCGCGGCCGTTGGCCCCGGCGTCGAGGGCCTCGCCGATGCCGGCGCCGATGCCGACGACGTTCTTCAGCGCGCCGCCCAGCTCGACGCCCACCACGTCGTCGTTGGTGTAGACGCGGAAGGCGGGCGTCATGAGCATCGCGCGCAGTGGTTCGAGGACGGCGGGGTCGGCGCCGGCGAGCACGGTCGCCGAGGGCTGACCGAGCGCGATCTCGCGCGCGATGTTGGGGCCGGAGAGGACGCAGACGGGCGCCTCGCGGCCGGTGCGGGCGAGTTCCTGGGCGATGACCTGGGAGCCGCGCAGGTGGCTGTCCACCTCGATCCCCTTGGCGGCCCCAACGATGGGCGGCAACGGGCCGGGCAGGGCCAGGACGGCGGCCATGTTCGCGCGCAGCCGCTGCATGGGCACGGCCAGGATGACGGCGTCGATGGAGCCGGCGGCGGCGGGCTCGTGGATGAAGCGGACGGCGTCGGGCAGCACGATGCCGGGCAGCAGGCGGCGGTTCTCCCGGTCGGCGTCGAGGCGGGCGGCCTCGGCGGCGTCGCGGCAGAGCACGACGGCCTCCGCGCCGGCGCGGTCGAGTTGCACGGCGAGCGTGCAGCCCCAGGAGGTCGCGCCGACGACGAGTGCGCGCATACCGGCTCCCCTCCCTGGTCGCTACGGCCGGTCGCGCCGGCCGGGTCTCAGGCGTCGCGCTCGGCGTCGGTCCCGTCGCCGGGCGCGTCGCCGGACCGGCCGAGGACGCGCTCGGCGCCCGCGGCCAGCCGGGCGATGTTATCGCGGTGGGCGAACAGCACGATGAACCAGCCCGCGACGGCGAAGCCGTAGTAGGCCTCGGGCTCCGCGCCCACGGCGACGAAGAGGCCCTGCGTGGTCAGGCAGACGGCCACGCCGAGCAGCACGGAGAGCGACATGATCCGCGTGATGCCGAGCAGCACGATGCCGACCCCCACTCCGATCAGCGCGGCCAGCGGCGTCAGCATGAGCAGCGACCCCCAGCCGCAGGCGGCGGCGCGTCCGCCGCGGAAGCCGGCGAAGAGCGGGAAGATGTGCCCGATGGCCGTGGCCAGACCGGCCAGCGCCTCGGCCGTGGGGCTGTTGAAGGCGATCATCATCACCGCCACGGGCAGGACGCCCTTGCCGACGTCGAGCAGGAAGATCACGACCGCCCAGCGCAGGCCGAGCTTGCGGTAGGCGTTGGTCGTGCCGATCTTGCCGCTGCCGCCGCTGCGCAGGTCGGCGTCGGAGACGAGCCGGCCGATCCAGAGCCCGACCGGCACGGAGCCGAGCAGATAGCCCAGGATCACCGCGGCGGCCCAGGCCTCAGGCACGGGTCGCCCCGCGATCGCCGGCGGCCGCGCCGCGCTTGCGGAAGTTGAGGCGGATGCTCGTGCCGCCAAAGCCGAACTCCTCGCGGATGCGCCGGGCCAGGTAGCGCTCGTAGGAGAAGTGCAGCGACTCCGGGTAGTTGAGGAAGAAGACGAAGGTGGGCGGGTCGACCTCCGCCTGGGTGGCGTAGAACAGCTTGATCGGGCGGCCGCGATGGGCGGCCGGCGGGTGATCGATGAGGGCGCGCTTGACGGCGGCGTTGAGCGGCCCCGTGGCGACGCGGCGGGCCCGCTCGGCGCGGGCCTTGAGCGCGGCGTCGAGGATCTGGGGCAGGTGCTCGCCGGTGAGGGCCGAGGTCCAGATGACGGGCGCCCAGGGGACGAAGCGGGTGCGCCAGCGCATCTGACGGCGGCGGCGGTCGAGCAACTCCGCGTCGCCGGCGATGAGGTCGGCCTTGTTGAGCACCAGCACGACGCCCGCGTGCGCCTCCAGCGCCATGCCGAGGATGTGCTGGTCCTGCGCGCCGACGTCCTCCCCCGCGTCGAGCACGACGGCCACCACGTCGGCGCGGGCGATGGCGGCGCGGGCGCGGCGCACCGACGCCTTCTCGGGACCGCTCTCGATGCGGCCGCGGCGGCGGATGCCGGCCGTGTCGATCAGCGTGAGGCGGCGGCCGTCGAACTCGATCGGCGTGTCCACGGCGTCGCGCGTCGTGCCGGGCACGGGGCTGACGATCATGCGCTCGTCCTGCAGGAGCGCGTTGACGATGGAGGACTTGCCGACATTGGGCCGCCCCACGATGGCGAGCCGGCAGACCGTGTCGGCGGCGGGCGCGGCGCCGGCCGGCAGCCGGTCGACGACGTCGTCGAGCAGTTCCGCGACGGCGAGGCCGTGGTGGGCGCTGATCGGCCGCGGCTCGCCCAGCCCCAGCGCGTAGAAGTCGGCCGCGGCGGCGGCCAGCGCCGCGTTGTCGGCCTTGTTGGCGGCGACGTAGACGGGCTGGGCGGCGTCGCGCAGCAGCTGGGCGATGTCGGCGTCGGCGGGCGTGATCCCGGCCTGCACGTCGACGACGAGGCAGACGGCGTCGGCCTCGCCCAGCGCGTGCTCGACCTGCGCCGCGACCTCGCCGGCGTAGGGCCCGGTCAACTGCTCGCCCAGCAGGCCACCCGTATCGACGACGCGGAAGGGGATGCCGCGCCACTCCGTCTCGGCGTAGAGCCGGTCGCGGGTCGTGCCGGGCAGGTCCTGCACGATCGCGCCGCGCCGCCCCAGGACGCGGTTGAAGAGGGTCGATTTACCCACGTTGGGCCGCCCCACGATGGCGAGCAGGGGCAGCCCGGCCGCGGCGGCGCGGGGGGCGGCGTCGGGTGGGCGGGGGCTAGCGTGCGCCGTCATCGTTGCCTCCGTTCGCGTCGCCGGGCGGGCCGGGCTGCCGTTCCACGACGAGGGTGACCTCGCGCGGGTCCACGGAGACGATATCGACGTCGCCGCTGAAGGCGACCTGGACCGGCTCGGTGCGCACCCCCGGCTGCACGCCGATCGCGTTGACGGTGACGCGGAAGGAGGAGGCGTCGAGCTCGGCGATGTCGGGCGCGGGGCCGCGCACGCGCACTTCGACGCGCCGCGGGGCCAGCGAGACGCTGAGCCCGCCGCCCAGGCCGGTGACCTCGACCGGCACAGGGAAGACCGACTCGACCGTGAAGGGGGCCAGGCCGACGGTGACGATGACCGTCAGGCCGGGCTGCTCCAGCGTCAGGCCGCTCGGCGGCACGACGACGGCGGAGGCGCGCAGGTCGCCGCGGCGGTCGCTGATCACGACGGGCTCGGTGGTGGCGCTGCCCGCCGCCTCGAAGTCCTCCAGCGTGCCGACGACCACCGCGGTGACCGGCTCGACGCTGATCGACCGCACGCGGAAGCCGGGCGCCGGCTCACCGTGGATGCGCGGCGTGACGGCGACGGCGCGGCGGAAGACCGCCTGCTCCACCGGGATCTCCACCTCGATCGAGGGGGGCGAGATCTGCACCTGGCCGACGGCGGCCCCGGTGCTGGTGCGCGCCTGCAGGGAGACCGTCGCGTCGACGGTGACGGTCGCGCCGCGGATGTCGATGCGGGCGACGGCGGTGTCGACCAGTGCGACGAGTTGCGGGATGCCGCTGACCGTGACGAGCGACTCGGCGGTGACGGGCTCGCCCACGTCGAAGCCGAGCGGCGGCGAGTTCTCGATCTCCACCGCCACCGGCACCTGCCGCGAGACGACGGACTCGAGGATGACGACGACCGACTGCGGCTGCACGGAGCGCACGGTGACGTCGTCGTCGCGGGAGCGGATGTTGACCGCGATCTCGTGCGCGCCGGGCGGCAGGCCGGTGAGATCGACGCTGGCCACGAAGTCGTCCGGCGTGGCCTCGGCGACGTCGTCCTCGCGGCCGGCGATCTCGATCACGACGGGCGGGATGCGGCTGGCGGTGGCGAGGTCGCTGGGGGTGTTGACGGCCTGCACGGGCAGGGCGAAGCCGAGCGGCTCGGTGACGGTGACGTTCTCGGAGTCGGTGATCACGAACCAGATCACGAGCGCGAGGCCGGCGGAGGTGACGAGCAGGGCCAGGTCGCGGCGCAGCCGCACGGCGAGCAGGCGCGGCAGAGAGGAGGGCGGCACGTCAGCGCCTCGCGGGGGCGGTTTCGCTGCGGCGCACGCGCCCGTTGCCGCCGTGCAGGTGGTCAACCAGCGCGTTCTCGAGACGGCGGCGGTCGAGGGGGCGGAGGAGCTTGCCGTCGGCGGCGAGAGAGATCAGGCCGCTCTCCTCGGAGACGACCACGACAACGGCGTCGGTCTGCTCGGTGATGCCGAGGGCGGCGCGATGGCGCGTGCCCAGGTGGGGATCGACGGCCTGCTGATTGATGGCGGTGGGCAGCATGCAGGAGGCGGCGACGACGCGCCCGTGCCGCACGACGACGGCCCCGTCGTGGAGGGGGCCGCCGGGCTGGAAGATGCCCTCGAGCAGCTCCGCGGTGGGTGAGGCGTCGACGGCGATGCCGGTCTCGACGACGTCCTGCAGGCCCGTCTCCCGCTCGACGACGATGATCGCGCCGACCTTGCGGGCGGCCATCGCGGCGGCGGCGTCGGACAGGACGGTGATGAAGTCGCGGTAGTTCTGCGCGGCGGGCGCGAAGAGAAAGGAGGCCAGCCCGCCGGCCCGGCCGACGCGCTCCATCGCGCGGCGGAACTCGGGCTGGAAGACGATCAGCACGAACAGGGCCAGCACGGCCACGGCGTTGCCGGCCAGCCAGTTGAGCACGACGGAATCGAGCACGCGGCTGAGGATGATGATCGCCAGGGCGACCAGGGCGATGCCGCGCACGACGGTCATGGCGGTGGTGCCGGACAGCAGGCGCAGCAGCCAGAAGAGCACGACCGCGATGATCGCGACCTCGAGCAGGTTCTGCAGGGCGAAGCCGGAGAAGGCGTCGCCGATGTCGTCGAAGAGGCTGTCCATGCGCGCGGCCCCCTTCGCACGGCCGCGGGGCGCGACCGGGGCCTTGCCCCGCCGACCGTGCCCGCAGACTACCGCACGCCTAACTCATGAGGTGGAAGAGCGCGGCTTGTTGGGCGTGCAGGCGGTTCTCGGCCTGGTCGAAGATGACGGAGGCCGGGCTCTCGAAGGCGGCGTCGCTGATCTCCTCGCCGCGGTGGGCGGGCAGGTCGTGCATGAGCCGCGCCTGCGGGGCGGCGGCGAGCAGGTCGGCCGTGATCTGGTAGCCGGCGAAGGCTTCCTTGCGACGCGCAGTCTCCGCCTCCTGGCCCATGCTCGTCCAGACGTCGGTGTAGACGATGTCGGCGGACGGGCCGTCGGCGTCGCCGAGGCCGCGGCCGGAGACCGCCGCCTGCGGATCGGCCGTGACGCGCACGCTGCCGTCCGCGGCGGCGGCCCGCGCGCGCGCGACGGCCAAGCTGGCGTCGTCGAGGACGTAGCCGGGCGGCGTGGCAAGCCGCACGTGCATGCCCTCGGAGGCCGCCCCGGCGGCGAGCGACCGCGCGACGTTGTTGCCGTCGCCGACGTAGGCGAGGGTGCGCCCGGCCGTGCCGCCGTGCTCGCGGATGGTGAGCAGGTCGGCCAGGGTCTGGCAGGGATGCTCCCAGTCGGAGAGCGCGTTGATCACGGGCACGGAGGCGTAGCGGTCGAGTTCGTCCAGGACGTCCTGCCCGAAGGTGCGGCAGACGATCGCGTCGGCGTAGCGGCTGAGCACGCGGGCGACGTCCTTGACCGGCTCGCGCGTCCCCAGGCCGACCTCGGCCGGGGAGAGGTAGAGCGAGGTCGCGCCGAGCCGCCGCGCGGCCAGTTCGAAGGAGACGCGCGTGCGCAGGGAGGGCTTCTCGAAAACGAGCACGACCGCCTTGCCGGCCAGGGCGCGGCCGTGCGGCCCCGACGGGTCGGCCTTCTGCGCCCGCGCGGTGTCGAGGATCGCCGCGATCTCCCCCGCCGAGAGGTCGGCGATGGTGAGGAGGGAGCGGCCGTGCAGGTTCGTCGCCGGCATCCGCGGTCCTTTCCGGGTCGCCCACTATAGTCCCCGCGAGCGCGAACGGCCGTCGCCGGTGATCGCATATCCGATCGCGGTCGCCGCGACCGCCGGCGGGCGCGGCCGGGCGACGGGGAGGGGAGACGCGCTGTGGGCTGGCGCCCCCGGGTTCCGGCGATCTGGTGGCCGGCGCTGCTGGCCGGTTTGGCGCTGGTCGCGGGGCTGGCCGTGCTGGCCGCGACGCCCGGCCCCGCCCCCGGCGACGTGCGGATCTACGAGGCGACGGAGCGGCCGTCGCCGATCCCGATGGACCCGGCGGCGGACCGGCTGGTCGACCTGAACCGCGCCTCGCGCGCGGAGTTGAAGGCGCTGCCCGGCATCGGCGAGGCGCGGGCCGAAGCAATCATCACGGCGCGGGCGGAGGCGCCGTTCACGTCGCTGACGGAGGCCGGCGAGCGGGATGTGTTGCCGGCCCGCGTGCTGGCCGGGCTGGAGGGCTGGGCGACGGCGCGCGACCCGGCGCATTACCGGCCGGAGGACGGGGCGCGATGAGGTCGCCGCTGCTGATCCTCTCGCTCGCCTTCTTCGCCGGCGTCGCGATCGCGACGGGATTCGCCTCGCCGGACGTCGAGGCCGGAGCGGCGCTGGCGGCGGCCGTCGTGGCGGCGATCGCCGCGCTGCGCTCGGGGCGGGGCGGGGCGATGCTCGCCGTCGCGGCGGCGGGGCTGTTCGCGCTGGGGCTCGTACGCGCGGCCGACGGCCCGCCCGCGCCGGGATCGGTCGCGGCGTTCACCGACCGGACGGTGGTCGTGGAGGGGGTGGTGGGGGCGGACCCGGTCACGCGGGGGTCCGGCCGGGAAGTGCGGCTCTCGGTCGAGGCGGTCTCGCTGGGGGCGGAGCGCCGCCCGGCCGGCGGCGACGTGCTGCTGCGCGTCGGGCCGGGCGCCGATGTGAATTACGGCGACCGGCTGCGGGCGCAGGCCGGGCTGCGGCCCGTGCGCTCGCAGGAGGCCACGGGCTTCGAGGACTACCTCGCGGAGCGGGGCATCACCGCGACCGGATTCGCGCGCGACGTGTCGGTCATCGAGCGCGGCGCGGGGAATCCGCTGCGGGCCGGCCTGTCGGACGCGCGGGCGGCGCTGGACGAGGGACTGGCCCGGTCGCTGGAGGAGCCGCTGGCGGGCCTCTCGCAGGGCATCGTGACGGGACGGCGCGGCGCGCTGCAGCGCGATGTGCGGGACGACCTCAACGCGACCGGGCTGTCGCACCTGGTGGTGATCTCGGGCAGCAACGTGACGCTGCTGGCCGTGCTGGTCGTGGCCGGGAGCGCCTGGGCGGTCGGGCGCCGCCGCGCGATCTGGATCGCGATCGTCGTGGTGGGGCTCTACACGGCCTTCGTCGGGGCCGACGCGCCGGTCGTGCGGGCCGCGATCATGGGATCGCTGCTGCTGCTGGCGGGCGCGTCGGGCCGGCGCGGCGCGGCCGAGCCGGCCATCGCGCTGGCGGCGGCGCTGATGGTCGCGGTCCAGCCGGACACGATCGACGACCTGTCGTTCCAGTTATCCTTCGCGGCGACGGCGGCGCTGGCGGCCATCGCCGAGCCGGCCCGCCTGCGGGCCATGTCGGCGCTGGGTCTCGACCTGCTGGAGCGGACGCCGGGCGTGCGCCTGCAGCTGGCGCTGCTGGAGACGGGCATCGTGACGGCGGCGGCCGTCGCCGCGACGCTGCCGCTGATCGCGCTGCACTTCGGCCGCATCTCGCTGGTGGCGCTGCCGGCCAACCTGCTGGTCGCGCCGCTCTTCCCGCTGATCTTCCTGGGCAGTCTGGCGACGTCGCTGGCGGGCGCGGTCGGGGCGGGGCTGGGCACGGTCGTGGGTTGGCTGCTGGCCTGGCTGCCGCTGTCGTGGTTCGTGGCGGTGGGCGAGGGAGCGGCGTCGCTGCCCTTCGCGTCGGCGCAGATCGACGGCTTCGGCCTGGGGCACGCGGTCGTGCTGTACGCGGCGATCATCGGCGTCGCCGTGTGGCTGCGCCGGGGCCGGGCGCAGCGCCGCCGGGAGCAGGAGAGGCGCGACGACGCCCCGCCCGCGGCAAGGGCGCTGCGCACGCTGGAGTTCCCCGCCGCCGCGGCGGCGCTGGCCGCGCTGCTGGCGGCGAACGTCGTCGTGTGGGGGGCGGTGGCCTCGGACGACCAGAACACGCTCGACGCGCACGTGCTCGACATCGGCCAGGGCGACGCGATCCTCGCCGTCGCGCCGGGCGGGACGACGATGCTGGTCGACGGCGGAGCCGACGGTCAGCGCCTGCTGGGCGAACTGGCCGGGGCGCTGCCGCCGGGCCATCGGCGGATCGACGTCGTGGTGGCGACGCACCCGGACGCCGACCACGTCGCGGGGCTGTTCGCCGCGCTGGAGCGCTATCGGGTGGGGACGCTGATCGTGTCGCCGCTGCACGACGACGCGGAACTCGGGCGGCAACTGCGCGAGGCGGCCGAGGCGCAGGGCATCGCGGTGCTGGAGGCGCGCGCGGGGATGCTATTGTCGCTGGGCGAGGAGGTGGAGGCCGACGTGCTCGCCCCGCCGGCGGAGGAGGACTTCGGCCGCGACACGAACGCGGCGAGCGTCGTCCTGCGGCTGCGGCACGGGTCGGTCGCGCTGCTGCTGACCGGCGACATCGAGGCGGAGGGCGAACTGCAACTGGCTCGCGGCCCCTGGGACCTGCGCTCGCAGGGGCTGAAAGTGGGACACCACGGCAGCCAAACCTCGACCACCGACCTCCTACTGCGGCGGGTGTCGCCGGAGGTGTCGGCGATCAGCGCGGGCGCGGAGAACTCCTACGGGCATCCGCATCCGGAAGTGCTGGAGCGGCTGGGCGTCGCCGTCGTGCTGCGCACCGACGTCGACGGGCGTCTGCGCCTGCGCTCGGACGGGGAAACGCTGCGCTACGAGAGCGAGCGCTGAGGGGGAAAGAACGCCTCGAATTCGACGCCGCCGTGCTCGGCGGCTTCGGCGCGGGCGCGCTCGATCACGGCGTGGTCGGCGTCATCCTCGGCCGCGTCCGCCAGCCACGACGCGATCGCCTCATCGACCAAGGCCTGGACCGGCCGGCCGTGCTGATCCGCCGCCGCCTTGAGGGCGCCGTACAGGCGGTCATCCACGTTCATCATCGTCATCGGTGGCTTCCTTGGGCGAGAGTAGCACGCGCTAGAGGCACGACGACCGCCGGCACGGCCTACGCATAGTGCCCCAGCCAGGCGCCGGCCAGCAGGTGCACGTGGCCCTTCTCGCCGCCGGGCAACTGGGCCTCGCCGGGGAAGTTGGCGAGCAGCCGAAAGCCGTATTGGCTGGAGGCCCAGCCGACCTCCACGAGGTTGTCGCCGAAGGGGCCCATGTCGCGCCAGAACTGCTCCGCCGGGAGGTCGGCGGCGGGGTCGTCGCCGGGCAGGGCGAGGGCGGTGAGCGGCGGATGGCTGCCGCGCTTGCGGGCGTCGAAGAAGACGGCGTGCTCGGTGCGGATGGTCGGCTCGGCCCCGTCGCGGACGGCGTCGACGATGGATCGGGGCGGCTTGGCGGGGCGCTCGTAGGCGGGGTCGGTGCCGTCGATGATGTGCAGGTGGCCGTGGGGCTGGCTCTGCATCCCGTAGGGGCCGAAGTTCGAGAGGATGCGGAAGCCCTCGGGGGAGTACTCGCGGCCCATCCGCACGGCGACCCGCCCGACCGGCCCGAGGCTGGCCCACAGTTCCGACTGGGTGCGGTGCTGCTTGGGCACGGCCAGCATCATGATCCGCGACCAGCCGAGCACGTTCTCGAAGACCATCACCTCGTCGTCCTCGTAGAAGACGCGCGCCGGCTCACGCCCGGCGACGATCTCGCAGAAGGTGCAGTACTGGGCCATCGGGCGGGAGGTTAGGGACGGGGCGGGTCGTCGATCAACGGTGGCAGTGGCGCGGGCGGATCAGTCGCTGCGACCGTTGCTCCTCTCCACCAGCCTGAACACGGCGTCCTTGATCGTGATCATGTCCTGCTTGACGGTGGCCATGTCCTGCTTGAGCACCGTTGTGTCCTGCTTGAGCGTGGTCACGTCGGCCTCCATGCGGATGCTACGACCCTCAAGCGCGCCAAGCCGGCCGTCGATCCGACCGAGCTTTACGTCGACGTCGTCCAGTCGCTCCGTGTTCCCGCGGATCTGGTCCGTGTTCCCACGGATCAGGGCGGTGAGTCGATCCTCAACGCCCTGAAGCTCTTCACGACCTACGGCTTCGGCCAGCGTGCGCGCCATCTTGTCAATCCTCCTCGCGCGAACCCTGCTCAACCAGCGAGAGCACGGCTTCCCTGATTGTGGCCACCTCCTGCTTGAGCGTTGCCATGTCGGCCTCGATCCGATCGAGCCGCGCCGGGGTCTTGTCCACCGGCAGCCCTTCCCGCTTCAGCCGCGCCACCTTCTCCCGGAACTCGCGCCAAGCCTGATCCTCCTCAACGCTCTGAGGTTCTTCCCGGCCTACGGCTTCGGCCAGCGTGCGCGCCATCGCCTCACTCCCCTGCGGCGCAGCATAGGGCGGAACCAGCACCGGCCCGCGAGTTGTCCACTCCCGTTTCGGAAGCCGGCGCACACGTTCCGTCAAGCAGGCGCGTACGACGACCGCTGATAGCCTGCGACACGATGGTCGACGCACTTCCTTTCCGCGGGCTGCGCTTCGACGCGGCGATCTGCGGCGACTGGGGCGGGCTGCTGGGACCGCCGTACGACGTGGTCACGCCCGAGCGGGCGGCGGCCCTGCGCGCGGCGAGCCGCTACCAGATCACGCACGTCGAGACGCCCGGCGCGGGCGGGGCGGAGTCGGCGGCGGCGACGCTGCGCGATTGGCGCGCGGCCGGCGCCCTGAAGCGCGACGCCGAACCTTCGTACTACGTGGCGCGGCATCGCTTCCGGCAGGGCGGCGAGACGCGGCAGCGGACGGCGCTGTTCGCGGCCGTGCGGCTGGCTCCGTGGCCGGAGGCGCACGCGGGCGGCGGCGCGACGAAGCCGCACGAGTGGACGATGGCCGGCCCGCGCGAGGAACGCACGACGCTGCGCGCCGCCGTGCGGGCCGACGTCTCGCCGCTGATGGCGGTCGCGCCCGACCCCTCGGGGGCGTTGGGGGCGGCGGTCGAGGCGGCGGCCGCGGGGAGGCCGTCGGCGGAGGGCGTCGACCCGGCGGGCGAGGAGCACGCGCTGTTCGTCGTGGAGAGGGAGCGCGAGGTGGATGCGATCCACGCCGCTCTGGCCCGCGAGACGCTCTACATCGCCGACGGCCACCACCGCTACGAGTCGGCGCTGGGGCATCGCGACGCGCGGCGGCGGCGGGCGGGGATCACCTGGTCGGGCGAGGAGCCGGAGAACTTCGTGCTGATGGGCATCGTGCGGGCGGAGGACCCGGGCCTGATCGTGGGCGCGACGCACCGGCTGCTGCACGCGACGCCGCCGGCCGACGCGGCGGCGCGACTGCGGACGATATTCGAGGTGGAGACGGTACGACCGGGCGGCGACGCTTCCACGCTGATGGCGCGGCTCGCGGCCGCGCCGCCGGAGCGAGCGCCCATCGGCGTGCACGGCCTGGCGGACGACGACCTGCTCCTGCTGGCCGACGATCGCACGCGGGCGGCGCTGCCGGCGGCGCTGCCGGCGTCGTGGGCGGGGCTGGGGCCGGCGGTGCTCCAGCACGCCGCGCTGGGCCCGATCTTCGGGATCGACGAGGCGGCGCTGCGCGCCGGGGACGCGGTGACATACGAGCACGACGCCGACACGGCCTGCGCGGCGGTCGCGGCGGGGACGGCGCAGGCGGCCTTCCTGGTGCAGGCGCCGTCGCTGGGGCAGATCTTCGAAGCGGCCGACGCCGGCGACCGGATGCCGCAGAAGAGCACCTACTTCGTGCCCAAGCTGCCGACCGGGATCGTGCTGCACGCCTTCGACGCCGGCGACGACGCGCTGTTCTGACGGGCTGGCGGCGCGGCCCCGGCTGGGTTAGGCTCGCGGTCGCGGAGGGAAAGGAGACCGGCGTGGCGAAGCATCTTGAGGGCAAGGTCGCCCTGGTGACGGGCGGCGCGGGGGGCCTGGGCTCGGAGGTCTGCAAGGTCTTCGCCGAGCAGGGCGCGAAGGTCGTCGTGTGCGACATCGAACGCGACGTCGAGGGGCGCAGCGGCGGGCCGGCCTCGCGCATTGACGGGGTGGTGGAGGCGATCCGCGCGGCCGGCGGCGAGGCCGTGGGCGTCAGCGGCGACATCGCCGACATGGACACGGCCGAGCGCGCGGTCCAGACGGCGCTCGACACCTTCGGCGACCTCGACATCCTGGTCTGCGCGCACGGCATCCTGCGCGTGGGCATGATCTTCGACATGTCGGAGGCGGACTGGGACGACCTGGTGCGCATGCACCTGAAGGGCTGCTTCGCGCCGACCAAGTTCGCCTCGATCCATTGGCGCGCCAACCGCGACAAGGGCGGCCGGCGGATCATCTACTTCACCTCCTCGGCGGGGGTGACGGGCGACGCGGAGATGCCGAACTACTCGGCGGCGCAGGCGGGCAAGATCGGCCTGATGCTGTCGAACGCCGAGGCGCTGAAGCGCTACGGCGTGACCTCCAACTGCATCTCGCCTCACGCGGCGACGCGCATGGCGAATCGCGGCCGGAATGACTACGTGGCGGGCAGCGACGCGGCGGCGGGGACGATGGGCGACCCGCGCAACGCGACGCCGATCATCGTGCTGCTGGCGTCGGACGAAGGGGAGATGATCAGCGGCCGCGTGGTGGGAGCCATGGGCGGCAAGATCAACATCTGGGACAACCCGGAGTGGGAGAGCACGATCTTCTCGACGGAGCCGTGCTGGGACATCGATCAACTCTTCGCGATCATGCCCGAGACGCTGGTCGCGCAGGGGGTGGCGCCGCCGCCGCGGCTGCGGTGGTAGCGGCGCGCGGGAGGAGGAGTTCCATGGCACGACATCTCGACGGACGCATCGCGCTCGTGACGGGCGGGGCCGGCGGCATCGGCTCGCAGATCTGCAAGGTCTTCGCCGAGCAGGGCGCGAAGGTCGTCGTGTCCGACATCGAGCGCGATGTCGAGGGGCGCACCGACGGGGCGCCCTCGCGCATCGACGGCGTGCTGGAGGCGATCCGCGCGGCCGGCGGCGAGGCGGTGGGGCTGAGCGGCGACATCGCCGACATGGACACGGCCGAGCGGGCCGTGCAGACGGCGATCGACACCTACGGCGACCTCGACATCCTGGTCTGCGCGCACGGCATCCTGCGCGAGCGGATGATCTTCAACATGTCCGAGGACGACTGGGACGAGTCGCTGCGCATGCACCTGAAGGGCTGCTTCGCGCCGACCAAGTTCGCCTCGATCCACTGGCGCGCCAACCCCGAGAAGGGCAACCGGCGGATCATCTACTTCACCTCCGACGCGGGCATCCGCGGGGCGGCCGGGCAGCCCAACTACTCGGCGGCGCACGCGGGCAAGCTGGGGCTGATGCGCAGCAACACGCAGGCGCTGGAGCGCTACGGCGTGACCTGCAACTGCATCGCGCCGGGCGCGGCGACGCGGATGACCGAGCGGGGGCTGGCGGCGACGACCGACCGATCGCTGCTGAGCGAGGCGGCGGCGGGCACGGCGATGGACCCGAAGAACGTGGTCCCGATCATCGTCTGGCTGGCGTCGCTCGAGGGCGGGCAGGCGAACGGCCGCGTGTTCGGCGCGACGGGCCACCGCATCTCGCTTTACCGTGAGCACACGCGGGAGCGCTACTTGCACTACCCCGAGCCGCTGATCGACATCGACCGGCTGTTCGAGTTGTGGCCGGAGACGCTGGCCGTGCGGGACTTCCCGGACAATCAGTGGCAAATGGGACCGGCGCCGCCGTCGAAGAGCGGGGCGGGCTAGATCTCGGCCTGCGTCACGTCGTCGATGCCGGGGATGGCGGCGAGCGCGTCGATCTCGGCGGGGGTGAGTTGGCGGTCGACGGTGAGCACCATGATGGCGCTGCCGGCGTCGGCCGCCGTGTCCTGACGTCCAACTTCCATTGCGCTGATGTTGACGCCGATCTCGCCGAGGGCGGTGCCGACGGCGCCGACCCGGCCGGGGCGGTCCTCGTTGTGGAGGATGAGGACGTGCGTGTGGCCGTCGTGGTAGGCGTCGCCGGCGACATCGACGCGGAAGCCGTCGATCTCGACGATGTGCGGCTCGCCGTGCGCCAGCGCGCCGGAGACGTAGGACTCGCCCGCGTCGGTGCGCAGGCGCACGGTGATCAGGTTGGCGTAGAGGCCGGCGTCGTCGCTCTTCTCCTCGACGAGGTGCAGGCCGCGGGCGTGCAGCACCTTGTTGACCGAGACGAGGTTGACGTGCTCCTCGCTGATGGGAGCGAGCAACCCGGCGACGGCGGCGGCCTTGAGCGCGCTGACGTCGTGATCGGCGATCTCGCCCCGGTATTCGATGCGCAGCGACTGCCAGCGCCCCTCGGCGATCTGCGTGACGAGGCGGCCGGCCGTGTCGGCGACGGTCAGGTAGGGGCCGATCGCCTCCAGCGTCTCGGGGTCGACGAAGGGGGCGTTGACGGCCGTGGAGGCGGGGCGGCCGTCGAGCACCTGCAGCACCTCGGCGGCGACGTCGATGGCGACGCGCTCCTGCGCCTCCTGCGTCGATGCGCCCAGGTGCGGCGTGACGACGACCCGCGGGTGCCGCGCCAGGGGGTTGCCGGTGGCGGGCTCGGCGCTGAACACGTCGAGGCCGGCGCCGGCGATCCGGCCCGAGTCGAGCGCCTCGATCAGGGCGGCCTCATCGACGAGGGCGCCGCGGGCGCAGTTGATCAGCCGCGCGCCGGGGCGCATGGCGGCGAACTCGTCGCGGCCGAGCAGGGGCGGCGCGCCGGGCGTGAGGTTGGTGTGCAGCGTGACGAAGTCGGAGCGGGCCAGCAGCTCCTCGAAGGAGACCAGCTCGACGCCCAGCAGGCGGGCGCGCTCGTCGGCGACGAAGGGGTCGTAGGCGAGGACGGTCATCTCGAGGCCCAGCAGCCGGTGCGCCACCGCGCCGCCGACCTGCCCCAGCCCCACGACGCCGGCCGTCTTGCCGCGCAGCTCGACGCCCAGGTAGGCGGAGCGGTCCCATGCGCCGCCGCGCAGGCTGGCGTCGGCGGCGGCGATGTGCCGGCTCAGCGCCAGGAAATGGGCGATGGTCAGCTCGGCGGCGGAGACCGTGTTGCCGGTCGGCGCGTTGACGACCACGATGCCGCGGTCGGTGGCGGCGTCGACGTCGATGTTGTCCACGCCGACGCCGGCCCGCCCGATGGCGCGCAGCCGCCCGGCGGCCTCGATCACGCGGCGCGAGACGGTCGTGGCGCTGCGCACGAGCAGGGCGTCGTAGGCCGGGATGGCGGCGGCCAGCTCGTCCTCGGAGAGACCGGTGCGCACGTCGACGATCGGCGCCGGCGCGCCGGGGCGGCCCGAGCCGCGGCGCAGCCGTTCGACGCCCTCCGCGGCGACGGCGTCGGCGACGAGGATGCGGAGCGGGTCGGGCACGACGGCGGCCCTTCGGCTCGGCCCCGAGGACGGGGCGGGGGGACGCCTCAGGCGGAGGCGGTCGCGGGAACTTTGTAGCCGAGTTTGACGAGGCTGGCGCGCAGCGCCTCGACGGCCTCGTCGAGGTCGCGCTGCTGGAACCAGCCCAGATGCCCGAAGCGGAAGATCTGCCCCGCCAGCTTGCCCTGCCCGCCGGCGATGACGACGTCGTGCTCCTCGCGCATCGTGGCCGTGAGCGCCTTGCCGTCGACACCGTCCGGAACCTTGACCGCGGTGATCGTGTTTGAGGCGTAGCGCAGGTCGGCGAAGAGTTCCAGGCCGAGCTCTCGCATCTGCCCGCGCACGCGGGCGGCGGCGGCGGCGTGGCGCGCGAAGATCGCGTCGGCGCCCTCGTCGTTCATGCGCTTGAGGGAGACGTCGAGGCCGTACATGACCGAGACGGCGGGCGTCCAGGGCGGCTGGCCGATGGCCGCGTAGTCGCGGTGCTTGCCCAGGTCGAGGTAGAAGCGCGGCATCGTGGCCGACTCGAAGGCCTGCCAGGCGCGCGGCCCGACGGCGGCCATCGCCAGCCCCGGCGGCACTTCCCAGCCCTTCTGCGAGCCCGTGACGACGAGGTCGAGGCCCCAGGCGTCGGTCTCGACGGGGACGCAGCCCATGCTGGAGACCGCATCGACGAGGAGCAGCGCGTCGCTCTCGGCGTGGACGACCTGGGCGATCGCCTCGATGGGGTTCTCGACGCCGGTGGAGGTCTCGTTGTGGGTGATCAGCACGGCCTTGTAGCCGGACCCGGCGCGGAGCGCCGCGCCGATCACGTCCGGCTCCGCCGCCATGCCCCATTCGACGTTGAGTCGGGTCACGTCGGCGCCGTAGACCTCGGCGATCGTCCCGAAACGGTCGCCGAAGGAGCCGATGCTGACGGCGAGCACCTTGTCGCCGGGCGAGAGCGTGTTGACGATCGCGGCCTCCATCACGCCGGTGCCGCTGCAGGTGTAGATGAGGATGTCGCGCCCGGTGCGGAAGAAGGGGCGCAGCCCCTCGGTCACGCGCCCCAGCAGGGCGGCGTACTCGGGGCCGCGGTGGTTGATCATCTGCGCCGAGAGCGCCTCGCGGACGTTGTCGGGGATGGGCGTGGGGCCGGGGATGCGAAGGTTGGCCAACGAAGTCTCCTTGGCTGCGCGCCGGGCAGGGTACCCGTCGCGGGACCCTGGGGAGGGCCTCTGGACGGAGCATATGAGCGCCGCTCGGGGCCGGGCAATCGAGCGCCGGTGTTACGATCGGCGGGGCAGGGGCGCCGCATGACGAATCCGTACCGTGGTTTACCCAGCGTCGACCGGCTGCTGCGGCAGGAAGCCGTCGGCGCCCTGCGATCGCGCTTCCCCGACGCCCTCGTCACCGCCCACGCGCGGGCCGCGATCGAGTCGGCGCGGGAGGCCATCGCCCGGGATCAGGACGGAGCGGAGGCGACGAGCGTCGAGGCGATCGCGGCGTCGGTCGTGGGACGGGTGGAGGCGGCGGCGCGATCGTCGCTGCGGCCGGCGATCAACGCCACGGGGGTCATCCTGCACACCAACCTGGGCCGTGCGCCGCTGCCCGGCTCGGCGCTGGCGGCGATGGCCGAGGCCGGACGCGGCTACTCGAACCTGGAGTACGACCTCGCGGCCGGGGAGCGCGGCTCGCGGCTGAGCCACCTCGACGCGCTGCTGCGCACGACGACGGGCGCGGAGGCGGGGCTGGCGGTGAACAACAACGCCTCGGCGCTGCTGCTGGCCCTGACCGCCTTCGGGCGCGGCCGGGAGGTGATCGTCAGCCGCGGACAGGCGGTCGAGATCGGCGGCGGCTTCCGCATCCCCGACGTCTGCCGCGAGAGCGGCGCGCGCCTGATCGAGGTCGGCACGACCAACCGCACCCGCGCCGGCGACTACGCCAACGCCGTCACCGAATCGACGGCGGCGCTGCTGCGCGTCCACGCCAGCAACTTCAAGATCGTCGGCTTCACGGCGCAGGCCGGCCTGCGCGAGCTGCGCGGCGTCGCCGGCGAGCACGGCCTGTTGCTGCTCGACGACATCGGCAGCGGCTGCCTGCTCGACACGACCCGCTTCGGGCTGGGGCGCGAGCCGACGCCGCAGGAAAGCCTCGCGGCCGGCGCCGACCTCGTGATGTTCTCGGGCGACAAGCTGCTGGGCGGGCCGCAGGCGGGGATCGTCGTGGGGCGGGCGGCGCTCGTCGAGCAGTTGCGGCGGCACCCGCTGGCCCGCGCGCTGCGCCTCGACAAGGCGACGACGGCGGGCTTGGCGGCGACCCTGCGCCACTACGCGCTCGGCGAGGCCGAGTCGGCGATCCCGGTGTGGCGCATGATCGCCGCGCCGCCGGAGCGCATGCGGGAGCGGGCCGACGCTTGGCGCGCCGCGCTGGGCGCCGGCGAGGTGGTCGAGTCGGAGTCGATGGTGGGCGGCGGCTCGCTGCCGGGCGAGGGCCTGCCGACCTGGGCGCTGGCGATCGCGTCGGCGGAGCCGGGGCGGCTGGCGGCGCGGCTGCGCGCGTCGGAGCCGCCGGTCGTCGGCCGGGTGGAGCGCGACGCGCTCCTGCTCGACCCGCGCACCGTGGCGGAGGCGGAGGAGACGGACTTGGTGTCGGCGCTGCGGGCGGCCGTCGAGCCGGGCTGAGCCGCCGGGCCGGTCGGGGAGGAGGCGGGGCCGCTGGACGCGAAGACGCTGGACTACCTGGAGTACCCCAAGATCGTGGCGCGGCTGCGCGGGCTGTGCGCGTCGGGCGGCGGGCGGGCGCTGGCCGAGGCGCTCGCGCCCAGCGCCGACGCCGAGGAGGTGCGCCGCCGCCAGCGCCTGACGGCCGAGGCGCTGGCCCTGCGATCGCTCAAGCCGCGCTTCACGCTGGGGGCGATCGGCGACGTGGAGCCGCTGGTCGGGTCGGCGGCGCGCGGGGCGGTGCTGCCGGCGCAGGACGTGCGCGCGGTCGCGGGCTTCCTCGACCGGGCGCGATGGGTGCGCAACCAGTTGACGCCGATGGCGCGCGAACTGCCGGGACTGGCGCACGTGGCGGGGCGGATCGGCCAGTTCGGGCCGGTGATCGAGGCGATCGACAAGGCCATCGCGCCGTCGGGGGAGATCCGCGACGACGCCAGCCCGGCGCTGCCGCGGCTGCGCGCCGCCACCCGCGAGGCGCACGAGCGCTTGCAGGCGCGCATGGAGGGCATCCTGCACCGCGCCATCGACCAGGGCATCGCGCAGGAGGCGATCATCACCGAGCGCAGCGGCCGATCGGTGATCCCCATCAAGGCCGAGTCGCGCGGGCATATGCGGGGGCTGGTGCACGACGTCTCGTCGAGCGGGGCGACGGTGTTCATCGAGCCGCTGGCGACGGTCGAGATGGGCAACGCCTGGCGCGAGGCGCGGCTGGCCGAGGAGCGCGAGTTGGAGCGCATCCTGCGCCGGCTGAGCGACGCCATCGGCGCGGAGGCGGGCGCGATCGAGGCCTCGCTGGGGGCGATCGCGGAGATCGACGTCGTGCTGGCGCGGGGGGCGCTGGGGGCGGAGATGGACGCCGCGCTGCCGGCCGTGGGCGACACGGCCATTGCCTGGGCGGTGGATGCGCCGGCGGAGTTGCGCCTGCAGACGGCGCGGCACCCGCTGCTGCACGGCGATGTCGTGCCGATCTCGCTGGCGCTGGGCGGCGATCGTCCTGGCGTGCTCGTCACCGGGCCGAACACGGGCGGCAAGACGGTGGCGCTGAAGACGGTCGGGCTGCTGGCGCTGATGGCGCAAGCGGGCATGGCCGTCCCGGCCGAGCCGGGCTCGCGCTTCCCGGTCTACGAGGGCGTCTTCGCCGACATCGGCGACGAGCAGAGCATCGAGCAGTCGCTCTCGACCTTCTCGTCGCACATGAGCAACATCATCCGCATCCTGGCCGAGGCGGACGCGCACAGCCTCGTGCTGCTCGACGAACTGGGCGCGGGCACCGACCCCAGCGAGGGGGCGGCGCTGGGCCGGGCCATCCTCTCGCAACTGGCGGCGGCCGACGTGAGCGTGATGGCGACCACGCATCACGGCGAACTCAAGCTGTTCGCGCACGAGGCGACGGCCCTGCAGAACGCCTCGGTCGACTTCGACCCGGAGACGCTCGCGCCCACCTATCAACTGCGGCTGGGGCTGCCCGGGCGCAGCAACGCGATCGCCATCGCGCGGCGGCTGGGCATGCCCGAGGCGGTGCTGCGCGACGCCGAGGCGGCCGTCGGCCGCGACGACGCCAGCGTCGAGGCGCTGCTGGCCGACCTGCAAGGGCAGCTGGCCGCCGCCGCCGACGCGCGCGCGGCGGAGGAGTTCGCGCGGGGCGAGGCGGAGGAGATCCGCGCCGGGCTGGTCAAGAGCCGCGACGACCTGGAGTCGCGGCGGGAGGGCATCATCGGGCGCACGGAACTGGAGATGGAGACCGAGCTGGCGGCGCTGCGGCGGTCGCTGCGGGCGGCGGAGAAGCGGCTGCTCAAGGAGCGCCGCCGCGACGTCGAGGCCGCCCGCCGGGAGGTCGAGACGGCGGCGGCGCGCCTGTCGGCCGTGCGGGAGAAGCGCGCCGAGACCCGGCGGCGGCGAGCGCGGCGGGCGCAGCCCCCGCCCGACCCGGCGGCCATCCGCGCGGGCGACAAGGTCTTCCTGGCCGGCGTCGAGCAGGCCGGCGACGCGCTGGGCCCGGTCGATGGGGAGGGATACGTCGAGGTCCAACTGGGCGCCCTGCGCAGCCGCGTGCCCGTCGAGCAGGTGGAGCGCACCACGCGCGACGGCTCCGAGGTGCGGGGGGCGGGGGGCGGCGTCCACCTCGATGTCGCGCCGGCGCGGGCCGAGAGCCGGCTCGACATGCGCGGCCAAACCCTCGACGAGGCGCTGCCGGCGGTCGAGTCGTTCCTCGACGCGGCGTACCGGGCGGGGCTGCACCGGCTGGAGCTGGTGCACGGCAAGGGCACGGGCCGGCTGCGCACGGCGGTGCGCGAGTTGCTACGCCAGCACCCGCTGGTGGCGTCGTTCGAGGGGGCCGAGCGGCGCGAAGGCGGCGAGGGTGTCACCATCGTGCGGGTCGCCGTCTGAGGCGGCGCGGCGGAGAGCCCGGAGAGCGAGGCACGCCCATGCTGAAGCGGATCGCCGAGGCGATCGATCCGCGCGACAAGACGCCCAAGCGGCGCCGCGCGATCCTCGAGATCGCGGCGCGCGACTTCGCCGGCCAGTTGCCGGTCAAGACGGGCAGCAAGGGCGGCGCCGGCTACGACGGCTGGAAACTCTCGAATATGTGCCACGCGGCCTTCTGGGCGATGCTGCTGCTCTCGCAGCGCCGGGAGCGCCTCGCCATCCGGCTGCTCGGGCAGATGTACAAGGACACGAAGTCGCTGCGGCCGTACGTCGCGGAGAAGCGGGCCACGCGCGAGGTGCTCGAGGCGGTGCCGGGCATCGACGCCGACTCGCTGATCGGCTTCGTCGACGTGGCGATCACGCACTTCCGCCCGCCGAAGTCGACCGGGGCGCCGCTGGTGCCGTACCCGGAGGCGATCGAGCTGCTGAAGGCGGCCGGGCTGCGCGGCGCGATGGTGGGGGAACTGCGCCCCGAGGCGGCGCGCGAGGCATGGCTGGCCGGACACCCTCGGGACCGCAAGCAACCCAAGGACGACGAGTCGCGCTGGAAGACGGCGCAGGGCCGGGCCGAGACGCTGATGCGCCGCTGGCAGGCGACGCGCGGCTCGCAGCCGCGGCGGCTGATCTAGGCGCTCAGCCCGCCTCCCGCGGCGGCGGCAAAATCCGGCCCGGAGGGGGGTCTCAGCCCCCGAAATGCAAGCCCAAAGGTTTTTTTCCGGGCCTGCCGGGAGCCCGCCGGGAGGCGAAAACGCCCATGTCTATTGGGGATCTTGCTCCCTCACGCCGGAACATCGGGGGTCAGGGCCTTTCATTGGGGAGCATTGGGGGGCAAGATCTTGCAGAATCCTGCCCGATCTTTCGCATTCTTGCCCGATCTTTCACGTTCTTTCACGATCTTTCACGGGCTCAGCGGAGCCTTCGCGGGGGCGTCCGGTCGACCTCAGAGAACGCGATATGCGGTCCATGAACGCAGTATAGCGGGTAGTGGGAGAGGAAGTCAACCGTCCTATGCCGACAGCCCCTAGGGCCTGTCGAGGTCCAGCCAGGAGAGGATTGGGTGGGGAGCGGGGAAGGAGCACTCCACCACCCGCCCACGGTGCATGGTGGCTGGCGACCCGGTAGGAGAGCGGGTAAGGTGGTTGCGAGGGGGCAGGAGGTTGTGTAGCCTGCCAGCCGTCGTGAACCGGTCAGCGGTTGAGGAGCCGATGCAATGGCGGGTCTAACAGACGTTGAACTCCAGAAGGCATGGGTAGGGGGAGAAGATGTCTCTGTGTTGGCTGCCAACGAGTTCGCCCTAACGGTGCAGCAGAACACGGGAGAGTTCTGCTTGACCATCGGCCACCTTGCGCCACCCCCGCTCAGTGGTTCCCCGGCGGAGGTGCAGCAGCAAGCCAGCCAGTTGCAGTACGCGTATGTGCGAACGATCGCCCGCCTGTCGCTTACGGCCACGGCGGTGAGAGAACTCGCGGCGATATTTCAGGAGCTTGCCGCCGATCAAGGTCTGATCGAGCAGGGAGAATAGCGATGCCTGAAGTTAGAAACCCGCTGATGAGGGCGCGAATAATCAGCACTTCGGCAGTATTTCGGTGCACCACCGACACCCACATCGTGACGGCGGTTCCCACACCCTACCCGCCGATCGAGGTCTCACAGAGTCAAGGCTACTACTGGACTGATGCGTGGCAAGCAGGGGAGCGGGAAACGCTCGAAGCGCTGGAGGCCGGCGAGGGGAAAACCTTCGCCACGACACACGACCTGATTCAGTGGCTCTTGGCCGAGGGTTAGCCTGTTGCCCCGGTGGAGAGCAGACGACAATTTCAGGAAGCGGCTCGCCAGGAAGTCTCCGCAGATGCAGGGCGCGGTGTGTGAGACGATTGGTCTCCTTGGGGAGAACCCAAGGCATCCCGGCCTCCGGGTGCACAAGGTCAGGGGAATCTCGGAGGACGTCTGGGAAGCCTACGTCGATCGGAAGAATCGGCTGACCTTCCACTACGAAGACGGCGTAATCGTCCTGCGGAACCATTGCTCCCACGAGATCATCGACCACGGCAAGGTCTGAGGGCCCCAGCCTGGGACGTTACCGACGGCTAGCTAGCACCGCCCTCGCCGAGCGCTTGAGCCACGTCCGCCAGCGCGAAGACGGAGAGCCCCCTACACGACCTTGACTTTGCCCTGTTCGCGCAGGGTTAGTGCGCCATCCAGCCGTTGCGACGATTGAGCCGGCGGAGGCCCGACAGGGTGTAGGTGTTGCTCTTGGCCCGGTTGCACGGCCCGCAGAGCAGGACGCGGTTCGTGATGTGATTGAGCCCGCCGTCCGAGCGCGGCGTGTTGTGGTCCAACTCCAGGTAGCGGGGATCGTCGAAGGTGCGGTCGCAGCCCTGACAGCGCTGTCCGTGCTGGGCGAGCAGGTGGTCGTACATCTCAGCGCGGCTCATCCGTGGCCCGGGTGGCTCCGCGTAGCGCTCGGTGACCTGCAGGAAGGGGACCGCCTCCTCTCCGTCGTCGGTGCGGGCCGGCGGCTCCGTCTCGTAGTGGACCGTGGGAATGTCTGTCAGGAGTTGTCGGCTGTCCTCCATCCGCTGCTGAACGATGGCCTGGGCACCGTCCCAGAGGTCGATGCCGACCCACTGCCGGCCCAGCCGCTCGGCCGCGATCGGCGTCGTGGCGCAGCCCGCGAAGGGATCCAGCACCAGATCTCCTTCATTGGAGCTCGCCCGGATGATCCGCTCGTAGAGGGCAAGGGGTTTCTGCGTGGGATAGCCGGTGCGCTCCGACGAGGACGTGTTGAGTTGGAGGCCACTATCGACCCAGAGCGTCCCGATCGCGGCGCCGGGCTGCTCGTCGAGATAGATGCGCCGATTCTCCCCGGTCAGTTGGTAGCGGCGTCCCCACGCCAGCCGGTACTTTCGACCATCATCATCTGCGTACTTGTACTTCTTCGCGATCTCCGCCTCAGAGATCGGCTCGAACACCGGGCGGAACTCCGCCGTATCACTGACAACGTAGTACAGCAGATTCTCGTGCTGGGTTGAGAACTTGCGCGTCGCGTTGTTCTTGCGCCCGATGTACTTCCGCCAGATGATCTCGTTGCGGAACTGCTTGCGCCCGAAGATGGCGTCCAGCAACGCCTTCAGGTAGTGGCTGGCGGTCGGGTCGCAGTGGAGGTAGAGGCTTCCCGTCTCCTTCAGCACGCGCCGCATCTCCAGCAAGCGCACGCCCATGAAGCACAGGAACGCGCCCATGTCGTCGCCGTAGGCGGCGCGGGCCAGCGTGATCACCCGCATCACGTCGGGCCAGTCGTCGGTGATCTGGTCGACCCAGGCTTGCTCCACATCATCGGCCCACGACCAGCGGTCCTGGAACTTCGCCCCGGCGGCCAGACTGTCGGGCGTGGCGTGGAAGTCCTTGCCCTTGTTGAAGGGCGGGTCGGTGGCGATGAGATCGACGCTGGCGCTGTTCATGCCCCGCAGGACGGGCAGGTTGTCCCCGTGGTAGAGGGTGCGGTTGCGGAAGTTGGGCGCCGTCACGGCCAGCCTCGAACTCCTCCGGGATCAGATCAGAGAGTTGAAACCCCTTGGGATCCGGGCGAGGCCGAGGCGGTGAGGATGGTGAGAGACCGGAGACGCACAAGTGCCCCCTCGCAACCGGATCAGTGGGTTGCGTGAGAGACAAGCCAAGAATCGCGTGCGCCGCGAGGGGGCAGGAAACCCACCTCCGGCGCCAACGCACACTGCGGTCCAGACTTGTCTCTCACGACGGCGGGAAGCCTACGAGGTCGGGAGCCGGAGCGCAACGGGCGCGCGCGACCGACGCCCCAGCCCACTATGCTGCGACCATGCCACGCCGACGCCCTCCGGGGGCCGCGCTGGGCGGCCCCAGCCTGTTCGATTCGCCGGCGGCGCTCGACGCGGTCGACCCGCGGGCGCCGCTGGCCGCCCGCATGAGGCCGCGCTCGCTGGCCGAGTTCGCCGGGCAGGAGGCGCTGATCGGCGAGGGACGGCCGCTGCGCCGGGCGATCGAGCGCGACGCCGTGCCGTCGGCGATCTTCTGGGGGCCGCCGGGGGTGGGCAAGACGACGCTGGCGCGGATCGTGGCGCGGGCGACGCGGTCGGCCTTCGTGCAGCTGTCGGCGGTGTCGAGCGGCGTGGCCGACCTGCGCGCGGCGATGGCCGACGCCCAGGCCCGCGGCCGCGACGGCGGCCCCCGCACGATCCTCTTCATCGACGAGATCCACCGCTTCAACAAGGCCCAGCAGGACGCGGTGCTGCCCTACGTCGAGGACGGCACGGTGACGCTGATCGGCGCGACGACGGAGAACCCCTCCTTCGAGGTCATCGCGCCGCTGCTGTCGCGCTCGCGGGTGTTCACGCTGGCCCCGCTCGCGCCGGCCGAGTTGCGCGCGCTGCTCGATCGGGCGCTGGCCGACGCGGAGCGCGGGCTGGCGGGCTTCGGCGTCGAGGTCGCGGAGGAGGCGCTGGCGGCGCTGGTCGAGCTGAGCGGCGGCGACGCGCGCGTGGCGCTGAACACGCTCGAGCTGGCGGTGCAGGATGTGGCGGCCGAAGGTCGCGTCTCGCCGCGGGCGGTCGCGGTGGCCGACGTGGAGGCGATCGTCGAGCGGCGGCTGCGGCACGACAAGTCGGGCGACGCCCACTACGACACCATCTCGGCCTTCATCAAGTCGCTGCGCGGCTCCGACCCCGACGCGGCGCTGTACTGGCTGGCGCGGATGCTGGAGGCCGGCGAGGATCCGCTGTTCATCGTGCGGCGGATGGTGATCCTGGCGGCCGAGGACGTGGGCCTGGCCGACCCGCAGGCGCTGGGCGTGGCGACGTCGGCGCAGCAGGCGGTGCACTTCGTGGGCCTGCCCGAGGGCTACCTGATCCTGGCCGAGGCGGCGCTCTACCTGGCCCTCGCGCCGAAGAGCAACACGGCGCTGACGTCGTACCAGGCGGCCCTGGCCGACGTGCGCGAGCGCGGGCAACTGCCGGTGCCGCTGCACCTGCGCAACGCCGTCACGGGGCTGATGAAGTCGCTGGGCTACGGGGCGGGCTACCAGTACGCGCACGACCGGCCCGGCCACGTCGCGCCCGGCCAGGTGCACCTGCCCGACGCGCTGGCGGGCCGCCGCTACTACACGCCGGGGCCGGAGGGGGCCGAGGCCGCGCTGGCCGAGCGCTGGCGCCGGCCTGAGCCGCCGTCGCCGCCCGAGTTGCGCGCGCCCGAGGGGCGGGCCCGGCCGCGCCCGCCGGAGCCGCGTCGTGACTGAGGGGGCGCCGCCGCGGCCGCGGCAGACGTTCGCCGGGGTGACGCGCGAGGCGGCGCGGGCCATCGCGGCGCTGTTCGCCGCCGAGGCCGTGCGCGAGCCCTACACGCCCGGCGAGGGCGAGGCCGTCTACGCGATCCGCCATCGCAGCCTGACTGGGACGCTGCGGCTGGTGCTGTGGCCGTCGCTGGCGCGGGTCGATGTGCGCTGCGGCCCGCACGCCTGGGTCGCGAAGGGCGTCGTCGAGACGGAGGTCATCGCCGGGCTGGAGGTCATTTTCCGCTTCGGCCGGGGCGACGGCGAGCCCGACGGCACGCTGTTCGTCGGCGTGGGCGGCGACGTGATGCTGGTCAGCGGCGGCGACGCGCCGTCCTGAGCGGCCGGCCCAACGCCAGTCGGTCAGTGGGCGATGCCCAGCTGCACGCCGACCTCCTCGAGCAGGCGGCGCAGGATGGCGCCCGTCGCGCCCCAGATCACGTGCTCGCGCCAGAGGTAGTCGCGCAGCTCGTAGCGCTGGCCGTCGCGTTCCAGCGGGCGGACGCCGTGGTTGGCCGGGTCGAGCAGGTGCGAGAGCGGCACCTCGAGGATCTCGGCCACCTCGACCTCGCTGGCGCGGAAGGGGTAGGGCGCGCGGTCGAGCAGGCCCAGGAACGGCGTGACGTGGAAGTTGGAGATGGTCACGAAGTGGCTCACCTCGCCCAGCACGCGGACGTGGTTGGGGTCGATGCCGGTCTCCTCCCAGGCCTCGCGCAGGGCGGTGCGGCGCAGGTTCTCGTCGTCGGGCTCCCAGATGCCGCCGGGGAAGGAGACCTCGCCCTTGTGGTGCTCGACCAGCTGGCTGCGCACGGTGAAGACGATGTGCGGCTCGTCGCGGGGCAGGACGGGGATGAGCACGGCGGCGGGCGGGTGGTCGCCGGGATCGAGGCGGTCGGGCTGGTGGGCGTCGATGGCGGCGTGCAGGGCGGACCAGAGGTCGGGCATGGCCCGACGGTAGCAGGGGCGGAGCGCGGCGGAACGGCGCGGCTTGCGATGTGGAGCAGGAATGTGGTATGTTCATGCACATGAAACCGATACAGATCACCTTCGACGAGGCACTGCTGGCGGAGCTCGACGAGCGGCCCGAAGTGCGCGAGCGCGGGCGCTCGGCGGTGCTGCGCGAGGCCGCGGCGGCCTACCTGGCCGACAAGCGGTCGGCCGACATCGCGCGGCAGTACGAGCAGGCCTACACGCGGGCGCCGCAGAGCGAGGCGGAGGTCGCCGAGTGGGAGAGCGTGCAGGCGTGGGGCGAGGAGTAAGGCGTGGACCTGCGCCAGGGTGAGATCTGGCGCTGCGACTTCGCCGCGCCCAACAAGCGGCGCCCGGTGGTGGTGCTGACCCGCGACGTGGCGCTGCGCTTCCTGCGCACGGCGACGGTCGCCGAGGTGACCTCGACCATCCGCGGCGCGCCCAGCGAGGTGCGGCTGGGGCCCGAGGACGGCCTGAAGCGGCCCTCGGTGGTGAGCCTCGACAACGTGCAGACGGTCGACCAGCGCCGGCTGCGGGGCTACGTGGGCCAGTTGAGCGCGGAGAAGATGGGGCAGGTCTGCCGCGCCCTCGCCATCGCGACGGGGTGTGAGTAGGGGTGGGGTGGGGTCGGGCGGTGGATCGGTGAGCTTCAGCGAGATCCTGCCCGCGCGGTCGTGCTGATCGCCCCTCTATACTGCCGGCCATGCGCAAGAGGGAACGCGGGCTGCTACTGGTCACGGTCGCAGCGGTGATCGCGCTCGCGACGCTGTGGGCACTGCGTGAGACGGATGTGCTCCGCTGGGGGAGCGGCGACGACGCTGCTCTGGAGACAGTGGAGGCTGGGGTCGCCACACCCGCGTTGGCCCGTGCGATCGAGCGCATTGAGGGTCTGCAAACCCGTGTCCAGGCACTGGAGGCGACCCTGGAGGGAGCCGAGCCCGGGGTCGCCGAGAGCGACCTGGTCCTCGCGCGCGCGCGTGTCGATGACCTGCAGGAGCGCATCGTAGCACTGGAGGCACGCGAGCCAGGAGTTGCCGCACCCGCCTTGGCCCGTGCGCTCGAGCGCATTGAGGATCTACAAGCCCGAGTCCAGACGCTGGAGACGACCCTGGAGGGAGCCGAGCCCGGGGTCGCCGCGACCGACCTGGTCCTCGTGCGTGCGCATGTGGATGACCTGCAGGAGCGCATCGCAGCAGTGGAGGCGCGCGAGCCAGGAGTGGCCGAGAGCGACTTGACCGTCGCGATCTCCCAACTGGAGCAGAGGACACTCGCCCGCGAGGCGGGGCAGGCGGAACGCATCGCCGCCCTCGAGGAACAGCCTGCCCAGGCCGGGGCAGTTGACCCCCGCATCCCAGCCTTGGTAACTCGCATCGCCGCCCTCGAGGACCGGATCACGGACTTGATGCAGCAGGTCGCGCGGATCGAACTCAGCGAAGCGCATTTCCTCGTCGCGAATACCCGTGAAGTCACGGGGGATCCAGATCAGAATACCAAGAGTTGGTGGTCCGAGTACTGCATTACCTACACCGTCGCGGGAGGTCTTCAGGAGCGCTGTCAATGGATCGAACGTGAGGATCACGACGACGACGGCCTCTGGAGACTCACGGATTTCTCTAGGCCGCGGTGGGAATGCTTCCAATCGGCTGTAATCGGAGAGCCGCTACCCGCGTGCTGGCGCTAGAACGCCCCGTTGCCGCTCAGTCTTGCCGTGCGCGGCTCTGTTCGTACGCGTCAAGGGCGTCGAGCGTCTCCTGATCAAACGGATTCGGCCCCCAGTCTTCGCACTCGGGCGTATCGTCGCCCGTGCGCCCCCACTGATAGCACTGGCCGTGGTCGAGCACGTCGATGTCGGCCGCTTCAAGGACCATCAGCACAGCGAACGCAACGACGGCGCTCAAGACGACTCACTCAACCCAGTTGAGACCGGCGATCCAGTGGACGAGGCGCATAATGCCTTAGACTATCCCGATCCCTGCTCGGTCCGCGACTCCCTACCCCGTCCGCGGGGGCCCGGGCAGCACAGCGCAGGGCACGCTAGTCGCCTCTACCTGGGAGTGACCTCGGTTGACGCATGGGCGGTCGGAGAACCTACTACACAATACGATGATCACGCCAGCCTCGGCCGCACGACTTGCGGTCGCGGCGTCGAGGGTACCCACACGGCCGCGCCACCAGTGCCTAGTTCGTTATCCCTAGTCGATGTTCAGCAAGTATGAGTACTCAAGGCCCCGCTTGCTTCTTCGAATTCGTTTCGTAAAGTATCGCCGTGATCGGTCCACGGTATATCTCTTCATTGAGAAACTGTAGCAGTCGCTTCGCTGCGGTCTTGTCCGCCGGAAAGACGATCTTGCCATCTACCAGTTCAATGGAAACGTCATAGCCTTCTGAGCGCGCCCTGATCTCGTCGACGGAAAACTGATCCAGGACTTCCGAGCCCCTCAACATCCCGACTCGTTTCCGGAACCACTGAGTGGCCGTACCAACGGACACACCTTCATCCTCTGCTACGAATACTTCGTGGCGAAGAACGTCGCGGATCTCCTCGTCGGATGCATCTGCATAGTACTCAGCGAGCGGTAAGAACGTGTTAACAGTGCGAAAGTTATGAAATAGTAACTCACGTTCGCCAGCGTGGTATACTGCACTTAGCTTCCGGTCCAGCGTGAGGCCTGGTCGCTGCACGGTTGTATAGGTGTTTCCGTCAAGGACTAGGAAGTGGCCGGGGCGTATGATCTTCGCCCGAGTGAAGTTCTGGAACAACATCACTTCACTCCCGTCATCATCCCGCGCCATCACGACAGTCCCTGCGATATGCTCGACCACTCTGTCATCGCTAGTTATCGGGTCGAGATGTTCAATGGTCCTGCTGTCCTGGTTCCTCAACCACGTGGGCAGGTCGTAGTCTCGTAACCGGAATCTCTCATGAGCTTCCGGTTGGTACCCAGGGTTGAAGTCCACTCGCTCAATCGCGGTCACAAAGTCCTCGTGTTGGAGTCCCCAACTCACCGCAATCTCGGACTGCAACGCTTGGTGCAGCGGAACCTGCAGTAGTCGGGATTCACTGCGTTCCTTTACGATCGCCGCAAGATGGACGTTGCTAAGCATTGGAGTCCCCTACTCTCAAGTAGATATTCCAGGCAAGGCGCACTGTCTTGACTTCCTGTTGAGGCCGCCGCAAGGGCGTTCTGCTGATGAGCAGGCTAGATACGCCATTATCGTCCCTTACGGCATAGAACCGGTAGCCAAGCACATACATTACCGGATTGAAGTGTAAGGCACCAACGTGTGCAATAGCGACGACAATCACGATTGCTACGTAGGCGATGGTGAGCCACTCGGCGGCGAACGTTGGCCCTGCCCCCCGCGCGAACGGCAGCAAGTAGATGAACAAGAACGTGATCATCTCCTGGTCCTTGCGCTCGAGATCGCGGATGTGTAGCGCGTGCTCTTGAGCGGTCGCGGCGGCGTATCTCAACAGGAGCCAGCAGAGGAGGACCAGAAACGCTGCTGCCAATAGCCACGGTGCCCAGCTCGTCCATTTCTCGCCACGACCTGCCTCATCCACGGCAATCGCGCCGAGGACGGGGCACAAGGATGTCGCCACCAGAAGACATCTCGCAAGTGAACTGAGCACACCGAGACTCCACTCGCGAGGGCTAGATCGATAGCCCCTCATGGCTCGCTGAGCGATGCCGAGTCTTACCTCGCCTCAGCCCGCTGATGCTACTCCGTTTTCCCAGGGCTCGGGATCCCGCGAGGGTTGGGAGCTAGATCGAGCGGCCGCGAATCGGGCGCTCCGGCCTACCACTACAGACCCGCCAGCCGGAATCTACGGTAGGGGAGAGTAGCGCGGGGGACAGCGTAGAGGTCGAACGTGGATGAGTATGTGGCCCTCACCCCCTACTCCCCGACCAGCTCCCCCACCGCCCGGCTCCGCTCGGGCGGCAGCCCGCGACTGCGGTGGCAGAAGCCGACCCGCGGCTGCTCATAACCGCGCCGCCCCCAATCCCCCCGACCCGCTACCCTCCCCCGCGAGAGGAGACCGCCCATGCAACCGCCCGGCGACACCTACCCCGCACGACTCGACGTCGACTACCCGGAGGAGGGGCTGGACCGCCTGAAGACGCTCTTCCGCATCGTCCTGCTGATCCCGATCGTGATCCTGGCGGGGCTGGTGAGCGGCGGCTTCGTGAACGCGGACACCGGCGACTGGGCCTGGCTGGGAGGCGGCGGCGCGCTCTTCCTGCCCACGCTGCTGATGCTGCTGTTCCGCCGCAAGTACCCGCGCTGGTGGTTCGACTGGCACCTGGAGTTGTGGCGCTTCTCGAACCGCGTGGGGGCCTACGTGCTGCTCCTGCGCGACGAGTACCCCTCGACCGACGAGGCGCAGGCGGTGCACCTCGACCTCGACTACCCCGACGCGGAGGCCGACCTCAACCGCTTCCTGCCGATCGTGAAGTGGCTGCTGGCGATCCCCCACTACATCGTGCTGGCCGTGCTGTGGGTCGTCGCGATCGTCGTGACGGTGCTGGCCTGGTTCGCGATCCTGATCACGGGCCGCTACCCGCGCCCGATGTTCGACTTCGTGGTGGGGGTAGCCCGCTGGTCGCTGCGCGTCGAGGCCTACATGTGGCTGCTCACCACCGACCGCTACCCGCCCTTCCGGCTCGAGCCGTAGGGCTCGTCGGGCCCGGGATCGGCGAAGGCGGCGGCCGGCGCCGGGCCGGGCTGGTAGGCGGCGCGGGCGTCCGCGCCCCCGGCCGCCCCGCGGGGCGGAGGGGGCGCGGCGCGGCCCCCTGGCCGGACAGCGTGCCGATGCCGCTGAGGTCGGTCGTGGCGCGGGCGACGTCGAGGTCGTACATGCGCTGCAGGTTGAGCCAGAACTCCGGCGTCATGCCCAGGGCGCGGCCCAGGCGCAGGGCGGAGTCGGGCGTGACGGCGCGCTGGCCGTGGACGATCTGCTGCACGCGCACCTGCGGCACGCCGATGGTCTTGGCGAGGCGGTACTGGGTGACGCCCAGTTCGTCCAGCATTTCGGCCAGGTGTTCGCCGGGGTGGATGGGCTCGATGGTGGGCATGGCGTTCCTCTTCTTCAGTGGTAGTCGGTGATCTCGATCTGCATGGCGCCGCTCTCGGTCCAGACGAAGCAGACGCGCCACTGGTCGTTGATACGGATGCTGTGCTGCCCTTTCCGGTCGCCCCGCAGGGCTTCCAGCCGATGCGAGGGCGGCTGGCGGAGGTCGGTCAGGGCCGTCGCCGCCAGCACCCGCTGCAGTCGCATCCGTGCCCGGCGCTGGACATCGGGCGGGATGCGGCGAACCTGCCGTCCGTCCAAGAGCCGCTGGGCGTCTGGGTCGCCGAACCGGTTCACGGCCCGATACTAACGCACCGCGTTAGTATCGTCAAGGGTGCGCATCATCCCGCCGCGCGGGGCGAGGCCGGCGGGCCGCCCTACGACTGCCGCAGGCCGTACCAGTTGCCCTCGGGGTCCTCGAAGATGGCGAAGAGGCCCCAGGGCATCTCCCGCGGCGCCTGACGGAAGGGGACGCCGCGCGCCGACAGCGCCGCATGGGCGGCCCGCACGTCGTCGCAGGCGAAGACCAGCGAGGGCTTGCGCCCGGCCCAGTCGTCCATCAGCGCCCGCGGGGAGAGGACGAGCGCCGACTCGGCCCCGGCCGGCCCGACCTCCAGCCAGTCGCCGGCCGGACCCATGGGCAGGCGCCGCTTCTCCTCAAAGCCGACGAGCTCGGTCCAGAAGCGGAGCGCCGCCGCCTGATCGGCGACGTAGACGGCGGCGGTCGCGATCCGCGTGATCACGGGCCGCTCAGTCCTCGTACCAGCCCGAGCCGAAGATCAGCCCGTCGTGGAGGACGGCCCAGGTGTGCTTCTGGCGCTCGTCGCCGGTCGCGGGGTTGATGAGCACGTAATCGACCCAGCGGCCCGCCTCGTCGGCGGCGAGCAGGTCGTCGCCGTAGAAGTAGCCGGTCGCGTCGATGCGCTCGCTGGGGTCGCGCCCGATGAACCGGGGGATGGGATGGCCGATGGTCACCCCGTCCTCCGTCCCGACGATGAAGACGTACCACTGCCCGTCGATGCTCTCCTCGCTGCTGTAGTAGGCGATGGCGGCGTCGCGGCCGAGCGCGTTGTAGAGGGTGATCGCCTGCTGCACGTAGGACTGCGTGTAGGCGGGCGCGTCGGACTTGGGCGGGCCGGGCGCGTACCAGCCGGAGCCGAAGATCAGCCCGTCGTGCCGCACGACCCAGGAGCGCTTCGTCTCGACGCCGCCCGTGGACGGGTTGGTGTAGGTGTATTCGACCCAGGCGCCCGCCTCCGCGGCGGAGGCGGCGATGATCTCGCCGGCCGGGTAGTCGTTGGGCCCCACGGCCGCGGCGACGGGGGCGCCCTGGAGGGCCGGATTGGCGGCGTGAGCGATCAGCGCGTCGCCCTCGCCGATGAAGACGTACCACTGCCCGTCGATGCTCTCGGCCGTGTTGTAATAGGCGAGCGTGGCGTCGAGGCCGACGGCGTCGTAGAGGTTGATCGCCTGCCGCACGAAGGACTGCGTGTAGGCGGCCGGGTCCGACTTGGGCGGGCCGGGCGCGTACCAGCCGGAGCCGAAGATCAGCCCGTCGTGCCGCACGACCCAGGAATGCTTGGCCTCGGTGGCGCCCGTCTCGGGATTGGGGAAGGTGTAGCTGAACCAGGCGCCCGCCTCGTCGGCGACGGCGGCGAGGGCCGCGCCGGCCGGGTAGTTGTTGGGGCCCACGACCTCGGAGATGGGGACGCCGACCAGGGACGGGTCGGCGGCGTGGGCGCGCAGCACGTCGTCCTCGTCGGTGATGAACACGTACCACTGCCCGTCGATGCCGTCCTCGCCGTTGTAGTGGACGAAGGTGGCGATGCGGCCCTCCGCCTCGTACATGTCGATGGCGCTGTCGACCATGAAGCGGGTGTAGGCCTCGGGGTCGGACCGGCGCGGCGCGGCGCCGGCCTCGGCGGCGGGCTGCGGCAGGGTGGCGATGGCCACCTCCACGATCTCTTCGACGTCGGCGCGGGTGAGCTGGTCGTGGCCGGCGTCGTCGTCGCCCGCGCAGGCGGCGAGCAGGGGCGCCGCGACGAGCAGCAGCAGCGCGGCGATCACGGCTTTGGTCGAGGTGCGGTTGATCACGATGGGTCCCTCATCACTGGTCGGGGGGATGACGCGCCCATTCTGGCGCACGATCGGGGCTGTGAGTGTCGCGGGGGGCGCAGTGGGGGCGGGCGGTCGCCGGGGCCGCCGCCGGACCTGGACCTCGTGCGATATGGTGACGCACGATCCGGCCGCACCCATCGAAGGGGGTCCACGCCGGCCGCCCGCTTCACGCCGACCGGCCTCTGCCTCTTCGGCGGCCTGGAGGTCAAGTCGTAGGCGGGGGCGGTTCGAGTGGCCGCCGCACGGTTGACGTGGTCGCGGCTCGGGCAGTTGAACACCGATGAAGGAGAGGCCGCCGTGAAAGTGGACGTGATTCTCGCCAATATCGACAGCGGCGCGATGGCGCTGCCGAAGTTCCAGCGTGGCTACGTCTGGAACCGAGACCAGGTTCGCGGGCTGATGGAATCGCTGTACCACGGTCATCCCGTGGGCAGCCTGCTGGTATGGGTAACGCCGGCCGAGACCGCGAGTTACAAGGGGGAGCAAGAGATCGCGCCGGGCGTCGTGAGGCTGCTGCTGGACGGGCAGCAGCGCATCACGTCGCTTTACGGGATCATCCGGGGTAAGCCGCCAGCGTTCTTCGATGGCGACGCCAGGGCCTTCACCGATCTCTACTTCCACCTGGGGAACGAGGAGTTCCGCTTCTACCAGCGCTCCCTCATGCAGAATGACCCTCTCTGGATCGATGTCTCCGCCTTGATGCGGGAGGGTCCTGCAGCGCTCGGGGAGCACGTTGCCCGGCTCGGCCAGTTGCCGGAATACGCTGCCGTTCAGGGACAACTCTTCGGACGCTTGGGCAGCCTCCTGGCCATTCTGGGCAAGGACTTCCACATTGAGGAGGTGGCCGGCGACGACAAGACGGTCGATGTGGTGGTGGAGATCTTCAACCGGGTGAACAGCGGCGGCACGAAGCTCTCACAGGGCGACTTGGCGCTGGCCAAGATCTGCGGCTCGTGGCCGGAAGGCCGCGAGCACATGCAGGCGATCCTCGAACGCTGGCGGAAGCACGGCTACCACTTCAACCTCGACTGGCTGCTGCGCAACGTGAACGCGATCGTGACGGGAGAGGCGCGGTTCGCGAAACTCCACGACGAGCCCACGGCCGCCATCCAGGATGGACTCGCCCGCGCAGAGCGCAGCATCAACAAGGCTTTGACTCTGATCGGCGGCCGGCTCGGGCTCGACCACGATCGCGTCCTCTTCGGACGCTACGCGCTGCCCGTCATGGCCCGCTACATCGACCGGCGCGGCGGCCAGTTGACGGATGCCACTGAGCGTGACCACCTGCTCTACTGGTACTTCCACAGCGCCATGTGGGGCCGGTTCTCCGGTTCAACGGAGAGCACGCTCGACCAGGACTTCGAGGCGATCGAGGAGGTCGACGGCGGCATCGATCGGCTGATCGGCCACCTCCGGCTCTGGCACGGGAGCCTCCGCGTCGAGTCAGGCCACTTCCGCGGCTGGAGCTTGGGGGCCCGCTTCTACCCCGTGCTGTACGCGCTGACGCGCGTTGGGGAGGCGCAGGACTGGGGAACGGGCCTTCCTCTCAAGAGTGGGCTGCTGGGCCAAATGAACGCGCTCGAAGTGCATCACATCTTCCCGAAGGCGCTGCTCTACCGGGAGGGATTCGAGAAATCGCAGGTCAACGCCGTCGCGAATTTCTGTTTCCTGACCAAGCAAGCGAACCTGCAGATCAGCGACCGGCCGCCGTCCGCGTACTTCCCCGAGGTCGAGGCCCGTCACCCCGGTGCGCTCGCCTCGCAGTGGATTCCGATGGACCGTGAACTCTGGCAGACGGACAACTACCCTCAGTTCCTGGAGGAGCGGCAGCGCCTGCTCGCCGAAGCCGCGAACCGGCTGCTCGATGATTTGCTACATGAAGCGCGGGGGGTTGAGCCACCGGCGCCCGCGGAGCCTAGCGTCGCGGTCCCTATGACCGAACCCGCGCCGGTCCCGGGCGGCATCGCCGACGACGAGGAAGACGCGGTGATCAGAGACATCAACGAATGGGTACGCGGGCACGGGCTTCCCGCGGGGCAGATCGAGCACGAATTGTCGCACCCCGAAACCGGCGACCCGATCGCCATCCTCGACCTGGCGTGGCCCGATGGACTCCAGCAGGGCTACAGCCAACCAGTAGCATTACTGCTCGGTGAGGAGCAGGCGACGCTGCAGATCGCGAACGACCACGGCTTCCGCCACTTCACCAGCGCCGATGCCTTCAAGCGGTATGTGGAGACCGCAGTGCTCGCGCTGGCCAGTGAGGGCGCGGCTGCTGGCGCCTGATAGATCGTGATCACGGCCGACCTCCTCGACGGGTGCCCCCTACCGACGGACGACCGCTACTCCCCGATCTCCGCGACCGCCAGCAGCGCGATGCTCCCGTTGACGTCGAATCCGTAGACGCGGAACTCCAAGTCGCCCCCCGAGACGTCCATGAACAGCGGCGAGTACGCCGTGAACGAGAACGACGTCCCCGACAACTCGAACTCCATCTCCGCGACGGTCAGATCGGTATTCCAGGTCTGCATCGGCCCCAGGTCCGGCAGCAGGACGACCAGCGGCTCATCGTGCCCTACGACGCGCACCGAGAACGGCGCCCCGCCGCTCATGGGATCGAACAGCATCACGCCCTGCGGCAACTCCCCCGCGCCCGACAGCGCCCCGTCGGCGATGTGGGGAGCCGTCGTCCACGTCACCGCGTTCCGCGGCGCGGCGAACCGCAGCATCGTGTTCCGGCTGTAGTCGAGTTCGGGCCCGGCCCCGCTCGGGTTCTGGTTGGTCGCGGCAACCGTGTCGTCCGCCGCCGGCGACCGGCTCGCCTCGCCCGACCCGTCGTCCCCGGCTGCCTGACTGGTCACGCCGCTCACCTCATCGGTGGCCGCCGCGTCCCCCGGCGCCTCCTCCGCCGCGTCCCCATCCCCGCCGCACCCGGCCGCGACCAGCGCGACCAGACACAGCGCGACGATCCAGACCGACAGGGCCAGCGGATCGCGCAGGCCAAGCCGGAACGTCAGACTCTTCATTCCGGATCCACCCTTCCCGGCCGGCCGCCGTCTCCCGTGCGCCGCCTTCGGCATCGACGCCCGATCGCGCTCCCGACCGCCGCGCCCATTCTACGCCGCCGCCCCACCGGATGCACCGGCGGTCGCGGCCATGCCCGCCTTGAGCGAGTCCTCGCCCTTCAATAGATTCCGGCACATCCGCCGATTCATGCCGAGGAGCCCTCCCATGCAGAGCGACGCCACGACCGTCTCCGGCTACCTGGCCGAACTCCCCGGCGAGCGGCGGCGGGCGATCGCCGACGTGCGCGACGTGATCCTCGACCACCTGCCCGGCGGCTACGCGGAGGCGATGCAGTACGGCATGATCTCGTACATCGTGCCGGCGACGGTGCTGGCGGAGACCTACAACGGCCAGCCGCTGATGTACGCCGCCCTGGCCTCGCAGAAGCGGCACATGTCGCTCTACCTCACCAACGTCTACGGCGACGCCGATGTCGAGGCGTGGTTCCGGGAGCGCTACCGGGCGACGGGCAAGCGGCTCGACATGGGCAAGTCGTGCGTGCGCTTCCGCAAGCTCGACGACCTGCCGCTCGACTTGGTGGGCGAGGTCATCGCGCGGACGCCAATGGCGGAGTTCGTCGAGATCTACCGGGCGTCGCGGTCGGGCCGCAAGGGCGGCTAGCGACGCCGGTGGTCGGCGGCCGCGGCCGCCGGGGCCGGCGCGTCGCTCACGTGCAACTGCCGTCCCATGGCCGCCAGGGCGGCGTCCATCTGGTCGAGCCGCGAGCGGTGCTGGACGTCGAGGACGCGATCGACCTGCGGCATGTGCCAGCCCAGCCGGCGCGCCAGTTCCGCCTTGCCGATGCCCTGCTCGCGCATGCCCTGGTACAGCATGACCTTGACGACGGTCAGCGTGGGCAGGACGGCGCAGGTCTCACCCGGCGAGGGTGGCGGGATGTCCCGGCGGTCGTGGATGCGCGCCGCGATCGCCTCCTGCAGCGCGTCGCCGGCGCGGGCGAGCGCCTCCTCCCGGTCGTCGCCGAAGGTGGTCAGCTCGGGGAAGTCGGGGCACGTGGCCAGCACGGAGCCGTCGTCGTCCTGGAGCGCGATCGGGTATGCGAGCATCAGTCCAACCCCAAGTCCTTCTTGATCTTGGCGACGAGTCCGCGCCGCAACTCCTTGCGACCCCCATGCATGGGCAACTGGCTCGTGCGGTCTCCGCGCCGGACGGTGAGATGCCCGCTGCCGCCCTGATGCGTGTGAAAGGTGCAGCCCCGTTTCTTCAGCCAGCGCCGCAGTTCTCCCGCGTTCATCATCTCACATCATGGACAACATTTGTGTTGCGTGCAACCGCTCCCCCGAACGTCACGGTGTGGCTGGGGAGCCTCGAATGCGCGTACACTCCAGGCGTCGAGGAACCCGCGATCGCGTCCCCCATGCGCGACGGGAAGGCGGCAGCCCATGACGCGAACGTTCACCGCGATCGTCTGGAAGGAAGACGACTGGTACGTCGCCCAGGCGATGGAGGTCGACGTCGCCAGCCAGGGCGAAACCGTCGACCGCGCGCTGGCGAACCTGCGCGAGGCGATCGAGCTCTACTCCACGCCGCCCGTCAGCGCGTAGGGGCGCGTCAGCGGCGCGACCCCGCCGCGAGGCGCTTGAGCCGCACGGCGGGCAGCCGCTTCAACTGCTGGTTCACCGGGTCCACTTCGATGCCGACCGACTCCAGCGCGGTGACGCCGAGCAGGGGCTCGGCCTGGTCCCCGCCGAAGATGACCGTCGCACCGACGATCTCGCCCATGAACTCGACCTCCGCGACAGCGACGTCGAGCCGCAGTTCGCTGCCGTCGGCGAGTTCGTAGGTCCTCCCACCCCGTGGCTTGAGGCCGATCGCCTCCAGGTGCTGCCGCGGCACGAGGCAGTCGGTGGCCCCGGTGTCCACGAGGAACAGCCCTTCCCAGGCGCGCTCCGGCTCCGCCGGGTTGCGGATGGTGACGGTGACGTGCGTCGCTCCCACTACCCATTCCTCCTTGCAACGAACGCGCGGTCAGCTCGCATGGCTTTCCAGCGGGATGACCGACGGCGGGACCGGATCGATGCCGAGCTCCGCGCATCCCCGGAGATAGGCGTCGACTGAGATGCGGAACTCCCGCTTGATGCCCTCGACGTCGGTCGCCTCGGCGTTGGCGATGGGATAGGAGCCGCTGTTGATCACGCGCGCGTGCAGCACTTCGGCCTCATCGTCGTAGACGACCTCGCCGATGTATCCCTTGTATTCCAGCACCAGTCCTCCCCGATGCGCTCGTCGCATCTGGCGATGTCGCCTCCGCATCCTACCATCGGGAGCCGGAGTCGACGGTCCGGCCGGGCCCGGCGGCCCGGCTGCATGTCCGCCCGGCCGGGGCCGGGGCCGGGGGGCGCTGCTAGACGCCGTCGACGATCATCGTCCGGGCGTGCATGCAGCGCGCGCGCAGATCCTGGAGCGCGGCGTACTCGGACGACTGGACGAAGCCCCGCGCCCGCTCGTAGCTCTCGAACTCCATGATGACGATGCGGTGCGGTACCCAATCGCCGTCCATGACCTCGGTCGTCCCGCCGCGCACGAGGAACCGTCCTCCGTGCGCCTCCATCGCCTCGACGATCTTGACGGCGAATTCGGCGAATACCTCCTGGTCGAAGATGTCCGTGTCGATGAGCATGTATCCGGCCATGTCGATCCTCTCTCCCGTGTCGCCGCGCGACTCCCGCGCGGTCGTCGTGCCTCCGTGTCGCGAACGTCTTGCGATCCCGTATCAGTTGCCCGATAGGCGCCTCGCTTCCCGGGGCGGGCGCGACGCCCGCGCGGTCGTTTCGCGTGCCGGCCGCGACCGCCGCGCCGTCATCGGCGTGCGCCCTCGACCTCCACCGTCACGATGTCGATGCCGTAGTACTTGCGGTGCCGCACCGACGAAGCATAGTGGCGCAGCAGCCGGAACGAGATCTCTTCGACGTCCGGCGTCTCGGCCTGCTCGCTCATGTAGGCGATGCGGTCCTCGATGTTCTCCTCCGAGAAGACGGCCAGGAACTCCATCTCGACCGACCCGGCGCCGGGCCGCGCGATGACGACGAGGCGGGGCGGGGCGCCGCTCTCGTGGTCCTCGCGCAGGTTGAGCATCGTCGAGAGCGTCTCCTCGCCGGCCGCGCAGAGCCGGTCGATCGAGGCGGCGTCCCATCGCATCCCCTCGCCGAGCGCCCGCAGGAAGGCTTCGACGGTGGGGAAGGCGGCGGCGTCCAGCGCCGTCTCCAGGCGCCGGGAGCGCGGCCCCGCCATCTCGAGCACCAGCGTCATCAGGACGGCGGCGAGCACGCCGACCACGATGCTGTTGCCGAGCGCCACCCCCCAGGGACCGCCGATGACGTCGGCGAGGACGTTGTGGCTCTGCAGCCCGACCGCGAGGGCGAGGGACACGCCGACGATGAAGGCGCGCTTCTGGTTGAGCCCGTCGCGCAGGACGGTGCGCATGCCCTCGACGAAGAGCAGCCCCATGACGATCAGCAGCAGCGCGCCGGTCACCGGCGGGGGCACCGTGAGCAGCAGCCCGACCACCTTGGGCAGCAGGGCCAGGACGACGACCATGATCCCGGCGGTCAGCCCGACGGTCCGCGCGGCGACGCCGGTGAAGCTGATCAGCGCGATCGACGTGGGCAGATAGATGAGGGTGGGCAGGACGCCCACGACGCCCGACAGCAGCGTCGCGAGGCCGTTGGCGTTGAGCGTCCCCTGGACGGCGCGGAAGTCGATCGTGCGCGGGCGGCGCCGGGAGGCCTGCTGGATCACCGACCCCTCGTTGCTGGCCCTCACGGCGACCACCGCGCTGACGACGAAGAACACGAGCAGCAGCGCCCAGAAGTCTTCCGACAGCGGCGACGCGAAGCCGGGCCAGCCCGAGACCTCGGGGAAGTCGAACCAGGGCGCGTCGAGGGCGCGCTGGACGTCGTAGACGCCGAGCAGCACGGCGACCACGCAGCCCGCGACGATGGCGATCGGGATGGCCCACAGGCGGAACAGCCCCGAGCCGCGCAGCATCAGCAGCGCGGCGACGGCCAGCGTCGCGGCCCCCACGGCCGTCCCCGCGCCCGGCGACGCGCCGGCCGGCACGTCGTCGAGGCGGGCGGTCGCGAGGGGGATGGCGGTGACGGCGATCATCATGAACGCGACCCCGGCCACGACGGGGGTGATGATCCGGCGCAACTGCGCCAGCCAGGCCGCCGTCGCGAACTGCACCAGGGAGCTCGCGACCACGAGGCTCGACATGAGCGCCAGCCCGCCCGCCTCGGCGGCGAGCACGGCGACGGCCAGGAACTGGACGCTGGGGCCCGTCAGGAGGATGTAGCCGGGCCCCAGGCGTCCGATCCGGTTGGCCTGCAGCGCCGTCGTGATGCCGCTCACCACCAGCGCCGCGAAGAGCGCCCAGAACAGGTAGTCGCCGTCGTCGCCGAGCCCGCCCGCGAAGATGGTCAGGACCATGATCGTGTTGGAGACGATCAGCACCGTCGCCTGGACCGCCACCACGAGCGTGACGGGAAGCGGAGCGCGCTCGTCCGGCTCGTACCGGATATGGTCGTTGACGGGCATCGCTCCCACCTTGCGGTCCGGCCGGGTCGGGCCGATGCTAGTCGGGAGGGCGCGCGCGGCCAAGCCGGATCGCGCGGCCGGGGGACGGGAACAGGAGCGGCGTATGGACTTCGATTTCGAGAGCGCCCTCGCCGCGGCCGGGCGATCGGTGTCGGCGCTGGAGCGCGACGGCCGGCCCGCCCGCGCGGTCGCGCTCGCGCGCGGCTACGCGGCCACGCTGGACGACTTGTGGGACGCCGCGACGAACGCCGATCGCATCCCGCGCTGGTTCCTGCCGGTCGACGGGGAGCTGGCGCTGGGCGGCCGCTACCAGTTGGAGGGCCACGCGGGCGGCCGGATCACGGCCTGCGAGCCGCGGTCGGGTTTCGCCCTCACCTGGGAGTTCGGCGGCGACCTCAGTTGGCTGGAGGCGCGCTTCCAAGACGACGGCCCCGGCCGCGCGCGTCTGACGGTCACGCACACCTCGCTCGTCACGGAGCACTGGGAGCAGTACGGCGCGGGCGCGACCGGCGTCGGCTGGGATCTGATCCTGCTGGGGCTGGCGATGCACTTGGCCGACCCGGCCGCGCCGAAGCCCGACGAGGCCGCCTTCGTCACGTCGGCCGACGGCCGGGCGTTCATCGCCGGCAGCAGCGCCGCGTGGGCCGAGGCCGCGATCGCGGCGGGGGAGGAGCCCGCCGCGGCGCGCGCCGCCGCCGCCCGCACGACCGCCTTCTACACCGGCGAGCCGGTCGAGCCGGGCTGACGGCCGGGCGGCGGGATGCGGTAGAATGTGCGCGCACGGGAGCGATCCGACATGACGACGACTCAGACGAAGCTGCTGACCGCCGACGACCTGCTGCGCCTCTACAGCCAGGGCGTGCGCGGCGAACTGATCCGGGGGGTACTCTGCGAAACCATGCCAACAGGACAAGAGCACGGTGAGATCGCGGCCGTTCTGGCCGCTGAACTGGTGGTCTTCACCCGAGCCCGCAAATTGGGGCGAGTCACGGCCTCGGATGCGGGCGTCTGGCTGGAGCGCGACCCCGACACGGTGCGCGAGCCCGATGTCGCGTATTTCTCCGCCGAGAGGATGCCGCCGGGTGTTCGGGTCACCGGGTACTCCGAGACCGCTCCCGATCTGGTGGTCGAGATCGCGTCCCCCAGCGACAGCCGCCCGAAGGTCCACGACAAGGCGCGGATGTGGCTGAGCCACGGCGTGCGCCTCGTCTGGGTCGTGCACCCGGACACGCGCACGGTCGACGTCCACCGGGCCGACCGCGACGCCGCCACGCTCGGCGAGGACGACGCCCTCGACGGCCTGGACGTGCTACCCGGCTTCTCCTGCCCGGTGAAAACCGTCTTCGGGGGGTAGCCGCGCGTCGGCCCGTCCTGCGGTCGGGGGAGGGGAGTAGGGGATACGCGGTCGGGTGTGGGAACGCCTGCGGGGTGGGAGGGCGAGGAGATGTGGAGCCGGGAGATAACTGATTTCGACTAGGAAGTTTTGCTGTCAGTTGCGTAAGTCCGCAAGATCGGCGACAATGCCTTCGTGAGCGGCATTGAGCCCGTCGGGCAGCGGATCAAGCGCGAACGGCTGATGCGGGACATGACTCAGCGCATGCTCGCCGAGGCTGTTGGCGTCGGCGTGCCTCACATCTCGAAGGTCGAAGCGGGTCGCGAGAACCCGAGCGATGAGCTCCTGCGGAAGATCGCATATCTCTTCGGCTGCGACTTCGACGAACTCCTCCTGGCGGCGAAACGCATGCCGCCAGACTTGATTGAGCAGTTCGCTGCGGATCCCACCCGCTCCCTTCAGTACCTCCGGCTATGGAAGGACCACAAGGACTGATGCCCCGGCCAACATACCCTCGTCGCGATCATCATCACGCGAGGAAAGCTAGCGAAGTCCTCGCCCGACACACGTTAGCTCACGGCACACCAGTGACTCTCCCGGTACCGATCGAGTTGATCGTCGAACAGACCTACGGACTGGAGATCCTCTGGGGTGAGATTCCCGAGCCTCCCAATGCCACCATCCTCGGCGCGTTGGCCCCGCGCGAGCGGCGAATCATGCTCAACTCGAAGCGCGAGGCTCTGTTCGAACGATGGATGGGGCCAGAGCGCTTCACGCTCGCCCACGAGTTGGGGCATTGGATCTACGACGCCGACGACCCTAGTCAACTGACCCTTGATCTCGATTCACAGCCTGCCGAGCAGTACTGCTATCACCGCAAATCGCCATGGCTGTCGGAAGTTCAACAGATCCGGGAGGTGAACGCGAACAAGTTCGCGGCACACTTGCTGCTGCCCGAAGACTTGGTACGCGCGGGCGTCGGCGAACTGCGCGAGGACTTCCCCGGCACGGCTGCGAGGTGGGGGGTCTCGCGCACGGCGTTGCGAATCCGCCTGCAGAATTTGGGCCTGAGTGACAAGTGCGACACAGAGGAACCCATTCTCGCGTGGAGGGGGTTGCGCTAGCACGCAACACCCTGGTATGGTGCTCTTGCGCAACACCACAACATCAGTGCGCTAGGAGTGAACCATGGCAGACCGACGAGTGACCAGCACAGGCAAGGATCGCGACGGTGACATCACCGCTCTCTGCGGATCGTGGGGGCGGAGCCCCAAGGCATTCGCGATCATGGAGATTGAGGGCGGGGTGCACACATACTACGTCCAGGATCGCCACTACCGCCGCGCCAATGTGCGGGTGGTGCACGGGCCGAGGGGCAAGTACCTCCGGACCGATCCGAACTCCTCCTGTTCCGACAATCTCGACAACCTTCCAAACTGCTGACCCGGATCGTTCAGTCAGCAGCACTTGCGACCGAAAGGAGGTGAGTAAACATGGGCAAGCGATCCGTCAATAAGTCAGCGATCACTGGCCGATTCGTCTCGAACCGCCAAGTCGCTCGCAGTCCCAAGACGACCTACAAGCAGACCGTGTCCCCTCGGAAGAAGAAGTAGTAGAACGTCAACTCCGGATCACGTGATCGAAGCAACTGGCCCCTTCAGTCACAGCGAGGGGTCGGTTGCTTGTGTGCGGCTGGCCTTCAGACCGACCGTGCAACCGATGTGAGGCACTCGCCCAGGCACTGCGCCGAGCCGGGCCGGCACGCACCCCCCTACCCCGACAACTCCGCCAGACGCGCGACGAGGTACTCCTGCGGCCGATCTCCCTTGATGCGGTTGCAACTGGCGCAGAGGAGTTGCAGGTTCTCGATGTGGTCCCCGCCGCCCTTGCGCTGCGGGATGCGGTGGTCCACCTCCAGGTGGCGGAACTCGAAGTGCGTGCGGCAGCCGGCGCAGCGTCCCTCCTGCTGGCCGTAGAGCACGTGCTTGTTCTGGCGGTAGTTCTTCGGCGCGTCGATGTCGGTGCGGCGGGGGATGTCGGTGCGGGCCGTGACGAGGCGGTTGTGGAACAGAGTGCCCATCGTGTCCTGCAAGCGCCGGTTGACGAGTTCGACCGCCTTCGCCGACAGGTCGATGCCGACCCACTGGCGGCCCAGATCCTCCGCCGCCACGCATGCCGTCGCGCAGCCCGCAAACGGGTCGAGGACCATGTCGCCGGGGTTACTGCTCGCGCGGATGATGCGCTCCAGAAGCGCCAGCGGCTTCTGGGTCGGGTAGCCGATACGCTCCCGCGCTTGCGCGCCGACGGGCTTCAAGTCCGTCCAGATGTCCTGAATGGGAACACCCGGCATCTCGTCGAGATAGCGCTTGTACCGCGGGACCGCCCCTGGCTTCACCTGCACGACGCGACCCTCGGCAATGAGCTGCGCCATGCGTTCTTCGCTGTAGCGCCAGTGTCTTCGGACACCGAGCACCTCATACTCTGGGTTGCCCTTCGCTGCACCACCCGGCCCGGTGAGATTGTCGAGCGCATACTTGCGCCCAGTCCGGGCTTCCTCGTACCGGTAGAAGCGCTCGATGTAGTCGGGGTCGTAGCCGGTGTAGATCGGGTTCCATGTCCACGAATCGCTTCGCGTGTAGTACAGCAACACATCGTGGATACGGCCGTGCTGACGGCGACCCTGTTTGGTGTCGCTGTGCGCGCTACTGCGCTTCCAGCTAATGTCTGACCGGAAACTGTCGGCCCCAAAGATCGCGTCCATCAACTGCTTGAGGTAGTGGCCGGCGGTCGGGTCGCAGTGGAGGTAGAGGCTGCCGGTCGCCTTGAGCACCCGGCGCATCTCCAGCAGCCGCACCGCCATCATCGTGAGATAGGACTGCATCCCCTTCCCGTGCACCCGGCCGGCTACGTCGAGCAGGTCGGCGATCGCCGGCTCCTCGTCGGCGATCAAGCCCATCCAGGCCACGTCGAGGTCGGAGAGCGTCCAGGTGTCCTTGAACGCCGCGCCCGCCGCCTTCGAGCCGATCGGCGCCTCGTAGTCCCGGTTCGAGTTGAACGGCGGGTCGAGGTAGATGAGGTCGACGCACTCGCTGTTCATTCCCCGCAGGATGTCGAGGTTGTCGCCCGTCCAGAGCGTGCGGTCAGACCCACCCGCGCGTCATGCGATCCTCCCCCCGGCAGGCTACCAGGGGGCGGCCAGGCAGAGGCGGCGGCATGGACGTGCTGCCCGGCTTCTCCTGCCCGGTGCGGACCGTCTTCGGGGGGTAGGCGCGCCCGATACCCGAGCACGCGACCCAGGCGATAGCCAGCGGGGCGCGGCCTGGGATACGGTCGCGGCATGGCGGGACTTGGGGGATCCAGCGGGGGGCTGATGCGGTTGACGCTGCGCGAGCGCCACGCGGCGCTGGGGGCGCGCTTCGCCCCGTTCGCCGGCTGGGAGATGCCGCTCCAGTACGAGGGGATCGTCGGCGAGCACGAGGCCGTGCGCGAGCGCGTGGGCGTCTTCGACGTGTCGCACCTGGCCCGCGCCTGGCTGCGGGGGCCCGGCGCCGCGGCGCAGCTGCGGTCGGTGACGACCTTCGACGTGACCCGGCTGCCCGAGGGGCAGGCCCACTACTCGCTCTACTGCAACGACCGCGGCGGCATTGAGGACGACGTTTTCATCTACCACTTGCCCGGCGAGCGCTGGCTGGTGATCCACAACGCCGCCAACGCGGCCGCCGACTTCGAGCGGCTGCGCGCCGTCGCCGGCGACGCCGCCTCGGAGGAGACGGCGGGGACGGTCATGCTGGCCGTGCAGGGCCCCGACGCCCCGGCGCTGCTGGGCGCGCTGCTGGGCGATGGCTTCGGCGCGCTGGCCCCGCGCGACTGCGCGGAGCTCGATTGGGACGGGACGCCCGTGCTCGTCGCGCGGACGGGCTACACCGGCGAGGACGGCGGCGAGTGCATCGTCGCGGCCGAACGGGCGGGGGCGCTGTGGGACGCGCTGCTTGCGGGCGGCGCGGCGCCGGCCGGGCTCGGCACCCGCGACACGCTGCGGCTGGAGGCGGCCCTGCCCCTGCACGGCAACGACATCGACGCGGCGACGCACCCCTACGAGGCCGGCCTGGGCTTCGCCGTCACCCTCGACGACGCCGCCCCCTTCACGGGCCGGGCGGCGCTCGTCGCGGCGAAGGCGCGGCCCCGCACGCGGCGGATCGCCCATCTGGTGGCGCAGGAGCGCGGCGTGCTGCGCGCGGGTTATGACGTGCACGAGCCCGGCGGCGGCGACCCCGTCGCGCGGCTGACCAGCGGGGCCTTCAGCCCGCGATTGCGCCGGGGCATCGGCATGGCCTACCTTCCCGTGCGGCTTGCCAAGCCCGGCGTCGGGCTGACGGTGGATGTGCGCGGCCGCGCGCTCCCCGTCGAGGTGGTGCGCCGGCCGTTCTATCGGCCCGGGAGGCGATCATGACGACCGACCACGAAACCCCCGACGGCCTGCGCTACGCCGCCAGCCACGAGTGGCTTCGCCGCGACCCCGACCACCCCGGCGAAGCCACGATTGGAATCACCGACTATGCCCAGGACCAGCTCGGCGACGTGGTCTACGTCGCGCTCCCGGCCGAGGATGAGGAGGTCGGCCCCGGCGCGGCCTGCGGAGAGATCGAGTCGGCCAAGACCGTGGCCGAGTTCTACGCGCCGGTCGGCGGGACGGTGATCGCCGTCAACGGCGATCTTGAGGAGCATCCCGAGTTGGTCAACGAGTCGCCCTACGGGGACGGCTGGCTGATCCGTCTGCGCATCGCCGGCGAGGCCGGGCTCGACGATCTGCTCGACGCGGCCGCGTACCGGGCGCAGTTGCCGGAGAGTTAGCGTTGCCGCCGCCGCCCGGGGGATCGCCGCACCCGTACATCCCGGCCACCGCGGCCGACCGGGCCCGGATGCTGGAGCGGGTCGGCGCGCCCGACGTGGCGTCGCTCTTCGCCGACCTGCCGGCCGCCCTGCGCGACCCGGCCATCGACCTGCCGCCCGCGCTCTCGGAGCCGGAGTTGATCGCGCTGCTCGAGGCGCGCGCCGCCGGCAACGCCGCGCCGGCGCGGCCCGACTTCCGCGGCGCGGGCGCATACCGGCGCTCCATCCCGGCCATCGCCGCGCACCTCAGCGGGCGCTCCGAGTTCGTCACCTCCTACACGCCCTACCAGCCCGAGATCAGCCAGGGAACGTTGCAGGCCGGCTTCGAGTACCAGTCGGTCGTGTGCGAACTGACCGGCATGGAGGTCTCGAACACGGGCCTCTACGACGTCGGCAGCGCGACGGCCGAGGCCTGCCTGCTCGCCGCGCGCGCGACCGGCCGGCGCGCCGTCGCGCTGCTGGAACCGATCCACCCCGGCACGGCCGCGGTGGTGCGCACCTATTCATATGGCGCGGGTCTGCGGGTCGACCTCGTGGCGTCGGCGGCGGCGGTGAGCGGGGAGCACGCCTGCCTCGTCGCGCAGCAGCCCGACTACCTGGGGGCGATCGCCGACCTGGAGCCGCCGGCCGCGGCGGCGCACGACGCCGGCGCGCTGTTCGTCACGGTCGCCGACCCGTTCGCGCTGGGACTGCTGCGCGCGCCCGGCGACGCGGGGGCCGACATCGTCACGGGCGAGGGGCGCGACCTGGCGGGTGCGCCCGCCTTCGGGGGGCCGTCGCTGGGGCTGTTCGCGGCGCGCCGGGCGCACATGCGGCAGATGCCCGGCCGCATCGTCGGCCGCACGAAGGAGCTGTACGCGCCCGCCGAGAGCGAGCCGCGCACCGGCTACGTGCTGACGCTGCAGGCGCGCGAGCAGTTCATCCGCCGCGAGCGGGCGACCTCGAACGTCTCGACGGCGCAGGCGCTGATCGCGCTGGCGTTCACGATCGCGGTGCAGGCGCTCGGGCCGCGCGGGCTGCGCGAGGCCGCGACACTCTGCTACCAGCGCGCGCACGACGCCGCGGCGCGCATCGCGGCGCTGCCCGGCTACGCGATCCCCGAGCGGGGGCCGTGGTTCCAGGAGTTCCTCGTGCGCGGGCCGATGCCGGCGGCGGAACTCGCCGCCGCGCTGGCGGCGCGGGGCATCGGGGCCGGCGCCGACGTCTCGGCGCGGCCGGAGCCGGCGGCGCGCGGCGCCCTGCTCTTCGCCGTGACCGAGGCGACGCCCGCCGCCCACGTCGATGCGCTGGTCGCGGCGCTGGCGGAGATCGGGGGCGAGGCGTGAGCGGGCACCGACCCCCGGTGGAGGACTTCGGCGCGCGCCTCAGCTTCGACCGGGGCGGGCCCGGCCGCCGCGCGGTCGACGTGCCGCCCTGGCGCGGGGCCGGGACGCCCCTGCCCGACGCCCGCCTGCTGCGCGACTCGCTGCGCCTGCCGGAGTTGAGCCAGGGCGAGCTGGTGCGCTACTACACGGCGCTGTCGGCGCGGAACTACGGCATCGACTCGGGCGCCTACCCGCTTGGCTCCTGCACGATGAAATACAACCCCAAGGTCGACGACCTGCTGGCGTCGCTGCCGGGCTTCGCCGGCGCGCATCCGCAGGCCCCGCCCGAGGAGTCGCAGGGCACGCTGCGCACGCTGCTCGAACTGCGCCGCGCGCTGGGCGCGATCACGGGGCTGCCGGCGGTCAGCCTGGCCCCGGCGGCCGGCGCGCAGGGCGAGCTGGCCGGCGTCCTGATGATCACGCGCGCGCTGGAGGACCGCGGGGAGTTGGCGGCGCGCCGCCGCATCCTGGTGCCCGACTCGGCGCACGGCACGAATCCGGCCACGGCGGCGATGGCCGGCTTTGCGGTGACGCAGATCCCGACCGCCGCCGACGGCTCGCTCGACCGCGCCATCATCGAGCAGGAGTTGGACGAGACGGTCGCGGCGGTGATGGTGACCGTGCCGAACACGCTGGGGCTGTGGGAGCGCGGCATCGAGGAGATCGCGGCGCTGGTCCACGACGCCGGCGCCTACCTGTACGGCGACGGCGCCAACCTCAACGCGATCGTCGGCCGGGTGCGCTACGGCGACCTGGGCTTCGACGTCGTGCACCTGAACCTGCACAAGACCTTCAGCACGCCGCACGGCGGCGGCGGCCCCGGCGCGGGCCCCGTCTGCTGCACCGACGAGCTCGCGCCCTACCTGCCCACGCCGGTGGTCGCGGAGGGCGACGACGGCGTCGTGCGGCTGGCGGCGCCGGAGCGCAGCATCGGGCGCTTGCAGCAGTTCCACGGCAACGTCGGCGTGCTGATCCGCGCCTACGCCTACCTGCGCGCGCTGGGCCTGGAGGGGCTGCGCGCCGTCTCCGGTCAGGCGGTGCTCAACGCCAACTACCTGCGCGTCCTGCTCGACGGCGCCTACGACCTGCCCTACGACCGCCCCGTGCTGCACGAGGTGGTCTTCTCGGGCTCGCGGCAGCGGCGCGAGCACGACGTGCGCACCTACGACATCGCCAAGCGCCTGATCGACCACGGCTTCCACCCGCCGACGGTCTACTTCCCCCTGATCGTCGAGGAGGCGCTGATGATCGAGCCGACGGAGACGGAGCCGCCGGAGGCGATCGAGGCGCTGGCCGCGGCGCTCATCGCCATCGCCGAGGAGGCCGCGAGCGACCCGGAGGCCCTGCACGGCGCCCCCTGGAGTTCCCCCATCGGCCGCCTCGACGAGACGGCGGCCGCGCGGCGTCCCGTCCTGTGCTGGGGGGAGGGGGAGTAGGGGATACGGCCTTTCGGCCATCCCCGGCGCCGCGTCGGGCGACGCAGGCCACGGCCGTCCAGAAGCGCAGCGCGCTCCGTCCACACACGCCCCTCTCTCGCACGGCGGCCATGTATGCTCTAGTCCGCGAAAGCGGACATTCCGAAGGCAGGGCAAGCTGGCATGGCGCCCAGGGGGAAACGACTTCGACGAGACTTCCCCTTCAGGGATGTCTTCTCGGCCGCCATATCAGATTACCGGCGCTGCCCGACCTACTGGTACGTTCCGAAGGCCCGCTCACTCAACGACACGTGCTGTTCTGTGCGCAAGTGCTACGTGATATTCGAGGACTTCTTCGGTGAGACGTGGGACCGACGACAAGCGGATCCTATCTCGGTCGAGGAAGCCAGTGAGAGCACCGATCAACGACCGTAACGCGCTGATTCGAATCATCAACACCTTTCTTGGAACGCTGGGCTTACTGTGGGCCGAGGCAGATCAAGAGATCGTTATTACTGACGCAGGAGTAGCGCTTGTCGCAGCGGTGGAGAGGAATACCGATCCACGGTTCACGGTTGAGCATCAAATTGCGAAGATCCAGTATCCGCATCCATTACTGTCTTCGCGGTACCGAGAAGGCTTTGGGGGCCTGATTCCTCACGTATTCCTACTTCAGGTTCTTCAGGATACAAATGAGTGTCTCACGTTCGAGGAGTACGAGCTCTTCGTCAATCTCGCTACCGAGCAAGGCGACGTCAGCCGCATCGTCCGCTATGTCCAGCACTGGCGGGAGCTGACCACGGACGAGCAGCGTGAACTCTTAGACATCTTCCGTACGATGCCAACGAACGCCGCGCCCAAGAACGGCGCACGCTTCAACCGCATTCACAAGAACGCCCCGTATCAGCGATCCTTCTTCTGCTACCCCTCATGGCTCGCATTGGACAGCGGGACACAGACGATACGCGTTCTGGAGTCCGGCAGGACTAATGAGATCATCCGATCGGATCTCAAGGTGACCGGCTTCGCGAGTCGCAAGGACTGGTTCGCCTACTTAGGTGACCCGGAGAAGCATCCATCTTGGTTCACGTACCTCGCATTCGCCCTCGAGACCGCACAGTCCGCGGAGCAAGTCGAGCAAGAGATCGAGCAGCACACCGACAAGTTGTCCAAGGAGGAGTCAGCTGAGATCACTCGCCTCCAAATCGAGAAGGCTATCGAATCCGCATACGCTGAGCAGCCCGACTTGCTCGCGACCCTGGAGGACGGCCTCCGGTTGGAGGGTAGGCAGGTCGAGACGCCGATCGGGAGAATGGACCTGCTGTGCCGAGGCTCCGACGGGAAGTATGTCGTGATCGAGATTAAGGCCAAGAGCGCCGAAGACTCTGTGTTCGGACAGATCTTGCGATACATCGGTTGGGTGCACAACAACTTCGAGGACGGAAGAAACAACGTTCGGGGGATCATCCTCGCCGAGCAGTTCCCGGACAAGGCGCGGTACTCGCGCATCGGACTACTGAAACCAGACGCGAAGCAGTTTCTACGCTTCCAGAAGTACATGGGTGCCGGGTCGGAGGTTTGACGCGCATGGAGCACCGCATCCCCGACCAGAACCACTGGCCAAGCGACCTCGCCGACCGGATCGTGTGCGCCGACGCGCGCGACACGCTGCGGGAACTGCCCGATGCATGCGTCGCGCTCGCCGTCACCAGCCCGCCGTACTGGAACGTGGTGGACTATGGGATCGACGGGCAGATCGGACAGACGAGCTACGAGGACTACCTCGATGACCTGATGACGGTCTGGCGCGAGACGCACCGCGTCCTCATCCCGAACGGCAAGCTGGCCATCGTGACGCCGGTGATGCCGATTCCCAAGAGCCAGATCGGCGACCAACACACGCGGCATCTCAAGAACATCGCCTTTGACATCGAGTCGAGCATTCTCCGCGAGCTACCCGGCTTGCACCGCTTCAGCCTGTTCGTGTGGAAGAAGCAGACGACGACGAAGATGTTCGGAAGCTATCCGTACCCGCCCAACATCTACGAGGACAACACGATCGAGTTCATCAACGTCTACGTGAAGGACGGCGCGCCGCCGCCCATCCCCAAGGAGGCCAAGGCGCCAAGCAAGCTGACCCAAACCGAGTGGCGGAATCTCAGCATGCAGGTCTGGCCGATGTATCCCGAGGACGTGAAGCGCGCGGGGGGGCATCCGGCGCCGTTCCCGACGGTGCTGCCGCAGCGGTTGGCGATGATGTACTCCTTCGCGCAGGCACCCGCGGCCGGCTTCGGCGGGGATCTGGTGCTGGATATGTTCAACGGCACGGGCGCGACCACCGCCGCCGCGAAGGCGATCGGCAGGCGCTGGCTCGGCATCGACTTGAACCCGGATTTCTGTCAGCACGCGCAGCGGCGGCTGCTCTCCAATCGGGTGAACCCGCACGGCATCATGCTCGACGATGTCCGCGTCCTCGGCGCGCGCGACAGCCGGCAACTGGACATGTTCCCGCGCCGGGAGGCCATGGTGAAGTGAGGCTTGGCCGGCGCGGGCCGGGGCGACGGCGTCACTCCGGACCGGGCTGGAGCTCCCGGCCATCGCTCGTATGCGTGGCGTCCGCCAAATACCATTCGAAGCGTCCGCCATCGGGTTTGGCGAGGCGCCGCCCTTCGATCGGCCGGCAGTCGCAGGGTCCATCGTCGGCAATCTGGAAACCACCGCGCTCGAACTCTTGCGCGTTGCAGGCGCATGCACATGGTGAGGGATAGTTGCGCCAGCATTGGCAGTTGCACCAGCAGTAGGCGGAGATTGGCTCCCTCGTGGTGTGCGGCGGGCGCACGCGCGGGTTCGTGACCTCGTGGAATTGCGTGCGGACTGCCCGTGCGTGCGGTCGTTGGGGAGGCGACTCGCGTCCGAAGAGCTTTTTCAGCGATCGCACATTCGATTTCCTCTTCCGCAAACCGGTCGCCGTGCGGACACGGTAGCGGGCCGCGCCGACTGGGGGAAATTGGCCAAGCGAGAGGCGATGCCGATGATCGGCCTACCGTCGCCCCACCCGATCATCGTCCGCGCACACGCCCCGCCGGCCGCCATCACCCCGGCCGGATTGGAGGCGGGGCGGCATCCCCTGGCAGTGCGTCCGGCCCGCCGCGTCGGGCAGGCCGGCGATCGCGGGCTGCTCGCCGGCGATCCGCCCCCTCCAGGCCCCGTCGAGGCCGGAGAGCGTCCGGGGGTTCTTGAACGCGGCGTCCGGCGGGCGGGGCCGCCCGGGCCGGGGCCGGACGCGGGACTCAATCCGCCATCCCGCCGCCGCTTCCGCGACCTGCTCCAGGATGGTAGGGTGCGGCCGGGGCGCCGAACCCGCGCATATCCCAAAGCCGGCAGGCAGGAGAAGAAATGCTTCGTGTCGTTCTGTGTATCGCGCTGCTGCTCAGCGTGTCCCTGATGATGGCGGCCTGCGCCTCGGGGCCGAAAGTCGTCAAGATCGGCGCCGCCGTCAGCGAGACCGGCAGGTATGCCGAGGAAGGCGGGCACACGAAGGAGGGTTACCTCCTCTGGGCGGATTGGGTTAACGACGAGCGCGGCGGTATCGACGTAGACGGCGAGCGGTATACGGTCGAGTTGATCATTTACGACGACCAGAGCGACCCGGACGTGACCGCGGCGCTCGTCGAGCGGCTCATTGAAGAGGACGGGGTCGATTTTTTGCTGGGGCCCTACAGTTCGACGCTCACCAAGGCGGCCATCGAGGTCGCCGAACCGCGGGGCGTCATCCTGGTCGAGGGAACCGGCGCATCGGAAACGCTGTTCCAGCAGTCGTATGAGAATCTCTTCGCCGTGCTGACGCCCGCCGGCGCCTACACCGAGTCGGCCCTGCGCCTCCTCTCGGAGCAGGGGGCGAAATCGGTCGTCATCGCCTACGCGGACGCCCTGTTCCCCAAGAGCGTGGCCGACGGCGCCCTGGAGTGGGCCGAACGGTACGGCATGGAGGTCTTGGCGATCGAGGCGTATCCGCAGGACGTGACCAACGTCAGCGGTATCGTGTCGCGCTTCAAGGACCTGGACCCGGATGTCTTCGTGGGAGGCGGCTACTTCGGCGACACCGTCCTCTTCGTGCGCACGGCCAAAGCGCTGGACTTCAACCCCGGCGCAACCGTGATGACCGTCGGCCCCACCGACCCCGGTCTGATCGAGGAGATCGGAGCGGACGCCGATTACCTGATCGGGCCGACCCAATGGGATCCGTCGATGGATTACTCGGGGGATTCCTTCGGCTCCGCATCCGGCTACGCCGAGCGCTACCGGGAACGGTGGGGACGGCTGCCGGCGTACCAGGCCGCCAGCGCCACGGCCGCCGCCCTCGCGCTGCAACTGGCCATCGAGGACGCCGGCTCGCTCGACGCCGGCGCCGTGCGGACCGCCCTGCGGAATCTGGACGCGTCGACCTTCTACGGCCCCATCCGCTTCGACTCGACGGGCAAGAACACGGTCAAGCCCATGGGCGCGATCCAGATCCAGGACGGCGAGATCCTGGTCGTGGCCCCCGCCCAGGCCGCCGTCATCGGCGTGATCTATCCCGCGCCAAGCTGGGCGAACCGCTAAGCGGCGGGCGCGTCCGGCGCCGCCCGCGAGCCGGGGCCGGACGCGCCCGGTGCTCCGCGATCCGTTCCGCTATGATCGCCGCGACCGCCCTCCCGGCGGCCATGCCGAGGCCGTCGGCGCGGCGCACGCGAGCACCGTTCAACACCTGGAGAGTCCGCGGTACCCGCAGGAGAGAAGCAATGGATGGTCCTGCGACTATGTATCACTATTGCCGATCGCAGGTTGACGTGCTGAGGCGGCCGGAATGACCGGGAAGCTGTGGCTGCTGTTGCTCCTTGCGCCCGCGGTGATCATCGTGGCCGCCGGCGTGGTCTTCCTGATCCTCCGGTCGGGCGGCGAAGAGGAACTGGAGGTCGGCCTGACGGCCGTGGCCGCGCTGGAATCGCCGTCCGGCGAGGCCGTGGGCAGCGTCAGGTTCACGCAGGCGGCCACCGGAGTCCTGGTCATGGCCGAGGTGCGGGGGCTCACCCCCGGCGGTCACGCCCTCTACGTTCACGAGGTCGGCGCGTGCACGCCCGACTTCGACGCCGCCGGCGATCACTTCAACCCGGAAGATGCGGAGCACGGGTTCATCCACTCGGCCTGGAAGCGCGGCGACTCGAGCGGCGGACACGGCGGCGACCTGCCCAACATCTACGCCCACGCCGACGGCTCGGCCCGCGCCGACTTCTTCACCGTCGGCTTCACGCTGAACGACGGGCCGGTCCACTCCGTCTTCGACGCGGACGGGTCGGCGATCATCGTGCACGAGAAGCCCGACCCCTACGGCGAGGAGGAGGCGGACACCGGCGCCCGCGTCGCCTGCGGGGTCATCCGGCGCGGGTAGGCGCCGCACCCGCGGCGGCCGACGGGCCGTAGCCCCCGCCGCGCCCGACGACGCGCGGCCATCGTCCCGCCCAGGCGCCCCCCGCCGCAGGCTGGATAGGATTCTCCGGGCTCGGTACGCTGGCCTGTGCGGAGCCGTGGGGCTCCCCGGATAGCACGAATCGCCCGGCCGCGCGCGGCGGGGCGCACAGCGAGGGCCGAGATGACTTCCAACCAGGACTGGTGGCCGGACCGGTTGAACCTCCAGCCGCTGCGCCGCAATTCCGCCCTGTCGGACCCGATGGGCGGGGACTTCGACTACGCCGCGGCGGTCGAGCGCCTCGACGTCGAGGCGCTGCAGCGGGACATCGAGCGGGTCATGACGACCTCGCAGGACTGGTGGCCGGCCGACTACGGCCACTACGGGCCGCTCTTCATCCGCATGACCTGGCACGCCGCGGGCACCTACCGCATCAGCGACGGCCGCGGCGGCGGCGGCGCGGGCTACCAGCGCTTCGCGCCGCTCAACAGCTGGCCCGACAACGCCAGCCTCGACAAGGCGCGCCGGCTGCTCTGGCCGGTCAAGCGGAAGTACGGCCGCGCCCTCTCCTGGGCCGACCTGATCATCTTCGCCGGCAACTGCGCGCTGGAGTCGATGGGCTTCAAGACCTTCGGGTTCGCCTTCGGCCGCCCCGACGTGTGGGAGGCCGACGCCACCGACTGGGGGTCGGAGGAAACCTGGCTCGGCGACGAGCGCCACGCCGACGACGGGGAGATCGAGGGCCCCTTCGGGGCCGACCACATGGGCCTGATCTACGTCAACCCCGAGGGGCCGAACGCCAACCCCGACCCCCTCGCGGCGGCGCGCTACATCCGCCAGACGTTCAAGCGCATGGCGATGAACGACGAGGAGACGGTCGCGCTGATCGCCGGCGGGCACACCTTCGGCAAGGCGCACGGGGCCGCCGGCGAGGAGCACGTCGGTCCCGAGCCGGAGGGGGCGGGCATCGAGGAGCAGGGCTTCGGCTGGCGCAACCGCGCCGGCAGCGGCGCCGGCGCCGATTCGGTCACGAGCGGCCTGGAGGGCGCCTGGACCGACAACCCCGTCCGCTGGGACAACAACTTCTTCGAGAACCTGCACGGGCACGAGTGGGAGCTGGTCAAGAGCCCGGCCGGGAAGTCGCAGTACGCGCCGGTCAACGCGCCCGCGGTCGCCACCGTGCCCGACGCGCACGACCCGTCGAAGACGCATCCCCCCATGATGCTGACGACCGACCTCTCGCTGCGCATGGACCCCGACTACGCGCCCATCGCGCGGCGCTTCCTGGAGAGCCCGGCGGACTTCGAGGACGCCTTCGCGCGGGCCTGGTTCAAGCTGATCCACCGCGACATGGGCCCGCGCAGCCGCTATCTCGGTCCGCTGGTCCCCGGCGAGCCGCTGCTGTGGCAGGACCCGGTCCCCGACGTCGATCACGAGTTGGTCGGCGAGGCGGACGTCGCCGCGCTCAAGCGGCGGGTGCTCGACTCGGGCCTGCCGGTCTCGCGGCTGGTGGCGACCGCCTGGGCCTCGGCGGCGTCGTTCCGGGGCACCGACAAGCGCGGCGGCGCCAACGGGGCGCGCATCCGCCTCGCGCCGCAGCGGGACTGGGCGGTCAACAGCCCGGCCGATCTCGCGCCGGCGCTCGGCGCGCTGGAGGCGATCCGGTCGGAGTTCAACGGCTCCCAGCCGGGCGGCACGCGCATCTCGCTGGCCGACCTGATCGTGCTGGCCGGCTGCGCGGGCGTCGAGCAGGCGGCCCGCGACGCCGGCCACGACGTGGCGGTTCCCTTCACGCCGGGCCGCACCGACGCGGCGCAGGAGTGGACCGACGAGGAGTCGTTCGCCGTGCTCGAGCCCACCTTCGACGGGTTCCGCAACTACCTGCGGGCCGGGCAGCCCGGCCGGGCGGAGGAACTGCTGGTCGAGCGGGCCGAGTTGCTCACGCTCAGCGCGCCCGAGATGACGGCGCTCGTCGGCGGCCTGCGCGTGCTCGGCGCCAACACCGGCGGCTCCCCGCACGGCGTCTTCACCGGCCGGCCCGGCGCGCTGAGCACCGACTTCTTCGTCAACCTGCTCGACATGGACACCGAGTGGAGCGCGTCGGCCGCGTCGCCGGACGTGTTCGAGGGCCGCGACCGCCGCACCGGCGACCTCAAGTGGACCGGCACGCGGGTCGACCTCGTCTTCGGGTCGAACTCCGAGCTGCGCGCCCTCGCCGAGGTCTACGGCTGCGACGACGCGGGGCCGGTCTTCGTGCGCGATTTCGTCGCCGCCTGGGTCAAGGTGATGAACCTCGATCGCTACGACGTGGGGTGATGGGGGCCGGGCGGGCGCTATCCTTGTCCCTGCGGACGCGGAGTCGGGAGGAAAGCGACATGCGTACTGCGCCAACCCGTCCGGGAGACGAGATCGCCCGCCTGGGCCGGGAGATCTACGAGCGGGACATCCGTCAGCAGGTTGAGGCTGACCACGACGGAGACTACGTCGCCATTGACGTGGACAGCGGCGAGTGGGCCGTCGCCGGGACCGAGACCGCCGCGCTGGACCGTCTTCGGGAGCGACGTCCCGCCGCGATCGACGTGCTGATGGAGCGCGTCGGATACCGGGCGCTCCGCAGCTTTGGGGCCGGATCCCTGCGGAGGACGAAGTGATCGCGGGGGCGGTGAACGCCGCCTATGAGGCAGTGGTCACCATCTCCTTGCAGACTCCGGAGGGACGCACGCGGGACATTGAGGCCGTGGTTGACACGGGCTATCGGGGCTTCTTGACCCTGCCGCCTGGATTGGTGGCGGAATTGGAACTGCCCTTCGCTTACATGAGCCGGGCGTTTCTGGCCAACGATGCCGAGGTGAGCTTCGCCGTCCACGATGTCACCGTGCTCTGGGACGGCCGGCCAAGGGTCATCAAGGCCGATGCGATGGGCAGCACTCCGCTCGCGGGCATGTCACTGCTCGACGCTCACCGCCAGCGCGTGGACGTCGAGGACGGCGGCCGCGTCGTCATTGAGGCCAGGGGATGAGGCCGATGGTCCTCCGCCGCCCGGCGAATGTGGCGGGCTAGAATGGCCCCATGACCACACCGGAGATCGACACCTACCGGACGTCCGCCGCCGGTCTGCTGGAGCAGGCGCGGACCGAACTCGCCGCCGGCGATGTGCGTCAGGCATCGGAGAAGGGCTGGGGGGCGGCGGCGCAATCGGTGAAGGACATCGCGGAGGCCCGCGATTGGGAGCACCGCAACCATGCGGCGCTGTTCCGCGTCGCCTCACAACTGGCGGCCGAAACGGGCGATGACGACATCCACCGTTGGTTCCACACCGCCAGCAGCCTGCACGTCAACTTCTACGAGGACTGGCTCGACGCCCGGGCCGTGCGGGTCGGATTGGACGACATCGATCGGCTGGTCCGTCGCCTTTCGCGGATCGAGTGATGATGCCCAAGCAGTACAAGTTGCCCTACACCCTGCGAGCGCCGTCCGAGGAGACGGAGAATCTGTACTTGGCCGAGGTGCCGGTGCTCCCCGGCTGCCGAGCATGGGGCGCGACCGCCGAGGAGGCGCTGCACAACCTGGAGGGCGTCGCGGCCGACTTCATCGCCTCATACGAGCGCCACGGCGATGAACTCCCGGCCGCCATCGTCGGCGCGGGGGAGTTCGTGATCGCGGTTTGACCTATCGCGAGTTGACGCGCAAGCAGGGGGCGCTCGGCGATGAACCTACGCTTCTACCGCGACCCCGAGACGCGGGCCCCTCACATCTACAGCCACGGAGTGCAGGAGCACGAGGTCGAGGGGGTGCTACGCTCACCCGGGGAGGACAGAACTGGGCGCGATGACTCGCGAGTCGCGATCGGACAGACTCAAGGGGGGAGATACCTCCGCGTGATCTACAAGCGTGATCCGGAACCGGACCAATTCTTCGTGATCACCGCGTATGCGTTGACCGGCAAGCCCCTGAGTGCCTACCGAAGGCGGATGAGAAGGAGAGGCGCATGACCGACGCAGTCAACCGCTTCCCGCCCGGCTGGGACGAAGGGCGCGTCCGTGACCTCATCGAGCACTACGAGTCGCAGACGGAGGACGAGGCGGTGGCAGAGGACGAGGCGGCCTATGAGGACAGGTCGCACACGGTGATGCTGATCCCAAACGATCTGGTCCCGGCCGTGAGGGCGCTCCTTCCGGGATCCCCCGACGCCGCGCCCGCGCCGGCCGACGGGTCATAGCACCCGCCGGCCGCGTTGCCGGCCGCACTCACCCCTGCGACAGCAGCCAACCGACCAGCGCATCGACGAAGGCGTCGCCGTAGGCGGGGGCGTGGCCGACGCCCTCGGCCGCCCACAGCTCGATCGTGATCCCGGCGGCGCAGCCCGACTCCAAGCGGAAGGCCCGGGTCTCCGCGCCCGGCGCGTACGGGTCCAGGTCGAGCGCGGCGTGGGGCTCGGATCGCTCCGGCCACTCGCAGCCGGCGCGCCGGGCCCAGCGCGTCACCATGTCCCGCGCCCCCGCGTAGAAGGCCGGCTCGCCGTCGCCCTTGGCGTCCGGCGCGCCCGCGTCGCCCTCGAACCGGATCACGCCGTCGGCCGTCCCGTGGACGTGCAGCACCGACACGGGGGGCGCCCCCTCGCAGGCGGAGTCCTCGACGTAGCTCGTGCCGGCCAGGCTGGCCACGGCGCGCAGGCCGGGCATCCCCTTGCAGGCCATGTGATAGGCCATGAAGCCGCCGTTCGAGTAGCCGAAGAGGTACACCGGGCCGAAGTCCCCGACCGCCCGCGCGCTCGCGACCAGTTCGGTCAGGTACGCGACGTCGTCCCCGCCGCTCTTGCCGCCGTCGCAGCAGCGGTCGGTGGGGTTCCAGAAGCGGGCGCCCGACCCATCGCGCTGGCCGTTGGGCAGCAGCAGCGCGAAGCCGTCGCGGTTCACCCGCTCGCGCAGGGGCACGGAGCGGGCGTGGCCGGCGGCGTCGCCCCCGAAGCCGTGCAGCGACACGATGAGCGGCGTCTCCCCCGCGACGAACTCCAGGGGAACCAGCAGGAGCGCGGGGTCGGCCCGGGCGGGGTGGTCGATGTAGAGCGCCTCGCCGCCGGCGCCCGATGCCGGCCCGGCGGTAGCTTCCGGCGGCGGCGCGTCCTTCCCGTCCGACGGCTTCTCCACCGCGGCGGGGGCCGAGTCGGGCTGGGAGGCGGCCTGCGCCTCCAGTTCGAGCACGCGCTCGTCGGCGGCGGTGCAGGCGAGCGCCGCGGCGCCCAGCACGACGCCGGCCGCCGCCGCGCCGAGATACCGTCGTGCGGTGGCCCCGATCGACGCGGGGGACACGATCTTCCCCACCCCCTGCGACCCCCCGCCTCACCGTAGCACGGGCCGCCGCGCGGCCTTCGCCTCGCTCAGCCTTCGAGGAGTACCGGCGCCACTCCACACCCACGGCAATCTGGTCTACAATCGGACCATGATCCGGGTCAACATCGCCGACGCCAAGACGCACCTCTCCCGCTACCTCGGCCGCATCGAGCAGGGCGAGACGGTCGTGCTCTGCCGGCGCAACGTGCCCGTCGCCGAGATCCGACCCTTGCCCAAGCGCCCCGGCGGCCTCCGCCCCGTCGGTATCGACCGCGGCATGGAGGTCCCGCCCAGCTTCTTCGAGCCGCTTCCCGGCGACATGCTTGCGCCCTTCCGGGGCGACGCCGGGCCCGCATGAACCTCCTGCTCGACACCTGCACTTTCCTCTGGCTGGCCGCCGACGACCCTCACCTCAGCGCGGGCGCCCGCGCGAGTTGCCGCAGCCCGGAGAACACCTGCTACCTCAGCGCCCTCTCCGCTTGGGAGATCGCCGTCAAGCATCGGCTCGGCCGGCTGCCGCTGCCGGAGCCCCCCGCCCGCTACATCGAGAGCCGTCGCCGCTGGCTGCAGATCGAGCCCCTTCTCTTCGACGAGGCCAGCGCCGTCCACGACGCCCTCCCGCCGCCCCTCCACGCCGACCCATTCGACCGCGGTCTCGTCGCCCAGGCCATCCTCCATCACATGACCATCGTCACGCCCGACCGGGCCATCGCCCAATACCCCGCCCCCATCCTCTGATAGCCCGGCGCCGGCGGCGTCCGCGCCCCGTGCGCATCACGCCTCACGCCCCCTGGTAGCCTGCCGGGGGAGGATCGCATGCCGTGTGGGTGGGTCTGACCGACGTCGAGTGGCTGGGATGCCGCCTGTCGCTAATTGGGTGACAGCGCACGAGTGGTGCTAGGGTGCTCTTCGGTTGTGTCGGGTTCTCGTACCAGACCATATCTCCCGCGTGGAGCCATTGCCGCCCAGGCCATACAGTGCCGCCAGCGGGCCTGTCGCTCAGGAGTTGACCGGGACAATAGCTCGGGACAACGTGCAATGTACAGTAGGAGGTCTCAGTGCTAAGTACCAACATCCTGACCCCCAAGGATCTATTCCAGACTCCGGTCTGCTATACGATTCCGTCCTTCCAACGCCCCTACGTGTGGAGACACGAAGAGCAATGGGAACCGTTGTGGGATGATGTGAGGAATCTAGCAGAGACCTACCTGGACGAGCTAGACCGAGCCGAAGGGAACCGTATAGAGGCTGAACAACGCACAAAACCTCACTTTCTCGGAGCGGTCGTCCTTCAACAAGTACCTACTTCTGCGCGCGACATCGGACAGAGGGAGGTGATCGATGGGCAGCAGAGAGTAACCACGCTGCAGCTTCTCCTTGATGCTATTCAGCACATCTACGAGGAGAAGGGACTAAAGGGCTCTGCTACCCGACTGTCGAAGCTCGTGACGAACGATCCAGAGCTTGTACGTGACGAGAGTCACCAAGCATTCAAACTCATGCCGACCAGGAGTGACCGAGAGCCGTTCAGACACGTCATGGACAACGATCTCACCGTTACCGCCTTCGAAGAATCACTCATAGTTCAAGCTCATGAGTTCTTTCAGGAGCAGGTGAAGAAGTGGCTTGAGGACGGCATTGGCTGGGAGACCGAGGAAGCTGCTGACGCATTGGAGACGGCGGTAACCACGATGCTCCAAATGGTGGTGATAGATCTCAGCACAGAGGACGATCCGAATGTCATATTCGAAACCCTCAATGCTCGCGGTACTCCGCTTGAGCAGTCTGATTTGATCAAGAACTTTGTACTGTCCCGGGCCCAGCAAGGAAGAAGTGGCACAGAGGAGCTATGGGAGGGCCTAGACGACGCGTGGTGGAGGGAAACGGACAGACAGGGTCGCCTTCTCAGACTACGCCTAGATATGCTTCTGAATTACTGGCTCGCAATGCGGCTGGGGAAGGAGGTGCCACCGTCCAGAGTGTTCACTGAATTTCAACGCTATGCCGGCGATCGATCAATTGAAGAGGTGATGTCGGTCATCAGGAGTGATCTAGGGAACTACCGACGCTATCAGATTGAGCACCGGACTTCGGAAGAAGAAACATTCCATTACCGTACGCGTGTAATGCAAGCGGGCGTGATCACCCCCGTCTTATTGCTGCTCCTGTCAGCGGAACATACACCACGCATAGGTGCCTTCCGTGCGTTGGAGAGCTTCCTTGTCAGACGGATGGTGTGCCGATACACTACGAAGGACTACAATCGGCTGACGCTGGACCTTGCGGCCGCGCTTCAAGAGCATGGCCTGGAGAGAGCAGACAAGGTCGTCGCGGACTTCTTGAAGGCACAGACAGCATATTCCAGAGAGTGGCCGAGCGATGAGACCATGATCGAAGATCTGGAGTCCTCTCCACTGTACTGGCTGCTAACAAGGGGACGGTTGAGATTGGTGCTCGAAGGGATCGAGAGCCGCCTACGCTCACCCAAAGCCGAACAGCCAGATGTTCCGCGGAACCTTACCATTGAACACCTGATGCCGGTGCGCTGGGAGGCGAACTGGGAGTTGCCGGACGGCGTGGACGAGGAACTCGCCCGGGAGCGCCGAGATCGCATGGTGCACACAATCGGGAATCTCACACTAGTGAACCAGAAGCTGAACTCGGCACTGTCCAATGGTGCTTGGGAAGACAAGCTAGAAGGGCTGCTTGAGCACAGCGTGATGACACTCAACAGTGAACTAAGGAACCAGCCCCACTGGGATGAAGACGCGATTCGACACAGAAGCAGACGAATGGGTCAACTCATCGCAGAGTGCTGGCCCGGGCCGCATGCGAGAGAGTGGACCTAGAGATGCTTGGAGGAGAACACGCTGCCCATCGCTGGCCGCGCGTTGTCGAGAGCTTCTACCAGACATTGGGTTGGCCAACCGCCTCAGCATCGTCTGCGTGTGAGTCGACCGACCCGACCGTGGCAGCGACACGCTTTGCACCGACGCTGTCCCATGCCTCGTCGTGCCCCACATCGCGGTGCTCGCGCTCGACCGCGTAGCCCCCCACTCCCCCTCCCCCCACCGCGGCACGGGACGACGCGACCCCAAGGAGACGCATGACCCGACCCGACACGATCCTCGTCACCGGCGCCACCGGCTACATCGGCGGACGGCTGGTCCCCCGGCTCGTGGCCGAGGGGCGCCGCGTCCGCGTGCTCGCGCGCAGCCGGCGCCGGGCGCTCGCCCGCCCCTGGGCCGATCAGGTTGAGGTCGTCGAGGGCGACGCCCTCGACCCGGCGTCCCTGGCCGCCGCGCTGGAGGGGGTCGAGACCGCCTACTACCTGATCCACAGCATGTCCACGGGCGCGGATTTTCACGAGATCGACGCCCGGGCGGCGCGCGCGTTCGGCGAGGCGGCGGCGCGCGCCGGCGCCGGGCGGATCATCTACCTGGGCGGCCTGGGCAGCCCGGAAGCGCACCTGTCGCGCCATCTGCACTCCCGCCAGGAGACGGGCCGGGCGCTGCGGGAGGGCGGCGTCGCCGTCACCGAGTTCCGCTCGGCCGTCGTGATCGGGTCGGGCAGCATGTCCTTCGAGATGATCCGCCACCTCGTGGAGCGGCTGCCCGTCATGGTCTGTCCGAAGTGGATCTACTCCCGCGTCCAGCCGATCGGCGTCGACGACCTGCTCGACTATCTGGTCGCGGCGCTGCGCACGCCGGAGAGCGACGGCCGCACCATCGAGATCGGCGGCGGGGACGTGACCACCTACAAGGGGCTGATGCTGGGCTACGCCGAGGCGCGGGGCCTGCGCCGGCTGCTGCTGCCGGTCCCGGTCCTGACGCCGCGCCTCTCCTCGTACTGGGTGCACTGGGTGACGCCCATCCCGGCGGGCGTCACCGCGCCGCTCGTCGAGGGGCTGCGCAACGACGTGGTCGTGACCGACGACCTGGCCCGCACGCTGTTCCCGGCGATCGAGCCGCGGGACTACGCGGCGGCCATCGGCCGCGTGGTCGCCGACCTCGACGCGGGCCGGGTCGATACGTCGTGGAGCGACGCCACCGGGGCGAGCGCGGCGCCGGAGGGCCTCGTGCGCCTGGAATCCCGCGAGGGGATGATCATCGAGCGGCGGCGTCGCGAGGTGTCGGCCCCGCCGGGGGCCGTCTATCGGGTGTTCACGGGCATCGGCGCGGCGCGGGGCTGGTACTTCGCCACCTGGGCCTGGCGGCTGCGCGGCATGATCGACCGCCTCCTGGGCGGGGCCGGTCTGCGGCGGGGGCGGCGTCACCCCGACGACCTGCGCGTCGGCGACGCGCTGGACTTCTGGCGCGTGGAGGACATCGAGGACGGCCGCCTGATGCGCCTGCGGGCCGAGATGAAGCTGCCCGGCCGGGCCTGGCTGCACTACGAGGCGCGGCGGGCCGCCGACGGCGCGACCCAGTTGGAGCAGACGGCGGCCTTCATCCCCAAGGGGTTGCCCGGCCTGCTCTATTGGTACGGGCTGTACCCCGTGCACGCCTGGATCTTCGGCGGGCTGATCAAGGCCGTCGCGCGTCGCGCGGAGGCCGCGGCGGGCGAGCGTTAAGGCGTGCTGCGCTCGGTCCTCATGGCCTCATGGGCCGCGTTGACCGCGCCCTCGATCACCTGCTTCTCGGCGGGGCGCCGCCCCCGAGGCTGCCGACCGCCCGGTAGCCGACCCGGAGTCGGTAGACGTTGATCGCCTCCGGGTGCCGGGCCCGCAACCGGTCCACCTCATCGAGAAGCTCGTCGCCGACAGCCCAGCGTCCGCTGTCCACGTCGATGGCGAGGAGTTCCCCATCGTGGTCCGTCTCGACTTGCCGGCGGATGTCGCGCTCGTAGATCTCGTCGCCGAGACGGGCGATCTCGTCTTTGGGACGGGTTGGCCCAGTTCGAATCACGTTGTCCTCCTGTTCCAGGTTCCCTGGGAGCAGGATAGCGACCCCCCGCCGAACTTGTAGACCGCCCGATGGCTGACCCGCAAGGACCAGACGTTGATCGCCTCCGGACGCTGCGCGCGCAGCCGGCCGGCCGCGTCGAGAAGCTCGTCGGCGATGGCCCAGCGTCCGCTGTCCACGTCGATGGCGACGATCTCCCCATCGTGATCCGTCTCGACTTGCCGGCGGATGTCGCGCTCGTAGATCTCGTCGCCCAAGCGGGCGATCTCGTCTTTGGGACGGGTTGGTTCAGTTTGTAGCACGTCGTCCTCCTGTTCCGGGTTCCTTGAGGAGCAGGATAGCGGCCGTCGAGGCCTCCCTGCGACGGCAACGGCTGCGGGGCGAGCGTTAAGGCGTGCTGCGCTCGGTCGTCCGCGGCTCGATGGCGACGCGCCCGCCGTCCTCGACTTCCACGTACAGGCTGTGGCCGTCGAGCAGACGCATGCCCATCAGCGGCTGCGTGTCGGCCACCAAGGCATCGACATCCCTCGGCCGGCCATCCCACAGCACCGTCACGGCGTAGACATCAAGAGTCACTTCGCTGCCATCCGCCAGAAAGAACCGGTCCACGCCGCGGAAGACCAGCCCCAACTCCGTCACGATCGCCGACGGCAAGGTGAGGAAGCGGCTGAAACCGGTGTCCACCACCGCGCGTACGTCCCGGGCCCGCCCCGACGGTCCCTGGACCACCAGGCCGATGACGGCCTCATGGGCCGCGTTGACCGCGCCCTCGATCACCCGATTCTCCGCGGGGCGCCGCCCCCGAGGCTGCCGACGGCCCGGTAGCCAACGCGGAGCAGCCAGACGTTGATCGCCTCCGGCTGCTGTGCCCGCAGCCGGTCCGAGGCGGCGAGCAACTCGCCGGCGACGGCCCACTTGCCGCTTTCCACGTCGATGGCGACGAACTCCCCATCGTGGTCGGCCTCGACCTGCTTTCGGATGTCGCGCTCGTAGATCTCGTCGCCCAAGCGGGCGATCTCGTCTTTGGGGCGGGTTCGCATGGTGGGGGTCACGTCGTCCTCCTGTTCCAGGTTCCCTGAGGAGCAGGATAGCGCCCGGCGCGGCGGCCCGTGCGGCGCCTAGATCCAGTGCCGGCGGCGCTGGAAGGGATAGCCCGGCAGCGCGACCCGCCGCCGCGACTCACCCGCGAACAGCCCGGCGAAGACGATGTCGAGTCCGGCCTCGTAGGCGCCGGCGACCGCGCCGACGAACCCGCAGCCTGGCGCCGACGCATCGCCGTCATCCGGCGCGCGCAGCGGCGCGCGCAGCACGACCGGCGACGCGCCGGGCCAGGCCGCGCCGATCGCCGGCCCCGGCCCATCGCCGGGGCCGACGTCCACCACCGCGTCCACCCCCAGCCGGGACAGCGCCGCCGCGCACGCGGAGCGGTCGGCGGGCTCATCGTCCCGCAGCAGCCGCTCGACGGCGGCCGGTTCCACCAACTCCCCCGTGACGCTATCGACGAGCGGGACGGACGGCGCGGCGACCGCGACGCCGCCGAGCGCCGCCTCCAGGCCGTCGCGCCCACCGTCGCCGAGCGCCGCGGCCAGCCGCAGGCCATCCTCCAGGCTGACGACGCCCGCCGCCTGCGCCGCCGCGAGCCCGCCCGGGCCGCTCCCCACGACCGCGGCGGGCCGGACGCCGACGCTCGCCCACAGCGCGGTCAGCGCGCAGGCGAGCGCGTAACCGGCGGGCGCCGCCCAGGCGGGGTCGCACAAATCCTCGTCGAGGCCCGCCTGCCCGAACATCACGTCCAGCAGCGACGCCGCCCGCTCCTCGCGGATCAGGGCATCGCAGCGCTCCAGCACGGCCCGCGCGACCGGCTCGCTCGCGTAGAGTTCGGCTCCCATGCCCGGCCACGCGCCGCCGCCGTACGCGAACGCGACCTTCGTCGCCGCCTCGGGCGGGGGATCGTCGGGCGCGGCGTCGCGGGCGGCCACGGCGCGCAGTCCACGCCGCAGCTCCTCGGCGTCGCGGAACGGCAGGCCGGCGCGGTAGTCGAAGTGGCTGCGACCGACGCCGGCGGTCCAGGCCAAGTCCGACAGCCGCTCGTCGCAGGCGGCCCCGTCCTCGCCGTCGAGCCAGGCGAGATAGCGCCCGGCCAGGTCGCGCAGCGCCGGGGCCGACCTCCCAGCGAGCGGCAGCAAGCGCGCCGTGCGTCCGCCCCACTCCTCCGCCGGGGCCGGCAGGTCGGCGACCGGCTGCGGCAGCGACACCGGGACCGGCCGCGGCCCGCCCGCCGGCAGGCCCGACCCGAGGCCGTCCACGGGCGCGTAGCCCTCGACCAGGACGTGCGCGTTCGCGCCGGAGAGCCCGAACGCGTTGACCCCCGCCACCCGCGGACGACCGCCGGCGCTTGGCCAGTCGGTCGCCTGCGACGCCGCCCGCAGCGGCAACTGCGTCCACTCGACGTGCGGGTTCGGCTCGTCGAAGTGGAGGTGCTTGGGGATGACGCCCCGGTTCATCGCCAGCAACGTCTTGATCAGGGCCGCCATGCCGGCCGCCGACTCGGTGTGCCCGATGTTCGACTTGACCGACCCGACGATCAGCGGCCGGTCGGGGTCGCGCCCCGCGCCGTAGACGGCCGCCGCCGCCTGCAGCTCGATCGGATCGCCGAGCTGGGAGCCGGTCGCGTGCGCCTCCAGGTAATCGACCTCCTCCGGGCGGATGCCCGCCTGGGCGAGGGCCTCCGTCATCACGCGCTCCTGGGCCGGACCGTTGGGTACCGTCAGGGCGGCGCTTGCGCCGTTCTGATTGACCGCCGACCCGCGGATCACGCCCCAGATGCGGTCGCCGCCGGCCTCGGCGTCGCGCAGCCGCTTGAGCGCGATCATGCCGCAGCCCTCGCCCCGCACGTAGCCGTCGGCGGCCGCGTCGAAGGGGCGGCACCGCCCCGTCGGCGAGAGCATCCCGAGGTCCATCATGAAGCGGGAGATCGACGGCGAGAGCACCACGTTGACGCCGCCGGCCAGCGCCAGGTCGACCTCGCCGCGCTGGAGGGCGACGGCCGCCTGATGCACGGCCGCCAGCGACGACGCGCAGGCCAGGTCGAGCGGGATCGCCGGGCCTTCCAGCCCCAGCGCGAAGGCGACCCGCCCCACGGTCACGCTGCCGGTCGTGCCAAGGTAGCTCTGGTCGGTGCGGCTCGCCTCGATCAAGTCGCGGTACTCGCTGCCGCCGACGCCGGCGTAGACGCCCGTGCGGCTGCCGCGCAGCCCGGCCGGGTCGAGGCCGGCGTCCTCGAGCGCCTCCCAACTGGTTTCGAGCATCATCCGCTGGCGGGGGTCCATCGTGCGCGCCTCGATCGGCGCGATGCGGAAGAAGCGCGAGTCGAACATGTCGATCGCGTCGACGAACGCGCCCCGCCGCTGGTCGACGCCCTCGGCGTCGGGCGCGCCGACGGCGCCGCTCCACGCGCCCCCGTCGCGGCGGCCGTCGGTGACGGCGTCGCGGCCCGCCGCCAGCAGCTCCCAGAACGACGCCAGGTCGGGCGCGCCGGGGAAGCGGCAGGCCATCCCCACGACCGCGATGCCGTCTTCGCCGCTCGCCGGGGGCCTGCGCCGTTCGGCGGCGGCGGGCTCGTCCGCCCGGGCGGGCGCGCCGCCGCCCGCGGCCGGGCCGAGTTCCCCGGCCAGATGCGTCGCCAGGCTCTCGATGTCCGGGTAGTCGAAGACGACGGTGTTGGAGGCGACGTACTCGCCCGCGAAGGCGCGATTGAGCCGGTTGCGCAACTCGACCGCCATCAGCGAGTCCATGCCCAGGTCGAAGAAGCCGACCGTGGCGGCCGGGGCGGTGGGCAGCCGCAGCACGGCGCGCACCTCCTGTTGGAGGAACGACGCCAGCACGTCCTCGTGCTCCGCCGGGGGCGCGTCGCGCAGCCGCGACAGCAGATCCTCCGCCGGACCCAAGTCGGCGGCGACGGACGCGGCCGACAGCATCTCCTCCAGGAAGGCGGGCCGATCCTCGACCGCCTCCTCGAAGACCAACCAGTCCATCGACATCACCACCGACGCGACGGCGTCCTGCCGCACCAGCCGTTCCAGCGCCCGGATGCCCTGCTGCGGGGTGAACCATCGGCCGCCGCGCGACGCGCGCTGCCGCTCGATCCGCTCCCGCTGCTCGGCCGCCTCGCCGATCTCCGACCACGCGCCCCAGGCGATGGCCTGCCCCGGCAGCCCTAGCGCGCGCCGGTGGCCGGCCAGTTGGTCGAGGAAGGCGTTGGCGGCGGCGTGGTTCGCTTGGCCCGGGTTGCCGATCACGCCGACCCGGCTGGAGAAGAGCAGGAACATGTCGAGGTCGCGGTCGAGCGTCGCGCGGTGGAGATGCCATGCGCCCACGATCTTGGGCCGCAGCACCGTCTCGAAGCGCTCCCACGTCTGATTGGTGAGCGCCGCGTCGGCGAGCACGCCCACGCTGTGGATGACGCCGCCCAGCGGCGGCAGCGTCGCGTCGATGCGCGCCAGCATCGCGTCGATGGCGGCGGTGTCGGTCATGTCGGCCAACTCGACCTCGACCCGGGCGCCCGCTTCGCGCAGCGCCTCGATGGCCTCCGCGGCCTCGGGGTCGGGATCGCGGCGGCCGTTCAGCACGATCGCGCCCGCGCCGTGCTCCGCCATCCAGGCGGCCACGGCGATGCCGATGCCGCCCAGCCCGCCCGTCACGAGGTAGGTGCGGTCGCCCGACAGCCCCCACTCGGGCGCGCCGGGCGGCTCCGGCCGCGGGGCCACGGATTCGGGCCGCACGAGGCGCGCCGTCAGACGCCGTCCGCCGCGGTAGGCGATGTGGTTCTCCCGGTCGGGGTACAGCAGTTCATTCACGAGGTCCGGCATCGACGCCGCGGCCGCCGGCTCCAGGTCGAGCATCCGCGGACGCAGGTGGGGCGCTTCGAGGGTCACGGCCTTGCCCATCCCCCAGAGCGTCGCGCCGGCGATCTCCCCGCCCCGCTCCTCCTCCAGCACCTGCGCCCCGCGCGTCACGAACCAGAGGCCCCGGGCCGGGATCAGGTCGGAGTCGGCGACGGCCTGCACCATCGCCAGCGCGCTCGCCGTCGCCCGCGTCACGTCCCCGGCGACCTCCGCCGCCGACGCTCCCTCGCCGTGGCCGTCCAGCGCCGTCAGATGCACGACGCCGTTGAACGGCGCGCCGGCCGGCAGGCCGGCGATCAGCGACCGCCACGACTCGCGGTCCGTGGCATCAATGCTCACCCGGCGCACGCCGGGACCGTCCGGCGGCGGCTCGCCGCCGTCCGCCGGCGCGCCGCCGGCCAGCACGACCGTCTGATCGCGCGCCGCCAGCGCCGCCGCGAGCGCTTCCGCGAGGCCGCCCTCGTCGGCGGTGACGATCCACGCGCCGGGCGGCTCCGTCACCCGCGCCGGACCGCGCGCCACGATCACGCCCTTGTCGAGCGCCTCGGGGGGCGCGTCCTCGTCGGGGCCCAGGACCTCGGCCTCCTCGAAGCCCACGTCGGCGAGCGCCCTGCGCCACGTCGCGGGGCCCATCAGGGGGTGATCGGCGCGGTAGTCGTCGGCGAAGCGCCACCAGCCGTCCAACTGGCCGAAGGTGAGGTCCATCCAGCCGACGGCGCGCATGTTCTCGAGCGCCACCAACTGCCCCGACGGCGCGAGCACGGACAGACAGTTGGCCAGCGTCTCGCCGAGGTCGCGCGTGGCGTGCAGCACGTTGGAGGCGACGATCAGGTCGTAGCCGTGCGGCGCGAAGCCCTGCGCGAGCGGATCCCGCTCGATGTCGAGCGGGCGGTAGTCGATCGCGCCGCCGCCGTCGCCGAAGCGCGCCTCGGCCTCGGCGAAGAAGCCCGCCGAGATGTCGGTGTAGGTGTAGTCGAAGCGCCCCTCGGGGAGCTCCGGCAGCACCGACGCGGTCGCCGAGCCGGTGCCCGCGCCGACCTCCAGCACCCGCAGCCGCCGCCCCTCGGGCAGTCCGGCCACGAGCGCCCGCACGGCGTCGCCCAGCAGCCGGTTGGCCGCGCGCCCCACCGGGGCCTTCAGGTAGAGGTCGCCCGCGGTCGGCTCGCCGCTGCTGAACAGCAGCGCCAGCGGATCCTCATCGCCGCGCAGCGCGCCGGCCAGGGCGCGGCCGCAGCGCTGGAACAGCCCGATCTCGATCTGGCCGTGCGCGTAGCGCTCGGTCATCCAGGCGGCGAAGCCGTCGGGATCGGCGGGCAGCGACTCCGGCAGCGGGTCGTCCGCGCCCAGCCGCACGACGAAGCCGCCGTCCCGCTCCGCGACCACGCCCGCCTTGGCGAGCAGCTCGAACATGCGGCGCACGAGGCGTCCGTGTTCTTCGAGGATGTCCAGTCGTTCGCGCAACTCCTCCGGGTCGATCGTCTCGCCGGCGCGCCGCCGCCAGCCCAGTTGCTCCAGCGCCGCCAGCGCGTACGACCACGACCAGCGCTCCAGGTCGGACAGCAGGGCGGCGCGGTCCGCGGCATCGACGTCCTGACGCGCCAGATAATCGGCGAACCCGTCCGCGCCGGCGGCGACGGCCGCGGCGCCGGGGAAGAAGTCGGCCGGCCGCAGCCCCGGCGCCAGGGCGCGCTCGCTCCAGGCGACCTCGTACAGCAGGTCGCGCACGCCCTCGAGCGCCGAGAGCAGCGCCGCCCGCGTGGCGCGCTTGACCGCGTAGCCGCTCAGGCCGCCGAGGGGCGCGCCGTTCGCGTCGTAGATGCGCACCTCGCCGCCGAGCACCTCGGGCGGGTCGCCCGGCGCCGCCTCCGCCTCCTGCGACGCCTCGCTCATGCGGACGTGGCAGAGCACCCGGTCGGGCAGCCGGCCGGGCAGCCACATCCGGTCCCAGCCGAAGGGCAGGTAGGTCGCCTCGCCCTCCGCGCCCGACATATTGCGCGCGACGCCCACGGCCTGGAAGCAGCCGTCGAGCAGGAGCGGATGCAGCGCCAAGTCGTTGCGGCCCAGCGACTCCGGCAGGACGACCTCGGCGAGGGCCTCGCCGGGACCGGCCCAGACCCGCGCCAGCGTGCGGAACGACGGCCCCAGGTGGATGCCCGTGGCCGCCTTCGCGCGGTAGTAGGCGGGCGCGTCGGCCGGCGAGAGCCGCGCCTTCAGTTCCTCCAGGTCGGCCCGGCCGCCGGCCTCGGGCATCGCCGCGCCCGGCGCGACGCGGCCCTCGACGTGCAGCGTCCAGCCCTCCTCGCTCCCCTTGCTGAACACCTGCACCCGCCGCGACGACCCTCTGTCGCCGGCATCGAGGACGACCTGCATCGTGCGGCCGGCTTCCTCCGCCCCGTCGCCGTCGCCGGTCTCGGCGTCCGCCGGGAAGACCAGCGCGCTGTGCAGTTGCATGTCCTCCACGACGACCGCGGCGCCGCCGGCCTCGGCCAGCGCGGCGGAGGCGGCCATGGCCCCGTAGACCGCGCCCGGCATCACCACCCGGCCGAAGACGCGGTGGTCGGGCAGCCAGGCCGGGTCGGAGGGGAAGACATCGGTCTCGAAGGTGATCTCGCCCCCGGCCGACTCGTGCCGCGCGCCCAGCAGCGGATGACCCGCGCCGATGCGCCGCTGCCGGGGCCGATCGAGCCAGTGGCGCTCGCGCTGGAAGGGGTAGCCGGGCAACGAGATGCGCCGCCGCGCCTCCCCCGCGAACAGCCCGGCGAAGCCGATCTCCAGGCCGGCCTCGTAGGCCGCCGCGACCGCGTCGGCGAAGCCGCTCTCGGGCGCCGGCGACGATCCGTCCCTGGGCGGCCGGCGCAGGCTGGCCAGCGCGGGCGGCACCGCCGGCGCGCCGGGGCCGGACGGCCAGGCGAACGTCGCCATCGCGCCGAGCACGGAGTCGGGCCCGATCTCCACCACCAGGTCCACGCCGAGCTCCGCCAGCGTCGCCACGCCCCCCGCGAAGGCGACCGCCTCGCGCGCGTGGCGCCGCCAGTAGCCGGCGTCGAGCGTCATGCCGGGCTCGACCGCCCGGCCCGTCAGGTTGCTGATCACCGTCAGCTGGGGCGGGTGCATCTCGACGCCTGCGAGCGCGGCCTCCAGCCCGTCGAGGACCGGCTCGACCAGCGCGCTGTGGAACGCCTTGGCCGTGTTGAGCCGCCGCACGCGGACCTCCCGCGCCTCGAAGCGCGCGGAGACGGCCTCGACGTCGGCGACCGGGCCGCTGACGACCTTGTGCGCGCCGTTGTCGGCGGCGACGCTCAGGCCGGGGCCGTCGCAGGCCGCGTTGTGCGCCGCGACCGCGTCCGCCACCTCATCGGCCGGCGCGAAGACGGCGGCCATGCCGCCGCCCGCCATGCCCGACAGCAGGGCGCCGCGCGCCGCGGCGAAGCGCATCCCGTCCTCCAGGCCGAACACGCCCGCCGCCTGCGCCGCCGCGATCTCCCCCACGCTGTGCCCCACCACCACCGCGGGACGCACGCCCACGCTCGCCCAGAGCGCGGTCAGGGCGCACTCCAGCGCGTAGAGGGCGGGCTGCTCCCAGGCCGTGTCGCCCAGGTCGCCGCTCGCGCCGCCGCGGCCGAACATCACGTCGAGCAGGGATGCGCCGCGCACCTCGCGGAAGACGGCCTCGCAGCGGTCGAGGACCGCCCGCGCCACGGGCTCGCTCTCGTAGAGCGCGCGGCCCATGCCGGCCCACTGACTGCCCTGCCCGGTGTAGACGAAGGCCACCGCGCCCGGCGATCGCGGCTCCGGGTCCGCGCCGCCGTCGGCGACCTCGGCCAGCCGCGCGCGCAGCGACGCCGCGTCCTCGAACACGACGCCGGTCCGATGGTCGAAGTGGCTCCGCCCGGCGCCCGCCGTCCAGGCCATGTCGGCCAACAGCGCGTCGATGGCGCCGGAGCCCGGCGCCGCGGCCCGATCGTCGAGCCAGGCGAGGTAGCGCGCCGCGAGGTCGCGGACCGCGCCCGCGCTCTTGCCCGACAGCGGCAGGACGCGCGCCCGGCGCGGCGCGAGCGGCCCCGCCGGCGGCGGAAGCCCCGCCGGCAGCGACGCCGCCACGGCCTGTGTGGGTCCGGCCGCGCCCCGGTCCTCGGCGGCGGCCCCGTCGCGGCCGCGGTGCTCCTCCACCACGATGTGGGCGTTCGTCCCGGAGATGCCGAAGGAGTTGACCCCGGCCAGACGCGGCCGATCGCCCCGCCGCGGCCAGTCGGTCGTCTGCGACGTCACCCGCAGCGGCAGGCCGTCCCAGTCGAGGCGCGGGTTGGGGTCGCGGAAGTGCAGGTGCTTGGGGATGACGCCCCGCTTGAGGGCCAGCGCCGCCTTCATCAGGCCCGCGATCCCCGCGGCCGACTCCAGGTGGCCGATGTTGGTCTTCACCGAACCGACCAGGAGGGGCTCGTCGTCGTCCCGGCCGCGGCTGAAGACGGTGGCCGCGGCGTTGATCTCGACCGGATCGCCGACGGCGGTGCCCGTCCCGTGCGCCTCCAGATAGTCGATCTCGGCGGGCGCGACGCCGGCGTCGGCGAGCGCGTCCTCCATCACCCGCACCAGGGCCGGCGTGTGCGGCACGGTCAGGCCGACGCTGGCCCCGCCGTGGTTCACGGCCACGCCGCGGATGACCGCCCAGATGCGGTCGCCGGCGGCCTCGGCGTCGCGCAGCCGCTTCAGCACGACGACGCCGCAGCCCTCGCCGCGCACGTAGCCGTCGGCGGAGGCGTCGAACGTCTTGCACCGCCCGTCGGGGGCCAGCATCATCGCTTCCGCCCGCAGCTCGTAGATGCGGCCGTTGAGCATGGCCTGCACGCCGCCCGCGATGGCGAGGTCGGCCTTACCCTGCTGCAGGTCGGACACCGCGTCGTGCACCGCGACCATGGCCGAGGCGCAGGCCGCGTCGACCGCCTTCGCCGGTCCCATCAGTCCCAGCACGAAGGAGACCCGGCCGCTTGCGCCGTTCATGTTCGTGCCGCTGAGCGCGTAGAGGGAGCCGGCCGCCTCGCCCGGCCGGGTCGTGTCCACGACCAGCCAGCGGTACTCGTCGTTGCTGATCCCGGTGTAGACGCCGGTGCGGCTCTCCCGCAGCCCGGCCGGGTCGATGCCCGCGTCCTCGAGCGCCAGCCAGCTCGTCTCGAGCATCATGCGCTGCTGCGGGTCGAGCAGCTCCGCCTCGACCGGCGAGATGCGGAAGAAGGCGGCGTCGAACTGCTCGATGTCGTCGACGAATGCGCCGTAGCGGCAGGCGTCGTCCGGCGCGCCCGCCTCGCCGAAGAGGATTCCCATGCGTCCCCGGCCGTCGCCGGGGATGGCCTCCGTCACCGCGTTCCCGCCCGCCTCCAGCAGCCGCCAGAAGGCGTCGAGGTCCGCCGCGCCGGGGAAGCGGCAGGCCATGCCGACGATCGCGATCGGCTCCCCGGCGCCGGAGGCCGGGTCGGTCGCGGGGCGGGCGGGGTCGCTGGTGGTCATCGGGCTCTCCGCTCCTCAACTCGCACATGCGCGCGAGAGACCGTCGGGGCAAGTATCGCACGCGGGAGCAGTGGCCCGCGCGTCCGCGCGGGCGGACGCTGTAGAATGTCGGGCACGGGAGCGATCCGAGATGACGACGACCCAGACCAAGCTGCTGACCGCCGACGACCTGCTGCGCCTCTACAGCCAGGGCGTGCGCGGCGAACTGATCCGGGGGGTGCTCTGCGAAACCATGTCGACAGGACAGAGACACGGCAAGATCGTGATGAATTTGGGAGGCGAGTTGAGGATCTTCCTCAAGGCCCGCCGCCTGGGAACGTTGGTCGGCTCCGACTCCGGCGTCTGGCTGGAGCGCGACCCCGACACGGTGCGCGAGCCCGACATCGCCTTCACGTCGGTGGAGCGCCTGCCGCTGGGCGAGGACCTGCCGGGCTACGCCGAGGTCGTGCCCGACCTGGTGGTCGAGATTCGCTCCCCCAGCGACAGCCGCCGCGAGGTCCACGACAAGGCGCGGATGTGGCTCAGCCACGGCGTGCGCCTCGCCTGGGTCGTGCACCCGGACACGCGCACGGTGGACGTCCACCGGGCGGATCGCGATGTCGCGACCCTCGGCGCGGACGACGATCTCGACGGCATGGACGTGCTGCCCGGCTTCTCCTGCGCGGTGCGGACCATCTTCGACGGGTAGGCCCGCGCCCGTCCGGGCCGGCGGCGGAAGGGGCAGACGGCCATGACCGACTGGCTGGGCATCGACCATCTCTTCGAGCTTTCCACCGCGGAGGCGATCGCCGGCTTCTTCACGCCGCTGATCATCTTCGCCGTGTTCTTCCTGGCGCAGATCATCCTGCCCGGCCGGCGCGTGCCGGGCTACGTCGTCAACCCGGCGACGGGCGAGCCCCGCAGCTACCGGCTCAACGGGCTGCTGGTGTTCGTCATCGCGGTGATCGTCTGGGCCACCGAGGTCACCGGGATGCCGCGCGACTGGTTCTACCGCTCCTCGGTCTACGCCGTGGCCGGCGGCACGGTCGTCACCGCGATCTTCACGCTCATCGCCGTGTTCAGCCAGCCGCGGGGCAAGGTCCAGAACCCCATCCTGGCGCTCTGGTGGGGGCGGACGCAGGAGATGTCGTTCTTCAACGAGCGCTTCGACGTGAAGATGTACCTCTACGTCGTCGGCGGGACGATGCTGGCGCTCAACGCGCTCTCGGGAGCCGTATACCATCACGAACTCTTCGGCGGCGACGCCAACCCCGGCGTGTACCTGTACGCGGCCTTCTTCACCTTCTACATCCTCGACTACTTCATCTTCGAGCGCGTCCAGCTCTACACCTACGACCTGATCCACGAGAACCTGGGCTTCAAGATGTTCTGGGGCGGCCTGGTGGTCTACGGCTGGCTGTTCATCCTGCCGCTGTGGGGCATGGCCGCGCACCCCGACCCCGGCTTCCCGGGCGCCTGGACGTACGTCTGGCTGATCGGGGCGGCGGCGGTGTTCCTGTTCGGCTGGAGCATCTCGCGCGGGGCCAACATGCAGAAGTACACCTTCAAGCGCTGGCCCGAGCGCAAGTTCCTCGGCCTCATCGAGCCCCGGTACATCGAGGCCGGCGACCGCAAGATCCTGTGCAGCGGGTTCTGGGGCGCCGCGCGCCACTTCAACTACATGGGCGAGGGCCTCTTCGGCCTCTCGGTCGCCCTGGTCTTCGGCCACTTCGGGAATCCCTGGGCGTGGACCTACATGGCCTTCGTCGTGGCGATGTTCACCTACCGCCAGTGGGACGACGACAACCTCTGCGCCGAGAAATACGGCCCCGAGAAGTGGGCCGAATACAAGGCGCGGGTCAAGTACCGCATCTTCCCCGGCGTCTATTGATCGGGCCGCTTGGCGGGGTCGGGTCCGTCGCGAGGAGTGGAGTTCGGTTACCTTGTCCCCTGGATCAATATCGCCGACCTCCCTCCGCGCCGGCGCCGTCCCGACCCTCGCCGGAAGTTGTACCTGCGATGCCGAACGCTGAGAATCGCCCCATGACGACACTTACCACGCAAGAGCTGCTCGCGCGCCGGGAACGATTGCTGGGCGCCGGCATCGCCACCTTCTACGACGATCCGGTCCACATTGTGCGCGGGGAGGGCGTCTGGCTCTACGACGCCGGCGGGCGCCGCTACCTCGACCTGTACAACAACGTGCCCTGCGTCGGCCATGCGCATCCGCACGTGGTCGAGGCGATGCAGCGCCAGACCGAGACGCTGAACGTTCACTCGCGCTACCTGCACGAAGGCATCCTCGACTACGCCGAACAACTCACCGCGCTGCACGCCGGCCACCTCACGACGGCCGTCTTCACCTGCAGCGGCACCGAGGCGAATGAGGTCGCCCTCCTGATGGCCCGCGCCGCGACCGCGGGGCGCGGCCTGATCTGCACCCAGGCCGCGTATCACGGCAACTCGACCGAGGTGCGCAAGTTGTCGCGTCTTCGCGGCGAGCGCGACCCCGCATTCCGCTCGATTCCCGTGCCGCAGCGCTATCGGCCGATCGAGGACGGGCTCGACGACGACGCCCTGACCGACGCGTACCTGGGACGCCTGCGCGCCGAGATCGACGGCTTCGCCGAGGACGGCGTCCCCTTCGCGGGCATGATGGTCTGCTCGATCCTGGCCAACGAGGGCCTGCCCGACATCCCGCCCGGCTTCATGCCGCGCGCCGCGGCGATGGTCCGCGACGCGGGCGGGCTGTTCCTCTGCGACGAGGTGCAGGCCGGCTTCGCCCGATCGGGCAACTGGTGGGGCTACGAGACCACGGGCGTCACGCCCGACATCGTCAGCATGGGCAAGCCGATGGGCAACGGCCTGCCGCTGGCCGGCGTCGTGGCCTCGCGGGATCTGGTCGAGACCTTCCGCGCCCGGACGCACTACTTCAACACGTTCGCGTCGAGCCCGTTGCAGGCGGCGGTCGGCAAGGCGGTGGTCGAGGTCATCGAAGGGGAAGGGCTCGTCGAGCGCGTGGCGGATGTCGGCGGCTACCTGATGGACCACCTGCGTTCGCTCATGGAGGGCTGCGAGCCTCTGGCCGACGTTCGCGGCCACGGGCTGTTCATCGGCATGGAGTGGGTCACGGACCGCGAGAGCAAGGCGCCGGATCGCAAGGGCGCCGCGGTGGTCGTCAATCGGCTGCGCCGGGCCGGATTCCTGATGGGCCAGGCCGGGGAACACGGCAACGTGCTGAAAGTGCGGCCGCCGCTCGTGTTCACGCGCGCGCACGCCGATCTGTTCCTCGAGGCGTTCGAAGCCGCGATCGCCGAGCCCACCTGAGCCGATGCCCGAACCGACCAATCTGAGCGACGCCGATCTCCAGGCGATCGCGGAACGCGCTCTCCCGTGCTGGGGACTGAAGCCGGACGCGATGGTGTTGGTCTCGCGGAGCGAGAACACGGTCTACCGCCTGGAGATGCCCGGCGGCACGCGCTACGCGCTGCGCATCCACCGGCCGGGCTACCACAGCCTGCCCGAGCTTGAGTCGGAGTTGCTCTGGACCGAGGCGCTGCACGAGGCGGGGATCGGCGTGCCGGCCGGCGTCCGAACGCTGGACGGACCCGGCTACGCCACGATCCCCACGCCGGACGGCGAGTCCAGCCGTGCGGTCGGTCTGGTCGAGTGGATCGACGGCGAGATCCTTGGCCCCACGCTGAGCGGTATGAGCGACGAGGGGCGAATCGTGTGGCGTTTCGAGCAGATGGGCCGGATCGCGGCCGCGATGAACAATCAGGCGGCGGCGTGGCAGCCCCCCGGCGGGTTCACCCGCCCCGCCTTCGACGTGCCCGGCTACGTCGGCGAGGCGCCGTTCTGGGGCCGCTTCTGGGACATTCCCCCGCTGCGGCCGGCGCAGCGCCAAGTCCTCAGCCGCGCCCGCGGCCGGATCCACGACATCCTCAGTGACTACGGCAAGGATCGCGGCACCTACTCCATGATCCACGCCGATCTCCATCTGCACAACATCCTCGTCGGCGACGACGGATCGTTGCACGTGATCGACTTCGACGACGCCGGCTTCGGCTGGCACCAGTACGACTTCGCGACCGCCCTGTTCAGCTACGAGGAACAGCCGTACTTCGACGCCATCCGGGACGCGATGCTGCGCGGCTACCGCTCGCTGCGGCCGTTCGGCGACGCCGCGGTGTCGTTGATCCCGCTGTTCCTGTTGATCCGCCGGCTGGTGTCGATCAGCTGGCAGTGGGATCGGCCGGAGCTCGGGCGTCGCAAGGGTCTGGAGGCGTACATCGAGGACGCCTGCCAGCGGGTGGACGCGTTCTCCTTCTAAGGTCCGCACCACACGGCATCCGTTTGGTGGTGGGCCCGCCAGGATTCGAACCTGGGACCGCGCGGTTATGAGCCGCCTGCCCCCGGCCGGCCCTCAGAACCCCTGCCAGCCGGGGATCGCGGCGGCCTGCCGGACCCACTCGGCCATCCGCGCCTCGTCGAGCTCGCCCTCGTGGATGTCGACCCAGCGCGCGTCGGGGTCCTTGCCCGAACCGGGCGGGACGGGGCGCAGCGCCGCGCCGTTGAGGAACGTCACCTTCACGTAGCGCGTGAAGACGTGGTAGCTCACGAACCAGCCCTGCCCCTCGACGCCGTACCAGGGCGAGTTCCAGCGCACCGCCTTGCGCACGCCGGGCACGGCGCCCACGATGAGGGCGTCGAGGCGGCGGCCCAGGTCGCGCTTCCAGCCGGGCATGGCCGCGATGTAGGCCTGCACGGGCGCGTCGCCGTCGGCCTTGGCGATCCGCGGGTTGCCGCCCGAGAGCAGGACGGGCGTCGCGCCGGCCTCCGCTGATCGTTTGGATGTCTTGCCGGCCACCGCGTTCTCCCCGATCCGAACGTCCGCCCGCCGATCCCCCGAAACTCCGGCTCGCGGGGCGCCGATCAGGGCGCCGGTTCCCTTCCGGGATGGACGTGTTTCCGTGTTTACGTTACTCTCGGCATCGGCGGTCATGCCGGGGAGGGAGCAGCGATGCAATCCAAGAAGAAACGACTCACCCTGGACCTCGACCCTCCGGTGCAGCGGCGCCTGAAGGCGGTGGCCGCGCTCAAAGGTATCAGCATGAGACGGTACTGCCTGACCGCCATCGACAAGGAGCTGGCCAGCGACGAGGCCAACGGCGCCTTCACCGGCAGCTTCAACATCGAGCGGCTCGTCGCCCTCCAGGAGGAGGCGTTCGGCGACACGGTACTGCCGGGAGATGGGGCGGCGTTCATCCGGGAGGCGCGCGAGTCAATGCCCGCTACTTCTCCACCCGGCAGCTGACGACGTCGATCCCGTAGTACTTGCGGTGGTGCACCGACGAGGCATAGTGGCGCAGGATGCGCACGGACAATTCCTCTTCGTCGCCCAGCCCCTCGTCCTGGCCCAGATAGGCCATGCGATCCTCGATATTCCCCTGGATGGCGTCGTCGGAAGCGACCACGACCTCCAGGTCGGCCGCGCCGCCGTCCGGCCGAATCGTGGCGACCAGCCGGCGCTTCTGCCCGGCCGGGCCGCCGTTCTCTTCGTTGATCAGGCTCAGCATCAGCTCTTCTCCCACGAGGCGCAGCCGATTCTTTCCTTCCGCCGTCCAGGAATGCCGGTCGGCGAACTGGGAAAGAAACTCGTCCACGGCGGGCAAGGCGTCCGGCGACAACGCAATGCGCAACTTCCGCGCGCGGAAACTTGGTAATTCGGTGAGTATGGTCATGGTGATGGCCGCCAAGCCGCCGACGACGATACTGCTCCCGGCCAAGTGAATGATCGACCCCTCGAACAGGCCGCCGAGCGCCGCGGCGGACAGGCCCAGCACCATGGAGACGCCGGTGATGGTGGCCTTTTTCTGGTCGACCCGGCCCGCGAAGACCGTCCGCGCCCCCTCGATAAAGAGCGCGCCGAAGATGATGACGTACACCGCGCTCACCACCGGGGTGGGAATGGCGAACAATATGGCGACCATCTTCGAGGAGAAGGCGATGAGTATGGTCAGCAGCCCCAGGTAAACTCCGACACGCTTGGCCGAGACGCCGGTAAAGCCGATGTAGGCCGCGGTGGCCGACCACGGCGCGGCGACGGGCAGGGTGCCCGCGAGGCCGGAGAGAAAGGTGCCCAGCCCGTAGACCGTCAAGCCTCCCTGCACCGTGCGGAAGTCCACGGCGGATGGCTTCCGGTAGGAAGCGCGGTGGATGACCGGCAGGTCTCCCACCACCTTCATGAAGCCGGTGAGATTCACGAACACGAAGACCGGCAGCAGGGCCCAGAAGTCGGCGCTGAACACCAGATCCAGCCCCGGCCACTCGGAGTGGGGCAGACTCACCCAGGGGGTGTCCGCGATGCCGTCCGTGTCATAGAAGCCCAGGGGCACGGCCACGATCAGCCCCACGGCGACGGTGACCGGCAGGATCCACATTCGCCAGACCGGCTTGTCTTGCAGGGCGATGGGGAGCCCGGCCGCCAGCGCGGCCACCCCGGGGGCCAGGAACAGCGCCACCGATTCGCCTTCCGGCGGAACCACCACGCGGCTGACGATGAACGGCATGGCCGACACCGCCACCAGCATCACCACGACGCCGCTCACCGTGGGCGTGAACACCCGGCGGAGGGAGGCGAGACGCAGGGTCAGCACCGACTGCACCAGGGTGGACACCAGCACCAGGCTGGCCAGCAGTCCGGGTCCGCCGACCTGGAGCGCCAACGCGGCCACCGCCAGGAACGGGAGATTGAAGTTCGCGACGACGAGGCGGCCGGAACCCAGATGGCGGATGCGGAGCGTCTGCAGCATCATGCAGGCGCCGGTGACGACCAGCGCGGTGAACGTCGCCCACGAGAGATAGCCCTCCGACTCCCCGGACGCCCGCACCGCCAGCGTCACCAGCATGACGAGGCTGATGGTGTTCGGGATGAATATCTGGAGCGCCGAAGACAGCGCCAGCGGCGCCGGGCACTGCTCCTCCGGTTCGTAGCGGATCTCGTGCCGGCTCTGGGATTCCCGGAACATTTAGATGATACCCGATCGCAATAACCCGCCGGACAACCGGAACCGAGGCGGGCAGGGGCGCGCTTGACGGGGCGGGAGAGCGCTCCGTAGGATCGGGCCGTGCAACCGACGACTCACCGTGACCGCCTCCCCATCCGGCCGGCGACCGCCCGGCCGGGGGCCTGCGCCGCGCGCCTCAAGCGCCTGCGTTCGGGCGGCCTGCCCGCCCGCGCGCGCCACGGGATTCTGAGCCTCAGTCGCAAAACGGACGGGCTCCGTGTCCTCTCCATGCTGCTCGCCGGTCGGCCGGGCGCACATCGGCCGCCACAGGGTACCGGACTCCCGGCCAGCCCGCACTCCCCGGGACGCCCCGGGCCAGCCCGCACCGTCTCGTTTCGATTGGAGATCGGCCATGCATGACCACCGCGAGGGAAATTTGGGCAGGACCCGGACAGGCGCGCGGCGCCGGCGACCCCCCATCGGCGTGCGCGGATTGCTCCTGGTCGCCGCCGTGGTCACCGGCGCGCTGCTCGCGCTGGCCGGCCCGGGCGACGGCGGCGTCACGTCCGTCGCCGAGGCGGACCATCCCCTGCCGGCGCCCGCCGCGCTCACCGCCGTCTCCGGCCCCGCCGCGGGCGCCGCGACGCTGCATTGGACGGCCGTCGACGGAGCCGCCGCGTACCGGGTGCACTGGCTGTCCGCGGGCGACCTCCCCACCAGCCGGGACGATGAGTCCTGGGTGGAGAAGCTCGGCACGGCGGACACCGGCGAGACGAATCAGTACACCGTGACCGGGCTGAACCCGGGCGCGGAGTACTTCTTCATCGTGGGGGTCCGGCAAGACGACGGCGGCATCGCGTGGTCCCACTGGGACCGGCTGATCCTGGACTCCGAGGAGCAGGCGGCGACCCGCGCCTTCGTGCAGAAGGGCATCGACTACTTCGGAGAGCATGGGATGGACGCCACGCTCGCTCACTACAACAGCCGGGAAAGCGTGGAGGGCGAGCGGGCGTTGATGATCCTGCGCGGAGACGATAACACCGTCCTGGCCTCCGCGATCTACCGCATACTGGTGGGAAGCAATGTGTACACGGCTCCCGGCACGCCCCTGGGAGTCCCCCTCTCCATGGCGACACCGGAAGGGCACTGGATTACCGATCTCGTCCTGGTCAATCCCGCCACGGGACAGAAGGATCGCGCCCTGTATCTGGTCATCCGGAGCGAGGTCGTCCACGAGGGCCAGCCACTCGAGTTGATTTTCGCCTCCGGCCACTTCCCCACCCGCGAGGAGTACGCCAAGGACTACGTGCAGCGGGCCGTCAACTATTACGACCGTGAGGGCCGCGACGCGACGATCGACTTCTACAACGACCCGAGCAGCATCGAGGGCGAGTTTTACCTGTTCCTGATCGGCGCCGACGACCTCTACCTGGCCCATCCGGTTCTGCCCCACCTCATCGGTACCGACATCAAGACCGTGACGGATTCCAGCGGCTACGAGTTGGGCAAGGAGATCGCCAAGGCCAGCGAAAGCGGCCACTGGGTGGACTACCTGTGGCCCGACCCCGTCACCCGGATCGAAGCGCCGAAGAGCGCTTGGGTTATCCGCCACGACGGCCTCATCTTCGCCTCGGGCTACTACTCGCCCGATCCGGACGCCGCGCCGCCGGCCTGGAAGGACGCCGACCCCCGCGAGTACACCGTCACCTACGTGGAGAACGCCATCGCGCGGTACGAGCGGGACGGACTGGAAGCGTTCCAGCGCTACTACAACAGCGTCGGCAGTTTCGAGGGGCAGTGGTATCTGTTCGCCACCGACGCCAACGACCACTACATCCTCCATCCGTTGTTCTCGCGCCTGATCGGCACGGACATCAACAACGTGGTGGATTCCAGCGGCTACGCGTTGGGCAAGGATCTGGCCGCGGCGACGGAAGCCGGCGTCTGGGTGGAATACCTGTGGCCGCACCCGTTCACCCTGCAAGACGCCCCCAAGGTCGCTTACGCCAAGCGGCACGACGGGCTGCTCTTCGCCTCCGGTTACTACCCGGTGAAAGACCCGCGGACCCGGACCCGGGAATACGTCGCCGACGCCATCGCCTACTACGAGAGCGAAGGCCTCGACGCGGCCAGTGCGTATTACAACAGCCCGGAAAGCATCGACGGACAGTGGACTCTGACCATCGTGTCCGCGGCGGACGGCGAGATCTTCGCCGATGGCGCGTTCCCGAATCGGCAGGGCGGAACGATCGACGTCATCCAAGAGCTCAACGTGACCGAGGCCGGACTGTGGCTTGCGCCGCAACCGGTTGACAACCCGCTGGCGCCGGAGGCGAACTTCATGCACATATGGGCCGTCCTGCACGACGGGCTCGTCTTCATGTCGGCCTACTTCTCCAGCGATGCCGGGCCGGAACCGCAGCCCACGGAGGATGCCGACGAAGCGCTGACCCGCGCCTACGTGCTGAAGGCCGTCGCGTACTACGAAGCGAACGGCCTGGACGCCACCACCGAGCAATACCGGTCGGATGCCAGCGTCGAGGATGGGCGATCGCTGACCCTCATCGATGCCGAAGAAAGCGTGTTGCTGGTGTACCGCCCCGTCCGCGCCTTGGAGGGCCAGTACGTCGGCCCCGGATCCCGGTTCGCCGGCTTGGGCCAGTTGGCCGGCATCGCCACCGCGGAAGGCCGCTGGGAGAACATCCGCGGCGTCAATCCGGTGACCAAGCAGGAAGAACCACGGCGGGTGTTCGTCGTCCTGCACGACGGCCTGGCGTTTAGCGCCGGCCACTCCACCCTGGTGGAGGATGTCTCGGCGTCCGTCCAGGAATACGTGCGCAAGGCCACCGCCATGTACGACCAGGACGGCCGCGACGCGGTCATCGCGCACTACAACAGCCAGGACAGCCTGGAAGGGCAGTTCTACCTGTTCCTGATCGACGCCGACGACCTCTACCTGGCGCATCCCATCTTCCCGCACCTGATCGGCACCGACATCAAGGACGTGGTCGGCTCCGACGGGCAGGAGCTGGGCAAGGAGATCGCCCTGGCCACCGCGGATGGGGACTGGGTGGAATACCTCTGGCCGCATCCCGTCACCCGAAACGAGCAGCAAAAGGTCACCTGGGCCATCCGCCACGACGGGCTGATCTTCGCCTCGGGCTACTACGCCGGCGCGCCCGAGACGGGCTCTCCGGCGTGGCGGGACGCCGACCCGAGGGAATACACGGTCCAGTACGTGCGGCAAGCCATCGAGCGGTACGAGCAGGAGGGGCTGGAGTCCTTCCTCAACTACTACAACAGCGTCGCCAGCTTCGAGGGCCAGTGGTATCTCTTCGCCACCGACGCCGACGACATCTACCACGTCCATCCCCTGATCGGCCGGCTGATCGGCACGGACATCAAGGACGTGAAGGGGTCGGACGGCTACGAGTTGGGCAAGGAGTTGGCCGAGGCCGTCGACGGCGGCGAAGGGGTCTGGGTGGAGTACCTGTGGCCGCATCCGGTGACGCTGAAGGAAGTGCTCAAGGTGGGCTACGCGGTGCGCCACGATGGGATGCTGTTCGCGTCGGGCTACTACCCGCAGGTGGAAGACCCGGCGGGACAAACCCAGGCGTACGTGAACCAGGCCATCGAGTACTACCAGGCCAACGGCCTGGACGCCACCGTCACCCACTACAACAGCCAGGAGAGTCTGGATGGTCAGTGGAGCCTGACGATGGCCGATGAGAACGACATCGTGCTCGTCGCCGTCCTTTCGCCGCACATCATCGGGACCGACTTGAAAGGCGTCGGCGCGGGGGCCCGCCGGCAGATCGGCAAGGAGATGACGGAGGCCACCGAGGAGGGCGCCTGGATCAGCTTCATCTTCCCCAACACCCGGTCGTCGGAGACCTTGTACGCGCACGTGTGGGCCATCCGCCACGACGGGCTGCTCTTCACGTCGCGCTACTACGACGACCTGCGCGACGTCCCCGGCGCGCCCTGACGGGCGCGGGACCGGGCAGCGAAGCCGCGTCCGCCGGCCTCATGGCCGGCGGACGCGCCGGATCGGGGCGCACGCGAACCCGGCGATGATCGGGAGCGATCCCGAACGATCCGCGGGACTTGGCGGTGAACTGGTGGGCCCGCCAGGATTCGAACCTGGGACCGAGCGGTTATGAGCCGCCTGCTCTGACCTCTGAGCTACGGGCCCGATGGGCGCAGTCTACGGCAGGGGCGCGGAGCGGGGCGCGCGGCTAGCCTGGGACGATGGCGACGAGACGGCCCGCGCGCGCGCGGCGCGACGCCCTGGGCGGCGTCCTGGCTCTCCTGACGCTCGTGGGCGCGCTGCTGACGGCCTGCGGCGAGGCGCCGGCGCCGGCTCCCGGCCCGGAGATGGACGGGGGGCCGGCGGGGCCGGTCGCCATCCCGCCGGCGCGGTTGGTCCCGGCCGGGCTCGACGCCCAGTTGTCGCTGCCGCCCGACGTGGAGCCGGTCGTGTTCGACTACACGGAGGTGTCGTACGAGACGGCGGCGGGCGCGGCGGGGCGGCTGGGGATGCTGGTGGCGGACACGATCGAGCGGCGCACGCGCGGGCTGATGCACCGCACAGGGCTGCCCCCCGCGACGGGGATGCTGTTCGCCTTCCCGGTGGAGACGCGGGGGCCGTTCTGGAACCAGAACACGCCGATGGAGATCGAGATCGGCTTCCTCGACGCGCAGGGGCGGGTGGTCGCGCTGCTGCGCCTCACGGCCAACGATCCGGCCCTGCGCGCGCCCGAGGCGCCCTACCTGTACGCGGTGGAGATGCCGGCCGGCTGGTGGTCGGCGAACGGGGCCGGGCTGGGCACGCGCTTCACGATCCCGGCGGGCGTCGTGGGGCGGGCGGAGTAGGCGCGGTCGGGGCGGGGGCAGGACTCTCCAGACGGAGATCACCTTGTGGGTGCGGCGGGGACGCCGGGACTCAGGCCGTCTCGAACTGCAGCGCGGAGAGGTTCAGGCGGGAGGAGCGCTTGGAGAGATCGAGCATCTCCACGCCCACGACCTCGTTCGCTTCGTTGTAGTCGAGAACCACGCCCGGCGAAACCTCTTCGGATTCGACGATGGGGGAGTCGTCGAGCCGCAGGTACAGGGCGTCGGCGGCCTTGTCGACGTTCAACTTCATAGCTCACCCCTCTTGCTGCGATCAAAGAATACGCTCACCACGCGGCTCGCCATGAGCCGTCGTTCTGGCGTGATAGTAACGGACACGGTACCGTCCGGCTGTGATCGAGGAATGACCCATGGCGCTCACCCGTGATTTCAGGGAGACGGTGCAGGCCCGCGCGCAACGCGACCCCGAGTTTCGCCACGCCCTGCTGCAGGACGGCATCGACTGCCTGCTCGCCGGGGATGTCGAGACGGGCAAGATCGTGCTGCGCGACTACATCAACGCCACGATCGGCTTCGAGGAGCTCGGCGTGCGCACGGACAAGTCGCCCAAGAGCCTCATGCGCATGTTCGGACCGGCGGGCAATCCGCAGGCCCGCAACCTCTTCGAGGTCATCCGCTGCATCCAGCAGCACGAAGGGGTCCGGCTGGAAGTGAAGGCGGCCCGCTAGCCGGACGGTCATCGATGGGCGGCGCGGGCGGCGGGCGCGCGCCCACCGGGACGCGGTGCTATCCTCTCGGCAGTCGTTCGGGAGACGAGCCCGGCCGGCAGGGCCGGGAGCGGAGGGAAGCCATGAAGAAGATGCTGCGCATTGGCGCGCTGCTCGCCGTCCTGGCGGGCATCGGCAAGATGCTGATGGGGCGCCGCGGCGGCGGCGACGAAGAAGAGGCCTAGCCGCCCTTCTCACCGCCCCGGCGCGGCCCGCGGGGCCGCGCGACGGCGCCTGCGCTCGCCGGGACGAGCGGCGGGAGGGTCATGGACGCCAGCCAGCGCGACGGCGCGCCCTACGACGTCGTCATCATCGGGGGCGGGATCTGCGGCGCCGCGTCGGCGCGGGCGCTGACGCGGCGCGGCTACCGCATCCTGCTGCTCGACCGGGCCGACTTCGCCTCGGGCGCGACGGCGGCCGGCACGCGGCTGGTCCAGGGCGGCCTGCAATACCTCGAATCGGGCCGGGCGCGGCAGCTGCACGAGTCGCTGCACGCGCGCGAGCGCCTGCTGCGCAGCCGGCCGCACCTGGTGCGTCCGCAGCCCTTCCTGCTGCCCGTCTACCACGACGAGCGCCGCGCGCCGGCCCTGGTGCGGGCCGGGCTGACCGTCTACGACGTGTTCACGCCGCGCAAGGTCGCGCCGTGGAGCCGGACCTTCCCGCTGCGGGCCGTCGAGCGGATGGAGCCGTCGCTGGCGACCGAGGGGCTGCGGGCGGCCTTCGGCTTCCACGACGGGCTGGTGGAGCTGCCCGAGCGGCTCTGCCTCGAATACCTGACGGAGGCCCGCGAGGGCGGCGCCGACCTGCGCAACTACGCGGCGGTCGATTTCATCCTGGGCAGCGAGGGCGGCGGCCGGGCCGGCGGCGTCGACTATCACGACGTACTGACCGGCCGGCGCCACTCGGCGACGGCGCGGGTGGTGCTGAACGCGGCCGGCCCCTGGGCCGACGACGTGCTGCAGGCGACGGGCCGGGCGATGCGCCCGCGGCTGCGGGCCGTGCGAGGGACGCACGTCGTGCTCGACCTGGAGGGACGCGGGCCGTCGCACGCGCTGCTGGCGCGGGGGCGGCGGGGCGATGCGCCGCTGACGGTCGTGCCCTGGCTGGGGCTGCACATCGTGGGGGTGGCGGAGTCGCCGGCCGAGGGGGAGCGGCCCGAGCGCGCGCGCCCGGAGCCGCACGAGATCGACGAGCTGCTTGACGCCGCCGACCGGCTGCTGCCGGGCGTCGGCGTGAACCGCGCGCAGGCGCTGTACGCCTACGCCGGCCTGCAGCCGCGGGGCGAGCCCGGCACGCGCTGGCGGCCGGCGCAGCGCCTCATCGACCACGCCGCGGACGGGCTGCCGGGGCTGTTCTCGATCGTCGGGGGCACGCTGACGACGGCCGAGGGCACGGCGGATCAGGTGGTCAAGGCCGTGCGGCGCACGATCGGCCGGGCGGCGCGCCGCGGCGGGCCGCGGGCGCTGCCGCCGCGCGCGCCCGGCAACGTCTCGTTCCTGCCGCCCGAGACCCTGGCCCACCTGCGCGGCCGCTACGGCCAGCGCTCGGCCGACGTCGCGGCGTATGCGGGCCAGGATCCGTCGCTGGCGGCGCCGATCAGCCCGCAGCACCCCGACATCGGGGCGCAGGTCGCCTACGCCGTCGAGCACGAGCAGGCGCGCACGGTCGGCGACGTGCTGCTGCGCCGCACGCCGGTCGGCCGCACGCGGGGGCTGGGCCGGGCGGCGGCCCCGCGCGTCGCGGCGATCCTGCAAGCGCGCATGGGCTGGTCGGACGCGGAACGGGCGCAGGCGATCCGCGACTACGAGTTGGAGTTGCACCGCACGTTGATGGTGCTGCGCGGTCGGGGGGCGCCCGGCGGCCTCACGGCCGACGAACCGCCGGCCGACGCCGCGCAGGAACGTCCGGCCTAGCGGCGCCCGCGCCGGCCGGAGGGAGTCCCCATGTCCTGGCTCTTCGCCCAGTGGTACGCGCTGATCAGCGACCGCGAGAGCGCGTCGATCCGGAAGACGCGGGCGCGGCTGGTGTCGGGTCTGACGGGGGAGGTGCTGGAGGCGGGCGTCGGCAACGGGCTCAACCTGCCCCACTACGACGCCGGGGCGCGGGTCACGGCCATCGACTACAACCGTCACATGCTGGCGAAGGCGGCGGGGCGGGCGCGCGCGGCGCGGGCCGAGGTCGCGCTGGAAGTGGCCGACGTGCAGGCGCTGCCGTTCGCCGATGATCGCTTCGACCACGCCGTGGCGGCGCTGGTGTTCTGCAGCGTCCCCGACGCCGAGCAGGGCCTGCGGGAGCTGCTGCGCGTGACGAAGCCGGGCGGGTCGCTGCGGCTGCTGGAGCACGTCGGGGCGGAGCCGGGCTGGACGCGGCGCACGCAGTCGGCGCTGAGCCCGCTCTGGAGCCGGGTGGGCGACGGCTGCCGCCTCGACCGCGACACGGTCGCCACGGCCGAGCGAGCGGGGGTGATCATCGAGGCGGTGCAACCGGCGCGGGGGCTGCCGCGCCTGCTGCCGACGCGCCTGATCGAGGGGCGCGTCCCGTCGGGCGGGGGCGCCTAACACGAGCGCCGCCATGAGAGACGGTATGCTGCCAGCGACGCCCCAGGGATCCCGTGGCGATGCAGCCGGGAGGTGAATCGTGCCGGCGAATGAAGAACTCCTGCAGCGCATCACCGCCCGCCCCGACGTATTCGGCGGGAAGCCCATCATTCGCGACCTGCGGGTGTCCGTGGAGTTGGTGCTGAGCCTGCTGGCTCAGGGGGTCGAGCCGGACGCGATCCTGGACGACTACCCCGATCTCGAAGCCGATGACATTCTCGCCTGCACCGCCTACGCCCATGCGGTCATCGCGACGGACATCGAATGAGCATTCCGCCCTTCATCGGCGCCCGCCCCACGAGGACCGCGAAGGCCCGGATCTAGCGAAGCGCTCTTCGAACTCAGGTTGCTTCGCCACCTCAGCCAGCGCCCGTCGCGAGTTCGAGGAGCTTCAGCACCGTCTTCCAGTTCCGCATCGTACTGGTGGTGGAGAGCGTGGAGTCGAAGTAGCTGTTGGTGAGCTTGGTGCGCGCAAGCCCGTTCGGACAGTGCAGGTAGATTTCACGACCGAGCACCGTGAATTCGTCGCCGGGCGAGCGATTCGGGTCGAGCGCGTCCACTTGTGCGTCGTCGGGCTGCGCCGCCAGGAACGCGACGTGCAGCTTGTCCGTTTCCGCGCCGGCTTGCAGGAAGGGGTTGCGCTGCACGATCTCCTCAAGCTCCTGGGCCGTGCGGGTCACCACAGGCACCTGATAACCGAAGCGATCCAAGATCGATGCACTGATCAGGGATGGGATGTCCTCTATCGGCGTCGACTCCGCCCGGAACAGGACGTTTCCGCTCTGGATGTAGGTCCGAACGTCGTCACAGCCCGCCTCCTCGAACATCGCCGCGAGTTCCTTCATCGGCAGCCGGTTCTTGCCACCGACGTTGATCCCGCGCAGCAACGCAACGCTCACGCCGCTCGACGGGCCGGCGCCGGCACTCGACATGGTGGCTGCGCTCCAATCGCGATGTCATCAGGTGGTATGGGTGTCAAGCACGGGGGAGTGTACACGCGGCCTGCCGCCCGGCGCGAGCCGGCCGCGCCGCCCCCGAGACGGACTCAGCGACCCCCATCGAGGCGCAGGCGCTGCAGGCGCAGCGAGTTGGCCATCACGCTGAGGCTGGAGAGCATCATCGCGAAGCCGGCGACGATGGGCTCGAAGAAGCCCTGCTCGCCGAAGAGCCAGCGCAGGCCGCCGGGGACGGGGCCGAGCAGCTCGAAGACGGGGTAGAAGAGGCCGGCCGCGACGGGGATGAGCAGCAGGTTGTAGGCGAAGGCCCAGACCAGGTTCTGACGGATGGTGCGGAAGGTGGCGCGCCCGACGGCGAGCGCCTGCGTCACGCCGCGGGGGTCGTCGTGCATGAGGGTGACGGCGGCGGCCTCGATGGCGGCGCCGGTCCCGCCGCCCATGGCGACGCCGACGTCGGCCTGGGCGAGGGCGGGCGCGTCGTTGACGCCGTCGCCGACCATCGCGACGACGCGGCCCTCGCCCTGCAGGCGGCGCACGACGCCGGCCTTCTCATCGGGCTGGACCTCGGCGATGACCTCGCCGACGCCGAGGGCCGCGCCGGCGGCCTCGGCCGCGCGGCGGTCGTCGCCGCTGAGCAGGATCGTGCGGCGGCCGGCGGCGCGGAGGTCGCGCAGGGCGTCCGGGGCGGTCGGCTTGATCGTGTCGGCGACGGCGAGCACGGCGGCGACCCGCGGCCCGACCGCGACGTAGACGGGCGTCGCGCCGCCGTCGGCGAAGCGCCGGGCGTGCTCCAGCGCCTCGTCGCCGATGGCGACGCCCTGCTCGCGCAGGAGGCGGGCCGCGCCGACCGTGACGGTCGCGCCGTCCACCACGGCGCGCGCGCCGCCGCCGGGCGTGGCGCGGAAGTTGCGGGCGGGGGCGACGCGCAGGCCGGCGTCGCGGGCCGCATCGACGATGGCGCGGGCGATGGGGTGCTCGGAGTCGCGCTCGACCGCCGCGGCCGCGGCGAGCACGTCGTCCCGGTCGTGCCCCGGCAGGAGGGCGATGTCGCGCAGGGCGGGCTCGCCGCGGGTGAGGGTGCCGGTCTTGTCGAAGACGACGGTATCGACGGCGGCGAGGCGCTCGATCGCTTCGGCGGAGCGGAAGAGCACCCCCAACTCGGCGGCGCGCCCGCTGCCGGCCATGACGGCGGTGGGGGTCGCGAGGCCGAGCGCGCAGGGGCAGGCGACGACGAGCACCGCGACGGCGTTGAGCGTCGCGAAGGTGAGGGCGGGCGGCGGCCCCACGGCCAGCCAGAGCAGGAAGGCGAGCGCGGCGATGGCGAGCACGATGGGCACGAAGACCGCCGCCACCCGGTCGGCCAGGGCCTGGACGGGCGCCTTCGAGGCCTGCGCCGACTCGACCAGGGCGATGATGCGCGCCAGCATGGTGTCGGCCCCGACCTGGGTGGCGCGCACGCGCAGCGCGCCGTCGCCGTTGATCGTCGCGCCGAAGACCCGCGCGCCGGCCGCCTTGTCGACGGGCATGCTCTCGCCGGTGAGCATCGACTCATCGACCGCGCCCGCGCCGTCGATGACCACGCCGTCGACCGGGATCTGGTCGCCGGGGCGGACGAGCATCACGTCGCCGGGGCGGACCTGCTCGACGGGAACCTCGACCGGCTCGCCGTCGTCGCCGTCGCGGAGCAGCCGGGCGGTCTGCGGGCGCAGGCCCAGCAGCCGCCGCACCGCCGCCGAGGCGCGGCCCTTGGCGCGCGACTCCAGGTAGCGGCCGAGCGAGACGAAGCCGACGATGACGAGGGCGGTCTCGTAGAAGACGGCGCGGTCGAGGCCGGCGCGGTCGAAGGGGCCCGGCGCGAAGGTCGCGGCGACGCTGTAGGCCATGGCGGCGGTCGTGCCGACGGCGATCAGCACGTCCATGTCGGCGCCGCCGTGCCGCACGACGGTCGCCGCGCCGCGCAGGATGCGCCGCCCGCTCCAGAGGAAGACGGGCGTCGCGACGCAGAACAGCGCCGGGAAGAGAACGTCGGCGTCCCAGCCGAGACCGGCCGCGTGGTTGATCTGCACGGCGACGAAGATGCCCCAGCCCAGCGCGAGGGCGAGCAGGGCGTCGGTCAGGAGGCGGCGGCGCTCGGCGGACCGCCGCGCCTCGGCCGCCTCCTCCGCGGCCTGCGCGTCGGCGGCGGGCTGGCCGCCGGCGCTCGCCGAGACGAGGCGGTAGCCGGCGGCGGCGACGGCATCGGAGAGGGCCTGCGTCTCGACGGCGGCATCGGCCAGGTGGACGCGGGCGCGCTCGCTGGCGAGGTTGACCGCCGCCGCCGCCACGCCCTCGACGCCGATCAGCGCCCGCTCGACGCGGCCGACGCAGGCGGCGCAGTGCATCCCCTCGATGGAGAGGTCGAGCGTGGGCGCGCCGGCGCGCGGGGGCGGCGCGGGCGCCGGCGGCGCGGGCCCGGCCATCGGGAAGGGCGACGTGTCGGCCATCGGAACCCTCCAATGCCAGCGTACCCAGTCGCGCCGGGCGGCGGTGGGCGCGGGCGCCCCGGCGAACGCGATACGATAGCCGCCCCATGCCGCGCGTGCTACTCCTGATCCCCAGCGCCAGCTACCGCAGCCACGACTTCCTGGCGGCGGCGGGCCGGCTGGGGCTCGACGTGGCCGTGGCGTCGGACGTGGGACAGCCGCTCGACGCCTTCCCGGAGCGCTCGCTGCAGGCCGACTTCCGCGACACGGCGGCCGGGGCGGAGACCATCGCCCGCTACGCCGACCGCCATCCGGTGGACGCCATCGTGCCGGTCGACGACGGCGGCACGATGCTGGCGGCGCGGGCGGCGGCGCGGCTGCAACTGCCCTCGAACCCGGCGGCGGCCGTCGCGGCGACGCGGGACAAGGCGGAACTGCGGCGCCTGCTGTCGGCGGCGGGGCTGCCGTCGCCGCCCTTCCGCGTGTGCCGCTTCACGGAGGAGCCGGCGGCCGTCGCGCGGGAACTCGGCTTCCCGGTCGTGATCAAACCGCTGGCGCTGGCGGGCAGCCGCGGCGTCATGCGCGCCGACGACGCGGCCTCGTTCACGGCGGCGGTCGAACGGCTGGGGCGGCTGCTGTCCGACCCGGCCGTCGCGGCCGACTGCGGCGGCACGGCCGACCGCTACCTGGTCGAGGGCTACATCCCCGGCGACGAGGTCGCGCTGGAGGGGCTGCTCGTCCCGCGGCCGGACGGCGGCGCCGGACTGCGGGTGCTGGCGCTGTTCGACAAGCCCGACCCGCTCGATGGCCCGTTCTTCGAGGAGACGATCTACGTGACGCCGTCGGCCCTGCCGGCCGCGCGGCAGGAGGAGGTCCGCCGGGTCGCCGAGCGGGCGGCGCGGGCGCTGGGGCTGTCGCGCGGGCCGGTGCACGTCGAGTTGCGGCTCAACACGTCGGGCGCGTTCCCGATCGACATCGCGGCGCGCACCATCGGCGGGCACTGCGCGCGGTCGCTGCGCTTCGACGTGGGCGCGGGCGGGGCGGCGGCCTCGCTGGAGGAGGTCGTGCTGCGTCAGGCGACGGGCCTGCCGCTCGACCGGCTGGAGCGGGAGGCGCCGGCGAGCGGCGTGATGATGATCCCCACGCCGGGCGCGGGCCGGCTGCACGCCGTGCACGGCCTGGAGGCCGCGCGGGCCGTGCCGCTCGTGTCGGAGGTGACGATCGAGACGCGGCCCGGCTACCGCTTCGTGCCGCTGCCCGAGGGCGGCGCCTACCCCGGCTTCATCTTCGCCCGCGGCGAGCGCCCGGCGGAGGTCGTCGAGGCGCTGCGCCGGTCGTGGCGCTGCCTCCGCTTCGAGCTGGAGGTCGGGTAGGGGGGCGTCGCGGCGTGCGGGATCCAGAAGGGCCACCTGCTCCTGGGGTGGACAGATCGGAGAATCCCGCTATCCTCATGGCAGTGCCACGAACATCAGTTCTTTATGGTGAGCCGACCAATGCCAAGCACTGAGACAGCGAACGCCCGAGTCCTCACCGGGGATGCCTTCGACCTGCTTGAGGACCTGGAGGAGGAGAGTGTCGATCTCATCCTCACCAGTCCACCGTACTGGGGGCAGCGGACCTACGATCTGGACCACAACCAATCGATCCTGGATGAGTGGAAGAACGCCGTCAGCGATCCGGCGGCTGTCGCCCCCTCCTACGAGTGGTACCGATCGCACGGTGGCATCCTGGGGATGGAACCCCTGCCCGATTGGTACGTGCAGCATCTGGTGGAGATCTTCGAACGCGCGAAGCGAGTGCTGAAGAAGAGCGGCAACCTCTGGGTGAATCTTGGCGACACATACTTCGCGCGCTGGGCATCGATCAGGCAGAACGGCCGGCAAGGGCTTGGCAACAACCCCAGACTTCGCCGCAGAGTGCCGATGGGCGGATACCGGCAGGAAAAGCAGCTTCTTCTCATCCCTGCCCGCTTCGCGATACGTATGCAAGATCACAGGTGGATTCTGAGAAACGACCTGATCTGGAACAAGCCCAACGTCCCGCCACGGCCGGAGAAGGACCGCCTGCGACTCGCGCACGAGCACTTCTTCCACTTCGTGCACCGTCCGACCGAGGGGCGCGCCACGTACTACTACGATATTGCCGCGGTGGAACCCGGGGCGACCGATGTGGTGACCGTCCATGCGCGCGCCGGGCAGAACGGCCACACAGCGACGTTCCCCGAGGACATTATCCGGCCGAGGATCGTGAGTTCATCCCCGCGAGATGGCGTCGTGCTCGATCCGTTCTGCGGATCCGGCCGCACCTTGGAAGTGGCGCTCCGGGAGGGGCGCACGGCCATCGGATTCGATATCGTGCACGAGTACGTCAGGCAGGTCGCAGGCATGCTCCCCGGCTTCGCGGACGAAGCGGAGCCAAGCGGGGTCGGCTCGTCCAATGCCCAGTAACTATGTCAGCGAATGGTTCGGACACCGGATCTACCCGTCGGTCTCATCGGCCGATGCATCACTCGCAGACCAGCGGGCTCAGTGCTGCCCGTTCTTGACTTCCGTCTTGTCCGATTCGACGGAGTGCGTGAAGCGTCCCGCTGCTCGCGGTATCTGCACGATCAGCAGCACGAGTAACGGCTCACGACAAGACTGGCTCGCCTGCCCGTACCGGGCAGTGGACTCCCCGGTTCTGCGCAGAACGGCAGAGATGCTGTTCTCCAACCGTGGCGGCGGGCGCCCGCTCGTCATGCCGTTCCCGTCACTATCGACGACCCGGGCGCGAGAGCGCTTCTACCGCTCGGTGCGTCGGCAGGGTTCTGCGATCGTGTACTTCCAAGACAAGCTTGGGGGAGAGATTTCTGTCTCCCGGAGCCCACAGTCACCGGAGTTCTCATTCGACGTGACTCTTGCGGAGGTGACCCGCCAGGATGACGGAGCCCTCCGTGTCGAGAGGTTTGGCATTCTCGAACTCCAGACCATGGACTTCCACGGCTCCTACCGTCACGCGGTTCAGAACCTCCAGGACGCGCTCCGGCTCCACGGAGACGGATTTCCGGCTGCGCTGCGCGACAATCCGGACTGGGCCGGTGAGAAGATCGAAGGGCCGAACATCGCGAACGTATTCAAGCGGACGTTCTATCAGATCCTCATGAAGTTCCGAGTCGCGACGCATCCGGAGTGCGCGGGTGTCGTCTTCGCGATCCCGCAGGCGGTTTGGGATAGCTGGCAACGACACCTGGGGAAGCCTTCCTTGAGCCAGGTCGGCGAACGCAGCTTCGAACTGCGCGGGGACCAGCAACTCGATTCCTCGAACTCCTGGATAGTGGTGTTCGACGTCGACTCCTCCAGCCGAACGTCCCCGGACCGGATCGTCATCAACGCGGAAATCAGGACCGATGGCGACACATTGGCTACGCAAGCGTTCAAGCGAGCTCCCGATCTGGCTCTGGAGCACGGGACGACTCCGCAGGAGCTACTCGCGAGCATCCGGGGACGAATGGTCGGGTTGATTCCAGAGTTGGGTTGATTAGGTGGTCGGCACAGTAAAACACTATCGCCAGAAATCACGTATTCGTTAGGAAGGGAGTTAGGGATGTATCAGATCGACCAGTTGTTTAGCGACGAGGAGATTTGGAAGTATCTGCATATCGCCCATCGACTCGAAAGCGCGGGGAATGCGATCGGGGAATCGTTGCGGGATGGGCGGACCGTTGAGCAAGCGCATACGGTGTGGGTTGAGCCGGGTCATTCTCTGGATTTGACGGCGCGGGAGATCGCGTTGGGCATGGCGTTCGCGCAGCTATTGATGCCGGAGCGGGTGAACTTGACCATCAAGTATGAAGCGTTTCGGTATCCGGTTAATGTCCTCACTCCAGATGAATGGAGCGCAATCAAAGAGACGCTCTCTAGTCACCTCAACCGGCGTGGTTAGGATTGTCGATAAGCCCCCTTCAGATGGTCGCGCAGCACAGCCTTCACGAAATCGGGCAACTCCTGGCGGGCATGGCGCGATAGCTCCACCAGATGATCGTATTCCGAAACTTCACCTTCTGTCCACACAACATCAAGCCGCCGAAGGATTCTCAGCGCGATGTGCGCGTAGCTTTCGGGGCTGGCCCAGTAGCAACTTTGGCATACGTCTCGGCTATGATCATCCGTCCAGTTCTTGCAATGCTCGCACGACCAGGACTTCGCACGATTGCATGATCCGCAGAGCAGCATGAACTCCGCAGACTCCAGTTCTCCACTTGAGTCTCCACTCACTTCGTAGGGTACGCGATGATCAATTTGCAGATACCGCGCGTTGTAGTCCGTCAGGCACACAGCGCAGCGAGAGTCATACGCTTCAACGAGGGCGTCCTTGAACTTCTTTGGCCATGCCCTACGACCACCAAGCCTATCCCTGACGGTTTTCGTGGGGTCGAAGGCATAGGCTCCAATGCTTCGCCCGTCAGAGCCCGTCACGCGAAATGTCTTCAGTGCCACCCCTTGTTCGCGCACATCACGAGCGGCTCTGGGTGGATGATTGTAGCCGTATTGCTCCTTGAGTTCTTCAGTCGTGATATGGCCATGCTGGAGGATATGGTCGATGACTGTCCTCGGTCGCTTGGCCGTGATCTTCGCCAACTTGGCACGGAAGTCGTCGGGCAAGTCAGACATCTAGAGAAGTGCCAACTGCGCTAGCGAGGGTTGCGCCGAGTCTACCAAGGCACGGGAAAGATACAGGGACTCATAGGTCTTTTCGGACCTCCCAAGTAACGTGGCTTGCGCTGATCGTCCAGCGCAGATCTCAAGGCGGGTCAAGTTCAGTTCCTCAAGAAGCGTCACACCGTGCGTCCTCTCACCCGTTCGCCCATCGTATGAGACGGCGAACATGAGGTTGCGCTCATTGAGGTCAGCGAGTGCTGCGCAGAACTCATCATGATCGAAGCGTGGTTGGTATCGGGAATCCCGGTTCCCGCAAACACCCTGATAAGGTGGGTCCATGTAGATGAGATCATCGTTGGAGCACATTTGCAGGACTTGTCTGTAGTCGTAAGACGTTAGTGTTGTCCGATCTCTTAACAGGCTGGACGTGGTAACGACTCGCCAGTGCATCTCCTTCGGACGAGCACCCTTGCGGCGGTTGTCTGGTGTGTTGTTGAATTCACCGTTCGCATTGTACCGCACAGACGCCTTCACGCATCGCGCCAACAGGTACAGGAAATCGGCAGGAGTGTGGTGCTGGTTGAACCGATGGCGAATCTCGTTGAAGTACTCACGTTCTCGCCCATCTTGCTGCCTCCATAGCATTGCGTAGTCGTTGGCGAGCGCTTCCGGTCCATCAATGATCTCTCGCCATAAGGCAATCAAAGGACGGTGCAAGTCGTTGATCCAGAATTGATTCGCGCGCTGCTGTGTTGCCGCCGCGATAGAAAGCGCGGCCGAACCAGCGAACGGCTCGACGATTCGCGGCACATGAGATGGGAAGCACTGCAGAATTGTCCCTGCGATTCGCCTCTTGCTCCCCTGATAGGGGATTGGTTGCGGAACTCGCCTAAGTGAGCTCATGTTGCCTCCACTGGCGACGGCTTCGCATGCTCGCTCCTTCTCGACTCGCAGATCCTAGCAGATGCTGGCACATGTGTTCTGGTCACACAGCACGACGCGTCAGATGGTCAGCGCCGCGTCGAGGGGAGCCAACTGCTCCTCCGTGGGCTCCGCTCAACAGAACCAGGCTTCGCTGAGGCCGGGCACCCAGCGGGCCGACGCACCCGCCGGACGCGGCGCCGGCAGACCCGCCGCGCGGGCCGCCCGATCGCGGATCCAGGCGAAGGCGGCGGCGTTGTCGGTGGGGCCGTCGTGGCGGCAGGCGAGCCGGCCGACGTACTCCGCGATCTCCCCCTGCAGCGCATCGACGGCCGGGTCCGGGTTGCGCCAGGTGTAGGTGAGGCCGTCGGCGTCGAAGCCGGTCAGGTGGCCCTCGGCCTCGGCCGGGGCGATGAGCGGCGAGCCGGGCGGCAGCAGCAGGCGCAGCGCGTACTGCACCGGCGGCACGCTCTGCACGAGGTCGTGACGCTCGATGAAGCCGAGGATGGCGGCGAAGTCGCCCAGCGAGGTCCAGGGGGTGAAGGGCAGCCAGGTGGGCCGCAGGTGCAGCCCGGCGCCGCGGGCCAGGGCGAGGGCGCGCTCCATGTCGGCGACCGTGTGCCCCTTGTCGAGGCGGGCGAGGAGGCGGTCGTCGGCCGACTCGAAGGCGCTCGTCACCCAGGCCACGCCGAGGTCCGGCAGGGCGCGCGTCGCGTCGGGGTGCTCCAGCAGGTGCTCGACCTTGATCGTGACGTCGAGGCTGAGGCCGGGATGGCGGCGGGCGAGGATGCGCAGCAGCGAGAGCGAGTGCGGCACGGCGTTGAAGAAGTCGGGGTCGCCGAAGGTGATGTGGCGAGCGCCCAGCTCAACCTGGGCGTCGACGTCGGCCAGGACGATCTCCGGCGGCACGAGGCGCAGGCGGCCGCCGTAGGTGGGGGTGAGGGGGCAGTGCGCGCAGCGATGGGCGCAGCCGCGGCTGGCCTCGGCGTAGCCGGCGAGGCGCTGCTCGCCCGCCGCGGCGGGGCCGCGGCCGCCGGCCGGCACGACGGTCGCGCGGGCGTAGTCGGTCAGGGGGGGCAGCCCCGTGCGGTCGGGCAGGGGCATGGCGTCGCGCGGGAAGGCGGGGGCGCGGCCGAGGCCGGCGATGTCGACGAGCGGCGCGGGCTCGCCGGGGGCGGGGATGGCGCGCCCCTCGCCGACGGCGTCGGCCAGGGCGACCAGCGGGCCCTCGTACTCGCCGCCGACCGTCGCGGCGAAGGGGCCGCCGTCGCGCAGGTGGAGGTCGAGCTCGGAGGCGTAGAGGCCGTAGAGCACGAGGGGCAGATCGGGGCGGCGCGCCCGCAGCCGTTCGGCCAGGCGCAGGGCGAGCCGGGCGGCGGTGTGCATGGGAGCGGAGATGGCGACGAGGTCGGCGGCGGCGAAGGCGGCGGGGTCGGCCGGTTGGACGGCGATGTCGAGCGTGCGGACGTCGTGGCCGGCGTCGCGCAGGGCGGCGGCGGGGGAGGCCAGCCCCAATGGCTGATGCCCCTGTTCGTACGTCGAGACGAGGAGGACGCGGGTCATTCCGGGATCACGCCTTGCTTCCCGCCGTCAGCCGACGCCCATCTCGGTCAGCCGCGCCAGCAGGTACTCCTGCGGCCGATCGCCCTTGATGCGGTTGCAGTTCCCGCAGAGCAACTGGAGGTTCTCGATATTGTCGCCTCCGCCCTTCGAGCTTGGGACTCTGTGGTCCACCTCAAAATGGCGGAACTCGAAGTGCGTCCCGCAGCCGCCGCAGTGGCCCTCCTGCCGGCCGTAGAGCACGTGCTGGTTCTGGCGGTAGTTCTTCGGCGCGTCGATGTCCGTGCGGTGGGGGATGTCGGTGCGGGCGATGACGCGCGACGCCCAGAGCGCGATCCGCTCCCCCGGTTCCGACGGTTGATTGTTGCCGCGCGACTCCTGCCGGCTGAGGCGGTACTGCACCAGTTCGGCCGCCTTCGGCGAGATGTCGATGCCGACCCACTGACGGCCCAACCGCTCGGCGGCGACGCAGGCGGTCGCGCAGCCGCAGAAGGGGTCCAGCACCACGTCCCCCTCGTTGGTCGAGGTCTCGATAATCCGCTCCAGCAGGGCGAGGGGCTTCTGCGTGGGATACCCCACCCGTTCCTTCGACGCGCCGGCGATGATCGATATCTCCCACACGTCGCGCATGGGCAGCCCGGGCGTCTCGTGCGCCGCGGCGCGTTTCCGCGTCGCACCGGGGTCGAGCACGTTGTCCTTGCCCTTGAAGCGGCGTTGAAACGACTCCGAGACGGGCTCATACATCTGATTCCACACCACCGTCTCGCCGCGCGAGTAGCGCAGGATGACGTCGTGCATACGTTGGAAATTGTCGTGCTTCGACGGCCAGCGCCGATACGACCAGATGATCTCGTTGCGGAAGTTCCCCTGGCCGAACACCGCGTCCATCAGCAGCCGCAGGTAGGAGTCCGCGGTCGGGTCGCAATGGAGGTAGATGCTGCCCGTGTCCCTCATCACGCGGCGCAACTCCAGCAGCCGCACCGCCATCATGCACAGATAGGACTGCATCCCCTTGGAGTGCGACCGGCCCGCCGTCTCCAGCAGGTGCGCGATCGAGGGCTCCTCGTCCGCGATCAATCCCATCCAGGCCACGTCGAGGTCCGAGAGCGTCCAGGTGTCCTTGAAGGCCGCCCCGGCCGCCTTGCTGCCCACCGGCGCGGCGTAGTCCTTGTTCGAGTTGAAGGGCGGGTTCAGGTAGACCAGATCGACCGACGCGCTGTTCATCCCGCGGAGGATGTCGAGGTTGTCGCCCGTCCAGAGCGTGCGGTTGGCGAAGTTGGGGTCGGCCACGCCCAAACCTCCTACGCCACGAATCGGTCCCGGTAGCGGAACTCTACATCGCCCCGCAGGCTCGTCACGGGGGCGCGGCTCCGCCGCCCGCCGGCGGCGCGGATGCGATCGCGCGAGGGGAATCGGGTGCCCCGGATCTCCGACGCGCTGACCTGCGTGTTGCCGCTGATCGTGCGGAAGAACCGCTCGTAGAGGCGCGAGTTGAGCAGCGCCGCCAACCCGACCGCATCTTCGGGAGTCATATCCTGTTCGGCGCCGTAGATCACGTTGACGTGGTTCTCGACGCCGACGAAGTCGCCGGGCAGTTGGCCGGCGAGGAGCGGCGCGGCGATCAGGCGGCGCGGGTCGCCCTTGGCGGAGAAGCGGCGCAGCAGGACGCAGTTCGCGTTCGGCACGCGCAGCTTGGCCGGGGCCGCGGCGGAGAGCCACTGCGGCTTGCGGAAGCCGCCGTCGAGCGGCCAAGCGACGGCGCCGGGCCTGACGTGCTGCAGCCAGAGCATGGGGACGCCATCGCCGTCGGGGTCGCCGGCGGCCGGGCGCAGGTGCTCGGTCGCGCGGAACGCGACGACCGGCCCCGTGGAGATCTCCCAGCCCAGGTCGGCCAGACGGTTGGGCTGCCGTTCCACCGCCGCGAGCGCTCGCAGATCGGCGCGCGATTCCGGCAGGTAGAGCCACGCGTCGCGCGTCTCCGGGTCGACGATGCGCCGCCGGGGGGCGAGCAGACAGCCATCGGCCGGGAGGTCGCCGGCGCCGTTCGACACCGTGATCCGCACCTGGGCGTCCGCGCTCCCTCCGCGGCGGCAGAGGATGATGACATTCTCCTGGAGCACGCCATCGGTCTTGAACGCGTCCGCCCGCGAGCGGAAGAGATGCACCGCTTCGAGCGCCATCGTCTGGTGGAAGCGGCGGCGGAAGTCGCGGAAGTACAGCCCCGACGAGTAGCTCCTCGGGATGATGAAGCAGATCTGGCCGCCGGGCTTGAGGAGCTCGCCCGCCACGCTCATGAACTGGGCGTAGATGTTCGGCGCGCCGCCGCCCCGCCGATCGGTGGGGGAGACCTTGAAGTAGGGGGGATTCGAGATCGCGACATCGACCGGAGCGATGGGCTCCGCCCCGAGATCGAGCCCGGTCGAGTCGCGGAAGTCGTGGGAGCGGACCTCGTAACTGAAGGCCGCCCCGATGGACTGCTCCGCCGCCGTGAGGCTCTCGGTCAGGGCCGGCAGGGAACGCGCGTCGGACTCGACGGCGACGACGTGCACCGACTCCGCCCCGCGCTCCAGCAGCGAGCGCGCCGCGCAGACGCCGAGGATGCCGGAACCGGCGCCCGGGTCGAGCACGCGCACGTGCCCGGCCGCCGGCAGGCCGACCAGTGACGCCATGAACTGCGCGATCGCGGGCGGCGTGTAGTACTGCCCCATCGCCTTGCGCCGCTCGTCGCCGGCGCCGCGGCGCAACCGATCGGCGCCGCGCTCCACGAGTTCGATCAGGCGGTCCATCGGCATCGACCCCTGCCCTTCCCCGGCGGCAAGGCTAGCAGAACATACGGTCTAACGCACGGGGGCCGGGCTACTTGCTGGCGGCGCCGGCCTTCTGAGGCTGGTAGTAGGGGTTCGTGCCGGCGGCGTGGTCGGTGGTATCGACCACCTCGACGATCTCGGGGACGTGCTGCTTGACGGCCACCTCAATGCCCTGCTTGAGGGTGACGTTGGCCATGCCGCAGCCGGCGCAGCCGCCGCCCATCTCGATGTAGGCGCGGTCCTCCTCGACGCCCAGCAGGGTGACGAAGCCGCCGTGCGCGGCGATGCCCGGGTTGACGTACTCGTCGAACAGGATCTGGACGCGCTCCTCCAGCGGGTTGTCCCAAACGGAGTTCGGGTTGTCGAACTCCAGGCCGCTGACGTTGGGGCCCTTGTACTCGTAGTGGACGGCGACGCCGTTCAGCTTGCCCGCGTGCTCGCGCTCGACGAAGACGTGCAGGCCGTCGAGGTCGACGGCGGGGTCGTCGGGCTCGGCCCCCCGCTCGACGATGGTGATGACGTGGTCGAACCCGCGGCCGCTGCGCCCGACGATCTTGACGCGCACGCCGGCGGCGGGCTCGGGGTAGCCGTCGAGGGCGGCCTTGAGGGCGGCGATCGCCTGGTCGGAGAAGGCGAGCCGGAGGTCGCCCGGGGTGTCGGCCATGCCGGCGCTCCTCTCGTGCGGGGGTGGGCGATGGTTGCTGCCTGCATCGTAGCGCAGGAAGGGCGTCAAGGGGGGAGCGGCCGCGCGCCCGCCGCTCAGATCAGCTCGACCGGCCCCGGATAGCGCCCCACGACCTCGTCGGCGGTGAGCAGCGTCATCGCCTCGATCTGCGCCTGCGCGACGAGCATCCGGTCGAACGGGTCGCCGTGGATGGGCGGCAGCAGGTCCACCGCGGCGGCGTCTGCGCCCGTGATCGGCAACTCCGCGTAGCCGTTCTCCAGCAGCGCCCGGCGCAGCAGCCGCGGGTCGGCGGTGAATTCGTCGAGCAGCCAGATCGAATTGCAGACGTGGAAGCGCCCGTCGTAGTCCGCGGACCAGTCGGCGTGCAGCCCCTGGTGGCCCTCACCCGGCAGGGCGGGGCCATCGTCTTCCCCGAAGACGACCACGGTGACGACGCGTTCGCCGTTGATCGCCACCCACGCCTGCCCGTAATCCATGTCGACGCGGCGGCCGTCGGCCAGCAGGAGTCTGCGGGTACCCATCGGCTCGACGCCCAACTCGCGCAGCAGGCCGGCGGGCAGCGTCGTATAGGCGGCGCCGGTGTCAACGGTCGCCTCGATCTCCCGCGTCTCCCGCTCGTCCATGCCGGAGATGCGCAGCGGCCACTGGAACGTTCCCACGCGTCGAGCCTCCCTTCGCGATCCACGATCCCATCGCCATTCTACGCCGGCGGTGGGACGAACGTGGCGGTGAGGGGGAAGAGCGCTAGACTGCTCCGGGGGCATGGTTTCGATGTCTGAGTTGCAGCGCGGCGACGAGGTCTGCCACATCGGCGACCCCTCACGGCGGGGGATCATCATCGACGGCCCGCGCCATCAGGCGGGAGCGGCGCACTACCGCGTCGAATGGGGCGCGCGCCGCCGATCGTGGCAGCCCGCCGCCATGCTCGTGAAGCACGAGCCCGAAACGCTGGGCTGGGCGTCCAGGGACAAGTTCCTTGTGGACCTTGTACTGTCGAAGTTCTTCCACGAGTTCTCGGACGTGCTCTTCTCGATCGGGTCGTCCCGCACAGAGTTCCTCGTGTACCAGTTCAAGCCCGTGTTGCAGTTCGTTCGGCGGGCATCCCACGGCCTGCTGATTGCAGACGAAGTCGGGCTCGGCAAGACGATCGAGTCGGCGCTGATCGTGCGGGAACTAATGGCGCGGGGAGACGTGGAGCGACTGCTTATCGTGTGCCCGGCAAATCTGCGCAGGAAGTGGCGCAGTGAGCTCCAGCAACGCTTCGGCATCGAACTGCGGGAGATGCGTGCGCGAGATTTCGAGGACTTGAGGGACCGATTCGAACGCGAGGGGGACTGGCCGGGTTTCTTCGGAGTGACTTCACTCGAAGGCCTGCGAATCACGGACTTCGAACGCACACTCGTGGAAACCGACATCCCCTTCGATCTCGTGATCGTCGACGAAGCACACCATCTCAGAAACCCGGCGACACGAAGCTTTAGCCTCGGGGAAGTGCTCTCCGACCAATCCGCTCACATTCTGTTACTCTCAGCGACGCCGATCCAGACCGGTCAATCCGACTTGCTTAGCCTGCTACGGATCGTCGAACCGGCGGAGTTCGGAGGTACGTCCCAGGAAGACTTGGACGCGCTGCTAGAACCAAACCGCCACATCAACGCGGCGCTCGCGCGGCTCTCTCAACCGGAACCCAACCTGTCGGATGTCGCACAGGAGATGCGCGGCGCTCTGGCGACGGAGCACGGAGCAGGCTTCGGCGAAAACGCCGTATTCATGTCGTGGCTCCGACGACTTGAGGATGTGCGCGAACTCAACCCCGAGGCCACAGTACGCCTGCGCCGAGACCTCCAGCGGATGCACACTCTCGCGCCCTACTACACCCGCACTCGCAAGCGCGAGGTCCAGGAGACGGCTGAGCGCATGGCGCAAGTAGTACGGGTAACGCTCACTGCCGCAGAGCAGGAGTTCTACGACGCCTGGGTCGAATTCCTCATCGAGCGTGCTCTCGCGCTTAACCCGAATGCTCCCCCGGAATGGAGGATCACGCAGTTCGAGCGGACCGCCGCCAGTTCGCTCCAGGCGGCGCATGAGCGAATGGAGGCTCTCATAGCCGACCTGGATATCGGAGAGGACTATGAAGGCACCGATTCCGAGACCGTGAACGGAAGCGGCGGCGGCCACCCCCAGTCACCCGCGCTGGAAGAGGCCGTGCACCGCCTGCGAGCAGCAGCTGCCGACTTGCCGGAACGCGACTCGAAACTTGATAGCTTCATCGAACTGGTCGAGCGGCTGCTCGCCGAGAAGCCGAAGCGCAAGATCCTCGTCTTCACGTTCTTCCGGTCGACCCTGCAATACCTCAAGTCGCGCCTGCGTGCGGCCGGAATCGGCTGCGCGTCGGTTTGGGGTGGTGATGCACCGGAGCAACGCGGGGACATCATCGATGACTTCCGCGAGAACCCGGATATGCACGTCCTCGTAAGTACCGAGGTCGGTTCCGAGGGCCTCGACTTCCAGTTCTGCGATGCGGTCGTGAACTACGACCTGCCGTGGAATCCGATGCGCGTAGAGCAGCGGATCGGGCGGATCGACCGGTTCGGCCAGCGGGAGCCGCAGGTCGTCGTCGCCTCATTCTTCGCCGAGGAGACAATCGACACGCGCATCCTCGAACGCCTCTATACGCGCATCGGCGTGTTCGAGCATTCGATCGGCGAGCTCGAGCCGATCCTCGGGCCTGAGATATCAGCGCTACAAGCAGACGCCTTCACACGCGGACTGACGGCTGAGCAGCAGGAGCGGCGAGCGAACGATGCACTGCTCCGCATCGAGCAGCGGAAGCAGCACAAGGAAGAGTTCGAGTCGGCTCGAGCTGAACTGATGGGACAGGGCGACCTGTTGAATCAGGAGATCGAAGGCACTCGCTCATCCGGCCGCTATGTATCACCCGCCGAAATCCAAGCCGTCGTCGATCGGTGGCTCCAGAGCGGGGAACAGCGTCGCGGCACACTCAGGCCGACCCCACGCGATTCCGTGTTCGATCTGCGACTATCCGACGAGGCCGTGGCCGGGGTGCGCCACTACATGTCGGTGAAGCGCGTTGTTCATCCAGACACACAGAGCCTGCTGCGGCACATTCAGGAGAACCGCCACCGGTGGGTCACGTTCGATGACGAGGTCAGCCGCGAGTATGACGGGCTCCCGTTCCTGAACATCGGCCATCCGATTGTCCTCACGGCCATCGATGAGATACAGAAGGAAGAACCGCCTGATTGGATCGCGCGCGTCGGATCCTTCGCCGTGCCTACAGGCCTCACGGACACGCGAACCCGCGGCGGGGTGGCGCTCGCCATCTTCCGGCTCGGCATCCACGGACGGCCTGGACTCAACGGACCCGAGTCTCAGGAAACGCTGCTTCCCGTGGTGGTGTCACTGAGCTCGCACGAGAGTTGCAGCGACCTGGGCGATGCCTTGCTGGGAGCGCTCGCCACAGCGGCCGGGTCGCCGCCTCCAGTGGCGCTGGACGAACCGGCCATTCGCGAACTGGAGGATACCGTGTTCGAACACGCGGAGAAACGGCGCCAGGAAACCCAGGACATCGAGCGCGAACAATTCGCCGGCCGCATTGCGGTTCAGCGGGCGACGCTCCGGCGGACCTCCGAGGCGCGCATTCGGCGCGCGGAGGCACGTCTCGATCAAGCGTCGGACGCTCGGATCATCCGGTTGTATGAGGGACAGATCCGCAACCTGAATGCCGATCTCGAACGAAGAATCCGCGAACTTGACGAGCTTCCAGAACCGGCCGCCGAAATCGATCTACTATCGATGGCCATCCTCTCGGCGGAGAATTGAGGAACTGGGGAAACGTGGAGCGGGGGACGGGATTCGAACCCGCGGCCGCCTGCTTGGAAGGCAGGAGCTCTGCCCCTGAGCTACCCCCGCGAACGAGGAGAGCGTAGCAAGCGGGCCGTCAGGCGGGGCCGGGACCGGTGGACGGCGGCTTCGGGGCGGCGCCCGACTCGGGACGCTTGCGGAAGGTGACCATGAACTTGTCGGGCTTGAGCATGCGCTCGGCGGCCTGCTTGGCGACCATGGCGGCGATGCCGCCGGGGATGCGCGGCGGCCCGGGCACGGTGGCGGTCGATTCGACGCGCCAGCCGTGCTCGGCGGCGGCCTGGATGCCGAGCCTCATGCTCTCGTCGTCGGGGTAGCCGGCGGTGTGGACCGGGCCGTCCTCGATGAGGAACCAGTTGGCGCGGGCCTCGTGCTGGGCGCGGCGCTCCTCGAGCGTGGCGTCGACGGCGCGGCGGCTGCGCCGGGCGCCCGATTCGACGGCCGGCTTGGCCTTCTCGACGGCCTCGCGCAGGGCGGGCTCGGCCCGCTTGCGCACCTCCTCGGCCGTGACGGCGGCCTGACGCGCGCCCTCGCGGGCGGCCTGCTGGGCCTGCTTGAGCCGTTCCTGCCAGCCGGGCATGACGAAACCCTCCGCGGCGCGCTCGCGTCCGATCAGCCGAGCCGCACCAGCGTACGCCCTCGCACGGCCCCGCGGAGGATGGCGGCGGTCGCGTCGGCGACGCCGTCGAGGTCGGTGCGGACGGCGATAGCGTCGAGCAGGGCGTCGGGCTTCCAGTCGCCGGCGAGGCGGCGCCAGATCTCGCCCCGCCGCGGCATGGGGCAGTAGACGGATTCGACGCCCACCAGCGACGCGCCGCGCAGGATGAAGGGCATGACCGTGGTGTTCACGCCGGCGCCGCCGGTGAGGCCGGAGACGGCGTTGACGCCGTCGCGCTTGAGCGTGCGCAGGATGTAGGCCGTGGTCGCGCCGCCCACCGGGTCGATCGCGCCGGCCCAGCGCTCGCGCTCGAGCGGACGGCGGCTCTCCTCGCCGACCTCCTCGCGGCTGAGGATCTCCGACGCGCCCAGGGCGCGCAGGTAGTCGTGCTCGTCGGCCTTGCCGGTGCTGGCGGCGACCGTGTAGCCCAGCCGGGCGAGGATGGCGACGGCAGTGCTGCCGACGCCGCCCGTCGCGCCGGTGACGAGGACCGGGCCCGACTCCGGGGTGACGCCGTGCGCCTGCAGCGCCTCGACCGAGAGGCCGGCGGTAAAGCCCGCCGTGCCGAGCGCCATCGCCTCCTCGGCGCTGAGGCCATCGGGCAGCGGCACGATCCAGTCGGCCGGGACGCGGGCCGCCTCGGCGAAGCCGCCGAAGTGCGCCACGCCCAGGTCGTAGCCGGTGATCAGCACCTCCTGGCCCGCGGAGAAGCGGTCGTCGGCCGACTCGCGCACGCGGCCGGCCAGGTCGATGCCGGGCACCATCGGGTACTGCGTGACGACGCGGCCCTTGGGCAGGGTCGCGAGGCCGTCCTTGTAGTTCACGCTCGACCACTGCACGTCGATCGTCACGTCGCCGTCGGGCAGCTGCCCCTCGTCGAGCGACTGCACGCCGGCGCTGAATTCCTCGTCCTGCATGTCCACGACGAACGCGCGGAAGCTCATGGCCGTCTCCTTATGATGTGGTCCTCAGGTCGTGTTGTTATGTCGCAGTGAATGGTTCTGTGGCGGTCAGCGGGCGGGCGCCTGCCCGCGCTCCAGGGCGTCGAAGAGGACGGGCCGGACGTCGACGCCGTGCGGCCGCAGGTCGACCAGGGTGAAGCCCTTGAGCAGGCTGGGCGCCCCCGAGTAGAAGGCGGTCGTGCCGGGCGGCCCGGTCTGGCCGTGGCGGTCGAGGTGGCCCAGCGCGACGTAGTGCGCCTCCAGGTCGGAGAGGTGCTCCTCCTCGATGCGGTAGCCGAAGGAGAGCCGCCCGTCGAAGCCGACGGCGGAGCCGTGCGCCATGGCGATGCGCCAGAGCGGCGGCTCGCTGTCGCTGCGCCAGTCGGGGCTGCTGCCGGCGGGCGAGAAGTCGTCGTAGCTGGTGTGCGCCTGGCCCCAGATCTGCACGCCCAGATCGTCGAGGCTGAACAGCGCGCCGTCGGCGTCGTCGAAGATGTGCACGTGCGCGGCGAAGTGGTGGCCGAAGCGTTCGTACACGGAGTCGGCCATATGGGGATCGTGGTTGCCGGGCAGGATGACGACGGGAACCTCGGGCTCGTTGAGGATGCCGGCCGTCTCGGCGACGAGCGGCTCCTTGACGCGGTTGTTGTCGAAGAAATCGCCGGCGATGAGCACGAGGTCGGCCTCAAGGTCGACGGCCGCGCGCATGATCGTCTCCAGGAAGTGCAGCGCCTCCTCGCGGCCCGACTCGTCGCGCAGGTGCCCGGCGCCGACGTGGACGTCGGAGGTGTGGATCAGGCGCACGCTGTGCGGGTGGGCGGCGGCGGGCAGGGGCGCGCCGGCATCGAGAACCTGCGCGCCGGCATCGGCGGGGGCGGAATCTGCCATGGCAGCCACTTCAACTGGACGCGGGGCCGTCCGGACGACGGCGCTTAGCGTAGCGGACGCAGCGCTCTCGCGCAGCGGCTGGGATGTCGCGCCGGGGGCGCGCGTATAAGATTTGAGGCGCAATGACCTCCCCGACCCCCCACGCCGCACCCGCGTCCGCCCCCGACGGGGCGGACGAGTTCGAGACGGTGATCGGGCTGGAGGTCCACTCCCAACTCAGGACCGAGAGCAAGATGTTCTGCCGCTGCCCGGCGCAGTACGCCGACGCGGCCCCCAACACGCACGTCTGCCCCGTCTGCCAGGGCATGCCGGGCGTGTTGCCGGTGATCAACGAGACGGCCGTGGAGTGGACGATCCGGGCAGCGCTGGCGCTGCACATGGAGATCCCCGAGGTCTCGAAGTTCGACCGCAAGAACTACCACTACCCCGACCTGATGAAGGGCTATCAGATCAGCCAGTTCGACGAGCCGCTGAGCCAGAACGGCTACCTCGACGTCGCGGTCGATGGGGAGACGCGGCGCATCGGCGTGACGCGCATCCATCTGGAGGAGGACACGGCGCGGCTGCTGCACCGCGAGGACGCGAGCGGGGAGTCGTACTCGCTGCTCGACCTCAACCGCAGCGGCGTGCCGCTGATGGAGTGCGTCTCGGAGCCCGACATGCGCAGCCCCGAGGAGGCGCGCGCCTACCTGGTCGCCCTGCGGCAGATCTTCCGCTACCTCGACGTCTCGACGGCCGACATGGAGAAGGGGTCGTTCCGCTGCGACGCCAACATCTCGCTGCGGCCGCGGGGGCAGGCCGACTTCGGGGTCAAGGTGGAGATCAAGAACATGAACTCCTTCCGCGCCGTCTACAAGGCGCTGCAATTCGAGCAGCGGCGGCAGGCGGCGGCGCTGCGCAACGGCGAGCGCATCCACCAGGAGACGCGCGGCTGGGTGGAGGACCGCGAGGTGACGGTGTCGCAGCGCTCGAAGGAGGAGTCGGACGACTATCGCTACTTCCCCGACCCCGACCTGCCGCCGCTGCGCACGGGGCGCGATCGGGTCGAGGCGATCCGGGCGGCGCTGCCGGAGTTGCCGGCGGCGCGGCGGGCGCGCTTCCAGGCGGAGCACGGTCTGGCCGAGTTCGAGGCGGGGCTGCTGACCGAGGACCGCGCGACGGCCGACTACTACGAGGCGGCGGTCGCGGCGCTGGGCGGCGCGGCCACGGAGGCCGCGCGGCGGGGCGTCGCGCACTGGATGGTGGGCGAGATGGCGCGGCTGATGCACGAGGCGGGGCAGGAGATCGAGGCGGTCCGCATCGGGCCGGCGCAACTGGCGCAACTGGTCTCGCTGATCGAGGCGGGCACGATCAGCAACACGCAGGCCAAGGAGGTCTTCGAGGCGATGTTCGGCGACGGCCGCGACCCGCGGGCGATCGTGGAGGCGTCGGGGCAGACGCAGATCAGCGACGACGCGGCGCTGCGGGAGGTCGCGCGGGGCGTCATCGAGGCGCAGCCGCGGGCCGTCGCCGACTACCGGGCGGGCAAGCAGGAGGCGCTCAAGTTCCTCATGGGGCAGGTGATGCGCGCGACCCGCGGCCGGGCCAACCCGCGGCTGGTGACGGGTATCCTGCGCGAGCTGCTCGAGGGTTGAGCGGCCGGGGAACCCCGCGGGGGTGTTGATCGTCATGGCCTGCGGGCGGCCGTGATCGCCCTACTCGGATCGGCGGCCGGGAGGGACGGATTCGCGTGACCACAGCCGATGGGCGACCATATAGTGCGCGACGATGGCGCGGCGGGGACGCGACGATGGATACTGCGCGACGATGAAGTGGCTCCGCGACCCGGACACGCGGAAGTGGCTGCTGCCCGGCATGGGCGTGAAGCGCTGGTTCCTGCTCCTCTTCCTGGGGATGGCGTTTCTGGGCTTGGGCGTCTCCTTCCTGGCGCGCGAGGCCTACCTGACGCTCACCCTGCCCGACGCCTTCTACTACATCACGCTGCAGTTCATCCCGCAGGTGCTGCGCGGCGCGCTGTTCATCGGCGTGGCGGTGCTGTTCGTGGTCGTGGGGGTGTGGAAGTTCAGCGCCGGCCTGCTGGCCGCGATGCGCTCGACGGCGCGCGGCAACGGCAACGGCCATAGCGAGAGCCTGGTCAACCTGGTCTACCGGCACCGCTTCGCCGGGCGGGGGCCGCGCATCGTGGCGATCGGCGGCGGCACCGGGCTGTCGGTGCTGCTGCGCGGGCTGAAGGAATACACCGACAACCTGACCGCGGTCGTGACCGTGGCCGACGACGGCGGCTCCTCGGGCCGGCTGCGCGAGGACATGGGCGTCATCCCGCCCGGCGACGTGCGCAACTGCATCGCCGCCGTGGCCGACGCCGAGCCGCTGATGACGCGGCTGTTCCAGTACCGCTTCCCGGCCGAATCGGGCGAGGGGCTGTCGGGGCACTCCTTCGGCAACCTGTTCATCGTGGCGATGTCGGAGGTGACGGGCTCGATGGAGCAGGCCATCCACGAGACGGGGCGGGTGCTCGCCGTGCGCGGCCAGATCCTCCCCTCGACGCTGGAGGACGTGCGGCTGGCGGCGCGCACGCGCGACGGGCGCACGATCCGCGGCGAGTCGGCGATCACGGCGGCGGAGACGGAGATCGCGTCGGTCGGCCTGGAGCCGGCGCGGCCCTCGGCGCACCCCGACGCGGTCAACGCGGTGCGCAACGCCGACCTGATCGTGGTCGGGCCGGGCAGCCTCTACACGAGCGTGCTGCCCAACCTGCTGGTGCCCGAACTGGGCATCGCCTTCCAGGAGTCGCACGCGATGCGCATCTTCGTCAGCAACGTGGCGACGCAGGCCGGCGAGACCGACCGCTACTCGGTGCAGGACCACGTGGCGAGCGTCGAGTCGCACCTGGGCGGGTCGCCCTTCGACTTCATCGTCGCCAACAACAACCTCAGCGAGCGGCTGCCCGAGCGCTGGAAGTCGGAGCCGGTGCGCGGCGGCGAGGCGCCGGTCGGCGGGGCGGTGGTCGAGGCGGACGTGATCGACGAGCGCAACCGCTACCGCCACGACTCGGCCAAGCTGGCCGATGCGATCCTGACGATTTACCATGAGCGCGGCGAGGCGGCCCCGCGTCCGCCCGCCGTTCCCGCGGCGACGCGCTAGCGCGACCGCGGCGCCCGGCCGGCCGTCGCGCGGCTCAAGGATTCCCGATGGACATCGGCCACATCATCAACGTGTTCCAGATCCTGGTCGCGCTGCTGCTGATCGCGGCGGTGCTGATGCAGGCCAAGGGGCAGGGCCTGGGCAACATCTTCGGCGGCGACGGGGGCGCGGGCTCGTTCCGCACGCGGCGCGGGGTGGAGCGGCTGCTGTTCCGCGGCACGATCGCGCTGATCGTGATCTTCGTGGCGCTGTCGATCGCGGCGATCCGCGTCTGAGCCGCCGCGGCGGCGGAGCGGCACGGGCGTCATGCGGGCCTGCGGCATCGTCACCCTGACCACCGACTTCGGGCTCGGCGACGCCTACGCGGCGCAGTTGCACGCGGCCCTGCTGCGCGTCAACCCGGCCTTGCGCATCGTCGACGTGAGCCACGCCGTCCCGCCCGGCGACGCGACCGCCGCCCTCTTCCTCAGCGAGTGCGCCTGGCCGGCCTTCCCGGACGGGGCCGTGCACGTCCTGGTCGTGGACCCGGGCGTGGGCAGCGCCCGCGGGCTGGTCGCGATCGAGACCGACCGGGCGTGGCTGGTCGGTCCCGACACGGGCGTGCTGAGCAGCGGCCTGCCGGCGTCGATGCGGCCGGCCGCGGGGACGGCGCGGTCGCCGCTGCCGGACGGGCTGCGCGCGGCCGACATCCGCGAGACGCCGCTGGCGGCGCCCGAGGTCTCGCGCACCTTCCACGGGCGCGACCTGATGGCGCCGGTCGCGGCGGCGCTCGCCTCGGGGCGGGACGTGGCGTCGGTGGGACGGCCGCTGTCGGAGGTCACGGCGGCCGCGCCGCTGGCGACCCCGCTGATCGGCGGCGCGGGCGAGGGGCGCATCCTGCACGTCGACCGCTTCGGCAACGCGATCACCAGCTTCCGCGCGCCGGACGCGGGCGCGGCGTTCGAGGTCGAGGCGGGCGGACGGACCGTCGCCGGCCCGGCGGCCAGCTACGCGGCGGGCGGATCGGAGGTCGTGGCGCTGCCCTCGTCGAGCGGCTACGTCGAACTGGCGCTGGCGAACGGCAGCGCGGCCGCGGCGCTGGGAGTCGGCCGGGGCGCGCCGGTCCGGCTGCGCCGGCTGCACGGCGACGGCTGAGCGCGCCCTATGCTCGCCGCATGACGATGCCCCGGGTCGCGTTCTTCGGGTCGCCCGACTTCGCCGTGCCGACGCTGACGGCGCTGATCGAGAGCCCCTACCGTCCCTGCGTCGTGGTGACGCAGCCCGACCGCCCGGCGGGACGGGGCCGGACGCCGCGGCCGTCGCCGGTGAAGGTCGCGGCGCAAGCGGCGGGCATCGACGTGCTCCAGCCGGCCCGCCTGCGCGACCCCGAGGCGACGGCGGCGCTGGCCTCGTACGCGCCGGAGCTGCAGGCCATCGCGGCCTACGGGCAGATCCTGCGGCCCGAGGTGCTCGCCCTGCCCCGCTTCGGGACGCTGAACGTGCACGCCTCGCTGCTGCCGCGCTGGCGGGGCGCGTCGCCGGTGGCGGCGGCCCTCCTGGCCGGCGACGCGCAGACCGGCGCGACGATCATGCTGGTCGATGAGGGCGAGGACACGGGCGACATCCTGACCGCGCGGGCGGAGCCGATCCGCCCCGACGACGACGCCGGCAGCCTGGGCGACCGGCTGGCGGCGCGGGGGGCGTCGCTGCTGCTGGAGACGATCCCGGCCTGGCTGGCGGGGGAGATCGCGCCCCGGCCGCAGGACCCCTCGCGGGCGACGCGCGCGCCCCGCCTGCGCAAGGCGCAGGGCCGGATCGACTGGACGCGGCCGGCGGCGGAGATCGCGCGGCAGGTGCGGGCCTTCTCGCCCTGGCCCGGCGCGACGACGCGGCTGCGCTCGGACGACCTGCGCATCTGGCGCGCCCGCGCCCAGGGGACCGGCGCGGCCGGGCCGCCGGGCGCGGTGATGGCCGTCGGCGAGACGATCGACGTCGCGACCGGCGACGGGCTGCTGCGCGTCGAGCGGCTGCAGCGGGCGGGCAAGCGGGCGATGGACGCGCGCGCCTTCGCGCTGGGCGAGCGCGGGCTGGCGGGGCAACGCCTGGGCGACCCGCCATGAGCGCGCCCGGACCCGGCGCGCGGCCGTCGCTGCTCGACCTGCCGGCCGGGGGGCTGGCGGAGATCGTGGGGGAGTTGGGCGAGCCCGGCTATCGGGCGCGCCAAGTGGGGCAAAACGTCTACCGCCGCTTCGTCTCGGACTTCGAGGAGATGACCGACCTGCCGCGCGCGCTGCGGTCGCGGCTGGCCAAGCGGCTGCGCGTGGGCGCGGCGGCGGTCGCGGGGGAGCAGACCAGCGCCGACGGCAGTACCACCAAGCTGCTGCTGCGCATGGACGACGGCGAACTGATCGAGACGGTGCTGATGCGCTACGACCCCTTCGGGCGGCGGCGGGCGCGGCGCACGGTCTGCGTCTCGACGCAGGCGGGCTGCGCGATGGGCTGCACCTTCTGCGCGACGGGGGCGCAGGGCTTCCGGCGGCAACTGTCGGCGGGGGAGGTTCTCTCGCAGGTGCTGACGATGGCGCGCGCCGCGGCGGCGGAGGGCGACGGCGCCGGCCTGAGCAACGTCGTCTTCATGGGCATGGGCGAGCCGCTGGCCAACTACGCGGCGACGCACGCGGCGCTGTCGCGCCTGACCGCCGCCGACGGCTTCGCGATGAGCCCGCGCCGCATCACCGTCTCGACGGTGGGGCTGCCGGCCGTCATGCGGCGGCTCGCGGCCGACCATCCGCAGGTCAACCTGGCGGTCAGCCTGCACGCGGCCGACGAAGCGCTGCGGCGCGACCTCGTACCGGTACCGTCGGCCTCGCTGGGCGCGATCGTCGAGGCGGCGCGGGCGCACGTCGCCGCGACGGGACGTCGGGTGTCGGTCGAGTACGTGCTGCTGGCCAGCGTGAACGACTCGGCGTCGCAGGCGGCGCAACTGGGACGGCTGCTGCGCGGGCTCAACTGTCACGTCAACCTGATCCCCATCAACCCCTCGCCGGGCGTGCCGGGCGAGCGGCCCAGCCGGTCGGCGGTGCTGCGCTTCCAGGCCCGGCTGACGGACGCCGGCGTCCCCGCGACGGTGCGCGTCGAGAAGGGGCGCGACATCGCCGCCGCCTGCGGGCAACTGCGCGGCGATCGGGCGCGGGCGGGCGGTTAGGCGGTCGCTTCGGGCGCGGCGCCCTCCGCAGGGGCGGGGTTTTCGGACACTTCTGCCCTATACTGATCGCGTGAACGGACGGGAGTTCATCTAGCGGGTGCGTGAACACGGCCGCGCGCGAGGCGTGCCCGTCCGCGTGGACGCCAAGCGCGGCAAGGGCAGTCACGTCACGCTCTACTACGGCGCCCGCAAGACCATCGTGAAAGACCGCCGCGAGGATCTGGGGGCGGGACTGCTCGCGAGTATGCTGCGCCAACTGGGGCTCGATCGCGACGAAATCGAACGGAGGTAACGCGCGATGCGATTCGTCTACCCCGCCAGTCTGGAGCAGACCGGACCCGCCGAGGTCGTCGTGTCGTTCCGCGACCTGCCGGAGTGCCTGACGTCCGGCGCCGACGAAGCGGAAGCGCTCGCCGAAGCGCGCGACGCGCTTGAGGAGGCGATCGCCGGGCGTCTCGACGACGGTGAGCCGATCCCCATCCCGAGCCCGCTCACCGCGGGTGATCGCCCCGTGGCCGTGCCCGCCGACATGGCGGCCAAGGCGGCCTTCGCGCTGGCCTTCCGGGCGAGTGGGCTATCGCGCGTGTCGCTCGCCGGCCGCCTTGGCGTCGATGAAAAGGTCGTCCGCCGCATGCTTGCGCCGCGCCACCGGACCGCCGCCAGCCGCCTCAACGAGGCGCTGGGAGCGCTTGGGAAAGAGCTGGTCGTGGAGGTACGGGAACGGGCAGCGGCGCCCGCCCGGGGCGGTTAGGCGGTCGCTTCGGACTCCGCGCCCTCGGCGGCCTCCTCGGCCGGCGCCTCTTCGCCCTCCACGCCCTCGGCGGCTTCCTCGGCGGCCTCGTCCTCCTCGGCGAGGCGCGGGGCGATGATCGTGGCGAGTTGGGCGGTCGGCTCGGCGAGGGCGCGCACGCCCTCGGGCAGGGCGAGGTCGGAGACGTGCATGCTCTGGCCGAAGTGTTCGAGCCCGGAGACGTCGATGGTGAGGTCGGAGGGCATGTCCATGGGCAGCGCCTCCAGCATCACGGAGCCGAGGCCCTGCACGAGCACGCCGCCCAGGGTGACCGCCGGGCAGATCTCCTCGCCGACGATGTGCACCACGGCGGCGGCGTGGATGGGGCGGCTGAGGTCGATGTGGTAGAGGTCCACGTGCTCGACGTCGTGGCTGACGGGGTGGCGCTGCACGTCGCGCAGGACCACGGGCCGGGCCTCGGCCTCGCCGGCGATCTGCGCGTTCACGACCTGGTTGCGGTCGTGGCCGCGGAAGACGCGCCGCAACTCCTCGAGGGTCGCCTGCACGGCGACGGAGGGCCGGCCGCGGCCGTAGACGTTGCCGGGGATGATCCCCTCGCGGCGCAGCCGGCGGACCTTCTTGCCGGTCAGGCTGCGGGGTTCGAGCTGGAGGGTGAGTTCATCGGGCATGGGCGTCTCCGGCGGGCGGTCGGATGCGACGGTATCGGGGGGCCGGGGTCGGGGCAAGGGGGAGGGAGCGGCGCGGCGGTCAGGGCGTCGGTCGGAAGCAAGTGAGCTCACCGATGCTGGTAGACTGCGACACAGGGAGAGCGCAATGAAGCCGAAGCTGCACTATGGGCTACCCGACGGGGTTGACCCCCCCGACTTCGAGAAGGCCGAGCGGAACCACATCGTCCTGTACGAACGCTGGCCGGAGTTCGTGGAGAAGCATCTTGGGCAGGTCGTGGCCTGCTTTGACCATGGCCGACGGTTGGAGTTCGGCGAGGATCCCCAAGAACTGCTGAATCGGATCCCTCAAGAGGAGGTCCCGACGGCGGCTCTTGCGCGCGTGAGCAGGCGCGATCGCGCACTGATCTTATGATCCGCATCCCGGGCCACATGCTGTCCGCGCGCCTGGCAGGAGTAGCACCACTCCCCTTCATCGAGGTCACGCTGGCTGGGCAAGGCTTCAATCCCGACACGATCCCGTTCCTGATCGACACCGGCGCGGATCGATCCATCTTGCATCCATTCGATGCCGATCGACTTGGGATCGCGGTGCGGGAGTTCGACTTCAGCAGCGGTGCGCCGATCAGTGGCGTCGGCGGCAGCATGCGCCTCATGCCCATGCCGGCGCGGGCCATCTTCCGTACGGCGACCGATCAGTATCCCCGCTACGTCTGGGTGGACAGCGCGGTCCACCTCGCCGAGCCGAGTGAGGAGAACTGGGAAATGCCTTCCCTGCTCGGGCGCGACCTGCTGCAGTTGTTCCGCCTCGTCCCGGAGCCGAGCTCTGCCCCGGGCGTGCATCTGGAGTACCTGCCGGACGAGGAACAGCCCGCTCCGAGCGGCGCATCGGCCTGAAGGCGCGTCGGCGAACTGGCAACGGGGACCGACGCGGCATCGCCGGGGATGCGGGTCACAGAATCAGGATCTCGTCTCGCGCCGGCACGCTATCGACGTACGCCGTGGGGAGTTCCTCTTTGGGGATCCGCGCGATCAAGGCATCGAGATCATCGCCGAACACGAACTGCTGGTCGTCGCCGAAGCAGGCGACGAACTGGCCCACGTGCGTGTCCATGAGATCTCCCATGCGGTCGCAGACGGCCATGTGGTTCCTGTGGAACTTGTCCATGTCCAGGAACTCGATTCCCTCGGGGACACCCTGAACCAATTCCATCGCGCACTCCTTCCGCCCCAGTCTAGCGCAGCGCCGCCGACGGGCGGGGCTGGCGTATGATCGGGGCGGATGAGTGATCAGGGCATCGCCGAACGCGGATCCGCCGCCGACCTCCCCCGCGCCCAGGCGGAGCGGCTGACCGCCCTGCGCGAGGTCGTCGCCGGCTATGGCCGGGCGGTCGTGGCGTTCAGCGGCGGCGTCGACAGCGCGCTGGTGGCGGCCGTGGCGGCCGAGCAACTCGGCGACCGCGCGCTGGCCGTGACGGCGCAGTCGCCCTCGCTGCCGGGGGCCGAGTTGGAGGCGGCGCGGGAACTGGCGGCGGCGATCGGCATCCGCCACCGCGTGGTCCGCACCGACGAACTGGCGCGGCCGGGCTACGTCGCCAACGCGGGCGACCGCTGCTACCACTGCAAGAGCGAGCTCTACAGCCACCTGACGCCGATCGCGGCCGAGTCGGGCGCGGTGGTGTGCAACGGCACGAACCGCGACGACCTGGGCGACTACCGCCCCGGGCTGCGGGCCGCCGCCGAGGGCGGCGTGCGCAGCCCCCTGGTCGAGGCCGGCTGCGGCAAGGCCGACGTGCGCGCGCTGGCCCGTCGCCTGGGGCTGCCGGTCTGGGACAAGCCGGCGGCGGCCTGCCTGGCCAGCCGCGTGCCGCTGGGGACACCGGTGTCGGCCCCGCTGCTGGGCGAGATCGAGGCGGCGGAGGCGGTCCTGCGCGGGCTGGGGCTGCGGCAGGTGCGCGTGCGGCACCACGGCGAGATCGCGCGCATCGAGACCGACGCGGACGGCATGGCGATCGTGGCGCGCGAGCGGGAGTCGATCGAGCGGCGGCTGCGCGGGCTGGGCTTCCGCTTCGTGACGCTCGACCTGGGCGGCTACCGCACCGGGTCGCTCAACCCCGCCGGGCGCGACGGGGCGGCGCCGTAAGCCGTGGCCGGGCATGGAGGCCGGCGGCGATTGCTGGGCGTCGACGTGGGCGGCACCTTCACCGACTTCCTCTATTGGGACGGCGCGGCGCTGCGGCTGCACAAGCGCCCCTCGACGCCCGACGACCCGGGCCGGGCCGTCCTGGACGGGCTGGCGGAGCGCGGATGGCGGCCCCACGAGGTGGTGCACGGCTCGACGGTCTCGACCAACACGCTGTTGACGCGCAGCGGGGCGCGCTGCGCCCTGATCACGACGCGCGGCTTCCGCGACACGCTGGTCATCGGGCGGCAGGCGCGGCCGGAGCTGTACGCGCTGCACCCCACGCGGACCGAGCCGCCCATCCCCGACGCGCGCCGCTTCGAGGTCGATGAGCGCGTCGCGGCCGACGGGTCCGTCGTGCGGGCGCTGGACGCGGACGAGGTCGCGGCGGCGCTCGACCGGGTCGAGGCGAGCGGGGCGGAGGCGCTGGCGGTCTGTCTGCTGTTCTCCTTCGTCAACCCGGCGCACGAGCGGCGCGTCGCGGAGATGGCGCGGGCGCGCGGGCTGACGGTCTCGGCCTCCTGCGACGTGCTGCCCGAGCACCGCGAGTACGAGCGCATGAGCACGACGGTCGTCAACGCCTACGTCGCCCCGGCGATGGAGCGCTACCTGTCGCGGCTCGAGGCGGGGCTGCGGGAAAGCGGCGCGGCGACGCGGCTGCGCGTGATGCGCTCGAACGGGGGCGCGATGAGCGTCGCGGAGGCGTCGCGGGACGCGGTGCGCACGGTGCTCTCGGGACCGGCGGGCGGCGTGGTGGGGGCGCGGGCGGCGGCCGAGGCGGCGGGGGTCGGGCGGCTGATCAGCTTCGACATGGGCGGCACCTCGACCGACGTCAGTCTGCTCCCCGGGCGGGTGCTGGAGCGGACCGACTTCGACGTCGGCGGGATGCCGATCCGCACGCCGACGGTGGACGTGCACACGGTGGGCGCGGGCGGCGGCTCGATCGCGGCGCTCGACGCGGGCGGCGCGCTGCGCGTGGGGCCGGAGAGCGCCGGCGCGGCGCCGGGTCCGGCCGCCTACGGGCGCGGCGAGGCGCCGACCCTGACCGACGCGCACGTCGTGCTGGGGCGGCTGCGGCCCGACCGCTTCCTGGGCGGCGCGATGACGCTCGACGCGGCGGCGGCGGAGCGGGCCGTGGCGGCGCTGTCGGACGGGTTCGGGGAGTCGGCGCGGCGCACGGCGCAGGCGATCGTCGAAGTCGCCAACGCGAACATGGCGCGGGCGCTGCGCGTGATCTCGGTGGAGCGCGGCTTCGACCCGGCCGACTTCGCGCTGGTCGCGTTCGGCGGCGCGGGGCCGCTGCACGCCTGCGATCTGGCGGCGGAGCTGGGCATCCCGCAGGTATTGATCCCGCCCGCGCCGGGCGTGCTGTCGGCGGCGGGGATGCTGCAAGCGCCGGTCGTCAAGGACGCGGAGCAGGGCATGGTGCTGCGCATCGAGCCCGACGCGGCGGGGCAAGAGGCGGCGCTGGAGGAGACCTTCGCGCGGCTGGAGACAGAGGCGCGGGCGGCGCTGCGCCGCGACGGCTACGGCCGCTGCCGCGTGGAGCGATCGGCCGACCTGCGCTACGCCGGGCAGTCGCACGAGATCGCCGTGCCGCTGCGCTCGGCCTCGCGGGCGGCGATCCGATCGGCGCTGGCGGCGGCCCACCGATCGCGCTTCGGCCACGCCGACCCGGGCCGCGCGCTGGAGGTGGTCGTGGCGCGCGTCAAGGCGATCGCGCGCAGCGCCGCGCCGCCGGCGGCGGGCGCGCCCGCGCCCTCCGGGACGGAGACGGGGCATCGGGCGGCGGAGACGGCGACGGTCGTGTGGGACCGCCCGCGGCGCACGTGGATCATCGATCGCGCGGCGCTGCGGGGCCCGATCGAGGGGCCCGCCATCCTGACGCAACTCGACACGACGATCCTCGTCCCGCCCGGCTGGCGGGCGCGGCCGCTGGCGTCGGGCAGTCTGCGCATCGCGCGGGAAGGGCGGCGATGACGACGGTGATCACCCTGCACGCGGCGGACCATTCGGCGGCGCAGGGCGCGCTGATCGCGGCGGCGATCGCCGCGCGGCTGCCGGGCCCCGGCGTCGTGCTGCCCTTCGCCGCGCTGGCGGGGGAGTGGATCGCCGAGCCGCTGGGCGGGGGCCGCGACGCCGACGTGGCCTCGCGGCAGTTGAAGCTCCTAGCGGCGGGGTACGTCAAGGCGGGCTACCACGTCGTGGTGCATGGGGAGGCGCTGCGCGCGGCCGGCGCGGGCGACGACCTGCTGCGCCTGATCCGCATGGTCCCGGGCGTGCGGGCGCTGTCGGTGGGGGTGGGCGTCGATGCGGGGGGCGTCGACCTAGCCCTCCCAGGGGGAGAGACAGCGGAGTCGATCGCGGAGTCGGTCGCGGACGCCCTGACGGAACGGCTGGCGCCCGATGCCTAGGCGCGCGACCACGACCGGCCCGATCGATCCGGCGCGGCTGGCGGTCTTCGAGTCGCTGGCGGCGTCGATCGCGGAGGAGATGGGCGCGACGCTGCGGCACACGGCGCTGTCGCCCAACATCAAGGAGCGGGCCGACTACAGTTGCGCCGTCTTCGACGCCGGCGGGCGGCTGCTGGCGCAGGCGGCGCACATCCCCGTGCACCTGGGCGCGATGCCGGAGTCGGTGCGGGCGGTGGCCGAGCTGGCGCCCTGGTCGCCGGGGGACGTCGCGATCCTCAACGACCCCTTCCGCGGCGGCACGCACCTGCCCGACGTGACGATGGTCTCGCCGGTCTTCCGGCCGGGGCGCGGCGGGCGGGGGGCGCTGGTGGGCTACGTGTCCAGCCGCGCGCACCAAGCCGACATCGGCGGCATGGCGCCGGGCTCGATGCCGGTCGCGCAGGAGCTGGTGCAGGAGGGATTCATCATCCCGCCGGTGCGGCTCTACCGGGCGGGGGCGCTCGTCCCCGAGACGCTGGCGCTGTTCCTGCGCAACGTGCGCACCCCCGCCGAGCGGCAGGGCGACATCGACGCGCAGGTGGCGGCGCAGCGGGTCGGCGAGCGCCGGCTGGCGGCGCTGGCCGAGCGCTTCGGGCCGGCGGGCTTCCGGCGCGCGGCGGCGGCGCTGCTCGACTCGGGCGAGCGGGCGGCGCTGGCCGGGATGGCCGCGATCCCGCCCGGCGCGTACGACTTCGAGGACGCGCTCGACGACGACGGCGCCAGCGACGAGCCGGTGCCCATCCGCCTGCGCCTGACGACCTCGGCGCGGGGCTGGGATCTCGACTTCACGGGCTCGGCGGGGCAGCGGCCGGGCTCGATCAACGCCGTGGCGGCGGTGACGCGCTCGGCGAGCTACTACGTGCTGCGCTGCCTGCTGCCGCCCGAGGCGCCGACCAACGCGGGGCTGTTCCGGCCGCTGCGCTTCACGCTGCCCGAGCGCTCGGTGGTGAACGCGGCCCCGCCGGTGGCCGTCGCGGCGGGCAACGTCGAGACGAGCCAGCGGATCGTCGACGTGGTCTGGGGGGCGATCGCGCAGGCGCTGCCCGATCGGATGCCGGCCGCCTCGTCGGGCACGATGAACAACCTGGCGGCGGGCGGCATCGACCCGCGCACGGGGCAGCCCTGGGCCTACTACGAGACGAGCGGCGGCGGGCTGGGCGGCGGGCCGGCCGGACCGGGCCTGCGGGCCGCGCACAGCCACATGACGAACACGCTCAACACGCCCGCCGAGGCGCTGGAGATCGCCTATCCGCTGCGCGTGCTGGAGAACAGCGTGCGGCGGGGCAGCGGCGGCGCGGGACGGCATCGCGGCGGCGACGGACTGGTGCGGCGGACGCAGTTCCTCGCCCCGGCGACGGTGACGCTGATCGGCGAGCGGCGGCGGCGCGGTCCCTGGGGCGCGGCCGGCGGGTCCGGCGGCCGGCCGGGGCGCAACCGGCTCGAACGGGCGGGCCGGCGCGACCGCGCGCTGCCCGGCAAGACGACGTTCCAGGTCGAGGCGGGGGACGTCGTACGGATGGAGACCCCGGGCGGCGGCGGTTGGGGTTAGACTGATTAATAGGAGGAGCGCCGCGATGCCCGATCGTCTGGAACGCGATATCGAGGATGTCCTCGAAAAGATCGAGGACTTCGAGTGGCGCCGGCGGCGGCGGCGCGGGCCCAGCCGCGCGCGGCAGAGCTGGGACGCGCTGATGCGCCGGATAAGCGACCGGCTGGCCTTCGTCTTCGTGCGCTTCACGTCGGGGCGCCTGATGCTGGTGGGCTTCCTGCTGCTGGCCGTGGGGCTGGCGCTGCGGGCCCGCGGTCCGGGGGCGTGGCTGCTCCTGGCGGGGGTCATCTTCTTCGTCCTCGGGCTGGCCTGGAGTATGCGCGGGCCGAAGTCGCGCGCGCCGCACGAGGGACGCGGCGGCTTCTGGCGCGACCGCTACATTGAGTACGACGATTACGGCGAACCACGGCCGGGCGGGGTGCGCGGCTGGTTCCGGCGTTGGCGACACTGACCTCCCTCCGGCCCCCGACCTCCTCCGCGCGTAGGGCGCCGTCGCGGCTGCTGCCGGCGATCGTGCTGCTGCTGGCGGCGGCGGTCGCCGCGGGCTGCCGCGAGCCCGACGCGCCGCCGGCGCCGCCCGAGGCGGCGGTCGAGCCGCGGGCGGCCGTGGTCGAGCCGGAAGCCGCCGAGCAGGCCGAGCAGGCCGACGCCGCGCCGGAGCCCGAACCGGCCGCGCCGGAGCCCGAACCGCCCGAAGCGCCGGAACAACCCGACGCGCCGCCCCCCGCGGACGACGACGAGCCGGAGGACCTGGAGGGCGCCGAGGAGGAGGAAGAAGAGGAGGACGCGCCCGCCCCGACCGTCGCGCCGGCGCCCTACGACAACGACAACGCGCTGCGCGTGCTGGAGGCGCTGAGCGTCACGATCGGCGAGCGGACGCCGGGCTCGCAGGGGGAGCGCGACGCGGCGGCCCTCCTGGCGGCCGAGTTCGAGTCGTACGGGTACGAGGTGGAGCTGCAGCCCGTTCCGCTGGAGAGCAAGCTGATCGGCGAGTTGCGCCTGCTGGCCGACGCCGACGCCATCGACGCGCAGGCGCTGAGCGGCTCGGCGCCGGGCGACGTGTCGGGGCCGCTCGTCGTCGTGGCGGGCGTGGGCACGGCGGACGACTTCGCCCAGGCCGGCGTGGATGGGGCGGTGGCGCTGATCGAGCGCGGCGTGACCTACTTCCGCGACAAGGTCGCCAACGCGGCGGCGGCGGGGGCGGTGGGGGTGATCATCTACAACAACGAGGAGGGGCCGTTTTCGGGCACGCTGGGCGAGCAGTCGGCGATCCCGGCGCTGGCCGTGGCGCGGTCGGCCGGCATCGGGCTGCGGGCGCGGACGGCGCGCGGCCCCGTGACGGCCGCGATCACGCTGCGCTACGACCCCCTGTCGGGGGAGTCGCGCAACGTCGTGGCGCGGCATCCCGAGGGCGCCTGCCGGGTCTGGGTGGGCGGCCACTACGACACCGTGCCCGGCGTCGGCGGCGCGAACGACAACGCCAGCGGCGCGTCGCTGGTGGTGGAACTGGCGCGCGCCTACGCCGGCGCCACGGCCGGGCGGCTGGTCTGCTTCGCGGCCTTCGGGGCCGAGGAGGCGGTGGCGGGCAGTCCCGGCATCGTGGGCTCACGGACGCTGGTGGAGAGCCTGGTCGCGTCGGGCGAGATCGCCGCCGCGACGGCGATGCTCAACCTCGACGTGGCGGCGGTCGGCTCGCCGGTCGTGCTGATGGGCGACGCGCCGCTGGTCGCCCTGGCGCAGGAGGTCGCGGCGGAACTGGACATCGGCGTGACGGCGGGGTCGCTGCCGCCGGGCATCGGCTCCGACCACCTCAACTTCGCGCAGGTGGGCGTGCCGGTGATCTTCCCCTCGCCGCTCGACGGCCCCATCCACGTCCCGGAGGACCAGTTCGGCGTCGTGGAGCCGGAGGCGCTCGCCGCGGTGGGGCGGCTGGCGCACGGCCTGCTGGGCTGCCTGACGGCCTCGGCCGACGCGGCGCTGGCCGAAACCTGCGTCGCCGGACTCCCGGAGGAGGGCGAGTGAGGCCGGCCCCGGGGGTAGACTGGAACGAAGGCGGACGGGGCGCGAAGAAGAGGGGAGCCGGGGCCGTGCGCGTGGCGCTGATGGGGTCGCTGGCGATCGCCGCGCTGCTGGCCGCGGCCTGCTCGGGCGAGGAGGAGCCGATCGCGCCGCCGGAGGCCGCGACGGCCAACCCCGACCCGGAGACGATCCCCATGGAGCCGCTGCCGGAGTCGCTGCCGGAGCCCTACATCTTCCGCGGCGACGAACTGTTCGGCGAGGAGATCGAGGAGGAGCTGCAGGAGGAGATCTACATCGTGCAGCCGGGCGACACGCTGGCGCTGATCGCGCAATCGGCCGGGGTGACGGTGGAGGAGATCCAGCGGCTCAACGGCATCGCCGACCCCAGCATCCTCTCGACGGGCGACGAACTGCGCATCCCCATCCGGGGCGAGCGCATCGCCGTCACGACCGAGGCGGCCGCGGAGGCGCAGGGCCCGACCCGCCCGCCCGGCGAGGAGTACATCGTGCAGCCGGGCGACACGCTGAGCGAGATCGCGGCGGCGCGGGGCCTGAACTACCTCGACCTGCAGGCCTACAACGGCCTGACGGAGTTCGAGGCCGGCAACCTGCAGGTGGGGCAGATCATCATCATCCCGCCGCCGGAGGAGGAAGAAGAAGAGGAGGACGCGCGCACGGAGCCGCCGGGATAGCTCCGCCAGAACCTCACCCCCTAACCCCCTCTCCATTGCCGAGCAATGGAGAGGGGGAACTCCGATCCCCTCTCCCTGGGGAGAGGGTTAGGGTGAGGGGGATCCGCCGCGCCGCAGTCGCAGGGGCGACCCTTGTGGTCGCCCTCCCGGACGGAGTCCGGGCGCCCCTACGGATTGCCGGACGCCCACGAGGGGGATCCAGCGCCCGCGCCCACGTTCCCCCTCTCCGTCGTCCAGACGGAGAGGGGGACAGGGGGTGAGGTTCCGGAGCCCCCTACACGCCGGGCTTGCCCTCGAACCACGACCGGTACAGCGCCTGGGTGGCGGCGGTGCTGTGGTTGGTTGGGCCGTAGCCCTTGAGCCAGGAACGGTGTCCGACGACCGGCCGGCCCCAGCACCAGAAGATCCGGGGCACGTGCTCTTCGAGCAGCTTGGTCTGGATCTCGTCGTAGATCGCCACACGGTCCTCGGCGCCGAGGGTGGTGCGTCCCTGCTCCAGCAGCGCGTCGATCTCGGGGTCCGCGAACTCGCCGTAGTTCCGTCCGCCGTCGCTGCGGACGTCGCTGTTGAGGATGTCGGGGTCGTGCGCACCCCCGAGGCCATGCCAGTGGATGGAGAAATTCCCCGACGTCCGCTTGTCCTGGCCCTCCATGTCGGCAAACTCCTCAAGATCGACCTCGAAGCCGATTTCGGCAACGTTCTGCTGGAACACCTGCGCGAACTGGATGGTGCCGTCCCAGGAGCTCATCGGCGGCACGCTCGCCGGGTCGTAGCCGCTGGCGTCGAGCAGCCGCCGGCCCTCGGCCAGATCCTCCTCGCGCAGGGCGCCGGAGCGGTAGCCGGGCCGTTGGCGGAGCTCGTCGACGGTCCACGCGTATGCGCCGGACGCGTGGGCGATCGGCCCGCCGATCTCAACGAAGCCTTGGGCCACCGCGAAGAGCTGTTCCCGGTTGGTGGCGAGATGCAGGGCGAGGCGCACGCGCGGGTCGGTGTAGGGCTCGACCTTGGTGTGGAAGTGCGTCGAGTTGCTCCAGGTCGCTTGCATGGGCAATTCGACGACGTTCTCCTCGCCGAGTTGAGCCCGAACGGCCTCGTTCTCTGCCGGGACACCCAGCCACGGGAACCAGAGGATGTCGGCCTCGCCGGCGACGAACTGCGCGGCCCGATACGCCCCGTCCCAATTCCAGGTCGCCCGGAACCCGTCGAAGTAGGGGAGCCCTTCGCGGAAGTAGTTGGGGTTGCGTTCGAGCTCGGTGACCACGCCGTCCTCACGATTGGCATACTGCATGCCGCCGGTGCCGATGGCGGCCTCGGGGTTGCTGGCGATGCCGTCGTCACCGAAGGCCTCGACCGCGTCGCGTGAGACCATGAGCACCTTCTGCTCGCCGATTGCGTAGAGCAGCGGCGCGAACGGCTCGCTCGCCTTGACGCGCATGGTGAGTTCGTCGGTGACCTCGTACTGCTCGACGGCGGAGAGGAGGTCTCTCAAGATGAACTCGGGGTTGTCCTGACCGAAGCGGGCGAGTCCGAAGGCGGCGTCTTCGGCGACGAACTGGCGGCCGTTCAGCGGCGCCTTGTCCTGCCAGAACACGTTCGGCTTGATGTTGTAGACGAAGGTGAGGTCATCAACGACCTCGGGCAACTCCGCCATCGCCGAGGTGAGCACCCCGCCGTTGTCGAGGTAGTTGATGTGGTCGTAGATCGGAAACCAACTGCTGTCGAGGCCGCCGTGGTCGGCGATGGCCGGGTCGAGGATGCCGCCGTCGCCCCCGGAGAAGGTGATGACGCCTCCGTGCTGCGGGCCGGTGGCCGGGGCCTCGTCCTCTTCCGCCGCCATGGCGGCGCTTTCGGCGGCCTCCTGGGCCGCGTCGGCGGCCTCTTGAGCGGCGGCGACGGCCGCGGCGGCGGTCTCGGCCGCGGCTTCGGCGGTCGCCTGGGCGGTGGCGGCGGCCTCGCCGGCGGCGGCGGACGCCTCGCCGGCAGCCTCGGCCGCAGCGGCCGCGGCGGCCGCGGCCTCGTCGATGGCGGCCTGAGCGGCCTCGGCGGTGGCCGTGCCGGCCTCGACCGCGGCGGCGGCGTCGCGGGCGGCCTGGGCGGCGGCTTCGGCCGCCTCGGAAGCGGCGGCCGCGACGGCCGCGGCGGCTTCGTCGCCGGCGGCGGATGCGGCGGCTGCGGCGTCGGCGGCGGCCTGGGCGGCGGCTTCGGCGGCGGCGGCCGCGTTGGCGGCGTCCTCCGACTCGGCCGCTTCGGCGGCCAGAGCGGCAGCCGCATCGGCCGCGTCCGCGGCCTGTGAAGCGGCGGCGGAGGCCTCGGAGGCTGCCGCTGCGGCTTCCGCGGCCGCGTCGGCGGCGGCCTCGGTCTCGGCGGCGCGCGCCTCGCCGGCGGCGACGGCCGCGGCGGCGGCCTCCTCCGCGGCCGCGGCGGCGCGTTCGGCGGCCGCGGTCCCGGCGTCGGCCGTGTCGTCGTCGCCGCAGCCGACCAAGGCGAGGCCGGCCGCGCCGACGCCCGCCTTGGCGCTAGCTCCCAACATCGTGCGACGGCTGATCTTTCGGTGTCGCAGGGTCTCCCAATAGTTGCTCATGGCGTCATCCTTTCCGTGGATGTGTCCGCCCCAATCCCCTATGGATTGGGGTCGTGCATATCGAGCGCACGTATTATGACGTCTAGGGGGGGGGGGCAGGTCAAGGTTTTGGAGTGTAAAGTTTCCACATTTGACGTAAGGGAGTGATGGAGACCACTGGTCCCCCCTCTCTATGAGGGAAGGGAGAGGGGGAATGTTGGGCGGAAAAAAAAATTCTTGCGGGCCGCCCCGGCGCGCCGCGGTCACGGTCGTAGGGGCGACCCTTGTGGTCGCCCTGCCGGACGGCGGAAAAGAAATTCTTGCGGCCGGCTCCGCGCCGCGGTCGCGGTCGTAGGGGCGACCCTTGTGGTCGCCCTGCCGGGCGGCGGCCGGGCGCCGCCGAAAAATTTCGCGGCCTCTCCCCCTCACCCCAACCCTCTCCCCAGGGAGAGGGGGCCGGAGGCCCCGCCGCGCCGCGGTCACGGTCGTAGGGGCGACCCTTGTGGTCGCCCTGCCGGGCGGCGGAAAAGAAATTCTTGCGGCCGGCTCCGCGCCGCGGTCACGGTCGTAGGGGCGACCCTTGTGGTCGCCCGGCCGGGCGGCGGCCGGGCGCCGCCGAAAAAAATCGCGGCCTCTCCCCCTCACCCCAACCCTCTCCCCAGGGAGAGGGGGCCGGAGGGACAGGAGGCGAGGTCGGGCCTGTAGTGCGGGCGTCGGCGTGTCCGGTCCCGACGGCTGTGGTAGCCTCCGGTCGGCCGGGGCGCGCGGCGCGCGGGCCGGGATGCGGAGCGCCATGACGGTCGAAGAGTACGGCGTGGAGCGGGACGCGGGCCTGCGCGAGTTGGAACGCCGCCGCGAGGCGCGCATGTTGGGCGCCGGCGCCCAGGCGATCGCGCGGCAGCACGAGCGCGGCAAGCTGACCGCGCACGAGCGCATGGCCGTCCTGTTCGACGAGGGCACCTTCCAGGAGATCGACCCCTTCGTGACGCACCGGGCGACCCGCTTCGGGCTCGCCGACCGGCGCCCCCCCGGCGACGCCGTCGTGACGGGCTACGGCCTGATCAACGGGCGCACGGTCTTCGCCTATGCGCAGGACTTCACGGTCTTCGGGGGGTCGCTGTCGGAGGCGGTGGCGGAAAAAATCGTCAAGGTGCAGGACATGTCGCTGAAGATGGGCGCGCCCATCGTGGCGCTGCAGGACGGCGGCGGGGCGCGCATCCAGGAGGGCGTCTCGTCGCTGCGGGGCTACGGCGACATCTTCCTGCGCAACACGCTGGCCTCGGGCGTCGTGCCGCAGATCTCGGTCAGTTGCGGCCCCACGGCGGGCGGCGGCGTCTACTCGCCGGCGATCATGGACTTCGTCTTCATGGAGGCGAACAGCGGTCAGATGTACATCACCGGCCCCGACGTCGTGCGGGCCGTCACGCACGAAGATGTGACGCACGAGGAGCTGGGCGGGGCGCAGGCGCACGCGGCGAAGAGCGGCGTGGCGCACTTCGCCGTCGAGGGGGAGGAATCGACCCTCTACACCGTGCGCGACCTGCTGGCCTACCTGCCGGCCAACAACATGGAGGCCCCGCCCTGGCTGCTGCCGCGCGACGACCCCGAGCGCCGCAACCCGGAGTTCGCCAAGCTGGTGCCGGCGGCGGCCGACGAGCCCTACGACATCCGCGACGTGATGCGCGGCATCGTGGACGACGGCGACCTGCTGGAGGTGCACGAGCACTGGGCGCGCAACGTCGCGGTGGCCTTCGCGCGGATGGGCGGCTACACGGTGGGGCTGGTGGGCAACTCGCCCGACGCGCTGGCCGGCGTGCTCGACATCGACGCGTCGCGCAAGGCGGCGCGCTTCGTGCGCTTCTGCGACTGCTTCAACATCCCCCTGGTGACGCTGGTCGACGTGCCGGGCTACCTGCCGGGCACGGTGCAGGAGCACGGCGGCATCATCGCCCACGGCGCGAAGCTGATCTACGCCTACGCCGAGGCGACCGTGCCGAAGATCGCCGTCACGCTGCGCAAGGCCTACGGCGGGGCCTACATCGTGATGGGCAGCAAGCACCTGCGCTCCGACATCAACTTGGCCTGGCCGAACGCGGAGATCGCCGTCATGGGGGCCGAGGGCGCGGTGAACATCATCCAGCGCCGCGCCATCGCCGCCGCCGACGACCCGGAGGCGGAGCGCGCCCGCCTGATCGCCGACTACGAGGCGGAGTTCAACACCCCCTATCAGGCGGCGGAGCTGGGCTACGTCGATGACGTGATCGACCCGCGGGACACCCGCCCGCAGGTCATCCGCGCGCTCGAGATGCTGAAAAATAAATCCGACGACAACCCGCCCAAGAAGCACGGCAACATCCCGCTCTGACCCCCTCCCCCAACCCGCGCGCGTCCGGCCGTGGGCGCGCGGGCTGTGTGCCGCGATGCATCGCGCAGCCGCGCGGTTGATAGAATGACGCCCGGTCGCCGGCCCCGCGCCGCTGGGGGCGGCGGGGAGGCGCCGATGCCGATCTACGAGGCGGACACGGTCGAGCGGGTGGGGCGGGCCTATGCCCGCTCGGCGGCGGCGATCGCGGTGGGGCGGGAGCGGCTGGGGCGTCCGCTGACGCTGGCCGAGAAGATCCTCTTCGGGCACATGCCCGACCCGGCGTCGCAGGGGCTGTCGCGCGGGGCCGACTACGCGGCGCTGCAACCCGATCGGGTCGCGCTGCAGGACGCGACGGCGCAGATGGCGCTGCTGCAGTTCGAGTTGGCCGGCCTGCGCCGCGTGCAAGCGCCCACGACCGTGCACTGCGATCACCTGATCCAGGCGCGCGTGGGGGCGGGCCCCGACCTGCTGGCCGCGGTCGACGAAAATAAAGAGGTGTACGACTTCCTCGAGAGCGCGTCGGCGCGCTACGGGGCGGGCTTCTGGAAGCCCGGGTCGGGCATCATCCACCAGGTGATCCTGGAGAACTACGCCTTCCCGGGCGGGCTGATGATCGGCACCGACAGCCACACGCCCAACGCCGGCGGCCTGGTCATGCTGGCCATCGGCGTGGGCGGGGCCGACGCGGTCGACGTGATGGCGGGGCTCGACTGGGGCGTGACGCTGCCCAAGCTGATCGGCGTGCGCCTGACGGGCGCGTTGTCGGGCTGGACGTCGCCCAAGGACGTCATCCTGCGCGTGGCCGACGCGCTCACCGTCAAGGGCGGCACGGGCGCGATCGTGGAGTACTTCGGCGAGGGAGTCGCCTCGCTGAGCGCGACGGGCCGGGGCACGGTGACGAACATGGGCGCCGAGATCGGCGCGACGACGTCGGTCTTCCCCTTCGACGCGGCGACTGCCCGCTACCTGCGCGCGACCGACCGGGCGGCCATCGCGGAACTGGCCGAGGCGCACGCCGCCGACCTGCGCGCGGACCCCGGCGTCGAGCAGCGGCGGGCGGAGATCTTCGACCAGGTGATCGAGATCGACCTGGGCGCGCTGGAGCCGGCCTGGGTCGGGCCGCACACGCCCGACCTGCGCCACACGGCGGCGGAGGTCGGCCCCTGGGCGGCGGCCGAGGGCTACCCGCTGGAGATCAAGGACGCGCTGATCGGCTCCTGCACCAACAGCTCCTACGAGGACATGAGCCGCGCGGCGAGCCTGGCGCGGCAGGCGGCGGCGGCCGGCCTGCGCGTGAAGGCCCCGCTGCTGGTCACGCCGGGGTCGGAGCAGGTGCGCGCGACGGTCGAGCGGGACGGGCAGATCGCCGCCTTCGAGCGGGTCGGCGCGACGGTGCTGGCCAACGCCTGCGGCCCCTGCATCGGCCAGTGGAAGCGGGGCGACGTCGAGGCGGGGGAGACGAACACGATCGTGACGTCGTTCAACCGCAACTTCCCGGCCCGCAACGACGCCAACCCCCAGACGCTGGCCTTTATCGGCAGCCCGGAGATGGTGGTCGCGGCGGCCTTCGCGGGGCGGCTCGACTTCGACCCGCGCCGCGACGCGATCCCCTGCGACGGCGGGAGCTTCCGCTTCGATGCGCCGGCCGGCGACGAGTTGCCGGCGCAGGGCTTCGCCCTGGGCGACACCGGCTTCGTGCCGCCCCCGGACGACGGCGCCGGCGTGGACGTCGTGGTGGCCGGCGACAGCCGGCGCCTGCAGCGGCTGACGCCGTGGCCCGCCTGGGACGGGGCCGACATCGAGGACTGCGCGATCCTGCTCAAGTCGTCGGGCAAGACGACGACCGACCACATCTCGCCGGCCGGACCGTGGCTGCGCTACCGCGGCCACCTCGACAACATCTCCGACAACACCTTCACCGGCGTCAACAACGCCTTCACGTCGAAGGCGGGGACGGGCGCCAACGTCCTGACCGGCGAGCGCGAGCAGCCGCTGCCGGAGGTCGCGCGGGCCTACCGGGCGGCCGGGCTGCCCTGGCTGGTGGTCGGCGACGAGAACTACGGCGAGGGGTCGAGCCGGGAGCACGCGGCGATGCAGCCGCGCCACCTGGGCGGCGTGGCGGTGATCGTGCGGAGCTTCGCCCGCATCCACGAGACGAACCTGAAGAAGCAGGGCCTGCTGCCGCTGCGCCTCGCCGACCCGGCCGACTACGACAAGTTCGGCCAGGACGACCGGGTGAGCATCCGCGGGCTGGCGTCGCTGGCGCCGGGCCGGCCGCTGACGCTGGAGGTCCGCCACCCCGACGGCAGCTCCGAGAGCGTCGAAGTGCGGCACTCGTTCACGGCCGAGCAGATCGGCTGGTTCCGGGCCGGCGGCGCGCTCAACGAGATCGCGGCGGCCCAATCGACACAGGCATAGCGGGCCGCCCGGCGGGCGGCGTCAAGGAGGACGACGAACGATGCGCAAGAAGGTGACCGTGATCGGCGCGGGCAACGTGGGAGCGACCACGGCCCACCGGCTGGCGGAGCGGGGCTACGCCGACATCGTGCTGCTGGACATCATCGAGGGGATGCCGCAGGGCAAGGCGCTCGACCTGTACGAGGCCAGCCCCGTGATCGGCGTCGACGCGAAGATCACCGGCACCAACAGCTACGGCCCGACGGGCAACTCCGACGTGGTCGTGATCACGTCGGGCATCGCGCGGAGGCCCGGCATGAGCCGCGACGACCTGCTCGCGACGAACATGTCGATCGTGCGCGACGTGACCGAGAAGGCGGTGGCCGTCTCGCCGGCGGCGACGTTCATCGTCGTGAGCAACCCGCTCGACGCGATGTGCCACGTCGCCTACGAGGCGGCGCGGCTGCCGTCGAGCCGGGTGATCGGCATGGCGGGCATCCTCGACACGGCGCGCTACCGCTCGTTCATCGCCGAGGAGCTGAACGTCAGCGTGCGCGACGTGAACGCCTACGTGCTGGGCGGCCACGGCGACACGATGGTGCCGCTGGCCTCGTACACGACGGTGGCCGGCATCCCCATCGGCGAGCTGCTGCCGGCGTCGCGGCTGGAGGAGATCATCGACCGGACGCGCAAGGGCGGGGCGGAGATCGTGGGGCTGCTCAAGACGGGCAGCGCGTTCTACGCGCCCTCGGCGGCGATCGTGGAGATGGTCGACGCGATCGTGCTCGACCAGAAGCGCATCCTGCCCTGCGCGGCCCTGCTGACGGGGCAGTTCGGCATCAAGGACCTCTACGTCGGCGTGCCGGTCAAGCTGGGCGCCGGCGGCGCCGAGCAGGTGATGGAGATCAAGCTCACGCCCGACGAGCAGGAGGCGCTGCGGGCGTCGGCGGCGGCGGTGCAGGGCCTGGTCGACGACATGGCGCGGATCACCCGCGAGCGCGCGGCGGAGACGTCCTAGGGCGCCGGCGAGCCGGACCCCGGAGCGGAAGCGAACACGGCGCCCCGGTCTCCCCGGGGCGCCGCGGCAAGGAGCCGAGATGAGCGACGTGCGAATCGAATCCGACACGATGGGCGAGATCGCGGTCCCGGCCGACCGCTACTGGGGGGCGCAGACGCAGCGCTCGCTGGAGAACTTCAAGATCGGCGGGGAGCGCATGCCGCGGCCAATCGTCCGCGGGCTGGGCATCGTCAAGCACGCCTCGGCCAGCGCCAACGAGTCGCTGGGCAAGCTCGACGGCGAGCGGGCGGACGCCATCCGGCGGGCGGCCGAGGAGGTGATCGCGGGCACGCTCGACGACCACTTCCCGCTGGTCGTCTGGCAGACCGGCTCGGGCACGCAGAGCAACATGAACGGCAACGAGGTGATCTCGAACCGGGCGATCGAGCTGCTGGGCGGCGAGCGCGGCTCGAAGACGCCGGTGCACCCGAACGACCACGTCAACATGTCGCAGTCGTCCAATGACGTCTTCCCCGGCGCGATGTCGGTCGCGACGGCGGAGCAGGTCGTGAACCACCTCGTCCCGTCGCTGACGACGTTGCGCGACGCGCTGGCCGAGAAGGCGGCGGCCTTCGACGGCATCGTCAAGATCGGCCGCACGCACCTGATGGACGCCGTGCCGCTGACGCTGGGGCAGGAGTTCTCGGGCTACGTGCAGCAGGTGACCTACGGCATCGCGCGGGTCGAGGGGACGCTGCCGCGGCTCTACGAGCTGGCGCTGGGCGGCACGGCGGTCGGCACGGGGCTCAACTCGCACCCGGAGTACGGCGAGCGGGTGGCGGCCGAGATCGCGGCGCTGACGGGGCTGCCGTTCGTCACCGCGCCCAACAAGTTCGAGTCGCTGGCGGCGCACGACGCGCAGGTCGAACTGGCCGGCCAACTCACGACGGTGGCCGCATCGCTGATGAAGATCGCCAACGACGTGCGGCTGCTGGGCTCGGGGCCGCGGGCGGGCATCGGCGAGCTGATGCTGCCCGCCAACGAGCCCGGGTCGAGCATCATGCCGGGCAAGGTCAACCCGACGCAGTCGGAGGCGCTGACGATGGTCTGCGCCCAGGTCATCGGCAACGGCCAGGCGGTCGCGGTGGGCGGCGCCACGGGCCACTTCGAGCTCAACGTGTTCAAGCCGGTGATGGCCTACAACAACCTGCAGAGCATCCGCCTGCTGGGCGACGCGGCCGCGTCGTTCACGGAGAACTGCGTGCGCGGCATCGAGCCGAACCGGGAGCGCATCGACGAGTTGATGCGGCGGTCGCTGATGCTGGTCACCGCGCTCAACCCGCACATCGGCTACGACAACGCGGCCAAGATCGCGAAGACCGCGCACGAGCGCGGCGCCACGCTGAAGGAGACCGGCGTGGAGTTGGGCCTGCTCACGGCCGAGCAGTTCGACGCCTGGGTCCAGCCCGAGCAGATGACGGGGCCGTAGGGCGGTCAGGGGGCGGGCGTGCGCGCCGGCAGGCGGATCTCCCACTCGGAGTCGCCGGTCTCGGTGATCTCAGCGCCCCGACGTTGAGCGACACGACGGTCCTTGTGAGCAAGGGGGCGGGGAGGGTTCTTGATCGTGATCATGCGGACGCGGCCCCCCGAGAGTTCAGACAGGACGCCGAGTAGCTCGTCGAAGAAGCCGGGGGCGAGGGCCCATGTGCCGGCGAGATCGAGGGTCAAGCAGGGCGTTCCGGCGCGGGACTCGACGGCGTCCACCAAGTGGGGCGCGAGTCGCGTCGCGCCCTCGCGGGTCACGAGCGCTTGGCTCTGTAGAACTTCGCGAACGGGGACCGACATCTGATCACGCCTTTCTGGCGACTCCACGCTCCGCCTCGACCTGCGGCCGACGCGAAACCGGTCCCAGTATCGCGCGACTGGGAGGCGGGGCGCTAACATCCGCGCGACAGCGACGCACGCGACGAAAGGGGCCGACATGGGAACACGCGCACGAGTGGTGGTGGTGCCGGGCGGGACGCAGGCGCTGCAGGTGGAGGACGTCACCCTGCCCGACCCCGGCCCCACGCAGGTGGTGGTGAAGCAGTTCGCCTCGGGCATCTGCCACTCGCAACTGCACGAGTTGCACAACCCGCAGCCGGCGCCGCGGATGCTGGGGCACGAGAGCACGGGGGTGGTGCTCCAGGCAGGCGCGGACGTGAGCCACGTGGCGGAGGGGGACATCGTGCTGGTCACGTGGGTGCCGCGCAACACCGCGGCGGCGGCCGGGCGCCCCTCCGTGCCGCGCGTCGCGACGAGCGCGGGCGAGGTAAGGGTGGGGATCGGCACGTGGGCCGATCACACGATCTGCGACGGCCGCTACGTCGTGAAGGTCGATCCGGACACGCCCCGCGACGTGACCGCGATCATCGGCTGCGCCGTGATCACGGGCGCGGGCGCGGTCGTGACCTCGGCGGACGTGCAGGCGGGCCAGAGCGTGGCGATCTTCGGCGTGGGCGGTGTGGGGCTGTCGGCCGTGGCCGGGGCGGCGGCGGTGGGCGCGGACCCCATCATCGCGGTCGACCTCGACGACGCGAAGCTGGAGTTCGCGCGGCGCTTCGGCGCGACGCACACGATCAACGCGTCGCAGGAGGACGCGGTGGCGGCCGTCCACGCGCTGACGCCGCGCCCGGGTGAGTTCGGGCTGTTCGGGGACCCGGTGAGCGGGGTGGACTTCGCCTTCGACTGCATCGGCGTGCGGCAGACGATGGAGCAGATCGTGCCGGCCGTCCGGGTCGGGCACCATGGCGTCACGCGGGGCGGCACGGCGGTGCTGGTCGGCGTGCCGATGACGGATATGACGATCAGCCCAGGGGCAGGGGTGCTGGGGGGCGAGAAGCGGTTCATCGGCAGTCTGGGCGGGTCGGGCGTGCCGGAACGGGACTTCCCGCGCTTCCTGGCCTGGCACCGGGAGGGCAAGCTGGACCTTGATAGCCTGGTGACCGCTCGCTACGCTCTCGATGAGATCAACGAGGCGACCCAGGCGCTCAAGGCGGGGCAGATCAGCGGTCGCGCGATCCTGGCATTCTGAGGCTGGCAGCCCGGGCGGGCAGGAAGGACGGCAATCGTGACGCTCTCCCCATCGATCACCGACCGCGAGACCGCCCGAAAGTACGAGCAACTGCGTGACCGGGTGCTGGAGCGCGACTCGGCGGGGGCGAGCGAGGTCACGTTCAACCTCATCCAGGACGGCCGCTCGACGACCGAGATCCTCAGCGAGACGGTGCGCATCCACGCGCCCTACACGCACGTGCCGTACCACCAGCGCATGGACGGCGGCTTCGTGCGCTTCGTCAACAACGACCACGCGCTGCTCAGCGCGCGGGCGACCTTGTCGCTGCAGGACCTGATGCCCGAGTCGCTGCGGCACCTGCCGCTGGCGCAGACGGCCTGGTACGTGCCCAGCTCGCTCGACATCTGGAACCAACTGCTGGGCAAGATGCCCGGCCACTACGCGCGCCGCACCTACGACCCGGCAGCGCACCCCGACGGCCCGCCGATGCCGGTCGTGCATTGGGAGGACCAGGAGCCGGCGCCGCTGGAGGGCGACTTCGAGGAGGAAGTGGAGCGCTGGCAGCGGCTGGTCGAGTGGGGCCGGGTCGACGAGGCGTACCGGCTGTGGCTGGGGCTCTGGGAGTTGTGGGGCCGGCGCGAGGAACTGCTGGCGCACACGATGTTCGCCGGGCTGATGGACGTGCAGGACCGGATGATCTGGAACCGGTCGTATACGACGGGGCACAAGTCGTACCGGCAGCGGTCGTTGATCGAACTGGGGCGGGCGATCGGCTGGGAGCACGCGGGCCACGTGATCTACGCGGCGGTGCCCGACCTGGCGGTGGGCCCGCGCTGGTATTCAAGCTTCGAGGCGGCCTGCCAGATCATGCTGAACGAGTTGGAGGACGAGGCGCCGCAGTCGTCGCTGGCCGCCACGGTCGCGACCGACACCGACCGCCGCCTGTTCGCCAACACGACGCCGATCTCGGAGCCGGAGGCGGAGTCGCTGATCCACGCCATCATGCGCGGCGACGAGGCGCACTTCATCGAGCCGCTGGTGGGACTGCTGCGGGCGGGACGCTCGCCGCGCTCGATCATGGACGCGATCCAGATCGCCTCGGCGCGGGTGCTGCTGGAGACGCGCGCGCCGCACGCCTTCTCGATGCCGCAGCACACGATGGAATACTGCAACATGGTCAACTGGTTCTACGACCGCTTCGACCATCCCCACCGCACGAAGCTGCTGTTCGTGGCGGCCAACTTCATCAATCAGGCGGCGCGGCACATCCGCTCGGGCGACGGCATCTTCGCCAACGACGGGGTCGCGAACGGGCCGCGGCGACCGCTGCCGCCGGCCGGATCGGACCGGCTGTCGGGGCCGCAGATCCTGCGGCGGATCGAGGCGGCGCTGCTGGCCACGGAGTTGGACGAGAGCATCGACTGGACGCAGGCCTACCTCGACGGCGGCCACGATCGCGACGCGCTGGTCGAGACGCTGGCGGTGGCGGCGGCGAAGCACGGCAACGACCCGCACAACCAGGAGATCGGGCTGTGCATCCTGCAGGACTACCGGCGCACGAGCTCGCCGATGCGCGACACGCTGCTGCTGGCCTCGGCGCAGAACACGGCCGGGGCGATCAAGTACGGCGACCAGTTCATGCTGCTGCGGCAGTTCGGGGAGGCGTTCGGGGTGGCGACGGAGGCGGAGTCGGACGGCGGCGACGACCCAACGGACGCGCTCCTGGACGACATCGAGGTGGAGGTCGTGCACGAGGTGGCCGCGGATTCGTAGGGGCGGGGGCGGAGCGCGCGCATGGTCCGCCTGTCCGATCTGCACCCGGAAGAGGCCGCGCATCTCGCCAACCTGCCGCCCAGCACGATTGCGCCCGGCGACTGGATCACGCCCAAGCCGCTGGCCGAATCGACCATCGCGCTGATCACGACGGCCGGCCTGCACCGCCGCGACGACGCGCCCTTCGGGGCGGGCGCGATCGACTACCGCCTGATCCCCGGCGACGTCGATTTCGCCGACCTGGTCAGTTCGCACGTGAGCGTGAACTGGGACCGGTCGGGGCTGGAGCAGGACGCCAACGTCGTGCTGCCGCTGGAGCGGCTGCGCGAACTGGCCGCGGCGGGCGAGATCGGGGCGGTATCGCGCTGGCACTACTCGTTCATGGGCGGCGTGCCACGGCCCGAGCGGCTGGAGCCGGCCGCGCGCGAGGTGGGCCGGCTGCTCAAGCGCGACGGCGTCGATGCGGTGGTGCTCGCCCCCGTTTGACCGGTCTGCACGCGCACCGTGGGTGCGCTGGCGCACTTCATCGAGCGGGAGGGGGTCGCGACGACCAGCATCTCGCTGGTCCGTGAGCACAGCGAGGTGATGAACCCGCCGCGGGCGCTGTGGGTGTCGTTCTACCTGGGCCGCCCGTTCGGCGTGCCCGACGACCCCGACTTCCAGCGCGACGTGCTGCGGGCGGCGCTGGACCTGCTGCCGTCGCTGAGCGAGCACGGCATCGTCGATTACCCCGTCGATGCGCCGGCGGCGTCGTTCTCCGATACGTGGGCCTGCCCCGTCGCGTTCGCGCCGCCCGAGGCCGACTCGCTGGCCGCCCGGCTGCGGGCCGAGGTCCAGGGCCTCGCCCCCTGGTGGCGCGAGACGCACCGCGCCCGGGGCCGCACGGCGGTCGGCGGGAGCGGCCCGATTGACGTGGCGGACGTGCCGGCGCACGCCGAGACCCTGGCCGCGCTGCTGGCCGCCGTCGCCGAGGGCGCCCCGCTCGACCGCGTGCCCGAGGACGGCGCCGCCGCCTGGGGCCACCCGATGCCGTACTTGCTGCGCCACGTCGCGCAGGACCTGCGCGCGTACTACCAGGAGGCGGTGGTCGCCCAGCCCGGCGCCCTGGCGGCGTCGCAAGCCCCGTCGCATCGGGCGCTGAACGACTGGATCTTCAAGCAGACGGCGCTGGGCGAAACGATCTTCGAGGTCGGGCGGCGGCTCACCGAGACCGGCGACGCCCGGCTGCGCGTCCTGCGCTTCTGGATGGTGCCGGAGGGCTACTGGCCCGACACGGACACGGCGGTCATCGTGCCGCAGATAGGCGACCCCGCGGCCCTGGCCGACGCGGCCAACGCGCTGCTCCGCGGCGGTGGGTAGCCGAACCCCGGCGCGTCGGGCGTGGCATCGCGTTCAATCTCGCGGACTGCGAGCATGAAGCGGAGACGTTGATCAGGGGTCGCCGCGTCGAGCGCGGGCACGACGCTCGATAGCAGCGTGACACTAGCCCGCATGGGGGTCGCGCATCTCCGGATAGCGCTGCCGGAAGTCCTCCCACGGGATGCCGCGGACTCCCGCGAGGACATCGGCGGTCGCGGTCTCCAGCGCGCGCCGGACGTCCTCGCTTTCCAGGAGGCGCCGGGTGACCGGATCGGGAGTAGAGTCGTGCTCGGTCTGCGCAACTCCCGGCTCTTGCACCATGGCGACGCCCCCTTCGCATCGGTCGGACCACCACAGCATACTAGAGGGGCCCCCGCAACATGACGTCCGACCGGGTCGCCCCCCGCATCTTCCGCGCCTACGACGTCCGCGGCCGGACCGACACGGAACTGACGCCCGAGGCCGCGCGGCTGATCGGGCGGGCGCACGCGACGCACCTGCGGCGCAAGTACGGCGCGGCCACGATCGTCGTGGGGCGGGACACCCGGCCCTCGTCGGCGGGGCTGCTGGCGGCGTTCGCCGGGGGGGCGCGGGCGTCGGGGGCCGGCGTGGTGGGGATCGGCCCGTCGCCGTCGCCGCTGCTGTACTTCGCGGCGGCGCGCTGGGGGATGGACGGGGGCTGCAACGTGACGGGCAGTCACGGCGGCCGGGAGGTCAACGGCCTCAAGCTGCTGGAGCGCGAGGGGATGCCGCTCGACGGGGCATCGATCCAGGGGCTGCGCGCGCTGATCGAGGCGGGGGACTTCGAGCGGGGCGCCGGGGCGCTGACCCGGCGGGACGCCCGGCCGGAGTACGTCGCGTACCTGGGCGAGCGGTTCGCGCTGCGCCGCCCGCTCAAGGTCGTGGCCGACGCGGGCCACGGCGTCACCGCGCTCGCCGGGCCGGCGGCGCTCGAGCGCGCGGGCTGCGAGGTCGTGGGGCTGCGCACCGACATCGAGGGGGACTTCCCCGGCGCGCCGCCCGACCCGCAACTGCCCGCGTCGATGGAGGGGCTGCGGGCGGCGGTGGTCGCAGAGGGCGTGGACCTGGGCGTCGCCTGGGACGGTGACGGCGACCGACTGGGCATCGTCGACGAGACGGGCCGCCGGCACGACCCCGACGCCATCCTCACGCTGCTGGCCTGGGATCTGCTGTCGCGCCATCCGGGGGCGCGCGTGCTGGTCGACGTGAAGGTGTCGCTGGCCACCATCCGCGCCATCGAGGCGCACGGCGGGCGGCCGCTGTTCGGCCCCACGGGCCACTCGCGAGCGAAGCGGCTGATGCGCCAGCAGGACATCCTGCTAGGCGGCGAGGCCTCGTCGCACTTCTACTTCCGCGAGGACTACTACGGCTTCGACGACGGCATCTTCGGGGCCTGCCTCATCGCGCAACTGGTGTCGGCGCGGGGGCGGCCGCTGTCGGCGCTGATGGCCGAGGCGCGCGGCCCGGCCCCGGCGCTGGTGACCTCGCCGGAGCTGCGCATCCCCTGCGACGACGCGGCCAAGTTCCGCATCGCCGGGGAGTGCGCGGCGCGCTTCCGGGGCGCGCGGCCGGTGCTGGAGATCGACGGGGCGCGCATCGAGTTCGAGGGCGGCTGGGCGCTGGTGCGGGCGTCGAACACGGAGCCGGTGCTGAGCGTGCGTCTGGAGGGGGAGAGCCGGGCGGCCTACGGGGCGATCGCCGCGCACGTCGCGGCGGCGCTGCGGGCGTCGGGCGTCGGGCCGCTGCCGCCGGAGTTGGCGCGGTGGGGGTAGGCTGAGGGGGCCGGCAGCCCGCGTCGCGGAGGGGTGGCCGAGTGGTTGAAGGCGGCGGTCTTGAAAACCGCTAGGCGTTCGCGCCTCGGGGGTTCGAATCCCTCCCCCTCCGCCATGTTGGCCGACGGCGGCCGGATCCAGGTCTGCTAGGATGCGCGTCCGGGAGCGGCCATGGAAGCGTTGCTGCGGGCTACGAAGTTCCTCCTCCTGGCGGCGATCGTGGGCGTGATCGCGCTCGGCGCGGACGCCGCGGCCGCCGACGCTGGCACGCCGACGTCCTCCGGCCGCATCGCGTTCGACTCGGACCGGGACGGGAACCGCGAGATCTACACGATGAACGCGGACGGCACGAACCAGACCCGTCTGACCAATGACCCGGCGACCGACCGGGAGCCAAGCTGGTCGCCGGATGGGAGCCGCATCGCGTTCACCTCGCGCCGTGACGGGAACTACGAGATCTACGTGATGAACGCCGACGGCTCGGAGCAAACCCGCCTCACCACACACCGGGGGCACGACTATGCCCCGAGCTGGTCGCCGGACGGGCGCCGCATCGCGTTCGTCTCGGCCCGTGACGGGAACACCGAGATCTACGTGATGAACGCCGACGGCTCGGAGCAAACCCGCCTCACCACACACCGGGGGGGCGACTATGCCCCCAGTTGGTCGCCGGACGGCGGCAGTATCGCGTTCTATTCGCGCCGGGACGGGAACCGCCAGATCTACGTGATGGCCGCCGACGGCTCGCAGCCAACCCGCCTCACCTCGCATCGGGGGCACGACTATGACCCGAGCTGGTCACCGGACGGCCGCCGCATCGCGTTCCATTCGACCCGCGACGGGAACCGCGAGATCTACGTGATGAACGCCGACGGCTCGCAGCAAACCCGCCTCACTGCGCACCGGGGGCACGACTACGCCCCGAGTTGGTCGCCGGACGGCCGCAGTATCGCGTTCCACTCGACCCGGGACGGGAACCGCGAGATCTACGTGATGAGCGCCGACGGCTCGCAGCCAACCCGCCTCACCACACACACGGAGGACGACAGGGATCCGGTCTGGGCGCCCGCGGACGATGGCGCGCCGGCGTCCTCCGGCCGTATCGCGTTCGCCTCGGCGCGTGACGGGAACGACGAGATCTACGTGATGAACGCCGACGGCTCCGGCCTGACCCGCCTCACCACGCACCGGGGGGACGACCGGTTCCCGAATCGGTCGCCGGACGGCCGGCGCATCGCGTTCCACTCGGACCGTGACGGGAACGACGAGATCTACGTGATGAATGCCGACGGCTCCGGCCCGACCCGCCTCACCACGCACCGGGAGGACGACCGGGATCCGAGTTGGTCGCCGGACGGCCGCCGCATCGCGTTCCACTCGGACCGGGACGGGAACTTCGATATCTACGTGATGAACGCCGACGGCTCCGGCCTGACTCGCCTCACCACGGACCAGGGGGGCGACTATGCCCCGAACTGGTCGCCGGACGGCCGCCGCATCGTGTTCTACTCGCGCCGTGACGGGAACCGCGAGATCTACGTGATGAACGCCGACGGCTCCGGCCAGACCCGTCTCACCACGGACCGGGGGGACGACCAGTTCCCGAGTTGGTCGCCGGACGGCCGCCGCATCGCGTTCTCCTCGGACCGGGACGGGGACGGCGAGATCTACGTGATGAACGCCGACGGCTCCGGCCTGACCCGCCTCACCACGCACCCGGGGGACGCCTGGGAACCGAGCTGGGCTCCGGACGGCCGCCACATCGTGTTCGACTCGACCCGTGACGGGCACTTCGACATCTACGTGATGAGCGCCGACGGCTCCGGCCTGACTCGCCTCACCACGGAATCGGGGAACGACTGGGATCCGAGCTGGTCGCCCGCGCCAGGGGCGGAGCCCCTCGATCCGGCCGTGGCGCGGGACCGCGACGTCCTCGTCGCGCTGTACGAGGCCACGAACGGCCCCACCGCCTGGGACGAGGCGAAGCGGTGGCCGGTGGATGACTTCGGAGTCCCCATCGGCGACTGGTACGGCGTGACCACGGATGACGACGGACGCGTGACCCGGTTGCAACTCTCTGATACCGGGTTGAACGGGACGATCCCCGCCGAAGTGGGCGACCTGACCAGACTGACCAGGCTTTCCCTCGGCGGGAACCACCTGTCCGGGGGCATCCCGTCGGCGCTGGCCCGGCTCCGCAACCTGGAATGGCTCAACCTCCGCGAGAACGGCCTCTCGGGCTCGATCCCCTCCTCGTTGGCCGCCTTGACCGGTTTGCGGTATCTCTACCTCCACGAGAACAACCTCTCGGGACCGATCCCCCGCTCATTGGCGGCCTTGACCCGTTTGCAATCGCTGTACCTCTACGGGAACCGCCTCGAGGGCCAGATCCCACCCGCGCTGGGCGCCCTGAATTTGCGGTATCTGTACCTCAGCCGGAACGCCTTCTCGGGCTGCATCCCGGGGGGACTGCGGGACGCATCGCGCCATGACCTGGACGCCCTCGGCCTGCCCGACTGCGCGGCGCTGGCGGAAGCCGACCGCGCCGCCCTCATCGCGCTGTACGCGGCCACGAACGGCCCCACCGCCTGGGACGCGCAGAAGCGGTGGCCGGTGAACAACCCCAATGCCCCCATCAGCGGGTGGTACGGCGTGACCACGGATGACGACGGCCGCGTGACCGAGTTGCTTCTCGCCGAAACCGGGTTGACCGGGACGATCCCCGCCAAGGTGGGCGACCTGACCAGACTGAGCAGGCTTGCCCTCGGCGGGAACAACTTGCGTGGGCCCATACCGTCGGAGCTGAGCCAACTTACCGAGTTGGAGGTGCTGGACCTCCACGTCAACGAGCTTCATTGGCCCGAGGAGAACATCTGGACGCGCGAGAACTTCCCGAACCTCCGCATCCTGGACCTGCGTGGCAACGATCTGACGGGGCACATACCGAGGCAGTTGGCGGAACTCGGGGAGCTGCAGATCCTGAATCTCTCCGCGAACGACTTGGAGGGCCCGGTGCCCGCCGAATTGGGCGATCTGACGAAGCTCGAGGAGCTGTACCTCTGGAGCAATTCGATGGTGGAAAGCAGCGTCGGATGTATCCCCTCCGCGGTCGGTCAACTGCCCAACCTCACGGATGCGTCGCGCGATGACCTGCGCAGGCTGAACAATCTGGGCGATCCGGATCCGAGGAATCGGACTCGCGAGTCGGACGAACCGCGATCGGGCCAGCCGATATATGAGAAATCGGAACGCGCGGCGCTCGAAGCACTCTTTAGCTCGACGGACGGCGGTAGCTGGCTGAACTTCACGCCGTGGTGGGGTTGGAGAGTTTACGATAACTGGACGACCAATGACACGCTCGTCGAGGACTGGTACGGCGTGACCACGGATGAAGACGGCTGTGTCGTGGGGTTGTTCCTGGACAGCAACAATTTGAAGGGATACCTGCCAACAGAGTTGCACCATCTCACCAGGCTGCAATCCCTGGTCCTCAGCCGAAACCGGTTGATCGGGAGTATCGACGTCTTGGGCTATCTCCCCGAACTCCAGCATCTGAACCTTGCCGGCAACCCTAATCTTCGGAGCGAAGTGCCCTCCCGCATCAAAGACAGGATCACGGGGACGTCTGCCCAGGAAGACGGTCTTGATTTCAATTTCCTGGAGAGTGGTCTCAGCGGACTCGAAAGCCTCGTCTCCGACGATTACTTCGAGACAGTGGCGAAGTGGACGGAGAACTTCGGGAACCTGCTCGAAGATGCGGGGGATATCTCTGTCGCGAGGAATGGCCGGCTGGGGTGGACAGGTGTCGTGCGGCCCACCGGGAGAGCGCTCAGTTGGACGGGCAGGGTCGGGGGAACGGTCACGGAGGTATTGGGAAACCTCGATTTCTTCGTGTTTGTGTCGCAGTTGGATGAGGAGGATCACACGACGCGCGTGAAGCAAGTGTTCACCTACATCGGCGAGAAGTTTGGACTCTCTGACGCAGTCATAAATAACGCAATCAAAGGCGCGACGATCATCGACGACGAGAGGTTCTACGAGTGCCTCACGGGTGGTTCCAACCAACAACTATCGGAGTGCTGGCCCAGCCAAGACTGATGAGGCCGAGGGCGGACGCGCGGGAGCGGACCCAGTCCACGGGATGACCCGCCCCATCAGGTACGAACGGCGAAGTCATCCAGGTGCGACACCCGACCGGTGGCCGGGGCGAACGCCCGCACCAGCGACCGGTCGGCCGTGACGAGCGGGCAGCCGGCGCGCAGGGCGAGGGCGACGTACAGGCAGTCGTAGACGGGGCGCCCGAAGGCGTGCGCCAATTCGAGCGCCTGTGAGGCGAGCGCCGCACCCGGGAAGATCTCGGGCAACGCGCCGAGGAGGCGGTCCAGCGCCTCACGGGCCTCGTCGGCGCTGAGATCGCCGCGCAGGTGGGCCCGCTTCCAGAGGGCGTTCGTGACCTCCGCGACGTAGAGGTCCGGCGCGAGCAGCCGCAGGTCGCCACGAGCGACCGCCGCCAGCAGCGCCCGCGCCCGATCGGCGCCTGGCTCCGGGAACACCCACTTCAGCCCAACCGAGGCGTCGACGACGAGGCGGTCGACGGTGATCACCGCTCCCGGTCGGCGCGGATCAACGGGACGCTCTCCTCGATCTCGCCGCCCGCCCGCGCCGCGATGCGCGCCCGCAGTTCGTCCATCGCCGGGAGCGAGCGCTCAAGGTTCGCTCGCCAGCGGCGCCGCTCGACGTGCTCCTGCAGCGCCGAGCGCGCCACGGCGTTCATGCTCTGTCCCACCTCGCCCGCCTCCGCGCGCAGCGCCTGCACGACACCGTCGGGCACGTCCCTGACCGTGAGTTGCTTCATCTCGCGCCTCCACCAGTGATTGCAGAACAACAATACTATTCCATGCATAGTGCCTGCAAGAGACGACGATCGGATACCAGAGCGGAACGCTCCCTCAATCCGGCGATGCGTGACCACGACGCGCTACAGCCCCGGCGGGTTCAGGTTGATCGTGACCTCGACGAGCGTCGCGCCGCCGGGGGCGGCGCCCTCCTGGATGACGGCATCCGCGGCGAATGAGACATCCTGCAGGGCGAGGGAGATCACGGGCGTGTCGTCGGGACCGGTGTAGCCGTCGAAGATGTCGCCGGGGGCGGGCAGCGTGGCGAAGGCGCGCGCGTAGTAGGCGATGATCGTGAACGTGTCGGCGTCGACGGCCAGTTCGACGGTGACGAAGGTCTCGCCCTCGTCGTTGCTGTCGCTGCTGCTGGAGAGGACGGTCGCGCCGGGGTAGCGCAGGGCGAGCGGGAAGCCCTCGGGCAGCGCGGGCAGGAGGGTGACGCCGGTCTGCACGACGTTGACCATGCTGCCATCGCGGGCCGACTCCTCGAAGATCTGCACGCAGGCCGCGGTCTCCTCCTCGACCGTCACGGGGATGTCGGCGGCGAAGTCGCCGAAGCCGGGGCCGCCCACCGAGGCGGTCGTGAAGGTGTCGGCGAGGATGGCGCCGTTGGGGTCGAGGATACGCACGCGGACGTTGGCCTCGAAGACGCGGGCGAGGCCCGACACGGCCACCGCGCCGGCGAAGGTCTCCCCGTTGCCCGGACCGTGGACGATCATCGAGGGGTCGAGGGGGTTGGCCGGGCCCGGGTTGCGCGGGCAGGGGGCCGGCGCGGGCAGCAGCGGTACGGGGATCTCGGTCGCCTCCCGCGCCTCCACGATGAGCAGGGCGCCCGGGTCGACGGGCAGCGCGGGCCGCTCGGCGAGGGGGACATCGCGCGAATCGACGGCCCACGTCTCGTCGTCGGGGTTGAACACCCGGACGTGCTGCAGCAGCCCGGCGGAGCCGAGGATCGCGCCGGAGGTCGTGTGCCCGCGGAACCAGGCGAGGTAGGTCGGGCCCGCCGCGACGGGCTGCACGGCGGGCGCCTCGGCGGCGTGCACGAGCTCGAGCTCGCCATCGTGCAGTCCGAACACCTGCGTCACGTTGCGCGTCGGGCAGCAGAGCGCGTCGTCCGGGCCGTGGCCGGTGAAGTCGACGCGGATGACGTCCTGGCCGAAGGCGAGGCCTTGCAGAACGATGCGGTCGCCGAGCAGGTGGCGCGCGACCGGCCAAGCCGTGCCGTTGGCGTCCCGAGTCACGACGTGCAGTTCGTAGAAGGTTCCCGAGCCGCCGCCGCTGGTCGCGAGCACGACGGCCGCCGCGGCCCGGCTGCCCATCTGACCGAAGGCGGCGCGCCGGAACTCGACCGCGACACTGGCGGCGGAATCGGGGATGGGTTCGGTGTAGACGCCGTCGCCGAGGGGAGCGACGCCGTCGGCCGGCCACTCGTTGGGGTAGCTGAAGTTGCGCAGTTCATCGCCGGTCAGCGGGATCGGGGGTCCGACGTATTCTTCGTCCACAGGGTGTTCGGCGTGCCCCCGGGCCGTCGTGAGGAGGACCGCGCTCATGAGGATGAGGACGAGGAGGGACAGCCTGCGGCGGCGGGTCAACATGGAGGGCACGGGTCGCTCCGCTTCCTGGCCGCGGGCGATTATGTGAGGCCGCGGCTGCGCTGTTGGAGTAGAGCACGGGCGGCCGTTCCGTCAAGTTGGGGGCGCCCAAGACAGCCGCGCTTGCAAAACGCTGGCAGTGCTGTCATTATGCGGTCATGCCGGTGCAGATCACCATCCGGGGCGTGCCCGACGAGGTCCGCGACACGCTGGCCGCGCGCGCCGCGCGGCGGCGTCAGTCGATGCAGGCGTTCCTGCGCGAGGAACTGGAACGGATCGCGAGCCAGCCCTCCGTCGAGGAGTGGCTGGAGGAAGTCCGGGAGCGCAAAGCGGCCGAGCCGACGCGGGTGTCGGCGTCGGAGATCCTGCGCGCGCTTCATGCAGACCGCAAGTGAGGGTGGTGGCCGACGCATCCCTGCTCGTCGCCGCCCTGGTCGATTCGGGGCGCGATGGCCGATGGGCGGAATCCCGGGTCGCCGGTGACACGCTCGCGGGGCCGGAGTTGGCGCTGGCCGAGGTGAGCAACACCCTGCGCCGCATGGAGTTGTCCGCGCGGATCACGCCCGCCAATGCCACGCGCGCACAGCGCGACCTGCTGCGGCTGTCGCTGGAATTGTTCCCGTTCGGTCCGTTCGCCGAGCGGGTGTGGGCACTGCGCGGAACCTTGACGAGCTACGACGCTTGGTACGTCGCCCTGGCCGAGGCGCTCGATTGCCCACTGCTGACGCTGGACCGCCGGCTCGGCCGCGCCGCCGGCCCGACGTGCGACGTGATCACCCCGCCGGGCGCGCCCGGGTAACAGGTTATGTCGTTCTGTATCCGGGGCGACGGGGCCGGGGAACCGCGCGCGGCGGGGCGGCGTTTCCTCTGGCAGGAGGGCCATCGCAGACGGGACCGAGCAGTACCGTCACCCCGCCCGCCAGTCCCGCGGCCCCTCGCCGCGGGAGATGCCGACTCGGTCGCGCCGCCCTCCGGACCATTGCGAGCCGCTCTCCCCTCGGGAGCGGCTCGTTTTGGTGGCGGGCGCCTACCCGGCGACGATGCCTTCCTCCAGCGCGCGCAGGAGGGCCTCGGCGCAGTAGAGACGATTGCGGCGGGCCTCGCCGACGCGGGCGACGACCCCCGCCGCCTCCAGGCGGTCGATGGACCGCTGAGCCGTCGTGAAGGCGACGCCAAGGCGCTGGGCAAGACCACCGACCGTCCAGTAGGGGTTCTCGGCGAACAGGTCGATGGCGCGGTGGGGCGCGCGGGAGCGCCCGGGGCCCAGTCCGCGCTTCCATCCGGCGAGCAGGTCGTCGATGCGGCGGATGCGGTCCAGCGCGTCCTGCGCCTGGATCGCGACGCCGCGCAGGAAGTAGGTCAGCCACTCCTCCCACTCACCGCGCTCAGTGACACCGAGGAGGCGGGCGTAGTACTCGTCTCGGCTGGCCTCGAAGTAGGCGCTGAGGTAGAGCAGCGGGGTGGGCAAGACGTCCCGCTCGACGAGCAGCAGCGTGATCAGCAGGCGCCCCACCCGGCCGTTGCCGTCGAGGAAGGGGTGGATAGCCTCGAACTGGGCGTGGGTCAGCGCCGCGTGGACCAGCGGCGGCAGCGTCTCGTCGTGCAGGTAGCGTTCCCAGGCGCCGAGACAGGGCATCAGTTCCGCCGGTGGCGGCGGGACGAACGACGCATCGTTCAGCGTGCAGCCGGGCCGCCCGATCCAGTTCTGGCTGCGGCGGAACTCCCCCGGGGCGGCGACGTCGCCGCGGACGCCGCGCATCAGGCGCTCGTGCAGTTCGCGCACGAGGCGGAGCGAGAGCGGCAGGGTCTCCAGACGCTGCAGGCCGTAGTCGAGGGCGATGACGTAGTTGCCGACCTCCCAGAGGTCATCGGTGCCGGCGCGATACGGCGCGGCCGCCTCGGCGATCAGCAACTCTCCGAGCGTTGCCTGCGTCCCCTCAATCCGGCTGGACAGCACCGCCTCCTGACGCACGAAGGGGCGAATCAGGAGGTGGGGATTGGGCAGACGGCGCCCCTCGCCGGCGAGCGCGCCGACCGTGCGGTCGGCGTCGGAGAGGGCGGCGATGAGCCCCCCGTCCCAGGCGAGGGGCGGGGGGAGCGGAGCGGGAACGTAGGCGCGGTACCCCTCCGGGCAGGTGATCCGGCGGCCGTGGGGGCGTCGCTGTAGGGCGGTCGTGGCGGTCATGGGAGTTCCCTATTCGCGGAAGCGGAGATTGGATCCAACATTATTATCGGATGAGGATTATATCGATAATAATTTCGGGCATCAAGCCGGGAGGTCACGCCGACGGAGACCTGCGCGTAAGTCGATTTGGCGGGGTCTGGGGGGCTCGCGGGGTGTTGGGGGGGGGGTCGGATGCCGGCGTGGGGCGGGGGTCGGGTGGCCGCGGTGCAGCCTGTTGGCGTTGGCTGGCGGTCCCGCGGGGCCGCGCGGGGGCGGGTGGCCGGCGGGGCGGCTCAGGCGAGCAGCGCGTCGGCCCGGCGGAGGTTGTAGGCCATGCAGGTGAAGAGCAGTTCGAGCGCGTTGCGTTCGAGCCCGCGGTAGCGCACGCGGCGGTAGCCGTAGTGCTGTTTGAGCGTGGCGAAGACCCGTTCGACGGCGGCCCGGCGGCGTTCGATCCCTTGGTTGCGGCGCTGCTGCCAGTGGGGCAGGCGGGCCAAATGCTTGTGCCGCCGGTGCTTAATCCGGTCTTTGACCCCGGCCGCGCGCAAGCGCTCGCGGCGGGACCGGTCCTCGTAGGCGCGATCGGCGTAGACGGCCCGCTCGTCGCCCACGATCAAGTGGTCGGCGACCGCCGTCTCGTTCACGTGCGCGGGATGCAGCTCGGCCCGGCGCACCAGGCCCGACCCCTGGTCGACGCCCAGATGGGCCTGGTAGCCGAAGTGGGCGCGCCCGCCCTTGCGGGTCCAACTGGCGTCCGGGTCGCGGGGGCTGCGCGCGCCCAAGCCGGCGCCCGCGCCCGGGCGGCGCACCTGCGCCTCGACCACGGTGGCGTCCAACAGCGCGCCTTGCTTGACCACCAGCCCCCGCGCCTCCAGCTGCCGGTTGAGCGCGGCGAACAGCCGCGGGGCCAGCCCGCGCCGCGCCAACTCCCGGCGGAAGCGGCTCACGGTCGCGCGGTCCGGCGCGTCCGCGTCCAAGCCCAGCCCGACGAAGCGGCGGAAGGAGATGCGGTCCCAGAGCGCCGCCTCCAACGCCTCGTCCGAGAGGTCGTACCACTCGCCCAGGAGCAACGACTTGACCATCAGCAGCGGCGGGTAGGCCGGCCGCCCGCGCGGCGCGGCGTAGACCACCGACACGATCTCCGCCAGCGGCGCCCAGTCGACCAGCGCCGCGATGCGCTCCAACTGCGCGTTGCGGCCCAGCCGCGCCGGTACCAAGGCCTCAATGAACGTCTCGCCGCTGGACTCGCGATGCATGTCCATCCCCCTTGCAAGACCCTCCGCCGCGCCCATGATCTCACATCCACCGATTTACGCGCAGGTCTCCGACGGGGGGACGGGACGACGCCATGCCTTCCTGCGGGGGAGTGGCCCGTTGTTTGCGATGGTGGCAACAGGATTGGAGATTATTATCGTTTCATGCAGAAATCGATAATGGAGAAGAGAACAGATCAACAGTCGGTTCGGTTTCGAGGCTACGGACAGCGACCCTCCATACCAGAGCGACTTGATCCGTCTACGGGAGCGAAAATAAGAGAGAACACTATTTTCGTGATATAGTTGAATCGAAAATAGAGGCGGAACTCAGATCCCTGCCTTGGCGAGCAGCGGCTGCGTATCCACGACGTGCCGGTTGAGGCCCAGCTTCTCCGGCGCGAGGCCCATGGCCAGACCGATGAGCTGGGGGATGTGCAGGATGGGCAGGTCGAGCTTGCGCTGGATGACGCGGGCGGCGTCGGCCTGCTGGGCGTCGAGGTTGAGATGGCAGAGCGGGCAGGGCGTGACGAGGGCGTCGGCGCCCTTGTCCTGCGCCTCGCCGACGTGCGTGCCGGCCATCGTGAGGGAGTTGGTCTTGTTGGTCGTGAGGATGGGGAAGCCGCAGCACTTGGTCATGCCGTCGTAGGTGACGGTGGTCGCGCCGACCAACTCGATGGCGGCCTCCAGGCTGTTGCGCCGATGGGGGTGCTCGTCGAAGCCCAGCACCCGCTCGGGGCGCAGGATGTAGCAGCCGTAGAACGGCCCCAGGTTGAGTTCGCGCAGCGGCGTGCGGATGAGGTGGTTGAGCGCCCCCCGCTCGAAGTCCTCCAGCAGGATCCAGAGCAGGTGGCGGGGCTCGACCGCGCCGCCGTAGGAGAGCCCTTCGGGGGCGAGGCGCTCGTTGATGCGGGCGCGGTAGTCCTCGTTGGCGAGCTTCTCGCGGGCCAGGCTGTGCACGCCGATGCAGGTCGAGCAGATGTCCATCAAGGGGAGACCCATCTGTTCGGCCATGGCGAGGGTGCGGGCGTTGAGCGTGTCCTGCAAGTAGGGGTCGCCGTCGGAGATGATGCCGGCCCCGGTGCAGGCGGCGGCCTCCAGTTCGACCAGTTCGATGCCGATGTGCTCGGCGACGGCGAGGGTGGACTTGTAGAGCTCGGGGGCCGCGCCGCGGGAGACGCAACCGGGCCAGAAAGCATATTTCACGGGGCGGATTCCTCGTCGTTTCTGGTCGTCGTTAGGTGCGCAACGCTTCGGCGTACTGCGTGCCGAACGCCTCGCGGTTGACGTCGTGGTGGTGCTTCTCGTCGGCCACCTCGTCGAAGAGGCGCCGGATCTCGCGGCGGCCCTCCTTGCTGGCGCCGTGGCGGCGGGCGGCGGCGATCAACTTGCGCGACTTGAGCATCCGGATCGCGCCGGGCGTATAGCCGAGCATCTCGGGGATCGCGCCGGGGCCGAAGCCGGCCGAGAGGATGGGCAGCGTGGCCTCGTCGAGACGGCCCCGCTTGGCGACGCCGCCGGCGAAGGCCTTGTGATGGCGGGTGCCGTGGTTGTTGGTCACGCCGGCCTGAATCGCCTCCGTGCGCAACTCCATGATGGCGTCCATCGGCAGCACATCCTTCGGGCAGGCCTCGACGCACATGAAGCAGCGGGTGCAGTCCCAGATGCCGCCGTGCATGCGCGAGAGCGTCTCCAGCCGCTCCTGCCGCCGCGCGTCGCGGCTGTCCATCACGAAGCGGTAGGCCTTGGCCAGCGCGGCCGGGCCGAGAAACTTCGGGTCCACGGCGGCGACGGTGCAGTCGGAGTAGCAGGCGCCGCAGTGGATGCAGGTCGAGGCGTGCTGCCAGTGGTCGAACTCGTCCTTGTCCTGGCGGTACTCGCGGACGGGCGGCTCCTGGTCCTCGTGCGGCTGCAGCCACGTCTCAGCCCGCTCGAACTGCTCCATGAACTTATGCGAGTCGACGACCAGATCCTTGATCACGGTCTGGTTGCCTTGCGGGCCGATGCGGATGGGGTCGCCGCGCGTGGCGGCGGCCGGCACCTGCGTCTGACAGGCGAGGCCGGAGCGGCCGTTGATCTTCACGGCGCAGGAGCCGCAGATCGCGTGCCGGCAGGACATGCGCAGGGAGAGCGTGCCGTCCTGCTCCCAGCGGATGATGTTGAGGCAGTCGAGGACGGTCTGGCCGGGCTCGTAATCGACGCTGAACTCCTGCTGGTAGGCGCGATCGTCGGCCGGGTCGTAGCGGTCGATGAGGAAGCGCTGAGTGGGCATCGTCGTCCTCCTGCGCGCCGGGGGCCGCGGCGCTCAGTACTTGCGTTCCTCCGGCGGGTAGGCCTCGCGGTGGCGGGGCGCCATGTTCACGTCGCTGTAGGTGAGGCGGGGGCCGTCCCCGTCGCGGTAGGCGAGCGTGTGCTTGAACCAGTTCTCGTCGTCGCGGGCGGGGAAATCGCGGCGGGCGTGGCCGCCGCGGCTCTCGGTGCGGTTGATCGCGCCGACCACGATGACCTCGGAGAACTCCAGCATGTGACCGAGCTCGATCGCGTCGAGCAGGTCGGTGTTGAAGATCGCGCCGCGATCGTCGATGCGGGCCTTGGCGAAGCGCGCCTGGAGATCTTTCACGTCGCTCAGGCATTCCTGCAACTGCCCGGCCTCGCGGAAGACGCCGCACTTGTCCATCATCACGTCGCGCAGGTCGGCGCGGATCGCGCCCACGTTCTCCGTCCCGTCGCCCCGGATGAAGCGGCCGACCTCCGCGACGGCGGTTTGCATCTCGCCCTCGCTGATGCTGGTCGGGGCGATGTCGCGGACCTGATCTCGGATGGCGCGGCCGGTGCGGCGGCCGAAGACGACCGCCTCGAGCAGGGAGTTGGTGCCCAGCCGGTTCGCTCCGTGGACGGAGACGCAGGAGCACTCGCCGGCGGCGTAGAAGCCGGTGATGGGGGCGTCGTCCTGGTCCTTGAGGCGCACCTGTCCGTCGACGTCGCAGGGGATGCCGCCCATCGAGTAGTGGGCGGTGGGCTGGATGGGGATGGGGTCCTGGATGGGGTCGAGGCCGACGAAGTCGCGCGCCAGGTGCATCACGGAGGGCAGCGCGTAGCGGATGCGCTGTTCGCCGATGGGGCGCAGGTCCATGAAGACGGAGTCGCCCTTCTCGGTGACGCCGCGGCCGGCGTCGATCTCCGACTGCTCGGCGCGCGCGACGATGTCGCGGGGGGCAAGCTCCATGCGACCGGGGGCGTAGTCCTCCATGAAGCGCTTGCCCTGGGCGTTGACGAGGTGGGCGCCCTCGCCGCGGGCGGCCTCGCTGAGCAGGATGCCGGAGCCCTGCAGACCGGTGGGGTGGAACTGGACGAACTCCATGTCCTGCAGGGGGATGCCGGCGCGGTAGGCCATCACCACGCCGTCGCCGGTGGAGGCGAAAGCGTTGGTCGTGATGCGGAAGGTGCGGCCGTAGCCGCCGGTCGCGAACATGACCGCCTTGGCCTGGATCGCCTCGATACCGCCGCTGAGGATGTCGTAGGCGACGAGGCCCTGGCAGGTGTTGTCGCGGATCACGAGGTCGAGCGCGTACCACTCGCTGTAGACCTTGACGCCGCGCTTGAGCAACTGCTCGAAGAGGACGGTGAGCAGCGCGTGGCCGGTGCGGTCGGCGGCGTAGACGGCGCGCGGGGCGGTGTGGCCGCCGAAGCGCCGCTGTGCGATGCGGCCGTCGTCCATGCGGGAGAAGGCGCAGCCCATGTGCTCGAGCTCGAAGATGTTCTCCGGCGCCTCGCGGCCCAGGATCTCGGCCGCGTTCTGATCGACGAGGAAGTCGCCGCCCTTGACGGTGTCGTACATGTGCAACTCCCAGGAGTCGTCGTCCGAGGAGTTGCCGAGCGAGGCGGCGATGCCGCCCTGGGCGGCGCCGGAGTGGGAGCGGAGCGGATGCACCTTGGTGAGGATCGCGACGTCGATGCCGGGATCTTCGGAGACTGCGAGCGCGGCGCGCATGCCGGCGAGGCCGGAGCCGACGATCAGGACGTCGTGTTGGAGCACTCAGGCATCTCCCGTCGCGCGGGCTGGGCCGCGGCAAGGGCGATCGTACACCGGGGTTCTGGGCCGTTCAATTTGCCGGCCATCTGGGGGGCGGCCGGGGCGGGGCACGGGGACTACTCCCCCGCGTAGAAGCGGATGACCTTCGCGCCAAGGGCGCCGACGGCCCGCAGCGCGACCGCCTGCAGGCAGACGATGCTCTTGGCGTCCTCGATCTCGCCGGCGTTGATCAGGTCCATCGCCTCGCCCAGGCTGTAGCGCTCCACGACGAGGCGCTCGTCGGCGTCGCCGGGCAGGCGGGAGGGCTCGCAGTCACGGGCGAGGAAGCCGTAGAGGTACTCCGTGGCCCAGCCCGGCGCGACGTAGAAGCCCGGCAGCGGCTCCAGCGAGCCCGGCTTCAGCCCGGCCTCCTCCTGGAGTTCGCGGGCGGCGCAGGCGCGCGGGTCCTCGCCCGGCTCGACGCCGCCGGCCGGCAACTCCAGCAGCGGCCGGCCGGCGGGCGAGCGCCACTGGCGCACGAAGACGATGCGCCCCTCCTCGTCGAAGGCGAGGATGACGACGGCGGGCGCGTGCTCGACGACCTCGCGGCCGGCCTCTCGCCCGTCGGCGAGGCGCTGGGTGTCGCGGCGCACGTTGATGATCCGCCCCTCGTAGAGTCGCTCGCTGGCGACGGTCTCCTCCCGGAGCGGGTCGGGCGGGTCGCTCACGCGGGCGGCCGGAGGTCGATGGAGAGGGCGACCTCATCGCAGTTGGTGTACTTGGGGCAGCGGAAGCACTCGTTCCAGACCTTGCGCGGGAAGGCGGAGACGGCGGCCTGACGGAATCCCAGGCGCTCGAAGAAGGCCGGCGTGGTGGTGAGCGCGAAGACGGTGCGCAGGCCCAGGCCGCGCGCCTCCTCGAGCAGCCCCTCGACGACGATGCGCCCCAGCCCCCGGCCCTGCTGCCCCGGATCGACGACCAGCGACTTGACCTCGGCCAAGTCCTTCCACTCGATATGCAGGGCGCCGGCGGCCAGGAGCCGGGCGCCGTCGCGCACGACCATGAAGTCGCGCAGGGTGCCGTAGATCTCGCCCTCGCTGCGGGGCAGCACGTCGCCGGTCTCGTCGGCCCAGTACTGCACGAGGCGCTGGATGCCGGGCACGTCCGACAGGCGCGCGGGCTCGGCCCGCCGGGAGGGCGGGGCCGGGGCGTGAGGCGGCTGCGGCAGGGGCGGCGGCTGGGTGGTCGTCATGCTCCCTCGATCGGAATACGGCGCCGGCGCGGCCTTGGCTCCGGGCGTCGGTGCGGGAGGGAGCCCCCATCGTAGCGGAGCGGGGGCGTCGGTCGTAGCGGCGGAACTTAAAATCCCCGTTGCGGCGGGGCTATCTCGGGGGCTGATCGCGTGGCGGCGCGCCGGGCAGGGGCAGCAGAGGCTGATCGCCGCCCGCCAGCCGCCGCTCGTCGAGCCAGGCCAGGCGACGGCCCAACTGCGCGAAGAACGGCTGCTCGTCGAAGCGGATCAGCCGCGCGACGTGCAGGCTGCGGCGCACCTCCACCCGCGCCTCGGCACCGGCCGGGAACTGGCCCTGCCCATCGACGCTGAAGGCGACGCCGCCCTCCTGCGCCGGGCTGAGCGCGACGACGGAGTCGTGCGGCACGACCAGCGGCGCGGCGGCGGCGAGGTGCGGCGCGACCGGGGTGACGACGATGCTGCGGGCCGCCGGATCGAGGATCGGGCCGCCGGCCGAGAGCGAGTAGCCGGTGCTGCCGGTGGCGGTCGCGACGACCACGGCGTCGGCGCGGATGACGCCGATCAGCGCCCCGTTGACCTCGACGTTGATGTAGACGGGGCGGCCCAGCCCGGTGCGGCCGAGCATGACGTCGTTGAGCGCGTGGCGGGGGGCGCCGGCCTCCGCCTCGGGGGCGTGATGGAAGGCGACGTCGAGCATGGTGCGCTCCTCGACGCGGTAGCGCCCGGCGAGCAGGTCGTCGAAGCGGTCGCGCAGGCCCTGGGGCGTGACCTCGGTGAGGAAGGCGAGGCGGCCCATGTCGACGCCGAGGAGGCGGGTCGGGTTGGGCACGACGGCGCGGGCGGCGCGCAGCACCGTGCCGTCGCCGCCGACGCTGACCAGCAGGTCGGTGCCGGGCAGGTCGCGGGTCGAGCGCTCCGGATCCCAGGCGGAGGAGCGCCAGACCTCAGCGACGTGGGGGCGGAATCGGTCGTGCAACTCGGCGGCGAAGTCGCGCGCGGCGTCGAGTTGGGGGTGGTGGTAGATGCCCACCTTGCGGAGGCTGGTCACGGCGGCGCTCCCCCCGATTCCGGCGCCTGCAGCCAGCAGAGGAACTCGCGGTTGCCGGCCGGGCCGCGCAGCGGCGAGGCGAGGACGCCGCCGCGGCGCCAACCGCGCTCGCCCGCCCAGGCGAGCAGGAGCCCAACGGCCGCGGCGTGCAGGGCGGGGTCGCCGACGACGCCGTCCTCACCGACGTCGTCGCGGGGCAACTCGAACTGCGGTTTGACGAGCACCACGGCCTCGGCGGCGGGCGCGGCGCGGACGGCGGCGGCGGCCAGCGCGGCGCGGGCGGAGAGGAAGGAGACGTCGACGGTGAGCAGGCTCGGCGGCGGGTCGAGCGTGGGCAGGTCGCGCACGTGCGTGCGCTCCATGACGACGATGCGGGGGTCGTCGCGCAGGGCGGCGGCGAGTTGGCCGTAGCCGACGTCGACGGCGTAGACGCGGCCCGCGCCGCGTTGGCGCAGGCAGTCGCTGAAGCCGCCCGTGCTCGCGCCGACGTCGAGGCAGACGCGGCCCTCGACGGCGATCGGCCAAGCGCCGAGGGCGGCGGCCAGCTTCTCGCCCCCGCGCGACACGTAGGGAACGGCGGGGCGAACGTGGAGGTCGGTCGCGGCGGGCAGGCGCAGGCCGGGCTTGGTGTAGCGGCGGTCGCGACCGCTGACGCGGCCGGCCATGATCAGCGCGCGAGCCTGCGTGCGATCGGCGGCGAGGCCGCGCGCGACGAGCAGTTGGTCGAGCGGCTGGGGCCCGGGCGGCATGGGAGCCGGCTAACCGGGCCCGGGCGGGCGGGGGCTCATGCGCTCTCCTGCTCGAGCTCCGGCGGCACGTCCACCCCGGCCTGGACGGCGCGCACGGGGGCGCGGGCGTCGCCGTAGTCGACGATGTTCCCCGACTCGGCCATGAGGGCGGGCGGCACGCGCTCGCGCACGGTCTCCTCGCTGACGACGCAGGTGCGCACCGTGGGCTGGCTGGGGATGTGGAACATCACGTCCAGCAGGAGATCCTCGACGACGGTGCGCAGCCCGCGCGCGCCCGTCTTCTCGGCCAGGGCGGTCTCGGCGACGGCCCGCAGCGCCTCGGGCGTGAACTCGAGGCGGACCCGGTCCATGGCGAAGAACTGCTCGAACTGGCGCACCAGCGCGTTCCTGGGCTCGGTGAGGATGCGGACCAGGGAGCCGGAGTCGAGCGCGTCGAGGCCGACGACGAGCGGCAGCCGGCCGACGAACTCGGGGATGAGGCCGAACTTGAGCAGGTCGTCGTGGCTGAGTTCGTGCAGTAGGGAGTTGGCGTCGTCGAGGGTGCGGGGCGTCGCGCCGAAGCCGAGCCGGCGGTGGCCGTGGCTGACCCGTCGCTCGATCATGTCCTCCAGCCCCTCGAAAGCGCCGCCGCAGATGAAGAGCACCTTCGAGGTGTTGATCTTGATGAAGTCCTGATGCGGATGTTTGCGGCCGCCCTGCGGCGGCACGGAGGCGACGGTGCCCTCGATGATCTTGAGCAGCGCCTGCTGGACGCCCTCGCCGGAGACGTCGCGGGTGATCGAGGGGTTGTCGGCCTTGCGGGCGACCTTGTCGATCTCGTCGATGTAGATGATGCCCCGCTCGGCGCGGGCGATGTCGAAGTCGGCCGCCTGGATGAGGTGCAGGAGGATGTTCTCCACGTCCTCGCCCACGTAGCCGGCCTCGGTGAGGGCGGTCGCGTCGGCGATGGAGAAGGGCACGTCGAGCACCTTGGCCAGGGTGCGGGCGAGCAGGGTCTTGCCGGAGCCGGTGGGGCCGACGAGCAGGATGTTGCTCTTCTCCAACTCCACGTCGTCCATCGTGGCGGGGTCGGCGTTGATGCGCTTGTAGTGGTTGTAGACGGCGACGGAGAGCACCTTCTTGGCCGCCTCCTGGCCGATCACGTACTCATCGAGGCGGCGGTAGATCTCCTGCGGGGGCAGCGTGTCGCCGGTGGGCTCGCCGGGGGCGGCGCGGGCGGCCGTGGCCGCGCCCGCCTCCTCGGCGATGATCTCGCGGCAGAGGTCGACGCACTCGTCGCAGATGTAGACGGCGCCCGGCCCGGCGATGAGCCGCTTGACCTGATCCTGGTTCTTGCCGCAGAACGAACAGTGGTACTGCGCCCGATTGCTGCCCCGGTTGCTCGGCACTGCGCGCTCCTTCTAGTTGGTCGCCCCGGTCGTCCCCTTGGCCCGCGCGGGCCCCGGGGGCCGTCAGGACGCGGCGGCGGCGGCGGCGGAGTCGTCCCGGCCGGCGGGGCCGCTGAGGACCTCGTCGATCAGGCCGTACTCCTTCGCCTGTTCGGCGTCGAGATAGAAATCGCGGTCGGTATCGCGCTTGATGACGTCGAGCGGCTGGCCGGTGTGCTTGGCCAGGATGCCGCGGATGATCTCGTTCTCGCGCAGGATCTCGCGGGCGGCGATCTCGATGTCGGAGGCTTGGCCGCGGGCCCCGCCGAGGGCCTGGTGCATGTGCACGGTGGAGTTGGGCAGGGCGTAGCGCTTGCCGGACGCGCCGGCCGAGAGCAGCACGGTGCCGAAGGAGGCGGCCATGCCGACGCAGATCGTGGAGATGTCGGCGTCCATCAGTTGCATCGTGTCGTAGACGGCGAGGCCGGCCGTGATCGAGCCGCCGGGGGAGTGAATGTAGAGCTGGATGTCGCGCTCCGGGTCCTCGCGATTGAGGTAGAGCAACTGTGCGACGATGACGTTGGCGACCTGGTCGTCGATGGGGGTGCCGAGGAAGATGATCCGCTCGCGCAGGAGCAGGGAATAGATGTCGTAGGCGCGTTCGCCGCGGTTCGTGCTCTCGACGACCATGGGGACGATCGCGGCGGGGTGGACCAGGGACATCGCTTCTCCTTGCCGGCCGCGCCCGGGCGGGCCGGCGGCTTCCGATTCAGTGTATCGAGTGGCAGTGTATCGGGCGGCCGATCAGGCGGGGCCGCACCGCTCCGAGCTTACCCATCCGCTTGCTCGGGGCCAGCGGCGTCCGCATCGTCCGCGGCCGGCGCGGCGGCGGCGGAGTCGTCCGGCGCTGCCGCGTCCTGGATGTCCTCGCTGTCATCGGTGTCTACGGTGTCTGCGGGCATCTCGTCCTCTGCAGCAGACTCGGCGGCGAGCGCGTTCTCGCGGGCGATCTCGCTGAGGCGCTCCATGACGCGGGCGCTCATCAGGTTGCGGCGCGTCATGGCGCGGCCGCCCGGGGTGTCGATCATGTCGCGGACCTGCTCGGCCTGGGGGCCGTTGCCGGCGATGCGGTCGAACTCCGCCTCGATATCGTCCTCGCCGATCTCGATCGACTCGGCCTCGGCCACTTTCTCGATGACGAGACCGCGACGCACGCGCACCGCCGCCTCCTCGCGCATGCGCTCGCGCATCTGGATGATCCTCGGGTCCTGGGAATGGACCAACTCCCGCGGATCCTGGCCGATGCTTCGGGCGACCTCGTGCAGCATGTGCTCGATCTCGTTCTGGGCCAGCAGCGGCGGGAACTCGATCGACGCGCCCTCGATGACGGCCTGCAGGAGCGCCTCGTTGTGGTCCTCGAGCGAACGTTCCTCCGCCTCCGTGCGCAGATCATCCCGCAGGTTGGCGCGCAGGGCGTCGAAGGAGTCGAACTCGCCCACCTCACTGGCGAGGTCGTCGGCGGCGTCGGGCAGGATCTCCCCCTTGATCTCCTTGATGTTGACGGTGAACACGACGGTCCGGCCGGCGACGTTCTCGTCGTCCCAGTCGTCGGGCGCATCGACGGAGAAGGTGTGCTCGCCGAGGCCGAGGCCGATCAACTCATCGACGACGCCGGGGATGCCGATGACCATGCCCTCGCGGACGTGGAAATCGGCGTCGGCCTGATCGAGGGCCTGCTGGCCGTCGATCGTGGCGCGGACTTCGGCCCTGAGACGATCGTTGAGTTCGACGGGGCGCTCGACGGGCTCGAGCACGGCGTGCCGGCGGCGCACCTCCAGGATCGCGTCGGCGAGGTCTTCGTCGCTGACGGCGACGGGCTCCTGCAGGCGCGCGATCTCGTGGTAGGGACCGAGGTCGATCTCGGGGGCGAGGGGCACGCGGGCGCGGAAGCGGAAGGGATCGCGGTCGACGTTCTCCACCTCGGGCGGGCCGATGGGCTCGATGCCCTCGTCCTTAATGGCCTGTTCGTAGGCGTTGGGGATCATGCGCTCGGCGGCCTCTTCGAAGACGGCATCGGCGCCGAGCGTCTGCTCGACGATCACGCGGGGGGCCTTGCCCTTGCGGAAGCCGGGGATGCGGTAGCGCTGCGACAGCCGCCGCGCGGCTTGGTTGAGCGACTTGGCGACGCGCTCATCGTCGAGTTCGACCTCGAGGACGATCTGGGCCTCGGGGATGCGTTCGGTCGTGACTTTCATGCGGCCTTGGACTTGCGTTGCGCGGCTCGCGCTGTTCCGACGGCAGTGGGAGCCAGTATATCAACGAGCCGGGCCCGGGCCCGGCGGCGCGCGGGTAGGCCGAAGGTCAGCGCCCGCGCGGGTTGACGACGTCGTTGACGGCGTCGCCAAGCAGGTTGAAGGCGAAGATGATGATCGCCACGGTCACGCCGGGCACGAGCAGCAGGTGCGGGTGCAGGTTGAAGGTGCGGATGCCGCCGGCGTCGGCGATCATCGCGCCGAAGGAGGCCGTCGGCGGCTGGATGCCGATGCCCAGGAACGTCAGCACGACCTCCGCCCCGGCCACGCCCGCGAAGGTGGCGGAGAGCCCCACGATGATCCAGGGCAGGATGCCGGGGAAGAGGTGGCGGATGAGGATGCGCGGCGTGCGCGCGCCGATCGACTCCGCGGCCAGGATGAAGTCGGCCTCGCGCAGGGAGAGGGTCTGGGCGCGCACGAAGCGGGCCGTATCGACCCAGCCGAAGAACGTCAGCGCGACGACGAGCAGCGTGATGTGGTCGACCCCCTGGTCGATGAAGAAGCTGCCGCCGAAGAAGTTGTCGATGTCGGTGAAGGCCTCCGTCCAGCGTTCGCGGAAGGCGGAACTGACGACGATCAGCACGAGCAGGCCGGGGATGCCCAGGATCACGTCGCCGATGCGCATGATCACCTGGTCGATCCAGCCGGCCGCATAGCCCGCCAGCAGGCCCAGCCCCAGGCCCAGGAAGAGGCTACCCAGGAAGAAGACGATGATCGTCATGACGATCGTCGTGCGGGCGGAGAAGAGCGTCTGACTGAAGAGGTCGCGGCCGGTGCGATCGGTGCCAAACCAGTGCTTGGACGAGGGGCCCTGCAGGGCGGCGTCGAGTTGGAGGACGAGCTGGGTGCCGGCGCGGAGAGTGGTGGCCTCGGTGAGGGGGCCGAATTCGTCGGCGACCTCCGGGTTCAACTGCGCGACGGTTTCGACGGAGACGCCGTGGCGCGCGACGAAGTCGCCCAGCAGTTCGCCCTCGCGGATGGGGCGGCGCAGGGTGAGGTTGGTCTTGGTGGGATCCTGCAGGCCGGTGGGGATGCCGAAGGCGTCGAGGAAGGTGTACGTCCCCGCGCCGTAGATGATCGCGATGGCCAGCAGGGCCAGCACGGCGACGCGCTTCTTGAACAGCGCCCGCAGGGCCCGCCGCCAGGGAGACTCGCCCGCGCCCGGATCGAAGCTCGGCGCGGCGACGGAGCGCGGGCGGGGGGTCGTCTCGCGGCTGGTCATACGGCGCGCCGGGTGTAGCGGATGCGGGGGTCGATGAAGACGTAGCAGATGTCGACGATCAGGTTGGAGACGATCAGCAGCGTGGCGACGAGCATCGTGAAGCCGAGCAGGACGTTGAAGTCGCGCTGCAGCACCGACTGGAAGATGAACGCGCCGATGCCCGGCACGCCGTAGAGCGTCTCGACGATGATCGCGCCGCCGACGACGCCGACGATGCTCAACCCCATGACGGTCGAGAGGGGCAGCAGGGCGTTGCGCAGCACATGCCCGTAGACGACGGCGCGCTGCCCCAGCCCCTTGGCGCGGGCCGTGCGCACGTAGTCCTCATCGATCACGGTGAGCACGCTGACGCGCACGAAGCGGGCCATGCCCGCCAGCCCGGGCAGGGTGAGCACGACCACCGGGATCAGGTAGGAGGCGGGGTCGCCGGGCACCCAGACGGCGGGGATGTCGAATCCGAAGAACTGGAAGAAGGCGTCGAGCTGGAAGACGAGCAGCCAGGCGAAGAGGGGCAGGAAGACCAGCGACGGGACGGCGGCGAAGACCATCAGCCCGCCGATCAGGGCGGGGTCCTTCCAGCGGCCGCGGTTCAGGGCCGCGAAGACGCCCAGCGGGATGCCCAGCAGATAGGTGAGCGCCAGGGAAATGAGCCCCAACTGGGCCGATACCCAGATGCGCTCACCCAGCAGCTCCTGCACGGTGCGCTGCGGGCTGCGGTTGAAGTACGAGAGGCCCAGGTCGCCCTGCACGAAGCCGACCACGTAGTTGCCGAAGCGCTCCGGGAAAGACCCCGTGAGCCCGAACTCCTCGCGGATCAGCTCCGCCCGCTCGGGGTCGGGTGTGCGCTGGCCGGTGATGATGCGGACCGGGTCGCCGGGGGCGACCTGGGTGAGCGCGAAAGTGACGAGCAGCACCGCGAAGAGCGTGATCGGCGCGATGGCGATGCGGCGCGCGATAAAGATCCAGAGGCTGGAACTCATGCGCCGTCACCCTCCGGCCGCGGGCTCGCACCGCCGCATCGCTCCGCTGGCCGCTCCGGCGGGCGCGGGGCGCCCGCCGGAGAACGGCGCTACCGCTCCAGGCCGATATAGCGCAGGTGCGGAATGATCGAGCGCGGCGGCACGTAGCCGGTCACATACGGCTTGATGACCTGGTTGGTGGTCCCGAAGAAGAGCGGCGCCCAGGGCGCGTCCTCGACGATGACGCGCTCCGCCTGACGGTAGAGTTCGATGCGCCGCTCGGGGTCGAGCTCCACCCGCGCCTCCTCGACGAGGGCGTCCAACTCGTCGCTCTGGTAGGCGGGGTTGTTCTGCAGCGAGGCGGAGTGGAAGAGCAGGTCGACGATGTTCTCCGGGTCGGGGTAGTCGAGGATCCAGCCCAGGCTGAAGGCCTGGTAGAGGCCCTGGTCGAGTTCAGAGAAGAAGTTGGCCGCCTCGACCTGCTGAATCTCGACCTCCAGGCCCAGGTTGGTGCTCCACATGTCCTGGATGGCGACGATCACGTTGCCGGGCGTCGCGCCGGCCCCGGGCACGGTCACGCGGATGTTCTCCAGGAAGGCCGTGCCGGCGTAGGAGGAGTTGTCGAGCAACTCCTTGGCCAGTTCCGGGTCGAAGGGGATGCCGCCGAAGTCGGGGTCGAAGGCGGCCAGGCCGGGCGGGATGATGCCGTGCGCGGCCGGGACGATGGACTGCAGCACGACCTCGGAGATGGTCTGCTTGTCGATCGCCATGGCCAGGGCGCGGCGCACGTCGCGGTCGTCGAAGGGCGGCTGCTGCGTGTTGAAGCCGATGTAGAAGATGGACAACTCGTCGCGGCTGACGAACTCCGCGTTCAGGTCGGAGTTGGGGTCGCGGGCGCGCTCGATGTCGTTCGTGCCGATGTCGGCGATGTCCACCTCATTATTCTCGTACTGCGTCAGGCCGCCGCCGGCGAAGCGCACGATCACGCGGTCGACCAGCGCCGGCTCGAGGTGATAGCGGTCCCAGCGCTCCAGCACGAGCCCCTCGCCCAGGTTCCACTCGGCCAGTTGGAAGGGGCCGGTGCCGTTGGGGCGAGAGGCCCAGTTGCGCGGGTCGTTCTCGACCTGCTGGCGGTCGACGACGAAGGCGGTGGGGTAGGTGAGCTTGAAGAGGAAGTAGGGCTTGGGCGAGTCGATGGTGATCTGGATGGTGTTGTCGTCGACCACCTCGATGCCGCTGATCTCGTCGGCTCGGCCGCGCATGTAGTCCACGGCGCCGATGATGTCGCTGAGGAAGTCGGGCGCGACGGGGGAGAAGGTCTCCGGGTGGGCGTGCCGCTCGATGCTCCACTTGACGTCGTCGGCGCGGACGCGGCGGCCGTTGTGGAAGAGCGCATCGCGGCGCAGGTTGAAGGTGTAGGTGACGGTGCCGTCGTCGTTCTGGGTGAACTCGGGCATCGCCTCGGCGAGGTCGGGGATCAACTGCAGGTCCGGGCTGAGGCTGAGCAGCCCGCCGAAGATCTCGACCACGAAGCGGGCCGAGGAGACGGTGGTCGTGAGGGCGGGGTCGAGGGTGAGCGGGGAGGAGAAGGCGAGGCGCAGGTCGTTGCCGGACGGCCTGGCGGCGGCGGGCGTGGGGCGCTCCTCGGCCTGGGCCTGCGCTTGCGCCTGGCTCTGGGCCTGCGCCTGCGCCGACGGGTCGGCCTGGTCGCCGGCCTGGGCCTGGGCGTCGGCGCCGGTCCCCTCGCGCTCGCCGCGGGTGGCCGAAGTGGCGCGGGCGGTGCTGTCGTCGCCGCCGTCGTCGTCGCCGCCGCAGGCCGTCAGCGCGATCCCCGCGCCGACGATCAGCAGCAGCACGACGGCCCAGCGCGCGAGGGCCAGCGTGGTCCGGGTGGTCAAGATGGTGGGATTGGTCAGCACGCGGTTCATCGATCCTCATTCACTGGCAGGCCCCGTCCGCCTCCGTCAGGGGCAGGTTATCACCGCATCCGTCTCGGTAGGGATTGGCGGGATAGGAGAAGTGATCGCCGTCGGGGCGGGCACTCATGACAAGGGTACGGGCGGTCCGCGCGGTCGGATTGGGGGAGGCGTGTCGGGCGCGTCAGCCGTCGCGCGGCGCGGCGGATCACGCGGCCGGCCGTCACGACGGCGGGACGGCCAGACGGATGCCGAGCTCGTCGAGCTGCTCCGCGGTCACGGGCGAGGGTGCCCCCGTGAGGGGGTCGGTGGCCGACTGGGTCTTCGGGAAGGCGATGACCTCGCGGATGTTCTCGACGCCCATCAGCAGCATGACGACCCGGTCGAGCCCGACCGCGAAGCCCCCGTGCGGCGGCGCGCCGTACTCGAAGGCGCGCAGCAGATGGCCGAAGCGCGCCTCCTGCTCCTCCGGGCCGATGCCCAGCAGGTCGAAGATGCGCGACTGCATGGCGCGCTGGTGGATACGGATCGAGCCCGAGCCCAGCTCGTAGCCGTTGGCGATGGCGTCGTAGGCGCGGGCGCGGGCGCGGGCCGGGTCGCTCTCGAGCAGGGGCAGGTCGGCGGCGTTGGGGGCGGTGAAGGGGTGGTGGAGCGCGTCCCAGCGGCGGCCGTCGGCATCCCACTCGAACATCGGGAAATCGGTGATGAAGGCGAACTGCAGGACGTCGGGGTCGGCCAGGTCGAGGCGGCGGGCGATGTCGCGGCGCAGGCCGTCGAGCACGGTGTTGACGACGCCGTCGGGCCCGGCGGCGATGAGCACCAGGTCGCCCGACTTGGCCTCGCAGCGCACGCCGATCGCGCGGGCGGTCTCGATGCCGATGTGGCGCAGGACCGGGGAACGCACGTCGTCCTCCGTCGCGTCCGCCGGCGGGGCGGTGAACTGGATGGAGACGAGCCCCTTTGCGCCCATCGTCTTGGCCAGCTCGGTGAACTCGTCGACCTGCTTGCGAGAGAGCGATGCGCCGCCCGGCATGACGACGGCGCGCACGCGCCCGCCCGCCTCGACGGCCCCGCGGAAAACGCCGAAGGCGGAGCCGCGGACGAGGTCGGAGCAGTCGGAGAGTTCGAGGTCGTAGCGGAGGTCGGGCTTGTCGCTGCCGAAGCGCTCCATGACGTCGGCGTAGGTGAGGCGGGGGAAGGGCGTCGGCACGTGCAGGTCGGTGCGCAGCATGCGGCTGAGGCCGTGGAACAACTCTTCCAGCATCGAGAGGATGTCGTCCTCCTCGACGAAGGAGACCTCGATGTCGAGCTGGGTGAACTCGGCTTGGCGGTCGGCGCGGAAATCCTCGTCGCGGAAGCAGCGCGCGATCTGGAAGTAGCGCTCCAGCCCTCCGACCATCAGCAACTGCTTGAGCTGCTGCGGCGACTGCGGCAGCGCGTAGAAGGCGCCCGGGTGCAGGCGGCTGGGCACCAGGTAGTCGCGCGCCCCCTCGGGCGTGGCCGCGACCATGATCGGCGTCTCGACCTCGCTGAAGCCCCGGCCCGTCATGAAGTTGCGGATGTACTGGTTCGTGCCGTGGCGCATCTCGATGGCGCGCTGCATGACCGGGCGGCGCAGGTCGACGTAGCGGTACTGGAGGCGCAGCATCTCGTCGACCTCGACCTCGTCGGCGATGGCGAAGGGCGGTGTCTTGGCCTCGTTGAGGACCTCCAACGTCGCGGCCTGGACCTCGACGTCGCCGGTGCCGAGGTTGGGGTTCTTCGTCTCCTCGGCGCGCTCGACGACCGCGCCGCCGACGCGCAGGACGTACTCGTTGCGCACGCCGGGCAGGGCGGCCAGGGAGGCGTCGGCGTCGGCGCCGGCGTGGAAGACGATCTGCACGACGCCGCTGCGGTCGCGCAGGTCGATGAAGGTGACGCCGCCGTGGTCGCGCCGGCGGTGCACCCAGCCGGCCAGCGTGACCTCCTCGCCGACGTGCCGCACGCGCAGGTCGCCGCAGTTGTGCGTCTTGAGCACGCCCCACCTCATCTATCCGTTGGCGTTCGCGGCCGATCCGCGCCGCCGGACCACTGTGCCATGCGGCCCGATCGCGATCAACGCGGCCACCGCGTCGCCGATACACTTCATGCGTGAACTCCCCCTCCGATTCGACGACCGTCCCGGCCCCGGTCAGCGTGTACGTGCACGTGCCGTTCTGCACCGTGAAGTGCGCCTACTGCGACTTCAACTCGTACGCGGGGATGGAGGAGGCGATCCCGGCCTGGGAGTCGGCCCTGCTGACGGAGTTGCGCGGCCGGGCGGCGGCCGTGGCCGGGCGGCCCGTGCCGACGGTGTTCATCGGCGGGGGGACGCCCAGCCTGCTGGAGGGGGCGTCGATCGGGCGCATCCTCGACGCCGTCCGCGCCAGCTACGCCCTGGACGACGACGCCGAGATCACGCTGGAGGCGAATCCCGAGTCGGTGCGGGCGGAGCGGCTGGCGGCCTACCGGGCGGCGGGCGTGAACCGGCTGTCGCTGGGCGTGCAGTCGCTCGACCCGGGCGAGTTGCGCTTCCTCGACCGCCTGCACGACGGGGAGCGGGCGCACGACGCCTTCACCGCGGCGCGGGCGGCCGGCTTCGACAACATCAACTGCGACCTCATCTTCGGCCTGCCGGGGCAGTCCCCCGAGGCGTGGCGGGGCAGCCTGGAGGGCGTCGCCTCGTGGCGGCCCGACCACCTCTCGTGTTACGGACTGACCGTCGAGGAGGGGACGCCGCTGGCGCAGCGCGTCGCCGAGGGCCGCGTCCACGAGGCCGACCCCGACGTCGTGGCGGAGATGTCGGAGTGGACGGAGGAGCGGCTGGCGGCGCTGGGCTACCGGCAGTACGAGATCAGCAACTGGGCGCGGGACGGCGGGGCGGGGCGCGATCGGGCCTGCCGGCACAACCTCGTCTACTGGCGGCAGGGCGACTACCTGGGCGTGGGGCCGGGCGCGCACGGCTTCGTCGGCGGCGTGCGCTACGCCGTCGAGCGCAGCCCGGCGCGCTACGTCGCGGCGCTGAGGGCGGGCGGCCCCGACGGGCGCGCAGCGGTCGTCTCGGAGGAAGCGGTCGACCCGGCCACGGCGGCCGTCGACGCGGCCGTGCTGGGCCTGCGCCTCAACACCGGCATCGACGAGGCGGCGCTGCGCTCGCGCCACGGGGCGGCATGGGCGGTCGTCGAGCCGGGCCTGCGCTGGGGGGAGGAGTCGGGGCTGCTGGAGCGGTCGGGCGGCCGCCTGCGGCTCACCCGCCGCGGCCGTCGCCTCGCCAACGAGGTCTTCGTGCGGGTCGTCGCGCCGGAGGTCGTGTAGCGGTCAGGGCGGGCAGTCGGGGAGGGGGAGATCGGAGAGGTCGTTCGACGCGATGGCGCGGAGCGACGGGGGGATGCAACCGCTGAGCGGGTTGTGAGCCAGATAGAGGTCGGTCAGATTGGGCAAGTCGCCCAGGGACGCCGGGATGACGCCGGTCAACTGATTGTCGGCCAAGCGCAACTCCGACAGGGAGCGCAGGGCGCCCAACTCGGCCGGGATGGGACCGCTCAGTTGGTTGCCATCGAGCCGCAGGGATTCCAAGTTGCCCAGCAGCCCCAGCTCCACCGGGATCCCGCCAGTCAAGTCGTTGTGGTGCAGCCAGAGGAACCGCAGGGTCTCCAGCGACCCCAACTCGGCCGGGACCGGCCCGGTCAGCCGGTTGGCGTGCAGCAGCAGCACGTCCAGACGGGGCATCGACCCCAGCGCCGCCGGGATCGCGCCGGCGAGTTGGTTTGCGCCCAGGTCCACGTATTCCAGGCTGCGCAGGGCCGCCAGTTCGACCGGGATCGGGCCGCTCAGTTGGTTGTCGTGGAGCGACAGGAAGCGCAGCGCCGCGAGATCGCCCAACTGCGGCGGGACGCGGCCCGTGAGCCCGCGCGACTGGAGGTCGAGGCGCGAGACGCGGACGGGCGCGCCGCCGACGGTGACGCCCTCCCAATCGGCGATGGGGACGGCCGGATCCCAGTTGAGGGCGGCGGCGCCGGCGAGGGTGTCCCTGGCAGCGAGCAGAGCCGCGCAGTCGGCGACGAGGCCGGGGTTGCCGGCGGGGTCGGCGACGGCGACGCCCGCCTCGCAGGGCAGCGGCGGGACCGGCGGTGGCGGGCAGTCGGGCAGGGAAACGTCGGCGAGGTCGTTTGTCCCGATGCCGCGCAGCGACGGGGGGATGCAGCCCGTCAGGCCGTCGTTGCCGGCCAAGCGCAGGGATCGCAGCCGCGGGGCCGTCCCCAGTTCGGCGGGAATGGGACCGGTCAACTGGTTGTCGGCGAGGGCGAGGGTCCGCAGGCGCTCAAGGAGGCCGAACACCGGCGGGATGGGGCCGATGAGTTGGTTGTGGGACAGATAGAGGTCGGTCAGGTTGCGCAGTTCGCCCAGCGAAATCGGGATGGGGCCGGTCAGTTGGTTGTCCCGCAACGTCAGCAGCCGCAGTCCGCCCAGCCCGCCCAGCGAGGCCGGGATCGGGCCGCTCAACTGGTTGTCGCTCAGCGCCAGGAGGGTCAGCGCGCGCAAGTCGCCCAGCGAGGCCGGGATGGGGCCGGTGAGCTGGTTGCCGCTCAGCGTCAGCGACTCCAGGTCGACCAGCGCCCCCAACTCCGCCGGGATCGGGCCGCCGAGTTCGTTGCCGCCCAGCGTCAAGACGCGCAACTGGGCGAGGGCGCCCAGCGCGGGCGGGACGGGGCCGGTCAGACGGTTGTCGTACAGGCGCTGGACTTCCAGCCGCGACAGCGCGCCCAGTTCGGCCGGGATCGGGCCGGTCAGACGGTTGCCCGTGAGGTCCAACTCCCGGAGCTCGGTCAAGCCGCCCAGTCGCGGCGGGATATGCCCTGTCAGCACGCGTCGCGAGACGTCCAACTCCACGACGCGCGGCGGCGCCCCCTCGACGGTGACGCCGTCCCACTCCGCGATCGGCGTCGCGGGGCTCCAGTTGAGGCTGGCGTCGCCGCGCAGCGCGGACAGCGCCGCGAGCAGGATCGCGCAGTCGCCGACGAGCCCGGGGTTGTCGGCCGGCGCGGCGACCACGGCGCCGTTCGCGCACGGCTCCGCGGGCGGGGGCGGCGGCGGGCAGTCGGGCAGCGCCAGGGCGTCGAGATCGTTGTCGGGCACGGCCCGCAGCACGGCCGGGAGGCAGCCCGTGAGGCCGCGGTTGCCGCCCAGGTGCAGCGCCTCGGCTTGGTCGAGCAGCCGCAGCGCCTCCGGGATGGGGCCGGCCAACTGGTTGTCGCGCAGGTCGAGGCGCCGCAGGTCGGGCAGGGCGCCCAACTCGGCGGGGATGGGACCGCTCAGGTGATTGCCGCCCAGCCGCAACTCCCACAGCCCGGCCAGGGATCCGAACTCGGGCGGGATGGGGCCGACCAGCCAATTGCCGCCGAGCGAAATGACCTGCATGCGCGGCAGCGACCCGAGTCTGGCCGGGATCTCGCCCGTCAGCCGGTTGCCGCCCAGCGACAAAACCCGCAACTGCGACAGGAAGCTGTACTCGCGCGGGATGGGGCCGGTGAGCCGGTTGTCGTCGAGGCGCAACTCCCGCAGTTGCGTCAGCCCGCGCAGGTCCACCGGGAGCCGCCCCGTCAGGCGGCGCGATGACAGGTCGAGCCCGATCACGTGCGGCGTCGCCCCCCCGACGATGACGCCCTCCCAGTCGGCGATCGGCGTGCCGGCGTCCCAGTCGAGGGGGGCGCGGGCGTCGAACGTGTCCCTGACCGCGAGGAGGATGTTGCAGTCGCGGTAGAGGCCGCGGTTCGAGGCGGGATCGGGCACGGCCGCGCCGTTCTCGCAGGGCGGCGGCGGCGGCGTGCAGACGGGCAGGCCGCTCGCCCACAGATCGTTTTGGCGCGGGTAGAGCAGCCGCCGCGGCACGCAACCGGTCAGGCCGGGATTGTCGGCGACGTACAACTGCACCAGGGAGGGCAGGTCGGCGAGTTCATGCGGGAACGGCCCGGCCAACTGGTTGTTGTTCAGCAACAACTCGTTCAGGGTGCGCAGCGCGCTTAGCTCGGCGGGGATCGGGCCGCTCAACCGGTTCCGCTGCAGGTCCAGGATCCGCAGGGCGGGCAGGGAACCCAACTCCGGCGGGATCGGCCCCGTCAACCGGTTTTGGTTCAGCCACAGGGTTTGCAGGTCGCGCAGGGCGGCCAGCTCGGCGGGGATGGGGCCGCTCAACTGGTTCCGGCGCAGGTACAGGCTGCGCAGGGCCGACAGGTCGCCGAGCGCCGCCGGGATGGGGCCGGTCAGCCGGTTGTGGCCCAGCGACAGGTACTCCAGGCTGCGCAGCCTTCCGAGGGCGGAGGGGATGTGGCCCTCCAAATCGTTGTCGGTCAGCCGCAGGTTGCGGAGGTTGCCGAGGGCGCCCAACTCGGCGGGGATCGTCCAGGTCAACCGGTTCTTGTCGAGCCGCAGCGTCTCCAGGTTCGACAGCGATCCCAGCGACGGCGGGATCACGCCGGTGAGTGCGTTGTCCTCCAGGCGCATGAGCCGCAAGGCGCGCAGGTTCCCGAGTTGCTCGGGGACGGGGCCGGTCAGTTGGTTGGTGCTGATCCACAACTCGCGCAGGCTGCCCAGCGACCCCAACTCCGGCGGGATCGGCCCGTCCAACTGGTTGCGGAACAGCCAGAGGAACTCCAGGTCGGGCAGCGACCCCAGTTCCGGCGGGATGGGCCCCGTCAGCTTGTTGTTCTGCAGATAGAGGCCCCGCAGCGCCGAGAGCCGGCCGAACTGCGGCGCGATGCGGCCCCGGAGGAAGCTCGATCGCAGGTCGACCTCGACCACGCGCGGGGGCTCGCCGCCGAGCGTGACGCCGTCCCAGTCGCCGATCAGCGTCTCGCCGTCCCAGTTGATCCCGCGGCGGCGGTCGATCAGCGTCTTGGCCGCGAGCAGGTGGGCGCAGTCGAGGACGAGGCCCCGGTTGACCTCGGGGTCGGGCACGACGACGCCGTTCTCGCAGGTGGGCGGCTCCGCGCGGGCGGGGCGGCCGTCGACCGCCGCCAGGACGGCCGCCAGCAGGCCCGCGAGGAGGATCGCGCGGCGCGTGCGCACGGATCACCTCACTCTCGGACGCGTGGCCTCCGCCGCGGGCCAGGGTAGGGGATGGGCGGCGGTCAGGGCGGGCAGTCGGGCAGGGCGACGTCGGCGAGGTCGTTCGTCTCGACCTCCCGCAGCGACGGCGGGATGCAGCCCGCGAGGCCGGGGTTGCCGCTCAGGTAGAGGGCCGCCAGACGGGGAAGGGCCGCCAGTTCTGCCGGGACGGGACCGCTGAGTTGGTTGTCGCTGAGCGACACGAACCAAACGAGGCGGAGGGCGCCCAGTTCGGGCGGGATGGGGCCGCTCAACTGGTTGCCGGCGAGCGAGATGGCCTGCATCCGGTTCAGCAACCCGAGCGACGGCGGGATGGCGCCCGTCAGTTGGTTGCCGTCGAGGAAGAGGTACTGCAGGCCGCCCAGGGCGGCGAGCGCCGGCGGGATGGGACCGATGAGTTGGTTGTCGCTCAGCCGGAGTTCCCACAGTCGCGACAGCGACGCCAACTCCACCGGGATGGGGCCGCTGAGGTTGTTGCCGGACAACTGCAACGCCCCCAGGCTGGGCATGGACGCCAACTCGACCGGGATCGGACCGCTGAGGTTGTTGTCGTTGAGGCGGAGGTTCGTCAGGCCGGACAGGGATGCGAGCGCCGGCGGGATGGGGCCGCTCAGTTCGTTGCCGCCCAGATGCAGCAGCCGCAGGACGGGCAACGCCCCGAGTTCCGGCGGGATGGGGCCGCTGAGCCGGTTGTCCTGCAGCCGCAGGAACCAGAGCCGCTGCAGGCCGGCCAGCTCGGCCGGGATCGGCCCGCTGAGCTGGTTGTCGTCGAGCCACAGCTCCCACAGATTGGACAGCGCCCCGAGTTCCGGCGGGATGGCCCCGGTCAGTTGATTGCCGTGCAGCCGCAGCGAGCCGAGGGCGCCCAGGTCGCCGAGTCGCGCCGGGATTTCGCCGCTCAACCGGTTGTCGTGCAGGTCGAGATGCACGAGCTGCGCCAGCGACCCGAGCGCCGCCGGGATCGGACCGCTGAGCCGGTTCCCGTACAGCCAGAGGTACTCGATGCTGGGCAGGGAGGCCAACTCCGCCGGGATCTCGCCGCTGAGTCGGTTGTCGTTGAGGGAGAGGTAAATCAGGTCGGGCAGGTCGCCCAACTGCGGCGGGATGTGGCCGTTCAGCCGGTTGTCGGACAGCGTGAGCAGCCACAGGCCGGGCAGGTCGCCGAATTCGCGGGGGATGGGACCGGTCAACTGGTTGCGCTGCAGCCGCAGGGCCGACAGATGCGGCAAGAGCGCGAGCGCGGGTGGGATGCCGCCCGTGAGCCGGTTGCCCCCCAGCCACAGGATGCGCAGTTCGGTGAGCCCGGCGAGGTCCGGCGGGATGCGTCCCGTGAGGCCGCGCGCCGTGAGATCGATCCCCCACACGCGCCGCGGCGTGCCATCGATCACGAGGCCGTCCCAGAGCAGCATGGAGGTGGCCGAGTCCCAGTTGAGCGCGCCCTCGCCGGCGAGCGCGTCCTTGAGACCGAGCAGGATGGTGCAGTCGAGGACGAGGCCGGGCTCGGCGGCGGGGTTGTAGACCGCGCCGTCGGTCTCGCAGGGGGGCGGGGGCGGGCAGTCGGGGAGGGGAACATCGGCGAGGTCGTTGTCCGGGATCTCGTGCAGGGGCAGTGGGATGCAGCCGTCGAGGCCGGCGTTGCCGCCCAGCGACAGCCGCGCCAGCGCGGGCAGGTCGGCCAGCGCGGCCGGGATCGGCCCGGTCAGATGGTTGTCGCCCAGCAACAGGGTTTCGAGACCGGCCAGGGCCGCGACCTCCGGCGGGATCGGCCCGTGGAGTTCGTTGCCGGACAGGTCGAGCGTCCGCAGGGCGGACAGGTCGGCCAGCGCCGCCGGGATGAGACCGCTCAGCCGATTGCCGCCCAGCGACAGCGCCTCCAGGTCGCGCAGGAACCAGAGGAACGAGGGGAGCGCGCCGTGCAGGTCGTTGCCGCCCAGGCCCAGGTGGCGCAGGCCGCGCAGCGCGCCCAGCGTCTCGGGGATGAATCCGATCAGCCGGTTGCGGTCGAGCGAGAGGTGGCGCAGTTGGCTCAGCGACCCGAGCGCCGCCGGGATCGGGCCGCCGAGCCGGTTGTCGTGCAGGGACAGGGTCTCGAGGACGTCCAGACCGCCCAACTCCGCCGGGATGGGGCCGTCGAGTTGGTTCCCGTGCAGCGACAGCGACTCCAGGCCCCGCAACTCGGCGAGCCCGGCCGGGATCGGCCCCGTGAGCCGGTTGTCGTGCAGGGACAGCGTGCGCAGCGCCGAGACTCCGGCCAGGCGCGGGGAGAGGCGGCCCGTGAGATCGCGCGACGACAGGTCCAGCCCCTCGACGCGCGGCGGCTCGCCGCCGACGGTGACGCCCTCCCACTCGCCGATGGGCGTCTCGCCGCCCCAGTTGAGCGGCGCGGGGGTATTGAGCAGGGTCTTGACCGCCAGCAGGTGGGCGCAGTCGAGAACGAGGCCGGAGTTGGCCGCGGGGTCGGCGACGGCGACGCCATTCTCGCAGGTGCCCGGCGCGGCCCGGGCGGGGCCGCCCGCGGCGGCGAGCCCGATCAGCAGCAGGAGCGCCGCAAGGCCCGCGGCGAGGGGGCGCGTGCGCACGGATCACCTCCCGCCGGGACGGCCCGGGCGGGCAGGGTAGGGGATCGGGCGGCGCGGGCTACTCCGCGACGAAGTGGTATTCTTCGCCGCCGTTGACGACCACGGTGTAGGTCCGGCCCGAGTCGAAGTCGGCGCCCAGGGGAATGCTGATCTCGTTCTCGGTTGCGACCTGCGCGCAGACCTCCCCCTCGACGTAGTTGAAGACCGCGACCGTGATCATGTCGTCCTCGCGCTCCGCCTCCCAGCCGCCCAGGCTGTGACATGCGTCCGGCTCCAGGGCGATCACGTGCACGAAGTATTGCGGCGGGTACGACTCGGCGACCACGATCTGGACGGACACGATCGGCGCGGGCACGCCGTCGGCGGGGTTGCCGGGGGGGTCATCGGCGGAGTCGCCGGGCGGGTCATCGGCGACCACCCCGCCGGGGGTGTTGCGCGCGCCGTCGGTGTCGTCGGGGCCGCCGGCCGCCGCGCCGTCGATCACGACTTCGCCGCTCCCGAGCACGTCGAAGCCGCCGAGGCCCTCCTCCCCGCCGGCGAGCATGGCGGCCAGCAGCCCCAGCAGCGAGAGCTGGTCCGCCCAGGCCATCCCGTCATCATCGTTCCAGGACATCTCGACAGCGATCTCCGTCGCCACGGTCGTCGCCACCGCGTCCGCGATCTCGGCGGCGACCTCCGCCGCAATGGCCTCCGCGACCTCGGCGGCGACCTGCGCCGCGACGGCCTCCGCGACCCCGGCGGCGCCCTCCGCCGCCACCGCGCCGGCGGTCTCCGCCCCGGCGGCCCCGGCCGCGGCGATCTCGGCGACTTGGGCGGCGACGGCCTCCGCGACGCTCTCCGCGACCTGGGCGGCGATCTGGGTGGCGATGGCCTCCGCGACATCCTGCGCGACCTCGGCGGCGACGGCCTCGGAATCGGGCGCGACGGCCGGGGGATCGTCGTCCGCCTCGCCGCGGCAGGCGGCGATGGAGGGGACGATGAGCAGGATCAACGCGAGGCCCATCAGGCGCGGGCCGACGGCCAACCGCCGGCGGATCATCGTTCGCATCGTGGCGTCCCTTCCCTGCCGCGCGTGACGGGCGGCGGCCCTCTCATCCTACTCCCCCGGATCGGCCCGGGCGGGAGCGGGCGGGGGATGGGACCGGGGCCGCTCAGACGCCGCCTGCGACGTCGAGGATGATCTTGCCGAAGTTGCGGTCGGCCTCCATGTAGCGGTGCGCCTCGGCGGCCTCGCGGAGGGGGAAGACGCGGTCGATGACGGCGCGCATGCGGCCGTCGATCAGGGCCGGCTCGAGCTCCCGGCGGTAGGCGCGCGTGATGGCGACGCGGTCGGCCAGGGGACGCGAGCGCATGACGGTGCCGAAGATGCGCAGCCGCTTGACCATCAGCAGGCCGAGGTTGAGCGGCGCCTCGCGGCCGCCCATCGTGCCGACCTCGACCAGCCGTCCGGCCTGCGCCAGCGAGCGCAGGTTGCGCTCCAGGTAGGGCGCGCCGACGACGTCGAGGATGACGTGCATGCCTTCGCCCCCCGAGGCCTCCTTGACGGCGGCCACGAAGTCGTCGCGCTTGTAGTTGACGGCCAGGGTCGCGCCCAACTCGCGGGCCTTGGCGCACTTCTCGTCGGTCCCGGCCGTGATCCAAGCCTCGCCGCCCAGCAGCCGCGCGATCTGGATGGCGGCGATGCCGACGCCGCTGCCGCCGCCGTGGATCAGCGCGCGCTCGCCGGCCTGCAGCGCGCCCAGGTGGTTGATGGCCGTGTTGGCGGTGAAGAAAACCTCCGGGATGGCGGCGGCGACCTGGTAGTCCCAGCCGTCGGGGATGGGCATGGCGAGCTGGTGATGGATGGTGGCCAGCTCGCCGTAGCCGCCGCCCCCGCTGAGCCCGTAGACGCGGTCGCCGGCGGCGAAGCCCTCGGCCTCGACGCCCATCCCGACGACCTCCCCCGCCAACTCCAGGCCCAGGATGGGGGATGCGCCGTGCTGGGGCGGGTAGTTGCCCCGGCGCTGCATCGCGTCGGCGCGGTTGAGGGCGGTCGCGTGCACGCGAACGAGGAGATCGGCGGGGCCGGGGACGGGGTCGGGCGCGTCGGCCAGGGCCAGTTGCTCGGGCCCGCCGGGCTCTCGGACGATGATGGCTTTCATGGTCGGCCCTCCCGCGCTGGGGTCGGAGGGTAGGGGGCGGGCGGGCGAGGGTCTACGGGGAGGGGGGCCGACGCTCAGCCCGGGCCGACCATCCGGGCCAGCGCGGCGAGATCGGGCACGACGAGGTCGGGGACGGCGTCGGTGGGGCGGGTGGCGCCGCCGCTTCCGGGCCGGTCGACCCACACGCTGGCGACGCCCAGCCGGTTGGCCGGCCCGATGTCGTGGTAGAGGCTCTCGGCGACGTGCAGCCAGCGCGCCCGCGCGACGCCCATGCGCTCGGACGCCACCTCGAAGTTGCGCAGGTCGGGCTTGTAGGCGCCGACCTGCTCCGCCGTGACAACCACGTCGAAGCCGGCGCCGAGGCGTGCGGCCGAGCCGGCGAAGAGGTCGTCGTCGACGTTCGAGATGACGGCCAGCTTGTGGCGGGCCCGGAGCGCCCGCAGCGCGGCCGGCGCGTCGGGGAAGACGGGCCAGCGGGGCAGGCTGTCGGCCAGGCAGTCGAGCTCCGGCGCCGTGCAGCGGACGCCCACCTCGGCCCCGATGGCCGCCATCACCTCGCGCAGGACGTCGCGGTACCGCCGGGACGGCTGCGCGGCCTGCACCCTGGGCTCGATGTCGGAGTAGAGCGCCAGGATCTCGACCCGCGACCTGGGCGCCCCGTGCGCCGCCAGCACCCCGCCGACGGCGTCGGCGATGCCCGTCTCCCAATCGACGAGCGTCCCGTAGCAGTCGAAGCTGATCCAGTCGAAGCGGTCAAGGTCGAGCATGGGTGGGGGTCAGCGCCAGCAGTCGGGCAGGGGTTCGCCGATCACGGCCGATAAGAAGCAGAGGAAGGTTGGCAGAGATTCTTCACTTGGGCCATCGTCATCGACAAAGATGGGTTTGCAACGCTCCTGGAGTCCTTCCGGGACGGTGTAGGTGATGCAGAAGTCGCGACTCCCTGGCGCGAGCAGTGTGTCGTACATCTGCTGTGGCGTCAGCCGGTCCAAGCGTTCGAACGCCAAGTCGAAAGCCTTCGCCTCTGGCGCCCCCTGGCGCCGCAGTGTTTCCGCCAACTCCCGCACTGTGGCATCCCGCCACTCTTCGTAGCTCATGCCCTGCTCATCCCGGGGGAGGTACTGCCGAACAAACTCCCAGGCGTCTTCCCGTCTCTCCCGGCTGGGCAGGGGGCCTTGAGGAACCTGCGTGTTCACGACGGTGAACTGATCCTCGCGGTCCTCCACAGCGTCGAGCCGATCGAGCGCCGCGCCGACTCGGCCTAGTACAGCAGATCCTCCATGGCCGGGTCGCTCAGGTTGTCGCAGAGTTGCACGCAGTGGACGCGCAGCATCACCACCAGCGGGTCGGGCCGCCGCCCGCGGCCCGACGTCGGGTAGTGCGGCGCGATGCGCGCCGCCAGCTCTTCCCAGTGCACGAGCGCGTCGAGGCGCTCCAGGAACACCTCCCGGCGGGTCTTCCGCTTCTTCTGCGCGAACTCCACGCTGGCGAACGTCGGCTGATGCATGCAGGGCTCCCTCTCCAGGTTCGCCCCATGATCGCATCTGCGCACTCGCTATGGCGAGTTGTTCAGACCTTCCCTAGCTGTTCGCTGCCTGGGTCCCGGGGGGCCGTACCACCACGGGTGCGCGGCGAGTCGACTGACTGTTGCCTGCTCCCGAGCGTCCAGCAAGCACTCCGAGTTGTCGTCGAGACGGACGAGCATCACGTCGTCGTCGATCTCGACGACTTGGTAGCGACAGCGCTTGTTGCGGTACCAGCCCCCGACCTCGAAGGCGCACTTGTCCATGTCCGCTTTCACTATCGTGCCAGCCGACTATCCCCGGCGGATCGGACGCGCTGATGGGTTGGGGTGACTGGCGGGCGGCGGCGCGTGACGTAGCAGCGCCCCCGCCGCTAGGGTCGGGGGCGCTGGTGGGGCCGCCCGTTATCGGGTGGCGATGGCGGGCCGGGGCCACTGGGCGGGAGACCCGCGAACCGGCCCGCTGGCGTCGGGGGGTCACGCCCCCGGCTCCACCGGCATGCTATCACACGCCCGGCCGGCGGCGCAGCGCGACCGGCTTAGATCGGCGGTCGCCCTGGCCCTCACCCACGAACGACGCCGCCGACACGCAGGCCCGACCGCCACGTCTCGCCCAGCAACCATCCCCATGCCTACAATGAGCCGCGATGGACCGCTCCGACCTGCTCGAACTCGAACGCAACCCCGCCATCGAGGACTTCCAGCCCGGCGACACGGTGCGCGTCCACGTGCGCATCGTCGAGGGCGACCGCGAGCGCACGCAGGTCTTCGAGGGGGTCGTCATCGCGCTGAGCCGCAAGGGCTCGTCGAGCAACTTCACCGTGCGCCGCGTGACCGGCGGCATCGGCGTCGAGCGCAAGTTCCTGCTGCACTCCCCCCGGACGGAGAAGGTCGAGGTCACGCGCCGCGGCCGCGTGCGGCGGGCCAAGCTCTACTACCTGCGCGGCCGCACCGGCAAGGCGGCCCGCATCCCGGCCCGGCCGCGCAACGCCAAGCGCGCCATCCACGGCTTCTGACGCCCGCCGCTGGCTAGACTCGACCCCTCCGCCGCCGCTGCTTGAGAGGCGCACGCCGCGTGCCGCCACCGACCCCGCCCCCGTCCGGCGAAACCGCGCCCGGCCCGCCCGCCGGCGCCCCGTCCGTCTACGCCGAGGTCGCCGTCAACGCCGGCCGGCCGCTGCGCCAGCCGTTCACCTACGCCGTTCCCGCCGATTTCCTCGCTCGCACCGGGCCGCTGCGCGTCGGCCACGCCATCTTCGTGCCGTTCGGGCGCAAGGTGGCGCAGGGCGTCGTGCTGGCGCTGCGCGACGAGCCGGACGTCGCCTCCCCCCGGCCCATCGAGGCGCGCATTGAGCCGGAGCCGATGCTCACCCCCGCCCAGGCCGCCCTGGCGCGATGGATCGCCGACGCCTATCTGGCCCCGCTGTGGAGTTGCGTGTCGCTGTTCCTGCCCCGCCGCATGACGACCGCCCCGCTGCGCATCCTCTCCGCCGTCGACCCTCCGTCCCCGCCGGGCGGCGACCCGCTCAGCGACCTCCAGGCCGGCCTTCTCGCCGACGTGCGCGCGCGCGGCCCGATCGACGCTGCGGCGCTCGCCGCCCTGCGCGACGACGGCCCCATCGACGCGGCATTGGAGGGGCTCGTGCGGCGCGGTCTGGTGCGCGAGCAGTACGAGCTGGTCTCCGCTCCCGGCCCTCCGCAGGCGGAGGCCGATCTGGCGCTCGCCGTCCCCCTCGGCGCGGCGCGCGGCGCCCTGCGCGACTGGCCCGCCTCGCGGCGCTCGCGCAAGGCCGACCTGCTGGAGCGGCTGCAGGCCGGCCCCGCCCCCTTCGATGAGGCGCGCCGCATCGCCGGAACCCGCGAGGCCATCGAGCGCTGGCTGGCCGACGGGGCGCTCGTCGTGCGGGACGCCGGGGGTGAGGCCGTCCGTCTCGCGCCCCGCTTCCGCGACGACCCCGCCGCGGCCGACGCGGCCGTCCTCTCGCTGCGGCGCAGCGCGGCCGAGCGGCGCGGCGCGGCGCTGCTCGCCGCCCTGATCGACGGCCCCCGCCCCGAGCGCGAGGCCCGCGCCGAGGCCGGGGCCGCCCCCGCCGATCTCGACGCGCTGATCGAGCGGGGGCTGGTCCGCCGCCGCCCCGCCGGGGGGGCGCCCCCGCCCGGACCGCCCCCGGCCGCACCGGTGCTCACGGTGCATCAGGCCCGCGCCTACGCGGCCGCCGCCGCCGCCCTCGACGATGCGCGCCGCGCGCCCGGCCGCACGACCGTCCCCCGCCTCTTCCTCCTGCGCGGCGTGACCGGCAGCGGCAAGACCGAGGTCTACCTGGCCGCCGCCGAGCGCGTCCGCGACCAGGGCGGCGTGACGCTGGTGCTCGTGCCCGAGATCGCGCTCGCGCCCCAGACGGTCGACCGCTTCCGCGCCCGCCTGCCGGGGCGGGTCGCCGTGCTGCACTCCGCGCTGCGCCCCGGCGAGATCGAGGAGAGCCGCCGCCGCATCCGCGCCGGCGAGGTCGACGTCGTGGTCGGCTCCCGCTCCGCCCTCTTCGCCCCCGCCGCCGACCCCGCCCTGATCATCGTCGACGAAGAGCACGAGTGGACCTACAAGCAGAGCGATCCCGCCCCCCGCTACCACGTCCGCGAGGTCGTCGAGCGCTACTGCGAGTTGACCGGCGCCGTCGCGCTGTTCGGATCCGCCACGCCCGACCTCGTCACCTACGCCCGCGCCCGCGCCGGCCGCTACACCCTGCTCGACCTGCCCCGGCGCGTCCGCCGCCCCGGCCGCGGCGAGTCCGTGCCGCCTCCGATCCCCCTGCCCGACGTGGAGGTCGTCGACCTGCGCGAGGAGCTGCTGGCCGGCAACCGCTCGATCTTCTCCCGCTCCCTGCGCGCGGAACTCGACGCCGCGCTCGCCGGCGGCGAGCAGGCGATGCTGTTCCTCAACCGCCGCGGCGTGGGCATCGTCGTCTGCCGCACCTGCGGGGAGGCGGCCGGCTGCGACCGCTGCGACATCCCGCTCACGCTGCACCAGTTCCCCGGCCCGCTGGGCGATCCCCGCCCGCCCGACGCCGTCCTGCAGTGCCACGAGTGCGGCCGCCGCGCCGCGCCGCGCCGGCGCTGCCCCGCCTGCGGCAGCGACCGCGTCCGTCCCATGGGCATGGGCGCCGAGCGCCTGCAGGCCGAGGTCGAGCGCGCCTTCCCCGCCGCCCGCACGCTGCGCTGGGACCGCGACACGGTGCGCGGCCGGGACGACCATCGCCGCCTGCTGGAGCGCTTCGCCGGCGGCGAGGCCAACGTCCTGGTCGGCACGCAGATGATCGCCAAGGGGCTCGACCTGCCCCGCGTCACGCTGGTCGGGGTGATCAACGCCGACCTCTCGCTGCGCCTGCCCGACTACGCCGGGCCGGAGCGCACCTTCCAACTGATCAGTCAGGTCGCCGGCCGGGCCGGGCGCGGCGACGCTCCCGGCCGCGTCGTGGTGCAGACCTACGCGCCCGACCACCCGGCGCTCGTCGCCGCGGCGGCGCACGACTACGACGCCTTCGCCGCCGCCGAGCTCGACGCCCGCGCCGCCCACGACCATCCGCCCGCCGGCCGCCTGGCCCGTCTCGTCTACGCCGACCGGGACCGCGCCCGCGCCCGCGACGTCGCCGCCACGATGGCCGCCAGCCTGATCGAGGATCGCGACCGGCGCGGGCTGCCGGGGCCGCGCGTGCTGGGCCCCACGGCGGCCTTCATCTCACGGCGGCGCGGCCTCTACCGCCAGCAGGTCACCCTGCGCGGGGCCGACCCCATGCCGCTCCTCCAGCGCATCGACTTCCCCCGCGGCTGGACCGTCGACGTCGATCCGGTCTCTCTCCTTTAATCCTTGCGCGCGTCTGTCGCGGGCGTGGTCGCCGGGCCCGCGCCGCTGCGACAGAATGAGCCCCGGAGCAGGCGACGCCGTGGCCGTACGACCGATCAGCGTGATCCCCCACGACGCCGCCGTGCTGCGCGCCCAGGCCAAGCGCATCCGCCACGTCGACCGGTCCATCCACCGCCTCGTGGAGGACATGATCGACTCGATGCACGCCGCGAGCGGCGTCGGGCTGGCGGCCCCGCAGATCGGCGTCTCGCTGCGGCTGATCGTGATCGGCCTGCCCGACGAGCGCCCCTTCGCGCTGCTCAACCCGGAGGTGGTCAAGCGCTCCGGCGAGCGGCAGTTGCTCGAAGGCTGTCTCAGCGTGCCGGGCTATCGGGGGCGGGTGGCGCGGTCGAGCCGGGTCGTCGTCAAGGCGACCGACCTGCAGGGCCGCGACGTCCGCATCCGCGCCCAGGACGACCTCCTCGCGCAGGCCCTGGAGCACGAGATCAACCACATCAACGGCATCCTCTACATCGATCAGGTGCGCGACCCCGAGGATCTGAGCCGCCTCAAGCCCGCCGAGTCCGGGGACGCCTCGTCCGGCGAGTGAGTTGCTTGCGGGCGCGTCGGATGTCATGCAGGCCGATCTCGGACAGGGTTTGGAACCGCAAGGCGGCGAGTTGCGCAGGGGCGCCCGGTCGGGCGACGACCCGTTCATGCAGCGTCCGGTAGTTCTTGGCCACGGTGTCTCCCCCTCTGCGAAGCGGCCGCTCCCAGCGCGGCTACCGAGTGACGGCGAGCCGGAGGTCCAGCGTTTCCAGGACGCGGAACAGCGTATCGAGGCGCGGGTTGCCCTCGCCGGAAAGCGCGCGATAGAGGGACTGCCTGCCCAGCCCGCTGGCCTCGGCGACGGCGGTCATCCCCTTGGCGCGGGCGACATCGCCCACCGCCTTGGCGAAGAACGCCGGGTCACGCTCCTCCAGCGCGGCATTGAGGTACTCGATCAGGGCCTCGTCGGTGTCGAGGAAGTCAACCGGATCGAACGTCTTGAGTTGCATCATCAGCTCTCCCCAAGCTCGGCTGCCAGTTGCCGGGCGCGCCGGATGTCCCGTTGCTGGCTCGACTTGTCGCCACCGCAGAGCAGGACGATCACCGTGGCCCGGCGGACGATGTAGTAGACGCGATAGCCTTGACCGACATCGATCCGGAGTTCACTGACACCTCCGCCGACGGTGCGATGGTCGCCGAAGTTGCCTTCTTCAAGGCGACGAAGGCGAACGACGATCGAGGCTTTTGCACGCTGATCACGGAGACGCTTGAGCCACCGCTCGAAGACGTCCGTGTACAGCAAATCCACGTCCTGGAGTGTCTCACATAGAGGACACGAAGGCAAGGGGGATGGTGGAGGGTGGCCCGCTCACGGCTGGGATCTGCGACGCCCCGGACTACACTGGACGACACCCCCGGACGGAGAGCGACGCATGGCCGAAGTGCTCCTCATCACCGCGCTTGTGTTGGCGCTGTTCTTCATCTTCTTCATCCGGCCCGCGCGGCAGGTGCAGGGCCGCCGCCGCCGCGACCTCAACGAGCTGCGCATCGGCGACGAGGTGCTCACGACGGGCGGCATCATCGCCATCGTCGACGCCGTCGAGACGCCGCCGCGCGGTCCGATGATCCTGCACCTCGAGCTCGACGACGGCGTCGTCGTGCGGGCGCGCACCAGCGCCATCGACCAGCGCCTGCGCACCGCCGGGGAGGTCGCCGAGGCGCTGGCCGCCGCCGCCGAGCCGCCCGCCCTCGCCCCGGGCGGCGACGCCCCCCCGGACGAGGACGCCCCCCGGTGACCGCAAGCGGGCGCCTCCGTATGATGGCCGCGTCGCGAGAGTCGGCTCGTGGCCGGGAGGCCTGTGCGTAGGCGTCAGAACCAACTCGCGCTGCTCGTGATCCTGGCCGTCGCGACGTTCTGCGTCGTCGTGACTTGGCCCGGCAACCCCGGCAAGTACCTGCCCGGCTTCATCCCCTGGCCGGGCGGCTCCGGCATCAGCGTTGGCGGCTTCGAGCGCAACCACTTCCGCCTCGGCCTCGACCTGGCGGGCGGCGTCTCGGTCACGCTCGAGGCGGCGGGCTCGGCCGCGCCCGTCCGCGACGGCGAGTCGCTCAGCGACTTCGTCGCCCGCCAGGACGTCCCGCTCGACACCCTGCTCGACCTCAACTCCGCCCTGGCCGACCTCGACCCGGCCGAGTACGACCGCCCCCTGCCCGAGACGCTGTCCACCATCACGCTGCCGCTCGACCCGGACATCGACCTCACGGAGGAGATCGAGCAGGCGCGGCTGATCATCGAGCAGCGCGTCAACGGCTTCGGCGTCTCCGAGGCGGAGGTGACGATCGTCGGCGAGGACCGCATCAACGCGCAGATCCCCGGCGTCAGCGCTGCCCAGGCGGCCCAACTGGTCGGCTCGACGGCCCTGCTGGAGTTCCGCGAGATCGACCCCGTCCTGCCCTTCTCGCCGCCGCCCGTCGACCCGGTCGCGGCGCGCGCCACCCTCTTCGACGCCTTCGACCCCGCCGCGCGGCAGGCCGACCCGGACAACCCGCCCCGCCTCGCCGAGACCCGCGTCACCGACCCCACGGAGGACGTCATCCTGACCCCCCGCCGCGCCGGCGAGCCGCCCTCCCGCTGGATCCCCGCCCGCGGCCTGCTCGACGGCGAGCAGGTCGCCCTGACGGGCACCTTCCTCATCGCCGACTCGATCGCCCGCACGCTCGACGGCGTCGGCCAGCCGGCGCTCACCTTCCAGTTCGACGACGACGGCGCGGAGTTGTTCGAGCAGATCACGACCCGCCTCTTCGGGGAGCAGCGGCCGCTGGGCATCTTCGTCGATGGGCGGCTGATCAGCGCGCCCAACGTGAGCGCCGTGATCAGCGACTCCGGCATCATCACCGGCCTCAGCGACGAGTCGGCCCGCACGCTGCGCCTGCAGCTGCGCGCCGGCGCCCTGCCGATCAACTTCCAGACCATCCAGCAGACCGAGGTCGCCGCCACGCTGGGCGCGGACTCCGTCGTCGACACCGTGCAGGCGGGGCTGATCGCCTTCCTGGCGATCGTGATCTTCATGGTCGTCTACTACCGCTTGCCGGGGCTGCTCGCCGCGCTGGCGCTGTTCGTCTACGCGGCGATGGTCATGGCGACGTTCAAGCTGGTCCCGGTCACGCTGACCCTGGCGGGCATCGCCGGCTTCGTGCTCTCCGTCGGCCTCGCCGTCGACGGCAACATCCTCATCTTCGAGCGGATGAAGGAGGAGTTGCGCCTGGGCCGCAGCCTGCAAGGCGCGATCGAGGCCGGCTGGAACCGCGCCTGGCCCGCCATCCGCGACGGCAACGTCTCCACGCTGATCACCGTCGCCATCCTCTGGCTCTTCGCCGACGCGCTCAACGCCAACCTGATCAAGTCCTTCGCCATCGCCCTGCTGGTCGGCACGATCTTCAGCATGGTCACGGCCATCTTCGTGACCCGCAGCTTCCTCCACGCGCTGATCGGCTTCCGCCTCACCCGGCGGCCCTGGCTGTTCGGCATCCGCGAGATGCCCCCCCTCGAGGACGCCGCGCCCGCGCGCCGCCGCGCCGAATCGGGGGGCGGCTCATGATCGACTTCGTCGGCCTGCGCCGCTGGTTCGCGCTGCTCTCGCTCTGCTTGGTCGTGCCCTGTCTGGCCGCCCTGGCGCTCTGGCAGCTCAACCCCGGCATCGACTTCGACGGCGGCCTGGAGTTGGAGGTCCGCTTCCTGCGCGACGCCGCGGAGGCGGAGGTCGCCACCGTCGCCGCGGAGGCCGGCTTCCCCGGCGCCGACGTCACGGCCGGCGACGAGGGAACCTTCCTCGTCGCCTTCGGGCTGGAGAGCGCGGGCGACGTGGCCGGCCGCGATCAGGCGCTGGTCGACGCGCTGGCCGAGGGGATCGGCCCGGTCGAGGTGGCCGGCGCGCGGCTGACCGGCGAGGACGAGGGTGTCGAGGTCGAACTCTGGTTCCCGGCCGACGTCAGCCAGGACGACGTGCGCGGCGTCATGCGCGGCATCGGCGCGGCCGACGCCCGCATCCAGCAGACCGGCGATTCCGCCTTCAAGATCCGCGCCGAGGAGCCCGACGGCGGCAACCTCGACGACCTGCGCGGCGACATCGAGGGCGCCCTGCGCGAGCAGCTGGGCGACTTCTTCGTGCTCTCCTCGGCCGGCGTCTCGGGCATCCTCAGCGCCGAGATCGCCGCCGACGCAGGCATCGCGCTGACCATCGCCGCGATCGCCATCCTGATCTACATCAGCCTCGCCTTCCGGCGCCTCGCCAGCCCGGGCCTCTACGGGGCGGCCGCCATCGTCGCCCTGCTGCACGACATCACCATCGTGGTGGGGCTGTTCGCCATCCTCGGCCGCCTGGCCGACACCGAGGTCAACGCGATGTTCGTGACCGCCCTGCTGGCCATCATCGGCTACTCCGTGAACGACACCATCGTCGTCTTCGACCGCATCCGCGAGAACCGCCTCGCCCATCCCACGGAGCGCTTCCGCACCAGCGTCAACGCCGCCATCACGCAGTCGCTGGGGCGCTCGCTGAACACGTCGCTGACGCTGATCTTCGCGCTGGTGGCGCTCTTCCTGATCGGCGGCGTCACCGTGCGGCCCTTCGTGCTGGTGCTGCTCGTCGGCGCGGTCGCCGGCACCTACTCCTCGATCGGCATCGCCGCGCAGGTCGTCGTGCTGTGGAACGAGGGCGGGCTGTACCGGCTGCTGCGCATGGGGCCGCGGCCCGCCGCCGCCGGGCCGGACGGCGCGATCGAGTAGCCCGGACCTGGAACGAGGGCTCGCATGGACACACACCACAGAAGTCTCATCAAGACCGCGACGTGGCGCGTCAGCGCGACGCTGACGACGTTCATCATCGCCTGGCTCCTGACCGGCAGCCTCACCCTTGGGCTGGGCATCGCCGGCATCGAGTTCTGGGCGAAGCTGATCCTCTACTACGTCCACGAGCGGGCGTGGAACTCCATCCGCTGGGGCACGAAGTGAGGGCGGAGCCGGCAGGGCGGCGGCCGGCCCGTCCGGTGTATAGTCGCCGCGCGCGACCGGCGCGGGCCGGGATCCCCGCGGAACCTTTGGAGGCAACGGCATGAGCGACTCCCCCGCGGCGCCGAGCGTCACCGGCGACACGATCCTCGAGGCCCGGTTCGATCCCCAGATCGCGGGGCATGGACGCGTGGTGATCTGCCTCGTCCTGCTGGTCACCCTGGCGGGGATTCCGCTGATCCCGTTCGCGCTGCTCTTCTGCCGCTGGTACTACCCCGAGTACCTGCGCCGCCTCTCCGCCCGCCTGACGACGCAGGCGGTGGAGATCCAGAAGGGCGTCTTCTTCCGCAAGGAGTCGACCATCCCCCTCAACCGCATCACCGACGTGCGCCTGCACGACGGCCCCATCATGCGCCGCTACGGGATCCGCGGACTGAAGGTCGAGACGGCCGGGCAGGCGGGGCAGCACGCCGGCAGCGAGGGCGACCTCGTCGGCATCATCGACGCCCCCGCGATGCGCGACGCCATCCTGCGCCAGCGCCAGCTCGTGCTGGGCGGCGAGGAGGCCCCCGCTCCCGCCGCGCCGGCCCCCGCCGGCGATGCGGGACTGCTGACCGACATCCGCGACATCCTGGCCCGGATCGAAGAGAAGCTGCCCGCCGGCGATCGCTGAGGGCGCCCCCGGCCCCGCGCTGTGCGACCCACCGTCCATCCGCATCATCGAAGGAGGGACGGTTGACTTTGTCTCGCTCCATCCGCTATAGTGGATTCATGGATCGCATATCGCGTGTTACTGGACCAAGCCGACGCCCCCTGCGGACCCGGTTTTGCCCGTGAAAGATCGTGCAAATCGCGAAAGAATCGCGAAAGATCGTGCAAGATCTTGCATCCTGAGGCCCCTAATGCAAGCCCATGCCCCCCGATGCTCCAGCGTGACCGGGCAAGATCCCCAATAGACATGGGGTTTTTCTCCTCGCAGCCTCCCGCCGGGTCCCCGGCCGGCCCAAAAAAAAGACCCGAACCTAGCATCCTGAGGCCCGTGACCCCCCGCCGAGCCGCCCCCTACCCCCGGCGCAGCACCCGCGCATCCCCGACGCGGCGCGTGACCTGACGGCGATCCAGGTCCTCCAGGAAGGCCTGCGCGATTTTGCGGCTGCTGCCGAACAGGTCGCGCACCTCGGCCAGCGTGATCCGGCCCCGTTCCCCGATCGCCGCCCGCACCGACGCCACCATCGCCGCGTGCGTCTCGCCCTCCAGATAGACGCCCTCGGCCAGCCGCACGATCCGCCCGCGCGACTCGAGGTACTGCGCCAGTTCCGCGTCGACCGGCGCGCTCTCCGGCCGCGACCCCGCCGCCCGCAGCCGCGCCACCAGCGCCTCCGCCTCGCGCTCCTGCTCGGGCCCCAGCGCGGCCTCCCGCCCCGCCAGGTCGAGCGAGCCCTCGTGCGGCGCCAGCGGCCCCGCCTCGCCCGTCAGCCGCGCCTCCAGCCCGGCGAAGGCGCGCGCCGGCAGCCCCAGCCGGCTGCGCAGCTCCTCGCGCGGGACGCCCGGCCGCAGCGGGTGCGCCGCGACGAACTCCCGCACCGCCGCCAGCGCCCGCCCCGACAGCGCCTCGAAGCCGGCCGCCGTGCAGAGCGTCGTGCTCTCGCCGGCCGGCCCCGTTCCCGCCTCCAGCGCCACGATGCCGCCCGCCTCGATCTGCCGCCGCAGCGCCGCCGCCGTGGCCGCGTCGTCGAGCTCCGCCCGCTCGCGCAACTGCGACAGCGGAGCCGGCTCGATGCGTTGCAGCACCGTCAGCAGCGTGTCGTCGGGCGAGCCCTCCAGCAGCCGCGCCAGCGCCGCCAGCGTAGCCGGCTGGTCGCGCCGATGCCGCCGCGGCCGCGTATCGACGATGCGCCCGCCGCCTACGGTCGTGACCGAGTTGCGCAGCACGAAGTAGTCGCCCCGCGCCGCCCCCACCGGCTCCTCAAGCCGCAGCTGCGCCCAGCGCTCGGCCCCGGGTGGGATCTCGTCGGTCGGCGCGCCCGCTACGTCGGGCTCGCTCTCCAGCAGCCGCAGCCGCGCCGCGACCTCGGCCGCGCCGGTGTGCAGGGTCAGCGTCGTGTTGTGGCGCAGCCGCCCGCTCGCCGCCGCGACCGTGCGCAGCCGCACGTCCATTGCCGTCGAGCCGGCCAGCCAGTCGCCCGTCGTCAGCACCATCCCCCGCGACAGCGCGTCGGGCGCGACGCCGCTCAGGTTGACCGCCGTGCGCGTGCCCGGCTCGGCCTGCTCGACCCGCTGCTTGTGGCTCTGCAGGCCGCGGATGCGCGCCTGCGTCCCCCCCGGCGCGATCGACACCCGCTCGCCCACCCGCAGCGGCCCGTCGATCAGCGTGCCCGTGACCACCGTGCCGAAGCCGCTGATCGTGAACGCGCGGTCGATGGGCAGCCGCGGCCGGCCAATGTCGCGCACCGGCGGCAGCGCCGCCAGCGCCCCGTCGAGCGCCGCCCGCAGCGCGTCGAGCCCCGCGCCCGTCGCCGCCGAGCAGCGCACGATCGCCGCCCCGGCCAGCGAGGTCGGCGCCAGCAGCTCCTCCACGTCGGCCTCCACCAGGTCGAGCCACTCCGCTTCGGCCAGGTCGCACTTGGTCAGCGCCACCACCCCGTGCGTCGTCTGCAGCAGGTCGAGGATGGCCAAGTGCTCGCGGGTCTGTGGCATCACCCCCTCGTCGGCCGCGACCACGAGCAGCGCCAGGTCGATGCCGCCCACGCCGGCCAGCATGTTCTTGATGAAGCGCTCGTGGCCCGGCACGTCGACGATGCTCACCTCGCGGCCGCCGGGCAGCGTGCACCAAGCGAAGCCGAGGTCGATGGTCAGGCCGCGCGCCTTCTCCTCGGCCCAGCGGTCGGGGTCGATGCCGCTGAGCGCCTCGACGAGCGTGCTCTTGCCGTGGTCGACGTGCCCCGCCGTCCCGATGACGTACATGCGGGCAGGGTAGCGGTGGGGGGTGGCCTACCCCGCGAATAGAGGCTGGGGCGTTGACTTCCCGCGTCGCCTGTAACTACAAGGGAGGCCTATGAAGAAGGACATGACTGAACTGCCGCCGGCCGTGCAGGAGCAGGTGCAGGCCCTGGAGGATCTGCCCGACGACCGGATCGACACGAGCGACGCCCCGGAGATCCTCGACTGGTCCGACGCGCGGCGCGATCACCCTCCTGCATCGCGCTAGCGCCCCTTATGGCACGGGCGCGGGTAGCACGATCCCCGGAGACAGCAGCGCCCCCGCCGCTATGCTCGGGGGCGCCGGCGGCAGCGGTCCGGGGCGTGCTCTTGCGACCTGACGCCCGGACCTTCGGCGGGAGATTGGAGCCCCGCCGAGCCGCCAGCATCGTAGCACAGACGCGACACGCGGCGACACGGCGAGAGCGGCGTTCGGACCTCACGGCCCCCGACCGCCGAGCAAGTCCGGCCGACGACGGGCTGTCCGATCGAGGCGCTGCTGCCGACGCCAGGCCTCGATGCGGGCGTGGTCGCCGCTGCGCAGGACGTCGGGGACGGTCCAGCCGCGGAAGTCGGGCGGGCGGGTGTAGTGGGGGTACTCCAGCAGGCCGTCCTGGTGCGACTCCTCGGCCAGTGACTCGGGGGAGCCGAGCGCGCCGGGCAGCAGCCGCACGACGGCTTCGGCCAGGACCATGGCGGGAATCTCGCCGCCGCTGAGCACGTAGTCGCCGATCGAGATCTCGTCGTCGGCGAGGTGCTCGCGCACGCGCTCGTCGATGCCCTCGTAGCGGGCCGCCATGAGGATGAGGCGGGGCTCGGCGGCGAGCTCGCGGGCGATGGCCTGGGTGAAGGGCCGGCCCTGGGGGGTGAGCAGGACGGCGCGGCCGGGCGGCGCGACATCGGCGCGCAGCGACTCGACGGCGGCGAACCAGGGCTCGGGACGCATGACCATGCCGGCCCCCCCGCCGTAGGGCGCGTCGTCGACGCTGTGGTGCTTGTCGGTCGTCCAGTCGCGCAGGTCGTGGGCGTGGACCGTGACGACGCCGGCCTCGCGGGCGCGGCGCAGGACGCCGGTGTTGAGCGGCGCGCCGAACACCTCCGGGAAGATGGAGAGGATGTCGATGCGGGCGGGGGCGGCGCTCACGACGGATCGCCGGGCGGGTGCTCGGTGACGCCGGCCAGCAGCTCCACGGCGTGCGCCAGCACGGGCAGCACAGCGCCCAGGTTCTCGCGCACGCCGCGCTCGGAGCCGGGCAGGTTGAGGATCAGGGTCGCGCCGCTGGCCCCGGCGAGGCCGCGGCTGAGCGCGGCCTTGGGGGTGTGACGCAGCCCCTCGGCGCGCATCACCTCGGCCAGGCCGGGGATCTCGCGCTCGATGACGGGGCGGGTCGCCTCGGGCGTCACGTCGCGCGGGCCGAGGCCGGTGCCGCCCGTCGTGACGATGAGGTTGACGCCGCCGCCGGCCAGCCAGTCGCGCAGTTGCGCGCGGATGCGATCGGCCTGATCGGGCACGATCGCTTTTTCGACGATCTTCGCCCCCAGCGGCGCGAGCAGCTCGGCGATCGCCGGGCCCGAGGTGTCCTCGCGCTCACCGCGGCTGCCGCGGTCGCTGACGGTGAGGATGGCGACGCGCAGCCCTACGGCCATCTGGCGGGGCCCTTCCAGCGGCCGATCGCGCCGCCGCGGCGGGGGGAGAAATGGGCGCGAAAAAAATTTTTCTCGCGAAGTCTTGACGCAGGGGTTGACAACTGTGGGGAATCGTGGGATTGTATGGCGAGTTGTGGGGGAAAGTGGGGACCTTGGTCGGAGGTCTCCACAGGGGACACGAACTCCTCCTCCCCCAGGAAAGCGACCGGAAACGGATGTCGGGCCTTGGCCTTCCGTGGCGCCTTCACACACTCCCTCGACAATCGCGGCCGTCTGGCCGTGCCGGCGCGCTATCGGGCGACGTTCGCCGAGGGCGGCGTCATCACGCAGGGCGCGGACGGCTGTCTCGAACTGTATACCGCCTCGGAATTCGACCGCACGGCGGAGCAGATGACGCGCGAGCCGGCCAGCCACCAGCGTGGCCGCCGCCTCCGCCGGGCGCTCTACGGCCGCTCGAGCGAGGTGGAGTTGGACGGCCAGGGCCGCATCCTCATCCCGGCGCGCTTCCGCGAGTCGGCGCAGTTGACGGGACAGGCCGTGCTGCTGGGCCGGCGCGAGTGCTTGGAGATCTGGAGTCCCGAGGTCTGGGAGCGCGAGTCGGCGGTGGTGGAGAGCGAATATTCGGAGAACCTCGAGGCCAGCAGCGGGGAGGCGACGCCGTGAGCGCCGCCCCCCACACACCCGTCATGCGCGACGAAGCGCTGGCCTACCTCAACGTGCGGCCCGGCGGCCGCTACATCGACTGCACGGCCGGGGCGGGCGGCCACAGCGCCGCCATCCTCGAGGCCTCGGCGCCGGACGGCCGCCTGCTGGCCAACGACGCCGACCCCGCCGCCCTGGCGGTCGCGCGGGCGCGGCTGGCCGGCTACGGCGACCGCGTGCGCTTCTCGCAGCGCTACTTCGACGACATCGCGGAAGCCGCCGCGTCGGCCGGGGTCGTCCCGGCCGACGGGCTGCTCTGCGACCTGGGCGTGTCGAGCCTGCAACTCGACACGCCGGAGCGGGGCTTCTCCTTCCGCAAGAGCGGCCCCCTGGACATGCGCATGTCGCCGTCGGCGGACCTGACCGCCGCGGCGATCGTGAATGAGTATGAGGAGGCCGATCTGGCCGACCTCCTCTATCGCCTCGGCGATGAACGGCGCTCGCGCCGCATCGCCCGCCAGATCGTGGCGCGCCGGCCGCTGGCGACCACGACCGATCTTGCCAAAGCCGTCGAGCAGGCTGCGGGGAAGGGCCGTCAAGCCAGTACCTTTAGTACAGTTCACCCCGCCACCAAAACCTTTTTGGCCCTTCGCATGGCGGTCAACCAGGAGCTTCGGCGCCTGGGCGACCTCCTTGCCCTGGCCCGCAGCCTGCTCGGCTTTGGATCCCGTCTCGTCATCATCAGCTTCCACTCGCTGGAAGACCGGCTGGTCAAGCACTTTCTGCGCGACGCGTCGCAGGGCGACGCGCCCGCGTTCCGGGTTCTGACCCGCAAGGTGGCGCGCCCCGGCGCCGCCGAAGTGGAGCGCAACCCTCGCAGCCGCAGCGCGCGGCTGCGGGCGGCCGAGGCGCGCTAGCCGTGCCCGGCGCGCAGGCCATGCCGCTCCCCGTGGCGCGGCGGGCCGCGATGCGGGTCCCCCCGCCGATTCGCCGTGCCCGGCTGCCGCTCTGGATCTGGGTGGGCGTCGTGGGGCTGGCCATCGCCGCCGCCCTGCCCGTCCTGCAATCGAGCGACGCCACGGCCACCGGGGCCGAACTGCGCGCCCTGGAACGCCAGCGCGCGGCGGCCCAGGCCGAGGTGCGCGCGCTGGCCTCGCAGGTCGGCGAGCTGACCTCGCTGGAGCGCGTCGCGGCCGTCGCCGAAACGCGGCTGGGGCTGACCCCGGCCCGCCCCACAGTGCTACTCACGGTCGATACGCCCCCACCGGAGCGTCTGCTGCCCGCCCGATTTCTCCCGCGGCGGGCGGAGGCCGCGCCGGAGGACGCCGCTTGGTGGCAGCGTCTGCTCGACGTGGTGATCGTGCGCTAGGCAGCGGCGCGGCGGCTTGGTCGTGCGCCGCCGCGCCTATTGGTTCCGCCGGGGAGGCGCGTCGGCGCGGCCCGCGGCGGGGAAGTTGAGGAGCCATGCAGCGGGCGGGGCTGAGTCCCTGGCGACTACGGCTCGTGGCGACGGTGTTCGTCCTCTTCGGCGTGCTGCTCTGCCTGCGGCTGGTGCACGTCCAGATCCTCGACCACCCGCAGTTCGAGGCGGAGGCGCACGAAGCCCACTTCTGGGCGCAGGAGGTGGCCGGGCCGCGCGGGGCGATCCTCGACCGCAACGGGCTGCCGCTGGTCACCGGCGTCGACACGTTCGAGATCCACGTCGACCGGCAGTCCTGGGAACTGGAGCCGGGCAACGAGCGTCAGGCGGTGGAGGAGTTGTCGCGGCTGCTGGGGGTACCGGAGGAGACGATCCGCGCCGTGGTGGGGACGGGCGATGGCCGCGACGTGCTGCTGGCGCTCAACGTGCCCTTCGGGCTGGGCGAGACGATCACCGCGGCCGGGCTGCCGGGGGTCAAGGTGACGCCGACCAGCCTGCGCCGCTACACGGAGGGCGGACTGGCCAGCCAACTGCTGGGCTTCGTGGGGCGCGACAACCAGGGCCTCTCGGGCGTGGAGTTCGACTTCGATTCGATCCTGGCCGGCAGCCCGGGGCTGCTCGTCTTCGAGCGCGACAGCATCGGCAACCCGATCCCCTTCGGCGCGCAGGCGCGCACGCCGACCGAGGCCGGCGCCGACCTCGTGCTGACGATCGACAAGGGCCTGCAGCGCATCGCCGAGCGGCACCTGGCCCAGGCCCTGGCCGACACCGGCGCGCGCGGCGGCACGATCCTGATGATGGACCCGAAGACGGGCGACATCCTGGCGCTGGCCGCCTCGCCGACGTTCAATGTGCAGAAGCTGAACCTGGCCGACCCCAACACCGACCTGAACCTGATCCGAAACCGCGCCGTGACCGACATGTACGAGCCCGGCTCGGTCTTCAAGGTGTTCACGATGGCGGGCGCGCTCGACGCGGGCATCGTCTCGCCGCACACCACGTTCATCGACACGGGCGCGATCGTCGTCGGGGCGCGGACGATCCGCAACTTCGACCTCTCCTTCCACGGGCGCCAGACGATGACGCAGGTGCTGCAGCGCTCGCTCAACACAGGCACGGCCTGGGTGGCGACGGAACTGGGCGCGTACCGCTTCTACGACTACGTGACGGCCTTCGGCTTCGGCCAGACGACGGGCTCGGGGCTGAGCGGCGAGTCGCCGGGCATCCTCAAGCAGCCCGGCAACCTCTTCTGGTCGGAGGTCGACCTGGCGACCAATTCCTTCGGCCAGGGCATCTCCGTGACGCCGCTGCAGATCGTGCGCGGCTACGCCGCGATCGCCAACGGCGGCGAACTGCTGCAGCCGCGCATCGTGCGCTCGATCATCACGAAGGACGGCGTGCAGGACTTCCCGGTCGTCAGCGACGGCCGCGTGATCAGCGAGGAGGCGGCGGCCAGCCTGCGGCGCATGATGCAGGCGGTCGTCGACGGGGTGTCCGGGCACCCGGCGCAGACGCCGGGCTGGCCGGTGGCGGGCAAGTCGGGCACCTCCGACGTCGTCGAGGACGGCGTCTACCTGGAGGACGAGTCGATCGCCTCCTTCGCCGGCTTCGCGCCGGTCGACGACCCGCGCGTGGTGATCCTGGTCAAGCTCGACCGGCCGCAGGGGGAGATCTACGGGGGCGTCGTGGCGGCGCCGGTCTTCTCGGCGCTGCTGGCCGACGTGCTGCCGCTGCTGGGCGTGCACCCCTCGGCCTACATCGCGCAGCCCGACCTGTTCGACCCGCCGGCGGAGGGACTGCCCGGCGAGGCCCAGCCGGACGGCGCGGAGAACCCGGCCGTCACGCAGGACGGGGTGGAGGTCGCCGAGCCGCTGGAGGCGCCGGAAGGGGTGGGGACGGGATGATCGGTCCGCGTCAACTGGCCGATTGCCTGGGCCCGCTGCTGCGCAACGGCGGCGCGCCCGTCGAAGCCGCGCCCTTCAACGACATCGTGATCGACTCGCGCAAGGTGACGCCGGGGTCGCTGTTCGTGGCGCTGCGCGGCGAGCAGACGGACGGCCACCGCTTCCTGGCCGACGCCGTGGAGCGCGGCGCGACGGGGCTGCTCACGCGCGTGCTGCCGCCCGACCTGCCGGCCGGCGTGTCCGTCTTCCTGGTCGAGGACACGCTGGCCGCCTTGCAGCAGGCGGCGAATCACTGGCGGACGTCGCAGACGGCGCGGGTGATCGGCATCACCGGCAGCGTCGGCAAGACGACCACGCGGGAGGCCGTCGCTGCCGTGCTGCGCTCGCGCTACGAGACGCTCGAGAGCCCGCGCAACTTCAACAGCGACATCGGCCTGCCGCTGGCCCTGCTGGGGCTGTCGCCCTCGCACGAGTGGGCCGTGATGGAAATGGGCCCCTACGACCGCCGGGAGATGGAGTTGCTGGTCGGCGTGGGCGCGCCGGACATGGGCATCGTGACGAACGTGGGGCCCACGCACCTGGAGCGCTTCGGATCGATCGAGGCGACGGAACAGATCAAGGGGCTGCTGCCGGCCTCGCTGCCACCCGAGGGGGTGGCGATCCTCAACGGCGACGACGAGCGGGTGCGGCGCATGCGCACGCGCACCGCGGCCCGCACGCTGCTCTTCGGCCGCGGCGACGATGTCGACGTGCGCGCGACCGACGTCGTCTCGCACGGGCTGGACGGCATCGCCTTCACGCTGCACTTGCCCGGCGCGCCGGGGCCGATCGCGGTGCGGACGCCGCTGGCCGGCGCGCACCACGCGATGACGGCGCTGGCGGCGGCGGCCGTCGCGCACGTCGCGGGGCTGTCGCCGGCCGACACGGCCGAGGCGCTGAGCCGCCTGCACGCCGGCAGCCGGCTGAAGCCGCGCCGCGCCTACTCCGGCGCGACGATCCTCGACGACACCTACAACGCGGCCCCGCTCTCGATGCGGGCCGCGCTCGACCTGCTGGCCGGGATGCAGGGGCATCGCATCGCCGTGCTGGGCGACATGCTGGAGCTGGGCCAGGAGGAGGTCGCGGCGCACCGGGCGGTGGGGGAGTACACGGTGGGGCGCTGCGAGCGGCTGATCGCCATCGGGCGGCGGGCGCGCGGCATCACCGACGGCGCCTGGGACGCGGGCCACCGCGAGATCCAGTGGTTCGCCGACAAGGCCGAGGCCACGGAACTGCTGCGCAACGAACTCGGCGCCGACGACGTCGTGCTGGTCAAGGCGTCGCACGGGCTGGCGCTGGAGACGGTCGTGGCGGGGCTGATCACGCCGCCCGGACCGGCGCAGCGCCCGGCGACGGCCGCGGCGGGCGAGGAGCGCGCGCCATGACGACCTTCTCGCTGGCGACGGCCGGAATCGCGTTCGTGATCGCGCTGGCGATCGGACGGCCGATGCTGTCCCTCTTGCGACAGCGCGGGATTGGCAAGGCGATCAGCGACGAGGGACCCGACACGCACCACGTCAAGGCCGGCACGCCCACGATGGGCGGGCTGATGATCTTCGCGACCGTCGCCATCCTCACCGTCGCCACCAACGTCGTCGGGCGGGAATCGATCCTGCTGCCGCTGGTGGCGATCGTCGTCCTGGGCGGCATCGGCCTGCTCGACGACTTCGGCACGCTGCAAGGGCGCGTGCAGTGGGGGCTCAGTTGGCGGCTGAAGGTCGTGCTGCTGCTGCTCTTCGCGCTGGGGGCGGCGCTGGTCCTCTTCTACGGGCTCGACACGAAGAGCATCAACGTACCCTGGCTGGGGCAGTATTCGCTGGGCGAGTTCTACATCCCCATCGCCGTGCTGGTGATCCTGGCGACGACGACCTCGGTCGCGATCACGGACGGCATGGACGCCCTGGCCGGCGGCACGCTGGCGATCGCCTTCGCGGCCTACGGCGTCATCGCCGTCGGGCAGGAGCAAGACTTCCTGGTCCGCTTCGCCTTCACGACGGTCGGCGCGACGCTGGGCTTCCTCTGGTACAACGCGCACCCCGCGCAGGTCTTCATGGGCGACACGGGGGCGATGGCGCTGGGCGGCACGCTGGCCGTCGTGGCGCTGATGACAGGCCACTGGCTGCTGCTGCCCATCATCGGGATCGTCTTCGTGCTCGAGGCGGGCTCCGACATCATCCAGATCGGCTACTTCAAGCTGACCGGCGGGCGGCGCGTGCTGCGCATGGCGCCGCTGCACAACCACTTCGAGCTGCTCGGCTGGTCCGAGCCGCAAGTCGTCACGCGGGCGTGGCTGCTGGGGATCGCGGGGGCGATCCTCGGCGTCGCGCTGGCCCTGCAGGTCTGAGCGATGCGACACGACAGGCCACACCACGGGAAGCGCAGGCGATGACCACCATGACCGCCCCGGCCCCCGATCGCCGTGCGCCGCGCCCCTCCGGGGCCGCGCCGGGCGAGCCGCCGCGCTTCGCCGGGCTGCGCGTGGGCGTCGTGGGGCTGGGCGTCGAGGGGATCGACATCGTGCGCTTCCTGCACCGCGAGGGAGCGGCGGAGATCGTCGTCTCCGAGCGCAAGCCGATCGACGCGCTGCGCGAATCGATCCGGGCGCTGGGCGGCATCCCCGTCGCGATCGAGGCGGGCGGCAACGACCCCGGCCTCGCGGCGCGCGTCGATGCGCTGTTCGTCAGCCAGGGCGTCCCCGGCGACCTGCCGCTGCTGGCAGCCGCGCGCGACGCCGGTCTGCCCGTCACGGCGATGATGCGCCTCTTCCTGCAGCGCTGCCCCGCGCCGGTGATCGGCATCACGGGCAGCGCCGGCAAGACGACGGTGACCTCGCTCGTGGGGGCGATGTTCGAGGCGGCCGGCCGGCCGGCCTTCGTGGGGGGCAACATCGGCCGCGGGCTGCTGAGCGCGCTGGACGAGATCGGGCCCGAGACGACGGTCGTGCTGGAGATCAGTCACACGCAACTGGCGCGCACCGATCGCAGCCCGCGGCTGGCGGCCGTGCTCAACGTGACGCCCAACCACCTCGACCAGTTCTCCTGGGACGGCTACGTGGACCTCAAGCGCAACCTCGTGCGCTGGCAGCGGCCGGGCGACTTGGCCGTGCTGCCCGGCGACGAGCCGGTGGCGGCCGGCTTCGCGGCGGACACGCCGGCGACGGTCCATCGCTTCGGCATGGGGCCGTTCGGCGGGCCGGGCGCGACGATCGCCGGCGGGCGCATCGTCTGGCGCGACGGCGACGCCGCACACGACGTCTGCCCGGCGGCGGACGTCCGGCTGCCCGGCGCGCACAACCGCGACAACGTGCTGGCCGCGGTCGCGATCGGCGGGGCGTGGGGGCTGCCGCCCGCCGCGATGGCCGCCGCGATCCGCGGCTTCACCGGCGTGCCGCACCGGCTGGAGACGGTCGCCGAGGTCGCCGGCGTGCGCTACGTGGACGACTCGATCGCGACGACGCCGGAGCGCACCGTCGCGGCGCTGCGGGCGCTGGGGGGGCCGATCGTGCTGCTGCTGGGCGGCCGCGAGAAGCGGCTGCCGCTCGACCCGCTGGCCGAGGCGGCGCGCGGCCGGCTACGGGGCGCCGTCGGCTTCGGCGAGGCGGGCGGCGCCTTCACGGAGGCCCTGCGGGCCGCCGGCGCGGCGCCCTCGGTCGCCGCGTACGACGACCTGGCCGGCGCCGTCGCGGCGGCGCGATCGATCGCGCGGCCCGGCGACACGGTGCTGCTCTCGCCGGCCGGCACGTCGTTCGACGCCTACCCGAACTTCGCCGCCCGCGGCGATCACTTCCGGGCGCTGGCGCGTGGGGAGGAGGGGGCCGATGACGCGGGCTGAGATGCTGGGGCGAGGCGCCCCATCCACGCGGCGCGAGCCGGAGGTCGCGGGCCGCATCGTCAGCGACGAGGCGGCGGTCGGCCGCCGCTCGGCGGGCTCGCCCGACTGGGCGCTGATCGCGACCGTGCTGGCGCTGACGCTGATCGGGCTGGTGTTCGTGCTCAGCTCGTCCTTCGTGATGGGGCAGGAACTCTACGGCGACCCGCACCACTTCGCCATCCGGCAGTTGCAAGGGGCCGGACTGGGCGCGCTCGCCTTCCTGCTGCTGGCCCGGCTCGACTACCGGCGGCTGCGGGCGCTGAGCCCGCTGTTCATGATCGTGGCCGTGGTGGGGCTGATGGCGGTGCTGATCCCGGGCATCGGGATCGAGCAGAACGGGGCGCGGCGCTGGCTCCAGATCGGCGGCGCGCCGGCCGTGCAGCCATCGGAGTTCGCCAAGCTGGCGGTCGTGCTCTACGTCGCCGCCTGGCTGGCCAGCCGCGGCGACGCCATCCGCCACCTGACGCTCGGCCTCGTCCCCTTCGCGGTGATGGTGGGCGTCCTCGGCTTCCTGCTGATGGCGGAGCCCGACCTGGGCACCGGCATCGCGATCACGCTGATCGCGGGGATCATGTTCTTCGTCGCGGGCGCGGCGCTGCGGCACATCGCGGCGCTGACCGCGGTGGGCGGCGGCGTGCTGTTCGGCATCGTCGCGATCGCGGGCTACGGCCTCGAACGCTTCACGCAGTTCGTCGCGGCCGAGTCCGACCCCGAGGCGGGCGGCTTCCAGGTGCTGCAACTGCTGATCGCGCTGGGCAGCGGCGGTCTGACGGGCGTCGGCCTGGGCGAGAGCCGGCAGAAGTTCTTCTACGTCCCCTCGGCCCACACCGACGGCGTCTTCGCGATCATCGGCGAGGAGATCGGCTTCATCGGCACGATCCTCGTGCTGCTGCTGTTCGCCTTCCTGGCCTACCGCGGCATCCGCATCGCGCAGCGCGCGCCCGACAAGTTCGGGACGCTCCTGGCAATGGGCATCGTCACCTGGATCACCCTGCAGGCGTTTTTCAACATGGGCGGCATCACCCGCACGATCCCGCTGACGGGCATCCCCCTGCCGTTCATCTCCTTCGGCAGCTCGGCGCTGGTGGCGACGCTGGCCGCGGCGGGGCTGCTGGTCAGCGTTTCGCGCTTCGGCGTGGGCCGCATCGACGACGAGGGCGGCGTCGCGCGGCGCGGACAGGACTTCACGCCGCGGCCGTCGCGGCGCGACGCGGGAGGTGAGACATGAGACTGGCGCTCGGCGGCGGCGGCAGCGGAGGCCATGTCTTCCCGGCGCTGGCGGTCGCGCAGTCGCTCTCGGCCTGCACGAAAGATGAGGTGGAGTTGCTCTACCTGGGCCGCGCCACCGGCGTCGAGGCGACGCTGGCGCGCGACGCGGGCGTGCCCTTCCGCGACGTCTCGGCGCGGCCCGTGCGCGACCGCAACGTCGTCGCGCAGTTGTGGTCGCTGGGGGCGCTGGCGCTGGGCGTGTGGGACGCGGCCTGGGCGCTGCGCCGCTTCCGCGCCGACGCCGTGCTCGTGACGGGCGGCTTCGCCAGCGTGCCGGTCGCGATCGCGGGGCGGCTGCTGCGCATCCCGGTCATCCTCTACCAGCCCGACATCGAGCCGGGCTGGGCGGTGCGGCAGATCTACCGCGTCGCGACGCGCGTCTGCCTGACGCACGCCTCCTCGCTCGACGGCGCGCCGCGGGACAAGTCGGTGGTGACGGGCTACCCGCTGCGGGACGTCTTCGCCGAGGTCGACCGGCCGATGGCGCGCGCCCACTTCGACCTCAACGGCTCGCCGACGGTGCTCGTGGCGGGGGCGGTGCAGGGCGCGCGGCGGATCAACGACACGCTGGCGGCCGACCTGGCCGGCTGGATCGAGACGGCGCAGATCATCCACGTCACGGGGCCGGGCGACTACCGGCGCATGTCGCAGTTGCGCGACGCGCTGCCGCAGACGCTGCGCTACCGCTACCGGCCCTTCGAATACCTGGGCGACGACTTCCCGATGGCGCTGGCGGCGGCCGACCTGGCCGTGTCGCGGGCGGGGGCGTCGGTGCTGGGCGAGTACCCGGCGACGAGCCTGCCGGCGATCCTCGTGCCGCTGCCGATGGCCGGCGGGCACCAGTTGGCCAACGCGCGCACGCTCGAGCAGGCGGGCGCGGCGGTGGTCGTGGAGGACACGGCGACGCCGGAGACGCTGCTGCCGCTCGTGCGCGAGATCCTCGCCGACGCGGAGCGGCTCAACGGGATGCGGCAGCGGGCATCGGCGGCGGCCCAGCCCGACGCGGCGCGCAACATCGCGCGGACCATCTGGGAGGCGGGGCGATGACGGCGCGGCCCATCGGCATCGGCGGCCTGCCGGATGGGCGCGTCCACTTCGTGGGCGTGGGCGGCATCCACATGAGCGCGCTGGCCGGCCTCGTGCTCGACGCGGGCGGATCGGTCAGCGGCTCCGACCTCGCGCCCAGCCGCCTGACCGAGGCGCTGGCCGCGCGCGGCGCGGCGATCCGCGCCGGCCACGACGCGGCCAACGTCCGCGGCGCGGCGCTGGTCGTGCGGACGGTCGCCGTGCGCGACGACAACCCCGAGATCGTGGCCGCGGCCGGGGCGGGGATCGAGACGATTACGCGGGCGCAGATGGTCGCGCGGATCGTCGCCGGGCGGCGGGTGCTGGCCGTCGGCGGCAGCCACGGCAAGACGACGGTCTCGACGATGCTCACGCTCATCCTGCGCGCAGGCGGGCGCGACCCCGGCTACATCCTGGGCGGGGAGTCGCTCGACCTGCCCTGGCACGCCGCCTGGGGCAGCGGCCCAATGGTGCTGGAGGCCGACGAGTACGGCCGCGCCTTCCACCACTACGCGCCGTCGGTCGCGGCGATCACCAACATCGACCCCGACCACCTCGACTACTACGGCGAGGCGGCCGCCCTGGCGGAGGCTTTCGCGACGTACGCGCGGACCCTGCAAACGGGCGGGCGGCTGATCGTGGGCGCGGAGTCGGCCTGCGCGATGGGCGTGGCCGCGCGCGTGCGCCGGGACCGGCCCGACCTGCGCGTCGAGACATTCGCACTACACGACGCCGCGGCGGCGGGCCTGGAGTTGCGCGCGCCGGGGGCGCACAACCGGCGCAACGCGCTGGCGGCGCTGGCGCTGGCGGCGGAGGAGGGGGTCGCAGCGGCGGACGCGCGCCGGGCGCTGGCGGAGTTCCGCTGCGTGCGGCGCCGCTTCGAACTGCTGGGCGAGGCGGCCGGCGTGACGGTGATCGACGACTACGCGCACCACCCGCGCGAGATCGAGGCGACGATCGCCGCGCTGGGCGATCGTTACCCGGGGCGGCGCACGCTCGTGCTCTTCCAGCCGCACACCTACAGCCGCTCGGCCTACCTGCTGGAGGGCTTCCGCACGGCCTTCGCGGGGATCGACGCACTGCTGATGACCGACACCTACGCCGCGCGCGAAGCGCCCGAGGCGGGCATCGACGCGGCGGCGCTGGCGGCCGAGATCGCGCGGCCGTCGGCGGAGTACGTGGGCGACCTCGACCGGGCGGCGGAGATCGCGGCCGCGCGGCTGCGCCCGGGCGACGTCTTCGTCGCGATGGGCGCGGGCAGCGTCGAGCGGGCGGGCCCGGACGTCCTGGAACGGCTGCGTGCCCGATGAGCGCGGCGCGCGTGCTGACGCAGATGCGATCGATCGTCGAGGCGGGCGGGGGCGTCGTGCGCGAGCAGGAGCCGATGTCGCGGCACACGACCTTCGGCGTCGGCGGCCCGGCCGACGTCTACGCGCGCGTGCACGACCGCGAGGCGCTGCGCCGGGCGGCGCAGGTCGCGGCCGACGCGGGACTGGCGCGCTTCATCCTCGGCTCGGGCTCCAACATCCTCGTCGGCGACGGCGGCATCCGCGGCATCGTGATCGAGAACAAGGCGAACGCCGTGGACGAGCCCGAGGCGGCCGGCGGCCAGGTGCGGCTGCGGGCCGAGGCGGGCGCGTCCTTCGCACGGCTGGCCCGCGCGTCGGCGCGGGCGGGGCTGCACGGGCTCGAGTGGGCGGCGGGCATCCCCGGCACGCTGGGCGGAGCGGTGGTCTACAACGCCGGCGCCTACGGCGGCTGCCTGGCCGACGTGCTGGTGTCGATCGACACCTTCGAGTCGGGCGGCGAGGCGATCCGCCTCGACACGGCCGAACTGGGGCTGGCCTACCGATCGAGCGCGTTCACGCGCGGGCGGCTGGGCGACCGCGTGATCACCGACCTCGACTTCGCGCTGGAGGCCGGCGACGCCGACGCGGCGCTGGCCCGCATCGCGACGCTGGAGGAGCGCCGCAAGCGCTCGGCCCCGCGCGGCCGCAACGCCGGCTCGGTGTTCAAGAACCCGCCCGCCGGCGAGGCGGACGGCCGGCCCGCCTGGTGGCTGATCGACCAGGTGGGGCTGCGCGGCCACCGCATCGGCGACGCGCAGATCAGCGAGAAGCACACCAACTACTTCCTCAACACGGGCGCGGCGCGCGCGGCCGACGTGGCGGCGCTGATCGAACTGGCCCGGCGCCGGGTGCACGAGCAGTTCGGCGTCGAGTTGCAGCGCGAGGTGACGCTGGTCGGCGAGCACGAGAGGGGCGCGGCATGAGTCACGCCCACGCCTCCCGTGGAGAGGAAGCTCCTCTGCGCATGGCGGTGCTGTTCGGCGGCGCCTCGACGGAGCACACGGTCTCCGTGCGATCGGCGCGAGCGGTGCTGGCGGCGGCCGACCCGGCGCGCGTCGCCGCGACCCCGATCGCCATCAGGCGCGACGGGTCGTGGCACGACGCGGCGGCGTCGCGGGCGCTGATCGCGGCGATGGACCGCGGCGCGCCGGAGTGCGTGCCGCCCGCGACGGGGGCGCGCACCGGCCTGCTGGCCGCGCCCGCCGCCCTGTCGGCGCTGGCCGAGGTGGACCTCGCCTTCCCGCTGGTGCACGGCCAGACCGGCGAGGACGGCAGCCTGCAAGGGCTCTTGGAACTGTGCGGCCTGCCCTACGTGGGAGCGGGCGTCGCCGCCTCGGCCATCGGACTGGACAAAGCGCTGATGAAGGCGGCCTTCGCGGGGGCGGGGCTGCCGCTGCCGCGCGCCCAGGTCGTGACGGCGGCCGCCTGGGCGTCGGATCGGGAGAACATCGAGCGGGCGCTGGCCGCGATGCCGGCCCCGCTGTTCGCCAAGGCGGCCAACTCGGGCAGCAGCGTGGGCGTGGTGAAGATCCACGACCGCGAGGCGATCGGCGCGGGCGTCGAGGAGGCGCTGCGCTTCGACCGCAAGGTAGTCGTGGAGGAGGGGATCGAGGGGCGGGAGCTGGAGTGCGCCGTGCTGGAGCGTCCGGCAGCGGCGGGCGGCGGCGCGGAGGCCACGCCGCCGGGCGAGATCCGCACCCCCCGCGACTTCTACGACTACGTCGCCAAGTACCAGGACCCGGAGACGGAGTTGATCGTGCGGGCCGGCGTCGCGCCGGCGGTGGCGGAGCGGGCGCGGGCGCTCGCGGTGGCGGCCTTCGAGGCGATCGGCTGCGCCGGCTTCGCGCGGGTCGACTTCTTCCTGCGCGGCGAGGAGGAGTTGTTCGTCAACGAGATCAACACGCTGCCCGGCTTCACCAGCGCGAGCATGTTCCCGCGGCTGTGGGAGGCGGCCGGGCTGCCGTTCCCGGCGCTCATCGAGCGGCTGGCGCGGCTGGCGCTGGAGCGCGGCGGGGGGAGGCGGGCCCATGCCTGAGCCCACCCGGCCGACGCCATTCAACCGGGGCGCCTTCACCGAGAGCGTCACGCCCAGCGACCCGCTCTACCGCGACCAGGCCGCCACGACGGCCGAGGGCACGCTGGCCCCGCCGGAGGTCGACGAGCCCCGGGGTGGGCGTCCGCCGTGGCTGACGCTGATCCTGCTGCTGATCCTGGCGGCGGCGGCGGCCGGCGCGATCGCGGTGCTCAACTCGCGCATGATGGAGATCCGCACCGTCACGGTGAGCGGCTCGGAGCAGGTGTCGCCCGACGCGATCGCGCAACTGGCCGCGGTGACCGGCGAGAACATCCTGCTGGCCGACCTCAACGCGGCCCGCGCCCGCATCCGCGAGCAGCCGCTGATCCACGACGCCTCGCTGCGGCGCGAGTGGCCCAACACGATCCACGTGCACGTCTGGGAGCGCACCCCCTGGGTGCGCTGGATGGCGCAGGGCGAGATCTGGGCGGTCGACCGCGAGGGCGTCGTGCTCGACGGCCTGGAGGCGCCGCCCGACAGCATCATCGTGCGGCAGGTGTCGTCGCTGCCGGCGATCCGGGCGGGGACGCACGTCGGCCTCGACGCGGTGGAGTTGATCCAGCGCATCGAGGAAGTGGGCGCGCCCCGCGACGGCCCGGAGATCGTGGCGTTCGAGTGGTCGCTGCGGCAGGGGCTCACCGTGGTCACGCGCCACGGGCGGGTGACCTTCGGCGACGCACAAGGCTTCGAGTTCAAATACCTCGTCTGGCAGGAGTTGGAGTTCGAGGCGCAGCGGCGGGGCGAACCGCTGCTGATCGCCGACCTGCGCTTCGGCACGCGGCCGGCCGTGGAGATTGGATTGGGCTTAGGCCGGGCGACCCGGATCACGCCGGAGGGCGTGGTGGGGGGCGACCCGTCGTAGGCGCGCCACGGGCGCGCGAGAAGGTTAGGAGACGGAGATGGTCAGAGGACACGCGATCGCGGCCATCGATCTGGGCAGCACGAAGATCGCCACCATCGTGGGCGACGCCTCGGAGGGCGGGATGCTGCGCATCCTGGGGGCGGGGGTGGTGCCCTCGGCGGGCATCGAGAAGGGGCAGATCAGCAGCATCGGCCAGGCCACGGAGGCGATCAACCTGTCGATCGAGAAGGCGGAGCGGGCCTCGGGCACGCGCATCCTCTCGGCCGGCGTGAGCATCTCCGGGGCGCACCTCTCGTCGCTCAACAACCGCGGCATCGTGGCCGTGCCCGACGTCGGCCGGCCGATCAGCCCCGACGACGCCCAGCGCGTCATCGACGCGGCGCGCAACGTGAGCCTGAAGAGCAACCGCGAGCTGATGCACGCGCTGCCGCGCTACTTCGTCGTCGACGGGCAGGACCGCGTGTCGGACCCGGTAGCGATGCACGGGCAGCGGCTCGACGTGGAGATGCACATCGTCACTGGCGGCGTGAACGCGCTGCAGAACGTGATGAAGTGCGTCGAGGGGGCCGACGTGCAGGTCGAGGCGCTGATCGCCGGGCCGGTGGCGATGTCCTCGGCCGTGCTGGACCCGGACGAGCAGCAGGAGGGCGTCGTCGCGCTCGACATCGGCGGCGGCACGACCGACATCGCCGTGCACGTCGACGGCGCCATCGTGCACACGGCCTCGCTGCCGATCGGCGGCACGCACGTCACGCGCGACCTCGTCGCGGGGCTGCGCTGCCCCTTCATGATCGCCGACCAGGCCAAGACGCGGTACGGGGCGGCGCTGTCGGACCAGATCGCCGGCGACGAGGCGGTCACGCTCTCGGCCTTCGGGCAGGAGGAGCGGCGGGAGATCTCGCGGCGGCTGATCGTGGAGATCGTCGAGGCGCGCGTCGAGGAGATCCTCTCCATGGCCCTGGGCGAGGTGAAGCGGGCGGGGCACATCGAGGCGATCTCGGCCGGGCTGGTGATCGGCGGCGGCACGGCGGAGTTGGAGGGCATCACGACCCTGGCCGAGCGGCGCACCGGCCTGCCGGCGCGCATCGGCCAGGTGCCCGAGGTGTACGGCCTCGCGGACCAGGTGTCGGGACCGGCGTACGCGACCAGCCTGGGCGTGCTGCGCTGGATGACGGAGTCGTTCATGGAACCCCTGGGGCAGCCCTTGCGGCTGCGCATGCCGGCGGGCGGCAGTGTCTTGGGCCTGTTCCGCGGCGTCGGCCGGTTAGGGAGGGTCTTTCTGCCGCAATAGCGCCACCGACCACACCGGCGGGCTCATTTGGGGGAGCGCGCCGGCCGGCAACCAACGCCCCCAACGATTGGTGGCGGGGTGGATTGGAGAGCCGGATGTCTGGAAATGAGAACGGCGGGCTGCCGCCGATCAAGGTGATCGGCGTCGGCGGCGGCGGATGCAACGCCGTCAACCGCATGATCGAGGAGGGGATCAGCGGGGTCCGCTTCATGGCGGTGAACACCGACGCGCAGCAGCTGGAGCACAGCCGCGCGCCGGAGTCGATGCGGGTCGGCGACCGGGTGTCGCGCGGGCTGGGCGTCGGCGGCGACCCGGCCCTGGGCGAGAAGGCGGCCGACGAGTCGCGCGCCGACCTGCAGGAGGCCGTGCGCGGCATGGACATGGTGTTCGTCGCGGCCGGCATGGGCGGCGGCACGGGGACGGGCGCCGCGCCCGTCGTGGCCGAGGTCGCCAAGCTTGCCGGGGCGCTGACGATCGCCGTCGTCACCAAGCCCTTCGCCTTCGAGGGGGCGAAGCGGCGGGAGGCGGCGAAGAACGGCGTGCGTCGCCTGGAGGAGCACGCCGACACGGTCATCACCATCCCCAACGACCGCCTGTTGACCCTGGTGGGCGAGGAGGTGTCGGCGACCAAGGCCTTCGCGCTGGCCGACGACGTCCTGCGCCAGGGGATCAGCGGCATCGCCGACGTGATCACCACGCCGGGCGAGATCAACCTCGACTTCAACGACGTCAAGAAGGTGATGGGCGAGGGCGGTCAGGCGCTGATGGCGATCGGCCGCGGCAGCGGCTCCAACCGCGCCGTCGACGCCGCGCAGGCGGCGATCGCCAGCCCGCTGCTGGAGACCGACATCAGGGGCGCGCACAAGGTGCTGTTCAACGTGACGTCGTCGGGCGACCTGGGCCTGATGGAACTCGACAAGGCCGCCAAGGTCATCCAGGAGATGGTCGACCCCGACGCGGAGATCATCTTCGGCACGGCCGTCAAGCCCAACATCGGCGACGAGGTCGTGATGACCGTCATCGCCACCGGCTTCCCCCGCCACCGCGAGGCCGGGGAGGAGACGCCCGTCGCCATCGAGAACGACCGCTGGTCGGCGGACCTGCTCGACGAGGTCGGGCTGGCCAGCGACGACGTGGAGTTGCCCGCCTTCCTGCGCCGGCGACGCGTCGCGGCGCGCTAAGGGCGACGGCGGGAGATCCCGCCGACCAGGAAAGGAGGGCCGGACTCGCAAATTCACTGGCTCCTCACGAGCCAGCACGACCAGGGGGAGCGGCGTCATTGGGAGATAGCGCCGCTCCCCCGACCCTTTTCAGGGGCACGCCGCGCGCCGGGGCGCGCTATCATGTAACGGCAAGCGCGGGAAGGAAAAACGTGATGAAGTTCAAGGCCGGGGAAGCGACGATCGAGATCCGGCCGCTCGGGGAGGCGGAGGCCGCGGAACGCAAGGTGTCGGACGCCGAGTTCGCCGCGAACGAGCGCAAGCTCAGCGCGATCCGGAAAGACGCCCTGCGGGAGCACTACGAAGAGTTCGTGATCGTCAGCGACTGGGGGAAGAACGTCCGGTACTACCCCACCGAGGAGGCTTTCATCGAGGCGATCTGGGCGGACGACTGCAGGGCAGCGGCGCACGCCTACCTCGTGGAGTTCCCGAAGAACCTCATCGTGTGAGCATCCCGGGAGAGTTCCACACCGACTTCGCCGACGCCGCCACGGTTCTCTGCGAGGTATCGTTCCCGGGCGCGCCGCCCAAGCAGGTCCGGTTCCTCATCGACACGGGGGCGGACCGCACGACCCTGAGCCCCAGCGACGCGGACGCCGTTTTCCCCGGCTACGCCGACCTCGACTGGACGCGCGACCCAAGGCTCAGCGAGGTGCGCGGGGTGGGAGGGATGTGCCGGATCATCGTCCGGATGGGCGTCATCCGCCTCACCGACGACCGGCTGGGCGACATCGACTGGGAGGGACTCATCGAGCTCATCGAACCGACGGCAGACAGCCGGGCGCTGCCGTCACTGCTGGGACGCGACATCCTCGACCACTTCCGCCTGACCGTGTCCCGCCAGGAATCGCTGATCAGCTTGGATCTCCAGCTTCCGGCGACGAGGGCCTGATCGCATCCGACCAACTCCGGCGCGGCGCGGTTATGATCGGCGCATGGACTGTCCGCAGTGCGGCGGGGACGAGACGAACGTGATCGACTCGCGCCCGTCGCGGGACGCGATCCGGCGGCGGCGCGTGTGCGGGCGTTGTGAGCACCGCTTCACGACCTACGAACGCCTGGCAGAACTGGAGCCGGCGGTGGTGAAGCGCGACGGGCGGCGCGAGCCCTTCCAGCACGACAAGGTGCGGCGCGGCATCCGGCTGGCGGCGGCCAAGCGCCGGCTGCCGGAGGGGGAGATCGACCGCATCGCGGAGGCGGTGCGCACGCGGGCGGTGCAGACGGGCCGGGCCGAGATCCCCGGCACGACGATCGGCGAGTGGGTTTGGGAGGCGCTGCAGGCGGTCGACCGGGTGGCGGCCTTCCGCTTCGGCGCGGTGTTCCGGCGGCCCGACGACCTGGAGGCGGTGCGCCGCGAGTTGGCGGCGGCGGAGAGCGACCGGCCGGAGGCGCCCGGCGACGGCCGGCACGAAGCGACACAACCGCGGCTGCCCGGCATCGGCGGCGAGCGCGGCGCGGCGGCCGCGACGCGGCCGGCCGCCGATTGACGAGGCGAGATCCATGTCGCAGCCCGATCCCAACGCCGAACCCGCGCTGACCGACGCCGCCCGCTTGGTGCTGGAGCGGCGCTACCTGCGCCGCGGCGACGCGGCCGGCGCGATGGAGACGCCGTCGGGGATGTTCCGCCGCGTGGCGCGGGCGGTGTCGCGGGCGGAGGCGGCCTACGGAGCCGACCCGGACGCCTTCGCCGGGCGGGCCTTCGCGCTGATGCGCGACCTGCGCTTCCTGCCCAACTCGCCCACGCTGATGAACGCCGGGCTGCCCCAGCAGCAGTTGGCGGCCTGCTTCGTGTTGCCGGTCGAGGACTCGCTGCCGGGCATCTTCGACTCGCTCAAGCACGCGGCGCTGATCCACCAGAGCGGCGGCGGCACGGGCTTCGCCTTCTCGCGGCTGCGGCCGCGCAACGACCGCGTGCAGACGACGCACGGCGTGGCCAGCGGGCCGGTCTCGTTCATGGAGGTCTACGACGCGGCCACGGACGCCATCAAGCAGGGCGGCGCCCGGCGCGGCGCGAACATGGCCATCCTCGACGTGCACCACCCCGACATCGAGCGCTTCGTGCGGGCCAAGGACGAGAGCGGCGCGCTGCGCAACTTCAACCTCTCGGTCGCGGTCGACGACGCCTTCATGCGGGCCGCGCTCGGCGACGGCGAGGTCGCGCTGGTCAACCCGCGCAGCGGCCGGGAGGTGGGCCGCCGCGGCGCGCGAGCGCTGCTCGACCTGATCACGGCCCAGGCCTGGGGATACGGCGACCCCGGCCTGGTCTTCCTCGACCGCGTCAACCGCGACAACCCCACGCCGCAACTGGGGCCGATCGAGTCGACGAACCCCTGCGGGGAGCAGCCGCTGCTGCCCTACGAATCCTGCACGCTGGGCTCGATCGACGTCTCCAAGTTCGCCGCGGCCGGCGGGGCGGGCGTCGATTGGCAGGGGCTGGGGGAGGCGATCGACGTGGCCGTGCGCTTCCTCGACGACGTGATCGACGTGAACCGCTATCCCTCGCCGGAGATCGAGCGGATGACGCTGCGCACGCGCAAGATCGGACTGGGGGTGATGGGCTTCGCCGACCTGCTCTTCGCGCTGGGCACGCCCTACGACTCGGAGGCCGGGCTGCGCCGGGGCGAGGAGTTGGCGGCGTTCGTGCAGGAACGAGCCAACGCGGCATCGGCGGCGCTGGGGGCCGAGCGGGGCGCCTTCCCGGCCTGGGACGGCTCGATCTTCGACCCCGGCGGGCCGCGCTACCGCAACGCGACCCGCACGACCGTCGCGCCGACGGGCACGATCAGCATCATCGCGGGCTGCTCGGGCGGCATCGAGCCGGCCTTCGCGCTGGCCTATGACCGCCGCCACTACCTCGACGCGGACGACCCCGCGCGGCTCACGCGGCTGCGCGACGTGCACCCGGCCCTGCGCCGTCAGGCCGAGCGCGAGGGCTGGTGGTCGGAGGAGCTGGCGGCGCACCTGGCGTCGGGCGGGGGGCTGGCCGATGGGCCATCGGTCCCGGCGGGGGCGGCGGGCGCCTTCGTGACGGCGCACGAGATCGGCTGGCAGTGGCACGTGCTCATGCAGGCGGCCTTCCAGCGCCACGTCGACAACGCGGTCTCGAAGACGATCAACTTCCCCCGCGATGCCGGCCGGGACGACGTGGCGGCGGCCTTCGCGCTGGCTTGGCGCGAGGGTTGCAAGGGCATCACCATCTACCGCGACGGGTCGCGGGCGGAGCAGGTGTTGTCGCATCCGGCCCCGGACGAGGCGTAGACCCGGCGCGCCCGACCGGTTCACGCGTATAGTGGGGGCATGGCGAAACGCAGCGAGCGCTCCAGCGTGGCGACGGCCCGGGCCCGGCTGTCGCGGGAGCGCGGCGCCGTGCGCAAGGACTGGGGCGGACGGCTGCCCTTCGCGCTGGTCTACCCCAACAGCTACCGCATCGGCATGTCCAACCTGGGCCTGCAGGTGATCTACCGGCTGCTCAACGCCAAGCCCGACGTCGTCTGCGAGCGCGCCTTCTACGACCCGCCGCCGTCCGGCGAGCGCGCCGGCGCGGTCGTGACGATCGAGTCGCAGCGCCCCCTGGCCGACTTCCCCGTCGTGGCCTACACGCTGACCTACGAGATCGACTACTACCACGTCGTGCGGTCGCTGCAGGCGGCGGGGCTGCCGGCCCTGGCCGCGCACCGCGACGAGCGCCACCCGCTGGTCATCGCCGGCGGCGCGGCCGTGATCACGAACCCGATGCCGCTCTCCGACTGCTTCGACGCTTTCGTCATCGGCGAGGCGGAGCCGATCCTCGACCGGCTCGTGGAGACGATCCGCGAGGGCGTCGCGGGAAACCGCGACGATCTGCTGGCGGCGCTGGCGACGGTGCCGGGCGTCTTCGTGCCGGCGCTGGGCGCCCCGGGCGGCGTCGAGCGGCAGTGGGTGCGCGAGATCGGCGAGACCGAGGCGATGTCGGCCGTGCTGACGGACGACACCGAGCTGTCGAACATGACGCTGATCGAGGCGGCGCGCGGCTGCGGCCGGGGCTGCCGCTTCTGCATCGCGGGGTACGTCTTCCGGCCGCCGCGCTACCGGCCGCTGGACGGCCTGCTCGACCAGGTCGAGCGCGGGCTCGAGTCGTCGCCGCGGGTGGGGCTGCTGGGCGCGGCCGTCGCCGACCACCCCGACCTGGCCGAGCTGGCCGTCGAGGCGGCGGCGCGCGGCGCGCAGGTGTCGGTGAGTTCGCTGCGCGTCGACAACCTCTCGCCGGCGCTGCTGGGCGTGCTCAGCGAGGGCGGCACGCGCACGGTGACCGTCGCGCCGGAGGCCGGCAGCGAGCGCCTGCGCACGAAGATCAACAAGGCCGTGGGGCACGACCAGATCATCGAGGCGGCGGAGAAGGTCGGGGCGGCGGGCATGCGGCGCATGAAGTGCTACTTCATGGTGGGCCTGCCCGAGGAGGAGGACGAGGACGTCGCCGAGATGGCCCGGCTGGGGCGCGAGATGAAGGCCCGCCTCGACGCGGCCGGGCACGGCACGGAACTGGTGATGAGCGTCGGACCGCTGGTGCCCAAGCCGGCGACGGCCTACCAGCACTTGCCGCAGACCGGCGCGCGCGTGGTCGAGGGGCGGCTGCGGCTGCTGCGCGACGCGCTCAAGGGCACGGGCATCGTGCTGCGGGGCGACAGCCCGGCCTGGGCGCGGATCGACGACATCTGCTCGCGGGCCGACCGGCGGCTGGCCTCGGCGATCCTCTCGATGCCCGACAACTCGCGCGCCTCCTGGCTGCGGGCGGCGTCGGACTGGGGCCTCGACGGGCCGCTGCCCTGGGGCGAGGGGCCGATGCCCTGGAGCGGCGTCGATACCGGCATCACGGCCCGCTTCTTCAATCGCGAGTGGGACAAGCACCTGCGCTCGAAGTTCACCATCGCCTGCCCGCCGCCCGAGATCGGCTGCAAGCTCTGCGGCGTCTGCTAGGGCGCGATGCCCCAGGATTCGTCTTCACCGGAGTGGGATCACGTCGCGGGGAACCTGACCGCCGTGCGGGCGCGCATCGCCGCAGCGGCGGCGGCGGCCGGCCGCGACCCCGGCGATGTCGAACTGGTGGCCGTCTCCAAGACCTTCCCCGTCGCGGCGCTGCGGGCGGCCATGGCGGCCGGGCAGACCGTCTTCGGCGAGAACCGCGTGCAGGAGGCGCTGCCCAAGATCGAGGCGTTGGCCGGCACGACCGGCCCCGGCGGGGCGTCGCCGCGCTTCCACCTGGTCGGCCACCTGCAGACCAACAAGGCGAAGCACGGGTGGGCCTTTGATATGATCGAGAGCGTCGATTCGCTGCGGCTCGCGGCCACGCTGGAGCGACGCCTGCCCCGCCCGGCGCCGGTGCTCCTGGAGGTGAACGTCGCGGGAGAGGCGAGCAAGCACGGCTTCGCCCCCGGCGAGGTGGGGCCGGCGCTGACCGTGATCGCGCCGCTGGCCAAGCTGGACGTCGTGGGCCTGATGACCGTCGCGCCGCTCGTGGCGGAGGCGGAGTCGGTGCGGCCGGTCTTCCGCGAGTTGCGCCGCCTGCGCGACGCCGAGGCGGACCGGCTGGGCCCGGGCCACCTGAGTATGGGGATGAGCGATGACTTCCAGGTCGCGATCGCGGAGGGCGCGACGATCGTGCGGCTGGGCCGGGCGATCTTCGGCGATCGCTGAGCGCGGCGCGGAGCGGAGCGACCAATGACCGACAAGGCGTTCTGCATCGTCGGCGGCGGCGTGATGGGGCAGACGATCTGCCGCTCGCTGATCGGCGGCGGGCTGGCCGCGGCCGGCGCGATCGCCGTCTGCGAGGTCGCCGCGCCCCGCCGCGAGACGCTGGAGCGGGAACTGGGCGTCGCCGCGACGGGCGACGCGGTCGCCGCGGCCGACGGCGCGCCGGTCGTCGTGCTGGCGGTCAAGCCGCAGGACTTCCCGGCCGTGGGCGGCGCCCTGCAGGGCCTGATCCTGCCCGAGCAGCTGGTCGTCTCGATCATGGCCGGCGTGACGATGGCGACGCTGCGCGAGCGGCTGGGGCACCGGGCGGTCGTGCGGGCGATGCCCAACACGCCGGCGCAGATCGGCCAGGGCCTGACGGCCTGGACGCCGTCGCCGGAGGTCACGGAGGCGCAACGGGAGTTGGTCGGCCGCATGCTCGCCACGCTGGGCCGGGCCATCCTCGTGCCCGACGAGCGCCACATCGACATGGCGACGGCGGTCAGCGGCTCGGGGCCGGGCTTCGTCTTCCTCTTCCTGGAATCGCTGATCGACGGGGCGGTGCAGATCGGGATGCGGCGCGAGACGGCGACGGAGTTGGTCTACCAGACGGCGCTGGGCTCGGCCGCCTTCGCGCAGGAGTCGGGCTTGCATCCAGCCGTGCTGCGCGACATGGTGACCTCGCCCGGCGGCACGACCGCCGAGGGGCTGCGGGCGATGGAGGAGAAGGGGGTGCGCGCCGGCGCGATGGAGGCGATCATCGCCGCCTACCGGCGCACGCGGGAGTTGGGCGAAGCATGAGCGCGCTCGGGCTGGCGGCCGTCATCGTGCAGGTGTTCTTCTTCATCGTGCTCGCGCGGGTGATCATGAGTTGGATCCCGCTGATCACCAACAAGCCGCTCGACTACGGCAACCCGATCGTGAAGTTCCTCATCGACGTGACGGAGCCGGTGCTCGCGCCGATGCGCCGCTACCTGACGATCGGCATGATCGACCTCTCGCCGATGGCGCTGCTGATTGGGCTCAGCATCCTGCAGAGCATCCTGCTGCGCAGCGCCTAGCCGCCCGCGAGGGCCGGCCGCCGCGCGCCGGCAGCGGGGAACGCAACGAGTGGGCTACGGCAAGCGGTCGATGATGGTGTCGAGCTTGCCGTCCATCGCCTCAAGCCGCCGATCCTGACCGTCCAGCCGATCAGTGACTTCGTCCAGCCGCCGATCGTGGCGATCGAGCTTGGCGTCGATCGCGTCCAGCCGCCGATCCTGACCGTCCAGCCGATCGGTGACTTCGTCCAGCCGATCAGTGACTTCGGCGAACTGACGATCCATATCGTCACGCAACGTGTCGACCTTGCCCTCCAGCGCGTCGACTTTGCTATCCAGCGCGTCGACTTTGCCGTCCACCACTCGGATCTGGCCCTGCAACGCGGCCACGTGCCCGTCCAGCGCAGCATCGTGCTCCGCCTGTGACCCCAGCGCGGCGAGCACTGCGCCCGTCACTTGCTCGAACTCTTCGCGGCGGATCGGCTCCGAAACCATGCGCGCAGGGTAGCGGACGGCGGCGGCGAGGCCGGCCGCGCGAAATTTTTCCGCCTGGCCTCACCCCCTGACCCCCTCTCCGTCTGGACGACGGAGAGGGGGAACGCGGACGCGAAGCGATGGGGCTCCCTCCGATCCCCTCTCCCTGGGGAGAGGGTTCGGGTGAGGGGCGCCCCTACGACCGTGAACGCGGCGCGCCGGGACCGCCGCGCGAAATTTTTCGCCGCCGCCCGGCCGCCGCCCGGCAGGGCGACCACAAGGGGCGCCCCTACGACCGTGAACGCGGCGCGCCGGGACCGCCGCGCGAAATTTTTCGCCGCCGCCCGGCCGCCGCCCGGCAGGGCGACCACAAGGGGCGCCCCTACGACCGTGAACGCGGCGCGCCGGGGCCGCCGCGCGAAATTTTTCGCCGCCGCCCGGCCGCCGCCCGGCAGGGCGACCACAAGGGGCGCCCCTACGACCGTGAACGCGGCGCGGGGCCGGCCGCAAGAAATTTTTTTTTTCGCGTGACATCCCTCCCCCTGCCCCACCTCTGATGCAGCGTTACAGAGGGGGGGCACGTTGTACACACCCTCCCTTACGTCAATCAGAAAAATAATCTCCCAAATACCTTGACCTACCCCCCCCCCCATAAACGTCATAATGTCTCCGATCGCGGAGCACGACCCCATCCCTGGGGGATGGGGCGGTCACATCCCAGGAAAGGATGGCGCCATGAGCAACTATTGGATCACCCTGCGACAGCGGAAGATCAGCCGTCGCACGATGTTGGGAGCCAGCGCCAAGGCGGGCGTCGGCGCGGCCGGCCTGGCCTTGGTCGGCTGCGGCGACGACGATGATGACGCCGGGACCGCGGCGGCCGAACGCGCCGCCGCGGCCGTCGCCGCCGGCGAGGCGCGCGCCGCCGAGACCGAGGCCGCCGCATCCGCGGCCGGTGACGAGGCTGCCGCCGCGGTCGCCGCCGCCGCCTCGGAGGCCGCCGAGGCCGCCGCCCAGGCCGCCCGCGCCGCGGCCGCCGCGGTCGAGGCCGGCACCGCCACCGCGACCGCCGCCCAGGCCGCGATCGACGAGGCTGCCGAGGCCGCAGCCGCGGCCGAGGCTGCCGGCGAGGCGTCCGCCGCCGCCGACGAGGCCGCCGCCACCGCCCAGCAGACCGCCGAAGCCGCGGCCGAAACCGCCGCCGCCGCCGTCGCCTCCGCGCAAGAGGCCGCCGACGCGGCCCAGGAGGCCGCCGAGAGCGCGGCCATGGCCGCCGAGGAGCCCGAGGGCCCGGCCGCGGGCGAGACGGACTTCAACGCCACGGTGCGAGCCGTCATCCAGGAAGCGGAGGGCGGCCTTGACGCGGGGGGGGGGGCAGCTTCGGGCCCCAGGCGGCGATCCACACGGACAGCCTGATGGCGTTCGACCAGTTCTCGAAGGAACTGGCGCCGGTGGCGGGGAGCTTCGAATGGGTCGCGGACGACAACACGGAGGCGGTGTTCCACGTGAAGCCGGGCATGACGTTCCATGACGGCGCGCCCGTGACCGCGGCGGACGTCAAGTTCTCGATGGATCGCATCGGCGGCATTGCCCCCTACAACGCCGACGGCGCCTTCCCCTCCAACTTCACCCACCTCTACGGCCCCGTCGCAGGTGAGATCACCGTGCCGGACGAACTCACCGTGCGCCTGCCGATGAAGCCGGACGCGACGGCGTTTGGCTTGATGGCGAGAGGCATCCCGATCGTGCCAAAGCACCTCATCGAGGAGATCGGCGACGAGGAGTACAACAACAACGGGCTGGCCAGCGGCCCCTGGCAGCACGAATCGTACGACCCGGGCGATCTCGTGGTGAGTTCGCGCTTCGAGGGCTACCACGTCGAGGCCGGCTCGACGCACCGCAAACACAAGCCCTACATCAAGGAGATGAGGCAGATCGTGCGGCCGGAGGTGCTGAGCCGCGTGGCCGCGCTGGAGGCCGGCGAGGCCGACCTCGCGCTCGGCCTGCCGCCGGAGTTGGTGGCGACTTTCGTCGACAGCGATGACTTCAATATGGAGTCCGAGTTTGGCCCGAGAAACCACCATATCGCCTTTAACACGCTGAGGCCGCTGGCAGACGGATCCACTCCGTTCCAGGACATCCGCGTGCGCCGGGCCATGAACCACGCCCTCAACATCGAGGCGATCATCGGATCCCTCACGGGCCGGGAGCAACGGTCGTACGGGATCTCGTCAAACTCGATCGGCCACCTGACGGACGAACAGAAGGCGAGGCTGACCTACGAGTACGACCCGGAGAAGGCGCGCGCCTTGCTGGCCGAGGCCGGCTACCCGGACGGCTTCCACATGCCCTACTGGGCCCACCTGGGGTTCGGTGAGGACCTGACGTCACTACACTTGGCGATCCAGCAGGACCTGGAGAAGGTTGGGATCACGACAGACTTGCAGATCGATGTCCATGCCGTGTTCCGGCCGCGCTTCGGGAAGATTGCCGACGACGGCATCCACGAGGCGCCGGGGATCCACTACTACTTCTTCAACCACGCACCGGATCCGATCCAGAACATCAACGCGTGGGTTGACGAGGCCGGCTCGATCGCGATGTCGAAATTGCCGGGCTCCGGCATCCAGGAGCTCGTCGACGCGCAGCGCGCGGAGTTCGATCAGTTCAAGCGCGCGAAGATCCTCAACGAGCTCGCGGTTGCCATGTACGAGAACGCGATGTTCCTCTTCTTCATCGAGCCGGTCACGCAGGTCGTCGTTCGGAAGAACCTCGAGTGGATCAACTACGGCCTGAGCCGGGATCACCACGCCTACTGGGGGATCCGCCCGCTGGTGACGTAGGCGCCCCAAGTCGCCGCGAAGTGAGCGCGCGACCGCGAGCATGACCACCAACAGCCTCTGGGGGATTCTGGCCTCGCGCCTCCTCCAGGGGCTGTTGGTCGTGTTCCTGGTCGTTTCCGCCGTCTTCTTCGTCAGCCGGGTGACACGCGACCCGATCGCGTTCCTGGCCGACGATCAGTCGACGCAGGCGGAGATCGACGCCCTGAAGGAGCAGTTCGGGCTGAACGACCCCGTCGTCGTGCAGTACGGGCGCTTCCTCTGGGACACGGTCCGGCTCGACATGGGCCGGTCACTGATCAACGGCCGGGACGCCCTCGGCGAAGTGACCTCGCGGGTCGTGAAGACGCTGCAGCTGGGCGTCGCCGCGCTGCTCTCCTCCCTGGCGTTGGGCCTATCCATGGGGGTGATCGCGGCGTTGCGCCGGGGCCGTCCGGCGGACTGGCTGGCCCGGTTCCTGGCCGTGGTCGGTCAGGCCGTGCCCGACTTCTGGCTGGGCTTGATGCTGATCTTCTTGTTCAGCGTTGAGCTGGGCTGGCTGCCCACGGGCGGCAGCGGCAGCCTGAAGCACATGATCCTGCCCTTGATCACGCTGGGGACGTTCACCGCCGCCGCGATCATGCGGCTGACCCGCTCGGGCATGATCGACGCGATGGGCTCCGACTTCGTGCGCACGGCGCGGGCCAAGGGCCTGCCCGAACGCCGGGTCGTCTCGCGTCACGCCCTGCGCCACGCGCTGCTGCCGGTGGTGACGCTCCTCGGCATCGCGGCGGGCCGGTTGATCGCCGGCACGATCATCGTGGAGACGGTCTTCGCCTGGCCCGGCGTCGGCCGGCTGACGATCCAGGCGATCAACGGGGGCGACTTCCCGGTCACGCAGACCGCGATCCTGCTGATCGCGGTCTCGATCGTGCTGGCCAACATCGTCGTCGACCTCTCCTACCGGCTGGTCGACCCCCGTATTCGGGCCGGAGCCGGCTGATGGCTGCGCCGAACATCCCGATCCCGGTCCTGGGCCCCACGGCCCGGCGGCGTACACGCCACTGGCGGCGGCTGGCGCTGCTCTTCCCCTCCCTGCTGATCGTGACGCTGTTCCTCGTCGCCGCGATCTTCGCCGACCTGCTCTCGGTCTACGACCCGCGCGAGATCGTGCTCCCGGACAAGCTGATCCCGCCCGTCTTCGACGGGGGCGACTGGGATCACGTCCTGGGCACCGACCACGTGGGCCGCGACATCCTCGCCCGCCTGCTGGCCGGCGCCCGCATCTCCCTGACCGTCGTCGCCATCGCGGTCCCCGCGGCGGCCGTCGTCGGCACGCTGGTCGGCCTGCTGTCCGGCTGGCGCCTGGGCTGGGTGGACAAGCTGCTGATGCGGGTCGTGGACATGCAGCTGGCCTTCCCGGCGCTCCTCTTCGCCATCCTCGTGGCCGCCGTCTGGGGACCGAGCCTGACCAACGTGATCCTCATCATCACGCTCTGGACCTGGTCCGCCTACGCGCGCCTGGTGCGGGCCGACGTGCTCTCCCTGCGCGAGCGGGAGTTCGTCCTCGCCGCGCGGGCGATGGGGGCGCGGGATCTGCGCGTGCTCTTCCGCCACGTGCTGCCCAACCTGATGAACATCGTCGTCATCCTGATGACGCTCGAGGTCGCCATCGTGATCCTGTTCGAGGCGGGGCTGAGCTTCCTGGGCGTCGGCGTCGCGGCCGGGACCTCCTCCTGGGGGATCATGATCTCGGAGGGGCGCAACTTCATGACGATCGCCTGGTGGCTGATCTGGATCCCCGGCATCGCGATCGTGCTGATCTCGCTGACCGCCATGATGATGGGCGACTGGGTCCGCGACGCCCTCGACCCGCGCCTGCGGAATCTGCGTTAGCGGCATATCCTCTGGGGCGACACCGGAGCCCGGGAGGAACCGCGATGAGCCACCAGGAGATCCTGACCGAGACGATCGGCCGCGTGGGCGTGATCCGCCTCAACCGGCCGGAGAAGCTGAACGCCTGGACCCCCCGCATGGGGCGCGAGATGGGGGAGCAGGTCGGCGCCTGGAACGACGACGACGGCATCGGCGCGATCGTCATCGCCGGGGAAGGACGCGCGTTCTGCGCCGGGGCCGACATCGGCGGCTTCAACCAGCGCCTCGCCGACGATCCCGATGCGCGGGCGTCCGCCGCCCGCTTCAACTGGACGTCCTTCGTCCGCGACTCGAAGCCGGTCGTCGCCGCGATGCACGGCTACGCCGTCGGCGTGGGCCTGACCCTGGCGCTGCCCTGCGACGTGCGCGTCGCTGCCGAGGGGACGCGGCTCTCGATCCGCTTCGTCAAGGTGGGCCTGGTGCCGGAACTGGGCTCGACGCGGCTGCTGGCGCAGCTCGTGGGGCTCGGTCACGCGACCGACATGTGCCTGTCGGGCCGCATGGTGCCCGCCGGCGAGGCCTACCGCATCGGGCTGGTCTCCGCCGTCGTGCCGCAAGAGGAGCTGTTCGCGACGGCGCTGGCCAAGGCCGACGAACTGGCCAACAACCCCACGCCCGTCGTGCGCAAGATCAAGGCGCTGCTGCGCGACAACGTCAGCGAGCCGGACCTCGGGCTCGTCATGGAGCGGGAGGGCGCCCGCGACCGCGAGTCCCGCCGTCTGCCGTCGCACGGCGAGGCGATCGCGGCCTTCCTGGAGAAGCGTCAGCCGGTCTTCAATCGGTAGGCCAATCGGCCGGCCCCGGGCCGGATCGGGATGCGCGCCGCTGGGGGGTTGCGCGCATAGAACACATGTGCGACAGTGCGTGCGCACGCGCACACGAACGCGTGTTCTGATCCAGGGCGGCGGCGGTCCGCCGCTATGCTGACCACGGTCGGCGAAGAGGGGCATCCGATGACGAGATGGAACGCGGGCAAGGGCACGAGCGGCAAGCGCGAGAAGGCGGCGGCGAAACCCGCCCAGCCGGCCGGGACGGACGCGCTGACGGGCGTGCTGCACGACATCGAGCGGCAGTTCGGGGCGGGCGCGGTAATGAAGCTGGGCGAGGCCTCGCAGGGCCAGCCGGTGGAGGCGATCTCCAGCGGCGCGCTCAGCCTCGACATCGCGCTGGGCATCGGCGGCGTGCCGCGCGGGCGGATCATCGAGATCTACGGCCCCGAGAGCACCGGCAAGTCGACGCTGGCGCAGCACGTCATCGCGGCGGCGCAGCGGGGCGGCGGGCAGGCGGCCTACATCGACGTCGAGCACGCGCTCGACCCCGGCTTCGCGGCGGGCATCGGCATCGAGATCGACGAGCTGCTGGTCGCGCAGCCCGACACCGGCGAGCAGGCGCTGGAGATCACCGAGGCGCTGATCCGCAGCAACGCGCTCGACGTGATCGTGGTCGACAGCGTGGCGGCGCTGGTGCCGCGGGCGGAGATCGAGGGGGAGATGGGCGACACGCACGTCGGCCTGCAGGCGCGGCTGATGTCGCAGGCGCTGCGCAAGCTGACGGCCGTGACGGCGCGCTCGCGCACATCGCTGATCTTCATCAACCAGTTGCGCGAGAAGGTCGGCGTGGTGTTCGGCAACCCGGAGGTGACGCCGGGCGGCCGGGCGCTCAAGTTCTACTCCTCGGTGCGGATCGAGTTGCGGCGCATCGAGCAGTTGAAGCAGAACCAGGTGGTGATCGGCGGGCGCGTGCGGGCCAAGGTCGTGAAGAACAAGGTGGCGCCGCCGTTCCGCGTGGCGGAGTTCGACATCATGTTCGAGGGGCCGAAGCGCGGCATCTCGCGCGAGGGCGACATCCTCGACCTGGGGACCGAGCAGGAAGTGATCAAGAAGTCGGGCGCCTTCTACACCTACGGCGAGACGCGGCTGGGCCAGGGCCGCGAAAACGCCAAGGCCTTCCTGATCGAGCACCCCCAGATCGCCGACGAGTTGGAGCGGGCGATCCGTCAGGCCCACGACCTGCCGGTGGCCGCCGCGCCGCCGGCCGACGCGGACGCCGACGCGCCGGCCCCGCTGCGCCGGGCCGGCGCGGGCTAGCGCGCCGGTCCGCGTCGTGCCACGCGTCGAGGCGGTGCGGCGGGCGGGGCGGTCGCTGCTGGTGCAGTTCGACGACGGGTCGGCGTTGCGCTGCGACCGGGAGTTCCCGCCGGGGCGGCGGCTGCGGCCGGGGCAGGAGGTCGAGCCGGCGATCCTGGCGCGGGTCGTGCGGCAGGCGCAGCGCCACGACGCCGAGCGGCTGTCGCTGCGCTGGCTGGCCCTGCGGTCGCGCAGCCGGGCGGCGCTGGGCCGGCGGCTGCGCGACCACGGCATCGGCGAGGAGGTGGTGGAGGAGACCCTCGACGCCCTGTCGGACCGGGGCCTGCTCGACGACCGCGCCTTCGCCGAGGCCTGGGTCGAGCGGCGGCTGCGCACGCACCCGCTCTCGCGGCGCATGTTGCGGGCGGAGTTGCGTCGGCAGGGCGTCGAAGCCGGGCTGGCCGGGGAGTTGACGGCATCGCTCGACGACGAGGCCGCGGCGCTGGCGCTCGCGGTCGGGCAGCGGGGCCGCGTCGCGGGGGAGGAGTGGGAGGCGTACCGGGAGCGGGCGGGCCGGCTGCTGCGGCGTCGGGGGTTCGCCGGCGGCGCGTCGGAGCGGGCGCTGCGGGCGGCCTGGGCGCCGCCCGCGCCGAAGGGTCGGGGGTGAGGTCGACGGTGGATATGCTGGTACTGGCCGTCGTATGCTTGTAGCGGCTCTCGAGAGAGATGCGCGATGGCCCTGATGTTCGACACACGGAACGCCATGCAGCGGCTTTCAAGGGCGGCCTGTCGGAGACGCAGGCCGATGCGGTGGTCGATGTGATGGAGGACGCGACGAGCGGACTGGCGACAAAGGACGATCTGATCCGGGCGATGCATCAGCTACGGATGGAACTCTGGCGCGCGATCGCCTTCCAAACGATCGTCTTCACCGGCATCGTGACCGGCATCGTGGCGGCGCTGACGAAGCTCTAGACGCTGACGATGACGAGCGCACCGGCGACCAAGGACGACATGGAAGCGGCACTCCAACGCACCAGGGACCAGTTGCGCGCGGACTTCGAGCACGCGATCCACACGCTGACGTGGCGGATGTTCGGCCTGGGCCTCGCCATCGCCGGGATCACGATCGCCATTCTCCGGCTCACCTAGGCCCCTCCCACCTTTCGCCAAGCCGATGGCTTCGACGCGGGACACCGGTCCGTCGCGTGGTTTCTGGCGCGCGAGGGCGGGCGCGCCTACGATGGAGGCACGAAGCACACTCGACCGTCGGAACCCATCGACGGTTACGGCCCCGGGCGGAGCGCAGGCGACTGTCGCGTCGCCCGCCGGATGCATCGAATACGAGGAAGCACCATGCTGGGAGCCATTCTGCGGCTCCTGCGCGGCGGTGGTCCGGATCCGCGTGAAGAGGCGCGTCTCGAAGCGCAGCGGATCACCGAACGCGCGGAGCAGGACGCCAAGTCCCGATTGATCGAGGCGCAAGAGGAGGCGCTGGCCGGCCGCCGCGCGGCGGAGGCCGACCTGCGCGAGGCCGAAGCCGACCTGCGCCGCGCGCGCCAGGACCAGCAGCGCCACGAAGAGCGCCTGGGCGCCCGCGAGGAGTCGCTCGACCGCAAGAGCGGCGAACTCGACCGCCAGGACCAGCGACTGCGGACGCGGCAGCGGGAGCTCGACACCCGCCAGGAGGAGATCGAGCACCTCGTGTCGCAGGAGCGCGAGCGGCTGGAGGCCGTCGCGCAACTGACCTCCGAGGAGGCCCGCGAGAAGCTGATGGGGCTGATCGAGGCGGAGATCCGCGACGACGTCAACCGCCGCGTGCGCGCGGCCGAGGCGACGATCAAGGACCAGGCGACGGACCAGGCGCGCAAGTTCGTCGCGACGGCGGTGCAGCGCGTCGCCTCGGAGGTGACGACCGAGTCGACCGTGTCCGTGGTGCCGATCCCCGGCGACGAGATGAAGGGGCGCATCATCGGGCGGGAGGGACGCAACATCCGCGCCCTGGAACTCGCCACCGGCTGCGACGTGATCATCGACGACACGCCCGACGCCGTGACGCTGTCGGCCTTCGACCCGGTGCGGCGGCAGATCGGCAAGGTGGCGCTGGGCCGCCTCGTGTCGGACGGCCGCATCCACCCGACGCGCATCGAGGAGCAGGTCGAGAAGGCGACGCGGGAGATCGAGCAGAACATCCGCGAGGCGGGCGAGCAGGCGGCCGGCGAGGCGCGCTGCCCGGGGCTGCCCCGCGACCTGCTCAACGTCTTCGGGCGGCTGCTGTACCGCACCTCGTACGGGCAGAACCAGTTGCGCCACGCGGTCGAGACGGCGCACCTGGCCGGGATGCTGGCCGAGGAGATGGACGCCGACGCCGAGATCGCCCGGCGGGGGGCGCTGCTGCACGACATCGGCAAGGCCGTGGACCACGAGGTCGAGGGTACGCACGCGCTGATCGGCGGCGACATGGCGCGCCGCTTCAAGCTCAACGACACGATCGCCAACTGCATCGAGGCGCACCACGACGAGGTCGAGATGACCAGCGTGGAGGCGGTCATCGTGCAGGTCTGCGACGCGATCTCGGGCGGACGCCCGGGCGCTCGACGGGAGTCGGCGGATCGCTATATTGAGCGGCTGCGCGCGCTGGAGGAGATCGCGACCTCCTTCGAGGGCGTGCGGCAGTCGTTCGCGATCCAGGCCGGCCGCGAGGTGCGCGTGCTGGTCGACCCGGACCGCATCGACGACCTGGAATCGATGCGGCTGGCGCGCGACATCACGCGCCGCATCGAGGAGGGGTTGACCTACCCCGGCCAGATCCGGGTGACGGTGCTGCGCGAGACGCGCGCCACCGAGGTCGCGCGCTAGCCGGGGCCGGGCGGGCCCCGGACACGGAGAAGGGGGCCTGATGGCGATCGGTGATTTCCACACACACAGCCGGCACTCGGACGGGGTGCTGACGCCGACGGAGTTGATCCGCCGCGCGGGCGCGAACGGCGTGCGCAGCCTCGCGCTGACCGACCACGACACGACGGCGGGCGTCGCCGAGGCGCAGCGCACCGGCGAGGCGATCGGCGTGCGGGTGATCCCGGGCGTCGAGTTGAGCGCCGACCTGCCCGACGGCGGCGACGCGCACATCCTGGGCTATTTCCCGTCGGTCGAGCAGCCGGCCCTGCAGGCGCAACTGGCCCACTACCGCGAGGGCCGCACGGCGCGCGGCCGCACGATGCTGGCCAAGCTGTCGGCGCTGGGCATGACGCTGCGCTGGGAGCGGGTGCTGGAGATCGCCGGCGAGGCGGCGGTGGGACGGCCGCACGTCGCGCAGGCGCTCGTCGAGGGGGGCCACGTCGGCAGCGTGCGGGAGGCGTTCGACCGCTATTTGCACACCGGCGGCCCGGCCGACGCGCCCCGCGAGAAGCTGCCGCCCGAGGAGGCGATCGGGGTGATCCGGGGGTGCGGCGGCGTCGCGGCGCTGGCCCACCCCAGCTTCCTGCCCGACGCCGAATCGGCCGTGGCGGCGCTGGCCGCGGCCGGCCTGGAGGGGATCGAGGTCTACTACAAGAACTACACGCCGGAGGAGGTCGAGCGCTACCGCGCGCTGGCCGAGACGCACGGCCTCGTCCCGGCCGGCGGCTCCGACTACCACGGCATCCACGACGACGAGCGCGAGCCCGGTGACATCGTCTTCCCGGAGGCGGAGGTGGCCCGCTTCCTGGCGATGCTGGAGGCGGCCTGGGCGTCGCGCCGGACGGACGAGACGGACGCGAAGGCGGGCGCCTGATGACCGGCGAGGAGAGCGGCGCGATGGAAACCCCGACGCCATCTGTTCCGGAAGCAATGGACATCGAGGGGATCCTGGCGACGATCCCGCACCGCTACCCATTCCTGCTGGTGGACCGGATCATCGAGTTGCAGCGGGGGACAGCGGCGGTGGGGATCAAGAACGTCAGCGCCAACGAGGCGTTCTTCCAGGGGCACTTCCCCGGCAACCCGATCATGCCCGGTGTGCTGATCGTCGAGGCGCTGGCGCAGGTGGGAGCGGTCGCGGCGCTGAGCGCCGAGGAGCACCGCGGCAAGCTGGGCCTGTTCGCCGGCATCGACGGGCTGCGCTTCCGCCGTCAGGTCAAGCCGGGCGATCAACTGCGGCTCGAAGTGTCGCTCGACCGGCTGCGGCGCGGCGTGGGCAAGGCCTCGGCGCGGGCGACGGTCGATGGGGAACTGGCGGCGGCGGGCACGCTGACCTTCGTGCTGGTCGACGACCCCACGGCCGGCGGCCCATAGAGGACAGCGGGCGGCCGGATGCCCTCAGACGCGCAGCGCGAGCCAGGCGAGGAGCACCGCGGCGACGGCGGCGGCGCTGGTCAGCGCGATCCACTGCAGGTCGGCGCGGACGTAGCGGAAGTCGTAGATCACCCGCGGCCCGCGGGCGATGCGCTCCGCCTCGGAGCGGGGGCCGCCGCGGTTGCGCTGCCGCCGGCCGGGCCGCTGGATGGCCCGCGCGCCCAGCGGCGGCAGGTTGACGCTGGCGTGTCCGCCCATGATCGAACTGGGCAGGCCGTGTGCGCCGGGGGCCGCCGTGGGCAACTCGCCCTCGGGCGCGCCCGCCGGGGCCGACCCGCCGCCGCGGTTGCGCCGCGGCCGTCCGCCCAATTGCGGCGGCCCGGCGCCGCCCTTGCGACCGCCGCCGCGTCCGCCCGCTCGTCCGCCGCGCTTGCCTTTGGCCATCGCGCCCTCTCCGCGCCGCCCGTCCCGTCGAGTATACGGGGCGACGCGGCCCGCGTCCCGGTCGCCCCCTTGATTGCCCGCGGCGCGGCGCGTTCGTACACTCAGATCACGGCCCCGTGGTGTAGCGGCCCAACACGCCACCCTGTCAAGGTGGAGATCGGCGGTTCGAATCCGCTCGGGGTCGCCAGTTGACTTGACAGCAGAGCCCGCTCGATTGAGCGGGCTCTTCGCGTCGCGGCAGGCGCGACCGACGCCGTGGGCTATCCTCGGACACGACATGGTCTGGCAGCCCGAGATCGACGAGATCGCGAAGCGGCGCGCGCTGGCGGCCCAGATGGGTGGCCCCGAGCGGATCGCCGACCAGCACGCGCGCGGCCGGCTGACCGTGCGCGAGCGCATCGATCGGCTGACCGACCCCGGCTCCTTCCGCGAACGCGGCAAGCTGGCCGGGATGGGCTACTACCGCGACGGCGAACTGACCGGCTTCCACCCCTCGGCGACGGTGATGGGAACGGCCCGCATCGAGGGGCGGCCGGTGGCGGTGGTGGGGTCGGACTTCACGGCGCGGCCCAAGAGCGGCTCGCAGGCGGAGGCGGGCGGGTCGCGGATCCACAGCGGCGGCGACAAGTCGGCCCACATCGAGAGCGTCGCGCAGGAGCTGAAGATCCCGCTGATCCGGCTGATCGACGGCTTCGGCGGCGACATCCGCGCCACGGCGGAGATGGGGCGCACCTACCTGCCGGAGCTGTACTGGCCCGCCCGCTGGACGCGGCTGCTGGCCGAGGTGCCGGTCGTCTCGGCGGCGATGGGGTCGGTGGCGGGGCTGCCGGCGGCGGAGGTGCCGGCCAGCCACTTCGCCGTGATGGTGCGGGAGACGTCGCAGGTGTTCGCGGGCGGGCCGCCGCTGGTCAAACGCTCGCTGGGCGACCCGATCAGCAAGGAGGACCTGGGCGGCTACAAGGTGCACGCGCGCCAGAGCGGCGTGGTCGACAACGACGCGGCCGATGAGGCCGAGGCGCTGGCCCAGATCCGCGCCTTCCTCTCCTACCTGCCGCCGAGCGTGCACGCGCTGCCGCCCGTCGCGCCCTGCGACGACCCGGTCGATCGGCGCGAGGAGGCGCTGGCCTCGATCATCCCGCGCCACCGCAACCGCGGCTACGACACGCGCAAGCTGGTGCGGATGGTGGTCGACGAGGGATCGTTCTTCGAGATGGGGCGCTACTTCGGGCGGGCGCAGGTGACGGCCTTCGCGCGCATCGCGGGGATGCCGGTCGGCGTGCTGGCCAACGACCCGATGCACTACGGCGGCGCGATGGGCGCAAAGGAGGCGCGCAAGTTCGAGCGCTTCGTCGACCTGTGCGACGTCTTCCACCTGCCGATCGTCAACTTCGCCGACCAGCCGGGCTTCGTGATCGGGCGCGGCGGCGAGTCGGAGGGGACGCTGCGGGCCGGCGTGCGGGCCTCCTGCGCCATCGACGACAGCCGCGTCCCCTGGGCGACGGTGGTCGTGCGGCGGCTGTACGGCGTGGCGGGCGGCGCGCACCAGGACTTCAGCCGCTTCTGCTTCCGCATCGCCTGGCCGTCGGGCGAGTGGGGGTCGCTGCCGATCGAGGGCGGCGTCGATGCGGCCTACCGGCGCGAGATCGAGGCCGCGCCCGACCCGGCCGCGCGCCGCAAGGAGATCGAGCAGCGGCTGATCGCGCTGCGCAGTCCCTTCAGCGCCGCCGAGGCGTTCGCGGTGGAGGACATCGTCGACCCGCGGGACACGCGGCCCATGCTGGCCGAGTGGCTGGGCATCGCCTACGCGCAGCAGTTGCCGTCGCAGCTGGGCGTGCGCACGCTGCGCGGGATGCGTCCGTAGCGCCGCCGCTGGCCGGCGCCGCGATCGGGCGCGATTGCGGCAGCGCCGCCGGTCGGGGAGAATCAGCCCCAGGCCGCGCGACGACCGCGCGTGCCGGAGGAGGACGCCCGTGGACTACGCCCGACTGGCCGGCAAGGCGCTGGCCGGCGACTGCCTGAGCCGCGAGGAATCGCGCGCCGTGCTGGCCTCGCCCGACGCCGACGTGCTGGCGCTGTTGGCCGCCGCCTACCGCGTGCGCCACCACCACTGGGGCACGACGGTGCAGCTGCACGTCCTGCAGAACGCCAAGAGCGGGCTCTGCCCCGAGGACTGCAACTACTGCTCGCAGTCGGCCGTGTCGGACGCCGAGATCGAGAAGTACCCCTACCTGGAGAAGGAGCAGATCGTCGAGGCGGCGCGGCGCGCCAAGACGGCCGGCGCGATGCGCTACTGCATCGTGGCGAGCGGCCGCGGGCCGACGCAGCGGGAGGTCGATTTCGTCTCCGACGTGGTGCGCACGATCAAGGCCGAGATGGACATCGACCTGTGCGCCTGCGTGGGCCTGCTCGACGCCGACAAGGCGGGGCAACTGGCGGCTGCGGGGGTCGACCGGCTCAACCACAACCTCAACACCAGCGAGCGCTTCACGCCGGAGATCGTCACGACGCACACCTATCAGGACCGCCTGGGCACGCTGCGGGCGGCGCGGGCGGCCGGGCTCGAACTGTGCACGGGCGCGATCTTCGGCATGGGCGAGACCGACGAGGACGTCATCGACGTGCTGATGGACCTGCGCTCGCTGGGGCCCGACTCGATCCCGATCAACTTCCTCATCCCCATCAAGGGGACGCCGCTGCAGGACGTGCACGAGTTGACGCCCAACCAGTGCCTGCGGCAGTTGTCGCTGGCGCGCTTCCTCAACCCGGCGGCGGAGATCCGCATCGCCGGCGGGCGCGAGGTGCACCTGCGCTCGATGCAGGCGATGGGGCTCTACGCGGCCAACTCGATCTTCGTCGACGGCTACCTGACGGAACCGGGGCAGAAAACGGCCGACGCGCACGCGATGATCGCCGACATGGGCTTCACCGTCGTGGCCGGCGAGGCGGGCAACCCGATGACGGCGGGGTCGCCGGAGCCCGGCGTGCGCGAGACGCCCATGCAAGAGGCCACCGCCGCGGGGGCGCCGGCGGGCGGCTGATCGGCCGCGGTCGGGGGGACAGCGCATGCGACGCATCGTCTGGCGGGGCATCGCCGTGGTCGCACTGCTGGCGGCGCTGGCGGCCGTCGCCGCGGCCTGCAAGGGCGATCCCGCCGAGGCCGAGCCCTACCGCATCGGCGTGATGGAGTCGCTGACGGGGCCCGGCGAGACCTACGGCACCGTCGCCGTGCGCGCCAAGACCATGGCCCTGGAGGAGATCAACGCCGCCGGCGGCATCGCCGGGCGCCCGCTGGAGTTCGTCGTCGAGGACTCGAAGTGCGGCGCCCAGGACGCCATCAACGCCTACCAGAAGCTGACCGACGTCGACGGCGTCAAGATCATCCTGGGCACGTCGTGCAGCGGCGCGATGCTCGGCGTCGCGCCGCTGGCCGAGGCCGACGGCGTGGTGCTGTTCTCCGGGCTGGCCAGCAACCCCGACATCGCCAACGCCGGCGACTACATCTTCCGCACCCAGATCAGCGACATCGAGGTCGGTCTCACCACCGGCGACGCGCTCTGGGCCGACGGCGTCCGCGCGCTGGCCACCATCACCGAGGAGACCGACTACGCCGAGGGCGTGCGCCGCACCACCGTCGCGCGCTTCGAGGAGAACGGCGGGCGCGTCGTCGCGGCGGAGCGCTTCGCCTCCGACACGACCGACTTCCGCACCCAGCTGACCAAGCTGTTCGCGGCCGAGCCCGACGCGCTGCACCTCGCGCCGCAGTCGGAGTTCGCCGCGGGCACGATCGTCAAGCAGGCGCGGGAGCTCGGCTACGACGGCCCCATCTACGGCGAGACGATCACCGTCGGCGCGACCGCGCTCGACATCGCCGGCGACGCGGCGACCGGGCTGAAGGCCGTCACCGCCGCCCCCGACCCCGACAACGCGAAGGCGCAGACGGTGCTCGCCAACTTCCGCGAGCGCTACGACTACATCACGCTGCCCTGGCACCTCGGCTCGGCCTACGACACGGTCTACATCGCGGCGGCCTGCCTCAAGCGGACCGGCGACGACCAGGACGCCGACGGCTTCCGCGACTGCCTCTACGACATCACCTGGAGCGGCGCGATCGGCGAGGGCTACAGCTTCGACGCCGACGGGGAGGTCGTGGGGCTCTCGCGGGCCGTCGTGGAGGTGCTGCCCCCGGCCGAGCGCACGGCCGACAACTTCGGCTACGCCGTGCTGCGCCGCCGGGTCGACCAGTAGGCCGCGCGCGGCGGCGGCTCAGGGGCGGTTGCGCCCCGGCCGCCCGGCCAGGATCAGGCCCGCGAGGGCGCCGCTGAACAGCCCCGCCGCCGAGCCGGCCGCATCGGCGAAGAGGTCGGCGCGCTCGGGCGTGCGGTCCTCGACGAGGAACTGGCCGAGCTCGGTCAGCGCCGCGACCGCGAGCAGCGCGACCAGCAGCCCGATCAGGTGCCGCAGGATGCCCCGGTCCGGCCCCGCCCCCCGGTAGAGCCCCACCACGAAGCCCAGCCCGGCGAAGAGCAGGAAGTGGCCCGTCTCGTTGCCGACGCCGGTCGGCCGGATGCCGGGCGTCAGCAGCGCCGCCAGCGTCACCGCCAGGATGACGATCCCCGCCAGAACGGCGAAGCTGCGCACGCGCCGCGGGTCGAGCATGGCTCCTCCGTCGGGTGGTCGTCGGTCCATGGTACGGGCCGGCGGGGCGGGGAGGGTGTAGGGTGGGGGTACGCAGGGGTGCGGTAGGCGTGGACGTGTTCCGTGCGCTTGCGTGTCCTCTGGTTCCTGGTCCCGGTGGTGATCGTGGCCGGCGTCGTGTCAGCGGTGGTCGCGTTGTCCGGTGGTGGAGAGGAAGTCGCGGAGGTTGAGCCGGCAGCGGTCGCCGGGGCGGGGGCAGGGGGGCCAGTAGAGGAGGTCGAGGCGCCGGAGGGGGTTGCGGAGGAGCCGGCGGAGGACGTGGATGCGGAGGAGTCGGCACCGGCGTCGGTGGTGGAGGAGCAGGAGCCCGCGCCCGAGCCGGTCGAGGAGGAGCGGTCGCCGTGTGAGAACGGCATCGCGGTACCCGACCCGGAGGAGAACCCGGGGCTGGTGGCAGACTGCGAGGCGCTGCTGGCGTCAAGGGATGCGCTGGCCGGCGATGCAACGCTCAACTGGGACGCCCACACGCCGATCACCGAGTGGGAGGGCATCCGCTTCGGCGGAGAGCCGAGGCGCGTCGCGTGGCTGGACCTTGCAGGACGCGGGCTCACGGGTCATGTCCCGCCGGTGCTTGACCATCTCACCGCGCTCCAGGGGCTGTGGCTGGAGGACAACCGGTTGACCGGTCCGATCCCTCGGGAACTTGGACGTCTGTCCGACCTGCGAGAACTGCGGTTGAACGACAATCAACTGACGGGCGAGATCCCCTGGGTCATAGGCGAGTTGGGCAGCCTCACGGTGCTCGCGCTGGGGAGCAACCAATTGACGGGCGGCATCCCGGTGGTGCTCGGGAACCTGGAAAAGCTTCGGGAGTTGTCCCTGAACGGGAATCATCTCAGAGGTGTGATCCCTGCGTCGCTGGGCTCCCTCAACCGTCTACAACTCCTCTGGCTGCATAACAACCGCCTGACCGGCACGATCCCCGCGTCGCTGGGCTCCCTCAACCGTCTGCAACTCCTCTGGTTGCACCACAACCGCCTCACGGGCGCGATCCCAGTTGCGTTGGGGAATCTGCATAACCTTGAGGGGCTGTACTTGGCCGGAAACTCCGGCTTTACAGGCTGCGTCTCCGCATCGCTGCGCGGTACGCCCCGCAACGACCTCGCCGACCTCGGCTTGCCCGACTGCCCCCCACCGCCACCGCCGCCTTGCGACAACGGCATCGCTGTTCCCAACCCTGCCGACAACCCCGGTCTCGTCGCCGACTGCGCGATCCTCCTCACCGCCAGGGACGCCCTTGCCGGGATCGGCGCCCTCAACTGGGATCTCAACACCCCCATCACCGACTGGGATGGCGTCTCGATCGCAGGCGACCCGCCCCACGTCGCGCAGTTACGGCTGCCCGGCGCGGGCCTCACGGGCCACATCCCGCCGAACCTCGGATCCCTACCGAACCTCCGGGTCCTATGGTTGCCCGGCAACCAGTTGACGCGCTCGATCCCGCCGGAACTGGGGGCGTTGCGCTCCCTGGAAGCACTGGTCTTGTCGTCCAACCGACTCAGCGGCCCGATCCCCGAGGAGTTGGGCCTGCTGCGCAATCTGGCGCGGCTGTCTCTGGAGTACAACCGGCTGACGGGGGAGATCCCGGCGGCGCTGGGGTCACTGAGCAGGCTGGTGGAGTTGAACCTGAGCCACAACCAACTCACAGGCCCGCTCCCACCGACGCTGGGATCCCTCCGTCTATGGACCCTCTGGCTCGACGAGAACCAGTTGACTGGCTCAAACGGGCCCGCGCTCAGTGCCATCCACGATCGGGGCGGCTTACTCAGCACTATGAACGCCGGACTGTCCGACTGTCCGCCGGAGTGCCCCCGACCGATGCAGCCGCCCCTGGAATCGTGCGAGAACGGCACGGTCGTCGCGAGCCCGAAGGAGAACCCGGAACTCGTTCACGACTGCATCGTCCTGCTCAGGACCCGGGCGGCGCTCGCCGGCGACGCCACGCTCAACTGGGACGGCAGCAAGCCGATCACCGCCTGGGAGGGCGTCACGATCGGCGGGGACCCTGCGCGCGTCGTAGCCCTGGAACTGCCGGCACGGGGTCTCACGGGCCACGTGTCGCCACGGTTAGGTCGGTTGGCGGGGTTGCGCGAACTGGAGTTGGGGGACAACCAGTTGATCGGTCCGATCCCCCTTGAACTCGGCGCCCTCGGCTCGCTGGAACAGTTGGGGCTGCACGGCAACCGCCTCTTTGGTCCCATCCCGGCAACCCTGGGCGGCCTGCACGTCCTGGAGTCCTTGCACCTGCACGACAACCAACTAAGCGGCCCGATCCCACCGAGCCTGGGGGCGCTGGACAATCTCGTGAGCCTCTGGCTGTCCGAGAACCAATTGACCGGGACGATCCCCGCGGAACTCGGGCGTCTCGTGCAACTGGAGGAACTCGTGCTGCAAGATAATGACCTCGGCGGCCCCATACCCGCAGAGTTGGGGTCCTTGCGTAACCTCAGATGGCTATGGCTCGACTGGGATCGCTTCACGGGCGCCGCCCTTGATGACCTCGACATTCCGCTGCGGGGCCGGCCCTGATACAGGCCAAGCCGGCCGAGGAACCGTTCCCACCCCACCGCCTACACTACCGACCGACGGAGGCTCCCCTGACCAACCCACCCACCCCACGCGCGCGCTTCTCCCTCGCGAGGGCCTACCGGCGCCTGCGGGCGGCCGACCCACGGGTGGGGGCGCTGATCGACGCGCACGGGCCCTATACGCCGCGGCCCAGCGCCGACCCGTACGCGGCGCTGGTGCGCAGCGTCTTCCACCAGCAACTGGGCGGGGCGGCGGCCAACGCGATCATGCGCCGCACCTTCGCACTGTTCGGCGACGCCGAGTCGGCCCCGGCCCCGGCCGATTTCCTGCGCGCGACCGACGCGGAGCTGCGCGGGGCGGGGCTCTCGCGGCAAAAGACGTCGTACCTGCGCGACCTGGCCCGGCACGTCGTCGATGGGCGGCTGGCGCTGGACGGGCTGGACGCGCTCGACGACGCGGCGGTGACGGCGCAACTGACGTCGGTGCGGGGCATCGGCGTGTGGACGGCGCACATGTTCCTGATGTTCCACCTGGGCCGGCCCGACGTGCTGCCGGTCGGCGACCTGGGCGTGCGCAAGGGGATGCAGGTCGTCTACGGGCTGCCGGAGACGCCCGACGCCGAGCGGGCGGCGGCCATCGGCGCGCCCTGGGCGCCCTATCGCAGCGTGGGCTCGTGGTACATGTGGCGGGCCGTCGAGACGATCACGCCCGAGTGAGGGGTTCTGACCGGGCGCGGCGGCGGATAGGCTGCGCGACATCGCGCCGCGCGGCGCCGCGCGCCGCGGGAGGGAGCCGTATGCGATGAGCGCGCCCGCGCTGTTCCTGCCCCAGCCCGGCGAGGGCGGCTGCACGCTGCTGGCGCCGGCCGCCTGCGCGCGCAGCGTGTGGAGCCTCGACCTGGTGCACGGCGCGGCGATGGCGGCGCTGCTGGCGCGCGGCGCCGAGGGGGCGGTGCGGCCCGAGTTGCGGGTCGCGCGGCTGACCATCGACCTGATGCGGCCCGCGCCCATGCAGCCGCTGGAGGCGCGCACGGCCGTCGTGCGGGAGGGACGGCGCATCCAGGTGGTGCAATCGGGGCTGTTCACGGCGCGGGGCGACGCGACGGTCGAGGTGGCGCGCGCGACGGCCCTGGCGCTGCGCCCGTCGGACCTGCGGGCGGGCGAGGCGCTCGGCATCGACGCGGCCCAACCGCCCGACCCGGAATCGCTGCCGCGGCGCCCGGCCAACATGGCCGGCGGGGCCGAGGCCTATCACTCGACGGTCGAGTGGCGGCCGGTGGGGGAGTGGGGGGCGTCGCCGCGGCCGATGCTCTGGATCCGCAACCCGGCCGCCATCGTGCCGGGCGAGCCGCTGAGTCCGCTGGCGCGGGCCGCCGCGACGGCCGACTCGCTCAGCCCCCTGGCGAACTGGGAGCCGTCGCGCCGCCGCGAGGGGGCGGTCGGCTTCATCAACGCCGACATCACGCTCTACCTGCACCGCGAGTCGGCCGACGAGTGGCTCTGCGTCGTCGCGACGAGCCGCCAGGGCGACGCGGGCTTCGTCGTCTGCGACGGCGCGCTCTACGACCGCCGCGGGCCGCTGGGGCGGATCGCGCTGGCCAGCCTGGCGCAGACGCAGCAGCCGCTCGCGCTGGCGCCGCCGCCCGGCGAGGCGAGCGGGTAGCCCGATGCGCATCCCCGTCGGCGACCGGGTGCTCGATTGCACGCGCCGCACCGCGATCATGGGCATCGTCAACGTGGCGACCGACTCGCCCGTGTCGGAGAGCGTCGCGACGGCGGCCGAGGCCGTGGCGATGGGGCGGCGGCAGGTCGCGGCCGGGGCGGCGCTGGTCGACGTGGGGGCGCACTCGACGCGCAGCGGCGGGGAGTCGCCCAGCGCCCAGGAGGAGATCGACCGGCTCTGCCCGGTCGTGGCGGGGCTGGCGGCCGAGGGTGTGCTGGTATCGGTCGATACGTGGCGGGGGGCGGTCGCGCGGGCGGCGGTCGAGGCGGGCGCGCACGTCGTCAACGACGTGTCGGCCGGCAGCGACGCGGAGACGGTGCGGGCGGCGGCGGAGTCGGGCGCGCCGCTGATCGTGATGCACATGCGGGGCCGTCCCAAGCAGCACCGCCGCGCCGACCAGCGCTACGCCGACGTCGGGGCCGAGGTGCGGTCGTTCCTGGCCGCCCGCGCCGAGGCGCTGACGTCGCAAGGCGTCTCGCACATCTGGCTCGACCCCGGCTACGAGTTCGCCAAGCCGGCCGCCGACAACGTGCGCATGCTGCTCGACACGCCGGCGCTGCTGGCGCTGGGGCGGCCGGTCGTGGTGTCGGCCTCGCGCAAGGGCTTCCTGGCGGAGTTGCTGGGCTCGCCCAAGCTGCCGTCGGCGGCGGTGCAGTCGGTCGCCGGGCTGGCCGAGGCGACGCTGGCCTTCAACACGCTGGCCGCTTGGCTGGGCGTGCACATCGTGCGCGTCCACGACGTCGCCGCGACGGCCCACGCCCTGCGCGTCGTCGCGGCGGCGCGGGCGCAATCGGAGTAGGGGGTGAGGCCCGCCCCTAAATCGGCCGGGCGGAGTCGAAGAGGAGGGCGCGGGCGGCGATCTCGCCGGCCAGGACGAGAGCGGTGACGAGGTAGAGCAGGCCGGTCGCGGCCATCATCGAGCGGATGCGCGACGACGACCAGGCCATCCAGCCGAACAGCAGCGGCAGCGCGAAGCCCACGGCGATGCGCAGCCAGAAGGTGACGTCCTCGCGCAGGGGCAGGTCGCGGCCGCCGCGCGGCGCCTCGTCGATGGGCAGGACGACGGCCAGCGCGAAGAGCAGCATCTGCACGATCAGCAGGCCGATGAGCAGCGCCGTCACCTCGTTGAGCGGCTGCGGCGGCAGCCGCGGCGTGACGAGGTACCAGTGCCCCAGCGTGAGCCCGGCTGCCGCGAAGCCCACGACCAGGCTGCCCATCAGCAGACTGAGGAAGAGCAGGCCCATCCCCCACACCGGGATGCGCAGCATGATCGCGGTCAGCAGCAGCACCGCGACGGCGAGCAGCGCCAGCGCCCCGCCGGCGACCTGCCCGGCGCGCACGCGGTCGCGGTAGAGCAGCGCGTTGTGCACGAGGCTGCCGGCGGTCAGCACGGCCAGCAGCGCGACGATGGCGTCGCGGGGGCCGGCGTCGATGCGGTAGCCCTCGGCCACGTCGCCCTCGAGGGTGAAGGCGACCCAGAAGGTGAGGCCCAGCAACAGCGGCAGCATGATCGTCGTGGCCTTGATGAAGCCGCGCGTGGCGCCGCCGCGCAGGTCGATGAACTGCATGGCGATCAGCCCGCCCAGCGACAGCTCGGCGAGGATCAGGTAGAGCGTGTAGGGGAGGGTGTCGGTCTCGATGCGCCCGCCTCGGTCGCTTTCATGGGGGCTCGCTGCGTGGGGACTCGCGTCGCGGGCGCAGCATATCCCGCGGCGGCCCAACGTGTGGGTCGGTCGCGCGGGTCAGGCGCGGTCGGCGCGGGCTTCCGCCAGGGCGCGGCCGACGGCGCGGTAGTCGTCGATCTGCTGCGCGCGGGAGCGCCGCCCCAGCGTCTGGCCCGAGGGGTGGTAGAGGGGGACGAGCCGCCGTCTCCGCCAGGTGACGGGCCGGCCGGCGTCGGCGGGCGTCAGGCGCAGGCCGTGCGGGGCGATGCGCCCCAGCGCGTCGAGCGCGACGCGGCCCAGCGCCACGACCACCAGCGGGTCGGCCAGGGCGATGATCGCGGCCAGGAAGTCGTTGCAGGCGGCGACCTCGGAGGCGCGCGGCGTGCGGTTGCGGCCGTCGGCGGCGCGCGGGTGGCAGAGCACGGCGTTGCAGATGAAGGCGGCCTCGGCATCGATGCCGGCGGCGGCGCAGTAGGCGCGGAAGTTCTTCCCGGATCGGTCGCTCGTGAGGGGGACGCCGGTGCGCACGGCCCCCAGGTAGCCCGGCGCCTCGGCGACGAACAGCAGCCCGGCCGGGACCGGCCCGTTGCGCGGCCCCAGGACGGCGCTGCCCGGGGCGACGCCGGGGCAGCGGCGGCAGGCCGTGGCGCGGCCCGCGAGCGTGTCCAGCCGGGCGGCCGGGCCGGCCACTAGTCGAGGCGCAGCGCGAGGATCGTGCGCCGCAGACCGTCGTCGTGCAGCTGCACCTGCACGTGGATCACGCGGAAGCGGTCGTGCGCGCCGCCGCGTTGATCGACGATGACGTCGCCCTTCTGCCAGCGGTAGTCGCTGTCCAGCGTGTCGATGCGGGACTGGCGCTTCTCAGTGAAGGGGTCGGATTCCCAGAGTTCGGTGCGCACGCGCGCCCTCCTGTCGTCTGCCGTCGGGTCCGGGCGTGGCGGATCGTAGCGGGCGCGGGTCGGGCCGTGCTGTGTCAGAATGGAGCCCCGCCGGTCCGGAGCCGCCGGGGCAGGGGAGACGCGACGGTGGATCGGGCGAGCTGGCTGCTGAAGGCGCTGCGCGAGGGCGGCGGCGAGGTGCAGGAGGCGCTGCTGGCGGCGGCGCGCGCCGATCGGTCGGCGGGGGCCGCGGCGGACGTGCGGGAGATCGCGTGGGAACTGGCCCTGCGGGAGCGGGCGGGCGGTTGGCATCTGGAGCAGTTGCTGCGCGGCCGGGAGGATCTGTCGCTGCACCCGGCGGAGTGGCTGGCGACGGGGGCGGAGCCGGTGGAGGTCGGGCAACTGGCGCGCATCTTCGGCCAGTCGCGCGACGAGACGTGCATGTTGCTCTGGGGGCTGCCGGCGTCGGCGCTGGAGCGGCGCGGGCGGCACCCGTTCCGGGGGTCGATCAGCGTCGAGGACGTGCTCGTCTCGCTGCACGAGCGCGACATTGAGACGATGCAGGCGCTGCAGCGCGTCGGCGCGCCCCACCTGGATCCCGCCTCTTCCCTGTAGGATGGGGCCAGGAACCAGGAGCCCGGCCGCCATGACCACCGACTCTCAGCCGTCCGAGCAGCCCAAGCCGAGCGCGCAGTTCGGTTTCCCCGAGGTCGTGAAGCTCGGCCCGGTCCGCCCCCTCAGTCCCGAGGAGCGCGAGGAATGGAACCGTAATTCGCCTTCCTTTGCGCAGGCGTCACTCAGGAAGAAGCCGGCGGCGGCGGACTGACCGTCAAGGGCTTCCCGACCGGCTGGTAGACGACTCTCACGCTACGAACAACCTATTGCGTCGAACGGACAGTCAAGCAAGTCATGGCCATGAGCGTTCGAGGAGCACGTTCCCATCGTTTCCAGTCCTCCCTTCCTGGTTTCCGCAGAGTAGAGGTTCACGCTCCACCGATAAAGACGCAAGGAATAAAGACCAAGCTCATCCCATTCATTCGGCATAATATCTCCTGGTCTGGCTGCGGTCGCTGGATAGAGCCGTTCCTGGGCTCCGGCGCAGTGCTATTCAACGTAGATCCTGCCTCGGCACTCGTCGCCGACACGAACAAGCACATAATCGCTCTCTATCAACAGATTCAATGCGGAACGATCGATGCTGGTCGCGCGCGTATCTTCCTGGAGAGGGAGGGGGAAACATTACGTCGGGAAGGGCAGGAGCACTACTACCACATCCGCGACAGGTTCAATGCTGAGCATGATCCTTTGGATTTCTTGTTTTTGAATCGCGCCTGCTTCAATGGACTCATGCGCTTCAACCGAAAGGGCGCATACAACACACCCTTCTGCCGTAAGCCAGACCGGTTCCGACCTGCGTATGTGACGAGGATATGCAACCAGATCGCCTGGGTATCGCAAGTGATGGCAGGGAAGGATTGGGAGTTCGTCTGCGCTGATTGGAAGGCTACTCTCGCCGGGGCGCAGCCCAGTGACTTCGTCTATGCTGATCCGCCCTATATCGGCAGGTCTACGGACTACTTCAACGGCTGGGACAGTGGAGACTCGATGATGTTGGAACGGGCGCTCAAGAATCTCCCGTGTCCGTTCTTGTACTCAATGTGGGCCGAGAACAGGCATCGGAGGAACGACAGGTTGTTTGATGCATTCTCGGAGTACGACATACGCACGCAGAACCACTTCTACCATCTTGGCGCCACAGAATCGCTGCGAAACATGATGACGGAAGCATTGGTCGTCGGATGATCGGATTCATTCTCGATGCGCTGGAGACGCTCCAGAACGGCTACGCCGTCTGCGGGATGGTGGACAGGCGGGGTCGCATCTACCCCATCGGTTCCGACACCAAAGTAATCAGCACGATTTTCGAAGTGATCACACGGCAAGTCATTGCTTCCTATGCTGAGCACGTGGGCCTCGAACTTAGGGAGCCCGATAAGCAGAACCATTACCCGGATTTCACTCTGATGAAGGGGCCTGACGACAGAGAGAAGATCGCGATTGATGTCAAGACCACGTATAGGAAGGACGACCAGCAGAAGTTCGCCTATACGCTGGGCAGTTACACGAGCTACATCAATCCTGCAACCGAATCGAAGAACATCGTCTATCCATACAGCGACTACAGCGAGCATTGGGTTATTGGATTCGTCTACAAGCGAATGATGGAGAAACGGGCAGCCGATCCGCATACTTATACTTTCGACCAGCTTCGCAGCATCCCTTTGCCATTCGATGAGGTGGGAGTGTTTATGCGGGAGAAGTGGCGAATTGCTGGTGATAAGGCAGGGAGCGGGAATACTGCCAACATCGGCAGCTTGAGGGGAACCCTTGATGACTTCAGATCCGGTGAGGGCATCTTCGAATCGGAAGCCGAATTCCTGGAATATTGGCGAGGCTACAAACGGACTGACGTTGAGCGCAAGAGAACTTACTCGAATATAGGCGAATTCAGAGGAATTCGCTGACGACAGACGACGCCCTCGATCACTCCGCTCTCCGCAGCGGGCGGCCCCCGAAGTGATGCAGCGCCCGGTGACCGACGCGAAGCAGCCAGACATCGATCGCGCCGGGCTGCTCGGACCGAAGGCGCTTCGCGGTGTCGCGCAACTCGTCGGCGGCGGCTCAGCGCCCGGTGTTCACGTCGATGGCGACGTACTCGCCGTGGTGGTTGGGTTCGACCGCGGCGCGAATGTCGCGCTCGTAGATCTCGTCGCCGAGACGGGCGGTCTCCTCTGCCGGGCGGCGGGGCGCCACGATGGCTTCCTCCCCGCGGAGCAAGCGGGCCGGCGCCGACCTCAGATGCAGGAGCGGGCCTGCGACGCGCCGGCGCTGTCGGCGGTGTCGAACGAGGTGCCGCAGGCGCAACTCTTGGCCGCGTTGGGGTTCGTGATGCTGAAGCCCTGCTTCATGATGTCGTCGACGTAGTCGATGTGCGCGCCGACTAGCAGCGGCGCGCTGTCCGGGTCGACGAGGAAGCGCACGCCGCCGGCCTCGACCACCTGGTCGCCGGGCTCGGCCTCGGTCGCGAGGGCCATGCCGTACTGGTAGCCGCTGCAGCCGCCGCCGACGACGAAGACGCGCAGCGCGCCGTCCTCGAAGCCCTTGTCATTGAGCAGGCCGGCGGCCTTCTCGGCGGCGAGGTCGCTGACGTGGATCAGGGTGGGCACTTGCATGGTCGTCATGGGGAATCCTTCCCGGCCGGGGGCGTCGGCCCCCGCACAGGGGAGAGTATACGGGCGAGCGGCGCGAGGGGTCTATCGGCCGCGACATGGAAGCGGCGCGGCGCGACCGGACGGCCCCGAAGCGGGTACCCTGAAGACCGGGGGCCGGGCCGGCCCGGAGAGGAGAACGCCGATGTCGGAGCGGGTCTACCTCGACCACGCCGCGACGACGCCCGTGGACCCGCGCGTGGTCGCGGCCATGCTGCCGATCCTGCGCGAAGGATGGGGCAACCCGTCGGGCATCTACCGCGAGGCGCAGCGGGCGCGGCAGGCGCTCGACGAAGCGCGCGACGTCGTGGCCGGGCGGCTGGGCTGCACGGCGGGCGAGATCGTCTTCACGTCGGGCGGGACGGAGGCCGACAACGCGGCCATCCGCGGCGTCGCGGCGGCGGCGGCGGGCCGGCACATGGTCACCTCGGCGATCGAGCACCACGCGGTGCTGGAGCCGCTGGAGGCGCTGGAGCGGGAGGGCTGGGCGGTGACGATCCTGCCCGTCGATGGGGAGGGCTTCGTCGATCCCCAGGCGGCGGCGGACGCCGTCCGCGACGACACGGCGCTGGTCACCATCATGGCGGCCAATAACGAGGTGGGCACGGTGCAGCCCATCGCGGCCATCGCGGCGGCGGTGAAGGCGCGCAACCCGCGCACGCTGGTGCACACCGACGCCGTGCAGGCGGCGGGCGCGATCGACATCCGGCCCGACGCGCTGGGCGTCGACCTGCTGTCGCTGACGGCGCACAAGATCTACGGGCCCAAGGGGGTGGGCGCGCTGTACGTGCGGCATCGCACGCCGTTCTCGCCGCTGATCATCGGCGGCGGGCAGGAGGGCGAGCGCCGGGCGGGGACGGAGAACGTGGCCGGGGCAGTCGCGCTGGCGGCGGCGCTCGACCTGGCCTGCGCGGAGATGGAGACGCGCAACGCCCACGTCGGCGGGCTGCGCGACCGCCTCTGGCGCCACCTGCGCGAGGGGGCCGGGCAGGTGGCGCTGAACGGCCCGCGCGACATGGCGCGGCGGCTGCCCAACAACCTCAGCGTCTGCTTCGCCGGGGTCGAGGGGGAGAGCATCCTGCTGCAACTCGACATGGAGGGCGTCGCGGCCAGTTCCGGCTCGGCCTGCACGACCGGCTCCACCGAGCCCAGCCACGTCCTCACGGCGATGGGCGTCGACTCCGACCTGGCGCACTCGGCCGTGCGGCTGACGCTGGGGCGGGAGACCACGCAGGCGCAGGTCGACCGGGTGGGGCGCGTGCTGCCGGAGGCGATCGAGCGGCTGCGGGCGCTCTCGCCGATCGGCTGAGCCGCCGGACCGGCGGGGCGGTATCGCCCATCCGGGAGCGCTGGTATTATCGTGCGCGACTTCACAAGTCGTGCGGAGCGCCGCGAGGGGAGCGGCGCGCCGGACCCGTGGGAGGATCCGTGGCCGATCGCGAGACGATCCCGGTGCTCAACGTCGAGCCGCCGCCCGCGGCGGGGGAGACCGGCACCGACATTGAGTCGGACCTGCGCCAGCAGTTGCTGATCACGCAGGTCGACAGCGTGCTGACCTGGGCGCGGCGGTCGTCGCTCTGGCCGGCGATGTTCGGGCTGGCCTGCTGCGCGATCGAGATGATCGCGACGGCCAACGCCCGCTACGACATCGCGCGCTTCGGGGCCGAGGTCTTCCGCGCCTCGCCGCGTCAGGCCGATCTGATGATCGTGGCCGGCACGGTGACCTGGAAGATGGCCCCCGCCGTGCGCCGCATCTACCTGCAGATGGCCGAGCCCAAGTGGGTCATCTCGATGGGCTCGTGCAGCAACATCGGCGGGCCCTTCGCGCACGGCTACAGCACGCTGCCGGGCGTCAACAACGTCGTGCCGGTCGACGTCTACGTGCCGGGCTGCCCGCCGCGGCCCGAGTCGCTGCTGTCGGGGCTGATGCTGCTGCAGGACGTGATGAAGGAGGAGGGGATGCTCGGCGAGCGCCGCCGGCCGGAACCCGACGGCGACTTCTCGACCATGCTGCCCGAGGGCGACCCGATCCGCCGCGAGCTGGAGGCGCTGTTCCCGCCCTACCTGAGCGCCAGCGGCGAGCCGCGCGACGCCGAGACCGGCGCCCTGCCGCACGACACCAACTACCTGACGATGCACGGCGGATCGACGGCGGGGGGGCCGGCCTGATGGCCTACGGGATCGGCATCGCCAAGGGCCTGCTGACGACGGTCAAGCACCTCGTCCGCGAGCCCACGACCTTCGAGTTCCCCGAGACGGAGCGGCCCATCCCGCCGCGCGCCCGCACGAACCTGGTCTGGTTCGTGGAGCGCTGCACGGGATGCAGCACCTGCGCCCAGGCCTGCCCCGACGGCTGCATCCTGGTCCAGACTCAGCCCCGCGAGGACGGGTCGTACCTGGTGGAGCGCTACGAGATCGACTTCCGCCTCTGCATGTACTGCGGGCTCTGCGCGGAGGCCTGCCCCTACGAGGCGATCCAGGTGGGCGGCTCGTACACGAACGTCGTGCGGAACCCCAACGACCTCTATCACGACAAGCCGACGCTGACGTCGCTGGCGAACGAGTACCTCGACGCGCACGACTGGATCTACCCCAACGGGCAGCCGGCCGTGCGCCAGGAGATCCGCCCCGCCGGCGAGCGGCAGCACCACTAGGCCCAGGACAACCAGAGAAGCAGGAGCGCGGACGCCGGATGGTCGCCAGCACGACGGTCGAGATCACGATCAACGGCGCGCCCTATCAGGTCGAGCCCGGCCGGCCCTTGGTGGAGGTCATCAAGGAGGCGGGCATCTACATCTCGAACCTCTGCTACATCGACGGGCTGCCGGCCTACGCGGGCTGCCGCACCTGCGTCGTGGAGGTCGAGGGGATGCGCGGGCAGGTGCTGGCCTGCAGCACGCCGGTGCGCGAGGGGATGGTCGTGCGCACCGACAGCCCGGCCACGCTGGAGATGCGCCAGGAGGTGATGGCCTTCATCCTGGCCAACCACAGCGACCGCTGCCTGACCTGCCACCGCGTGGAGCACTGCCGCACGGGCGACATCTGCCTGCGCGACAACGTCGTCACACACCGCTGCGTGACCTGCTCGAAGAACTACCGCTGCGAGCTGCAGACGGCGTCGGACGTGGCCGACATGGGGCGCTCCAACGTCGAGCCGTACCTCGACGAGGCGCGCACCTACTACCAGTACGAGCAGCCGCCGCCCGACCGCGGCAACCCCTACTTCGAGTTCGACCCGCAGATGTGCATCCTCTGCACCCGCTGCGAGCGGGCCTGCGACGACCTGCGCCACACGACCGCGATCACGCTGGCCGGGCGCGGCTTCTCGACCCGCATGGCCTTCGGGGCGGGCGGGGCGATCCACGAATCGAACTGCGACTTCTGCGGCGCCTGCATCGACGTCTGCCCCACGGCCACGCTGATGGAGGCGCCCAACAAGTGGCTGGCCCGCCCGCAGCGCTGGGTGAGCACCGTCTGCACCGAGTGCAGCATGGGCTGCACGATCCAGATCGGCGTGCGCGACGGCCGCGGCGTGATCGTGCGGCCGGCGCCGGGCAACGACGTCTCCCGCAACCAGATCTGCGTGCGCGGCCGCTTCGGCTACGACCAGGTGCGCGACCGCCAGCGGCTCCTCGCCGGACGGCTGGGCCGCGGCGAGGACGGCTTCGACGCCGAGACGCCGGCCGTGCTGCGCGACGCGAGCGCCAGGCTGGCGGCGATCGTCGCCGGGCACGGCGCGGGGGCGGTCGGGCTGCTCGGCTCGGGCCAGGCGACCACGGAGGAGAACTACGCGCTGGCGCGGCTGGCGGCGTGGCTGGGCACGCCCCACCTCGACGCGAGCGTGGGGTCGGTCTGGGGCGCGGCCGAGGCGGCGCTGCGCGAGAGCTTCGGCGGCACGCACCTGCCCGGCCGGCTGACGTCGGTCGAGGAGGCGGCGACGATCGTCGCCATCGGCGACGACCTCAGCGCCAGCAACAACGTGCTGGGCGTGCGCATCAAGGACGCGGTCGTCAACCGCGGCGCGACGCTGGTCAGCCTGAGCGCGCGGCGCAACCCCATCGACGACTTCGCGGCGGTCGAACTGCGGCCCCGCGGCGGCGACATGGGCGCGACGGCGCAGGCCGTCGCGGCGGCCCTGCTGTCGCGCGACGGCGATGCGCCCGCCCTTCCCGGCCTGGACGCGGTCGCGGCCCCGGCCTCGCCGGAGACCGACGCCGCGGCGGACGCCCTGGCCGCAAGCGCCGAAGGAACGGTCGCGGTGGTGGTCGCGCCGTCGCGGCACAACGCGGTCGCGGCGGGGGCGCAGGTGCGGGCGGCGGCCAACCTGGCCATCGCGCTGGCGGGGCCCGAGGCGGCCCCGGCCTCGCTGCACGTCCTGCCGCCGGAGAACAACACCGTCGGCCTGCGCGACGCGGGCGTGCAGCCGGGGACGGACGGGCTCGGCGTCGATGGGATGTTGGCGGCGGCGCGGGCGGGCTCGCTCAAGGCGCTGATCGTGCTCAAGGACAACCCGCTGCTGACGCTGCCCGACCGGGCGGCGGTGCGGGCGGCGCTGGAGGCGCTCGACCTGCTGCTGGTGATCGACGAGGCGGCGACGGACACGGTCGCGCTGGCGACGCACGTCCTGGCCGACGTGTCGGCCTTCGCCAAGGACGGCACGGTCACGAACGCCGACCGCCAGATGCTGCGCCTGCGGGCCGCCTACCGGTCGCAGCGGGGCGCGCAGCCGGCGTTGTCGCACCTGCGGGCGCTGGGCTCCGCGCTGGCCGCCGCGATGGACCGCGACGACCCGGCGCTGCCCGAGAGCCCTGCCGCCGCGATGGACGCCTTGGCCGGCGGCGACGCCCGCTACGCGGACGCGCCGGCGTCGCGGATGCTGAGCGCCGGCCGTCAGCCGCCCAATGGCGCGGCGAGCCAGGCGTTCGGCGTCGTGCCCGCGCTGGAGACCAGCGGCGAGGGCGGCCTGCTGCTGCTGGCCGGCCGCGACCTCTACAGCGACCGCACGTCGGCGGCCCTGGGGATGGACGACGCCGACCGGCTGGGCCGCAGCGCCTGCCTCGACCTGCACCCGGCCGACGCCGCCGCGCGCGGCATTGAGGACGGGGCCGCGGTGACCCTGCGGAGCGCCGGCGCGGCGCTGCCGATCACGGCGCGCGTCTCCGAGGACGTGGCGGAGGGGTCGGTCTTCGCGTCGCTGCTGTGGCGGGGCGGGGCGCTGCAGGCCCTGCTCCCGGCGGACGGGTCAATCGGCCGGGTGGAGGTCGAGCGGGCGTAGCCGCGGGTGGCGGGGCGCCTGATACGATGGCGCCCGCTGGCTCGCGATCCGATGGTCTTCGAGGGTTCGGCGGATCGCGGTCAGCCACCCGCACCGTCCCGATGACGCAGGCCCCGCCTTCGCGGCGGGGCTTCTGTTTCCGGGCATACGCTTCCGGCGTTGCGCCGGCGCGGCGGGGATGACGATCCGGGGTCGGACCGCATACGATCCCGGCAGGGCCCTGTGCCCCAGGGGATGGTCGTACTTGTCCTTCCGGGCCATCCCCGACCCCGGAAACCCCGCTGGCGAGAGCGGGGTTTCCACCTTTTCGGGCCTGGGGCATCGGTCATGCGGCGGGGGCGTCACAGGTCGATGGGGAGGGCGGAGCCGATGGCGAAGGTGACCGCCGTGGCGGCCAGCCCGATGAGGATCATGCGCCCGCCCGCGTAGAGCGGGTGCCGCCCGGTGAGCAGCGACGTGAGCATCCCGGTCACGCCCAGCGTGGCGGCCCCGGCGATGATGGCGGCCGCCAGCGCCCAGTAGCCCGACCCGGCCAGGAACGGGATCACCGGCACGATCGCGCCCAGGGAGAAGGCCAGGAAGGAGCCCGCGGCGGCCCGCCAGGGCGAGCCCAGGTCGTCCGGGTCGAGGCCGAGTTCCTCCCGCGCCAGCGTGTCGAGGGCGACCTCCGGGTCGGCCATCATCTCATCGACCAACTGCCCGGCGACGTCGGACGAGACGCCCTTGCGGCGGTAGATGGCGAGCAACTCGGCGCGCTCCTCCTCGGGGGCGAGTTCCAGTTCCAGCCGCTCGCGGGCGATCTGGTGCTGGAACAGTTCGCGCTGGCTGCGCACCGAGATGTACTCGCCGGCGGCCATCGAGAACGCGCCGGCCAGCCAGCCGGCGATGCCGGCGATCAGCACGGCGTCGCTGTCGATGGCCGCCCCGGCCACGCCGGCGATGAGGCTGAGGTTGGAGACGATGCCGTCGTTGAGGCCGAACAGGGCGGCGCGGAAGGTGGTGGCCGTGTCGGCCGAGGCGAAGCCGTGGTCGCCCTCGCCGCGGTGGCCGTCGCCGGCGAGGGCGCTCAGCGTCTCGCGGTGCTCCAACTCCTCCGCCGCGAGGCCGCCCGACTCCGGCTCGTCCTGGTAGCGGCGGATCTCGTCGAGTTCGGCGGCGCGCAGGCGGGGCAGCACGGCGCCCACGCCGCCCACGCGGGCGACCAGCGCCAGGCCGCGCGTGCGCCAGGCCGGGCTGTGCTGCCCCTCGACGAGGGAGGGATCGCCGAGGCGCTCGGCCCAGTGCCGCGCGTGGCGGCGCTCCGACTCGGCCAGGTCGCGGAGGGTGTCGGCTTCCTGCGGGTTGCGGGCCTGGCCGGCGAGCGTGTCGTACAGCCAGGCGGCGTCGAGTTCGTCGGCGAGCATCTCGCGCAGGCGCGCCTCGCGGTCCTGGCCGGTGTCCGTCGCGGTCATACAGCGATCGTACCCGACGGCCGCCGCGTCAAGCGGCGTGTCGCTCGCGCGGGCGGCCTGTGGCACTCTGCGAAGGAGCCCCCGCGACGCGGCAGCGCGCCGCGACGGGGGCCGGCGAACGACGGAGGACACGACGGTGACGCAGCCGATTCTCAAGCTGGGGCTGCCCAAGGGCTCGCTGCAGGACGCGACGATCGACCTGTTCCGCCACGCGGGATACGAGATCGACGTGCCCTCGCGCTCGTACGTGCCAACGATCGACGACCCGGAGATCGCCTGTCTGATGTTCCGCGCCCAGGAGATGGCCCGCTACACCGCCGACGGCGTGATCGACTGCGGCATCACGGGCCACGACTGGGTGCGCGAGAACGGCGTCGACGTACACGAGGTGAGCGAACTGCGCTACAGCCGCTCGACCAGCCGCCCGGCGCGCTGGGTGCTGGCCGTGCCCAACGAGAGCCCCGTGCAGCGCCCCGAGGACCTGCAGGGCGGCGTCGTGGCGACGGAGCTGGTGGGGGTCACGCGGCGCTACTTCGAGGAGCGCGGACTGGACGTGCGGGTGGAGTTCAGCTGGGGCGCGACGGAGATCAAGGCCCGCCTGCTCGACGGCATCGTCGACATCACGGAGACGGGCTCGAGCCTGCGCGCCAACAACCTGCGCGTGATCGACGAGGTGCTGGTCAGCACGACGCGCTTCATCGCCAGCCGCGCGGCCTGGGCCGACCCGGCCCGGCGCCGCAAGATCGAGGCGCTCGACATGCTGCTGCAAGGCGCGATCTCGGCGCGCAGCAAGGTGGGGCTGAAGCTCAACGCGCCGCGCAGCGCGCTCGACGCCGTGCTGGCGCTGATCGGGCAGTACGGGGAGCACTCGCCGACGGTGAGCCCGCTCAGCGACGAGCTGTGGGTCGCGCTGGAGTTGATCCTCGACGAGCGCGTGGAGCGCGAGATCATCCCCGCCCTGCAGGAGGCGGGGGCGAGCGGCTTCGTCTCCTATCCGCTGAACAAGGTCATCTCGTAGGGTCGCCGGCCGCGGGCGGCGGCGCGCCCGGCGCGGCCTCGCGTCGCGGCGGGGGCCGCCCTACCATGCCCGCGCGATCGATCGGAGGAGATCCCGGATGCCGACCGTGATCCCCATCTTCCCGCTCAACACGGTGGTCTTCCCCGGCCAGCAGTTGCCGCTGCACATCTTCGAGCCGCGCTACCGGCAACTGGTGGCCGACGTGCGCCGCGACGAGGGGGAGTTCGGCATCGCCCTGATCGAGAGCGGGCCGGAGGTCGGCGGCGGCGCGGTCCCGCGCGCGGTCGGCTGCGCGGTGCGCATCGCGGAGCTGCTGGAACTGCCCGACGGCCGCTTCAACGTGATCTGCCGGGGCACGCGGCGCTTCCGCCTGCTGGAGTCGATCGACGAGGCGCCGTACCTGCGCGGGGAGGTCGAGTTCCCGCCGCGGCCCGAGGACGCCGGCGACGAGGAAACCGCCGAGCGGGCGGGCGACGTGCGGGAGCTGTTCGCCGACCACCTGGGGCTGGCCCTGGCGATCGAGGGCGGCTGGCAGCGGCAGATGCGCACCCCGGACGACCCGGTCCGCCTGGCCGACGCCGTGGGCGCGGCGGTGGCCGCGCCGATCGGGCACAAGCAGGCGATCCTGGAGGCGTCGCGGGTGGCGACCCGCCTGGAGATCGGCCAGCGGCTGCTCGAGGCGGCGAACCGCTCGCTGCGGGAGCAGCTGGCGCTGCGCCGCCGCCTCAAGCTGGGCGGCCTGGGCGCGCAGAACTAGCCGCCACCGACCGGCGGCCGGCCGGCGGCATAGACTGGCGGCGTGAAGATCTGCCCGGCCTGCCACCAGGAAACCTTCGACGGGCGGCGCACCTGCCATCGCTGCGGGGCCGACGTCTCCCGGTTGATCCCGCTGGAACTGCCGACGGAGGACGTCGCGACGCTGGTCGGGCGGGGGCCGTTCCGATCGCGGCACGGCGCGCTGCGGCTGTCGCTGGCGGGCATCCGCTTCGTCGGGAGCGACGGCGAGGAGCTGCTGCACGTCCCGCCGGCCGCGATCACCCAACTCAGCCCCTCCGGCAACCACGACCTCGACGTGTACTACCAGGAGAACGGCGAGGCCCATCGCATCCGCCTGCGCGTGCGCTGGGCGCGGATCACCGACCGGACGCCCGTGCCCGATCACTCGCCGCGGATGCGCAATTGGCTGTGGGGAGGGCGCGTGATGCGGAGCAACCAGGGGCAGCGCAGCGCCCGCGCGAAGTCCCTGGTCCGCGATCGCTGGGCGTCGGCGCTGGAGCGCCTGACCTCGGCCGACCGCTACGCGCTGCGCCGGGGCTGACGGGCGGAGGGACGCGATGGGGCGCAAGAATCGCAAGGGACGCAGCAGCGGGCAGCGCCCGCGCCGCTTCTACCGCCCGAAGCGGTCGCGCGGCCGGCCCGGCTCAGCCCAGGATCGCCGACAGGGCGGCGTCGAGGTCGGTGAGGTCGTCGAGGAGGACGTCGGGGGCGGCGGCGGCGAGGTCGGCGCGGGACGAGAACCCGCTCGCGACGGCGACGGCGCGCGCGCCGATCGATCGGCCGCCCTCGACGTCGAGCGGGGTGTCGCCGATGACGACGACGTCCGCGTCCGGGGCGGCGCGGGGGCGCAGGCGCGCCAGCCCGGCGGCGAGGAACTCGGGGCGGCTGACGCCGTCGTCGCCGAAGGCCCCGCCGCGGGGGCCGGGGTCGAAGTAGCCGTCGAGGCCGAAGTGGGCCAGCTTCACGAAGGCGGTGCGGCGGAAGTTGCCCGTCCCCAGCGCCGGCAGGACGGGCTCCGCCCGCAGCCGGTCGAGCAACGGGACGACGCCGGGCAGCCGGCGTCCCGGCCGCGACGGCAGCGCGGCGCGCAGCGCCTCGGCGAAGAGCGCCACGAAGCGCTCCTGTTCGACCGGGCCGAGGTCGCGGCCGTGCGCGCCGTAGATCTCCCGCACCACCCGCAGGTCGCTCGCGCCGGCGAAGTCGATGCCGTCCGTGGGGCGGACGTCATCGGGCAGGCCGAAGCGCCGCCGGAAGACCTGGTCCATGGCGCGGCGGCTCGCCCCGCCGCCGGTGAGCAGCGTGCCGTCGATGTCGAAGAGGAGGATGCGGCGGGGCGGCGGCGGATCGGCGCTCACTGCTCAAACTCGAGCTCGACATCGACGTAGCCGCCCTCGATGCGCAGGCGCAGGCCGTAGGCGTCGTGCGGCACGTCGAAGACGACGACCAGTTGCGTGATGATGCCGGGCTGCAGGACCTGCACGAGGGCGTCGGCGTGGTCGGGGTGGGCGATCGCGGCGTTCTCGGTGGCGAGCCGGTTGGGGCTGAAGCCGCGCCCGGTCGCGTCGACCAGGCCCAGCGCGCCGTCGAGCGTGAGCGGGCTCGTCCCGGTGTTGCGGGCGGAGAGATGCACCATCGCGAACCGCTCCAGCGCCAGGGACTCGGCGCCCTCCTGCCCGACCATGTCGGTGACCGTGAGGCCCGTGACGATGACGCGCAGGTCGCCGAACTGGAAGGCGCGGTGCATCGGCTGACGGCCGGCGACGGCCGGGGCGGGGGCCTCGCCGTCGTCGCCGTCGTCGGCGCCGGCCGCCATCTCCTCCTCTTGCGGGATGATGTCGTCGCCGGGGTTGTGCTCGCCGAACTGGAAAGTGCCGTTGGCGATCAGGAAGGCGATCACGACGATCACCACGAGGGCCACGACGAGGGCGTACTTCTGCGTGGGGCTGAGCTTCGCCACCCGGACCTCCGTCGGCCGCCGCGCGCGGGCGGGCCTATCGCTCGATGGGCAGGCCGGCCTCGATCCAGGCGTCGGTCCCGCCCTCGACGTTGTAGAGGTCGGTGAAGCCGGCGGCGGCGGCGAACTCGGAGGCGACGGCGCTGCGGCCGCCGCTCTTGCAGATGAACATCACCGGCTGGTCCTTGCCGCCGGCGATGGTCTCCACCTCGCCGGCGCGCTGGAAGACGCTCATGTGCGGGATCAGGGGCGCGCCGGCGGCGTGTCCCTCGGCGTACTCGTCGGCCTCGCGGCAGTCGATCAGGGCGGCGCCGTCGGTCTGCCGGCGATGGGCCTCCTGCACGTCGATGCGCTGAAAGGGCTCCTGGCTGGTCACGGTCTCCTCCACTCCCGGCTGGCGCTCCGGGCCGGCGATGCCGGCCGGCGCGGCTACTCCGCCGTCTGCTGGTTAGCGTAGTGGAGGACGGCGTTGGCGAGCAGTCCCGAGCGCGACTCCCCCTCGCGGGCGGCGGCCTCGTCGGCGATGGCGAGGATCCGCGCGGGCATCGTGACGTTGATCCGCACGGCCTTGCCTGAGAGCTTCGTCATGTCCACATCGACGAGCGCCCAGACGCCGTCGGCGAAGCCGGGGTCGGCCTGATGCGCCTGCAGCGGGCGCTGCGCGGGGACGGGCTGCCCGTCCATCAGCAGGGTCTCGACGTGGCCCACGATCGCCTCCTCTGCCATGGCGACCGCCTCGTCGAGGGTGTCGCCGCCCGAGAAGCAGCCGGGCAGGTCGGGCACGGTGACCCCGTAGCCGCCGCCCTCGTCGCCATGGATCACGATGGGACACCGCATGATCTCTCCCGTTCACCCCGCGCGCCGGCGACGGTCGCGCCGGCGGACGCGCCCATTTATCAGTACAGCGGGCGGGGCAGTCGGTAGCATATGCCCGCCAGCGGAGCCAGGGAGGGACCGTGCCATGACCACCGCCGAATCCGCGCTGCCCACCGGGGAGCGCTACCCGCCGCCGCCCGCCGCCCGCGACGGCGCGCTCATCACCAGCGCCGAGCGCTACGCCGCGATGTACGCCCGCAGCGTGCAGGACCGCGACGCCTTCTGGCGCGAGCAGGCGGAATCGCTGCTCGACTGGATGGCCCCCTTCGGGACGGTGGTCGACGAGGACTTGGCGTCCGGCCGCATCGGCTGGTTCCTGGGCGGACGGCTGAACGTGAGCGCCAACTGCCTCGACCGGCACTTGGCCCGGCGGGGCGGCAAAACGGCGCTGCTCTGGGAGGGCGACGAGCCCGGCGACAACCGCCGCGTGACCTACGCCGAACTGCACGAGCAGGTCTGCCGGCTGGCCAACGCGCTGCGCGGCCGCGGCATCGGCAAGGGCGACCGGGTGGCGATCTACATGGGCATGGTGCCCGAGCTGGCCGTGGCGATGCTGGCCTGCGCCCGCATCGGCGCGGTGCACTCGGTCATCTTCGGCGGCTTCAGCGCGCAGTCGATCGCCGACCGCATCGCCGACTCGGCCTGCGCGGCGGTGATCACGCAGGACGAGGGCCGCCGCGGCGGCCGGGTCGTGCCGCTGAAGGCCAACGTCGACGCGGCGCTGGAGCAGACCGACTCGGTGCGCTTCGTCATCGTCTATCGGCGGGCCGGCGGCGCCGTCCCCATGCGGGAAGGCCGCGACGTCTGGTGGGACGAGGCGGTGGGGGCGGAGAGTTCGGCCTGCGAGCCGGTCTCGATGGACGCCGAGGATCCGCTCTTCATCCTCTACACGTCGGGCTCGACGGGGAAGCCGAAGGGCGTGCTGCACACGCAGGCCGGCTATCTGCTCTACGCGACGATGACGCACAAGTACGTCTTCGACCTGCGCGAGGACGACATCTACTGCTGCGCCGCCGACATCGGCTGGGTGACGGGGCACAGCTACATCGTCTACGGGCCGCTCTCGAACGGGGCGACCAGCGTGATGTTCGAGTCGATCCCCACCTACCCCGACGCGGGGCGCTACTGGGACATGGTCGACCGGCTGGGGATCACCAGCTTCTACACCGCCCCGACGGCGATCCGCGCCATCGCCCGCGAGGGCGACGAGCACGTCACCCGCTACCGGCGCACCAGCCTGCGCGTGCTGGGCTCGGTGGGCGAGCCGATCAACCCGGAGGCCTGGCGCTGGTACTTCCAGGTCGTCGGCGAGGGCCGGGCGGCGGTCGTCGATACCTACTGGCAGACGGAGACCGGCGGCCACATGATCACCGGCCTGCCCGGCGCGATCACGATGAAGCCCGGCTCGGCCTCGGTCCCGTTCTTCGGCGTGCAGCCGGTGATCGTCGACCCGGAGGGGCGCGAGATCGAGGGCGACAACGTCAGCGGGCTGCTCTGCATGGCGGCCTCGTGGCCGGGCATGATGCGCACCATCTACGGCGATCACGAGCGTTTCATCCAGACCTACCTGAGCCAGTACCCCGGCAAGTACTTCACCGGCGACGGCGCCTACCGCGACCACGACGGCTACTACTGGCTGACCGGCCGCGTCGACGACGTGCTCAATGTCTCCGGGCACCGCATCGGCACGGCCGAGGTCGAGGGGGCGCTGGTGCAGCACGCGGCCTGCGCCGAGGCGGCCGTCGTGGGCTACCCGCACGACGTGAAGGGCGTGGGCATCTACGCCTACGTACACCTGACCGAGGGGGCCGAGCCGTCGCCGGAACTGGCGCGGGCGATGCGGCAGTCGGTGCGGACGGTGATCGGCCCCATCGCCACGCCGGACAAGCTGCAGTTCGTGCGGCTGGGGCTGCCCAAGACCCGCTCGGGCAAGATCATGCGGCGCATCCTGCGCAAAGTCGCCGAGGGGGAGCCGGAGAACGTCGGCGACGTGACGACGCTGGCCGACCCCAGTGTGGTCGAGGACATCGTCGCGGGGGCGGAGGACGCCTACTGAGCGCGCGCGTCGCGTACGATGCCCGTGGGGGCCGCACGACGCCCCCCGGGGCCGCGCCGCGCGGACCCCGCTTTGGTCGCCGGGAGAGTGCCGAGATGACCTATCTGGTCGTGGGAATCATCCTCATCGTCCTGCTGGTGGGCGTCACGCTGCTGCAATGGGCGCTGCGCCAGCGGCAGGCGGCGCGCGAGCGGGCGCTGCCGCACGTCGCCGATCTGGCGGCGCTGGCGCTGGCCGACGCGGAGCGCCCGGCCGGCTACCACGTCGATTACCGCGGCCCCGTGACGAACGAGCGCCTGGCCTACGAGAGCCCCAACGAGCAGGCCGCGCTGGCCGACCTCGACGAGCAGGGCCGGGTGATCGGCTACCGCCAGTCCTTCCGCGACCCGCGCTCCTTCGGGGAGCTGGTCGACGTGACGCTCAACTGGACCCTGCGGGCGCGCACCCGCCAGCGCCTGCTGACGGTGGAACTGAGCCTGTTCGAGGACGCCGAGGGCGCGGCCGAGTTCGCCGCCGCGTCGGCGCCGTCGGACGGGACGATCCAGGTGACGGACGCCGGCGAGCACGACTTGGGCTTCGCCGAGTCGGTGCGGCAGTGGTCGCGCATGGCCGGCGCGGCGGAGGCGCAGCGCAAGCTCGAAGTGCGCTGGCGCAGCGGCCGCGTGGGCTGCGTCGTCGCGGGCGACAGCGAGCCGCCGGGCGGGATCGAGCCGGCGGCCGTGCACGGCTTGGCGCGCCGCATCCACGCGCGCGTCGCGTCGAGCGCGCTGGCCGCGGAGGCCGCCGCCGGCGCCCAATCGAACGACTGAGCCCGCCGGCGACCGGACGGAGCGCGAATGTCCCCCCGCGCACACGACCCCGACCCCGGCAACCTTTGGCTGGCGCGCTCGCTGTGGGACTCGGGCGCGGTGCAGTTCGGCACGTTCGACCTGGGCGCGACGCTCGCCTCGCCGATCTACATCAACGCCCGCCGGCTGATCGGCAACCCGCGCACGCTGCGCCGCATCGGCGAACTGCTCGCCGACGAGACGCGCACGCTGAGCGGCATGCTGCACCCCCACCTCTCGCCCTTCGAGCTGGTGGCGGGCGTGCCCCTGGGCGGGCTGCACCTGGCGACCGCCTTCTCGCTGACGGCCGACGTGCCGTTGATCTACCCCGACCCACGCGCCCGCGAGCACGACCTGTACGAGGAGATCGAGGGGACCTACTTCCCCGGCCAGACGGTGCTGCTGATCGACGACCTGATCACCGGCGGCACCAGCGTGGTCGAGACGGTGGAGACGCTGCGCTCGGCGGGACTGATGGTGCACGACGCGATCGTGCTGATCGACCGGCAGGCGGGAGGGCAGGCGCGGCTGGCCGAGTCGGGCATCCGGCTGCATCCGCTGCTCAAGATCGAGAGCCTGCTCAACTATCTGGTCTCGCGGGAGTTGATCACGCAGGCGCAGTACGCGCGCACGCTGACCTACGTGTCGCGGGCGACGGGCGGGGGCTAGAGCAGGCGGCGGATCGGCTTGCGGCCCGGGCGCGGGTCGTAGTTGGCCTTGAACATCTCCAGCTTGTCGCGCTCGATCAGGTACTTGCCGGCGAAGAGGGTGGCGGGGATCTTCTTCTGCTTGATCAGGCGGCGCAGGCTCTGGGGATGGATCTGCAGGTCGCGCGCGGCCTCCACGAGGTCGAGGTAGTCGTCGAAGGGGGAAGGGCTCATCGGTGGGGCCGGCCTCTCGCGGCGTCGTATCGGCTCAACGGCGTATGCAAATATAAGAAGGGGCCGTCGGGGGGTCAACGCCGCACTACGCCGGACGCGGGCGGCGGCGCGCGGCGCCGGGCCCGCTTTGACACCCGATCGGCGCGGCCGTAGCCTCGGGCGGGTTTCGCGGGGCGCTCCCCGCGACCGGGGGAGCCGTCTTGAGCGACAGCGCGACCGAGGCTGGCAACGACCGCGTGGCGGAGATCTTCGCGGCGGCGCGCGGCGCCGGCCGCCACCTGCTGTCGGAGGTCGAGGCGAAGGCGGCGCTGGGGGCGGCGGGCGTGCCCGTCACGCCGACGCGGCTGGCGGACAGCGCGGCGGAGGCGGCCGCGATCGCGGGGGAGTTGGGCTACCCCGTCGTGCTCAAGGTCGTCTCGGACACGATCACGCACAAGAGCGACGTCGGCGGGGTGGAGTTGAGCCTCGACGACGCGGCGGCGGTCGAGGCGGCCTACGGGCGCATCCGCGCGGCGGTCGAGGCGGCGGCGGGAGCGGAGGCCTTCGGCGGCGTGTCGGTGCAGCCGATGGCGGCGGCCGGCGCCGAGGTGATCATGGGCATGACCCAGGACCCGCAGTTCGGGCCGGTGCTGATGTTCGGGCTGGGCGGCGTGCTGGTCGAGGTGCTGAAGGACGTGGCCTTCCGGGTCGTGCCGCTGGAGCCGCACGACGCCGCCGAGATGATCCGCGAGATCAAGGCCTTCCCCGTGCTCGAGGGCTACCGCGGCGCGCCTCCGGCCGACCTCGCGGCGCTGGAGTCGATCCTGCTGTCGCTGTCCGACTTCGCGGAGGCGCACCCGGAGGTGCAGGAGTTGGACCTCAACCCGATCCTGGCCCGCCACGACGGCGCCACCGCGGTGGACGCGCGGATCGTCCTGACGCCGGCCTGAACCCCGATGCCGATCTCGCTCGATCGCCTGGAACGCGTGCTCAACCCGTCGGCCGTCGCCGTGGTGGGCGACAAGCGGGCCTCGGGCTACATGTGGCTCAACGCGCTCAAGACGTTCCGGGGCAACCTGTACTCGGTACAGGTCGACCCGCGGGAGGTGGAGGGCATCGCGGCGCTGGGCGTGCCCAACTTCGCCAGCCTGACGGAGATCCCCGAGCCGATCGACTACGTGGTCTGCGCGGTGCCGCGCAAGATCGCGCCGATCATCGTGCGCGACTGCATCGCGGCGAAAGTGGGCGGCGTGACGCTGTTCACGTCGGGCTTCGCGGAGACGGGCGAGGCCGAGGGCATCGCGCTGCAGGAGCAGATCGGCGCGCTGGCGCGGGAGGGCGACCTGGCGCTGATCGGCCCCAACTGCATGGGGCTGCATAACCCGCGCCTGGGGGTGCGCTTCCACCGCGACCAGCCGCACGGCCGCACCGGCGACGTGGGCTTCATCTCGCAGAGCGGCACGCACGGGATGCACTTCAGCCTCGTCGGCGCGACGCGCGGCGTCGTCTGCAGCGCGCTGATCTCGTTCGGCAACGGCATCGTGCTGGAGGCGGCCGACTACCTCGACTACCTCGCGGCCGACGCGGGCACGCGGATCATCGGCATGTACATCGAGGGCGCGCGCGACGGGCGGCGCTTCGTGCGCTCGCTGCGGGCGGCGGCGGCGCGCAAGCCGGTCGTCGTCTGGAAGGGCGGCCAGACGCGGGCCGGCTCGGCGGCGGCGCGGTCGCACACGGCGGCCCTGGCGACCGACCAGGCCGTGTGGGAGGCGATCGTGCGGCAGGCGGGTGCGCTCAGCGTCGAGAGCCTCGACGAGATGATCGACGTCGTGCACGCGCTGCAGCGCACGAAGCCCGGCCGCGGCCGGCGCGTCGCGCTGATGGCGATGACGGGCGGGCAGTCGGTCGCGCTGGCCGACGCTTTCGCGCGGGCCGGCTGGGAGGTGCCGCGCTTCGCCGACGCGACCTACGCGCAACTGGGCGAGTTCTTCAACGTGATCGGCGGCTCGTACCAGAACCCGCTCGACATGGCCGGCACGATCATGACCGACCGGGCGGCGCTCGACCGCCTGCTCGACCTGATGGCCGACGACCCCAACGTGGACGCGGTGGCGATGGAGGTCTCGGCGACCTTCGCGGCGCAGCGCTGGGAGCGCGACCCGGAGGAGTTGGCGGCGCTGATCCGATCGCTGCACCGCTTCCGCGAGCGGTCGGACAAGCCGTTCGTGACGGCGCTGCACCCGTCCTACGTCGAGGCGGCGGCGCTGAAGGCGCGCGACGCGCTGCAGGAGGCCGGGCTGCCCGTCTTCCCCAGCTTCGAGCGGGCGGCGAACGCGCTGGCCAAGAGCGTCGCGCTGCGGCCGTCGCTACACCCGGGCGAGGCGGGCCGGCGGCGGCCCGCGTAGCGGGCGGTGCGCGCGATTCGGCGGGATATGCCAAGATCGGGCCAGGGGCGGCGTCGAGCGATTGGGGCGGCCGTGGCGGATGCCTGCGTCTACGTGGACCACGCGGCGACGACGCCCGTCCACCCGACCGTCGCCCGGGCGATGGCGCCCTACCTGTCGGGCCGCTTCGGCAACCCCAGCAGCCTCTACCGCCTGGGCCGCGAGGCGCAGGCCGCCATCGATGGCGCGCGCGACCGCGTGGCGGCGGTGCTCGGCTGCCGCCCCGGCGAGGTCGTCTTCACCAGCGGCGGCACGGAATCGATCAACCTGGCCCTGAAGGGCGTCGCCTTCGCGCAGCAGTTGGCCGGCGCCGGCGAGCGCATCGTCTCGACGGCCGTGGAACACCACGCCGTGCTGCACACGCTGGAGTTCCTGGAGCGCTTCGGCTTCGAGATCGTGCGGGTGGGGGTGGACGGCGAGGGCCGCGTCGACCCGGCGGCGGTCGCGGCGGCGGTCGACGAGCGCACGGCGCTGGTCAGCGTGATGCTGGCCAACAACGAGGTCGGCACGGTGCAACCGGTGGCGGCCGTCGCGGCGGCGCTGCGCGATCGGGCGGCGATGATGGGCCGGCTCGTGCCGCTGCACAGCGACGCCGTGCAGGCGCCGGGGCAACTGCCGCTCGGCGTCGGGGCGCTGGGCGTGGATCTGCTCTCGATCTCGGCGCACAAGTTCCGCGGGCCGAAGGGCGTGGGGGCGCTCTTCCTGCGGCGGGGGACGCCGTTCCTCGCCCAGCAGACGGGCGGCGGCCAGGAGCGGGCGCGCCGGGCCGGGACGGAGAATCCGGGCGGCATCGTGGGGATGGCCGTCGCGCTGGAACTGGCCGAGCAGCAGCGCGAGTTGCACGTGCGCCACGTGCGCGGACTGCGCGACCGCTTCTTCGAGCGGGCGCTGCGCGAGATCCCCGGCGCCGTGCGCAACGGCGCGACCCACGACCGCCTGGCCAACAACGCCAACGTGCGCTTCGGCGGCGTCGACGGGCAGTCCCTGCTGGAGGCGCTCGACGAGGCGGGCGTCGCGGCCTCGAGCGGCAGCGCCTGCACGGCGCAGTCGTGGGAGCCGAGCCACGTCCTGCTGGCGATGGGCGTCGACCAGGACGCGGCGGCGGGCAGCCTGCGCCTCAGCTTCGGGCTGGAGAACAGCCGCGCCGACGTCGACGTCATCGTGGAACTGCTGCGGGAGATCGTGCCGGCGCTGCGGGCGGCGGAGACAGCCGTAACGCAGGGCGCGACGTAGCGTGAACCCGGGGGGAGGCATCGATGCCGCGCTTGCGACTCCCGGGCCGCCGGCGCCCCGGCGGCGGACGCTCCAGCGGCGGACGGCCGCTGTACAACGCGCGCATCGTCGTGGGGCTGGGCAATCCCGGCCCGCGCTACGCGACGCACCGGCACAACGCGGGCGCGCGTGTCGTCGGGCTGCTGAGCGAGCGCCTGGACCTGCCGCTGACGCAGGAGGCCAAGCTCTTCGCCGGCGGGCAGGGCGCGACGCCGTTCGGGCCGGTCGTGCTGGCGCAGCCGCGCGTCTTCATGAACGAGAGCGGCCGCGCCGTGCAATCGCTGCTGACGCAGCACCGCGCGCAGCCGCCGCAACTGATCCTGGTCGTCGATGAGTTGGACATCGAGGTGGGGCGCATCCGCGTGCGCGGCGAGGGCGGCGACGGCGGCCAGAAGGGCATGCGCTCGATCCGGGAGACGATCGGCCGGCTCGACTTCGCGCGGGTGCGCATCGGCGTGGGGCGGCCGTACGTCGGCGGGGAGCCGTCGTACGAGCCGGACGTCGTGGCGGCGCACCTGCTGTCGAGCCCGATCCCGGAGGAGCGGGCGGCGCTGCGCGCGGCCGAGGCGCGGGCGGCGGAGGCGGTCATCGCGATCCTGCGCGACGGCGTCGAGGCGGCGATGAACGCCTTCAACGCGCCGCCGCCGCGGGAGGAACGGCGGCCGGGGGCGTCGTAGACTGGCGATGGCGGCCGCGCTCGGCCGCCGGACGATGCGTCGCAGGGGCGGGCCCTCGGGCCGGCCCCTTTGGGGCGTTTCGGGGAGGGTCGCGCCGGGATGACGCTGATCGACGAGACGACGCCTGGGTTGCTCTCGGGCCTGCTGCCCGCCGTGGGCGGCGAGTTGCGCCGCGCCGTGCAGGCGGCGGGTGAGGACGGCCCGCGCACGCTGGGCCTGCCCGACGGCGCGAAGGCGGCCGTCGTCGCGGCGCTGTACGGGATGGGCGGCGCGGCCGGTCCGATGATCGTCGTGACGCCGCGGCCGGCGCGGGCGCGCGCCCTGCTGGAGGAGATCCGCGAGTGGCTGCCGGCCGGCGCCGACGCTCCCCTGCCCTTCCCGGCCCGCGAGAGCCTGCCCTACGAGCGCCGCCGCGCGCCGGGCGAGGCCGTGGCCGATCGGCTGCGCGCGCTGTCGGCGCTGGCGGCGGGGTCGGGCCCGCTGATCGTCACCGACGTGCAGGCGCTCGCGCAGGGGACGCTGCGCCCGGACGCCGCGCCGCTCACTCTGCGGCGCGGGGCCGCGCTCGACGCGGAGGCGCTGCTGCGGTCGCTCGACGCGGGCGGCTACCGGCGCGAGGCGGTGGTCGACCAGCCGGGCGCCCTGACCCGGCGCGGCGGCATCATCGACGTCTTCCCCCCCACCGACGACCTGCCGCTGCGCATCGAGTTGTTCGGGTCGGAGGTCGAGAGCCTGCGCCGCTTCGACCCGGCGACGCAGCGCTCGCTGGCGACGGTCGAGGCGGCGCCGGTCGGGCCGGCCGGGGAGGCGCGCGTCGAGGCGGAGATGCGGGCGCTGGCCGGGCGGCTGCCGGCGTCGCCGGCGGACGACGACGCAACGAGCGCGCGGCTGCCCTCGGAGGCGGACGTGCCGGAACTCGCCGGGGATCTGGAGCGGCTGTCGGCGGGGGAACTGCCGCTCAACCTGGGCTTCTGGACGGCCTTCCTGGCCGGCGGCGCGCTCTGGGAGCACCTGTCCGACGGGGCGCGCTGGGTCTGGGAGGAGCCCGAGGAGTGCCGCCGCCACGCGGAGGAACTCGACGACCTGGCGGAGCGCACGCGGGAGTCGCTGGAGGCGCGCGGCGCCCTGCCGCCGGGGATGCCGCCGCCGCACCGGACGGCGGAGGCGCTGTTCGCGGCCGTGGCGGATCGCCGCCCGCGGGTCGACCTGCGGCGCTTCGCCGCCGAGGGCGCGCCCGGCGCTCGTATACCGGGCGAGGGCGGCGCGCAACGCCTGCGCTTCGGGCCGGTGGAGTCGTTCGGGGCGCGGCTGCGCGAGCTGATGGGCCGCGTGCGCGGCTGGCAGGCGGAGGGGCGGCGGACGGTCATCGTGTCGTTGCAGTCGCCGCGGCTGGCGGAGCTGTTCGAGGGGGAGGGCATCCCGGCCGGGCGGGCGGCGTCGCTGACGGCGCTGCCGGGGCCGGGCGCCGTGCGGCTGATCCGCGGCTCGATCCCGCACGGCTGGGCGCTGCCGTCCGACGGCGGCGACGTCGTGCTGCTGTCCGACACGGAGGTCTTCGGCTTCGCCAAGCAGCGGCGGCGGCGGGGCCGGCCGCGGCGGCAGCACGAGTCGTTCCTGGAGGACCTGCAGCCCGGCGACTACGTGGTGCACATCGAGCACGGCATCGGGCGGTTCACGGGCATCGCGCGGCGGACCGTCGGCGAGCGCGATCGGGAGTACCTGGAGTTGCGCTACGCCGGCGAGGACCGCCTGCTCGTGCCGACCGACCAACTGCACCGCCTGCAGCGCTACGTCGGCCCCAGCGACCACCCGCCCGCCCTGACCCGGCTGGGCACGCAGCAGTGGGCGCGGGCGAAGCAGCGGGTGCGCGCGTCGGTGCGGGCGCTGGCCGAGGAACTGCTGCATCTCTACGCGGCGCGGCAGGTGCTGCCGGGCATCGCGGCGGGGGCCGACACGCCCTGGCAGATGGAGTTGGAGGCGTCGTTCCCGTACGTCGAGACGCCCGACCAGCTCGACGCCCTGCGCCAGGTGAAGCTCGACATGGAGCGCGACCGGCCGATGGACCGCATCGTGGTCGGCGACGTGGGCTACGGCAAGACGGAGGTCGCGGTGCGGGCCGCCTTCAAGGCGATCGCGTCGGGGCGGCAGGTGGCGATGCTCGTCCCCACGACGGTGCTCGCCCAGCAGCACATCAACACGGTGCACGAGCGTACGGCCGCTTTCCCGGTGCGGGTCGAGATGCTCTCGCGCTTCCGCTCGCCGGCGGAGCAGCGCGGCGTGCTGGCCGGCCTCGCCGACGGGTCGGTCGACATGGTGATCGGCACGCACCGGCTGCTGCAGGACGACGTGTCGTTCAAGACGCTGGGACTGGTCGTCATCGACGAGGAGCAGCGCTTCGGAGTCGCGCACAAGGAGCGGCTCAAGCGGATGCGGCGCGAGGTCGACGTGCTGACGCTGTCGGCCACGCCGATCCCGCGCACGCTGCACATGGCGCTGAGTTCGATCCGCGACATGTCGACCATCGAGACGCCGCCCGAGGAGCGGCTGCCGATCACGACCTACGTGATGGAGACCGACGACCAGGTCGTGCGGGAGGCGATCCTGCGCGAGATCGAGCGGGGCGGGCAGGTCTACTTCCTGCACAACCGCGTGCGCACCATCGAGGCGGTGGCGTCGTGGCTGCGCGGGCTCGTGCCCGAGGGGCGCTTCGTCGTGGGGCACGGGCAGATGCCCGAGGGGCAGTTGGAGGAGGTGATGACGTCGTTCGTGGCGGGCGAGGCCGACGCCCTCGTCTGCACGACGATCATCGAGTCGGGGCTCGACATCCCCAACGTCAACACGATCATCATCCATCAGGCGCAGCGGTTGGGGCTGGCCCAGCTCTACCAGCTTCGGGGCCGGGTGGGCCGCAGCGCCGCCCAGGCCTACGCCTATCTGCTCTACGACCGCGCCCGCCCGCTGGGCGAGGCGGCGCAGAAGCGCCTGCAGACGATCTTCGACGCGACGGAACTGGGCGCGGGCTTCCAGATCGCGCTGCGCGACCTGGAGATCCGCGGCGCCGGCAACCTGCTGGGGGCCGAGCAGAGCGGCCAGATCGGCGCGGTGGGCTTCGAGTTGTACACGCAACTGCTGGGCGAGAGCGTCGAGGCGCTGCGGGCGACGCGCGAGGGCCGGCCGCCCCAACCGGCGCGGCGGGGACCCACGGTGTCGGTCGACCTGCCGCTGGTGGCGCACATCCCGGCGTCGTACATCGGCGACCTCAACAGCCGGCTGGCGGCCTACCAGGAGATCGCGGCGGTGGAGACGCCGGAGGGCGTGGCGCGGGTGCGGGCCGGGCTGCGCGATCGCTACGGGGAGCCGCCGGGGCCGGTCGAGACGCTGCTGCGCACCGTGCGCCTGCGCTGTCTGGCCGCGCGCCTGGGGGCGGTCTCGTTGCAGTACGACGGGCAGCGCGTCGTCCTGCAGCTGGCCGAGGGGCGCACCTTCGGCGACGCGGCGCGCCGGACCGCGCTGCCGCCGGGCGCGCGGCTGGGCCGCACGCAGTTGCGGATCGAGACGCGGGCGAGGGGCCGACCGGCCCGACCGACTGGCTCGACACCGTCGAGGCGGCGCTGGTCGCGCTGGACGCCGCTACGGGCGCCGGTTGCTAGGATGGCGGCGGTGTCCTCGGGGCGTGGCGCAGTCCGGCAGCGCACTTGACTGGGGGTCAAGAGGTCGTCGGTTCAAATCCGACCGCCCCGACCAGACACACCGCATCGGCGGCAACGGCCGCCGATCGCCCGCGGCGGCCGGGCTAGCCAGGGGTGGGAGCGGCGGGGTCGATCAGCGACTGCGCCTTCAGGTCGGTCCAGAGCGCGGGGGGGATGGGCACGGCCAGCCGCTCGGCGTTCTCGGCCGTCTCGGCGGGCGACTTCGCGCCGGGGATGATCGTCGCGACGGCCGGATGGGCGAGCGGGAACTGCAGCGCGGCGGCGGCCATCGGCACGCCGTGCGCCTCGCAGGTCGCCTGGACGTGCCGGGATCGCTCCACGACCTCGGGCGGGGCGGGCGCGTACATGTAGCGCTCCTCGCCGGGCGCGGCCAGCCAGCCGCCCGCGTAGGGCGAGGCGATGACGACGCCGATGCCGCGCCGCTCCAACAGCGGCATGATGCGCCGCAGGGCGCGCTGTTCGAGCAGCGTGTAGCCGCCCGCGATGATGAAGAAATCGAGCTCGACCATGTCGACGAGGCGCTCGTAGAGGTCCTCGTGGCTGTCGTCGAGCCAACTGTGGGCGTTGCGCGTCTCCAGGTTGCAGCCGATGCCGATGGCGCCGATCGCGCCGGCCGCGCGCAGACTCCTCCAGGGCGCGGGCGCCGCCGCCGCCCTCGCGCGAGAGCTCGCCCAGGTGGACGGCCATCTGGGCGGCGTCGTGATAGCCCCGGTCCAGGTCGTGGATGGTGAGGCTATCGACCGCGGCCAGGCCGAGGCGCTGGCGGGAGTCGTAGTGCTGCGCGTGGATGGCGTCGTAGGTGTACTCGAAGGCGATGCGGAAGCCGCTGCGGGGGTCGCGGGGGGTGCGGGGGTCGCCGCCGGGGGCGAGGGTCTTGCGGCGCTCGTCGCGCGCCGGCTCCGGCACGAGCCACTTGCCGACCTTGGTGTTGAGCAGGAACTCGTCGCGGGCCTCCAGCGCGCCGAGGGCCAGGCCCAGGCGCCGCTCGGAACGGCCGATGCCGTACCAGGGCGCGGTGTCGAAGAAGCGCACGCCGCGGTCCCAGGCCTCGCGCACGGTGGCGAGGCCGACGTCGTCGGTCACGGTCGGGCGGCCGATGGTGGCGGCCCCGAAGCCCAGCGGCGTGACGCGCAGGCCGCTGCGGCCCAGGGGGCGGGGCGTCGCGACGTCCATGCGGCTCCTCCCGGCCGGAGCGAGTGTAGCGGGGGGCTCCGGTTCCCTCTCCCCCCGGGAGAGGGTTAGGGTGAGGGTCCGGCGCGCGCCGCCCGACACGCCCCCTACTCCTCCTCCACGACCTCCTGTTGCTCGACGCGCAGGCGCAGGCCCGGCGGCATCTCGACGTCGGTCTTGGGTTTGCGCTCCGGCTGGCGGCTCTCCGTCTTGCGGGCCTTGCCCGCCCGCTGCGCCGCCCGCGTCTTGGCCGCCGCCCGCTGCGCGGCGGTCAGCGGCGTCCTTGCGCCGGCGGCGGTCTTCGCCGCGGCGCCCGCCTTCTTCGCCGCCTTCTTGCCCGCCGCCGCCGTCTTCGATTTCTTGACCGGCCGCGGCGGGGCCTTCCACTCGGGCCGCGCCCGGTCGAGCATGTGCTCCAGCTTCTCCAGGCCCTCCCGCGTGCGATGGCCGTACCAGGACAGCCAGCGCCCATCGACCAGGAAGACGTGCTGGTTGCGCGCCGCCGTGATCGACTTCAGGTCGAGCATCTCCTGCCGGTGGCGCCGCCGGAAGTGGAACGGCTCCGAGGGCAGCAGGATCACGGCCGGGTCGGCCCGCGCGACCTCCGTCAGCTCCACCTGCGGGTAGCGGTTGCCCCGCGCGTGCGACTCGAACACGTTCTCGGCGCCCACGAGGCGGAGGATGTCGCCGGCGTAGGTGTCGCCGCCCACGGCCATGAACGGCCGCCGCCAGATGGGGCAGAAGACCCGCACCCGCGGGCGCTCGGCGTTGAGCTCCTCCTGCCGCTCGATCTCCTCCTTGATCGGGTCCGTCGTGGCGCGCACCATGGCGGTTTGCAGCAGCCGCGCGATGGTCCGCAGCTCCTCGATCCCCTCCCGCGCCGTGCGCGGGTAGCCCACGAAGACCGGCAGCCCGGCCGCCTCCAGCGCCGCGACGTCCTCCTCCCGGTTCTCCTCCCGATTGGCGAGCACCACGTCGGGCTGGAGCGCCACGATGGCCTCCACGTCGGGGGTCTTCGTCCCGCCGATCTTGCGGATCGCCGGGACGTCGGCCTCGGGCTCCGTGCAGAACTTGGTGATGCCCACCAGCCGCCGCGCCCCGCACAGCCGCGCGACGCTCTCCGTCACGCTCGGCACCAGCGACACGATGCGCTCCGGCCGCTTGGCGGTCGTGACGGATTGGCCGCGGGCGTCCTTCACGGTCGGCATGGGCGTCCTCCCGGCGTGCATGGGCCGGGGCGCGGGCGGCCTCCGGCGGGGCCGAGTATACCGGCCCCGCGGTCGCCGGCCCGCCGCGCCGCGTGAAACCGGGGCGGCGCGCTCGCGCGTATGCGTCAGAGGGACCATGACGTGCGTGGCGGTCCAGTATCCTCCGGCGGTGAGCTGGCAAGAGCGCTCCGACCCGGAGTTGATGCAGGCCATCGGCCGCCGCGAGGTGCGGGCCTTCGAGGCCCTCTACGATCGCTATGCGCGTCTGGTCTTCTCCACGGCGTACCGCGTGCTGGGGGACGCGCAGAGCGCCGAGGACGTGGTGCAGGACGTCTTCGTGCGGCTCTGGCGCAACCCGGAGCGTTACGTCGAGGAGCGGGGCCGCTTCCTGGGCTGGATGCTCAGCGTCACCCGCAACCGCGCGATCGACGAGGTGCGGGCACGGAAGCGGCGGCCGCTCACGGAGAGCCAGGTGCGGGATCCGGACGGCGCCGGCTCCCTCGCCGAGGGCACGGCCAGCGCGGCCGCCAGCCGCGAGATGGCCAGCGCCGACTTGGTGGACCAGCGGGAGATGGTCCGTAAGGCCCTCGCGGACCTGCCCGAGGAGCAGCGCCTGGCGATCGAGCTCGCCTACTACGGGGGGCTCACCCAGGCCCAGATCGCGGAGCGGCTGTCGACTCCGCTGGGGACCGTGAAGACGCGGATGCGACTGGGAATGCGCAAGATGCGAGCCGCCCTGGAAGGCCGTGTCGGCGTGCTGGACCCGCCGGCGGACGCCCCCGCCGCGGGCGCGCGATTCCCGGGAGCGGCCCCATGAGCGACGCCCGCCACCCCGGCGACCTGCACGACCGCGCCGCCGAGCTGCTCGAGGCCCACGCGCTGGACGCGCTCGACCGCGACGACGCGGCGCTCGTCGCGGCCCACCTCGACGACGGCTGCCCCGACTGCGAGGCGGAACTCGCCGCCCTGCGCGACGCCGCCGGGCGCATCGGCCTCGGCGCGCCGCTGCGCGACCCCGGCCCCGGCCTCAAGTCCCGCGTCCTGCGCGAGGTCGAGGCCGGCCGGCCCGCCGAGGCGCCGCGCGCCGTCCCGATCCCGCTGCGGCCCCCGGGCCGCCTCGCCGCCCTCGCCGCGCCCTGGCGGCCGGCCCGCTTCGCCTCGATGGCCGCCTCCGCCGCCGTCGTCGCGGTCGTGGTGCTCGTCGGCTGGAACGTCATCCTGCAGGGCGACGTCTCCGGCCTCGACGAGGAGAACGAGGCCCTGCTCGCCACCGTCCGCACCGTCGAGGAGCAGCAGGCGCAGGCCCAACAGGCGCTGGCCGACGCCCACCAGCAGGCCGCCGTCGCCAGCGAACGCTCGGCCGAACTCGAGTCGCGCATGGCCGCCGTCGTCACGGTCATGGGCGACGAGGACCACGAGCGCCACGAACTCACCGGCACCGAGGAGGCCCCCCACGGCGCATGGGGCAAGCTGCTCATCGACCCCCAGACCGGCATGTTCATCTTCCTCGCCGGCGGCCTGCACGGTGGGCTGGAGGGCGGCTACGTGCTCTGGCTGCGCATCGGCGGCGACCACATCCCGCTCTGCTTCTTCTACGTCGACTCCTTCGGCAACGGCATCGGGCACGGCTACCTCAGCGTCGAGGTCGGCGGCGCCCTGCTCTCCCTCAGCCACGAATACCACCGCGACGTCGCCCAGCCGTCGGGCCCCAGCCAGATGGAGCTTCGCGCCCCGTAGGTCGCCTCCGCGTCGGCGCCGTCGTCGGCTAGGATCGGTGCATGACAGCCTTCGACACCCTCCACGCGGCCCAGCGTCTGCGCGACGAAGCGGGCCAGTCACAGGAAGCAGCCGAGACGATCGCGGACGTGATCGGGGCGGCCGTCGCACCCAGGGTGCGGCTGGATGACTTGGTGGGGCGGCTCGACGATTTCGTGACGCGGGCCGAGTTCCACCAAGCGCTGCACGCGATGGAGATCCGGCTCGGCGGCCTCATTGTCGCGGTGGCCGGCATCACGGTGTCCATCATCAAGCTGACCTAGCCCGCCTCCGCGACGACCACCCGCCGCTCGATCGAGAAGGCGAACGCGCCCCGCGCCGCCCGCTCCTCCAACTCCGCCCGCCAGTCGTCGAAGCGGCGCGCCCGCACGCCCGCGCTCTGCACGACGAGGAAGGCGCGCAGCAGCCGCAGCAACTCCGGCCGCGTACGTGCCCGGACGCAGGCGCTCGCCGCGGATCGTGTCGGCGCCGTCCTCCACGACGCGCATCCCGGTCGCCGCCAGCAGCGCCGCCGGCGCGGCCGCGCCCGGATCGGCCGGGCCCGCGAAGAGGCGCGTGAACTCCCGCGCCGTCTCGGGGTCGCCGCTGTCCAGCCAGAGCGTGCGCCAGTCGCTCTGCACGACCACGACCCGCCCCCGCGACACCCGCGCCAACTCCCCCGCGACCGCCGCCGGCCGCGACAACCACTCCCACGTCTCCTGCATCAGCACCGAGGGGAAGGTCCCCGCGGCGAAGGGCAGCCGCGACGCCTCGCCGGCGATCCGCGCGAAGCCCGCCGGCCCGCGCCACTCCCCGACCAGCCGCCGGTCGAGCGCCACGCCGCCGATGCCCGTCCCCGCGACCGTCGCCGCCAGGGCCGCGCCGTCGCCGGAACCGACGTCGAGCAGCGGCCCCGCCGCCCGGCCCGTCCGGCCCGCCGCCAGCCGGTCGTAGACGGCGTCGTGGTGCGCCTGCAGCTCCGGGTAGCGGGGCGGGGCCGCGCCGCCGGCGTCGGACCGCGCCACCTAGTCCCACTCCTCCTCGACGATCGGCTGGCGACCCGCGAAGCCGGTGTACAGGTCGTGCCACCAGCCGATGTCCTCCTCGCCGCGCAGCCAGCAGATCAGCACCGTCTCCCCGTAGTGTTCCGCCGGCCAGTCGACCAGCCCGCGGTCCAGGTCCTTGAGTTGCACCCCCAGCGACTCCAGCTCTCCGCCCAGCTCCCGCAGCCGATCGGCCTGCCGGTCGAAGCGCTCCTGCAGCTGGCGCGTGTCGACGTGCGTGCTCGCGCCGTTGCCCCGCGCCGAGCGCCGCAGCGAATCGATCAGCGCCCGCGCCTGCGCCGCCCGCTCGCGGGCCGCCAGCATCTCGCCCAGCAGCCGATCGACCTCGGGCAGCATCGCCCGCGCCTCGCTCAGCCGGAAGCGGCGCCCCGCCGGACCGTCCTCAGCCATCGCGCTCCTCCCCCGGCCGCGGGTGGGGCGCGCCCGCCTGCGACCGCGCCAGCGGGTCGGGCTCGTGCGCGGGCGCGTGCACGACGTCGGCCAACATGCGGCGCACCGCTCCCTCGAATCCCGCCTCGACCAGGATCGTCAACTCGTCGCCCGCTTCGAGTGCGACGCTGCCGCGCGGGATCACGATGACCCCCTGCCGCCGGATCGTCGAGATGACCGCCTGCTGCGGCAGCGGCGCATCCTGCAGCGACACCCCCGCCAGCGCCGAGTCGGGCTCGATCGTCGTGTCCACCTGCACCGCCCCCACCAGCCGCCGGATGGGCGCGCGGTCCTGGCGCGGGGCCGCCGGCCGCGTGCTGCGCGCGAAGGCGGTCAGCACGTCGCGCTGCGTGACCATGCCCAGCAGCCGCGTCGGATCGAAGCGCGCCACGACCGGCACCTGGCGCACGTCGGCGTCGGCCAGCATCGCCACGACGTCGCGCAGCGAATCGTCGGGGTGGACGTACAGCGTGGAGCGCCGCACGATGTCGGCCGCGTGGACGCCCTCGTGCGTGCGCTCCAGCGCGGCCGTCACGTCGGTCGCGGTGATCAGCCCCTGGAAGCGCCCCTCCTCGTCGGTCACGGCGACGGCGTTGCCGCCCGCCCGGCTCAGCACCATCGCCAGTTCGTCCAGCGTCGCGTCGGCGTCGACCAGCGGCACGTTGGTGCGCATCGCCTCCACGGCCGTGATCTGGTCCATCGCGGCGCGGCCCGGCTCCTCGCGCAGGCGCACGCCAATGCGGGCCAGCTTGATCGAGTAGACCGTGTCGCGCGTGATGATCTGCGCCACGCCCGTCGCGATCGCCACCGCCGTCATCAGCGGCAGGATCAGTTCGTAGTCGCGCGTCAGCTCGAAGACGATGAACAGCGAGGTGATGGGGGCGCGCGCCGCCGCGGCGAACACCGCCGCCGTGCCGACCACCGCGTAGGCGCCCGGCGGGGCCGTGTTCCCGGGCGCGATCGCCTCGAAGCCCGCGCCCATCAGGCCGCCCAGCATCGCCCCGACGAACAGCGCCGGCGCGAACAGCCCGCCCGAGGAGCCGCCGCCGATCGTCAGCGCCGTGGCCAGCACCTTGAGCACGAGCAGCAGGCCCAGCGTGCCGACGGTGATCCGTCCCTCGGCCGCGTCCTCGATCACGTCGAATCCGATGCCGAAGATCTCCTGGTGCCAGAAGCCGATCGCGCCGACGGCCAGCATCGCCAGCGCCGGCCGGCCCAGGGCCGGCATGTGGATCGCCGAGATGAGGTCCTCGGCCAGGTAGACCAGGCGGAAGAAGAGGATGCCGACCAGCGCCGCCGCCAGCCCCAGCAGCGCGTAGAAGCCGATCTCGATGCTGGAGACCAGTTCGTAGCTGGGGATGGCGATGCCCGGCTCGGGCCCCATGATCGCGATCGCCACCAGCGTCGCGATCACGGAACTGACGACGACCAGCGTGAAGTTGCGCACGTTGAAGCGCCGCAGGATCACCTCGAGCGCGAAGAAGACGCCCGCGATGGGCGCGTTGAACGAGGCCGAGACGCCGCCCGCCGCCCCGCCCGCGACCAGCAGCGTCATCATCTCCGGCGGCTGCCGCATCACGCGGCCCAGGCTCGACGCCAGCGAGGCCGAGACCTGCGCCACCGGCCCGATCTGCCCCACCGAGCCGCCCGAGCCGATCGTCACCGCCGAGGCCAGCGCCTTCGCCGGGGCCACCCGCGCCCGGATGCGGCCGCCCTGCGTCTCGACGGCGCTCATCACCTCCGGCACGCCGTTGCCGCGCGACTCGGGCGCGAAGCGGATCACGATCCAGGCCACCGGGATCGCGGCCAGCACCGGCACCCAGATGATCATCCAGTCGCCGCCGAAGGAGGTCAGCGCGCCGCCCAGGTCGCCCAGCAGGAGCTGGTCGAAACCGTCCACCAGCTCGCGCAGCGCGACGGCCCCCAGCCCGGCGATCAGCCCCACGAGCAGCGCCAGCAGGAACGGCACGAGGCTGTCCGGCACGGGCAGCCGGGAGAGGGGCGCCGGCAGCGCCGGCGGGGAACGCCGCGATCGCGAAAGAAGACTCATGGACCGTCGGGGCCGAGCACGTTTCGACGCTACTTCCCGGCCCGGCCCCATTCAAGCCGGACGCCGCCGCCCCGCGACGGCGGGGCTAGAACGGGCAGAGTTGCTCCCAGCGGAACTCCGGCAGCCCGTAGCCGAACTGCTCCCAGAAGGCGTCCCACTCGGCGGCGCGCGGGGCCAGCGCGCCGTTCAGCGCCGCGCAGCCGGCCGCCGGGTCGGGGTTGGCGATGATCGCGCTCAGGTAGGCCGTCGCCAGCGCGCCGGCCAGCCCGCCCCCGGCCGACGCCGCCTGCGCCAGGGAGGCGGCCGACGTCGCGTCGCCCAGTTGCATCTGCGTGATCGCCGCGCGCAGCGCCGCCAGCGCCATCAGCTCCGGCCCCGCGCCCGGCGCGAACTCGTCCAGGCCGGCGTCGCTGGCGGCCTGCCCGTAGAGCGTCAGCGCGCCCACGTAGTCGCCCGCGTCGAAGGCGGCGTTGCCGTCGGCGATCACCCAGACCAGGAACGTCGTCGGCAGCCCCACCCGCGCGATCTCGCCGAAGCCGCCGCCGGTCACGCTGTAGACGAACCGGAACGGCCGCGGCGGCCCGGCCCCAATGCTGCCGTAGGTACCGCCCTCGATCGTCAGGTCGGGCGCGCCGTCGCCGGTCACGTCCTCGAAGGAGAACGCCGTCGCCGTGGGCACGGCGACGTTCACCGCCGCGTTGCGGTAGCCGTCGCCGTCGCGCACCAGCAGCCGCACGATCGTCGTGCAGGTGTGGGCCCCGCAGGCCGTCTCGCCGTACAGCACGTCGGGGCGCCCGTCGCCGGTCATATCGACGACGTTCAGCACGAAGAAGTCCTGCCCGCCGCCGAAGGCCAGATTATGGTCGAACGCCTGCCGCCAGCGGGTGGGCTGGCCGGGGACCGGGTCGTAGATCACGAGGTTGGCGTCGGTCAGGGAGCCGTGTTGCGGCGTCCCCGGGTCCGTGTAGATGGCGACCAGGCTGAACAGCCCGTCCAGGTCCGTGTCCACCAGGTGGAAGCGGTCGCCGCGGGGCAGCGCCGGCATGGCCCAGGCGATGAACAGCGGCTCGATCTCGGCCACCAGCGTGCGGTCCTGGAACCAGGGCAGCGCCGTCGTCGCGAACTCCGCCAGCGCCGTGGGCCGGGCGGGGACGTCCGCCGCCGTGACGTCGCCGCCCGGCTGCGGGATGCCGCTGGGCGAGAGCCCGGTGACCGCCACCGGGCCCGGCGGGGAGGCCGCCGTGTCGTCGTCCGCCGCCTCGTCGTCGCTGGTTTCGTCGCCGTCGTCCCGGGCGGCGTCGTCGCCCTGCTCGCCGTCCTCGCCGTCGGCCGCGGCGTCGTCACCGGTCTCGGCGGCCTCGTCCTCGTCCGCCGCCGCGTCCTCGTCCTCCTCCGGCTCCCCGCCGGGCAGGATCAGCACGTCGCCGACCTGCAGCAGATCCGGGTTCGCCAACTGGTTGATGTCGGCCAGCACGGCCGCCGTCGTGCCGAAGCGGAAAGCGATGTCGCCCAGCGTGTCGCCGGGCTGCACGGTGTACGTCTCGCCGCTCGCCGCCGGCGTGGTCGTGGCGCGCTGCACCGCGACGGTCGCGCCGCCGCCCGCCGAGGGTCGCTCCTCCTCCGCCGCCTGCTCGGCGGCGGCGATGGCCGCGTCGGTCGCGGCGCGGTCGGGGGCCTCGCGGGCGGGCGCGGGCGGGTCCTGCGTCGTGGCGGCGGCTTCGGCGGCGGGGGTTTGCGTCCCGGTCGCCGCGGGGGCGTCGGTGAGCGCGGGCTCCTCGTCGCCGCCGCAGGCGACGACCAGCAGACCCGCGAGGAGCAGCCCCGCCAGGATGAGCATGGAGAAGGATCGTCGCGGCATGTACGCTCCGGCGCCGACCCCAGCCACCGATGTCACTGTACGCCCACCGGGGCCCGGCGGATACCCGCCCGGCGCCATTTCGCCAGACGCTCCTCCCCCGCGCTCGGTTCCCCGGCCTCCTCAGCGCCCCGTCGAGCCGAAGCCGCCGCCGCCCCGCTCCGTCTCCGACAACTCGTCCACCTCCTCGACCTCCGCCAGCGCCACCGGCGCGACGACCAACTGCGCGATGCGGTCGCCCTGCCGGACGGTGAACTGCCCCTCCAGCGGCCACGACATGTTGACCAGCAACTCGCCGCGGTAGTCGGCGTCGACCGTGCCGAAGGCCACCACGACGCCCCGCCGCGACAGGCCCGAGCGCGGCCGGACCTGCACCTCGAAGCCGGGCGGAACCTCGACGGCCAGCCCCGTCGGGATCAGTTGCGGCGTCGCTTCCAGCACAACCTCCCCGCCGGCCGAGCCGAAGTCGGCGTACAGGTCGAGGCCGGAACTGTGCGGCGTCGCCCGGCGGGGCAGCCGCGCGGTGGCCCGCAGCCGGCGCACGCGCAGGGCGGGCGGCGTCAGCACGACGGCTCGCCCGGCAGCCAGCGGAAGCGCGGCAGCGACTCGCGCGGGTAGGCGTCGAGCCAGGCGGCGTCGCGGCCCGCCGCCAGCGCCCGCCGCCGCGACGCCTCGTCGATCGTGGCCTCGACGTCCACGCCCAGGTAGTGCGGCGCGTACCACTCGAGCTTCTCCACGCCGGCCGTCAGCAGGATCTGCACGCCCTTCGGGCGGCGCGTCACCGTCCAGTGGTGGAACCCCGCCGCGATCTGGATCAGCCCCTGGTAGAACGACCGGATCGGCCGCGGCTCCTCCTGCCAGACCTCCTCCCAGGCCTCGTGCGCGTCCCAGAAGCGGCGCGCGTCGAACCGGGCCGCGCCCTCGCGCAGCCCGGCCCGCGCGGCCGCGCTCACGCTCGGCTCCAGGGCGAGTTGCTCCGCCCGCGTCGGGAACGACTCGACGATCGCCATCCGGCCCCCTTTGACGACGCTCGCAGCCTAGCGCAGACTGCCCGCATGGCCGGACCCCTCTCCGCCAACGACCCCGCCGCCCTGCGCGCCGTCCTGGCCGAGAACCTGGCCGACCTGACGGCCCTGCTCGACGGCGTCTCGGGTGCCGACCTCGACGCGCGCCTCGGCGACGGCGAATGGTCGGTGCGGGAGATCGTGCTGCACCTGCTGCACGCCGAGCGCTGGCTGCTGCCCCAGCTGACCGAACTGCGGCGGGCCGTCGCGCCGGGGCTGCCGCTGCCCCCCGCCGACGTCGTGGCGCTGCCCACGCTCGAGCAGCGCCCGGAGGAGAACGAGTTGCGCTGGGCCGTGCGCGCCGTCCGCGCCGAGACGGAGGCCCTGCTCGCCGGCATGACCGCCCGCCAGTTGCGCGAGCCCGCCAACCTCAGCGTCGATGGGGAGACGGTCGATCTGTCCTTCCGCACGATGCTGCTCACCGCCGCCGACCACCAGTTGTTCCACGTCCGCCAGATCGAGCGCACGCTGGGTCGCGCGGCGCCGCGCTGATCCCCGGCGGGGCCGCCGGCGCGGGCCTGTCGCGTTGTGTTGCTAGGTGAGCCGGAGAATGGCGATCACGATGGCAGCGATAACGGTGGCCCCGATGGCCAGATGCCAGAACTGCTTGTCGAACGCGCGCTGAATGTCGCTGCTGAGGTCGATGCGCCCGTGATCGGGATCGCCGTGCGTCGCTGGGTCGGAGTCGGAGGCCGAGTGAGCTACCATGCCGCAATCCTACATCGAACGAGCACTCCGCCGTCATCGCGGCCTCCGATAGGCTGCGTCCATGCCCCCCAGCGCCTCGCCCGCCCATCCCCACGGCGACCGCCCTCTCCGGCCGCGACGCCCTCGCCACCGCGTTCCGGCCGCGCTCCGTCGCCGTCGCGGGCGTCTCGGTGCGGCCCAAGAGCAGCTTCAACGGCATGCGCTGGTTCAAGCTGGTGCGCGGCTACGGCATCGTCGAGCGCCTCTACGCGCTCAACCCGCGCGGCGGCGCCCTGCGATCGGGGACGCCCCTCTACCCCAGCCTGCGCGACGTGCCCGACGACCAGATCGACCTCGTCATCTCCGTCATCCCGGCCCACGCCGTGCTCGACCTGCTCGATCAAGCGGCCGGGAAGGGAGTCAAGGTGTTCCACCTCGTCACCGCCGGCTTCGGCGAGACCGGCCTGACGGAGCGCGCCGCCCTCGAAGCGGAGTTGCTGCGGCGCGCCCGCGCCCACGGCATCCGCCTGCTGGGGCCCAACTGCATGGGCATCCACAGCCCCGCCGGCGGCGTCAGCTGGCTGGAGGAGGCCGACCGCACGCCCGGCCGCATCGCCATGCTCTCGCAGAGCGGCGCCAACGCCAGCGAGGTCGTCATGCGGGCCGAGTCGCGCGGCCTGCGCTTCAGCCACGTCGCCTCCTACGGCAACGCGCTCGACCTCAACGAGGCGGACCTGATCGACTACTTCGCCGGCGACCCGGACACCGACATCGTCCTCGCCTACCTGGAGGGCATCAAGGAGGGCCGCCGCTTCGTGCCGCTGGCCCGGCGCCTGGCCGCCCGCAAACCCTTCGCCGTGCTCAAGGGCGGCGCGACCGGGCCGGGCACGCGCGCCGTCGCCGGCCACACGGGCAGCCTGGCCGGGGCCGCCGACGTCTGGGCGGGCGTCGTGCGGCAGACCCGGCTGATCGACGTGGCCGGCCCCGACGCGCTGCTCGACCTCGCCGTCACGGCCCAGCGGTTGGCCGGCGTGCGCGGCCCCCGCGTCGCCCTCGTCGGGCGCGGCGGCGGCTACTCCGTCCTGGCCGCCGACGCCGTCGCGCGCGCCGGCCTGGATCTCCCGCCCCTCGGCGACGACACCCGCGAGCGCCTCGCCGGGTACCTGCCCCCGGCGGGCAACAGCCTGCGCAACCCCGTCGACTCCGACATCGCCTGGGACGCCGACGGCTTCCTCCCCGCCCTCGGCATCGTGGGGCGGGATCCGGGCATCGACGTCGTCATCCTGCAGGCCAACGTCGACAACCTGCCGACCGGCGGCGTCGCCACCGACGCCGGCTTCGCCGAGGGCCTGCGCGACCGCCTGCTGGAGGCCCGCGACGCCATCCCCGTGCCGCTGGCCGTCGCGATGCGCGCGCCGCGCACGCCCGGCGGCGTCGATCTTGGCCCGCCGCATCCACGCCGACATGGGCCGGGCCGGCGTCGCCACCTACGACTCCGTCTCGGCCGCCGCCGTCGCGCTGCGCGGCTACCTCGACTGGCGCGCCGCCACGGGCGCCCGGCCCGCCGCGCGATAGGCTGTCGCCATGCCCGCCAGCGCTTCACCCGCCCGCCCCGTCCTCGGCGCGCACGTCTCGACCGCCGGCCACATCGACATCGCGGCCGACCACGCCAAGCGCCTGCGCGCCGAGGCCGTGCAGGTCTTCGGCGCGGCGCCCCAGCAGTGGCGGCGCAAGCAGCACCCCGAGCCGGACGTCGCGGCGTTCCGCAGCCGCATGAGCGAGGCGGGCGTGGGGCCCAACTTCATCCACGGCATCTACCTGGTGAACCTGGCCACGGCCGACGCCGAGCACCTGCGCAAGGGCGTCGCGTCGCTCACGGCCGACATGCGGCTGGCCGGCGGGCTGGGCGTGGCCGGCGTCATCTTCCACGTCGGCAGCCACAAGGGGCTCGGCTTCGAGGCCGTGCTGCCGCGGGTCGCGGGGGCCATCCGCGAGGTGCTGGCGGAGTCGCCGCCCGAGGTCTGGCTCTGCCTGGAGAACAACGCCGGCGCGGGCGACAGCATCGGCTCCCGCTTCGCCGAGTTGGGCGCGATCCGCGACGCCGCCGGGGACGACCGCGTGCGGGTCTGCTTCGACACCTGCCACGCCTTCTCGGCCGGCTACGACCTGACGGACGCCGCCGCCCTCGACGCCGCGCTGACCGAGTTCGACCGGGAGGTCGGGCTGGACGCCCTCGTCGCGGTGCACGCCAACGACTCCAAGACGCCGCTGGGATCGGGCCGCGACCGGCACGAGAACCTCGGCTGGGGGAGCATCGGCCTGGACGGCCTGCGCAACCTGCTGGCCCGCGACGTCTTCCAGGCCGCGACCTGGCTGCTGGAGGTGCCGGGCTACAAGGGCGGCGGCCCCGACGCGCTCAGCGTGCGCGTCCTCAAGGCCCTGCGCGACGGCGGCCCGCTGCCGCGCATCCCGCGCAAGCCCAGGCCCGCCAAGAAAGCGACCGCGAAGAAGCGACCTAAGTGAGCTTCACGATGGCGACGGCGACCGTTGCGACGGCGACGGTGAACCCGGCGAGTTGGAGCGTGAGCGTGCGCAGATCGGACTGAAAGTCCGCCCGCATGGTCTGCATTTCCGTCCGCATGGTCTGCAGGCCTTCCCGGAGTTCACCCCCCAGCGCCGCGATGTCCTCGCGCACCTCGGCCCGCAGCGCAGCCATGTCCTGACGGAGTTCACCCCCCAGCGTCGCCATGTCCTGGCGCAGCGACGCCACCTCGGTATGGAGTTCGTCCCGTACGGCCGACAGCCCGTCGTGGAGTTCGGTCCGCAGCGTCGCGATGTCCGCACGCAGCGCCGCCGATTCGGTATGGAGTTCGGCCCGTCCAGCCGCCAGCCCGTCGTGGAGTTCGCCCCGCAGCGTCGCCGTGTCCTCGCGCAGCGCCATCACGTCGTCGCGGCCGGGCGTGACGGCCTCCCCGATCACGGCCGCGATCGTCTCGGCGGCGGCCGGCGGCTGGGCCGCCTCGTCGCGCAGGCGCTGGGCCGCCCGCAGGGTGTCGAACGTCGTCATGGGCACAGCCTACACCATCGACCGGGCGGCCTACCGCGACGCCGCGACCGGCGCCTCCGGGTTCGCGTACTCGAAGCGGTAGATCTCGTCCAGCAGCGAGACCAGCGCCATCATCGCCCGGCTCTGCAGCCGCCGCTTGCGGTAGATCAGCGCGATCCGGCGCCGCAGCGGGGCCGCCCCCTCGATCTCGATCGCGACCAGCGTGCCGGCCTCCAACTCCTGCGCCACGGCCACGCGCGGCAGGAAGGCCAGCCCCAGCCCGCGCAGCACCAGGTGCTTCGCCATCTCCAGGCTGTCGACGTCGAGGCTCTGCCGCGGCGCGATGCCCCGCTCGCGGAAGATGGCCTGGCTGATCGCGTGGTACGAGGAGTGCACGTCGAAGAAGATCACCGGCTCCAGCGCCAACTCGGCGACGGTCGTGGGGCCGCGCTGCGCCAGCGGGTGCCGCGACCCCGCCATCAGCGCGATGTCGTCCTCGTAGAGCGGCACCGTCTCGATGTCGGGGTGCGTGAGGTAGCGCTCGAAGCCCACCTGCACCTCGTCGGCCAGCACCATCGCCTGCACCTCCTCCGACCGTCCGGTGCGGATCGACACCTCCACGGCCGGGTAGCGCTCGCTGAACTGCTGCAGGATGCCGGGCAGCACGTAGGTGCCCACCGTCGGCGCCGTGCCGATCGTCAGTTGGCCGCTGTTGACGTTGCGCAGGCCGGCCAGGGCGTCGCGCCCCTCCTCGACCGAGCGCAGCGCGCGCTGGGCGTGGGGCAGGAACGCCTCGCCGGCGTCGGTCAGGCGGATGGTGCGGCCCAGCCGCTCGAACAGCGGCTCCCCCAGCTCCCGCTCGAGCGCCTGGATGCGCGCCGTGACCGTCGGCTGCGTGAGGTACAGCGACTCCGCCGCCCGCGAGAACGAGAGCTTCGTCGCCACCCGCACGAACGCCTCGAGCCGGGCGATCTCCATGCCGCGGCCGCCTCTCCCTCGCTCCGGCTCACCGAGTCCGCCCAAGTATAGATCAGCGGGTGGGCCGTATCGACAGGCCCGATGGGAGGCGCCGAACGGCCTCACCCCCTGTCCCCCTCTCCATCTGGACGAGGGAGAGGGGGTTCGGGGGTGAGGTCCGGGCCGCACACGTTTTTTTGCTCGCCGGGCGCCCGATGCTCGGCCGGCCCCGCTCCGACTGTTTTCTCACCGCGCGCTTTTTTTCGCCCGCCGGGCGCCCGACAGTCGGTCGGCTCCCCGCCGGACTGCTTTTTCACCCCCGAAATGTTTTTTTTCGCGGGGCTCTTGGAGGCCCGCCGCAGCGCCCCCGGACCGCCCGCCACGCTCGCCGCAGGCCCCCACCACCCCCTTTATTTTTTTTTCGCGTGACATGCCTCCCCCCTCCGATTCCCCCTCCCCACCCTGTGACTGGGAGGGGGCAGGTTGTCTGCACCTCGATTATCCACATTGTGAAAAAATAACTTCCCCCAAAACCTTGACCGCCCCCCCCCCCCTAGATGTCATACTCCCCGCGCTCGAATACGCGAGCCCGTCCACGGGGGGCGGGACGCCTGCATCCCAGGAAAGGATGACGCCATGAGCACCTACTGGACCCGATTGCGATACCGAAAGATCTCGCGTCGCACGATGCTGGGCGCCAGCGCCAAGGCCGGCGTCGGCGCGGCCGGCCTGGCCCTGGTCGGCTGCGGCGACGACGACGATGCCGCCGCCATCGACACGTCGGCGGTCGATGCGGCCGCCAGCGACGCCGCCGCCGCGGCCTCCGCCGCCGGCGACGCCGCCGCCGCCGCGGGCCGCGCGGCCGAAGCCGCCGAGTCGGCCTCCGCCCTGGCGGCCGAGGCGGCGGCGTCGGAGGACGCCGAACAGGCGGCCGCCGCCGCCCAGGCCGCGGCCGACGCGGCTGCCGACGCGGCCGCCGCGGCCGAAGCCGCGGGCGACGCCGGCGCCGCCGCCGTCGCGCAGGCCGCCGCCGACGCGGCCGAGGCCGCCGCCCAGGCCGCCCGCGAGGCGGGGGCCGCCGACGCGGCCGCCGGGGCCGCCGCCGCCCAGGCCGCGGCCGATGCCGCCGCCGAGGCCGCCGGGGAGGCGTCCGCCGCCGCCGGCGAGGCCGCCGCCACGGCCCAGGAGACCGCCGAAGCCGCGGCCGAAACCGCCGCCGCGGCCGTCGCCGCCGCCCAGGAAGCCGCCGCCGCGGCCGGGGAGGCCGCCAGCACGGCGGCGGCGGCCATCGCCGCCGCCGTCGCCGAGGAGGAGTTCGACTTCTCCGTGCCCTGGCCGCTTGACGAGGTCGATCTGGACGCCTCGATCGTCGCGGCGGTCCCCACCGACAACGGGGGCCTGGATCAGGGGCGTACCGCCAGCTTCACCAACTTCTACTCGCACGGCGCCGTCTTCGGCCATGCGATGCAGGTGGACCCGCGCGATAACAGCCTGATCGCGACGGTCGCCACGCCGGAGTGGATCGACCCCGTCACGATCCGGGCGGCGATCGCTCCGGCGCCGTTCCATGACGGCTCGACCGTCACGGCGCACGACCTGGTGTTCACCCACGAGCGCGCGGGCGGTATCGCCGAATATCACGACGGCGGCGCGACGTCCGATCACCCCGGCGGCTGGACGACGTGCTGCGGGGTCTGGGGATCGAGCACTTGGGCCCGCAACGAGGCCGTGGACGACCGCACCTGGGCGATCGAGATCCAGGAGCCCGACGCGTCCTTCCTCCTCCTCCACATGGCCACGGTCAACACCTCCATCTTCTCCAAGGCGGATACGGAGCGGCGGGGCGACACCGCGGTGGACCGATCCCCGATGGGTACCGGCCCCTACCGCTTCGTGAGCCACACGGAGGACGAGGACTTCGTCTTCGAGCGCTTCGAGGGCCACTTCAACCCCGTCGACTACCCCATCGTGGTGCCGCGCTACGCCCACAACAAACACCTGACGATCTTGGTGCGGCCCGAGATCCAGTCGCAGTTGGCCGGCATTGAGACCGGCGAGATCGACATCCTGGCGGGGCTCGGGCCCGGCTTCGTCGAGCCGTACCTGGACGACTCCGACTTCACCGTCCAGTTCCAAGCCGGCGTCAACACCCTGCACCACATCCAGCCCAACCTGTACGCCCAGACGATGGATGACGGCAGCCCGAACCCGTTCCTGGACCTGCGCGTCCGCCAAGCGGCGAACCACGCGGTCAACCGCCAAGCCCTCATCGACGCCTTCCTGCTCGGCCAGGGCGAGCAGGGACTCTTCGCGTTCAGCGGCGTCCAGGGCTACCCGTCCGCGGAGCAGAAGCAGGAAGTGCTCTTCGACTACGACCCCGACAAGGCGCGGGCGCTGCTGGCCGAGGCCGGCTATCCGGACGGCTTCGACATCCCCCTGTACTGGACGCCCGAATGGGGCGGCGCGTATATCTCGGACATGGTGCTGGCGGTCGCGCAGGATCTGGACGCGGTCGGCATCCGGACGGATCTCCGGTCGATCCCCGTCGCCGACTACTTCACCGACGCCTATACCCGCGGCGGCCCCGACGCCCTGCCGGGCCTCTTCTGGTTCTTCGCCAACCACATCGCCGACATCGGATCGATGTGGGAGTGCTGCACCGGGCCCGGCGGCTTTTTCACCCTCGCGGAACCCCAGGACCCCAGCCTGCAGGAACTGTACCTCGCGCAGAAGGTCGAACTCGATGTCGATCGGCGCGGGGAAATGATCGCGGAGTTGCTCCTGGAACACGCGCGCCAGGCGTATTTCATCTTCATCGTCGAGCCGCCGGAGGGTGTCCTGACCCGCAGCGACGTGAACTGGCCGAGGAGCGGGGCTTGGGGCAAACTGTGGGGGGGCAGCACCCACGCCGTGCAGCGGCGCAAGGCCTGACGCGCGGAACCTCACCCCCTGTCCCCCTCTCCATCCGGACGATGGAGAGGGGGCTCCGGTCCCCTCTCCCTGGGGAGAGGGTTAGGGTGAGGAGCGCCCCTGTGACCGCGACCGCGGCGGGGTCCCCGCTCCGATCCCCTCTCCCTGGGGAGAGGGTTAGGGTGAGGGGCGCCCCTGCGACCGCGACCGCGGCGCGGCGGGGCCGCCCGCAAGAAATTTTTCTGCCGCCCGGCCTCCGCCCGCCAGGGCGACCACAAGGGGCACCCCTACGACCGTGGCGCGGGGCCGCCCGCAAGAATTTTTTTCGCCCGACATGCCCCCTCTCCCCTCCCTCATAACGAGAGAACCGGTGCATAACACATGACATTCCGTCAAGTGTAAAAGAGTCATCTTTTCAATAACCTTGACCTCCCCCCCCCCCTGAAATAGACTTGACAAGATTTCCCCTGTGCGTCATCCTCCCCGCGCTCGAATACGCGAGCCCGTCCCCGGGGGGCGGGACGCCTGCATCCCAGGAAAGGATGACGCCATGAGCACCTACTGGACCCGATTGCGATACCGAAAGATATCGCGCCGCACGATGCTGGGCGCCAGCGCCAAGGCGGGCGTTGGCGCGACCGGCCTGGCCTTGGTCGGCTGCGGCGACGACGACGATGACGCCGGGACCGCGGCCGCCGAACGGGCCGCCGCCGCCGCGGAGGAGGCCGCCGCCGCGGCCGTCGCCGCCGGCGAGGCGCGCGCCGCCGAGACCGAGGCCGCCGCCGACGCCGCCGCCGCGGCTGCCGCCGCCGCCAGCGAGGCCTCTGCCGCCGCTTCGCAGGCCGCCGACGCCGCCGATGCGGCCGCCGCCCTGGCCGCCGAAGCGGCCGAGTCGGAGGACGCCGCCAACGCGGCCGCCGCCGCCGAAGCCGCCGCTGCGGCTGCCGCCGACGCCGCCGCCGCGGCCGAAGCCGCGGGTGACGAGGCTGCCGCGGCCGTCGCCGCCGCCGCCTCTGAGGCGGCCGAGGCCGCCGCCCAGGCCGCCCGCGACGCGGCCGCCGCGGTCGAGGCCGGCACCGCCACCGCGGCCGCCGCCCAGGCCGCCATCGACGAGGCCGCCGCCGCCGCGGCCGCCGCGGCGGAAGCCGCCGGGGAGGCGTCCGCCGCCGCCGGCGAGGCCGCCGCCACGGCCCAGGAGACCGCCGAAGCCGCGGCCGAAACCGCCGCCGCGGCCGTCGCCGCCGCCCAGGAAGCCGCCGCCGCGGCCGGGGAGGCCGCCAGCACGGCGGCGGCGGCCATCGCCGCCGCCGTCGCCGAGGAGGAGTTCGACTTCTCCGTGCCCTGGCCGCTTGACGAGGTCGATCTGGACGCCTCGATCGTCGCGGCGGTCCCCACCGACAACGGGGGCCTGGATCAGGGGCGTACCGCCAGCTTCACCAACTTCTACTCGCACGGCGCCGTCTTCGGCCATGCGATGCAGGTGGACCCGCGCGATAACAGCCTGATCGCGACGGTCGCCACGCCGGAGTGGATCGACCCCGTCACGATCCGGGCGGCGATCGCTCCGGCGCCGTTCCATGACGGCTCGACCGTCACGGCGCACGACCTGGTGTTCACCCACGAGCGCGCGGGCGGTATCGCCGAATATCACGACGGCGGCGCGACGTCCGATCACCCCGGCGGCTGGACGACGTGCTGCGGGGTCTGGGGATCGAGCACTTGGGCCCGCAACGAGGCCGTGGACGACCGCACCTGGGCGATCGAGATCCAGGAGCCCGACGCGTCCTTCCTCCTCCTCCACATGGCCACGGTCAACACCTCCATCTTCTCCAAGGCGGATACGGAGCGGCGGGGCGACACCGCGGTGGACCGATCCCCGATGGGCACCGGCCCCTACCGCTTCGTGAGCCACACGGAGGACGAGGACTTCGTCTTCGAGCGCTTCGAGGGCCACTTCTTCCCGCTGGACCACCCCGTCCGGGTGCCGCACGTGCCCCACAACCAACAGCTGACGGTCCTGGTGCGGCCCGAACTCCAGTCGCGCCTGGCCGGCCTCGAGGTCGGCGAGATCGACATGATGGAGGGGGTGGGCCCCGACATCGCCGAGCAGTACCTGGACGACCCCGACTTCACCCTGCAGTGGGGAGCCCCCCTCACCTGGGGCCTCCAGCACATCCAGCCCAACCTGTACAGAGAGACGATGGACGACGGCAGCCCGAACCCGTTCCTGGACGTCCGCGTCCGCCGGGCCGCGAACCACGCGGTCAACCGCCAGGTCCTGATCGACAACCTCCTGCTCGGCGTCGGCGAGCAGTCACTCGTCGCGCACAGCACCGCCCAGGGCTACCCGACCCCCGAGCAGAAGCAGGAAGTCACCTACGCCTACGACCCCGAGCGGGCGCGGGCCCTGCTGGCCGAGGCCGGCTACCCGGACGGCTTCGACATCCCCCTGTACTGGACGCCCGACTGGGGCGGCTCGTATATCGAGGACATGGTGCTGGCGGTCGCGCAGGATCTGAACGCGGTCGGCATCCGGGTGGAACCCATGTCGCTCGGCGCCGGCGACTACTTCTCCGACGCGTACACCCGCGGCAAGGACCAGGCCCCGCCGGGCCTCTACTGGTTCTGGGGCAGCCCCAACCCCGATGTCGGACATCCGTGGGAGTGTTGCGGCGGGCCCCGAGGCTTCTTCAGCCTCGCGGCGCCCCCGGAACCCGACATGGACGAGATGTTCCTCGCGCAGCGGGTCGAGCAAGATCCCGACCGGCGCCTCGAGATGATCGCGGAATTCATCCTGGAGCACGCGCGCCGCGCGTACTACATCTACATCGTCGAGCCCCCGGACGGCGTCCTCAGCCGCAGCGACGTCAACTGGCCCAAGGGCGGCCGGCTGGGGCTGCTGAACTTCTCCAGCACCTACGCCGCGCAGCGGCACAGCTGACGCTCGCGACCTCACCCCCTGTCCCCCCTCTCCCTCTGAACCGACGGAGAGGGGGGACCGGAGGGGAAACCTTCGGGGCGCCACTGCGGGGCGTCTCGCGACTTTCGGAAAGGAAGACCCGATCATGGACATCGCCGCTCTGCAAGCCTCCCCCGCCGCCGACGCCGCCGTCGGCGAGATCACCCGCTACGGCCTGCAGCAGAACGTCGTCGAGCTCGACGCCTACGGCTTCACCGTCATCCCGCCGGAGAAGACGGCGGCCGCGCCCGGATTCGTGGAGCGCCTGCGCGACGCCATCCTGCGCACGCACGGCGCCCGCAACGATGATCCGATCGACGACTACCGCACGGCCGAGCTCAAGACGGGGCTCCGGAACAGTTGGTGGCTGCTCGAGGAGGACGAGGTCTTCGTCGAAGCCATGCTCAACCCGGTGGCCCTGGCGATCGCGCGCTGGATGTGCGGCCAGAGCGCGGTCATGACCGGCGCCACCTGGCTGCTCAAGGGGGGCAACAAGGCGCCCGGGCTCGGCAAGGACGACCAGACGAAGCCCCTCTACCTCCACAACGACTCCCGAGCCGTGCCGCCGCCCATGTCCCAGTACGCCCACTTCTGCAACACCTCCTGGGTGCTGAGCGACTACAGCAGTGAGGAGGACGGCCCCACGGTCTACGTGCCGGGCAGCCACCTCTTCGGTCGCGCCCCCTTCCTCCACGAGGAGGACTTCACGCGGGAGGACAGCCCCTACCGCGCCGTGCCGCTGAGCGCGCGCGAGGGCTCCCTGGCCGTCTGGCACGGCGCGACCTGGCACGGCGCGCTGCCCCGCTCCACGCCCGGCCTGCGCGTCACCCTGGTCCTGGCCTGGATGCGCTCGTACATGAAGCCGATCCAGGATTGGCGGGAGATCGACCCCGAGCTCCTCGACCGCCACCCCGAGCTGCCGCGCCTCTTGGGCCTCGAGCACCTCTACCCGTTCAAGTACGAGGAAGAGGCGGGGCGCGGCGAGGCGCTCCAGGTCGCCGCCCGCGACCAGTTCGCGTAGGCGGCCCCCGCCGAACGCGCCCCTGTCGGATGCGCCCACCGGGATCGGCGCCGGCGCGCCGCCGGTATACTTGCCTCCGGCGCCCCGCCGTCGGCAGTCGGGCGGGCGCCCGGCACGGAGCCTGATGCAGTTCTGGAACTACTTCGCGATCCGGCTGATCCAGGCGTTCTTCGTCGTCTTCATCGTCGTGACGACCGTCTTCTTCGTCTCGCGCACCGTGGGCAACCCCGAGGCGACGATGCTGCCGCTTGAGGCGCGGGACGTCGACATCGAGGCGCTGAAGGAGACCCTGGGGCTGAACGACCCGCTGATCGTCCAGTACGGCATTTTCCTGGGGAACCTGGCGCAAGGCGACTTCGGAACTTCGTGGCGGGGCGGGGGCACGCCGGCGCTCGGCGCGATCGGCGACCGGGCGGCGAACACGCTCAAGCTGGGGGCGGCGGGCGTCGTGTTCGCGATCGTGCTGGCGGTGCCGCTGGGCATCCTCGCGGCGCTGAAGCGGGGCACGGTCATCGACTGGCTGGCGCGCTTCGTGGCGGTGATCGGCCAGGCCACGCCCAGCTTCTGGCTGGGCCTGATGATGATCTTCTTCTTCGCCGTGCAGCTGGGCTGGTTCCCGACCGGCGGCGCCAAGGACGGCTTCCGCTCGTTGATCCTGCCGGCGCTGGCGCTGGGCCTGTTCGAGATGGTCGCGATCATGCGCCTGACGCGCTCGGGGATGATCGAGGTGCTGGACACCGACTTCATCCGCACGGCGCGGGCCAAGGGGCTCAGCGAGCGGGTCGTGATCGGGCGGCACGCCGTGCGGCACGCGCTGCTGCCGGTCGTGACGATGCTGGGTCTCTCGCTGGGCCGCCTGATCGGCGGCTCGGTGATCATCGAGATGGTCTTCGCCTGGCCGGGCATCGGCCGGCTGATCATCGACTCGATCCTGAAGAACGACTTCCCGATGGTGCAGGCCTCGATCATCGTGCTGGCGGCGTCGATCGCGCTGGTCAACCTGTTTGTCGACGTCTCGTACCGGCTGATCGACCCCCGCATCCGGGCGGGGACCGCCTGATGGCCGGCCAAGCGGCGGGCCAAGCGGTGGAGGCGCCCCTGGCGCAGCGGCGCGGCGTCCGCTGGCGGCGCTGGCTGGGGCTGTCCGTGCCCGGCGCGATCGCGCTGGCGCTGCTCGTCGCGGGCGTGGGGGCCGACTGGCTCGCCCCGCACGACCCGGAGTACATCAACCTGGGCGGGCGCCTGGAGCCCCCCATCTTCGCCGGCGGCACTTGGGACTACTTCCTGGGCACGGACGACGTCGGCCGCGATATCTTCAGCCGGCTGCTCTACGGCGCGCGCATCTCCCTGATCGTCGTGGGCATCGTCGTGCCGGGCGCGGCGCTGCTGGGGACGCTGGTGGGCCTGATCGCGGGCTGGGCGGGCGGCCTCACGGGGCAGCTGCTGATGCGCTTGGTCGACGTCCAGTTGGCGATGCCGGCGATCCTCTTCGCGGTGCTGCTGGCGAGCCTGGTGGGGCCCAGCCTGCGCAACGTGATCATCATCCTGCTGATCTGGACCTGGCCCTCGTACGCCCGGCTGGTGCGGGCCGACGTGCTCTCGCTCAAGGAGCGCGACTTCGTCACGGCCTCCCGCGCGACCGGGGCGGGGCCGGTCTGGATCATGCGCCGGCACCTGTTCCCGAACGTGGTCAACACCGTCGTCATCATCATGACGCTGGAGGTCGCGCTGGTGATCCTGGCCGAGGCGGCGCTGAGCTTCCTGACCGTCGGCGCGCCGCCCGGCACGCCGTCGTGGGGCGTGATGATCTCGGAGGGCCGCGACTTCATGAACGTGGCGTGGTGGCCGATCTGGCTGCCGGGCCTCGCCCTGCTGATCATCTCGCTGACCGGCAACCTGATGGGCGACTGGCTGCGCGACGCCCTCGATCCACGCCTGCGCAACGTGCGCTAGCGCCGGCCTAGGCGAACGGATCGACGTACACGCCCGCCTTGTGGATCACGACGTCGCCCGTGACCGAGGTCTGGCAGCCCAGCCGCACCGGCTGATCGAGCGCCCGTCGGCCGCGCTGCTCCAGCAGCGTCGCCCGCTCCGCCCGGCCCATCGCCGAGAGGCGCCCCGCCCCCTCGACCACGCGGAGGAAGCAGTTCGAGCAGCGGCACTGCATGTCGCACTGGTTGGGCCAGTAGTAGCCGGCGTCGCGCGCGGCCTGCATGATCGTCACCCCGGCGGGCACGTCCAACTCGATCCCCAACGGCTCCACCCGCACGCGCGCCATGCTCGATCCCCCCGCCGGCGGCTCACTCGTAGTTCGCCTGATCGCCCACGATCTGGGGGCGGTGCAGGTCCGTGTACGTCTCGTCGCTGTCGACGCCCAGGGAGCTGTTGATCAGGATGAGGACCAGCAGCCCCAACAGCAGCGCCCCGACCCACAGGACGATCTTGCGGCGCATTCCCACGCTCGCCCCCCGGATACAGCCTAGCAAGCGCGCGCCCGCGCTAGCCGAAGAGATGCCGTTCGAGGAACGGCCAGACGGGCGACAGCCCCGCCGGCATGAAGTCCCAGTGCCCGTACGGCCCCCAGTCGATCTCGCGCGGCTCCGGCATCGCCTGGAAGAAGCGTTCGGCCGATTCCGGCGGCACGATGTCGTCCCGCCGCCCGGCCACGACCAGCGTCGGCCGATCCATCAGCGGCGCGAACGTCGCCGGGTCGGTGATCCGCTGCGCGAGCCGCTCCGCCTCCCCCGCCGACGCGGGCAGCGGGCGCGCCGCCCCGCTGATGCAGAAGACCGCCGCCCCGACCCGCCCGTCGAGCGCCACGAACGGCGCGCCCCGCATCCCGCCCATGCTGAACCCCACGAAGCCGATCCGCTCCCCGTCGACCTCCGGCCGCGTCACGGCGTAGTCGAGCGCGCGCATCCAATCGACGGCCGTCTGCTGCGTCATCGCCGCGCGCCGCTGGGGGTAACGCAGGAAGTCCTCCATCGTGATCGGGCGGGCGGCGCGCTCGCCGTGCCCGGCCTGATCGATCAGCACGCAGACGGCGCCCCGCCCGGCCCACTCCTGCGCGGGCCAGAGCACGTAGTCGTCCGACTTGCCCAGCGTCGCCGGATGCGCGACGAGGACGGCCGGGCGCGGCCCCTCGCGCCGCGGGTCCCACAGCAGCAGGCCGGGCACGCGCGCGTCGTGCGCCGAGGTGATCTCGAAGCGCTCGGCCCGCAGCCCCGGCCCGAAGTCGAGCGCGGGCGCCGGCGACGTCTCGGCCTCCAGCGGGAGGTCGCGGTCGTAGGCGTAGAACTGCCGCAGCAGCGCGACGGGGATCTCGGGACCGGGCTGCTCGTCCATTGCGCGGCTACTCGTAGCGCAGCGACTCCGCCACCGTCTTGGTCGACGCCTGCCGCGCCGGCAGGTAGGTCAGCACGATCGTCGCGACGATGGCCAGGGCGAAGAACAGCAGCAGCCGGCCGACGGGGATGTAGAAGTCGGCCCCGGCGGTGCTGCCGAAGACGCCCTCCTCGAACAGCCGCCAGGACAGGACCAGGGCCAGGCCGCCGCCCAGCAGCAGCCCGATCAGCGAGATGAAGCCCATCTCCAGCATCAGCCCCAGGCGCACGTAGCCCGCGCGGAAGCCGATGGCGCGCAGCACGCCGATCTGCTGCCGCCGCTCGACGACGGCCCGCACGGCCAGCACGCCCAGCGCCGCCAGCCCGGCCACCAGCCCCATCGCCGTGAAACCCTGGAAGAGGCCCAGGATGGCGTTGAAGGTGTCCTGCTGCTGCTCCAACTCGTCCTTGATCGACTGCGTCTCGAGCTGCAGCGCCGCCTCGATCGCCTGGGCCGTGTCCAGCGCCTCGAAGCCGGGCGCCGAGCGGGCGAAGTGGCGCACCGTGTCGGCGCTCTCGTAGAGCGCGAAGACGACGTCCTCGTGCGTGATCAGCGTCGGCCGGATGTCGCCCGGTGTGATCGCCGCGATGCCCACCACCTGGTCGATGATGCCGATGATCGTCACCTCCTCGGCCGCCTCCCGCGCCGAGTTGCTCAGCCGCACGGTCACCTGCGGGATCTGCTCCGTGAACTCGCGGATCGTCTCCGGCAGCTTGAAGTCCGTCTCCTCGATCGGCGCGAAGCCGCCCGAATCCGCCACCGCCGTCGCCGTGATCACGGCGTAGCGCCGGCCGTCGGGCGCCGGCGCGCGCAGCGCCTCCCAGACCGCCCGGTCCGATGCGTAGCCGAAGGCGCGCGCCTGCAGCACGACGTCGTTCTCGGCCAGGAAGCCGTCGTCGGCCCCGGCCAGGAACAACTGGCGCAGGCCCGCGTCCTCGGCCGGCTCGAAGTACGGCTCGCCGTCGGGCCCGGGCACGAGCGCCTCGTTGAAGTCGTCGAAGGCCTGGGACGCGACGAGCTGGATGTCGGTGCCGTTGCCGCTGCCGAAGGACAGCCGGCTCACGCCCTCCAACTGCGCCTGCAGGTCGCCGGCGCCGGCCGCGCGCAGCGACGCCGGCAGGTCGTCGATGCCCGAATCGCGGTCCGCGTCGGCCACGAGGTCGTAGCCGCCGGCCGACGTATCGCTCGTGAAGAGCCGCGCGAAGTTGTCGTTGATCGTCGTGAAGGTGACCAGCGCGAACATGATGATCGCGATCATGGCGATGGTCATGCCGGTGCGGAACGGCGCGGTCGCCGGATAGGCGACCGCCGTCTGCACGACCGGCCGCAGCCGCCCGATCGACGCCCCCAGCGCGCGCAGCAGCAGCACGAAGGCGTCGAGGTTGACGATCACCAGGATCACGCCCGCCGTCACCATCGCCGCGCCGGAGAGGAAGAACAGTTCCGGGCCGCCCTCGACGTCGACGCCGAGGATGTCCTCGTGGAACCAGCCGCCCGCGAACCAGAAGAACAGCACGACCGCGCTGACGACCGTGTGCGCGGTGCGCCCCGGCGTGGGATAGCGGCGCCCCAGCCGCCGCAGCAGCCAGGCCCCGCCGGTCAGCGCCGCCCAGAGAGGGAGGGCGGGGACCAGCAGCGCCCGCTTGGCCCACGACGCCGGCAGCCCCGGCCCGCCGATCCGCGCCCCGCCGAAGCGCCGCGCCGTCAGCAGCAGGCCCAGCGGCCCCAGCGTCAGGCCGCCCAGGTAGACGAAGGCCGAGCCGCCGTCGCTGGGCGCGATGATCATGTAGGCGCCGACCAGCGTGCAGGTCAGCCACCACTCCTGACGGCGGCGCATCAGTTGCCAAGCCGGCGTGTAGAGCCAGCCGCCCAGCCGCTCGCGGGCGCGGGCCGGCAGCGCCCCGGCGAGCAGCCCGCCGCCGGCCATCGTCAGCGGCGTCGTCCAGAGCAGGGCGAGGCCCAGCGGCGTCGTCACGAGCCCGGAGATCGAGACCGGCCGCCGCTCCCGGATCGCCCCCTCGGGGATGTCGCGGATCGCCGCGACGATGTTGAGCACGCTGACCCGGAGGGAAGAGATCGCGACGGTGATGAAGGTCAGCACGATGCCCAGCCCCGCCGCCACGACGACGCTGCGCGGCTCGACGTGGCGGTCGAACGTGAAGCCCAGGGCGGCGTCGAAGGCGCTGTTGAGCACGCCCACCATCAGGAAGGCCACCGCGATGCCCAGCAGCGTGCCCACCGCCGCCGCGCCCACGTTGTAGGCCAGCCCCTCGGCCAGGTAGGCCTGCACCAGATGGCCGCGCCTCATGCCGACCGCCCGCGCGATGCCCATCTCCGACTTCCGCTCCTCGGCCAGCAGCACGAAGATCAGGAAGATCAGCAGGATGCCCGCCGCGATCGAGAACAGCCCCATGAGCAGGAACAGCGACGTGAACACCGACCCGAACGTCTCCGCCGCGTCGACGTTTTCCTGCTTCAACGGCGTCGATTCGAAGATGTGGCGGTCGAGGCGGTCGGCGTAGACGCGCTCCTCCGGCGGCGTCCCCGCGTCGACCTCCGCGATCGCCTGATCGCGCAGGAAGACGTTGAGCGCCTCGTCGATCTCGTCCGAGAGGTCCAGCGCGCCCGTCTCGCCGCCCACGACCGCGACGCCCACGGCGTCGAACGCGCCCGGCAGCCCGAAGATCTCCTGCGCCACCCCCAGCCGGATCACGCCGCCCTGCGGGTTGAGCAGATCGATCTCGCCGCTGACCAGCGTGTCCTTCGCGATCCCCACGACGCGGAAGGGGTGCTCGACCCCGCGCGCCCGCACCAGCACCTGGTGGCCCGGCCGGGCCGCCAACTCCTGCGCCGCCGTCGCGTTGAGGATGATCCCGTCCGGGCCGCTCCCGGTCAGGCTCAGTTGCCCGCCGCCGGCCCCGGGGATGCCGCCGATCGCGTCGGCCTCCGCCGGGTCGAGCCCCAGCAGGTACGACAGCGCCAACTGCTGCCCGCTGTCGACGTTGCGCATCGACGCCGTGTCGTTCAGCGCCCGGATGAACCCCACGATGCGCTCGTCGCCGGCGAAGGCGGCCTTGAGGTCGTCGGCGACGCGCTGCGGCACGACCGACTCGGCCTGCGAGACGTTGCGCCCCGGCGTCGTCTCGTACTGGACCAGGTGGTCGACGCGGCCGGTGATCTCGATCGCCTGGGAGCGCAGGCTGGTGCTCAGCGTGTCGCCCGTCGTGAAGGCCGAGGAGACGATCAGGGTGCTCAGCATCAGGCCGAAGATGATCAGCAGCGTCTGCGCGCGGCGGCGCGGGATGTTGCGCAGCCCCAGCCGGAAGAACAGCGGGTTGCGCAGCGCCAGGTAGCCCATCGACAGCGCGATCAGCGCCAGCAGGACGACGATCACCACCATCAGCGTGTCCATGCTGAGGCCGAAGATCTCGTTCACCGCTGCTCCTCCGTGCCGCCCCTGTCGATGGGGGCCGGGCGCTCCCCCCCGATCAGGCGCTCGCGACGGCCGCCGGCTCGAAGGGGCGGTTCTGGTCCTCGCCGACGATCTGGCCGTCGACCATGCGGATCACCCGGTGGCAGCGCCCGCCCACGCCCTGATCGTGCGTCACGATCACGAACGTCTGCGCCTTGGTCTCGTTGAGCTCCTGGATGAGGTCCATGATCTCGTTCGCGTTGACGCTGTCCAGGTCGCCGGTGGGCTCGTCGCCCCAGACGATGGCCGGCTCGTTGACCAGCGCCCGCGCGATCGTCACGCGCTGCCGCTGCCCGCCCGAGAGCTGCGCCGGCCGGTGCGCCGCCCAGTCGGCCAGGCCCACCCGCGCCAGCTCGGCCCGGCCGCGCTCGCGCGCCTGCGACGGGCTCACGCCGCTGACCAGCAGCGGCAACTCCACGTTCTCGATCGCCGAGAGCACGGGCAGCAGGTTGTAGAACTGGAAGACGAAGCCCATGCGCCGCGCCCGGTAGTCGGTCTTGGCGTTGTCGGGCAGCGTCGCGATCTCCTGCCCCTCGATGCGGATCAGGCCGGCGTCGATCGAGTCCAGCCCGGAGAGGGTGTTGAGCAGGGTCGTCTTGCCGCAGCCCGACGGCCCCATCACGGCCACCATCTCGCCCTTGCGGATGGTCATGCTGACGCCGCGCAGCGCCTGCACGACGTTGCCGTCGCCCTGGTACGCCTTGTGCACGTCGGTCGCTTCGATGATCGGCGCGCCGACCTCGATCGGGGAGGCTGCCATGCGCTGCTCCTCTGCGCCCGCCGCGGGTCGCGGGCGCCGCCAGTCTCCCCGTCCGATCGGTATGGGGCTATCGCCCCCGTGGCAGTCCCGCCACGGACCCGCCGCTAGCAGCCCAACTCCTCCGGCGCGTCGCCCTCGAACGCGTCGAGGAAGGCGCGCAGCGTGTCCTCCTCGAAGCCGTCCATCAGCATCAGCCGCCCCCACGAGGTCATCGCCACCGGCACGCCGATCCGCGTCGACGGCGTCAGGATCATGCGGCGCCCCTCGCTGAGCAGTTGCGACGCGGCCACGCGCATCTCGCCCACCGTGTCCGCGTCGACGGCCAGCGGCTGGTAGTAGAGCACGACCGCGCCGTGCTCCATCGTGTGCACCATCGGCTCGAAGAGCTGCTCCTGCTCGTAGATGCCGCAGCGCAGCGGGATCGTCCAGTGCGGCCCGCCCGTAGGGCGGCGTCGTGGCGTAGGTGACCTCGAAGCCGGCCGGGTAGTGCGCCTGCCCCGCCGTCGTGAACTCGTCGTCGAACTGCTGCAGGCGCGGGTCGTCCTGGATCGACGCCCCGCCGCAGCCCGCCAGGACCAGCGCCGCCGCGATCAGCGCCGCGGCCATCCGCCGCCGGCCTGCGCGCCCCGAATCGCGTCATCGCCGCTCCTCCGAGTGCCTACGACTCGTCGATCTCCGGCGGCCGTGTCTCCAGGATGAAGCGCCCGTAGAGGCCCGCCGGATCCGGGTCGACGAAGATGATTCAGCAACTCCCGCGCGTCGTCGTCGAGCGTGTCGATGCGCAGGGCGTGTCGCCAGGCCGTCGCCACGATGGGGCTGGGCAGGCGTGCGTCCTCCAGCGCGACCAGCGTGAGCAGGTCCCAGCCGCCGTTGTTGCGCACCTCGATAAAGCCGCGCAACTCCTCGATGTCGGCCGCCGGCAGACGCGAGGGGTCGTAGTAGACCACGATCCCGCCCCCGCTCCAGGATGGGCAGCAGCCGCGCGAACGGCGGCGCCTGCCCCGCCTCGTAGATGCCCGGCGCGACCCCCTCCGCGGCCTGCGGCCCCGACGTCGGCGGGAAGCTGTTGTAGGCCCCGTCACTGAGCGCCGCCCCTTCGTCGAGGTGCCGCCGCCCCTGGTCGGAGAACTCCACGACGCCCGCGATCTGATCGGGCGGGTCGACCAGTTGCCCGGCGATCGTCGTGGCGACCAGCACCACCATCAGGCCGGCCATCGTGAGGAAGAGGAAGCGCGGCATCCCCAGGATCGTGTTGCGCCGCTCCTGGCCCCGCTGCACGCGCTGTCCGCGGCGGCGGTCGGTGCGGCCGCCGCCGTCCGCGGACGCCGCGGCGGGGGCCGCCTCCGCGTCCGCCTCGGCGTCGCCTCCGGCGTCATCGGCGGCGTCCGGCGCGTCCTGGCCGCCCTCTTCGATCACCACCGGCCGGTTGCGCCGTCGCCGGCGCCGCCGCCGCGATTGGGGTCGTCGATCGCTCATGCCCCGATCCTACGGACTGCCCCGCTTGCGCACGACTACCCTCGATCGGATGCAGGCCGCCGTCCGGGGCATCAAGGGCGGGCGGCGCCGGAACCGGACGCGCAGCGCCTATTCGGCTCGCCGCGCGGCTTCTTTCTCCTCCGGCGTTGGCTCGTTGAATTCCTCGCCGCGCTGTGCGGCTTCCCGCCTCCGCAAATCCCACTCTCGCCATGCCCGGCGCTCTTCCTCGCGCCCCTGCTCGTAGCGTCGCTTCAAGTACCCCTCAATGACGACCATGATTCCCTCCACGAGAATGACGGTGATGGCGGCCATGAAAACCGCCGGACGCGCCGCTACAGCACGACGATGTCCTCGCCGCCGTCGACGTTGATCGTGTTGCCGGTGATCCAGTGCGACTCGTCGATGCTGAGCCGCACGAGCGCCTCGGCCACGTCCTCCGGGCTCGTCACCCGGCCGCTGGGGTTGTGGTCGCGGGCGAAGTCGAGCAGTTGCCCGGCCGAGGGGATCTTGTCGAGCGCCGGGGTCGGCGTGACGCCGGCCTTGATCGCGTTGACGGCCACGCCGTCGGGCGCGAGCTCGGCCGCCAACTGACGGATGTGCGAGCCCAGGACGGCCTTCGCGCCGCTGACCGCGCCGTAGTAGGGGATCACGCGCGCGTCCCCGGCCGACGTCATGCCGTAGATCTTCGCGCCGCGCGGCAGCATCCCCCGCGTGAAGAGGTCCTGCGTCCAGTAGACGAGCGAGTTCGCCATCACGTCGAGCGTCATCTCCATCTGGCGCTGGCTGATCGAGCGCTTGGGCGTCTCCCGGTCGATGAAGTGCCCCAGCGTGCCGAAGGCCAGCGAGTGCAACAGCAGCCGCACGCCGCCCTCGCCTGCCCGCTCCTGCAGGTCGTCGAGGACCTCGCGGCGGCGGTCGGCGGCGGCGGCGTTGACGTTGTAGAAGGCGGCCCGCCGCCCGTGGCCCTCGATCTCGGCCGTGATCGCGTCCACCGTCGGCTGGGCCGAGCGCCGGTCGAGGTGCACGCCGGCGACGTTCATGCCCGCCGCCGCCAGCCGCCGCGCCGACGCCGCCCCGAACCCGCTCGACGCGCCCAGGATCAGCGCCCAGCGCCCGTCGAGCGCGGGTTCCACCGTTGCCATGGTCTTCCTCCTCGTGCCCGCCTTCGGGGCGCGCGCTTCAGGCGGTAAAACGCCGCACGACCTCGAACAGGATCTGCACGCCCGTGCGCAGTCCCTCGACGGGGATGCGCTCGTTGTGGCCGTGGATCCCGGCCGCCAGCGAGGCGTCCATCAGCGCGGGCACGAAGCCGTAGGCCTGCACGCCGCGCCGCCGCAGGACGCGCGAATCGGTGAAGCCCCGCGAGGGCAGCGGCACGACGATCGCGCCCTCCACCTGCTCGCCGACGACGTCGCGGATCACGTCCACCAGCTCGGTGTCGAAGTCGCTCGCGCCCGACTCCGAGCGCAACTCCGTGCTGATCTCGATGCGGTCGTCGTCGATCACCTCCCGCATCTCCGCGAGGAAGGCGTCGTGCGACTGTCCGGGCAGCAGCCGGCAGTCGAGCGTGGCCCGCGCGTCGGCCGGGATCACGTTGTGCTTGAAGCCGCCGCCCAGCCCCGTGCACGAGATCGTGTCCTTCAGCAGCGGCCCGAACGATGGGTGGCGCGCGCTCAACTCCTCGGCGTCGGGCCGCCAGTCGCCCCAGGCGCGACCGCGCCGCAGATCGTCGACCGTGCGCCGCACCATCGGGTCGATCGCCGTGGCCCGGTCCCAGGATTGGATCGCGCCCAGCGCGCGCACCAGCCGGTCGACCGCGTTGTCGTCGTGCGGGACCGAGCCGTGGCCGGGCCGGCCGCGGGCGTGCAGGGTGATCCACAGCGGCCCCTTCTCCGACGGCGCGCAGGGGAACACCGGCCGTTGCGCGCCGAAGAGGTTGAGGCTGGCGGCGTCACTCTCGTTGAGCGCGTATTCGGGCTCGCGCAGCCACTCCGGGCGGTGCCGGTCGAGCCACTCCATGCCCTGCGAGCTGCCCGTCTCCTCGTCGGCCACGGTCAGGAAGATCAGGTCGCGCCGCGGCACGATGCCGAGCCGCTTGAAGAGCAGCATCACGACCAGTTCCAGGATGCCCATGCCCTTCATGTCGAGCGCGCCGCGGCCCCAGATGCAGCCGTCCTTCTCGACGCCGGCGAACGGGTCGACGTCCCAGAACTCGCGCTGCACGGGCACGACGTCGCTGTGGTTGAGCAGCATCAGGGGCGCGGCGTCGCCGCTGCCGCGCAGCACGCTGCGCAGCGACATCCGCCCCGGCGCCGCCTCGACGTACTCCACCGCGAAGCCGTCGCGCTCGAGGATCTCGCCCAGGAAGCGCGCCGCCCGCTCCTCCTCGCCCGGCGGGTTGCTCGTGTCGATGCGCAGGTACTCCCGCAGCGTCGAGACGACCTCCGCCAGCACCTCGTCCCAATCGACGGCGGGCGCAGACGCACCGGCCATCGACCGATCAGGCATCGCGGACCTCGCCGGCGGGCGGGTTGGCGGCCCCGGCGCGCTTGCGGCGCGCCCGCCGCTCCTCCTCCGTGATCTGCCCCGTCGCGACCTGGAAGCGCCCGGACTGGCGCTCCTCCCGTTCGATGCCCGCCGCGCGCAGCCGCTGCAGATAGGCGCGAGCCTGCGCCCGCCGCAGGTCGGCGAGCCGTTCCGCGCCGGTGCCCATCGCCTCGACGTCGCCGCCCAGCACGATCGCCAGGGCCTCGTTGCTCACCGTGTCGTTGAGGTCCAGCGCCATGGCGCCCTCGACTCGCCCCAGGTATTCGTGGAACTCCGGCAACCGCTCGGGGCACGCCGCCATGAGGTCGCGCAGCCGCTCCTGGCCGAAGGCCAGCGCGCGCGCGCGGTCCTGCCGGGCCAGCGTGTAGAGCCGCGCCTCGGCCGGGGTCGACGCGTCGGCCGCCAGCCGGCCCAGCAGCACCTCGGTGAAGCTATCGGCCAGCAGCGCGTTGAAGAGGATCATCTCGTTGAAGTCGCGCGTGCCGATGAGCTCCCGGTTCAGGTGACCGGGCCCCTGCAGGCCCACGCCGCCGCCGTGCAGCATCGCCCGCTTGCGGAAGGCCTCGGTGTGCCGCGCCAGCGAGAAGACGACCGTCGCCAGGAACAGCTTGACCTCGTAGTAGCCGTACGACAGCCGCTTCAGCCAGCCGCCGTACGTCACCGACTGCACCCAGGCCTGCTCGGCCAGGATCGTGAGCATCTGCGCCCGCGCCCGGTCGAGTTCCGTGGGTCCCGCCGGGATCGAATCCCAGTCGATGTCGGTGGCCGGCTTCCAGCGCCGCTGGATCGCTTCCTCATAGAGGGCGGGCGCGTTCTCGGTCCACATGTCCATCTTCGCCGACACCTCGTAGGCCATGCGCGGCGTCCCCGGCATGGGCGCCGCTCCGCGCGGGCGCATCGTGTCGTCGGTCCAAACGTCGGGCAATTCCCCGTACGAGCCGACCATCAGGTCGCCGACGCGGTAGCCGGCCGGGCCCCGCGGGGCGTGGGTGCCCCACTCGGTGTCGACGTCGAACCAGTCCAGCAATATCTCGGGACGGGGTGCGTCCTCGGTCTTCGGCTTCTCCTCCGGCGCGGCGGACGCGGCGGAGGTCTGCTCGGCGCTATCGGCCATGGTGGTCTCCCCCCTGGTTCAATGATGCAGTCCGGCGCTGGGCGTTCCCCGCCCAGCCTCACGCTGCGCAGCTTAACGAATGATGGCGACCTGTCAGCCGCCGTCCCGCTCCCGGGCCTGCCGGCCGCGCTTGACCTGATCGCGCAGGCGCGACATCACCTCGCCGGCCGGCGCGTGGATCGCCACCGCGCAGTAGTCCGAGATCACCGTCGGGTCGAGGTTCACCTCGATCAGCGGGTAGCCGCGCGAGCGGACCTGCCAGGCGAAGTCGGCGGCCGGCGAGACGACCGCCGTCGTGCCGACGAGCAGCATGCAGTCGGCCCGCTCCGCCTGCTCCCGGCAGGAGCGCAGCGCGTCGAACGGGATCGGCTCGCCGAACATCACCGTGTCGGTCTTCACCAGCCCGCCGCAGTGGTCGCAGCGCGGCGGCAGCGCCTCCGGCACGGCCTCGAAGGGGCGGCGGCTGTTGCAGTCGAGGCAGCGCAGGAAGCCGCGGTTGCCGTGGATCTCCGTGATCGCCTGCGTCCCCGCCACGCGGTGCAGCCCGTCGACGTTCTGCGTGATCACGTGCCGCACGACGCCGATCCGCTCCAGTTCCGCCAGGGCGAAGTGGCCGTCGTTGGGCGCCGCGTCGGCGATGGCGCGGGTCATCTCGTCGGGGTTCTCGCGCCGCCGCCGCAGGTCGCGCCACCACGCCGCCGGGTCCGCGGCGAACTGGTCGAACTGGTTGAGCGGCGGCTCGCCGTGCTTCGTCCAGAGGCCGTCCTTGCCGCGGAAGGTGGGGATGCCGCTCTCGGCGCTGATGCCCGCGCCCGTCAGCGCGATCGCGTAGCGGGCGCCCAGCAGGATCCCGGCCGCCCGGGCGATCAGGTCCACGGCGGTGGGGGGCAGGTCGGGCGGCGCGGCGTCGCTGCTGGTCACGCCCCCGACGGTACGCCGTCGCGCCGTCGCTCGCCAGCGCGTCAGGGGCCGGTGGAGGCGGGCGCGGGATCGGGGGACTCGGCGAGGAGCGCCCGCACGGCGGGGACCAAGTCGTTGGGGATCACCATCACCGTCTGCGACGGGTCGTCGAAGGCGGCCTCGATCTCCGCCGCCAGCTCGTCGTCCGTCTGCGACTCGTAGTGCTCGATGACGTCGCGGACGCGCGCTTCATCCCAGCCGGGAGGGAATCGGTTCTTCGCGTCGCTCATCTGTTTCTCCTTCGCCTCCGTCGCATGTTACGGTGCGAGGGACGCTACTCTCCGCGGTCTGGGGCCTTCGCATTTCGCAGACCGCAACCCCCGCAGGGGTCGGCCCCAAACTCGCACCCCCGGACGCGAGCAGGCGGTCGGGGGTGTTTCACGTCCGTCGCTAGCCGCCCGACCGGTCCCAGCGGAAGGTGCGCATCGTGAACAGCAGCCCCGCCACGATCCAGATGAACAGCAGCCCCGCCACGATCCAGCCCAGCACGATCGCCACCCACTCCAACTCCCACGACTGGTTGACCTCCTGGTAGCGGAAGTCGTCGGGCAGGAAGACCGAGCGCAGCCCCTGCGCCATCCAGCGGATGGGGAACACGGTGGCGATCCACTGCATCGATTCCGGCAGCGAATGGAAGGGGAAGAACACGCCGGAGATGAACTGCAAGGTGATGTAGGGCGCGTTGGTGATGGCCGGCGCCGCCCGCGCCGAGGGGATGATCGCCGTGATGGCGATCCCCATCGTGCAGCCCGCCGCGACCCCCAGCGGCACGATCCAGGCCAGCGTCAGCCAGCCCCCGGCGTCGGGGAGCGGCACCCCGAAGGCCAGGATGCCGACGATCAGCATCACGATGATCTGCGCGACGGTGATGATCGTCGCCGCGCCGATCTGGCCGATGAAGAACGACGCCTTGGGCAACGGCGCCGCCGCCAACTGGCGCAGCGATCCCTCGTGCTGCTGCGCCGCGATGCCGATGGAGAGGTTCAGGAACGCCGTCCCGAAGACCGACGAGGCGATGATCCCCGCCACGAAGTACTGCCGCAGCTTGACGTCCGTGCCCTCCATCTCGAAGTCGAAGATCGACCCGAAGACGACCAGCATCAGCAGCGGGAACAGGATCAGGAAGAAGAGCGCCGCCGGCTCGCGCACGGTCGTCTTGAGGACCAGCACGGCCATCAGCCCGCCGATGCGCAGCGTGTGGCGCGGTCCGCCCGGCGCGGCCGTCACGACGGCTCCTCCACCGCCGGGCCGTCCTCCCCGACGAGTTCCAGGTACAACTCCTCCAGCGTCGACCGCGTGACGGTCAACTCGGGCAGGTCGTCCAGGCCGGCGGCGGCGGCCCAATCGAGCAGCGCGCGCAGGTCGCGGTACGGCTCCGCCGTCGAGAGCGTGACTTGGCCCGTCGCCTCCCGCGACGCTTCGTCGGCCCACGCGCCCGGCAGCGACGCCGCCGGCGGCATGGGCGGCGTCGTGCCGCCAGCGGATGCGCGTGCGCGCGCCGAAGTGGCGGCGCAACTCGTCCATCGTGCCCTCGGCGATGATCCGCCCCCGCGCGATGATCCCGATGCGGTCGGCCAGCGCCTCCGCCTCGTCGAGGTAGTGGGTGGTCAGCAGCACCGTGCGCCCCTGCGACGTCAGCCCGCGCACGACCTCCCAGGCCTGCCGCCGCGCCGCCGGGTCGAAGCCGGTCGTCGGCTCGTCCAGGAAGATCAACTCGGGCCGCCCGACCACCGCCGCCGCCAAGTCGAGCCGCCGCCGCTGCCCGCCGCTCAGCTTGCCCGCCCGCCGGTCGGCCGCCTCCGTCAGCCCGGCCAGCGCCAGCGCCCCCTCGGGCGGCATCGGGTCCGGGTAGAGCGCCGCCTGGAAGCGCAGGATCTCGCGCGGTGAGAGCAACTCCTGCGTCGCCGAGTTCTGGAACGCGATGCCGATCCGCGCCCGATAGGCGAGGCTGCCCGCGCCGGGGTCCATGCCCAGCACGCGCGCCTCGCCCTCGTCGCGGCGGCGGAAGCCCTCCAGGATCTCGACGGTCGTCGTCTTGCCCGCGCCGTTGGGGCCCAGCAGCGCGTAGACCTGCCCCGGAGCGATCGTCAGGTCGACGCCGTCCACCGCCCGGATCGGGCCGTAGTGTTTGCGCAGGCCGCGCACGTCGATGGCGGGGTCGGCCGGGCTCATCCGCGCGACGATAGGCGCGGAGCGGGCAACAGGCCAAACGGAATTAAAGAAGAGCGCCCCCGCGGTCAGCGCGGGGGCGTCTGCTCGATTGTCGTGGTTTGCCCCGGATGGGGCAGATCAGTCCGTTTGCCAGACTCCATAGAGAGCGTGAATCGCGGTTCGCAGCATCCAAACCCCCTTTCGTCTCCGTCACCAGCCTAGCACATGCCGGCGCCGGGCGGAACCCGCGCCGGGAGCGGCCGGCGTCTCAGTCCGAATCGGCGTCCAGCCAGGACTGGACGATCTGCTGCGCGGCCTCACGGGACATGCCCATGCTGCGCAGCACCGCCACCGCCATGGCCAGCTCCAGGCGCTTCCTCCGCGGTACGTACACCCGCTCGGTCCCGCCACGCCGGCGCCACACATTCCTGTGGCGGGTCTGGTGATCAAAGGTGTGGCCGGCCTCGCGGAGGTAGGCCGTGATCCGCGCCGTGGGGATCAGGCGGACGCAGCACGCACGATCGTCTTCGCGTAGGGCATGTCGACGCGCAGGGGGACGCCGGACGGCGCCTCGACGATCTCCTCGGAGCACTCCAGCCCGCGTTCCCGCAGAAATGGAACGAGGTCCCCCGTCTCCACGAGGTCCGTGAACAGGTCCTCCGTCACTTCCCGCATGCACTCCTGGAGTGCGCTGAAGGTGTCCCCATCCGCATTGAGCCCCAGACCCGCACACACCCCGATCCACAGCCCGGACTCTTTATCTTCAACGATCTCCCACTCCGCGACGCCCTGTGTGCGAACGAGCGACAGTTCCGACATGTCTCACCATCTCTCTTCGCTCGGCCGAGCGCGGATGCTACGCCCCTCGCCCATGGTAGCCGGTCCGGGATCGCCACGGGGCGCAATGCTGTCAACCGCCCCCTGAGCCGTCCTTCCCGACCGATGCCCCCAGAACAAAGCACTACTGCCGGTGAGGCCCCGACGGCCCCGACCCCCGCCGTGGCCTACACTGCCGGTGGCAGTAGGCGCCGGGGGCCGAAGGATCGCCGATGAAACACGCGACCGCGCCGCTTCGGGGGACGCCGCCCCGTCCGCCCATCATCGACGCCGGGCGACACGCCGGGCGTATCCAGTTCCTCTCGCTCGCCGCGATCGCCCTGGCGGCGCTGGTCGCCGGGCTGGCCGTCTTCATCGACCGCGGCGACCCGCCGGCCGCCGCCGCGGCGGCGGCCTCGCCCTTCATCATCCTGCCCGACGGCCCCGCCGCCGAGACCGGCCTGCGCGTGCAGGTGGCGCTGCCCGGCCTGGGCGCGGGCGCGCCCGCCTCGGTCGCCACGATGGCCGCCGCGCAGGGCTCCGGGGCGGAGACGGCCGACGGCGGCGCCCGCGTCGCCCTGACGGCCGCCCGCTACGCGCGCCACCTCGCCGCCGACCTGGGCCCGGCCGCCGCGGCCGCCGTGATCGCCCCCGAGACCGCCGACGCCGTGCAGGTCGCCGTGGCCGCCGCCACCGAGCCGGCGCTGCTCTTCCACCAGTCCGCCGGCGAGGGCGAGGTCGAGGCGCTCTCCGAGACGGCCCTCGCCGTGCGCCTGGGCCTCGGCGCGCAGGAGGACCTGCCGCCCTTCTTCACCTACGAGGTCGAGCGCGGCGACACGCTGGAGAAGATCGCCCGCCGCTTCGGCATCGCGCCGGAGTCGATCATCTTCAACAACTTCGCCATCGGCGACGGCTCCCTGCTCGCGCCGGGCGCATCGCTCACCATCCCCACCCGCGACGGGGTCGTCTACAACGTGCGCCTCGGCGACACGCTCTACGCCGTGATCGAGAACTTCGCCGCCGACCTCGACGCCACGCTCGCCTTCCCCGGCAACAACCTCTCCAGCCCCAGCCAGATCGTCGAGGGCGAGACGATCCTGCTCGTCGGCGGCGCCGCCTCCGTGGCGGCCGGCGCCGTCGGCTTCAGCGCCGAGCCCGTCTCCGCCATCCCCGATTTCCGCTGGCCCGTCGGCGGCGTGCTCACCGACTTCTTCGGCTCGCCGCGTGGCAACCACCTGGGCTTCCACACCGGCGTCGACTTCTCCGCCCCCACCGGCACCTTCGTGGGCGCGTCCGCCGCGGGCGTCGTCATCCAGGCCGGCTGGGAGGGCACCTTCGGCCTGCTCGTCACCGTCGACCACGGCGGCGGCGTGCTCACCCGCTACGGCCATCTCGACCACATCGACGTCTGGGTGGGCGAGGCCGTCGCCCCCGGCGACCTGATCGGCTTCGTCGGCAACACGGGCCTCTCCACCGGCCCGCACCTGCACTTCGAGATCATCATGGGCGGCACGTTCGTCGACCCGCTGATCTGGCTCAATTCCTGAGCCCGCTCAGGTGAGCGGGTCGTCCGGATCGACGTCCGTCGAGGCGGCGATCCAGTAGCGCCGCCGGATGCCCATCGACATCTCCTCCAACTGCGCCGCCATCAGTTCGGCCTGCTCGCCGGTCAGGTCCGGGCCGCCGCAGGCCCCGCTCAGGTAGGAGCGCTTGAAGATCGCGCCCATGCTGGCGTCGACGAAGGCGATCTCCCGCGCCGCCCGCGCCAGGTAGTACTGCATCGCCCGCGGGTCGAAGCCCTGCGACGGGCGGTCGGTCGGCCACAGGCCCCAGCCCAGATAGCCGCCCCGCGCGACGTGCTCGCGCAGCGCGCTGCGATGCTCCAGCAGGTCGTCGAGCCGCCCCTCGCGGCCGTCGAAGTGGATCAGGTTGGGCCGCGCCGCCAGCGCCCGCGTCCAGTTGGGCGGCGCGCAGCAGTGCAGCCCCGCGATCGCGCCCAGCGCCTGCACGGGGGCCAGCGCCTCGCGCAGCGCCGCCACCGCCAAGCGCCAGGCGATCGGCAGGCGCGGCTCCTCGACCGAGGCCAGCGCCGGCTCGTCGAAGACCAGCACGACCCGCGGCACGACGGCCTGGAGCGCGCGCGCCTGCGCCGCCGCCGCCCGGCCCAGGAAGCGCGCCAGCCAGCGCAGCGTCTCGGGGTCGTCGTGGGGGGCGGCGCCGGCCGCGTCGCGCGCCGCCATCGACAGCGTCAGCGGCCCCACGATCTGCCCCTTGATCAGCGGCGGCCGATCCGCCGCCGGCCGCGCCGCGAGCGCCGCGATGAAGGCGGGCAGCCCGGCCGCCCGCTCGGGCGGCGGCGGCCCCGCCGCGGCGAGCGCGCCGCCGGAGGGCGCGCCCGACCAGTGCAGCAGCGTCCCGTCCCAGCGCGCGCCGGGCAGGCCGAGGCCGGCCTGGGGGATCATCAACTCGGATGGGTCGCGGTTGGGCAGTTGCGGCCAGAAGGGCATCCGCCAGTAGCCGCGCAGGACGTCGGCGACGGCGGCGGCGGCGTCCGTGTGGTGCGTCGAGCCGGCGCCGCTGGGGAACAGCGGGATGTGCATCGAGGGGCGCGCGGCGGTCATGGGCGGGCTCCCTTGCTCGCGGCGGCCGGGCCGCGCTGGCCGGAACGGCCGCCCGGATTCTAGCCCCCGCCGATCGGCGGGCCTCCATAAGGCCGGTTATCGGCCCGAGTTCGCCGGGGCGCCATAAAGGACGGCCCGCCGGGCCCCGCGGCGGGATACGTTCCCTCTCGACGGGGGGCGCGGCGGACGATCGGCGGTCGCGCCCGACGGTGCATACGATGTCGGCCGCCGGTGGGCAAGTGACCTTCTGTGGATAACGCCTCGCACAATATGTAGCGTGATTCGCCCTTGACGAACCCCAAATGTGCGCCTATCTTCCGTTGACACCGGCAATTCGCTGATCCGCGAGCGCGCTTGCACTGTTAGAACATAACATCTAGCATGAAGGAGTGCGCGACGCCGACCCCGGCGACGCCGTAGACGCAGCAGGGAACATGCGATGGCTCCCATGGACGCCCCACACGACGACAGCGCTTTAGCGGACGCCCCGGCCGGCGCCGCCCCAGCCGAGGAGACGGCGACGCTCGTTGATCCCGGCGCGCGGGCGCAGGCCGCCCCGCTCATCGGGCGCCGCTTCACCGCCGCGGGGGAGAACCCCTACGACGCGATCGAGTGGGAGCGCCGCACGGCCGCCATCACTTCCGACGGCGGCGAGGTGCTCTTCGAGCAGCCCGACGTCGAGGTTCCCGCCGCCTGGTCGATGAACGCGACCAACATCGTCGCCTCCAAGTACTTCTACGGCCCGCTGGGCACGCCCGCCCGCGAGACCTCCGTGCGCCAGCTGATCGACCGCGTCGTCGACACGATCGGCGGCTGGGGCCGCGCGGGCGGCTACTTCAAGGACGACGAGGCGGACGCCTTCGAGTCGGAGCTGCGCTACCTGCTGGTCAACCAGTACGCGGCCTTCAACAGCCCCGTCTGGTTCAACGTCGGCGTCGAGGCCAAGCCGCAGTGCTCGGCCTGCTTCATCAACTCCGTGGAGGACACCATGGAGTCGATCATGGACCTCGCCACGCGCGAAGCGCTGCTCTTCAAATGGGGCAGCGGCACGGGCAGCAACCTCTCGACGCTGCGCTCCAGCCGCGAGGCGCTCTCGGGCGGCGGCACGCCCTCGGGCCCGGTCTCCTTCATGCGCGGCTACGACGCCTTCGCCAACGTGATCAAGTCGGGCGGCAAGACGCGCCGCGCCGCCAAGATGATCATCCTCAACGCCGAGCACCCCGACATCATGGAGTTCGTCTGGTGCAAGGCGAAGGAGGAGCGCAAGGCCTGGTCGCTCATCGCCGCCGGCTACGACGGCTCCCTCAACGGCGACGCCTACTCCTCCGTCGCCTTCCAGAACGCCAACCACAGCGTGCGCGTCAGCGACGACTTCATGCAGGCCGTCGCGGACGACGCCGGCTACTGGACCCGCGCCGTGACGACCAACGAGCCCGTCGAGGAGTTGCGCGCCCGCGACGTGCTGCGCGGCATCGCCGAGGCCACGCACCAGTGCGGCGACCCCGGCATGCAGTTCGACACGACGATCAACGACTGGAACCCCTGCGCCTCGACGGACCGCATCTACGCCTCGAACCCCTGCTCGGAGTACATGTTCCTCGACGACACGGCCTGCAACCTGGCCTCGCTGAACCTGCTCAAGTTCTACGACCTGGAGGCGCACCGCTTCGACGTCGAGGCGTTCCGGCACGCGGCCCACGTGCTCATCACGGCGCAGGAGATCCTGGTCTCCAACGCCTCCTACCCGTCGCCGCGGATCCGCGACAACAGCGAGCAGTTCCGCCCCCTGGGGCTGGGCTACACCAACCTGGGCGCGCTGCTGATGGCCCGCGGCCTGGCCTACGACTCGCCCGAGGGGCGCGGCCTGGCCGGGGCGATCACCGCCGTCATGACCGGCGAGGCCTACGCGCAGTCGGCCCGCGTCGCCCGGCGCGTGGGGCCGTTCGGGGCCTACCACGCCAACCGCGAGTCCTTCCTGCGCGTGATCGGCAAGCACCGCGACGCCGTCGCCGCCATCGAGGCGCTCGACAGCGTCCCAGGCGCCCTGCGCGACGCCGCCCAGGGCGCCTGGGACGAGGCGCTGCGCCTGGGCCGCCGCTACGGCTACCGCAACGCGCAGGCCACCGTGCTCGCGCCCACCGGCACCATCGCCTTCATGATGGATTGCGACACCACCGGCGTGGAGCCCGACATCGCCCTGGTCAAGTACAAGAACCTGTCCGGCGGCGGCTACCTGAAGATCGTCAACCGCACGGTCCCCGCCGCGCTCGCCCGGCTGGGCTACGGCGCGGACGTCCGCGAGCGCATCGTCGCCCACATCGACGCGCAGGGCACGATCGAGGGCGCGCCCGGCCTCGACGCGGCGCACCTGCCCATCTTCGACTGCGCCTTCAAGGCCGCCGGCGGCGAGCGCAGCATCGAGCCGATGGGCCACGTGCGCATGATGGGGGCCGCCCAGCCCTTCCTCTCGGGCGCGATCTCCAAGACCGTCAACGTGCCCGAGGACGCCGGCGCCGACGAGATCATGCAGACCTACGTCGAGGCCTGGAAGCTGGGCGTCAAGGCCGTCGCCATCTACCGCGACAACTCCAAGCGCATCCAGCCGCTGGAGACCACCCAGCGCGTCGATGGGGAGAAGCTCGACGCCGACGCCGCGCTGGCCGCGCCGGTCCCCTCCTCGCCGGCCGACGAGCCGACCATCGTCGACGAGGCCGTCTCGCCGCCCGCCTACCGCCGCCACCGCCTGCCCGACGACCGCCACGCCGTGATCCACAAGTTCAGCGTCGGTGAGCACGAGGGCTACCTGACCGTCGGCGAGTACGCCGGCGGCGAGCCGGGCGAGGTCTTCATCCACATCTCGAAGGAGGGCTCGACGGTCTCCGGGCTGATGGACGCCGTCGGCGCGCTGACCAGCGTCGCGCTGCAGTCGGGCGTGCCCATGGAGACGCTGGTGCGCAAGTTCAGCCACGCCCGCTTCGAGCCCAGCGGCTGGACGCGCAACCCGCAGATGGGCTACGCCAGCTCGATCCTCGACTACGTCTTCCGCTGGATGGGCATGCGCTACCTCGAAACCGAGCGCAGCGACGTCGCCGCCGGACAGGCGCCCCTGCCGCTGCAAGGCTCCGAGCCGGACGAGGGCCTGCCCGCCGCCGGCGCCCGCGACGGCATCGACGACGCGGCCGTGCCCGGCTATCTCACCAACCTGCCCCAGGCCGCCGCCAGCGGCGGTCGCGCCGCGGGGGAGTTCCGCAACCAGCTCGACGCGCCGCTCTGCCACGGCTGCGGCCACGTGATGGTGCGCAACGGCAGTTGCTACCGCTGCTTCAACTGCGGCGAGACGTCGGGATGTAGTTAGGAGATCGCGGGTCCGGCCGCCCGGCGCACGGCGCGGGGCGGCGTCAATCAGCGCATCAGGCGTGGGGCAGAGCCGCCGACCCTCATTCCCACGCTGCGGCGATCGAGGTCCGGGACCGGGTCCCGGGCCTCTTCGTGTCCGGGGACCAGTGTCCGGCGGCCAGTGTCCGCCAGGCGGATGCCCGTCGGCAAGGGGTCTGCCTACAATGGCCCGCGGAGACGAGGAGGTTCGACGACCCATGGCCAGCACGACGATCGACGAAGTCCCCAGGCCGCCCCGCTCGCATCACGCGACCGACGCTTGGCGGATCCTGAAGTACGCGCAGCAGAGCGCCCGCAACCTCCTGGAGACCTTCGACGAGCGGGCCGGGCTGGAGACGCCCGGCGACGAGCAGCAGGACCTCCTGCGCGCGATGGTCGTCGCCGCCGGGGCCGGCCTCGACGCGGCCACCCGGGCGCTCTCCCGCCAGGCCCTCATCCATGTCCTCCACGGCGGCGACGCGCAGGCCGCCCATCACGCCAACGAGTACATGAAGGGCCGCCTGCGCGAGCAGTCGGCCGAGCTCACCAAACTCGGCGCCGTCTTCCGCTCCGATCCGCCCCGCGTCAGCGTCCACGAGCTCATCGTGCAGGACATGACGTCGCGCGACATCACGGCCGGGCGGCTGCGCTCGGTCGCCAACCAGTTCGCGCCGCCCTTCCCCGTCGGCCCGTCCGACGACCCGGTCGCGCACCAGCCGGTCGCCGACGCGATCGCCTGCCGCAACTCGATCGTCGATGAGCTGGACATCAACCCCGCTGGGGGCGCCCACGAACGCTTCCAGCGCCGCCGCCCCGAGATGGTCGAGTACGCCAACGCGCTGCTCGGCTGCGGCTTCGCCTTCGTGGACCACGTCGATTCGAAGCTCTAGCGCTTCGCGCCGGCGCGCCTCACGACCCGGCGATCAGGCGGCGGCGCTCGTTCTCGAACTCCGTGCGGCTCATGCCGCCGCGGCGGTACATCTGCTCCAGTTCCGCGATCTTCTCCATCGCCGTGGCGGCGCGGGGCGAGTACTCGATCGGGCCGCCCGTCCGTCCGCCGGACGGCGATGGTGGCTGGGCGCGCCGCGGCGGCGGCGGCGTTGGCCGCGACGGCGGCGGCGCGCCGCCGGTCGCCGGGCCCGGCCCCCGGCGCTCCCAGGGCGGCACGCCGCCCGGCCACATCGGCCGATCGTCGGGCAGTTGCTCGTGCGGCCGGTCGGGCTTGCTCGACCGCTCGGGCGCGCGCGATACCGGCTCGGACGGACGCGCAGCGCCGCCGCCCGTCGAGCCGCTCCGCTCGGGCGCACGCGATCGCGCCGGCTCTTGCGCCGGGGGTGGCCGCCGCACCGGCGACGGCGGCAGCAGCGGGGCCCGATCGGCCGCCCGCGAGCGGCGCCGCTCGTAGCCCGCGGCCGGCCGCGCCTCCGCGTCGACGACCACGCTGCCGGCCGGCAGGTCGTGCAGCGCCTGCCGCCCCGGCGATCGCAGCGCCCAGAGCGCGCTCAGCGGCAGCAGCGGCGTCAGCAGCAGCGCCGCGATTCCCTCCCGGAACCAGACCGCGCCGCCGCCCATCGCCGATCCGTCGGCCCGCACGACGCGCAGCCCCAACATGCGCTTCGCCGGCGACTGGCCCTCGCCCGCCGTCGCGCCCAGCCACAGCCACCAGCCCACGCCCAAGCAGAGCGGGAACAGCAGCAGGTCGATCAGCCGCGCCGTCAGCCGCGCCGAGCCCGAGGCGGCGTACAGCCCGCCGCCGGGGTCGGCGTTGAGCACGCGGCAGTTGGCGCAGAAGCCGCCCTCGCCGCGCGGCAGCCCGCAGCGCTCACAGGTCGTCCGGCCGAACTCCATCGCCCGCGCTCCTCCCGGCGCCCCCGACGATGCTAGTCGCGGTGCAGAACTTCGCGCCGCCGCCGCTCGTACTCGTCGGCGCTGATCTCGCCGCGCTCCCACATGCGCCGCAGCGCGCGCAGTTGCGCCTGCGTGCCGGCCGCGGCGTACGACTCCGGCCCGCCCGGCGCGTGCGGCGCGGGGCCGCCCCCCGGCGCCGGGCGCATGGGGCCGCGGCGCGCGCGCACGCCGTCGAGCCCGTCCGGGGCGTACACCACGATGGTACCCACCAGCTTGTCGTGCAGCGTCTGCTTCTGACGGTCGAACATGATCCAGAGCATGTCGAGCAGCGGCACGACGCCCCCCGTCATGGGCGAGAGCAGCGCCCCGAAGAGCAGCCACATGACCCCCACGTCGCGCAGCCAGAGCCGCTCGTACGAGGCCGGCGCCGCGTCGTGCAGCACGACGACGTAGGTGCGCATCAGCCGCTTGCCCGGCGACTGCGACGTCTTGGCCGTGAAGTGGAACCAGATCAGCCAGCCCACCCCGAACGTCGCCAGCAGCAGGATCGAATCCAGCGCGTAGTTGGCCAGCCGCCGCGGACGGCTGGCCAGCCGCGCGCCCTGGCCGCCGGCCAGGGTGAGCGCGCCGCAGGCGCGGCAGGCCATCCCCTCGCCGCGCCGCAGGCCGCAGTGGTCGCACACCGGAGTCGGCGAGGTCATCCGCGCCCCGTCCCGCAAGCGGCGGACCGCCGCTGGTCCGCGCGCCTCCCGGAGCATACGATCCCCCCATGGCAATCACGATCCCCCCGCTGCGCGGGGCCGCCGTCCAGGACGAGCGCCAGCTCGACGGCTCGCGCCACCTGACCGTCGATCTGGCCGACCCGCTGGGCGCCTGGGCCTGCTCGCTGCAAGGCGTGCTCGACCGGGGCGGCGCGCTGAGCGAGGCGGAGCTGGAACTGGAGACGCCCGACGGCCCCTGGTCGGGCGGGCTGGCCGCCGTCGAACGGGTCAGCCGTGAGCCGCCCCTGCGTCTGCTCGCCGTCTTCGAGGACGCCGGCTTCCGCATCCGGCTCGACCTCCGGGAGTCCGACGACGGCGGCGGCTTCCTCGCCCAACTCGAACCGCGCGACGGCTAGGCGAAGCGGAGAGCGGCGATGCCCCCGGCAGGACCCGAGCCCGGCGGCCCGATCGTCGTGATCGCCGGCGGCGTCGGCGCGGCCCGCTTCCTGGAGGGGGCGCTGGCCTCCCTCCCCCCTCAGGACGTGGTGGCCGTCGTCAACGTCGGCGACGACCTGGAGATCGCCGGGCTGCACATCAGCCCCGACATCGACACGGTCACCTACACCCTGGCCGGGCTGGTCAACCCCGAGACCGGCTGGGGCGTGCTCGGCGACCGCTTCACCGCCCTCGACCGGCTGCGCGCGCTGGGCGGCAGCGGCTGGTTCAACCTGGGCGACACCGACCTGGGCACGCACCTCTACCGCACGGAGCGGCTGCGCGACGGCGCGCCCCTCAGCGCCGTCACGGCCGAGATCGCCGCCGCCTCGGGCCTGGGCTGCGCCATCCTGCCGGCCACCGACGACCGCCTGCGCACCATCGTCCAGACCGACGCCGGCGAACTGCCATTCCAGGAATACTTCGTGCGCCGCCGCGCGGCCGACGCCGTGCGCGGGCTGCGCTTCGAGGGAGCCGAGTCGGCCGCGCCCGCGCCCGGCGTCTCCGAGGCGATCACCCGCGCCCGCGCGATCGTCATCGCGCCCAGCAACCCCTTCCTCTCGATCGGGCCGGTGCTGGCCGTGCCCGGCCTGCGCGACTGCCTGCTGACGACCGCCGCGCCGGTCGCCGCCGTCAGCCCCATCGTCGCCGGGGCGGCGGTCAAGGGGCCGGCCGCCGCCATCATGCGCAGCCTCGGCCACGACGTCTCCGCGCTCGGCGTCGCCCGGCTCTACGCCGACCTGATCGACGTCTTCGTCCTCGACGACCAGGACGCCGCGCTGGCCCCCGCCATCGAGGCCGAGACCGGCGTGCGCTGCCTCGTCACGCAGACGCTGATGCACGGCCCGGCCGAGAAGCGCGCCCTGGCCGAGGGCGCCGTCGCGGCGGCGCTGGCCGCGGCCGCCGGCGAGTCCGATGCCTGACGCCCCCGTCGAGGCCGTCGTGCCGGTGCGGGGGCTGCCGGCCGGCAAGGCCCGCCTCGCCCGGCTGCTGACCGTCGAGCAGCGCAACCGCCTCGTGCGCGCCATGCTGGCCGACGTCGTGCGCGCGCTGGGGGACGCCCGGCGGGTCGGGCGCGTGACGATCGTCAGCCGCGACGCCGCCGCCCGCCGCGAGGCCGAGCGGCTGGGCGTCGGCTTCCTGCGCCAGCCGCCCGATCGGGCGGGGCTCAACACCGCCCTGCGCGACGCGCAGTCGGCCCGCGCGACGGCCGCCGCGCTGCTCATCGTCCCCGCCGACCTGCCCCTCATCCGCCCGTCCGACATCGACGCCCTGGTCGACGCCGCCTCGCCCGGCGCGGGCCCCGCCGTCGCGCTCGCCCCCGCCGAGGACGGCGGCACCAACGGCCTCTGCCTGCGGCCGCCCGGCGTCATCGCGCCGGCCTACGGCCCCGGCTCCGCCGCCCGCCACGCGCGCGCCGCCCGCGACGCCGGGGCCGCCTTCGCCGCCGTCCGTTCGGAGCGCTGGGCGCTCGACGTCGATTGGCCCGAGGACCTCGCCCGGCTGCTGGCCCTGGCCGGCCCGGCGGAGATGGAGACCGTGCGCTGCCTGCGCTCGCCCGGCTTCCCGTCCTGGGGCGGCGCGGCGCCGCGTTAGCCGTCCCCGCCGGGCGCCCCCTGCGCGTCGTTGGTGAGTGCGCGCACCCCCTGCGCGACCGTGTGCCGCGGCCCCTGCCGCGCCTTGTGGTAGTTGCCGAAGACCGCCTCCAGCCGCCGGCGGACATACCGCCGCAGCCCGTTCACGCTCACCACCACCAGCGACCCGTCCGGCCCCAGCCGTTCCCAGGCGCCGAGCAGGATCGCGTCGAGCGCCTCGTTGCCCGCCTGCGCCGGCAGGTTCGCGGCGATCAGGTCGTAGGGGCCGGGCGGGGCGTCGCGGAAGCCGGGGCTCAGCGAGGCGCGGGCGTTCGTCAGGCCGTTGGCCGCGATGTTGGCCGCGCAAACCTCGACCGCCTCCACGTCCTTGTCGATCAGCGCCACGTCGCAGCCCGGCCAGAGCGCGGCCAGCGCCAGCCCCAGCGCCCCGTAGCCGCAGCCGAAGTCGAGCGCCCGCGCCGGCGGCGGCAACGCGGCCAACTCGGCCAGCAGCAGCGCCGTCCCCTCATCGATGGCCTTGGCCGAGAAGAGCCCCCAGGCGCTCGTCAGGCGCAGCGTGCGGCCGGGCAGCGGCGCCTCGACCACGGGCGGCTGCGCCAGCCGCTCGCGGATCGCCCGGTGGGCGGCGTCCATCGGTGGGGGATGCTTCGCCATCGGGTGAGGCTAGCGGGTGGCGGGCCACGCGTGGTGCAGTTGCGCGCGGTCCCTTGACGCCCCGGGCCGTCGAACTCCCGCCCTACGCGAGCCGGGCCAAGAGCGCCGCGATCGCGGCGATCGCCGCGACTCCCGTCAGGACGATGCCGGCCTGGATGAGCAGCGCCCGGTAAAACTCCGCCCGCAGATCCTTGAGCTCCGCCCGCAGCATGTCCAGCGTGACCAGCGGGCTCGTGGCGTCGCCGAGGACCTCGACGATCGCGTCCGCTTGGCTGTCGTCAAGGCCGACCCCAACCAACTTCTGTACCGCACGGCGTGTGTCGAACGTCATGGTCATCTCCACGCCCCCATTCTATCGCGTTCGGAGTGTCCCGCGCGGCCGACGGGGCGTCAACGGCCGGTGGCCCCCACGCCCGCCCGGAAGTGCGATAATGCGTTGCATGGCCGCGCCATGCGGGCGTGGGCACAGCCATGAGCAGGCAGCGGGCGTGGTGGAGGCGATCGTGGAAGCCCAGGAGGGGTTGGCGACGAAGTCTGACCTGCGCGAGTTGCAACTCGCGATGATGGCGGCCCTTGACGCGATGCGGTCTGAGATGAAGGTCTGGACACTCACGCTGCTGCTCGGCCAGACCATCCTGTTTCTCAGTTGCGTCGCCGCGATCGAATTGTTGGCCGGGTAGGGTTCGGCCCGGGGCAGCGGGCGTGGTGGAGGTGATCGTGGACGCGCAGGAGGGGTTGGCGACGAAGTCGGACCTGCGCGAGTTGCATTCCGACCTTGCCCTGACGATGGCGCAACTGGACGCGCGCCTCACGCGGCTGTTCTGGCTGCAACTGGCGGCCCACACCGCCGCGACGGCGGCCCTCATGGCCGTCGCCCTCGCGATCGCGGCTGTTCTGTGGGGGTGATGCGACCGCAGCGGGGCACGGCCTGCTGAGTAGGGCGGCGACGCCCCAACGGTTGACCGGCCCCGGCCCCCGCGCGACACTATCCCCGATTATTGAGGAGTCTTCGCGATGGTTCTCGTCCGCGCACGCCGCCGTATCGGAGCCCGCACGCTGGTGCTGGCGCTGCTGACGCTGGCCGTCGCGCTGGCCGCCTGGACGCTGCCCGCCGGCGACGCCGCGGCCGCCGCGGCCGACGGCGCCCTCGCCGAGACGCCCGTCCTCGAGGCCGCCGGCGACGAGGCATCCGACGACCCCTTCTACGTCAGCGGCGCGGGGCTCGCCATCGCCATCGTCATCCCGGGCATCTTCCTCATCATGACGGGCGCGACCGTCGCCTGGGCCATGGCGAACCGCGTCCGCCCCGGCGACGACGACGCCGCCGACGACGGTTAGCACCGCCCCTAGAACAGCACCGACCCCAGCCGACGCCGGTAGTCCTGCGTCAGGTCGTCCTCGTCGCCCAGGACGAGGAAAGCGTCGAGCAGCAGCAGGCGCGCCGCGTCGTCGTGCAGCGAGCGGTCGAGCCGCACCGAGTTGAGCAGCCGCTCCAGCGCCTCGGCCCACTCCGCCCGATCGGCCAGCAGCGCGCCCAGCCGGTACTCCGCCTCGGCGTCGTCCGCGCCGGCCGACAGCCGCGCCCGCAGCGCCGCCTCGTCCGCCTCCCGCGCCGCGCGGCGCAGGCGGATCGTCGCCAGCGTGCGCTTCGCCCCCTGGTTGTTGGGCACGCGGTTGGCCATCTCCTCGGCCCGCTCCTCGTTGCCGCCCTGCAGCAGCAGGTGCGCGAGCATCGCCGTCGAGCCCTCGTGGCCCGGGTCCTCGGCGACGATCTTCTCGAAGCGCTCCAGCGCCGCCGCCGGCTGCCCCCGATCGGCCAGCGCCACCGCCTCACCGGCCGCCTTGTCGGCCGGCGTGGGCAGCAGCGCCTCGACGAACTCCCGCACCTGCGGCTCCGGCAGCGCCCCCAGGAACTGCGACACCGGCCGCCCGTCCCGATAGGCGAAGACGGCCGGGATGCTGGTGATGCCGTGCCGCTGCGCGACGATGGGGTTCTCGTCGGTGTTGAGCTTGGCCAGCTGCAGCTGCCCCGCGTACTCCCCGGCCAGCGACTCGAGCACCGGGCCGAGGATGCGGCAGGGGCCGCACCAGGGCGCCCAGAAATCGACGACCACCGGCAACTCGCGCGAGCGCTCCACGACCTCGCGGTCGAAGTCGAGGTCGCCGACCTCCAGCACGGCGGCGGGGCTCACGGCGGCTACCAGTTCGTGAAGCGCGTGCGCCGCAGCGACCGCGGCTGGTCCTTCGGGCGCTCCTTGGTGGAATTCTTGTCCATGAAGTCCTGCACCAGCTTGCGCTTGCCGTAGGCCGGGCACACGGGACAGCGAATGCGCTTGTTGATCTCCGAGAATTTGAGCATCCGCTCGAACTCGTGACCGCACTTGCAGGTGTATTCGTAGATCGGCATCGGCGCCCTCTCTCCACGAGCCGGCCGCTGTCGGGCTTGGCGACGTTGCCCTCCAGTGTACCGAACCGCGCGACCCGGGGCCTAGCGCCCCGCCTCACCCCCCGTCCCCCTCTCCGTCCAGGCGGCGGAGAGGAGGCTCCGATCCCCTCTCCCTGGGGAGAGGGTTGGGGTGAGGGGGAGAGGCCGCGAAATTTTTTCGCCGCCGCCCGGCCGGGCGACCACAAGGGTCGCCCCTACGACCGCGAACGCGGCGCGGCGGGGCCGCCCGCAAGGATTTTTTCGCCTGCCCGGCTTCATCCCCTCTCCCTGGGGAGAGGGTTAGGGTGAGGGGGAGAGGCCGCGAAATTTTTTCGCCGCCGCCCGGCCGGGCGACCACAAGGGTCGCCCCTACGACCGCGAACGCGGCGCGCCGCGGCCGCACGCAAGAATTTTTTTTTTCGCGCTACATTCCCCCCCTCCGAATTTCCCCTCTCTATCTGGACGACGGAGAGGCGGGCCGCGACCGCGGGGCCCCCTCACTCCCCAGAGAGAGGGGGTGTGGCGCCCTGCGGTACGATCGGCCGGTGCCGACCGACGCCGACCTCCGCGCCGCCGCCGCGGCCTACTTCGACGACCTGAACAAGATCCGCGTCTCCGGCGGCGCGACGGGGGAGCGCTCGAGCTACCCGCCGCTGACCGGCCTGCTCAACGCGATCGGCGGCGGCCTGCGGCCCAAGGTGTTCTGCCTGAGCGAACTGGCCGACCAGGGCGCCGGCCACCCCGACATGGCCCTCTACGCCGCCAAGCAGGTCAAGGCCGGCCGCCCGCGCGAGGACCAGTTGCCCGAGTGCGGCGTCGTGGAGGTCAAGGCCGCCGACGACGACGCCTGGCTGACCGCCGAGGGCGAACAGGTCAGCCGCTACTGGAAGCGATACGGCCTGGTGCTGGTCACCAACACGCGCGACTTCGTCCTACTCGGCGAGGACGCGGGCCGGCCCGTCAAGCTGGAGACCTTCCGGCTGGCCGAGAGCGCCGACGACTTCCAGCGCCGCCTGCGGCGCCCCCGCGCCTTCGCCCGCGAGAGCGGCGTCGCCCTGGGCGAGTACCTCACGCGCGCCCTCTCGCACCGCGCGACGATCAGCGACCCCAAGGACCTGGCGACGCTGCTCGCCTCCTACGCCCGCGACGGGCTCGACCGCGTCGAGGCGGCCGGCGACGCGCCCTCCCTCGCCGCCGTGCGCGCCGCGCTGGAGGAGGCGCTCGGCGTCCACTTCGAGGGCGACCGCGGCGGCGCCTTCTTCCGCTCCAGCCTCGTGCAGACGCTGTTCTACGGCGTCTTCTCGGCCTGGGTGCTCTGGGCCCGCCAGGAGGCCCGGCCCGACGCCCGCTTCAACTGGCGCGAGGCCGTCTGGCACCTGCGCGCGCCCGTGCTGCGCGCCCTCTTCCAGCAACTCTCCGACCCCGGCCGCCTGCAGCCCCTGGGCCTCGTCGAGGTGCTCGACTGGACATCCGCCGCCCTCGGCCGCGTCGACCGCGCCGCTTTCTTCGCCCGCTTCGACGAGGGCGAGGCCGTGCCCTACTTCTACGAGCCCTTCCTGCAGGCCTTCGACCCCGCCCTGCGCAAGCAACTGGGCGTCTGGTACACCCCCGCCGAGGTCGTGCGCTACATGGTCGCCCGCGTCGACCGCGCCCTCAAGGACGACCTCGGCATCGCCGCCGGCCTGGCAGCGGACAACGTCTACGTGCTCGACCCCTGCTGCGGCACCGGCGCCTACCTGGCCGAGGTGCTCCGCCGCATCGCCGCCAACCACCGCGAGGCCGGGACCGGCGCGCTCACCGGCGCGGCCGTCAAGCGGGCCGCCACCGAGCGCGTCTTCGGCTTCGAGATCATGCCCGCCCCGTTCGTCGTCGCGCACCTGCAGGTCGGGCTGACGATGGAATCGCTCGACGCCGCGCTGAGCGAGGAGGGCGAGCGCCCCGGCGTCTTCCTGACCAACGCCCTCACCGGCTGGGAGCCGCGCCCGCAGAAGCCGCTGCCCTTCCCCGAGCTGGAGGACGAGCGCGACCGGGCCGACCGCGTCAAGCAGGACGCCCCCATCCTCGTCATCCTCGGCAATCCGCCCTACAACGGCTTCGCGGACGTGGCGGTGGACGAGGAGCGCGAACTCTCGACGGCCTACCGCACCACCCGGGCCGTGCGCCGCCCCGAGGGCCAGGGCCTCAACGACCTCTACGTGCGCTTCTTCCGCATGGCCGAGCGCCGCATCGCCGAGAAGACCGGCCGCGGCGTCGTCTGCTTCATCTCCAACTACTCCTGGCTCGACGGCCTCTCCTTCACCGGCATGAGGGAGCGCTACCTGGAGGCGTTCGACGTCATCCGCATCGACAACCTGCACGGCGACCGCATCATCTCCGAATACGCCCCGGACGGGCGCACCAGTGAAACCGTCTTCGCGCTGCGGGGACAGTCGCCGGGGATCAAGGTGGGCACGGCGATCACGATGCTGGCGAAGTCGGGCGCCCCCACGCCCAGCGACCGACGCATCTCCTACAGGGACTTCGATCAGGCCAGGGCCGACGAACGGCGCTCGGCGCTCCTGGAGAGCCTCGACGCGCCCGACATGGATTCGGGCCGGACGCGCATCCGGCCCCAACTGGATCTGGGCCTGCCCTTCAAGCCGATGGCCGTCAGCGACGACTGGTCCACCTGGCCCGCGCTGCCCGATCTCTTCCCCGCCTCCTTCCCGGGCGTCAAGACGAGCCGCGACTCCTTCCTCGTCGACGTCGACCTCGACCGCCTCAAGGCACGGCTGGCCGACTACTTCGACCCGGACGTCTCGCATGAGGAGATCGCGCGCCGCCATCCCGGCGTGATGCGGAACATGGCGGGCTTCGACGGGCGCCGTGCACGCAACGAGTTACTTGCGCGCGGCGGGCCGCAAGAGGCTGGCTTCGTGCCCTACGCCTACCGTCCGTTCGATACCCGCTGGCTCTACTGGGAGGTGGATGCAGTTCTGCTGGATCGGCCTCGCCCCGATTACAAGCCGCATGTGTTCGAGGGGAACACTTGGCTCTCCGCTGTTCCCCGCCTACGGCGGGATTCCACCGAAGCCCAGACCACCGCCACACCCCATCTCGCCTCGCTTCACTTGAATGAGTGGGGCGCCAGCATGTTCCCCGCCTGGCTGCGTGGCGGCGACGTCGCCCTCGGCACGCCCGACGGCCGCCGCCCCAACCTGTCGCCCGCCGCGGCCCGCTACCTCGACGCCCTCGGCATCGGCGTGGAGGATCTCTTCCACCACGTCCTCGCCGTCCTGCACGACCCCGCCTACCGCGCCGCCAACGCCGGCGCGCTGCGCATGGAGTGGCCCCGCATCCCCCTCCCCGCCTGGCCCGCCGGCGACCGCGGCGCGACCGAAGCGCTGGCCGCCTCGGCCGCCCGCGGCCGCGAGCTCGCCGCGCTGCTCGACCCCGACACGCCGGTCCCAGGCGTCACCGAGGCCCCGCTTCGCCCCGACCTCGCCGCCATCGCCGAGCCGGCCACCATCGACGGCCGCAACATGGCCGGCGACGACTTCGCCCTCACGGCCGGCTGGGGCCACTTCGGCACTGGCGGCGCCGTCATGCCCGGCCAGGGCCGCCTCGCCGAGCGCGCCGCCCCGGCCGGCGCCGACCCGGTCCTCGGCGCCGCCAGCTTCGACGTCCACCTCAACGATCGGGCCTACTGGCGCAACGTCCCGGCCGCCGTCTGGGGGTACAAGCTGGGCGGCTACCAAGTGCTCAAGAAGTGGCTCTCCTACCGCGAGCGCGACGTCCTCGGCCGCCCCCTCACGCCGGCGGAGGTGCTGCACTTCACCCGCACCGCGCGCCGCATCGCGGCGATCCTGGGGCTGGTGGGCTACACTAGAGTTGCTTGACGAAGCGACGGATCCGCGCTATTTGGACAGTTCGGAGCAAGAAGGGAACAGAACATGAGTTCTCCGATTGAGTTCCTTGTCACAGTCTCGATCCATCGAGAACCGGAAGACGATCGATCGTTCACCGCTATGTGTTCGGAACTGCCGATTCTGGTTTCTGGTGTGGGAGGCGAGCATGTCGTCGAGGCGCGAGTCAAGGATGCGGTGAAGGCGTTGCTCGACCACATTCACGAACGATCGGATGTGTCTGTCCCGGAGTACCTGCGTGCGCGGGATGTGGCATTCAATGAATCGATGGAGTGGTTCGGTAGATCGTTCGACTTCACACGACTTACGGAATCGGCTCTCGGACTTGAGAGCCTCCTGCCGGAGGATCAGGAAGAGCGCGCTGCAACGCATCGTGTGATGTATGCCTAGGCGCATCAATGTTTCCGACGTTGAGGCGATCATGCACCGGTTGGGGTACGTCATGACGGAACAAGGTGACTACCTCATCTTCGAGAACATCGGATTCGGTATTGAGGAGCGGTTCGCGTGTGTGCTGCCACCGAGTGAGATTTCGCTGGAGTGGTTCGAGCACTTCGTGATCGATCACGTGGGGGTTCCCCGTGACCGGGTGCATCGCGAAATCGAGCAGATGTGGCCATACGGATAGTGCCCAACTGTTCTCGGGCCGCTGTCGGGAATGGTTGGGAGTGTCGGCAGGCACGCCCTTCTTCCCTGATCGAGAGCAGGGTAGGCGCGGCGGCGTAGCCCTACCCCCGACCCTGCCCCTCGACCGCCCGCGCCGCCACGACGCGCGACTGCGCGACGTCCCCCGCGCACCCTACCCTGGGCAGCGCCGGGCGGCCCCGCCCCCATGAAAGGACCCCCCATGACCTGGCAACCCGAGGTCGATGAACTGCGGCGGCGGCACGCGATGGCCGAGGCGATGGGCGGCCCCGAGGGGATCGCGCGGCAGCGCACGCGGGGCAAGCTGCTCGTGCGCGAGCGGCTCGACATGCTGGTCGACCCCGGCTCGTTCCAGCAGATGGGCAAGCTGGCCGGGCACGCCGAGTACGACGCCGACGGCAATCTGACGGCGTTCACGCCCGGCAGCCGGCTGCGGGGCGTCGCGAAGATCAACGGGCGCCGCGTCTGGCTGCAGGCGACGGACTTCTCGGTGCGCGGGGCCAGCGGCCACGACGACGACGGCGGCGTGGACATCGGCCACGGCCACCCCGACGCGTTGGAGCTGCGGCTGCCGGCGGTCTTCCTGATCGACACCGCCGGGGGCAGCGTGAACGAGTACAACGAGCTGGGCCGCACCTACATCCCCGACGGCCCCGAGTACTCGGAAAGCATCTCGAACCAGCTCAGCCTGGCGCCGGTGGTGTCGGTCGTGCTGGGGCCGGCGGCGGGCGGGGCGGCGCCGCTGCCGCCGCTGGCCCACTTCAGCGTCATGGCCAAGGGCACGGGGCAGGTCTTCCCCGGCGGGCCGCCGGTCGTCAAGGCGGCGCTGGGCATCGACATCGACAAGGAGGACCTGGGGGGCTGGCGCATCCACACGCGGGTGAGCGGCGTGGTCGATAACGCGGCCGAGGACGAGGCGGACGCGATCGATCAGGCCAAGCGCTTCCTGAGCTACCTGCCCGACAACGTCTGGCAGATGCCCCCGCGCGGCGACACGTCGGACGACCCGAACCGCCGCGACGAGCGCCTGCTCTCGCTGGTGCCGCGCGACATCCGCAGGGTCTACGACCCCTACGTGATGATCGCCGGCGTGTTCGACGCCGGGTCGTTCTTCGAGATCGCGCCGGGCTACGGGCGCTCGCGGGTGATTGGGCTGGCGCGGGCGCACGGCTACCCGATCGGCGTGATCACGAGCAACCCCCGCTACCAGGGCGGCTCGATGAACACGGCGGCGGCCGAGAAGTCGACCCGCCTGGTGCAGCTCTGCGACACGTTCCACATCCCCGTGGTGATCCTGCTCGACGAGCCGGGCTTCCAGGTGGGCGTCGATTCGGAGAAGCAGGGCGTCGAGCGGGCCGGCGCGCGCCTGATGCACGCCATGCTGCAGAGCAAGATGCCCTGGGTGTCGATCATCCTGCGGCGCACCTTCGGCCTGGCCGGCGGCATCCAGTACCGGGCGGGGCCGCACCTCTACCGGCGCTACGCCTGGGTGTCGGGCCGCTGGGGATCGATGCACATCGAGGGCGGCGCCGACGCCGCCTTCCGGCGCGTCATCGCCGAGGCGCCCGACCCCGACGCGAAGCGGGCGGAGATCGAGGACGGGCTGCGCCGGCTGACGTCGCCCTTCCGCACCGCCGAGGCCAGCGGCCTGGACCTGATCGACCCGCGCGAGACGCGGTCGCTGCTCTGCGACTTCGTCGATATGGCGCAGGGCGTGATCAAGACGCAGCTCGGCCCCGGCGCCGGGCCGACGTACCGGCCCTAGCAGGCGCGAATCTCACTGGCGAAGCGGGGCGCGGGGCGCTATGCCACCAACTCCCGGGCACTGTTTCCGTATGGGGGAGAGAAGTTGAGAGACGGGCCAGCGGCCTAGCGGAGCTCGTCTAGCCTCGTGATCTCGACGCGAAGCTGCCCATCGCGCCACACGGCCGTGTAGACCACCGCGAACCCGCGGAGCGTATCGCTTCCCCGAGGGCCGCGGTGAGGTGCGCCTGTCGCAACTCGGACGCCACCTCCCGCATCCGGTGGCGCAGACCTGGGGCGGCTTGCTTCAGTTGAGCGCGAACGCGCGGGTGGAACGAAACGTCATTCATGCGTCTGGCGCGACGCTTCCCTGTCTTCCGCTTCCAGATCCTCAAGCGTGAACCTGCGGTCTCCACGCAGGAGTGCAGCGCGGGACTCGGCGAGATCCTCAAGGATCGTCGGGTCCGACTCGACCCACTCACGGAGCTGCGCAGCATCCGGCCCACGGTATTGGATGTCGGAGAACTCGACCTTGGTCCGTGACGAACCGTGGCCACCCTTCGGCACACCGACCTTGGAACGCTTGGGTTGAACGGCGGCCAGCGATTCCCGCCTGACATGGGACCGTCCGGTTTTCGCCATGGCGGTGGATCCTTTCGCTGCCTCTTGGGTGGTTCCCGGCAGCCGTGTGAGGTTAAACGACCGTCTTCGCCTGTCAACACCCTATCTGGACCTCACGAGGGTGTCACCCTCGGCAGGCCTGCAAGATCCGCTTGAACGACATGCTGGAGCGGAATTCCACCCCGTCCGCTGGGTCGTGGCTTCGGGTGAACCCCTGGGCGGGTGTTTTTTTCTGCGCGATCGTCCCGGTCGGAGGGGGTAGGGTTGACGAGGCGCGGACGCGGACTGTAGGATGAATCCGATTTCCTCCCCGTCCGTTGGGTCGTGGCTTCGGCTCGGCCCCTGGGCGGGTGTTTTTTGTGCGCGGTCGTCCTCGGCAGAGGGGGTAGGGTTGACGAGGCGCGGACGGGAACTGTAGGATGAACGGGAATTCCACCCCGTCCGCTGGGTCGCGGCTTCGGCTGGACCCCCGGGCGGGTGTTTTTTCTGCGCGATCGTCCCCCGCGGAGGGGGTAGGGTTGACGAGGCGCGGACGCGGGTTGTAGGATGAACGGGAATTCCACCCCGTCCGCTGGGTCGTGGCTTCGGCTGGACCCCCGGGCGGGTGTTTTTTGTGCGCGCGATCGTCTTCATCGACGGGCAGAACCTCTACCACCTGGCACGGACGGCGTGGGCGTCCGGGCCGTCGACACCGTACGCGTGGCCGAGCTACGACGTGGAGAAGCTGGCGGGCGCGCTCGTCGACCGGGTAGAGGGGCGCACGCTCGCCGAGATCCGCTTCTACACGGGTGTCCCCGATCCCAGAACCGGGAGCAAGAATTTGTTCTGGCACGGCTTCTGGTCGAGCAAGATCCGGCACATGAAGAGCCAGGGCATCTACGTCTATCGGGGCAGGGTGAATGCGGCGGGGCAGGAGAAGGGCGTCGATGTGAGCCTGGCCCTCGACCTGGTCCGGGCGACCTACGAGCGGCAGTACGAGGCGGCGATCATCGTCAGTCAGGACTGGGACTTCGGACCGGCGGTGCGCTTCGCGAAGGAGATCGCCGAAGCGCAGGGGCGGCAGTTGAGCTTCGAGTCCTGCTTCCCGGCCGGCCGTGGGGTCTCGCGGCGGGGCGTTCCCGGCACGAACTGGGTTCGGATCGACAAGGCGACCTACGAGGCGTGCCTCGACCCGACGGACTATCGCCCGAAGGCCCGGTGAGCGGCCCCGAGCGCACGGAATCGGCGGCGGGCAGAGCCGCGGGGCGGCCCGTCCGAGCCGGATGCGCGATACTGCCCCGGTGACCCGCGACGACTCCGGCCGGCCCCGGCTGTTCACCCGCGACTACGTCCTCACGACGCTGGGGACGTTCAGCTACACGCGGGGAGCGTCACCATGCTGTCGGGGCGCCTGTCGGCGGAAGCGGGCGCGGATATCCGCGAGACGCTCACCCCTGTAACGCCAGTCCACCCACCCGTTCCACGTGTCCGTTTGATGGATCACCCTGGATGCGGCCGAGGGACTGTCGAACCGTCGGCCCTCCCATTCGATCATTCCGTCCCGCAGTCGCGCGAAGTGGGGCACCTTGTTGACCAGTGCCTCGATCTCGGCGTCGGGTGGGAGGAAGCCAGCGTCGACCAGATCACGGATCGTGATCCGGCGAGTTGCCTTGCGCCTTCCCGGTATTGGCGGGCGATCCGGCTCAACGGGCACGGCGACGCCCACGGATGGTATCGCTTCGGACTCGGGAACTTGGCGGGAGTCGGGCTCGGGCGCGGTTTCCGAGGCGGACGCGATCAGCGCCGGAACGATAGGAGTCGATGAACTCGACGATCGCGTCGCCGCTCACGTTCTCGCCGAAGCGCCTGCGGATGTCCCGCCGCAACTCGGTGATTGCTGAGGATCCGGGGGACGATAGCTGGTCCGAGACCACGCGCTCGATGAGCAGGGCTCGGAGAGCCCTGGAGGCCACTGCCTCGTCGTGCGCTAGCACCAGCAGCACTCGCCACGCCTCCTCCGTGCTGTCGGCATCGCCGTCGATGCGGACCTCCGCGACGCGCTTGTCCTCCAGTGGGACGTCGATCAAGTGCGCGTCGTAGAGAACCCAGACGAGGCCGTTCGTGATCACGCACCACCGCACGCCATGCACGGCGGCGTATTGCACGCACTGGGCCGCGTGTTTCACGGAGATGGCGGTCCGGACGCGCTTGGCCGCGACCGGGGCTGTTCGGCCTGCCGCCGACGCGGAGCTCGAAATCGATCGACTCGCTCGTGGCGGGGATGCGCACTTCGCGCCGCAGGTTGGCGATGTGGTCGTAGCCCAGCGCGGCCAGCACGGGCTCGATGAGGTAGGAGCGCGTGTCGGCTTCGCCAAGGTCGAGTTGTAGAAGCTCGGCCCGCACGCGCTCGGCGTGCGAGAGGAACTGAGCTTTGGGGTCGTCCATAACGGCCATCGGGAGTGCCGCCTTCCGCCAGTTGAGGAGTGCGCAGGCTACCGGCCGAGTCGGGTTCGGGTCCAGCCCGGAGAACGGGGCGCCGCCCCGCAACGGGCCGGATGCGCGATACTGCCCCGGTGACCCGCGACGACCCCGGCCGGCCCCGGCTGTTCACCCGCGACTACGTCCTCACGACGCTGGGGACGTTCAGCTTCTTCGCCAGCTTCATGTATCTGCTGTCGGTGCTGCCCGACTACATCGACGAGATCGGCGGCGAGGAGTGGCAGGTGGGGCTGGTGGTGGGGGCCTTCGGGCTGCTGCCGCTGCTGATGCGCCCCCACGTGGGCCGCTGGTGCGACCAGGGCAAGCGCCTGCTGATGATGCGGCTGGCGACGCTGGTCTTCGCGCTGGCGCTGTTCCTGATGGTGTTCTCGCAAGACGTGTGGTCGCTGCTGGCGCTGCGCCTGGTGCAGGGGACCGGGATGGCGCTCTGGCCGACGCCGGCGACGGCGCTGGCGGCGGAGATCATCCCGGCGGCGCGGCGCGGCGAGGGCCTGGGCTTCTTCGGGATGGCCGCCTCGGGCGCGCAGATCACGATGCCGGCGCTGGGCGTCGTGATCGCCGGCGCCTGGGGCTTCGACGCGGTCTTCATCGTCTCGGCCGTCACGGCGCTGGCGACGCTGGCCTTCACGATCGGCGTGCAGGAGCCGCGCGGGGCGCCCGCCGGCGCGGGCGCCGCCCCGCCGACGCTGTTCCCGCGCGGGGCGATCTTCCCCATGACCATCTTCCTCACCTTCACCTTCGCTTGGTCGGCGGCGGCGACGTTCCTGCCCCTGCTGGGCAAGGAGCGCGACCTGGGCAACGTGGGGCTGTTCTTCCTCGTGATGGGCGTGATGACGGTGCTGGCGCGTCCCACGGCGGGCCGCATCTCCGACCAGGTGGGACGGGTGCGCGTGGCGGTCGTGGGGCTGCTGGTCGCGGCGGCGGGGATGTTGCTGCTCGCGCAGGCCCAGTCGGGCTTGATGATGCTGCTGGCCGGCGGCGTGACGGGCCTGGGCTTCGCGGCGGTGCATACGACGATGCTGGCCCTGGCGATCGATCGGGTGCGGCTGGGCCAGCGCGGCGGCGCGACGGCGATCTTCCAGGTCGCCTGGGACCTGGGCCAGTTGATCGCGGGGGTCGGGCTTGGGCTTCGTGGCCTCGGCGATCGACGTCGAGACGGTGTTCTGGGTGTCGGGCGTGCTGCTGCTGCTGGGAGCGGCGGCGCTGCTGGGCGGTCGCACCCGCGGCTGGACGCGTCCCCACGCCGCCACGCTGGCCGGCGATGGCCGAGTATGCGCCCGCCCGACGCCACCGGCGTCGGACGCATGAACGCGTTCGGGGTGGGGGCGGGCGCGGTCCCCCTCACCCTCACCCTCTCCCCGGGGAAGAGGGGATCCGGAGTCCCCCCTCTCCATTGCTCTGCATCATGGAGAGGGGGTTAGGGGGTGAGGTTTGGGCGGTCGGACGCATGACGCGCCGGGGTGGGCGCGGGCCGTCCCCCTCACCATCACGCCTCTCCCCAGGGAGCCGGGGATCGGAGCCCCCCTCTCCATTCCTCTGCAATGGAGAGGGGGTTAGGTGCGTGAGGTTTGACGGCGGCCGGACGCATGACGCGCCGGGGTGGGGCGGGCCGGTCCCCCTCACCCTAACCCTCTCCCCAGGGAGAGGGGATCGGAGGCCCGCCTCATCGCTGGGCGAAGGCGCTGTCGGCGCTGGCCTCGAGCCGATCGAGCCAGCGCTGGACCTGCATCGCATCCGCGTAGCTCGCACCCGTGGGCACCGGCTCCATCCCCCGCACGACACGGCAGAAGCAGCGCAGTTCCTCGGCCATCATGCCCGTCGGCCCACTCGGATCGACCCGGATCTCATACGGCATCGGCCAGCGCGCCTCTTCGTCCCAGACGGTGATCGGCCGGGGGTTCGGCAGCAGCGGCGCCATCCAGCCATCGCCGTACACCTCCATCCGGTCGAACCCGCCGGCGCCCATCGCCATCGGGGCGATGAACCCGGCGGCGAACGACCCGAGCGTCCCATCCGCCCATTGCAGTTGCGCCAGCGCCACGTCGACGGCACCTTGGGCCGTGCGATGGACCTGCGCGCTGAAGCCGGTCGGCTCGACGCGGTCCATCAGCGCCTGGGCCGCGTACAGGTCGTGCACCATCGTCAGGTGGAACGGGCTCTCGCCGGGGAACACCTCCAGGGTGCGCGCCCGCCGGTGCCGCACGCAGTTGACATACGACACCTTGCCCCGGGCGCCGACCTCATCCATCAACTGCCGGAATTCGCTGCTGAACAGGACGATGTGCCCGAGCATCAGGTTGCTCGAATCGGCGTTGACCAGCGGGGCCAGCGTCTCGGCTTCGGCGAGGTTGTCGGCGATGGGCTTCTCGAGCAGCACCGGCTTCCCGGCTTCCAGCAGGGTCCGGGTGATCGGGACGTGCGAGGCCGTACTGCTGGCGACCACCCAGGCTTCGGCGTCCGACTCGGCGATGGCGGCGTCGAGGTCGAGCCAGCCCGGAATCTCGCCCAACTGCGTCGTGACGGCGTCGAGGCTGGCCTGGCGCCGCGCTCCCAGCGCCACCAGCTCCGCCTCCGCCAGGCCCGCCAGCGTCGCCGCGTGCAGCCGGCCCCAACTGCCCAGTCCGACGACCCCGATCTTCACTGGCTCGAAACGGTTGCCGCGCATCACACTGCTCCCATCGGATTCCGGTCGACGCCGACGGTTCGGCCGACCGGGGGCGATCGCCCGCTCACGCCCCCACGGTTTCCCCAGTCAGATAGTCGATCGGCTCGTCCGTGAACACAGCATTGTGGTCCAGGTCAGTGCCGGCGAGCGCCTGCCCCACATCCTCGGAGCGCGCGGCGATCAGCACGCGCGCCCCGTTCGACGAAGATCTCGACGGACCGCGCACCGATGCCGCTCGTGCCGCCGGTGATGATAGTCACTTTTCCCTGAAGCCTGTCACCCATTTGCGCTGCCCTTCCGGCTAATCCGCCCCGCGCAGGCGCGGGTCGAGGAGGTCGCGCAGGACGTCGCCAAGCAGATTGAAGGCCAGCACCGTCAGCACGATGGTCACGCCCGGGAAGATCGCCGGCCAGGCGTTCGTGGGCAGGAAGCGCTGCGAATCCTTGAGCATCGTCCCCCAGGAGGGGTCCGGGGGCTGCGTTCCCAGTCCGAGGAAGGCGAGGCCGGCCTCGGCGATGATCGCGAAGCCGATGCCCAGCGAGGCCTGCACCAACACCGGCGCCAGCACGTTCGGCGTGACGTGGCGGAAGAGGATGCGCGCTGTGCCCGCCCCCATCGCCAGCGCCGCCAGGACGTAATCGTTCTCCTTCGCGGACAGCGTGCTCCCGCGGACGACACGCGCATACAGCGGGATGAACACCACCCCGATCGCGATCATCACATTGACGAGGCTCGACCCAAGCACGGCGATCACGACCAGCGCCAGGAGCAACGCGGGGTACGCGTACAGCGCGTCCATCAGGCGCATCATCGCCTCGTCCTTGCGGCCGCCGAGGTAGCCCGCGAGCAGCCCGTACGGGAGGCCGATGCCCACGCCGATGCCCACGGAGATCAGGCCCACGAGCAGCGCCGTCCGCGCCCCGTGGACGATCCGCGAGTACGAGTCGCGGCCGATCTTGTCGGCCCCGAACCAGTGCTCCCAGGTGGGGCCCACGGAGGACGCCTCGGGGTCGATCGCGAGGGGGTCATGGGTCGAGGCGAAGCCCGGGAAGAGCGCGAAGAAGAGGACCACCATCACAATGACCAGGCTCACGACTCCCGCGGGCCGCCGCCGGAAACGTCGGGCGAACTCCCGTTCCCGCGACCAGCGCCGCCTCGTGATTTGCAGCGGCAGGGCGTCCGTCTGTCGCTCAGGCATAGCGGATGCGCGGATCCAAGAACGCGTAGGACACGTCCACTACGAGGTTCGCCAGGGCGACGGTGGTGGCCAGCAGCAGTGCGATCGCCTGCACCGTGAGGACCTCACGCTGGAAGATCGAGTCGATCAGCAGTTTCCCCACGCCCGGCAACGCGAAGACGGTTTCGATGATGATGGCGCCGCCGACGATGGTGGAGACCTGGATCCCCAGCACGGTGACGACGGGGATGAGCGCGTTGCGGAAGGCGTGCCGCACGATCACGGTCCGCTCGCGCAGTCCTTTGGCATAGGCGGTGCGCACGTAATCCTGACGCAGGACTTCTACCAAGGCGGCCCGCGTTTGGCGCGCCAGGATGGCCGACTGGAATACCCCGATGGCGACGGCCGGCAAGACGAGCGAGCGCAGGTTCTCGACGGGGTCATCGAGGAAGGGGGTGAAGCCGGTGGTTGGGAACCAGCCCAGTCGCACCGAGAAGAACAGGACCAGCATCAGCGCCAGCCAGAAATTCGGGATGGCGGCTCCGAGCACGGCGAATATCGTCCCCCCGTAGTCGAATGGGGTGTTGGGGCGCGCCCCGGCGAGCAGCCCGATGGGGATCCCGATCAGGACCGCGACGATCATCGCCAGGATGCCCAGTTCGAGCGTCACCTCCAGCCGTTTGCCGAGCAGCGTGCTGACGTCGTTCCCCGCTCGCAAGCTCTCTCCGAAGTCGCCCTGGATGGCGTTGCCGATCCAGTCCAGGTACCGCACCAGCACGGGCCGGTCGAGCCCCAACTGCTCGCGGATCGCCGCCACGGTGGTCGTATCCGCTTCCTCCCCGAGCACGGCGAGGACCGGGTCGCCGGGAAGCAGCGCGATCGCGAAGAACGTGATGGCCGAGATGAGGAGGATGACGGGAATCGTCGCCAGCAGCCGGCGGGCGATGTAGCTGGCCATCGTGCGCCTTCATGGGGGCTTTCGCCCCCCTCCCTTGTCCCGCCGCCCGAGTCTCGGCGGCGCGGACCCTCACCCTCACCCTCGCCCTCTCCCAGCGGGCTCCGATCCCCTCTCCCAGCGGGCGAGGGAACCGGAGCCCCCTCTCCATTGCTCCGCAATGGAGAGGGGGTGAGGGGGTGAGGCCGGCGGGCTACGTCGCCCAGCGGACGTCGTTCTGCCCGAAGTGCGCTTTTCCATCCCCAAAGAGCTCGTATTGCAGATCGGCATGGTGCGCGACGGTCTGGGACCAGTAAAAGACCTTGATGTGCCAGGACCGTGCCTCCATGAGCCGGTTCAGCTCGCGCATCGCCTCGATCCGGGGTTCGGTCTCGAACGTCTCGGCCACCTTCGTGAACTGCGCTTGAAGCTCCGGATCCTTGTCGGGCGGCAGGATATGGTCGTAGGGCGCGCCCGCGCCCCCGTTCCAGAAGATCTGCTGCCAGATATCGGCTCGCATCGACATGCCAGAGAACTGGCCTCCATCCGTCCCCTCGAAGAAACCCTGCCAGAAGTCGGGGGCGGGCCGCGGCTGGAGGTTCATCTTGATGCCGAACTCGGCGAGCTGGGCCTGGATGAACTCCGTCTCATTCAGGGTGACGGGGTCGTTGTGGACCGGCATGTCGAACTCGAAGCCGTCCGAGAGGCCACCGGCGTCCAGGTGCATCCGCACGAGTTCCGGGTCGTACTCCCAGAAGGTCTCGTCCGGGTCGTGGTAGATGGTTGAGGGGCCCAGCCAGCCCCAGTGGTTCGGGGTATGCAGATTGTCGTAGACCACGTCGACGACCGCGTCGCGATCGAAGGCGGCGTTGAACGCGTGGCGGGCGTGCTCGTTGATCCAGGGCTCGTAGAGCGGCTGGAGCGCGAAGAAGCGATGACCGTTCGTGGGCTCGACTTGTACGGTGAGCCCCGCATCTTCCATCCGGCTGAAGTCTTCCGGGGCCGGGCTCCAGTGAATATCGTAATCGCCCGCGATGAGGCCGTTGGTTCCCTGCCCCGACTCCACCCCCTGGAAATACGTGATCCGCTCCACGTTGGGGGCGTTTGGCAGCCAGTAGTTGCGGTTGGCGTCCACGATGAAGGGGCTATCGAGATCCTCCTCCACGAACGTGAAGGCGCCGGTCGCGCTGGGAGCATTCCGCGTCAGCGCCTCCGTGAAGTCATCGAAGACCGCCGGCGAGAGGAGCATGCCGGCGCGGTCACCGAGAATCCAGAGCAGCGGTGAGAACGGCCGGCTCATGTGGAAGGTCGCGGTCAGGCCATCGACCTCCTCGACCGTGTCGAGCGCGCCCAGGTCGCCGGCGATGCGCGAGACCTCCAGCGTCTTGCCACGCTCCATGTGCAGCCGCACCGACTCCGACGAGAGGGGCGTGCCGTCGTGGTACTGCACGTTGTCGCGCAGGTTGAAGATCACGGTGAGCTCGTCGGGGACTTCCCAGGACTGGGCCAGGCTGCGGGAGGAGTCTGGCGTCAGAGTGGTGTCGTAGCCGACGAGGTTGTCGTAGATCGACCAAAGCATCCAGTGATCGGCGCCGCTGGTGCCGGTCGTCCCTTCGGTCCCGCTGAAGTTCCCTTGCCAGGGGAAGCGGATCTCGCCCGTCGGGACGTGCCCCACGGCCTCGTCCTCTTCCGCCGCCATGGCCGCGCTTTCGGCGGCTTCCTGGGCCGCGTCGGCGGCCTCTTGGGCGGCGGCGACGGCCGCAGCGGCGGTCTCGGCCGCGGCTTCCGCGGTCTCCTGGGCGGTGGCGGCGGCCTCGCCGGCGGCGGCGGACGCCTCGCCGGCGGCAGCCGCCGCAGCAGCGGCGGCCTCGGCAGCCTCGTCGATGGCGGCCTGAGCGGCGGCGGCGGTGGCCGTCCCCGCCTCGACCGCGGCGGCCGCGTCGCGGGCGGCCTGGGCGGCGGCCTCGGCGGCCTCCGACGCGGCGGCGGCGACCGCGGCGGCAGCCTCGTCACCGGCGGCGGATGCAGCCTCGGCGGCCTGGGCGGCTGCGGCAGCCGCGGCCTCCGCGGCAGCGGCCGCGTTGGCGGCGTCCTCCGACTCGGCCGCCTCGGCGGCCAGGGCGGCCGCTGCGTCGGCGGCGTCCGCGGCCTGTGAGGCGGCGGCGGAGGCCTCGGAGGCTGCCGCTGCTGCTTCCGCGGCGGCGTCGGCGGCGGCCTCGGTCTCGGCGGCGCGCGCCTCGCCCGCGGCGACGGCCGCGGCGGCGGCCTCCTCCGCGGCCGCGGCGGCCCGTTCGGCGGCCGCGGTCCCAGCGTCGGCCGTGTCGTCGTCGCCGCAGCCGACCAAGGCGAGGCCGGCCGCGCCGACGCCGGCCTTCGCGCTGGCTCCCAACATCGTGCGACGGCTGATCTTGCGCTGTCGCAGGGTGCTCCAATAGTTGCTCATGGCGTCATCCTTTCCGTGGATGTGACCGCCCCATCCCCTCTGGATGGGGTCGTGCTCCGCGAGCGCAAGCATTATGACGTCTAGGGGGGGGGGGCAGGTCAAGGTTTTGGGAGACTTTTTTTTCGGGTTGACGTAAGGGGGTGATCTGGACGACGGCCTCCCCCTCTCTATGAGGGAGGGGAGAGGGGGAATCGAAGGGGATGGAGGTGGGGTCGGTCAGTTCGGGAGCGGCGGGCGGCGGTGCATGGCGATCCAGTTGGGGCCGCGGGGGCGGCGGCGGATGGCGCGATGCCAGAGCGCGTGGGGGGCCTTGGTGAAGACGTCGTCGGGGGCGGGCTCGGTGACGAGCCAGCCGCCGGCGCTCAGCTCGCCCTCGAGCTGGGTGGCGGCCCAGCCGGAGTAGCCGCGGAAGACGCGCAGGCCCTTGATCGCGGCGCCCGAGTCGGCCGGGTCGGAGCGCAGGTCGACCACGCCGACGTCCTCGAGCAGCGGCGACCAGCGCTCCTCGGACAGCCCCTCGGCGCGGGCCATCCCGATCACGGCCGACGGGTCGACGGGGCCGCCGCGGAAGAACTCGGCCGGCGGGGAGGCGAACTCGCTCCAGCGCGGCAGCGGCTCGCGCAGGCCGATGGCCGTGGGCCGGTTGAGCACGAGGCCCAGGCTGCCCTGCGGCCCGTGCTCGAGCAGCAGCACGACCGTGCGGAAGAAGTTGGGGTCGATCATGTCGCTGGTCGCGACGAGCAGGCGGCCCTTGAGCGAGGTGATCTGCATGGGCCCAGCGTACCGCCTGCGGCGCCCCCGGTGCGCGGGCGCCCCGCCCGGCGCCGGGGACGGCTACGCTGCGCGGGGGATCGCCGCATGGGGCTGCCGCTGGAATCGATCCGCGTCGTCGATCTGACCCGCTTCCGGTCGGGCCCCAACGCCGTGCGCCAACTGGCCGACATGGGCGCCGACGTCGTGCAGGTGACGCGGCCGGGCTGGGGCGAGGGGACGTCGTTCGGCGCGCGCGGCTTCGACTATCAGAACCTGCAGCGCAACAAGCGCTCGCTGCGGCTCGACCTGCGCGACCCGCGCGGCCGCGAGGCGCTGCTGCGGCTGGCGCGCCGGGCCGACGTGCTGGTGGAGAACTTCCGCCCCGGCGTGACGGCGCGGCTGGGCATCGACTACGCCACGCTGCGGGCCGGGAACCCGCGCCTGATCTACGCCAGCATCTCGGGCTTCGGGCAGGAGGGGCCGTACCGCGGCCGGCCGGGCTACGACCAGGTCGCGCAGGGCATGGGCGGCCTGATGTCGGTCACGGGCGCGCCGGGCGGCGGCCCCATGCGCGTCGGCATCCCGGTGGCCGACCTGACGGCCGGGCTGTACCTCGCGCAGGGCATCCTGGTCGCGCTGCTCGAGCGGGAGCGCTCGGGCGAGGGGCAGTGGGTGACGACGTCGCTGCTGCAGGCGATGGTCAACATGCTCGACTTCCAGGCGGCGCGCTGGCTGATCGACGGCGAGACGCCGCCCCAGGCCGGCAACGATCACCCCACGACGATGCCGACCGGCGTGTTCCAGTGCGCCGACGGGCAGATCAACATCGCGGCGACGACCGGCCCGCAGTGGCGCAACCTCTGCACGACCATCGGGGCGGAGGCGTTGCTGTCGGACCCGCGCTTCGCCACGCCCGACGGCCGGCACGAGCAGCGGCGGGCGCTGCGCGAGGAGATCGATCGGCGCACGGTGGCGTTCGCGTGCGAGGCGCTGATCGAGGCGCTCAACGCGGCCGGCGTGCCGGCGGGGCCGATCCTCGACGTGCCGGGCGTGTTCGCCGACCCGCAGGTGCGGTCGCTGCCGACCACGGCGACCGTCGAGCACCCGGCGCTGGGGTCGCTGGAGGTGCTGGGGCTGCCGGTGCAGCTGTCGCGCACGCCGGGCTCGGTGCGCGGCGCCGCCCCCGACCCCGGCGCCCACAGCGACGCGATCCTGGAGGAGCTGGGCTACGCGGCGGCGGAGATCGCGGAGCTGCGGCAGTCGGGCGTGGTGTAGGGGGGCGTCGCGGCGTGGGTCGGCTAGAGAAAGCGCACGGCGATCGCCGCGATCGCGATGCCGAGGGTCAGGAGCACGACGAGGACCTTGCCCACGGTAGTCACCCGGGCCAAGTCTTCCTTGGTGGCAAGATGCGGGATCGTCGTCTCGAGCCGGGTCAGCCGGTTTTCGATGCCGAGCCGGACGGTGAAGGAAAGCGGGTCCGGCGGGTCCTCGGGCGGCTCCCCCGGACTCATACAAGGACCTCCGTCCGGGCGAGCCAATCCCAGACCGACCGGTAGGTCTTGCCGCCGTAGGTGCCGTTCAAGCGGAACACCAGCGCACCCTTGCCCTCGGGGTGGTCGATGCGTAGGCGCTTGAGGACGTCCTCAATCAGGAGGTCTCCATTGATCAGATAGACGCCGGGCTGCAACTCCAGGTGGTCGGGGGCCGGGTACGCCGCCTTGAGTCGCTCGACGGCTTCGGGATCATGATCGTGGAACATGACGGCGAACAGGGCCATCGCCGGGCTCCTCCCCTCGATCACGGCGTACTGTGCAGCGCCATCGTAGCGGGGCCGGCCGGGGCCGACCATCCCCTTGGCGATGCACTCGACCAACTATCTCCCGTTGGATACGATCGGGGGCGTGGAGTTGGCATGAGCAGCGAAACCTACAGGCCGTGGGACAGCGCGGAATTTCTCACCGACGACGAGACGATCATCGCGTACCTGCAGGCCGCGCTCGCGGAAGACGACCCGGCGTTCTTCGTGAAGGCCGTCGGGCACGTGGCGCGGGCCAAGGGCATGACCGCCATCGCCCAGGAAACGCAGTTGGGGCGCGCGAGTCTGTACAAGGCGCTGTCGGGCGACCGCAACCCGCGACTCGGCACGGTGATGCAGGTCCTCGGCGCGCTGGGGGTCCAACTGGCGGTCGCGCCCAAGGCGACCTAGGACGCCTTCTTCGGCGGCTTCCCGGCAGATGAAGGCGAACTGGACGTGCATGAATCAGCCTCATCCCTGAGTGGCTTCAGCACGAGGTATGACCACTTCGTCGGCGTTTCCAGGCGACGATGCATCGCGTTCCTCCTTCCTCTGTCTCGATTCTAGCGCGCTGCGGGGGTGGGAGAGTAGCGGTGGTCACGGGATCCCCTCCGCGGCGCAAACGCGAGGGTTCTACTTGTAGCCGGTCGTCCTACTCCCTCGGCGTGTCCTCATCTGAGCCGAGTATCCGAACAATCTCGTCATCCGGGATGCCCGCCAACCGGAGTATGTAGGCCGCCTCTTGTTCGTCGATCAGTTTCGTCAAGGGAACCGGGATTCGCCGCGTCGATCCTGGCCGCTTGTAATACTCCCGACGATAACTCCGGTCCTTATACTTGTAGCCGTTCTTTCGTAGTGATTCGACGATCAACTTCTTCGAAGGCATCAGGAAATAAGCATCTCCAACTTCGCCTCCTTGATCTTCGGATTCGGCAGGATCGCCTCTACCGTCGATGAAGTTTGCGCGTCATCCAGACTCCACCCATGTTCTTGAAGAAATGGAATCAAGTCGCCATCTTTGCGCAGATCCTCGAAGAGGAAAGCAACGACCTCCTCGATACAGGATTGCAACTCTTCGAACGTTTCGCCTCCCGCGCACAACCCCAGCGCTTCGCAGTTCGCAACCCAATAGCCAGACTCCGGGTTCTGTTTCGCTTCCCACTCCACCATTCCATCAACCTGATGGTCTGCCATTCCAGGCTCCTTTTACTCTCCGCCTCTCCCTGCTATCATCCTCTCTCACGCCTGTCAAGCGCGAATCCGCTGTTCGTCTCCCTCTTGTGGGGTCCGCCGCGGACCTTCCGCCTTCGGAGGCGGGGTTGGATCGCATGTACGCCCAAACGTAGTGGGCCCATGCAGTGCCAACCGGCCCCGCGCTGCTCGTCGGCGGCCGGGCGTCAGATCGCGACGCCGCCGTCCATGATCAGCGTCTGGCCCGTCGTGAAGGAGGAGGCGGGCGACGCGAGGTAAACCGCCGCGCCGGCCATCTCGTCGGGGTCGGCGATGCGGTGCAGCGCCGCGCCCTCGGTGTTGGCCGCCAGGATCTCCTCGTTCTCCCACAGGGCGCGCGAGAACTCGGTCTTGATCAGGCCGGGGGCGATGCCGTTCACGCGGATGCCGTCCTGGCCCCAGATCTTCGCGCAGGCCTGGGTGAGCATGTTCATCGCCGCCTTGGAGATGGAGTAGGAGGCGATCACGTCGGAGGCGCGCATGCCGCCGACCGAGCTGACGTTGACGATCGTGCCGCCGTCGCCGTGCTCCAGCATGGCCTCGCGGCACATGACGCTGAGGAAGAAGGGGGCCTTGAGGTTAGTGTTCATCACCACGTCCCACTGGCCCTCCTCGATGGTGTGCAGGGGGCCGAAGTGGGGGTTCGTGCCGGCGTTGTTGACCAGCACGTCGATGCGGCCCAGCTCGTCCTTGGTGCGATCGACGAGATTCTGCAGCTGCTCCATGCGGCGCACGTTGGTCTCGACGCCGATGGCGCGGCGGCCCAGCGCCTGCACGGCCTCGACGGCCTCCTGCAGCGGGCCGGGCTTGCGGGCGGCGATGGCGACGTCGGCCCCGGCCTCGGCCAGGCCGAGGGCGATCGAGCGGCCGATGCCGCGGCTGCCGCCGGTGACGATGGCGACCTTGCCCTGCAACGAGAAATCCGCGACGACCATGACGAGCTCCTTCTCTGTCCCCATTCAGGGAGGTGTTTCGGCGGGTTTGCGCCGCCGATGGTAGGCGAGCGCGGGGGTTGCCGCCATCCGCGCGCCGCCTGGGCTATACTGCGCGGCAGTGACACGCCGGGGTGGGCCGCCGCGCCGAGTGCGCGCGGCGGACCTGAGAATATACCCGCTGCACCTGATCCGGTTCGTACCGGCGTAGGGAGTCATGGCACTTTCCGCTGCCCCACCTCCTTCCCGGCGCGCGTGGCGACACGGGCCTCTCCGCATGTATCGCGGCGGCGGCCGACCCGATCGGGCCGGCGGGGAGCGCTGACCGGGCCCGCCCGATCGCGCACCCCATAGCTCCGGTCGCGGGGACGCGCCGGAGGCCGAAGGAGGGGGCCATGGCCCGCACTTGCACGTTGCGTTGGATGGTGCGCTGGACAGTGGCGCTGGTCGCGCTGCTGGCGCTGGGGATGATGGCGGCGGCCTGCGGGGATGAGCCCGGCGCCGCCCCGGCCATCGACACGTCGGCGATCGACATGGCGGCGAGCGACGCCGCCGCCGCCGCCGAAGCGGCGACCGGCGCCGCGGAAGCGGCCGCCCGCGCCGCCGCCGCCGCCGAGACGGCCTCGGCCGCCGCCGCCGAAGCGGCGGAGTCGGACGACGCCGGGCAGGCGGCCGCCGCCGCCGAGGCCGCCGCCCGGGCGGCGGCCGACGCCGCCGCCGCGGCCGAAGCCGCCGGGGAGGCGGGCGCGGCCGCCGTCGCCGGGGCGGCCGCGGAAGCGGCCGAGGCCGCCGCGGCCGCCGCGCGGGAGGCCGGCGCCGAGGACGCCGCCGCGACCGCGCAGGCCGCGCAGGCCGCGGCCGATGCCGCCGCCGCGGCCGCCGCCGCCGCCCAGGAGGCCTCGGCCGCCGCCGCCGCCGCGGCCGAACTCGCCGCCGCCGCGGTCATGGCCGCGGAAGACGGCATGGACGACGCGCCCACGGCGGCCGACTTCGCCGGGGAGGAACTCGTGCTGCTGACGCACGACAGCTTCTGGATCTCGGAGGAGACGATCGCGGCCTTCGCGGCGCAGTACGACGTGACCGTGACGGTGGCGCCGATCGGCGACGCGGTGGAGGCGCTCAACCGGGCCATCCTCAACAAGGGCAACCCCGAGGGCGACCTGCTCTTCGGCGTCGACAACATCTCCTACGTACGGGCGCTGGCGGAGGACATCTTCCTGGAGTACCGCCCGGCGGCGCTGGCGAACATCGACCCGTCGCTGATCTTCGACGACAGCGGCCGGGTCACGCCGGTCGACTACGGCTTCGTGCTGTTCAACTACGACAAGGCGGCGCTGGCCGAGGCGGGCGTCGCGCCGCCCGCGACGCTGGAGGAGTTGACGTCGGAGACCTGGCGCGGCCGGGTGGCGGTCGAGGATCCGAACACCTCGTCGCCGGGCCTGCAGTTCATGCTGGTGACGATCGCCTACTTCGGCGAGGACGGCGACTACACCTGGCTCGACTTCTGGCGCGACATGCGGGCCAACGAGGTGATCGTGAGCGCCGGCTGGAGCGACGCCTACTACACCCAGTTCTCGCACTACGGCGGCGGCGCCTGGCTGGTCAACAGCTACGCGACGTCGCCGGCGGCGGAGGTGATCTTCGCCGAGACGCCGCTGGACGAGTCGCCGACGGGCAACATGATCGTGCCGGGCGGCAGCTACCGGCAGATCGAGGGCGTGGGCATCCTGCGCGGCACCGACAAGGAGCCGCTGGCGCGGGCCTTCGTCGACTTCATGCTGGGCGATCTGTTCCAGGCCGACATCCCGCTCAACATGTTCGTCTACCCCGTCGTGAGCGGCGCGGCGCTGCCGCCGGAGTTCCTCGAGTTCGCCGAGATCCCCGCCGAGCCGGCCGAGCTCGACGCCGCGCGGGTGACGGAGAACCTGGAGCGCTGGCTCGACGAGTGGACGGACACGGTCGTGCGCTAGGCTCGGGGGCGGGGAGGCGTCGTGACGGTCGGCCGGCTGGTCCTGATCCCGGCGCTGGCCTTCCTGGCGCTGTTCTTCGTCTACCCGCTGGCGGCGATCCTGAGCGAGAGCCTCGCGCCCGAGGGCGCGTTCAGCCTTGCGCCGTTCGGGACGGTGCTGACGGACGACTTCTACCTGGGCCGGCTCTGGTTCACGACCTGGCAGGCCTTCGCCTCGACGGCGCTGACGCTGGCGCTGGGGCTGCCCAGCGCCTACGTCTTCGCGCGCTACGACTTCCCCGGCAAGTCGCTCATCCGGGCGCTGACGACGATCCCCTTCGTGCTGCCGGTGGTGGTGGTGGCGATCGCGTTCACGGCGCTGCTGGGACCGTCGGGCGCGCTGAACGAGGCCCTGCAGGCGATCTTCGGCCTCGACGAGCCGCCCATCCGCGCGCTCAACACGATCACCGTCATCCTGCTGGCGCACGCCTTCTACAACTACACGATCGTCGTGCGGACGGTGTCGGCCCTGTGGGCGAACGTCGACCCGCGCAGCGAGGAGGCGGCGCGGATGCTGGGCGCGGGCCCGCTGGCGGTCTTCCGCCGGGTGACGCTGCCCCAGATCGCGCCGGCCATCCTCTCCTCGGCGCTGCTCGTCTTCATGTTCTGCTTCACCAGCTTCGGCGTCGTGCTGATCCTGGGCGGGCCGCAGTTCGCCACGCTCGACGCGACGATCTACAACCTCACGGCGCGGCTCTTCCGGCTGCCGCTGGCGGCGGCGCTGGCGGTCGTGCAGATCGTCTTCACGCTGGCGGTGATGTGGACCTACGCGCGCCTGCAGGCCCGCAGCGCCGTCCCGCTCAACCTGCAGCCGCAATCGTCGGCCTTGCGGCGCGTGCGCGGACGGCGCGAGCGGCTGCTGATCGGGCTCAATTTCGCGGTCGTCTTCCTCTGGCTGGGGACGCCGCTGCTGGCGCTGGTCGAGCGCTCGTTCCGCGGGGCCGAGGGCTACGGCCTCGGCTTCTACACGGCGCTGGAGAGCAACACGCGCGGGGAACTCTTCTTCGTCTCGCTGTCGGAGGCGCTGACCAACTCGCTCTGGTTCGCCGCGACGACGGTGGCGATCGCGGTGCCGCTGGGCACGGCGCTGGCCTTCGCCGTCGCGCGGGCGCGGGGCCGCCGGCGCGCCCTCGCCGACGCCCTGGCGATGCTGCCCCTGGGCGTCTCGGTGATCACGCTGGCCTTCGGCATCCTGATCGCCTTCGACACGGGCGTGCTCGACCTGCGCGCGTCCTGGATGATCATCGTCGTGGCGCACACGCTGATCGCCTATCCGTTCGTGATGCGCAGCGTGCTGGCCGTCGTGCGCGGCATCGACGAACGGCTGCGCGAGGCGGCGGCGACGCTGGGCGCCTCGCCGCGGCAGACGTTCCGCCGCATCGACCTGCCCATCGTCTCGCGGGCGACGCTGGTCGGCGCGACGTTCGCCTTCGCCATCTCGATCGGCGACTTCGGCGCGGCGCTGCTGCTCTCGCGGCCCGAGTACGCGACGATGAACGTCGCGATCTTCCGCTACCTGGGGCTGGCGGGCGCCGAGCGGCTGGGAGCGGCGCTGGCGATGAGCGTGGTGCTGATGCTGGTGAGCGGCCTGGGCTTCCTGCTGATCGAGCGGCTGCGCTATCGCGACGTGGGGGAGTTCTGATGGCCGCGCCCGAGACGCCGCCGCTGCTCTCGGTGCGCGATGTGCGCCTGCGCTACGGCGAGACGCCGGCCCTGGGCGGGGTGTCGCTGGAGGTGGCGGAGGGGGAGATCTCGGCCGTGATCGGGCCCAGCGGCTGCGGCAAGACGTCGCTGCTGCGCGTCATCGGCGGGCTGGAGCGGGCCGGGTCGGGCGAGGTCTGGCTCGACGGCCGCCGCATCGACGCGGTCCCCGCGCACCGCCGCGGCATCGGCCTGATGTTCCAGGAGTTGGCCCTGTTCCCCCACCTCGACGTGGAGTCGAACGTCGCCTTCGGGCTGCGTATGCAGGGGCTGGGCGGCGCGGCGCGGGCCGATCGCGTGGCCGAGATGCTGGCGCTGGTGGGGCTGTCGGGCTACGGCGGACGCAAGGTGCACGAGTTGTCGGGCGGGGAGCGGCAGCGGGTGGCGCTGGCGCGGTCGCTGGCGCCGCGGCCGCGGCTGCTGATGCTCGACGAGCCGGTGGGCGCGCTCGACCGGGCGCTGCGCGAGGAGCTGCTGGCCGAGCTGGCGGTGATCCTGCGCTCGCAGGGCCTCACGGCGATCTACGTCACGCACGACCAGGAGGAAGCCTTCGCGCTGGCCGACCGGGTGCTCGTCATGCAGGGCGGGCTGGCGCGGCAGTCGGGCAGGCCCGAGGAGATCTACGGCGCCCCCGCCGACGCCTGGGTGGCGCGCTTCCTGGGCCGCACGAACCTCGTGGCGGGGGAGCTGACCCCGGCCGGTGACGGCCGGGCGCGGGTGCGCACGCCGCTGGGAGAGTTCGCCGTGCCGCACGCCGGCGCGGCGGCGGGGCCGGTCACGCTGCTGCTCGGCGACGAGCGCGCCCACGTCGAGCGGGCCGACGATGCGGCGGGAGCGGGCGAAGCTGTGTTGACGGGCGAGGTCGTGGGGCGGGCCTTCCAGGGGCGGCGCGTGCGGCTGCGCGTGCGCAGCGGCGAGGCGGAGTTGTCCTTCGCGGTCGATCCGCCGCCGGGGGGCGGCTGGCGCGTCGGCGACGCCGTGCGCGTGCGCCTCGACCCGGCGTCGATCCGCGTCCTGCCGCCGGAGGGGTAGGGCGTCGGGACTGGACGGCGATGGGGGCGTATACTGGCCACAGCGATCGCGGGAGGGGAGCAGGCATGACGCAGGCGCATTCTCCATCACTGCACTCGGCCGCCGACCTTCGTTTCATCGCCGACACCGCCGAGGCGATCTACGACGACCGGTACCGGGAGGAGTACGAGCGCGTCTACCCGGCGCAGTTCGTGGTCCTCGACATTCGGGATGGATCAACCTACGTGGGACCATCGTCCGTGGACGCGCTGCAACTGGCGAAGGACCGAGCGCCCGAAGGCGTCTTCCACATGATCCGCATCGGCTTCTCGAGCGTCTGCCGGATGACCCACGTTGACTGAGGTGGTCGGGCGGGGGCACTACGACCAACAGGGGAACGCGTGCCTGACGCTTCATCTCAGCGCGGGTGGCGTCACTCAAGGCCGTACGGTTGACGCGATCATCGATACCGGATTCACGGAGTTCCTTCAGGTTCCGCGAGAGCTGGCGTCATCCCTGCGGATCGAGCCGCAGACGACGCTGTCCGTGGCGCTCGGCGATGGATCGAACGTCGTCCTGCCTGCCGGTATTGCCGACGTCACCTTCCTGGACGCCACGAGGTCGGGCCTTGTGCTGATGCCGCCACGGGCGGCATCGATTCTGGTGGGGATGAAGTTCCTGGAGACATTCGGACTCGCGTTGCTGATCTCGCGGTCGCTCGGGGTCACTCTCGTGCCCGAAGGGTTGCTGTCGGACGTCTTCGAACGGATGTCGGGGCAGCCCGAGTAGCGCCGCCAGCCGACTACCCCCGCGCCCGGCGGGCGGTATGATCGCGGGCGGCGGCGGCTGGCGCGTCGGCGACGCCGTGCGCGTGCGCCTCGACCCCGCGTCGATCCGCGTCCTGCCGCCGGAGGGGTAGGGGCCGACGGCAGTGAATTTCGATCATTTCGCCCCGAAGAACTGCGCGGGTACCCGAGCGAAGGCTCGCAGGGGATAGACTGCGGCAGTAGTGAGTGCACTCGGCGGAGCTGTTCTGCAGGGCTCCCCCGGATGCCACGGCAGAGAGGCGACTCACATGACCGACTTCGAAGATGCGCTCGAATACACGCGTGCTGGCCTGGGAGTGCCGAAGGACCGGGCGTTCCTAATGCTCGCGACGGAGACTCTGCTCGCGCTCTATGACTACGAACTGTCGGAGAGTGACCTTTCCGACAGTTGTCGCTTCGATGGGTCGAATGACCGGGGCGTCGACGCGTATTATCGGGATGACGACAGTCGCTTGGTTATCATCATCCAGGCTAAGTCCAATCAGCCTGAGGCTCGGAAGCAGCAAACTGACCTGAACGAACTCCGGGAGGTGCCTGCTGACCTTCTGAGAAAAGCCACAGCTGATCTTTGCAACGACGAGGTTCGCCAGATCCTGCCCGCCTTGCGGGAAGCGGTTGACCAAGGTTACACGTTCCGTCTCATCTACGCTCTCGGGTCACCGATTGCGAATCGGAACCGCAAGTGGATCGCCGAACGCGTCGGGCGGGCAGAGCTGACGGATCTCCCAGGCTGCGCCGTATACGTGGAGGTATTCGACAAGGAGAAGCTGGAGGATGCGTATACTCGGTATCTTGGAACAGGCAGTCGTTCGAGCACTGACTTCCGCTTCGATCTCCCAAGCGATCAGTATCACGAAAGCTCTGGTAGCGGGTTCCGGACTATCGAAGCGACGATGCCAGCACCCGCGTACTTGAGCGCCTTCGAGGAATATGGGGATGCTCTGTTCCGATATAACCCGCGCTTCCACCTCGGGAGCAACCGTGTCAACAAAGACATCTTGGACACGTTGCGAGAACGCCCGGAGCAATTTTTCCTCTTCAATAATGGAATCACGGCCGTCTGCGAGGGGTTCACGATCGAAAAGGGTGTTCTCGACGTCCGCGACTTTCAAGTGGTCAACGGGTGCCAAACAACGCATGCGCTCGATGAGGCACGTAAGCGATTTTCTGACAGATTAGACAAGGCATCCATCAATCTCCGGCTGATCGAGGGGCAAGGGCTTCAGAACGCAGTCTCCGCGGGAACGAATCGCCAGACTGCCTTGCAGTACACCGATGAAGTATCGGGGCGGCCAGAGTTACGCAAGCTGAAAGACCTCTTCTCCCGTCTCAACCCTCCATGGTTCTTTGAGCACAAGCGGGGTGAGTGGCGATCCGCGCCCCAAAGGGAGAGGCTACGCTTCGCTCGGGGTTCCGGGGAGCGCACATCCGAAGCGCTGTCCAGATCGAGAGTGCTACGGCCTAAGCCGGTCGCTCAAGCTGCGCTGGCGGCACGGGGAGAACCCGGCCGAGCGAAGGACCGAGTCCGTGAGATATTCACTGATGTCGAAGACAACGCGGACTTCCAAACGATCTTCGGTTGCAAGCCATATGAGTTGCTGTTGCCATCGCTATTGCATGAAGCAGCAGCAGTCTGGTCGCTGAACAACCGAGTGGAAGCAGTTGCGGCCCAAGATCCCTGGGTCGGGTGGTTCAAGTATCATATCGTCTGCGTGGCGTACGAGTTCCTCAAGCGACACTATGGCAAGCGGACTACGATGCTGAATGAGACCGTGTCACGCAAGCTGGTCATGGACGCGGAGGCCTGGATGCCGCGCGTAGTTGGTCCACTGGCGCGGGGAATCAACCGAGAGATCCAGCAGCGCACGAAGCAGCCCGCTGAGCTTCGACGCTTTCTTAGGAACGACGAGGCGTCACATCTGGAGGAGATGTTAGAGAGCGGGCTAGCCATGGCGGCGGCTGTGCAGGACGGGGGCGATGTCGACTTCGAGTCGCTACTCCCGTAGCACATTGTGAACTAGGGATGGTCTGAACAACTCGCCAGAGCGGGTGCGCGGACGCGATCATGGGTGCGCCTCTTGGGAAGGGAGCGTGCCCCGCATGCATCAGCCGAAGTTCGCCAGCGTGGAGTTCGCGCAGAAGGAGCGGAAGACCCGGCGCGAGGTGTTCCTGGATCGCACCGGCGCGCAAGCGAGGGGGAAGGCGCAAGTCTCGACGCTGCCGGGCCCGGCCGGCCAGCCCCTACCCCCGCCGGACGAGATGCTCATCGATGGCGCGGACCAGCTCGATGACCGTGTGGTGCGCGGGCGCGGGCAGACCGAGCTCCGCGGCGCGCTGGGCGATCTGGATGTTGAGCTGGGTGATCTCCGTCGAGCGGCCGGCGATGACGTCCTCGGCCATGCTGGGCAGGTGATCGCCGGCCGCCTCCAGGGCCCGCAGGGCCGCCGCGCGGGCGTCGGGCCCGAGGTCGATGCCCGCCGCCGCCGCGACCTCCAGCCCCTCGTCGAGCAGCCGCACGACGAGCGGCCGGGCGGGGCCCGACATGAGCCCGTCGATCGGCACGCGGGTCAGCGCGGCGACCGGGTTGGCGGCCGCGTTGAGCACGCCCTTGCGCCAGACCTCCACGTCGATGTCGGGCGCGAAGGCCGTCTCGAGGCCCAGGGCGCTGAGGCGGGCGGCGAGCGCCCGCGCGAACGCCTGGGAGCGCTCGCCCTCGCCGCCGATGAAGTGGGGCGCGGCCTGGAAGTTGGCCCGCACGCGCACCGGCCCGGCGGCGGGGGCGTCCGGCGGCGGCGGCGCCAGCGTCGCGCCGTAGTGCAGCACCATGCGCACGACGCGCGGGGTGCCGAGCCGACGGATGATCTCGCGGCCCGGCTCGATGCCGTTCTGGTAGGAGACGATGTAGGGCAGCGACAGCAGGTCGGGCGCCATCTCGTCGCAGACGGCGGCGATGGCCGTGGTCTTGGTGGCGATGAAGACGAGGTCGATGGGGTGGATGTCCGACAGGTCGCGGATGGCCGGCACGACCGTGGGTCGGCCCTCGCCGTGGAGCGCGCCGCGCAGCTGGATGCCGTGGTCGCGGATGGCGGCCGCGCGGGCGGGGTCGCGCACGACGAGCACGGTGTCGACGTGCGGCGCGATGACGGCCGCGAGCGAGCAGCCCATCGCGCCCGCGCCGATGATCGCGACGCGCCGCAAGACGGGCCCGCGCCAGGAGTCGGACGGGGACGGGCGCGTGGTCACGGGGCCAGCTTAGCCCTCGTCCTGGACGGAGATGCGGCCCTAAGCGGCGCTACCGGGTCGGCTCGGTCAGTGGGGCGAGGATCGCCACCAGATCCGCCACGCTCTCGATGTCCTTGCCGATCACCCCGGCGTCGAGGTGCCGCTTGCGCCGGTAGTAGTTGGCGTGCAGGTCGTTGGCGGTGGCGCGCAGTAGGCGCACACCGTCATCTCCGGTCAGACGGTAGGCATTGTTGAGCACGACGCTGAAGTGGTCATGCCTCTCATACTCCCAGCCCTGCGCCTCCGCGACGGCTTTCGCCATGTGCTCCGCGGCCCGCCAGCCCTTCCGCGACGCCTTGTGCAGACGGCCGTCGGCGAGATGCTGCCGGGCGCGGTCCAGGCACTCTCGGGATTGAGTTACGTCGTCGGTCACGGCGGCGGAATCGGCGGTCGTCATCGAGGTCTCGCTCCTCGTCGGACGCCCCCAGCGTACGCCATCTGACGGCCCCGCCGATCGCGAGCGCCGCTACTCCCCGGCCGGCGGCGGCGCGACGCGGTCGGTCAACTCCGCGACGACGACGCGGCGCTGCGAGTAGTTGTGCGTCTCCTCATCGAAGGCCCCCTCGCAGGTGACGATGGTGAGGATGGCCGCCTCGGTGCTGCGCAGGAAGCGGTCGCCGCTGGGGTCGTCCCAGGCGACGCTGTGCACCTCGGTCACGGTGTAGACGTAGGCCCGGCCGTCGCGCAGGTCGCGCACGATCATCAGGTCGCCGGGGCGGGTCTCGGTGAGCAGCCAGCAGACGCCGAAGCCCACGTTGCCGAAGATGTCGCGGTAGTCGCGGTGGCCGTCCATGAGGACGTTGCCGGGCTCGCCGGGGGCGGGGCCGTCCTCCCACCAGCCGATGACCTCCGGGTTGTCGGGCGCGCCGAGCAGGTTGGTGGGGGTGACGCCCACCTTGACGATCGACGCGCGGATCTGGGCGCTGGGCACGATCAACTCCCAGTTGGTGCGGCGGTCGGCGCCGCTGCTGCGCACGATGCCGGGCCCGGCGAGGATCGCGCCGTCGGCCCCGGGGCCGCCGTAGATCAGCGTGTCGGGGTCGAAGGGGGGGAGTTCGGTGGTCGTGAAGATCTCTTCGGGGGGCGCTTCGTCGCCGGCGACGGGGCCGCCGGCCAACTCGCCGGGGCTGACCGGCGCCGCGCCGCCGGAGTCCGCGGCGGCGCCGGCGGCGGCGCCGGCGGCGGGCGGGGACTCACCGGCCGGGGCGCGGTCGGCCGACGCCCCGGCGACGTTGCCGTCGTCGAGCAGCTCGGCCGTGATGTAGAAGGCCGCCAGGGAGCAGACCGTCGCCGAGATGACGACGGCCACGATCCAGGCCAGCGTGCGCCAGGGGCCGGACCCGGCCCGCCCGGAGTGTTGCGGCACGACCTCCGGTCCTCCTCCCGCGGGGTGGCGTCCACGGTACGTCGCCGGATCGGCTGATTCCATTAAACGTCTGATCACAAATTCGCCCGCCGGAGCGATGGCCGGGTTTCGGCAGGCGTCAGAGAGAAGGATCGATGTGGGGCGGGCACCGCCGTGCAGACGCCACAGCGCCCCCGGCGGTATCGTCGGGGGCGCTGGTGGGGCCGCCCGTTTTCGGGTGGCCGTCGCAGGCCGAAGCCTCTATCCCCACGGCCTGCGGATGGTCGGGGCTAGCAACCCCGGCTCCGCCGGCATCGTAGCAGATCGCCGCCGCGGCCGGCCGGCGTCAGATCCCCTCGCAGCGCAGATCGACGGTCACGCCCGACGCGGCGGCGGCCTCCTGCAGGGCGTAGCACGTCGCCACGGATCGATCCGCGGCGGCCAGGAACGCCGGCCGCTGGGGGAACGTCTCGACGACCAGCGCGAACTGGTCCCACGTCGTGACTTCGGCGACGGCCCGCGCGTAATCGGCCATGACCTCGGCGAAGGCCCGCTCCGCGGCGGCGGCTTCCCCGTGCAGCGAGGCCAGCCCGGGCGGGGGGACGAGCGCCACGGCCTCGCCGACCGCCTTCGCCTGCAGCTCCGCCAGATCCTCGAAGAGAGTCTTCACCCCGGCGAGGTCGCCCCGAAGCGCCAGGGCGTCCATCTTCGCGACGATTTCCTCACCGGCGGCCGCGAACGTGTGAGCGATCTCCTCCACCTGCTGGAAGTAGGCGCGGACTTCGCCGGAGGCGGGGGCGGCCGCGGCGGAGTCGTCGGTGGGAGACGTGTCATCGGACGCGCCCTGGGCGGCCGCCGCCGCGGCTTCGGTCTGCCGCTCGAGATCGGTCCGCGCCCGCGCCAACTCCTCCCGCACGCGATCGCGCTCGCTCTGCGCGATCTCCAGTTCACCCGAGAGATAAGCGACCTCCGCCCGCAGCGCCTCGGCGTCGGCCTGCAACTGCTCGACTTCGGCGCTGCGGTCCTCGCCGCCGCAGGCGGCCAGCAGCGCGGGCAGCGCGAGCAGGAGGACGGTCAGACGGCGCATGGGCGCCTCTCTCCACTGGCGGCGCGGAACGGCTCCAGCATACGGCGGCCGGCCGGCGTCAGATCCCCTCGCAGCGCAGATCGACGATGACGCCCGAATCGGCGCCGGCCTCCTGCAGGGCGTAGCACGCCTCGATGGCGCGCCCCGCGGCGGCCAGGAAATCGGGGCGCCGCGGGAACCGATCGACGACCGCCCCGAATTCGTCCCACGTCGTGACCTCGGCGACGGCCCGCGCGTACTCGGCCATGGCCTGCGCGAAGCCCTGCTGGGAGGCGATGAACTCCCCGTGCAGCGAGGCCAGCGCGGGCGGCGGTTCGAGCGCGGCGCCCTTGGCGACGGCCTCCTCCAGTAGTTGCGCCAAGTCCCCGAAGAGGGCCTTCGTCGCGTCGATGTCGCCCGTGCGCGCCACGGCGTCCATCTTCGCGACGATCTCCTCGGAGTGGGCCGTGGCGCCCTGGAAGACTGCCTCCACCTGCTGGAAGTAGGCGCGGAATTCGCCGGAGGCGGGGGCGGCCTCGGGAGTGTCGCCGGCGGCGGCATCGGCCCCGGCGCCGGACGCGGCCTGGGCGGCGGCGGCTTCGGCGGCTTCGGCCTGACGTTCGAGGTCGGCCCGCGCCTGCGCCAGTTCTTCCTGCGCCCGGTCGCGCTCGCTCTGCGCGATCTCCAGTTCACCCGAGAGGTAGGCGACCTCCGCCCGCAGCGCCTCGGCGTCGGCCCGCAACTGCTCGACTTCGGCGCTGCGGTCCTCGCCGCCGCAGGCGGCCAGGAAGATGGCGGTCAGCGCAACAAGAAGGACGGTCAGGCGGCGCATGGCGGCTCTTTCAACTGGCGGCGCGGAACTCGTCCAGCATACGACGGGTCGCGCGGGCGACCTCCGCCACGGCGGCGTCGAAGGCGGGGGCGTTGCGACGCGAGGGAGCGCGGTAGCCGCTCACCTTGCGCACGAACTGCAGGGCGGCGGCCTCGACCTCGGCGTCGTCGATGGGGCGATCGGCGGCGCGGAGCGTCTTGATGCTGCGGCACACGGGGGCCTCCTGTCCTGCCCGCCGGCGTCTAGATCGGCGGCTCGATGACCACGTCGCCGGAGTTGACGTCGGTCACCTCCAGGGTGATCACGACGGAGCCGCTCATCCCCCCGGGTCCGGGGATGTCGAGGGCATCGACGGCCAGCCGCAGGTTCGTCAGCAGGCCGAAGCGGGGGGAGGCGTCGAGCCGCAGCGCCAGCGCGGCGACGCCGAGGCCGAGGCCGGGGCCGGAGCCGCCGAAACCCTCGAGGCGGAGCCCGCGCATCGCCACGTCGAGGCGGACGGCGGCGCCGCTGGCCTCGTCGACCCAGAGGGTCAGCTCCAGCGAGTCGAGGCCGGCCGACTCGGCCAGCGACTCCGGGTCGATCACGTCGCCGCCGCCGAAGAGGCCGCCGAGGAAGCCCGTACCGAGGATCTCGAACAGGGCGCCGAGGCTGTCGGTCTGGAGCGCGTAGACGCGGGCGGGCCCGGAGTCGAGGGGCTCCGCGCCGCGCTCCTCCCAGACCGCGTAGGGCAGGGCGCTCAGCAGGCCGCCGATGTCGCCGCCGGCCAGCAGCCCCCGCAGGTCGAGGCCGCCGAGGTTGAGGCCCAGGAGGTCCGCGCCCAGCCCCTCGACCAGCGCGCCCGTGCTGCCCTCCGACGCCTCCCAGCCGAAGCCGAGGTTGGTGTAGAGCGTGTCGCCGATGCTGACGATGCCCATGGGCGGCAGCAGGCCCGACTCGCCGAGCGTGATCGAGATCTCGTGGTCGCCGGAGGCGAGGTAGGCGCCCTCCACCGTGACGTCGCTGAACAGCGCCAGGAAATCGGCGTCGCCGCCGCCGTCGTTGGGCGCGACGTCGAGGTTGATCACCGCCTGGAAGCGCACACCCTCGACGGGGGCGTACTCCACGAGGGGGTCGGCGATGGGGGGCTCGGCGTCGTCGGCCGCCTCATCGCCGGCCGCGTCGCCGGAGTCCCCGGCCGGCTCCCCGGCCTCCGCAACCGTCCGTTCCTCCGCCTGCTCGGCGGCCTGCTCGGCGGCTTGTTCATCCGCCTGTTCGGCGGCCTGCTCGGCCGCGGCTTCGGCCTGGGCCGGTTCCTCGGCCTGTTCGCCGGCAACGGCGCGCTGCTGGGGCTCCGCCCGGGCGGGCTCGTCCTCGGCGTCACCCTCGGCATCGCCGGCTGCCCCCTCCACCACCGACGGCGCGGCGGCGGCGGGCGGATCGGGGGGCTCGGGCTCGTCGATGGGGGCGTCGCGGCAGCCGGCGGACAGCGCCGCGGCGACGAGCAGCGCGATGCAGACAACGCCGGCAATACGGAGAGGAAAGCGGGGTGTGAGCGAGATGCGAGGCATGCGCGGCCCTTCGTGCATCCGTCACCCCTGCGCTCAGTCTAGCGCGGCGGCGCGGACGGGGAGCCGGCGGCGTGACGCGCGCGCGTCAGTGGGAGGCGGCGTAGTGACGGGCCAGCGCGTCGCGGCCGAAGTCGGCCTCGGGATCGCGCCAGACCGAGTGGATGTGGTTGGCGCCGCGCTGCACGCAGTCGTACTCGACCAGGAAGCGCGGGCCGTGCAGGCGGTAGTAGTGCGGGCGGCGCGGCTCCAGCTCGCCGGCCCAGCCGAAGTGCACGGCGTCGATGGCGTCGCCGCCGAGCCGGGCCGACTCGATGGCGGCCAGCTCGTCGGGCAGCCGGCCGACGTACTGGCCGATCAACTCCTCGACGATGCCGCGCTGGGCGAGCGTCATGCCGGCGACGGGCAGGCCGCGCGGCCGGGCGCGGTAGACGAGCGCGTCCTCGAGCTCGGCCGTGAGGCCCGCGGCGCGGCGCGCCTCCTCGTCGCGGCGCAGGCGCTCGGGCGTGACCTCCACGTCCATCATCGCGAAGGTCGGCCGGGGCTGCAGGCCCTCGGCGATGCGGGAGTGATTGGTGAGCATGATGTCGGGCGGGGCGACGGGGGAGAGCGTGGCGGCGGCGCGCTGCTCCTCGTCGAGGGCGTGCATCACTTCGCGGGCGAGGTCGGTCGCGCCGGCCAGGGGGCGCAGCGCGCCCGCGCCGAGCAGGGCCGACTCGGCCGGGTCGGCTCCGAAGAACAGCGGCGTGGGGGTCACGATGACGCCGCCGACGATCGTGTAGTGCACGCTGACGTGGTGTCCCTCGAAGCGCCAGCCCCAGGCGGGCGCGCCGGGCTCGCCGAAGACGCTCAGGTAATACATCTGCGGGTCGCGCCCGCGGCCCTCGTACCAGTCGCGCACGAAGCCCTCCTCGGCGTCGAGCGTGTTCTCCAGCCCGATGATCGTCGAGGCGGTGACGTAGCCCGGCGCCGAGAGCCCCAGCGCGAGCAGCCGGTGCGCGAGGCGCTGTTGCGCCGGGTCCATGTCGCGCAGGGGCAACCCGGCCCGCAGGACCGGCGTGTAGAACCAGCGCGTGCGCTCGTCCTCGGCGGTGAAGGGCAGCTGCGCGCAGCCGCGCCCCTGCCGGTCGAGCGCGGCGAGGAAGTCGCCGGCGACGGCGGCCATGCGGTCGGGGAGGGAGGGGTCGGTGGGCATGGGCGGCTCCTCGGATCGGTCGGTTGGTGGGAGTATAGGGAGGGGTGGGGTGGGGGCTCAGACGAATATCGGAACCGGCGCGTCCCGGACTGACGCGCGCGACAGCCGCCGCCGTTCGATCCCGGCACGATCCGCTGGTGAGCGCGTGCGCGCCGGCCCTCACCGGCGCAGGGTCAGCCGCTCCACCGCCAGCCGATTCATGCTCACTCCCGCCTCGGCCGCATCCATCGCCAGGGCGCGGTGGGTCTCCGGGGGAATGCGGAGGGTCAGCGTCCCACTGAAGCGCTGGGTTGCAAGCGGCTCGGGCGCCGGGAGACCATCTTCCCGGTTGAGTTGCACCGCGCTAGCCACCACCGCTCGAATCCCAGCCAGCGCCTTTTCGGGCGTATCGTCCAGATGGCTAAGCATCCCGAACTCGGCGCACAGACCAACGAACTCCCCATCCTCCTCCGACCAGATCACGCGATAGGTGTAGCGGTCGATCAACTCAGCCATTCACTTCCTCCAGTTTGTCGATTGCCTTGAGAACCTGACGGACTTGGTACTCTTTGGCCCTGCCCCGCACAGGTTGGATGTTCACCAGGGGCTTGCCCTCCCAAGGCATCCGGTAGAACAAGTGGCTTCCCCGCTGGCGCGGCTCCCCGAAGTAGTAGTCGCACACCCTGCGAAGATCGTCGAAGCGAACGTCTCTGGGGTTCCGCCTGATCCTGGCCAGCGCCTTGTCCACGGCAACATGGTAGCGCTAACGCCACCACTCGTCAGGCCGCTGGCGATTCCCCGGCGGCCAGCCGATGCTCGATCAGGTCCACGAAGGCCGGGTTCAACTCGATGCCGACCCACGTTCGGCCCAACTCCCGCGCCGCCAGCAGCGTCGTGCCCGAGCCGGCGTACGGGTCGAGCACGACCCCGTTCCCGGAGCTGGTGAGCATGAGGCAGCGCCGGGCGAGCGACAGCGGCATCGGGGCCGGGTGATCCTCCGCTTGGCCGTCGAGGCACTGGCGCGGCTCGGTCGGGATGTCCCAGACGGTGCGCAGCCTGCGCCCGTTCGGCCCCCGCACCGCCCCGACGTCGTAGTGGTAGTTCTGGCTCTTCGACAGCAGAAACAGCGTTTCGTGCGCCTTCGTGGGGCGGTCCCGCACCGACTCGGGGTGCGCGTTCGGCTTATGCCAGATCACCTCCGAGCGCAGCCACCAGCCGGCGTCCTGGAGCGCGAAGGCCAGCCGCCACGGCAGGCCGATGAGGTCCTTCGGCTTGAGGCCCTCCGGCGTCGGCGGGCGGACGCGCATCGCGCGGGCGCGGTTCTTCCGGTCGGGCGCGCGGTAGCGCCGGTTGCCCGAGGTGAAGGCATCGCCGACGTTGAGCCAGACTGTCCCGTCGCCGCGCAGGACGCGCTTCAACTCCTCGAAGGCGCCGACGATGCTGCCCACGTAGTCCGAGAGGCTGTCGTCCCGGCCGATCTGGCCGTCCGTGTCGTAGTCACGCAGCGACCAGTATGGCGGCGACGTGACGACGGTCTGGACGGAATCGCCCGGGAGCAGCCGAAGCCACTCCCGCGCATCCCCGCAGAGCAGGAGGGAGCGGTCGATGGACGTGAACCCGCGGCCGAGACGCCCGTCGATCCGCGTGATCCCGGCGCGGCGGCGCTTCGCGGGAGCCTGCTTCTCCACTCGGCCCTCCTGCCTCCGCTAGTATCGTGACCGCCGGGAGCGCCCGCAACGCGAATAATCGTACGTCGGTTCTCATCTTGTCGCGCGGGTCCGGCGTGCTGACCGATGCCGGGGCCGTGCGTGGGCTATGTGTCCGAACCGCGTTGCACGTTCTCGACGACGGAGAGGAACAATTCCTCCCGGACGAGGCGAACACCCAAGTGCTCCGAGAGCATCAGCCCGAGCCCGAATTGCCGCAAGAATCCCATCCCCGCCAGCGTGGCGCCGGTGCTCCCGGACAAGAGCACGAGGACGTCCCTTGTCATGCCCATGAAGGACGCTTGCGCGAGCCCGGCGGGTACCTCGACTTCCTGGCCGTCGGCGAGCGTCACGGTGACGTGCGTCGTGCGCGGGATAGTGAGACCTGCAGACCGCGAAATCTGGAGAACCCCGGTGAACCCAGTGTCGATGATCGCTTCGATCTCAGCGCCGGATCCCGTCGACTCGGGAGCAGCGACGCGCAGGCGAAGGCATGGATTCCCGCGGGCATCGTGATGACCGACGCCGACGGTGGGTTCACTCAACGCCACTGGTCCTGAATGCGCTCGACGAACCGATGCGGATCAGATAGAACACCCCATCCGGCGCGCGCTTGAGGGCCCGTTGCAAGGCATCTTCCGGGAATCGCGCGATGTCGGCGGAGCCATCGGTCACATTGATCACCACGAACTCGCCGATGCGAGAGGGCTCGCACTCCTGCTGGTAGCGGTCGGCGTAGATCGCTTCGGCGGCTGTGCGGAGCTCGCGGGGGGACATCCCGGTGGGCGGCGGAGCGGTCGTCATCGCCTGCTCTCCCTCATGCTGGTACTCGCGGCCGGTGCGGATCACCATAGCACTCTCAAATGTGCGCTTGGGGGCAGTATAGGGGGGGGGCGGGCGCGCGGACGGCCGGCGGCGCGCTATCCTGTCGCCACGAGCAGCGACGCGAGGACGACCGCATGACCACCACAGCGACCGCCAGCATCCAGCAGATCAGCGCCTCCGACGGGGGCGTGCCGAAGACCCCGCTCGCCGTCGCCGACGTGACCGAGCTGGGCATCACCGTCGACCGGCAGCGCAACACGAAGGCGCACGGCGGGCCCGAGCGGGCGCTGTGCCTGTTCTCGGCCGACGTGATCGAGGCGCTGCGGGCCGAGGGGCACCCCATCGGTCCCGGCGACGCGGGCGAGAACATGACCCTGCGCGGGCTCGACTGGGCGGCGGTGGGGCCCGGCTCGCGGCTGCGGCTGGGCGAGTCGGTGCTGATCGAGGTCACGCGCTACACGACGCCCTGCGGGCACGTCGCCCGGTTCTTCCGCGACGGCGACTTCCTGCAGATCTCGCAGGACGAGCACCCGGGCCGCAGCCGCGTCTACGCGCGGGTGCTGCGAACGGGCCGCCTGCGCCCCGGCGACCCGGTGGAGGTGCTGCCGCCGAACGGCGACTGACGCGCCGGCCCGGGACTAGGGCGGCGGCTGCGACCAGGTCAGCGCCCCATCCCCTTCGACCAGGATCCAGATCGTCTGGCCCGTCTCCAGCGTGGTCAGGTCGTTGACGAAGGCGGGCACGCCGACGGTGAAGCTGCGCCAGCGCTGCTCGGCCGCGATCCAACTGAAGACGCGATTGACGCGCGGGGCCAGCGGCGCGATGGCGGCCGTGACGGGCGTGCGCGGCCCGGCCCAGGTGACGTTGTTCCAGCCCGGACGCAACTGCAGCACGCGCCCGGCGAGGTAGGTGAAGGCGTCCTCGAGGAGCAGCGCGCGGCCGTCGGCGGTCTCGACGCGGAGCGGCGCGGGGCCGGCGTCGTTCGGCGGCGCGATGACGACGGCGCGCGTGTCGGCCACGCTCAGCGCGACCGCCTCGCGCTCGCCGAAGAAGACGCGGAAGCCGTCGGGGCCGCCCAGCCCCGCGCCCGTGATCGTGACCTGGAAACCGCCGACGCTGGAGCCCTCCGCGGGGAAGACGGCATCGACGCGGGGGCCCGGCCCCAGCTGGAGGTTGGCCGCGAAGAATGACGTGCCGCCGTCCGGCTCCGTCGCCAGGGCCGTCAGCGAGAGGGCCGCGCCGGGCGCGAGATCGGGCGCGCTGAAGCGGCCGTCGGGGGCCGGGGCGCTGCCCAGGTAGCGCAGCGCCCCGCCCGCGCCCGACACGCCGGGCGCGACGATGGGGGCGGCCGCGTCCTCCGCGACGTACAGGTCGACCGTCGCGCCGGCGGGGGCCGTTCCGTCCACGCGCAAGCGGTCGCCGTCGTAGCGGAACGACGTGAGGGCGGGCGCGTCGGGGCGGGGGACCTCGGCGGCCCCGCGCACGTCGCCGCCGGCGTTGCCGTGGATCGCGTTGCCGCGGTTGGTCACGCGGCCGGCGTCGTGCCGGAGGCCGGCGCCCTCGTTCCAAGCGATGACGTTCGCGCCGGGTATGGCCGACTCCGCCAGCGGCAGCGCGCTGGTCACGTCGAGCGCGACGTCGCTCAGCCGGCCCGGCTCGAAGAAGACCAACGCCGCGGCGACCTCGCCGGCGACGCGGAAACGGAGCGACAGCCCCGGCCCGGGGATGGTGAGGATGAAGCCCGGCCCGCCCTCGACGTCGATCAGGCCGACGATGGTGGCGGCGACGGATCGGCCGTCGAGCAGCGCCTCGACGATGAGGCCGCGCGGCGCGGGCGCGCCGTTGAGCGTCACCCGCCCGCGGATGGTGTGCACGAGCGGCCCGGCCTGGGCGGTTTCGAGCCGCGGCTCGGCGGAGATCGGCGCGCCCACGACGACGTCCGTCGCGCCGGCCTCCACGCGGACGCCGTCGCCGGCGTTGCCGGCGGGCGTCCCGGACTCCGCCACGCCGATGCGGCTGTTTTGGATCGTGATGTCGCTCGTGCCCTCGCCGGAGACGACGATCCCGTCGCCCGTGTTGTGGGTGATCGTGAGGCCCTGCCTGCGCCCGATGGCGACGCCCGTCGCGCCGCCGTCGACGCGGATGCCGGCCCCGTTGCCGGTCAGCGTCACGCCGTCGATGGCGGCGTCCGCGCCGCCGGCCACGTGGATCGCGACGCCCGGCACGGCGCTGATCGTCAGCCCATCGACGGCCACGCCGGCGCCGCGCAGGACGAGCCCGGGCGCGACGCCGGGCAGGCCGTCGCCGAGGATGGTGGCCGCGCCGGAGATGGTCAGGCCGTCGCGGGTGACGCCGGGCAGCGGCTGCGCGGGGCGGATGGTGAGGCCGTCCGTGATGAAGATGGCGCGCGGGCCGTCCGGGCCGCGGCCGGCGGCGTCGAGGGCGGCGCGCAGGCTGCCGGGTCCGGCGTCGGCGTCCGCATCGACGAGCAGGACGGCCGTGTCGAGCAGGGCCTTGGCGTCGAGCGCGTCGATGCGGCCGTGGCCGGCGGCGTAGTCGAGCCCGGCGGCGTCGATGTCCACGGCGGAGCCGGTGAGGACGTGGCGCAGCAGGGCGCGCTCGCGGCCGGGCGCGCCGCCGTCCCCGGCCAGGAGCTGGGGCCGCGCCTCGAGCAGCAGGGCGGCCAGGGCGGCGACGTGCGGCGCGGCGGCGCTCGCGCCCCCGAACGGGGAGGGGAAACCGCCGCTGCCGGTGACGGAGACGCCGTCCACCGCGACGAGGTCGGGCTTCTGCGCGCCGTTGTTCGTGGGGCCGCGGCTGCTGTAGGGGCGCACGCGGCCGATCTCGGCGGCGGTGTGCCCGGCGGCGCCGGCCGCGATGACGCCGCCGGGCGCGTCGCTCTGGGCGAGCAGGCTGCTGGCCATCGTGTTGAAGTTGAGCGCCGTGCCGCCCGGCTCCAACTCGGGCGGCCCGAAGGCGAACAGTTCCAGGCGGCGCGGGGCGGCGCGACCGCCGGCGTTCTGCACGACCAGCCGGAAGACGCCGCCCTCGCCGTCGTTCTTGAAGACGATGCGCTCGCGGGGATGGGCCGACGAGACGCCCTGCCCGGCGGTCGCGGCGGCGACGACCGCGCCCGCGGGGTCGAGCAGGAAGAGGTCGTAGTCGTTGACCGACTCCCCCCAGGGGTCGTCCCAGAGCAGGAGGGCGCGCAGTTCGTCGCCGCGCTCGAGCCGCACCTCGTTGTAGGGGACTTCGCCGCGGCCCAGTTGGTCGCTGGAGCCGTCGCCGCCGAAGCGGTGCGCCGGGCCCGCCCGGGCAGGCCGATGGCGCGCCCGTCGGGGCCGACCCGGAAGTCGCCCTCGTAGTGGCGCAGGGCCCAGTTGCCGGCGGCGGTGACGTAGGCGCGGATCGGCCAGTCGGGGTGATCGAGGGCGGCGGCGGTGTTGAGCGACACGGCGCTGCGCTGGTCGTCGGGCAGGGGGAAGCCGAGGTCGTCGACGACGATGTCGGTGCGCTGGGCGAGGTAGTCGACGGCCTCGATCATCTCGGCGTCGGTGCTGACGGCGGCGAAGTAGAGGTCGGCGCCGGGCGCGAGGTCGTGCACGATCTCCAGCATCGCCGTGCCCTCCGCGCCGGCCTCGATGCCCTCGGCCGTGAAGGCGCGCTGCCCGGCCAACTCGGGCAGGTCGCCGGAGGCCTGGGCGTCGGCGAGGCCGGCGAGGCCGTCGGAGATGACGCCGACGCGCACGCCGTCGCCCCGCAGGCCGGCGCCCTCGCGCAGGGCGGCGATGCGCAGCGCGAGGTCGCCCTCGGTCCGGGCGGCCCCGCGGGCGGCGACCGCGTAGGAGGGCAGGGCGACGGCGCCGACGCCGGTCAGGGCGATCAGGTCGCGCAGCCGCTCCGGCGGCGCGGCCAGTTGCGCGTGGCCGAGGTCGGGCCGCCAGATCTGCGTCTCCACGCCGAGGGCGAGCAGCGCCGCCGCCGGCGGCCCCGCGCCGCGCAGCCGCACCGCGACCTGGACCATGCCGCGGTCGTCGAGGCGCAGGGCGCGCAGGGCGATCGCGTCGCGCAGGGGCTTGCCGCCGCCGGCCAATGCGCCGGCGTCGATGCGCGCGCCGGCCGCCTGCAGCCGCTCGGCCTGCGCGGCCAGGGCGTCGAGCAGGGGCGGCAGGGCCGCGGCGGGCTGGGCGCGGGCCGGGCTCCCGGCCGGCAGGGCGAGCCCGATCAGCAGCGCCGCCAGCGCGACGGCGGCGGCCGCGCGGCGACGGCCGCGCCGGAGCGGTCGGGACAGATCCGGCGGCCGCGGCGATGACGTTCGCACCGGCAATCGCTCCCGTGTCGCGGCGCCCGGCCGTCGGGGGCGCCCCCCGCGTGCAGGTGCACACGCTACAGCCGGGCGGGCGGTCGCACACGCGCCGATCGGGGCGCGGGCGGCGCCGGGCGGCGGTCCCGCCGCCGCCTCGGGGGTAGACTCGGACGCGATGACGCACGTCCCTCCGACCCCCTCCGCGCCGATCGATCCCCCCGGCCGCGCGCCGCGCCTGCGCACGCGCGGCTTCGCCTGGTGGCTGCCGCTGGTCGTGGCGGCGGCGGCGGCGGCCGCGGTCTTCGCGCTGTCGGAGCGGCAGGGGCAGGTCTACGAGACGCGGGCGTCGCTGATCGCGCCGTCGGGCGGGTCGATCACGCCGGAGGATCTGGTCGAGGAGATCCAGGGCGAGGCGGTCTTCGAGCAGACGATCCGCGCGCTGCAACTCGACACGACGGTGGCGGCGCTGCGGGAGCGCATCGACGTGGCCGCCACGGGCGTGGTGATCGAGGTGCTGGCGCGCGCGCCGTCGGCGCGGGAGGCGCTGGCGCTGTCCGACGCCTTCACGAGCCAGGCGCGCGACCCGCGGGTGACGAACCACGGCCCCCTGCTCCACCTCTACCGGGCGCCGCTGGCGCCGCGCCACCGCACGGACGGCGGCACGGCGCGCAACACGGCCGCGGCGACCGCCGCGGGGCTCGTCGCGGGGACGGGGCTGGCGCTGCTCGTCGCGGGCCGCGAGCGGGCCGGGCGGCGGCGCATCGACGTCCCGCGGCTGACCGGCTGGGCGCTGCTGGGCGCGCTGCCGCGCATCGCCCCGCCCAGCCGCGACGTGCCGGCCGGCCCCTTCGCCGCGCTGCGGGCGGCCGTCGAGGAGCGCCGCCGGGCGCGGGGCTTCCGCGTCCTGCTGGTCACGGGCATGGAGCGGGGCGACGGCGCGACGACCATCGCGGTGCACCTGGCGCTGGCCGCGTCGCGGGACGGGATCAACACCACGCTGGTCGACGCCGACCTCGCCCGGCCGGCGGTCCACCGCGCGCTCGGCATCGAGAACGCGCGCGGGCTGGTCGAGAGTCTGGCCGCGCCGGCGTCGGCCCCCGACTGGCTGGACCCCGAGACGGCGCTGGAGCCGCCCCTGCCGCTGCAGCGGCTGGAGTTCGCGCCGCGGGACGGGGCCGCGCGCGGTCCGGCCAGCCTGCCCACGCCGCGCCTGCGCGTGCTCACGGCCGGGTCGCTGCGGCCCGTGACCGTCCGCGACGGCGCCACCCGCGAATCCCTGCGCGACCCCGCCGCGCCGCTGTACCGCAGCCCGCGCCTGGGCGAACTGCTGCTGCAGCTGACCGGCGAGTCGAGCCTGGTGATCGTCGATGGGCCGCCGCTGGGCACGGAGGGCGGGCAGGCGCTGGCGCGGCAGACCGAGGCGACGCTGGTGGTGGTCAACGCGCTGACGGGCGACCCGGAGTCGATCGAGGAGGCCGCCGAGGACTTGGCGCAGTTGCGGGAGCGCGTGATCGGCGCCGTCGTGACGCGCGCGCCCGGGGCGGCGGCCGCGCCCGCGGCGCCCGAGCCGGCGCCGCCGCCCGCCGGCGTCGGCGGTCCGCCGCGCGGGGTCGCGCCGGCGGCGGAGGGCGGTCGCGGCGGCCGGCCGGCGTCGGGGCCCTTCCGCGAGCCCACCCCGAAGGCGGGCCCGGCGGACGACGGTGGACCGGCCGGCTAGGCCGCTACTCCGTCGATGTTGATGCGAATCGGGAAGCGGTTGGATAAGCCGCGAAGCGAAGAAGGCTCTTGATAGGCTATGCCCTCAGGGCTACACTGGATTCCCTTGATGGGGACACGAACGCCTGCTGACTGCGACGGGCAGGCCGGGGGAGATGCAAGATGACAACCATCGACGTAGAGCAGTCTGCCATGGACGCCGATGCCATCGCCGCGGCGGGAGAAGAGATCTACAATCGGAAGTACCGGGAAGAATACGAGCGGTTGTATCGCGACATGTACGTCGCCATCAACATCCGGGACGAAACAATCTCGCGGTCCGACATAGCCGTGGAGGCGATGCTGGAGGCCGAGAAGAACGATCCGGATGGGATGTTCTATCTCATTTGGGTCGGTCACAAGGCTGTCTATCGGATGAGCTCCTTTGCCTGAGACCTCCGTAGACGGCCATTATGATTCTCAGGGCAACGCGCGTCTCACCTTTTTGCTCATCGGGAGAAAGTCCAGCATCACCCTGGACGCGATTATCGACACGGGCTTTACCGGATTCGTCCAAACATCTCCAGAGGTCGGAGCGGCAATCGGTCTTCCCGATCTGAAGCGCGTGATTCCCGTGACGCTCGCGGACGGGTCGACGATTTCCAGTGGGTTCAGCGTATCGACTGCGCGGTTCATGGAGATGGCGAAACCCGGCATGGTGGTGATGCCCGCCGGGTCACACGTAACATTGGTGGGTATGGAGTTCTTGCGGACGTTCGAGGTGGGCTTGGTGATTTCCCGGAGTACCGGAGTCCTCCTCGCTGCCGAGCATCTGCTCTCAGAGATATTGGAACAGGGCCGGTCCGCGGGCACGGACGAGTCCGACGACTCCTAGCCCCGTCACCCCTCCGGCCCGACCAACTCCCGGCCGATGAGCAGGCGCCGGATCTCGCTGGTGCCGGCGCCGATCTCCAGCAGCCGGGCGTCGCGCAGGTAGCGCGCGACGCGCGCCTCGTTCATGTAGCCGTAGCCGCCGTGGATCTGGACGGCCTGGTTGGCGACGCGGGTCGACACCTCGGCGGCGAAGAGGATGGCGGCGGCGGCCTCCTTATCGACGCGCTGGCCGCCGCCGGACGCGGCCGCGCCGGCGCGCACGGCGGTGCTGTAGACGAGCCAGCGCGCGGCCTCGGTCTCGGTGTACATGTCGGCCAGCTTGGCCTGGATCAACTGGAAGTCGCCGATGCGCTTGCCGAACTGCCGCCGCTCGCGGGCGTAGGCGACGCCCTCGGCCAGCGCCGCCTCGGCGACCCCGACGGCCTGCCCGGCCAGGAACGCCCGCTCGATCGCCAAGCCCTGCATCATGATCGCCGCGCCGCGCCCCGGCTCGCCGAGCACGTTGCCGGCCGGCGCCTGACAGTCGTCGAGCAGCAGCTCGGCCGTGGGCGATCCCCGGTGCCCCAGCTTGTCGAGCCGCTGCCCGACGGCGAAGCCGGGGAAGCCGCTCTCGACGAGGAAGGCGGTGATGCCGCGCGAGCCGGCGGCGGGGTCGGTCTTCGCGTAGAGCACCAGCGTGTCGGCGACGGAGCCGTTGGTGATGAACATCTTGCGGCCGTTGAGGACGTACACGTCGCCCTCGCGGCGGGCCGTGGTGCGGATGCCGACGGCGTCGGAGCCGGCCTCGGGCTCGGTCAGGGCGAGGGCGCCCACGGCGCTGCCGTCGCAGAGAGCGGGCAGATAGCGGCGGCGCTGCGCGTCGCTGCCGTTCACGGTGATGTTGTTGACGCAGAGGTTGGCGTGCGCCCCGTAGGACAGGGCGATGGAGGCCGAGACCTTGGCGATCTCCTCGATCACCAGCACGCCGGAGAGCAGGTCGGCGCCGGCGCCGCCGTACTCGGCGGGGACCATCACGCCCAGCACGCCGAGCGCGCCCAGCTTGGGCCAGAGCTCGCGCGGGAACCAGTCCTCGGCGTCGATCCGATCGGCGATCGGCTCGATCTCGCGGCGGCAGAACTCGCGCGTCGCGTCGCGGATCATGCGTTGCGCGTCGCTCAGTTCGACGTCCATCCGGGCCCCCTTCGCCCCGGAGTCTAGGCGAGGGATGGCGCGGGAGGCGCGGCTGCGGGAATATGGCCGTCATGGACGAGCCGCAGACCACGCCCGAGCCACAGACGACGCCCGAGCCGGAGGCCCAGCCCGAGCCGGAGGGCACGACCGATCCCAAGCCGGTGCTCACCCAGACGGTCGTCGATGAGGCGCTGCTGACCTTCGCCCGCGAGGGCGTCGAGGCGCCCGCCCCGCACGACGCGCCGCCCTGGACGACCGTGGCGGGGCGGGTGCGCGTGGGGCTGTGGCGATCGGGCGTGATGCTGGGCCGCGCCGAGGCGGCCGACACCGACTTGGCGACGGCCCTGCGGCAGGCGGCGGGCGCGGCCGTCGCGGCCGTGGACGGCGACATCCCCCCCGACGACAAGTACAACGCCACCTTGCTGGACGTGGAAGTCGTGACCATGACGCAGTTCATCCGGCCGGCCGGGCTGAGCGGCCTGATGCACGCGACCCAGGCCGGCGTCGATGGGCTGGTGCTGCGGGAGGGCGATCGGGCGGCCGGGGGCTGGCCGGCCGACGCCCTGCGCGGCGGCCGCGGCAACGCCCGCTGGGCGAAGGGGCTGCTGCGGGAGGTGCGGCCGCCGGGCACGCGGCTGCCGCCCTCGGTGGCGGTGCTGCGCTTCCGCACGCGCGAGGTCGTGGGGATGCTGTGGCCGCCCAGCGACCGCCCCGTGGGCACGGCCGCCATGCAGGGGGCGACGCGGATCGTCTGGCCGCAGGCCGTGGGACAGCAGGACCTCGTGCGCGCGGCCGGACGCGCGGGCATGTGGCTGGTCCGGCACCAGCGTCGGGACGGCCTCTTCCGCTACCTGTTCCAGCACCAGACGCAGAGCTGGTCGCCGGACGACTCGCTGGTCCGGCAGGCGGGCTGCGCCTGGGCGATGGCGCGGCTGGCGCGGCGGCTGCCCGACGCCGGCTTCGCCGCGCCCACCAGCCGCGCCCTGGAGGGGCTGGAGCGGCTCTCGCTGAAGCGCGGCGGGCCGGGCAACCTCGCCTACATGCAGGTGGGCGACGACCCGCCGCGCCTGGGCGCGATCCCGCTCTTCCTGCTGGCGGCCGACGAGTGGGAGCGGCACTCGCCGATCGACGAGGGCACGCGGGAGCGGCTGGCGGCGACGCTGCTGGCCGTGCAGTCGCCGGAGGGCGGCTTCGGCGTCGAGGCGCGGGGGCTGACGCTGGAGGGGTCGGAGACGTACTACGCGGGGCAGATCGCGCTGGCCATGGCGCGCCGCTTCGAGGTGACCGGCCGGCAGCGGCTGGCCGAGGCGGGCCTGGCGGCCCTGCGCTACTACCGGCAGTGGTGGGACGATGGCAACCGCGACCTGTCGTTCGTGACCTGGATGCTGCAAGCCTGCGAGGCTTGGTACCGGTTGCGCAACGACGACGCGGCGCGCGACTTCGGCTTCGAGATGGCCGACTGGGCGCTGCGGTTCCAGCACCCGGACGACGTGAACCTGCTCTGGGGCGGCGCCTTCGAGAGCACGCCCGGGATCGGCACGGCGGCCTACACGGAGGGGATCGTGCGCGCCGTGGCGATCGCGGCCCAGGCCGGCGACGAGGAGCGGGTCGAGCGCTACGCCAAGAGCGTGCGCGGGGCGATGCGCTTCCTGCTGCAACTCTGCGTGGAGGACCCCGACCTGGCCTTCACCGGCGGACCCGAGCAGCGGGGGGCGGTGCGGTCGTCGCTGCGGCGGCGCAACCTGCGCTGCGACAACGCGCAGCACTTCGTCATGGCGGCGCTGGGCGCCGTCGAAGAGGTCTACACCGACGACCCGTCGGAGGACGAACCGCCGGAGGACGACCCGCCGGAGTGAGTCAGACCGGGGCGCCGCCGCCGGGGCGCGCTTCGGCCAGCCCCAACTCCGCCAAGCGCCGCCGCAGCACGGCCGGGGGAACCTGGAAGCGGGCGGCGAGGGCGGGCGGATCCCCCTGACGCGCAGCGGCCCGCAGCGCCGCCGCCGGCAGCAGCAACTCCGCCGCGAAGCGGTCGCAGAGCGCCTCCCGCTCGCGCGCGTCGGCGGGCGGCGCGACGCCGTCCGGGCCGCCCCGCGCCAGGTCGCCCAGCACGATGTGCCCCAATTCGTGGGCCAGGGTGAAGCGGGCCTGCGCGAGCGCGTCCTCCCCGTTGAGGATGATCAGCCAGCGCCCGTCGACGAGGTCGCAGCCGCCGCGCAGGGCGGGGTGCAGGCGGTCCTCCAGCACGACGCTGGGGCGCGGGTCCCAGCGGGCCAGGCAGTCGAGCACGGAGATCGGCGGGGCGGCGGGGGCGGCCAGCCGGGCCGCCGCGCGGCGCAGCGCCCCCAGCGCCGCCGCCTGCTCAGTCGCCCGCGGGGGACCCGGGATCGGCGGGGGCGGCGTCGGCGAGGGCCTGCCGCGCGCGACGGAATGCCGCATCCAGCGAGGCGTGGGCGGCGGCCCGCTCGGGCTCGTCGGCGTAGATGAGCCGCCAGTCCTCGCGGGTGACGGGGCGCAGCATCTCCTCGCGGCGCTTGCGGCCGTAGGCGGGGTTGGTGAAGAACTCAATGCTGTGCCCCATCAGGTCGGCGACGCGCTGCAGGGTGTGCACGTCGATGCCGCGCCGCCCGCGCTCGATGTCGGACAGCCAGTTCTTGCGCTTGCCCACTTGCGTGGCGAGCTGGTCCTGGGTGAGCCCGGCCTCCAGCCGGGCGTCGCGCAGGCGCTGGCCGACGTCGGACCGGGGCGGGGCGTCGGCGTCGTCGGGCGTGGGGTCGGGGGCGGGATCGGGCATGGCGGATCGTCGCTTCGCTGAGCCGGGCGGGATGGATGTTGCGTTCCCATCCGTTGATCGGTATCATACACCCGCGTTCCGCGAACCGCAAGCGCCGCGCGACCGCCATCTCCCCTCCGGACGCCATCGACGCACGGTGGACCACCCTTCGAGGTGCCCCGTGCCCGACCCCATCGCCCCTCCCGCCCCCGACGCCGCCGGCCCCGCCTGCGTGCATCACTGGATCGTCGCCTCGCTGCCCACGGCGGGCGCATACCCCGCGGCCTGCCAACGCTGCGGGGCCGAGCGCCGCTTCCCCTGCCAGAGCGACTGGTTCGACTTCAACGACGCCATCGGCACGCTGGGCCTGGTCTTCGGCAAGGAGCCCGGCGACGCCGGCGCGGCCGGCCGCGACGAGGTCCGCCTCTGGGCGGAGGCGCTCGACGGCGGCCTGCGCGCCGGCTGAGCGCGGCATCTCCGCCCGGACCGCCGCGGCGCTAGCCATAGGCCCAGCCGTCCTTGACCAGCAGCGCGCCACCGGCGACGCGCTCGCGCAGGTGCTCGCGGCAGAGGGCGAGGCGCACGTCGCGCACGGCGTCGCGGCGGCGGCGGCCGTCCTCGACGGGCCAGCGCCGCGCCCAGAGGCGGCGCCGGGCGGGCCGGGGGCAGAAGTCGCAGCGCGTCATCGGTCGGGAGGCTAGAGAACGTTTGTTCTGGTTGTCAATCGCACAGACGGCGCGGAGTGCAGCGGGATAGGCTGTAGTGAACACAGTCGGCAACGGACCGGTACCGGACGATCGTCCAAGCGCTCATCCAGGCGCTGGAGCCCAGCAAGGAGCGTTCAGAGTGAAGCACTTCCTGATCCACTACGACCGCCCGGCCGGGCAACTCCTCTCGATCCACGAGTACGGCGACGAGGAGCAGCGCCCAGGCGCGCGCCGACCGCGACGCGCAGGAATTCGCCAAGCCCGACCACGTCGAGGTGGTCCTGCTGACCGCCGACTGCCGCGCCGACATCGAGCGCACGCACGCCCGCTACTTCAAGACGCCCCGCGAGATCGTCGAGAGCTACTTCTCCGCCGCCAGCACCTGAGGCCAGACCTCGCGCTGGATCATCTCCAGGCGGCGGATGTAGTCGTCCGGGGTGAGGGGCGCACGGCCGACGGTGCGGACGCCCAGGCGGTCGAAGCCGGCGGCGCGGTAGGCGCACAGGGCGGCGGCCATGGGGCCGGGCGTGGCTTCGAGCGGCGTCTCGCGCTGCATGGGGAAGGCGGCGGGGTCGCGGCCCGCGGCGCGGACGCGCTCGCGCATCGCCTCGGCGGCGGACGGCGATGCGATCGTCCGGGATTGCGCCCGACGAGATCCAGCCGTCGCCCAGGCGCGCGGCCCGATCGAGCGCTCGCGGCGCGGTCCCGCCGAGGAGGATCGGCGGCCCGCCCGGGCTGACGGGCTTCGGCAACATGCTCATCCGCTCGACGCGGTAGTGGTCGCCGGCGAAGTCGACGGGCTCGTCGCGCCAGCAGGTGCGCAGCAGCGCGATCGCCTCCTCGAAGCGGGCGGCCCGGTCGGCGAAGGAGGCGCCCAGCGCCGCGTATTCGGAGTCCGACCAGCCCAGCCCGACGCCGAGCCGCAGCCGGCCGCCGCTGAGGATGTCGATCTCGGCGGCCTGCTTGGCGACGAGCACCGGGTCGCGCTGGGGCAGGACGAGGACGGCGGTGGTCAGGCGGACGCGGCTCGTCCAGCCGGCGACGGCGGCGAGCAGGGTGAGCGCCTCGTGCTGGGTGATGGCCCCCTCGAAGCCGGCCCCCGACATGCTCGGCCGGTCGGGCAGCGTGTAGGCGAAGAGCACGTGGTCGCCGAGGAAGAGGAAGTCGTAGCCGATGGCCTCGGCGGCCTGCGCGACGTCGCGCAACTCCACGGCGCCGTACTCCCAGCGCACGGCGGGGAGCTCCGCTCCAAGTTCGATGGGCGGCATGGCGCGGGCGTTGCCCCCTTCGGGACCGGGCGGCGGGGCCGTCCCGGCCCGCGGATGTTACCACGGGCGCGCTCGGGCCCCGGGGACGGGCCACGGCGGGCGCGCCGACCCGGTATCATCGTGGCGGGCCGGCGCGATGCGCCGCCGGACACGCGCGATCGGCCGCCGGGCCGTCGGCCGCAAGCAGGGGCAGAGGACGCAATGCAACTCGACGAACGCCACGCGGGCGAAGAGGGCGTGATCCGCAGCGACATCGCGGAGATGGTCGATCGGGCGGCGGCGATGGCCAGCTACGCGTTCCAGGCGGTGCGCAGCGGCGCCGGCGAGAACGGCAGTCCGCTGCCCGAGGGGCTGGCCGAACGTCTGGCCGAGCAGACCTACGTCGACGTGCTGCGCTACTCGCTCGACGAGTGCGCCTGCGCCTGTCACCAGGAGCATCCGCCGCCGGAGTAGCGGCCGGGGTCGCTGCGGCGGCTACAGGCGCGTGAGCAGCGCGACGATGAGGGCGACAATGGCGGTGAACACGCCGGTCTGGATCATGAGTGCCCGGTAGAGTTCCTCGCGGGTCACGAGCGGGCGGATATCCTGCTTGGTCGCGAGCCCGCCGATCACGTCGACGATGGCATCGGCCTCTGACTCCTCCATTCCACCCTCAAGCAGCCGCCGCACGGCGCTGCGCGTGTCGAATGAACTGCCGAAGTGTGGTGCGCGCATGATGGACTCCTCCGCCGCAGTATACCCGGCCTGGGGGATGACCGCCGGGGCGCGCCATCGTCGCCCGTAGCCCCCCGCGACCGACGTTTGCTAGCATCGGGCCACCTCAGGGGCGCGCCCGGCGCGCGCGATCGCAGCAACAGGAGAACGCCATGACCACCAGCAGCTCCGTCGTCACGCCCGAGCGCTTCGCGCAGGGGCACGACTGGGAGACCTATCTGACCTACATCAGCTCGCCCGAGAACCTGGGCCGGCCCGGCCCCTACGGGGGCGAGCGGGGGGACAACGCGGCGCGCTTCCAGCGCAACATCGACCAGTACGCGCTCAAGCCCGAGCACGCGGCCGCGCTGCGGGCGCTGCCGCCGCACAAGGTGCTCGTGCTGGGCGAGGACTGGTGCCCCGACGTCTACCGCGGGCTGCCGGTCGTGGCGGCGATGTGCGAGGCGGCCGGCTGGGAACTGCGCATCTTCCAGCGCGACGACCACAAGGACCTGATGGCCGAGTTCCCCAACGTCAAGGACGGCCAGGAGTTCGATTCGATCCCGGTGGTCGCCTTCTACACGGCGGACGGCTTCGAGGAGGTGGCGCGCTGGATCGAGCGGCCGCGGGTGGCCGAGGAGACGATGATCGCGATCGGCAAGGAGTTCATGCGCCGCGAGGGCGAGAGCGAGGGCGAGATGCGCGCCCGCCTGCGCCAGCGCTACAAGAACCTGCAGAGTTCCGACGAGTGGGACGACTGGCGGCACGCCTCCGTCGAGGAGATGCTGGGGCTGCTGCAGGGCGCGTAACCGCGTCGACGGACCGAGTGTGTCGGGGGCTGCCGAGGGGCGGCCCCCGTCGCGTTTCAGGCCCGCGACGGCGCTTCACGGATACGCGCATCGCGTGCTACGATTCGCGTCATGAGTAGCACACATGTTCTTATCTCGCCGCGGACGATGCAGTCCCAGGAGCGCCTGAAGCGGGTCGCCGATTACATGTCGGAGGGCTACACGGTCGAGGAGATCGCCGACTCCGTCCAGCGCCCGCGGCGGACGGTGAAGGACGACATGAAGAAGGTGCAGGCGCTGCACCTGGACCACTTCCGGCGCGAGCGGGCCAAGGAACGGGCGCACACGTTCGAGCTCTGCCAGCGCACCCAAGCGGCGCTGTGGAAGGTGATCGAGGGATACATGGAAACGGAGGACCACCAGGGCGTGCCCGCGGCGGCGCGGGCGCTGCTGGGGACCATCCGCGCCGGGGAGACGCTGCGCAACGCCGACGAGAAGGACGTCGCGGAGGGGCGGCTGACCGTGCGGGACATCTTCGAGGAGCTGGGGACCGGCTATCTGGACGACCCGGAGCCGCCCCGGATCGGCGACGGCGGGGCCGGCGACGGCGACGCGCCCCCGGGAGAGGACTGAGACCCTGCCCGCGCCGCCCAGCCTGGACGAAGCGACGGAGAGCGAGGCGCGCCGCTGGGGGCGCGACCCGGTGCGGTTCGCGCGCGAGGTGCTGGGCGTCGACCTGTGGGCGCGGCAGCGGGAGATCGCGCGGGCCGTGCGCGACCACCCGCGGGTCGCCGTGCGGTCGTGCCACGCGGCCGGCAAGACGCACGTCGCGGCGGTCTGCGTGTGCTGGTTCCTCTACACCCGGCGCGGAGCCGTCGTGCTGACGACCTCCTCCACCTTCCGGCAGGTGCGCTACGTCCTCTGGCGCACGATCCAGGGGCTGGTCGCCGGCGCGCGGCGGCGGCTGGGCGGGAACCTGCTCGACACGGAGTTGCGGCTGGGCGAGCGCTGGTACGGCCTGGGCCTGAGCACCGACGACCCGGAGCGCTTCCAGGGCTTCCACGCGCCGCACGTGCTGGTCGTGGTCGACGAGCCCGGCGCGGTGCCGACCGGCGTCTTCGCCGCCATCGAGGGGGTGCTGGCCTCGGGCCGGACGCGGCTGCTGATGATCGGCAACCCCACGCAGCCCGGCGGCCCCTTCCACGACGCCTTCCACGCGCAGGCGGCGGCCTACCGCACGTTCCGCATCTCCGCCTTCGACACGCCCAACTTCCAGCCGGGCGCGGCCCCGCGCGGCTACCTCGTCTCGCCCGGCTGGGAGCGGGAGCGGCGCGCGCTGTGGGGCGCGGAGAGCGACCTCTACCGCTCGCGGGTGCTGGCCGAGTTCCCCCGCCGCGCGGCCGACGGGCTGTTCTCGCTCAGCGCGCTCGACGCCGCCGCGGCCCCGGACGGCGCCCCGGACGCCGCCGAAGCCGGGCCCGCGTACGCCGCCCTGGGCGTCGACGTGGCGCGCTTCGGCGACGACGCGACCGCCTTCAGTTGGATCGAGGACGGGCGGCTGGTGCGGCAGGAGCAGCGCCACGGGCTATCGACGATGGAGACGGCGGGGCATGTCGCGGCGGCGCTGCGCGATTCGCCCGGGCTGGCCGTCGCGGTGGACGACACGGGAATTGGGGGCGGCGTCACGGATCGGCTGCGGGAGCAGGGGATGGCCCCGCTGGCGGTCAACTTCGGCGCGGCCGCCGGCGACCCGGAGCACTACGCCAACCGGGCGGCCGAGTTGTACAGCCGCTTGGCCGCCGCGATCGAGCAGGGCGACCTGCGCATCGCGCACGACCTGCCCACGCTCGACGCGCTGACCGGGCAACTGCTCGGCGTGCGCTACGCGATGGGCAGCGACGGCCGCCGCCGGATCCGCAAGTCCGGCCGCGACGACGGCAAGCGGGCCGGCCGCGGCGCCAGCCCCGACCTGGCCGACTCGCTGGCGCTGGCCTGGGCCGCCTGCGAGGACGGCGCGGCCGGACCGGGCGTCTGGTAGCCGGGAATCGGGAGGCCGCGATGCGTTTGCCCCGAACGTCGCCGGTGACGGCCCCGCTCTGCCCGCGCTGCGGCCGGGCGCGGGGGCTGCTGCTCGACCGTCCCAGCTTCGGCGCGTTCAACCCGGTCTACCGCTGCAACACCCGCGAGGGCGGCTGCGGCTACCTCTGGAGCCCGGCGTAGAGGGTCGCATCGCCCGGCGGCGGTCCGCCGTGTGCGACACTGCCGGCATGGACGTCAGTCTGGCCCTGCTGGCCGACGCGGCCAACACGTCGCGCGACGGCAAGCTCAACCTGCTGGGCATCTTCGACGCCATCCAGGCGCCGCGGTTCCCCACCACGCACCCCAGCATGATGCTGGTGCTGCGGCTCGAGGCCTCGGCCGCCGACGGCGACCGCGCGCACGCGCTCGACGTGCGCTTCATCGACGCCGACGGCGGCCGGGTGTTCAAGCTCGACGGGCGGGTGGTGGCGCCGTCGTCGCTCGAGCCGGGGCAGCCGCATCAGTTCACGCACCCCATCCAGATCAACGGGCTGGCGCTGAAGCAGCCCGGCCAGTACGCGTTCGAGGTGCGCCTCGACGGCGTACTGGCGGCCACGGTCCCGCTGCGGGTGCTGCGGTCGCCGGCGGCGGGGCAGGCGGGGTCGTAGGCGCCGGGGTGGGGCGACACACTCATCGCCGCCCACTACTCCTCTTGACAATCTGGGTACTGCGGTATACGATCCAGCATGGTCGAAATCCTCGAAAGCGGCACGTTCCGGCGATGGATTCGTCGTCTCCGCGACCGGCGCGCCGTCGCCCGAATCAACGCGCGCTTACGAAGCGTTTCGTTGGGCCGCTTCGGGGACACGCGCCCCGTGGGTGACGGGGTGTTCGAGATGCGCATCCACTACGGGCCTGGCTACCGCGTGTACTTCACCCGCGAGGGGGACCAGGTCGTGATCCTGCTCTGTGGCGGCGACAAGGATAGCCAAGAGCGGGACATCCGCCAGGCGAAGCGACTGGCCAGAGAGCGGGAGTGAGCGATGCCCGAGACCTACACCAAGTGGGACGCGACGGACCACCTGCGCACCGACGAGGATGCCCGGCTCTATCTGGAAGCGTGCGCCGAGGAAGACCCCGGCGACGGCAGCCTGATCCGCACCGCGCTGCACGACATCGCCCGCGCGCAGAACATGAGCCAACTGGCCCGCGCGAGCGGGATCACCCGTAAGGGGCTGTACAAAGCCCTGTCCCCCGATGGGAACCCCTCCTTCGCGACCGTAATGAAGATCTCCCGCGCCATGGGGCTGAAGCTGCGGATCGAGGCCTGAGAACCCCGCTCCGGCTAGGTGCCGCCGATCAGCCCAGCGACAGCCGGTAGCGGGTGGCCGGGCGCGGCCCGCCCTCGGGCCACGGCCGGAGCGGTCGGCTCGGCGTGCTCGGCTCAGGGGGCGGCGATGCGGCACTGGCGGCTCCTACTCAGGGACGTCTTCGATCCACCACGCGACGGGTTCAATCCACACGCAGCCGACCACCTCTCCGGCACGCCGCAACTCGTATCTGATGCTCCCCATGTCGACGAACCGATTCATCATCATCCGCGCGCACGCGGATGACCGGTTGCTCCGCAAACTGGAAGCAGTAGACCCGCGGGGTGTCCTGCGGCATCAGCGGCTCCTTTCCGACGTCCCGAGCGTAGCGGGGCAGTGATCCGGGCCGTCGCGCTTCTCCACAGATGATCGCACTTTGTCCACACACCGCGACGCGTGGGGTAGGCTCCCCTACCCTTCCGCGGTCATACCAGACACGCCACCCGATGGGCGCTCACCGCGGACGGACTCCTTGCTCCTTCGCTGCCCATCGGGTCTGCCGGGTATCTGGTACGCAGCCACAATCCGTAGCTGCGAGGGAGTTCCCGTGCTGTTCCGAATTCTGCGACTCCTCTTCGGGCCTCGCCCACGCCCGGAGGTGGAGCAGGCGCGCGCTTGGCTGGCGTCGTCGCCCGTCATCTTCGACACCGAAACGACCGGGTTCGGGAAGAAGGACCAGATCGTCGAGATCGCCTGTCTCTCCGAGAAGGGAGACGTGCTCTTCCAATCGCTCGTGCGCCCGTCCTGTCCGGTATCGGATGGGGCGCGCCGGATTCACCGGATCAGCGATGCGGCCCTGGCGGACGCGCCCACGATCGCGGAGATCATGCCCGACCTCCGGCGGGTCTTCGACGGACGCATGCCGATCACCTACAACTTCGACTTCGACCGGCGGATGCTCATGCAGACGCTGGCGGTGGCGGAACTGGACTGGCCGGAGGCCTGGGACCACTGGGGGCAGCCAGCGGAGCACTACTGCATCATGCTGCTCTATGCGCAGTTCTACGGGGATGAGCGTTGGGACGGGGAGTACGTCTGGCAGAAACTCGTGGCGGCGCTCCAGCAGTGCGGGATCAGGTCTGAGACGAACAGTCATCGCGCCGTGGACGATGCCCGCGCGGCACTCGCCGTGCTCCAGCACATGGCGCGCAGCTAGCGGCGACGGCGCGCACTTGAGGCTCCAGTTGCGGTCGTCGGGATGATTGAAACGAATGAGCCGATTTCTTTCACTCCTTCCCGGAAGTGAAAGCGGCGTTTCGATTGCGTGCCGTCGTGCGGGGCGGGCGTTGCTCCGCCCAGGCGAGGTCCGCCAGCCCGGACGGCGGCGCCTCGACGGCGCGCATTTGAAACTCCAGTTGCGGTTGTGGGAATGATTGAAACAGAATCGCGGATTTGTTTCACTCCTTCCCGGGAGTGAAAGCGGCGTTTCGGTTGCTTGCCGTCGCGCGGGGCGGGCGCAGGCGCGGCTAGACGAGGTCCGACAGCTCGGGCAGCGGCGCCTCGAGGGCGCGCAGGACGTCGTTGGCGACGTACAAGTGGGGGCGCGACTCCGCGACCTTGTTCACGACGCCCTGCCCGGCCAGCCGCCGCAAGATCCCGTTCGCGCCCTGCGGCGTGATCTGCAGGTGCTCCGCGACCGAGCGGTTCGTGAGGAACGGCGTCTCGAAGATGCGGTCCACGACCTGCAGCACGTTCGCGGACGCGCCCACCTCCTGCATCCGGGTTCGGGTGCGGTCGTGCAGATTGCGCAGCGCCCGCGAGCGGACGAGCGCGTCCTCCCCCTGTTCGACGACGCCGCGCAGGAAGAACTCGAGCCAGGGATCCCACTCGCCGCTGCGGCTCACCGCGAGCAGTTGGTCGTAGTACTCCTCGCGGCGCCGCTCGAAGTAGGCGCTGAGGTAGAGCAGCGGCAGCGGCAGCACGTTGTTGGCGATCAGGTGCAGCACGATGAGCATGCGGCCGATGCGGCCGTTGCCGTCCTGGTAGGGGTGGATCGTCTCGAACTGGTAGTGCAGCAGTGCGTTGGCGATGAGTGGCGGGTGCATGCCCGGGTCGTTGGCGAAGCGCTCCCAATCGGCCATCAGGGCCGGCAGCCGATTCGGCGGCGGCGGCACGAACCGGGCGTCCTCAATGCCGGGGCCGCCCGATCCGATCCAGACCTGGACACCGCGGAAGTGGCCGCGGCGGACCCGGCCGCCCCGGACGCCCTCCAGCAGTTGCCGGTGCGCTTCGTCGATGAGGCGCCGGTCGATGAGGCGCCGGCCGATGGGGAGGTCGTCCAGCCGCGCCTGCGCGCGCTCGAGGGCGCGCACGTAGTTCGCCACTTCCCGCACATCGTCCTGCCCCTGTCGGCGCGCGGACAACTCGAAGCGGTAGAGGTCGGATTGCGAGGCCTGCGTGCCCTCAATGCGGGAGGACAGCACCGCCTCGCGCCCGACGAAGGGCCGCGTGAGGAGGTAGGGGTTGGGCAGCGTTTCCCCCACGCCGGCCAGCGTCGCGACCTTGCGGGAGGCCTCGTCGAGGAGCCGGATGAGGGGCGGGTCGAGCAGGAGCTCCCGCGGCAGCGGGCGGGGCACGAAGGCGACGCCGCCCTCCGGGATCGGGACGACCGTCCCCGCCGGGCTGTCGCGGAAGTCGGCGGCGCGCATTTGAAACTCCAGTTGCGGTCGTGGGAATGATTGAAACAGAATCGGGGATTTGTTTCAATCATTCCCGGGAGTGAAAGCGGCGTTTCCACTGCTTGTGGTCGCGCGGGGCGGGCGCAGGCGCGGCCGGCGGCGACGGCCGATCAGCCCAGCGACAGCCGGTAGCGGGTGGCCGGGCCCGCCCCGATCTTCTCCAGCGCCCCCATCCGCAGGAGTTCGCGCAGATCGCGGACCGCCGTGGCCGGGCTGGCGGCGGTCACGTCGGCGTAGGTCGCGGAGGAGATGGGCCGGTTCACCGCCCGCATGAACAGCAGGCCCAGCACCTGCCGCTCGCTGAGGCGCGCGCCGAGGTCGCGCATGACTTCGTCGCGCGTCCGGCCGAACGCCACCGCGTCGTCCTCCAGCGCCAGGGCCGACGCCGCCAGCGCCTCCGTGTGGAAGCGCAGGAAGGGCGTCACGTCGACCTGCTCCGCGAAGCGCGGCCCCTGCGTCTCGCGCAGGACGCGGTAGTAGGCGTCGCGGCGGACCCAGATGGCGTCGTTGACCGTGAGCAGCGGCGCGACGTCGCCGGCGCCGCTGAGCAGCATGTGCGCGACGAGCCGGGCCGTGCGGCCGTTGCCGTCCTCGAAGGGGTGCACCGAGACGAGGGCGAAGTGCGCCAGCGCCGCGGCGACGGCCGGCGGGTAGCTCTCCCGCCAGGCGGCGATGTCCTCCACCACGCCCGCCATCAGCGGCGGCACGATCTCCGGCCGGGGCGGCAGGTAGACGATCTCCCCCGAGCCGACGCGCGCGACGCCGGCGGCGCCCAGCCGGTATCGGCCGCGGCTCACCGCCTCGCGGCCCGGCAGGCCCTTCAGCACCAGCGAGTGCAGGGCGCGGATCAGGCCCTGGTCGACGGCCACCGTGGGGTCGGGGCCGAGCTGATAGATGATCTCGTAGGCGGCCTCGATGTTGGCGACCTCGACCTCGGCGGGGCGCTCGGGGTCGGCCCCCTCGACGGAGACGCGCAGCGCCTCGTCGCCGGAGAGGGGGTTGCCCTCGATCGCGACCGTCGAATGGGCGTTGGCGTAGAGCGCGCGGCGGCGGAAGATCGGCTCGAAGCCCTGCGGGATCAGCGCGCGGACGGCGTAGAGCCGGTTCGCCAGGCTGCGGACCTCCTCGCCGGTGCAGAACGCTTCGTCGAAGGTGAGTCGCAGTCGCTCCATGATTCAATTCCTCCAATCATCCAGTCATTGCTTCGTTATTATCAATCACTGATTCGATGATGTCAACAATCGAATCATCCGCGTTCCGGGCCGTTCCCCTGCTTCTGTTCCTTCCTTAGCAGACATACATACGCCTATCGCGTACTGTGGTCTCACTTCGACGACCGGCGGGACGCACCCGCTCCGGACGCCAGCCCCGCGCCGGCGCCCCCGAGAGCCCGATGCCCCTCCCCGACGCCGGTTCGTTCGCCCTCACCGCGCAGGCATTGCAGGACCTCGGCCTCAAGGGCGCGCTCGCGCTCGTGCCGTCCTGGCAGGCCGGGCTCGAGCAGCCCGCGCCGGCCCCGCTCGACCGCCTGGCCAGCCGAGGGCTTCCGCGGCAACGAGGTCGTCTACGCCTGCGTGCGCGAGATCGCCTCGACGGCGGCCGACGTGGCGCTGCGCGTGCAGGACGCGCGCGGCCGGCCGCAGCCGCTCCACCCCCTGCAGCGGCTGCTCGAGCGGCCCAACCCCGAGCAGTCGGGCTTCGAGCTGATCGAGGCGCTGCTCACCGACCTGCTGGTCTACGGCAACGCCTTCCTGCTCAAGCAGCGCGGGCCCGGCCTGGACGCGCCCGACGCCGCGCCGGGCGGCGGCATCGAGGCGCTGTGGAAGCTGCGCCCCGACCGCGTCCGCATCGTGGCCGGGGAGCGGCGTCTGGTCGACGGCTACGTGCATCGCGTGGGCGACCGCGAGACGCGGCTGGCCGCCGGCCGCGTCGTCCACCTGCGCCTGCCCGACCCCGCCAACGACCTCTGGGGGCTCTCGCCGGTGCGGGCGGCGGCGCGCCAGATCGACACCGACAGCGAGGCCTCCCGCTTCGTGGAGGCGTTCTTCCGCAACGCGGCCGTGCCCTTCGGGATCATCAAGCTGAAGCGCGCCCTGCGCGGCGGCGAGCCCGAGGCCAGCCGCATCGGGCGGCGCTGGTCGGAGCGCTTCCGCGGGCTGTTCGGGCGCTTCCAGGTGGGCGTGCTCGACGCCGACGCGGAGTTCCAGCGCATCGGCCTGACCCAGGACGAGATGGCCTTCCCCGAGCTGCGCGCGCAGACCGAGGCGCGCATCTGCGCCGCCTTCCGCGTGCCGCCGGTGCTGGTCGGCGTCAAGGTGGGCCTCGACCGCTCCACGTTCAGCAACATGGCCGAGGCGCGGCGCTTCTTCTGGGAGAACACGATGCTCTCCCTCTACCGCCGCCTGGAGGAGAAGTTCAACGCCGAGCTGACGCCCGACTACGGCCCGCGGCCCGAGGGGCTGCGCGTCGCCTTCGACTTCAGCCAGGTGGCGGCGCTGCGCGAATCGCGCGAGAGCGTCGAGCGGTCGGCGCTGGCGGGCCTGCGGGCCGGCGCGCTGACCGTCAACGACGCCCGCCGCCGCCTGGGCCTGGAGCCGATCGACGGGGGCGACCGCCTGATCGGCGGTGCGGCCGCGGGCCGCCGGGAGCTGGCGAGCTGGGCGCCGCCCGGCGGCCCGCCGGTCGCGACGCTCGACGCGCGCCCCGCGCTGGAGGCCGGGTCGTGACGGGCCGCCGGATCAGCGGCTACGCCGCCCTCTTCGGCGCGCCCGACGCGCAGGCCGACGCGATCGTCGCCGGCGCGTTCCGCGCGACGCTGCGCGCCCGCGGCGACCGCCTGCCGCTGCTCTGGCAGCACGCGATGGCGGAGCCGCTGGGCCACGTCGTGGCGGCGCGCGAGGACGGCCGCGGGCTGTGGTTCGAGGCGGCGCTGGCGACGACCCGCCGCGCCGCCGACGCGCTGGCCCTGATCGAGCGCGGCTCGCTGCGCGAGTGCAGCATCGGCTTCGTGCCGCGGCGGGTGCGCTTCGAGCGGCGCGACGGCCGCACCGTGCGCCTGATCGACGCGCTCGACCTGGTCGAGATCAGCCTCGTGACGCTGGCCGCCAACCCGGACGCGCGGCTGACGGCGCTCGACGGGCGGCCGCTGGAGCGTCCGGCGGCGCGGCCGAGAGCGCCCGCCGCGCTGCGCCGGCGGCTGGAGCTCGCGCTGCCGCCGGCCCCCGCCTGAGCGAGCCCATCGAACACGCGAATCGCGGAACACAGTCAGCCGCGGAACAGCACGAACAGTAAGGAGTCCCAATGCCCACCACCAACGACCTGCGCGACCGCGCGCGCCAGACGATGACCGAGGCGCGCGCCCTGCTGGAGCAGCACGACGGCGGCGAGGAGCTGCCGGCCGACGTCGCGGCCCGCGTCGACGACCTGATCGCGCGCGGCCGGGAGGAGTGGCGCGCCTACGAGGCCGGCCTGGCCGGCCGCGAGCGGCAGGCGGCCCTGTCGGAGTTGGAGCAGGCCTGGCGCGAGGGCGAGCGCGCCGCGGCCCATCGCCTGCACGACCCCAACGCGGGCGGCGCAATCGGCGGCGGCGGCGGCGAGACCGCCGAGAGCCAGCGGCCGGCGCTCTACCGCAAGGCCTTCGAGACCTACGTGCACCACGGCGAGCGCGCCGTGCTGGCCCTGGGCGGGGCCTACGTGAAGGCGCTGACCGCCGGGACCGACAGCGAGGGCGGCCACCTGGTGCCGGTCGATTGGCAGGCGCAGATCCTGCGCGCGGCCGGCGCGCGGGCCGGGCTGCGGCAGCACGTCACGGCGATCCCCACCTCGCGCGACGCGGTGGAGTGGCCGACCATCGAGGGCGGCGACGACGTCCACGCCAGCGCCGTGCGCCGCACCTGGGTCGACGAGCAGCCGGCCGAGGGCGCGGCGGAAACCGAGCCGACTTTCGGCGCGATCCGCATCCCCGTGCACACGGCGATGCTCACCACCAAGGCCAGCCGCAACCTCGTCGAGGACAGCGCCGTCCCCTTCACCGACATCCTGGCCGGGCTGTTCGGCGACGAGGTGCGCCTGTCCGACGAGGAGGCGTTCCTGGCCGGCGACGGCGTCGGCAAGCCGCTGGGGCTGCTGCACACGGCCGGCGTGCCGGCGGTCAAGAGCGGGCACGCCTCGAAGGTCACCGCCGACGGCCTGCTCGACCTGTTCTACGGGCTGCCGGCGCAGTACCGCGACGCGGCCGTCTTCGTGACCAACAGCGCCACCGAGGACGCCGTCCGCAAGCTCAAGGACGGCAACAACCAGTACCTCTGGGTGGGCGGCTTCGCGGCCACGCCGGAGACGCTGCTGGGCCGGCCCGTCGTCAGCTCCGAGTTCATGCCGGCCGTCAAGGCCAACGCGACCCCGATCGCCTTCGGCGACTTCAGCCGCTACGTGGTCGTCGACCGGGTGGGCTTCGCCGTGCAGCGCATCGACGGCGACCAGCAGCTGGCCGAGAAGAACCAGATCGGCTTCGTGGGGCGGCAGCGCGTCGGCGGCCGGGTGACGCAGCCGCGCGCCTTCCGCCTGCAGCAGATCGGCGCCTGACGGCCGAGCCGGCGCGATCGGACGACCGCCCCGCCCGCGCGGGCGGGGCGGGGAGAGGAACCTCCAATGACGCTCAAGGAATCGCTCAAGTACGACGACGGTCAGATCGACCCCGACGCCTACACGCCGGGATCGGTCAGCGGCGGCTGGGTCTCGCTGGCCGACTTCGGGGAGGCCGCGGCCATCCTGATGATCGGCGCGATGGCCAACAACGCCACGCTCGACGCCAAGCTGCAGCAGGCCAAGGACGCCGCCGGCCGGGGCGCGAAGGACGTGGCCGGCAGCGCCATCAACCAGCGCGCGCAGGCCGGCGGCGCCGGCGACGAGATCGTGACGCTGCCGGTGCGGGCGGCGGCGCTCGACATCACGGGCGGCTTCACGCACGTGCGCCTGCGCGTGACCACCGCCGTCGCCAACGTCGATTACGGGGCCGTGCTGGTGCGCGCGGGCGCGGGCGCCCGGCCCCAGGCCAACGGCTAGAGCCGGGGAGCCGCACGATGCCCCTGCTCACCGCCGCCGGCGTCCGCCGGCACGTCGAGACCGACCTCGACGACGCCGCCCTGCAGCGCGTCATCGACCGGCTCGACGCGGAGCTGGCGCAGCGCGCCGGCCCGCACGGCGGCCCGCTCGTCGAGACGCTGGCGGGCGGCTGGCCCTCGGTCTTCCTGCGCCGCCCCATCGAGCGCGTCACGCGCGTGCGCGAGGGCGCCCGCATCGAGACGGGCACGGCGGCGCTGCGCGCCGACGAGGACTACCGCGTCTGGCCGGCGCAGGGCCGCATCGAGCGGCTCGCGCCGGGCGCCGTCCTGGGCGGGCCGGCGATCGATGGCGGCGGCCCCCGCTTCGCGCCCCTGGTCGAGGTGAGCTACGAGCCCGTCGACGACCGGGAGCCGCGGCGGCGGGTGCTGCTGGAACTGGTGCGCCTCGACCTGGCGCAGAGCGGCCGGGCGGCGGAGTCGGCCGGCGAGGACTACCGCTACCAGGGCCTCGACTACCGCGCGCACCGGGAGGCGCTGCTGGCCGAGGCGCGCCCCTTCCTGACGCTGGAATAGCCGGACCAGAGGAACACCGACATGCGCGGCCTGCCTCATCGCTGCACGATCTCCCGCCCCACGGGGACGGGAACCGACGCCTACGGCCAGCCCGTCGCGACCGGCTACGCCGTCGCGGACAACGATGTGCGCTGCCGCTTCAGCGCGCGCCGGCCCGACGCGCCGCGGCTGATCGTCGGGCGCGGGACGGCGCTGGACGGCCGCGACCGCGTCAGCGACGTCCGCCAGGGCGACGGCACGGTCATCGACGCGGGGCCGTTCGCGGTCGTGAGCGTCTCGGCCCCGGCGGGGCGGGTGCGCACGGCCTGGCGCAGGGCGCGGCTGCTGCGCCTCGCGGTGGGGGAGGGCTGAGCGTGGATCCGCTGGCGACGCTGCTGACGCACCTGCGCGCCGACGCGGAGATCGCGCGGCTGACGGGCGGCCGCGTCTTCGGCGGCGACCGCCCGCCGGGGCCCGACGGGTCGCCGCCGGCCGCGCCGCTGGGGCCGTCGATGGGCGCCCGGCTGAGCGGCGGCCGTCCCCACCCCGACCTGCCGCTGATCGACGCCGAGGTCGAACTGCGCTGCTGGGGCGGCCCCGGGCCCGGCGGCGCGCACGCCGCCGTGACGCTGTGGCAGGCCATGCACGCGGCCGTCAACGTCGGCGGCCTCGACGTGGCGGGGACGCATCTGCTCTGGGCCGTCGAGGCGGGCGGTCCGGCGCTGCTGCGCGACCCCGGGACGGGCGAGTCGTTCGTGCGGGCGACGCTGCGCGTCGCGACGACGGCCGACGGCGCGGACGGCTGAGGGGAGGCGCAGCGCCGTGGTGAAACTGCTCGTCGGCGCCGGCCGGCTCTACCTGAACGACGCGGGCGCCGCGATGCCCGCCATCACCGCCGACCCCGCCACGGCCGGCTGGACCGACCTGGGCGCGATCGACGGCGGCGTGCGCGTGCAGCGCGAGCAGACGCTGGAGGAGTTGTACGCCGACGAGGAGACCGGCCCGGTCGACGTGGCGCGCACGGCGGAGTCGTTGCGCGTCGAGGCGGCGCTGGCCGAGCCGACGCTGTCGCGGCTGGGGGCGCTGCTGCGGGGCGCGGCGCCGTCGCGCGACGCGGGGCCGCCGGCCACGGAATCGCTGGGCGGCTACCGCGGCGCGCCGGTGGCGAAGCACGCGCTGCTGTTCCGCGCGGGCTCGCCCGAGGGGCCGGGCAAGCGGGGCCAGACCTACATCCCGCGCGGCTACTTCGCCGGCGACCTGGGCATGGCTCACCGCAGCGGCGCGCAGACGCTCGTCGCGGTGGAGTTCCGCGCCCTGGTCGACGAGGACGCGGCCGACCCGTCGGCGCGCTTCGGCGTCACCGTCTACGAAACCTGGCCAACGCGGATCAGTGATCAGTAAGGAGAACACCCCATGTCCACCCCATTCCCCAGCCTGCTCGACCTCGACGGGAAGACACGGCCGCGCCTGCGCCTGTTTCTCGATGGGGAGGAGTACCCGCTGCGCGCGCCGGAGGAGCTGTCGCTGCGCGACGCCTTCCGGTTGGGGGATGCGTTCGCGCGGCTGCCGCACAAGACCGGCGACCGCGACAGGCTCGCCGCAGTCGCGCGGGGGATCGTGACGATCATCGCGCCGGATCTGCCCGTCAGGCTGAGCCTCACACAGGCGCTGACCCTGCTGGCGTTCTACGTCCAGCACTTGGCCGCCGCCTTCCGGCGGCTGACGACCCCGGCGGGCGACCCCGTCCCTTTCTCGGCGCCGGCGCGGGCTTCGTCGCGGCGGCGCGGATCGCGGCGCGCTTCGGCGCCGGACTGCGGGAGCAGCTCGCCATGCCGGTAGCCGAATGGGCGGCGCACGTCGCGGCGCTGGAGGTCGTGGAGGCGTCGGAGCAGCTGGCGCGGATCGAGGCCGCGGCCTGGCCCTGGCGCGACCCCGCCGACCAGCAACGCACCCTGCGCCGGCTCGCCGCCGCGGCGGGCGAAGCGACACCGGAATTCGACGCGGCCGACGGCCTCGACGGCATGGCCGTGCGCCGCGAGCCGGCGGGCGGGAACGGATAGGAGAGCGCGATGGAGATCGATGGGACCGTCCTGACGCTGAGCGGCGACGACGCGCCGTCCCCGGCGGGGCTGGCGGCGGCCGAGCGGCGCATCCGCGAATCGCTGGCGCGGATGGAGCGGGCGTCGGCCGGACGGCCGCGCGCGCTGCTCGCCGGCGCGCCGATCGCCGGCCCGGCGGCGGGCCCGCGGGGACCGCTGATCGGGACGCTGCACGTCACCGTCGAGCGGGAGCACCCGCGCGCCATCCAGGCCGGCGTCGAGCGGGCGCTGGCCGAGCTGGGCGAGCGCGCCGAACTGGCCGGGGCGCTGGACTAGGAGCCGATCGTGCGTCTGAGCTGGACCCCCGCCGGCGGCGCCGCCGTGCGCCTCGACCGCGACGCGCGCTGGACGCTGCTGGGCGTCGCCGGGCACGGCGCGCCCGACACCGCGATCCACACCGCCGGCACGCCCGACCGCGACGAGCGCACGCCGGTGCACGCGCCGGCGCTGCCGCGCATCGTCACGCTGCGCCTGCAGATCCGCGGCGACGACCTGGCCGCCTTCGAGCGCAACCGGGCGGCGCTGGCCGCCGCCTTCGCGCCCTGGCGCGACAGCGGGCTGCACGCCCGCCCCGGCATCCTCACCGCCACCCTGGCCGACGGCCGCGTGCGGTCGCTGCGGGCCGTCCCGCGGCAGGGACTGTCGTGGGGGCCGGGCCGGCAGCGCGGCTCGTGGGGGCTGGAGTCGATCAGCCTGGAGGCGCCCGACCCCTTCTGGTACGACCCGGCGGGCGCGCGCGGCCGGCTGCGCATCGGCCGGGCCGGGGCGCTGCGCTTCGGCGCCGCCGCCGAGTTGGCCTTCCCGGCCGGCTTCGGCAGCGACCTGCCGAGCGCGCGGGCGACGGTGCGCAACGCGGGCAGCGTGCGCAGCTTCCCCGTCCTGACGCTGGCGGGGCCGAGCGTCAACCCGCGCTTCCGCCTCGGCGCGACGGGGCGCCAGCTCGCCTTCGCGCTGACCGTGCCGGCCGGCGTGCACCTGCGCGTGCGCTGCGGCGCCCAGCCCGACGGCTCGGCCGACGCGCCCGCCGCCCACCTGATCGACGACCTGGGCGGCGAGAGCAGCGTGCTGGGCTCGCTGCGCACGGGCTCGCGCTTCTGGGCGCTGGGCCCGGGCGACAACACCGTGCTCGTCGCGCAGGAGAGCCCGGCCGGCGGCACGGCCGTCGAATACGAGTACTTCCCGCGCCACGTCGCCATCTAGGGCGGACCAGAGAGCAAGAGATAAGGAGCAGCGCATGGCCGAAGAATCCTTCCCCTTCCAGGAACTCGCCGAGGGCGACCGCACGGTGAGCGCGGCGATGTTCGCCAAGCACCTGGGCTACCTCCGCACGCGCGGCGTCATCCACGCGATCGACGACGCGCTGGCGGTGCGGGCCTCGTCGCCGGAGGCGATGTCGGTGGCGCTGGGCGCGGGCGGGGCCTTCGTGGGCCTGACGCAGTTGCGCGCCTACCGCAACACGCTGCCGCGCACGCTCGTCGTCGCCGCCGCCGACGCGGCGCACGCGCGCCACGACCTGGTCGTGCTGGACATGAACACCGCGACGGGGCCGCCCGACACGCGCCGCGTGACGGCGCTGATCGTGCCCGGCGCGGCGGCGGCGGCGCCCGCCGACCCGGCCCTCGTGCGGAGCGAGACGCACTACCAGTTGCCGCTCGCGCGGATCGTCGTGCCGGCGGGCGCGTCCGGCATCGGGGCGGCGGACATCGCCGACCTGCGCACCTACTCGGCGCCGGCCAACATCGGCGCCGAGGCCGGCTTCGCCAAGCGGGTCAAGGCGTCCGACGAGAGCGTCCGCTCCAGCACCACGCTGCAGGACGACGACGACCTGTGGTTCACGGCCGAGGCGAACAGCGTCTACCTCGTGATCGCGGGGTCGCTGGGCGAGGGCGCGCCGACGGGCGACCTGAAGTTCGGCTGGAACCTGCCCGGCGCGACGGAGATCCACGGCTGGATGGGCGGCTGGGCCTCCAACCTCGCGGCCTTCGCCGGCGCGTCGAGCCTGATCGATCCGAGCCGGGGCGGCGCCTACGACGAGTGGAGCGGCCCCGGAAACGGCGCCGGCGACCGCATCCTCCAGCACCTGTTCCTGGGCTTCGTCGTGACGGGCGGCGCGGGCGGCACGGTGGCGCGGCAGTTCGCCCAGGAGACCGCGCACACCACCCCCTCGAAGCATCTGGCGGGGTCGTTCCTGCTCTACATGAAGCTCATCTAGCGCTCGTTTAGCGCCGACTTAGGCGGTCCCGCGGGGCCGAAACGGAGAAGGAGAGAGGCATGGCGCAGATCGCCACCTGGAGCGTGAACGGCGTCGACCACGCGGGCTCGCGCGAGACGTCGGGCGCGTTCGCGCAGAGCGCCGCCGAGATGGCGCGCCGCTACGAGGCGGCGGCGGGGCTGCCGGCGGGCGCCGTCGTGTTCACCGTGCGCGACGCCGCCGCGCCCGACCCGCGGCGCACGCCCGCGGCCCAGCGCCGGTCCGACCCGCCGTCGCCCGACCGCCGCAGCCGCGAGGAGCAGGCCGTCGACGCGATCCTCGCCAAGGCGGAGTCCGACACGACCACGGACGACGCGATCACGCTGGTCCGCTGGCTGGCCAAGTCGGCCCGCGGCGGCCGCGCCTGAGCGGCGCGGGGAAGGGAGGCCCTCGATGCCCGAGAGCGCCCTGCTCTACCACCGCGACCGGCGCGGCGGCTTGCAGGCCGTGCGTCCGTTCTCGCAGTTGGAGTGGACGCACCGCTTCGCGGCCGGCGGCGGCTTCCGGCTGTCGATGCCGCTGGAGGCGGGCGCGGCCGTGCATCCGGGCGACGGCATCGACATCGAGCTGGACGGGCGGGTCGACTTCAGCGGCGTGGTGCAGGGGCGCGAGCTGCGCTACGCGCCCGAGCGCGAGCCGTCGTGGCAGCTGCACGGGCTCGACCTGACCTGGTGGCTGCACCAGCGGGTGATCGCGCCGCCGGCCGGGGCGTCGCACGACGAGCAGATCGATGCGCCGGCCGAGACGGCCATCCGGCACTACATCGACGCGCACCTGCTGCGCCCCGCCGACGCCGCGCGGGCGATCCCCGTGCCGGCGGCGCTCGCGCCGGCCAACGCGCCGCCGCTGGGGCCGCCGGTGCGGGTGCGCGCCCGCTACGCCAACCTCGCGCGGGAGGTGGAGCGCATCGCGGCGCTGGGCGGCGTCGGCTTCGCCGCCTGGCGCGACGCCGACGGATGGATCCGCTTCGGCGTGCGCGCGCCGCGCGATCGCACGGCCGCCTCCGAGACGCCGGTCGTCATCTCGCCGCACCTCGGGACCGCCGCCGCGCTCACCTACAGCGAGGGCGGCGTGCGCGGTCGCAACGCCCTCTACGTGCTGGGCGCGGGCAGCGGCGCGGACCGCCTCGTGGAGCCCGTGACCGACGCGGAGGACGTCGCGCGGCACTGGCGCCGGGAGGCCGTGCTCGACGCGCGCGACGCCGGCGACCGGGCCGCCGCCCGCGACGCCGGCCGGGCCGAGCTGGCGCGTGGGGCCGGGCCGCGGCTGCGGGTGGCGGCCGTCGCGCCGCAGGCCGGCCCCATCGCCTACCCCGACGACTGGCGGGTCGGCGACCGGGTCAGCATCGACCTGCCCGACCTGGGACTGCGCTTCGACCGCCGCGTCGAGGCGGTGCGCGTGCGGGCCGACGCGGGCGAGCCCGTCTCGGTGGACTGCGCCTTCGGCGCGCCCGCCCCCGACGCCGCCGACACCCTGCGCCGCATCGCCGAGCGCACCGCGCCGGCCCGCTTCGAGTGACGCGGGAAGGGAGGATGAACGTGCACGCCACCGACATCGCGGCCCTGGCCACGGCCATCGCCGGTCTCGCCACCGCGCTCTACCAGTGGGTGCGGCTGTTCGGCCTGCCGACGCGCGGCCGGCCCGGCCAGGCGGCCACCAATCGCGGCGGCGGGCGCGGCCAGGGCCCCTGGCTGCGCTACCTCGAGGCGCGCCTGGCCGCCGCCGAGCGCGCCCTGGAGGACTGCCTGCAACGCAAGACCCCGCGGACGGCGGCCGACCGGCCGTCGCCGCATCGCACGCGGCCCGATCGATGGATCGCGCCGCGCCGGAGGCCGGGCGCTGCGCCCGGCCTGGAAAGGAACACCGTCCCATGACCCCCGTATCCCTGAAGCGCGCCGCCGGCAAGTGGAACAGCCGCCTCGTGGGGCTGGCCGCCCTCGGCATCTCGACGCTGGCCTCCGCGCCCGGCCTGCCCGACGACCTGCGGGCGATCGGCATCACCATCGTCGCGGTGGTGGGCGTCGTGATGGTCGCGCTGCGCGACATGCACGGCCGGCCCGAGGCGCTGCACGGCCTCGGCGCCGAGCATCCCGGCCCGGGCGACATCGGCCCGGGCGAGTAGCCCGGCCCGCTCCGCTTTCGAGCCGGCCGGAAGGAGCCCGCCATGAACGACATCGTCCGTGAGAGCCCGAACTTCTACCGCGACCGCCTGGGCGTCGCGATCCAGGGCGTCACCCTGCACTCGACGCGGGGCGGCGAGCGCACGCGCGGCAAACCCGAGACCGAGTTCAACGCCGCCCTCAATTGGCTCACGCAGCACAGCTATCAGACGGCCGAAGGGGCCACCTACCGCAACCCCTCGATCCACTACATCGTGGGGCACGACGGGCGGCTGGCGCGCGTCGTGCCGGAGCGGCACGGCGCATGGCACGCCGGCACCGGGGCCGACCGGCGCGGGGCCAACCTCAACGCCGTCGGCATCGAGCTGGTGCAGCCGACGCCCGACACCCCCTACCCGGAGGCGCTGATCGCGCGGGCGGTGGCGCTGGTCGCCGACATCTGCCGGCGGCACGGCGTCCCCGCCCGCCGCAGCCACGACGACGCCGAGCCCGGCATCCACCACCACTCCGACCTGACGGCGCGGAAGTCGGACCCGGGCGCGCTGTGGCCCAGCGAGGCGTTCATCGCGCGGGTCGCGGCGCGGCTGCGGTCGCTGCGCGGCGAGGCCGCGCCCGACGACGCCGGCGAGACGGCCGGCCTGTGGGCGGCCGTCGAGGGGAACGCGCGGGCGGCCGAGGAACTGCGCTCGGAGGTGGCGGCGCTGCGCGGCCGGCTGCGGTCGGCCGGGGAGGCCCTGTCGGGGTGATGGGGGCGGCGGTCGGGGCAGAAGGGTGATCGCACTCCGTTGACCCGCGCGGCCGCGATGAGTAGCTTTCGGACACTCACTGGCGACTGCGTTGTGTACGCTAGTGGTCGGGGATGGAGGGTGTCATGGACGGCATCAAGATCGACGTCAAGGTGACCGTCGGCCCCCCGCAGCAATCGCGAATGGTCACGACGCAGGATCAGGACACCGATCGGAACCCGCGAGAAGGCGTGAGACCGCGGCGGAGGCAGACCGTCCGGTACGGCGTCCCGAAGTCAACCGACGGGCGCCTGTGATCAACTGCCGGGCTCAATTTCCTCCCACGCACCCCACCAGCGAAAGTTGATCCCTTCGATCGGTGACGCCGCGCGGATCTGGCGGGACACCTCCTGATCCACGGCGGATTGCAGTGCGTCCACGATGGGCTGGACGGCGCCTGGATCGGGTTGGCCCTGATCGTCAAGCGCCTCAGGCGGCCAGACCAAATTCACACTGGCCTGGATCGGCCTCGGATTTCGGATCGCTTCCAAGCTCGCGGAGCCGCGGAACTCGTGGGTGAATGATGTCGACTCGATGGCCGCGAGTCGGGTCGGGATCGTCACGTGGTCGGCCTCCAAGAAATGCTCCTCGGTTCGCTGGATCCCGTCGAGGAGTTCAAAGTCCCGCTCGTACTCGGTGTAGAGGTCCCACAGCAAGCCCTCGATCCTCGCGTTGGGTTCCGCGACCGGCAACCCCATCGCCTTGGCCTCGCGACGGCCGATGGCGTGACCATGGGAGTGCGTCTGCTCGGCCAGCGTGTCGATGATGGTGGCTGCGGTCCGATCATCGACGCGGTCGACTCGCGTCTCAAGCATCTTCTGCGCGACCTCGCGGATGTGTGAATGGACCCGATACACCCTCCCCAACATCTGGGGCGACAGCTCCTCCGCGAGGATCGTCGTGGCTCCGGCAAGCGCGGACTGATCACGCAACCCCGCTCGCTCGTTCAGGAACGTGAAATAGGCCACCACGTCTTCGACGGCGACTTCGTCTGGGTTCCCGGAGCTATCCGTCCTGGCGATGCTCGGATCGATCGGACCGAGTTCGGCCTTCGGCGTCATGACGATCTCATCGGCTCCGATCGCAAGCAGAGTCGCCGCACTCATCGCCCGGAACGGGACCAGAACGCCGAATCTCTCCGCTATCTCGCGAAACATTGAAACGATCCGCCACGGAACCTCAATGTTACCGCCATTACTGACGATGAACAGGTCGAGGGGAAGATTCTCGGAGGAATCGAGTCGGAGCAGATGCTCATAGATGAGCCTGACGGCATCGCCGGCGATCCCCGTCCGGGCCTCCCCACGGTCCCCCAGCACATACGTCACGACCCGCGTTTGCCGCGCGTTCTCGATCTCTGCAATCAACTCTCTTCGACGCTCGATCGACATGCAGTCTCCCCGTCCCATCCGAGTCTCAGAACTTGAGGGCCAGCTTACCTGGGTCGATGCGCTCCCCAGCAGCCGCTCGCCGCTTCGCTACCGCCCGACGATCCCCTCCACGTCCCCGCGCAACTCCCGATCCGTGACGCTGCCCTCGTAGGCGGCGACGATGACGCCGCCGGCGTCGATGACGAAGACCCAGGGCTCGCTGGGCAGATGCCAGGCGAGGAAGGCGGCCGACTCCACCAGCGCCGACGGCTCGTGCGGGTTCTCGAACACCTCGACGTGGATCGCGTCGAGGTCGGCGGCGTGGTCGCGCCAGACGGCCTTGACCACGTCGACCGCCGGGGCGCAGGTGCGCGAGTGGCAGAAGGCCGGCGTCGCGAAGACGAGCAGCAGCGGGCGGCCGTTGGCCAGCGCGTCGTCGATGCTGAGCTGGTAGAGCCCCGGCTCGGGCCGCGGGTCCGACGTGAGGCGCGCCAGGTCCGGCTCGTCGAGCAGGGTGCGGGAGGGCGTCGCCGGGGCCGCGTCGCCGGCGACCGGGGCGGCGCGGCGCTCGCGCACGGCCAGGCGGAACAGCACGATCTCCGCCTCGTCCTCGTCGAACGACTCCTCCGCCGGCGCGATGGCGAACTCGATGCCCCACGTCCCGGCGCGGGGGAAGTAGGCCGGCACGACGTAGACGCCCGCGCCCACGTAGCGCGCGTTGTCCGACAGGCTCGCGCCCGCGGCGTGCTGGTGCGGCGCGGGCAGCGGCGACTCGGCCGCGTAGGAGATGAACCGCGCGAACTGCGCCAGGACGGGGACGCCGGCGTCGGCCGCGAGGTCGTAGAGGGCGACGCGCACGGTGAGGTCGGGGCGGATGCGGCCGCGCTCGTCCTGGATGGTGAAGCTGAGCCGGTTCGGCCCGACGCCGACGTCGGCGTTGGCCAGCGTGGGCAGGAAGGGCGCGTTGGGGTCGAGCTCGATCAGCGTCCAGCGATCGAGAACCTCGTCGTCGGGCCAGTCGATCAGGAAGAGACCCACGAGCAGCGTGAAGCCGCCCATGCCCAGCGTGACGGCCAGCAGCAGCGCCAGCGCGCCGGGGCGGCGTCGCCGCGGGCGGGCGCCGGGGTCCGGCGGTTGATCGGTCGGCTGCGTCACGGCGTCCTCTCCGCCGCCCGCCCCGGACACGGGCCGGCGCGGCCCCCCGAGCCTATCCGGCGCGCGCCGTGGGGGCCGTTGCGCCGTCGCGGGGGTATCGAACAGCCGTCCGGGAGGCGCGGATCGGGCCTCGTTCGACGGGTTATGTCGCCGCTCCAGATGGACCGCTTGACCCTCGCGCCGATGCGGGATGTAATGGAGTCGGGTTTTGGGGTGTGAAGCGCGTACATGCGTGCGCCTTTGCGGGGCGGCTCATGAAAGGCGGCCCCCGTGGCCCTCTCCTACACCAACTCCAAGGAGCAGACGTACTTCCTGCACGGGAAGGACGTCATGCTGAAGAACGGGCGCGAGCAGCGCATCTACTTCTTCGGCAAGCAGGCCAAGGAAGGCGCGCTCGACGCCATCCCCGACGGCTTCATGATCAAAGAGAACTCGCAGACCGGGCTGCCGGTTCTGAAGCGCTCGGCCTAGCCCGACCCGCGCAGGACCGCCAGCGCCTCCGAGTGCCGGCGCGGGTCGCCGGCGGCGACCACGCGCCCGTCGGAGGCGAGGCCCAGGGGCGCGCCGTCCCAGTCGCTGATGCGGCCGCCGGCGGCCTCGATCACGGGCACGAGCGCCAGGTAGTCGTAGGGCTCCAGCGTGGCCTCGACGGCGAGGTCGACGAAGCCCGTGGCCAGCATCGCGTAGGCGTAGCAGTCGAGGCCGTAGCGGGTCATGCGCACCCGCCCGACGAGCCGGGCGTAGGCCTCGCCGTCCGGCCCGACGAACTGCTCGCGGGCAGTGCAGAACAGCGACGCCTCGCCCAGCGACGCGCAGTCGCGGGTGCGGATCGGCCGGGGGGCCGCGCCGCGGCCGTCGCGCAGGTCGGCCCCCAGCCCGGCGACGCCGATCCAGCGCTCGCCGCTGACCGGCTGATCGATCACGCCCAGCACCGGCGTCCCCCGGTGCAGCAGCGCGATCAGCGTGCCGAAGGTGGGCAGCCCCGAGATGAAGGCCTTGGTGCCGTCGATGGGGTCCAGCACCCAGACGTACTCGGCGCCGGCCCGCTCGGCCCCGTACTCCTCGCCCACGACGCCGTCGCCGGGCCGGCGGGCGGCGAGCAACTCGCGCATGGCCGACTCGGCCGCCCGGTCGGCGACGGTGACCGGGCTGGCGTCGGCCTTCGCCTCGACCGCCAGGCGGCGGCGGAAGTGGGGCCGGATGGCGGCGCCGGCGGCGTCGGCCAGCTCCTCGGCCAGGGGCCGGAAGGCGGCGACGACGTCGGGGGCGGGGCGGTCGGCCATGGGCTGAGTATGGCGGCTGGGCTCGTCCGTCGCAGCGAACTGGGGCGCGCGGGGGGCGGTGTCCACCATTCCACCCCAGGTGATTATGTCCGGAGGCCGACGGGCTCCGGTAGGGAAGTCCATTGGGGGGTGGGGTTGGCGTACAGGTGGGGCTACGCTGGCGGCGATGCCCAGAACCAGCGAAACGGCCTTCAACCCGGAGCTCGCCCGCGCGCTACGCGGCAAGCACCCGCGCTGGCGCGACGCGATCGGCGCCGAGCAGCGCGGCGTCCTGAAGGACGAGCCCGGCCTGCAGCCCGACATCGTGATCCGGCATCCGGGCGGGGCGCCGGTGATCGTGGAGACGGAGTTCGAGCCGGCGGCCACGGTCGAGGATGACGCCCGCGCGCGGCTCGGGAAGATCATCGCGGGCATGGGCAATGAGGTGGAGACGACCATCGCCGTGTGCGTGCCGGTCGCGCTGCGCGGCGACCAGGGCCGCTTGGCGGAACAGATCGCCGAGGCGGAGTTCCAGTACTGCGTGTTCACCGCCCGCGAGGGAGAGCCGGACGATCCGGTCCGCTGGCCCGAGTCGGGCTGGCTGAGCGGCGGCATCGATGACCTGGCCGGCCTGCTCGAACAGACTGCGCTGTCCGAACGCCGCATCGCCGAGGGCATGTACATCCTGGAGGAGGGCGTCGGCCAGGCCGCGACCGTTCTGCGGCAGGCCGTCGCGCGTGACCGCCCGGTCATCCTTGAGAAGATGGCCGCGGCGCTGCGTCAAGAGGAGGGCGAACAGACATCGCGGATGGCGATGGCGATCGTCGCCAACGCGCTCACCGTACATACCGCGATCGTCGGGGCCCGCAGCGAGCCGCACCCCCCCGACTCCCAGCCGTACATCGTCCCTACCCTCGACGAGCTGCGCGGGATGAGCGGACAACTCCTGAAGCCGAACGTCCTGGAGGCATGGCGACGCACCCGGGCGGAGATCAACTACTGGCCGATCTTCAAGATCGCCGAGGACGTCCTGCTGCCCATCCCCAACGGCGTGGCGCAGCGGGTGATGGAACGCCTGCATCGCGTCGCCGCCGATCTGGACCGGATCGGCGCGACCAGCACGCAGGACCTGGCGGGGCAGATGTTCGGGCGGCTGATCACCGACCGCAAGTTCCTGGCCACGTTCTACACGCTGCCCGCCTCCGCGGCGCTGCTGGCCGAACTGGCGGTGTCGAAGCTGGAGGTGGACTGGGGCGACGCGGAGGCGGTCAAGGCGCTGCGCATCGCCGATCTGGCCTGCGGCACGGGCGTGCTGCTCTCGGCCACTTACCGTGCGGTCGCAGCGCGGCACCGCCGCCGCGGCGGCGATGACGAGCCGTTGCACCGCGCCATGATCGAGCACGCGCTGGTGGGCGCGGACATCATGCCGGCGGCGACCCACCTCACCGCCGCGATGCTGTCCAACGCCCACCCCACGGTGACGTTTGGGCGGACGCGCATCCACACGATGCTCTACGGCGAGCAGCCGCAGGCCACCGGCCGCGCGGCGGCGATCGGATCGCTCGATCTGATCAATCACGACGAGCAACCCTCGCTGTTCGGCACCGGCGCGCACGTATTGAGCGGCGTTGGCGACACGACCGAGTCAGCGGGCGGCGCGACGAACGGTGACATCATCCGGCTGCCGCACGGCTCCACCGACCTCGTCATCATGAATCCCCCCTTCACGCGGCCGCTTGGGCATGAGGGGGTTGCGGAGGGGATCCCGGTATCGTCATTCGCCGGATTCAACACGGGCGCGGACGAGCAGCGGGCCATGTCCACGGCGCTGGCGAAGATCCGCGCCGACCTGGACCAGCCCGCGGGCCACGGCTACGCGGGATTGGCGTCGAACTTCATCGACCTGGCCGACCAGAAGGTGAAGCCGGGAGGCGTGCTCGCGCTGGTGCTCCCGCTCACGATCGTCGCGGGCGAGTCGTGGTCCGCCGCCCGCCGTCTGCTGGCGCGGAATTACCGCGAGCTGAACATCCTGACGATCGCCGCGGTCGGGCAGTCGGATCGATCGTTCTCGGCGGACACGGGCATGGGGGAAGCGCTCATCGTGGGAGTGAAGCGGGCCGAGCCCGCATCCGCGGACGAAGCCGACGCCGGCGCCCTCTACATCAACTTCCGATCGCGCCCGCGCAGCATCGTGGAGGCGTCGCAGATCGCGCATGCGATCCGCGGTCTCCCGGATCATCGCAGCGGCCTGCTGTTCATCGGCGGCGAGGAGGTGGGCTGCTTCGTCAGGGGAACGCTCGCCAGTGGTGGGTGCGCGGCGCTCAAGGAACCGTCACTGGCGGACGCCGCGCTGGCCCTTGAGCGCGGGGCCCTCGCTCTGCCCCGAATGCGGCAGGCCCTCGACATTCCGATCTCCGCGCTGGGTCCACTGGGCGCGAAGGGCCTGCACGACATGCAGATCAGCGGCAAGGCCCACGGCCCCTTCGACGTGATCAAACGCCGCGGGACCGCGTCCTACCCGATCCTCTGGGCGCACCAGGCGAAACGGCAGTATCGGCTGGTCGTCGCGCACGACCGCGAGGGCCGCGTCCGGCCGGGCCGGGAAACACGGGCGATCGACGTCTGGGAGACGGCGACGCGGCTGCACTTCAACCGCGACTTCCAGATCAACTCGCAGAGCCTCGCCGCCTGCCTCACGCCCGAGCGGACGATCGGCGGGCGGGCTTGGCCCAACTTCCGCGTCGAGGGCGATCCGCGCCGCGAGGAGGCGCTGGCGCTGTGGGCCAATACGACGCCCGGCCTGATCGCCTTCTGGTGGGTGGGCGGCCGTCAGCAGCAGGGCCGCGTCATACTGACGATCTCGAATCTACCCTCGCTGCCGGCGCTCGACGTGCGGACGCTGACGGAGGCGCAGTTGCGGCTGGCGGAGCGGCTGTTCACGGAATTCGCGAAACGCGACTTCCTGCCGGCCAACGAGGCCTACCGCGACGACACGCGGCAGGCCCTCGACCGCGCCGTCCTCTGCGACCTGCTGGGCCTGCCGGAGTCGATCCTCGAGCCCCTGGCCCTGCTGCGCCGTCAGTGGTGCGAGGAGCCCACCGTCCACGGGGGGAAGTCGACGAGGCCGGGCGGTCCGGGGTAGGGGGCGCCATAACGCAGGGGCAGGCCGGAATAGACCTCGTAGAGGAACTCCTCGTCATGCGTGTCAGCGGCCGCCGTGCTCACGAGGAGGAGCGTGCTGGTCAGACCCAGGAGGAGCACCATCAGAACGCGCGTGCGGGTCATGGGGCGCTTCATTCCGCAAAGAGACTTTCTGCGATGGCGATCATGGCGTCGATGTTGCCCCCGCGGAGGGTCTTCGTGGTCCCGTAGAGCGTGTATTCCGTATTCGTGTCCGGGTCATACACGGAGAGCACGATGCCCATCAGCGGGAACTCCGTGGGCCCGGCCGGGCTGTACCGCGCGAGGGCGGGGCGACCGGCGATGATGCGGGTTTCATGCACGCCGATCTTGCCGTCCCGCCGCCCCGCGGCATACTTCACATAGGCGATGTCCGATGCCTGCTCGCCCCGGATGTAGAGAGCGGCCGTGCCTTGGCCCGTTCCCCAGAGCGCCTCATAGCCAAACGGCGTCACCGTCGGATCGGTCCCCGCACGCCAGAACACCCACTCGCTGGGCAGATCGGGCTCGCGCCAGCGCGGGAGGAGCCGAGCCTCCGCGATCGTCTCGACGTATACCGGCGTCGCGAAGTCACCGCCGGTGGATCGGCTCGCCTCCGTCGCACCCGTCCAGCCCTCCGGGACGATCTGCCAGAGCGCGTGCCGGATCGGAGCCGTCAGGCTCGTGCCGCCCAGGTCGGGCAGAGGGCCCCAGGCGAAGCTGGCGGCGGTGTTGGCGGCAATCGCCCCAGTACAGCCCGTGAAGGCGTAGGTCATCCACTCGATCGCCAAGTGCTTGCGGGGCGCCGTGCCGGCCGGATCGGGCTTGACCTCCGTCACCGTGTAGCGGACGAAGCAGTCGTCCGCCTTGCGCCACTCGAAGATGTCCCCCACCGCGACTTCCCCGTGGACGCTCGCCAGCGCCGCGCCGTCCGCGTCCGTCGTGTGGAGGCGGAGGCCCGTCGCCGTGCCGTCGCGCAGGCCCTCGTAGGTGGTGACGACGTCGCCCGCCTCATCCAGAAACGCGTAGCTGCCGGGCGTGGTCGCTTGGCCGCTCCGGTCATAGGTGGTGTAGAGGAGGCCGTCCGGGGTGTCCGGGGGCGAGCAGATCAGCGCCCCGGGGAGGTACTCGACGCAGGAGAGAGTCGTCGCCGCGGCGACGGGCCGGGCGGGCACGGCCACGAGGCTCACGGCGATCACGGCGGGCAGCAGCAGCGCGACGATGCGTCTGCGGTCGGGCATGTCGTCTCCAGGAACGACCGCCGCAGCGCGAGGGTTCCCGCGCCCGGCCAACCTAACACGACCACCCCTGACGCAACCGACCGCGCCTGCTATGGTGCACTACTCGCCGCCTCCCCCTGCGAGAGCGCGCCGCGAGCTCCCCGGCCGGGCGCCGGGCAGGCGCGCCGCAGGCCAATCGGGAGGGGCATCCGTCATGGGCAAGATCAACGTCGCGATTATCGGAGTGGGCAACTGCGCCTCCTCGCTCGTGCAGGGCGTGCATTTCTACCGGGACGCCCGCGAGGGCGAGGAGATCCCCGGCATCATGCACCCGCTGCTGGGCGGCTACCACATCGGCGACCTGAACTTCGTGGCCGCCTTCGACATCGACGGGAACAAGGTGGGCAAGGACCTCTCGGAGGCCATCTTCACCGAGCCCAACAACACGCTCACCTTCAGCGAGGCGCCGCACCTGGGCGTGCCGGTCGAGCGCGGCATGACGCACGACGGCCTGGGCAAGTACCTGAGCACGGTCATCGAAAAGGCGCCCGGCTCGACGGCCGACATCGCCGCCATCCTCAAGGAGCGCGAGACCGACGTGGTGATCAGCTACCTGCCGGTGGGCAGCGAGGAGGCCACCAAGTGGTACGTCGAGCAGGTGCTCGAGGCGGGCTGCGCGATGGTCAACTGCATCCCCGTCTTCATCGCCCGCGAGGAGTACTGGGCCAACCGCTTCCGCCGCGCCGGCGTGCCGATCATCGGCGACGACATCAAGAGCCAGGTGGGGGCGACGATCGTGCACCGGGTGCTGACGCGCCTCTTCCGCGACCGCGGCGTGCGCATCGACCGCACTTACCAGTTGAACTTCGGCGGCAACACCGACTTCCTCAACATGCTGGAGCGGGAGCGGCTGGAGTCGAAGAAGATCAGCAAGACGAACGCGGTCACGTCGCAGATCGACTACGAGATGCCGCCCGACATGGTGCACGTGGGCCCCAGCGACCACGTGCCCTGGCTGCTCGACCGCAAGTGGTGCCACATCCGCATCGAGGCGACGACCTTCGGCAACGTGCCGCTCAACCTGGAGCTGAAGCTGGAGGTGTGGGACAGCCCCAACTCGGCCGGCGTGGTGATCGACGCCGTGCGCTGCGCGAAGATCGGGCTCGACCGGGGGCTGTCGGGGCCGCTGCTGGCGCCCAGCGCCTACTTCATGAAGTCGCCCCCCGAGCAGTGGACCGACGATCGGGCGCGCGACGCCGTCGAGGCCTTCGCGTCGGGGGAGTAGCGCTACCCCGCCTCGATATACGCCGCGACCAAAGGGAGCATGCGCTTCATCGTGCTGATGCCTCCGCCCCCTCCTTGCCGCGTGCCACCCAGACTCGGCGGCAGGATTCCGCGTAGCGTTGAGTAGCTGTAGTCATCGGTCCGATCGGTCGCGTGCCGATCAAGGTGTTTACTCCAGGCTTCCACGACCTGATGGCTGGGCTGGAAGGGGTCGGTCTGCGACTCGAACCCTGCGAAATCCGCGCGGAGTTGCTCCGCGAATTCGGGCCGCTCGTGCAGGAAAATCCACGAACCAAAGAAGCACTGCTTGAAGTGCCCGGTGAGATTGTTCTCACCAGTATGGCGTCGATGCAAGATCGAAGCGCCTGGTAGTTCCCTGTTCGCTTGCAGCCATCCGTCGAACTGAACGAGTTGAGCGTTGGTCGCCTCAACCTGCACCGGTGGCGCTCCGCCGAACCCGAGAAGCTTGTCCAACTGCTCTTGGACAGACCCGAGCATCTCGGGCTCTTCGGTCGCCATGCTGCGAGCCTTGTCCACGGTTTCCTGGGACGACGCGACCCAGTCCGCCAGCCCGTCGAGATCGACCAGCTTGAGGTGTGGGGCAAACTCGCTGCGAATCTTGGCGATCTGCGCTGCCGCGTCGCCGCCCTGGAAGCGCACCATCAGTTCGATGTTCGCGTCGAAGCCGCCCACCGAGAGATTCGCCGAGCCCACCATCAGATCGTGGTCGTCCGCCGCGTAGGCCTTCGCGTGCAATCGTTGCGAGACGTGCAACTCGGCGCCGCCCTGCGATCCGGCGAAGAGTTCGCAGAGTGCGAGCAATTCATCCGGTTGCGAGGCACCGGAGACCCAGTCCGATGGACTCAGCCGGGTCCAGAACTCGAGCCGTGGACCAGGATCCGGCATGGCATCGAAGACTCGGCCAACACCCTCTCGCGAGTAATACGGCGTGCAGACCAACAGCTGAGACTTCGCCGCACGCGCCAATCCCTGGACATCTTGCCAAGTGGGGATGAACACATCCGGCACGACGATCCTCCACCAACTCCGGTTCAGAGCAACGCGACCTGCCTGTCGCGTCGGGGAGACCGCGACGCGCTCCGCTTCACGCGGCGTTCGATGCGTACGAGTTCGATGACGTCATCCTCGATCCGATAGGCAGAAGGCTCGTTCGCAGCGATGCGGCGCACGAGCGCCGGCCGCTCCCGCAGCCCGCAACTGGCGAGCGCAACCGCGGATTCGATCGCTTCCAGCGCCGTCTTCACGCGGAGCGCGTCTCCGAGATTGGGGCGGAGCTTGTACGCCCTGCAGAGCAATCTGTCCGCGATCGCCACCGGATTCTCGCTCTCGAGCATCTCGCGACACTTGACCCAAGCGCGAACCTTGGCCCGTTTCTGCTCGGCTGTCATCTCGCCTTGCGTGCCGGCCGTCTCAAGGAGTTCAAATTCCCGCTTCATCCCTGCGAGATCCACGCCCTGGGCCCAATTGGCCACAATTCGCGCGACATCGACGGTCTGCACTCTCCCCGGCTTACCGGAGAAGGCAAGCTCCTTGATGAGTTCCGACAGCAGCGAGTCGACCTCGCACGGTTGCGAGTAGCCGATCCGGACGTTCGCCTCTTGGGTGTACTGGGGCGATATCTCGATGCCGAGCCACCGGCGTCCCAGGGTGCGCGCGACTTTCGGGGTCGTGCCGCTTCCGGCGAACGGGTCGAGCACCAGATCCCCAGGATTCGAGCAGGCCCGGATGATCCGCTCGGTGATCTCTTCCGGGTAGACGGCGACGTGAGATGTCTGCTCCGTCGACCCGAACGCCACGCGATCGACCTCCCAGACGTTCCCCGGGTTTCGGCCCCAGAAGTTGTTGCGCGGATCCAACTCACGCACCCGCTCCCGAATCCGATCGACTTCAAAGGTTGCGGGTCGGCAGGGCTGTCCCGGCTTGACATACCAGTAGATCGTCTCATGCCGGTTCGTGAACTTGCTCTTGAAGGCGATCCCGGCGAGATAGCGCCAGATGATGCGGTCCCACAGCAAGAAGCCGTGCTCGGCGAAGATCGGGGCCGTGAGCAGGTCCAGCGGCGCGATCCCCGCCGAGCCGTTGAACTGGGTGTATCCGGTCTGCCAGAAGAGCGAGGCGCCCGGACGCATCGCCCGCGCGCACTCCCCAATGACCCGGTCCAGGAACTCCGTGTAGTCGTCGATTGAGCGATCGTCGCGGCCATCCGCGTAGCGGCGCTCAATGTTGTAGGGCGGACTGGTGTGGATCAGGGAGACCGAGCCGTCAGCGACCTGCTTCAGGACTTCGGCGCAGTCCCCAAGGACGATCCTGTCCGTGGCGAGCATTCGCTACCCTCGTTATGTAGGACACTTGTTCTACTGGTTAGGCTAGCGTCGAGCCTCCGTCGCCGCAACTCCCCACTCCCGAGGCGCGACCTCCTGGACTTGCCCTCGTTAAGGCCGGAGAGCCAGTCGTGACACCGCCAGGGCGTCACATCTGGCTCTGCGTCGATTCTAGCATCGTGAGTAGCGCTACCCGACGGGGAGGAAGAGGTAGCGGAAATCCCGGTGCGGCCCGCCGCGGACGCTGGAGTAGGGCCGCCAGGCGGGGCGGTACTCGCCGCGCAGGGTGAGCGCGGCTTCCCGCCCGCGCCTCGTGCCGGCGCTCGTCTTCTCCGCCCAGCGGAGCACACCCGCGATCCGGCGTCCCTCGTGCAGGCGGAAGTCGGCGTCGTTCGTGTCGGGCAGGCCCGATCGCCAGTAGCCGAAGTCGTTGGTCAGGGCGATGACGGCGCCGGCGCGCGCGTGCCCCTCGGCGATGAGCCGCTCGACGCGGGTCACGTCGCGCAGGAAGTCGTAGCGGCAGACGTCGCGGGAGTCCTGATCGACGAGCACGAACGCCTCCCGGTCGATCGTGACGCGCAGGCTCTGCTTCCAGTACTTCAGCTCGATGACGAGGGACTCCTCGGGCGGGCCGCCGGCCGGCGCGAGCCAGATGTCCGCGTAGGCTCGCCGGCCGGCCCACGGCAGGGGATACTCGAGCCGTACGACCACGTCGTCGAAGTCGCGATGCAGGCGCCAGGCGAGGGCGTACTGGAAGTCTTCCTCGGAGTGGAACACGGGACGAACGGCTGCGAGGCGCTGGAGGGTCGCTTCGACGTCGGCGAGTGTGAGCACGGGCGCATCCCCTCGTCACTCGCTCGTCACGACGATAGGGGACCCTGTCACCTCATTGGGAACATCCCGGCCGGATCGATGCTACCCGCGTCACGCCTCCCCACCCCCGTTAAAGACATAGAGCCAGACACGACACCGCCAGGGCGTCACATCCGGCTCTGCGTCGACTCTAGCACAGTCCGGAGGGCTACTCGACGGAGAGGAACAGGTAGCGGAACTCCCCGTACTGCTGGCCGTCGACAGTGAAGTAGTGCTTCCAAGCCGGCCGATACTCGCCACCGAGTGTGATGGGAGCCTCCCGACTCTGCGTCGTGCCGGCGCTGGCGGCGTCCGACCACCTCATCGTCCCACTCAGCCGACGTCCCTCGTGGATGCGGAAGTCGGCGTCAACCGTGTTCGGACGCCCCTCCTGCCAGTACAGGTGATCGTTGGTGATCGCGATCACCGCCCCGGCGCGAGCGCGCTTCTCGGCCACGAGTCGCTCGACGCGGCTCACGTCCTTCAGAAAGTCGTACCGGGCAAGATCCTGCGCGCCTTGGAACCGGAGGTTGAATTCCTCCCCGTCGAGCGTGACCTGTAGGTTCCGCTTCCAATACTTCAACTCCAACGCGATCGGCCCCTGCGCCGTGCGAAGCCAGATGTCCGCGTAGGCACGACCGCTCTCCGAGGGCAGCGGATACTCCAGGCGCACGGCCAGATCGGGGAACCGCTCACGCAGGAGCCACGCGACGGCGTGCTGGAAGTCCGCCTCGGAGTGGAAGAGCGGACGCTCGTGGGCGAGTTGCTTGAGGGTTGCTTCGACGTCGGCGAGTGTGAGCATCGGCGCGTCCTCTCGTCGCGACGATAGGGAAGGGCCGACCGGATCGATGCCACTCGCAGCGCGCCTCCCGCCCCCGCGTCGCGACCTCGGCTGCTGGGCCCGCGTTAAAATCCAGAGAGCCAGTCGTGACACCGCCAGGGCGTCACATCTGGCTCTGCGGTAATTGTAGCCACACCCGGCAAGAACATCAAGCGTTCGCCCCCCACACCACCGTGACGCTCCCCACCCCCGCGCCGCCCCGACCGCTGTACGCCCTGGCCGACGCCGCGGCGGACGCGGTCTACGCGCTGTGGGCGCCGGGACGACGCCGCATCCGCGAGAACCTGCGCGTCGTGCTGGGCACGGACGACCCGGCGGCGCTCGACTGCTGGGGGCAGCGGCAGCTGCGGCGCTACGGGGAGTACTGCCTGGAGGCGCTGTGGCCCGCCGGGCCGACGCCGGCGTCGTGCCATGCGGCGCTCGCCGCCGACCCGGCCGACTGGGAGCGGGTGCGGGCGCTGGCGGCGCAGGGGCCGCTGATCTTCGCGCTGTTGCACCAGGGCAACTGGGACGTGGCCGGGGGCGCGTTCACGCACAACGTGGGACCGTCGACGGTGCTGGTCGAGTCGCTGGGGGCGCGGCGGCTGGACGCCTTCGTGCAGGGGCGGCGCGAGCGGCTGGGCATGCGCGTCGTGTACGAGACGGCGCCGCGGGCGGCGCTGCGGGCGCTGCGCGACGGCGGCGCGCTGGGGCTGCTGATCGACCGGCCGCTGGGCGCGGCTGATCCGGGCGTCGATGTGACGTTCCTCGGCGCGCGCTGCCGGTTGCCGGCCGGGCCGGCGCGGCTGGCCCTGGCGACCGGCGCGCGGGTGATCCCCATGGCGGCGCTGCGCACCGACAGCCGGGCGCCGCGCTTCCGGGTGGAGATCGGGCTCGACTTCGACCCGCCGCGCGGCGGCGACCGCGAGGCCGGCGTGCGGGCGCTCACGCAGGCGCTGCTCGACTGGTTCGAGGGGCCGGTGCGGCGGCATCCCGACCAGTGGTACATGTTCCGCCGCTTCTTCCTGCCCGATTGATTTCCTGCCCGATTGCGGCCGGGCGGGCGGCGATGGCGTACGATCGGGCGCGTGTTCGTCGCCCTGGCGCTGCTCGTCCTCGATCGGCTGGCCCGCGCGCTGCCCGCGGCGTGGCTCTACGCGCCGGCGCGGCTGGCCGGCTCGATCGCGCCGCCCATCGCGGAGCGGCGGCGTCAGACCGTGCGCGCGAACCTGCAGATCCTGCGCCCCGAGTGGTCGCCGCGGCGGCTCGACAAGGCCACGACGCGGGTCTTCCAGGAGAACTGCGCCTACTACGTCGATATGGCGCGGCTGGCCGGGATGACGCCGCGGGCGGCGCTGGCCCACCTCGACGTGGAGGGGCTGGAGCTGCTGCGCGAGGCGCACGCGGCGGGGCGCGGCGTGGTCGTGGCGGGGGCGCACGTGGGCAACGCGGAGTTCGTCGTGCGGGCGCTGCCGGCCGTGGGGCTGGAGTGCGCGGCGCTGGTCGAGCCGCTGCCCGACGGCCCCCACATGCGCGCGATGGAGGCGCTGCGCCGCGCGCCCCCGGGCGGGGGCGGCCTGCGCACCATGCCGGCGACCGTCGGGGGGATCAAGGAGGCGGTGCGCTACCTGCGCGCGGGCGGCATCCTGGCCGTCCTGGCCGACCGCGACATCCAGGGCGGCGGCTCCTGCGTGCCCTTCCGGGGACGGCAGGCGCGCTTCCCCCACGGCGCGGTCGACCTGGCGCTGCGCACCGGCGCGGCGCTGCTCTTCTGCCTCACGCCGCGCGCGGCCGGCCCGGCCCGCGGCGACCGCTTCCGGGTGCAGTTCATGGCGACCGAGCCGCTGCTGCGCTCCGACAACCCCGGCCTCGACGTGCGGCTCAACGTCGCCAACCTGGTGCGGCTGATGGAGCCGCACCTCGCGCACCACGCCGATCAGTGGCGGCTGTTCGAGTCGCCCTGGGCGCCCTGCCGCGACAGCGCCTACATCGACCCGGCCGGGCACGGCCGGCCGGCGGAGGCGCGATCGTGACGCCGCGCCTGGGCCGCGCCGACCTGCACCTGCACACGCTCGCCAGCGACGGCACGGCCTCGGCCGGGGAGATGCTGCGGCGGGCCGCGCGCGTCGGCCTCGACGTGGTGGCGGTGACCGACCACGACGACCTGCGCGGCGGCCTGCGGGCGCAGGAGGCGGCGGCCCGGCTGGACGGCGCGGTGCAGGTCATCCCCGGCGTCGAACTGACGACGCGGGGCGGCCATCTGCTGGCGCTCTTCCCCGGCGACCTCGGGGCCGGCCGGCCGACGCCCGACGTATCGCCCCTGCGCTCCCTGGCCTGGACGATCGCCGCCGTCCACGCGCAGGGCGGCGTGGCGATCGTGCCGCACCCCATGTCCTGGATCCCGCCGGGCGTCAAGCGGCGCGCGATCGACCGGCTGATGGCCGGGGCGGCGGAATCGCGGCCGGACGCGATCGAACTCGCCAACCCGACGCCGCCGGCGGGGCGCCGCAGCGCGGCGGCGCGGCGCGCGAACCGGAGCTGGGGGCTGGCCGAGACGGGGGCCAGCGACGCGCACTTCCCGGAGGTCGTCGGGGCGGCGCTGACGCGCTTCCCGGGCCGCACGATCGACGACCTGATGCGGGCGCTGGCGATCGGCGCGACGGTGGCGGAGTGGGGGCCGCCGCCGCCCTGGCGCCGCATCGGCGCGCGGCGGCTGATCGCCCAGCAGGGCCGCTCGATGAACGCGACGCCGCTGGCCCTGGCGCGCCGCGCCATTGGCGCGCAAGGAGACAGCGCCGGGCGGCGCGCCATGAAGGGCGCGCCGTGAAGATCGCGATGGTCACGCCCTACGACCTCTCAGGCGCCGGGGGGAGTCAACCGCTACGCGCAGGACATCGCCGCCTGGGTGCGGGGGCAGGGACACGAGGTCCGGCTCATCGGCCCCGCCTCGCCGGGCGGCGGGAGCCCGCCGCCGGAGGCGACGATCGTCGGGCGGGCGCGGCGCGTCCGGGTCGGCGGCACGGTCGCGCCGGTCGCGCTCGACCCGCGGTTGGGGTCGCGGCTGCGGGAGCTGCTGCGGCGGGAGCGCTTCGACGTCGTGCACCTGCACGAGCCGCTGATGCCCATGCTCTCGCTGCTGGTCCTGCGCTGGGCCGGCGCGCCCCTGCTGGGCACCTTCCACTCGTCCGAGCCGGCGGCGCGCCGGCTGTACCGGCTGGCCGGGCCGCCCCTGCGCCGCTCGACGCGGCGGCTGGCGGCGCGCACGGCCGTCTCCGAGACGGCGCGGGCGGTCGCGGGGCCGGCGCTGGGCGGCCCCTGCGCGATCGTGCCGGGCTGCATCGACCTGTCGCGCTTCGCCGCGCCGGAGCGAGGGCCGACCGGCGGGGACGCGCCGCGCACGATCCTCTTCGTCGGGCGGGGCGACGCGCGCAAGGGGCTGGGCGACCTGATCGACGCCTACGGCCGGCTGCGCGCCCGCCACGACGGCCTGCGCCTCGTGGTCGTGGGGCCGTGCGGCGAGGCGGCTGCGCGCGCGGGCGGCGGCGGCGGGCCGGGACGACGTGCGCTTCACCGGCCCCGTGCCGGCGGACGACCTGCCCCGCTACTACGCGGCGGCCGACGTGTTCGCCGCGCCGGCGACGGGCGGGGAGTCCTTCGGGCTGGTGCTGGCCGAGGCGATGGCCGCCGGCGCGCCGGTCGTCGCGGGCGACAATCCGGGCTACCGGGCGGTGCTGCGCGACGGCCGCGACGGCCTGCTCACGCCGCCGCGCGATCCGGCCGCGCTGGCCGCCACGATCGAGCGGCTGCTCGACGACGAGCCGCTGCGCCGCCGCCTGATCGACGCGGGGCGGGCGCGGGCGCGGGACTTCGACGTGGCGGCCGTGGGAGCGCGGATGCTGTCGCTGTACGAGGCCCTGGCGGAGGGACGGCCGGCGCAGTTGTATGATGACGGAGCGGGCGCAGGGTGGGCGGCCTGGGGGGAACGCACGATGGCCCGCACGCCGCCGTCTTCGCCGCCGCCGCCCCGCGAGCCGGGGGCCGCGTCGTGAGGCTGCCCTTCCGGCGATCGCGCAGCGGCCTGCACCTGCCCGGCGACCGCATCCTGCACGGCGGCGGCCGTACGCGCCGCCGCGCGCCGCGCAAGGCGCTGCGGGGCGACCCGCCGCCCACCCCCACGTTCGACGCCGCCCCGCGCGAGGTCGGCGCGGCGCCCGACGAGCGCTTCCCCGCCGCCGCGCCCGCCGGGACGCCCCGGCCGCGGCCGGTCGAGCCGGCGGCCCCGCCGCTGGGCGGCGCCCCCAGCGACCGCGGCCTCTCGCTGCTGCCGCACGCGCTGCCCGATCGGGTGTCGGGCTTCCTGGGGCGCTGCGTCGCCGCGACGGGGCTGACGCCCAACATGCTCACCCTGCTGGGGCTGGCCGGCACGGGCGGGGCGGCGGCGCTGGCCGCGCACGGCCTGTTCTGGCAGGCGGGCGCGGCCATGCTGGCGGCGGGCGCGTTCGACCTGCTCGACGGCGCCGTCGCGCGGGCCACGGGGCGGGCCACCACCTGGGGCGCGATCTTCGACGCGGTCAGCGACCGCCTGGGCGAGTTCGCCATGTTCCTGGGGCTGCTCGTCTGGTTCACCGCGGCGGACAACTTCGACCGCGAGGCGGTGGTGCTGATCGGCGTCTCCATCGGCGGCGCGATGCTCGTCTCGTACACCCGCTCCAAGGCGGGCGAGTACGGCGTGCGCCTGCGCGAGGGGCTGGGCACGCGCTTCGAGCGGGTGGTGATCCTGGCCATCGGGCTGTTCTCGGGCGAGGTCGTCGCGGTGCTGTGGATCCTGGCCGTGCTGACCAACCTCACGGCGCTGCAGCGCTGGGGCGTGACCTGGTGGGCGCTGCGCGGCTACGCGGAGCCCCCGGCCGGGGACGCCGCCGGCCCGTCCGACCCAGACGGGCCCGCCCGTCCCGGCTGAGCGCTGCTACGCTGCGCTCCCTGAGTGTCGGCTTCTTGACGATCAGGCGTGCGCGCAAGACACTGCGCGAGGCGATAGACTGGGGGCGAGGAATGGCCATGGCGACCGAGCAGCGGGATCTCGTGACGAAGGACGACCTTCTGCGGGTGGAGAACGGCCTTCGCGCCGAACTCCGGCAGGTGAAGGAAGATCTTCAAGCCGCACTCCGGCAGGTGAAGGACGACATGCGCGCCGAACTCGGTCACTACGCGACCAAGGGGGATCTCTGGCGCGGCATCGCCTTCCAGACGATCGCGTTCACCGCCATCGTCGCCGCGCTCACCAAGCTCTGACCGAAAAGCCCCCGACGGCGGCCGGCCTCGCGGGCGGACGAGCCCGGAGCGTGTGATCGGCTGCGCCGCCCGTTCCGGCTGAGCGCTGCTACGCTGCGCGATCTGGAACGAGGATCATGCTCCCACCGGATTTCGCGCCCCTGGTCGCCGAGCGGCTGAAGGCCATGCAGGGCCCGGTCAAGCTCGACTACTTCCACCAGAGCGACGGCTCGATCATCGTGCCGGGGCGGCAGCCCTGCCCGAGTTGCCCGCCGGCGCTGGAGGTGCTGGAGGAGATCGCGGCGCTGCACGACGACCTCGCGCTGCGCGTGCACGACTACTACGGCGACCGCGAGGCGGTGGCGAAGTGGGGCGCGGAGCGCGTACCGGGGGTCGTGATCCACGGCGAGGTCAACCGGCCGATCCGCTTCTACGGGATGCCGGGCGGCATGTTGCTGTGGGCGCTGATCGACGCGATCGTGGGCGCGTCGGGCAAGCCGGCCTCGGTCCCGACCGAACTGACGGCGCTGCTCAAGAAGCTGCGCGCCCGCGTGCATGCGCGGGTGCTGGCCTCGTTCCAGCACGCCGAATCGGCGCAGGCGGCCGCGACGGCCGTCTCGCTGTCGCTGCTCTCGGACAAGGTCGACGCCTCCGTCTACTCGCTGGAGGACAGCGCCGACATCGCGATGCAGCTGCAACTGACGCGCATTCCGCTGACGATCGTGAACGACAACTACGGCTTCGCCGGCGTGACGAAGACGCAGGCGCTGGCGCAGTTCTGCCTCGACACGCAGAGCCGGCCCGAGAAGGTCCGCCCGCCCGAGGTCGACCCGCGCACCATCATGACGATCGAGCCGCCCAAGCCGCAGCCGCCGCCCGGCGCCGCCGGTCCCGGCCCCGGCGGACGTGGCCCCGGCGGGCGCGGCCCCGGGCGGCGCGGGCCGGGGGGACGCGGTCCGGGGGGGCGCGGGCCAAGCGGGCCGCCGATGCGACGCACGCGGGGCGGCATCATCCTGCCGGGGCAGTAGCCCGGCCCGCGCGAGCCCGTTCAGGTATCGGGGTCAGTCGTCTTCCGGTTTGTCCGGGGCGGACTCGTCCGGTGTGGAAGCGTCCGGCGCGGATGCGTCCGGCGCGGATGCGTCCGGCGCGGATGCGTCCGGCGCGGATGCGTCCGGCGCGGGGTCGTCGTCCGCCGGGGAGCCGTCGCCGCGGCGGCGCCAGCCGCCCCAGTTCGATCCGTCGCCGGCGGGGGGCGGCGGGGCCGGCGGGGCCGGCGGGACGGCGGTCGCCGGGGCCGCGACGCCGCCGCGCCCCAGCACGACGAACAGCGCCGCCAGACTGAGCAGCAGCGCGCCGCCGCCGGCGCCGGTCAGCGCCTCGGCCCAGGGGAAGCCCGCGCCGGGGCCGAAGGTCGGGCCCAGCCGCACGCGGCCGTTCCAGGCCTCGACGGCCTGCCGGCGTCCATCGACCTGGACCTCGCGGGCCTCCTCGGCGGGGTCGTCCGCCTCGGCGGCGGCGACGGGCGCCGGCTCGGCCTGCGCCTCCTCCGCCTCGTCCGCGCGCTCGGGCGCGGCCGGCTCGGGCGCCGCCGCCTGGGACTGCGCTGCCTGCGACTCCGCCCCGGCCGGTCCGATCTGCTCGTCCTCGATGCGGGTCGAGCGGTCGGCCGTTTCGCCGCGCGCCTCCAGGCCGCGCTGCGTCCGGTAGAAGGCGTCGAGCCCCTCGCGGTCGAAGCCGTAGACCTCCATCAGGGCGGCGTCGACCGTCGAGCCGCGCTTGAAGACCGCGAACAGGTCGGCGAAGCGCTCGTCGCCGAACTCGTCGATCAGCGCCTCGACGATGTCGGCCGACTGGCCGTAGAACAGGTCGACGTCGCCGGGGGTGTTGGTGTTGGAGCCGATCGAGCGGACGCTGAGGATGCGGTCGTCCTCGAGGGCGCGCTGCAGGGCGAGGCCGCGGCGGGCGCGCCAGTCGCCCTCGGAGTAGGTCGCGACGCCCTCGTCGAGCCAGGCCGGCAACTCGGCGATGCCCTCGCCGGCCTGCTTGGTGAGGATGTGCGTCAGCTCGTGCACGACGATCCAGGGCTGCGGCGAGAAGACGTGTACGAGGTCGGCCAGGACGCGCGTGCCGCCCGTGAAGATGAGCTGCTCGAAGCGCGAACTCTCGACCCGCTCCACGCCGATGGCGTCCTCGGAGTTGCTCCACAGGTAGACGCGGGCGGGGAAGTCGAGTTCCGCGCCGAGGACGTGCGACATGTGCGCGATCCCGTCCCGGCCCACCTGGTGCAGCGCCCGGGCCGCGCCCTCGTTCTCGTAGTAGTAGAGCTCCAGCACATCGTCGGCGATGACCTTCCAGTCGTAGCGCGGATCCTCGTAGCTGTACTCGCGGCGCGCGGTCTCGGTGGTCTCGCCGTCGTCCGTGGTCAGCGCCCACCACCACTCGATGGTCGCGCCGGGCGGGATGTAGGTGCGGGCGGTGTTGGTCGGCACGACCGCCTCCAGGCGGATCACGTCGCCCGCGCCGACGTCGGCCGGCTGGCGGGTGATCGCGCCCTCCGGCGGCACGCGGTAGAAGAGCACGGCGCTTTCGAGGGCGTCGCCGTCGTCGACGAGGGCGCTGAACGTCAGCGTGCGGGGAAAGTCGGACGTGTCGACCGTCGTGTCGACGATGGTGGGCGTCTGCGCGGCGGCGGGCGCGGGCGCGAGGACGCCGGCGGCGCCCAGCAGCAGCGCGACGGCCAGCGGCAGCCGCAGCGCCGCGCCGATCGTTCCCATGCCTGGCCGTCGTTGCTTCACGCCCACTCCTGCGCGCCGGGGCTAGCCGGCCGGTCCCGGCGCATCGCCGTTCTCCGTCCCGATCCGTGACTTGAGATACGCCGAGATGAGGTCGTCCAGTTCTCCGTCGAGGATGGAATCCGGGTCGGAGGTCTCATAGCCGCTGCGCAGATCCTTGACCATCTTATAGGGCTGCAGCACGTAGGACCGGATCTGATTGCCCCAGCCGGCCTCCACGTGCTCGCCCTTCAGCCGCGCCCGCTCCGCCTCCTGGCGCTCGACCTCGCGCTCCAGCAGCCGCGCCTCCAGCACCTTCATCGCCGAGTCGCGGTTGCGGCCCTGCGAGCGCTCGTTCTGGCATACGACCACCATGCCGGTCGGGATGTGCGTGATGCGCACGGCGGTGTCGTTCTTCTGCACGTTCTGGCCGCCGTGGCCGCTGGCCCGGAAGGTGTCGATGCGCAGGTCGTCGCCCTTGATCTCCACCTCCGCCTCGCCCACGACCTCGGGCATCACCTCGACCAGGGCGAAGGACGTGTGGCGCGAGTGCGTGAGGTCGAAGGGGGAGATGCGCACCAGCCGGTGCACGCCGCGCTCGCTGCGCAGCCAGCCATAGGCCATGCCCCCGCGCACCTCGATGGTGGCGCTCTTGATGCCGGCCTCCTCGCCCTGCGTCAGGTCGACGAGCGCGGCGTCGAAGCCCTTGCGCTCGAACCAGCGCAGGTACATGCGCTGCAGCATCTCCGCCCAGTCCTGCGACTCGGTGCCGCCGGCCCCGGCGTGGATGGCGAGGATGGCGTCGCGGTCGTCGTAGGGGCCGGCGAAGGAGAGCTCGAACTCCAGCGCCTCGAAATGCGCCCGCGCCGCCGCGACCTCCGCCGCCGCCTCGGCGACGGTCTCGGCGTCGTCCGCCTCGGCGGCCAGTTCGAGCAGCGCCTCGGCGTCGTCGAGCCGCGACTCCAGGCCGCGCCACGTCGCGACCCGGCGGGAGGCGTCGGTCAGGCGCTGCATCAGGCCGCGGGCGCGGGCGGCGTCGTCCCAGAAGTCGGGCGCGGCCGAGAGGCCCTCCAGCCGGGCCACCTCCCGTTCGAGAGCGGTCAGGTCAAAGGCGCTCCAGGACGTCGCTCAGGCGACGCCGCAGCGCGCGGATCTGGTCGTGGACGTCGGCGGCGGCGGGCAAGGGGTCGGCCTCTCCGTTGGTCCCGACAGACCATGGTCAGAACAGTTGTTTGCCGGAAAGACGTCCCGACGTCTATCATCCCGACTGAGAGGACTCATGCCGAAACGACGCCCAGGAGTCATCCGGGACGCGATCGTATCGCACCTGTCCGCGATCGATCGAGACGCCGGCGTGGCGGAGATCACACGGGCCGTCGAAGCGCGCCTGGGCGAGCCGGTCGCGGCGTCGTCGGTGCGGTCGTATCTGCGTCTGGCCGACGACCTGCTCACGCGGACGGCGCGCGGGCGCTACCGGCTGCGCCCGGCCGAGACGCCGGTCGCGCGGGAGGCGGCGGCGCACGGCGGGAACGGCGACCGCCCCGCGCCGGCGATCGCGCACGGCTCCGCGATGCTGTTCCAGGACGACTGCATCGCCTGGCTGCGACGTCAGGCCCCGAACAGCCTGCACGCCGTCGTGACCGACCCGCCCTACGGGCTCGTCGAATACAGCGACGCGCAACAGTCGAAGCTGCGGGCCGGCCGGGGCGGCGTCTGGCGCATTCCGCCGTCGTTCGACGGGCGCCGGCGCTCGCCGGTGCCGCGCTTCACCGTGCTGTCGGAGCGCGACCTGGCGCGGTTGGAGGCGTTCTTCACGGAGTGGGGACGGGCGCTGTACCCGGTGCTCGCGCCGGGCGCGAACGTGCTGGTGGCGTCGAATCCGCTGGTCTCGTACCGGGTGGCGGCGGCCGTCACGCGGGCGGGCTTCGAGCGCCGGGGGGAGATCGTGCGGCGCGTGATGACGATGCGCGGCGGCGACCGCCCGAAGAACGCGCACGAGGAGTTCCGCGACGTGAGCGTGATGCCGCGCTCGATGTGGGAGCCCTGGCTCACCTTCCGCAAGCCGCTCGACGGCCGGGTGCAGGACAACCTGCGCCGCTGGCGGGTGGGCGGCTTCCGGCGCATCTCGGCCGACCGCCCGTTCGGCGACGTGATCGAGTCCCGCCCCACGCGCCCGGAGGAGCGCGCCATCGCCAATCACCCCAGCCTCAAGCCGCAGGCGTTCCTGCGCCAGATCGTGCGGGCGGCGCTGCCGCTCGGCGAGGGCATCGTGCTCGACCCGTTCGCGGGCTCGGGCTCGACGCTGGCGGCGGCCGAGGCGGTGGGCTACCGCAGCGTCGGCGTGGAGGTCGATCCGGCCTACGTGGACGTCGCCCGGACGGCGATCCCGCGGCTCGCGGCGCTCAGCCCGTCCGGCTGAGGCGCGCGGCCCGCGCCTTACTTGTTGAGGCGCGCGGCCCGCGCGCTACTTGTTGAGGCGCGCCGCCCGCGCGACGTTGGCCAGCAGCATCGTGACGGTCATGGGGCCGACGCCGCCGGGCACGGGCGTGATCGCGCCGGCGACCTCGCTGACGCGGGGGAAATCGACGTCGCCGGCGAGGCGGTAGCCGCGCTTGCGCGTAGCGTCGTCGACGCGGTTGACGCCGACGTCGATGACGACCGCGCCGGGCCGGACCATGTCGGCCGTGATCATCGCCGGCCGGCCGGCGGCGGCGACGAGGATGTCGGCCGTGCGGGTGACGGCGCCCAGGTCGGGCGTGCGCGTGTGGCAGACGGTGACGGTGGCGTTGGCCCCGGCGCGCTTCTGCAGCAGCATCGCCGCCAGCGGCAGCCCGACGAGGCGGGAGCGCCCCACGATGACGACGTGCTTGCCGCCCGGGTCGGCCCCGTCGCGGACGAGCAGCTGCTGCACGCCGTGCGGCGTGGCCGGGTAGTAGCGCGCCTGCCCGATGACGATGCGGCCCTGATTCTCGGGGTGCAGCGCGTCGACGTCCTTGCGCGGGTCGATGCGGCGCAGCAGGCCGTCGGCGTCGACGCCGTCGGGCAGGGGCAGTTGCAGGATCATGCCGTGCAGGGCGGGGTCGGCGTTGAGCGCGTCGATCCGGCGCGCGATCTCCGCCTCCACGCCGCGGGGGTCGCCCTCGCCGGGGATGCGCTGCAGGTCGGCGTCGATGCCGACCTCTGCGGCGGCGCGCCGCTTGGCCGTCACGTACGACAGCGAGGCCGCGTCGTCGCCGGCCAGGAGGATCGCCAGGCGCGGCGCGACGCCGCCCCCGCGCAGGCTGGCGACCTCCTTGCGCAGTTCGGCGCGGATCGTGGCGGCGACGGCCTTGCCGTCGATGATGCGGGCGCTCATGCCGCCATCGTATGGGCCGCCCGCCGGGCCGACAAAGCGCGGGGATCGCAGACGGGGCGTGGTAGACTCCCCGCCGATGGACGCCTCTCCGCTCGCCACCCTGATCCCGGGCGCACGCCTGCACAGCGGCGTCGATCTGATCGAGATCGAGCGCGTGCGCGACGTGCACCGCCGCCACGGCGGGCGCTTCCTCGACCGCATCTACACGGCGCGCGAGCAGGACTACTGCGGCGAGCGGCTGCACGAGCTGGCGGCCCGCTTCGCGGCCAAGGAGGCGGTGATGAAGGCGCTGGGCACGGGCGCGCGCGGCGTCGGCTGGCGCGAGATCGAGGTGCTGGCCAACGCGCGCGGCAAGCCGGTCGTGCTGCTGCACGGCCGCGCCCGCGCGCGGGCCAACCGGCTGGACATCCGGTCGGTCGAGGTGAGCATGACCCACGAGCGGTCGCTGGCGTGCGCGTTCGCCATAGCCCTGGGCGCCGCCGCGACGAGTGAGCCGCGCGATCGCGGCGGCGGGGAGGATACGGCGTGAAGCTGGTCACGGCGGCGCAGATGCGGGCCCTGGAGGAGGCGACGGTCGCGGCGGGCGGCAGCCTCGACGAGCTGATGGCGGCGGCGGGGCTGGCCGTCGCGCAGGAGGCCTGGATGCAGCTGGGCCAGCTCGAGGACCGCCGCATCGCGGTGCTGGTCGGGCCCGGCGCCAACGGCGGCGACGGCCTGGTCGCGGCGCGCCACCTGGCCGACTGGGGGGCGCAGGTGCGCTGCTACGCGCTCGCCCCGCGCGACGACCCGCAATGGGCGCAGACCGTCGAGGCGGGCATCCCCTGCGGCAGCACGGCCGACGACGACGCCGGCCTGGAGGCCCTGCGGGCGCTGGTCGACAGCGCGGAACTGATCATCGACGCGCTGCTGGGCGCGGGGACGTCGCGGCCGATCGAGGGCACGCTGGCGGGCATGATGGAGGCGCTGGCGGCGGCGCGGGCGCAGCGATCGGCGCCGCGGCTGATCGCGGTCGATTTGCCCACCGGCGTCGACCCGGACAGCGGCCTCGCCGACCCGCTGACGGTCGCGCCCGACGAGACGGTCACCTTCGCCTATCCCAAGGTGGGGCTGTACACGCAGCCGGGGGCGGCGCTGTCCGGCGACGTGCAGACGGTGGACATCGGCATCCCCAGGGCGCTGGCCGCCGGCCTGACGGTGGAACTGGTGGAGCGCCGCGACGCCCAGGCGCTGCTGCCCGAGCGGCCGGCGCAGTCGCACAAGGGGACGTTCGGGCGGGTGCTGGCGCTGGCCGGGTCGGCGGCCTACCCCGGCGCGGCGATCCTGGCGGCGTCGGCGGCCTACCGGGCGGGCGCGGGGCTGGTCACGCTGGCGGCGCCGGCCTCGCTGATCCCGGCGCTGGCCGGGGCGATGCCCGAGGTCACCTACCTGCCCCTCGCCGGCGAGGGCGGCGCGGCCGGGCCGGGCGACCTCGGCCCCATCGAGGCGGCGCTGGCGCGCTGCGACGCGCTGCTGGTCGGCCCCGGGCTGGGGCAGGCGGAGGGCACGGTGTCGCTGGTGCGGGCGCTGCTGCGCTCGCCGGCGCCGGCCGGGCTGCGGGGGGTCGTGGTCGATGCGGACGGGCTCAACGCGCTGGCCGGCAGCGATTGGAGCGCCGGCCCGCCGGCCAACATGGTCGTGACGCCGCACCCCGGCGAGATGGCGACCCTGACGGGCCGCGACGCCGCGGCGGTGCAGGGCGCGCGGCTGGCGATCGCGCAGGAGTCGGCCGCGGCCTGGGGCGCGACGGTCGTGCTGAAGGGCGCGAACACGGTCGTCGCGTCGCCGGACGGCCAGACGCGGGTCAGCGCGATCGCGCATTCCGCCCTGGCGACGGCCGGCACGGGCGACGTGCTGGCCGGGGCGCTGGCCGGGCTGCTGGCGCAGGGGCTGCCGCCGCTCGACGCGGCGACGCTGGCCGTCTACCTGCACGGCGCCGCAGGCGAGCGCGCCGCGCGCTCGATGGGCAGCGCCGGCGCGACGGCCGGCGACGTGCTGCGCGAACTGCCCCTGGCCGGCCGCTCGCTGGCGGGGGAGGAGCCGATCGAGGCGCGCGCGGGCGGCATGGGCGGCCTGGGCGCCCTGGGGATGGGCGCGGGCGCGGGCGATCCGGCGGGCGGGTTCGGCATGGGGCAGGCCCCGGGGATGGGCCTGCCCGGCGCGGGCGGCGCCGGGCAGGCGCCGGGGCCGCCGCCGCCGTAGTGCGCGCCGGCGGGCGGATTCCCGGTCGCAAGTGGTATCATCCCGGCCAACGCAGCGTCGGGAGGGACCACCGCCGATGAGTGAACGGCGCCGGACGCGAGTCGTGGTGACGGGCATGGGCGCCGTGACCCCGCTGGGCAACACCGTGCCCGAGTATTGGGATGGGCTGATCGGCGGCCGCAACGGCGTCGGGCCGATCACGGTCTTCGACCCGCACCGCATGGGCGTGCGCTTCGCGGGCGAGGTCAAGGACTTCGACGCGCCGGCCCGCGTCGGCCGCAAGGAGGCGCGGCGGATGGACCGCTACAGCCACTTCGCGGTCGCCGCCGCCCAGGAGGCGGCCGGGCAGGCGGGCCTGACCGCGGCGGAGGCGGACGGCGAGCGGACCGGCGTGATGATCGGCACCGGCATCGGCGGCATCTCGACGACCAACCACGGCTTCCGCGTCATGGACGACCGCGGCCCCGACCGCCTGAGCCCGTTCGTCGTGCCGATGCTGCTGCCCAACATGGCCAGCGGGCAGGTGAGCATCCACCTGGGCGCGCGCGGCCCCAACCTCTCGCCGACCTCGGCCTGCTCCAGCGCCGGCGACGCCATCGGGCTGGCCGCGCAGACGATCCGCGCCGGCGACGCCGACGTGATGGTCGCCGGCGGGGCCGAGGCGCCGCTGTGCGAGATCTCGGTGGCCGGCTTCGACGCGGCGCGGGCGCTGAGTCATCGCAACGACGACCCCGCGCACGCCTCGCGCCCCTTCGACCGCGATCGGGACGGCTTCGTGCTGGGCGAGGGCGGCGGCGCGCTGATCCTGGAGAGCGCCGAGCACGCGGCGGCGCGCGGCGCGCCGATCCTGGCCGAACTGCGCGGCTACGCCAACGTCGCCGACGCCCACCACATCACGCAGCCCACGGAGACCGGCGACGGCGGCGTCCGCGCGATGCGGCTGGCGCTCGCCCAGGCGGGCATGGCCGCCACCGACATCGACTACATCAACGCGCACGGCACGTCGACGCCGATCAACGACCGCGTCGAGACGCACGCCGTCAAGCAGGTCTTCGGCGAGGCCGCCTACGGCGTGCCGATGTCGTCCACCAAGTCGATGACGGGGCACCTGATGGGGGCGGCGGGCGTGATCGAGGCGATCGCCTGCCTGAAGGCCGTCGAGACGGGCGTCGTGCCGCCGACGATCAACTACCGCACGCCGGACCCCGACTGCGACCTCGACTACGTCGTGAACGAGGCGCGGCGCGTGGACGTGCGCGCCGCGATGAGCAACTCGTTCGGCTTCGGCGGCCACAACGCGGTGCTGGTCTTCAGCCGCTGGGAGCCGTAGCGGCCGTGCCGCGGGAGCGCCACGACAGCTACCGCGGCCGGCGCTGGGTCATCCCGGCGCCGCACGAACTGGCCCCCATCCCCGACGCGCCCTACCCCCCCTGGCTGACGTCGCTGCTGCGCCGCCGCGGCGTGAGCGACGCCGCCGCCGCCCGCGCCTTCCTCTTCGACGCGCCGCCGCCCGCGCCCGACGCCGCGCGGCTGCCCGACGTGGGGCCGGCCCTGGACCGCATCGAGCGGGCGGTGGGGCGGGGCGAGACCATCGCCGTGTTCGGCGACTTCGACGTGGACGGCGTCACCGCGACGGCGATCCTCACGGAGGCGCTGCGCATGGCCGGGGCGAAGGTCGAGCCGTACATCCCCGACCGCTTCCGGGAGGGCTACGGCCTCAACACGGAGGCCCTGACGCATCTGCGCCGGGAGCGGGACGCGACGCTCGTGATCACCGCCGACCTGGGCATCACGGCCATCCCGGAGGTGGAGTTCGCCGGGGAACTGGGGCAGGACGTGATCATCGTCGATCACCACAGCGTGCCGGCCGAGACGCCCGACGCCTGCGCCACGATCAACCCGCGCCTGCCCGGCTCCTCCTACGGCTTCGCGGAGCTCTCGACCGGCGGGCTGGCCTACCGCGTCGCGCCGCTGATCCTGGAGCGCTTCGGCAAGCGGGCCGACCCGTCGCACTGGCTCGATCTGGCGACGCTGAGCACCGTGGCCGACGTCGTGCCGCTGGAGGGGGAGAACCGCGCCCTCGTCCGCGACGGGCTGGTGGCGATCCGGGAGACGCGCCGGCCGGGGCTGCGCGCGCTGCTGGAGGTCGCCGGGATGTGGGAGGGCGACGTCGATACGGACGGCATCGCCTTCGCGCTGGCGCCGCGGATCAACGCGGCGGGGCGGCTGGCCCACGCCCGGCTGGCGCTCGAACTGCTGATCGAGACCGACCCCGACCGCGCCCGCCCGGCGGCCCAGGAGCTCGACCGGCTCAACCTGCAGCGCCGCCGGATGACCGCCGACGCGATGGAGCGCGCCGCGCGGGCCCTGGCCGCGCAGATCGAGGCCGCCGACGCGCCGCTGACCTTCGTGCAGGACCCGGACATCCCGCAGGGCATCGTGGGGCTGGTGGCGGGGCGGCTGGCGGAGGAGCGCCACCGCCCGGCAATCGTCTGCGAGGAGGGGCCGGAATTCGCGCGGGCCTCCTGCCGCTCGATCCCGGACTTCGACATCGCGCAGGCGCTGCGCGACCGCGGCCACCTCTTCGTCAAGCACGGCGGCCACGCCATGGCGGCGGGCTTCACGGCGCGCACGCCCGACCTGGCGGCGATCCGCGCCTCGCTGACGGAACTGGCGGGGGAGCGCCTGGACGGCGTCGCGCTGCATCCGCGCCTGCGGGTCGATGGGCAGATCCCGCTCGATCGGCTGGCGGGGCCGCAGGTCGCCTGGCTGCAACGGCTCGCCCCGTTCGGGGCGGGCAACCCCGCGCCGACCTTCGTGAGCACGGGTCTGGGCGTCGTGGACGCGCAGCGCGTCGGGGCCGACGCCGACCACCTGCGCCTGCGCCTGCGCGCCGCCGATCGGGTCTGGAGCGCGATCGCCTTCCGCCAGGGGGCCGCGCCGGTGCGGCGGGGCGATCGGGTCGACGCCGTCTGGAGCCTGCGCAAGGGCGGGGCCTACGAGGGCCTGGAGTTGGAGATCCACGACCTCGCCCCCGCCGCCGGGGCGTGACAGTGCCGCCCGCTTGACTACACTACCCCCCAGCGGGGCGGCCCCGACCCAACGCATGGGCGCCACCGCAGGAGGCTTGCATCGTGAGTGTCGGCACGGCCCAGATCCGCAACGTTGTTCTGATGTCGCACGGCGGGGCCGGCAAGACCTCGCTGGTGGAGGCGCTGGCCTTCACGGCGGGCGCGACCAACCGGCAGGGCCGCGTCGAGGACGGCGCCACCGTCTCCGACTTCGACCCCGACGAGCAGAAGCGGGGCATGAGCCGCAACACCGCCGTCGTCGGCTTCGACCTGGGCAGCGGCGACCAAGCGACGCGGATCAACCTGATCGACACGCCCGGCTACGCCGACTTCGTGGGCGAACTGATCGCGGGGGCGGCGGCGGCCGACACGGCGCTGATCCTCGTCGACGCGGCGGCGGGACCGCAGGTCGGCACCGACACGGCCTGGCGCGTCGCCGGGGAGCGGGACATGCCGCGGGCGATCGTCGTCAGCCGGCTCGACCGCGAGAACGCGCGCTGGGACGAGACGGTCGCCGAGATCCAGGAGCAACTGGGGCCGCAGTGCCACCCCGTGCAGTTGCCGATCGGGCTGGAGAGCGACTTCGCCGGCGTGGTCGACCTCGTGCACCGCAAGGCGTACACGGGCGACGGCAAGGCCGCGTCGGACGTGCCGGCCGACCTGGCGGACGCGGTCGAGGAGGCGCGCGAGGGCCTGACCGAGCGCGTCGCCGAGGCCGACGACGACCTCACACTCAAGTACCTGGAGGATCTCGAACTGAGCGACGAGGAGATCGAGAACGGCCTCGCGGCGGCGATCCGGGCGGGCACGCTGGTCCCGATCTTCTGCGCGGCGGGCACGGCCAACATCGGCGCGATGCCGCTGCTGCGCGCCATCCGCGACGAGTTCCCCAGCCCCCTCGACGCGCCGCCGCTGACGGCGACCGTCGCGGGCCAGCGGCGCGAGCTGGCCGCCGACCCCAAGGGCCCGGTCGCGGCGCTGGTCTTCAAGACGAGCGCCGACGAGTTCGTCGGGCGGCTGACCTACTTCCGCGTGTTCAGCGGCACGATCCGCGGCGACGCGCACCTCTACAACCACGCCAGCGAGACCGACGAGCGCATCTCCAACCTGTCCAACATCTTCGGCAAGGACCTGCGCACCAGCGGCGCGATCGTCGCGGGCGACATCGGCGCGGTGACGAAGCTCAACGCCACGCACACCTTCGAGACGCTGGGCGACAAGGCGACGCCCGTCGCGATCGACCGCCCGGCCACGCCGGCGCCCGTCTTCTCGGCCGCCATCACGCCGGTCAGCAAGGCCGACGTCGACCGGCTGGGGCCCAGCCTGCAGCGGCTGCTGGAGGAGGACACGACGCTGCACATGGAGCGCGAGCCGCAGACCGGCGAGACGATCCTCAGCGGGCTGGGCGAGTCGCACGTGGCGCTGGCGGCGGAGACGCTGCGCCGCAAGTTCAAGGTCGAGGTCGACGTGCACGACCGCCGCATCCCCTACCAGGAGACGATCACGGGGCGCGGGCAGGCCGAGTACACGCACAAGAAGCAGACCGGCGGGCACGGGCAGTACGCCCGCGTCGCGCTGCGCGTCGAGCCGATGGCGCGCGGCGACGGCTTCGAGTTCGGCAACGAGGTGGTGGGGGGCAACGTGCCGCGGCAGTTCATCCCGGCCGTCGAGAAGGGGGTCGTCGAGGCGCTGCCCAACGGCACGATGGCCCGCTACCCGCTGACCGACCTGCGCGTCGTGCTGTTCGACGGCAAGCACCACGACGTCGATTCGAGCGAGATGGCGTTCAAACTGGCCGCAAGCCAGGCGCTCAAGGAGGCGACCAACGGCGCCCGCCCGATCCTGCTGGAGCCCATCCTGACGCTGCGCATCCACGTCCCCGAGAGCGCCACGGGAGACGTGATGAGCGACCTCAACGGCCGCCGCGCCCGCGTGCAGGGGCTGGAGCCCAACGAGGCCGGCGGCACGACGATCAGCGCCGAGGGGCCGATGGCGGAGCTGCTGCACTACGCCACCGACCTGCGCTCGATGACGGGCGGCCGCGGCGTCTACGAGTTCGAGTACGCCCGCCACGACCCGGTGCCGGCGCACGTCGCGGAGAAGGTCGTCGCCGCCTCGAAGGCGGGCGACGCGTCGGGCTAGCGGGCGCTAGTCGTCGGAGACGAGGCGCAGCCAGCGCCGCCGGCCGACCCGCAGCACGCTGCCCGGCGCGACGCGGACCTGCGAACCCTCGACCCGCTCGCCGTCGAGTTGGACGGCGCCGCCGGCGATGAGGCGCTTGGCCTCGGCGCGGCTGGCGGCGAGGCCGGCGCGGGCCAGCAGGTCGGCGAGGGCGACGTCGGCGACCCCATCCTCGAAGGCGAGCGCGAACTCGGGCATGTCGGCGGGCTGCTCGCGGCGGGAGAAGACGCGCGCGAAGCCCTCCGCCGCCGCCTCGGCCGCCTCGGCGCCGTGCCACTCCGCGACGATGGCGTGGGCGAGGCGCTGCTTGGCGCGCATGGGGTGCAGGGCGCCGTCGCGCAGGCCGGCCTCGATCGCGTCGACCTCCGCCGCCTCCAGGTTCGTGCCCAGCGTGAAGAAGTCGATCAGCACTTCGTCGGGGATCGACATCGCCTTGCCGTACTGCTGGTCGGGCGGCTCGTCGATGCCGATGTAGTTGCCGGCGCTCTTCGACATCCGGTCGGCGCCGTCGAGCCCGACGAGGATGGGCGAGGTGATCGCGATCTGCGGCGGCTGCTCGTAGGTGCGCTGCAGGATGCGGCCGGCCATGAGGTTGAAGGTCTGGTCGGTGCCGCCGACCTGCACGTCGGTCTCCAGCGCGACGGCGTCGTAGCCCTGCATGAGGCCGTACATGAACTCGTGCACGTAGACGGGCTCGCCGCGGTCGAGGCGGTTGCGGAAGGTGTCGCGCTCGATGAACTGCGCGACGGTGAAGTTGCTGGCCAGCTGCACCACGTCCTCGAAGGTCAGCCCGGCCAGCCACTCGCTGTTGCGGCGCACCTCGGTGCGGGCGCGGTCGAGCAGCTTGAAGGCCTGCTCCTGGTAGGTGGCGGCGTGCGCGGCGATGGTCGCGGCGGGGTTCATGGGCCGCGATGCGTCCTTGTCGGAGGGGTCGCCGATGAGGGCGGTGAAGTCGCCGATCAGCAGCACAACCTGGTGCCCCAACTCCTGGAAGGTGCGCAGCTTGCGCAGCGCGACGCAGTGCCCCAGGTGCAAATCGGGCGCCGTGGGGTCGACGCCGAGGTAGACGCGCAGGGGGCGGTCGTCGCGCAGCGATTCGGCCAGGCGATCGCGCAGTTCGCGCTCCATCGTGGCCCGCGTCTCGGCGTCGCCGAAGCGGGTGCCGCGCATGATCAGCGCGTGCTGCCGCTCGACCTCGGCGCGCTGGGCGGCGCTCAGCGGCGGGCCGTCGGGGCTCACGGCCAGTCTCCCGCGGCGGCGATCGCCGCGCGGGCGTCGCGACAGTCGCGCGCGAGTTGCGCCGTCAGCGCCTCAACGCCGTCGAATTTGACCTCGCCGCGCAGGCGCGACACGAAGTCGATGCGCAGGTCGCGGCCGTAGAGGTCGGCGTCGTAGTCGAGGATGTGGCACTCGACGGTGACCGCGGGGTGGTCGTCGAAGGTGGGGCGCACGCCGATGTTGGTCGCGGAGGGGCGCAGGCGCCCGTCGATCGAGGCCAGGGTGGCGTAGACGCCGGTGGCGGGCAGCGCCTGGTCGGGCCCGACGGCGATGTTGGCCGTGGGGAAGCCGATGCCGCGCCCGCGCTCCTGCCCCCGCACGACGGGGCCGTGCAGGCTGAAGCGGCGGCCCAGCAGGTCGTTGACCCGCGCCACGTCGCCCGCCGCGAGACCGTCGCGGATGTCGCTGGAGGAGATCTTGGCGTCGGCGTCGGCGCCGGGACCGCCGTCGCGGACCATGTCGATGACGGTGACGCGGAAGCCCAGTTCATCGCCGAGGGCGCGCAGCGTCGCGAGGCCGCCGCCGCGCTGCCGGCCGAGCGCGAAGTCGGGGCCGGTGACCAACTCCGTCAGCCGCAACTCCTCGACGAGCAGGCGCACGAAGTCGCCGGCGTCGGTCTGCGAGAGCTCCGAGGTGAAGGTGATCGGCGCGACGATCTCCAGGCCCGCCTCGGTCAGCAGGCTCAGGCGGTCCTCCAGGCTGGTCAGGTAGCTGAGCGGCACGTCGGGCCGCAGCACGTGCTGGGGGTGCGGGTGGAAGGTGACGACGCCGGCCGCGCTGCCATTGGCGGCGGCCCGATCGATGACGCGGCGCAGCAGCGCAACGTGGCCGCGGTGCACCCCGTCGAAGACGCCGATGGTGATCGTCGTCGGGCGCTGGGGCGCGACGCGCCGCAACTCCGCGCGGGCCAGTTGGGTGGGCACGGCGTCCTCTCAGCCCGTCCCGCCGGGCGGGGCGGCGGCGGGCTTGGCGACGATCTGGATGTCGCCGTAGGCGTCGTCCTGGTGCATCTCGATCGCGCGCGACTTGTACAGCTCCAGGATGGCGATGAAGGTCACGATCACGTCCGTGCGCGTCTCCGCCTCGGCGATCCACTCGCGGAACGAGACGCGGCCGCCGTCGCGCAGGCGGGCCCGCAACTCGCCGATCTTGTCCTGCACGGTCAGCGGGTCGCGCTTCAGGGCGACCTGGGGGTGCTGCGGGGGCCGCTCGGCGGCGCGGGCCAGCGCCTCGCGCACGAGCTTGCTCAGCAGCTCCAGCGTGACGGAGTCGGGCAGGCCGGGCGGCGGCTCCCGGTCGACGGGCGGCGGCGCGCCGCCGGCGAAGTTGCGCAGGCCGCTGCGGTCGATCTTGCCGAACAGCTCGATCGCGTCGCGGTAGCGGCGGCGCTCCTCCAGCATCGCCACGAGTTCCATGCCGGGGTCGTCCTCGTCGGGCGGCTCGTCGGCGGCGGCGACGCCGGGCAGGATGCGCCGCGACTTGAGCAGCATCAGCCGTCCGCCGACGGCCAGGAACTCCGCCAACTGCCCGGCGACGGGATCGCCGGGGCGGTCGCGGTCGCCCGCCGCCTTGAGCGCGTCGACGTGCTCCAGGAACTGGTCGGCCACCTGGACGAGCGACAGCTCGGAGATGTCGAGGTCGCGGCGCTCGATCAATTGCAGCAGCAGGTCGAGCGGCCCCTCGAAGCCGGGCAGGATCAACTGCACTGTCGGCAAGGGGGCCATCGGCGTCGGCGCCAGCGGGGAGGGCAGCATAGGCCCAGCCTACTCCAGGCCCGCCGCGACGCTAGACGGCGGCGAGCGCGCCGGGGCGAGCCGCGGCCGGCCGTCCCACGGCGTCGCCCAGCGCTTCCAGCGTGCCCATCAGCTTCGTGAAGTTCTCGAAGGTGAGGCTCTGGGCGCCGTCGGAGAGGGCGTGGTCGGGGCTGGGGTGCACCTCGATCATCAGGCCGTCGGCGCCGACGGCGACCGAGGCCTTGGCCATCGGCTCGACGAGCTGCCAGCGGCCGGTGCCGTGGCTGGGGTCGCTGATCACGGGCAGATGGCTCATCCGCTTGACGAGCGCCACGGCCGCCAGGTCGAGGGTGTTGCGGGTGGCGGTCTCGAAGGTGCGGATGCCGCGCTCGCAGAGGATGACCTCGTGGTTGCCCTTGGCCATGATGTACTCCGCCGCCAGCAGCCACTCCTCGATGGTGCCGCTGAGGCCCCGCTTGAGCATGGCCGGCTTGCGCACCAGCCCGACCTCGTCGAGCAGGTTGAAGTTCTGCATGTTGCGCGCGCCGATCTGCAGGATGTCGGCGTAGCGGGCGACGGTCTCCACGTCGGCGATCGACATGACCTCGGTGATGACCGGCAGGCCGGTCTCCTCGCGGGCCGTGGCGAGGTGCTTGAGGCCCTCCTCGCCCAGGCCGCGGAAGGCGTAGGGCGAGGTGCGCGGCTTGAAGGCGCCGCCGCGCAGGATGTGGCCGCCGGCCGCCTGGACCGCGCGGGCCGTGCCGACCATGTGTTCCTCGTTCTCGATGCTGCACGGGCCGGCCATGACGACGAACTTGCCGTCGCCGATGCGCACCCCGCCGACGTCGATGATCGTGTCGGCGGGTTTGAACTCGCGCCCGGAGAGCTTGTAGGGGCGGGAGATCGCCACGACCTGTTCGACGCCGGGCAGGGTGCCCATGGCGCTGCGGATATCGGGGTCGATCACGCGCCCCACGGCGCCGATGACGGTGCGCTCCTCGCCGGTGCTCAGGTGGCCCTCCAGGTTCTCCTCCTTGAGCCGGCTCATGACGCCCTGGATCTCCTCCGGGGTGGCGTCGGTCTGCATGATGACGAGCATTGGCCTTCTCTCTTTCGTTGCTGCTGATTCGCTGGGGTGGTTCGCTCTGTCGATTCGCTCTGGGTGGGTTGCCGGCGCGGGCCCGGTCAGGGCTCCGTTTCGGCGCCGGCGACGTCGGGGCGGAGCACCGTCGCGCCGTGCATGTAGACGTGCCGGATCTCATCCTGCCGGCGCGTCGTGTTGACGTGCAGCATGATGCGCAGGCAGGAGGGCAGCGCCCCGAAGACGTCCATCTCGTGCCCGCACATCAGCGCGACGTGGTCCCAGCCCAGCCAGCGCCGGGCGGCGGCGGCGGGGAACTCCGCGTCGAGGTCGCGCGTGGTGGTGAACCAAGCCGAGGCGATGTCCTCCGCGCGCACGCCGTTGCGCTCGACCATCGCGCCGAGCAGTTCGCGCGTCGCCTCGACGACGGCGTCGGCCGTGTTGCGCTCGACGGTCGTCGCGCCGCGGATGCCGCGCACGCGCCAGGGAGGGTCGTCGGTCATGGTTCTCGCATCACTGTTCCGGCTGCATGGTTCCGGCGGGCGTCCGGCCGGGGCCGGCGCGCCCATCGCTGCCTGCCGTCGTTGCTGGGGGGCGGAGGACCCGGCCGGGGCCGGACGGCCGCTAGTCGCGGCGCGGCGCAAACGCGCCGGCCGCGGAGGTATAGGCGAACATCCGGACAGGGCTCCAGCCGTCGCGGCGAGCGCTCATGTGTCCTGTTCCCTTCCGCGGCCGGTCATCACCCGACCAGTCATCACCTGGGCGAAGCGCCGCAGCGCGGCGGCGCGCCGGCCGGGGGGCGCCTGATCGACGGTGCTGATCACGGCGCTCCCGACAATGGCAGCGTCACATAATTCGCCGACCGAGGCAACCTGCCCCGGCGTCGAGACGCCGAAGCCGACGCCCAGCGGCAGATCGACCGCCGCCCGCACGCGGCCCACGAAATCGACCAGATCGGGCGGCAGGGCGTCGCGGGCGCCGGTGACGCCGGTCACGCTGACCAGATAGACGAAGCCCGCCGCCCGCTCGGCGACGGCGGCGATGCGGGCCGGCGTGCTGGTCGGCGCGAGCAGGTAGACCAGGGCGAGGCCGTGCTCCTGTAGTGCGACGCGGATGTCGTCGGACTCCTCCGGCGGCAGGTCGACGATGATCAGCCCGTCGGCGCCGGCGGCCGCCGCGTCGCGGGCGAGGGCGGGCAGGCCGCCCAGCGCGCCGTCCGGCGGCGGGTCGCCCTCGCCGCGGTAGGCGAGGAACGGGTTGAGGTAGCCCATCAGCGTGATCGGCACGCCGGCGCCCCGCGCCCGCACCTCGGCGACGGCGGCCAGGATGCCGCCCAGCGTGGCCCCCGCCGCCAGCGCGACGGTGTTGGCGCGCTGGATGGTGGGGCCGTCGGCGAGGGGGTCGCTGAAGGGGATGCCGACCTCGATCGCGCCGGCCCCGCCCTCGACGAGGGCGGCCAGCAGGTCGGCCGTCTCGCCGGGCGTGGGGTAGCCGCCGGTCAGGTAGGGCATGAAGACGACGCGGCCGGGCCCGGCCGTGTCGTGGAAGGCTTCGGCGTAGCGGTTCACGTGACGCCCCGATCGGCCACGGTGACGACGAAGGCCACCAGGTTGAAGACGAAGTGGGCGCTGATCGACGCCCAGAGGTTACCGCTCTTGAGGTAGGCGAGGGCGAAGGCGACGCCGACGACGAAGAAGGGGATCAGGCTGCCGACGTCGAAGTGGAGGGCGGAGAAGATCGCGGCGCTGAGCGGCACGGCGGCGATCGCGCCCCAGCGCCGCCGGATCGCGCCGACGAGGAAGCCGCGGTGGAAGATCTCCTCCGCCAGCGGGGCGATGAGCAGCACGGCGACGCCGGTCAGCGCGGCGGCGAGCACGGTGAACGAATCCTCGCCGTCGATGGCGGAGACGGGCTCGAGCCACTCGATCTCCAGCGCCTCGACGACGGCCTGGTAGGCGACGATGGTGATCCAAGCGGCGACGAGCGCCGTCAGGCCCCAGCCGAGCGCCCGCCACGACGGGGCGCGCAGCCCCAGCAGCCGCGCCGCGCCCCGCCCCCGCAGCACCAGCGCCGGCACGAGGATCAGCGCCAGCACGTCGACGACGATGACGATGATCGCGATCGCGACGAACTCCGTGTTCTCGCTGGGGTCGTCGTCGATGGCGGCGAAGACCGCCAGCCCGACGAGGAAGGTGAGGAAGAAGGCGGCGGCGGCCAGCCCCAGGCCGCGGACGATGTCGCCGGGGAGGAAGCCCTCGCCCACGCCCGGCGCGGGCGGGCGCGACCATTCGCCGGGCAGGCGCAGGCCGTCGCCCGGCGGGACGCCGTAGTTCTGCGGGTGGGGCGGCAGCGGGGAGCCGTCGGGCATGGCCGGGCGAGGGTACCAGCGGCGCACTAGAGATCGACGCCGCGCGCGGCCAGCGACTCCCGCACGATGTCGATGTCCTTGTCGCCGCGGCCGCTGAGGCCGAGCAGGATGACGTCGTCGGGGAAGAGGGTCGGGATGATGCGGCGCAGCGCGGCGACGGCATGGCTGGGCTCGAGGGCGGGCACGATGCCCTCCGTCTCGCAGAGCAGGCGGAAGCCGGCCAGCGCCTCGTCGTCGTCGACGCTGATGTACTCCGCCCGCCGGCCGCGCTTCAGCCAGGCGTGCTCGGGCCCGACGCCGGGGTAGTCGAGCCCGGCGCTGATGCTGTGCGCCTCCTCGATCTGCCCCTCGTCGTCCTGCAGGAGGTAGGTGCGCGTGCCGTGCAGCACGCCGGGGCGGCCCAGGGTGAGCGTGGCGGCGTGGCGGGCGTCGAGCCCCTCGCCGGCCGCCTCGACGCCGATCAGCCGCACCGGGTCGTCGATGAAGGGGTGGAAGAGCCCGATGGCGTTGCTGCCGCCGCCGACGCAGGCCACGGCGACGTCGGGCAGGCGGCCGATCCGCTTCGTGCACTGGCTGCGCGCCTCGCGGCCGATCACCGTCTGCAGGTCGCGCACGATCGTCGGGTAGGGGTGCGGCCCGATGACGCTGCCGATCACGTAGTGCGTGTCGCGCACGTTGGTCACCCAGTCGCGGATGGTCTCGTTGATGGCGTCCTTGAGCGTGCGCGAGCCGGAATCGACCGGGCGCACCTCCGCGCCCAGCAGGCGCATGCGGAAGACGTTGAGCGACTGCCGCCGCACGTCCTCGGCGCCCATGTAGACGATGCACTCCAGGCCGAAGCGGGCGCAGGCCGTGGCCGTCGCGACGCCGTGCTGCCCGGCCCCCGTCTCGGCGATGATGCGCCGCTTGCCCATCTGGCGCGCCAGCAGCACCTGCCCGGCGGCGTTGTTGATCTTGTGCGCGCCGGTGTGCAGCAGGTCCTCCCGCTTGATGAGGATGCGGTGCCCGCCCAGGGCGGCGCTGAGCCGGGGCGCCTCGCTGAGGGGCGTGGGCCGGCCGGCGTAGTCGCGCAGCAGTTCTCCCAACTCCTTCTGGAATTCCTCGTCCGACCGGGCGGCGGTCCAGGCCTCCTCCAGCTCGGCGCAGGCGGGCATCAGCGTCTCGGGGATGTACTGCCCGCCGAACTCGCCGAAGCGGCCGGCCCCGGCCGGGGGCGCGTCGGTCGTCACAGGTCGTCTCCCATCGGATCGAAGCCCTCCCCGTCGGCGGCGCGCACGTTCTCGATGAAGGCGCGCATGCGGTGGGGCGACTTGACGCCCGGCTCCGGCCGGCGGTCCTCCCTCGAGAGCCGCTCGACGCCGGAGGAGACGTCGACGGCCCAGGGGCGCACGCGATCGATGGCGGCGGCGACGTTGTCCGGCGTCAGGCCGCCGCTGAGGATGATCGGCCGGATGCGCGCGATCGCGGCGGCGATCGCCCAGTCGAACGTGCGGCCGCTGCCGCCGCCCCGCTCGGACTGGGTGTCGAGCGCGGCGACGCTGGGCGGCCCCTGCGCGACCTGCACGAGCAGCGTGTCGGCGTCCGTCTCCGCGCCGACGTGGTGCACGCGGATCACGGGCCGGTTGAGCCGCGCGACCAACTCCGGGTGCTCGCCGCCGCTGAGTTGGATCACGTCCAGGTCGGCCTCGGCGGCGATGCGCGTGATCTCGTCGGCCGGCTGGCGGGCGAAGACGCCGACCAGCAAGGGCTGGCCGGCCGCGTCGATGGCCGCCGCGAAGGCGTCGGCGTCGGACTCGAACAGCTCGATGCGCGGGCCGATCACGGCGCGGATCGCCCGCGCCTGGGCCAGCGAGGCGCGGCGGGAACTCTCGGCGAAGATGAGGCCCAGCATGTCGGCCCCGGCCTCGCGGGCGATGCGGGCGTCGTGGGGGTCGCGCAGGCCGCAGATCTTGACGCGCGTCACGCCGCGCCTCCCGCCCCGCCGGGGAAGAGGCCCGCGATGGCGGCGGGGATGTCGCCGCCGCGGGTGAGCCCCTCGCCGATGAGCACCGCATCGACGCCGCAGGCGCTCATGCGGGCCAGGTCGGCGGGCGTGCGCACGCCGCTCGCGGCGACCAGCGGGATGCCCGCCGGGACCAGCGGGCGCAGCCGCTCCGTCGCGCCCAGGTCCTCCTCGAAGGTGTGCAGGTCGCGGTTGTTGATCCCGATCGCGCCGCCCGACTCCGCCAGCCCGGCCCGCAGCGCGAGGTCGAGTTCCGCCTCGTCGGTGACCTCGGCGAAGGCGGCCATGCCCAGCGCTCGGCCCGCGTCGATCAGTTCCCGGATCGCGCCGGCGTCGGGGATCGTCTTGACGATGACGAGGAAGGCGTCGGCCCCCAGCGCGCGCGATTCGAGCACCTGGTAGGGCTCGACGATGAACTCCTTGCGCAGCAGCGGCGGGCAGGGCGCGGCGTCGGCGGCGAGCGCCGCCGCGACGTCCGACAACTCGGCGTCGCCGGCGAAGAAAGCGGGCGCGGTGAGCACGGAGATCGCGACCGCCCCGCCGTCGCGGAAGGCGCGGGCGGCGGCGACGTGATCGAGGCCGCGGGCGAACGGCCCTTTCGAGGGCGAGCCCTTCTTGACCTCCGCCAGCAGGCCCAGGCCGGGCCGTCGCAGGGCGGCGGCGAAGTCGCGCGGGGCGGGGCGCGCGGCGGCGAGGCCGCGCAGGACGGACTCGGGCCGGGCCGCGCGCCGCCGGGCCAGGCCGCCGCGCGTCTCCGCGACGATGCGGCGGAGCACGCTGCCCTCCTGGCGCGGCGGGGCGGGCGCGTCAGGCACTGGTCTCGCTCAGGCGCTGCGTCGTCTCGACGAACAGCTCCAGCTTGCGCAGGGCGCGGCCGTCGTCGATGGCCTCGGCGGCGCGGCTGACGCCCTCGGCCAGGCTGGGAACCTCGTCGGCGGCGAGCAGGGCGGTGGCGGCCGTCATCGTGACGAAGCCGGTCAGGGGGCCGCTCGCGCCGCCCAGCACCTCGCGCATGGCGGCGGCGTTGCCGGCCGCGTCGCCGCCGGCCACGGCGGCCAGCGACACGGGCCGGATGTGGAAGTCGGCCGGCGTGACCTCGTACTGCTCGACGCGGCCGGCGCGCAACTCCCAGACCGTCGTCGGGCCGCCGGGCGAAACCTCGTCGATGCCCTCCTGCCCGTGCACGACCAGCGCGTGGGGGCTGCCCAGGCGGCCCAGCACCTGCGCGTACTGCTCGCCGATCTCCGGCGTGGCGACGCCGACGGCCATCTGCGTCGTGCCGGCCGGGTTGGTCAGCGGGCCCAGGATGTTGAACACGGTGCGGAAGCCCAGCTCGCGCCGCACGGGCCCGACGAAACGCATGGCCGGGTGGTAGGACTGCGCGAAGAGGAAGCCCACGCCGGTCTCGCGGATGCAGGCGGCCATCGCGGGGGGCGGCAGGTCGATCACCGCGCCGAGCGCCTCCAGCACGTCGGCGCTGCCGCAGCGCGACGACATGGCGCGGTTGCCGTGCTTGGCGACGGTCACGCCGCAGCCGGCGACCACGAAGGCCCCGGCCGTGCTGACGTTGAACGTGTCGGGCGCGTCGCCGCCGGTGCCGACCACGTCGACGATGCGCTGCACGCCCGGCACGACGATGCGCAGCGACTTCTCGCGCATCACGCGGGCGAAACCCACGATCTCGTCGATCGTCTCGCCCTTGGCGCGCAGGGCGGTGAGCAGCGCCGCGATCTGCGTCGGCGGGATGCTCGCGCCCGACATGATCTCGTCGAGCACGGTCGCGGCCTCGGCCTCCGAGAGGTCGCGCCCCTCCTCGATCAGCGCCGCCAGCGCGTCGGAGACGGCGGTCATCGCGGCGCCCCCTCCGCCTGCTCCATCGACAGGAAGTTGCGCAGCAGGTCGTGGCCGACGGTGGTCATGATCGACTCGGGGTGGAACTGGACGCCCTCCAGGGCGTAGTCGCGGTGGCGCACGCCCATCAGGACGCCGGAGTCGGCCCAGCTGGTGGCGATCAACTCGGGCGGCAGCGTGGCCGGGTCGATGGCGAGGCTGTGGTAGCGGATCGCGTCGAAGGCGCCGTCGAGGCCGGCGTAGACGCCGCGGCCGTCGTGCGTGATGCGGCTCGACTTGCCGTGCATGATCTCGCCCGCGCCCACCACGTCGGCCCCGAAGGCCGCGCCGATGCACTGGTGGCCCAGGCAGACGCCCAGGATGGGGACCCGCCCGGCGAAGCGGCGGATCAGATCGATGCTGACGCCGGCGTCCTCGGGGCGCTTGGGGCCGGGCGAGATGACGATCCGCTCGGGCCGCAGGGCGGCGATCTCGTCGGGCGTGATCTCGTCGTTGCGGGCGACGCTGACCTCGGCCCCCAGCTCCGACAGGTACTGGTAGAGGTTGTAGGTGAAGGAGTCGTAGTTATCGAGCAGGAAGAGGCTCATCGGGAGGTCTTTCGCGCCCATCGTACGACGGCGGTCATCCGTACCATAACGCTCAGTAGCCGCGGCTGCCCACGGGGCGTTCGCGGGAGCGGGCTTCGGCCAGGTCGAGGGCCGTGAACATGCCCATCGCCTTGTTGACGGTCTCCTGGAACTCGGCGTCGGGCGTGCTGTCGTAGACGATGCCGCCGCCCGCCTGCACCGAGGCCAGGCCGTCCTGCATGATGATGGTGCGGATGGTGATGGCGGTCTCCATGTTGCCGCCGAAGCCGAAGTAGCCCAGCGCACCCGCGTAGGGGCCGCGCTGGTCCTCCTCCAGCTCGGCGATGATCTCCATGGCGCGGATCTTGGGCGCGCCCGAGACGGTGCCGGCCGGGAAGGTGGCGCGCAGCGCGTCGAAGGCGTCCATCTCGGGGCGCAGGCGGCCCTCGACCTGGGAGACCAGGTGCATGACGTGGCTGTAGCGCTCGACGTCCATCTGCCGCGTGACGCGCACGCTGCCGGGCTCGCTGACGCGGCCGATGTCGTTGCGGCCCAGGTCGAGCAGCATGACGTGCTCGGCCAGCTCCTTGGCGTCGCCGCGCAACTCCCGCTCGAGCGCCTGGTCCTCCTCCTCGCTCGCGCCGCGGCGGCGCGTGCCGGCGATGGGGTTGGTCGCCACCTTGCCGTCCTCGACGACGACCAGCAGCTCCGGCGAGGTGCCGACGATCTGGTGGTCGCCCAGCTCCAGGTAATAGGTGTAGGGCGACGGGTTCACCGTGCGCAGCGTGCGGTAGACGTTGAAGGGGTGCACGAAGGTCTCGCGCGAGAAGCGCTGCGAGTAGACGCACTGGATGATGTCGCCGGCGACGATGTAGTCGATGATCCGCTTGATGTCGGAGACGTAGGCCTCGCGCTGCATGTTCGAGCGCAGCGGCGCGCCGCCCGCGGGCGGCTCGGCGCGGTCGGCGGGGACCGGCGGCGCGCCGGCGCCCAGCCGGTCGACGATCTCGTCGATGCGGCGCGCCGCGGCGCGGTAGGCGCTGTCGACGTCGCCGTCGAGGCGGACGTGCCCCACGACCTTGATCAGGTGCTTGAAGTGGTCGAAGACGATCAGCGTGTCGACGAACTGGAAGAGCACCTCGGGCAGGCCGTGGGGGTCGCGGCGGGCGAGCGGCAGCCGCTCGAAGTGGCGCACCGCCTCGTAGCCGACGTAGCCCACCGCGCCGCCGTGGAAGGGCGGCAGGTTGGGATTGGGGATCAGCCGTGAAGCGCTCCAACTCCCGCTGCACCTCGTCGAGCGGGTCGCGGCCGGTCGGGGCCTCCCCGGCGATGGGCGATCGGTAGACGCGGTAGGGCTCGGTGCCGATGAACGAGTAGCGCGCCGGCCGGTCGGCCCCCTCGACCGACTCCAGCAGGAACGAGTAGTCGCCGCGCTTGACCTTGAGGAAGGCGGAGACGGGCGTTTCGAGGTCGGCCAGCACCTCGCGGTAGATCGGGGCCAAACTGCCCCGCCCCGACGCGGCCATGCGGCGGACCTCCTCCAGCGAGGGATAGTGCATCGTCGCGCTCCTTCTTCTCTCTATCTCTCCGTGCGCCGCGCGCGGCGCGGAACGCAAAAACTCCGCCCCCAAGGGGCGGAGTTCTCCGCGGTACCACCCTTGTTCCCCTCGGCGCCGGCGCCGGATGCGGCGGCGAGTCGGGGCGCTCATTCGCCTGACGGCGGCGCGTCCGGCGGCCCGGCGGTCAGGCGCGGGCGGGGAGCGTCGCGATCGGCTCGGCTTCGATAACGGGGCCTCTCCGGCGACGCCTACTCGCGCTCCCGGGGGAGCGGTTTCGGGCCGCGACTCACGGGGCCATTCGCCGGTCGCGCGACCGCCGGCCTCGCAGCCCGCCCCCGCGCCGCGGCGCGAGAGCCCGGGCCGGCTCTCTGTGGGTCCGCCTGACCGGGTACTCGTCCCGCTCAGCGTCGGTATTCAGTTGTCCTTCGAGTCTGGAGGGGGTCGGGCGGGTTGTCAACGGGGGACCGGGCGTCAGAGGCGGGGCGCGACGCGGCCGGGCGGGCGCGCTCCCGGTCGATGACGGCCAGCAGTTCGTCGGCGGCCGCGGCGATCCGACGCCCACACTCTATCGGCCGGGGACGTCCACGCTGGGCGGGACGACTCGGAACGGAACCCTCGCGAACTCCAGCCCATTCACGGTCACCCGCACGCTGTAGTCGCCATAGCGCTCGATCTCAAGACCACCCACGATGCTGATGAGTTTGTCCTGCCACACCACTTCGCCCGGTGGCGCCTGGAAGTCGCGAGTGCTGCGAAACACCTCGCCCAAGCGACGGCCGTCGGCATCGATGCACTGGACGGCGACCTCCTTCTCACCCACCTCAACAGAACTGTATGAGAAGCCCGTCACGAGAACGAGCGGCTCCATCATCGTCGGGAGCGACTCTGCCTGAAAGAAGCGAACGTCTAGGGCGTCGATGTCGATTCGGGCCGAGTTGGGGTCAATCCGCACTGCTTCGCAAAGGAACGAGTAGTCGACTTCCACTCATCGGTCTCCTCGCCGGCCCGGCCGAGCCAAGCGAACATCACCCAAGGCTTCCGCTTCACGGGAACCCAGGACGCCGTGCTTCCCACGTCGCTGTCTGCCATGCCGCTCCCTTCTTCCGGTGGTTCGGTGTCGCGCCTCTCCCTGATTCCTGGATCTCCCCGTCGCGACCTGGGCGACGGTGACGGCGCAGCCGACGATGCCGGCCGACCGGCACTCCCCACTCGGACCTTGCGGGATTGGACGCCCCTTCCCTCTCCATTGTAGTGGGCGACCGCATTTCTTCTACGGCATGGGGCTGGACAGCGTGAGACACGCCCGTCACGCCGCGTGCGCGGCACGACGGGAGCGGCAAGCGTCAGAGGCGGGGCGCGACGCGGCCGGGGCGGGCGCGCTCCCGGTCGATGACGGCCAGCAGTTCGCCGGCGGCGGCGTCGAGGCCGCCCTCGCGGTTGACGATGACGTGGTCGAAGCGGGCGGCCTCGGCCATCTCCGCCCGCGCGGCGGCGAGGCGGCGGCGCATGGCGGCCTCGTCGTCGCCGCCGCGGGCGCGCATGCGGCGCTCCAGGTCGTCCACGCCGGGCACGGTGAGGAAGACGAGCAGCGCCTGCGGGATCCTGGCGCGCAGCGTGCGCGCGCCCTGCACGTCGGTGCGCAGGACGACGGTCCTGCCTTCGCCAAGCAACTCTTCGACCTGATCGCGCGGGACGCCGCTGCGGTGGCCGTAGACCTCGGCGTGCTCCAGCAGGCCGCCGCGGGCGAGCAGGTCGTCGAACTCCCCGGCGCTGAGGAAGAGGTGGTGGACGCCGTCGCGCTCGCCGGGGCGCGGAGAGCGGGTCTTGGCCGTGACGACGCGGGCGAGGCGATCGTCGCGGGCCAGGGCGGCGGCCAGCACGCTGTCCTTGCCCGCCCCGGAGGGACCGGACAGCACCACGACCAGCCCGGGGACGGCGGGCCCGGTCATCGCTCGGACGGGGCCGGGCCGCGATCGGCGGCGACGCGGCGGGCGATCGTCTCCGGCGCGATCGCCGCCAGGACGACGTGGCCGCTGTCCAGGACCAGCACGGCCTTGGTCTTGCGGCCGTTGGTCATGTCGATGATCGTGCGGGCCGCCTTGGCCTCCTGGACGAGGCGCTTGCTGGGGGCCGCGCCGGGCGACACGATCGCCAGCACGCGGTTGATCGCGAGCACGTTGCCGAAGCCGATGTGCAGGAGTTGCGTGGCCATCGCGCCGCTCAGGTTAGCGCCCGCGGCCCGGCCAGTTGCGCGAGGTGCTCGCCAGAACGCCGGGTAGGAGACCGCGACGGCCTCCGCCCCGTCGATCCGGCTGACGGCCTCGCCGGGCGGCCCGGCGGCCAGCGCGGCGACGGCCGCGGCCATCGCCAGCCGGTGGTCGCCGGCGGCGTCGGCGGCGCCGCCGCGCAGGCGGGCGCCGCCGTGGATGCGCAGCCCGTCGGGCCGCTCGCCGGCGCCGGCGCCGAAGCCGCGCAGCAGGCCGGCCGTCGCCGCGATGCGGTCGGACTCCTTGACGCGCAACTCGCCCGCGCCGCGGATCTCCGTGGGGCCGTCGGCCACGGCGGCGGCGACGGCCAGCACCGGCAGCTCGTCGATGGCGCGCGGCACGACGTCGCCCTCGATCGTCGCGCCGCGCAGAGGGCCGCCGCGCACCCGCAGGTCGGCGACGGGCTCGCCGCCGGCGCGGCGGCGGTTCGACTCCTCGATCCGCGCGCCCATCGCGCGCAGCACGTCGATCGCGCCGGTGCGGGTCGGATTGACGCCGACGCCGGGCAGCGTGACGTCGGAGCCCGGCGTGATCGCCGCGGCGACGAGCCAGAAGGCGGCGGCGCTGGGGTCGCCGGGCACGTCGATGTCGACCGGGTGGAGCGGCGCGGCCGGGTCGAGGCGGACGCGGGGGCCGTCGCGCGCGATGGCCGCGCCCATCGCGCCGAGCATGATCTCCGTGTGGTCGCGCGTGGGGGCGATCTCCTCGACGGCGCTGGGCGCGTCGGCCGCCAGGGCGGCCAGCAGGATGGCGCTCTTGACCTGGGCGCTGGGCACGGTCATGCGGCCGCGGAAGGGGCGCAGCGGCCCGCCCGTCACGGTGATGGGCGCGCGCAGATCGGGGCCGTCGCCGGCGACCTCGGCGCCCATCCCGGCCAGCGGGCGCAGCACGCGGGCCATCGGCCGGCGGCGCAGCGAGGCGTCGCCGTCGAGCCTGGAGCGGCCGTCGAGGCCGGCCAGCAGCCCCGCCAGCAGCCGCATCGAGGTGCCGCTGTTGCCGCAGTCGAGCACGGCCTCCACCGGGCGCAGGGCGGCGCGGCCGGGGCTCGACACGAGCAGGCCGCCGCCGTCCGCGTCGCTGATGCGCGCGCCCAGCCGCTCCAGGATGGCGCGCGTGCGGCGGCAGTCGTCGGCGTCGAGGAAGCCGCGCACGCGGGCCGCGCCGCCGGCCAGGGCGTTGCAGATCAGCGCCCGGTGCGAGATCGACTTGTCGCCGGGAACCTCGATCGCGCCGCGCAGCGGACCCGTGGCGCGCAGCCGTTGCCTCACGACGCCCCCCTCGCGCGCGACCGCCGCCGCCGCCGCGCCGCTAGCGCCGGCGGCGCGACTTCTCGATCGTCTCGTCGGAGTGCTTCATCATCTCGCGCATCTTGTCGTAGAGCTTCGGGCTCAGCATCAGCCCGCCGATGACCGCGCCCTTGTCGGGCATCTCGGGCACGGGCGGCACGTCGTCGAGGTCGTCGCCCTGCAGGAAGCGGAAGCGCTGCAGATTGGCGTCGAAGAAGGCGTTGAAGATCGTCTCCTCGTCCTGGTCGAGCAGGTCGCGGTAGCGGTTGAGTTCGAGGATGTAGCGGTCGAGCCAGTACTGGATGCGCTCCTTGTTGGTCAGCGCGATCTCGGCCGACATCTGCGGGTCGCCGTCGACCAGCCGCGTGAGGTCGCGGTAGGCGGGGCCGGCCATCTTGCCGAAGTCGGCCCAGCTCTCGGTGCCGCGCAGCATCGTGAAGAGCGCGTTGGAGGCCACGATCGGCATGTGGCTGACGGCCCCCACGAGGTCGTCGTGCTCGTCGGCGGCCATGAAGCGGGCCGTCGCGCCGACGGTCTCGACCATGCCCAGCACCGATCGGACGGCGGTCTCGGAGGCGGTCGTCAGCGGCACGACGGCGTAGGGCGCGCCCTTGAACAACCCGGCCTCCGCGTTCTCGATGCCCTGGTCGGTCTTGCCCGCCATCGGGTGCCCGCCGACGAAGGAGCAGTAGCGCGGCAGGAACTCCTCGGCCCACCCCATGACGAGCCGCTTGCTCGAGGCGACGTCGGTGACGGCCGCGCCCTCGCTGAGATGGGGGCCCAACTCCTTGAACACGTCGATGATCTGCACCGGCGGCACGGCGACGATGACGAGGCCCGCCCCGTCGACCGCCTTGGCGATGCCGCCCTCGACGTCGTCCACGGCGCCGCGCTTCTTGGCCTCGCGGCGGACCCGGCCGGAATGGTCGTAGCCGACGAGTTCGACGTCCTTGTGCCCCGCGGCCTTGATGGCGAGGCCCAGCGACCCGCCGATCAGTCCCAGCCCGATGATCGTAATTCGTGACATGTGGCTCTCCCCGGGCGCATTCTACCAAGCGGCGGCGCGCCGCCCGCCAGCGTCGATGGTAGAGTCCGGCGCGGTGTGGTGGGCGGCGGGCGCAGGAGCGCGCATGCGTCTCTCGCGGGGGCAGGGCCGACCGCGCATTTCGCGCCGCTTCCTGATCGCGGCGGCGGCGGCCGCGCTGGCCGCGGCGGCGCTGGCGCTGGGCGTGATCGCGCCGCCCGCGTCGTCGGGGTCGGGCGACGCCCGTTTCGCCGGCGGCCCGCAACTGCTCGTCTCCATCTACGGCGGCGGCGAGAGCGCGCTGTGGCTCGTCGACCCGGCCGAGCCGTCGCGGCGGCAGGCGCTGTTCCCCCTGGCGCATGCGCCGGGCTGGGCGCCGGCGGGGGCCGTCTCGCCGGCGGGCGGGCGGATGGCGCTGCTGGTCGTGCCGCCCGGCGCGGCCGACCCCGCCACCGACACGCTGCTCCTGCTCAGCGACGGCGGGCCGCCGCGGGTCGTCGCGCGCGGGCTCGACCTGCGGGGCGGGCTGGCCTGGTCGCCCGACGGGGCGGAGGTGTTCGCGCGGCGCGCGCTGCCGGGCGCGGCGGGTCGCGGCGCTTCCAGTTGGTCGTGTTCGACCTCCGCGATGGCGGCGACCTGCCCGCCGAGCGGACGCTGTTGGAACGCGGCGACGTGGGCGGGCTCTACCCGGTGGGGCGGGCGGGCGGCGGACCGGCCTACGCCGTCGCGGTGGGGGCGGGCGGCAGCGCGCTGATCGAGATCTTGGGCGACGGCGCGACCTCCGCGCGGCCCCTGTCGCCGGGCGTGACGCGGGAGTGGTCGCTCTCGCCCGACGGCTCGCGGCTGGCCTACACCGAGCAGCGAGGGACATCGCTGCGGGTGATGCTGCTCGACCTCGCGGCGGAGTTGCGCACGGCCCAGGCGACGGGCGCCGCGGCGGGCGGCGGCTCGGCCTCGCCCGTCTGGCATCCCGACGGGACGCTGCACGCGGGCCGCTTCGGCGGCGGCGGCGGCGAGATCGGCACGGCGGGGGCGAGCGCGGCGCCGGCCGGGGCGGGCTTCGAGTTGCCCCTGGGCTGGTCGCCCGACGGCGCCTGGTTGGCGCTGCGCACATTCGGGGGCGCGGGCCCCGGCGACCCCGGCGCGCAGGGCCTCGCCGTGCTGGGGCCCGACGGCGCGTCGCGGGCGCTGACCGGCGACGGGCTGCGCATCCTGGGCTGGTGGCATGGCGCGCCCTGAGACACGACGCCGGCGGGCCGGGATCGCGGCGCTGCTGTGCGCGCTCGTCGCGGCGGCGGCGGCGGGGCTGATCGCGTCGCCCGGGCCCGGACCGGCGCACGCGCAGACATCGGCGGGCGGCGGCGGCCTCGTCTGCTCCGACTTCGGCGGCGGCCCGCCCTACCGCTTCCAGGCCTACGAGGCCACGCGCGACCGCGCCCCCTACCTCGACGCCCAGCGGCTGGCGGCGATCGACGCGCTGCTGCCCGCGGAGCCCGACTTCGCGCTGCCCGAGATGGAGGCCGGCCCCGCCGACCGGCGCGTCCTCCAGGACGACGCCCGCATCCCCGGCGTCCTGCTGCACGCCATCGGCTGGGTCGAGAGCAGCCTCAACCAGACCGCCATCCACGTGCCCTACGAGAGCGTCGGGCCGGCGCTCGTCTCGTCGTCCTGCGCCTACGGCGTGATGCAGGTGGCGTCGGCGTTCAGCAACCACGGCGACGCGCCCAGCCGGGCCGAGGCCCTGGCCGGCACGCACTACGCCTACAACATCGCGGCCGGGGCGCGCATCCTGGCCGACAAGTGGAACGAGGATCTGATCCCCGTCGTGGGGCGGGGCGAGCGGGAGTTCATCGAGGCGTGGTACTACGCCCTCTGGGCCTACAACGGCTGGGCGACCTCGAACCACCCGGCCGGCCCGGAGGTCGACCCGTTCCGCGCCCTGCCCTACGACTGCGAGGGCCCCTACAACGGCTACACCTACCAGGAGTTGGTCATCGGCTGCCTGATCAACCCGCCGTCGATCAACGGGCGGCGACTCTGGCCGGCCGTCCCCGTCGAGCACCCCGACCTGGCGGCGCTGGCGCAGCCGGGCGGCCCCCTCGACCCCGAGCACTTCTTCGCCGGCTGGCGGCGGCTGCTGACCGGACCGTTCGGCGCGCCCATCCCGGAGCGGCCCTTCGACGCGATGAACGCGCCCCTGCCGCCGGACGCGCAGCCCCACCGGCCGGCGCCGCCCGGCGAGGCCGAGGCGGAAACGATCCGCCGCGCCCTCTTCGGCGACCCGCGCGCCGAGGTCGAAGGCGGGCCGCTGGAGCTGAGCCCCGACGGAGAGGTCGTGCGGCCGCTGACGTTCACCATCCGCAATCCGGGCAGCGGGCTGCTCGTCTATCGGATCGTCGCGGAGGATGCCTGGCTGCGCGTCTCGCACGACGCGGGGGTCGCCGCCGGGTCGCCGCCCGGCCGCGCGCGGGACGACGTAACCGTCCGCGTCGAAGTCGAGGCCGGCGGCCTGCCCGCCGGAGCCTACGAGGGGTCTATCCTGGTGGAGGCGCTGCTGCCGGGGGGCGGCGTCGAAACGACGCGCGTGGCCATCGTGCTGGAGAAGCAGGGCGCGCCGCGCTACGAGGCGGGCCGGCCGCGGAGTTGACGCCCGGCCGCGGCGCGGGGAGCGGAGGACGGCGATGCTGGCCCAACTGACGCGGGCGATGCGGCGCAACCACGGACTGGAGCACGCCACGGTGGCCGTGCTGCGCAGCCGCCGCGGGGCCGACCTGCAGCTCGAAGCGCGGGCGGCGACCGACGGCTTCTACGTCTACGGCAACGTGGGCGAGGACGAGCTGCTCTCGGCGGCCGACGAGGCGCTCACGCGGCTGCAGCGCGGCGAGTGGTCGCTGGCCGTCTCGCCCAACTGCACGACGAACCTCGCCGCGGGCGGCGTGCTGGCCGGGCTCTCGACGCTGGCGCTGGCGCGGCACGCCGCGGGCTGGCGCGGGCTGGCGGAGACCGTCGTGCTGATCCTGCTCTCGACGGCGGCGGCGGGGCCGCTGGGCCGCTGGGCGCAGCAACACCTCACGACCAGCCCCGACGTATCGCAAACGCGCATCCTGCGCGTCCGCCCCGGCGGTCACGGCCGCGGCCGTTACCTGAAAGTGGAAACGTCGAGACGGGTCATGCGCCCGGCCGTCGCGCCCAGCCGTCCGCAAACCGAGGCGTTGGAGCCCCCGTAGCGCACCGGGCCCCCGTAGCGCACCGGGCCCCCGTAGCTCAACTGGACAGAGCAGCGGCTTTCTAATCCGCAGGTTGCAGGTTCGAGTCCTGCCGGGGGCGCCAGCGATCGCATGGTGGGGCACGATGCACATGCCGCGCATCTGGTAGCGTGGATCACATGTCGAAGATGATTCAGGTACGCAACGTGCCCGACGAGGTGCACCGCGAGGCGAAGGCGCGGGCGGCGCGGGCGGGGATCAGCCTGTCGGCCTACGTGCTGCGGGAATTGGAACGGTCGCTGGAGATCTCGACAGCGGAAGAGGTGCTGGCGCGGCTTCGCAGTCTGGAGCCCGTCGAGTCGTCCATTTCTTCGGCCGAGATCATCCGGGAGATCCGCGGGCCGCTGTCGCTGTGATCGTCGCCGACGCGTCGGTGGTGGTCGAGTCGCTGCGCCGGTCGGGGAGTCCCGCCGGCGAGGCTTTTGATCGGCGGATCGCCGGCGGCGAGGCGGTTTGCGCGCCGCATCTGCTGGACGCGGAGGTCGGACAGGCGCTGCGCGGGTTCACGCTGCGGGGGCGGATGTCGCCCGCCGGCGCGCGGGCGGCGCTGGATGTCTTGGCGGGCCTGCCGATCATTCGCTTCGCGCATGGAGCCCTGCTGCCGCGGGCGTTCGAGTTGCGGTCCAACGTGACGATCTACGACGGCCTCTACCTGGCGCTGGCGGAGACGCTCGACCTGCCGCTGCTCTCGTGCGACGCGGCGCTGGCGGACGTGCCGGGCTGCGACGCGCGCGTGGAAGTCGTGCCGGGCCGGCCGGTCTAACGGCCCGGCGGCGGCGAGCAGGTTGCAGGTTCGAGTCCTGCCGGGGGCGCCAGCGATCGCATGGCGAGGGTCGCGTACGATCGGAGCGGGTCGTACCCGGGAGCGCAACGCATGCCGATCCGCAGCCGCGAAGACGCCGCCGATGTCGAGGAGCGGATCGCGCACGTCTTCGGCGCGCCGCCCGACGGGCGCGCGACCGCGCTCCGGGGCCTGTTCGTCGAGGCGCTGGACTTCGACGCCGTGCAGAGGCGGGTGCGCCTTTCAGGCGCACCCGGCGCCGGGTTGCCCGCCACCGCCGACTACCTCGCGGAACTGGACGGCGTGCACGTCCTCTACGTCGCCCTCGACGCCCCCGCGACGGGCCGGGTGCGCGCGGCGGAGGCGATCGCGGCGGCCCGGTTGATCGCCGGCGAGCTCGGCGACGACCTGCTGCTGGTCTTCAGCAACGCCGGCGCAGACCAGCTGCACTTCGTCCGCCCCGACCTCGCCGGCCCGCGGCCCACCCTGCGCCGCCTCGTCTTCGAGCAGGGCCAGCACAACCGCACCGCCGTGCAGCAGATCTCCAACATCTACTGGGAGTATCAAGACACGGGCAGCATCCGCGACGCGCTCGACGAGGCCTTCGACGTCGAGCCCGTCACGAAGCGGTTCTTCGCCGAGTACAAGCGGGTCTTCGAAGGGGCGGAGCAGGGCGTGAGCGGATTCGCCGACGGCGAGGAGGACGAGCGGCGCCTGTTCGTCCAGACCCTGTTCAACCGGCTGATGTTCGTCTACTTCCTGCAGCGCAAGGGCTGGCTGGATTTCCACGGCGACAAGGACTACCTCAAGGCGCTGTGGAACAACTATCGCCGGCACCGCGGCGAGACGGACAACTTCCACGTCAACTGGCTGCGGAGCCTGTTCTTCGCCGGGCTCAACAACCCCGACTCCCGCGATGTGACCGCCGGCACGGAACCGATGCTCGGGAAGGTCCCGTTCCTCAACGGCGGCCTGTTCGAGCAGGGCGGCCTCGACACGCGCGACGGCGTGACCGTGCCCGACGAGGCGATCGAGGCGGTGCTCACGGGCCTGTTCGACCGTTTCAACTTCACCGTCATGGAGTCCACGCCCTTCGACATCGAGGTGGCCGTCGACCCCGAGATGCTGGGCAAAGTGTTCGAGGAACTGGTGACCGGCCGCCACGAGTCGGGCTCCTACTACACGCCGCGGACCGTCGTGTCCTTCATGTGCCGCGAGGCGCTCAAGGGCTACCTGGAAGCGCGGGAGACCGGGCTGCCCGCCGGAGCGATCGCCGCGTTCGTGGACGAGCGGCAAACGGACGAGATCGACGTCGCGGCGGCGCGCAGGGTGGCCGGGGCGCTGAGCGAGGTCACGGTGGTCGATCCGGCCTGCGGCTCCGGCGCCTACCTGCTGGGCATGATGCAGGAGCTGGTCGACCTGCAGACCACGCTCTTCAACGCCGGCGCCGACGCCAAATCGCTCCACCAGCTCAAGCTGGAGATCATCGAGCGGAACCTCTACGGCGTGGACATCGACGAGTTCGCGGTCAACATCGCGATGCTGCGCATGTGGCTGTCGCTCGCCATCGAATACGAGGGGGAGAAGCTGGAGCCGCTGCCCAACCTCGACTTCAAGGTGGTGTGCGGCGACAGCCTGCTCGCGCCGGACCCCAGCCAGCTCAACCTCGAACGCGGCCTCGTTGAGCAGTCCGGCCTCGGGACGCTCAAGGCCGGCTATCTCATCTCCTCCGACGGGGCCGAAAAGGACCGGCTGCGCGGGGAGATCGCGAGCGCCGAGGAGCAGATTCGCGAGGCGCTCGGCGATGCGTCGGACATGCCCGCCGGCTGTGCGGACTGGCGCGTGGAGTTCGCGGAAGTGTTCGTCCGGGGCGGGTTCGACGTCGCCGTCGCCAACCCGCCGTACCACCAGCTCCAGAGCGACGGCGGCCGGCTCGGCGACCTCTACCGCGGCGTGGGCTACCGGACATTCGCCCGCACCGGCGATGTCTATGGGTTGTTCTACGAGCGCGGCTGCGAACTGCTGAAGCCGCGGACCGGCATCCTGGCCTACATCACCTCGAACAGCTGGCTCAGGGCGGAGTACGGCAAGCGCCTTCGCCGCCACTTCGCCGAGCGGCACACGCCGTTGCGCTGGCTCGATCTCGGCAAGGACGTGTTCACGAGCGCCATCGTCGATAGCGGGGTGCTGCTGCTTCGCACCGGCGGATCGGCCGCTCCCTTCCCCGCCGTCGACATGGACCGGCTGCCCGGCGTGAGCTTCCCGCCGGCGGAGGAGCACTGGGGCCGCGTCCGCCCGGACGGCGAGGCGCCGTGGAGCGTCCTCTCGCTCACGGAGCAGAGCGTGATGGACAAGATGCGGGCCGTCGGGACACCGCTCGCGGAGTGGGACGTGCGGATCAACTTCGGGATCAAAACCGGCTACAACGCGGCATTCATCATCGACGACACCACTCGAGACACACTGATCGCAGAGGATCCGAGTTCAAAGGAGATTATCAAACCGATCCTGCGTGGGCGTGACATCCAAAGGTGGCGGGCAGATTGGGATGGCAAGTGGCTCCTAAACATACCATGGCACTTCCCTATGCATGCCGAATCATCGATTTCGGGCGCGAGCAAGACCGCTGAGGATTCGTTCAAAGCCCGATACCCGGGCGTCTATCGGTACCTCCTCCACCACAAGCCCAAGCTGGCAGCGCGAAACCAATCCGAGGTTGGTATCCGCTACGAGTGGTACGCCCTCCAGCGATGGGGCGCGAACTATTACGAGGAATTCACAAAACCAAAGATCTTCTGGATTGAATTGGTCGGGCGTGGCAGATTTGCTTATGACGAGAGCGGATTCTACCCCGAGGCGACGACCTTCATCATGACGGGCTACGCACTCAAGTTTCTGTGCGCCGTGCTCAACTCGGCACTGGCGCACTGGTTCCTCGGACAAGCCGCTCCAACCTCTGGCATGGGGACGCTGCGGTGGAAGAAGGTGTACGTCGAGCGCATCCCGATCCCGCAAGTCAGCGCCGCGGAGCAGCGGCCGTTCGTGAAACTCGTGGATCGCATCATCAGGGCCAAGACGGCGGACCCGGACGCGGACACGACGGAGTGGGAGCGGGAGATAGATCGCCGCGTCTATGACCTCTACGGCCTGACGGGGGAGGAGGTCGACGCGGTGGAGGGGCACGTCTGATAGGGTCCACCAATGAATAGGGTGTCATCGGGTTAGTCGGAACCGCAAGTGGTGGGCGCGCAGCGCGCAGGAGGGGTAATCCCATGAGCGGTAGGGAGGTTGTATAGAGATGGCTGGGAATTTGGTGGTCAGGGCCGATGGCTTGACTGCGGGCCTCACAAAGCCTGCGACGGTTCTGATCAACAAGGTTTCCGACGCTATGGGCGGCATCGCGAGGCCATATCAGATCGAGCGTGTCGCGAAAGCCGAAGCGAAGGCAGCCATGATCCGCGCGGAGTCCGAGATAGAGATCGGAGACTTGCAGTTCAGAGCTGCGACGCGCTTCGTCCAGGAAGAAACGCGCAAGCAGCTCAACATGGAGAACATCACTCGCAAGGCACTGCCGCTGCTTACGGACGACGCTTCGCCCCAAGACATGGAGGACGACTGGATCCTCAACTTCTTCGATAAGTCGCGACTCTTCTCCGACGAGGAGATGCAGGAGCTGTGGGCTCGCATCCTCGCAGGGGAAGCCAACACGCCGGGAACCTTCTCCAGGAGGACTATCAATATCATGTCCGACATGGAGAAACGTGACGCCGACATGTTCCGTAGGCTATGTCGCTTTTTGTGGACATTTAACGGAGAGAAGGCCATCATCTTCTTCGTGAGAGATGATATGTACAAAGGAAATGGGTTGAGCTTCCAGGACGTTTCGGACCTTGCTTCTCTAGGTCTCATAGCATTGTCGGAAGATATGGTTTTCAAGGATGAAGCCAATGCTTCGAATATCCTGGCAACTTACTTTTCTGAGCAAGCAAGGATTGTCCTCAAGAAAGTAAGTGACTCAGATCACATGTTTATCTGCGGGGATGTGATGCCAACAGAAGCAGGTCGGCAACTAGCGTCAATCTGTGACACAACGCCGATTAATGGGATGTTTCAGCATACTTGCGAAAAATGGCAACGGGATAGTCACGTTGAGTCGGTTGAGGTGCTTTGACTCCACCCCGACCCGGACCTCCTGAGCCGCCTGCGGGAGATCCTCGACAGTGGGGTGCTGGAGACCGTGGCCGCCGGCCCGTAGCAGCCGGAGGCGCGGCGGGCGCGGCTGTGGCATCATGGGAGCGGTGAGCGCATCGGGGAGGATGGCCATGATCCGGAGCGTCAGGGCGAAGTACTCGGGGGGCGTGCTCGAACCGCTGGAGCCGCTGGCTCTCAAGGAGGGCGCGGAAGTCGTGGTGACGCTGGACGACACGCCGTCGTCCGAAGGCCCCGGTGAGGCGTTCCGCAGGTCGGCCGGCAGCTGGAAGGGCCACTCCGACCCGGACGCACTGATCCGGTTGATCCACGAATCCCGCCTCGCGGGCTCCCGCGAACCGCCGGACCTGTAGCGGCGTGCGTTATCTGGTGGACACGGATTGGGTGATTCACTACCTGCACGGGGCCGGACCGGTGACCCGTCGGCTCGGCGAGATGGCGCCGGACGATCTGGGCGTGAGCATCGTGTCGCTCGCCGAACTCTATGAGGGCGTCTCCCATTCCGCGGATCCCGAAGCCGACGAACGCGGGCTGATGCGCTTCTTGTCCGGCGTCGCGGTCGTGGATCTCGACGACGAGACGTGCCGGATTTTCGGCCGGGAACGCGGGCGCCTGAGAGCCGCCGGACAGCGCATTCCGGACCTCGATCTCTTGATCGGCGCGACCGCCCTGCGCCATCGCCTCACGCTGTTGACCAACAACCGGCGGCATTTCGAGCGCATCGCCGGTCTCCCCATCGAGTCGGGCTGATCGCGTGAACATCCTCCACTCCACCACCGACCCCGACCTCCTGACCCGCCTGCGGGAGATGCTCGACAGCTCCGCCCGCGCCGATATCGCCGTGGGCTACTTCTTCATCTCGGGCTTCGGGGCGGTGAGCGACGCGCTGTCGCGGCTGGAGAAGGTGCGCATCCTCGTGGGCCGGACCGACCGGCAGGTGCTGGAGGCGGTGGCGGCCGGCCTGCAGCAGCCGGAGGCGCTGCGGGCGCGGCTCGACGCCGACGGCTTGGTGCAACGGCGCGAGCGCCCGGCGGTCGCGCGGCAGTCGGTGGACCACATCGCCGCCGGCGTGTCGCTGCTGCCGCAGACGGACGGCGCCGCGCGGGCGGTGGCGCGGCTGCGCGAGATGGTGGCCTCGGGCCGGGCGGAGGTGCGGGCCTACCGGCGCAGTCCGCTGCACGCCAAGGCCTACCTCTGCTGGTACGCCGACCACGCCGAGCCGGGGGCGGCGGTGGTGGGGTCGTCGAACCTCACGCTGGCCGGGTTCAGCGGCAACACCGAACTCAACGTGCGGGTCACCGGCGACGCGGAGATGGGCGCGCTGCGCGAGTGGTTCGACGCCCTCTGGGCCGAGTCGGAGGACATCGGCGAGGCGTTGCAGGCGGAGCTGGATCGCTCGTGGGCGCTGGCCCAAACGCCGCCCTACCACGTCTATCTGAAGGCGCTCTACGAGCTCTACCAGTCCGACGTCGGCGGGGGGGAGTTGCCGGGGACGGAATCGCGCGAGGAACTGGCGAACTTCCAGATCGACGCGGTGAAGCGCGGGCTGGGAATGATCGAGGAGCACGGCGGCTGCTACATCGGCGACGTCGTGGGGCTGGGCAAGACGTTCATCGGGGCGGAGTTGCTGCGCCAGCTCAGCTTCAGCTACCCCAACGACGGGCCGCCGCTGATCCTCTGCCCGGCCGGGCTCAAGCCGATGTGGGAGCGCTTCAACGAGCGCTTTGGGCTCGGCGCGGCCGTCGTCTCGCAGGGCGTCATCGCGGCGGCGCCGGACGACGAGTTCGACGAGGAGATCGGCGGCTACGTGGACGCGCCGCCGCCCGAGCGCGGCGTCATCCTCACGCAGGAGTACCCGGCGCGGGGGCCGGTGCTGGTCGACGAGGCGCACAACTTCCGCAACCACAACCAGCGGTCGCAGGGCCTTCGGAAATACCTGGAGGCCGGCGACCACAAGGTGATCCTGCTGAGCGCGACGCCCCAGAACCTGGGGCCGATGGACATCTACCGCCAGTTGACGCTGTTCCTGGACGACACGGAACACGGGCTCAACATTGAGCCGGTCAACCTGGAGGAGTATTTCCGCAACGCGCAGCGCTGGCTGGAGTACCGCGCCGAGGACGAGAACTACCGGGCGGAGGTCGCGGAGTGGGAGCGGGGCGGCGCCCGCGGCGCGCCGCCGCTGCCGCTGCCCAAACGGGCCAGGCCCAGCGTGCCGAAGGTGGAGATCGAGCAGGTGCTGGGGTCGGTCTTCATCCGCCGGCGCCGCAAGGACATCCGCGATCTCTACGGCGACAAGGCGGAGGTGGGGGGCAAGCCGGTGCACTTCCCCGATCCGGTGCTGGACAACGTCGAGTACCGGCTGGACAAGGTGTACGCCAAGGCCGGCTCGCTGGAGGAGCTGGAGAACGAGCTGAAGCGCCACCAGGGCGCGCGGTACCGGGTCACGGATTATCTCACGGACGAGGCCCGGGAGCGGCCGGAGTACCGCGATCTGTTCCGGGCTCGGGACCGGATCGCGAGGCTGATGGGCGCGCTGCTCCTGAAGCGGCTCGAGTCGAGCATCGAGGCGTTCCGATCGACGCTGCATTCGTTGCAGCACAGCAACCGCAACTTCCGCGAAGCGCTCGAATCCGGCTACGTCCCGATCGGGGGCACCGCGACGCGGCTGCTGTCGGGCCATGCCTTCGATGCGGACGAACTGCTGGATGTCTTGACGCAGGAAGAGGCTCGCCGTCGGGGGTTGGGCGGCAAGAAGGCCAAACTGGTCCACTCGGCCGCCGACTTCCGGGTCGAGGAGTGGATCGACGATCTGGACGCCGACCATGCGGTGCTGCGCCGCATCCTCGGCCGGGTCGAGGGCATCACGCCGGATGACGACGACAAGCTGCGGTCGTTGCGGCGGTTCCTGGATCGGCCCGACGTGCGAGCGGGCAAGCTGCTGCTCTTCTCCGAGGCGGAGACGACCATCGACTACCTCTACCGGGAGCTCAATCCGGACGGCCGCGATCCGGAGATCGTGCGCATGACCGGCAGCACACATCGCGATGCGGAGCACATCGTCAAGCGGTTCTCGCCGGGTTCGAACCTTGCAACGGGCGAGCGTCTTCGGGGCCCCGCGATCAGGGTGCTGCTGGCCACGGACGTCGTCTCCGAGGGCCAGAATCTGCAGGACTGCGCGCGGGTGCTGAACTACGACCTGCACTGGAATCCGGTGCGGCTGATTCAGCGATTCGGTCGTGTGGACCGCATCGGTACGGAACACAGCGAGATCCACCTGCACAACATGTGGCCGGACGTGGAAGTCGATAAGGAGTTATCGCTGACGGAGCGGCTGACGCGGCGCATCCAATCCGTCCACGACCTCATCGGGCTGGACAGCAAGCTGCTGTCGGAGGCGGAACGGCTCAATTTGAGCGCGGTGTACCGGATCTACGGAGACAAGGATCTGCCGGAGATCGACGACGGGTTGGACGAGGTGGCGGCGAATCAGCGGGCGGTCGCGCTGCTCCAGCGCATTCAGGCGGACGACCCGAACCTCTGGCAGACCATCACCGAGCTTCCCGACGGGATCCGGTCGGCCCTGCAGATCCCCTCGAAGCAGGAGGAGGGGACGAATGTGAGCTACGTCCAGAATCCGCTCGCCATTGAGGGAGCGCAGCCGCCGCTCCAACCGCCGTCGGTCCGCTCGCCGTTCGACGATCCGCGGCAGGGCGAGACCCTGGTCCTGCTGAGCTCCGGCGGCGTGCACGGTTGCTACGCCGTGGGAAGCGACCTTGATCCGCGCGCCATCAGCCCTGCCCAGCTCATCGCGGCTGCCAAGTGCGAGCGCGATACCCCGGCCCAGCGACGGCCCGTGGACACGAACCAGCGCGTCATGGCGGCGTTCGAGACGTTCCAATCCGACTTCCGGACGCGGTTGGGCAAGAGAAGACGTCCGCGAGACACGAAGGCGCGCCGCTACATCTCCCGGCATCTCAACACCGCCCTGCGGGAAGCGGGAGAGGATGGCGCAGAGCGGCGCCGGATCGAGACGCTCCGCCGGATATTCCTGAGCGAATTGCCCGCGCAGGTGGAGAGCGCCATGGGCGAGATCTGGAACCTGCGTCTGGAAGGCCCGGCGCTGCGGACCCGGCTGGAGGCGCTTCGCGAGCGCTACCGGCTCCGTGAGCCCGACGATTCGGAGCAGGCCGGGGCGCCTGAGCCCGAAGTGATCAGGATCGTGTGCTCCGACGGGTTGGTGAGGTAGGTCGCTTGAGCCAAGCCGCGTGACGCGGAGCGGCCCGGCCGACGCGGGGGGTTGCCCGCGACGCGCTATCCTGCGGACAGGGAAAGGGGCGACCGATGAACGGCGAAGGCGTGCGCATCCGGGTGGAGTACTGCGTTACTTGAAACTATCTGCTCCGCACCACCTGGATGGTGAGTGAGATCCTGAACGACATCCAGACGGAGGTGGCGTCGCTGGAGTTGATCCCCAGCGACGGCGGCCGCTTCGAGTGGACCGTCGACGGGGCGCTGGTCTACAGCAAGGCGGCGACGGGCCGCTACCCGGAGTTGGCGGAACTCAAGGAGGCGGTCTACGCGAAGCTGCCCGAGGCGTCGCCGGCCTGACGGCGCGGCCGGTCAGGGCAGCGGCACGACGAGGGTCGCGCCGGCCGTGGCGACCACCCAGAAGCCGTCGCCGCGGGCGATGGGGATGTCGGCGCGCAGCCGCGGCGGCAGTTCGCGGCTGTCGACGCGCCAGCCGCGGAGCCGGTCCCAGGCCCAGATGCGGGCGATCGCCGGGTGGGCATCGATGAGGGCGCGGGCGCTGGTGGGCGCGCCGAACCAGCCGACGAGGGAGAGGCCGGGGCCGAGCGGGATCCGCGCGTGGTTGGGCGCGTCGTTGTCGGCGATGGTGACGTTGAGCGCGACGACGCCCAGGCCCGCGCCGGTGGCGAGGTGGTGGATGTGGCGCACGTGCTCGCCCTCGTCGCGGTCGTCGTCGACGGCCTCGACCAGGACGGTGCGGGGCTGCGCCCAGTCGCCGGGCTGGAAGACGATGCGGACGGGGCTGACGCGCAGGTCGTCCTCGGGCTGGATGGCGACGGTGACGGGGCCGGCCGGGCGGCGGCGCAGGGCGACGGTGTAGGTGTCGTGGCCGCCGTCCTCGGCGACGGCCGTGCCGCCGCCCGACTCGGTGAGGCGGACCGCGGGCGAGCGCTCGTCGGCGATGTCGATTTCGATCGTGACCGGGGCGAGCGTGCGGTTGCCGCCCTTCAGGGTGAAGGTGAGGACGCCGGCGTGGTCGCCCTCGGGGGCGTCGTCGTCGACGGCGGACACGGCGAATTCGACGGAGCTGCTCCAGTTGGCGGAGTCGAAGCGGAACTCCGAGCCGGAGGTGGTGAGCTGGGCGTCCGGGGTGACGGTGACAGTCGCCTCGCCGCCGGGGTCGCGGGTGAGCCGGAGGGAGATGAAGTCGGGCCGGCCGCCCTCGATCAGTTCCGTGCTGCCGCCGGAGTGCGTGACGATGATGGTGAAGCGGTCGTCGCCGATGATGGTGACGGACAGCGGGTGGTTGCCGCTGCCGGTGTAGCCGCCCCCCGTGGCGGTGTGGTTGATGACGGCGGCGCGGGTGCGCGCGCGGCCCGGATCGTCGCGGGCGCGCAGCGTGACCCGCTTGGGGGTCGCGTAGTCGGCCCCGGTGAAGGTCAGCGTGCCGGGCGAGGCGTCGATGCCGCCGGCGCCGGAGATCGCGACGCTGACGGGGCCGGTGGGGCGCATGCTCAGCGCGACGGTGTAGATGCTGGCGTCGCCGCCCTCCGTGAGGCGGAGCCCATCCACGCCGCCGAACGTGAGGCCGGGCGTCACGTAGGTGAAGTCGTCGGCGATGTTGTCGGCGCTGACGCCGTCGGGGCTGGTGACCACGACGCGCACGCGGCCGGCCCCGGCGAAGATCGGGACCGTGGCTTCGATCGAGCGGTCGTTGCGGACGGTGAATTCGGCGCGGCGGTCGCCGAAGGTCACCGAGGTCGCGCCGGTGAAGTGCTGCCCGGTGATGGTGACGACGGTTCCCGCCAGGCCCGTGGCGGGCGCGACGCCGGTGACGACGGGCGGCCCGACGGCCCGCGCGGGAGTGGGGAAGAGCGCGGCAGCGGCCAGAACGGCGCCGAGGAGCAGGGGCAGGGTTCGCCAGCGCATCGATCGGACCGCTCTCCCGCCGACCCCGCGGCGCATGATCGCCCGGCCCCACGCTAGCGGGTCGCGGGCCGTGCCGCACGATCCCCGCGCGGGAACCGGGCGAGCGGCCGGGCGCATAGTCAGGCCCGGCGGCTCCCGCTACGGTGCGGACATGGCTTGCGACGTGCCCCGGTGATCGCTTCCCCGTCCGCCGCCCGCGACTTCGGCGGCCCCATCATCGAGACGGAGGCGCTGCACAAGCGCTACCCCGGCGTGACGGCGCTCGATTCGCTGCGCCTGCGCGTCGAGCCGGGCGTCGTGGGACTGGTGGGCCCGAACGGGGCCGGCAAGAGCACGCTGCTCAAGATCCTGCTGGGGCTGCTGCAGCCGACGAGCGGCGCGGCGACGGTGCTCGGCTTCGACACGGCGCGCCAGTCGATGCAGGTGCGCGAGCTGGTGGGCTACTCGCCCGAGCACGATTGCATCCCCGGCGACATGTCGGCGGTGAACTTCGTCGTGCACATGGCGCGGATGAGCGGCATCCCGGCCAAGGCGGCGCGCGAGCGGGCGGCCGAGTCGCTGCGCTACGTGGGCCTGTTCGAGGAGCGCTACCGCCACATGGGGGGCTACTCGACGGGCATGAAGCAGCGCGTCAAGCTGGCCCAGGCGATCGCCCACGACCCGCGCCTGCTCTTCCTCGACGAGCCGACCAACGGCCTCGACCCGGAGGGCCGCGACGAGATGCTGGCCCTGATCGAGCGGGTGGGGCGCGAGTTCGGCATGTCGATCGTCATGTCGTCGCACCTGCTCAGCGAGATCGAGCGGGTCTGCGACGGGCTGGTGCTGATCGAGCAGGGCCGGCTGGTGCGGGCCGGCCGGATCGCCGAGCTGACCGACGAGACGAGCGTGCTGCTGGTCGACCTGGAGGGCGACGCGGCGCCGCTGGCCTCGCAGTTGCGCGATCGGGGCGTCGAGGCCGCGGCGGACGGCCGGCGGCTGGAGATCCTGGTGCAGCCCGACGAGGCGCTGCCCGTGCGCGACGCCGTCGTGGCGGCCGTCGCCGACGCGGGGCTGCCGCTGCTGCGGCTCGAACAGCGCCGCCGGCAGTTGGAGGAGCTCTTCGAGCCGGCGACGCCGGAGCCGGTGGCATGACGACCGGCGCCGGCGCGACGCCGGACGGCCCCCGCGGCACGATCTACGACCTGCGCTACCGACCCTACGAGGGCGAGCGGCTGGGGCGGCGCTTCGCCGTCTGGTCGCTGTACGTGCTGAGCCTGCGCCACGCCTTCGGGCTGGGGCGGAGCGCGCTGCCCAAGGTCCTGGCCTTCGGGCTGGTGGGGCTGGCCTTCATCCCGGCGCTCATCCAGTTGGCCGTCGCGGCGCTCGCGCCGGGCGACTTCGAGATCGTCGATCCGGTGGGGTTCTACAGCTTCATCCAGATCATCATCATGCTCTTCGCCGCGGCGCTGGCCTCCGATCTGGTCGGCAACGACCGCCGCTTCGGCGTGCTGCCGCTCTACTTCTCGCGGCCGCTGCGGCCCGACGACTACGGCTGGGCCAAGCTGGCGGCGCTGGCCAGCGCGATGCTGGCCGTGACCGTGCTGCCGCAGGTGGTGATGTTCGTCGGCAACTGGCTGGGCGCGGCCGACGCCTGGGACTGGGCCCAGGAGAACGCCGGCGACTTCGGCCCCATCGTGGGCAGCGGGCTGATGATCTGCGTCACCTTCGCGGCCATCGGGCTGCTCACGGCGACCTACGCCGGGCGGCGCTCGCTGGCGATCGTGGGGGTGCTGGGCGTCTTCCTGGTCCCGTTCATCGTCGTCGAATCGATCATGAGCATCAGCGACGCCGACGCCGTGCGCTACACCGTCTTCTTCAGCCCCGCCCACGTCGTGCGGGCCTTCACGCTGGTGCTGTTCGACGCCGTGCCGGAACTCGACTCCGGCTCCGACGACAACGTGATCGCGCAGGCCGACATGCCCGGCGCCGTGCTGGTGATCGCCGCGCTGCTCTACGCGGGCGTGGGGATCGCGCTGGCGCTGTACCGCTTCCGGAACAGCGCATGACGGATCAGAACATGACCGAGGAGCGCATGACCGCGCAGGACGCGCCGGCGCCCCCGGCCGACGTGGAGGCCGACGTCAGCCTGGAGAACGTCTCCCGCTGGTACGGCGAGGTCGTCGCGGTGAACGACGTCTCCTTCCGCTTCCAGCCCGGCCTGACCGGCCTGCTGGGCCCGAACGGGGCCGGAAAGTCGACCATCCTGCACATGCTGGCGGGCTTCCTGCGCCCCTCGGCGGGCGAGGTGCGGGTGCTGGGGCGGCCGGCCTGGCGGTCGCCGGAGTTGTTCCGGCGCGTGGGCCTGGTTCCCGAGAGCGAGTCGGTCTACCCGTTCCTGACGGCGCGGCAGTTCGCCCTCGCGAGCGCGCGCCTGCACGGCCTGCCCGACCCCGACGCCGCGGCCGACACGGCCATCGCGCACGTCGAACTGCGGGACAGCCAGCACCGCGCCATGCGCGGCTACTCGAAGGGGATGCGGCAGCGGGCGAAGATCGCCGCCGGCCTCGTCCACGACCCCGAGGTGCTGATCCTCGACGAGCCGTTCAACGGCACCGACCCCCGCCAGCGCCTGCAGCTGATGGACCTGCTGCGCCGCATGGCCGCCGAGGGGCGCACGGTGATCTTCTCGTCGCACATCCTGGAGGAGGTCGAGGACCTGGCCGACGAGGTGCTGGTCATCCTGGCCGGGCGGCTGGCGGCGTCGGGCGACTTCCGCGCGATCCGCCGCCTGATGACCGACCGGCCGCACACGTTCAGCCTGCGCAGCACCGACAACCGGCGTCTGGCGTCGCGGTTGATCGCCCGCGAGGAGGTCACCGGCGTGATCCTCGACGGGGACCGCATCGAGGTGCAGAGCAGCGACTTCTCGGCCTTCACGTCGGGCATCGCCGGGCTGGTGCGGGACTCGGGCGCGACGCTGCTGGAGCTCTCCCCCTCCGACGAGTCGCTGGAGAGCGTCTTCTCCTATCTGGTCAAACAATGATTCTGGTGAAGCAATGATTCCGGTGCAGCGATGACGCGCGCGCTGATCGAGCTGACGGCACGGCAACTGCTGGGGCGCCGGCGGGCGCTGATCATGCTGCTGCTGGCGCTGCTGCCGGTCCTGGTCGCGGCCATCTACCGGCTCAGCGACGGCGGCGAGGACCCGGTCGACTGGACGGCGGGGATGCTCGACGTGATGGGGCTGGGGCTGGTCCTGCCGCTGACGGCGCTGATCTTCGGCACGGGCACGCTGGGGGCGGAGATCGAGGACGGCACGGCGGTCTACCTGCTGACCAAGCCCGTGCAGCGCTGGCGCATCGTCGTCGTGAAGATCGCGGTCGCGGCGGCGGCGACGATCCTGGTCACGGCGCCGCCGCTGGTGATCGCGTCGGTCATCGCGCTGGGCGGCGACGAGGCGGCGATCACGCCGGCCTTCGCCGCCGCGGTGGTCGTGGGCGCGATCACCTACTGCGCGCTGTTCGTGACGCTCAGCATCCGCACGGGGCGGGCGCTGCTGATCGGGCTGGGCTACGTGTTCGTCTGGGAGGCGGTGCTGCCGCTGCTGTTCAGCGGCACGAAGTGGGTCTCGGTGCACCAGTACATGCTGGGCGTCGCCGACCTGATCAGCAGCGCGCCGGCCTGGGTGGTCACGCTCGACGCCGACCTCGACGGCGTGACGGCGCTGGTGTTGGCCGCCGTCGTGACGGCCGCCGCGACGTTCCTCGGCGTGCGGCTGCTGGAGCGCTTCGAGATCGGGCAGCGGCTCTAGGCGGCATCGAGAGGCGGCGGCCGTGATCCGTGCAGTCGCGCTGCTCGCCGCCGGGGCGGTCCTGCTCGCGGCCTGCGGGGGCGAGCCGGAGGACGCCGCCCCCGTCATCGACACGTCGGCGATCGACGCGGCGGCGGTCGACGCCGCCACCGCCGCCGAGGCCGCGACCGGCGCCGCCGGCGCCGCCGCCGAGGCCGCCGCCGCCGCCGAAGCGGCCTCCACCGCCGCGGCCGAGGCCGCTGCGTCGGACGACGCCGGGCAGGCGGCCGCCGCCGCCGAGGCCGCCGCCCGGGCCGCGGCCGCCGCCGCCGCCGCGGCCGAAGCGGCGGGCGCGGCGGGCGCCGCCGCCGTCGCGGAGGCCGCCGCGGAAGCGGCCGGGGTCGCCGCCGCCGCCGCGCGGGACGCGGGCGCCGAGGATGCCGCCGCGACCGCCCGGGCCGCGCAGGCGGCGGCCGAGGCCGCCGCCACGGCCGCCGCCGCCGCCCGGGAGGCCTCGGCCGCCGCCGCCGAGGCAGCCGAACTCACCGCCGTCGCCGCCGCCCAGGCCCAGGCTGCCGCCGCCGAGGCGGCCGAGGTCGCCGCCGCCCAGGCCGCCGCCGAGGCAGAGGCCGAGGCCGCCCAAGCGGCGGCGCAAGCCCAGCCCCCCAGCGAGGCGGCCCCGGAGGACCCGCCTCCGCCGGAGCCCCAGGCCCCCGAGCCCGAAGCGGAACCGGAACCCGCGACGAGCCCGCCGCCGCCCCCGCCGCCGGTCGTCGCGCCGGGGCCGGTGACGCTGCGGCCGGCGCTGGGCGGCGTGCGCTTCGACTGGCCGCTCGACCTGACCTGGCTGCCCGACGGGCGGGCGCTGGTGGCGGAGCGGTCGGGCCGGCTGCTCATCGTCGCGGCGGACGGATCGGCCGTCACGACGGCGCTCGACCTCGGCGGCGCCGTCGAGGCGTGGGGCGAGTTCGGCCTGCTGTCGGTCACGCTCGACCCGGGCTTCGCGGCCAACGGGCACGTCTGGATCTACTACACCCGCAGCCCCGACGGCGCGTCGCGGCTGTCGCGCGTGCGGCTGAGCGGCGACGCCGTCGATCCGGGCAGCGAGCTGATCGTGCTGGAGACGCCGCAGCCGTACCCCAATCACAACGGCGGCACGGTGCGCTTCGGGCCCGACGGGCTGCTCTATCTGGGCCTGGGCGACGGCGGCTCGGCGGGCGACCCGCTGGGCCACGGGCAGAACCTGGGCACGCTGCTCGGGAGCGTGCTGCGCATCGCCGTCGCCGAGTCCTCGGCGGCGGAGCCCTACCGCATCCCGGCCGATAACCCGTTCGTCGGCGACCCGGAGGCGCGCTGGGAGATCTACGCCTACGGGCTGCGCAACCCCTGGCGCATGGCCTTCGACCCGGCGACGGGGCTGCTCTGGACGGGCGACGTGGGCCAGAACCGCTGGGAGGAGGTGGACGTGATCGTCGCCGGGGGCAACTACGGCTGGGCCGCGCGGGAGGGCTTCGAGTGCTTCCAGTGGGCCGACTGCGCGATCGACGGGGAGACGCTGCCGGTCTGGGTCTACGGCCGCGACGAGGGCTGCTCGATCACCGGCGGCGTCGTGTACCGCGGCGGCGCCGTCCCCGGCCTGGCCGGGGCCTACGTCTTCGGCGACTACTGCAGCGGCGCGATCTGGTGGCTGGACACGGCCGGCGGCGACGCCGCCCCGCTGCTGAACACGGACCTGCGCATCGTCTCCTTCGCCGCCGACGGCCGCGGCGGCCTCTTCGTGCTGGCGCAGGGCGCGGCGATCCAGCAGGTCGTGCCGCTGGAGTAGGGCGGCGCGGGGCGGCTACAGGCGGCGGGTCGCGACGAGCAGGTCGCGGCAGTTGCCCTCGGTGTCCATCACGTAGTCGGTCAGGACGGCCTCGCGCTGGAAGCCCAGGCGGCGGAAGATCGAGATCGCGGCCTGCTGGTCGAAGGTCATCTGCGCGGTCAACATGCGCAGGCCCAGGATGGCGGAGAGGCTGTGGATCTCCTCGGCCAGGATGCGGCCCAGCCCCTGCCCGCGCCCGCCCGCGCCGATCAGCAGGCGGATCTCGCCGATGTGCCGCGTCCACTGCGCGCGGTGATGGTGCACGCTGCCGTCGCCGATGACCTGGTCGTTGTGGAACGCCAGGATCGTCGTCGTGGTGCCGCCGCGGATGTCCCGCAGCCAGGCGTCCACCACCGTCGGGTCGGTGATGTTGGTCTGCAGGAAGAGCAGATCGTCGTGCGGGAGCTCGCGGGCGAAGGCGAGCACCGCCTCGCGATCGCCCTCGCCCATCAGGCGCAGTTCCACGCTCTGGCCGTCGCGCAGGGTGGCCTGACGGGGGTAGCGGCTGCGGATCTGCGCCATCTGCGCGTCCGTCGTGGCGGTGAGGTCGACCATGGGGCTCCTGCTTTCATCGTGCGCGCTGACGCGTCACCAGTATCCGATCCAGTCGCCGATCGCGTAGAGCAGCACGCCCAGGAAGGCCACGATCAACCCGCTCTGGAAGATCAGGAACAGGTCGACGCGATCCGGCCGTCGCATGCGCTCTCCGGGCGCGGACGCGGGCGCGGAGTCGTCGCTCCGTCCCGGCCGCTGCGGGCAGTCTAGCGCGTCGGCGGCGTTAGCTGGACCGCCGGCCGGGGAGAGCCAACGACGGTCGGCCCAGTGCAGGCCGATCAGCCAGCAGAGCGAGAGCAGCGCCGCGCCCAGCACGTCGGTGGGCCAGTGCGCGCCCAGCGCGACCCGCCCCACGGCCGCCCCCGCCAGCCCCGCGGCGGCCAGCGCGGCCACGGCCGGCGCGGCCGGCCGGCGACGGTAGCGGCTCCCCAGCAGGAGCAGCAGCAGCGCCCCGTAGATGGTCAGGGCGCCGGTCGTGTGGCCGCTGGGGAAGGCGAAGCCGTAGCCCTCGCGGATGATGACGAGCGCGGCCTCGGTGGGGCGCTCGCGGGCGATGAACTCCGTCATCAGGCGCTCCGGGATCCAGACCAGCAGCGCCCCCGCCAGCACCGCGGCCTCCCGCCGCCGCCCCCGGCGCAGGCAGACGAGGCCGACGGCGGCGGCGGCGACGCTCACGATGAGCGGCCGCGAGAGGAACTCCGTGACGTCGATGAAGGGCGTCCAGCCGGGGCCGCCGATCTCCTGGATCGATCGCGCCAAGTCGATCTCCCAGGCGGCGGGCGCGGCCGGGTCGATCGCCAGCGTCAGGGCGGCGAGCCCCGCCAGCGCGGCCCCGAAGAGCGCCGCGAGGCCGAGCCCGGAGGCCGGCGGCGGCGCGAGGCGGGGCGGTCTGGGCATCGATCGGATCATACCGATCAGGGCTGCGGTCCCGGCCGCCGGGGCCTTAGGCTGGGCGCATGGCCTCTCCCCTCGACGAACTGCTGGCCGCGCCGGACTGGGGCTTGGGCGAGCCCGGCGGACCGCCGCGCGCGCCCGGCGTCTACGCCTGGGCCGCCGACGTGCTGCCGCCCGGCGCGCCGGAGGAGGACCTGTGGCGCCGCGACGGCTACGCGCTGCTCTACGTGGGCATCGCGCCGCGGGCGGCCGGGGGGCCGGGGCGCGACGCGCTGCGCACGTCGCTTGCGCCGCGCATCGCCTACCACTTCGAGGGGGGCGCCGAGGCGTCGGCGCTGCGGGCGGCGCTGGGCGTCGCGCTGGCCAAACCGCTGGGCCTGACGCTGTGGCGCCACGCCGACGGCGAACGCTACACCTGGGGCGACGGCGAGGCGGCGCTGTCGCGCTGGATGCGGGCGCACATGCGCGTGCGCTGGCTGCGCCACGCGCGGCCCTGGGAGGTCGCCGACATGGCTTTCCGCAACCTGACGCTGCCGCTCAACCTGCAGGCCCAGGATCCCAGCCCCTTCCAGACCGATCTGGCGCGCCGCAAGGCCATGCTGCAGACGCTGGCGCTGCCCGAGTTGGGCGCGCGGCCGGCGGCGGGGGAGGACGGCCCGGCGCGGTAGACTGAGGGCGCGGCCCGCCCCCGGCGGCGCGGCGCGGATGGATCGGGGAGCCGGTGGAAGAGATCCGCGACTACGTCCTGATCGTGGCGCTGATCCTGCTGGCGCTGGTCACGCTCGCGGCCCTGACGGCGTTCAGCCTGATCGCGTGGAAGGTGTTCAAGGGGGTGCGCTGGGCGCGCCGCCAGCACGACGGCCGCCTGTCGCCGCTGGTGGCGTCGGCCAACGAGCGCCTCGCGTCGATCAACGCGGGGCTGGCGTCGGGCTCGGGCGTGGCCGACCTGGCGCTGGCCGCCTACCGCTTCGCGCGGAGCACGCGCAAGCGGCGCAAGCCGACGCGGATGGAACGGGCGCGGGCGGCGCTGTCTCAGTTGCGGACGCGGGCGCGGCGCTGAGGACGGCCGGGCGGGCCGTTGCCGCCCCCGCGCGACGGGGTTAGCCTGCGCCTCGATCATTGAGACCGGGAGCGAAGGAGACCACCATGAAAGCCGCCCTGCTGCACGAGGCCGCGACGCCTCTGACCGTCGAGGAGATCGACATCATCGACCCGCGCCCCAACGAGGTGCGGGTGAACACCGCCGTCAGCGGCGTCTGTCACAGCGACCTGCACTTCGCCAGCGGCAGCTGGAACCCGCGCATGTTGGGCCGGGGGCCGTGGGTGCTGGGGCACGAGGCGGCGGGCACGGTCGAGGCCGTGGGCGACCAGGTGACCTACGTCCAGCCGGGCGACCACGTGATTATGTCGTTCAAGCCGTTCTGCGGGACGTGCAAGCATTGCACGTCGGGGCGGGCCAACCTCTGCGCCAGCCCGAGCGTCTACGGCCCCACGCGCGGGCGGCTGAGCTGGGACGGGAAGCCGGTGTCGATGATGTCGTCGGTGGGGTCGTTCGCGGAGCAGATGGTGACCGTCGAGAGCGGCGTGCTGAAGATCCCCGACGACATGCCCTGGGCCGAGGCGGCGCTGGTCGGCTGCGGCGTGATGACCGGAGTGGGCGCGGCGCTGTACACGGCCCAGGTGCCCGGCGGCGCGACGGTCGTCGTGATCGGCTGCGGCGGCGTGGGGCTGAACGTGATCCAGGGCTGCCGCATCGCCGGGGCGGCGCACATCATCGCCGTGGACATGCTCGACAGCAAGCTGGAACTGGCCAAGTCGTTCGGCGCGACGGATGTCGTCAACGCATCGCAGCGGGATCCGGTCGAGGCCGTCAAGGAGATGACCGGTGACACCGTCGAGTACGCCTTCGAGGTGATCGGCCGGGGCGACACGTCGCGGCAGGCCTTCGACATGGTGGAGGCCGGCGGCACGGCCGTGGTCGTGGGCATGGTCGCCGACGACATCACCGTGCCGGGGCCGGCCTTCCTGTCCGAGAAGCGGCTGATCGGCTGCATGTACGGCAGCACGCGCTTCCGCGAGCACATGCCCAAGCTGATGGACCTCTACCGGCAGGGCCGGCTCGACCTCTCGGCGCTGGTCACCGAGCGCATGCCCCTGGAGGACGTGAACGTCGCCTTCGAGAAGATGCAGGCGGGCGAGGTGGCGCGGTCGGTGCTGGAGATCGGCGTCTAGCCCGCGACGCTGCGCGCCGTCGCCCACCCCGACTTCCGCTCGGAGTTGTGAGGGGCGGCGGCGGGCGCATCCGGTAGGCTGGCCCGATGGTGACGCCATGACGCTCCAGGCCAAGGCCGGCGCGGAGCCGGCGCGGACATCCGAGGCGGAGATCCTCGAGGCGGCGCGGCGCTACAGCTTCCGCGCGCGCATGGACAAGGGGCGCGTCGAGGGCCCCGTCTTCGTGCGCGGCGCGGGCAGCGAAGTCGAGGACGTCAACGGCAAGCGCTACCTCGACTTCAACAGCGGCCAGATGTGCGCCTGGCTGGGTCACAACCATCCGGCCATCACGGCCGCCGTCGCGGCGGCCTGCGACACCCTGGTCCACGCCCACTCGAGCTATTTCAACGACAAGGAGGTGGAGTTGGCGGAGCGCCTGGCCGCGATCCTGCCGCCCCCGCTCGAGAAGAGCCTGTTCCTGCAGTCGGGCGCCGACGCCAACGAGGCGGCGGTCAACATCGCCCGCAAGTACACGGGCGGCTTCGAGGTCGCCAGCCCGCACGTCGGCTTCCACGGCATGTCCGACTCGACGCGAGCGCTGACCTACGCCGGCTGGCACGCAGGCTACGGCCCGCCCGCGCCCGGCGCGATGCCGATGGTCGCGCCCTACTGCTACCGCTGCCCCCTGCGCCAGACCTTCCCCGACTGCGAATTCGCCTGCCTGGATACGAGCTTCGAGCTGATCGACGCGCAGACCACCAGCCGTCCCGCCGCCGTCATCACGGAGCCGATCTTCAGCGCCGGCGGCGTCATCGAGCCGCCCGACGGCTGGCTCGCCGAGTTGCGGGAGCGCTGCCGCGCGCGCGGGATGCTGCTCATCCTCGACGAGGAGCAGACCGGCCTCGGCAAGACCGGCGCGATGTTCGCCTTCGAGCGCGAGGGCGTCGTGCCCGACATCATCACGCTCGCCAAGCACTTCGGCGGCGGCGTCTGCGTGAGTTCCGTCACCACCTCCGCCGAGATCGAGGAGCGGGTCGTCGATAGCGACTTCATCGTCACGCACAGCCACAGCAACGACCCGCTCGCCTGCGCGGCCGGGACGGCCAGCCTGGACATCATCGAGCGGGAGGACGCGCCCGGCGCGGCGCGCCGCCTCGGCGAGTACCTGCGGGCGAAGCTCGACGCGCTGGCGGCGCGCTTCGAGATCATCGGCGACGTGCGCGGCCGCGGCCTGCTGCAAGGCGTCGAGTTGGTCCGCGACCGCGCCAGCAAGGAGCCCGCCGCCAGCGAGGGCCGCGCCGTCTACGATCGCTGCCTCGCGGAGGGCCTCATCTTCAGCCTGCGCCGCGAGGGCGCGGTGCTGCGCTTCGTCCCGCCCGTCACCACCACCGAGGCGCAGATCGATCAGGCCGTCGGGATCGTCGCCGAGGCGCTGGCGGCGGTCGCCGGAGACGCAAGCGTGAAGCGGTAGGTCTTGTGGTCCTTGCCCGGCCGTTCCTCACCGCGCAGCTTCCCGGCGAGGGCCTGGTGGACGGCCCTGCGCCGGAGCGCCGGCACTAGACCACGCTCAGCGACGCGAGGTACGCGAGGTGGCGCTTCTGATCCGGGAACAGCACGGGGTCGCTGTCCTGGAGCGCCGCGCGGTACTCCCGGAGGGCGTCCAGGAGAGCGTCCACGGCCTCCGCGGCGGTGTCTCCCTCACCGAAGTTGTGCGTCGTGTCCTCGGTCGCGATGAAGTAGTCCCCGGCGACGCGCTGGATCACCACCACGATCCGATCGCGCTGCGTGGCCGCCTGGACGGGATCCGGGGAGGGGACGGCGCCGGCGCCATCCCGTTTCTTCCTGATCTCAACGCCGGCCGACGCCCCGGAATCCGGGGCGGCGGGCGCGTTCGGTGCGTCTGCCATTCGTGCAGGCCCTCCCTCGAGGAACGGAGGCGAGAGGTCGGGTTTCCACGATAGCGCCGCCGGGCAGGCGCCGCCACCGCGCCCGCGGGCGCCGGCGCGCCGGCGTGGTGGGCCGCCGGCGCTGCCGATCGCGGCGATGCGCGGGACGGCCGCCCCGCTTGACACCCGGCCCGTGACGGGAAGCACACAGCCGCGGCGCTTGACAGTCGCGCCGTGACGGGCGCGACAGCGGGGCCGCCGGGGCCTCCATACGGTGGAATTGCTGTCGCCCACGGAGGGGCCGACGGAGCCTCCCCGGCAGGGGCGGGCAGCGGGAAGAGACAGGAATGTCGGACACGTTTTCCTTCGAGTCGATGCTGGCGGAGACGGAACTCTTCGCGGGGCTGGACGAGGCCGAGTTGGGCCCGTTCGCGGCCAAGTGCCAGCTGCACACGTACGAGGCGGGCCACGAGATCACCCGCGAGGGCGACCTGGGCACCGGGCTCTACGTCGTGACGCGCGGCGCGGTCGACGTCATCTCGCGCCGGGGCGCCCCCGAGGAGCGCACGATCACCACGACCGCCGCGGGCGGCTTCTTCGGTGAGTTACAACCCGCGGGCGGCTTCTTCGGTGAGTTGGCGCTCGTCCTGGAGCAGCCGCGCTCGGCCTCGGTCGTGACGCGGGAGTTCACGGAGTGCCTGGTGCTGACGCGCTGGGACTTCAAGGACATCGCGCTGGAGCACCCGGCGGTGATCTGGAAGCTGCTCGAGGTCGTGGCCCAGCGGCTGTCCGGGCGCGAGCTCGTCGCGGCGGCCTAGCGCTCCGCTAGTCCCCGGTCGATCCCCGGCGCACCTCGGTTCCCCCGAGCGATTCGAGCACGCGGGCCAGCGCCTGCGTGCCGTCGCCGCCGCGGCCGGCCGCCTCGATCTGGTGGAAGAGCTGGTGCACCAGCCCGGCCACGGGGAGCGGCTGCTCGACGTCCTGCGCGGCGCCGAGCGCCAGCCGCAGGTCCTTCTGCAGCAGCCGCACCATGAAGCCGGGCGCGAAGTCGCGGTCGATGATGCGCGGCCCCAGGTTCGACATCTGCCAGGAGCCGGCCGCCCCGGCCGAGATGGCGTCGAGCATCCGCGCCGGGTCGACGCCCGACTTCTGCGCCAGCGTCAGCGCCTCGCAGACGCCCTCCAGGCAGCCCGCGATCGCGACCTGATTGCAGAGCTTGACCGACTGCCCCGCGCCGATCGGGCCGACGTGCGTGATCGTCTTACCCATCACCTCGAAGACGGGGCGGGCGCGTTCGACGTCGGCCGCGGCCCCGCCGACCATGATCGAGAGCGTGCCGGCGATCGCGCCGGCGTCGCCGCCGGAGACGGGCGCGTCGAGCATGGCGACGCCCTGGCCGGCCAGCCGGGCGGCGATGCCGCGCGTGACGGCCGGGCTGATCGTGCTCATGTCGATGACCAGCGCGCCGGCGGCCAGCCCCTCGATCGCGCCGCCGGGGCCGGTGATCACGGTCTCCACGTCGGGGCTATCGGTGACCATGCTGATGAAGACGTCGCAGGCGGCGGCGACGGCGGCCGGGCCGGCGGCCTCGCTCGCGCCGGCCGCGACGCACTCGTCGATGCCGGGCCGGCTGCGGTTCCAGACGCACACGCCGTAACCCGCCGCCAGCAGGTTCTTGACCATCGGCCGGCCCATGATGCCCAGCCCCACGAAACCGATGCGTTCCATCGTCCGCGCTCCCTTGTCTGTCGCGCCCGGTGGCGCGCACGTATTATCGCCCGGTGGCGCGCGCGTATCATCGCCCGGGGGCGAGCGCGCTATCATCGCCCGCGCCGGTCGCGTATGCCCTGGGGCCTACGATGGCCGCCCGCCCGCGACGGGGCAAGCGCCCCGTCCGGCCTGCCGCCCGCACGCCACCGCCCGGAAGAGGGAGCGCCGCCCAATGCCCATCCTGCACGCCAACGGAATCGATCTGTACTACGAGTCGCAGGGGGCCGGCCCGGCCGTCGTGCTGGTGCACGGCTTCGGCGACAGCGCCGAGCTGTGGCGCGCGCAGGTGGCGGCCTTCCGCGACCGCTACCAGGTCGTGACGCTGGACATGCGCGGGCACGCGCGCAGCGAGGCCCCGGCCGACCTGGGGCTCTACACGCAGGACGAGGTCGTGGAGGACGTGCGCGCCGTGATGGACGCGACGGGGGCCGGGCGGGCGGTCGTGGGCGGGCACTCGCTGGGCGGCTACACGTCGCTGCGTTTCTACCAGCGCTACCCGGAGCGGGTGCGGGGGCTGATCCTCTCCGACACGGGGCCGGGCTACCGCAAGATGCGCGGCGCGGCCGACTGGACGTCGAACAACGAGCGGCTGGCCGCGAAGCTGGAGGAGCGCTGGCCCGAGGGCGACTTCAACGCGCGGGAGGCGCGCGTCGGGCGGCACGGCGGCGACGCCCCCATCCGGCACACGGCGCGCGGCCTGGCGAGCGTCTACCGCGGCGTCATGCGCATGCCGCCGATGGTCGAGTGCGGCGAGGTCGCGGTCCCGGCCATCGTGCTGGTGGGCGAGGAGGACGCGCCCTTCCGCGGCCCGTCGGAGTACATGGTCGCCAAGCTGCCCGACGGCCGCGGGCCGGTGGTCGTGCCGGGGGCGTTCCACTGGTCGAACTTCGACGACCCCGACACCTGGAACGCGGCGGTCGGGGAGTTCCTGGCGGGCCTGCCGGAGTAGACCTACGGCCGACGATGCCGGCTAGGCCCGCCGCCAACCGACCGCGGCGCTCAACGCATTGCTGACGAACTGATTGAGGCTCACGCCCTCGCGTTTCGCCTCCTGCGCCAGCGTCGCGTGCAGGCCGTGCGGCAGCCGCACGCGGAACTGCCCGCTGTACTGGGTGGGCGCGTCGGCCTGCGGTTCGGGGATCGGCCGGTCCTCTGCGAGCGCCGCGCTGACCCAGCCGTGGATGGCGTCCCGCACGTGCGCGATGGCCTCCGCCTCCGTCTCGCCGTCCGACATGCAGCCGGGCAGTTCTTCCACGGTCGCGAACCAATAGGGACCGTCGCCGTCGTCGCGCCGCTGGAGGCGAAGATGGTAGGGAAGCTGGCTGTAGGCGTCGGCGTTCATGCGCGCACCTCCCGGATGGCTTGAATCACCGTACCGACGTCCGTGACCCGCACGGGTGCGCTCGGGATGCCGTTTGTAAACGCAGTGTTATGTCGGAAGATTCGGCGGCGCGACCCCCGCGACGGCTCGCAATTTGGGGCGGGATGCGCTACACTCCCCGCACAACTGAATAGCGAGGGCCGAATCCTCCTTCGGGAGGAACGGGGGACCCACCGTTTGGGGTGAATGGAGCCACCGGCTCCTAGGCGCATCTCCTTCGCGCCGAACCCGTCAGCTAACCCCGTAGGCGACTGAGGGAGTCTCAGAGCCGATCGTGCCCGACACGGATCGGCTTTCTTTGTCCAAGGCCCGGTCCGGATCGAGCAGGCACGCTCCGGGCGCTTCCCCCGGCGCCGCGGCCCGATGAATGTGCGGGTAGCCGGCGGCCGTTGGTTTTCCAGTAGCGACGGTCGTGCGGTCCGAAAAGGACAGGGTTCTCGCTCGCCCTGTCCGCCTCCTGCGCAGCCCGGGGCTCTCGCCGGCCCCGGGCTGTGTGTTTCATCCCGGTCGCCGCCCGGCGGCTGGATCGGCGGCGGCGGGGGGCGGATACTCGCGGCATGGACCCCTCGGCGCTCTACCCCCTGCGCGCGACGCACGAGATCCCGGCCGTCAGCGCCGACGAGATGCGGGAGATCGAGCGGCTGGCCGTCGAGGACGCGGGGCTCTCCACCTTGCAGATGATGGAGAACGCCGGCCGCGCGCTGGCCGTCGTGGCGCGCGACCACGCGGGCCCGCCCGACCCGTACGGCCCGGGCGGCGTGCTGGTCGTGGCGGGGCGCGACGACAACGGCGGCGGCGCGCTGGCGGCGGCGCGGCACCTGCGCAACTGGGGCTACGACCCGCACATCGCGCTGGCGGGGCCGCCGGGGCAACTGCCCGCGGCGACCGCGGCGCAGCACCGCATCCTGCACCGCGACGGCGTGCGCTCGACCTGGCCCGGCGCGCCCGACTTCGACGAGCGCTTCCCGGCCATGCTGGCCGGCGCCGCGACGGTCGTCGATGGGCTGACGGGCTACACGCTGCGCGGCCCGGTGCAGGGCGACGCGGCGCTGATCGTCGACGCGATCCTGGAGCAGGCGCCGCCGGTCGTGATCTCCCTCGACGTGCCCTCGGGCGTCGAGGCCACCTCGGGCGACGTCTACGCCACGGCCATCGTCGCCAGCACGACGCTGTGCCTCGCCCTGCCCAAGGCGGGGCTGATCGAGGGGGACGCCGCCGCCGCCGTGGGCGACCTGCTGCTCGCCGACGTGGGCATCCCGCAGTACATCTACGAGCGCCTGGAGTTGCCCGTCGCGCCCAACCTCTTCGCCGAGGGGCCGATCCTGCGCCTGATCTCCGGCGCCTGACCTCACCCCCTAACCCCCTCTCCACCAGGAGGTGGAGAGGGGGAACCGGAGGGGTGCGAACACCGGACGCACTCTGGGGCTTTGCGATGCGTCTTCTCGTTCCCCCTCTCCATTGCTCCGCAATGGAGAGGGGGCCAGGGGGTGAGGTCCCGCGGGCGGTCCGCTCGCCGCGCGCTGCTAGGGTTCGAGCAGGGAGCCGGCGCATGACCATCGACACGGCGCACCAGTACGGGGCCGACTTCGCCGAGGCGACGCTGGCGCTGCTGCCGGCGTTCATCGCGGACGCGCGCGCCCTGGCGCGGGCGATCGCGGAGGCGCCCGATGCCTGACCGGCTGGACCTGCCGGCCCGCTACCGCGCACAGATCGAGGCGCTGCTGCGCGAGCACGTGCCCACAGCCGAGGTGTGGGCCTACGGCAGCCGCGTGAACGGCGAGAGCCACGCGGCGAGCGACCTGGACCTGGTGCTGCGCGGCCCCGACCTGCAGCCCCTGGCCGGCCTGGCCGACCTGGCCGCCGCGTTCGAGCGCTCCAACATCCCCATCCTGGTTCAGGCGCACGACTGGGCGCGCCTGCCCGAGCGCTTCCACCGGGAGATCGAGCGCGCCTACGTCGTGCTGCTGGCGGGGCCGTAGACCTCACCCCCTAACCCCCTCTCCATCTGGACGATGGAGAGGGGGGACCGGAGAGGATGCGGCCCCGCCCTACGGGCCTCGCCGCCATCCCGCTGCGCCGCGGCCACGTTCCCCCTCTCCATTGCTCCGCAATGGAGAGGGGGACAGGGGGTGAGGTCTCGGCCTAACGCAAATTCCGCAGGCGCGGATCGAGGGCGTCGCGCAGCCAGTCGCCCATCAGGTTGCCGGTGAACGAGACGATCATCAGCGCGATGCCCGGTAACCAGATCGCCCACCAGGCCTGGACCATGTAGTTGCGCGCCTCGGTGATCATGGCGCCCCAGGAGGGCGTGCCGGGCGGCACGCCGACGCCGAGGAAGCTCAGCGCCGCCTCGGCCAGGATCACGATCGCGACCTCGAGCGTCATGACGACCACGACGACGTTGACGAGGTTGGGGAACAGGTGCTTGCGCATGATCCAGACGCCGCCGCCGCCGACCGCGCGCGAGGCGATCACGAAGTCGCGCTCGCGCAGCGAGATCGTCTCCGCCCGCACCAGGCGGGCATAGGGCGACCAGGTCCAGATCAGCAGGATGATGATCACGTTGCGCAGGCTGGGGCCCAGGACGCTGCCCAGGAAGACCGCGAAGAGGATCGACGGCAGCGCCAATTGGATGTCGGTGAGGCGCATCAAGAGGTTGCCGGTGAGGCCGCCCCGCCAGCCCGATACCAAGCCGATCAGCGTGCCGAGGATGGCCGCCCCGGGCACCACCGTGACCACGACGATGAGCGAGACCTGGGCGCCGTGCAGGATGCGGCTGAGGATGTCCCGGCCCAGGTCGTCGGTGCCGAACGCGTGATCCCAGGCGCCGCCGGCGAAGACGGGCGGCTCGAAGCGGTCGGGCAGCACGATGAAGTTGGGATCATCGGGCGCGAGGACGCCCGCGAAGGCGCCGCAGACGACGAACACCAGGGCGACGGCGGCGGGAATCGAGAGGCCGGCGTAGCGGCGCCAGTTGCGGCGCCGGCGGCGTTCGAGCACCGGGGCGGCGAGCGTCGCGGCTGCGTCGTGCGCCATCAGAGCGACCCCACCCGGATGCGCGGATCGATGAAGCGGTAGGAGAGGTCGACGAGCACGTTGGCCAGCGAGATCGACGCCGCCAGCACGATGATCGCGGCCTGCACCATCGGGTAGTCGGAGCGCACGATCGAGTCGATGATCAGCCGCCCCACGCCGGGCCAGGCGAAGACGACCTCAATGATCACCGAGCCGGCGATCAGCCGGCCCATGCCGATCCCCAGGATCGTGACGACGGGCAGCATGGCGTGGCGCAGCCCGTGCCGCACGATCACCGTGCGCTCGGGCAGGCCCTTGGCGCGGGCCGTGCGGATGAAGTCGGTGTCCATGACCTCGATCATCCCCGAACGGGTCAGGCGCATGATCGCGGCCATCTCCAGCATGCCCAGCGAGATCGCGGGCAGGATCAGCGACTGCCACCCCGCCGCGCCGCCGGTGGGCAGCAGGTCGAGCCGCACGGCGAAGAAGAAGATCAGCATCAGGCCCAGCCAGAACCCGGGCACCGCCTGCCCGATCACGGCCAGGAAGCGCGCCAGCCAGTCGACCAGGCCGCCGCGGCGCAGGGCGGCGGCCACGCCCAGCGGGACCGCCGTCACGATCGCGAAGGCGAGCGCCGCGATGCCCAGCTTGAACGTGTTCCAGGCGCGATCGCCGATCGAGGCGATCGCCGAGGCGCCGCCCCCCATCCACGAATGGCCGAAGTCGCCCCGCAGGAGATCGGCCAGGAAGTTCCCGTACTGCACGATCAGCGGGTCGTTGAGGCCGAAGCGTTCCTCGATCTCGATGAGATCCTCCTCCGTCGCGTCGGGCCCGGCGAGGAACTGCTCGGGGTTGCCCACCAGCCGCGAGACGAGGAAGACGAGACTGACGACGATGAAGATGACGACGACCGCCTGCAGCAGACGCACCACGAAGAAGTGCCAGAACTGCATCGCGATCCCCGCTGCGCGCCGGCCGGCGGCCGCCCGGACGGGCGCGTGCGCGAGGGGCGCCGCCGCCGGACGGCGCCGGCGCCCCTCGCCTCCGCGTTGGCCGCCTCGTCTACGTCGACCGGACGTTGACCTGGTGGGCGTTGTGCATGTCGGCGATCTGCGCGGGGCCGAGGTTCCACTCCACGTTGCCGACCGTCGCGTGATACGCGAAGCGCTCCGTCAGGTAGACGTAGGACGCGATCTTGTAGTGCGCCACGTAGAGGTCCTCGATCGCCTGGGCCCGGTCCTCCGGGTCGAGCGCAGTCCGCGTGCGATCACGCAGGTCGTCGAGATCCGGGTTCACCTGGACCGCGTAGGTCCCTCCCTCGTCGGGAGCGATCTGCGAGGCGATCATGACGTCCGGCTCATAGATGGCGCCGTTGTGGAAGAAGTAGAGCCCGGGTTGCTCCTTGGTGCGCATCATGGCGAAGAACTCGCTGGCCGGGTACGAGCGCATGTCGAGCTCGACGCCGACGGCCGCCAGATCCTGCTGAATGACCAGCGCCACCTGGGGCTCGGTCGGAATGTGGCCGATGCCGAAGTGGAACGGCGTCGAGAACCCGTCCGGGTAGCCGGCCTCCGCGAGCAGCGCCCGCGCGAGATCCGGGTCGTACTCGTACGGGCCGATCGCCTCGAGCGCTTCTTGCGGGTAGTAGGCGCTCCCCCGCCAGCCGGTATACGAGAAGCCCTCCTCGCCGGTCATCAGGTTGTCGATGATCGCCTGCTTGTCGATCGCATGGTTCAGGGCCTTCCGCACCCGCTCGTCGAGGAACGGGTTCGGCCCGCCGTTGAGTTCCGGGATCAACCAGTTCGCCTTCAGGTACTGGTTCGGATTGAAGGCCCAGCCCGTGCCGACGTGGAAATCGGGATCGTCCAGGATCGGTTCCACGACGTCCGGAGTCAGGCTGTACGCGACGTCGATCTCGCCCGCCTCCATCCCCGCGACGCGGGAGAGGGGCTCGGGCCGCACGAGGTGCACCTGCCGCCGGTAGGACGCCCCCGCGATCGACGTCGGCGTGGCCGACCACGGGATGTGGTAGTCGTCGTTGCGGTCGAAGACGAAGTCGGTGTCCTCGGTATGGCTGACGAACTTCATGTAGCCCGAGCCCATCGACAAGGCGTCGACGGCCGCGTCTCCGCGCTCCACGGTGTCCGCCTTCGACATGACGTACGGCACGGACAGGGCCGAACCCGGGATCGTCGCGTCGGGGCCGTTGGTCGTCAGCGTCCAGTGCAGATCGTCGGTCTGGCCATAGCTCGCCCATTTCTGGGCGCCGAATGCGATGCGCGCGGACGCCCAGCCACCGGGGTGGTCCGACGTCTCGCCACCGCCGTGGTATTCGGCGATGCCCCCGACCCGCTCGTGCGAGAAGACGACGTCTTCCGCCGACAGCTGCTGGCCGTTGTGGAAGAAGACGTTGTCCTTGACGGTGAAGTTCCAGGTCACCTCGTCGGGAAGTTCCCACGTCAGCAGGTTCGGCGCGGGATTCCCGTTGTCCGGATTGACGTTCACGCTCCGTTCGAACACGCCGTGGGAGTTCTGGTAGTTGACCTGGCTGCCCGACCGGTGCGGGTCCAGACCGCCGTTGTCGGCCGCCAGGGCGAGCCGCACCGTGGCCTCGGTGTCGATCTCGCCGGCGGCCGGCATGTCGTCCATGTCCTCCATATCGTCCGCTTCCACGGCCGCGACGGCCTCGGCGGCGAGCTCGGCCGCCTCGGCGGCGGCGGCCGAGGCGTCCTGCGCGGCGGCGGCGGCGGCGGCCGCGGCATCGGCCGCGGCCTGGGCGGCGGCGGCCCCGGCGGCCGTGTCCTCGGCCCCCGCCTCGCGGGCGGCCTGGGCGGCGGCCTCGGCGGCGTCGGCGGCCGCCTGCGCGACCGCGGCGGCGCCCGCGTCACCTGCGGCCTCGGCGGCGGCGGCCGCATCGGCGGCCGCATCGGCGGCGGCCTGGGCGGCGGCGGCCGCCTGCTCGGCGTCCTCCGATGCCGCGGCTTCGGCCGCCAGGGCCGAGGCCGACTCGGCGGCTTCGGCCGCGCGGCCCGCGGCGTCGGCGGCGTCGCTGGCGGCGGAGGCCGCCGCGGCGGCGTCACTCGCGGCCGCGTCGACCGCCGACGTATCGATGGCGGCGGCGTCATCGTCGTCGTCGCCGCAGCCGACCAAGGCGAGGCCGGCCGCGCCAACCCCAGCCTTCGCGCTGGCTCCCAACATCGTGCGACGGCTGAACTTGCGCTGTCGCAGGGTCTCCCAGTAGTTGCTCATGGCGTCATCCTTTCCGTGGATGTGACCGCCCCATCCCCTCTGGATGGGGTCGTGCTCCGCGAGCGCAAGCATTATGACGTCCAGGGGGGGGGGGCAGGTCAAGGTTTTTGGGAGATTATTTTTCTGATTGACGTAAGGGAGGGTGTAGACAACGTGCCCCCCCTCTGTAACTCTGCATCAGAGATGGGCAGGGGGAGGGATGTCACGCGAAAAAAAAATTCTTGCGGGCAGCCCCGGCGCGCCGCGTCCACGGTCGTAGGGGCGACCCTTGTGGTCGCCCTGCCGGGCGGCGGCCGGGCGGCAGAGAAAATTTCTTGCGGCCGGCCGCGCCGCGTTCACGGTCGTAGGGGCGCCCCTTGTGGTCGCCCTGCCGGACGGCGGCGAAGAAAATTTCGCGGCCTCACCCCCTCACCCTCACCCTCTCCCCAGGGAGAGGGGATCGGATCTCCCTCTCCGTCGTCCGAGTGGAGAGGGGGACAGGGGGTGAGGCTCCGCCGTCACCCCTCCAGCCACACGACGACCTCCGGCTCCGGCGGCCGGCGCCGCGGCGGGTAGTGGCAGCGGCGCCGCAGCGGACAGACGCCGCAGCGCGGCCTGCGCGCGACGCAAATTTTCGCGCCGAAATCCATCAGCCCCGAATTCAGCTCCCAGCCGCCGCGCTGCAAGTCCCGACCGCGGCGGGGCAGCAGGGCGGCGGCCAGCGCCCACAGGCGCTTGTCGTGCTGAGCCGGGGTGTCGCCGGGCGGGAGGCAGTCGGCGAACCAGCGGCCCAGCACCCGCGCGACGTTGGTGTCGACGATCGGCGTCGCGCGGCCGTGGGCGAAGGTCATCACCGCGCCGGCCGTGTATCGCCCCACGCCGGGCAACTGCATCAGTTCGGGCACCGAGTCGGGCACGCGGCCCGCGCGGTACTCGACCACCTCGTCGGCGAGACGCTTGATGTAGCCGCCGCGCGCCTTGTAGCCCAGCGGGTCGGTGATGCGGCGCACGTCGGTCAGGTCGGCCCGGGCGACGTCGTCGATGCGGGGGTAGGCGGCGACGAACTCCTCGTAGACCTCGGCCACACGCGGGACCTGGGTCTGCTGGAGCATGATCTCGGAGACGAGGATGCGGTAGGGGTCGCGCGTGTGACGCCAGGGCAGGTCGCGGCCGTGCTCGCGGAACCAGGCGCGCAGCCGGCGGCGGTAGTAGCGCAGGCGGACGGGGTCGACTTGGGCGCGCATGGGCTCCGCGATTATCCATCAATCGTCGGCGAGGAGGCCGGGGCATCGGCGCGGCCGGCCCGATGCTACGCTCCAGCGCGTCGGCGGGCCGCGCCGGCGTTGGACGCCCACCGTGCCACGACCGCTCCCGCGCCGCTTCTTCCACCGGCCCACGCCCGAGGTCGCGGCCGACCTGCTCGGCTGCGAGGTCTGGCTGCGGCGCGACGGCGAGGCGCTGCGGCGCGGGCGCATCGTGGAGGTGGAAGCGTACCGCGGCTTCGACGATCGGGCCTGCCACGGCTGGCGGGGCGAGACGCCGCGGCTGCGCACGCTGTTCGGGCCGGGCGGCTACGCCTTCGTCTACATCACCTACGGCATCCACGCGATGCTGAACTTCGTAACGGAGGGGCCGGACTACCCCAGCGGGGTGCTGATCCGGGCGCTGGAGCCGCTGCGCGGCCTGACCGGGCCGGCGCGGGGGCCGGGCCTGCTGACGCGGGCGCTGGGCGTCACCCGCGCCGACGACGGCGGCGACCTGCGCGCCGGGCCGATCCGCGCCATGCCCGGCGGACTGCGGCCCGGCGAGCGCGCCGCGGCCAGCGCCCGCGTGGGGGTGGAGTACGCCGGCCCCGAGTCGGCGGCGCTGCCCTGGCGCTTCTTCATCGCCGGGAGCGCGCACCTCTCGCGCGGGCGGCCGACGGATCCGGCGCGGGCGGCGCGCCTCCTGGCGCAGCGCCGGGGCCGCGCGGCCGGGCAGTGATCGGCCCGTTAACCGAAGGCGGCAACGCGGGCTCCCGCCCGCCTGTAAAGTCGGATCCATCGGCTATCCGGGGGCGTCGGGGGACGGCACAGGGGACGGCGGCACGGTGCAGGACGTCCGGCGCTGGCTCGAGGAGCATGTCTGGGCCGTGGCCACGGTGGGCCTCGCCCTCATCGTCTTCGGCGTGACCTTCATCGCCGTCTCCACGGCGGCCGACAGCCCGTCGGCCCAGCCCGACCCCGTCGTCATCACCGTCGAGCCGGAGACGCCCGCGCCGTCGGCCGAGCCGGCGACGGAGACGCCGCCCGAGCCGATCGCTGAGCCCGCGGATGCGCCATCGGATGCGCCCCCGGACCAGCCGGCGCTGGCGCCGTCCGGCGAGGCGGGGGACGAGACGCCCGCCGCCGGCGGCGAGGCGCCCGCGGCCGCGGCGGAGCCGCCGGCGCGGGAGGAGGCGCCCGCGGTCGCGGCCCCGATCGAGCCGGCGCCGGAGGAGCCCGCGCCGGACGGCGAGGACGACGCGCAAACGGCGCCCGGCGCCGCCGGCCGCGCGCCCCCCGAGCCCGGCGAGGGCCCCGACTACGGCGGGCCGGACAGACCGCCGGAGCGGCCCGCGCCGGGCGGCGAGCCGGCCGATCCCGCGCCGCCCGCGGAGCCGCAAGAGCCGGAGCAGCCCGAGGAACCGGAGGAACCGGAAGAGCCCGACCCGCCGGCGGCGCCCGACCCGCCCGAGCCGCCGGAAGCGCCCGAGGAACCCGAGCCGCCCGCGGAGCCGCCGTCGACCCTGCCGCCGTTCGACGAGGAGGCGCTGATCTACGGCGGCGCGGGCGCGGAGGGGGCGATCCTGGCCGGGCCCGGGATCGTGCCGAGCAGCGGGGCGTCCGCGCGGACGTCGTGGGAGTTGCTGCTGCCCTCGGCGCGGATCCGGGCCAGCCTCGTGCGGATCGGGCTGACGTGGAACCGCGCCCTGGGCGCGCCCGACAACCCGCACGTCATCGGCTGGTGGAAGGACGGCCCGGCCCCGGGCGAGAACGGCAACGTGCTGCTGGCCGGCCACCGCGACTTCACCGACACGAACGGCAACATCGGCATCGGCGTCTGCTGGCTGCTGGACAACACGACGCTGGGCGACTTCCTCATCATCCGCGACCACGCGGCCCGCGAGCACTACGTCTACACGGTCACCGAGGTCGTGTCGGTGCTCTGGAACGACCCCGCCGGCGTCGCCTACCTGCGCCCGTCGGACACGGCGATCGCCACGCTCGTGACCTGCGAGGGCCTGTTCGACCAGGACACGAACAACTACTCGAACCGCCGCATCGTCGTGGCGGAGTTGACGGACACGGTGCCCTTCACCGGCTGACGACCTCACCCCCTGTCCCCCTCTCCATTGCAGAGCAATGGAGAGGGGGAACCAGAAGACCCGGCACAGAGCAATCGCGTGCGTCCGTCAGCGCAGGGGCCGGAAGAAGTCGCGCACGTCCTGCACCAGCAGCTCCGGCTCCTCGAGCGAGGCGAAGTGGCCGCCGCGGTCGAACTCGGTCCAACGGGCCACGTTGCAGCCCCGCTCCACCCAGGAGCGCGGCGGCCGCGCGGCGGCGATCTCGGCGGGGAAGATCGCGAAGCCCAGCGGCGTCTCGATGCGCTCGTTCAAGTTCGATTCCGCATCGTGCATGCCGGCGTAGTAGCGATGCATGCTGGTGTTGATCGTGCCGGTGAACCAGTAGATCGAGATGTTGGTGAGGATCTCGTCCTTGCTGAAGCGGCGCTCGACGTCGCCGCCGCAGTCGCTCCAGCTGCGCCACTTCTCCACGATCCAGCCGGCGAGGCCGGCGGGGGAGTCGGTCAGGCCGTAGGCCAGCGTTTGCGGCTTGGTGCCCTGGATCCTCTGGTAGCCGGCCTCGGCGCGGTCCCAGGCGCGGGCCCCCGCGAGGTAGGCCTCCTCGGCGGGCGACTGGGGGTCGCGCTCGCCGCTCGGCGGGGCGACGGCGACCATGTTCAGATGCGCCCCCACGACCTTCCCGCCGTGCCGGTGGGCGAGGCGGGCGCTGACCCCGGCGCCCCAGTCGCCGCCCTGGGCGCCGTAGCGGTCGTAGCCCAGGCGGGCCATCAGATCGGCCCACAGGTCGGTGGTGTGGTTGACGCCGCCGAAGCCCGGCGTGGTGGGCACCTGCGAGAAGCCGTAGCCCGGCAGCGAGGGAGCGACCAGCGTGAAGGCGTCGGCCGGGTCGCCGCCGTGGGCGGCGGGGTCGGTCAACGGGCCGATGATCTTGCTCACCTCGAAGATCGAGCCGGGCCAGCCGTGGCTGAACAGCAGCGGCAGCGGGTCGGGCCCCACGCCCTGCTTGTGGACGTAGTGCAACTCGTACCCATCCATGTCGATGGTGAACTGCGGCATCGTGTTCAGCCGGGCCTCCTGCGCCCGCCAATCGAAGCCGTCGCGCCAGTAGTCGCACAGCGCGCGCAGGTAGGCGAGGTTCGCCCCGTAGTCCCAGCCGCTGCCGGCGATCTCGCCGGGCCAGCGGGTGCGGGCGAGCCGCTCGCGCAGGTCGGCGATGGCCTCGTCCGGGACGTGGATGCGGTAGGGCTGCGGGGTCATGCGTGCGTTCCTCTCTGTTCCGTTCGCGGCTGTTCCGTTCGCGGCTGTTCCGTTCGCGGCCGGGCCGGGTCAGCCCTCGACGACGTCGCCGCCGACCGGATCGACGCGCACGCCCTGCGACTGCATCCAGGCGATGCCGCGCTCGATCTCGTCCGCCTCGCCCTCGACCTCCAACACCACCCAGCCGAAGCCGGGCTCGACGTCGGCCATGCGGATGTTGGTCACGAGGGCGAACTCGTGCCCCAGCCGGTAGATGAGGGGCTGTCCCACGCGCTCGCCCTCGAAGGTGAAGCGCACCCGTTTGCTGGCCATGCCCGACCGCCCGTCTAGCCGCCCGCCGCGGCGAATGCGTCCTCGAAGGAGCGCAGGGAGCCCTCGATCTGGATGGGGCGCGAGACGTCCCCCTCGACGGCGTCCGTCGTCTTGAGGCCGCCGCCCGTGATGAAGATAACCGTGCCGGCCTCGGGGTCGATACGGCCCTCGGCGAGCCCCCGGCGCAGCGCCGCCAGGGTGACGCCGCCGGCCGTCTCGGCGAAGACGCCCTCGCTCTCGGCCAGCAGCTTCATCGCGGCGACGATCTCCGGGTCGGGCACGGCGACCGCCCCGCCGCCGCTCTCCTGCATCACCTTCAGCGCGTAATAGCCGTCGGCCGGGTTGCCAATGGCGAGGCTCTTGGCGATGGTGCGCGGCTTGACCGGCCGCAGGTTCATCGTGCCGGCCGCGTGGGCCGCCGCGATGGGGGAGCAGCCCTCGGCCTGCGCGCCGTACATGCGCACCGGCGCGTCGTCGATCAGGCCCAGGTCCGCGAACTCCGAGAGGCCCTTGTAGATCTTCGTGAAGAGGGCGCCGCTGGCCATCGGCACGACGCACTGCTCGGGCTTGCGCCAGCCCAACTGCTCGGCGACCTCGTAGCCCAGCGTGCGGCTGCCCTCGGCGTAGTAGGGGCGCACGTTGATGTTGACGAAGGCCCAGTGGCGCGCGTCGGCCAACTCCGAGCAGAGCCGGTTGACGTCGTCGTAGGAGCCGTTCACGGCGACGATGGTGGGGTCGTAGATCGCCGAGCCCAGCACCTTGCCGGCCTCCAGGTCGTGGGGGATGAAGACGACGGCGCGCATCCCCCCGCGGGCGGCGTGCGCGGCGACCGAGTTGGCCAGGTTGCCGGTCGAGGCGCAGGCCAGCGTCTCGAAGCCGAACTGGCGCGCGCGGCTGCTGGCCACGGCCACCACCCGGTCCTTGAACGACCAGGTGGGGTTCATCGTGTCGTTCTTGATCCAGAGTTCCCGCATGCCCAGCTCGCGGGCCAGGTTGTCGGCCCGCAGCAGCGGCGTGAAGCCGACCTGCAGGTCGATGCGGTGCTCCGGGTCGACGGGCAGCAGCGCCTCGTAGCGCCAGATCGAGCGCGGCCCGGCGGAGATCGACTCGCGCGTCACGACGCCGCGCATGGCGTCGTAGTCGTAGGCGACCTCCATCGGGCCGAAGCAATAGTCGCAGGCGTTGATCGGTTCCAGGGGACTGTCGTTGCCGCATTCGCGGCACACGAGCGAGGTGGCGTAGGTCATCGGGGGGCCTCAGCAGTTACCGGTTCGGGATGGCCGGACGGATCGGCGACGGGCGCGGCGCCGGCGGCGCGCATCGCGGTCCAGATCGGCGGGGGGACGGACGCCGGCGATCGGCCGGCGGGGGGAGCGTCTAGGCGGGTTCTTCCCGGCGAGAAGAACCCTCCGGCATCGCCATCGTGAGCCATTGCGGGCGGGCCTGCGGCGGCTGGTGCGGTTGCATAGCGCCCCGATCGTCCCACGGCGTCCGGGGGCTGTCAATCGGCCGCCGACCGATGACTACACCGCCAGTGCGTGGAACGTGGCGGTGTAATTCTCCGGCCCTGGCCCGACGCGCTGGATGATGAAAGTGCCCGGCTGATGCTGCTTGAGGGTCTCCTCAAGCGCCGTCAGGTCGTCCTCGTAGACACTGAGGATCGCGCAGTCCTTGATCACCACGGACTTGCCATTGTGCGCGCGGACCAACTCGTCCTGATGGGCGATGTACCAGTTCAGATCGGCGTGCTCGGTGGTCGCGGGCATCGCGGGCCTCACTCCTGCCTCACAGGATAGCGCCGGCAGCGTCCACCCGCTCAGCGCGCCGCCGCGTAGAGCGACAGGTGGTCCAGGAGCAGATCGTCGCCGGCGCGGGCGCGGATGGCGTCGAAGGCGTCGTAGTCCCACTCGGAGACGAAGGTGACGGCGCTGCCCTCGCGGCCGGCGCGGCCGGTGCGGCCCACCCGGTGGACGTACTCGTCGGCGCTCTGCGGCAGGTCGAAGTTGATCACGTGGTTGAGGTCGGGGATGTCGAGCCCGCGCGAGGCGACGTTCGTCGCGACGAGGAACTGCAGCTCGCCGGCGCGGAAGCGGTCCATCACGCGGTCGCGCTTGCGCTGGTCGAGGTCGCCGTGGATGGCCTCGGCGGGGATGTCGCGGTCGCGCAGCCGCCGCACCAGCCGGTCGACGGTGACCTTCATGTTGCAGAAGATCAGCGTGCGGCCCTGCATCTCGGGCAGCAGCTCCGAGAGCGCCTTCAGCTTGTCCTGCTCGGCGACCTCGTAGTAGCGCTGGTTGATCGCGCCGGGCGTGGCCTGCTCCGGCTCGATGGCGACGTGCTCGGGCTCGTGCATGAAGCGCCAGATCAGCGTCTTGATCGGCGTGGGGATGGTGGCCGAGAAGAGCGCCGTCTGGCGGTCGCGCGGGCAGCGGCCCAGGATGCGGCGCATGTCCGGCTCGAAGCCGATGTCCAGCATCCGGTCGGCCTCGTCGAGCACGGCCACGCGCACCGCGCGCAGGTCGAGCGTGCCGCGGCCCAGATGGTCGATGATGCGCCCCGGCGTCCCCACGACGATCTGCGGCCGGCGCTCCAGGTTGTCGAAGTCCTGGTTCAGGCGGCGGCCGCCCATCAGCGCCACGGCCGTCAGGCCCATCGCCTCGGCGAGGAACTCCAGCACGCCGAAGACCTGCTGCGCCAACTCGCGCGTGGGCACCAGCACGACGGCCTGCGCCTCGCGCAGGCGCGGGTCGAGCCGCTCCACGATGAGCAGGCCGAAGGCCAGCGTCTTGCCGGTGCCGGTCTGCGCCTGCCCCACGACGTCGTGGCCGTCGAGCAGCAGCGGCAGCGTGCGCTCCTGGACGGGCGTGGGCGCGTCGAAGCCCAGCGAGGCCAGCACGGCCAGGGCGCGGTCGCTGAGGCCCAGCTCGCGGAAGGCGGCCGGGTAGTCGTTCGAGTCGATGGCGTCCACGACGCTCAACGGCGGCAGTTGATAGCCGCCCGAGGCGAGCGCCTTGCGCGCCGCCGCCGAGGCGCGGCTGCCGTTCGCCGCGGGGTCGCCGGCGGGCGCGCCGTCGCGGTCGCCGCCGCGGCGGCGGCGGCGCGACCCGCGCGGGGCGGGCGTGTCGTCGGAGGGGCGCTCCTCGGCGCGGGGGGCGGCCGGCGCGGCGGCGCGGTCGGCCTGGGCGCGGCCCGAGCGGCGGCGTCCGCCGCGGCGGCGGCGGCGCGATCGGCGCGGGCTGTCGACGGATGGCGCCGCGCGGATGGCGAGGAGGCCGGCTCGGCGGGGCGGGGCGCGACGGGGGCCGCGGGTCGCGAGGGGCCGGCGGCGCTGGCGGCGGGGTCGTGTTTGCGGATCAGTCGGTTGAGTAGTCCCAAGGTTCCTGCTCACGAATGCGGCTGCCGCGACGGCGCTTGCCCGTCGGCGCGGGTTCGGTGTCGCGGGTGGGGAAGGGGCGCGGCAGCGCGATGGTTTGTCGGATCACGTCGTCTCGCGATCACCGTAACACGACCCGCGATTCCGGCCTATCGCCCACGACCCGCGGGCCGCTCCGGCCGGGCCGCGGCGGCAGCCGGTAGACTCGGCCCTGATGCAGTTCACTCTGGAATCGGCGCCCACGCTGGCCGGCGCGGAGGCGCGCGTCGCCGCGCTGGTCCGCGCCGCCCGGACGTCGGCGGTGTCGCGCGTCAACGTGCTGGTCGGCTCGAACCTGCAGCGGCTGGCGCTGCGGCGGCGGCTGGCGGCGGACCTGGGGCCGACGGCCAACGTCCGCTTCTTCACGCCCATCGACCTCGCCGCGGCCGTGCGCGACCGCGGGCCCGGCGTGGCCCGGCAGCGCCTGCCCGACGGGGCCGACACGCTGCTCGTCGACGGCATCCTGCGGGAGCTCAAGGCCGAGGGGGCGCTGCGCCGCCTGCAGCCGGGCGTCTCCGGCGTCGCCGAGGCGGTGGCCTCGTCGATGACGGACCTGCGCGAGGCGCACCTCTCGAGCGACGCCTTCGCCCGCGCGCTGCGCCCCAACGACGACCCCAAGCTGCACGAGCTGGCCGCGATCTACCGCCGCTACGAGGCGCTGATGGCGCGCTTCCTCGACCGCACCAGCCTGTACGAGGACGCCCTCGACCCGCTGCTGCCCGACGACGCCTACGCGGCGGCGCTGGGCGGCGGCCCGCTGATCGTGGCGGGCATCTACGACGTGCCGGTCGTGCAGTTCCAACTGCTGCGGCGGGCGGCGGCCGTGAGCGACCTGCACGTCGTGCTGGTGCGGGATCCGCGCCGGCCGTCGCTGGAGTTCGCCGAGGACCTGGCCTCGCTGCTGCGGGACGCGGGCGCGACGGAGCCGCCGGCGTCGGAGGAGGACGCGCCCGCCGCGATCCCGGAGCGCGCCTACTTCAGCGCCCCCAGCCGGCAGGCCGAGGCGGAGGAGATCACGCGCCGCGCGCTGACGCTGGCGCACGACCACGGCGTCCCCTTCCACGAGATCGCCGTCCTGCACCGCCTCGACCACGCCGCCGACGACACCATCGCGGCCGCCCTGGACCGGGCCGGGGCGCCCGTCTACCGCGCCGCCGGACGGCCGCTGCGGCACACCGCCGTGGGCCGGGCGGCGCTGGTTTTGCTCGACCTGCTGCTGCTCGAGCCGGAGCGGCACCGGCTGCTCGAGTTCTTCGCCAGCCCGGTCGCGGCCCCGGACATCCCGCCCGGCGCCGAGGCGAAGCCGGTGCTGTGGGAGCGGCACTCGAAGCGGGCGGGGATGGTCAGCGGCTGGGCCCGCTTCCAGGACCAGCTCGACCACTACATCCGGGGGCTGCCCCGCCGCGACGCCGGCGACCGCGCCCGCCAGACGGCGGCGGAGTTGCGCGACGTCGTGCGGGAGTTGGCCGGCCGCGCGCGGGCGCTGGACGGCTGCCGCCGCTGGGCCGACTTCGCGCGGGAGTTCCTGGCGGTGCTCGACACGTACGTCGCCGGGGAGGAGCAGTTGGACGACGAGGGCGGTGCCGCCCTGGCGCTGGTCCGGACGCAGATCGAGGCGCTGGCGCGGCTCGACGGGGTGGGCATCCCCGCCGGGGCCGACGGCTTCCGCGCCGCCGCCCGGCGGGCGCTGCGCCGCGCCGGCCTGAACGACCGCGACCCCCTGCGGCGGGGCGTCTTCGTGGGCAACGTCTCGGCCGCGCGCGCGGTGCGCTTCCGGGCGCTCTTCCTGGCCGAGTGCGCGGAGCGCATCTTCCCGCCGCTGGTGCGGCAGGATCCGCTGCTGCTCGACGGCGAGCGCGAGGCGGTCAACGAGCGGCTGGGGCACCGGGCGCTGGCGGTCAAGCGCGAGCGGGCGCGCGAGGAGCCGCTGCTGTTCGAGTTGGTGCAGCAGTCGGCGGCGGAGTTCCTGACCATCTCCTGGGCGCGGCGCACCAACACGACGGGCGCGCCCAAGCTGCCCTCGCCGCTGCTGCTGCGCTCGATCCCGGGCGACGACGTCGGGGAACTGGCGAGCGTCGAGGAGTTGTACGAGCGCGGCGCGATCCGCAAGCTGCCGGCGCGGCTGGCCGGCGCGGCCCCGGCCGAGGCCGACGTCCGCGCCGGCGACTGGTCGCGCACGGCCACGGCGCTGGACGACTCCGACTTCACGCTGGCCCTGCTGGAGGCGGCCGGGAGCGGGGCGGCGGCCCGGCGCCTGCTCACCCGCCTCTGGCCCGACTACCAGCGCTACCAGGACGCCCGCACGTCGCGCGGCGGCGGCCGCTTCGGCGAGTGGGACGGGGTCGTGCCGGCGGCGGAGATGGCCGAGAGCCCGCTGGGGCGGTCGGCCTCGCCCACGTCGCTGGAGGAGTACGCGACCTGCCCCTATCGCTACTACCTCAAGCAGGTGCTGGGGCTGGGCGCGGTGCCGGAGCCGGCCGAGGCGCTGCAGATGACCCCGCTCGACCGCGGCTCGATGGTGCACGACATCCTGGAGCGCTGGGTGAAGGCGTGGCGCGAGAACGGCGGCGAGTGGGCCGCCTTCCTCGGCGACGAGTCGCGCCTGCTGGCCATCGCGGAGGTGGAGTTCGACCGGCAGCAGCGCGGCGGCCTCGCGGGGCTGCCGGCCACCTGGACCATCGTGCGGCAGGAGGTGCTGGGCGACCTGCGGTCGCTGCTCGCCGAGGAGCGGCGCCGGGCGGCGGAGGGCTACGAACCGCTGTTCGACCCGGAGTGGGGCTTCCGGGACGTCAAGCTTGCGTTGCCCAACGGCGAGACGCTCCGCTTCCGCGGACGCATCGACCGGGTCGACCGGGGGCCGGAGGGGGCGGTCGCGATCGACTACAAGACCGGCGCGGCGTCGAAGCAGGCGAGCGACTACCGCAGCGGGGCCGCCCTGCAGCTGCCGATCTACCTGCAGGCCGTCGCCGAGGAGACCGGCGAGCCGATGGAGAACGTGCGGGCCGAATACTGGTACGCGACGCGCAAGGGCAAGTTCACCCGCTCCGGCATCTCGGGCCGGGAGGTGGCGGACGACCCGCTCTACTTCGACGCCCTGCAGGTGATCAGCGACGGCATCCGCGGCGGCCGCTTCTTCCCCCACCCCGGCGAGGGCTCCCAGCCGCGCCCCAACTGCCGCTTCTGCGACTACGTCAGCGCCTGCACCACCGACGTCGACAAGCGCTTCGCGCGCAAGGCGCGCGAGGACCACGGCGTCGTGCAGGACTTCCTGAAGCTGCAGGCGCGCCGATGAGCCCGCCGCCCGCCGCCCCCGGCCACGACCGCCCGCCCGCCGACCAGGCGGTGCGCGAGGGCGCCCGGCGCGACCTGGACACGTCGATCTTCCTGCAGGCGGGGGCCGGCACCGGCAAGACGTCGGTGCTGGTGGGGCGGGTGATCGAGGCGGTGCGCACGGGCCGCGCCGAACTGCGCGAGATCGTCGCGATCACGTTCACGGAGAAGGCGGCCGGTGAGTTGCGCGATCGCGTGCGGCGGGAGCTGTACCACGCGCTGACGGGGGCCGACGCCGGCGAGCAGGCGCGCCTGCGCCGGGCCATCGGGCAGGTGGACGCGGCGCACATCGAGACGATCCACGCCTTCGCGTCGAGCCTGCTGCGCGAGCGCCCGCTCGACGCCGGGCTCGACCCCGGCTTCGAGGTGATGGACGCCGTCGGCGAGCAACTCGCCTTCGACGAGGAGTGGCAGAACTGGCTCTGGAGCGAGGAACAGGGGGCCGCCCGGCCGCGCATCGAGCGCTGCCTGCGGCTGGGGCTCCAACTGAGCCACCTGCGCGAGTTGGCCTTCAAGATCGCCGAGTTCCGCGATCTGCGGGCGCGCGACGTGGCGTCGCCGTCGCCCCTGCCCGGCGACGTGCTGGCGAGCCACCTGGGGCGCGCGCGCCACCTGCACGAGCGGGCGGCCGACGTGTCGCGGGCGCTGGAGACGCGGGCGGCGAAGCAGGTGGCCGACCTGGAGGCGCTGGAATCGACGCCGGCGGAGGTGGTCGAGGGCGACTTGGCCTCGCTGGCGATCAAGGCGCCCGCGCTGGGCCGCGGGCGGGGCGAGGATCGGGTGCGGCTGCTGGAGGACTGGAAGCGCTTCGAGGAGGAGCACCAGGCCTACGCGGCGGGCGTGCGCGCGCAGGCGCTGGCGGAGTTCATCGACGTGGCGGTCAATTTCGTCGAGGAGACGGCGAGCGAGCGCCGCCGGGACGGGCGGCTGTCGTTCCAGGACCTGCTGCTCTACGCGCGCGACCTGCTCAAGGAGCAGCCGCGCGTGCGGCGCTACTTCCGGCGGCGCTACCGCTTCCTGCTGGTCGACGAGTTCCAGGACACGGACCCGCTGCAGGCGGAGATCGTGATGCTGCTGGCGGCGCGCAACGACCCGGCCGGCTGGCGCGACGCGGAGTTGGAGCCGGGCCGGCTGTTCCTGGTGGGCGACCCGAAGCAGTCGATCTACCGCTTCCGCCGCGCCGACATCGACATCTACGCGGAGATCGAGGAGCGCTTCCGCGCCGCCGCCGCGGCCGAGCCGGGCAGCGCCCGCGTCGACGTGCTGAGCACGAACTTCCGCTCCCGGCCCGACCTCGTCACCTGGCAGAACGACGTCTTCGCCACCGTGATCGCGCCCGACCACGACTTCCCGCACGCGCAGCCGTCGTACCAGCCGCTGGTCGCGCACCGGGGGGACGGCGGTCCCAGCGTGATCACGCTGCGCCCCAATACCGGCGCGGGCTGGCGCCGGGCCGACGAGGCTCGCCGCGACGAGGCGGCGGCGCTGGCCCGGCTGATCCTCTCGATGGCGGCGTCGGACGACGGCGCGGTGACCGTCCGCGCCCCCGACGCCCCCGGCGGACGCCGCCCGCCGCGCTTTCGCGACGTCTGCCTGCTGGTGCGCAACCGCACGGCGATCGACCTGTACACGGAGGCGCTCGACGCGGCGGGCGTGCCCTACCACCTGGACAGCGGGCGGGGGTTCTTCGAGAACCAGGAGGTCCGCGACGCGGCGGCCATCCTCACCGCGCTCGACGACCCGTCGGACGAGGTGGCGGTCGTGGCGGCGCTGAAGAGCGCGCCCTTCGCGGCGTCGGACGTGGAACTGCTGCGGCTGGCCAACGCCCAGCGCGCCGCCGCCGCGCGCGCCGGCAAGCCGGGCCGGGCCGGCTTCCAACTGAGCGGCGACATCCTGCCCGAGGGCTACGACGGCCCGCTGCGGGGGCCGATCGAGACGCTGCGCGGGCTGGCCGCCCGCAAGGCCGCCCTGCCGCTGCCCGCCTACGTCGACCTGGTCCTGCGCGAGACGCACCTGCTGGAGATCCAACTCGCGCGCGGGCGCACGCTCGGCGCGGCCAACCTGCAGATCATCGTGCAGCGGGCGGCCGACTTCGCCGCCAACGAGGTCGACTCGCTGCGCCCGTTCGTGCGCTGGCTGAGCACGCAGTCGCGCGCCGACCTGGCGGAGGCGGAGTCGCCGGTGACGGAGGTCGACGACGACGTCGTGCGGCTGATGACCATCCATCAGGCCAAGGGACTGGAGTTCCCCGTCGTGATCCTGGCCAAGATGGCGGCGGCGGAGAACCGCGCCCGGCAGATCTCGGTCGTCAACCGCGACGCGGGCCGGATCGACTTCCAGATCGGCCCCGCCGATCGGCGCTTCGAGACGCCGGGCTACGCGGCGGCGCGCGTCCGGCAGGAGGTCTACGCGCGGGCCGAGGAGCGGCGCCTGCTGTACGTCGCGGCGACGCGGGCGCGCGACTGGCTGGTGCTGCCGGTCTTCTTCACGGAGCGCACGCTGGGCTTCCACGCCGACCTGGCCGAGGCGCTGCCGGGCTGGCTCGACCAGTCGCAGGAGGTGGGGGCGCGCGGCACGATGACGCTGCGCGTGGAGGAACTGCCCGCGACGCCCGCGCCGGCCGCGGCTCGGTACGAGCCCGACGCGGAGGCCCTGCGCGACGACTGGCTCCGCCGCCACGCCGCCGCCCTCGAACGCGGCGAGCGGGGGCCGGACTTCGTGGTGCCGTCGCAGGTCGGGCACGACGGGCCCAAGCAGCCCCGCGAGACGGAGCCGCGGACGCGCAGCCAGCCGGCGTCGCACCCCGACGCGGCGGGCGAGGACGGCCGCCCCCTGGCCGACGCCGGCGGCGCCGACAGCCTGGCCTGGAGTCCGCCCACGGGGGCGGCGGCGCGGCGGCGCGGCATCGCCCTGCACGACGGCCTCTTCCTGGCCGACTTCGGCGACCCGCAAGCGAGCGTCTGGCGGGTCGAGCGGCTGCTCGAGGAGCGGGGGCTGGCGTCGCTGCGGGCGGAGGTCGCGCGCGACCTGCGCCGCACCCTCGCCAGCGATCTGTTGGGCCGGGCGCGCGCCGCCGAGCAGGTCGAGCGGGAGTTGCCGCTGGTCACGGCCGACGCCGAGCGAGTGTCGGAGGGCTACGTCGACCTGGCCTTCCGCGAGCCGGCGGGCTGGGTGCTGGTGGACTACAAGAGCGACCGCGAGCCGTCGGCGGAGACGGTGGCGGGCTACGAGCAGCAGGTGCGCACCTACGCCTCGATGCTGCGGGAGACGGGCGAGCCCGTCGCGGCGGGCTACCTGCTGTTCACGGCCGACGGCCGCGAGCACCCCGTCCCGCTCGACGCTTAACCGGCCCCGGCCCGGGCCGCGGAGCGGCCCGCGATGCGTCCGAAGACCGCCCCCGCCATCAGCCCCGATCCGCCCGCGTAGTTGTTGTAGAACAGCCCGCCGACGAGCTCGCCGGCGGCGTAGAGGCCGGGGATCGGCCGCTCCTCGGTGTCGAGCACCTGCGCGCTGCGGTGGTCGATCTTGAGGCCGCCGAAGGTGAAGGTGATGCCGCAGGTGACGGCGAAGCCCACGTAGGGCGGCGTATCGAGCGGCTGCGCCCAGTTCGACTTGGGCGGCTCGACGCCGCGCGTGCCCAGCCCGTCGAGCGTGGCCGGGTTGAACGCGCCGTCCGGGCAGGCGGCGTTGAACTCGGCGACGGTGCGCTCCAGCGCGTCCGGGTCGGCGCCCAGCCGCTCCGCCAACTCGCGCATCGATCCCGCCTCGGCCTTCGTCGCGTAGCGCACGCGGTACTCGTCGCGCAGCAGCGGCGCGGTCTTCTGGTCGAAGAGTTGGAAGGCGGTGCGCAGCGGCTGCCGCAGGATGGCGCGGCCGTACTTGGCGTAGGTGTAGTTGCGATAGTCGGCGCCCTCGTCGAGGAAGCGCCGGCCCTCGACGTTGACGACGATGCCATATGGATAGGAGTGCTTCTGGTAGAGGTCGCCGACGCCGCGGTTGCCCGTCGGCGGCGCGTTGAGGTCCCAGGCGACGGCGTGCGCGCCCGACCAGTTGCCGAAGGGCTGCGCCCCCGCGTCGAGGGCGGCGCGGATGGCGTCGCCGGTGTTGAAGCGCGCGCCCCGCACCTTGGCCAGGTCCCAGCCCGGACCGAGGTAGCGGGTGCGCATCTCGGTGTTGGCCTCGAAGCCGCCGGCGGCCAGCACGACCGCGTCGGCGTCGATGGCGGCGTCGCCGGCGGGAGTGCGGACGTCGACGCCCACGACGCGGCCGCCGTCGCCGCGCAGGCGCAGCAGCTTGTGCTCGTAGCGCAGGTCGACGCCGCGCGCCGCGGCCGACTCGAAGAGCAGGTCGGAGAGGCCGGCCCCGCCGCCCACCGCCTCGACGATCAGCCCGCCGAAGAAGACCAGCTTGCCGCCCACCTCGTAGGCCTGGCGGCCCGACATCAGCACCCAGCGCCCGCCCTGCTCGCGCAGCCAGCGCATGGTCGGGGCCGCCTCGCGCACCAGGGTGTCGGCCAGGCCGTCCTGGATCAGTCCGTCGCTGACGGTGGCGAGGTCGGACCGGAACTGCGCGGCGCCGTAGCGGCCGACCTCGATGCGGGCGGCTTCGGCCTCGCTGAGGTCGGGGATCAGGCGGCGGATGTCGTCGAGGCCGTCGTAGGGGAAGCGGAAGCCGCCGCCGCTGAAGTAGGTGTTGCCGCCCCGCTCCGCCCGCGGGGCCTTTTCGAGCACCGTGACGCGCGCCCCGGTCTCCCGCGCCGCCAGGGCCGCGCTGAGGGCGGCGTTGCCCGCCCCCACGACCACGACGTGCGGCGTCGCCGGGCTCACCGGGCGGGCATCCGGCGGGGCAAGTCGCGGTGCTGCATGGGCCCTCCCGCGGCATGTTACCGCGCCGAGGGTGACCTCCGGCCGGGCATGGTCACGTCCTGCTACGCTCGTGATCACGAAGCGCGAAGGGAGGGCGGCATGACCACGGCAAGCGGCGGCGAGGTCCGCACCATCAAGGCGTCCGAGTTCAAGGCCAAGTGCCTGGCGCTCATGGACGAGGTCGCCGAGAGCGGCGAGGAGATCGTCATCACCAAGCGCGGCAAGCAGGTCGCGAAGCTGACGCCCTGCCGGGACATCCCGACGACGCTCTTCGGCGCGGGCGGACCGCTCCGAACTCACGGCGCCCCCTGGGGTCGCTACCGCGACCTCATCCAGATCCAGGGCGACATCATTTCCCCGGTTGATGTGGAGTGGGAGGCGGAGTCGGACCCTGATCGGGTGCTCAACCCGTGATCCTGCTCGATACGCACGTCCTGGTCTGGCTCTCCCTCGGCCGGCCGGGCCTGGGAAGACGAGCGCGCGGCGCGATCGACCGCGCGTGGACCCGCGGCGAAGCCGCCGTTTCTGCGATCACGTTCTGGGAGGCCGGCCTGCTGCAGCAGAAGGGCAGGCTCACCGACCTGAGCGACATCGGCGCGTGGCGCGCCGACCTGCTGCGCGACGGCTTGGTGGAAATCCCCGTCGACGGCGCAATCGCCGCCCGCGCCGGCCTCCTGCCCGACCTGCACGGCCATCCCGCCGACCGTGTCATCCTGGCGACAGCGCTTCAAGGGCACCTGTTGATCACCGCCAACGCGCACCTGCTCAACTGGCCGGGGACTGTCGCGAGGCTCGACGCGCGCGAGTAGGCGGCCCGCCGCCGTCCCGACCGGTATCCTGGGCCCATGCCCGACGCCACGAACGTCCTGATCATCACCGGCCTCACCCTGCCCGAGGTTCCCGCGTCCCACCTCGACCGCATCCGCGCGGCGCTGGGGCCCGATGGCCAGGTGACCGTCGCGACGACGCGCGCCGAGGCGCTGGCCGCCGCGCCCACGGCCGACGTCATCCTGGGCTTCCTCGACCCGGAATTGTTCGCCGTCTGCGAGCGGCTGCGCTGGGTGCACGCCATCGCCTCGGGCGTCGATGCGTTCATGTTCCCGGAGTTCCTCGCCGGCGACGTGGTGCTGACGGGGGAGAAGGGGCTGGTCGGCGGGCACCTGGCCGACCACGCCTTCGCGCTGCTGCTGGCGATCACGCGGCGGCTGGCGGCGGCCGTGCGGCTGGGCCCGGCCGCCTGGGAGCAGCGCGTCGCCTTCCGGCGCGAGGAGATCGAGCTCGATGGCCTGACGATGGGCATCGTGGGCTTCGGGGGGACGGGGCGGGCCGTCGCGCGGCGCGCCGCCGCCTTCGGCATGCGCTGCCGGGCGGTCGACCGGGACGCCGTGGAGGGCACGCCCGAGGCGCCGCTGGTGCACCCCATGTCGCACTTCCCGCGGCTGCTGGAGCAGTCCGACGTGGTGGCCGTCTGCTGCCCGCTGACCGACGAGACGCGCCGTCTCTTCGACGACGCGGCCTTCGCGCGGATGAAGCCGTCGGCGATCCTGATCAACGTCACGCGCGGCGAGATCGTCGACGGCGACGCGCTGGTGCGGGCGATCGAGTCGGGCGCGATCGCCGGCGCCGGGCTCGACGTCGCGCCCGGCGAGCCGCTGCCGCCGGACCACCCGCTGTGGGGGCTGGAGACCGTCGTGATGACGCCGCACACGGCGGGCGCGAGCCAACTGCGGGCGGGCCGCAACCTCGACCGCTTCACGGAGAACCTGCGCCGCTTCCAGAACGGCCGGCCGCTGGTCGGCGTGGTCGATACGGCGCTCGGCTACTAGGACCGGCCTCACCCCCTGTCCCCCTCTCCACCTAAACGGTGGAGAGGGGGAACGTGGACGCGGGCGCTGGATCCCCCTCACCCGAACCCTCTCCCCAGGGAGAGGGGAGACGACGGGAGGGGAGGCAGGTTGCCCCCATCCCGATTATCCACAATGTGAAAAAAAGAACTTCCCCAAAAACCTTGACCGACCCCCCCCCCTGTCGGTCATAATACACGCGCTCGAGATGCGCGATCCCGTCCAGGGGAGGCGGGACGCCTGGATCCCCCGGAAGGAGATTCCGATGAGCAACCACTGGAGCACCCTGCGACGCCGCCGGATCAGCCGTCGCACCATGTTGGGAGCCAGCGCCAAGGTGGGCGTTGGCGCGGCCGGCCTGGCCTTGGTCGGCTGCGGCGACGACGACGATGACGCCGCCGCCATCGACACGTCGGCGGTCGACGCCGCCGCGAGCGACGCCGCCGCCGCCGCATCCGCCGCCACCGACGCCGCCGCGGCCGCGGGCCGCGCGGCCGAAGCCGCCGAGTCGGCCTCCGCCCTGGCGGCCGAGGCGGCGGCATCCGATGACGCCGAGCAGGCGGCGGCTGCCGCCCAGGCGGCCGCCGACGCCGCCGCCGACGCGGCGGCCGCGGCCGAAGCCGCGGGCGAGGCGGGCGCCGCCGCCGTCGCGCAGGCGGCCGCCGACGCCGCCGAGGCCGCCGCCCAGGCCGCCCGCGAGGCGGGCGCCGCCGACACGGCCGCCGGGGCCGCCGCCGCCCAGGCCGCCGCCGACGCCGCGGCTGCCGCCGCCGCCGCCGCGCAGGACGCCTCCGCCGCCGCCGCCGAGGCGGCGGGGCTCGCCGAGGAGGCCGTCGCCGCCGTCACCGGCGTCGTCGGCGAGGCCGCCGAGTTCAGCGTCCCCTGGCCGCTCGACCAGATCGATCTGGACGCCTCGATCGTCGGGGTGGTCCCCAGCGACCAGGGGGGGGTGGATCAGCACCGCGCCGCCAGCATCACGAACCACTACTCGCACGGCGCCGTCTTCAACGCGCCCATGGCGGTGGATCCCCGCGATGGCTTGGCGATCCCAGACCTCGCCGCGCCGGAGTGGATCGACGCCGTTGCGATCCGGGCGTCGGTTGTTCCGGCGCCGTTCCACGACGGCTCGATCCTCACCGCCCACGACATGGTGTTCAACTTCGACCGCAAGGGCGGTATCGCCGAATACCACCAGGGCGGCGAGACGAGCGATCACCCCGGCGGCTGGGCCCCCTGGAACCCCAACCGGGCCAGCGCCCGGGACTGGGTCCGGAACGAGGCCGTGGACGACCGCACGTGGTCGTTCGAGTTGCCGGCGGCCGATGCGGGCTACTTCATCATCAACCTGGCCTCGACCTTGGAGATCGGCATCATGTCGCAAGCGGACGTGGAGCGGCGCGGCGACCTCGCGGTGGACCAATTCGCGATGGGCACGGGCCCCTACCGCTTCGTCAGCCACGAAGACGACACGGACTTCGTCTTCGAGCGCTTCGAGGACCACTTCCGCCCGGTCGACCACCCCCTCGTGGTGCCGCACTACGCCCACAACAAACACCTGAAGGTCGTGATACGGCCCGAGATCCAGACGCGGATCGCCGGCCTGGAGGCCGGTGAGATCGACATGGTGGCGGAACTGGGCCCCAATATCGTCGCGCCGTACGTGGACGACCCCGACTTCGCCGTGCAGTTCCAGCCCGCCGGACCGTGGGCCATCCAGGTCATCTATCCCAACCTGTACCCCGAGACGATGCCGGACGGCAGCCCGAACCCGTTCCTGGACCTCCGCGTCCGCCAAGCCGCGAACCACGCGATCAACCGCCAATCCATCATCGACAACCTCCTGCTCGGCCAGGGCACGTATCCACTCTTCGCGTTCACCGGCGTCAACGGCTATCCCACCCCGGAGCAGAAGCAGGAAGTCCAGTACGACTACGACCCCGAGCGGGCCAAGCAACTGCTGGCGGAGGCGGGCTACGCGGACGGCTTCGACATCCCGCTGCACTGGACGACCGACTGGGGCGGCGCGTACCTGGCGGACATGGTGCTGGCGGTGGTGCAGGACCTGGCCGCGGTCGGCATCCGCGCGCACGAGGAGTCGACCCTCCTGGCCGAGTTATTGACCGACGCTGGCGTGAGGGGCGGCCCCGACCACCCGCCGGGCCTCTACTGGTTCTGGGCCAACAACAACCGCGACGTCGGATCGATGTGGACTTGCTGCGCCTCGGGCGAATCCGACTTCTTTAAGCTCAACGGCGACGGGGTCCAGGATCCGGCCCTGCAGGAGCTGTACCTCGCGCAGCGGGTCGAGCAAGATCCGGAGCGGCGCCTGGAGATGATCACGGAGCTGTTCCTGGAGTACGCGCGCCAAGCGTGGTTGATTTTCGTCGTCGAGGCCCCGGACGCCGTGCTGACCCGCGGCGACGTCAACTGGCCCAAGGGCGGGCAGGCCGGATATCTGTTTGGGGGCAGCACCTACGCCGTGCAGCGGCACATCTAACGCGCGACGTCCCGGAACCTCCCGCGACTTTCGGAAAGGAAGACCCGATCATGGACATCGCCGCTCTGCAAGCCTCCCCCGCCGCCGACGCCGCCGTCGGCGAGATCGCCCGCTACGGCCTGCAGCAGAACGTCGTCGAGCTCGACGCCTACGGTTTCACCGTCATCCCGCCGGAGAAGACCGCGGCCGCGCCCGGCTTCGTGGAGCGCCTGCGCGACGCCATCCTGCGCACGCACGGCGCCCGCAACGATGATCCGATCGACGACTACCGCACGGCCGAGCTCAAGGCGGGGTTCCGGAACAGTTGGTGGCTGCTCGAGGAGGACGAGATCTTCGTCGAAGCCGTCCTCAACCCGGTGGCCCTGGCGATCGCGCGCTGGATGTGCGGCCAGAGCGCGGTCATGACCGGCGCCACCTGGCTGCTCAAGGGGAGCAACAAGGCGCCCGGGATCGGCGGCAAGGACGACCAGACGAAGCCCCTCACCCTCCACATCGACGCCCTCGCCGTGCCGCCGCCCATGTGCCAGTACGCCCACTTCTGCAACACCTCCTGGGTGCTGAGTGACTACAGCACTGAGGAGGACGGCCCCACGGTCTACGTGCCGGGCAGCCACCTCTTCGGTCGCGCCCCCTTCCTCCACGAGCAGGACTTCACGCGGGAGGACAACCCCTACCGCGTCGTGCCGCTGCGCGCGCGCGAGGGCTCCCTGGTCGTCTGGCACGGCGCGACGTGGCACGGTGCGCTGCCCCGCACCACGCCCGGCCTGCGCGTCACCCTGGCGCTGATGTGGATGCGCGCGTACATGAAGCCGATCCAGGATTGGCGGGAGAGCGACCCCGATCTCCTCGACCGCCACCCCGAGTTGCCGCGCCTCTTGGGCCTCGAGCACATCTACCCGTTCAAGTACGAGGAAGAGGCGGGGTACACCGCGGCACTCGAGGTCGCCGGCCGCGACCAGTTCGCGTAGGCGGCCCCCGCCGAACGCGCCCCTGTCGGATGCGCCCACCGGGATCGGAGCCGGCGAGACGCCGCGGGCGCCGACGCCCGCGGCACACGCCCCCGGGACCGCCGGCTGGTGATCGGCAAGGGACCTGATGCAGTTCTGGCACTATTTCGCGATCCGGCTCACGCAGGCCTTCTTCGTCGTCTTCCTCGTCGTGACGATCGTCTTCTTCGTCTCGCGCCTCGTGGGGGATCCCCTGGCGACCCTGTTGCCGACCGAGTCGCGGCGAGCTGCCGACGTCGAGCACTTGAAGGAGACCCTGGGGCTGAACGACCCGCTGTTCGTCCAGTACGGCAATTTCCTCTGGGACCTGGCGCAAGGCGACTTGGGGACCTCGTTTCGGGGCGGGGGCAAATCGGCGATCGACGTGATCGGCGACCGGGCGCTGAGCACGCTCAAGCTGGGGGCGGCGGGCATGGTGTTCGCGATCGCGCTGGGGGCGCCGTTGGGGATCGTGGCGGCGTTGCGGCGGGGCCGGGCCGTCGACTGGCTGGCCCGCTTCGTGGCCGTGATCGGGCAGGCCACACCGAGCTTCTGGCTGGGCCTGATGATGATCTTCTTCTTCTCCGTGCAACTCGGCTGGTTCCCCACCAGCGGCGCGGAGGGGTTCCGGTCCTTGATCCTGCCGGCGGTGGCGCTGGGGCTGTTGGAGATGGTCGCGATCATGCGGCTGACCCGGTCGGGGATGATCGACGTCCTGGAGACGGACTTCGTTCGCACGGCGCGGGCCAAGGGGCTGAGCGAGCGGGTGGTGATCCGGCGGCACGCCCTACGGCACGCGCTGCTGCCGGTCGTGACGATGCTGGGTCTGTCGCTGGGCCGGCTGATCGGCGGCTCGGTGATCATCGAGATCGTCTTCGCCTGGCCGGGGATCGGCCGGCTGATCGTCGACTCGATCGTCCAGAGTGACTTCCCGATGGTGCAGGCGTCGATCATCGTGCTGGCGGCGTCGATCGCGGTGACGAACCTGCTGGTGGACGTGTCGTACCGGCTGATCGACCCGCGCATCCGGGCGGGGGCCGCCTGATGGCCCGGCCGACGGCGGAGACCGCGGCGCAGGCTCCGGTGGTTGCCGTCGAGCGGCGACGGGGCGGCAGGCGCTGGCGGCGCCGGCTGGGGCTGTCCGTCCCCGCCCTGATCGCGCTGGCGCTGCTCGTGGCGGGTGTGGGGGCGGACTGGCTGGCGACGCACGACCCGGAGCTCCTCAACCTGGGCGGGCGCCTGCAGCCGCCCATCTTCGACGGGGGCAGTTGGGACCATGTCCTGGGCACGGACCAAGTGGGGCGGGACATCTACAGCCGGCTGCTGCACGGGGCGCGCATCTCGCTGATCGTGGTGGGCATCGTCGTGCCGGGCGCGGCGCTGGTGGGGACGCTGATCGGGCTGGTCGCGGGCTGGGTGGGCGGCCTCACCGGCCAGCTGCTGATGCGGCTGGTGGACGTGCAACTGGCGCTGCCGGCGATGCTCTTCGCGGTGCTGCTGGCGAGCCTGGTGGGACCGAGCCTGCGCAACGTGATCATCATCCTGCTGATCTGGACCTGGCCCGCCTACGCCCGGCTGGTGCGCGCCGACGTGCTGTCGCTCAAGGAGCGCGACTTCGTGACGGCGTCGCGGGCGGTGGGCGCGGGGCCCGCCTGGATCATGCGCAAGCACCTGTTCCCGAATGTGCTGAACAGCATCGTGATCATCATGACGCTGGAGGTCGCGCTGGTGATCCTGGCCGAGGCCGCGCTGAGCTTCCTGAGCGTCGGCGCGCCGGCGGGCACGCCGTCGTGGGGGCGGATGATCTCGGAGGGCCGCGAATTCATGCACGTCGCCTGGTGGCCGATCTGGCTGCCGGGGCTGGCGCTGCTGACGATCGCGCTGACCGGCAACCTGATGGGCGACTGGGTCCGCGACGCCCTCGATCCGCGCCTGCGCAACGTGCGCTAGCGACCTGACCCCCTGTCCCCCTCTCCATCTGTGAGGTGGAGAGGGGGAACGCGGACGCGGGCGCCGGGGTCCCCCTCCCCCTCCCCCTCCCCCTCCCCCTCTCCCCAGGGAGAGGGGATCCGATCGCCGCGCGCGACTGCGCGGGCCGCGCGATTCGGCTACCTTCGGCCCTGACGATCTCGCCCCCGCCGGAATCGGGCCGGGCGAGCAACGCAAAGGAGTGCGACGTGGCGGAGTTGAGTGGCGCCCAGATCCTGGCCAAGAGCCTGAAGACCCAGGGAGTCGGCGAGTTGTTCGGGCTGGTCGGGCTGCCGATCGGGCCGATCACGGTGGCCGTGCAGCGCGAGGGGATGCGCTACATCGGCGTGCGGCACGAGCAGGCCGCGGCCTACGCCGCGCAGGCGGCGGGCTACATGAACGGGCGCATCGGCGCCGCGGCCGTGGTCTCGGGGCCGGGCATGACGAACGCGATCACCGCCCTGGGCAACGCCGAGGCGAACTGCTGGCCGATGCTGCTCATCGCCGGCTCGTCGAGCACCGAGCTGATGGAGCGCGGCGACTTCCAGGAGGCGCCGCAGGTGCAGGCCGCCAAGCCGTTCGTGAAGTGGGCCGGGCAGGCGCAGGATCCGCGCCTCATCCCGCACCTCGTCGCGACGGCCGTGCGCCACGCCATCGGCGGCCGGCCCGGGGCGGTCTACCTCGACATGCCGGGCAACATCATCGACGCCAAGGTCGAGGAGGACGAGGTGCGCTGGATGGACCGCGTGCCCGACCCGCCGCGCCCCGAGGCGGCGGCAAGCGACGTCGCCCAGGCGCTGGAGACGCTGAAGAGCGCCTCGAACCCGCTCGTCGTGGTGGGCAAGGGGGCGGCCTGGGCGCAGGCGGAGCACGAGGTCCGCGAGTTCATCGACAAGACGGGGCTGCCCTTCCTGCCGATGCCGATGGGCAAGGGCGTCGTGCCCGACGACCACCCGATGAACGTCTCGGCGGCCCGCACCAACGCGCTCAAGAACACCGACGTCGTCTTCCTGATCGGCGCGCGGATGAACTGGATGCTGCACTTCGGGCTGCCGCCCCGCTGGCGCGACGACCTGCGCGTGATCCAGCTCGACATCGACGCGGCCGAGATGGGGAGCAGCGTGCCGACGGAGGCGCCGCTGGTCGGCGACGCGCAGGCGGTCATGGGGCAGATCAACGCCGCCCTCGACGCGGAGCCCTGGCAGTTCGAGGACGGCAGCGAGTGGCGCGCGTCGCTGCTGGCGGAGGCGGAGCGCAAGCGCGAGCAGAACGCCGGCTTCTTCCAGTCGGACGAGATGCCGATGGGCTACTACCGGCCGCTCAAGATCCTCGACGACGCCATGCCCCGCGACGCGATCTTCGTCTGCGAGGGCGAGAACACGATGGGCATCGCCCGCACGGTGATCAACAGCTACGAGGCGCGGGCGCGGCTCGACGCCGGCACCTGGGGGACGATGGGCGTGGGGCCGGGCTTCGCGCTGGCGGCGCAGGTCGTGAACCCCGACAAGCGCGTCGTCGCGCTGGAGGGCGACGCGGCCTTCGGCTTCGGCCCGGCCGAGGTCGAAACGGCCGTCCGCCATGAGTTGCCCATCACCTGGGTGATCTTCAACAACAACGGCATCGGCGAGGGGGTCGAGGAGATCGACCGCAGCAAGCCGATCCCGCCGGGCGTCATGACGCCGAACGCGCGCTACGAGAAGATCATCGAGGCGTTCGGCGGCAAGGGCTACCACTGCACCACGCCGGAGGAGGTCGAGGCGGCGATCGAGGACGCCTTCAAGCAGAAGGGCTCGACGCTGATCAACGTCGCCATCGCGCCGCGGGCGATGCGCCGCAAGCAGCAGTTCGGCTGGCTGACGCGCCACTAGCGGCGGGGGTCGGAACGGTGACGAGGCAAGTGCTGCGCAAAGAGCTTTATCGCGCGCTGCTCATCCATGCCGGCGTCATCCTGGGCGGCGTGGCCGCGCTCACACGACTCTGACCACCGCCCGCCCGCGATTCCGGCGAACTGACGCCGCGACTGTGGAACGTGTTACGTCCGATGCGCTAGACTGAAGACGCCGAACTCCGCCGCCCGGCGGCGGGGACGGGGGACCCACCTTTCGCGGGGTGAATCCGGACGACGAGGCCGGTAGGCGACCCGAGCGCCGAACCCGTCAGCTAACCCCGTAGGCGACTCAGGGGCCGTCCGCACGCACGATGGCTGCCTGTTCCAGTTGATTCGGCCGCCGGGGCAGCCCCGCGCGCCGGAAGGAGGAACCATGACCACCGAACCCGCGAACCCCCCTCTGAGCCTCGACCTCCCCGACGGGCCGGCGCCCGCCAGCTTCGACGACGTCGCGCGCTACGAGTCGATCAACGTCCACAACTTCGAGGACGTGCCGCAGATCCGGGCGCTCCCGCCCGACGAGCGCCACGACGTGCGCGTCGTCGCGCAGGTGCTGCCGTTCAAGTCGAACCGCTACGTCGTGGACGAGTTGATCGACTGGGACGCCGTGCCCGACGACCCGATCTACCGTCTGACCTTCCCGCACCGCGACATGCTGGAGCCGGCGGCCTTCCGGCGCATCGAAGCGCTGCTCGACGCCGGCGCGTCGGGCAAGGAGATCAAGGTCGTCGCGGACGAGATCCGCATGTCGCTGAACCCGCACCCGGCCGGCCAGCTCGACCACAACGTGCCCAGTGTGAACGGCCAGTTGCTGCAGGGCATGCAGCACAAGTACCGCGAGACGGTGCTGTTCTTCGCCAGCCAGGGGCAGACCTGCCACGCCTACTGCACGTTCTGCTTCCGTTGGCCGCAGTTCGTGGGGCTGGCGGGGCAGAAGTTCGCGATGCGCGAGGGCGAACTGCTGCGCGACTACCTGCACCAGCACGACGAGGTGAGCGACGTCCTCTTCACCGGCGGCGACCCGCTGATCATGCGCACGAAGATGCTGCGCAACTACATCGAGCCGCTGCTGGACCCCGACGTCGCGCCGAACCTGCGCACGGTCCGCATCGGCTCGAAGGCGCCGGCCTACTGGCCCCAGCGCTTCGTCACCGACGAGGACGCCGAGGACCTGCTGCGCCTCTTCCGCCGCGTGGTGGCGTCGGGGCGGCAGTTGGCGCTGATGGCCCACTACAACCACCCGGTCGAACTGGAGACGCCCCTGGCGCAGGAGGCGGTCGCGCGCATCCGCCGCACGGGCGCGCAGATCCGGGCGCAGTCGCCGCTGGTGCGTCACATCAACGACGACCCCGCCGCGCTGGCGCGCATGTGGGCGCTGCAGGCGCAGTTGGGCATCGTGCCCTACTACCTGTTCGTCGAGCGCGACACGGGCGCGCGCCGCTACTTCGAGTTGCCCCTGGTGGAGGCCTGGAAGGTCTTCCGCGAGGCCTACAGCAAGGTGAGCGGCGTGTCGCGCACCGTGCGCGGCCCCAGCATGTCGGCGACGCCGGGCAAGGTGCAGATCCTGGGCGTCAGCGAGGCGGCCGGCGAGAAGGTGATCGTGCTGCGCTTCCTGCAGGGGCGCAACCCCGACTGGGTGGGCCGCCCGTTCTTCGCCGCCTACGACGACAAGGCCTGCTGGCTCGACGACCTGCGGCCCGCCTTCGGCGAGAAGGAGTTCTTCTACGAGGCGGAGCTGCGGGAACTGCTGGCGAAGCCGGGCAGCCCCTGGTCGCGCGACGAGCTGTCGGTGCCGGTGGTGAGCGCCGGCTAGCGGATCAGCCGCCGCCGCAGCGACCAGATCGCCAGCCAGCACAGCGGCGGCGTCACGACCGCCAGCCACAGCACGTCGCCCGCGACCGCCCAGGTCAGATCGCCGGCCATCAGGGCGCGGAAGATGTCCACCACGTGCGTGAGCGGGTTGAACCAGCCCAGCGTCTGCGCCCAGCCCGGCAGTTGGTCGAGCGGGAAGAAGGCGCCGCTGAACCAGAAGATGGGGTTGATCACGATCGTGAAGTAGTACATCAGGTGGTGGATGGTGCGCGCGTAGCCGATGTAGGCGATCACGAGGGCGGCGAACAGCAGCCCCATCAGGAAGGCGACGGGGATGATGAGGATGACCAGCGGCGACGCGATCAGGCCCCAGGCCGGGGTGAGCACGGCCAGCACGATCAGCACCGCGGCGACGCTGATCGCGCCCCGCAGCGCGCCCCAGACGATCTCGCCGGCGGCGATGTCCTCGGCGCGGGCGGGGGTGGCGAGCATCGCGCCGAAGAGGTCCTGCTGGGCGAGGCGCAGATAGCCGCCCCAGAGCGACTCCCCGACCGTCGAGAACATGGCGAACATCGCCACGACGCCGGGCGCGACGAAGACGATGTAGTCGGCGTCGAGGCCGAGGTCGACGAATTGGCCCAGCGCCAGCCCCATGACGAGCAGCGCGAGCGTCGGCTCGGCGACGGCCAGCGTGAGGTTCATGAAGAGCAGTTCGCGGTAGACGTCGATGTGGCGGCGGACGACGGCGATCGTGCGGCGATCGGGCAGGGCGACGCCCAGCCAGGTGCGGACGCCCCAGCCGGCGCCGGCGATGCGCGATCGGCGGGCGGTCATGGAGACCACGGCTACTCCTGCAATCCGCGCCCGGTCAGCCGCAGGAAGACGTCCTCCAGGTTGGCGTGCCGGGTGCTGGTGCGGTAGGGGTCGCCGATGACGTCGGCGGCGCGGCGGCCGGCGGCCTCGTCGAGCCCATAGATGTAGAGCAGATCGCCGACCGTCTCGATGCGCGCCTCGCCGGCCAGGGGGCCGGCCAGGGCCTCGCGCAGGCGGCCGGCCTCGCTGTCGAGCGTGCGGACCTGGAGCACCGGCCCGCCGGCGTGGCGCTCGATCAGGTCGCGCGGCCGGCCCTCGGCGATGATGGCCCCGTGGTCCATGATCACGATGCGGTCGCAGAGGCGCTCCGCCTCCTCCATGTAGTGGGTCGTGAGCAGCATCGTGACGCCGCGCTCGCGCAACTGCTGCAGCTTGGTCCAGACGAGGTGGCGGGCCTGCGGGTCGAGGCCGGTGGTGGGCTCGTCGAGGATGAGGATGCGGGGCTCGTTCATCAGCGCCCGCGCCAGGACGAGGCGGCGCGTCATGCCGCCCGACAACTCGTCGATGGCGGCGTCGGCGCGGTCGGACATCTGCACGAGTTCCAGCAGTTCGCCGGCGCGGCGGCGCGCCTCGCGGCCGGGGATGCCGTAGAAGCGCGCGTAGGCGATCAGGTTGGCGAGCACGCCGAGGTCCGGGTCGAGGTTGTTGTTCTGCGGCACGACGCCGAGCAGCGCCTTGATGGCGCGGTCGTCGCGCTGCACGTCGAGCCCGGCGACGTGGAGGTCGCCGCCGCTGACCGGCAGCACGCAGGTGATCATGGCGATGGTGGAGGTCTTGCCCGCGCCGTTGGGCCCCAACATGCCGAAGAACTCGCCCCGCGCGACGTGCAGGTCGATGCCGGCGACGGCCTCGAAGTCGCCGTAGCGCTTGCGCAGGCCGCGCGCGGCGATCATGGGCGGGTCGATGCCGCCGGCCGGCGGACGGGCGGGGGCTTGGGCGATGGTCTGCTCGACGGTCATGTCCGCTCTCCCGCATGGAGCATACGGACCCGGCCCGCTGCTCGCCCCGCGCTCGCGCCGGATTGTGCGCTGGCTTACAGGCGGCGGCGGTCGCGGCAGAGGCTAGACTGCGGACCGGAGGAGCGCATGACCGTCTGGTTCGTGGGCGTGGACTTGGCGTGGTCGGAGCGGAATCCGAGCGGGGTGGCGATCCTGGCGGGCGGGGCGGGGCGCCCGTTGGAGTACGTGGGCTCGGAGACGTACCGCGCCGACCGGGGAGATCGCAGCGGCTCATCCGGATATTCGCCGGCCCGGTCTGGGTCGCGATCGATGCGCCGCTCGTGGTACCCAACGAGACGGGGCAGCGGGATGCCGATCGCCTGGTCACGCGCCAATACGGCCGCTTCCACGCGGGAGCCCACCCCGCCAACCGCCGCCTGCTGGGGCACGACCTCCGGGCGGAGAAACTCGTCGGGATGCTGGCGTCCCGCGGCGTGCGGCAACTGGACGAGGTCACGCTGCCGCCCCAGGCGGCGGGCTCCTGGGCGTTCGAGACGTATCCGCACCCGGCGACGATCGAGCTGTTCGGCCTGGATCGGATCATCAAGTACAAACGCGGCCGCGTGGGGGAGAAGCGGGAGGGGCTGGGGACGCTCGCGCGAACCCTGGCCGAGCGCCTGCCGCGGCTCGATCCGCCGCTGGCCGGATCACCCGAGCTGTCGTCGCTGCTGGACACTCCACCCTCGGCGCTGAGAGGGGCCGCGCTCGGGGATTTCGAAGATCGACTCGATGCGCTCGTTTCCGCCTATGTGGCGGCGCATCTGTGGCGCTGGGGGACGGAGCGCAACCGGCATCTGGGCGCGGCCGGCACGGGCAGCATCCTGCTGCCGATGATCCGGACGGACATCGACCGGGCCGCGCGCTCCTGAACGGGGCGTGGGCCGGGATTGTCCCCTGATGTACACTGGGCGTGCGCCATGTCCGGCGGAGCGAGCGCTAGACTCCGGTTGGAGCGTGTCATGCGCATCTGGTTCGTCGGAGTGAACCTCGCCTGGTCTGAGCAGCGCCGGAGCGGCGTCGCGATCCTGGAGGGCGGGCCCGACCGCCCGCTTGCCTACGCCGGTTCCGGCACGCATCGGCTGGTGCCGGAGATCGCCGCGCCGATCCTGGAGCTCGACGGGCCGATCTGGGTCGCGATCGACGGACCGGTCGTGGTGCGCAACCAGGCCGGCGGGCGGCCGGTGGACGTCGCGGTCGCGCAGCGCTACGCCCGCTTCGACGTGGGGGCGCACGCCGCCAACCTCAACCAACTCAAGGACAACCTGCGGGGCGAGACGCTCATGGAGTCGCTGGCGCCGCGGGGCGTCCGGCAGATGCACCGGGCGGTGCTGCCGCCCAAGGCGGACGGGTCGTGGGCGTTCGAGACCTTCAGCCACCCGGCGATGATGGAGTTGTTCGGGCTCGACCGGATCATCAAGTACAAGAAGGGCCGGGTGCAAACGAAGCGCGAGGGGGTGCGCACCATCGCGGGACTCCTGACCGAGCGCCTGCCGCGCCTCGATCCGCCGCTGGCGCTGTCGGACGACTTGGCGGAGCTGCTGGGCCGCGACCCGTTGGCGATGCTGGGACGGGGCCTGCAGGCGCACGAAGATCAACTCGACGCGCTGCTCGGCGCGTACGTCGCGGCGCACGTCTGGCACTGGGGCGGGGAGCGCAACTGGAGCCTGGGCTCGGCCGACACGGGCAGCACCGTGCTGCCGATGATCCGCACGGACGTCGACCACTCACCCGCTTTCTGAAACGGATCGACTGCCGCGGGCCGGTCAGCGCGGGGCCATGTCGCGGATCGCCCGCAGCACGCGCTCCCTCCGCACGGCGGGGTCGGGGTGCACGCTGGCGGGGTAGTAAACGCCGATGTCGACGCCGGCGTCGTAGTAGCGCTGGATGTGTTCGTTGCGCTCCTCGGGCGATCCCTGGATGAAGATCTCGTCGACCATGGGGCGGGGGACGGCGGCGGCGGCTCCCCGGCGGTCGCCCGACGCCCAGGCGTCCCACATCGGCCCCAGTTCCTCGGCGTGGCCCAGCCAGCGCTGGAAGTTGGCGTAGGCGGGGACGTTGAGGTAGGCGGCGGACATGCGTTGGATGAAGGTGTCGACCTCGTCACCCGGCTCGTCGACGAGGATGAGCAGGCGGGCGACGACCTCGTAGGTGGCGGGGTCCTTGCCGGCGGCGCGCACGCCCGCGTGCAAGGCCTCCATCACGGCGGGCATGTCGTCGGGCCCCAGCCAGTTGGTGATCATGCCGTCGCCCTGCGCGCCGGCGAAGTGCAGCATCTTGGGGCCCAGCGCGGCGACGTAGATGGGCATCCGCTCCTGGGGCGGGTACTCCAGCCGCAGGCCCTTGACGCTGACGGTCTCGCCGTCGAAGTCGACGCGTTCGCCGGCGAACGCCCCGCGCAGGATCGTCAGGTACTCCTCCATGCGCGTCTTGAGCTGCCGGTAGGGGACGCCGTTCCAACGCTCGACGGTGGCGGGGGAGCCCATGCCGATGCCGAGGTTGAAGCGGCCGGGGGCGAGTTCGTTGAGGGCGCAGGCGTGCATGGCCAGGGTCGCGGGGCCGCGGCTGAAGACGTTGGCGATGGCGATCCCCAGGCGCATCTCCGGGACGACCATCGCGGCCTGCGCGAGCGGCGTGAAGCCGTCGCGGCCGGCGACCTCGTAGGACCAGAGGTCGCGGTAGCCGAGGTCGCGGGCCTCGCGCAGGATGTCGGTGTGCTCGGACAGGGGAATGCCGTCCAGGGCCAGGGTGAGGGCGGGTCGCTTCTCGGGCATCGGGCTCTCCTCTGCGCTCTCGTCGGGGCTCTCGTCGGGCGCCGATGAGCCGAGGCTAGCGCAGGACGGCGGCGAGCGACGGCCACTCCGTATACTTGTGAGCAGTACTTGTGCGCAGAGACGGAGGGCCGATGACCGATCGCGAGCGGCAGGACGAGTCGGCGGAGTTGGCGCGGCTGCGGGCGGAGCGGTCCGACTGGGAGGCGCGCGTCGAGGCCGCCGGGCAGGAGCGGCCCGGCCCCTTCATGACGGTCTCCTCGCGGCCGATCCGGCGGCTGTACGGCCCCACCGACCTGGCCGACGACGGCTTCGACTATCGCGCCGACCTGGGCAACCCGGGCGAGTACCCGTTCACGCGCGGCGTCCACACCGGCGGCTACCGCGGCCGACCCTGGACGATCCGCATGTTCTCCGGCTTCGGCGCCGCCGAGGAGACCAACCGGCGCTTCAAGCAGTTGCTCGCCGACGGCCAGACGGGGCTCAGCATCGCCTTCGACATGCCCACGCTGATGGGCTACGACCACGACGACCCCTGGTCGCTGGGGGAGTTCGGGCGCTGCGGGGTGGCGGTCGACTCGCTGGCCGACATGGAACTCCTGCTGCGCGACCTGCCGCTGGACCGCATCACGACGTCGATGACGATCAACTCGCCGGCGGCGGTGCTGTGGGCGCTCTACATCGCCGTGGCCGAGCGGCGCGGGATCGACCGGGCGGCGCTGGGCGGCACGCTGCAGAACGACATCCTCAAGGAGTTCATCGCCCAGAACGAGTTCGTCTTCCCGCCGCGGCCCTCGATGCGCCTGGTGACGGACACGGTCGAGTTCGCCAGCGCCGGGATGCCCAAGTGGAACAGCATCAGCATCAGCGGCTACCACATCCGCGAGGCGGGCGCGACGGCGGCCCAGGAGCTGGCCTTCACCCTCGCCGACGGGCTGGAGTACGTGCGCTGGGCGCTGGAGCGCGGCCTCGCCATCGACGACTTCGCGCCGCGGCTCTCCTTCTTCTTCAACAGCCACAACGACTTCTTCGAGGAGGTGGCGAAGTTCCGCGCCGCGCGCCGCATCTGGGCGCGCGAGATGCGCGAGACCTTCGGCGCTCGAGAACCCGCGCTCGTGGTGGCTGCGCTTCCACACGCAGACGGCCGGCGTCTCGCTGACCGACGTGCAGCCCGAAGTGAACCTGATGCGCGTCACGATCCAGGCGATGGCCGGCGCGCTGGGCGGCACCCAGTCGATGCACACCGACGCGATGGACGAGGCGCTGGCCCTGCCCTCCGACAAGGCGGCCCGGCTGGCGGTGCGCACGCAGCAGGTGCTGATGCACGAGTCGGGCGTGGTCAACACGCCCGACCCGCTGGCGGGCTCGTACTTCGTGGAGGCGCTGACGAACGAGCTGGAGCGCGACGCGCGCCGCTACTTCGCCCAGATCGAGGCGCTGGGGGGCGTCATCCCGGCCATCGAGACGGGCTTCTTCCAGCGCGAGATCGCCGACGCGGCCTACCGCTTCGCCCAGGAGGTGGCCGGCGGGGAACGCACGATCGTGGGCGTCAACGACTTCCAGATCGAGGAGCCGATCGCCATCCCCATCCTGGAGATGGACCCCGAGGGCGAGCGGCGCCACCTGGCCCGCCTGGCTCGCACGCGGGCCGAGCGCGACGCGGCCGCGCACGCGGACTCATTGGCCCGGCTCGAGCGGACCTGCCGCGACCCGCGCGCCAACGTCATGCCCGCGATCCTCGACGCCGTGAACGCCTACGCCACCGTCGGCGAGATCATGAACTGCATGCGCGGCGTCTTCGGCGAGCACCGCGAGAACGTCGTGGTCTAGCGGCGCCCCGCGCCGGCGCTCCCCTCCGCACGCGCTGCACAATTTGGAAGTACTACTTCCAAATTGTGCAAGAAATCTGTATCGTGACGGCATGATCGAGCGCGAGATCACCGGCCGGCTGAAGACACTCTTCGGGCAATACCCGTTCGTGACCGTGACCGGACCACGGCAGTCGGGCAAGACGACGCTCTGCCGCGCCGCCTTCCCCGACCTCACGTACGCCAACCTGGAAGCGCCCGACCAGCGGGGCTTCGCGCAGTCGGACCCCCGCGGCTTTCTCGCGCAACTGGGCGAAGGCGCGATCATCGACGAGGTCCAGCACGTGCCCGAACTCCTGTCGTACCTCCAGGTGCTCGCCGACGAACGCGGCCGCAACGGCCTGTTCGTGCTCACGGGCAGCGAGCAGTTCCGGCTCTCTGAGGCCATCAGCCAATCGCTGGCCGGGCGCACGGCGCTGCTGCGCCTGCTGCCCTTCTCCCTCGCGGAGCGGCGGCGCATCGGCGCGAGCGAGGCGATCGACGAGATCATCTACTCCGGCTTCTATCCCCGGATTCTCGACCAGGGACTGGAGCCGCGGCAGGCGCTCGGCGACTACTTCGAGACCTACGTCGAGCGGGACGTGCGCCGACTGGGCGGCATCCGCAACCTCTCGGCCTTCCGGCTCTTCGTGCGGCTCTGCGCGGGACGGGTCGGGCAACTGCTCAACCTCAGCGCGCTCGGCTCGGACGCCGGCGTGTCCCACAAGACGGCGCGGGAGTGGCTCACGATCCTCGAGACGAGCTACGTCGTCTTCCAGTTGCCGCCGTTCCACGCCAACATCCGCAAGCGCCTGGTCAAGTCGGCGAAGCTGTACTTCTGCGACGTGGGGCTGGCCAGCTACCTGCTCGGCATCGAGAGCCCACAGCAGGTGACGACGCACCCGCTGCGCGGAGCGCTCTTCGAGAACCTGGTCGTGGCGGAGGCGCTCAAGCACCGCTTCAACCGTGGGCTCCAGCCGAACCTCTCCTTCTTCCGCGACTCCCGCGGCCTGGAGTGCGACCTCCTCTGCGAGACCGGGCGCGGCGTCCGGGCGATCGAGGTCAAGGCCGGCGCCACCGTGGCCTCCGACTACTTCAAGTCGATCAACCGCGTCGCCGACCTGCTCCCGGGCGTGTCGGGCAAGACCGTCGTGTACGGCGGCGCCGAGAGCCAGTTGCGCAGCGACTGCGACGTCGTGCCTCTGTCGCAACTGCCCGTGGCGCTCGACCGGATCTAGACCGCCCCCGCCAGCGCGCGGCCGGGCGCGGCGCTAGTAGATCTTGAAGATGACCCGCACGGAGGCCGTGACCTGCTCCTCTCCGCCGAAGACCGGGGGCGCGGCGGCGAGGGCGATGGCCTCGTCGGCGGCCGCCTCCTGCCGCTCCAGGCCGACCGGAGTCGCGGAGCCGAGCTCCTCGATGACGCTGACGCTGCCGAGGCTCACGTTGGCCCGCTCGGCCATGGCCGCGGCCTTGCGGCGGGCCTCGTCGATGGCGGCCAGCCGCGCGGCGTCCTCCAGCGCGACCCGGTTGCTGACCAGGAAGCGGATGCGGTGGATCGACACGGCGTCGCCGCCGGCGCGGACGGCCACGTCGATCACTTCGCCGATCGTGTCCGTCCCGTCGATCGTGACGCGGATCGTGTTGCTGAACCGGTAGCCGATGCTGCGGTAGTCCTCGTCGACCCAGTCGTACTCTTCGTCGAGGGAGATGCGGACGGTCTGCAGATCCTCGTCGGCGATGCCCTCGCCGGCGAGCGCCGCGTGGACCAGTTCCAGCGCCGCCGCGCCGGCGGCCAGCGCCCCGGTCGCGGTGGGCTGCAGCGCGGAGACCCCGATCTCGATGCTGGCCCCGTCGGGCGGCGCGGAGACGCTGGCGGAGCCGGTGACCGTCAGCGTGCCCATCACGTGCAGCGGCACCTGCGCCTCGGCGCGGTCGCCGCCGCCCAGCGCGAGCACGCCGAGGGCCAGCGCCGCCAGCAGCGCGAGGCCGATGCCCATCATTCGCAGTCGTGTCATTGCGTTCCCCTTCCCTGCGAAGCCCGCCGTGGAGCTCCCCGTACTTGCTCAACGCCGGGCGGCGTCGCCGGGTTCCGCGCGCGGCGCGCACGGTATCGCGCGGCGCACGGGAACCGAGGGCATGGTAGAGCCCGGGCGCGGCGAACGGTGGGGGAACCGCTGACCGCAGCCCGATCAGCGCATGGGCGGCCGCGGACCGGCCGAGACGACGGCGGGGCGCAGGGCGGCGTGCAGCCCGGCGGCGATCTCCTCCACCAGGGCGATGCCGCCCTCCAGCGTGCGGTTGTTCCGGCTGAGGACGACCAGCACGTAGTCGGGCCGGCCGCCGGCGTCGAGCACGTAGCCCGCGCTGTGCACGATCCAGCCGGCCTCCTCCTGGGGGTACCAGCCGTTCTTGAGCGCCACGCTCGCGCCGTCGCCGGGCAGGCCGGCCGAGACGCCCCAGCGCTGCCAGTGCACGACGCCGTCGAGCAGGCGCATGGCGTCGCCGCGGACGTCCGGGGAGAGCGATTCGCCCGCGACGATCTCGCGGAAGATCCGCGCGACGCCGGGCGCGGTGCCGGTCCACAGGCCCCAGTCGCCGGAGACGAGGACGCCGGGCCAGACGTCGCCGTCGAGCAGGGGCGCGGGTTCCCCGCCGGCCACGCCGGCCCAGAGGACGCTCGCCGCATCGTTGTCGCTGGTGTGGATCATGACCTCCAGCAGGGACCGCTCGCGGAGCGTGAGCGGGCGCTCCCCGCGCTCGCCCTCCCGCAGCACGGCGAGCATCAGCGGCACCTTGGCGACGCTGGCGAGGTCGAAGTGGACATCGCCCTGGTGGGTGAAGGCGAGGTTGCGGCGCAGGTCGATCGCGGCGACGGCGACGTCGCCGGACGACTCCGACAGCCGCTCCACGACGTCCGGCGCGAGGTTGCCCAGCGGCTGCCCGGCGGCCGAGGGCCGGCGGCGGCGCAGGCTCGAACGGCGTCTCATCGGCGGGCTCGATCAGAGCCACGTCGGCGGGCTCGACCAGGGCCACGTCGGCGGGCTCGGCCGGGGCCACGTCGGCGGGCTCGGCCGGGGGCGCGTCGGCGGGCTCGGCCGGGGGCGCGTCGGCGGGCGGCGGCTCTGACTCGGCCGGCGGCGCGTCGACGGAGTCGGGGCCGGGGCTCTCCGGCGCGGAGGGCGACGGCTGGGCGAACTGCGGCGGTGGCGCCGCGTCCGACCCCGGGGCCGCGAAGCGGGGCGCCGGCGCGACGGCGGGCTCCTCGGCCGGGGCGGCATCGCCGGCCGGTCCGGTTTCGCTCGATGGTTCCGCGCCGGGCGCGGGGGCCGCTTGCTCGGCGGCGGCCGGCGCGGGCGCGGGCGCCTGCGCCTCCGGGACGACATCGGCGGCGGCGGCCGGCCCCTCCGGGGCGGCCGGCGAGCGGGCCAGGAACGGCCCCCCGATCGCCAGGGACAGCGCCAGGATCACGATCACCAAGCCGGCCGGACGCCGGCCGGGCCGGCGCAGCCGCCTCCGGGCCTCGCCGAGGCGTCCCGCGCGGGATCGCATTCGGGCTCGCATCGCACTCCGATCTCAGCCGGACGCCACCACCCTACCCCCGCCGAATCCCTCCACGTCCTCGTGCCCGATCGCGCTATCCGACGACCCCTTGCGCGCGGAGGGCGGCGATGCGGCCGGCGTCGTAGCCGAGTTCGCGCAGGATCGCGTCGGTGTCACGGCCGGGCGGCGGGCCCTGCCGGCCGGGCGCGCCGGGCGTGTCGCTGAGCTTCGGCCCGACGCCGACCTGCGTCGCGGGGCCGCCGGCGGAATCCACCTCGGTGATCGTTTCGCGCGCGCGGATGTGCGGGTGGGTCGTGACCTCGTCCTGCTCCAGCACCGGCGCGATGCAGACGTCGTGCGCCTCCAGCGCGGTCACCCACTCGTCGCGCGCGCGGCCGGCGAAGCGCTCGCTCAGCGCCTCCCGCAGCGCCGGGTAGCGATCCTCGTCGAACTGGTGGTCGAGGAACTCGTCCAAGTCCAGCGCGCGGCAGAGGTTGGCGTAGAAGTGCGTCTCCAGGCAGGCGACGGAGATCCAGCGTCCGTCGGCGCAGCGGTAGGTGTCGTAGTGGGGGATGCCGCCGTTGAGGAAGTATTGCCGCGGTGGTGGACGTCCTCGTCGTGGACGATCTTGTCCATCAGCACCGCGGTCAGCAGCGAGAGGACGCCGTCGCTCATGGCCATATCGACGTGCTGGCCGCGTCCGGTGCGGTCCCGCGCCAGCAGGGCCAGGCAGATGCCGAGCGCCGTGTAGAGTCCGCCGCCGGCGAAGTCGGCCAGGATGTTGAGCGGGATGTAGGGGCGCCCGCCTTCGCCGGAGAGCATGCCCAGGGCGCCGCCCAGGGCGATGTAGTTGAGGTCGTGGCCGGGGCGGTCGCGGTAGGGGCCGGTCTGGCCGTAGCCGGTCAGCGAGGCGTAGACGAGGCGCGGGTTGCGGGCCGACAGCTCCGCGTAGCCGACGCCCAGCCGGTCGCAGACGCCGGGGCGGAAGGACTCCAGGAAGACGTCGGCCTCCCGGGCCAGGGCCTGCACGATGGCGCGGCCCTCGTCGCTCTTGAGGTTGATGGAGATGTCGCGGTTGCCGCGATGGGTGGCCTGCACCGGCCGTCTTCGACAGCCGCACGGCGGCCCCGACGTTGCCGCTGACCTCCCTCGACGGGCGCGAGGCCGCGGCGGGCGCCGGAGGATCGCGCTCACGCGCGTCACCTCCGCGCCGAAGTCGGCCAGGATCATCGAGGCATAGGCCCCGATGCCGGAGATGTCGACGATCTTGATGCCTTCGAGTGCGTGCGTCATGGGATGCTCCCCGCCCGCCGGGCGCCCGTCAGTCGGACGTGTCCTCGCCCAGATCGGTATATGTCCGGCGCAGCGCCCGCTGCGTCTGCTCGTTGATCTCGACGATCGCGTCCCAGTCGTAGCCGAGTTCCAGGAGGACCTCCTCCGTGTGCTGGCCCAACTGCGGCGGCGGGCCTTTGATCGAGCCCGGGGTCTCGCTCAGCACCACCGTCGGGCCGATCACTTTCGTCGGTCCCAGCATGTCGACGTCGGCCTCCTGGATGTAGCCGTTGGCGAGGGCCTGCGGGTCGTCGAGCACGTCCTGATGGTCGAAGACGCGGTTGTAGATGATCTGGGGCTCGGAATCGAGGAATTCGACCCACTCGGCCATGGTCTTCGAGGCGAAAGCGCGCTCCATGTAGGGGCGGATCTGCGAGGCCACCGTGCCCTCGGGATCGAAGGCCATGCCCATGCGCTTGGTGATCTTGTTCCAGCGCTCGTCGACGCCGATCTCGGACATGCCGGCGAAGTCGCAGAAGGACTGCCACGACTCGTCGGTGCGCGGGAAGGCGAGGAAGATCGCCCCGCCGTCGGCGGTGGCGTAGACGCCGTACATGCCGGGCAGGTTGGCGTGGTGCGGGCCGTCGCGCATGAGCGGGTTGCCCGTCATGGCGGCCTGCTGGATCTCCCAGGCCTGCAGCCAGATCTGCGCGCCGTAGGAGGAGGTGTTGACCTTCTGCGCGACGCCGTGCCGCTCGCGCGCGAAGAGGGCCGTCGTGATGCCCAGCGCCAACTGCATCGCGCCGGCCATGTCGGCGATGACCGCGCCCGGCAGCACGGGCGGGCCGTCGCGCGGGCCGGTCATGTGGATCAGGCCGCCGCGCGCCAGGCCGGCCCCGTCGACCATGCGCTTGTCGGCCTCGGGCCCCAGGTGGCCGAAGCCGTTGACGGCGGCGTAGATGATGCCGGGGTTGATCGCGCGGAGGGCGTCGTAGCCGTAGCCCATGCGCTCGAGCGAGACCTCGCGGCGGTTGGTGAGGAAGACGTCGGCGCCGGCGACGAGCTTGTAGACGATCTCGCGGCCCTGCCCGGAGGTGACGTCGATGCTGATCGTGCGCTTGCCCTTGTTGGAGTGGACGAACTGCGCGCCCATCGTGCCCGGGGGCGTGTAGTTGTAGGCGCCGCGGTGGTAGCGGGCGCCGTCGCCCTCGGGCGACTCGACGCGGGTCACCTCCGCGCCCATGTCGCGCAGGTAGCCGGCCGCCGCCGGTCCCTGCAAGGCGGCCGCCATCTCCACCACCTTGACGCCGGTCAGCGCCTCGACCATGAGCCGTCCTCTCACGCCCTGTCGGGCCGGCACGCACCGGCGACGTGCGGGAGTATCGCAGCCCTCCGCCGCGAGCGGAAGACGGCGGCAGCGGACGGCGCCGGCCCGCAGGAGGGCGCTAGAAGGGCGGCTCCATGCCCAGCGCGATGAACTTCTGCCGCAGCATCTGCCGGGAGTGGTCGTTGATCCGCACGATGTCGTCCCAGTCGTAGCCGAGTTCCAGCAGGATCTCCTCGGTGTGCTGGCCCAGCTGGGGCGGCGATCCCTTGATGGAGCCCGGCGTCTCGCTGAGCGTGATGGTCGGCCCAACCACCTTGGTCGAGCCGATCATGTCGACGTCGACCTCCTGGATGTAGCCGTTCTCCAGTGCCTGCGGGTCGTCGAGCACGTCCTGATGGTCGCAGACGCGGTTGTAGATGATGTCCGGCTCGGAATCGAGGAACTCGACCCATTCGGCCATCGTCTTCGAGGCGATGGCGCGCGTCATGTAGGGACGGATCTGGGCCGCCATCTTGCCCTCGGCGTCGCCGCCCATGCCCATCCGCTTGGTGACCGCGTTCCAGCGTTCGTCGGTACCGATCTCGGGCATGCCGGCGAAGTTGCAGAACGACTGCCACGACTCCTCCGTCATGTGGAAGGCGATGAAGAGGGCCTCGCCGTCGGCGGTGGCGTAGATGCCGTACATGCCGGGGAGGTTGGGGTGATGCGCGCCGTCGCGCTTGAGCGGGTTGCCGGTCATGGCGGCCTGCTGGATCTCCCAGGCCTGCAGCCAGATCTGCGCGCCGTAGGAGGAGTTGTTGACCTTCTGCGCGATGCCGTGCAACTCGCGGCCGAGGAGGGCCGTCACGACCCCCAGCGCCAGTTGCATCGCGCCGGCCATGTCGGCGAGCACGGCGCCGGGCAGCATGGGCGCACCGTCGCGCGGGCCGGTCATGTGCATCAGCCCGCCGCGAGCCATGCCGGCGCCGTCGACCATGCCCTTCTCCGCGTCCGGCCCCACCGGCCCGAAGCCGTTGACGGCGGCGTAGATCAGGTCGGGCTTGATCGCGCGCAACTCCTCGTAGCCGTAGCCCATCCGCGCCAGGGACGACTCGCGGAAGTTCGTGAGGAAGACGTCGGCGCCGGCGACGAGCTTGTGGATCACCGCGCGCCCGTCGTCGGAGTTGGCGTCGACCGTGATCGTGCGCTTGCCCTTGTTGGCGTGGATGAACTGCGCCCCCAAGGTGCCCGGCGGGGTGAAGTTGTTGACGCCGCGGTGGTAGCGCGAGGCGTCGCCCTCGGGCGGCTCGACCTTGATCACCTCCGCGCCCATGTCGCGCAGGTAGCCGGCCGCCGCCGGTCCCTGCAGGGCGCCCGCCAGCTCCACGACGTTGATGCCCGTGAGTACTTCGACCATGACGACTCCCTTCGCGTGCGCGGTCGCGCGGCGCGATCGGCGCGGCCGCTAGGGCCGGAAACCAACGCGCGCCTTCTTGCCCCGGTCCTGTTCCAGGGCATGGTCGCTCCTCCGTCGGCAGGCTAGCGCGTCGGGCGGTCGTGCGGGAGCGGGGTGGGGGGCCTCAGAGCAAGCGCACTGGCCGCTTCAGGGCGTTGAACCTCGACCACGGGATGGCCCTGTCATGCTGCAGTCGTCCCACGACGATCCCGGGCGCGACATCGACGCGCTCCGCGAATGCGACGACGGTCCCCCTCGAAAAGTCCCCATGCGCGAGGAAGTCTTGGTACTCGTGCTCTGGGATGAGCAAGCGCCGGGCGAACTCGTCCGCTGCACGCTCCGCGTCGTCCTCGGGGGCGCCTCCGCCCTCCCGATCGCGCGGGGAGTCGACGTAGCCGTTCCCCGGGGATTCGGCGAGATGGCCGGCTTCGTGAAAGAACGTGAACCAGAACTGGTCGTCGCGCTTGTGACGCAGGCTGAGCTGGATCACCGCCTTCTCCCGAGTCGGCCAGTGCGCCGCCCCGCTGAGATGGGTACCGCGAAACTCCGGCGTGAGCACGACGGCGACGCCCGCGGTCGCGCACATACGCCGCAGCTCACCGATCGCGACCGGGATCGGCTGCTTCGTGGTCAGCGCGCGCGCGTCGCGGGTCGTCTCAACCCAGCGGGAGCGGTCGAAGGGCGCACACTCAATCTCGTCCGCCTCGATCTCTCCCCACCGCAGCCACGCGGACAACGACTCCCGGTCTGACTCGAACGAGGGACTCGATCGGTAACGCGCGAATGAGCGTTCCCACTGCTGCTCCCAGCCGCGCGGGGAGCCCACACCGAAGAACTTGAGCAGATCCTCAACAACCTGGCTCTTGGCGACTCCGCTGCGAACGAGATCATGCTTCCGAAGGTCGCGGAGCGGGAACCGCTTGCCCCACTCAATATGACCCTCCAGTTCATCGATCGCCTTCCTCCGGGCGATCTGCGCGCGGTGGTTCGTTTCGAGGCCGTTCCAGAACTGCGCGCTGACGCCCAGCGCGCGCTCAAGCTGGATCGCCGTGTCCGGCGTGAGCGCCGCCTTGGCCTTCACGATCTCGTTGATCGTCTTGAGCGGCCGGCCCATCCGGCGGGCCAATTCGGCCTGGGTCATGGATCGCTCATCGAGCGCCTCCAGCAGCACATCCCCGGGAGGGACGCTCCAGTCCGGCTGCCAGTGTTCCCGTTCACTTGCCGTGGTAGTCAACGATCTCCTCGATCCTGATTGCCCTTACCGATGCTCTGTCGATCCCGCCGTCATCAAGGCGGGGGACCGGATCGTGGTCCGGCGAGAAGACCAGCCGGTACGGCCCCCACAGATGCAGCGCGAACTGCCCTGCGCGAGCGCCGTGCAGCGCGTGGCACCGTCCGGGGACTCCCTCCATGTCCCGCAGTGTTGGCGCCGCCGCGAGAGAGGCAAGGCGGCGCTGGAGCAACTTCCACGGGTCCGCACCCCACCGTCTCCGACCACGCGCGTCATCACTGCAACTCCGCTCGAGTTTCCGGTCGGCCCAGCGCAGTTCGATGGCGATCCCCTTGACAGCAATAACCTTATGGGTTAATACTGTGATTGGCAAGCCTGCCGAGAAAGCCAGGACTCATGCTGTCGTCTCAACCGCCCCTCATTCAGGACGCGTCGGATCCTCTTCGCCACGGGGCGAGGCACTACGTGCCCGTCGTTCAGAGCGAGAAGGGGGAACGCGATGCACTCGCGAACGCGTCCGACGCGACGTGGGATCGAATCACGCCGCTGGTGGAAATCGTCGGTCGACCGAAGCAGACTGGGCCGCTGAAGCCAGGGACTGTGTCAGGCTGGGTGAAGCGCGTCCGCGATTCCGTGGGGCAACACCCCATCTACGTGGATCTCCTGCGCCCGGGGCCAACTCGGCGAGTTGCGGCTACACCGTCCAGACCCGTCCTCCAGCACATATACGAGCGATGTTCGGCCGAGAGACTCAGCTTCATTCCAGTCGCGCCCATCGACGGGTCGGAGAAGCACCTTGAACAAGTCGCGTGCGCGATCCGCGGCAAGATGAGGGGCGTCGCGGTGCGAGTCCCCCTCTCAGAGGGCGTCCCATCAGCGAGCGATGGGTTCTGCAGCGCCGTGAGGCGGACGCTCGATCGACTCGATGTGACGGCTGAGAGCGTCGACCTGCTGCTCGATCTCAAGCACCTAGACGGCGAGATCGCGGCCAGCAACATTGAGCCGCTTGTCGTGCAACTCGCGGACATGTCCGACTGGCGCAATCTGGTTCTGGTGGGTACTTCTATTCCGCAGACTTTGGGCTGTGTCGCTGAAGGAACACTGGGCTCCCTCCCTAGGCGTGAGTGGGGATTGTGGCGGGCCTTGGCCCCCGCCGTCCGAGGCAGGCTGACCTTCGGCGACTACTGCGTGCAGCACCCGAAGCCACCGCAGATGAAAGGGGGGCCGTTCATGCGAGCAAACATCAGGTACACAACGGAGGACAGAGTCCTCGTTGCGCGTGGATGGGGCCCGGTCCAGCAGCTCGGTAACGACGAGTACTGCGCCTGTGCGAGAAGCTCGTCAACAACGACCGCTTCGAAGGAGACCCCTACAGCTGGGGAGACGAACTCATCGCGCAGTGCGCGAGAGGCGAGATCGAGCCGGGCGCCCAAGGGATGTGGCGGGGCGCCGGAACATCCCACCACCTCGCGCTCGTGGCTAACCAGCTAGCGCAACTCCCGCCAGCGGTCTGAAGCGTTTGGTTGGGATCCTGGCGGTTGCCGGGTCTCTTTCAGCTAGAGCACACCGAACGAGCGTCCTATCTGGCTCTCGGTCGCGCAAGACTGCAATTGCCGCCACATCCACCCGCGTCCTCGGCTCGCTTCAACGCTGACTCCAAGACTCAGCAACGCGCTCCTCGCCTCCTCCTTCCAGAGAAGACGTACCAGGACGGATGTGTCCACCGAAGGATTCCGGTCGGCAGGCCGGATAACTTCAAGCGACCCGCTGCGTTCAGCCGGGATTCGGACAAGCCCCCACCATCCAGGGAGTAGCTTCTCCGCTGCGGCCAAATGCCGCTCAGCCGAGACAAGCGTGCATCGAAAACAGAGCCGTACGCCGCCGCCTGGCCTGGGAGCCGTTTCAGGCTGTCGTGGTGCGTCTTCACTTCGACGCCCTCCAGCAAAGGTCCGACGAGCGCCAGATCGGCGCGTCGGTTTGACAGGGGCAGCCAGAACTCCTCGACGATGGTGTTCGGGGGACGGGACTTGGCGAGGGCGTGCGAGCGGACGAGCGCTCGGGCGTCCGCTTCGGAGACATGGGCGCGTTGCATAGGAATCTGCCTACCGGTCGGTCAGGGGTTGAGTAGGACTGACCGCACCTCGGGCGCGCCACTCTACTCACGGGGCTGCGCGCAGTCGAGCCGTTGTCGGTCAATTCCCTGACCGCTCGCCCCCCACCCCTACGCGACGACGCCCTCCACGACCAGCGCATCGAACTCCGACTGGGTGAGGCCCAGGAGACCGCGCAGGATGGGCTCGTTGTGCTCGCCGAGGACGGGGGCGCGCCGCAGCACGCGGCGCTCCTCGCCGGCGAAGCGGATGGGCTCGCCGTCGATGGCGATCTCGACGTCCGGGGCGCTGGGCTGGCGGACGTACTGGTAGTGGTCGCGGAAGCCCTCGTCGACCTCCATCATGTCGCGCAGGTCCTCGACGGCGCTGGCGGCGACGCCGGCGGCCTGCAGGCGCTCGGCGACGGCCCAGCGGTCCGGCGCGGTCCAGGCGGCGATGATCGCGTCGAGGGCGTCCTCGTTGGCCTTGCGCGCGGCGTGCGTGGCGAACCCGGGCGCGGCGGCGAGGTCGGGCCGGCCGATGGCCTGGGCGAAGGCGGCCCACTCGGCGTCGCCCTCGACCGCCAGGGCGACCCACTCGTCGTCGCCGGCGGCCGGGTAGACGCCGTGCGGCAGAGGTTGAGGTCGCGGTTGCCGGGCCGCGGCGGCTGCTCGCCGGTGTGGGCGAACTGCATCCAGTGCGCGCCGACGAGGGCGGTGGCGGCGGACAGTTGCGACAGCTCGATCTCGCGGCCCTCGCCGTCGCGTTCGCGGGCGCGCAGGGCCGACAGCACGCTGGCGACGGTGAGGTGCGGGGTCGTGAAGTCGGGGTAGGCGACGCCCATGCCGCGCGGCGGCCGGCCCGGGAAGCCGGTCAGGAAGTTCATCCCCGAGGCGGCCATGAGCAGGTTGCCGAGCGTGCGCCGCGGCGCCCAGGGGCTGTCGCCGCCGACGCCGGGCAGGTGCAGCAGGATGACGCCCGGATTGGCTTCGCGCAGCTTCTCGTAGGGGAAGCCCATGCGAGTGAGCGCGCCGGCCGCGAAGTTGTTGCTGACCACGTCGACCTTGGGGACCAGCTCCCAGATCAGCTCCTTGCCGCGCTCGGTGGTGAGGTCGAGGGTGAGCGACTTCTTGCCCGTGTTGGCGTCGTTGAAGAGGTCGGGCAGGTCGGGGTGGTATTGGCCGCCGACGGGCTGGTTGCGCACCGGGTCGATGCGCATGCCCGACTCGACCTTGATCACCTCGGCGCCGAAGTTGGCCAGGATGCGGGTGCCGAGGGGGCCGGCCGCGACCCAGCAGAAGTCGAGCACGCGGATGCCCTCGAGGGGCATGCGGGGCATCGCGCCGTTCGTCTGGGCGCCGCCGGACGGCGCGGGCGCGGCGGGCGGATCGGCGGCGTGCTGCCCGAGCCGCGGGGCCGGCCGGATGGGCAGCGGCGACTGCACGGGGTCGAGCGGGCTACGGCTGAAGCTGAGCGGACGGCCGACGGCGGGGGCGTCGACGTCGTGGAACTGCCCTGTGTGGCGGAAGTGCGCCGACTCCACCATCTGAGGGAAGTCCATCGTGGGCATGGCGGCGTGACCGCCGTCCCACAACCCCTGCAGGAACTCGTCGCGGGTGACGCGGGCGGCCAGCTCGATGGCGAGGTCATGCAGCGGATTCTCCAGGAACTGCCAGGTGGGCCGGTCGCCCTGATGGATGACCTGCCAGTCGTCGGGCGTGAGGCCGTGCTCGACCCCGGCGGCGTCGAGCAGGGGCAGGAAGGTGTCGAGCCGGTTGCCCATGACGTTGCAGCCCACCCAGCGGCCGTCGCGGCATCGCATCGCCTGGCTGAGACCGGGGCGGCGGGGGCTCTCGCGCCGCCACAGCCAAGTGTTGGGGTTGCTCGTCTGCACGAGCTGGAACGAGACGGCCTCCTGCATCGAGATGTCGAGCTGGGCGCCGGGGCGGCCGGGCGCGTGGTCGCGGCCGTGCAGCGCGATCATGGCCGAGCTGGCGACGGTGAGCCCGGTCATCGTGTGGGCCGGGAAGGCCGCGCCGTGGGTGGGCGGGTCGGCGGGGTCGCCGGTGACGTGCAGCAGGCCGCCCGCGGCGGTGGCGGTGAGGTCGGTGGCCTTCCAGTCGCGGCGCGGCCCCGTCAGGCCGTAGGGCGTGGCCGACACATAGATGAGGTGCGGATTGAGCGCCCGCAGATCGGCGAAGCCCAGGCCCAGGCCGTCCATCTCGCCGGGCGCGCCGGTCTCGATGAGCACGTCGGCGGCGGCGGCCAGCCCCCGCAGCTCGGCGATGCCCCCCGGCGTCGTCAGATCGACGACGCGCGACTCCTTGTTGGCGTTGAAGTAGAGGTGCTGGTAGGAGCGATCGGGACCGGGCCGGCCGTCGACGAAGGGGGCGAGCCGACGCGCGCGGACGCCCTCGGGCGGCTCGATCAGCGTGACCCGCGCCCCCAGGTCGGCGAGCAGGCGGCCGCCCAGGGCGGCGCGCTCGTCGGCCAGGTCGAGGACGCGCAGTCCCGCGAGGGGCAGGGGCGGATCGTCGGGCGAGGAGGGCATCGGGCGTCTCCAGGCGTCGCAGCCGGGCGGCATCGCTGGGAGGGAAGGTTAGGCCCGCGCCATCGTCAGTGCCAGCGAGGGCGGCGGGGGCGGCTCACACGCCCGCAGCTTTGCCGAACTTCTTCTGGAAGTGGAACTCGGCGGGGAGCAGTGCCCGCAGGGCATCCGCGTCCATTCCCCGGACGTCGTACGTGAGCGCGAACTGCTGGAAGACATCCTGTAGCCGCCGGATTGAGCCGGGCCCCTTCCGACCGCCGGTCCCTGCCCGCGCGTCCCACTTCGTGCGGTCTTCGTTGAAGTAGATCTCGTAGAAGAGCCGCAGGAAGCCTTCGTCTGTCCAGAGCGAGTTCCGGCTCGCGACCTGTTCATAGTGGTCGTGGTAATCGGATGGGGTACCCGACAGCAGGCCCTTGCTCAGTTCTGGCCCGTGCCGGCGCAGGATGCGATATGGACCCACCAGCAGGTGTCTGTACGCACGATTCGCTCGGAACGGCCCATAGTCGGCCACATAGCGATAGTGAGCGGAGGCTCGGATGTGGCGCCGGCCAGCTTGGTCCGCCGGACAGAGCGAGTCGAAGAAGTAAAGGGACAGCCAACTCCAGAGGCCTTCGTTGTCCGAGCGGGCCGGGTCGAATCGCTTGCGCACGGGCGGCCCGGAGCGATTGAGCAGATCAACGAGCACTTCCGCAGCTTCGAGCTTGCTCCGGAGGCGCGCGCCTTCGAGCGCTGCACCCCCGCCCACTGCTTCTGAGTAGGCGGGATCGGCCAGGAGCGAGAAGGGCGGGCTCATCGTAGGTTCGCGGCGTGCATCATCAATGAACCCTTCGAATGCGTCGACACCCGCCCTGTTTAGTCGTCGCAGTTCAGCCATCAGAGCACCCCTCCAGTGTCCCGCCGGTACTCGTCCAGCAGGTGGTGCTTGTCCGCGAAGCTGCGCACAGCGCCTTCGATCCACTCTTGCACTGCCGTCTCCTCAGCCTGGAGCCATTCCCCGCGACCCTCCTCTGCCGGGCCAGGCGGCTCGTCTCCCGTGAGGCGCGTGCCAAAGTCGATCCAAGCTCGTTGCCAGGTTTCGTCACCGTCTTCGTACTCCGGGTCCAGAAGGATGGTCCCGAGCACGGAGCGGAAGGTCTCGGGCAGGACGAACGCATGGAACGTCTTGGTTGTCTCAATGCCGGGGATACGGTCGGTAACCTCAAGCACGGGACCCGATGGTTCCTCGAAATTCAGTCGCCACAGCGTCTGGCCCAAGTCTGCCGTCACAACCGGCAGAAGTTCACCGAGGCTCTTCGATCGTCTCAGATTGCGCCGCGCCGCCAGAATCCGGCGATCTAGAGGGTCGACGACCGTCACACTCACTGTCGGCGAATCCGTCTGGAACTCGGCGATTCCACGGTCCGGTGGTGGCTGCACGTTTTCCACGACACCGTAGTCGAAGCGCTTGTGGATTCCCCGGTACTGTGCTTCGACTAGTACCAGGGCCTCAGCAGGCAGCCCGAGATCATCGAATTCGAGCTGCGCAGTGAGTTGGCGCCGGTCGGTGCCTGCATATTCGATCAGCAAGTCAATCGCTGTGGCGGGGATATCAACACGATTGGTAAAGTTTAGTGAGGGCACGACTACACCACTCGCGATCTGACATGCAGATCTCGATCGACGCCGAACCCGGTGAGTCGCACTTCGAAATCTCGGTGTTCGGGATCAATCCGGACTTCATTGGTCCCCGTGACCGCGTACGTCGCACGCCGCGGGACGATCTTAATATCGGCGTTCATGTCAAAGTCGAACGAGGAGTAGTTTTTGAGCGCGTCACCCACTTCACGGTCGTAGGCGAAGCGGAAGCTAATCGGGCGAAGGTCCAAGATCGACTTTGGGTTGCCATACACGCGGACCCCACCCTCGTCGAGCCTATCGTACTTGTAGAAGGGGACCGGGGAAGGAGGTGGAGGGGGCGGATCATCTGGGCTCCGCCGGCGCCTCCTCGGCTTCTTCGTGCGTTCGGGTTCGTCCGTCTCCTTTTGGAAGAAGTTGATCAATGCGTCGGGCCGCTTCTGGTTCGACGCGCCGAAAAGCACGTTGAGCAACTGATTCACAGAGTTATTGACATGCCTCACGATCGCGGATCCCTGCGGCCACAATCGGAGCCGATCTCGTTTCGAGGATTGCCAAGATTGGTGAGCAGGGTTCTCACTGGCACGGAGCAACTCCGCCAGCGCACCCTTCTCGACGACAACCAGCGCCGACGCGGGATGGGATGATCGTGGGCCGTTCTCCGACAGCGAAAGTTGATCTCGGACGTAGTAGGGTCGTCGATTGCGCCCGTCCGGATCGTTCTTCAAGACGATGTCGAACCGGTCGGTCTCTGCGTCGCGGTCACGTTTCTTGACTGCCTGGGGAACCTGAACGCGCAGGAGATGGCCCGCGTCAAATCGATCCCGCATCTCCTTGACGACGTCGTCGGGGATCTTCGCGGTGGAGATCTCCGGATCGGAGAGTGTGATCGTTTGCTCGGGCGGCAGCGTCTCGAGGTCTTCGACCGTCTCGAAGAGTTGACGTAGCTCATCGGGGCGATATTCCGCATCGCCTAAGTCAATCTCGTCGACGGCCCTTAGGAGGTCATTAGCTTCGGCGAGCCTGAGACTCGTGCCGTTGTCATCGATCACTACGACTAGGCGCTGTGTCACGATCGGACGGAAGTAGGAGACCAACACCCCGCGGAGCAACGTCTTGCCGGTCACGGATCCGTGCGGGAACGGAACGATGACTGAGAGGCCGGGTTCGTCGCTACGAGTGAGGTTGAAGTCTGAGACGAAATCGCTGATGAGGGCAGGGTCGGCCACCGGCATGTAGGGACAGCCAGGCGTCAGTTCGCCGGCCCAATAGCCGTACGCGGCGTAGCGCTTGACTTGGTCGTCCGAGTGTTCCTGGTGGGTCTTCAAGAGTGTCTGTCCCATCAGGAGATGCCGAGCGTCGTCATATCGGACGGTGAGGGCGAAATTCGCGTTCACTTGGGACAGATCCTGGAAGACCGTCTTACCGACGCCCCAGCTTCCCGCATCCTCCGCGAGCTTGCCGGAACGGCCGGAGTTCCGGAAGAACCAGTAGAAGTTGTTCCGCCCCCCACCACTTACCGGAACGTCGGCTGTCTGTTCGACGTCCCCACAGAGGCCTCGCGTGTTGAAGTCCTCGATCAGGAGGTACGGCATGTCGACCTTGCCGGCGGCCATGTCGAGTTGCTCTCGGTCGACCTCATCCGGGTATGTCGCTCGGCACAAGTCGAGGTGATGATGGAGACCGTCTAGGTACCTAGCGGCCCGCTTGGCGGCCAATGCGCGCTCGCCCGAGCGGATCGTGAAGCGTACTTCCACGGGTCCGGTGTTCTCGGGCACTCTTTCGTCGAGCGCGTTCTGGAGAGCTTCCCGGACCAGATTGTGTCCGACGAGCTTATCGGTGAAGAACTCCGCTTGGACCGGATCCTGGTTGAGTTGGCTGGGATCTAGGGTGGGACACTCCCACCGGACTGGACTGCTCACAGTGCCTTCCTCTCCCGTCGCGGTCCTGCTAGCGGCGGTTCAAGGTGAACCGGTGTTCCTCGGGGCGCTTGAAGGCGGCCTCGACGGCGGCAACCTCGGTCTTCAGTGCGGAAATGATCTGACGGACTTCCCCGGCGGAGTACTCGTAGCGACCGGGGTGCGCGAGGTTCCCGATCTTGCGGATCTCCTTGAGAGACCGCTCGGTGCGCGCCTCTGCAATCCGCTTGAATCGTTCGTGCTTCGTTTCAGAATTGTTCGGAGTCATTTCTGTCACCTTTCACAAATAGAACGTAGCATAGTCAGATTTATCTGTCAATAGTGATCCGTATAGCACCGCACAGAACCGCGTGAGCGCTCCCCTATCCCTGTGGGGGCGCTTGCTCCGCGTGTGACGCGCGTGCAGGTCCAGCGCCGCACCCCTCCCTAGCGAGTACTTCCGCTATCGTTCCACTTGATGGGCTACGCACTGATCGATCTCTTCTCCGGCGCCGGGGGCCTCACGCAAGGCTTCGTCGCCGCCGGGTTCACGCCCGTGTTCGCGGTCGAGAAGGATCCCGACGCGGCCCGGACCTACCGTGCCAACTTCGGCGATCACGTGCATGAGGGCCCCATTGAGTCCCTCCAAAGCGACGCTTTCCCCGCGGCCCGTGTCATCGTGGGCGGGCCTCCCTGTCAAGGATTCTCGCCGCTCGGCAAGATGAACGGCGGCGGGGCGAACGCAGAACTGAACGGGCTCTGGCGTGAGTACTTCCGCGTGGTCCAGGCCGTCAAGCCCGACGTCTTCGTGCTGGAGAACGTCCCACCGTTCCTGCGTTCGGCTGAGTACGCCGCGCTCGTTGGCAAGGCCGAAGCGGACGAGTACGAAGTGACCCCGGGAGTCGTCAACGCCGCCGAGTTCGGCGTGGCTCAGAGGCGGCGGCGTGCGGTCGTCATAGGCTCGCGCATCGGGACACCCGCCCTCCCGGAGCGCACTACGTCTGTCGTGGCAACGGTCGGTGAAGCGATCCGGCACCTGCCGAGCCCCAGCAGCTACGGCGAGACGCTGCGTCCAGGCACGGAGTCTTCAGGACTCGACCTGCACTTCAGGCGGAGGTCTCACTCGCGCTCGATCGAGCGGTACCGACTGATCCCACCCGGGGGGAACCGCTTCACCTTGAAAGACAAGGCTCCCGAACTCCTCCCGAAGTGCTGGCGCGAGAAGCCTACCGGAAGCACCGACGTCCTCGGGCGGCTCCGATGGGAGGAACCGGCGCTCACCATCCGCACCGAGTTCTGGAAGCCGGAGAAGGGACGCTACTTGCATCCTAGTGAGCACCGCGGATTGACCCACTTGGAAGCATGCCTTCTCCAGGGATTCCCCGAGGGCTACAGATGGAGCGGCAGCAAGATCTCCATCGCGCGACAGATCGGGAACGCAGTCCCGCCACCCCTGGCCACCGCAGTTGCGAGGGAAGTGCTTTCGCTCCTGGAACGCTGCCGGCAGTAGCATGCCGTCCTCCGCGGAACCGTCGGACCTTCGCTTCCGTCGAGCGATGTTCCGGCAGTCACGGGCAAGTCCGCGCCGATTCCCTTGGCGCGAGTCGAGCGATCCCTACGAGGTCCTGATCGGTGAAGTGCTCCTCCAGCGGACACGCGGGGAGCACGTTGTTTCCGCCTACCAAGAATTCCTTCGGCGCTGGCCGAACGCCGCAGCGCTCGCTACTGCCCCCGAGACATCGATCGCCCAGGTGATTCACCCTCTTGGTCTAGTGAAGCGCGCATCGATCCTGAAGCGACTTGGGCAGGCGATTGAAGAGGGAGGTGGAATTCCGCGAACACCTGTGGAGATCGAGAAGCTCCCCGGCGTCGGACGGTACGGCGCTCACGCGGTGCCGGTCTTCGCTCTGCGCAGGAACCTACCGCTCACGGACTGGGTCATCGCCCGCGTCTTGCGTCGCTACTTCGGACTCGCCGATGGCGGTCGGCCGAACACAGACGCCGAGCTATGGGACAGGGCAGAGCGGCTCGCCCGCAGACGACGTGCGCGGGAACTCTGGTTGGGCGTGCTCGATTTCGCGGATGCGGTGTGCAAGCCGAGGCCCCGGTGCAGCGAGTGTCCGCTTCGCCGCTCGTGCGCTAGCCCCGTGCTTCCCGACCATGCTTGAGTGGCAGCCCCACCGGGCTATCGTCGGGGAGGGCGCCGGCGGGCGCCGGACGAGGAGCAGCGTGACCGACCCCGACTACGAGACGCTGCGGTACGACGTCGAGGGCCGATAGGGCGCAACCCGCGGCGGCCGCCGGGCGTCTGGCTCGATGGACGGCGGCATCGCCGCGGGCGGGGGTATCCTCGACAGGGCGGCCGGAGGGAGCGGCGTTGAGCGTCATCACCGATCTCGAATCCGAAGTGCGCAGCTACTGCCGCGCTTGGCCGGCCGTCTTCACGACGGCGCGCGGCGCGCTGGTCGAGGACGAGGCGGGGCGGTCGTACATCGACTTCTTCGCCGGGGCCGGGGCGCTCAACTACGGCCACAACGACCCGCGCCTGATCGAGCCGCTGCTGGCCTACCTGACGGGCGGCGGCATCCTGCACAGCCTCGACATGACGACCCGCGCCAAGGTCGATTTCCTGGAGCGGCTGCGCGACGTGATCCTGCGTCCGCGCGGGCTCGACTACAAGGTGCAGTTCCCCGGTCCGACGGGCACGAACGCGGTGGAGGCGGCGCTCAAGCTGGCGCGCAAGGTGACCGGGCGGCCGACGGTGGTGGCCTTCCGCGACGCCTTCCACGGCGTGACGCTGGGCTCGCTGGCGGTGACGGCCAACCCGTCGAAGCGGGCGGGGGCGGGCGTGCCGCTGGAGCACACCGTCACCATGCCGTTCGACGGGGGCGCGTCCGGCGGCGACCCGCTGGCCCCGCTGGCGTCGTACCTCGACCGGCCGGAGCCGGAGCGGCCGGCGGCGGTGATCCTGGAGACGATCCAGGCCGAGGGGGGCGTCAACGTCGCCGGCGACGCATGGCTGCGGGGGCTGTCGGCGCTGTGCGAGCGCAGCGGCGTGCTGCTCATCGTCGACGACATCCAGGTGGGCTGCGGGCGCACCGGGCCGTTCTTCAGCTTCGAGCCGGCCGGCATCCGGCCCGACATCGTCACGCTGTCGAAGTCGCTGAGCGGCGTCGGGCAGCCGCTGTCGCTGGTGCTGCTGCGCCCCGACCTCGACGCCTGGGCGCCGGGCGAGCACAACGGCACCTTCCGCGGCAACAACGCCGCCTTCGTGACCGCCGCGGCCGCGCTCGACTACTGGCGCGACGACGGCCTCACGCGGCGCGTGGAGCGCAACGCGGTCGTCATGCGCGCCGCGCTCGACGGGCTGCGCGAGCGGCATCCCGACCGCTTCGCCGCCGTGCGCGGCCGGGGCATGATCCAGGGCCTCGTCTGCGCCGAGCCGTCGCTGGCCGGCCGCATCGCCGCCGCGGCCTACGCCCGCGGCCTGCTCGTCGAGACCTGCGGCCCGGCCGACGAGGTAGTCAAGCTGCTGCCCCCCCTCACCATCGAGGAGGAGACCCTCGCGTCGGGCCTGGACCGCTTGGGGCAGGCGGTCGAGGGGGTGGGGTAGGGGGCTGGAATAGGGCGAGGTGAGCGATCGCTCGACTGCCACCACGGGCCTTGACAACGGGGCGGCGGCGGGGAAGAATCGCTCGACAGGGGGCGAGCGCTTCCGACTTCTTTCTCGGTGGCCCGGCGATTACGCCCGCCTTCTGTCTTCATTTCCCCCTCTCGGATGTACCTCCTCTACCTCGACGAATCCGGCTCGCCCAACCACAAATACTTCGTCGTCGGAGGACTGCTCGTCCACGAGCAGGATGTGCGCCGCATTGCGACGGCCGTCGATGACCTCGAATTGGCAATACCGAATGAAATGCGCCCAATCGAATTCCACGCGTCGGAGATGCGGTCAGGAAGGGGTACCTGGCGCGGTATCTCCGGTCCGGTCCGGGCGGAGCTCATCGACCGGGTCGCCGACCTGCTGATTCACGGGCCCCAAGCAGCGGTGCGACCACCCGTCCTCTTCGCTACAGCGTTTCATCGACGCTCGTTCCCTCACGCTGATCCCATTGAGCGCTCATACGAGGAGTTCTTCGCTCGCGCGAACGGGTTCCTGGGGAGAATCGCAAGCGCCGGCGATCGGCATCGCTGCATCGCGATCTCCGACAACACGTCGGTTGACAAGCGCCTGCAGCCGCTCATGCGCGCGTGGCAAAAGGGAGGCGCAACTACCGCGGCCAACATCGGGCGCCTCGAGAGCTACGCGGAAGTGCCGCTGTTCGTCGACAGCAAGCAGAGCCGGCTGATTCAACTCGCAGACTTCGTCGCACACTGGGTTTTCCGAGCGTACGAGAGCGGCGACACGAGGATGCTCGACCGGCTACTCGACAACTTCGACACGAACGACGGCAGACGCCACGGTTTGGTGCATCTGATGCGTGGATATGAGGACTGTGATTGCGCCGCTTGCGCTTCCCGCCGATGATCCCCCGGGCTCCAGGCCAGACGAGGTCAGTCGCTTGTCGGCCCGATATTTGAGCGCAGTCCTTGTCCCGCCTACACGCCGGACTCATTGGTGCTGGCTGCGGCGCCATGGGGACAAGAGACGGACGCGCGGGACGTGCCCGCACCGCAGCCCCCGACCACCGCGGTGGTATGCTCTCCGACATCCGCCACTGATCCGGGGGTAGTCATGCGCATCTCCCAGCGAGGCCGGATCCCCATCCCCAAGCCGCTGCGGGATCGCTTCGGCCTGAACCACGACGCCGAGGTGGAGCAGGTCAGCGGCACACGCTCGTGGCGGGAGCCGTTCGACATCGACGCGCTGCTGAACGACCCGAACCCCAAGGTCTTCGACCCGGACAATGTGGTCACGGTCAGTGAACCGTTCGACGTGGACGAGTTCATCCGCACGATCCACGAGGGCCGGGACGCGGGCCATGAGGAGACATCGGGGTGAGGTGGGCAACGGCCACGCCGGAGTAGGCACAACCACCATGCGCATCTCGGTCATTGGGGGGCAGGAGGCGGGCGCGGAGGCGGCGCGGCTGGCCTTCGCGGTGGGGCGCGAGATCGGGGCGCGGGGGCACGTGCTGATCTGCGGCGGGGGCGGCGGCGTGATGCGCGAGGCCTGCCGCGGCGCGAAGGCGGCCGGCGGCCTCACCATCGGCATCCTGCCCGGCGACGACGCGGCCGAGGCCAACGCGTTCGTCGACGTGCCGCTGCCGACCGGCATCGGCTACGCGCGCAACGTCCTCGTGGCGCGCGCGGGCGAGGCGGTCATCGCCATCGACGGCAGCGTCGGCACGCTCTCGGAGATCGGCTTCGCCCTGGTCGCCGGACGGCCGGTGATCGGCCTGGCGACGTGGGAGCTGCGCGACGCCGCCGGCGCGTCGCCTCCCATCCGGCGCGTCGCCGACGCCAAGTCGGCCGTCGATGCCTGCGAGGCGGCGGCCGGCTGACGGACCGCAGCGGCGGGGCGCGCTAGACTGTCGGGGCGCTCGGTCGAGCGGGAGTAGCTCAGTGGTAGAGCATCTGCTTCCCAAGCAGAGGGTCGCGGGTTCGAGTCCCGTCTCCCGCTCCAGCGCCCCCTGCTGAATGAGGAGAGCTGGGCCGTCCCCGGCGGCGCCCCGCCGGCCGATGGCGCCGGCGGCCGGGGCCGGCCGCGCCGCTACCATGGCCCCGTCCCGGCGACGCCCGGAACGGAGGACCGATGAGCGCCGACACGTCGTGGATCACCAACTTCATCTGGGGCATCGCCGACGACGTGCTGCGCGACCTCTACGTGCGCGGCAAGTACCGCGACGTGATCCTGCCGATGACCGTGCTGCGGCGGCTCGACGCCGTGCTCGAACCGACCAGCGCCGCCGTGTCGGAGATGCAGGCGGCGCTCGACCGCGACGGCGTCGTCAACCAGGATCAGGCGCTGCGGCAGGCGGCCGGGCAGTCGTTCTACAACACGTCGCCGTTCACGATGCGCGCCCTGCGCGCCCGCACCAGCCAGCAGCAACTGCGCGACGACTTCGCGGCCTACCTCGACGGCTTCTCGCCCAACGTGCAGGCGATCCTCGACAGCTTCGAGTTCCGCAACCAGATCCCGCGGCTCACGCGCGCCGACGCGCTCGGCTCGCTGATCGAGAAGTTCACCGACCCGGCGATCAACCTCAGCCCGGCGCCGGTCGTCGACGCCGGCGGCGCGGTGCGCCTGCCCGGGCTCGACAACCACGCCATGGGCACGATCTTCGAGGAGCTGGTGCGGCGCTTCAACGAGGAGAACAACGAGGAGGCCGGCGAGCACTGGACGCCCCGCGACGCCGTGCGGCTGATGGCGAACCTCATCTTCCTGCCCGTCGCCGATGACATCGAGTCGGGCACCTACCTGCTCTACGACGGCGCCTGCGGCACCGGCGGCATGCTGACGGTCGCCGAGGAGACGCTGCGGGAACTGGCCGAGGCGCGGGGCAAGCAGGTCTCGGCCCACCTCTACGGCCAGGAGATCAACGCCGAGACGGCCGCGATCGCCCAGTCGGACTTCCTGCTCAAGGGCGAGGGCGAGGCCGCCGACAACCTCGTCGGCGGGCCCGAGCACTCCACCCTCTCCAACGACGCCTTCCCGGCCCGCGAGTTCGACTTCATGCTCTCCAATCCGCCCTACGGCAAGAGCTGGAAGAGCGACCTCGAGCGTATGGGCGGCAAGGGCGCGATCCACGATCCGCGCTTCGTCATCGAGCACGCCGGCGACCCCGAGTACTCCCTCCTCACCCGCTCCAGCGACGGCCAGATGCTGTTCCTCGCCAACATGCTGTCGAAGAGGAAGCGCGAGACCCCGCGCGGCAGCCGCATCGCCGAGGTGCACAACGGCTCCTCGCTGTTCACCGGCGACGCCGGCCAGGGCGAGAGCAACATCCGCCGCTGGATCATCGAGAACGACTGGCTGGAGGCGATCGTCGCGCTGCCGCTCAACATGTTCTACAACACCGGCATCGCCACCTACGTCTGGGTGCTCGGCAACCGCAAGGCCGCGCATCGCCGCGGCCGCGTGCAACTCATCGACGCGACGCAGTGGTTCCGGCCGCTGCGCAAGAACCTGGGCAAGAAGAACTGCGAACTGTCGCCCGCCGACATCCGGCGCATCGGCGACGTCTTCCTCGCCTTCGAGGAGACGGAGCAGTCGAAGATCTTCCCCAACGAGGCGTTCGGCTACTGGAAGCTGACGGTCGAGCGGCCGCTGCGCCTGGAGGGGGCCGACCCCGGCCGCGCCTACCCGGCCCGGGAGATCAAGGCGCTGCGCGAGACGGCCGAACGCTCGCCGGCGGCGCCGCCCGTGATCCGCAAGGTCCACCGCCGGGGGACCGCGCCCGACCCGCTGCGCGGCCTCTTCGCGGCGGAGATCGGCGGCCGGCCGGCGGTCGTGGAGTACGAGCCCGACACCGCGCTGCGCGACAGCGAGCAGGTCCCCCTGCTCGAGGAGGGCGGTATCGAGGCGTTCCTGCGCCGCGAGGTGCTGCCCTACGCGCCCGACGCCTGGTACGTCCCCGGCAGCGTGAAGGTGGGCTACGAGATCAGCTTCACGCGCTACTTCTACCAGCCCCGGCCCATGCGCGCCCTGGAGGAGATCCGGGCCGATATACTGGCCTTGGAGCGGGAAACCGAGGGGCTGCTGGGCGAGATCGTGGGAGGAGGCCCTGCATGATTGAGAAGCGGCTCAGGAGTCTCTGGGGGCAGCTACAGGGCAAGAAGCTTCACCTGCCCCATTTCCTGTCAGAGATCTACCTGGACGGTATCCGCGGCATGGATAGTCTTCGTGTCGGGTTCGACTATCCCGTGAGTGTGATTGCCGGGGGGAATGCCAGCGGCAAGTCGACGGTGCTCTTCGCGGCGGCCTGCGCCTATCGAGTGCCGGGGGCGGGGGTCAAGGACTTCGTCCCGTCCACGCTTTTTCCCGACTACCGTCCCAGGTTGGGCGGCCGCAAGGATGAGAAGCGTAAGGTCATCATTCAGTTTGACTACTCCACTCCCGGCGGTCGAATGTCGATGCGGTGGCAGCGTTCCAAGGGATGGAATCGCAGCTTCCTCGGGCGCAAGAACGCCAGCCAGCCGGAGCGGCAGGTCTATCTGCGGACCCTCAGCAACCTCAGCAACCCATCCGAAGTGCGCGGTGTTCTCAGCATGTCGCGCCTGAGTTCCGAGCCGGACGTGACTCCCTTGACGGCATCGCAGGTTGAGTTCGCCCGGCAGATGCTCCCCTTCCGATACTCCGAGGTCGTGGATCTGTCCAGCGGGAAGAAGAACTTGCTCTTCGCTTCCCAAGAAGACGGCACGGCGTACTCCGAACTGCACATGGCTGCCGGCGAGCGCGCCATCTTGCGGCTGTCCCAAGAGATTGCTCAGCTCGATGGCGCGCTGGTCTTGATCGACGAAGTGGAGGCTGGCCTGCACCCCTGGGTACAGCAATTGCTGATGTTGCAGCTACAGCAACTTGCCCTGCGGCGCGACCTGCAAGTGATCGTGACTTCGCACAGCCCGGTCGTGCTCGATTCGGTCCCTCCGAACGGGCGCATCTTCCTTGAACGGGACGAAGGCGGCCAAGTGTCCGTGGCGGAGCCCTATCGTGATCTGGTCCAGAATGCCCTCTATGGCCGATCTACCGACGCGCTCAACGTGCTGTGTGAGGATGAAACAGCCGAGGGCATCCTTCGCGGCGTGTTCGACTCGCTCCTGCCCAAACTGAGAGTCCGGAACGAGTCGGTCCGCGTCGGGCGAGATACGGGCGCCGACGAGTTCGCGGCGCATGCGACGGCGTTCAGGAAGTTCGGCCAGATTCAAAACTTCGTCTTCGTGCTGGATGGGGACCAGCAGAACACGAATGTCGCGAACAATATCCTGCGAAGTGCGAGCACGAATGTCCCCGTGCTGTTCCTGCCGAGCGCAGACTCACCGGAGCGCTGGGTATGGCGGCGGTTGCGGCAGCACTGCGACGAAGTCGTCTCGCGTCTCGGTGTCCTGCCGACGGATCTGGTCGGCAGGATGGATGGCCTGGATTCGGTCTACGATTCCGCGTCGGATCCGCCCGCGCAGATCGCCAAGAGCAAACTCCGCGATCTCGCCGAATCCCTTGACCGGGACGTCCCAAGCGTCAGCCGCATTGTCGCCCAGATCGAAGCCGACCGGAGGGAGAGCGATATCCAACCCCTGGTCGAGGGGTTGGAAGACGCGTTGGCCCAATGGCGTTCCGGATAAAGGGCGCTACGCCAAGCCCCTACCCCGACTACCGACCCTCCGGCGTCCCCTGGCTGGGCGACGTCCCGGAGCACTGGAAGATCCAGCGGGCCAAGACCGTTCTCCGATCCGTCGACGTGCGCTCACAGACAGGACGCGAGCAACTGCTGACTGTTTCCTCAGAGCGAGGCATCGTCCCCAGGGAGTCTGCCGACGTGACGATGTTCAAGGCAGCATCGTACGTGGGACACAAGCTGTGCTCGCCGGGTGACCTCGTCATCAACAGCCTGTGGGCATGGGCTCGAGGGCTGGGGGTCTCCCGTCATCATGGCATCGTGAGCACTGCTTACGGCGTCTATCGGCCGTCGCCGAGCGCAGAAACCGACCCGTGGTTCATTCATCGCTTAGTGCGCTCTTCGCCCTTCCAGTGGGAGTTGCAAGTACGCTCGAAGGGAATCTGGGTTTCGCGACTCCAGTTGACCGATGAGGCGTTCCTCGGAGCGCCGCTCCCGCTCCCACCCCTCGACGAGCAGGCCGCCATCGTCCGCTTCCTCGACCACGCCGACCGGCGCATCCAGCGCTACATCGGCGCCAAGCAGCGGCTCATCGGGCTGCTGGAGGAGCAGAAGCAGGCCGTCATCCACCGCGCCGTCACCCGCGGCCTCGACCCCGACGTGCGGCTCACGCCGTCGGGCGTCGAGTGGCTGGGGGACGTCCCGGCGCACTGGGAGGTCCGGCGGCTCAAGACGCTGACGAGCATGCAGAGTGGCGATGCCATTACGACCATGTCGATCGAACCGTCAGGCGATTACCCGGTCTACGGCGGCAACGGAGTGCGAGGCTACACATCCAGTTACACCCACTCCGGTGACTTCGCCTTGATCGGGCGCCAGGGAGCGCTCTGCGGGAACGTTCACATCGCTCGCGGCCGATTCTGGGCTTCAGAGCACGCCGTGGTGGCGTCTCTCCGAGCAGGTCACAACCTTGACTGGTTCGCCGCAGTCCTTGTCGCAATGAACCTGAACCAGTACTCAATAGCCGCCGCTCAGCCCGGCTTGGCGGTTGAACGTGTGATGAATCTCTGGCTGGCCGTGCCACCCGCCGGAGAACAGGATCGCATTGCGCGCCGGATCGAAGATGAGACCGCCGCAACCACTGGCCTCGTCGACCGCGCGCGCCGCGAGATCGAGTTGCTCCGCGAGTACCGCACCCGGCTCATCGCGGACGTCGTCACCGGCAAGCTCGACGTGCGGGCCGCCGCGGCCGCCCTGCCGGCGGAGGGGGTAGACTCGGTTGAGAGCATCGGAAGCGTCTGAGGACTGTTCGTCATGGCGAACCGGCGTGCGCAGATCAGGTTGCAGGCCCCCGTGCTGCGCTGGGCGCGGGAGCGCGCGCAGTTGGAGCCGGCGCAGTTGGCGCGCAAGCTGCAGGTGACGCCCGAGGCCGTCGAAGCGTGGGAACGCTCGGGGGAGATCAGCGTCGCCCGGGCGAACAATCTCGCCCATCACACGCATACGCCCCTGGGCTTCCTCTACCTTCCGGCCCCGCCCGATGAACGCCTGCCCATCGCCGACTTCCGGACCCGGAGCGGCGCCGCGCCCGACCGTCCCAGCCCCGACCTCCTGGAGACGGTGTATCTCATGCAGCGGCGCCAGCTCTGGCTGCGCGACGAACTGACCGACGCGGGGGCCGAGCCGCTGGGCTTCGTCGGCGGCTCCGTCAACGCGAAGGCGGGGCCGGTCGCGGCGGCGATGGCGGACGTGCTGCAACTCCGGGACGGTTGGGCGGCGGCCGAGGGAACCTGGACGGATGCGCTGACCCGCCTGAGGGATCGCGTCGAGGCGGCCGGCGTGCTGCTGGTCTTCAACGGCATCGTGGGCAACAACACGTCGCGGAAGCTCAACCGGGACGAGTTCCAGGGCTTCGCCCTCGTGGACGAGTACGCGCCGTTGATCTTCGTGAACGGGACCGACTTCAAGTCCGCCCAGATGTTCACGATCGCGCACGAGATGGCCCACATCCTGCTCGGCGCATCCGGCGTCTCCCGCTTCCGCAATCTGCAACTCGAAACGGACCACTCCGCGGAGGTGACGTGCGACGCCGCCGCGGCGGAGTTCCTGGTCCCGGCGGCCGAACTGGACGCCTATTGGCCCGTCGCCGGGAAGACGGAGGATCCGTACCGGGCGATCGCGAGGAAGTTCAAGGTGAGCACGCTCGTGTCCGCCCGCCGCGCGCTCGACCGTGGGCTCATCGGCCGGGGCGACTTCCACGAGTTCTACGAGGCGGGGCGGCACATCGACTGGGGCTTGCTTCAGAGCACGAGTTCGGGAGGGGACTTCTGGAACAATCAGCGCTGGCGGGTTGGCCGTCGCTTCGGTTCCGCGGTCTACCGCGCGGTCAAGGAAGGCCGCCTGACCTACCGCGACGCCTACCGGCTCACCGGGCTCGGGGGCGGGGCGTTCGAGAAGATGCCGGCGGAACTCGGGATCGAGGCCTGATGCCTCAAGCGTCCCTGCTGCCGGCGCCCGCGAGATACGTCCTCGACGCGAACGTCTTCATGACGGCCTATCACAGCTACTATTCGCCGGGCATCTGTCAGGGGTTCTGGGATTGCCTGGAGCACTACTGCCTCGAGGGCAGCGTGTTGAGCATCGATCGCGTCCGGGCGGAGATCCTGGGCCCTCCCGGGCTGGTCGAATGGCGGAACCAGGCCCCCGGCGGGATGTTCGCCCCCTCGGGCGAACCCGAGATCGCGGACCGCTTCTCACGCATGCAGGCGTGGGTCCGGGCTCGCGACCAATTCCTGCCGGCGGCCAAGGATGAGTTCGCGAGGGTGGCCGATGGCTGGCTCGCAGCCTACGCCAAGGTCCACGACGTCGTCGTGGTCACGCAGGAAGTCTTCAATCCCGACATACGAAAGAAGGTGCCGTTGCCGAACGTCTGCCGCGAGTTCGACGTTCCGTACGTCTCCACTTTCGACATGCTGAACGACCTTGACGTTCACTTCGATTGGCGGCAGCCCCCGTGAGCGCCGACACGAGCGAACGCGCGTCCGGCGGCGAAACCGCCCCCAATTCGCTGGGGTGACTACTCTGTGTTGAGGAAGCTCGGTGTTGAGGAAGCGTTGACCTCGCGCGAGAGGCGACTTGATGAAGAAGGGCATGTCTGATCCGACGCAACGCCAGCGGGACCAGATCCGGGCGCTGGCGGCGGTCCCCGACGATCAGATCGATCTGTCGGAGGCGCCCGAGGTGCTCGACTGGTCGAACGCGGTGCGCGGGAAGTACTACCGGCCGGGCGAAGACCACGCGGGCCGCCCGGCGCGCACCCCCACCGACACGAGCGAGCGCGGCCTCGAGCGCCTGATCGTCGCGGAGATGACGGGCGCGGCGCCGCCCGGCGGGCGGGGCGTGGCCGAGGCGCCCGGCGCCTACGGCGATCCGGGCTGGGCCGAGGGCGCCCCGGCGGACTACGACCGCGAGCACGCCGTCGACCTCGTCCAGCTGACCGCGTTCCTGCGGGAGACGCAGCCCGAGGCCGCGGAGGCGCTCGCCCTGGAGACGGACGGCCCGACGCGGCGGGGCTTCCTGGCGCGGCTGCAAGGGGAGGTCGCGAAGCGCGGCACGATCGACGTGCTGCGCTCGGGCGTCAAGCACCGGCAGCACCACGTCGATCTGTTCTACGGCGCGCCCAGCCCCGGCAACGCCGCCGCCGCCGAGCGCTACGCCCGCAACCGCTTCACGATGACGCGGCAACTGCGCTACAGCCGCGACGAGACGCAGCGCGCGCTCGACCTCGCCGCCTTCATCAACGGGCTGCCGGTCTTCACCTTCGAGCTGAAGAACAACCTGACGAATCAGACGGTCGCCGACGCGGTGCTCCAGTACCGGCGCGACCGCGACCCGCGCGAGCTGCTCTTCCAGTTCGGGCGCTGCGTCGCGCACTTCGCCGTCGATGATCACGCGGTGCAGTTCTGCACCCACCTGACCGGCAAGGACTCCTGGTTCCTGCCCTTCAACCAGGGCTGGAACGACGGCGCCGGCAACCCGCCCAACCCGGACGGGATCAAGACCGACTACCTGTGGAAGCGCATCCTCGCGCCGCGCGGGCTGACCGACATCCTCGAGCGCTACGCGCAGGTGGTCGCGCAGCGCGACGACAAGACCGGCAAGCGCAAGCGGGTCCAGATCTTCCCGCGCTACCACCAGTTGGACGTCGTGCGGAAGCTGCTGGCGCACGCCGCGGCGCACGGGGCGGGGCGGCGCTACCTGGTGCAGCACTCGGCCGGCAGCGGCAAGAGCAACTCGATCGCCTGGCTGGCGCACCAGTTGGTCGGGATCGAGCACGCCGGCGCGCCCGCCTTCGATTCGGTCGTCGTGGTCACCGATCGCCGCATCCTCGACCAGCAGATCCGCGACACCATCAAGCAGTTCTCGCAGGTCCGCGCGACGCTCGGCCACGCGGAGCGCTCGGGCGACCTGCGCCGCTTCCTGGAGGACGGCAAGCAGATCATCATCACGACCGTGCAGAAGTTCCCCTTCGTGCTGGAGGACATCGGCACGGCGCACGCCGGGCGCAACTTCGCGATCATCATCGACGAGGCGCACTCCAGTCAGGGCGGCAAGGCGTCGCGGGCGATGAGCCGGGCCCTGGCCGGCGTGGCCTCCGGCGAGGAGGAGGAGGAGGAGGAGGAGACGGCCGAGGACGCCATCAACCGGCTCATGGAGTCGCGGAAGATGCTGCCCAACGCGAGCTACTTCGCCTTCACGGCCACGCCCAAGAACAAGACGCTGGAGATCTTCGGCGAGCGCTCCGACGAGGGCGGCGAGCCGAGGCGCCGGCCGTTCCACACCTATTCGATGAAGCAGGCGATCCAGGAGGGCTTCATCCTCGACGTGCTCAAGCACTACACGCCGGTGCACAGCTACTACCGCCTCGTCAAAACCGTGGAGGGCGACCCGGAGTTCGATCCGACGCGGGCGCAGAAGAAGCTGCGCCGCTACGTCGAGAGCCACGACCACGCGATCCGGCTCAAGGCCGGGATCATGGTCGATCACTTCCACGATCAGGTGATCGCGCTCAACAAGATCGGCGGCGAGGCCCGCGCGATGGTCGTGACGGACGGCATCGAGCGCGCGATCCAGTACTTCCACCAGATCCGCAACTCCCTGCGGGAGCGCAAGAGCCCCTATCGGGCCATCGTCGCCTTCTCGGGCGAACACGAGTACCAGGGCGCCACGGTCACGGAGGCGTCCCTCAACGGCTTCCCGTCGGGGAAGATCCCCGACAAGATCCGGGAGCATCCCTACCGCTTCCTGGTCGTGGCCGACAAGTTCCAGACCGGCTACGACGAGCCGCTGCTGCACACGATGTACGTCGACAAGGTGCTCTCGGGCATCAAGGCGGTGCAGACGCTCTCGCGCCTCAACCGCGCCCACCCGAAGAAGCACGACGTGTTCGCGCTCGACTTCATGAACGACAGCGACGGCATCGAGCTCGCGTTCTCGGACTACTACCGCACGACCGTCCTCAGCGGGGAGACCGACCCCGACAAGCTGCACGACCTGCGGGCGGCCCTGGCCGGCGCGGAGGTCTACGCGGACGCCGACGTCGAGGATCTCGTCAAGAAGTACCTGTCGACCGCGGGCCGGGAGCGGCTGGACCCGATCCTCGACGCCTGCGTCGACCACTACATCAAGTATCTGGATGAGGACGGGCAGGTCGAGTTCAAGGGCAACGCCAAGGCCTTCACGCGGACCTACGAGTTCCTGGCGTCGATCCTGCCCTACACGAACCCCGCGTGGGAGAAGCTGTCGATCTTCCTCAACTTCCTGATCCCGAAGCTCCCCGCGCCCGAGGAGGACGACCTGTCGAAGGGCATCCTCGAGACGATCGACATGGACAGCTACCGGGCCGAGAAGCAGGCCGCCATCGCGATCCGGCTCGAGGACGCCGACGCCGAGATCGGCCCCGTCCCGGCGAGCGCGGGCGGCGGCAAGCCGGAGCCGGAACTCGACCGGCTCTCGGTCATCATCGCCGAGTTCAACGACCAGTTCGGGGGAGACACCGATTGGGACGACGCCGACCGCGTCGGCCGGATGATCACCGTGGAGATCCCCGACCGCGTGGCGGTGGACACGGCCTTCCAGAACGCCCGCGCCAACTCGGACCGGCAGAACGCGCGCATCGAGAACGAACGAGCGCTGGATCGCGCCGTCCTGAGCCTGATGAAGGACGACGCCCAGTTGTACAAGAAGTACAGCGACGACCCGCAGTTCCAGCACTGGCTCCGCGCGAAGGTGTTCGCGCTGACCTACGACTGACGCGCATCCGGGGGACGGCGGCCCGAGAGGAACGGCTGCTTGGCCCTCTCCATCGTCCGGGTGGAGAGGGGGACAGGGGCCGTCCCCGCGCGCCTACGTCGCGCGGGGACGCACCTCGGTGTGCATCGTCTTCTCGTACACCCGCATCACCGCGGTCGCATTGTCGCCGCCGTGGCCCATGGCGCGGGCCATGCGCATGAGGTTGTGCACCTGCGGGCTGAGCGACAGCGGGACGTTCAGTTCGTCGGCCAGCTCGAGCGCGAGGTGCAGGTCCTTGTACGCGAGGTCGAGCGCGAACGTGGGCGACCAGTCGCCGGCGAGCGTGTCCTTCGCGAGGCCGCGAAACGCCCGGCTGTCGCCGGTCGAGTGGCGGACCACCCGCTCGAGCACCTCGGGATCGACGCCGGCCATCGCGCCGAGCAAGAGCCCTTCGGCGGCGGCGGCCGTCGTGCAGAACGCGATCAGGTTGTTGACGAGTTTCGCGATGCAGCCGGTCCCTACGTCGCCGGTATGGATGATGTTCTCGCCGAACGACTCCAACACGCCCCGGTGCTTCTCCAGCGCCGCCGCGTCCCCCCCGGCCATGACGGTCAGCGTGCGCTCCTCGGCGCCGATCACGCCGCCGCTCACCGGCGCGTCGAGCATGGTGATCCCCCTGGTCTGGAGTTGCGCCGCGACGCTGCGAGCGACGGCCGGGGAGTTGGTGGTCAGGTCGAAGTACACCGTGCCCGGCCGGGCCTGGCCCTCGATGCCCGCCGCGCCCAGCGCGACCGTCTCGACATCCCGCGGGCGCGGCAGGGACGTCAGCACGACGCCGGCATCCCGCACCGCCTCCGCGACCGACGCGGCGGCGACGCCGCCCACATCGGTGCAGCGCCGCACCGCGTCGGGGTTGAGGTCGAACACCGCGACGTCGGCGCCGCTGCGCCGGATCACGTGGCGGCACATGGGCCCGCCGATGTTGCCCGCTCCGATGAATCCGATTTTCATGCCGGTTCCTCCCTCGCGGATCGTACCCGCGCGCCGGACTCAGGCCGCCCACCCCTCCGACAGGACCTCGGCCTGCTCCAGCACGGTCTGCGTCGCCTGCTCCTGCTTGTCGGGCGGGTAGCCGTGCTTGCGCAGGATGCGGCGCACGAGAACGCGCAGGCGCGCCCGGACATCCTCCCGCAACGTCCAGTCGATGGTGACGCTGGTGCGGACCTTCTCGACCAACTCCTGGGCGATGCCGCGCAGGGCCGCGTCGCCCAGCACCCGCACCGCGCTGTCGTTGGTCTCCAGCGCGTCGTAGAAGGCCAACTCGTCCTCCGACAGGCACAGACGCGCGCCCCGCGCGCCGGCCTCGCGCATCTCCCGCGCCAGCCCGATCAACTCCTCGATGACCTGCGCCGTCTCGATCGCCCGGTTCTGGTAGCGCCGCAGGGTTCCGTCGAGCATCCCGGCGAACGACCGCGCCTGCACGACGTTCTTGCGCCGGCGCGTGGCCAGTTCGCCCTTGAGTAACTTCTGCAGCAATTCGACCGCCAGGTTGCGCTGCGTCATGCCGCGCACCTCGGCCAGGAACTCATCCGACAGCACCGAGATGTCGGGCGTGTCCAGACCCGCGGCGGCGAAGATGTCCAGCACCCCCTCCGACGACACCGCGCGGGAGATGATCTGCCGTACGGCCAGGTCCAACTCCTCCCCGGGGCGCGCCTCGCCGGGGGCCCGCTTCGACAGCTGCGCGCGGACGGCCTGGAAGAAGCCCACGTCGTCCCGGATGCGCAGCGCCTCGTCGTGGGGGACGGCCAGCGCGAACGCCTGCGACAGCTCCCGCACCGCGGTCAGGCAGCGCTCCTTCCCGTCCTCCTGCGCGAGCACGTGCTCCTGCGCCGCCGGGATCAGCGCGAGCCGTTCCCCCGGCCCGCCCGACGTCCAGGGCGCCCGGTCGAAGCCGTGGAACAGGGCGCAGCACACCTCGTACTTCTCCTGCAGCAGGGCCACCGCGTCGTCCTGGTCGAGCGCCGGCCGGCCGCCGCCGCCGCTCTCCGTGTAGGCCGCGAGCGACCGCCGCAACTCGTGCGCGAGGCCCAGGTAGTCCACCACCAGCCCGCCGGGCTTGTCCCCGAAGACCCGGTTGACGCGGGCGATGGCCTGCATCAGGCCGTGACCGCGCATCGGCTTGTCGACGTACATCGTGTGCAGGCTGGGCGCGTCGAAGCCCGTCAGCCACATGTCGCGCACCAGCACGACGCGCAGCGGATCGACGGCGTCGCGGAAGCGCCGCGCCAGCGCCTCGCGCCGCGCCTTGTTGCGGATGTGCGGCTGCCAGGCCGGCGGGTCCGCGGCCGAGCCCGTCATCACCACCTTCACGGCGCCCGCGGCGTCATCGTCGGCGTGCCACGCGGGGCGCAGGCGCACGAGTTCCTGGTAGAGGTCGACGCAGATGCGCCGGCTCATGCAGACGACCATCGCCTTGCCTTCGAGCGCCTCCCGGCGCTGCTCGAAGTGGGCCACGATGTCCGCGGCGATCTGCCCGACGCGCGGCTCCGCCCCCACGACCGCCTCCAACTGCGCCCACTTCGTCTTGAGCTTCTCCTTGCGCTCGACCTCCTCCCCCTCGGTCGCCTCGTCGAAGTCCGGGTCGATGCGCGGGCGCTCCCGCTCGTCCAGCGTCAGCCTGGCGAGGCGGCTCTCGTAGTAGATCGGCACCGTCGCCCCGTCCTCCACGGAGCGCTGGATGTCGTAGATGCTGATGAAGTCGCCGAAGACGGCGCGCGTGTCGGCGTCCTGCAGTTCGATGGGCGTGCCGGTGAAGCCGACGAACGAGGCCCCGGGCAGCGCGTCCCGCATGTGGCGCGCGAAGCCGTCGATGAAGTCGTACTGGCTGCGGTGCGCCTCGTCGGCGATGACGACGATGTTGCGCCGCTCCGACAGGACCGGGTAGACGCCGCCCTTCACCTCCGGGAGGAACTTCTGGATGGTGGTGAAGACCACGCCGCCGGCGTTGACCGACAGCCGCTCGCGCAGGTCGGCGCGGCTCTCCGCCTGCGCGGGCGGCTGCCGCAGCAGGTCCTGGCAGCGCGAGAAGGTGCCGAAGAGCTGGTCGTCGAGGTCGTTGCGGTCGGTCAGCACGACGACGGTCGGGTTCTCCATCGCCGGCTCGCGGATGATCGCCCCGGCGTAGAAGGCCATCGTCAGGCTCTTGCCCGCCCCCTGCGTGTGCCAGACGACGCCGATGCGGCGGTCGCCGGGGTCGCCGCCCGGCCGCCGGCCCGACTCGTAGCGGCCCCCGCCCTCGGCGACGGCCGCCCCCGCCCGCTGCAACTCCGCCGCCCGCAGGGTCTCGCGCAGCGCGACCCGCACGGCGTGGAACTGGTGGTAGCCGGCCATCTTCTTGACCGGCGCGCCGCCGTCGTCCTCGAAGACGATGTAGTCGCGGATCAGCGGCAGCAGCCGCTCGGGCGCGCAGACGCCCTCCAGCAGCACGCGCAACTCCGGCACGACGACCGCCGCCAAGCCCTCGCCGCCAACCGTGCGCCAGGGCTTGAACCACTCCCGGCCGGCCGTCAGCGTGCCCAGGCGCGCCTCGATCCCGTCCGAGACGACGAGCAACTCGTTGAGCGCGAACAGCGAGGGCAGCTCGGCCTTGTAGGTCTGCAACTGCTGCCAGGCCGTCCAGACGGTGGCCTCCTCGTCGGCCGGGTTCTTCAGCTCGATCACGCCCAGCGGCAGGCCGTTGACGAACAGCACGACGTCGGGGCGGCGGCTGTGGCGCTGCTCGCTGACCGTGAACTGGTTGACCGCCAGCCAGTCGTTCGCGGCCGGGTTCCCGAAATCGACCGCGACGGCCTGCGCCCCGCGGATCGCCCCCTCGGCCGTGCGGTACTCCACCGTCACGCCGTCGACCAGCAGGCGGTGGAAGGCGCGGTTGCGCGCTTCGAGCGTGGCGCCCGGCGGCAGGGTCAGCCGGCGCAAGGCGTCGTCGAGCGCGTCGAGGGGCAGCCCCGGGTTGAGGCGCGCCAGGGCGTCGCGCAGCCGCCGCTCCAGCACGACGGCGCCGTAGCCGGCCCGCTCCTCGCCGGGCGCCCCCGGCGCGATGTCGGCCCCGTGCGCGGTCGCCCAGCCGAGGGCCGCCAGCCACTCCAGCGCGGCCGCTTCGACGTCGGATTCGGTGAGGCGGGTCATGCGGCGGTGAGGGGCGTCATGCGGGCAGCAGCGCTTGTTCGAATTCATCGGGCCGGGACCACATCACCGTCTTCGAGACGTTCTGGACGAGATTGATGTCTTCCGGCTGCCACACGTCCGCCGTGTCGTCGAACAGGGAGATGAGCGACGCTTGGCTCACCTCGGCCGACTGAAGCAGGTCGAAGCAGCCCGCGACCACATGCTCACTGAGCCGCCGCGCTACGGCACGCGACCCCGTGCTCAACAGGAACACCAACGATTTATGCGTCCCGGACATGATCTCGTAGTCCACCGTCCAGTCACGGCCCGAGTGCCCGGAACGCCGAATCGCCCGCTCGTACGTGAAGGGACGTTGGCGAAGCCAGTCGTCCACTTCGTCGGCGATCGATTCGCCCGGGCGCGTTCGGAACGTGAACCACACATCCGAGACCCGCAGGACCGCCTGCGCGCCCCGGTGGACGGCGTCGCTGAGCGCCGAGCGGTCCTCGCAACGGAGCGTGATCTGCCCACGATCCAACTCGACGCCGAGCGTCAGGCAGACGTCATCGATCATCCAGCGCTGCTTCGGTGAGAGCTTGCCGCCGGCGGATTGCATGCGGAGCCAGCCCAGCGCGTCCCCGTAGTCGGTGACGACGTACCCGGCGCCCCGCTCCTCGACGAAGACATCGACCATCCCCCCGTCGGGGTACAGGAGCGGAGTCCGCACGCGGATTGCGCCCCGTGGCGCCACGGCGCACTCGAAGAGCGCCGGCAGACTGTCGCGAAGAGCGTCGCAGAGATCGGAGGCGTTCATCGTGGCATCTCCTCCTGGAAGACTGGGGAGCGCAGGCTGCCCTCGTGCGCAATCCCCACTTCCGAGCAGAACTGCTCCCACACCGCCACCGGGTCGTCCCATTCCGCCGTGATGTCGCCGGGGACATAGGCGTGCTTGTCCCGGTATTCGTCCATCCAACGGTGCTTGTGTGTCCCGGCGAGCCGCTCGCTGGTCGGGTTCTGGTGGGTGACCGGGCCGAGATCGAGACCGAGGATACGGCCTGCCGCGTCGTGCCGCAGCGTGTAGGAGAGCTTGCGCGACAGCGGGTTCCACCATCCGATGAGCGTGAGCGGCCAGCCGGGCTCCGACGCCACTGGGACACGGAACTCGCGCGCCGGCGAGTGGTCCTCGTCGTCTCTCCACGCGAGGTTGCCCTCGACCCGTTTCGACGTGTCGGCGAGGATCGCCTCGAACTCCTGCTGCGTGATCATGCGCGCGCCGAATCCCCTTGCATCACCTGCGCTTCACCCCGCCGCAGCCCCTCACAGGGTATCACCTGCCCCCTGCCCTCGTTCGCCCCGCGCAAGCGCGATCCCCGCAGCCGCAGGAAGCGCCGGCCGCGGATGCCGGGATGATGGTTCATGTGCCTGCCCGGCCGGGCCGCCCCCGAGCGGGCCCGGCGGTTGGACCCTAGCAGAACGTGCTCATCCCGCGGGGGCGGCCGCTTCGACGCCGGATTCGGTGAGGGCGGGTCACGATGCAGTATCAGCAGGAGTGGCAGCATCGGACGCGAGGACGATGGCATCTAGCTTCTCACAGACTTCCGAGTCGATTTCGTCCTCGGGGACGTACTCCGCGAGTTTGTGGAAGCTGCTCTTGTTCATCAGGTTCGGCAACTCGATGTTCCTGAAATAGGCGCCGAACAAAGGCACCAGAAAGTCATCGCTCACCTTCGCGCTCGGACTCCATGGGGATCCGAGACCGAGCGTCTCCATCGCGTTCTCGACCTCCCTGATTGCTTCGCGCATCGCTCGCAGTCGCCGGACCACTTCCTCTGGGCTGAACAACGGCCCCAAAGCTTCCCGTTCAGCTGTTGCCCGCGCGTATGCCTCAAGCGTCGAGCGAGTACAGAAGTAGTTTTCAATCTCCCGCCGCCGCCATGAGAGGCAATTGAGGTCGCGATCGGGGAACGCAGTAGTGGTCTCGTCAAGGATGGCGATACCCTGGAGATACGGCAGTGCCTCTCGGAGACCGTGATAGTGACTACGAGCCTTTGAGAGCTGGTTCCCGATGTAGTGAACGAACGGGCGCTCCAAGGCGCTGATCGCATCTTCGCGCGCGAGACGACGAGCAAACGCCTGCAAGATCGCTAGGTCCGTGGAACCCTCAAGATAGAGCACCCACCCAGTTTGCTCAGCCTGGACATACTGCTCGAAACCAATATCTCGCAGGGCTTTTAGTACTTGGCTACCACGATCGTCGATCCGGTGTGGACCGCCGACGAACGCGACCAGCGTATCTTTGCCGGCAGCCTCGTTGAGCAGAACTTCCGAGTGACTTGCCGCTATAATCTGGCTACCGCTCTCCACCGCTGCCTCTGTGATCAACTGGTAGATCTGGCGCTGGCGCAGGATTTCCAGGTGCGCGTCTGGTTCATCAAGTAGGAGCACCGCACCGGGGTTCGCGTACATATAGGCGAGTATCAGCAGTGTCTGCTGCAACCCCCGACCACTAGATGAAAGATCGAGCGTGACATCATCCTCACGGTAGCTCATCGTAATTTCGCCACGCTCATCAATGTAGCGAGGAGCGTCGAGCCGAGCCCCAAACAGCCTCTCAACCTGGTCGGTCAGTTGCTCCCACTTGCCTGGCTGTTCCTCATGGATTTGGAAGCAGAGGTTGCGGAGCACCTCGGCAGTACGGCCCTCCCCAACACGCACATTGACTGCTCCTGGGGCCAACCGGGTCTCGGTGGCAGTGAGTCCGGACATAGGTGGGAGGAATGCGATGTCCACACCCCCGGCTTCTCCAGGTACCCGCATGCGTTCGGGCTCCTTGCCGCCACCTAGGCGCAACGGACGGCAATAGAAGGATTCTTCATTCGCGTAGTCGAACTCGAGCCCACATGACCACTCCCCACTGCTACCGCTACCCTTCACGATGATCTCGATACGGACATTGTCGGTCTGTTGCCGACCATCGACCTTGTATACATCCCGCGTATGGAGTTGCCGCCAAAGCAGGTTCGCTCTAGGTACAGGGATGGCAACCAGATCGCGACGGTTTACAGTGACACCGGGACGCCGGGTCGGCATGGATGCCCTACCGCGGCGCTCGTTCCACCGCTTGAGGCCGACACTCCAAAGCGCTAGCGCCTGCATCGCTGAGGTCTTGCCGGAGTTGTTCGGACCGATGAATACAACCGGGCTGCCAAGTTCGATCTCGACAGACTTGAAGCGCTTGAATTTACGGATGGTGAGGTTCGTGAGCACTGACCTACTCCACATCTTCCACCCGCAACTCACCCGACACGAGCCGGGGCAACAGAGTATCACGTTGCGACGCGAGGGTGCGGGCTTCGACGGCGTGACGCACCTGCTCCTCGACGAGGGGGCCGAGGTCTTCGTGGCCGGCCGCGACAACGTCGGGCGAGGGGACGGTCGCCTTCGCGTCGGTGAGGTGGTGCCGCTGGATGTGGCCCATGGTGGTCGCTTTGCCGGCGGCGATGCCGCGGAAGTCGTCGAGGTGCTCACGAATCCAGCCGAGGTAGAACCACTTGGGGAACTCGGCCGACGTGACCTTGAACAGGTGCTGATTGAGAGCGCCCCGACCGTGCGACCAGAGCACCAACTCAAGACTACCGGACCACGAGAACAGCACATCACCATCTTCGACGATGTAGCGCGGGTCGATGCTCGCGGAGGCGCTCGCCGTCTTGCTGGTGTAGCCCCGCCGCATCTCGGCGATTTTGATGACCGGCAATGACTCCTCGCCATCGGGCGGGTACCGCTGCAGGGCCAGCCCGTTCCTAAAGTCCGCGATGTCGTCGAGGCTCCGCACGCCCCAGCCCGACGGGATCTCCCCCAGCTCCGACGCCTCGAACGACGCGGGGAACAGCGCGTCGAGCGCGGGCGGCAGCCCCGACGGCCGGCCCGCCGCCTTGGCCCGCACCGGCGCGAAATCGACGAACCACGACCGGAACAGCGCCCGCGCCATCGCCTCCAGCGTCGCGCTCATGCGCCGGTTCAGCTCGATCTTGTCGTCGAGCGCGCCGAGCACCCGCGCGATGGCGCGCTGCTCGTCGAGCGGCGGGAGCGGAATCTCCACAAGGCCAATGTCTGCCTTCCGCAGCCCAAATCGCGTTACACCGTTGGCATACGAATGGAACTGCTGCTGTGCCTGGTCGGTACTCAACGCATAGAACAGGTAGGCTCCATCAAGTTCTGATGGAGATGGCCGCAAGATCGCCAAGTGATAGCCACAGACAAGGTTCGGTATGTCCTCCCGCACCAAGGCCGGAACACCAATGTCGTCATGCTTTTCCGAGTCTTTGGTGATGACGACATCCCCAGACCCCAGCGAGCACTTCGCTATTTCTCGCTCAGTAGCAGTCGCCTCCATGAAGTCCATGTCAGCATGGATGAAACTATTTTTGTACACGTCCGTGTAGTTGCAGAGTTGAACGGGTTGTTCATTGGTCTTTGACTTCTTGTCCACGCTGCTGAGAGTGAGACCAATCAAGTCGCCCAAAGCAACTCTGCGCCAAGCGTTACTCATGGAACGTCCCACCCGTCCTCGTCAGCGGCCATCTGTGGCGCCGCTCAGTTCGACTCGCGCCACAGGACGAGGGCGTCCACGACGGGGGCGGGCCGCTCCCCGGCGGCGCCCGGGCCGGGCGTGTCGTGCCGCCCTGCCCACGGATTCTTGCCGACGTCCAACGCGATGCGGGTGACAGAGACGCGCTCCGGCGCCACGTCGTCGAAGCCCTCCTCGTACCCATTCACGACGACGCGCAACTCGGGCGGATAGGTCGCGAGTAACTCGATCAACTGCTCTACGGTCATGAAGTCCTCCGTTCTCTCTGTCGCGTCATGGGTCCTCCTCCCCGTAGCCCAGCGACTGGAGGTTCGCCTCGATCTCCGCGTCGAGGCGCTGGGCCTCGGACCGCTGCGCGCGCCACTCGGCGGCGAGGCGGGCCATCTTCTCGGCGAACGGCTCCGCGTCCTCCTCCTGCGGCGCGGCGCCCACGTAGCGGCCGGGCGTGAGCACGTGGCCGTGCCGGCGCACCTCCTCCAGCGTCGCGCTCTTGCAGAAGCCGGGCTCGTCGGCGTAGTCGGCGGCGTCCTTCTCGCCCCGCCAGGCGTGGTAGGCGCCGGCGACGCGGGCGATGTCCTCGGCCGGCAGGTCGCGGTGCGTGCGGTCGACCATCCGGCCCAGCTGACGGGCGTCGATGAACAGGATCTCGCCCGGCCGATCGCGGTAGGCCCCGTGGCGCCGCCCCCGCGAGAGGAACCAGAGGCAGGCGGGGATCTGGGTGGAGCGGAACAACTGCCCCGGCAGCGCGACGATGCAGTCGACGAGGTCGGCCTCGACGATGTTGCGGCGGATCTCGCCCTCGCCCGACTGGCTGGAGGACATGGAGCCGTTGGCCAGGACGAAGCCGGCCGTGCCGCGGGGCGCCAGGTGGTGGAGGAAGTGCTGCACCCAGGCGAAGTTGGCGTTGCCCGCGGGCGGCGTCCCGTACTGCCAGCGGATGTCGTCGCGCAGGCGGTCGCCGCCCCAGTCGGAGACGTTGAAGGGGGGATTGGCGAGGATGTAGTCGGCGCGCAGGTCGGGGTGGCGGTCGTTATGGAAGCTGTCGCCGTGCTCGACCTGCCCCGCGATGCCGCGGATGGCGAGGTTCATGCGGGCCATCCGCCAGGTGGTGTAGTTCGACTCTTGGCCGTAGATGGAGATGTCGCGCCGGGCCTTGCCGCCGTTGCCGTTGCCGCTGGCGTGCGCGCGGATGAACTCCATCGACTGCACGAACATGCCCGAGGAGCCGCAGCAGGGGTCGTAGACGCGGCCGTTGTAGGGCTCCAGCATCTCGACCAGCAGCCGGACGACGCTGCGCGGCGTGTAGAACTCGCCGCCCTTGCGGCCCTCGGCCAGGGCGAACTGCTCCAGGAAGTACTCGTAGACCCGGCCCAGGACGTCGGTGGCGCGCGCCTCGGCCCCGCCGACGCGGATGTTGCTGACGAGGTCGACGACCTGCCCGAGGCGCGCCTTGTCGAGGGCCGGCCGCGCGTAGTCCTTGGGCAGCACGTCCTTGAGCGCCGGGTTGTCGCGCTCGATGGCGGCCATCGCGTCGTCCACGGCCCGGCCGATGGTGGTCTGGCGGGTCTGCTTCTCGAGGTACCCCCAGCGGGCCTCGGGCGGCACCCAGAAGATGCGCTGGGCGCGGTACTCGTCGGGGTCTTCCGGGTCGGCGCCCTCGGCGCGCTCGGTCTCGAGTTGGGCGTGGGCCTCCTCGAAGGCGTCGGAGATGTACTTGAGGAAGATCAGCCCCAGCACGACGTGCTTGTATTCGGCGGCGTCCATGCTGCCGCGCAGGGCGTCGGCCATCCGCCAGAGTTGGGCTTCGTAATCGGCGATGCCGGCGGGCTCGGTGGTCATGGCGCGTCCGCTTCCGGCCGGGCCGGCCGGCGCCCCGGGGGCGTCGGGCCGGGGGGCGTTGCCGATTGTACCCGGGCCGTCTGATTGGGCGCCCACGAGGGGCGCCCCTACGGGTTGGGGGGCGGCCGTCGGGGCGACCCCCGTTGGATCGGCCGTCGGGGCGACCCTTGTGGTCGCCCTGCCGGACGGCGGCGCGGTCGCCTCAGGCGCCGTCCTCCCCGAAGAACTCCCGCGCGGCCTCGATCACCAACTCCGGCGCGTCGTGGTGGACCCAGTGGCCCGCCCCCGGCACGACCAGCGCCCGCGCGTTCGGGAAGTGCGCGGCGGCCGACTGCATGTTCTGCTTCGCGCCCGACTCGCCCCCGACGATGTACAGCACCGGCCGGTCGATCCGCGCGAAGAAGGCCTTGGCCTCGTCGAGGCTGACCTCCTCGTTGCGCACGCCGGGCCGCGCCCAGTTGTCGAACTTCCAGACGTACCCGGTCTCCCCCGTGCCCGACTCGACGGGCCGCACGGCGTGCCCGGCGATGTGCCGCGCCAGCGACGGGCTGAGGCGCGGGTTCTGCTGGGAGAGCCGCCGCCGGGCGGCCTCGATCGACGGGTAGACGCGCGGCGTGCGCGTCTCCAGGCCGCGCCGCGTCACGACGGCCTGCCGCAGCGAGTCGGGCGAGAAGGGCCGCCGCTGCGTCCAGCCGGCCAGCCGGCCCTCGATCGCGACGATGCTGTGGAAGCGCTCCGGGAATGCGCCCGCCGCCATGAACGTCACGTGCCCGCCGAAGGAGTGCGCCAGCACCCGCACCGGGCCGTCGAGCCGGTCGATCAGCGCCATCAGGTCGACGACGTTCTGCGAGGTGCTGTACTCCCCGCCGATGGCCCACTGCGAGTCGCCGTGGCCGCGCAGGTCCGGCGCGACCACGTAGTAGGCGTCGCTCAGCGCCTCCGCCATCCGGTCCCAACTGCGGGCATGATCGACGCCGCCGTGCAGGCAGATGCAGGGCGGATGCGCCGGATCCCCCCAGGCCCAGTAGGCCAGCCGCAGCCGCTGCGACTCGAAGAAGCGCTGCCGGGGCTCGTCGCTGGTCATGCCGTGCGGATCGCGCCGCTGTCCTTCAGCGCCTCGATCTCGTCCCAGCCGTACCCAATCGAGCGCAGGATCTCCTCGGTGTGGAAACCCAGGATGGGGCCGCTGCCCTGCACGCGCGGCGGCGTCGCGCTCATGCGGATGGGCGGGCCGGGCACCCGCATCGGCCCCAGGTGCGGCGTCTCGATCTCCTGCAGGTAGCCGTTCGCCCAGTACTGCGGGTGGGCGCTCATGCCGGCGTAGTCGAGCACCGGGGCGTGCGGGACGTCGTGCCGCTCCAGGGGCGCCAGCCAGCCGGCCAGGGGCCGCGTGCGGAAGATCGCGTCCAGCGCCTCGACCAGGGCGTCCTTGTTGCGGTCCCGCCCGAAGGGGTCGGCGAAGCGCGCGTCGCTCTTGAGTCGCGGCGCGTCGATGGCGTCGCAGAGGCGCTCCCACATGTCCTGCGCGTTGGCGGCGATGGCGACGTGGCGGCCGTCGGCGCAGGCGTAGTTGGTGTACGTGGCCGCCCGGCGCCGCTGGAAGCCGCGCTGCGCGCCGCTGCGCAGGAACTCCATGATCTGCTTCGACTGCATCGCCACCATGCCGCCGATCAGCGAGCCGTCGATGTGCTGGCCGACGCCGTCGCGCTGGCGTACGTACAGCGCCGACGCGACTCCGAAGGCCAGCAGCATCGCCCCGACCTGATCGGCGAAGCCGCCGATCAGCGCCTGCGGTTCGCCGCCGGGGCCCTCGCCCTGCTCGTACATCACGCCGCTCAGGGCCTGCGCGACGTGGTCGTAGCCCCCGCGCGCCGCCCAGGGGCCGCTCCGCCCCCAGGCCGAGGCCGAGGCGAAGATGATGTCGGCCCGCAGCCGCTTGCAGTCCTCGTAGCCGATGCCCAGCCGCTCCATCACGCCGGGCCGGAAGTTCTCCACGACCACGTCGCAGGTGGGGACCAGCCGGCGCACGATGTCGACCGCCCCCGGCCGCTTGAGGTCGAGCGTGATGCTGCGCTTGCCCCGGTTGTGCCCCTCGAAGTAAGAGGAGAAGCCCGCGGCGTTGAGCCCGCTGGCGCGGCCCATCTCGCCGCCGGGCGGCTCGACCTTGATCACCTCCGCCCCCATGTCGGCCAGCAGCAACGTCGCGAACGGCCCCTGCTGGGCGCGGGTGAAGTCGAGCACCCGCACCCCCGTCAGGGCCGACGCCGGGGCGCCGTCCGGGGGTGGGATGATCGTGTCGGCGTGTGTGTCGAGTGTCGTCATGGCTCGGCTCCGCGTCGGCAGGGTACCGATCGATCCGCCGCCCATCCCAGCCCCGGCCGCGGCCGGGCTGACGCGGGCCCGCATCGCGGCTACCGTTGGGGCGCAGTCAAACCTACCCGGCCACAGCCCCACGAGGAGAAGACCCCATGCAACTCGACGGCAAAGTCGCGGTCGTCACCGGCGCCGGACGCGGCATCGGCCGCGCGATCGCCATCGCCTACGCCAGGGAGGGCGCGAAGGTCGTCTGTTCGGCCCGCTCGGTCGATGAGATCGAGGCGGTGGCCGCCGAGGTCGGCGGCACGGCCATCCGCTGCGACGTGAGCGACGAGGCCGACATCCGCGCCCTCATCGACGGCGCGCTGGCCGCCTACGGCCGCATCGACATCCTGATCAACAACGCCGGCGCGGTCGCCCGCCTGCCCCTCCACGAGCTGCCCAGCGAGGACTGGGACCACGTGATCAACGTCAACCTGCGCGGCGTGTTCCTCTGCACCAAGTACGCGGTCCCGCCGATGCTCGAGCAGGGCGGCGGCTGCATCATCAACATCAGCTCCGGCGCCGGCGTGGTGGGAGGGGGCGCCAACCGCTCCGCCTACACCGCCTCGAAGCACGGCGTGATGGGCCTGACGAAGGTCTGCATCCAGGAGTACCTGCACCGCGGCATCCGCACGCACGTCATCCTGCCCGACGCGACGGTCTCCCGCATGCGTCACGAGGGCTTCCCCACCGAGGATCCCGAGTCCCTCATCCAGGCCGAGGACATCGCCGACGCGGCGGTCTTCCTGGCCACGCAGCCCGCCACCGCGCACACCTTCGAGTTGCGCGTCAGTCAGGGGCTGCCGACCCGCTTCATCTCGTAGCCGCGGCGCGGCCGGCCCCGCTCAGCGGATCGGGATCTCCACGTAGGGCATGTTCTTCGCCGGGTCGAGCGGGCGCCGTTCGAGGAACGCGGTGCGCCGCTCGCGGCACTCCTCCGACGACAGGAAGTCCGGGATGTGCTCGGCGACCGGGCTGCGCTCGGGCTTGATGAAGTCGTCGTGCTGGTTGAAGGAGATCTTCTGCATCTGCAGGATCACCGGGCTGACGTTCTTGATCGCCGCGACGTAGCGGTCGACCTCGGCCCACAGTTGGTCCGGCTCGACGACGCTGTTCACCAGGCCCATCTCCAGGGCCTCCTGGCCGCTGTACTGCTGGCACAGCATCCAGATCTCCCGCGCGCGTTTCTGCCCCACCCGCGCCGCCAGCATCGCGACGCCGTGGCCCGCCGCCGGGCTGCCCACGCGCGGCCCCGTCTGCCCGAAGCGGGAGCGCGTCGTGGCGATGGTGAAGTCGCTCTCGTAGGCCATGATGTTGCCCGAGCCGATCGCGTAGCCGTCGACGGCCGCGATGACGGGCTGCGGCATCTGGCGCAGCACCTGGCTGTAGGTCACGCCCGCCGTGCCCGCGTAGGCGGCGTACTCCTCGCTGGGGTCGTAGCTCTGATCGTTGCCGGTGCAGAAGCCGTTCGGCCCCGCCCCGGACAGCACGACGGCGCGGATGTCGTTGTCGCCCGCGGCGTCCAGCAGCGCGTCGGCCATCTCGTCCATCGTGACGCCGCGCTTGGCGTTGAACGTCTCGGGCCGGTTGAGCATCAGCCAGGCGACCCCGTCGCGCTTCTCGAAGACGATGTCGGAGTAACGCGGCGGCCCCAGCACGCTCTCCCGGTACTCGCGGAACTTCTGATCGATCATGTCGATGGCCGCGTGCGCGACCTGGAGCAGTTGCGCCGGCGAGAGGCCCTCACGCGCGGTCCCCGTGATCGCGTCCTCGCCGCGCGTCGCGGTGACGCCGCGCGTCGCGAGCCAGCGGGTGTAGCCGCGCGTGAAGTCGTGCAGCGCCGCGCAGACCTCGTGATCGAACGACAGCCGCTCCCCGCTGGACAGGTCGGCCGCGGTGAGCGCGAACGCGGCCCCCTCGCCCTCCCCCGCCCCACCGAGTGAGACCTGAAACTGCAAGCCGGCCGTATCGTATGCAACCGTCGTCTGGAAATCGAAGCTCGCGGACATGGTTCCCTCCCCGCATGGTTCTCGATCCTGGATTGGCCGGAGTCTAGGGCCTTCGGCGCCCGTCGCGCGGTAGCCTGTGCGCGGGAGGCGCGCCCCGGGCCGGTCGGGCGCCGATGGAGGCGAGCCGTGACCTTCTCTCGCGTGACGATCGCCGCGCTGCTGTCGATCGCGCTGCTCGCCTTGGCCGTGGCGGCGTGCGAATCGGAGGAGCCGAGTCCGGCGGCCGACGCCCCCGCGCCCGCCGTCGACGAACCTGCCGCGGCCGAGTCGGTCGAAGACGCCGCCGACGACGAGTCCGCCCCCGCCGATGAACCCGCAGACGACGAGCCCGCCACGGCTGACGTGGACGAAGACACCGCCGAGGAGGAGCCCGCCCCCGCCGAGGATCCCGCTCCCGCCGAGGAAGAACCTGCCACGGCCGAAGCGGACGAAGAACCCGCCGCGGCCGAGCCGCCCCCCGCCGACCCCGCCGCCGCCCCCCTCGCCGACGGGTCCATCGTGCCGCCGGCGCCCGCCGTCCCCGACGGCCCGCTCGACCCCCGGCTCGCGGCCGACCTCGACCTCGTCTTCCAGATCGACGGCGTCGATCTCGACGCGCTCGCCCGCGTGGGCGGATCGGGAGACGCGCGCGTGGCCTGGCTGCTCTCCGATCTGCTGCGCTTCCTCCAGGTCGGCGAGACGTCCGACGCGGCGGTGCTGGCCTTCGAGCGGCTGACGGGCGCCGACGTCCCCCGCGGCTTCGTCTGGCCCCTCGTCACCAACTGGCTGATCGCCTGGGATCTGCCCGCCCCGCCCGGCTACGTCCGCTGGAAGCGCATCTACTTCGAGTTCATCGAGCCGGATTGGATCCCCTTCTTCAGCGACGCCGACGCCGACATCGATTGGCGCCTGCTGAGCTGGGGCGGCGTCTTCATGGACGACCGCCAGCCCCACCAGGTCGACTGGCCCTGCATCCGGGGGTGCATCCCCGCGATCAACGACCCCGCCGTCACCGACGCGGCGGGCGGGGACTGGTACCCCGACGAGCGGCTGGTCTTCGGCGTCGTCGTCAACGGCGAGGCCCGCGCCTACCCGAAGCACATCATGGAAGTGCACGAGATGGTGAACGACACCGTCGGCGGCCGGCGCATCGGCATGCCCTACTGCACGCTGTGCGGCTCGGCCCAGGCCTACTTCACCGACCGGCCGCCGCCCGGCTTCCGCAACATCGAGCTGCGCACCTCGGGCCTGCTCTCCCGCTCGAACAAGGTGATGTTCGACTACAACACCATGTCCGTCTTCGACACGTTCCGCGGCGTCGCCGTCTCGGGCCCACTGCGGGACGAGGACTACGTCCTGGAGATGCTCACGGTGGTGACGAGCACCTGGGGAGAGTGGAAGGCCGCCTACCCGGACACCACCATCGTCGCCGCCGACGGCGGACTCGGGCGCTTCTACCCGGTCGATCCGCTGGGCGACCGCGACGACGACGGCCCCATCTTCCCCGTCGGCGGGGTCGACGTCCGGCTGCCGGTGCAGGAGCAGGTGCTCGGCGTCGAGACGCCCGACGGCCGGCACGTGGCCTTCCCGGTCGGGCAGGCGCGCGCCGCGATCGAGGACGGGCGCGAGGTGACGCTGGCCGGCGTCCGCGTCAGGATGGACGCGGGCGGGCTCCGCGCGGAACTCGCCGACGGCACGCCCATCGCCAGCCATCAGGCCTTCTGGTTCGCCTGGAGCCAGTTCCACCCCGGCACGTTCGTCTGGACGCCGCTCTCGTAGCGACGGACCGCTCAGGCCGTCGCCACCTGTTCCCGCACGAGCGCCAGCAACCGATCGTGTTCCGGATTGCCGACCTCGCGAAGGCGCGCCGCGCAGACCACGGTGCGCCAATCGCGCCGCTCCCGCGGGTCCGGCCGGGCCAGTTGCCGGTAGCGGGCCGCGTAGACCTCCGTGAAGTAGCGGCGCGCGCTCCCCAGCGCCGCGGCCTTCCATCGGTTCATGTAGCCGGGCAAGGTGGCCGCGGCGAACAGCACCGTCGTGCGGCCGAAGTCGGCGACCGGGTTGCCCGCCTGCGCCTGGATCCAGTCGATGATCACCGGACCGCGCGGCGTCATGATGATGTTGTCGGGGTGGAAATCCCAGTGGCAGAGGCGGTCCCCCGCAGGCAGGCGGTCCAGCAGGCCGAGGGCGGCCGCGCGCTCGCTCTCGCTCAGCGCGGCGCCGCGCTCGATGTCGTACCGCAACTCGCGCTTCTGATCGCGCAGCCCCGCCGCGGGCAGTTGGTGCAGATCCCACTGCAGCTCGGCCAGCAGCCGCGAGTAGCCGCGCGTCCGCCAGGGCTTGCGCCACATCAGCGCCAGCATCGACTCCCCCTCGACCCGCTCCATCACGATCCCCGGCCGCCCATCCACCTGCTCGATCCCGAAGACCTCCGGGGCCGGCGCGCCGCTCTCCCCGGCCAGCCGCGTCGCGGCGTGCTCCTCCTCCACGTCGCGCGCGTGGTCGGGGCGGAAGAGCTTGAGCGCTCGTCCCGGCTCCCAGGCGTAGATCTCCGCCGTGCGACCGCTGCCGATCGGCGCTCCCAGGTCGGCGACTGATCGTCCCATGCGCACCCCCCGCCCGGCCCGGCGCGCCGGGGCGTGCTCCCAGCCTATCCCCCCGCGCAGGCCGGGCGGTCAGCGGCGGCAGGGACGTTCCGGCGCGAGCAGTTGCAGCGGCGCGATCGTGCGGAACGCCGGGGAGAACGTCCGCTCGACCAGGCAGATGCCCTCCCGCGCGGCCCACTCCGTGGCCACGATGTGCGCGCCGTGCTGGTTCCGCTCGATTTCCATCCGGCCGGCGAGCAGCGTCAGCGTGTCGAGCAGGGCCGCGTGCTCGGCCCGGAACTCCGGCGGCGGTCGCAGGACGCGCAGGGTCGTCCGGGCGCGGCGCAGGTCGGCGGAGCGCGCATCGAGGCGGGCCTCGGCCAGGGCGCGGTCCTCCTCCGGGGTGAGGTGCGGCAGCGGCGGCGGCCCGTCGCCCGGCAGCCGCGGGGCCGCGAGCTCGCGGATCGCCGCGTTGACCGACGCGCCGTACGCGCCGCCCGGGATGGTCGCCGGCTGCCAGCAGAACGGCAGCGGCCCCACGACCGCCGTGCAGACCGCCTCGCTCAGCCGGGCGGCGCTGATTCGCTCCAAGCGCTGCAGATCGACCCCGGTCAGCAGGAAGGCGCGCCGGTCGCGCCCCTCCCCGGTCCGCGGGCCGATGCGGCTGCGATCGATGGCCTCTGTGTAGTAGTCCCGCAGGACGGCGTGATCGGCCGCGAAGCGGTCCGGCGGCGTGACCGCCGCGAGCGCCTCGAGCCCGTACTGCAGCGCGACGCCGCTGTGCGCCAGGGGCCGCGCGAACACGCGGTCGTCCCGCCTGGTCCAGTGCCAACTGCCGCGGCCGGGGTACCGCAGTCCCTCCTCGAAGATCGACTCCAGTTGACCGCGCACCTTCCACGCGACGTCGCGCACGGCCTGCAGGTACTGCGCCTCGGCCTCGGCGGCCGTGACGGCCGGCGGCGCGGTCGTTCCGTCGGCCGGGGCGGCGGCGGTCGTCTCGTCCGGCGACGCCGTGTCCGGATCCGCCGCCGTCGCGGTGACGCCGGCAGGCGCCGCCTCGGGAGCGATGACGGACACCACGGTCAGCGCGACCGCGACCACCCCACAGGCGGCGGCCACGCCCACCACCATGCGCCGCCGCAGCGCGCGCCGGATGCCCGCGCCGCGAACCCGCTCCAGCGGATCGAGCCGATCGGGCGTGGCGTCGTCCCGCGCGATCGGCCGCTGTGCTCGTGGCCGATCCGCAGCCCCCACGGCGACGCCGGACTCGCGCAGCGCCTGGAAGCTGCGCGGGTCGGCGGGATTCCAGAGGTAGTCGCTGCGCGGCGGCGGCGCGGCGGCGTTCCCGCGCCAGCGGCGACGCAGCTCGCGCACGAACCTCACGCGCCGTCCTTACGGCAGGATGATACTGCGCGCGACCTCGCCCGAGAGCATGTCCTCGAAGGCCTCGTTGATCTCGTCGAGCGGCCGGAAGCGCGAGTACAACTCGTCCAGCTTCAGCCGTCCCTGCTGGTACATCTCGATGAACCAGGGGAAGTCGACCCGCGGGCTGGCGCTGCCGGACGAGGATCCGATCAGCCGCCGGTCGAGGAACAACGGCTCCATCGGGATCGACACTTCGCTGCCCGTCGGCGGCACGCCCACCGCGCAGGCCGTGCCCCCCGGCCGTGTCGCCTCGAACGCCTGGCGCACGGTCGGCGCCTTGCCGATCACCTCGAAGGCGTACTCCACGCCGCCGCCGGTCAGATCGCGCACCGCCTCCACGGGGTCGACCTCCGAGGCGTTGATCGTGTCCGTCGCCCCGAACTGCGTCGCGAACTCCAGCTTGCGCGGCGCGAGGTCGATCGCGATGATCCGGCTCGCCCCGGCGATGACCGCCCCCTGCACCACGTTCAGCCCCACGCCGCCGCAGCCCCAGACCGCCACCGTCGACCCCGCCCGCACCTGCGCGGTTCGCACCACCGCCCCCACCCCCGTGGTCACCGCGCAGCCCAGCGACGCCAGCCGCTCGATGGGCACCGCGTCCGTCACTTTGACGAGTTCCCACTCCGGCACGACCGTGTACTGCGAGAAGGTCGCTGCCCCGTGCAGCACTGGGTCGCCGTCGAGCGTGTGGAAGCGGGTCTTGCCGTCCATCCGCCGCCCCGGTGGCGCGGTGATGCCGTTGCAGAGGTTGGGGCGGCCGCTGCTGCAGTACTCGCACCAGCCGCACATCGGCCGGATCGCGAACACCACGTGGTCGCCGGGCTCGAATCCGCTTACGCCGGGGCCGACGCCTTCGACGACCCCCGCCCCCTCGTGCCCCATCACGAACGTCGTGGACATCGTGAGGTGTCCGTCCACGGCGTGGTAGTCGCTGTGGCAGGCGCCCGTCGCCGCGACGCGCACCAACAGCTCGCGGTGCTGCGGCGGGTCGAGTTCCACCTCCTCCACCCGGATCGGCTCGTGCGCGGCGTAGAAGATCGCGGACTTGGTGCGCATGGCTCGCCCTTTCGATTGCGGGCGGCAGTCTACCCGGCGCCGGCGGCGGGCCGCAAACATCGGGAGGCGGGGCGATGGGCCCCGGCAGGGACCTCCCCCGTGTCATCGTGGGATAGACTTCGCCGGCCGGCGCGTGCGTCCCGGGTCGCGCCCGGCGAGCGCGCCGTCGTTCTGGACGGGGCATGGGAGGCCGATGTGCGGATCACGAACGTCACGGTGCAGGTCGTGAACTGGCCGGTCGATGCCTGGCAGGTCGGGGCCGGCAGACGCTTCGGAGGGAACGATCAGCTCGGCGTGGTCACCGTCTCAACCGACGAGGGGATCAGCGGTCACGCCTTCCTCAGCCGGCCCCAGTACCACGCCCGCAGCCTGATCGCCTACGCCAAGCCCACGGTCATGGGCCGCGACCCCCAGGACATCGGCGCGATCTGGCGCGACCTCTGGAAGATGAGCTACTCCCTGCACACGTCCGTCATGGGCGCCATCGACATCTGCCTCTGGGACATCAACGGCAAGATCGCCGGCCAGCCCATCCACCGGCTGCTGGGGACGTGCAAGGAATCGGTGCCGGTCTACTCCAGCACGGCCTACTGGGAGACCCCCGAGGAGTACCAGGAGGAGGCGCTGCGCTTCCGCGACACCGGCTGGATCGCCCACAAGATCCACCCCCACACCGAACCCCGCGCCGACGTCGAGATCTGCGCCGCCGTGCGGGAGGCCGTCGGCGACGACATGATCCTGATGCTCGACTCGATGTGGGCCTACCAGTACGAGGACGCGCTGCGCGTCGGCCGCGCCATCGAGGACCTGGGCTTCTACTGGTACGAGGATCCGCTCGTCGCGGAGGACGTCTACAACTACGTCAAGCTGCACCAGAAGCTCGACATCCCCATCATGTCCACGGAGAACGCGCCCGGCCGCTTCTACGGCATGGCGCAGTGGATCACGCAGCAGGCCACCGACTACCTGCGCGGCGACGTCGCGGTGACCGGCGGCATCACGCCCACGGTGCGGCTCTGCCACCTGGCCGAGGGCTTCAACATGAAGTGCGAGATCCACCACGGCGGCAACTCGCTCAACAACGTCGCCAACCTGCACGTCACGATGGCCGTCCCCAACTGCGAGTTCTTCGAGTTCTTCCCCTGCACCGGCGACATGCAGTACGGCCTCGCCGAGGAGATCGACATGACCGGCGGCGTCGTGCACGCCCCCACCGGGCCCGGCCTCGGCTACGAGATCGACTGGGAGCGCCTGCGGCGGGAGCACATCGAGACGCTTGAGTAGCCGCCGGGCTTCGCCGTCACCCCCACAGCACGCCGGCGACCACGATCGCTCCGATCGCGATGATCAGGATTAGCGCTGTCTGCGCAAGCACCAGCTTGAGCATCCAGTTCTGGAGCCTCACCTCGAGGAGGGCGAACATCGTTTCCAGGTCCGCGTGCTCGCCCACCCCCCGGCAACTCGTCGCACTCACCCCCACAGCACACCGGCGACCACGATCGCCCCGACCGCGGCGGCGGTGTAGGCCCCGAGTTGCAGCCACAGCAGCCGCGTGAAGCGTGCTTCCAGCCGGGCGATCGCAAGGTCCAGGTCCGCCTTCATGGCCTGCCGGTGCTGTTCCATGTCCGCTCGGATGGCCAACATGAGTTGCTCCAGGTCCGTGGTCGCCGCCAGTCCCTCCCGGGCGTCCTGGACGACCTCATGCGGCATGGTAGCAGCCTGCCCCTGCCCGCTCGCGGCGGGCGTCAGTCGAACATCAGGACGGTCCGCGAGACCTCCCGCTGCCGGATCGACTCGAACGCGTCGTTCAGGTCCTCCAGCCGGCCGCGCTTGGTCACCATCTCGTCCAGCTTCAGCCGGCCCTGCCGGTAGAACTCGATGTAGTTCGGCATGTCGACCTTGAAGTGGTTCGAGCCCAGCGCGGAGCCCACCAGCGTCCGCTGGTAGATCCACTCGGCCGGAATCTCGAGCTTCTCGCCCAGCGGGACCATCCCGATCGACGTCGTCATGCCGCCGTTGCGGATCGACTGGAAGGCCTGCTCGACCGTGCGCTTCAGCCCGATCGCCTCGAACGAGAAGTCCACGCCCCCGCCGCCCGTCAGATCGCGGATCTGCTCGACGGGGTCGCCCGCCGAGGCGTCGACGCTGTGCGTTGCGCCCAGGTCGCGCGCCGTGCGCAGCTTGTGCTCCTCCACGTCCACGGCGATGATCATCCGCGCCCCCGCGATGCGGGCCCCCTGAATCACCGAGAGGCCCACGCCGCCCGCGCCGTACACGGCGACCGTCGAGCCGGGCGTCACGCGCGCCGTGTTGAGGGCCGCGCCCACCCCCGTCGTCACGCCGCAGCCGATCAGCGCCGCGATGTCGAACGGCACGTCCTTGTCGATCGGCACCACGCCGCTTTCGTGCAGGAGCATCTGCTCCGCGTAGCCGCCGACCTCCGCGAACTGCGCCACCGGCTTGCCGTCCAGCGAGAGCCGCGGCGGCTCCTCGGGCGAGCGCGTCGGGCGCTTCTCGCAGATGTACGTCTCGCCGGTCAGGCAGCGGTCGCAGCGGCCGCAGAAGACCGACAGGCAGGCGATGACGTGATCGCCCGGCTCGACTTCGGTCACGTGCGGCCCCACGGCCTCCACGACGCCCGCCGACTCGTGTCCCAGGATCGCCGGACCCTCAATGGGCCAGAGCCCATCGACGAAGTGCAGGTCGGAGTGGCAGACGCCGCTGGCCGCGGTGCGCACGAGCACCTCGCGCCCAATCGGCTCCGCGACATCGACCTCCTGGAAGACCTGCTCCTCGTGGGGTGCGTGGTAGACGGCGGCTCGCATTGGTTGCTCCCTCGGCTGGCCCGCGCGCACGGTCGGCCCGCGGGGGCCGCAGTCTAACAGTCTCAGTTGCCCCCGCGCGAGACTTCAGGCTCGGGCGGGGTCAGTCGAACATCAGGACGGTCCGCGCGACTTCCCGCCGCCGGATCGACTCCAGCGCGTCGTTCAGATCCTCGAGCCGGCCGCGCCTGGTCACCATCTCGTCCAGCTTCAGCCGCCCCTGCCGGTAGAACTCGATGTACTTCGGCGTGTCGGTCTTGAAGTGGTTCGAGCCCAGCGCGGAGCCCACCAGCGTCCGCTGGAACAGCCACTCGGCCGAGATCTCGAGTTTCTGGTCCAGCTCGATCCCCCCGATCGCGGTCGTCATGCCGCCGTTCCGGATCGAGTCGCAGGCCTGCTGCAGCGTGCGCTTGAGCCCGATCGCCTCGAACGAGAAGTCCACGCCCTGGCCGCCCGTCAGATCGCGGATCTGCTCCACCGGATCCCCCGCCGAGGCGTCGATCCCGTGCGTGGCGCCCAGGTCGCGCGCCGTGCGCAGCTTGTGCTCCTCCACGTCCACGGCGATGATCATGCGCGCCCCCGCGATGCGCGCGCCCTGCATCGCCGAGAGGCCGACGCCGCCCGCGCCGTATACCGCGACCGTCGAGCCGGGCGAGACGCGGGCCGTGTTCAGGGCCGCGCCCATCCCCGTCGTGACGCCGCAGCCGATCAGCGCCGCCGCGTCGAACGGCACGTCCTTGTCGATCCGCACCACCCCGCTCTCGTGCAGGAGCATCTGCTCCGCGAACCCGCCGACGTTCACGAACTGCGCCACCGGCTCCCCGTTCAGCGAGAGTCGCGGCGGCTCCTCGGGCGAGCGCGACGGCGGCTTCATGCAGAGGTACGTCTCGCCGGTCAGACAGCGGTCGCAGCGCCCGCAGAAGACCGACAGGCAAGCGATGACGTGATCGCCCGGCGCGACTTCGGTCACGTTCGGCCCCACCGCCTCCACGACGCCCGCCGACTCGTGCCCCAGGACCGCCGGAGCCTCCAGCGGCATGAGTCCATCGACGAATTTCAGGTCGGAGTGGCAGACCCCGGCGGCCGCCGTGCGCACGAGCACCTCGTACCCAATCGGATCCGCGATATCGAGTTCCTCGAATACCTGCTCCTCGTGTGGTCCGTTGTAGATGGCGGCTCGCATGGATCTGCTCCCTCAACTGACCCGCGCGCACGGTCGGCCCGCGGGGTCCGCAGTCTAGCAGTCTCAGTTACCCTCGCACGAGACTCCGAGCGCCGCGTCGAGCCCGTCGATCACGCCGTCGACGTAGAGGATGCCCAGCGTCGTGAGGAGCGGCGCGCCCATCCGTCCGGCCCGATCGGCGGGCAGGTCCGCCACGACGTCCTCCAGCGCCTCCGCCAGGCTGCGCCGTCCGTCCAGCGCCGCCAGCAGCCGGGCGACCAGGGGGCTGATCGGGGTCCCCTCCGGGCGGCTGCCGCTGACCAGCACGTCACCCCAGACGAACTCGCCGCCCTCCAGCACCGGCTTGCGTTCCACTCGCACGCCGGCCGTCGGCCGGGCGATCGCCGCCAGCAGCGCGGCCGGCGGATGCCCGCCCGACAGCGCCGCGTCCCAGGCCCGTCGGCGCGCCGCCCGCTCCGACTCCAGCGCCTGCACGTCGCCGGCGAAATCGGCCGGGGCGTCGCCGCGCTCCAGCACGACGCGCTCGTAGCCCTGCGGTGGCTGCCCGGCCACCGCCCGCACGAAGGCCTCGCGCGGGGTGCTCGCGTCGTCGCCCACGATGCGGCGCGCTTCCCAGAAGTACGACTCGACGGAGCGGTTGCCGGCGTAGAACAGGCGGGCCAGCTCCCGGAAGTGCCCGTACTGCTGGAGGTAGAGCTCGGCGTAGACAGACGCGGCGGCCGCGCCCATCTCGGGGCGGCGCAGCGACGTCGTCACGTAGGCCGCCGCCAGCACGGCCGACGACAGCGCCAGGTGCACGCCCGACGAGAACAGCGGATCGACGAAGCAGGCGGCGTCGCCCACGAGCACGTGCGCCTCCCCCGCCAGCCGCCCGGCGACGTACGACCAGTCGCGCGCGACGTGCGGCCCGTCGACGCGCGTCGCCCCGGCCAGCAGCGCCGCCGTGCGCGGGGCCAGGGCCAACTGCGCCTCGTAGAAGCCCTCCGTCCCCAGCTCGGCGATGCCGCGCTGCCCCCGCGCGCTGTCGACCACGGCGCCCACGCCGTTGCGCCCGCCGCCCAGCGGGATCGTCCAACACCAGCCGTCGCGCGTGGACTCGATGAAGATGTTGCCCGCGTCGGGCGGGGGCAGGTGGGCGGCGCCGTCGTGGTAGGCGTAGACGGCCAGGTTGCGGAAGGCGTCGTCGTAGCGGCGCAGCGACCGCGCGCGGGCGATCAGCCCCGCCTGCCCGCTGGCGTCGACGACGAAGCGCGCCCGCTCCGGCTCGCTCTGCCCGGCGATGCGCACGCCGATCGCCCGCTCGCCGTCGAACAGCGCCTCCGCGACGCGGCATCCCTCCCGCACCTCGGCGCCGGCGGCGCGCGCGTTGTCGAGCAGCAGTTGATCGAAGCGAGGGCGCCAGACCTGGTAGGCGTGGGGATGGGTGCGATTCGTCTCGCGGAAGTACCACGACCACGGGGCCGTGTCGCGGCCCCAGACCATCGTCGCGCCGGGCTTCTCGACGAAGCCCTCACGCTCGACCGCCTCCAGCACGCCCAGCGCGTCGAGGATCGGCAGCGAGGCCGGCAGCAGCGATTCGCCCACGTGCGGCCGGGGGAAGCGCTCGCGCTCGCAGCAGAGCACCCTCCATCCATGCCGCGCCAGCAGCGTGGCCGCCGCGGCGCCGCCCGGCCCGCCCCCCACGACGATCACGTCCCAGGGTTCGCGGGCGTCGGCGTCGTGGGATGGGGCGTCGCTGGGCATGGGGCGCCTCGCGGGCAGGGGCGCCGTCGCGTGCCGCCGGCGACCGCGTGTCCCCGAGGCTAGTCGCCGGCGGGCGCCGCGACGGCCGCTGCCGCCTCCGTCTTCTCCTCCACCGGAGCCAGCGTGTACGGGTCCATCTCGAACGGACCCGGCAGGTCCAGCTCCTTGCCCATCTCGCGCACGGCGGGGATGACCTCTTCGCCCATCAGCCGCAGCGAGCGCATGGAGTCCTCGTGGGTCATCGCGCCGTCGCCGTCCCAGAAGAAGATCGAGCCCGGCCGCAGCGTCTCCAGCACGTGCCGCACCTTGGGGATCACGGTCTTGGGCGTGCCGGTGATGATCGTGTAGCGCTCCTTCTGCGACTGGTAGGCGCCGAACGGGTCGCCGAGGTCCTTCTTGTCCAGTTCGGCTTGCGTGGCGGTCCCGCCGCCCTGCTTGACGTGGTCGTCGGCCCGGCCGCGCGACTGGAGGGCGGCGAAGCTGGCGCTCGTGGGCAGCACCTGCGTGCGGGAGGTCAGGCCCGGCAGGTTCTGCAGGTTGCTGAGCACCGTGCCCTGGTTGCCCTCCAGGAAGGGGTTGCTGGGCCCCTGGACGTACTTGCGGCCCACCTCGTCGGCGAGTTCGTCGGTCTCGTCCACGTGCACCTTGAACAGGTAGCCGTGGTGCTGCGTGCCGGCCTCGTAGCCGCGCTCCCGCGCCTGCTCGTCGTAGTAGTCGAACGACTTCTTCGTCGGCTCCAGGTCCGTCGCCAGCATGATGTACGGGTAGCGATGCTTCGCCGCCCAATCGACGGTGTTCCGCGAGAGGATGCCCGGGATCCAGATCGGCGGGTGCGGATCCTGGTAGGGCCGCGCCCAGGGATTCACGTAGCGGAACTGGTAGTGCTCGCCCTCCCAGCGCCAGGGACCGGGCGTCGTCCAGGCCTTGACGATGAAGTCGTGCGCCTCTTGGAAGCGTTCCCAGTTGTAGGGCGACTGGGCGTTGTGTGCCACGCTCTCCCGGCCCGTGCCGCGCACCCAGCCAGTCACCAGCCGGCCCCGCGAGATCATGTCGATCTCCGCCAGCTCCTCGGCCAGCCACAGGGGGTCGTCCCAGATCGGCAGCACGTTGCCCAGCAGCACGATCTTGGCCCGCTTGGTGATCCGCGCCAGGATCGCCGCCTCGACGTTCATCACGCCGCCCATGCAGAACGGCGTGCTGTGGTGCTCGTTGAGCATCAGCCCGTCGAAGCCCATCTCCTCGGCGTAGATCTTCTCGTCGAGGTAGCGGTTGTAGAGGTCGGCGCCCAGCTTGGGGTCGTAGTCGCCGTTCGACATGGCCAGGTCGGTGATCTCCCGGCCGGTCGAGCCAAACCAGCCCGTGCGCGGATCCTGATACGGGCGCTCGGTGAAGTAGCCAATGAACATTGCGTGGGACCTCTCGCTCGCGGGCTACGCGCCCGCGAATTCCGTGATCAGCGCCGCCAGCGCATCCGGCGCTTCCAACTCGACCAGGTGGCCGGCGCCCGGCACGATCTCCAGCCGGGCGTTGGGCATCGCGGCCGCGTACTGCCGACCGCAGTCTAGGGGCACGACGCGGTCCTCCGCTCCCCAGACCAGCAGCGTTGGCACGTTCACCTCGGGCAGCAGCGGCGCCAGCTGGCGGTTGAACATCCAGGGCTTCCAGGTGAGGCGGCTGGTCATCTCGCGGCTGAAGTCCCAGAGCTCCTTGTGCTCCTTGGACCCGTCGGCGCCGAAAAACGCCTCGAAGGCGGCGGCGGCGTGGAAGCCCTCCTTCACGTAGTCGCTGAACGTGAAGAAGATATGGTCGATGATCTCGCCCTCGTCCGGCTTGAGGCCGGCGGCGCCCACGAGCACGAGGCCGCGCAGCGCCGCGGGGTTCATCGTCGCCAGTTCCGCCGCCACCCAGCCGCCGAAGCCGTGCCCGATCAGCAGCGTCGGCTCCAGGTCGAGCTTCGCGATGGCCCGCCCCAGCAGCAGCGCGATGTCGCGCGGGTGCCGCGCCCAGACGGGCCGCTCCGAGCGGCCGTAGCCGGGCAGGTCGGGCGCGCTCACCTGCAGGCGCTCCGACAGCCGCTCGTGCAGCGGCAGCCAGCCCAGCGGCCCCGTCGAGTGGTGCAGCCAGACCGCGCTGGGCCCGTCGCCGCCCTGGATCACATGCATCGAGAGGCCGGCCACCGAGACCGTGCATTCGCTGTAGGTCGTCTGCGTCGTGGTCACTCCAGCCTCCGTCGCCGCGCCCGCCCGGCCGTCCCGGCCGGCGCCGATCGTTTTCGCCTGCGGACCCACGGGCGATTGCGGAAGATCGTAGTGGCGTCGGGCCCCCTTGCATACCCCCGGGCAGCGCCGGCGGGGATTGGCGCTACCCTGCCCCCACGCGCGCGCCTCGACGAAGGGATGCAGCCATGCGCATCGGCGCCGTCCTGCCCACCACGGAGATCGGATCGGACCCGGCGGCGCTGCGCGACTTCGCGCAGGCCGTCGAGGCGCTGGGCTTCTCCCAGCTCCTCCTCTATGACCACGTCCTGGGCGCGGACCCCGATCGGCCGGGCGGCTGGCAGGGCCCCTACACCATCGCCCATCCCTTCCACGAGGTCTTCGTCACCATCGCCTATCTGGCCGCGGTGACGACCACGCTCGAACTCGCGACCTGCGTGCTGGTCCTGCCGCAGCGGCAGACGGCGCTCGTCGCCAAGCAGGCGGCGCAGCTCGCCGTCCTCTCCGGCGACCGCTTCCGGCTCGGCGTCGGCAGCGGCTGGAACTACGTCGAGTACGAGGCCCTCGACCAGAACTTCCGCAATCGCGGGCGGCGTCAGGAGGAGCAGGTGGCGCTGATGCGGCGCCTCTGGAGCGAGCCCGTCGTCGATTTCCGGGGCGAGTTCCACACCGTCTCCCGCGCCGGCATCGACCCGCGCCCGCGCCGGCCCATCCCGGTCTGGTTCGGCGGCAGCGCCGAGCCCCAGCTCAAGCGCGCCGCCCGCATCGGCGACGGCTGGTTCCCGGTCTCCCCGCCCACCCCGGAGGCCGCCGCCCAGGCCGATCGCATCCGCGGCTACCTTCGAGAGGCGGGGCGCTCCGTGGACGACTTCGGCGTCGGCCCGCAGGCGCAGTTCCACGGCGGCAACCCCGACCTCTGGCGGTCGCACATCCAACGCTGGCGGGAGATCGGCGCGACCGAGATCTCCGTCGCCACGATGAACGCCGGCCTCGGCGATGTGGGCGACCACATCGACGCCGTGCGGCAGTACAAGGACGCCGTCGCGGCGGGGGAGTAGCGTCGCGCCGGTCAGTCCGCGCGCGGCAGCGGCGTGATGCGGATGCGGTCGTTCTGCCGCAGGCAGGCCTGCACATCCTCGCGTGTGAGTCCCGGGTACTCCCGCAGGACGGCATCTTCGGACCAGCCGTCGGCCAGCAGTTCGACGACGAACGTCACGGCCAGCCGCGTCCCCTTCACGACCGGCTTCCCGGCCAAGACATCGGGGTTCAACTCAATGCGTTCTTCCCACACCATGTGACCCAGCCTTCCCGGCGGCCGTCCACAGCGTACCCGAATCCCGTCTGGGGCCGCCCGCAACGCTCCGGCCTGCTAGCCTCGCGCGACGGACGGCGCTATTCCGAGAGCGAGGCAGGCGGTGGAGATCCACGGAACCCATGCCGACGCGTTCCGCCCCGTGCGCGACCGCTTCGAGCAGAACTTCCTCGACGGGCTGGAGGCCGGCGCCAGCGTGGCCGTGACCGTCGACGGCGCGCCCGTCGTCGACCTCTGGGCGGGGGAGGCCGGCCCCGGCGGCGCGCCCTGGCGGCGGGACACGATCGCCAACGTCTGGTCCTCCACCAAGACGATGGCCGCCGTCTGCATGCTCATGCTCGCCGACCGCGGCCAGCTCGACTTCGACGCCCCCGTCGCGCGGTATTGGCCCGAGTTCGCCCGGAACGGCAAGGAGGGCGTCCTCGTCCGGCACGTGATGAGCCACAGCGCCGGCCTCTCCGGCTTCGACCCGCCGATCCGCCTTGAAGACCTCTACGACCGCCGCGGCGTCGCCGCCTCGCTGGCGCGGCAGGCCCCCTGGTGGGAGCCGGGGACGGTCTCGGGCTACCACGCGATCACGCAGGGGCAACTGCAGGGCGAGATCCTGGAGCGCATCACCGGCGTCTCCCTGGGCGAGTTCTTCCGCCGCGAGGTGGCGGAGCCGCTCGGCGCCGACTTCCACATCGGCCTCGACGCCGCGCACGACGGCCGTGTCGCGGAGTTGATCCCGCCGGCCCCGGACCCCGCCGTGGCGGCGCTCGACCCCGACTCCATCGCCGCCCGCACGATGAGCAGTTGCCTCCACTTCGACGCCACCGTGACCCGCACCCGCGCCTGGCGCGCCGCCGAGATCCCGGCCGCCGGCGGGACCGGCAACGCCCGCTCCATCGCGCGCGTCCACTCGGCGCTGGCCTGCGGCGGGACGGTCGACGGCGTGCGCCTCATGTCGCCCGGGACGGTCGAGCGGGTGCTGGAGGTCCAGACCGACGGCGTCGATCTGGTGCTGGGCAAGCGCGTCACGTTCGGCCTCGGCTTCGCCACCTACATCGAGGAGACGGTCGCGCCGCCCAACCCGCGCCACTTCCGCTGGGGCGGCTGGGGCGGCTCCATCGTGGTCATCGACCTCGACGCGCGGGTCTCCATCGCCTACGTCATGAACCGCATGATCACCGGCGCGCTCGGCGACACCCGCGGCGGCGACCTGCTCCGCGCCGTCTACGAATCGCTCGGCTAGCATCCACGGGAATGGAGGTCCGCCATGGGAGTCCTGGAGATCATCGACGACGGCGCCGTCCGCACCGTCACGCTCAACCGGCCCGAGAAACGCAACGCGCTCACCTCGGAGATGCTGCGCGGGCTCCAGGCGCTCTTCTCGGAGACGCCCGCGCCGGAGGCGCGCGTGGTCGCGCTGCGGTCGACCGGCCCCGTCTTCAGCGCCGGAGTCGATCTGCGGGAGAGTCTCGATGAGGGAGTCCCCGCCAACGAAGGTTCCATCGACGCGGCGCTGCGCGCGATCGAGACCTATCCGCTGCCGGTGGTGGCCGTCGTCCAGGGGCCGGCGATCGCCGGGGGCAACGAGCTCGCGCTGCACTGCGACATCGTCGTCGCCTCGACCAACGCGACCTTCTGGATGTCGCTCGCGCAGATCGGGCTCGCCCCCACATGGTTCCTCTCCAAGAAGCTGCTGGAGGTCGGCGGGCCGGTTCTGACCAAGGAGATGCTGCTCCTGGGCGATCCCGTCCCCGCCCAGCGCATGTACGACCTGGGCGTCATCGCGCGCGTCGCCGAACCGGACGACTTCGACGCGGCCGCCGATGCGGTCATCGATCGGCTGGCCGCCAACGCGCCGCTGTCGCTGCGCGCCATGAAGGCGCTCATCACGCGCGGCATGGCCTACCGCGACACCATCCCCCACGACGACGTCGACCGGATCGTCGCCGCCGCCCGCGAGAGCCACGACGCCCGCGAGGGGATGGCCGCCCGGCTGGAGAAGCGCCCGCCGCGATTCACGGGCCGCTGAGGCGCTCCCCGCCCGGCCGCCGCGCCTGCACGACGTAGAGCGGATCGCCGCGCCGCGGGCCGGGCGACAGGTCGAGCGTTTCCGCCTCGCCGAACCCGCCCGCGTAGTGGAAGTACGCCGTCACGATCCGCGCGTGCCCCGCGTCGCCCGTCGCCGACCAGAGCGCGACCACCTTGGGCGGGAAGCAGCGGTTCGAGAACGCGACGCTGCAGACGCCGCCCGGCTTGAGCACCCGGCCGATCTCGCGGAACACTTCGACCGGCCGCCGCAGGTACTGCACGCTCACCGCGATCGTGACCGCGTCGAAGCTCGCGCCGTCGTAGGGCAGCGCCGGATCGGCGTTGAGGTCGTGCACGAGCCACTCCGTCAGTGCCGGGTTCGCCGCCAGCTCCTCGGCGTTCATCCCCAGGCCCGCCGCCCGCGACGGCGCGAAGCCGGCCGGGAAGTGCGACACGTGGCTACTCATCAGGTCGAGCACCGCCGCGCGGGCCGGGAAGATGCGCGCGTAGTGCGCCCGCAGCGCCGCGATCGCCGCGTCGTCGATGTGCGTCACCAGGCGGGGCTCCCGGTAGAAGAGCGCGTCGTCGCGCTCGTCGGCGCAGCGGAAGTGCGCCGCCACGAACGGCGACTCGTCGGGCCAGCCGCCCGGTGGCGCGTCGCTGGGCATGGTGTCGCGCCCCGGTCAGCGCTCGAAGCCGGCGGCGCGGTACTCCGCGAACGCCGCGTAGAAATCGTCGATGGTGATGCCGAAGGCGCCCTCGAAGGCTTCCCGCCAGTCGCCGGCGGACTGCCGCAGGCGGTAGTACTCGAAGATCGCCCGCTCCCCGGCCCGGGCCACCAGCCAGTCGGCCGCCAGGAAGCTCAGCGCTTCGGTCTCGTGATCAGGAGACCGACCCGAATCCCGGTAGGGCTCAAGGTCGTACAGCGTGCCCTCCGCCCAGATCGCGAAATTCGCCGATCGGCGGCGAGTCCAGTCGAGATCCTCAAGCCCCAGCGAATCGAGGAAGGCTTGATCTGCGTATCGACGCAGCCCGACGTCGAGCCAGTAGGACCCCTGCAGCTTGTAATCGGAGGGCCAGTACTCCCAGGCACCCGGAGGCGTCAACTGCCGCAGCACACTGGCGAAGTGGAACTGTCCCAGGCTATCCACGGGGGATAGGATGCAGCGTCGGAGGACGATGATCGCCATGGTCCAGGGACGCTGTGCCGAAAAGCACGCCCCAGGCGGGATCACATCAATGATGTCCTGGTGCGCCGCCGCCTCGGGGCCGCTGGCCACGACGTACACCGTGTAGTCGACCGGCTCGCCACCAAGACGATCGCCGAAGAACGCCTGCGTGGCCTCGAAGTACGCACGCACTCTGGCTGCGTCCCAGGCGGGGATCTCACTCAGCAGCACGAGTTCTGGCGCGTCGCGCTCCTCGGGCGGCTGCGCCGGCGCCGCCACGGCCCGGTACGCCGCGAACTCCTCATAGAAGCCGTCGATCGTGACCCCGAACGCGCGCTCGAACGCCGCCTGCCAACTGTCGTTGGACCCCAGCAGCCGGTAGTACTCGAAGATCGCCGGTTCCCCGGCCCGCGCCACCAGCCAGTCGCCTGCCAGGAAGCTGAGGGCGGCAGTCGCCTCGTCCGGAGCCTCCGGCACAGGTGGATATGCCGTGACGCTGCGCAGTGACTCCCCCGTCCGGGCCGCGATCTCCGCTTGCGTGCGGCGAGCTTCATCGAGTGTCTCGATTCCCAGCACTTCCCGATACGCATGCTCGGCGTAGCCGCGCGTTGCCAGCCGCAACCAATAGGGACCGGGAGGCTCGTATCCCGGCAGCCACGGCGTGAGCGAGTCCGCAGGCGCCACCCGCTCCAGGGCCTCTTCGAAGTGATACTCGCCGAGTAAGTCTCCGAGCGGATCCTCCAGGCAGCTCGCCAGGATCACGAATAAGACGAACCCGGTGGTGCTCCTGCTGCATTGTGCGATGGGGGAGCTGTCTTCCCCCAACCAGGACGGCGCCGACCCGAAGACATGCTTGTAGGTGGGCTCCGCCGACGGGTCGTTGGCCGCGACGTAGACCGTGTAGTCCACCGGCCCGCTCCGGAACCGATCGCGGAAGAGTGCCTGGGCCGTGTCGAACTGCTCGCGGATACGGGTCCGGGTGTCGGACGGAATCTCGCCAAGGAACAGCAGCAGCGGCTCGTCGCGGTCGTCGGCCAAGTGCGGCAGGTACTGCGCGCCCAGCGCGATCCGGTACTCCTCAAACGCCGCGTAGAAGTCGTCGACCGCGATGCCGAAGGCCGCCTCGAACGCCTCCTCCCAGGTGGCCGCCGTCGGCAGCAGCCGGAAGAACTCGAAGTGGGCGTCGTAATCCGGCCGGGCGGCCAGTTCCGGCGGTTCCAGCGGATCGAAGCGCTCCGCTGCGGACAGCGCCGCTGCCCGGCGGACCAGCCAGTCCGTCGCGAGGGCGCCCACGAAGTACCCCGCGGTGGTCTGCTGATTCCCTCGTATTCCGTGGTGGTAGAGCCAGTCGTCCAGCGGCCGAGGAGGCCCCGTGGACGCGGTCATGAATCGCCACCAATCCGCGCGAACATCGGCCCCCGTCGTGCCAAGTCGTTGCTCGTAGTACAGACCCTCCATGTACGTGGCCGTGCCTTCGATCAGCCAGTTTGGCGTCTCGAATTGGTTCGGCGATAGCTTCGCCCACTCGAACTGCAAGACATGGAAATACTCGTGTGGGATGGCGAAATCCGGCCGTGGGTTGCTGTACCGCCGCTTGCTGATGTTGATCTCCCCTGCCCACGCACTGGCGCTGAAGTCGAGGTGTGGATAAGTAGCTACCGAGAGATCGACCGGTTCCAGCCCATAGTTTTCGTAGAAGAACGCCAGGACACTCGCGACTTCCGCACGCAGCGCCGCCTCCGTCTCGGGATGCAGGGGCTCCTCGAAGACGAACTCCGTCCCCGCCGTGCCCGACTGCCACCAACTCGCATCCTCCGACAGTCGCACCCACAGCGCGTCGCCGTGGTTCAGCGTGCGCAGCGTGTTGGCGGCGGCGGATGCACCGGGGCGGTAGCGCTCGCTCTCCCGCGTGTCCGCGTTCCACCGCGACGCCCCCACGACCGCGTCGCCCAGCCAGTCGAGCGCCTCCTCGACCGGCATTCCGTCGGATCCGCCCCACGTCACCAGATTGTTACCCGCGCGCAGCGGGAGCAGCACGACGCCCTCGGCCGCCGGCCGCCTCCACTCGACGGGGGACTCACCCCTGATATGCAGGGCCAGTCCGCGGCCGCGGCTGATCTCCTGCAGCCCCCGCGACCCGATCGCCGGCCGCCACGCCCAGCGGTGGCGCTGCGCTTCGCCGTCCCAGGCGACGATCAGGTTCAGTTCGGGGATCGCGTCGAAGAGTGCTCGGGTGGTGGTGTCGGGGCCCATCCAACCCACGAGGTTCCAGCCGGGGCGCAACTCCGTCGTGATCGTGTTGGCCGCCGGCGCCTGCGCCGACGCGCTCCCGTGGGCCGACCACAGCCCCGCGGCCAGCGCCAGCAGCGCGACGCCCACGACGAGCGCGCGGCGGAGGCCCGGCAGCGGCATCCCCTGCTCCTGTGGTCCCCCTCGCCATCGTCGAGATGGAGAGGGGGTTCGAGGGTCAGGCTAGCGCACCGGGCGCGCGGCGTAGACTCTGCCGAGTCAATCGATCACAGCGAAGGGAAGGCCGCAGTGCCCGCAGCCCCCGTGAAGATCATCTGCTGGAACATCGCTCGCAAGCACGCGGCATGGCGTTCGCTGCTGGAGATGGACGCGGACCTGGCGCTCCTGCAGGAGGCCGGCAAACCGCCGCCCGACGTCGCCAAGCGCATCACGACCGGCACCGCGCCCTGGCGCATCCCCGGGAAGGATTCGCAGGCGCCCTGGCGGTCGGCGGTGGTGAAACTCTCGGATCGCGTCGAAGTGGATTGGATCGAGGCGAAGTCCCTGGCCGAAGCGGCCTGGAATGAGCTCGCCGTCAGCCGGCCCGGATCGCTGGCCGCCGCGCGCGTGACCCCGCCGGACGGCGAGCCTTTCGTCGTCGTGTCCCTGTACGCGATTTGGGAAGGCCCCCTCTCCTCCACCGGCAGCAGTTGGATCTTCGCCGACGCCTCGGCGCACCGCCTCATCTCCGACCTCTCGCGCTTCATCGGCAACGAGTCCAAGCACCGAATCCTCGCGGCCGGGGACATCAATACCGGCCGGGACGTCCCGGCGTGGGGCCCCTATTGGACCGCGCGTGACCGGACCGTGTTCGACAGGATGGAGGCGTTGGGGCTGCCCTGCGTCGGCCCCGAGGCGCCCCACGGGCGTCAGGCGGAGCCGTGGCCCGACTGGCTTCCCAAAGACAGCAAGAACGTGCCGACCTACCACCACAACCAACAGACGCCCGCGGAGGCGACGTTCCAGAACGACTTCGTCTTCGCATCCCGGGGGATGGCGGATTCGGTCCGGGTGCGCGCGCTGAACGAGCCGGAGAAGTGGGGGCCCAGCGACCACTGCCGCGTGGAGATCGAGGTCGCCTGACGGTCCGCGCCTAACGGATATTGCGCAGGCGCGGATCCATCGCGTCGCGGACGCCGTCGCCGACGAAGTTGAACGACATCACCATCAGGATGATGGCCAGCGCCGGCGCGAGGATGGGCCAGGCGCTGCGCGTCATGATCGTGATGTAGGCCTTCGCGACCATGCCGCCCCAGGCGGGCGTGGGCGGCTGCACGCCGGCGCCGATGAAGCTCAGTCCCGCCTCGACGAGGATGATGCCCGCCGCCGACAGCGAGGCCAGCACCAGGACCGGCGCCACCACGTTGGGCAGCATGTGCCGCAGCATGATCCGGCGCGGCGGGGCGCCCACCGCGTGCGCCGCGTCGATGTAGACCTCTTGCTTGATCGACAGCACGACCCCCCGCGTGAGCCGCGCATAGCCCGGCGACCAGACGAAGCCGATGATGATCATCGTGTTCTGGATGCTCGGCCCCAGGGCGGCGGTGACCGCCAGGATCAGCACCAGCCCCGGCATCGCCATCAGCGCGTCGACGATGCGCATGATGACCAGTTCGTCGAGCTTGCCGCCGATGTAGCCGGCCAGCAGCCCCAGCGGCACGCCGACGGCGATCGCCACGCCGATCGCGGCGAGCACGATCTGCCAGGCGATGCGGGCGCCGAAGATCGTGCGGCTGAGCACGTCGCGGCCCTGGCTGTCGGTGCCGGCGATGTGATCCCAGGCGGGGGGCTGGTAGATGCCTTCCAGGGTGAGGTTGGTCTTCAGGGGGTCCGCGGGCGCGATGGCCGGCGCGAACGCGGCCACGATGCCGAATCCCAGCAGCAGCACCGCGCCCAGCACGGCCGGCCGGTTGCGCATGTAGGCGCGCAGGATCGCGCGCGCCTCGCGGTACCAGGGCCGCTCCCGCATCCCCGCGAGCGAGAGGGCGGGCGGGGCGACGCCTTCCGGGCGAGCCGTGCCGCCGGCCATCAGCGCCGCCCTTCACGGATGCGTGGGTCCAGCCACGGGTAGGAGAGGTCGACGAGCAGGTTCAATGCCACGACGCAGACCGCGAAGAACATGACTACGTTCTGCACGATGTTGAAGTCCTGGCTGTGGACGACGTTCTCCACGAAGAGCCGGCCCATGCCCGGGATGCCGAAAACCTGCTCGGTGATCACGGCGCCGCTGAAGATCAGCCCAGCCTGGAATCCGAAGACCGTCACGATGGGGATCAGCGCGTTGCGCAGTCCGTGCCGCACGATCACCACTCGGGTGCGCAGCCCCTTGGCCCGCGCCGTGCGGATGTAATCCTCGTTGAGCACGTTGATCATCGCCGAGCGCGTCTGCCGCATCAGCAACGCCGTGGCGGTGAGCGACACGGCCGTCACCGGCATTGCCATGTGCTTGAGGTTCTGGATCGGGTCCTCCCAGAAGGGTACGTAGCCCACCACCGGGAGCAGATCGAGGTGCAACCCGACCAGCAGCACCAGTCCGATGCCGGTGAGGAACTCCGGGACCGAGTTGCCCACGATCATCAGCGTGCTGGCCGTTACCTCGCGCTTCGAGCCGGGCTTCAGCGCCGCCAGCACGCCGATGGGCACCGCCAGGCCCACGACGACGATCAGGCTGAGGATGCCCAGGTTGAGCGTGGCCGGGATGCGCCGTTCGAACGTCTCGGCGATGGGGGTCTGATGGATCGTGCTGTCACCCAGATCGCCCTGCAGCGCGTGGAAGAACCAGCTCGCGTAGCGCTCGTGCAGCGGCTCATTCAGGCCCAGCCGCTCCTTGGTCTGCTCGAGCAGCTCCGGTGTGGCGTTGATCCCCACGATCCGGGCGGCCGGATCGCCCGGCAGCACGTTCATCAGCAGGAAGGCGAGGATGCTGATGAGGATCAGGATGACGATCGAGGAGAGGACCCGCCTGACGCTGTAGCGAAGCATATGCGCGACTCCGGCGCAGAGCGGCGACCGCCCCGGCGGTCGGCCCGCCCGGCCCGGCGAATGATAGAGGGCTGCGGGATGGGCAGCGCGGGCTGAGGTGGTCGCGCCGGCCGCCGCCTAGCGGATGTTGCGCAGCCGCGGGTCGAAGGCGTCCCGGACGCCGTCGCCGACGAAGTTGAACGACATCACCATCAGGATGATGGCGATGGCCGGGCCCAGGATCGGCCAGCCGTTGCGCGTGATCAGCGTCTCGTAGGCGCTCGACACCATGCCGCCCCAGGCCGGCGTGGGCGGCTGCACTCCCGCCCCGATGAAGCTGAGACCCGCCTCGACGAGGATGATGCCCGCCGCCGAGAGCGAAGCCAGCACCATGATCGGCGCGACGACGTTCGGCAGCAGGTGCCGCAGCATCACCCGCGCCGGGCCCGCCCCCACCGCGCGCGCCGCCTCGATGTAGACGCCCTCCTTGATGGAGAGCACGACACCCCGCGTGAGCCGCGCGTAGCCCGGCGACCAGACGACGCCGATGATGATCATCGTGTTCGTGATGCTGGGGCCCAGCGCCGCGGTGACGGCGAGGATGAGGATCAGCCCCGGCAGCGCCATCACGGCGTCGACGATGCGCATGATGACCAGTTCGTCGAGCTTTCCGCCGATGTAGCCGGCGAACAGCCCCAGCGGCACGCCGATGGCCATGGCCACGCCGATCGCCGCCAGGACGATCTGCCAAGCGATGCGCGCGCCGAAGATCGTGCGGCTGAGCACGTCCCGCCCCAGCGCGTCCGTGCCCGCGATGTGCTCGAAGCTGGGCGGGTTGAAGACGCCGTCGAGCGTCAGGTTCGGCTCCAGCGGGTCGGCCGGCGCGATCAGCGGCGCGAACGCCGCCACGACGCCGAAGCCGAACAGCAGCAGCGCCCCCAGCACCGCCGGCCGGTTGCGCATGTAAACGCGCAGGATGCCCCGCGTCTCGCGGTACCAGTGCTGGTCGCGGATCGCACCGAGCGAGAAGGTGGGCGCCGCCGCGCGGCCGGAGGGGGTCGTTTCGCTGCTCATGTGCCGGCCGCTCCGGCTCGGATGCGAGGGTCGAGGAAAGGATAGGAGAGGTCGACGACCAGGTTCACCAGCACCACCGCCGCGGCGAAGAACATCACGATGTTCTGCACGACCGCGAAGTCCTGACTGATCACCACGGCGTCGACGAACAGCCGGCCCATGCCGGGGATCGCGAACACGCTCTCCGTGATCACCGCGCCGCTGAAGATCAGCCCCGCCTGGAAGCCGAACACGGTCACGATGGGGATCAGCGCGTTGCGCAGCCCATGGCGGACGATCACCGCCCGCCCGCGCAGGCCTTTGGCGCGGGCGGTGCGGATGTAGTCATCGTTGAGCACGTTGATCATCGCCGATCGGGTCTGCCGCATCAGCAGCGTCGTGGCGGTGAGCGCGATCGCGATGACCGGCATCGTCATCAGCCGCAGGTTCTGGATCGGATCCTCCCAGATGGGGACGTAGCCGACGATGGGCAGCAGGCCCAACTCCAACCCCAGCAGCAGCACCAGCCCGATGCCGGTGAGGAACTCGGGGATCGAGTTGCCGACGATCATCAGCGTGCTGGCCGTGACCTCGCGCTTCGATCCGGGCCGCAACGCCGCCAGCACGCCGACCGGGATCGCCACCATGACGACGACGAACAGGCTGAGCAGGCCCAGCTCCAGCGTCGCGAGCACGCGGCGCTCGAAGATCTCGTTCTGGGGGATCTGGGTGACGAGCGTGAGGCCCAGGTCGCCCTGCAGCAGGTTGAAGATCCAGTTCCCGTAGCGCTCGTGCAGCGGCAGGTTGAGCCCCAGGCGCTCCTTCGTGAATTCGATCATCTCGGGCGTGGCATTGATGCCCGTGACGGCGAACGACGGGTCGCCCGGCAGGACGTTCATCAGCAGGAAGGAGAGGATGCTGATCACCCAGAGGACGAAGATGGAGGAGACGACGCGTGTGCCGATGTAGCGGACCATCAGCCTTCCTCTGGCGCGCGCCCTCCGGGCCAAGACCCCGCCGGGCGGCAACGGCAGGCAGCGCGACGGCCGTCAACCGACGGCCGTCGCGGTGAAAGCCGGCGGCGGAGGGGCGCCAGGCCCCTCCGCCGGTAATGCGCGCCGTCTACACGTTGTCGAACCAGTGGTACTTGAAGCCCATCCCCTGGTCGAAGCCGAAGAACGGCACCATGCGCATACCGCCCACGTAGCCCTGGCCGACCGCGCCGGCCGGCCACTGCACGATGTGGTGGTTCCAGCCGTGCTCCTGGAAGACGGTGTAGGCGTCCTGGTAGAGCGGGATGCGCTCCGCCTGCGTGGGCGGCGCCGCCGCCTTGTTGAGCAGGTCTTCCGTCTCCGCCAGCCCGACGAGAATCTCGTCGTCCGGGTGCAGGTTGACGTCCGCGCGGCCGGTGCGGGGCCCGTCCGCGGGCGATCCGTACATCCAGTTCTGCATGCCTTCCAGCGACTGGCGCAGCACCGGGTCCGGGTCGAAGGGCGACTCCCACGACAGCGTGGCGATCGTCCAGTCCTGCACGGCGAGGAGGCGGTCGATGATCGGCGGCTCCTGGCCGTGGACGTACTCGAGGTCGATCCCCACGCCGGCCCACTGCGCGTGCGCGGGCTCCGTGATGATGCGCTGGTACTCGGGCGAGTAGGCCAGCTGCACGCCCTGGATGCCGTCGCCGTGACCGGCAGCATCCATCAGGGACTGCGCTTCGTCCAGGTTGGGCGCGTCGGAGTAGAAGTCGACGCCCTCCGGCAGCGACCAACTCTCCACCGACGTCGGCCCCCGCGAGGGCTTGCCCAGCCCCTGATGGGCCACGTCGGTGATCGCCTGGCGGTCGAGCGCCAAGTGCACGGCCCGGCGCATGCGCGGGTCGCGGAAGACGTTGAAGCCCGGCTGCGAGTTCGGGTTCATGTTGTACCAGGTCTGGGTCCAGACCTGGTGGGAGCCGGTGATGACGTTGAAGCCGTCCGCCTCCAACTCCTCCTTCAGGTCGAGCGTGATGCCGCCGGGAGGTCCGCCGGTGTCGAAGTCGCCGTTGAGGAAGGCGTTCCACGACGTGTTGGCGTCCGGGATCACGCGCAGGTCCATGCCGTCCAGCCAGACGTTGTCGTTGTCCCAGTAGCCGTCCCAGCGCTCCCCGACGAAGGCCTCGCCCTCGGTGTAGGAGACGAACTTGAGGTGCCCGGCGCCCACGGGGTCGGTCAGCACGTCGTCGAAGTTGTTCGGCGAGATCAGCATGCCCGTACCGGGGAAGGACTGGAAGGACACCAGCGTGGGGCCGAAGGGCTCCGAGTTGACCATCCGCCAAGCCGAGTCGTCCACGGCCTCCATGCTGACGGCCCGCTTGATGCCCTCCGAGTTGCGGCTGCCGCCGCCCACGTCCACGAGGTCCTGCAGGCGCTCCATGTTGAGTTGGACCGTGGGGGCGTCGACGGGCGCGCCATCGTGGAAGACGGTACCCGGCCGCATGTTGAAGACGTAGGTGACGTTGTCGGGGTTCTCGACGCTCTCCGCCAGCATCCCCGTGACCGCGCCGTTGTCTTCGAAGCCCAGCATGCGGTCGAAGACGTGGTTGATGTAGCCCAGGTTGTCGAGGCCGGTAGCGGCGGTGTGCGGGTCCCAGCCGGTGAAGAGGTTGTCGGCAATGGAACGGCGCATGATGCCGCCGCGCATCGGCCCGCCGGCCGCGGCCGCCTCCTCCTCCGCATCGTCGTCGTCCATGGCCTGTTCTTCGGCCTGGGCCTGCGCGTCCTCCTCCGCGGCCTGTTCTTCGGCCTGTTCCTCGGCCTGGGCCGCGGCGGCCGCGGGCGCGGCGGCGTCATCGTCGTCGTCGTCGCCGCCGCAGCCGACCAGGGCCAGCCCGGCGGCGCCCACGCCCGCCTTGGCGCTGGCGCCCAGCATCGTGCGGCGCGAGATACGGTGTCGCCGCGCGCGCATCCAGTAATTGTCGTGGTTCATGACGGTCCCTTCGTGCTATGGGGTGTCGCCCGGCCAGTCCGGGGGCCGGGTCGATGGGCAATGAGTAGCCCACCACACGCAGAATGTCAAGCCGAGCGGTGGATTGAGACCGGCCCGGCGCGAGCCCCCGCCGGCCCCCGCCGGCGGGGCCGGCCTACGTGTCGAACCAGAGGTACTTCACCCCGTCGCCGACGATCCAGCCGTCGACGTTGCGGAACTCGAACCCCCGCAGGTTGGGCTGCCCGGCCCAACCCGCGCTGTACTGCGCGATGTGGTAGTTCCAGCCGTTGTCCGTCCAGTTCTGGAACAGCGCGTCGTAGTGGGGGAGGCGGTCGTCCTGGCTGGGCCCCACGGCGGCCGCCTCGACCAACCGGCGGCTCCCCTCCAGCGCCTGCAGCACCTCGTCGTCGGGGTGCAGCGCCGGGTCCGACCGGCCGGGCTCGCCGCCGTACTGCCAGCTCATCAGCGCCGTGATGGAGTTGCGCAGCACCGGATCCGGGTCGAAGGGGGACTCCCAGGACAGCACGGCCATCTGCCACTCCTCGGTCCCCAGCATCCACTCGATGATCACCGCCTCCGAGTTCTCCAGGAACTCCAGCTCGAAACCGGCCTCCCGCAGTTGGCTGTGCACCGGCTCGGCCATGCGCCGGTGGAACTCCGTCGCGAGGCTCAGGTACACCCCGGTGACGCCGTCGGCGTAGCCGGCCGCGTCGCGCAACTGATGCGACTCCGCCAGGTTGGGCGCGTCGGCGTAGTAGTCCTTGTCCGGCAGCAGCGCCCAGCTCTCCTGTGAGACGGGCCCGCGCGACGCCTTGCCCAGGTTCTCCGTCGCGATGGCGTTGATCGCCGCCCGGTCGATGGCCAAGTGCACGGCCCGCCGCAGGCGCGGGTCGCGGAAGAGACTGATCTCCGGCTCGCGGCTGGGGTCGACGTTGAACCACGTCTGCTGCCAGGTCTGGGCGGTCCCCGTCAGCGCTTGGAAGCCGTCGGCGATCAGATCCTCCTGCACCCGCTTGGTCATCCCCCCGGGCGGGGTCGCCCACGAGACCTCCCCCGCCAGGAACGCGTTCCATTGCGAGTTCGCGTCCGAGACGATCACCTGCTCCATTTCGTCGACCCAGACGTTGGCGTTGTCCCAGTAGCCGTCCCAGCGCTCCGCGGTCCAGTTCTCGCCCTCGTGGTAGCTGGTGTGGCGCATCGGCCCCGCCCCCACGGGGTCCGAGACCGCCGTCTCGAAGTGCGCCGGCGAGATCAGCATGCCCGTGCCCGGCGCGGCGAAGAAGTTGACCAGCGTGGGCGCGAACGGCTCCGCGTTCACCATCCGCCAGGACAGGTCGTTGATCACCTCGCGCGACACGGCCTTCGAGATCCCCGCCCGCGCCGTGCTGAAACCAGCGATGTCCGGCGTCTCGCTCACGTAGTCCATGTTCGCCTGCATGGCGTGCGCGTCGACCGGCGCGCCGTCCTGGAAGATGGTCCCCGGCCGCATGTTGAAGACGTAGGTGACGTCGTCGGGCAGCTCCCAACTCTCCGCCAACTCCGGCTGAATGCGCCCCTGCTTGTCGAAGCCCAGCACCGAGTCGTACAGGTAGCCCAGATACCCCAGGTGGTCCGACGTGGTGATGGCGATGTAGGGGTTGAAGCCGCCGGAGTTCGACTGCGCCCACGTGAGCGTCAGCTTCCCGCCCGGCGTGGGCCCGCCGATGCGCCGCGGCGTGATCTCGTCCGGCGCCGCGTCCTCCGCCGCGGCCTCGTCGGCGTCCTCCGCCGCCTCCTCCTCGGGCAGGGCGAGCACGAGGGTGTCGTCGTCGTCGCCGCAGCCCACCAGCGCGAGGCCGGCCGCGCCCACGCCCGCCCTGGCGCTCGCGCTCAGCATCGCCCGCCGCGAGATCCGGCGGCGGTGCGCCCGGCTCCAGTCGTTGCGGTCGCTTGTCACGGGCCGTGCGTCCACGTGTCACCCTCCGGCCGACCCGGGATCGTCGCTGCTGCGAGAAATATTGCCCCGCCGGCCCCGGATGTCAAGCGGAACACGGAAGCGGCGCCCCGGGGAGTCGACTGCGCGGCGCTGGATCCGCGCGACGAACTGATGCCCGCACGGACGGCCCCACCAAGCCGAGGGCGAGCCGCCGGCTCCGGAGACGCCGGGGTTCTCTCGCCTAGTTGCGCTTTTGCCACGCGTCCACGCTGTACTCGATCGCGTCCCGCAGCCACGAGTCGAAGCGTTGCTCCACGTTCTGCGTGGATGTGGTGAACCCAAACGGATGAGGCGCGCATTCCGTATCGAACCCGTCGACACCCTCGTCGCTACCCGCTAAATGATTTGACTGCCCGGTGATCGTGAGGAAGACCGCCCCGGCCATGATCCCGGGGACTCGCCCCTGGTGGTGCAAGCTGAGGACGACATACGCATTCGGCAGGCCGGCGATCTGGAGCCTGAGCCCAACCCACCGCCGGGGCTTGGACAGATCGGCGAAGTGATTGTGCTTCTTGGCGCACTCGATGATCTGGTACCTCCAGTAGTGCTCGTCGTCCTCGCTGCTGCGGCGGATCGTGGCATGCAGTGCAACGGCAGCCTTCTGAAAGGCGAGGCGCAACCCCTCCGCAACCTCCTCGAAGACCATTTCTGCCTGGTCGGTCAGGCTGTCGCTGACAGACACGATCGCATCTTCTTTGTGAGCAAGGCGCCGGGCGATCTGCGCCGCAGCGGATTCACTAACCCGAACCAAGCCCTCGCCTCTGACAGTCCGAACCGCGTCGATCGCCTGAGTGAGATCGGACACCTGGATGTCGGCGAACAGTTTGACGAGGGGTCGGAGGTCACCATCGTCCGCCGACGCCAGCGCGTCGAGGTACTGCTCACGGTGATCGATGTCCCGAATCACGAGAGGGAGGAAGTTGTCCTTGACGAAGACGATGGTCGCCAGTGCCCGGGCGACTCTCCCGTTGCCGTCCTGGAAGGGATGGATCTGCGTGAAACGATGGTGCAGCCAAGCGGCCTCGACCTCCGCGGGTACCCCGGCGATCTCATGCTGCTCCCGCCATCTGACGAGCGAATCGATCTCGTCCTGGACGAAGTCGGGCGGGCAGTACTCGTGGACACGTCCGTCCGGTCGAAGCGGATTGTTCGACTGCGTCTTCCACACGCCGTGAGCGAGTGGAATCTGAACCCGGTTCCCGAACTGGTCGACGGCATCGGTTGTCTCCTGCCGGCGAGTCAGAATGGCGTGCAACTCCTTCACGTAGCCGGAGGAGAGCTTCCTCTCACTCTTGACGGAGTCGAAGACGTACTCCAACGCTGCGCGCTGGTCCTCAATGAGTTCCTGAGCCTTGCTCGTCAACTTGCCGCGGGCGCGCAACTCTTCGGCGCGGTTGAGGCCGATCTCGATCAGCGACGCAGTGACGCCCCTGTCGACGGTGTAGAGCCGTTCGATGATCCCGGTCTCGATCGCCCAGAGAGCGTGGAGCTTCTCCTCAAAGCGTTCAAGTTTCGCCCGGTCGGTCAGGACCGACTTCTCGGCCAGCCATTCGTCTCGTACGTGCAGAAGGTCGGGCCGGGACAGTTCCTGCCAATCCTCCGGCAGGTCTTCGATGCGTTCCCAGGCGTGCGCGACATCGGCCATGGCTGGAGCGCCTCCGTTGGGAGTCAATCGCGGTACGGACAATCTAGCAGCGGAGCCGGCGGCCGAATGGCCATCCCCTCACTCCCCCACATCCCCGAAGGCGCGGCGGGGGAACAACTCCCGCGGCGACCGCGCCAGCGCGGCCTCGTCCAGATCGATGCCGAGCCCGGGCCGGTCCGACAGCGTGATGTGACTCTCCTCGACCTCGAACGGCGGCGCCGCGACCTCCCGGCCCCACGGCTCCAGGTTCATGAAGTACTCGGTGATGATGAAGTTCGGCATCGTCGCCGCGGCCTGCAGCGTCGCGGCCAGGCCGACGGTCGTGCTGTTGTAGTTGTGCGGCGCCACCGCCACGAAGTAGACCTCGGCCATCGCCGCGATCTCCTTCAACTCCAGGATGCCGCCCACGTTGCAGACATCCGGGTTGATGATGTCGGCCGCGCCGCGCTCGAAGACCTCGCGGAACTCGAACTTCGTGTAGAGCTCCTCGCCCGTCACGACCGGCAGGTCGATCTCCGCGCGGGCGTCGGCCAGGGCGTCGATGTTCTCCGCCAGCACCGGCTCCTCGAACCAGTAGGGCTCGAACTCCTCGACCCGCCGCGCGATGCGCACCGCGTGCATCGGCGCCAGCCGGCGGTGGATCTCCAGCAGGATGTCCACGTCGGGCCCGACCGCCTCGCGCACGACCCGCACCCGCGCGACGGTCTCGTCCTCCTGCTCGCGCGTGATGAACGACCGCCAGGGGCCGGGCACGGGGTCGAACTTCAGCGCCGTGAAGCCCCGCGCGACGACCGCGCGCGCCCTCGCCGCCAACTCCTCGTGGCTCGTCGTGCGGGCCCAGCCGTTGGCGTACACCCGCAGCCGATCGCGCACGGCGCCGCCCAGCAACTCGTAGACCGGGACGCCGGCGCGCTTGCCGGCCAGGTCCCACAGCGCCTGTTCGATCCCGCTCACCGCCGAGTAGTAGTCCATCGCGCCGCGGCGGGCGGCGAAGTCGTTGTAGGCGGCGTCGGTGAAGGGCTTGATGCGGCGCGCGTCCCAGCCCACGACGTATCGCTCCAACTGCCGTAGATGCGCCTCCACCTGGATGTCGCGGTCGGCCTGCGTGTAGCACTCGCCCCAGCCGTGCCGCCCGTCCTCGGTCTCCAGCCGCACGAAGAGCAGATTCTTGGCGGCCGTGTAGATGTCGGGGATCGCGGCCGGGTCGACGGCCGGCCGGACGAGGAAGCTGCGGAAATCGGTGATGCGCACGGGGGGCTCCTGAACGACGATCGGGTGCGGTCGGCGACTTGGCAATCGTAGGCCACGATCCGCGCCGGTTCCCCCAACCCCCTCGATCCCCGACAATCGGCCGACTACCAGCGCGAACGGAGACGCCCATGTCTGAATCCCTGCACGACCGCGTCGCCCTCATCACCGGCGGCGGCACCGGCATCGGCCGCGCCACGGCCGAGATGATGGCCGCCCAGGGCGCGACCGTCGTCGTCGCGGGCCGCCGCCGGGCGCCGCTCGACGAGGCCGTCGCCGCCATCGCCGCCGCCGGCGGGCCCCCGGCCGCCGCCTTCACCGCCGACCTCGCCGACCCCGACTCCGCCGCCCGACTGGCCCACGACGTGCTCGCCGGCCACGGCCGCTGCGACATCGTCGTCAACAACGCCGGCTTCTCCTCGAAGGTCCGCAACCCCCGCTATATCGGCGCCGACGAGTGGCGCTCCGTCATGGACGTCAACACCACCGGCCCCCTGGTCCTCACGCGGGAACTGCTGCCCGGCATGATCGAGCGCGGCTACGGCGACGTGATCCTCGTCTCCTCCATGGCCGCCCTCCGCCCCGGCATCATGGCCGGCGTCGCCTACTCCGCCGCCAAGGTCGCCGCCAGGTTCTACATGGACGTGCTCCGCGAGGAGGTCCGCGGCCTCGGCATCCGCTGCACGACCGTCTACCCGGGCGAGGTCGACACACCCATCCTCGACAACCGCCCGCTGCCGCCGGGCCCGGCCGAACGCGCGACAATGATGCAGTCCGAGGACATCGCCGAGGCGATCCTGCTGGCCTGTACGCTGCCCCGCCGCGCCACCATGCTCGACGTCACCATCGGCGCCACCCAGCCCCGCGACTTCACCGCCGACAACGCCGCCGCCCGCGAGAAGCGCACCCCGTAGCGAGGGGCATCCTCCCAGCTCGCTCTCTCCGGTTCCCCCTCTCCATCGTCCAGATGGAGAGGGGGTTAGGGGGTGAGGTTCCCGGTCTGCTACGCGCAGGCCGGGTCGTCGGACGACCAGCGGTTGTACGTCGGGTCGTCCTCGCCCGCCAGCCGATCGCGCGCCGCCCGCCACGACTCCTCCCACGCCACGGGGTCGTGCAGCTCCGACGCCGGGTTGGCCCGGCTCCGCGCCACGAAGCCCGGGAAGGCGTCCCGCCCCGTCGGCTGGCCGATCGGCTGGTAGCGCAGGTCGAGGCTCCAGCGGATCTCGTCGCTCACGTTGGGCAGGGCGCCGTGGATCGTGCGTCGGTGCATGAAGAGCACGTCCCCGGCCCGCATCGGCAGCGCCCGCCCCGACTCCTCGTCGAACAGGGCGCCGGGGATCTGCAGGCCCTGCGCGCCGCCGCAGTGCGTCAGCACTTCGCCCCGGTGCGTCCCCGGCACGACGTGCAGGCAGCCGTTCTCGACGCCCGCGTTGCGCAGCGGGAACCAGACCGTCAGCGTCTCCGTGTCGTCCGCCTCCTCCGTGACCACGCCGCTGTCCTGATGCCACGGCGTCGCGCCGCCGATCACGTCGCCCGCCTCGGTCCGCGGGCAGTCGCGCTCGGGCACCTTGATGCGCACGTGCTGCACCGGGTTCGAGTAGATCTCCGGCCCGATCACCGACTCCACCGCGTCGAGCAGCGGCGGCGCCGTCAGCGTGCGGAAGACGGCCGGGCCCGCCCAGAACGGCGTGTCGGCCCGGATACCCTTCTGCGGCAGCGAGAAGTCGAAGTACTGGTGGTGGGCGGCGCCGCTCTCGGCGTAGATGCGCGTCACGCGCGGCCCGAAGGGCAGCTCCTCGTAGGTCGACTCGATCGACCCCGCCGCGACGAGGTCGCGCGCCAACTGGTCGAGCACGCCGTGGTACTCGGCCGTGATCGGTCCCAGGTGCTCCTCGGGGTCCAGCAGCCCCTCCGCGACGACGTATCCGTACGTGTCGAGGTGGTCCAGTTGCGTGCTCGTCAGCGGCATGGCGTGTTCCCGTCCCGTCGCGCCCCGTCGCGCCGATGCGCGGCATCCTACGGCGACAAGGCTCCTTCAGTCAACTCGGCGCGGAGGAAGTCCAGCGTGCGGAACCACGACCCGACCGCGGCGTCGTACCACTCGTGCTCCGGGTCGAAGGCGGAGTGACGCATGAAGCCGTGCCCCACGTTCGGGTAGATCGTGTAGTCGAACGTCACACCCCGGCCGGCCAGCGCCCGCCCGAAGCGCTCGACCGGCTCGACGCCGACAAGCGCGTCGTCCGCGCCGAAGAAGCCCAGGATGGGGCCGTGCATCGCGTCGACCAACTCCAGCGGCACCGGCGAGGCGTGCTCACCCTGCCCCGAGCCCTGCGGGAAACCGTAGAAGCAGACCGCCGCGATGTCGGCCCGCCGGGCGGTCAGCACCAGCGCGAACGTCCCGCCCATGCAGAAGCCGACCGCGCCGACGCGGTCGCCGCTCACGGCCGGGTGGGCGAGCAGCCAGTCGGCGGCGTGCGAGAGGTCGTCGATCGTCGTGGGCATGTGCAGATGCCGGGCGCGGGGGCCGGCGTGCTCCAGCGTCAGCTCGGGCAGCGGGCCCTGCCGGAAGAAGTACTCGGGGTCGAGCGCGACGAAGCCCGCGGCGGCGAAGCGCGCGGCCAAGTGCTCGTAGTAGGGGCTGCGCCCCACGACGTCGTTGCCGATCACGACGGCCGGGGCGGGCAGTTGCGCGGGCAGGGCCAGGAAGCCGGGCATCCGCTCGCCGGCGCCCACCGGCACCAGCACTTCCTCCACGGCGACGTCGGGCGGGATGGCGTCGGTGGGGGCGTCGGGGTGGCACATGCGGCGGGCTCCTTCGGGTCGGGCGGGCGCCACCGGGACGATAGCAGCCGCGTTCGGCTTGACGCCCGCCCGGCCCGAAGCTAGACAGAATCCCGCATCCAGTTCCCCGTCCCGCGTGGAGCGACGGTCGGCCGGAACGGCGCGTCCGGCCCGGGAGAGGAGGCGCAAGCCCATGAGCAAGATCGTTGCAGTCGACCCGTTCGCCGTGAATCTGGGGCGCGGCAACATGGTGATCGTGCGCATCCGTTGCGACGACGGGATGGAGGGCTACGGCGAGGGCACGCTGCCGCACAAGGCGCGGGCCATCATGGGCGCGGTGCGGGACTTCGCCGAGTACCTCGTCGGGCAGGAGGACGGCCAGATCGAGCGGCACTGGCAGGTGCTCTACCGCAACAGCTTCCAGCGCGGCGGCGTGATCCTCTCCACGGCGCTGAGCGCCATCGACCAAGCCCTCTGGGACATCGCCGGCAAGCGCCTCGACCGGCCCGTCTGGAGCCTGATGGGCGGCGCCGTCCGCGACCGCATCTGGCTCTACACCCACCCCGGCCGGCGCGCGAACGACCCAAGGGGACTCGTCGAGAACTGCCTCGAGCGCATCGACGAGGGCTACACCGCGATCAAGCTCGGCATCCCCGGGACGCCGGAACTGGTCCGCGACCCCCGCAAGGCGGCGGAGACCCACGACAACATCGCCGCCGTCCGCGACGCCGTGGGGCCGGACATCGCGCTGATGGTGGACGCGCACGGCAAGTCGACGCCCACGGTCGCGCTGGAGATCGCCCGCGCGATCGCCCCCCTCGACCTGCTCTTCTTCGAGGAGCCGGTGCCGCCCCGCAACGTCGACGCGCTGCTGCAGGTCAGCCGTTCCTGTCCCATCCCGGTCGCGACCGGCGAGCGCATGTACAGCCGCTGGGACTTCCGCACGACCATCGAGTCCCAGGCCGTGTCGATCCTGCAGCCCGACCTCGGCCACGCCGGCGGCATCTCGGAGACGCGCCGCATCGCCGCCGCCGCGGAGACCTACTTCATGCAGATCGCGCCGCACAACCCCCGCGGCCCCGGCGTGACCCTGGCCAGCCTGCACATCGGCGCCTGCACGCCCAACTTCCTCATCCAGGAGAGCCTCATCCCGCCCGGGGGGCAGTCGGAAATCTGGGACGAGATGCTGGTCGAGCCGCTCAACATCGTCGACGGCTACGTCGACCTGCCCCGCGCGCCCGGCATCGGCATCCGCTTCGACGAGTCGCTGGCCGAGCGCTTCCCCTTCCGGCCGGCCGACACCCAGCACCCGGTGCTCAAGGACGGGGCCGTCGGTGATTGGTGACGGCCCGCCCGGCCCGGACACCCGCCTCATGGTCTTCGGCGCGCACGCCGCCGACTGGTGCTTCCGCGCCGGCGGCACGGCGACCCGCTACCGGCAGGCCGGCGCGCAGGTCAAGGTCGTCTGCGCGACCTTCGGCGAGCGCGGCGAGTCGGCTCCGCAGTGGGCGAACCCCGAGGCCACGGTGGAGTCGGTCAAGGCGATCCGCCGGGCCGAGTCGCAGCGCGCCGCCGACATCCTCGGCGTCGAAATCGAGTTCCTCGACCTGGACGACAACCCGCTCGTCATCGACGCGCAGCGCATGCAACTCTACGTGGACCGCATCCGCGACTTCCGCCCCGACATCATCCTGACGCACTGGAACTACGAGCCCACCAACCGCGACCACCAGACCGTGAGCGAGACGGTCGTGCGGGCGACGAGCCTGGCCCGCGTGGCCGCCGTGCAGGCGCGCGAGGGCGGCATCGGCCGCGCCCGCATCTTCCTCTTCGAGCCCGACGTCATGGCGCAGCCGATCCTCGGCTTCGCGCCCGACACGTACATCGACATCACGCCGGTCTGGGACCTCAAGATCGAGGCGCTGGAATGCTACCGGCCCACGCAGCCGGGGCTGCTGGAGCGCTGGCCCGAGCGCGGCCAGCTGCGCGGCGTCGAGGCGCGGGCCGTCGGCGGCATGACGAGTTGCCAGTACGCGGAGGCGTTCCGGCGCTTCCAGCCCTACGCGGGCGAGTACTTCGTCTAGCCCCGTCTCGGTTCAGCGCAGCCGCGCGGCGTGCAGGGCGTACCAGCCGCTCCAGGCCGCGCCCGGCGCGAGCGCGATCAGGCCCGGGTCGGGCCGCCCCGCGCCGGTCAGGTTGAAGGCGTTGGGGATGCAGGTGTGCGGCTCGAGCGACGCCGTCGCGATGCCCGGCGGCGTGTAGAACACCATCGCCGGGAACTCCGGGCTGCACGTCACGACGGCCTCCACGCCGTTCGCCCGATCGATCAGGCGGCCCGTCGCGCCCCGCTGCTTGTCGAGTCCGCGGCGGAAGAAGGTCGCGTTGCGGACCACCCCCGCCGCGGTGCGGCGGATGGGCGCGATGTCGGCCAGGGGCAGCGGCCGGCGCGGCCATTCGTCCGCCGCGACGGGCGTCACCGCGGCCGGCGGCTCGATGAAGTCGCGCCAGCGCTCCGTCGCGTCGATCCCGACCTCGCAGGCGTCGGCCTCGCCGCGCGGTCCCAGCGGCGTCGGGATGTAGGGGTGGAATCCCAGGCCGAACGGCATCGCCGCACCGCCCGTGTTGGCGACGGTCACGTCGCTGCGCAGCCGCCCCCCGCGCAGCGCGATCCGCAGCGACAGCCGGAAGGGGAAGGGCCACTCCGCCGCGCTCACGGCCTCCTCCCGCGTCGCGATCTCGGTCGTGACCCAGGCCCCCGCCTCGGGCGACGCGCCCATGCCGGTCACGCGCCAGGCGCGGCGGCGCGCCAGCCCGTGCATGGCGTTGTTGGTCGCGGGGTCGGGCGGCAGATCGACGCGCCGGCCGCGGAAGTCGAAGCCGTCGCCGCCCACGCGGCCGGGATAGGGGAAGAGCACGCCCGCCCCGTAGCGGGTGGGCAGCGCCCGCAGCGTCGCCAAGTCCGGCGGCGCGCCGATCACCTCGATCGGCCGCCCATCGACCAGCGTGCGGAAGCGGGCGACGTTGCCGCCCAGCCCCGGCACGACCTCGGCCAGCGAGCCGCTGGCGGGCTCCCGCAGCGCCACGATCGGTTCCCCGTCCCACTCGCCGAAGCCGGCGGATGGGCGCGCGGTCGGGTCGGGGGAGGCCGCCTCAGGGGACAAAGTCGCGCCAACTGTATTGCGGCCGGTAGCCCAGGACGCGCTTCGCCTTCGCGCAGGTGATCGGGCCCTGCGTCCCGGTGAGGTGCGCGCAGACGGCCTCGCTGCCGGGGAAGCGGCGCGGGAACGCGACGCTCAGCGGCTCGCGGCAGAGCGCGTCGTCGGCCGTGATGAAGAAGCGGTCGTGCTCGATCGTCTCGTCCGCGAGCGCCAGGCGCACCGCCTGCGCGTAGTCGCGCGCGTCGACGTAGGCGAAGATGCCGTGGCCGCCGGACCGGTCGAGCGCCGCCGGGACGCGCTCGGCGTAGTCGCCGGGCTGCAGGACGCTCGTCGGCCGCAGCGAGATGGTGCGGATGCCCGTCCGGCGCGTGGCGGCGGCCAGGATCTCCTCGCCCAGCCACTTCGACAGCCCGTAGGCGTCCTGGGGCAGCAGCGGGTGCTCCTCGTCCATCGGCATGTAGGCGGGGACCATGTCGCGGAAGCGGAAGGCGAAACCCAGCGCCGAGCCGCTGCCGCTGTAGATCACCTTCTCCGCGCCCGCCCGCATCGCCGCCTCCACGACGTTGAACGTGCTCAGCATGTTGTTGGCGAAGACGTGCTCCGCCGGGTGGTCGCGCGGGGAGGGGATGGCGGCGAGGTGCACCACGGCGTCGGCGCCGGCCGCCGCGCTCGCGACCGCCTCCGGGTCGGTCAGGTCGACCTGCAGGTAGCGAGGCCCGTCGCCGGCCGCCGGCCCGGCGGCGACGTCGGCCACGACGATCTCGTGGTCGCGCTGCAACTCCTCCACGACCCAGCGGCCGAGGCGGCCGGCGCCGCCGGTGATCAGCAGACGCATCATCAGCCCGCCATCCCAGTCGAGTCGGTCCCCGTCGATCAGTCGAAGTGGAAGCAGATCTTGCCGCCGGCCGCCTCGTCCGCCAGTTGGAAGCCGCGCGGACCTTCCTCGATGCTCAGATCGTGGCTCACGACGGCCCCCAGGTCGATCGACTTGCGCTGCACGAAGTCACAGAGCTCGTCCCACATGGTCTGGGGATAGATGGTCGAACCGAAGAGGTTGATGTCCCAGCGCGTGATCCCGTTGAGCGACGTCTGGAACGGCTCGGTGCCCAGCCCCACCAGCGCCGCCGTCCCCCGCGGCCGAACGACCGCCGGGATCGCCTCGTGCGCGGGCGTCGCGCCGGAGGCCTCGACCAGCTTGTCGGCGCCGCGCGGCCAGATCGCCTTCAGCGCCGACCCCACCTCCCCGGCCGTCGGGTCGATGGTGGCGCTTGCGCCCAGCGACTCGGCCAGCGCGCGCCGCTCCGCGACCGGGTCGATGCCCACCACCTCCGCCCCCATGGCGCGCGCGAACTGCGCGGCCAGCAGCCCCACCGGGCCCAAGCCCGACACGGCCACCCGGTCGCGCCCCCCGGCGCCCAATCGGACGAGGGGCGCGTAGGCGGTGCCGCCCTGGCAGGCCAGGATGGCGCCCTCGCGGGCGCTCAGGCCGTCGGGCAGGCGCATGCTGGCGCTGGCGTCGGCGGTCATCAGCTCGGCGTCGGAGCCGTCGGCGCCGAAGCCGTAGCCGGGGCGGATGACGGCGCAGACCTGGTTGGCGCCGTCGCGGCAGTCGTCGCACTCCCAGCAGGTGCGCCGGAAATAGACGACGGCCCGGTCGCCCGGCGCCCAGCCCGTCACGCCCTCGCCGACGGCCACGACGTCGCCGCTGCCCTCGTGGCCGGGCGTGATCGCGCGGTCCACATACGCCTGCGGCGCGCGGCGGTAGAGGTGCAGGTCGCTGCCGCAGATCGCCGAGGCCCGCAGCCGGATCAGCAGTTCGCCCGGGCCGGGCTCGGGCTCGGGCTTGTCCTGCACCGCGATGGTCCGTTCGCCGGTCAGGCTCAGTGCGCGCACGTCGACTCCCTTCAGCGGGCCGGGGCGGCCGCGAGAGGGCCGGGGCTCACCCGGCGGCCGGCCGCCAGCCTAGGCGACCCGGATGCGAGGATCGACGAAGCCGTAGGCAATGTCGATCGCGATGTTCGCCAGGATGAAGGAGAGGGCGTAGAGGAAGACGAGGCTCTGGATCAGCGTCCAGTCCGCCGACTGGATGCCCTCCACGAGCGAGAGCCCCAGCCCCGGCACCGAGAAGGCCCGCTCGACGGCGACCGCCCCCCCGATCAGGCCGCCCAGCGCCAGCCCGGAGATCGTCAACACGGGCAGCAGGGCGTTGCGCAGCACGTGCACGACGAGCACGTTGCGGCTGTTGAGGCCCTTGGCCTGCGCCGTGCGCACGAAGTCGCTGCTGAGCACGTCGAGCACGGAGGATCGGGTGATCCGCGCGAAGACCGCTCCCAGCCCCACGCCCATCACGAAGGCCGGCCCCAGCGTCATCTGCAGGTTCTCGATCGGGTCCGACCAGAGGTGGACGTAGACCAGCGGCGGTCGCCATCCCAGGACGAGCACGGTGAAGAGGATGATCAGCAGGCCCATCCAGAAGCCGGGCACGGCGAGCAGGAAGACCGCGACGAAGCGCGATGCGTAGTCGCTGGTCTGGTTCTGGCGGACGGCCCCGAAGATGCCCAGCGGGATGCCGATCATCCAGGCCAGGAGGATGGCCATGATCGCGATCTGGGCGCTCACGGGGCCGCGGTTGCCGACGATCTCCGTCACCGGCGTGTCGGCGATGAAGGAGGAGCCGAGGTCGCCGGTGAGGATGTCGCCCACCCACTCGAAGTACTGCTCCGCCAGCGGGCGATCGATGCCCATCTGCTCGCGCAGGCGGTCACGCTGCTCCTGCGTGAAGACGTAGCCGCCGGCGTCGTTCTGGATGGCCGTGGGGTCGCCCGGGATGATGCGGATGGCGGCGAAGATCAGGATCGAGATCCCGATCAGGACGGGCACACCGAGCAGCAGGCGGCGAAGGATGTACTTCAGCATGATCCGGCGGCCAGGATAGCGCCCCCGGCGAAATCGTGTGCTGCGTCAGGCCGCCGGACTCCGTCCGGCGCGGCCCGGCGAGACGCGAGGTCCGGGAGAAAGACGACAGCCGGGCGGCGGACGCTCCATGTGCATGAAGCCTCCGCCGCCCGGCTGCCGATTGTGCGCCGTGGGGCGCCGGAACCCTAGGCGTCGACCCAGAACAGGTCCCAGGTGCCTTCCTCGGTGTAGCCGCGGATCTCTTCCAGGTGGCCATGCAGCCGGTTCGCCCACATGGCGTTGTGCTGCGTGAAGGCGACCAGGTAGAAGGGCGGATCCTGGTCGAGCAGATCCATGCCCTCCGCGTAGAGATCCTTCTTCGTCTCGAAGTCGAACTCGGCGTCGATCCGGTCGATGATGTCGTCGACCTCCGGGTTCGAGTAGAGCTCGAAGTTGTTCGAGCCGCCGGTGCGGATGCACGACTTCCAGGCGGTGACGAACTCACTCACCGGCGCCCGGAAGATGACGCCCAGCAGGAAGTCGTAGGTGCCCTCCTGGTAGGCCTCCGTGCGCCCGGAGCCGCCGCGCGGGTCGAGCACCGTGTCGATGTTGAGCTTCTCCTTGAGCTCGGCCTGGAAGGCCGGCGCCAGGATCTCGGAGTGCGCGGGGTTGGTGTTGCTGACGATCTGCCCCCCGTCGAAGCCGTCGCCCAGCCCCACGGCGTCCAGCAACTGCTTCGCTTCCGCGATGGCCTCCGGGTCCTCGCCGCGGTAGCCCGGAATCTGCTCGAGTTCCCCGATCGGCGTGGCGACGGGGCTGGAGTTCGACACCCAGCGGGAGCCGGCGAGGCTCATCGACTCGGTGTACACGTCGATCAGGCCCGGCCGGTTCGGGGCCAGGAAGATCGCGCGCCGCACACGCGGGTCGTTGAACGGCTCCTTCTCGTTGTGGATGTAGAACTGCAGCGAGGCGCGGGTGCCGTCGTGGCGGGCGACGCCGGCGACGTCGGCGAACTGGTCCCGGGTGTCGTAGAACTCGGCCGGCACGATGTTCGCGTAGTCGGCCTGCCCGCCCAGGATGGCGGTCGCGCGGTCCGGCCAGGGCCGGACGTGGAGCATCTCCAACTCGTCGATATAGGGCAGCGACGGGTTCCAGTAGTTCGGGTTGCGGGTGAAGCGGGTCAACTCCTCGGCCCGGTGCTCCTGGAACAGGTAGGGGCCGGTGCCCGGCAGCGGCTCCGCCTCGATGTTGCTCGTGTCCTGCAGGTGCGTCTCGGAGTAGATCGCCTTCTCGGGCCCGGCCAGCATCTCCAGGAAGTAGGCGCGCGGCGCGTTCAGCTTGACCACGACCGTCTGGTCGTCGATCGCGTCCGCGCTCTCCATGTAGTCGAGGTCGGTCGCGTAGCGGCTCGTGTAGTCGCTGAACTCGCCCAGGTTGCGCATGCGGCGCAGCGAGGCGGCGAGGTCGCCCGCGACGAAGGGCGTGCCGTCGTGGTAGGTCACGCCCTGGCGGACGGGCAGCGTGTACGTGAGGCCACCGTCCGAGATCTCCCAGCCCGAGGCCAGGCGCGGGATGATCGTCTTCAGGCCGTCCAGCGGGTTCGCGCGCACGGCCGTCTCGTACATCTGCGAGAGAATGCCGCGGTTGCCGGACACGTGCTGGTCGAAGTTCGCGATGCGGCCCCAGAAGACGGTTCGCACCTTGCCGCCCAACTGGGTGTCGGGCAGCCCGATGATGCCGCCCTCGGGGTCCAGCCCCAGCCCGACCCCGCCGGTCGCCGCTTCGGCGGCTTCCTGGGCGGCGGCGGCGGCGGCTTCGGCGGCCGCGGCCGCATCGGCGGCGGCGGCGGCGGCGGCGGCGGCCTCGGCGGAACCCGCCTCGCGGGCGGCCTCGGCGGCGGCTTCGGCGGCCGCGGCGGCGGCCTCTGCGACGGCGGCGGCGCTCTCATCGCCGACCGCGGCGGCGGCGGCGGCCGCGGCCTCCGCGGCCTGGGCGGCCCGTTCCGCGGCGGCGGCGGCGTCGCCCGCGTCCCCGGCCGCGGCGGCGGCCGACGCGGCGCTCGCGTCCTGCGCGGCGGCGGCCGCGCCATCGTCATCGTCGTCATCGTCGCCGCAGCCGACCAGCGCGAGGCCAGCCGCGCCGACGCCCGCCTTGGCGCTGGCGCTCAGCATGGCCCGGCGGCTCAGACGGTGGCGCCGGAGACGGTTCCAATAACCCTCAGTCATTCGAGACTCCTTCTCGTTGGGGACCTCCGCCGCCCACCCTGAGACGACGCCGAGTTGTCCCCTGCTCGATCCGAAAAAAGGTACAGACTCGCGCGGCTGCGCGCCACAACCACGATCACAGTTTGCCCGCAGTTCGCTCCGGCGTTCCGCGCCGGCGCGGGGTCATTCCGCCAGGACGGTCCGCGTCTCGATCCGCGACTCGTCCAGCTCCATGCCCAGGCCGGGCGCGTCCGGCAGGCGCAGGCTGCCGCGGTCGCGGACGATGGGGTCGCGCAGGAAGAACTCGTGGACCTGGTTCCACTTGATCAGGTCCTCGGCCAGGGGGCAGAGGTTCGGCGGCTGCGACGCGATCAGGTGCGTGTTGGCGGAGACCGAGTGCCCGTGCGGGATGACGGGCAGTTCCGCGACGGAGGCCAGCGCGCAGATCTTGCGCATCTCGCTGATGCCGCCGGCCCAGTAGGTGTCGGCCTGGATCACGTCGCAGGCGCCGGCGTCGATCAGCAGCTGGATGCCCCAGCGGGTGTACTCGTGCTCGCCCGCCGCGATGGGGACCGGGGAGCGCCGCCGGAGCGCGGCCGTCGCGGCGATCTTGTCCGGCAGCAGCGGCTCCTCGATCCAGCGCACGTTGTAGCGCTCCACCCGGCGCGCCATCGCCAGCGCGTAGTCGGGGTCCCAGCTCATCCAGGCGTCGAACATGATGTCCGTGTCGTCGCCGGCGGCCTCGCGCACCGTGCGCACGAGGGTCTCGTTCTGCTCCATGCCCGCCTTGCCGTCGGCGGGGCCGCGCTTGAAGAACCACTTCTGCGCCCGGTACCCGGCCGCCGCGAAGGCGGCCGCCCGTTCGGCCACGTCGGCCGGATCGACCGAGAAGCCCAGCGTGCTGGCGTAGGCCGGGATCGATTCCCGCGTCGGGCCGCCCAGCAGCCGGTAGACGGGCTGATCGAGCGCCTTGCCCTTCAAATCCCAGAGCGCGCAGTCGATCGCGCTGATCGCCATCATCGTCGGACCCTTGCGGCCGTGCACGGCCGATCGGTGCATCAGGTCCCAAATGCGCTCGGTCGCGCGCGCGTCCTCGCCCGTCAGCAGCGGCTTGAACTGCTGCAGGATCGACTGCGCCAGCGCCCCGCCGATCGGCCCGGCCCGGCCCACGACGCCCCCCGCCTCGATCTCCAGGAACACCGCGTCGATGCGGTAGCGGCCCTCGCCCAGCTTGGGCAGCGTGCGCGGCCCGCCCCGGCGGTGCGGCTCGTAGAGGTCGGTGGGGCGGACCAAGCGGTCCTCCCAGAACTCGCCCTCGTGCTCCAGCGTGCCGCTCACCCGGACGGCCCGGATCGCTTCGATTTTCATGGCCGCATCTTCATCGCGTCGCTCCCGGCGTCACCCGCCCGCGCCGGCCGCGATCTGCAGCGTGGCGCAGGGGAACACCGCGACGCTCGCGTGGTCGCCGTGCTTGTCCGACAGCCAGCGCTGCACGCCGGCCCACTCGGTCATCAGCGTCACGCGCTCGCGCGGGCCCGGCGGCAGGCCGAGCTTCGCCATGCCGGGCATGAAGTAGACCATGTCGGGCGCGCCCGGCATCGGCCGGCCCGCGCCGGCCCCGTACATCGGCATGCCGGGACCGTACAGCGAGTGAAAGCCGGGCCCCTCGACGGTCGAGCCGGCCAGCACGATCGTGCCCCCCGGCCGCACGATCGGCTCCGGGGCCGTGAGCAGCGGGTGGAAGCCGCGGCCGGTCTGTTGGTACTCGGCGTCCTTGGGGTAGCTGGCCAGCACGCACACGTCGACGCCGCTGGGGACCGGCGTGGCGTAGACCCGCCGCGCGATCGCGACGCCCGCCCGGTGCGCCTCGACGAGGTCGCCCACGACCAGCCCCGCGATGCCCCGCCGGGCGTTGGGGATCGCGTTGACGATGCAGTCCACGCCGGCCAGCCGCGCCGCCTCCTCGGAGTCGAGGCGCGATTCGCTGGCGGTCTCGATGAGGCCGGTGCGGGGACCGTCGGGGCCGTGCCAGGCGTGCGCCGTGTCGATGTGCGCCACGCCCGGCAGCACCAGCTTGGAGCCGCCCGAGAAGCCGGTCTTGTTGTGCGGCATGATGCTGCCGACCAGGATGCGGCACTCGGCGGCGAGGAACTCCGAGTTGAGGCGCACCGGCGTGCCCCGGCTCGTCGCGCCGACCGGGTCGCAGTTCGTCCAGGAGAAGTGCGAGCGCGTGCGGTACGTCTCGACGACCTCCGCGCCCACCTTCTTGATGAAGTCGTCCCGCGTCAGCACGCGGTGGTTGGCGACGCCGGCCAGGATCAGGATGCCGTCCGGCGTCAGGCCCGCCGCGTGCAGCTCCCCCAGAATGCGCGGCAGCAGCCGCGCCGCCGGCGTCGGCCGCGTGAGGTCGTCGACCACGACGACGGCGCTGCCCTTGCCCGCCGCCAGCTCCCGGATCGGCGCGCTGCCGATGGGGTGGTCGAAGGCGGCGGCGATGCCCGCCTCGCCGATGTCGTCGCCGCCGGCGTGCTCGTGCACGGTCACGTCCCAGGCCGCGGGGAAGCGCAACTCCTCGTCGCGGTCGCCGTAGAAGGAGGCCCAGCGGATCGCGGCGGTCTGCGTGGCGGCGGCGGCGGTCGTCGTCATGTGATCTTCCGGCGCTCGGCGGAGCGGGGGTCGGCGAAGTCGCGGATCGCGTCGCCCAGCAGGTTCATGGCCAGCACGGTGACGACGATCGCGAGGCCGGGGAAGACCACCAGCCACCAGGCGGGGTTGAAGATGTGACTGACGATGGAGCCCAGCATCCCGCCCCACGTCGCGGTGGGCGGCGGCACGCCCACGCCCAGGAAGGAGAGCGCCGCCTCGGCGAAGACGGCGAAGCCGAAGTTGATCGAGATGATCACCAGGAACAGCCCCAGCGTCTGCGGCGCGACGTGCCGCGACGTCACGCGCAGCCCGGTCGCGCCGATCGATCGCGCCGCCTCGACGTACGGTTCCTGCTTGATCGACAGCACGGTCGACCGCGCGACGCGGCCCGAGTCGGGGATGCGGGTGACGGCGATCGCGATGATGATCGTGCTCACGCCGCCGCCGATCGCCACCAGCAGCAGCAGCGCCAGGATCAGCGCCGGGAAGGCCAGCAGCACTTCGAGCACGCGCTGGATGACCAGGTCGTACCAGCCGCCCGCGTAGGCGCTGATGATGCCGACGATGAAGCCCAGCCCGTCGCCGATGAGGACCGAGAACAGCGCCACGACCAACGTCACGCGGCCCCCGTAGAGGACGCGCGTGAACACGTCCCGGCCCAGGTCGTCGGTGCCGAACCAGTGCACGCCGGACGGGCCGACGCGGATCGCGGTGAAATCGATCTCCAGCGGGTCGAAGCGCGCGATCGTCGGGGCCAGGGCGGAGGCGACGGCGAGGGCCACCAGCACGCCCAGCGCCGCCACGCCGACCGGGTAGTAGCGCACGAACAGCCGCACCTGCGACGCGATCGTGCGATCGGGCCGCTTGAGCGGTACGGCGAGCTGGCTCGCGTCCCCCTGCGTCATCCTGCCGGACATCTACCCGCTCACGACCGACCGCACCTGCTCGCGCGCGAGGGCGATGTCGTCGCTCGCCGCGCGGATCAGGCCGCGGAAATCGATACTCACGGTGATCATCTGGAAGCCGGCGCGGGCGTGCTTGGCGGCGAGCGTTGCGTCGGCGTGGATGCCGGCCACCACGCCGTGCGCCTTGCAGGCCCGCGCGACGGTTTGGCGCGCCTCCTCGAAAGCGCCGCCGTTGTCGAGCCCCGGCGGCAGGCCCAGCGTGATCGACAGGTCGGCCGGACCGATGTAGACGGCGTCGACGCCCTCCACGCCGAGGATCTCGTCGAGGTTCGCCACGGCCTCCTTCGTCTCGACCATGGGGATGCAGGCGATCTCGTCGTTGGCCCGCGCGCCGTAGTCGGGGCCGGCGCCGACGGAGATCCGCGTCGGGCCCATGCTGCGCGAGCCGGCCGGGTGGTAGCGGCAGGCATCGACGACGCGGCGCGCCTCTTCGGCGCTGTTGACCAGCGGCACGATGATGCCCATCGCGCCCGCGTCGAGCATGCGGTTGATGAAGCCGAAATCGTTGTCCGGCACGCGCACGATGGGCACGGTGTCGGTGGCATTGATCGTCTGGATCATGCGCACCGCGTCGGCGTAGTCGATCAGCCCGTGCTGCATGTCGAGGCAGATCCAGTCGAAGCCGCGGTAGGCCATGATCTCGGCCGTGAAGGTGCTGGGGATCGCCAGCCAGCCGCCCAGCGTGACCTCGCCCGCGCGCCACTTCGCCTTGACCGTGTTCTCGCGCATGGGCGCTCCCCGTCGTGTGTGCGGGACGGTTCGGGGCCGGTGCGGCGGCCCGTCCCCCGCCGCCCGGCGGCGAGAGCATCCTATGCCGTTGCATCGCGACCCTCAAGCGCGGAAGATGCGCCGGACCGCCGCCGATCGATCGGCGATGGCCGGAAGGAGGCCGAACGATGGAGTTGCCCGCGCCCGCGCTGCTGCGCCTGGAGTGCTCGATCTGCGGGGCCGGGCACTCGCCCGCGGAGCTGCAGACGATCTGCCGCACCTGTGGTCGCGCCCTCTTCGCGCGCTACGACCTCGACGCCGCCAAGCGCACCCTCACGCGGGAGAATCTCGGCCGCCGCCCCGCCTCCATGTGGCGCTACGCCGAGGTGCTGGCCGGCAGCGACGTCGCCGACCGGGTCTCGCTGGGCGAGGGCCTGACGCCGCTGCTGCGCACGCCGCGCCTGGGGGCGGAGCTGGGCTGCGGCGCGCTCTGGGTCAAGGACGAGGGCGGCAACCCCACCGGCTCGTTCAAGGCGCGCGGCATCGCGGCGGCGATGGCGATGGCCCTGAAGCTGGGCGTGACCGACGTCGGCATGCCCACGGCGGGCAACGCCGGCTCCGCCTCGGCCGCCTACGGGGCGCGCAGCGGCATCCGCGCCCACATCGCCATGCCGGCGGACACGCCCGAGAGCATCGTCAGCGAGGTGCGCAACTACGGCGCGGAGCTGCAACTCATCGACGGCCTGATCAGCGACGCCGGGCGCCTCATCGCTCAGGGCTGCCGCGAGCACGGCTGGTTCGAGATGGCGACGCTCAAGGAGCCCTACCGCGTGGAGGGCAAGAAGACGATGGGCTACGAGCTGTGGGAGCAGCTCGACGGCCAGCTGCCCGACGCGATCCTCTACCCCACCGGCGGCGGCACCGGCCTCATCGGCATGTGGAAGGCGTTCGACGAGCTGGAGCGGATGGACCTGCTGGGCCCGGAACGGCCGCGCATGTTCGCCGTCCAATCGGAGGGCTGCGCGCCCATCGTGCGCGCCTGGGAGGCCGGCGCGGAGCGGGCGCGGCCCTGGGAGAACGCGGCCACGGTCGCGCCGGGCATCCGCGTGCCCGCCCCCTTCGCCGACGACCTCATCCTGCAGGCCCTGCGCGAGAGCGGCGGCAGCGCCGTCGCCGTGCCCGACGACGCCATCGTGCCGGCCATGCGCCAGATGGCCCGCGCGGAGGGCATCGACGCCTGCCCGGAGGGCGCGGCCTCGCTCGCTGGCCTGCGCCGCCTGCTGGCCGACGGGGTGCTGCACCGGGACAACCGCATCGTGCTGTTCAACACCGGCAGCGGCCTCAAGCACCCGGAGTTGCGGCCCGCGGGGTAGTCGGCGCTCCCGGCCCGGGCCTCACTCGGCCCAGGGGTCGATCATCACCTTGGTGCCCGGACCCCCGAAGGTCGTCTCGTAGGCGGTGGCCGCGTCGTCGATGCCGAAGCGGTGCGTGACCAACCGCTCGACGGGCAGACCTTCCCGCACGAGTCCGAACAGCTCCATCACTTGGTCCGGGGTGACGCACCAGCTGGAGATCAGCGTCATCTCCTTGATCAGCAGCTGATCGAGAACCCGCACCGGCGTCGCCCGGGGGACCGGGCCGTCGGGCCCGGCCTCGTACTTCAGGCCCAGGAAGCCCACCATCCCACCGCCGCGCGCGGCGTCGAGGCACAGATTCTGCGGTTCCGGGTAGCCCGTGAAATCGATCGCCTTGTCCACGCCCCGCCCGCCGGTCAACTCCATCACCCGCGCCAGCGCGTCCTCGCGCGTGGGGTTGATCGCGTGGTCCACGCCGAAGTCGGGCGCGCGGTCCAGCCGCGCGTCGTTCACCTCCGTCGCGATGATGCGCGCGCCCAGCTTGCGGCACAGCATCGCGGCCGAGGCGCCCAGCGGCCCCAGGCCCGTGATCAGCACCGTGTCGAACCCGTTCACGCCCATCCGCCGGATGCCGCGGTAGGGCGTGCCCACGCAGTCGACCAGCAGCGCCCCCTGTTCGAAGGAGATGTCGTCGGGCAACTCCAGGCAGTAATCCTGCCGGCGCTTCACGAATTGCGCGTGCGTGCCGAGAAAGTCGTCGGGCCGGGGGCCGGCGTTCAGGCATCGCAGCCACACGCCGCGGTAGCAGTTCGCGCACTTGCCGCAGCGCTCGCCGAATCCCGGATACATGGCGACGCGGGCACCCTCCGTGAGGCGGGAGCCGGGGGCGGTCTTCCACACGATCCCCGTCGCCTCGTGTCCCCCGTTCCGCATCGGCCCCACCTCGGTCAAGCCGGTGTAAGAACTGAACTCCGTGCCGCAGATCGTCGAGCTCATCACCTTGATCACCGGGACATCGTCCGACGGCTCCGGCTCCGGCGCCTCCTCCACGCTCACCCGTCGATCCCCGTGGAACTGCACGATCTTCATGGCGGTCTCCTCACTTGGCGAACCTCAAGTGGCGGGCGTCATCCCACCGCAACGGAGGCGTCGACGACGGCGGCCACTCAGGGGCGGCCTTCGTCACGCGCCTTAAGGACTTCCTCCAGCGACATCGGGCGCGCCTTGTCCCGGTCCGCGAGCATCGCCGTCACGATGGCCTTGCGTCGCGCGCGCTCCTCGGCGGTGAAGACCTCGTCGGTCGTGTCGGAGACCTGCCGACCCTCGGTCACGGCGTCCCTCTACCTTCCACACGGTCCGAGTTCGAACTCCCGCGCATGCACAGCGGGACTGCACCGCACAGCCCATTATAGCCGGATGCAGTCGGTCGCCCCGGACGCGCTCTGGCCGTGGCCCGGTGGCTCCGGCCGTGGCGCAGCGGCGCGCCCCCTCACTGCAAGGGTAGCGGCGGCTGCCACCAGGCCGGCCGATCGCTCACCTCCATCGAGGTCACCCACTTGACCCAGTGGTAGCCCCGACGGCCCGGCGCGACGAGCCGCAGCGGGAAGCCGTGCGACGCCGACAGCGCCTCGCCGCCCACGTGCGTCGCGAGCAGCAGGCGATCGGCGTGCGAGAGGGGGAAGCGGCGGTCGTAGCCCGTCGCCGACTGGAAGACCAGGCTGCGCGCCTCCGGCCCCGGCTGCGCCCGCCGCAGCAGGTCCGCGACGGACAGGCCCGACCAGTCCTGCTCGGTGAACCAGCCGCCCGTGCAGTCGAGGATGGCGCGCCTCTGCTTGGCGACCACCAAGTCGTCGTAGGTCAGGCGCAACTCCGCCGCGACGTCGCCGTGCACCCGCAGCCGCCACGTGTCGGCGTCGATGTGCTGGCGGCTGTCGCTGAGCCAGTTGGTCGTGCGATGCGCGTTGCCCTCGAAGCTGTCCTGCTCGACCGATCCCGTGAAGCGCCGCCGCGCGCCCGGCAGGGAGATCACCCCGACGAGAACTCGACGCCCTGCCAGGCGATCAGCCCCGCGCCGAAGACGGCGGCGCTGCGCAGCGCGGCCCGGCGGCTGGCGAAGTCGCGCGGGCGGGTGCGGGGCCAGCGGGCCAGCAGGTGGACGACGACGAAGGGCAGCAGGAGCAGCGCCAGCAGGACGTGGAAGGTGAGCCCGCTGATGCGGCCGTAGAGCGGCAGCGCGACGTTGGGCAGCCCGACCGTCGACCAGAGCAGCCCCGTCAACAGCGTGGCGAGGAAGATAAGGAGGAGCAGGGCCGGCGCCAGGGCCCAGACACCGCTGCCCCGGCGCCGGAAGGAGCGGCGGATGATGCGCCACTTCCAGACCAGCACGACGAGCAGCGTGAAGCCGCCCAGGCTGTGCAGCCAGAAGACCCAGCGTCCCTCGGGCGCGCCGACGAGGAACGAGCCGAGGCCCGACGCCCCCTCGAGCAGGAGGAGCGCGAAGATGGTGAGGTTGGTTGCGCGCGCGCTCATGAGGTCCCGCCGGCGCTCTCGGCGAGGATACGTCCCGGTCCGCCGCGCCGGATTGACCGCCGCGACGGGCGTCGCCATCCGCGCCGGCGAGGGAGGGGCGATTGACGTTCCTACCGATTCTCGCTATATTGGAATCATGGACCGCATATCGCGTGTAGATTCACCGAACCGACGCCCCCGGCGGACCCCGGTGAGCCCGTGAAAGAACGTGAAAGATCGTGCACCGGGTGGTCGGCGAGATTGGGAAAGCTCGTGCCGGTTTCGTGCTCCCCGATGCTCCCCAATGCACGCCGGTGCAAGCCCGTGACCGCCGGTGATCCCGCGTGACCGAGCAAGATCCCCAATGAACATGGGGGTTTTCTCCCCGCAGCCTCGCAGTAGGGCGTCCGGGAGGCCCGGAGAAAAAAAGATCTTGCATCCAGGGGGCCAGGAGCCCCCTTTCGGCGCCCCGGCGCCGGTGTGAACAGCCCCTAGACTGACACGCACGCCGTGCCCGTGAGCGCGGCCGGCAGGTGAGGAGCGGACGCGATGGTACTGCGAATCGGCACGCTGGGCGCGGCCTGGATCACTCCCAGCGCCCTGATCGAACCGGCGGCGGGGCGGGACGACGTCGAGGTGCGCTGCATCGCCGCGCGGGACCGGGGCCGGGCGGAGGCGTTCGCCGCGAAGCACGGCATCCCCACCGTCCACGACGGCTACGCGGACGTGGTCGAGGACCCCGAGATCGATGCGGTCTACAACGCGCTGCAGATCAGCGGGCACAAGGAGTGGACGATCCGCGCCCTGGAGGCCGGCAAGCACGTGCTCTGCGAGAAGCCCTTCGCGATGAACGAGGCCGAGGCCCGCGAGATGGCCGACGCCGCCCGCCGCAGCGGCCGCGTCTGCATCGAGGCGTTCCACTACTACTACCACCCGGTCGGCCGGCGCATGCGCGAGATCGTGCAGAGCGGCCAACTCGGCGCGATCCGCTCCGCCAGCGCGAGCTTCTGCACCGGGATCGAGGACACCCCCAGCTCGATCCGCCACCAGATCGAGCTCGGCGGCGGCGCGACGATGGACCTGGGCTGCTACCCGCTGCACTACCTGCGCCACATCTTCGGAGCCGAGCCCGAAGTGCTCTCGGCCCACGCGGAGACCGTGCGCGGGCAGATCGACATCAGCATGGAGGCCGACCTGCGGTTTCCCGGCGGCGTGCCGGCCCACATCAGCACCGGCATGATCCCCGGCACGTGGTTCACGTCCTGGGTCCACGTGGTCGGCGACGAGGGCGCGCTGCTGGTCGACCAACCGCTCGTGCCCCAGAACGGCAATCGCATCGAGATCGCGACGGCCGCGGGCACGACGATCGAGACGCTCGAGCGCACGCCCACCTTCGTCTTCCAGCTCGAGGCCTTCGTGCGCGCCATCGCCGGCGGCGCGCCGATGCCCACCGACGCCGACGACGGCGTGATCAGCATGAGGGTCATCGACGCCGTCTACCGCGCCGCGGGGCTGTCGCCGCGGGGCGAAGTCTGACACGATCCACGGCGCGGGCCGGGCGCTCCCCGGCCGCATCGCCAGCAGCGACGGGACACCCCATGGCCGTACTCCACAACACCCTCCGCGACCTCCTCGACGCCGGCAAGCCCACGATGGGCACGCACTTCCTCTCGCACGATCCCGACATCCCGGAGTTCATCGGCGACACCGGCCTGTTCGACTACGCGGAGTTCGTCGCCGAGTACGCCACCTTCGACATGCCGCTGCTCTTCCACCTCGCCCGCGCGGCGCAGTGCGGCAACCTGCCGCTGATGATCAAGCTCGACCAGGCCAACGAGACCTTCTGGGCCCAGATGGCGCTCGGCGCCGGCTTCAAGGCCGTCCTCTTCACCGACATCCGCACGCCGGAGGACGTCGAGCGGGTGCACCGGGCGGTGCGGCCCGACACGCCCGACCAGGGCGGCCTGATGGGCGTCAAGCTGCGCCGTCCCGCCCTCGGCGGCTACGAGCTGCAGGGCTACGCGGCGGACCTGGACTCGGTCGTGACCGTGATCATGATCGAGAAGAAGGTCGCCGTGGAGAACATCGACGCGATCCTGACCACGGCCCAGGAGCGCCGCATCGACATGACGCAATGGGGCCCCACCGATTTCCGCTTCTCGTACGGGCCGGCGGCCGAGATGGACGCCGACGACGTCCGCGCGGCCGAGGAGCTGGTGATCCGCAAGTCGCTGGAGTACGGCGTCGCCCCGCGGATCGAGATCGGGGCCGTCGAGCAGGCGCAGCGCTACATCGACCTGGGCGTGCGGCACTTCTGCATCGGCTGGGACCGCGCCCTCATGCAGGCCCACTTCCGCGCCCTCGGCGAGGGCCTGCGCCCGCTCCTCGACGACCTCTGATCCGCCCGGCGCCAGCAGGCGTCCCATGTTAGCATGCCATGGGAGAGCAGTGATGGCGCAGTACGCGATCACACGTCCGGAGTTGGAAGCCGATCAGGCGCGCCAAGAAGTCACGTTCGTTCAGGCCATGCACGCCATGGAACGGCGGCTGGACCAGCAGATGCACGCCCTGGAACGGCGGATGTACGCCACGGCCGCCATCGTGGGCGGCCTCGGCGTCGCCATCTTGGGCATCCTCATCACGTTGTAGGCCCGCGCGCCAAGTGGACCGGCGCGGCGACGGCCCGTCCCCGCCGGCCCGGCTCAGTCGAGCGGCGTCGTCACGGGGCGCGTCATGTCCCCGAACGTCGGCATCCACGACGAGTGCTTGCCCGGTCCCCCGCCGGCGCATGGGAACACGGTCGTGAGCAGGCAGACGCAGGCCTACATCTACGCCGGCTGTGTCGTCCTCCTCTGGTCGACGGTCGCCTCGGCGTTCAAGCTGTCGCTGCGCTACGTCGAGGCCCCGCACCTGCTGCTCTACGCGACGATCGTGTCGGCGGCCGTGCTGTTCGCCGTCGCGGCCTGGCAGGGCAAGCTGGGGCAGGCCCTCGCCTGTTCGCCCCGGCAGTACGCCCGCTCGGCCGCGCTGGGGTTCCTCAACCCGTTCCTCTACTACCTCGTGCTGTTCGAGGCCTACGACCGCCTGCCCGCCCAGGAGGCGCAGCCGCTCAACTACACGTGGCCGGTCGTGGTGGTCCTCCTCTCGGCGCCGCTGCTCAAGCAGCCCATCGGCCGCGTCTCCCTGGCCGCGATCGCCGTGAGCTTCTTCGGCGTGCTGGTGATCTCCACCCACGGCGACCTGCTCGCCTTCCGCTTCAGCGACCCGCTCGGCACGGCGCTGGCCGTCGGCAGCGCCTTCATCTGGGCCACGTTCTGGCTGACGAACGTGCGCGACGACCGCGACGAGGTCGTCAAGCTGCTCTTGAACTTCGCCTTCGGGCTGGTGTTCGTCACCGCGGCGGCGCTCGCGCTGGACGGGCCGCCGCCGCTCGACCTGCGCGGCATCGCCGGCTCGGCCTACGCGGGCGCGTTCGAGATGGGCGTGACCTTCGTGCTGTGGCTGCGGGCGCTGTCGCTCTCCCGGACCACGGCCCAGGTCAGCAGCCTCGTCTATCTGTCGCCGTTCCTGTCGTTGGCGCTCATCAACGTCGTCGTCGGGGAGACCATCCTGGCCTCGACGGTGGTCGGGCTGGTGTTCATCGTGGGCGGCATCGCGCTGCGCCGCTTCGACCGGACCGCGCCGCGCCCGGCCCGCGGCAGCCGTCCGTCCTGACCCGCCCGCGCGCGGCGACCGCCCGCGCTATCCGCGGTGTCGTTGCTACCGTGCAGCGGAGCGGCGCTTTGCAGCGAGCGGCGCAGTGCGGGACCGGCAGTGTCGAACGCGTGGTTGATCCTGGTCTTCGGCCTCTACTTCGTGATGCTGATCGGCATCGCGATCGTCGGCGCGCGCCGGATCCGCGACATGTCCGACTACGTGCTGGCCGGCCGGCGGCTGGGCAGCTTCACCGCGGCGCTCAGCGCCGGCTCCTCGACCACCAGCGCCTGGACGATGCTCGCGCTGCCGGCGCTCGCGTTCAGCAGCGGCGTGGTGGAGATCTGGGTGCCGGCCGGCGCCGCCGTGGGCATCTGGCTCAGTTGGACGGTCCTCGCCAAGCGGCTGCGCCGGTACACCATCGCGGCCAACGACGTGCTCACCATCCCGGAGTTCTTCGAGGTCCGGTTCGGCGACACGACCGGCGTCCTGCGCACGCTGACGGCGGGCATCACGATCTTCTTCGTCGTCTTCTACGTGAGCTCCGGACTGGTGGGCGGCTCGAAGCTGCTGGAGACCATGTTCGGCATCGAGGCGACGGCCGGCGTCCTGCTCACCCTGGTCGCGGTCGCCTCCTACACCCTGATCGGCGGTTTCCTGGCCGTCTCCCGGACGGACGTCTCCCAGGCGCTGCTCATGATCGTGAGCCTGCTCATCATCGTGGTCGCGTTGACCGTCTCCACGGAGCGGCCGTTCTCGGGGATCGGCGGCGCGTCGCCCGGCTTCCTCAGCCCGTTCACCGACGCCGGTGGGTCGCCGATCACGGTCGGCTTCGCGCTCTCGGCCGCAGGCTGGGCGTTCGGCGCCTTCGGGGCGCAGCGCATCCTGCAGCGCTTCATGGCGCTGGAGCGAGAGGATCTGGTGCCTCGCAGCCGCAACATCTCGACGCTCTGGATCACGTTGGTGTACGCGCTCGCGATCCTGGTCGGGCTGCTGGCCTATCCGGCGCTCGCCGAAGCCGGCGCCCTGGCGGACGTCAGCGACACCGAGCGCGTCTACTTCGTCGTCTCCGAGATCTTCTTCCATCCGCTCGTGACCGGCCTGCTCCTGACCGCGGTGATCGCGGCCGTGATGAGCACCGCCGACTCGCAACTGCTGCTGGCGTCCGCCGTCGCCACCGACGACCTCCCCTTCCTCAAGCGGGTCGCCTATGGGCTCACGGACAACCGGCGGGTCTGGCTGGGCCGGCTGCTGCTGGTGGTCATCGGCGCCATCTCGGCGGTGATCGCCGTGCTCCAGCCGGAATCGATCTTCGACCTGGTCGCCTACGCGTGGGGCGGGATGGGGGCGGCCTTCGGGCCGGTCACGATCCTGGCGCTGTTCTGGCGCCGGTTCAACTTCTGGGGCGCGGCGGCGTCGATCCTCGCCGGCACCCTGGCCGCGACGCTGTGGGAGTTCCTCGACGGCGGGCCGTCGGGGATGTGGGACGTTCAGCCCGCCACGCCGGGCTTCCTCATCGCCCTGGCGACGGCCGTCGTCGTCACCCTGCTCACGCCGAAGCCGTCGGGAGAGGTCGTCCGCCTGTTCGACCGCGTCAACGCCGACGCGGACGGCGGGCGCGCCGGCCGTTAGCCGCCTTCGCGGCGAGGCGCGGCCAACCACGGCCCGCCCGGGCGAGCAGGCAAGCTCGTGGGATGGTCGCCGCCGGGCGCGCCGGCGCCCGGCGGAGGGGATCAGATGCGGTGAACTCTCGGGCTGCTAGCCGCCGTCGTCGCAGGCGGGGCAGAGCTTCTGCACCGGCTTGACGTTCAGGAGCGCGCCGGGGCAGGTCGCGTTGTGGATCTTCCCGATAAGGCCGCGGACCAGATCAACCATCGTGGACTCCTTCCGAGCCGGGCTGGGTCGCTCCATTTTGAGACTCGCGGCGGCAAATTGCAACTCAGTATCGCCCGCCGGCCGCGATCCTGGCCCGCAGGGGCGTGTTTCGGGCGCCTACGCGGATGCCCGGCATCGGCTGCCGCACGACGCGGCCGGGCGCGCCGGCGCCCGACGGCGGGGCTCGGATGCAATGAGTCCCCGGGCCGCGAGCCTACGTGGCGCTCGCCGAAGCCGGCGCCCGACCGGACGCCGGCGGCACTGCGCGCCTCTGCTGCGGTGTCTCCGAGGTCTTCCTCCGCAGGCTATGGAGTGATCTTCTTCAACAGCTCCTGAAGCTTCCCGATCAGGTCGCGGACCATATCAACCATCGTGGACTCCTTCCGAGCCGGGCTGGGTCGCCCCATTTTGCGCGCCCCGACCGCAGATTGCAACTCCCAATCGCCGGCCGCCCGTGATCGTGGCGCGCGGGGCCCCGTGTGGACGCCTGCGCTGACGCCGCTAGTCGATGACGATCTCGTCGACTTGGTACCCGCGCAGGTGCTCCCAATCCCACTCCACCCCCAGCCCCGGGCCTTGCGGCACCTCCACGCATCCCTCCGAGTCGACGGCGTCGAGCAGGTCGGCGTAACCGCTCAGATTGGGACGGACGAAGCCGTAAACCTTCGGATGCACCAGCGTGAGCTCGTAGAAGTTGGAGTTGCGCATGGCCGCCATGCAGTGGCGATGAGCCGGCCCGGCCGCGTGCATCTCCACGTCCGCGCCCATGCCCTCGGCCGCGTGGGCGATCTTCATGACGCCCGTGATGCCGCCGTCGAGGTCCGGATCGGCGCGCCAGAAGTCGGTCGCGTCGGCGATGGCCATGTCGGTGTGGGCCTCCACCATATGCAGGTGCTCGCCTTGCAGCAGGGGCGTCCGCAGGGCCGCGCGCAGCCGGCGATGCGCGGCGAAGGAGACCCCCCCGTCCTTGAGCGGATCCTCGTACCAGAAGTAGCCCGCATCATCGAGCGCGCGGCCCACGCGCAGCGCGTCGCCGTAGGTGTCGTAGGCGCAGCACGGGTCCAGCATCAGCGCCATCGAATCGCCCACCCGATCGCGGACGGCCCGCACCGTCTCGATCTCACGCTCGATCACGGGGTCGCCCCAGGAGTGGATCTTGAAGGCGCGGTAGCCCATCTCCCGGCACTGCTCCGCGAAGTCGGCGAAGCCCTGGGGTGAGCTGAGTCCGTCGGGCTGGCGGTCGGCGTGGAACGTGCTGGCGTACGCCGGCAGCTTCGTGCGGTAGCCGCCCAGCAGGCGGTAGATGGGCGCCTGGTGGAGCTTGCCCGCCAGGTCCCAGAGCGCGATGTCGATCGGCCCGATGCCGATCCGGTCGTGCTTGCGCAGGATGTACTTGGCCTGGTTGTAGAAGAGTTCGCGCTGCAGCGCGTCCTTCCCGATCAGGAACGGCGCGAACATCCGCATCTGCTCCAGGGCGCCGGGGGCTTGGCTCAGGTACTCGCCCGTGACGCCGGCGTCGGACTCGATGCGGATGCCCAGCATCGGCTGCTGCACGACGCTGCCGGGCTCGTAGAACAACCCCGCGGCGAAGCCCAGATCGACGGTCAGATCCTGGCGGGGGTAGCGGTACACCGCGATGCGAATCTGCTTGATCGTCGGCGACGACCCCATGTTCTGCCTCGGCTCGGTGTCGGGGGGTGTCGAGGCTAGGCGGCCGTTGGGTCGGGCGTCTACGCCCCGCGCTACGCGTCGAGGATGGCCCGCGCGACGTCCCGCGCTTCGTCGAGCGTCGCCACGAAGCGATCCTCGGGAACCTGGTCCAGCACGTTGAGCGAGCGCAGCGTCGCGGCGGGCCGGCCCGTCAGGTCCATCACGATGCAGGCCGTGTCCTCGGCGATGGAGACCTCGATCAGTTGCTCCACCACCAGGGCGGCGCTGTCGTCCATGTAGACGGTGTCGGAGAAGTCGAGGATGACGACCTCATGCTCCTGGATGTCGAGCCCGATCGTGTTGACGAGCTTGTTGGCCGAGGCGACGGAGAAGCTGCCCCGCAGCGCCACCAAGCCGACGCGGGCGGCGAACGGGTCCGCCTCCTCCCCGCCGCTGGTCGGGCCGAGGAAGGTGTGGTCGAGCAGGGGCGTGGAGACGACGGCGTCGAGCTGCAAGCGCTCGAATTGGCGGGCGCTGGCCATGCCCGCGGCGATGAGCCCGATGCCGACGGCGGTCACGAGGTCGAGGAACACGGTCATCGCCATGGTGATGAGCATGACGACGAGGTGCTCCCGCTGGACGCGATGGATGCGGGTCAGGAAGCGCCAGTCGATGATGTCCCAGCCGACCTTGAGCAGGATGCCGGCCAGGGCCGCGTGGGGAATCGACTCCACGTATCTGCCCAGGCCCAGCACCAGCGCCAGCAGGATCGCCGCGCGCAGGACGCCCGAGACCGGCGTCCGGCCGCCGGCGCGCAGGTTGACGACCGTGCCCAGCGTGGCCCCCGCCCCGGGCAGCCCGCCGATGAAGCCGGCCGCCATGTTGCCGATCCCCTGCCCCACCAGCTCCCGGTTGGGGTTGTGGCGCGTGCGCGTCATGGAGTCGGCGATGAGGGAGGTGAGCAGGCTGTCGATCGAGCCCAGCAGGGCGATGATGATCGCCGGCTGCACGGCGTCGAGCAGGATGTCGCCGCCGAGGGCCGGCAGCCGCAGGTCGGGCAGGCCGGTCGGCACGTCGCCGATGACGGGCGTGTCGGTCAGCACCAGCACCCCCAGCAGCGTCCCGGCGACCAGCGCCGCCAGCGTCGGCGGCAGGTACTTGCGAAAGCGCCGCGGCCAGGTCAGCCCGACGGCGAGCGTGACCATCGCGATGGCGACGGCCCCGAAGTTGATGTCGGGGATCAGGTCCGGCCACATGCCCACGGCGTCGAGCGGGCCGCCCGTCGTGACCGGCGCGCCCAGGAACGGCAGCGTCTGGAGCAGGATGATGATGATGCCGATGCCCGACATGAAGCCGGAGATCACCGAGTAGGGCGTGTAGACCGCCAGCCGGCCGATGCGCAGCACGCCCAGCAGGATCTGGATCAGGCCGGCCATGATGGCGATCGTGAAGACCTCGGTCAGGTCGTCGGCGTGGGTGGTGACGATGACGGCGACCGCCACCGACATCGGGCCCGTGGGCCCCGAGATCTGCGACCGCGTCCCGCCGAACACGGCCGCGAAGAAGCCGACCGCGATCGCCCCGTAGAGCCCGGCCACGGCCCCCAGCCCCGAGGCGACGCCGAAGGCCAGCGCCACCGGCAGCCCCACCACGGCCGCCGTGACGCCGCCGAAGATGTCGCCGCGGAAGGTCTGGAGGTTGTAGTTCACGCCGGTCGTTCCTCGCCGAGTCGGGGGCAGTTTAGGGCGCGCCGCCGCTATGGGCCGGGCCGCCCTCTGCTACGTTGACCCTCGCACGACCGTGCGACGGAGGGATCATGCCGGACACCAGCCCCATCACGACGCTCGACGAATTCGAGGAGGAGTTCCGCCGCGGCGGCGGCGCGGCGCTCCCCGGCGGTCCGAGCGCGCAGGCCAGCCTCGACAACATCCGCCGCTGCGGCGACGGCGTGGGCGACTACAACCCCCTCTGGCGCGACGAAGCGCACGCGGCGAAGAGCCGCTTCGGCATGATCACCGCGCCGCCGATCTTCATCTACGCCGCCAGCCTGGGCGTGCGCGCGGCCATCTACGGGGCCATCGACCCCGCCCGGCTCTCCTCGCGCCACTTCCCGATGAATTACGCCGGCGGCACGATCGAGTTCCACCGCCCCATCTGGCGCGACGACGTGATCACGGCCCGGGAACAGGTGGGCGAGATCACGCGCAAGCACAGCGAGCGGATCGGCCCGTTCTGCATCTGCACCGGCCTCGTCACGTTCCACAACCAGCGCAAGGAGTTGGTCGCGACCAAGACGACGCTGATGGCGCGCTACCGCAACCTGGGCGGCGGCCAGACCATCGAGTACGACCGCGAGCCGAAGGGTCAGGCGCTCGACGTCGCGCCCGACCCGCTGGTCTGGGAGCGGGAGCGCCGCGGGGCCGAGCCGCGCTACTGGGAGGACGTCGCGGAGGGGGAAGCGATCCCGAGCCTGGAGAAGGGCGCCTACACGGTCACGGAACTCTTCCTCTTCACGCACGGCGTGCTCGGCACCGGGCGCTCGCGGCGCGCCGCGCTGGAGGCCGAGGGCTCGACCGACCTGGGCGGCGGCGGCCGCTTCGACGCGAAGCACGCCCAGCAGCGGCGCAACATGCCGGGCCAGTTCGACTTCGGCCCGCAGCGCGTCTGCTGGATGAGCCAGATCGCCACCGACTGGATGGGCGACGACGGCACGCTCAAGCGGATGGACAGCAAGGTCCGCCACCCCAACATCGTCGGCGACACGAACACGCTCCACGGGGAGGTCGCGCGCAAGTACGTCGAGGACGGCGAGCGCCTCGCCGACCTCGACGTGTGGGTGGAGAACCAGGCCGGACTCGCGACGGCGCTGAGCCGCGTGACCGTCGCGCTGCCCACGCGGGCCTGACGCGGCGGCCGGCGCTCGCCGGCGGGAGCGGTGAAGCAGCGCCGGGGCCGCCCTATAGTGGGGTCGCCGGCCCGCGGGCGGCGGCGACCGGCCGGCCCGGCGACGCGCCCGCCCGCGATCAGGTCCAGGAGGCAGTTCTGACCGCGCCGGCCTCCCCCAACCCCCGCTACGAGGCGGACGAGCGCCCGCCCGTCGTGACCTCGGTGGGCTACGGCGCGCTGTTCAGCTTCATCGCGTCCGCCACCCTGCTGGTCACGCCGGTCATCGTCGCCAACGCCTCCGGCCGCGGCGACTCCTACCTCGTCTGGATGGTCTTCGCCTCCCTCATCGTCGTCGGCCTGTCCACCGTGATCCAGGTCCGCCGGCTGGGCTTCGCCGGGGCCGGCGCCGTGCTGCCCATGTTCACGGCGGCGTTCTCCATCCCCTTCTGCATCACCGCGGTCTCGGATGGAGGGCCCGCCACCCTGGCGATGCTGGTCATCGTCTCGGCGGCCGCCCAGCTCGCCATCTCCCGCTGGCTGTTCATCCTGCGGCGCATCGTCACGCCCATCGTCGGCGGCACGGTGATGATGATCCTCTCCATCACCCTCGCCTCCGTCGTCTTCGCCTTGCTCGACGACGCCACCCAGGTCGAGCCCGAGGCGGCGTCGCTGGCCGCGCTGGCGACCATGGTCGTCGCCGCCGCGCTCACACTGCGCGGCTCGGCCGTCTTGCGGCTCTGGGGGCCGGTCGCCGGCATCGTCGTGGGCTGCGGCGTGGCGGCGGCGCTCGGCATCTTCGACACGCGGCTGGTCGCCGCCGCGCCCTGGGTCGGCCTCCCCGGCGCGGCGCCCGATCTCACGCCCGACTTCGGCCTCGCCTTCTGGACGCTGGTGCCGTCGTTCCTCTTCCTCGGCGTGATCACCGCCATTCAGGCCAACGGCGCGTCCATCGCCATGCAGCGCGTCGCCTGGCGCGACAACCGGGCCGTCGACTTCCGACAGGTGCAGGGCGCGCTGGCGGGCTCCGGCGCGAGCAACCTGCTGGCCGGCGTCGGGGGCGCGGTGCCCACCGCCATCAACCCGGGCATCGTCTCGTTCACGCAGATCACCGGCGTCGCGGCCCGGCGCGTCGGCTACAGCATCGGCCTCATCTTCATCCTGCTCGCCTTCCTGCCCAAGTTCTCGGGGCTGATCGCCAGCATCCCCGGGCCGGTCATGGCGGGCTACCTGATCATGGTCACCGGCGCCCTCTTCGTCGACGGCGCGCAGACCGTGATCCAGAACGAACAGAACCGGCAGAAGATCGCCGTCGCCGGGGTCTGCTTCTGGATCGGCGCCGCCTTCCAGTTCGAAACGTTCGCCCTGCCCGACCTCGGCCCGGTCTGGGGCGCGCTGCTCGACAGCGGCATCACGACCGGCGGCCTGGCCGCCGTCGTGATGATCCTCTACCTCGAGTTCACCAACCCCCGGCGCATGCGCTTCCAGTCGCCGCTGCACATCGACGCCCTGCCCGCGCTCAACGTGTTCATCGACCGCTTCGCCGATCGCCGCGGCTGGGACGCCGCCATGAAGGACCGGCTGCGGGCGGTCGCGGAGGAGACGCTCCTCACGCTGGCCCCCCTGGATCTCGACGCGCTCACCGCGGAGGAGGAGGAGGAGGACGACCACCGGCAGCTGATCGTGCTGGCCTCCAGCGAGGGCCCCGCCGCGGACCTGGAGTTCATCGGCGGCGGCGACGACGACAACGTGGAGGACCGTCTTCGCCAACTCCAGCAGCACGACTCCGAGGCGCCGGTCGAGCACGATGTCTCATTGCGCCTGCTGCGCAACTACGCCTCCTCCGTGCGGCACCAGCAGTACCACGACACCGACATCATCACCGTCCGCGTCGAGCCCCCCGGCGCGGGCTGAGCCGCCCCACCCGTGGTTCGGGAGGCCACCGGCGTCCTTGCGCGTCGTCGCTCGCCTGCGATGCTCGCTGGATGCAAGACCGCTACACGGGCGACGTCGGCGACTTCGGCAAGTACGGCCTGCTGCGCCGCCTCCGCGGCGACGGCGCCGACCGCCTGCGACTCGGCGTCCTCTGGTACCGCACCGGCGATGAGATCGTGTCGGCGGACCCCGTCAACGACGGGAAACACGTCGCGTACCTGCGGCCAAAGAACGAGCGATCGTTCCGGCCCTGCGATCCACTCCTCTACGACGGCCTGCGCGAGATCGTGAACCGCCGCGACCGCCGGGTCGGGGCGGTCGCGCAGTCCGGCCTGCTGGGCCACGACACCCGCTTCCACGACGCATATGTCCCGGGTCCGGCGGCCGATGTCTTCGGGGAGGCGCGCGCCGCCCCGCGGCGTCGCTGGGCGGACGATGCGGGGCGCGCGGTTGAGGGCTGCGATTTGGTCTTCCTCGACCCCGACAACGGGCTAGAGGCGGGGAAGATGCCGATCACGCGCGCCAAGGCGCCGAAGTACGCGTACCTGGAGGAGGTCGAGGCGCTGTTCGGACGCGGCCAATCCCTCGTGATCTATCACCACCTCGGACGCCACGGAACCCACGCCGAGCAGATCGACCACTGGCGCGATTGCCTGCGGCGGCGGTTGGCGCCCGCCGGCATCTTCGCCCTCCGCTTCCGCCGCGGCACCGCCCGCGCCTTCTTCGTCCTGGCGACGGCGGATCGGGCGGACCTGCTCCGGCAGCGCGCGGACGCCCTCCTGGAATCGGCCTGGGGCAAGCACTTCGAGGGGCATCCGTGATTTCGTGAGCCGCCGCCCGTCCGGCGCGGGGCGCATCGACGGCGCCCGCGCGACTGCGTAGGATGCGGGCGCGGGCGCGCCCGGACCCGCCCCGCGCCGAAGGAGGCCCCATGCCCGACGTCCAGCCCATGCCCGACGGCTACACCGCCATCACCCCCTACCTCATCGCCGAGGACGCCGCCGCGCTGCTCGACTTCCTCGCCAACGCGTTCGGCGCCGTCGAGCGCATGCGCATGGCCATGCCGGAGGGCGGCATCGGCCACGCCGAGGTCGAGATCGGCGGCGCGGCCGTCATGCTGTCCGACGCCTTCCCGCCCGAGCACCCCGCCACGCAGTCGCAGATCCATCACTACGTGGAAGACGTCGACGCAACGTACGCCCAGGCCGTGGCCGCCGGCGGCGCATCGGTCGCCGAGCCGGCCGACCAGTTCTACGGCGACCGCATCGCCCGCGTCCTCGACCCGGCCGGGAACCACTGGACCATCGCCAGCCACGTCGAGGACGTCGACATGGATCAACTCATGGAGCGCATGGCCGCGATGGGCGAGGTCTAGCCTGGCGCGGACGGCCCCGGCGTGATCGGCGCCTGCGTCAGGTCGGGGAAGTACGTCTCGTAGAAGCCAGCAGGATGTTCGTGTCGAGGGCGGTGATCACCGGCCGCGGATCTCTTCGATGTATGCGTCCACGTCGTCGATCGGGATCCCCGCCATCCCGGGACGGCTCAGGATGCCGTACACGCGGTCAATGGGATGCTCCCCGTCCGCGCGCTTGCGGATCAGCAGCCCGCCGTCGGCCGGCGTGATCTCCACCTCGACGTTGTGATTCATGCCGTAGCGATCGCGCAGGGGCTTGGGGATCGTGACTTGGCCGCGCTCGGAGATGCGCATGATTCCTCCCGGATGCATTCCAGATTCCTCCCGGATGCATTCCAGACGTGCCCGATCATACCACTGCGGCGGTCGCCTCCGCGCCCTCCGGCGCCGCTCGGCGCGGCGCGGCGTCCGCCATCCTTGCGCCAGCCGACGCGGGCGCTAGAATGGCGACGACGGGAGCCCCGCCATGGTCGCTACCAGCCACGATCCGGCGCGCATCCAGGACTACATCGACCGCGGCCTCCGCCACCTCTGGGTGCAGACGCAGCAGATCAACGACCTGCGCCGGGACGACGGGATGCTGGTCATCGAGGAGGGCGAGGGCATCTACCTCAGCGACGCGCAGGGGCGCCGCTACATCGACGCCATCTCCGGCCTCTGGCTCGTGGCCGTGGGGCACGGGCGCAGCGAACTGGCCGACGTCGCCCGCGACCAGATGCAGCGCCTCGCCTACGCCAACACCTTCACCTACGCCAGCCGGCCCGCCGTCGACCTCGCGGCCAAGCTCGCCACGCTGACGCCGCCCGGCATCAACAAGGCGCTCTTCGTCAACAGCGGCAGCGACGCCGTCGAGGCCGCCATCCGCATGGCCAAGCAGTACCACTACAACCGCGGCGACAAGGGCAAGTACAAGGTCATCTCGCGCGTCGGCTCGTACCACGGCATCAGCCTGGGCGCGATGTCGGTCAACGGCTCGAGCTACGTCAACCGCGCGCCCTTCGAGCCGCTCGTGCCCGGCAACGTGCCCGTGCATGGCATCAACTGCGCCCGCTGCCCCTTCGAGAAGACCTACCCCGAGTGCGACGTGTTCTGCGCCCGCACGATCGAGGAGACGATCCGGTTCCACCGCCCCGAGACCATCGCCGCCTTCATCGCCGAGCCCATCTCGACGGCCAACGGCAACTGGGTGCCGCCGGAGGAGTACTGGACCACCGTGCGCGCGCTGTGCGACAAGTACAACATCGTGCTCATCGCCGACGAGGTGATCAACGGCTTCGGCCGCACCGGCGAGTGGTTCGCGATCCAGCGCTACCCCATCGAGCCGGACGTGATGACGGTGGCCAAGCAACTCTCCTCGGGCTACGCGCCCATCGGCGCGGCGCTGGCCTCCGACAAGATCGCGGCCGCGTTCGAGGGGGAGGCCGCCGACACGCTGGTCGGCGGCACGACCTTCGGCATGCATCCGGTCTCCTGCGCCGTCGCCCTGGCCAACGTCGAGATCATCGAGCGCGAGAACCTCGTCGCCAACGCCGGGAAGATGGGCGCCTACCTGGCGGGCGAGCTGCAGGCGCTGCGGGCGCGGCACAAGAGCGTCGCCGACACGCGCGGCATCGGCCTGATGCACGTCGTGGAGTTGCAGCGCGACCCCGAGGCCGGCGTCGATTTCACGGAGGAGGACGACATCGGCCGGCGCATGCCCCGGCTGCTGCGCGAGGAGGGCATCCTCGCGCGGGCGGGCGCCGCCATCGGCGTGGCGCCGCCGCTCGTCATCAACGGTGAGGAGGTCGACGAGCTCGTCGGCGGCATCGACCGCGCCGTCACGCGGCTGGAGGCGGACCTCGGGATCGGCTGAGGCGTCGCGCCGCGGCGCCGCCCCGCGGTGCGGATATCGTTCAGAGCGAGACTGAATCCCAGAACGCTGAGTCCATCACGACGCGGTCGTCCGCCTGCAGCCACAGTTCTTCGGCGTACGTGCGCTTCCCGTCGTCGGCCGCGGTATCCGGACCGTGGAAGAGCCATGTGGACACTCCTTCACGCTTCACGGCTACCAGGGCCGGCACGAAATCCGCGTCCCCAGCGACGAGGGCTGCGTGAGTGATCTGCTGCTTTCCGCTCAATAACGCAATGTCGAGTCCCAGCAGGAGGTCTACCTGCTTCTGCCCGTACACTGGGGCACCGTCATCGCGAACCCCCGTTCGCTGCAGCCGCCCCAGCCGTACCTCAAATCGGGGAAGCCGCTCAAGGGCATGACGAAAGCTGCTGAACTTCCGTGCTCGCTCCCGGTCATCCGGGCTTGGTGGGTCATTCTGATAGGGCGGGCAGGTGTAGTAGAACGAGCGAAAGAGGTCGATCGATTCCGCGTTCTGCGCTTGGACACACTTGGCAACCTCTGCCACGAGCTTCCGCAGATCGACGCGCACCCCAGCCTCGCGTCGCGCAATTGCGTCGACGTAGCCGCCGTCAATGAAGATCGCGAGCCGGGCCATCGGGGATTCCGAAACCGACCACCTGCGGAGCCTTGCATCTCCTGGCCAATGATGCCACAGTATCAGCACTATCCACACTGGCGTCCCGAGAGGCTCGCGCCCTCGCACGCCAGGGGTATCGAAACGAAGCCCGGCTCACAGCCGGGCTTCAGTATTTCCTCCGGCGCCTCAGACCTTGTAGCCGCCGTCGACGCTGATCACCTGGCCGGTGATCCCGGCCGACTCGGGGGCGGCCAGCAGCGCGGCCATGGGGCCCAACTCCTCCGGCTCGAGGATGCGGTTCTGCAGCGATTCCCGCTCCGACGCGGCGCGGGCCTCGGCCGCCGTGACGCCGCGGCTCGCGCCGATCCGTTCCCAGTCGACCAGCACGGTGTTCGTCCAGCCGGGGCAGAGACAGTTGACGGTGATGCCGTGCGGCGCGGCGACCGCCGCGATGGCGCGCGTGAAGCCGATCAGCCCGTGCTTGGCCGTGGTGTAGGCCAGCCCGCCGCCGCTGCGCTTCGCGTAGCCGGAGCCGATGTTGATCACCCGGCCGTAGCCGGCCTCGCGCATGGGCGGCAGGGCCGCCGTCGTGGTCCAGTAGGCCGAGGTGAGGTTGAGGACCAGCGTGCCGGTGAAGGCGTAGTCCTCGTGGGCGAAGGGGTCGTGCCCGGCGCCGACGGAGCCGCCGACGTTGTTGACCAGGATGTCGAGCCGGCCGTAGCGCTCGATGGCGGCGTGCACGGGCGCGCGCGCCTCGTCGGGCAGCATCGCGTCGGCGACGACGGCGAGGCCGTCGCCGCCGATCGCCCGCGCTTCCGCCACGACGCTCTCCAACTGCGCCTGCGTGCGGGAACACACGACGATCGCCGCGCCGTCGCGCGCCATCTCCAGCGCGATCGCGCGGCCGATGCCGCGCCCCCCGCCGGTGATCAGCGCCACCCGTCCATCCAGCCGTCCCATGACACCCTCCCTGGTCCGTCCCGCCTGGGCGATGGCCGATGCGCCCCGCCGGGCAGACATGCTAGCGGGTCGGTCCCCACGGCGCGGGCGGCGCGGCCCGAATCCGCGACCGTCCGCGCCGGCGGGCGTATCATCCCGCAAACCGGCGCGAAGGGGCGGGACAGGCGTGCAAGCACGGAGCGGCGACGAGGCGATTCGGTACGAGGTGGATGAGCCCTGCCCGCTCCCGATCGCGATCAGCGTCGGGCTACAGGGCGTGCTGTTCGCGATCGCCCCCCTGGTCCTGGTCGTCGCGATCACCGCCCGCGCCGGCGGCCAGGGCGAGAGCTATCTCACCTGGGCCGTCTTCGCGGCGCTGATCATCGCCGGCGGACTGACGGCGCTGCAGGCGGGCCGGGTCGGGCGGCTCGGCGCCGGGCATATCCTCATCATGGGCGTCACTCCGAACTTCGTGGCGGTCTCCGCGCTCGCCCTCGCCGAGGGCGGACCCGCCCTGCTCGCCAGCCTGGTCGTCGCCGCCGCGCTCTGCTACCTCGCGCTCGCCACCTGGCTCCCCTTGCTGCGGCGCATCCTCACGCCCGCCGTCTCCGGCACGCTGCTGATGCTGATCGCCGTCACGCTCCTGCCCATCGCGCTCGACCGGGTGCAGGAAATGCCCGACTCCGCGCCGGCCGCCGCCGGCCCAACCGTCGCCCTCGTGACGCTGGTCGTCGCGACGGTGCTGGCGCTGCGGGCCTCCGGGATCTGGCGGCTCTGGTCGCCCCTGATCGGCATCGGCGCCGGCTGCGTGGTCGCCGCCCTCTTCGGCGCCTACGAGGCGCAGCGAATCCTCGATACGTCCTGGGCCGGCATCCCGGACGCCGGCTTCCCCGGCTTCGACCTCTCCTTCGGCGCCGGCTTCTGGGCGCTGCTGCCCGTGTTCGTCGTCATCACGCTCGTGGGCGCCATCAAGAACATCGGCGACTGCGTCGCCATGCAGCAGGCCTCGCGGCGCCGGCCCCGCGTGACCGATTTCCGCGTCGTCCAGGGATCACTGAACACGAACGGGCTCGGCATTTTGCTGTCGGGCGTCGCCGGCGCGCCCCCCACGACCGTCTACTCGTCCACCAGTGTGTCCCTGGCCAGCCTCACCGGCGTCGCCTCCCGCCGGGTCGGCTGGATCCTGGGGGCCGTCCTGGTGGCGCTGGCGTTCTTCCCCAAAGTGACGGCCGTCCTGCTCACCATCCCCAGCCCCGTCATGGGCGCATACCTGCTCACCGCGATCGCGCTCCTCTTCGTGGGCGGCGTGCGCACCGTCGTGCAGGACGGCCTCGATTCCCAGAAGGTTCTCGTGGTGGGGATCGCCTTCTCGATCGGCGCCGGGATCGATCAGCAGACGATCTTCGCCGACCTCCTCGGCGGGACCTGGGGTCCGCTGCTCGACAACGGCATGTTGATCGGCGCGATCGCCGCCATCCTGATGACGGTCTTCCTCTCCCTGACCAGTCCGCGGCTGGGGGGACGCCTGCAGGTCAAGCTCGACGCCGCCTCCCTGCCCGAGATCGATGCCTTCGTCCGCCGGATCGCGTCGCGCATCGGCTGGAACGACGCCTCCACGCAGCGCCTGTGCTCGGCGGCCGAGGAGACGCTCATGACCCTGACGCAGACCGCCGGCGACCGCGCCCCCGATGATCCCCCGCGCCTGATCGTCGTGGCGCGTCCCGACCGCGGGGCCGTCGAGTTGGAGTTCATGGCCGTCTTCGACGAGGAGAACATCGAGGACCGCATCGCCTATCTGAGCGAGGAGTCGGAGGGGGCGGAGGAGGGGGAGATCTCGCTCCGGCTCCTGCGCCACTACGCATCCTCGGTGCACCACCAGCAGTACCACGGCATCGACGTCGTCACCGTGCAGGTCAAGGGATCGCCCTGATCCGGCCGGGCGGCATTGCCCCGCCATCTTCCCCTTGTTACCTTGCCGGTGCTCCACCACGGGAGCCGCTGAAAGGGGATTGCCGTGGCTTCAACCGAAGAGCGCGTTCGGAAGCTCATCGACGACAACATCGAGATCGAGGGACGGCCGATCGGCCAAGCCTTGGATCTGGACGTCAACATTGGCGAGGGGGGTGTCTCCTCCGCCGACATCGTGGCGTTCTGGCAGTTGGTCAACGCGGAATTCAACGTCTCGATTCCCGCCGAGGAGTTCGCCGAGATGCTGACGCCGCGGGCCTTGATCGACTACCTCGCCGCCAACGCCGCCTGACGGCCGCGCGGCGCCCGTTCCTCCACGGTCCGGCGGCGGCAGGCGGCCTCCGATGTCCGCTCCCGTGCCGGACCCGTGGTGGCGACCCTTCCGAAGCGTCGGCGCGGCGACCGTCTTCCACGTCGATCTGCAGCCGCACGCGGCCCGCGAGGACGCCGCCCTACTCTGGCTCGACCAGGGCGAGGTGGCCCGCTGGTCCCGCTATCGGTTCGATGCGCCGCGCCGGCAGTTCGCCCTGTGCCGGGCGGCGCTGCGCGCGCTGCTCTGCGATCGGCTCGGCTGCCGGAACGACGAACTCGCCTTGCGGCACACGAAGCGCGGCAAGCCGTCGGCGATGCTGCGGGATGCGCCGGCGCCCATCCGCTTCAACGTCAGCCACAGCGGCGACCACGGACTGATCGCGTACGCGCCGCGGGGGCGGCTCGGCGTGGACGTGCAGGAACGGGTCGATCCGCGCCGCCTCGACCTGCTTGCCGAGGCCGTGCTGACCGATGAGGAACGCGCCGACCTCGCCCGGACGCGCGGCGCAGCGCGGCTTCGCCTATTCTGCGATCTCTGGACCATCAAGGAGGCGCTGATCAAGGCGGACGGCATGGGCTTGGCGCTCGACGCCTCCCGCTTCACGATCCCGCCGGCCATGCGCCGCGGCACGACCGGGGGCGCGATCCGGCTTCCGCACGCGCCGGAGGTCGAGTGGCGGGTGGAGAGCCTGCGCAGCGAGCGCTTCTCGGCCGCCGTCGCGCACGAGGTGGTCGCGGCGCCCGCGCCGGAGCCGGCCCCGCGCCGCGAGCCCGCGCGGCCGGCGGTGTCCATCTGAGGGCGCTCCGCGGCGGAGCGCCGGGAGACCAGCAGTGGCATGACGACCCCTGAGACCGTGTGGGAGGTGCCCGAGCCGCTCTCGACGCTGGACGTCCCCGTCGACGGCGGCGCCGCCGTCACCGTCCGGCGCCACGGCAACCCGGACGGACCGCGGCTCGTCTTGAGCCACGGCAACGGCCTCGCGATCGACCTCTACTACCCCTTCTGGTCGCTTCTCACCGGCGAGTTCGACGTGCTCGTCTACGACCTGCGGAATCACGGCTGGAACGCGGTCGGCCCGATCGAACAGCACACCGTGCCCCAGATCGCGCGGGACCAGGACGCCGTCCTGGAGGCGATCGAGCGGCAGTACGGGGCGAAGCCGACGATCGGCGTGTTCCACTCCGTCTCGGCGCTGACGACGCTGCTGTCCCCAAGCAAGGGCAGCGGCTTCTCCGCGCTCGTCCTCTTCGACCCGCCCCTGCGCAAGCCCGGCATCAGTCAGGAGGAGATCGATCGGGGATCGATCCGAATCGCCGGCATGACGCGGCGCCGCACGAGCCACTTCCGCACGCGGGAGGCGTTCATCGATCTGCTGCAGTTCTCGCCGAACTTCCGCCGCGCCGTCGCCGGCGTTCGGGAACTGCTGGCGGAAACGACGCTCCGCGCGTCCCCGGACGAGGACGGCTACGAGTTGCGCTGCCCGCCGGAACACGAAGCGAAGATCGCCGAGTACGGCCGGATCTTCGCGGTGCTGGTCGACCTCTCCGAGCTGCAATGCCCGGTGAAGGTCATCGGGGCCGACCCGACCTTGCCCTACGCCTATCTGCCGACGTTCGACTTCCGGGAGATCGAGAGCGTCGACTACGACTTCCTGCCCGATGCGACGCACTTCCTGCAACTGGAGCAGCCGCGGGAGTGCGTCGACGCCCTGCGCGAGTTCCTCGCCCGGCACGGCCGTCTCTAGGCGGCGTCTTCGGGCCGGCGGCGAAGTCGCGGGACAGCCTGGCTAACCCCCGCCCAGCTCCTCGTCGTCGTCCAGGTCGGCGGCCCACTCCTCGTTGAGGATCGTCTCGATGATGCGGTTCAGCAGCGGCCGCTGCTCGACGATGCCGATGACCTTGAGTTCGAACTCATCGAAGACGGGCAGGTGGTGGACGCCCTCCACGGCGAGGCGCTGCACGGCGCTGCCGACGGGCTCCTCGGCCCCGATGATGACGGGGTCGGGCGTCATGACGTCGCGCACGATCAGGTCGGCGCCGGTCTCGCCGGGCTCGACGTGCATGACCGCGTCGCGCTCGGTGAGGATGCCGAGCAGGTCCTCGCCCCGCATGACGAGCACCGCCCGCACCCGGTGCTGCCGCATGCGGTAGATCGCGCGCTCCATCGTGTCGTCGGGGGCCACGGTGGCGAAGTGGTCGGTGGTGATCTCGCTGGTGGGCGTCTCCAGCAGCATCTGTTGCAGGCGGTCCCTGGGCAGCAGGAACTCCGCCGTGGAGGGGAGCCAGTCGGAGTCTTCCCACGGGTCTTCTTCACTGATGGACGTGTAGTACCGCTTGGACCTCATGACGTTCCCGAATCGGTCGCGGCGCCGATGGCCGCCGGCAGCGGGGAATGGAGCGCCATCAGCCACCCTCCCGGCTGCTGGGGTAGGTGAGCGACGGGGGCTGATTGAGGACGGATTCCGGCATGGATTCGGCCAAATAATTCAGGATGTCGCGCGCGCGGATGATCGCGCGAAGCGTGCCGTCGGGCTCGACGAGGGGGAGGTGCCGCATGTGCTCGCGGTCGATGATCTCGAGGGCGTCGTGGATGCTGGAATCGGGCGTGACGGTGACCACCGGGGAGTTCATGACCAGGCCGATGTCGGTATCGCCGCCGACGGCCGTGGAGAAGCACTTCTGCAGCATGTCCTGGTCGGTGAAGATGCCCACCAGCGCGTCGCCGTCCATGACGGCCAGGCAGCGGGTCCGCTCTTGGCGGAGCAGCCGGGCCGCCTCGCCGAGCGGCGTGTCGCGCTGCACGCGCACGGGCCGCGCGCGGGCGAGGACGGAAACGGGGGTGTCGAGCACGGGCCGCCTCCGGTTCCGGGTGAGAACTCCGCTGCATCTGCATTGTACGGGGCGCGTCCAGCCGCGGGGCCGATCTCCGGCCGGCGGCCGATCAATGCGATCGTGCGCCGTGGGCTAGACCGGGTCGATGCGCAGGATCGGATCGGGCGCGCCGGCGGGGGCCGCGCCGAAGCGGCGCGCAGGACGTCGCGGCGGAAGCGGAAGATGCCGAGCAGCCGGCGGCGCACGAGCAGCGCGTGCAGGGGGCGGCTGAGCGGGTCGAGCGGGAGCGCGTAGTGCACCAGATCGCGCATCTCGACGCCGCCGTCGATGGGGACGAATTCGTGCTCGTGATGCCAGAGCCGGTAGGGGCCGGTGCGCTGCTCGTCGACGAAGCGCCGCGGCGGGTCGGCCTGCGTGATCTCCGTGATCCAGCGCACGGGGACGCCGAACAGGGGCGACACCTGGTAGTGCAGGAACAGGCCGGCGTGGATCGCCGCCGGCGGCGCGATGGTGATGCGGAAGTTGAGGTCGGGCGGCGTCAGGTCGGCCAGATTGACGGGCGTGGAGAAGAATTCCCAGGCGGCGCCGCGGTCGATGGGGACGGCTTGGCGGGCTTCGAGCCGGTAGACGCGCACGTGGTTACTCCTTGGGGCAGGTCGGTGGGGAACGCTACCAGAGGTAGCCGAGCGCCAGCAGCACGCCGAGCAGCAGGTGCAGTTGCCCGGTGCGCTTGAGCACGCCGTTGAGGCCGCGCCCCTCGGCGCCGCCCAGCACGGCGCGCAACAGCAGCGCCGCCGCCGGCAGCACGAGCCAGGCCTGCATCGACCACCAGGGCATGAGGCCGGCGGCGGCGAAGACGGGGATCAGCGCCAGGGCGGCCAGCAGCAGGACCGCGTACTGCCCCCGCGCGAAGCGGGGCCCGAAGATGACGGCGAGCGTGCGCTTGCCGGCGCGGCGGTCGCCGGCGGCGTCGCGGAGGTTGTTGACGACGAGGATCGCGGTGACCGTGCAGGCCACGGGCATGGCGGCCGCGGCCGCCTCCCAGGTGAGCCGCTCGGCCTGCACGAAGTAGCTCCCCATCACCGCCACGACGCCGAAGAAGGCGAAAACGAACAGGTCGCCCAGGCCGTGGTAGCCGTAGGGCCAGGGGCCGCCCGTGTAGAGGTAGCCCGCGACGATCGACGCCACGCCCACGGCCAGCACGGGCCATCCCGCCGCCAGGATGAGGTAGACGCCGCAGCCGCCGGCCAGCGCGAAGCTGAGCGCCGTCGCGATCGCCATGGCGCGTCCGCTGACGAGCCCCGCCTGCGTGGCGCGCGTGGGGCCCAGGCGATCGGCGTCGTCGGCCCCGCGCTGGAAGTCGGCGCGGTCGTTGGCGTAGTTCGCGCCGATCTGGATGAAGATCGCGCCCAGCAGCGCCGCCAGGAACGGGCCGAGGCGGAAGTCCACCGCGACGGTCGCGGCGGCGCTGCCCACCAGCACCGGCGCGACGGCGGCCGGCAGCGTGGCCGGCCGGGCGGCGAGCAGCCAGACGCGGGGGCCCGGCGCGGCGATCGCGGCCGTGGGCACGGGCGCGGCCTAGGGGAAGCGCGTGAACTGGCTGAAGTCGGGCTTGCGCTTCTCGACGAAGGCGTTGCGGCCCTCCTTGGCCTCGTCGGTGAGGTAGTAGAGCAGCGTCGCGTCGCCGGCGAGCTGCTGGATGCCGGCCAGCCCGTCGGTGTCGGCGTTGAAGGAGGCCTTCAGGAAACGCAGCGCGGTGGGGCTCATCTGCAGCATCTCCCGGCACCACTGCACGGTCTCCTCCTCCAGCCGGTCGAGCGGCACGACGGTGTTGACCAGCCCCATGTCGAGCGCCTGCCGGGCGTCGTACTGGCGGCAGAGGTACCAGATCTCGCGCGCCTTCTTGTGGCCCACGATGCGCGCCAGCAGCGTCGCGCCGTAGCCGCCGTCGAAGCTGCCGACCTTGGGGCCGGTCTGCCCGAAGCGGGCGTTGTCGGCGGCGATGGTGAGGTCGCAGACGACGTGCAGCACGTGCCCGCCGCCGATGGCGTAGCCCGCGACCATCGCCACGACCGGCTTGGGCAGGGTGCGGATCTGCCGCTGCAACTCCAGCACGTTGAGGCGGGGCACGCCGTCGTCGCCGACGTAGCCGCCGTGCCCGCGGATGCGCTGGTCGCCGCCCGAACAGAACGCCAGGGGACCCTCGCCGGTGAGGATGATCACGCCCACGTCCTGGTCCTCGTGGGCGCGGGTGAACGCGTCCTTCAGCTCGAAGAGGGTTTGGGGGCGGAAGGCGTTGCGCACGTGCGGCCGGTCGATGGTGATCTTGGCGATGCCCTCGGCCGTCTCGTAGCGGATGTCGCCGTAGTCGCCGGCGGCTTGCCAATCGGGCAGGGCGGGGGGCGCGGTGTCAGTGGTCATGTCGGTCTCCAGAGTCCTGTCTGTCTCCATTGCCGGTCGGGCGGGGCGCGGGCTCGGCGCCGATGCTGCGCAGCAGCGTCAGGCGCAGGGTCTCGTGAATCTCGTCGAGCGAGCGGCGCCCGGCGCCGCCCGAGCCGGCGGTCACGTAGCGCTGCAGCACCGCGTCGAGGGCGCCCATCCAGGCCTGCGCGACGACCGTCGTGTCCATCGGCGCGATCGCGCCGGCGGCGACGGCGTCGTCGAGCTGCTCGCGGATGAGGGCGATGAACTCGTCCTGGATGGCCGAGACGCGCGCGTTGAAGCGCGGCCCCGCGCCCGCCGCCTCGACGGCGAAGACGCGGGCCAGGGTGCGGTGCTTGGCGAGGATGCGCAGCAGCGTGCGCAGGGCGGCGTCGGCCTTGGCGACGGGGTCGGCCTCGGCGGCGATGGCGGCTTCGACCTTGCCGCGCAGCAGCCCGGCCGTGTGGTCGAGCAGGGCGAGCAGGATCGCTTCCTTGCCCGGGAAGTGGAAGTAGACGCCGCCTTTGGAGGTCTCCGCCTCGCGCGCGATCTCCTCGACGGCCGCGTCGCGGTAGCCGCGCCGGGAGATGACGTCGGCCGCGGCGCGGAGGATCTTCTGCTGCCGGCTGCGCGCGCGCGCCTGCTGAACGGGCATCGACGACTCGCGGGCGGACTCGCCCGAAAACCGACCGGTCGGTCGGTTTTGTTACGCTACCAGCCGCCTTCCCGCGGTACAAACCCGGGCCGTCCGGCCGGCGCGGAGGAGCACGGAGGAGCACGTGGCGCCGCCCGATCCACCCCCCTTGCGCCCCGCCCCCGGTGTCGACGCGCCGCTGCCGCCGGCGGCGCGGACGGCCGAGGTGCGCTCGATGTTCTCCCAGATCGTCCCCCGCTACGACCTGATGAACCGGCTGATGACCGGCGGCATGGACGGCCGCTGGCGGCGCCGGGCGGTGCGGGCGGCGCTGGAGGGGACCGGGGCGCGGGGCGGCCTCGTGCTGGACCTGGGGACCGGCACGGGCGACCTCGCCCGCGACCTGCGCCGCGCGGGCGTGGGGCGGGTCGTGGCGAGCGACTTCGCGCGGCCGATGCTGCTGGCCGGGCGCCGCAAGCCGGGCCTGATCGGCGACGATGGCGTGCACTGGCTGCTGGGCGACGCCCTGCAACTGCCCTTCGCCGACGACACCTTCGACGCGGTCACGAGCGGCTTCCTGCTGCGCAACCTCGGCGACCTGCCGGCCGCGTTCGCGGAGATGCTGCGCGTGCTGCGCCCGGGCGGCCGGCTGGTGGCGCTCGACATGACGCACCCGCCGCCGGGCGCGTGGGGATCGCTGACGCGCCTGGGCGTCGAGCGGCTGGTGACGCCGCTGGCGGGCTGGGCGTCGGGGCGGCGCTCGGCCTACCGCTACCTGCGGCGATCGCTGGAGGGCCATCCCGACGCGGAGTCGATGGTCGCGCTGCTGCGGGCGGCGGGGGCGACGGAGGCCGGCTACGAACGCATGGGGCTGGGCGCCGTCGCGCTGCACACCGCCCGCAAGCCGCCGACCGAGCGCCGCGCTTAGCGCCCAGGCTCCGGCGCGACTGCATCCAGGATCGCGAGGGCGCGGTCGCCGGGGGCGCCCCGCGTCGCGCGAAGGCGCACGACGCGCCGGCCGCTGCCGCGGATCAGCCGCCCGCCCCAGCGGCTGCGTACGCGGGCGTCCGTCGCCAGCCAGTCCGCCGCGTCGATCTGGAAACCCGTCGCGGCGAAGGCGGGGGCCAGCCGATCGGCCAGCATGGCGGGCTCGACGGCGGGGACCGCAGGCAGATCGGTGACCTCGTTGAGCAGGAACTGGACCGCGCAATCGGGCGCGGCGAGCGCTCCCAGCGCCGCGGCCAGGACGTCCGGCCCGCCGTCCGCCGCGCCCAGCACGATCTCCAGCAGCCGCGCCCAGGGGAAGTTGATCGTGATCGCCCCGGCCATCCCGGCCAGTTCCGGGGGCGGCGCTTCGACCGCGGCCGCGACGTAGAGGCAGTTGGCGCGGCCGCCGCGCTCGGGCTTGCGCCGGGCGCGGCGGGCGTGGTCGGCCATCGCCTCCGCGTTGGGGTCGAGCCCCAGGCAGAGCACGTCGGGGAAGTCGGCCGCCAGCCGGTAGGAGAGCGCGCCGTCGCCCGCGCCGACGTCGAGCCAGCAGCTCGCGTATCCCGAGGCCAGACGCCGGAACTCCGCCGCCGCCATCATCTGGCTCGTCTTGCCCGTCACGACGCGCATGGGCGCGGGCTCAGCCGTCCTTGCCGAAGATCATCCGCCGCGCGACGGCCAGCGGCGATTGCGCGCGCTGAAGGTCGCGCGGCAGGTGCGGCAGCAGGCCCGGCTCGCCGGCCGCCAGCCAGTCGTTCCAGCCGCGCAACTCGTCGAGGCTGGGAGCGCGGTCGGGGCCGCCGCGCAGGTGCTCCAGGGGCCGCCAGGGGCCGCTCCCGTCGGCGCGGACCCAGACGGCCGCGCCGGCCTCCTGGCAGAGCGCCGCGCCGGCCGCCACGTCCCAGATGCGCAGGCTGTGGAAGACGCCCACCTGGAACGTGCCCTCGGCGGTGAGGACCAACTCCGCGGCGGAGCTGCCCAGCGTGCGCGCCGTGCCGAACTGATGCCGTCCCCTGCGCCCGTCGACGCCGGTCAGCCCGGCCGGCACGGAACTGACCCGCGACCCCACGGGCAGGCTCGTGACCTGGAAGCGGAACTCCTCGTCCTCGAAGAAGGCGCCGCCGCCGCGGCGTGCGTGGTAGACGCCGGCGGCCGCGTGGCGACCGCCGGGCAGGAACACCGCGCCGACCACCGGCCTCCCGCGCCAGAGCACCCCGATCGAGCAGCAGAAGATGCCCAGCCCGTTGATGAAGTTGGTCGTGCCGTCGAGCGGGTCGATGGCCCAGACGAAGTCCGCCCCGGCGGCCCCGTGGTTGGTGCCCTCCTCGCCCAGCACGGCGTGGTCGGGGAAGTCGCGCTTGACCCGCTCCAGCACCTGCGCCTCGACGGCCCGGTCGACCTCCGTCACGGGGTCGTCCTTGTGGCCGCCCTTGAACTCGACGTTGAGCGTGGAGCGGAAGCGGTCGAGGATCAGCGCGCCGCCCTCGCGGGCGATCGCGACGGCCGCGTCCTCGATCGGGCGCAGGGCGTCGGGGCCGGGGGCTGCGGTGTCGCCGGGCACGACGCCATCGTAGGGACCGGCCGGGCCTCGCGCCGCGCCCCCGACCCGCCGGGCGCGCGCGTCGCTACACTCGCCGGGAGCAGCCCGCCAGAACCAGGAGGAGCGCCATGCCCGACGGTGAACCAGCCCAGACCCGCGACGCCGCGCCCGAACCACGCGCGGAGGCCGACGGCGACCCGATCGACCTGATGGAGGACGAGGCGCCGCTGGCCGCCGCCGCCAGCGTGACCGCCGGCGCCGCCCGCGCCCGCGCCGCGCTGCGCGGCGGCGACACCTGGGAGGAGGCCGCCGAGGCGATCATCGACGATCTGGGCGGGCAGGGCCCCGTCGACCTCGCGATCGTCTTCGCCGACTCGCTGTTCGGCCACCACGGCGCGCTCAGTCAGCGGCTGCGGGAGGGCCTGCAGGCGCGGCACATCATCGGCTGCACGGGCCAGAGCGTGATCGGCAGCGGCGTCGAGGCGGAGGACGGCGCGGCCCTGTCGGTGCTGACGCTGGAGATGCCGGAGGCGGAGTTCACGCCCATCGCCGTGATCCCGGGCGTCACGACGGAGGCCGACCTGGCCGGCTTGCAGTCGGCCGGCGCGGATACGTGGCTGATCTTCTCCGACCCGTTCAGCCTCAACACCGACAACCTCGTGCGCGGCCTGCAGGGGCGGCTGTCCGACATCGTGCTGCTGGGCGGGATGGCCTCGGCGCACAACCGCGACCTCGGCACGGCGCTCTTCCTCGACGGGAAGGCCTACGAGGAAGGCGCGGTGCTGCTGGGCGTCAAGGGGCTGCGCGTGCGTCCCATCGTCGCGCAGGGGGCGGAGCCGCTGGGCCGCCCGCTGACGATCACCGCCTGCGATCGCAACCTCGTGCAGTCGATCGGCTCGCGGCCGGCGCTGGAGGTGCTCAAGGAGATGCTGGGCGAACTCGACGACGCCACGCGCGAGCGGGTGGGCTACAACCTGCTCGTGGGGCTGGCGATGGACGAGTACCAGGAGCAGCACGGCCGCGGCGACTTCCTGATCCGCAACATCGTCGGCGTCGACCGGGAGGCGGGCGCGATCGCGATCGGCGCCGTGCCCCGCGTGGGCCAGACGTTCCAGTTCCAGTTCCGCGACGCCGGCGCCGCCGACGACGACCTGCGCGAGCATCTGGCCGCCGCGCGGTCGGAGATCGAGGAGGGGGAGGTGGTGCTGGGGTCGGTGCTGTGCGCCTGCAACGGGCGCGGCCAGGGGCTGTTCGGCACACCGCACCACGACGCGGCGGCGGTCGCCGAGGCGCTGGGGCCGATCCCCACGGCGGGGCTGTTCTGCAACGGGGAGATCGGGCCGGTCGGCGGCAGCAACTACCTGCACGGCTTCACGGCCAGCATCGCCCTGCTGACCGCGCCCGGCCCGGACGAGCCGCCTGCGGACGCGGAAGGTTAGCCCGCGCGAGGCGGCCCGGCCCCGCCGCCGGAGATCGCCGGGATGATGACGATCTCGTCGTTCTCCGCGATCGGCTCGACGAGGCCGGCCGCGACGATGCCGCCGTTCACCGCGATGGAGATCTCGGGCCGGATCTTGTTGCCCTCGACGAGGCGCGCCTTGACGCCCGGATAGCGGGCCTCCAGCTCGTTGATCACGCGGCGCAGGGTCGCGCCCTCGACCTGGATGCGGTCGGCGTCGCCCGTCAGCGGGCGCAGCAGCGGCGGCACGACGACGACGGCCATCCCGCCGCTCCCCCTTCGCTCCCCGGGACGCCGCCGCGGGACGCTAGTCGTCGTCCGGCAGCGTGCGCTCCAGGATGCGCGTCGGCGACATGGGCAGCATCCGCATGCGCTCGCCGATCGCGTCGTAGATGGCCGCGTGCAGCGCCGGCGCGGGCGGGACGATGGGCACCTCGCCCACGCCGCGCACGCCGTAGGGGTGCCCGGGATTGGGCACCTCGACGATGATCGTGTCGAGCATCGGCAGGTCGAGCGCGGTGGGCATGCGGTAGTCGAGCAGGCTCGAGTTGACCATGCGGCCCTTCTCGTCCCAGATGTACTCCTCGTTCAGCGCCATGCCGATGCCCTGCGAGGCGCCGCCCTGCATCTGCCCCTCGACGTAGGAGGGGTGGATGGCGGTGCCGGCGTCCTGGATCGCGGTGTAGCGCAGGATCTCGACCTTGCCGGTCTCCGGGTCCACCTCGACGTCGACGATGTGCGTCGCGAAGGCGGGGCCGTGGCTGGTCTTCGAGACGTCGGCCCGGCCCACGATGCCGCCGCCGGTGTTGGGCAACTCGCCCGCCAACTCCTTGAAGCTGAACTGCTGGGCTGCGCCGTCCTCGTCGTTGGGGCCGCGGACGACGCCGTCGTCGCCGTAGCTCACGTCCTCGCGGTCGCAGTCCCAGATCGTCGCGGCGCGCTCCTCGAGCTGGCGGCGGATGTCCATCGCGCACTCGTAGGCGGCCCAGCCGTTGGCGAAGGCCGTGCGGCTGCCGCCGGTGAGGAAGGTGAAGCCGACCGAGTCGGTGTCGACGATGTGCGGCTTGACGTCCTCGGCGGCGATGCCCAGGGTCTCGGCGAGCTGCATCGCGGCGGAGGCGCGGCTGCCGCCGATGTCGACGGCGCCCATGACCAGCGGCACGGTGCCGTCGGCCTGGACCTGCGCGGCCATGCTGGTCTCGAAGCCGATGTTGAACCAGAAGCCCGAGGCCACGCCGCGGCCGCGGTTGGCCCCGCTGAGCTCCGACTGATAGTGCGGGCTGTCCTGGGCGGCCTGCAGGCACTCCTCGTGGCCGATGGGGCCGTAGGTGAAGCCGTCGGCGCGCTGGGCGCCCTCCGTGGCGGAGTTCTGCATCCGCAACTCCAGCGGGTCGCGGTCGAGCGCCTCGGCCAGTTCGTCGATGACGCACTCGGCCGCGTACTCCGAGGCGGGGGCGCCGGGCGCGCGGTAGGCGGCGGTCTTCGGCTTGTTGAGGGTCACGTCGTAGCCGTCGATCAGCTGGTTCTCGCAGTCGTAGGGCGCGAAGACGCACATCGTGCCCGCGCCCATGGGCGAGCCCGGGTAGGCCCCGGCCTCGTAGGCCATCCAGGCCTGCATGGCGGTGAACGTGCCGTCGCGCTTCGCGCCGATCTTGACCCGCAGGTGCGTGCCCGAGGTCGGGCCGGTGGCCTCCAGGACGTCCTTGCGCGACATCGTGAGCTGGACCGGCTTGCCGGTCTTGCGGGAGAGCAGCGCGGCGGGGGCCGAGAGGTAGTCGGGGATCTTGCCGCCGAAGCCGCCGCCGATCTCGACCGGCTGCACCTTCACGCTCTTGACGGGCAGGCCCAGCATTCCCGCGACGGCGTCGCGGACGGCGAACAGGCCCTGCGTGCTGGTCCAGATCGTGACCTCGTCGTCCTTGCTCCAGTAGGCGGTGGAGTTGTGCGGCTCGATGTAGCCCTGGTGGGCCATCGTCGTGCCGTACTCGCGCTCGATGACGAGGTCGGCGGCGGCGAAGCCGGCCTCGACGTCGCCCTTCTCGTAGCGGATGTGCTGCGCGACGTTGGTGGCCTTGTCGCCCTTCGAGCCGTCGGGCTCGGCGGTGCGCAGCTTCTCGTCGAGGATGGGCGCGCCGTCGAGCATGGCGTCGCGCACGTCCATGACGTGCGGCAGAACCTCGTACTGCACGTCGATCAGGTCCAGCGCGTCCTCCGCGGTGTGCTGGTCGACGGCGGCGACGGCGGCGACGGCGTGGCCCACGTAGAGCGCCTTGTCGTGCGCGAGCACGTTGTCCGGCCGCGCGACTTCGCCCACGTCATCCAGGGACGGGAAGTCGGCGCTGGTGACGACGGCGCGCACGCCCGGATGGGCCTCGGCCCGGCTGCTGTCGATGCCGATGATGCGCGCGTGGGCGTGCGGGCTGCGCAAGACCGCGCCCTGCAACATGCCGGGCAGGCGCACGTCGGCCCCGTATTCGGCGCGGCCGATGACCTTGTCCACGCCGTCGTGGCGAATGGGGCGCGTGCCGACGACCTTGTACGCGGACTTTTCGGTGGTGACCATGGCGAGCCTTCCGTTCTATTGCTTCTGTTGCTGCGCGAGTCCGTCGCTCGGCGCTGCTGGGCGGATTGGGTGGATTCTAGGTGGTCCCGGCGGCGGCCTGCTGCACGGCGCGGACGATCTTGTCGTAGCCGGTGCAGCGGCAGAGGTTGCCCGCCAGCCAGTAGCGGATCTCGTGCTCGCTGGGGTCCGGGTTCTCGTCGAGCAGGGCCTTGGCGGCGACCAGGAAGCCGGGCGTGCAGATGCCGCACTGCAGGGCGGCCTCCTCCAGGAAGGCCTGCTGCAGGGGGTGCAGGTGGTCGGCGTCGGCGATCCCCTCGACGGTGGTGATCTCGGAGCCCTCGACCTCCGCCGCCATGACGAGGCAGGAGTTCACCAGCCGCCCGTCGAGCATGACGGAGCAGGCGCCGCAGTTGCCGTCGTTGCAGCCCTCCTTGACGCCCAGCGTCCCGGCGGCGGCGCGCAGCGCCTCCAGCAGGCTGTCGCGCTGGGCGACGAGCATGTCGGTGGGTTCGTCGTTGATGGTCGCGCTGACGATGATCTTGTCACTCACGATGTCCGCCTTCCTGGGGCTCGCCCCTTGGGAACTGACTGTCCGGCGCCTACCCGCGCGCCCGATCGGCCGCGATGGCGATCGTGCGCTGCGTGTAGACGGCGGCCAGGTGCTTGCGCTGCTTGATGGATCCCCGCATGTCGGCGATGGGCCGGGCCGCCGCCTTGGAGGCGGCCGCGGCGGCGGCGATCGTCTCGTCGCCCAGCGGCCGGCCGACGAGCGCGGCGGCCGCCTCGGGGACGAGCAGCGGCGTGGGCGCCGTCGCGCCGATGGAGACCCGCGCCCAGGAGACCGTGTCGCCGTCGAAGCGCAGTTGCGTGGCCGCGTTGACGACCGCGATGTCCATCTCGTTGCGGGGGATGAAGCGCAGGAAGGCCGCCCCGCTGTTGGGCGCCGGCGGCGGGAAGCGCAGCGACACGAGGAACTCGCCGGGCTGCATCACGTTGCGGCCCGGCCCCGTGCAGAAGTCCTCCGCCGGCACCGTGCGGCGCCCGTCTGGTCCGGCCAGTTCGGCCGTGGCCTCCAGCACGTACATGACCGGCAGCGAGTCGCCGGAGGGCGAGGAGTTGCACAGGTTCCCGCCCAGGCTGGCGCGGCCCTGGATGCCCGTCCCGCCGATCAGCGTGGTGCAGTCGATCAGGGCGGGGTAGCGCTCCCGCACGGCGGCGTCGCCGTAGATCTGGTAGCAGGGCGTCGCCGCGCCGACGGTGAGGCCGCCGTCGGCGCCGAAGCTGAGTTGCATCGCCTCGTCGATGCCCTTGACGTCGACCAGCAGGTCGATGTCGCGCACGCGGGCGCGCGCCTGCACGATGATGTCCGTCCCGCCGGCCAGCACGCGCGCCGTGGGGCCGCCCTCCTGGAGCGCGGCCACGGCGTCGTCCACCGTGCTGACTTTCGCGTATCGCAGTTCCTGCACCCGACCCCCCTTGCGTCGAAGCGCCCGGCCGGGCGCTCCGCGCAGGATACCGAGCCCGCGCCGGGGAGGCTACAGGCCGCGCCGGCAATCCACGATCGCGGCCCGGACGGCGGCCGGCTACAGCGCGCCGTGTTCGTCGTCCAGGTCCTCGTGGACGGCCGACGAGGGCAGCAGACGCAGCGCCAGGAAGCCCAGCACGGCGGCGATGATCGTCGCGGCGAAGATGCCGATCTTCGCCTCCTCGACCAACTGATCGTGCTCGAACGAGAGCGTGGCGATGAAGATCGACACCGTGAAGCCGATCCCGGCGAGCAGCGCGACGCCCGCGATGTGCCCCCAGCGCACGCCTTCGGGCAGATGGGAGACGCCGAGGCGCACCGTGACGTAGCTGAACAGCAGCACGCCGACGAGCTTGCCCAGCAGCAGGCCCGCCGCCACGCCCCAGGCGATGTCGGACCGCAGCGCGCCGGAGATGGAGTCGCCGGTGAGGACGATGCCGGAGTTGGCCAGGGCGAAGATGGGCACGACCAAGAAGGCGCTCCAGGGGCTGACGCTGTGCTCCACGCGGTGCAGCGGGCTCTGCGTCTCCCGCACCAGCGCGGCCATGCGGCCCATCTCCTGATCGGTGAGGTGGTGGCGCAGTTGGCGGTCGGCGATCTCGCCGGGATGCATGCCGCCGCGGTCGGGCGCCTCGGGCCGGGCGCGGGGCGCCTCGAGCGGCCCGCGCCCCATCGCGCCGTGGTAACTCTCCAGCGCATCCGTCATCAACGCGCCGAAGCGCTCCCGCGAGACGAGGGCGTTGGCGGGGGTGAGCAGGCCCAGGATCACGCCGCCGATCGTCGCCTCGACGCCCGATTCGAAGATGCAGAGCCAGAGCACGACGCCGACCGGCAGGTAGGCCCAGATGAGCCGCACGCCGTTGCGCTGCATGGCGATGATGACGCCGATGGTGGCGGCCCCGCCCAGCAGCCAGAGCAGCGACACCTTCTCCGCGTAGAAGACGGCGATGATCAGGATGCCGCCCACGTCGTCGGCGACGGCGAGCGTGAGCAGGAAGACCTTGAGTTGGATGGGCACGCGGTTGCCGAGCAGCGAGAGGACGCCCAGGGCGAAGGCGATGTCGGTCGCGACGGGGATGCCCCAGCCGGCGCCGCCCGGCCCGCCGGCGTTGAAGGCCGCGAAGATGGAGGACGGCACGACCATCCCGCCCAGCGCGGCGAGGATGGGCAGCGCCGCCTGGCGGCGGTCGCGCAGCTCCCCGTGCACGGCCTCGTTTTTGATCTCCAGCCCGACGACGAAGAAGAAGATCGCCATCAGGGCGTGGTTGACCCAGTCGTGCAGGTTCTCGCTGAGCGTGAGGATGCCCAGTTCGAAGACGATCTCGGTGTCCCAGAATTCGGCGTACGAGTCGCCGAAGGCGTTGGCCCAGATCAGCGCCACGGCGGCGGCCAGCACCAGCACGATGCCGCCGGCGGCCTCGATCCGCATGAACCGGGTGGTCGGCTGGACCACGTAGCGGGTGAGCGGCCCCGAGCCGGTGCGCCAGCGCGGGTCGAGGAACTCAGTCATGGACGAGGCGCCTCCGTGGATGCCGGGCGGCGAACCGGTTCCCCGGCAGCGTATTGCCGGGAGCCCCTTGGCGTCGATGGATCGGCGCGCCGGGGGCGCGGGGAGCGTCGCTCAGACGTTGCCCTTAGACATTGAAGTACGCCGCCTCCGGGTGCGCCGTGATGATCGCGCTGGTCGATTGCTCGGGCACGAGCTGGAACTCCTCCGACAGCGTGACGCCGATCTCCTCCGGCCGCAGCAGGGCGAACAGCTTCTCCTGGTCCTCCAGGTTGGGGCAGGCCGGGTAGCCGAAGCTGAAGCGCGCCCCCCGGTAGCGCCCGGCGAAGAGGTCGCGCAGGGCCGGGCCGTCGGCGGCGGCGATGCCCAACTCGCGGCGCACGCGGGCGTGCCAGTACTCGGCCAGGGCCTCCGCCATCTCCACGCCGAAGCCGTGCCAGTAGAGGTACTCCTGGTAGGCGTTGCCGGCGTACAACTCCGCCGCGTGGTCGCTGGCCTTGGCCCCCACCGTCACGACGTGGAAGCCCGCCACGTCCATCTCGCCGCTCCCGGCCGGGCGGAAGTAGTCGGCCAGGCAGAGGCGCTGCTTGCCGGCCTGACGGGGGAAGTCGAAGCGCAGCCGCTCTTCGCGGGTGTCGGGGTCGTAGACGATCAGCGCGTCGCCGTCGGATTGGACGGGGAAGTAGCCGTAGACGACGGCGGGCTCGATCAGGCCGCGCGCGGTCGCCTCCTGGATGAGGCGGCGCAGCGCGGGCCGGGCGTCGCGATCCAGCGCCGCCTCGAACTCGGCGTCGCTCCCCTCCCCCTTGCGGAAACCCCACTGACCGCGGAACAGCGCGACCTCGTTGACGTAGGCCGCGACGTCGGACACGGAGAGCCCCTTGTGCAGGCGGCGGCCCCAGAAGGGCGGGCTGACCAGCGGCGCGTCGGTCGCGACCGACGAGCGGGCCGGGAGCGCGTCGGCGGCGACGGGCGGCGGCGTGGCCGCCGGCGCGGGGGCCGTCCGATCCTGCCCGGCGGGCGTCTCGCCGCGGCTGATCGCGTTCATGATCTCCAGGCCCTCGAAGGCGTCCTGGCCGTAGTAGACCGCGCCGTCGTAGACGTCGCGCAGGTCCTGCTCGACGTAGCGGCGGGTCAGCGCCGCCCCGCCCAGCAGCACCGGGTAGCGATCGGCCAGCCCGCGGCGGTTCAACTCCTGCAGATCCTCCTTCATGACGACGGTCGACTTGACCAGCAGGCCCGAGAGGCCGATCGCGTCGGCCTGCGCCTCGGCGGCCGCGTCGATGATGCTGGCGATGGGCTGCTTGATGCCCAGGTTGACGGTCTGGAAGCCGTTGTTGCTGAGGATGATCTCGACGAGGTTCTTGCCGATGTCGTGCACGTCGCCGCGCACCGTGGCGAGCACGATCCTGCCCTTGCCGCTGTCGGCGCTGCGCTCCATGTGCGGCTCCAGGTAGGCGACGGCCGCCTTCATCGTCTCGGCCGATTGCAGCACGAAGGGCAGCTGCATCTTGCCCGCCCCGAACAGGTCGCCCACGACCTGCATGGCGGGCAGCAGCGTGTCGTTGATGATGGGCAGCGCCGGACGGTCGGCCAGCGCCTCGTCGAGGTCGTCCGTCAGCCCGTCGCGCAGGCCGTCCAGGATGCGGCGGTGCAGCCGCTCGTCGAGCGGCGCCTCCGTCAGATCGACGGCGTCCCGCTGCACGGAGGCGTCGGTGAAGAGCGGCAGGAAGGCGTGCAGCGGATCGACCGGGGCGCCGTCCGGCCCGCTGACCCACTCGTTGTCGATCAGGCGACCGGCGGCGGCCAACTGGTCGGGATCGATCTGGTGCTCCGGCAGGATCTGCCGCGCGTTGACGATGGCGGCGTCGAGGCCGGCCTCCACGGCGCGGTGCAGGAAGACGCTGTTCAGCACCTGCCGGGCGGCCGGGTTGAGCCCGAAGGAGACGTTGCTCACGCCCAGGATCGTGTGCACGCCGGGCAGCTCCGCCTTGATGCGGCGCACCGCCTCCAGCGTCTCGCGCCCGTCGTTGCGCAACTCCTCCTGGCCCGAGCCGAGCGGCAGGGTGAGCGCGTCGAAGAACAGATCCTCCGGGGGGAGGCCGTAGCGCCCCGTCGCCAGATCGTGGATGCGATGCGCGATGGCCAGCTTGCGGTCGGCCGTGCGGGCCTGCCCCTGCTCGTCGATGACGAGCGCCACCACGGCCGCGCCGTAGCGCCGCGCCGCCCGCAGCGTGCGATCGAGGCGCGCGCCGCCGTCCTCCAGGTTGATCGAGTTGAGGATCGGCTTGCCTCCCAGCAGCTTGAGCCCCGCCTCCAGCACCGGCGGCTCGGTCGAATCGAGCATGATCGGCAGCGTGGTGCGGCCGCGCGCGTCGCCGATCAGGCGCTCCATGTCGGGGACGCCGTCGCGCCCGACGTAGTCCACGCAGACGTCGACGATGTGCGCGCCCTCCCCGGCCTGATCGCGCACGACGTTGGCCATCTCGTCGAAGTTCTCCGCCTCCAGCAGCCGCTTGAAGCGGCGCGAGCCGTTGGCGTTGGCGCGCTCGCCGACGATCAGCACGCTGGCGTCCTGCTCGTAGGGGACGGGCGTGAACAGCGAGGCGACGCCGGCCTCGGGCCGGGGCGCGCGGGCGGCGGGCGCGGCCCCGCGCAGCCCCTCCACGACGGCGGCCATGTGGGCGGGCGTCGTGCCGCAGCAGCCGCCGATCAGCGAGACGCCGTACTCGCCGACGAACGTGCGGTGCGCGTCGCGCAGGGCGTCGGGCGTGAGGTCGTAGACGGCCTCGTCGTTCTCGACGCGGGGCAGCCCGGCGTTGGGCTGGCAGAGGATCGGCAGCGGCGAGTACCGCGAGAGGTAGCGCAGATGCTCGTGCATGAACTCCGGGCCGGTGGCGCAGTTGATGCCCAGCGCGTCGATGCCCAGCGGCGCGAGCGCCGCCACGGCCGCGCCGATCTCGGAGCCGACCAGCATCTGCCCCGTCGTCTCGATGGTGACGGAGACGAGGATCGGGGCCTCGCGGCCGGCCTCGGCGCGGGCGTCCCGCGCGCCGATGATCGCGGCCTTGCCCTGCAGCAGGTCGTAGACGGTCTCGACCAGCAGCGCGTCCGCGCCGCCGTCGAGCAGGCCGCGCGCCTGCTCCCGGTAGGCCGCGCAGAGCGTGTCGAAGTCGATCTGGCCCAGGCTGGGCAGCTTCGTGCCCGGCCCCATCGACCCCACCACCCAGCGCGGGCGGCCGTCCCCGGCGCCGTGGGCGTCGGCCGACTCGCGCGCCAGGCTCGCGGCGGCGGCGTTGATCTCGTGGGCGCGGTCGGCCAGGTCGTACTCCGCCAGCGTGATCGCCGATGCGCCGAAGCTGTTGGTCAGCACGGCGTCGACGCCCGCGTCGAGGTTGAGCCGGTGCAGCCGCCGCACGACGTCCGGGTTGCACAGGTTGAGGTACTCGTTGCAGCCGTCGAGCCCGCCGAAGTCGTCGGGCGTCAGGCGGAAGCCCTGCAGGCCGGTGCCGGTGGCGCTGTCGAAGATGACGACGCGCTCTCGCGCCGTGTCGAGCAGGGATGGGCGTGGGGCCGGCACGGGAGTCCCCCTCCGCAACGATCCGCCCGCGGCGCCGGGCCGCCGTGTCCGCGTGGCCGGCGCGCGCCCCGTCGGCGACGCCGCCGCACGGGGATCGAGGCGTGTTATGTGGCAGTGTACGGAGCCGGCGGCGCCCCTCCCCACCCGGGTAGTCCCACGGGCGGCGTCACCGGATAGCATCGCGGGCGATGACGACGGACGAAACCATCGCCGCGGTCCCCGACTACCGGCTGCGCTCCATGCTGGAGCGGGGCGAGTGGGTGCTCTCCGCCGAGGTCGACCCGCCGCGCGGGCTCAGCGCCGAGGCGGGGCTGCGGGCCGCCGCCGCCCTGCGCGAGGCGGGCGCCGACTGCGTGGACGTGGGCGACAGCCCCATGGCCACGGTGCGCATGAGCGCCATCGCCTTCGCGGCGCGCGTGCAGCAGGAGACCGGCCTGGAGGCCGTCCTGCACTTCGCCTCCCGCGATCGCAACCTGATGGCGCTGCAGTCCGACCTGATGGGGGCGCACATGCTGGGCCTGCGCTCGGCGATCGCGCTCTCGGGCGATCCGCCGTCGCTGGGGAAGTACGAGGGCGCGTCGGCGGTCTGGGACGTGAAGGCCGAGGGGCTGATCGAACTGATCGCGACGCTGAACGACGGCCGGGACACGGCGGGCAACGAGATCGGCGGGCGCACGGCGTTCACGATCGCCGCCGCGGCCAACCCCAACAACCCCGACCAGGAGGCCGAGATCGCGCGCCTGCGGCAGAAGGCCGAGGCCGGCTGCGACGTCTTCTTCACCCAGCCGACGTTCGACTTCCCCGCCGTGGAGCGCTTCGCGGAGCGGGCGGCGGGCGTGGGACGCCCCATCGTGCTGGGCGTGATGGTGCTGGCCAGCGCCCGCAACGCGCGCTTCATGGCCGAGAACGTGCCCGGCATCGCCGTCTCCGGCGCGATCGTCGAACGGCTGGAGGCGGCCGGCGACGGCGCCGCCGAGGCGGCCGTGGACCTCGCGCAGGAGTTCGTCGAGCAGGTGCGGCCGCTCTGCGCGGGCGTCTACCTGATCCCCACGCTCGGCCGTCTGGCCGGCACGATCGAGGTCGTGCGGCGCCTGCGGGGGCGGAGGCCGGGAGGAACGCCATGACCGTCTCGGACATCGCCGACCCCGCGCTGGCCGAGGCCGGCGAGTCGCGCCTCGATTGGGCCTCGCGCGAGATGCCCACCCTGCGCGCGATCCGCGAGCGCTTCGCCGCCGAGCGGCCGCTGGACGGCGTGCGCTGCAGCGCCTGCCTGCACGTCACGGCGGAGACCGCGAACCTGGCGCTGACGCTCCAGGCGGGCGGGGCCGACGTGCGGCTCTGCGCCAGCAACCCGCTCTCGACGCAGGACGACGTCGCCGCGGCGCTGGTCGAGCGGCACGGCATCCCCGTCTTCGCGATCCGGGGCGAGGACGACGAGACGTACTACCGGCACATCGACGCCGCCCTCGACCACGGCCCGCGGATCACGATGGACGACGGGGCCGATCTCGTCGCGCGGCTGCACACGGCCCGCCGCGAGCTGCTGCCGGGCGTCACGGGCGGCACGGAGGAGACGACCACCGGCGTCATCCGGCTGCGCGCCCTGGCGGAGCGGGGCGAACTGGCCTACCCGATCATCGCCGTCAACGACGCCGAGACGAAGCACTTCTTCGACAACCGCTACGGGACGGGCCAGAGCACGCTGGACGGCGTGCTCCGCGCGACCAACCTGCTGCTGGCGGGCAAGGTGCTGGTCGTCGCGGGGTACGGCTGGTGCGGCAAGGGCGTCGCGATGCGGGCGCGCGGCATGGGCTCCCGCGTGGTGGTGACGGAGGTGCAGGCCACCCGCGCCCTGGAGGCCGTGATGGACGGCTTCGAGGTGCTGCCGATGGCGGACGCGGCGGCGATCGGCGACCTGTTCATCACCGCCACCGGCGACAAGCACGTGATCGACGCGCCGCACTTCGCCGCCATGAAAGACGGCGCGGTCGTGGCGAACAGCGGCCACTTCAACGTGGAGATCAATATCGAGGCGCTGGCCGGGATGGCGGGCGAGGGCTCGCCGCGCGCCGTGCGCCCCTTCGTCGACGAGTACCGCCTGGACGGCGATCGGCGCGTGCACCTGCTGGCCGAGGGCCGCCTCGTCAACCTCTCCGCCGCCGAGGGCCACCCGCCCAGCGTGATGGACATGAGCTTCGCCAATCAGGCGCTGGCGGCGGAGTACCTCGTGCAGTCGCCGCCGCGGGGCGCGCCGGCGGTGATCGACGTGCCGCCCGCGCTCGACCAGGAGGTCGCGCGGATCAAACTCGCGGCCATGGGCGTCGCGATCGACACGCTCACCGCGGAGCAGGAGGAGTACCTCCACTCCTGGGAGATGGGAACCTAGCCATGTCGCCTGAATTGCGCGCCTCCGGCGCGACCACCTTCTCGACTTCGCCCTCGCTGCTGCTGACCTCGGAGTCGGTGACGGAGGGGCACCCGGACAAGATCTGCGACCAGATCTCCGACGCCGTGCTCGACGAGTGCCTGCGCCAGGATCCAGCGCTCCCGGGTGGCCTGCGAGACATCGATCACGACCGGGCTGGTGATGGTCTACGGCGAGATCACGAACTAAGGGCTACGTCGACGTGGACACGATCGTGCGCGACGTGGTGCGGGAGATCGGCTACACCGACTCGCGCCTGGGCTTCGACGCCGACACCTGCGGCGTCGTCTCGTCGATCAAGGAGCAGTCGGACGACATCTCGATCGGCGTGGAGCGGTCCTGGGAGCAGCGCGAGGAGGAGCGCGCCAACGACCCGCACGAGCGGCAGGGCGCCGGGCGACCAGGGGATGATGATCGGCTTCGCCTGCCGCGAGACCGAGGAGTTGATGCCGCTGCCGATCGCGCTGGCGCACCGGCTGACGCGGCGGCTGTCGTACGTCCGGCGCGACGGCGCCCTGCCCTGGCTGCGCCCCGACGGCAAGTCGCAGGTGACGGTCGAGTACGCGCACGGCGTCCCCAAGCGGATCGACGCGGTGGTCATCGCCGCGCAGCACGACGAGGCGGTGGGCAGCGCGGAGATCCGCGACGAGATCCGCCGCCACGTGATCGACGCGGTCGCGCCGCCCGCGCTGATCGACGGCGGCACGCGCTTCTACGTCAACGCCACGGGGCGCTTCGTGCTGGGCGGCCCGCGCGGCGACGCCGGCCTGACCGGCCGCAAGATCATCGTCGATACGTACGGCGGCGTGGCCCGGCACGGCGGCGGCGCGTTCTCGGGCAAGGACCCCTCGAAGGTCGACCGCTCCGCCGCCTACGCGGCGCGCTGGGTGGCGAAGAACCTCGTCGCCGCGGGCCTGGCCGAGCGGCTGGAGGTGCAACTGTCGTACGCGATCGGCGTCGCCCGGCCGACCTCCGTGGCGATCGAGACGTTCGGCACGGCGCGGATCCCCGACGACGCCCTGGCGGCGCTCGTGCAGGAGCGCTTCGACCTGCGCCCGGGCGCGATCATCGAGACGCTCGACCTGCTGCGGCCGATCTACCGCCAGACGGCGGCCTTCGGGCACTTCGGCCGCACCGACGTCGACCTGCCCTGGGAGAGCACGGCGCGGGCCCCGGAACTGCGCGCGGCGGCGGGACTCTAGGGCACGGTTGGGGCGCGGTCAGGGCGCGGCGGCGCGCTCCCGCTCCACCGCCGCCTGCCAGCGCTCGGCCAGGTCGGCCGAGCGGACCGTCTCCAGGACGTAGTCACCGAACTCGCGCGACGTCGCGCCGGTCGCCCGGCCGGTCATCTGGATGCGCTTCTCGTACTGGCTGCAGAGGTCCATCGCCATGTCGAGCTTGTGGCCCAGGTCGGGGAAGCCGATGTGGCTGAGCAGCATCGCCGAGGCGCGGATCATCGACGAGGGGTCGGCGTACTGCGCGCGGCCCTCGCGGACCATGCGCGGGGCCGAGCCGTGGATCGCCTCGAACATCGCGTAGCGCGTGCCGATGTTGGCGCTGCCGGCCGTGCCGACGCCGCCCTGAAACTCGGCCGCCTCGTCGGTCAGGATGTCGCCGTAGAGGTTGGGCAGCACCAGCACCTGGAAGCTCGTGCGCCGCTTCGGGTCGACGAGCTTGGCGGTCATGATGTCGATGTACCAGCCCTCCCAGCGGATCTCGGGGAAGTCCCGCGCGACCAGCCGGGCGGCGTCGAGGAAGGCCCCGTCGGTCGTCTTGACGACGTTGGCCTTGGTCACGACCGTGACCGACTCCTTGCCGTTCGCGCGGGCGTACTCGAAGGCCATGCGGATGATGCGCTCGGCGCCCGGGTCCGAGATGAGGCGGAAGTCCATGTTGATGTCGCCCAGCGAGAGGCCCTGGCTGCCCAGCGCGTACATGTCCTCCGTGTTCTCGCGGAAGAACATCCAGTCGATGCCCAGGCGCGGCACGCGCACCGGCCGCACGTTGGCGAAGAGGTCCAACTCCTTGCGCATGGCGACGTTGGCGCTCTCGATGTTGGGCCATTCGTCGCCCTGCTCCGGGGTCGTGGTGGGGCCCTTGAGCGTGACGTGGTAGCCGCGGATCTCGGCCAGCACGTCGTCGGGGATGGCCTTGCGCTGCGCGGCGCGGTTCTCGATCGTCAGCCCGTCGATCACGCCGAACTCGACCTTGCCCGACGCCACCTGCGCGGCCAGCAGCTCCTCCAGCAGCCGCTGCGCCTCGGCGGCGATCGCGGGGCCGATCCCGTCGCCGCCGATGATGCCGATCCTGATCGTGTCGAGGGCGGCGAAGTCGGTCGGCGGCGGGGCCTGCCGGATCCCGGCGACGCGGGCCGCCTGCTGCTCCAGCAGCGTCCCGAACCGCTCCTGAGCCTCCGCGATGCTGCCGACTTCCGCCACCATGGTTCCCCCCTTTGCTGTCGCTGCGGCCGGCGGGCGTCGGTCCGGCGCGCTCCCCCAAGAGCGCCGTCGCCCGGCCGATTGGAGTGTGCTGCAAGAGCGGGCGCGGCGCAACCGCGCGGGGCTCAGAGGCCGGCGTCAGGGGGCCTCGGGCGCCGCGGCGCTCAGTTGCAGAGACCGGCGGGATCCTCCGGCAGGCGGAAGACGATGCCCGTCACGTCGTCGGCCGCGTCGATCCGGGTCGCTTGGCTCCAGCCGCTGGCCACCGCGCCCCGCCGGTAGTAGTTCCAGCAGCCGGCCAAGTGCACCCCCAACCGATACGCCCCTGCCTCGGGCACCGTGATCGTGAACGTGCCATCCGCCGCGGTGGTCACCCCACTTGCCCCGCCGCTGATGCCCAGTGCGTTGATCCCCACGCCAGCGAGCCCGTTCCCCGCGGCGTCCAAGAGCCGGCCGCTGATCGTGGTGCTGCACATGCCCGCCGGGATGCGGAAGCGCAGCCACGTCACGTCGTCGGCCGCGACCACGACCGGCACCGAGCGCCCCTGGGAGGCTACGGCGCCGTTCGGGGTGTAGTGCACTTGGCATCCGTCCCGGTAGGCCACCAGCCAGTAGGCCCCCGCCTCGGGCACTCCGATCGTGAACGTGCCGTCCGCCGCGGTGGCCGCCCCAGCGTGCGTGCCGCCGCCAAAAGCGTTGATCCACACGCCGGCGAGGCCGCTCCCCGCGGCGTCCAGCAGGCGACCGCTGATCGTCGCCACGCTGTCGGGGTCGACCGCCGTGGCGTCCGGGCGCCCGCCCGTGCTCCCCTGGCAAGGGGGCACCTGCAAGTCGATATCCGTGACGGCAGCACCAGCTACGTGCAGATCGTTCACCCTTCCCCTGCAGTCGCCGATGTTCACGGCCACTGAGTACCGTCCGTCCCCGAGATTGAACGAGAAGCGGCCTTCGGAGTCGGTGCGGATCGTCGTATCAATGCGGCCCCCGTACGCTGGCTTGGGCGCCACGAAGCCCCAGACCTGGATGTCGAACCCCAGGAACCTGGGCTGATCCGCCAACACCGCCCGCAGCGCATCGTCGATCACCACTCTTCCGCTCACCCGATGGCCCCACTGCGCGCGGTCCGCCTCAAAGGCGGCGTAGAACTCGTCCAGCGTCAACCCGAAGGCGGCCGCGAACGCGTCCGGCCAGTGCGGCCGCTGGGTCCAGCGCAGTTGCGGACCAAAGCGGGTAGGGCCGAGCAAGCGCCAGAAATCGACCCAGGCATCCGCGCCAAAGCGCTCGGCCAGGAACAGGGTCGCGGCCCCGCCCATGGGGTAGAACTTGGCCTCGCCCGACTCACGCAGCGAGCCGTAGGCGTAGATGTCAGCCCCACTCGCCGCTCGGACGCCCTCCCAACTATCGACCCCGTCGCGCACGTGCACGGCGTCCATCACCCACATCGCGTTGCCTTCGGCCATCCAGATGGGCGGCTCAAAGCTGGCTGTTTCACGCAGGCCTCCCCGCACCTCCGAAAAGCGCAGGCCGCGGAGCTGGGCCTGGAGCACGTGCGTGTATTCGTGCGCGGTGACGAACTGTCCGCGCCAGACGGGGTTCTCCTCGCCGTAGGCCGCGTCGTAAACCTCGGTCCACATGCGCTGCGGCAGCACCGTGTAGGAGCCATCTGTCTCGACCCAGGCGGTGCCCTGTGCGACGGCCCCGCGGATCCAACCCTCTTGCAGGTGAAGCTCCGGAAAGTCCTCTTTGATCATCGCGATCAAGGAGTCCCCATCCCGGGGCGCGTAGACGATGAACCTGGAGAAATCGGCCTCGATCGCAAACATCTCGCGGAAGAAATCGAGCGTGTAGTCGAGACTGGCGCGCACCCGCGCGCGCACCTCGCCGGAGGCCCCGCCGGGGAACTTGATCTCGGGCAGGGCGCCGGTCGGCTGCAGCCAGATCACGTCCCGCGCGACCGTCACCCAGACCGCGTCGCCGCGGTTGAGCGTGTCCCCGCCGCCCACGCGGCGGGCGGCCGTGAGCGCGCTGCCGACCCCGCGCGCGGCCTCCGCGAGCGGGGTTCCGTCCCGGCCCAGCCAAGCGACCAAGTTGCGTCCGCTGCGCAGATCGACCCGGCCGCGGACCGGGGTCAGCGGGCGGTCCCACGCGGCGGGCGGCGCGCCGCTGAACTGCAGGCGTAAGCCCATTCCCGGTGTGACCTGGGGCAGCCGTTCCGTCGCCCCGGGGGTCGCCGAGCGCCAGTCCTGCGCGACCACGTCCCAGGAGTGCACGGCCTCAAGCTGCGGGAGCGCGTTGAACAACTCCTTGATCGGTGTGCTCTCGCCGACCCAGCCGATGTAGTGCCCGGCGGGCTCGGCGATCTCCGCCGGCTCTTCCTCCGCTGGCGGGTCTTCCTCTCCAGGCTGCGGCGCAGGGGGGGCGTCGGCCGGTTCGGCCCGGAAGGTGATGACGACGGGCTCGCCGCCGCCGATGCGCACTTGCAGCTGCGCCCCGGGCTCCAGCAGGCGCAGGCTCCACAGCTGCTCCGGCAGCGCCGCCGTGGCGCTCCGCCAGCGCCGCGCCCCGGCGTCCCATTGCCAGACGGCCTCGATCTGAGGGATCGCGTCGAACAACTCCTGGACGGGGGTGGGCGGGTCGCGCCATTCCAGCGCGTTGAGGCCCGGCTCCAGCCGGATGGTGATCGTCTCGGGCGGCTCCGCCAGCGCGTTCAGGCCCGGCTCCAGCCGGACGACGGTCGTCTCGGGCGGCTCCTCGGCGTCGGCGGCGCCGATGTCAACGACGGCCAGCAGCGCGGCGGCGAGCGCGGCGATGATCAGCAGTTTCGGCATGGGCCTCCCGGGTGGCGGAGTGGAGCGCAGAGGCTAGTGGCGCTGGCAAGAACCCGCCAGCCGTGGGCCCCTGCGGTTAGTCGCAGGGGCGGATGACCTTTGTACCATCGTCGCGGACGACGATCTGTACGCCATCTTTGCATGAATCTGCTGGCGGCGGCTCCTCGACTGGCGGCTCCTCGCGCGGAGTATCCGGTGGTGCCTCGGTCGGCGACTTCGCAGGCGTCGTTTCCTCCGATGCCTCAAGCGGCTGAGCCCTCTGCTGGTCGCGGCAGCGCCGGACGCCGAACCCGGCCAGCGGGTCGTACTTGTAGTCATCCCAGGTGCTCGGATCGAGTGGAATCACCCACTCTTCCCTACAGCCCACTGCCCGCAACCCGTCCTGGCCGGGTTCGCCGGGGATGTGCCACAACCACGTCGTATCATCTTCAATGGCGGCAACTAGATAGCGCTCGTGGCCGCTGAACTTAACGACGTCGCCGACCATGAGGTCCGGATGGTTGCCCAGATCCTTGACCGCGCTCGTCGTCTCTCTGATCGCCTCCGTCGTATCCTCCGTCGCCTGACACTGCACTACGCCGAAGATGATGACGATGATGACAGTGAGGAGCCCACCGCCTAGCACTTTGACAAGGCCGTTCATTCCGCTCCTCCAAGCGCACCCCACGGGGCACAGCGGGGGCGGCAGTCTATCATGTCCACCGCTCGCGCTGTTCCCTCGCGCCCTCCAGCCAAGCCCAGGCGATGCAGCACTCGGCATCCCCCAGCCGCTGGGCCGCGGTGGAGTCGGCGGCGGGGGCGGCCTCTGAGGGCGATAGGCGGCCGGCCGGCGCCGGCGGTGGCCCGCGCACGCCGCGTCGTTCTCAGGAGGGGGCCTCGGCATCGAGCCCCAGATCGCGCAGGAAGGCGGCCGGCGACGGCTCGCGGCCCAGGAAGTCGCGCACCAGCGCGTCGCCGTCGCGGGCGCCGCCGGGCTCCAGGATGCCCCGCCGGTAGGCGCGGCCGACCTCCGGCGCGGGCAGCCCCGCCTCGGCGAAGCGGGTGAACATGTCGTCGCCGGAGACCTTCGACCAGAGGTAGCCGTAGTAGCCGGCGTCGTAGCCGAAGAGGTGCCCGAAGCCGGCCTGGAAGTGCGTCTCCTCGGGGAAGGGGAAGCCGGTGATGGGGTGCAGCTCCCGCGCGACGGCGTCGGTGTCGCGGGCCGCCCCGCCGCCGGCCGCGCGGGGACCGTGGTAGGCCATGTCGAGGCGCGAGAAGTAGATCTGCCGCAGCGTGGCGATGCCGCTGCCGGCGTTCTTGGCCGCGACCATGCGCCGCACGAGGGCCTCGGGGATCGGGTCGCCCGTGCGGTGGTGACGGGTGAAACCGCGCAGCACGTCGGGTTGCCAGCACCAGTGCTCCAGCATCTGCGACGGCGCCTCGACGAAGTCCCGCTCGACGCTCGTGCCGGAGAAGCGCAGGTAGCGGGCGCGGGTCAGCGTCTGGTGCAGGATGTGGCCGAACTCGTGGAAGAGCGTGACGACCTCGGAGTGCTGCAGCAGCGACGGCGTCGCCGGCGTGGGCTTGGTGAAGTTGGCGACGATGGCGCTCACCGGGCGCTGGTAGCCCGCGCCGCCGGGCGCCGCCCGGCCGCCCTGCAAGGTGAACGCGGCCGCGTGGCCGAACTTGCCGGGCCGGGGGTGCAGGTCCATGTAGAAGTGCCCCACGACCTCACCGCTCGCCTGGTCCTCGATGTCGAAGAAGCGCACGTCGGGGTGCCAGGCGCCGGCGCCGGGGTGGGACAGGAAGCGCACGCCGGTCAGCCCCTCGTAGACCGCGAAGAGGCCCTCCAGCACGGCGTCGAGGGGGAAGTACTCCGCCACCTCGAAGGCGTCGACGTCGTACTGTTCGCGGCGCAGCCGCTGCGTCAGGTAGCGCCAGTCCCAGATGGCGCAGTCGCCGCCGTTGAGTGCGCGCAGGGCGGCCAGGTCCGACTCGGCCTTGGGCTGCACGCGCGCCTCGAGGTCGGTCAGGAAGTCCAGCACGAAGCCCGGCGAGCGGGCCACCCGGACCTCCGTGCGGTAGCCCGCCCACGAGGGGTAGTCGAGGATCGACGCGATCTCCGCGCGCAGCCCGATCGCCTCCTCCAGGATCGGCACGTTCACGTCGGCGGCCTTGTTGTGGTTCTTGCGGAAGAGTTCCTCGCGCAGGGCGCCGTCGTGGGCGTTCTCCAGAAAGGGGATCAGGTCGGGGTAGTCCAGCGAGACGCGATAGCGGGTTTCGCCGTCGCCCGGCTCCGTCGCCAGCCCGTCGATGTAGGCGTCCGGCAGCCCGTCGAGCTGGGCGCGCGACACGACGATCGCGTCCTCGTACTCGTCGATGTTGCGGCGGAAGGCGATGCCCAGCCGCACCAGGCGCTCCTTGAGGTCCTGCAGGCGGCTCCGCTCCGGCGCACCCAGCCGCATCCCGTTGCGGCGGAAGTCGCGCAACTCGAAGTCGAGGAAGCGGGCCGCCTCCGGGTCCATCGCCCGGTCCTGCGACGCCCCGTCGAGCGCGCGCAGGGCGATGTCGAGTTCTTCGCGGAAGCCCAGACCGGTCGCGAAGGTGTCGAGCTTCTCCTCGCCCGCGTGGGCGGCCTCGCGCAGGGCGGCGTCGGCGGCGACCTGGGAGAGGAAGCCGTAGCGCCCGCCCGCCTGCGTCAGCAGGTCGCTGATCTCGTCGAGCGGCTGCAGCGTGTTCCCGACGTTGCGGCCGGCGTCGGGCACGGCCGCGATCTCCCCGACCAGCGCCTCCGCGCGGGCGATGGCGGAATCGACGCCGGTCTGAACGTCGCTGGCGCTGACCGACGCGTAGTCGAAGGGGACGGCGTGTTCGGAGTCCATCGCGTTCCTCCCGCGGCTGCGTCCGGGCCGGCGGTCCAGCGGGCAGGTTAACAGCGGAGCCGGCGGCGGGCATGCGACCATGGGGGCGCCGCGCTGGGAGTCGCGGCGCGCGGCGCAGGACGGGAGGCTGCCGGCATGGAGATCGCGGTGGGTGTGCTCGTGGCGCTGGTCGTCGTGCTGGCGGCCGGACTGCTGATGCAGCGCCGCGCCTCGGCCCGCCGCGACGAGGCGCAGGCCGCCGCGGCCGCCGACCTGCTGGCGACGCTTCGGCCCGAGTTGGCCTCGCTACAGCAGCAGGCGCTGCGGCAGAACAACGAGCAGTTCATGGCCCTGGCCAAGAGCCAGTTGGGGACCGAGACGGCCCGCGGCGAGGAGCAGTTGCGCGCGCGCGGCGAGGCCATCGAGAAGGGGCTGAGCCGGGTCGGCGAGTCGCTGGACTCGATGAAGAAGTTCGTCCGCGAGGTGGACGCCGAGCGCGGCAAGAGCATCACCGAACTGAAGACGCTGACCGAGGCCGGCCAGCGCATGATGCAGAACCTGGGGACCGAGACCGCCCGCCTGCAACGGGCGCTGAGCGGCGGCCAGACGCGGGGCCAGTGGGGCGAGCGGATGGCCGAGGACGTGCTGCGCGTGGCGGGGATGCTGGAGGAGGTCAACTATCGCAAGAACCGCCAGGTGGAGGGCGGCAGCGGCCGGCCCGACTACACCTTCCTGCTGCCGCAGGGCCGCGAACTGAACATGGACGTGAAGTTCCCGCTGGCCGGCTACCTGCGCTACCTGGAGGCCGGTACCGAGGCGGACCGGAAGACGGCGACGAGCGCCTTCCTGCGCGACGTGCGCCAGCGCGTCCGCGAGGTGACCACGCGCGACTACATCAATACCGCGCAGGGCACGCTGGACTACGTGCTGGTCTTCATCCCCAACGAGCAGGTGTACGGCTTCATCCACGAGCAGGACGCGACGATCGCGCAGGCGGCGCTGGAGCGGCGGGTGGTGCTCTGCTCGCCGCTGACGCTGTTCGCGGTGCTGGTCGTGATCCGGCAGTCGGTGGATTCGGTCCAGATGGAGGAGCACGCGCACGAGATCCTGGCGGCGCTGGGCGCGTTCGAGCGCGAGTGGGTCAAGTACCATGAGGCGGTGCTGAAGCTGGGCCGGGGGCTCACGACGACGCAGCGCGCCTACGAAGACCTCAGCGGACCGCGTATGCGTCAACTGGAGCGCCGGCTCAACAAGGTGGAACAACTGCGGGCGCGGGCCGGGATCGAGGCGGCCGCGGAGTCGGAGAGCGGCGACGAGCCGGAGGCGTTCCGGGCCCGCATCGACCCGGCCCGGCGCTAGCCTCGGGCGGGCGGCGCCCGCGTCGCTGGGAAAGGCGGACCCGCATGACCGACGACGACCTCAACTTCGCTTCGATCAGACAACTCGCGGAGTTGGTGCGGGAGAAGCAGATCTCGCCGCTGGAGCTGATGGACCACACGCTGGCCCGCATCGAGGCGCTCAACCCGCGGCTTAACGCGCTCGTGCAACTCGACGCGGACGCGGCGCGGGAGGAAGCGGCCGCGCAGACGGCGCGCCTCGCCGCCGGCGACGACCTCGGACCGCTGGGCGGCGTTCCCGCCGGGATCAAGGACCTGGAGAACGCCAAGGGCTTCATCACGACGTTTGGGTCGCCGCTGCACGCGCACGACGCGCCGGCCGACTTCGACGACGTGCACATCGAGCGGCTCAAGGCGGCGGGCGCGATCGTGGTGGGAAAGACCAACACACCCGAGTTCGGCATGTTCGCCTTCACCAACAACGAGGTCTTCGGGGTGACGCGCAACCCCTGGAACCTGGAGCGCACGGCCGGCGGATCGAGCGGCGGCTCCTCGGCCGCCCTCGCGTCGGGGATGCTGGCCCTGGCCACGGCGTCGGACGGGGGCGGCTCGATCCGGATTCCGGCCTGCTACACGGGGCTGTACGGGCTGAAGCCGTCCTTCGGCCGCGTGCCGATCGCGCCGCGCCGGCACGACTTCTGGCTTGACACCAGCGTCTACGGCCCGCTGACGCGGACCGTGGCCGACGCCGTGCTGCTGATGGACGTCATGGCGGGCCCGGACGACCGCGACCGCAACACGCTGCCGGCGGAGCCGCGCTCGTACGGGGAGCGGGTGACGGAGGCGCTGCCGCCGCTGCGCATCGCCTTCAACCGCACCCTGGGCGTGACGCGCCTGCAGACCGACGTCGAGCGGGAGGTCGAGTCGGCGGTGGCGGTCTTCCGGAAGCTGGGGCACGAGGTGGAGGAGAACGACGACGCGATCCCGGAGACGGGCCGCTTCTGGAACGACGTGATGGGGTGGACCAACGTCGCGATGCACTGGCAGGACTACACGACGCGCCACAGCGAGTACGGGGAGGCGGTCGTGCAGATCCTCGACCACGGCCTGGGCCTCGACCCGGAGCGGATGGGGCGCTTCATGGAGCTGCGGCAGACGATCACGGCCTGGACGGCGGAGTTGTTCGGCGCCTACGACCTGCTGCTGACGCCCACCCTGCCGACGGAGGCCTTCGCCGCGTCGGGGCCGGTCCCGCTCACGCTGTACGGCGAGAAGTTCGTCCCCATCGCGATGACCTACCCGTTCAACTTCAGCGGTCACCCGGCCGCCAGCGTGCCCGCGGGCCTGACCGACGCGGGCCTGCCCTGCGGCCTGCAGATCGTGGGGCCGCGCTTCGGCGACGCCCTCGTGCTGCGGGCGTCGCTGGCGTACGAGGAGGCGCGGCCCTGGGACCGCTGGCCGCGGCTCTGAGGGCCGATCGCCGGCGCAGGCGTCGATATACTCAATGCTCGCCGGCCCACGCCACGAGCACGCACACCTTGGGGGCTCAATGATCAGCCACGACGACGCCACGGGTCCGAACGTCCTGACGCAGGAGGAAGCCGCCGCTCGGGCGGCCGTGATCCACGGCGTCGAATACGACCTGGCCCTCTCGCTGCGGGCCGGCGCGCCCGGCTACGAGGGCGACGTCACGATCCGCTTCGAGCACCGCGACCCGGCCGCCGGCGTGTTCCTCGACTGCACGGGCGAGGAGATCGTCCGCCTCGACGTCAACGACGCCGACGCGCTGGAGTCGGAGGGGGTGCGCTGGTCGCGCAACCGGCTGGAGTTGCCCGGGGCGCTGCTGCGCGAGGCGAACATCGTGCGGGTGGTGTACCGCAACGCCTACGACCACAGCGGCGTGGGGCTGCATCAGTTCCGCGACCCGCAAGACGGCGCGGAGTACCTCTACACCCAGTTCGAGCCCTACGAAGCGCACCGCATGTTGCCCTGCTTCGACCAGCCCGACATCAAGGCGCGCTACCGGCTGCGCGTCGCGGCGCCCAGCCGAGTGGGTGGTGGTGTCGAACGCGCCCGAGACGGCCGCCGCGCCCGCGCCCGGCCCCTCCGATGACGCCGACGGCGAGCCGGCGCGCAGGCTGCACGAGTTCGCCCAAACGCAACTCTTCAGCCCCTACCTGCTGGCGCTGATCGCCGGGCCGTACCACGTCTTCCGCGACGTCCACGCCGGCGACGGCGGCGGCGAGACGCCGCTGGGCATCTACTGCCGCAAGTCGCTGGCGGACCACATGGACCCGGAGGAGTTCTTCGAGATCACGAAGCAGGGGCTGACCTTCTTCGCCGATTTCTTCGACTGGCCCTACCCGTTCGGGAAGTACGACCAGCTCTTCGTGCCGGAGTTCAACTTCGGCGCGATGGAGAACGTGGGCGCGATCACGTTCAGCGAGCGCATGGTCTTCCGCGACCCGCCCACCGACCTGCAGCGCCTCAACCGCGCCGAGGTCGTGCTGCACGAGATGGCGCACATGTGGTTCGGCGACCTGGTGACGATGCGCTGGTGGAACGACCTCTGGCTGAACGAGAGCTTCGCGACCTACATGTCGTACCTGGCGATGGAGGAGGCGACGCGCTTCCGCGGCGGCGCCTGGCCGGCCTTCCACGCGCGCATGAAGGCCTGGGCCTACGAGCAGGACCAACTGGTCACGACGCACCCGATCTCGGGCGAAGTGCCCGACACCGACGCGACCTTCCTCAACTTCGACGGCATCACCTACGGCAAGGGGGCGTCGGTGCTGAAGCAGCTCGTCGCGGCGATCGGGCCGGCCGGCTTCCGCGAGGGCATGCGCCACTACTTCCGCACGCACGCCTGGGGCAACACGACGCTGGCCGAGTTCCTGGCGGCGCTGTCGCACGGGGCCGGGCGGGAACTGGAGGGGTGGTCGGAGTCGTGGCTGGAGCGGGCGGGGCTGAACACGCTGCGGGCCGAGTGGGAGGCGCGGGACGGACGCCTGCCGGTGCTGGCCGTGGCTCAGAGCGCGCCGCCCGACCATCCGACGCTGCGCCCGCACCGGGTGGAGATCGCGCTGTTCGACGCGGACGCCGGGGGCGCGCCGTCGCTGCGCACGGCCGTCCCGGCCGACGTCGAGGGCGAGCGCACGGTCGTCGAGGCGCTGGCGGGGGCCGAGGCCCCGGCGGCGGTCTTCCCCAACCACGACGACCACGGCTACGCGAAGATCGCGCTCGACCCGGTGTCGCTCGACTTCGTGCGGGAGCGGCTGGAGCGCTTCGAGGATCCGCTGCTGCGGCTGCAGCTCTGGCAGTCGCTGTGGGAGATGGTGCGCGACCGGCAGTTCCGCTCGACCGACTGGCTGGCGATGGTGCGCGCCAAGCTGCCGCACGAGCCGGCGCTGGAGTTGGTCGCGACGACGCTGGCGCACGCGCAGCACGCGGTCGGCAGCTACGTTCCCGAGTCGCGCCGGCTCGACGAAGCGCGCGCGCTGTTCGAGTTGGCGCGGGAGCAGTTGCCTCGGGCCGCGAGTCAGGATCTGCGCATCACCTGGGCGCGCAACCTCGTGACGGCGGCGGCGGAGCCCGGCTCGGTGGCCGCCGCTTGGCGGCTGGTCGATGAGGGCAGCGGCATCGAGGGCTTCGAACTGGACCAGGACATGCGCTGGTCGCTGGCGATCCGGGCGGCCGCGCACGGCCTGCCCGACGCCGACGCCCGCCTCGCGGCGGAGCGGGAGCGCGACGGCAGCGACCGCGGACAGCGGTCGCTGGAGACGGCAGCCGTGGCGCGGCCGGAGCGAAGCGTGAAGGCCGCCGCCTGGACCCGCTTCCGCGAGGACCGCGAGTCGTCGCTGCACATCATCCGCTCGGCGATGGGGGGCTTCTGGTCGAACCGGACCTGGTGGCTGGAGGAGGAAGTGCTGCAGCGCCAGTACGTGACGCGCTTCTTCTCGGAGATCCGGGCCATCTTCGAGGGCCGCGACAAGGACTTCGCGGTCAACTACTTCCGGCAGCTCTACCCGTCGCACATCCCGACGGAGGACACGATCAGCCGCACGCGGGCGGTGGTCGAGGCGCTGAACCCGGAGGAGGTGCTGCTGCGCCGCAACCTGCGCGAGGCGCTCGATGAGGCGGAGCGCGCCGAGGCCTGCCGCGCCTTCGCATCACAGTAGCGCGCAGCACAGTAGCGGGCGGCGGCGGGAGGGCGGGGCGAGGCATGGACCGCTTCCCGGACCGCGCGTGGGACCCCGACCGCCCCGACATCGCGCGGCTGCTGCGCGAGTCGGCGGTGACCGACTCCGGCCTGATCCCCTCGGCGTCGAACTACGTCTTCGTGCTGGCGCTGGCCCCGCCCGGCGACGCGGACGGCGACCCGGGCCCCGGCGCCGCCGTCTACAAGCCCGCCCGCGGGGAGACCCCGCTGTGGGACTTCCCGCCCGACCTCTACCGGCGCGAGGTCGCCAGCTACGTCGTCTGCGAGGCGATCGGCTGGCGGCTGGTCCCGCCGACGATCGTCCGCGACGACGGCCTGCCGCACGGGCCGGGGTCGCTGCAGGCCTTCATCCCCAGCGACCGCGAGGCCACCTACTTCGACCTGCGCGCCGACCACGCCGACGCGATGCGCCGCATGGCGGCCTTCGACTGGCTGACGAACAACGCCGACCGCAAGGGCGGCCACGTCCTGCGGGGCGCGGACGGGACGATCTGGGGCATCGACAACGCGCTCTCGTTCCACGTCGAGGACAAGCTGCGCACCGTCATCTGGGACTACGCCGGCGAGCCGGTGCCGCCCGCCCTGCTGGCCGACGTGGAGGCCTTCCTGGCGGAGTTGCGGCCGGAGTCGGCGCTGTGGGCGTCGCTGTCGGAGTACCTGGAGGCGGAGGAGTGCGAGGCGCTGCGCGGCCGGGCCGAGCAGATCCTGGAGTCGCGCGTCTTCCCGCAGCCGCCGGAGTGGCGCCGCCCCTACCCCTGGCCGCTGATCTAGCCTCCCGGCAGCCGTAGGGGCGACCCTTGTGGTCGCCCTTCCGCATTGCCGGTCGCCCCAACGGCGCTCAGGCGTCGCGGGCGTTGCGGACGAGGATGGCGCCCGGTCCGCCGCCGACGGGGATCGTCTTGACGGCCAGGGCGACGCGGTTGTCCGCGTCGAGGGCGTCCCAGTAGGTCGCCAGCACGTGGCCGGCGCCGCCCGCCAGCGGCAGCCAGAGCGGGTCGCCGCGGAAGGGCGGCAGCGGGTCGCCGTCGCCGGCGTAGGTGGTGACGCCGAGGCCCAGGCCGGGCGGCGGCAGCGCGGGGCGGGTCGTCACGCGGTCCGACCGCGCGGGATCGGCGTCGGCCGCGCGCAGGATGCTGATCGCGACGCGCGGCTCGACGCCGTGCATGTGCCCGCGCAGGTCGAGCAGGCCGCTGATGCGCGGCGTGTAGTTGGGCGCGTCGTCCTCGCGCTCGCGGGTGGCGAGGGCGTCCTCGAAGGTTCCGCCCGCCGCCAACCCCTCGACGATGGTGCGCGTCTGGTCGCCGTTGGAGACCACGTAGAGGTCGGGCAGTTCCAGCATCGCCTCGTAGATGACGTTGGTCGGGTCGCTGAGCTTGGCGGGGTCGACGGCCTCCGTGCGCATCGACGCGCCGTCGGCGACGAAGCGCCGGTTCCGGCTGTTCTCGCTGCGGCCCATGATCCAGTAGACCTGCAGCCAGGCCGCCCCGTCGGCGCTGCGGCCGATGACGAGGCCGCGGCCCGGATATGGGTTCTCGCGCAGGTGGCGGCGCAGATTGCCCTCGGCGGCGGCCAAGCCGGTGGCGGGCATCAGTGCCGGAACAATCGCAGGCCCGAGAGGGCCATCGTCATGCCGTACTCGTCGGCGGCGGCGGTGACGCCCGCGTCGGCGATGCTGCCGCCGGGCTGCAGCACGTAGCGCACGGCGCTGGCCTGGGCGCGGTCGATGTTGTCGCGGAAGGGCAGGAAGGCGTCGTGGCTGAGGACGGTGCGGAAGCCGCCGATCCACTCGCGGCGTTCCGCGTCGGAGAGCGGCTCGACGGGGGCGCTGAACTGGGCGCGCAGGTGCGCCCGCTCGGGCTCCGACAGCTCTGCCCAGGCGATGAACTGCTCCCGCGCCGTGAAGCGCTCGGGCCGCTTGATGCCGGACGCGAACGGCAGGGCCAGCACGCGGGGGTGCTGCTGCAGCATCCAGCGGTCGGCCTTGCCGCAGGCGATGCGCGAGCAGTGGATGCGCGACTGCTGCCCCGCGCCGAGCCCGATCACCTGCCCGTCGGCGGCGAGGCAGACGGAGTTCGACTGCGTGTAGCGCAGGGCGATCGTCGCGACCATGAGGTCGCGCACGGCGGCGGGCGGGAACTCCCGCTCGCGCGTGACGACGTTGCCCAGCAGATCGGGCGTGATGGGATCGCTGTCGGCGGGCGCTTCCAGCGTCAGCCCGAAGGCCGAGCGGCGCTCCAGCGCCGGCGGACGGAAGCCGGGGTCGGCCTGGATGACGAGGTAGCGGCCGCCCTTCTTGGCCCGCAGGACCTCCAGGGCGTCGTCGTCGAAGGCGGGGGCGACGATCGCGTCCGACACCTCGCGCTTGAGGATCATGGCGAGGGAGCGATCGACGCGGTCGCTGACGGCCGCGACGTCGCCGTAGGAGGAGACGAGGTCGCCGCCGCGGGCGCGCACGTAGGCCGTCGCGACGGGGGACAGTTCCCGGTCGCCGACCTGGTAGGCCGCGCGCAGGGCGTCGGAGAGGGGCAGCCCGATGGCGGCCCCGGCCGGGCTGACGTGCTTGAAGCTGGCCCCGGCGGGCGCGCCCAGGGCGGCGCGCAACTCGCGCACCAGTTGCCAGGCGGAGATCGCGTCGAGCAGGTTGATATAGCCGGGCGCGCCGTTGAGGACGCGGAACGGACCGGCGCCGTCCCCGTCGATGACGGCGCGGGCGGGCGTCTGATGGGGGTTCAGCCCGTAGCGCAGCGCGATCTCGCGATCCATGCCTCGGCTTCCTCCGCGGCGCTCTCTCGCCGCCCCGCCGTCAGCCGACGAGGTCGCGCAGCGCCCCGCCGATCTCGGGGTGGCGGAAGTCGTAGCCCGACTCCCGCGCCCGATCGGCGCCGACCCGCTGGCTGGCGGTGAGCACGCCGGCGCGCTCGCCGAGCAGCAGCCGCAGGGCGAGCGGCGGCGTCGGCATGAGGGCGGGACGCCGCAGCGCCGCGCCCAGCGCCTTGCTGAAGACGGCGTTGCTCACCGGCTCGGGGGCGACGCCGTTCAGCGCGCCCTCCAGGCCGGGGGTGCCGATGGCGTGGAGGATCAGCCCCACGATGTCGTCCAGATGGATCCAGGCCATCCGCTGCCGCCCGCGCCCGATGGGTCCGCCCGCGCCCAGCTTGAACGGCGGCAGCAGCTTCGCCAGCGCGCCGCCCTCGCGGGCCAGCACGACGCCGGTGCGCAGGATCACCGTACGCACGCCCGCGCCCCCCGCGGCCGCCTCCCAATCGACGCAGAGTTGCGCCAGAAAGTCGTCGCCGGGGGCGCTCTCCTCGGTCAGCAACTCGTCCCCGCGCGACCCGTAGATGCCGACGGCGGAGCCGGAGACGAAGACCGACGGCTTGTCGGACGCGGCCTGGATCGCGGCGACGATCCGCCGGGCGGTGTCGACGCGGCTCTCGCGCAACTCCCGCTTGCGCGCGGCCGACCAGCGCTTGTCGGCGACGCCGGCCCCGGCCAGATGCACCACCGCGTCCGACCCCGCGACGGCATTCGCGAGGTCGTCCCAGGATCGCCAGTCGATGCCGCCGGCGGCGCCCTGGCCGGCGGGCGAGCGGGTGACGCCGGTCACCGTGTCGCCGCGCTCGCGCAGCGCCCGCGCCAGCGCCGTCCCGATCGTTCCGCTCGCGCCGGTCACGACTACGCGCATCGTCGGTCCTTTCACTCGCCGGGGTGGGCGCTACCGCGGCGCCGCCGCGGGCGGCGGTTCGGACTCATCGTCGGCCTCGTCGTCGGCCTCGTCGTCGGCGTCCGCGCCGGGGCCGGCGTCGTCGGGGGGCGGGTCGGGGGGCAGGGGCGGCCAGTCGGGCCGCTCGCCGGGCGGGACGTCGAGCCCCAGCGCCTTCGAGAGCTGCTCGGCCGTCGCGTCGTCCAGGCCGCCCAACTCCTGAAGCTGGCGCGTCAAGTCCTTCAATTGGTCCTGCGTCACGCCCATGCTGCGCATGGTCTCGCGCACCAGCCGGCGGACCTCCTCCGTGTCGCCGCGGATCAGCGCGTCGGCGAGTTCCAACTGCGTCTCGACGGCGCGGAAGCCGGCCCGGCGCTCGGTCTCGTTCCCGGTCGCCAGGAGGGTCGAGGCGAGCCGCGTGAACAGCGTGACCGTGCGGGCGATGCGCATCCGGTCGTCGGGGTGCGGCGGGAACTCCCCCGTGACGGAGACCTCGACCCCGGTGCGCTTGTCGGACGCGACGTATTGATCCGGCATGCCCCCAGCATATCGGGGCGCGCGGCGAAGCTCACCCCCGGTCCCCCCTCGGTCGCTTCCACGTCCCCCCTCTCCACCGTTCAGGTGGAGAGGGGGACAGGGGGTGAGGTCTCGGCGGGCGCTGCCCCTCACCCTAACCCTCTCCCCACGGGAGAGGGGACCGGAGCCCCAGCGGTCGCCTCCACGTTCCCCCTCTCCATCCTTCTGGATGGAGAGGGGGACAGGGGGTGAGGTCTCGGCGCGCGGTGCGCTAATCCGCGCCGCGCAGGCGGGGGTCGAAGATGTCGCGCACGGAGTCGCCGAGGAGGTTGAAGCCGAGCACGGCGAGGGTGATGGCGACGCCGGGGAAGATGCTGAGGTGGGTGTGCTGCCAGAAGTCGCGCGATTCCACGAGCATGCGGCCCCAGGAGGGGTTGGGCGGCGGGACGCCGAGGGCCAGGAAGGAGAGCGCGCCCTCGAACAGGATCGCGGCGCCGAGCAAGGCGGCGACGTAGATCGCCAGCGGCGGCGCGATGTTGGGCAGCACGTGCCGCCAGAGGATGCGGAACGGCGTCACGCCGATCACGCGGGCGGCTTCGACGTAGCTGGCGCTCAGGGTCGCGAGCGTGCTGCCGCGCACGATCCGCACCATGCCCATCGTGAAGATGAGCCCCATCCCCAGCGCGATCGATTGCCAGTTGCGCCCCGTCACCTGCGCCAGCAGCAGCAGCAGCACGAGGCCGGGGAAGGCCAGCAGCATGTCGAGCACGCGCTGGGACAAGAGATCGAACAACCCGGCCGCGTAGGCCGAGGTCATGCCCCAGAGCAGCGCGATGCCGACCCCGATCGTCATCGCGGTCAGCGCCAGCGAGATCGAGAGCCGGGTGCCCGCGACCACGCGCGCGAAGTAATCCCGCCCGAGCCCGTCGGTGCCGAACCAGTACTCGCCGCCGGGGGCGGCCAGGATGTTCGGGGAGAGCTTGGTCGGATCCCCGGCGATCAGCGGGCCGAAGGCGGCGAGCACGATCATCAGGATCACGATCAACAGCCCGAACGCGCCCAGGGGATGCTGCCGCAGCAGCCGCCGGAGGCGCCGGCGCAGCGGCGGGCGCACCAGAACGCCGTACTCATCGAAGACGGCCGCGCCCGGCTCGGCGGCGCTCATTGGAAGCGGATCCGGGGATCGAAGACGGCGTAGCTGAGGTCCACCGCCAGGTTGATGAGCACGAAGGCCGTGCCGAAGAACAGCATCCAGAGCTGCACCACCGGCAGGTCGTTCGCGAAGATGGAGTCGACGAGCAAGCGGCCCATGCCCGGCAGCCCGAAGATCTGCTCGACGATCACCGACCCCGCGACGCCATCGGCGAAGACGAGCCCGATCAGCGTGATCAGGGGGATCATGGCGTTGCGCAGCGCGTGACGCATGACCACGATGCGGCCGGAGACGCCCTTGGCGCGGGCGGTGCGCACGTAATCCTGGCGCAGCACTTCCAGCATCTCCGAGCGCGCCAGCCGTCCCAGCACGGCCGCGCCCGACAGCGCCGCCACCGCCGCGGGCACGATCATCTGCAGCATGTTGGTGCCCGGGTTATGCCACAGTTGCTCGTAGGGGGCGGGCAGCGCGTAGTGCCAGAGCACGAGCGGGATCAGGACGACCAGGGTGGCCAGCCAGAAGTTGGGGATGGCGAGAAAGAGCACCGTGAGGAAGCGGATGCCGTAGTCGTCGGGCCGGTTGCGGCGCACGGCCGACCAGATCCCCGTGCCAATCCCGATCGGGATGTACAGCAACAGCGTCAGGAAGAGCAGTTGGGCCGTGACGGGCATGCGGCGGGCGAAGGTGTCCATGATGGACTCCCGCGTCAGCCAGGAGGTGCCGAAATCGCCGGTGAGGACCTGTCCGACCCAGTTCACGAACTGCACGTGGACCGGCTTGTCGAGCCCGAAATGCGCCTCCAACGCGGCGCGCTGCTCCGGGGTGCCGCCCGCCGAAGCGCCCATGGTGTTGGAGAGGCGCGCGTCGACCACCGAACCCGGCACGAGCCGGACCAGACCGAAGGCGAAGATCGAGAGCAGGATCACCGTGACCGGCAGCAGCAGCAGCCGTCGGATGACGTACGTGCGCATCGGCGTTGGCTCCTCGCGGCCGGGCGGCCGGCGCCTGCGGGCGCGAACCGCGCCCCCGCGACATCGGCTTCACTGAGCCCGCAGGATAGCGCGGGCCTGTGGGGCCCCGCAATCGGCGGCCGGCGGGCCCTCAGCCCCTAGCGACCGCCCGAACCTCACCCCCTAACCCCCTCTCCATTGCAGAGCAATGGAGAGGGGGGATCGGAAGGAAAACCCCAAGGCGCCCGCTTTCGCGTCCCCCCTCTCCACCGTTCAGGTGGAGAGGGACTCCGATCCCCTCTCCCTGGGGAGAGGGTTAGGGTGAGGGGGACCCAGCGCCCGCGCCCACGTTCCCCCTCTCCATCCGGAAGGATTGGAGAGGGGGACAGGCCTGTCCTGAGCGGCGCCGAAGGGGGGTGAGGTCAGGGCGCCGCGGTTCCAGCCCCCTACACGCCGGGCTTCCCCTCGAACCACGACCGGTACCACCGATAGGTGGCGGCGGTGCTGTTGTTGGTCGGACCGTAGCCCTTGAGCCAGGGACGGTGGCCGACGACCGGCTGGCCCCAGTCCATGTAGATCTGGGGATTGTGCTCTTCGAGCAGCTTGGTCTGGATCTCGTCGTAGATCGGCACCCGGTTCTCGGTGCCGATGGTCGTGCGTCCCTGCTCCAGCAGCGCGTCGATCTCGGGGTCCGAGAACTCGCCGAAGTTCCGTCCGCCGCCGGTGCCGTGGCCGCTGGAGAGGGCGTCGGGGTCGAACCCGCCCCCGAGGCCATCGAAGTGGATGGAGAAGTTCCCCGAGGTCTTCCTGGAGTGCGACTCCGCGTTGTTCACCTCCTCGATCGCGACCTCGAAGCCGATTTCGGCAACGCTGTGCTGGACCACCTGCGCTTGTTCGATGCGGTCGGACCAAGCGCTCATCGGCGGCACGCTCGCCGGGTCGTAGCCGCTGGCGTCGAGCAGCCGCCGGCCCTCGGCCAGGTCCTCCTCGCGCAGGGCGCCGGAGCGGTAGCCGGGCAGCTGGCGGAGCTCGTCGGGGCTCCACGCGTAGACGCCGGCGGCGTGGGTGATCGGCCCGCCGATCTCCGACGCGGCGTTGGGGATCGCGTTGGCCAGTTCCCGGTCGGTGGCGAGATGCAGGGCGAGGCGCACGCGCGGGTCGGTGTAGGGCTCGACCTTGGTGTGGATGTGGACCGCCACCCAGTTCCAGGTCGAGTTCATGGGCACGTCGACGACGTTCTCCTCGCCGACCTGGGCGCGCAGGGCATCGTTCTCTCCCGGGATGCCGAACCACGGAATAAAGACGAAGTCGGACTCGCCGGCGACGTACTGCGCGGCCCGATATGCCGTCTCCTCCCAATTCCAGTTCGTCCGCAGCCCGTCGAAATAGGGGAGCCCTTCGCGGAAGTAGTTGGGGTTACGTTCGAGCTCGGTGAGCACGCCGGCCTCACGGGAGACATACTGCATGCCGCCGGTCCCGACAGCGGCCTCGGGGTTGCTGGCGAGGCCGTCGTTGCCGAAGGCCTCGATCACGTCGCGGGAGATCATGAGCATCTGGGTCTCGCCGACCGCGGTGAGCAGCGGCGAGAACACCTCTTTCATCTTGAGGCGCATGGTGAACTCGTCGGGGGTCTCGAACTGCTCGACGCTGGAGAAGCGGTCTCTCCAGAGGAACTCGGGGTTGTCCTCGCCGAAGCGGGCGAGTCCGAAGGCGGCGTCTTCAGCGACGAACTGGCGGCCGTTCAGCGGGGGCTTGTCGTGCCAGTACACGTTCGGCTTGATGTTGTAGACGAAGGTGACGTCATCGACGACCTCGGGCAGTTCCGCCATCGCCGAGGTGAGCACGCCGCCGTTGTCCATGTAGTTGAGGTGGTCGTAGATCGGGAACCAGCTGCTGTCGAGACCGCCGTGCTCGGAGGTGGCCGGGTCGAGGATGCCGCTGTCGTCGCTGAAGAAGGTCATGACGCCTCCGCGCCGCGGGCCGGTGGCCGGGGCCTCGTCGTCCGCCGCCGCCATGGCGGCGCTCTCGGCGGCCTCCTGGGCGGCGTCGGCGGCCTCTTGCGCCGCGGCGACGGCCGCGGCGGCGGTTTCGGCCGCGGCTTCGGCGGTCTGCTGGGCGGTGGCGGCGGCCTCGCCGGCGGCGGCGGACGCCTCGCCGGCAGCCTCGGCCGCAGCGGCCGCGGCGGCCGCGGCCTCGTCGATGGCGGCCTGGGCGGCCTCGGCGGTCGCCGTGCCGGCCTCGACCGCGGCGGCCGCGTCACGGGCGGCCTGGGCGGCGGCCTCTGCGGCCTCCGAGGCGGCAGCCGCGACGGCCGCGGCGGCTTCGTCACCGGCCGCGGATGCGGCGGCGGCAGCGTCGGCGGCCGCCTGGGCCGCGGCTTCCGCGGCGGCGGCCGCGTTGGCGGCGTCCTCCGACTCGGCCGCCTCGGCGGCCAGGGCGGCGGCCGCATCGGCGGCGTCCGCGGCCTGGGAAGCGGCGGCGGAGGCCTCGGAGGCTGCCGCTGCGGCTTCGGCGGCCGCGTCGGCGGCGGCCTCGGTCTCGGCGGCGCGCGCCTCGCCCGCGGCGACAGCCGCGGCGGCGGCCTCCTCCGCGGCCGCGGCGGCCCGTTCGGCGGCCGCGGTGCCGGCGTCATCGTCGTCGTCGCCGCAGCCGACCAGGGCGAGGCCGGCCGCACCGACGCCGGCTTTGGCGCTGGCTCCCAACATCGTGCGGCGCGAGATCTTTCGCTGTCGCAGGGTCTCCCAATAGCTGCTCATGGCGTCATCCTTTCCGTGGATGTGTCCGCCCCAATCCCCTATGGATGGGGTCGTGCTCCGCGAGCGCACGCATTATGACGTCTAGGGGGGGGGGGCACGTCAAGGTTTTTGGATGTAAAGTTTCCACAGTTGACGTAAGGGAGTGATGGAAGCAACGTGACCCCCCTCTCTATGAGGGAAGGGAGAGGGCGTCGCGCAAAAAAAAATTCGCGCGCGGGCGGCGGGGCGGGCGGGCGCCCGAACCTCACCCCCTAACCCCCTCTCCATTGCAGAGCAATGGAGAGGGGGGACCGGAGGGTTCCCGAGCGGTCGCTTCCACGTTCCCCTCTCCATCCTTCTGGATGGAGAGGGGGACAGGGGGTGAGGTCCAGGCGGCAGAAAAGAATTTCTTGCGGGCGGCTCCGCCGCGCCGCGGTCGCGGTCGTAGGGGCGACCCTTGTGGTCGCCCTGCCGGACGGCGGCGAAGAAAAATTCGCGGCCTCTCCCCCTCACCCCAACCCTCTCCCCAGGGAGAGGGGGCCGGGCGGCCCCGCCGCGCCGCGTTCGCGGTCGTAGGGGCGACCCTTGTGGTCGCCCTGCCGGGCGGCGGCCGGGCGCCGCCGAAAAATTTCGCGGCCTTACCCCCTCACCCCAACCCTCTCCCCAGGGAGAGGGGATGAAGCCGGGCAGGCGAAAAAATCCTTGCGGGCGGCCCCGCCGCGCCGCGGTCACGGTCGTAGGGGCGACCCTTGTGGTCGCCCTGCCGGACGGCGGCCGGGCGCCGCCGAAAAATTTCGCGGCCTCTCCCCCTCACCCCAACCCTCTCCCCAGGGAGAGGGGGCCGGAGTTCCCTCTCCACCGTCCAGGTGGAGAGGAGGTCAGGGGGTGAGGTTCCGCCGCCCCTGGACAACGCGACAGCAATCCGCTATACTGATATTGCGACCTGCGAAGAGCGGTCGCTCCGGGGGCGATGGTCCGCGCCGCCTCCGCCATCGCCCCCGGACCGTTCGCCTGTTTTCCCGCCTGGCGTGCAAGACCGTGCGTTGCTGCGACCGTAATCCGCGATACTAAGATTTAGACCTGCGGAGAGCGGTCGCTCCGGGGGCGATGGTCCGCGCCATCTCCGCCGTCGCCCCCGGACCGTTCGCCTGTTTTCCCTGCGCATGCGCCCGATCGTGCGCGCCGCGGCCTGATCCCCTCTCCCTGGGGAGAGGGTTAGGGTGAGGGGGCCTCCGCCCGCGCCGCCGGGGCCGCCGGCGGCGTTGTGATGGCCGCCGCCTCGGCCAGCAACTCGTACGAGCGGCGGCGGGCGGCCGGGTCGTGGGTGATCGTCAGCACGACGAACTCGTCCACGTCGTAGGTGGCGCTCAACTCCTCCAGCTTCGCCAGGCAGCGCCCCGGCGAGCCGTGGATCGAGAGCCCCTGCATGTGCTCGATGTAGGCCAGCTCGCGCTCGTTGTAGGGGAAGGCGCGGGCCGTCTCGACCGAGGGGATGCCCCCGCCCATGCCGCGGTTGCTCATGATCCGCCAGCACCAGCGGCTCCAGGAGAGCTCGCGCGCCTCCTCGTCGGTTTCGGCGCAGGTCAGCGAGACGCCCATGTTGGCGCGCGGCTCGGCCAGCGCCGGCGAGGGCCGGAAGCGCTCGCGGTAGTTGCGGATCACCGCCTCGCCCCCCTCGGGGCTGATGAAGTGCGCGAACGAGAAGGCCCAGCCCAGCTCGGCCGCGTACGTCCCGCTCACCGTCGACGATCCCAGCAGCCACAGCTCCGGCAGCCCGGCCACCTCCGGGATGGCGCGCACGCTGCGGAAGGGATGCTCCGCCGGCAGGTCGCCGGCCAGGTAGCCGTAGAGGTCCATCAACTGCTCGGGGTAGTGCTCGATGCCCAGCGCGCCCGGCCCGTGCGCCAGCGCCCGCGCGGTGCGGCCGTCGCTGCCCGGCGCGCGCCCCACGCCCAGGTCGATGCGGCCGGGGTGCATCGCCTCGATGACGTGGAACGCCTCGGCCACCTTGAGCGGGCTGTAGTGGCTCAGCATCACCCCGCCCGACCCGACGCGGATGCGCTGCGTGCGCGCCGCGACCTGGGGGATCATCACCTCCGGGGCCGGGCAGGCGAGCGCCGTCGTGTTGTGGTGCTCGGCCAGCCAGTAGCGCTCGTAGCCCAGCCGGTCGGCCAACTCCGCCAGGGCGAAGGTCTCCCGGATGGCGCGGGGGCCGTCGCCGCCCGCGACGATCGGGATCTGGTCCAGGACGCTCAGTCGCATGGGCACAGCCTAGAGAACGCCCCCCGCCCGGTCGCGGCGCTGGCGGCCGTCGCCGCACTCCGTACACTGACGAGGGAGGCCCAATGACGACCGAGACGCCCGACCTGGAAGCCGAACTGCAGGCCGTCGCCGCGCGCTGCGCGGCCCGCTGGAACGACCGCGACCCGGCCGGGTTCCAGAGCGCGCGCCTGCGCGGCCTGACCGCCGGCGGCATGACCGACTGGGGCCTGGCCGGCGGCGGCGTCAAGTCGAAGCGGCCGCCCATCTCCATGGCCGGCGGCATCCCCGACGCCGCCTCGCAGCCGAAGCAGGGGCTGCTGCGCGCGATGGAGCGCGCCCTCGACGTCCCCGACGACGGCCCCCTCGTCTACGGCGGCCCCCTGGGCTACGAGCCCCTGCGCGCCGAGATCGGCAAGTACTTCGCCCGCGACCACGCCGAGATCCCCGGCGCCGACCACTTCATCCTCACCAACGGGGCCGCCGGCGCGATCGACATGGCGGCCACGCTCCTGCTCGACCGGGGCGACGTCGTGATCTCCGAGATGCCGACCTTCGCCGGCTCGCTGCGCACCTTCCGCGGGCACGGCGTGGAGGTCGCCGGCGTGCACCTCGACGACGAGGGCATGCGGCTCGACCAGCTCGAGGCGCGGATCGCCCAACTGCGGGCCGACGGCCGCGCGCCCAAGCTGATCTACACGATCCCCACCTACCACAACCCCACCGGCGTCACGATGTCGCTCCAGCGCCGCGCCGACCTCGTCGAGCTGGCGGCCCGCGAGGGCATCCACATCCTGGAGGACACGGCCTACAACGAACTCTTCTTCACGCCGGAGCGCCCGCCCACGCTGTCCTCGATCGCCGGCGGGCGGGGCGTGCTCACAGCGGGCACCTTCTCGAAAGTGATCGCGACCGGGCTGCGCATCGGCTGGCTGCAGGCCGAGCCGGCCCTCATCGAGCTGCTGCTGCCCGGCCGCTTCGACATGGGCAACAGCCCGCTGCTGCACCGGATGCTGCATGAGTACATGGTGAGCGGCGAGTTCGCGCCGCACGTCGAGCGGATGCGCGGCGTCTACGCCGCCAAGCTCGGCGCCCTGGCCGCCACCCTGCGCGACGCCGGCGAGCCCTACTTCGAGTTCACGCAGCCCGAGGGCGGCTTCTTCCTCTGGCTGCGCCTGCGCGACGGCCTGCGCGGCCGCGACGTGCAGCGGGCCGGCTTCGAGGAGGGGGCGATCTTCCCGCCCGGCGCCGGCTTCTACCCGGGCGGCGACCTGGACGGCGACCCCGAGGCCGTGCGCCTCGCCTACTCCTGGACCAGCGCCGCCGACATCGCCGCCGGGGGCGAGCGCGTCCTCGCCGCCTGCGCGCGCGTCGCCGGCGGCTGACCGGCCCGGCCTCAGCTCCGCTCGGGCCAGCGCGCCGGAACCTGCGCGCGCAGGAACTCGCCGATCTTGCCCATCACCTCGATCGACTCCGGCAGCGACGGGAAGGCCGGGAAGACGTGCGGCATCTCGGGGTAGATCTCCTCGCGCACCGTCAGGCCCATCATCCGCCCCAGCGCCGCGATCCGCGTCGTGTCGTCGCGCAGGACCTCGTGGTCGCCGGCGATCAGGTACAGCGGCGGCAGATCCTGCAGGTCGGCGAAGACCGGCGAGACGAGCGGGAAGTTGGGCCGCAGCGGGCCGGGCAGGATCCAGTCGACCAGCCGCTCCGTCGCGGCCCGATTCACCAGCAGGTCCTCCCCGGCCCGCGTCTCCCACGACTCGCCGCTGAGCGTCAGGTCGGTCCAGGCCGAGAGGAGCACGGCGGCGTCCGCCTGCCGGTCGTCGAGGTCGCGGTTCTTCACCAGCGTGCCCAGCGCCAGCCCGCCCCCGGCGGAGTCCCCGGCGATGAAAGCGGCCGCGGCGTCGCCCGGCCCCGCCGGGCCGTTGCGCGTCATCCAGGCGAAGGCCGGCGCCGAGTCGCGCACGGCGGCCGGACAGGGGTGCTCGGGCGCGAGCCGGTAGTCGAGCGACAGCACCGCCATCCCCGTCGCGGCCGACAGCCGGCTGGTCAGGTTGCGATGCGTCGCCGGGCTGCCCATGCAGTAGCCGCCGCCGTGCAGGTAGAGGATGCGCCGCGCCGCGTCGGCGCCCGGCGCGAGCACCCATTCCGCCGGCGTCTCGTCGGGCCCACCCCCCGACGCGCCCGGCCCGGTCACCTGCACCGGCGCGATCGTCGTGTCCGGGATCGCCGGCGAGGGCCCCATCCAGGCGCGCATCTCCTCGATGCTCGCGTCCGACGGCAGTTGGTTCTCGCGCATCCAGGCGCGCGCCCGTTCCAGCGCTGGCGACGTCATCGCCCGGTCCCCCTCACGTGCACATCCGCCGCACGATCTCGTACGTCAACTCGACGCCCATGTTGAGGTTCTCGACCGTCAGGAACTCGTCGTTGCCGTGGAAGCCCGCCGCCTCCTCGGGGCTGAGCAGGCAGGGGATGAAGCCGTAGGCCGGGATGCCCTTGGCGCGCAGGAAGCGGTTGTCGGTGCCGCCGGTGCACAGGTTGGGCACGACCACCGCGTCCTCCGACGCCTCCTTCATCACCGACTCGATCGTGCGGTACAACTCCGTGTCCCAGGCGATCGGCTCGGGCGCGTCCTGGCCCCAGTCGGTGTAGAAGCGCACCTCCACGCGCGGGTCGTCGACCACCGCCTCGACCTCGCGCCGCCAGTCCTCGCGATCCTGGCCGGGCAGCAGGCGGCAGTCGATCACGGCCGTGCTCTCCGCCGGGATCACGTTGGCCTTGATGCCGCTGCGGATCATCGTGATGTTGAGCGTGTTCTGGAAGGCCGCCTGCTGCGCCGCGTTGCCGCGGATCAGCGCCTCCAACTCCTCCTCCGAGGCGCCGGCCGGCATCAGCCCCGCCTCCTGCAGCCGCTCGGTCGTGTGGCGCGTCTCCGGCAGGAATTCGAGCGGGCGCTCCCAGTCGGCCAGACGCTGCAGCGCGCGCGTCAGATGCACGGCCGAGTTGTCCCGATGCGGCCGGCTGCCGTGTCCCGGCGCGCCCACCGCGCGCAGTTCCAGCCAGCACATCGTCTTCTCGTTCGTCGCGACGTTGAACAGCTCCACGTCCTGCCCCAGGAAGCGCGACGTCCCGGACCCCCCCTCGCTCATCTCGAACTCCACGTCCACCAGCTCCGGATGCCGCTCCGACAGCCACTGCATGCCCCAGACGCTGCCCGCCTCCTCGTCGGGCACGGCGCAGAACACCAGGTCGCGGCGCAGGCGCACGTCCTGCCGCTTGAGCAGCAGCATCGTCAGCAGCTGCATCACCCCCGCGCCCTTCATGTCGACCGCCCCGCGGCCGTAGATGCGTCCGTCCTCCACCAGCCCATCGAAGGCGGGCTTCGTCCAGTACTCCTCCTCGACCGGCACGACGTCGGTGTGGTTGCAGAGCATCATCGGGCGCTTGCTGCCGTCGCCGGGCAGCGTCGCCAGCAGGATCTCGCGCTCCGGCTGCGGCTCCAGGTAGGTGCACTCGAAGCCCTCCGCCGCCAGCAGGTCGCCCAGGAAGTGCGCCGCCGGCGCCTCCCGCCCCGGCGGGTTCGACGTGTCGATGCGCAGGTAGCGCGTCAGCACGTCGAGCGCCTCCGCGTGCACCGCGGGCCAGTCGATGCTGGGTGTCATCGGCGAGCCTGCCGAAACCGCTGACGATCCAAAGTGCTATCCATCGGGGAAAGACACCGCGACACGATCCGCCATTGTGGTCTTGCCCCTGGGACGCTCATCGGCAGTTGGGGTGCAGCGAACACGCCCTTCGGCTTCGAGTTGCCGCAGCACTTTCTTGTAGTTCTTCCCGATGAACGGAGTCCTCGGGTGGTGCTCCTCAATGATGTCCTTTACTGACACAGTGTGTCCAGCGAAGTGAGAGAGCAGATCATTGGGAAGCGCCCTCAGAGGCCGCTCATCATCGAACGGCAACTGCCGACCCCCGTGCGGTGGCAAGTACTCGAACATCGGAACTCCGTCATCGTCGACCACGCTCTCCCGCGCCATGATGTCCTTCATGATCGAGTAGCCGAGCGGGTGCTTCGAGACGAAGCAAATGTAGTGGGATGCTCGTCCGCTCTCCCGCGAGAAGCGAAACGGGATCAGGTATGGAGCGCCCATGTCCGTGAGGGCCTCACCAAGCTGGCGTCGTAGGATCGATTCCCGTCTCTCCGGATCAGCGTCCTGGAGTTGCTTTCGCAGACACGCGAGCCGTTCTGGGCCAAAGAGTGCCTGCATGTGAGGTTCAACGATCCCGTTGTTCACGCCCATGTTGATCCGGTTGTAATTGAAGAAGAAGATCGCCTCGCAGCCCCAGTCCTTGATCACAGCTCGGATCAGGCGAAGTGACAGCCCCTTGTAGCCCCAGGGGTCAATGAAGCTGAGGGCCGGGATCGTCCTGATGCTCGCAAACCGCTCGGCTACCTGGTCATCAACAACCGCGTTGATGAGGCGGGGCTTGTGTGCAAGCGAATCAATGTCCGGGATTCCCGCGATTTCCTGCTCCAGGCTGTCAACCGCGGAGGGATTCGCATCGTTGAAGAGCGTTACGAGTCGATCCCGGAGCGTCGCATCAGCTACGGCACTTTCAAGGATCAGGAGCGGGGTTGACTTCTGACCCGTGCCGTAGCGGCCTGGACCTGCGAAAAAGTCCCAGTACCCGATCCGCTCGGCCCGCTTCGCCATGATCCTCGACCAAGCCATGAAGTACTTGACCACAATCGTCGCCTTGACCAGGGATCGGTCCTCCGGTTCGTTGAAGAATTCCTTCGTCATCTTTGCGCTCCTACGGCCGGCAATTCATCCCACGTCCGACCATCCAGCACCCGGCCCGACGCCTTCTTGCCACGACGCACGCCCGCCTCGTCGTGGGCGCCCCACTGCTTGAAGAAGAACGAGACGCCGGCCCGCGTGCACTGATCGCGCACCGACCGCGCCCACGACAGCTGCATCGGCCGCGCGCCGGGGCCGCTCTCGCCGCCGACGATCACCCAATCGATCATCGAGAGGTCCAGGTCCAGCGCACCCAGGAGCGGTTCGCAGGAGAGGAAGCGCACGGCGGCCGGCACCTCGCGCAGTTCATCGATCCGCGACGTCCAGCGCTGGTTCTCCACCGAGACGCCCAGCCACACGTTCTCCGGCCAGGGCAGCCGATCGGCCAGCGCCCGCACGCGCTCCGGGCGCTTCGTCAGCACCTGGAAGACGTGCCAGTCGGCCCGCCGCATGACGTCGAACACGCCGGCGACGTAGTCGTCCGGCACGCCCTCGTGGAACAGGTCGCTCATGCTGTTGACGAAGATCACGCGCGGCTTCTTCCAGGACAGCGGCTGCTGCAAGCGCTCCGGCCGCAGCGTCAGGTCGAAGCCCTGCTCGTAGGGGTGGCCGGGCACGCCGCGGAAGCGCTCGGCGAACGTCTCCGCGTAGCAGTGCGCGCAGCCCGGTGACACCTTGGTGCATCCGGTGACGGGGTTCCACGTCGCGTCCGTCCACTCGATCTTGCTGGACTCACTCATGGCGACTCCCAAATAAGAACATACGTTCTCGCGTGACAGTTGTCCACACTCTACCCTGCCCGTCGAGAGGGGCGTCGCATGTCGTCCCCCCGGCTTCCTGCTACAGTTCGACTAGAACACATGGTCCAAACCACCGAGCCCCCCGCGCCCGCCCCGCCGCCCGACGTCCCGCGCGCCCTGCGCGACTTCCACCCCGCCGTGCAGGCTTGGTTCCTGCGCCACTTCTCCGCCCCCACCGACGCGCAGACCGACGGCTGGCCGCACATCCGCGCCCGCCGCGACGTGCTCATCGCCGCGCCCACCGGGTCGGGCAAGACGCTGGCCGCGTTCCTGGCCGGCATCGACGCGCTGATCCGCAAGGCCGAGGCGGGCCTGCTCGACGACCGGATCGAGATCCTCTACGTCTCGCCGCTCAAGGCGCTGGGGGCCGACATCCACCGCAACCTCGAGGCCCCGCTGGCGGAGATCAACGCCATCGCAACCGAGCTGGGCTACGAGTTGCCGCCGATCCGCGTCGCCGTGCGCAGCGGCGACACGACCCCGTCGCAGCGGCAGACGATCACCAAGAACCCGCCCCACATCCTCATCACCACGCCCGAGTCGCTCTACCTGATGCTCACGGCGGCCAAGGCGCGCCCCACGCTGCGGCACGTCCGCACCCTCATCGTCGATGAGATCCACGCCCTGGTCCGCGACCGGCGGGGCAGCCACATGGCGCTCAGCGTCGCCCGGCTCGACCATGTCGCCGAGGAGCGCCCGGCCCGCATCGGCCTCTCCGCCACGCAGCGCCCGATCGACGAGATCGCGCGCTTCCTGGTCGGGCCGGAGCGCGCCGACGAGGACGGCGGCCCCGGCTGCGTCGTCGTCGACCGCGGCCACCAGCGCGACCTCGAACTCGGCATCGAGCTGCCGAACTCCGAGATGGCGGCCGTCGCCTCGCACGAGCAGTGGGCCGAGGTCTACGACCGCCTGGCCGCGCTGATCGCCGGCCACCGCACGACGCTGATCTTCGTCAACACGCGCCGCCTGGCCGAGCGCGTCGCCCATCACCTGGCCGAGCGGGTGGGCGAGGAGCACGTCGCCAGCCACCACGGCTCGCTCTCGAAGGAGCGCCGCCTGCAGATGGAGCAGCGCCTCAAGCGCGGCGACCTGCGCGCGCTCGTCGCCACGGCCTCCCTGGAGTTGGGCATCGACATCGGCTCCATCGACCTCGTCTGCCAGATCGGCTCGCCGCGCGCCATCAGCACGTTCCTGCAGCGCGTCGGCCGCTCCGGGCACGCCCTCGGACTGACCCCCCGCGGCAAGCTCTTCCCCACCACCCGCGACGAGCTGGTCGAGTGCGCCGCCCTCGTCCGCGCGGTGCGCGCCGGCCGCCTCGACCGCGTCCAGCAGCCCGTCGCCCCGCTCGACGTGCTGGCGCAGCAGATCGTCGCCGAGACCGCCTGCGAGGACTGGTCCACCGATGGCCTCTACGACCTCGTGCGCCGCGCCGCCCCCTACCGCGATCTTGCCCGCGATGACTTCGACGACGTCGTGGCGATGCTGCGCGACGGCGTCGGCGAGGGCGGCGGCCGCGCCGCCCCGCTCGTTCACCACGACCGCATCAACGGCGTCCTCCGCGGCCGCCGCGGGGCGCGCATGAAGGCGCTCACCAACGGCGGCACGATCCCGGAGTTAGGCGACTACCGCGTCGTCGCCGAGCCCGACGGCGCCTTCGTCGGCACCGTCAACGAGGACTGGGCCATCGAGAGCATGGGCGGCGACATCTTCCTGCTCGGCACGACCTCCTGGCGGATCAAGCGCGTCGAGTCGGGCACGGTGCGCGTGGAGAACGCGCAGGGCGCGCCGCCCACGATCCCCTTCTGGCTCGGCGAGGCGCCCGGCCGCACCGTGGAGTTGTCGGCCGAGGTGAGCGCCCTGCGGCGCGACGTCGCCGCCGGCCTCGGCGACATGGAGGCGACGACCGAACTGCTGCGCGAGGAGTGCGGCCTCGACGCGCTCGGCGCGGCGCAACTGCTGGACTACGTGCGCGCCAACGCGGTCGCGTTGGGCGTCGTGCCCTCCGATACCGACGTCGTCCTCGAGCGCTTCTTCGACGAGGCCGGCGACCAGCACCTCGTCGTGCACGCTCCCTTCGGGGCGCGCATCAACCGCGCCTGGGGGCTCGCCCTGCGCAAGCGCTTCTGCGTGCGCTTCGACTTCGAGCTGCAGGCCGCCGCCAACGACGACGCGATCGTGCTCTCCATCGGCCCCGCCCAGTCGTTCCCCCTGGAGGAGGTCTCCGGCTACCTGAAGGCGGACGGCGCCGAGGACGCCCTGTCGCAGGCCATCCTCTACGTGCCGCAGTGGGGCACCCGCTGGCGCTGGAACGCGACCCGCGCCCTCGCCGTCGAGCGGCAGCGCGGCGGCAAGAAGGTGCCGCCGCAACTCCAGCGCATGCGCGCCGACGACCTGCTCGCCGCCGTCTTCCCGGCCCAGGTCGGCTGTCAGGAGAACGTCACGGGCCCCCTCGACTACCCCGACCATCCCCTCGTGCGGCAGTCGCGCGAGGACTGCCTGCGGGAGTGGATGGACACCGACGGGCTCGTCGCCACGCTCGGACGGATCGAGGCGGGCGCGATCGCGCTGCACGCGCGCGACACGGTCGAGCCCTCGCCGATGGCGCACGAGATCCTCAACGGCAAGCCCTACACCTACCTCGACGACGCCCCCATCGAGGAGCGCCGCACGCGCGCCGTCATGCTGCGCCACGCCCTGCCCGACGACGCGCGCGACCTCGCCGCGCTGGACCCCGCCGCCATCGCCCGCGTGCGCGAGGAGGCCTGGCCCGTCCCCCGCGACGCCGAGGAGGTGCACGACCTGCTGCTCTCGCTCGTCGCCGTCTCCGACGCCCAGGCGCGGGGCTGGGAGGCCTGGCTGGACGACTTGGTGGCGCGGGGCCGCGCCGCCGCCGCGGAGCCCGCCGGCAGCCTGCCCGGCGCGGCGCCCCGCTACTGGTTCGCCGCCGAGAACCTGCCCCTGGTCGAGCTGCTCTTCCCCGGCGCGCGGATCGACCCGGCGCTCAGCCTGCCGCCCGGCGTCGCCGCCTCCGTCGCCGACCGCGACGAGGCCCGCGCCCGTCTGCTGCGCGGCCACTGCGAGGTCGCGGGGCCGACCACGGCGGCGGCGCTGGCGGCCCGCTGCGGCCTGCGCGCCGAGGACGTCGAGCGCGGACTCGCCCAGTTGGAGGCGCGCGGCGACGTGCTGCGCGGTCGCTTCACGCCGCCGGACGTCGCGAGCGGCCCGCTGCCGACCCCCGGGGCGCCGGGCGCCCCCGACGGCGCCCCCGACGAGTTCTGCGACCGGCGGCTGCTGGCGCGCATCCATCGCTACACGCTCGATTTGCTGCGCAAGCAGATCGAGCCCGTCGGCGCGCGCGACTTCATGCGCTTCCTGCTGCGCTGGCAGCACTGCGCGCCGGACGCGCGCCTGAGCGGCAAGCAGGGGCTGCGCGCCGTCGTGGAACGGCTGCAGGGCTTCGAGGCCCCCGCCGTCGCCTGGGAGCGCGACCTCCTGCCCGCCCGCCTGACCGACTACGACCCCGCCTGGCTCGACGAACTCTGCCTCGACGGCACGCTCACCTGGGGCCGGCTCAGCCCCCGCAAGCCGGCCCGCGACGCGGGGCTCCCCGCCAGCCCGTCGCGCGTCATGCCCGTCAGCCTGGGCCTGCGCGCCGACTTTCCCCTCCTGCGGGCCGCCGCCGCCGCCGCCCCGCCCGACGCGAGCGACGAGGCCGCGCCGGGCGAGCCCGTCGCGGGCGCGTCGCGCGCCGTGCTCGACCTGCTGCGCGAGCGCGGGGCGCTGTTCTTCGACGAGATCGTCAACGGCAGCCGCCGCCTGGCCAGCGAGGTCGAAGCGGCCCTGCGCGACCTCGTCGCACGGGGCCTCGTCCACGCCGACGGCTACGAGGGACTGCGGCACCTGGCCGGCAAGCGCCGCACCGGCGCGGGACGGCGTCGCGGGCGCTCCCGCTACCCCGGCGGCCGCTTCGCCGGCGCCGGCCCCGCCGGGCGCTGGGCCGCCGTCGGCGACGCCCCGGCCGACCTCGACGCCGACGACCTGGCCCAAGGGACGGCTGAGATCCTGCTGGCCCGCTACGGCGTCGTCTTCCGCGACCTGCTGGCGCGGGAGAGCGTCACCGTGCCCTGGCGTCACATCCTCCGGGCGCTGCGGCGCATGGAGGCGCGCGGGCAGGTGCGCGGCGGCCGCTTCGTCGCCGGCTTCCTCGGCGAGCAGTACGCCCTGCCCGAGGCCGTCGAGGCGCTGCGCGCGGCCCGCCGCCGCGAGCACACGGGCGAGCGCGTCTACCTCAGCGCCGTCGACCCCTGCAACCTCGTCGGCATCGTCCTGCCGGGAGACCGCATCCCCGCCCGCGCCGGCGACGCCCTGACCCTGGTCGACGGCGCGCTGCCCGACGACGCGGAGACCGTGGGGCGCATCCCCTGGCCGCACCGCCCCGAGCAGATCGCCGCGACGCCGCGCGCCGACCTCGACCCGGCCGCACTCCCACCCGACCCGGCCCCCGGCGGCCGGGCCGCCCGCCGCGCCGTCAACCGCGTCACCGGTCGCTCCTGAGCGCGCGCCGCGCCCTCAGCGCGCGTAGCTCCGCGCCAGCGACTCCGCCGGGTCCGTCTCGATGCCCAGCGAGGCGATCGGATAGCGCAGCCCGTTGCGGTCGAGCGCCGCCAGCCCGTCGATCGCCTTGGGCAGGTAGCGCGGCGGGATCGCCATCAGCAGTTCGTCGTCCTGCACGCCGCCGAAGCGGCGCTCGGCGAAGCAGGGGATCGACACGCTGGGCTCCCCCGTCCGCAGCGCCCGCCCCCACGAGTCGGCGCAGGCCGACTCGCCCACGCAGGAGAACTCGAGCTTCTTGTAGCCGCGGAACTGCAGCGCGTTGATCAGGATGATCATCTGCCCCGGCGTCGCGTAGATCAGCGCGATGTCCGGCGGGTCGAGCCGCCCGGTCGCGAGCGGCGACACGGCCAGCGCCGTGTAGCGCCCCGACGGCAGGCAGTCCATCGCCTGCTGATGCGCGACGGCGTCGGCGTCGCTGGCGAACCACACGCCCGACATGTTCGTGCTGCGCCGCCAGTCGGGCTCCTGCGGGTAGAGGCCCACCGGCGCGCCGCACTGCGGCCCCGCCAGGTCGTCCATCGTCACGCCCACCGTGCGGTTCAGCCATCGCGCCTGCGCCACGATCTGGTCCAGCGCGTGCTTGCGGTCGGGCCGGCGGATGCGGGTCACCGCCTCCATCTCGGCGACGGTCTCGAACAGTTTCATGCCGATGGGCGTCGTCTTGATGCGCAGATAGCGGGTCAGCCCCGCCACCAGCGCCGCCCAGTCGTACGACTCCGGCTCCGGCGGCGCGTCGGCCGCCACCCCAATCGCGACGCTCTCAGTCGGCATGCGACACCTCCCAAATTCGCGACGGCCCACTTGGGCTGCCCGCAGTCCCTATTTCGGCGCGACGAGGCTAGCAGCCGACCGGCCGCGGGCGGGGGTAGAATCGAGATGCCCCGGCCGGGGAGAGGAGCCACGAGCGATGGCGGCAGCGCTGGACGGCATGCGCGTCCTGGACATGACCCAATACGAGGCCGGCACGTCGGGCACGCAGGCGCTGGCCTGGCTGGGGGCCGACGTCGTCAAGATCGAGCGCCCCGGCTCGGGCGATCCCGGCCGCGTCGTTCGCACCGGCCAGGATCACGCCCCCTATTTCCTGACCTGGAACAGCAACAAGCGCAGCGTCTGCATCGACCTCAGCGCCCCCGAGGGCCGCGACATCTTCCTCAAGCTCGTGCCGCACTACGACGTCTTCGTCGAGAACTACGGGCCGGGCGTCATTGAGAAGCTCGACATCGGCTACGACGTCCTGGCCGCCATCAACCCCCGCATCATCTACGCGCGCCTCAAGGGCTTCGGCACGACCGGCCCCTACGCCGGCTTCAAGTCCTTCGACATGATCGCGCAGGCGATGGGCGGCGGCTTCTCCGTCACCGGCGAGGCCGACGGCCCGCCCATGCGCCCCGGCCCCACCGTCGGCGACGCCGGCACGGGCGTGCAACTGGCCCTCGCCATCACCGCCGCCTACGTCCAGCAGCAGCGCACCGGCCGCGGCCAGGAGATCGACCTCGCCATGTACGAGGCCTACACCTACTACATGCGCACCCAACTCTCCCTGGCGGAGGCCGCCGGCGGCGACCGGCCCGCCCCCCGCAACGGCAACGCGGGCGGGTCGCCCACCGACCTCTACCCCTGCAAACCCTTCGGCCCCAACGACTGGGCCTACATCATGGTCGTGACCACGCGCATGTGGGACACGCTCTGCATCACCATCGATCGGCCCGACCTCCTGGCCGACCCCCGCTTCGCGCGCGGCCGCCTGCGCAACGCTAACCGCGAGGCGCTCTACGAGGAGGTCGCCAAGTGGACCCGCGCCCACACCAAGCGCGAGGTCTTCCAGATCCTCGGCGCCGCCGGCGTGCCCTGCGGCTACAACGCCGACACGACCGACTACTGGACCGACCCACACATGCAGGAGCGCGGCCTCATCGAGACCGTCCGCCACGCCGAGGCCGGCGACATCGACCTGCTGCGCTTCCCGCCCCTGATGTCGGAGTCGCACGTGCCGATCCAGGCCGCCCCCCTGCTCGGCGCGCACACGGCCGAGGTTCTCGCGGCCGACCTCGGCCTCGACGCGGGCGAGATCCGCGACCTTGAGCAGCGCGGCGTCCTGGCCTCCCCCGAGATCCCCGAGGGGGCCGAGATGGAGCCGGACCCCCAGCCCGCCCGCTGACCCCCGGCTACGTCGCCGCGCCCGGCCGGTTGCGCGCGTACTGCCGCAGCAGCGCCGTCAGCGTCGCCAGATGCGGCGTCTCCACGCCCAACTCTTGCGCCCGCGACAGCGGCGCGCCGAAGATCGCCGGCACCTCCATCTGCCGCCCCTCGACGTAGTCGATCATCGTGCTGGGCCGGTAGGGCCCCATGCGGTCGGTGAGGCCGAACATCGTCTCCACGATGGCCGGCCCGTCGAGCCGCAGCGCCTCGCCGCGCGCCTCCAGATCGGCGTTGCCCGCGACGACCACCTCCTCCATCGTCGCCCGGGCGATGGCGCGCAGCGCCGGGTCGCCCACCACGACGTCGGTCATCACGCCGCCCGCCGCGACGCAGAGCCCGTTGAAGGGGATGTTCCAGCAGAGCTTCTCCCAGCGCGCCCGCCGCAGCGATTCCACGCCGCTGAACTCCACCCGCGCGGGCGCCCACAAGGCCAGCGCCCGCGCCACCTCCGCCGCGTCGTCGAGCAGATGCCCGACCGTCACCGCGCCGTACGCCAGGTGATGCACGCAGCCGGGCTCGCCCCGGTTGACGCAGGTGAAAGCCATCCCGCCGAAGACCCGCTCGCGACCGAACCACTCGGCGAAGCGCTCCTCGAGCCCGAGCCCGTTCATCAGCAGCAGGATGCGGGTGCGCGGCCCCACGCACGGCCCCACCAGCGCCCGCGCCTCCCCGATCGACGTCGACTTCAGCGCGCAGACCACCCAATCGGCCGGCCCGATCTCCGCCGCCGTGCGCGCGATCGAGGGCGCGTCGAGGGCGAAGTCGCCCACCGGGCTCGTGCAGCGCAGGCCCCCGGCCCGCACGGCCTCGTAGTCGCGGCGCATCAGGAAGTGCACGTCGTGGCCGGCCTGCGCCAGCCGCGCCCCGTAGTAGCTCCCCACCGCCCCCGCGCCGATGACCGCGACCCGCTGCGTCTCCACGTCGCCGCCGCCCCGGCCCGTCAGGCCGCGTGCTCGCGCAGGAACGCCCGGATGGTCTCCGTCGTCGCGGCCCGCTTCTCCTCCGACCGGCAATCGACGTCCAGGCAGCGGGCGTCGGGCGCTTCGGCGCAGATCTGCCGCGCCACGCCGGTGGGGTGGAAGTCGTCGCTGCCGGGCAGGATCAGCAGCGGCGCCGGGCAGCGCCGCACCCACTCCTCCGACACCGTGAAATACGGCGGCCGGTCGGGCCAGATGTCCCAGGCGAACTCCTCGATGAGCCCGATGTACTCCTCGCGGGACATCGCGGCGATCTCGTCGCGGAAGGCCGGGTCGGCCGCGATCCGCCGCGCGAAGGGGCCGCCCCCGTTGGCCTGCACGAACAGCGGGTCCTTGCTGGCCGCCCCCACGACCGCCGCCGGCCCGTGTTCGCGGGCGAGTTGCAGCGTCGAGGCGAACATGCGGTGGAAGGTGGCCGGCGAATTCGTGTGGTCCAGGCCGACCGGATCCTGCCCCACCGCTCCGCTGATCCGATCGGGCGCCTCCTGGATCAGCCGCAGCAGGTAGCCCACGCCGATGCAGCCGCCCCAGACCTGCGCCCGCTCCACCCCGGCGTCGTCGAGCACCGCCAGCTGATCCTCCCAGGCCAGGTCGTACGAGAAGCGCGGCGGCGCGTTCCAACTCCGGCCCGCGTGGCGCTGGTCCATCCCGATCAGCGTGAACTCCGAGGCCAACTCGGCGATCGGGTCGATGGCCCCCCGGGCCCACATCCCGACCTCGCTGTTGACGCCCCCCGGCGCGATCAGGAGCACCGCCGGCCCGCTGCCGAACGTCTCGTAGTGGATGACCGCCCCGTCGGGCCGCGTGATGTCGGGCATCGTGTCGCCTCCTCCTCAGTTCCTCAGTTCACCCGGCGCGACTTGCCCTGCCAGTACATCTCCCGCAACTCGAACTTCTTCAGCTTGCCGGTCGCGGTGCGGGGCAGCGCCTCGACGAACTCGACCCGGCCCGGCGTCTTGAAGTGAGCCATCGACGCCCGGCAGTGCTCGCGGATCTCGTCGCTGGTCGGGCTCGCGCCCTCCCGCGGCACGATGACCGCCATCGGCGTCTCGCCCCACTTCTCCGAGGGCACGCCGATCACCGCCGCCTCCAGCACCGCCGGGTGCTTGTAGAGCACGTCCTCGACCTCGATCGACGAGATGTTCTCCCCGCCCGAGATGATCACGTCCTTCGCCCGGTCGACGATGTTGATGTAGCCGTCCTTGTTGACCGTCGCCATGTCGCCGGTGAAGAACCAGCCGTCGCGGATCACCTTGGCCGTCTCCTCGGGCTGCTCCCAGTAGCCCTCCAGCACGACGTTCGACCGCGCCGCCACCTCGCCGATCGACTCGTCGTCCCACGGCACCTCCTCCCCGTCCGAGCCGAACACCCGCACCTCCGTGCCGATCACCTCCTGCCCGGCCCGCGCCTTGGTGCGGTAGTACGATTCCCCCGTCAGCCCCAGGTGCGGCTTGATCTCGCTGATCGTCAGGATCGGCGAGGTCTCCGTCAGGCCGTAGATCTGGATGAACTCCCAGCCCAGATCCTCCTCGAGCCGCTGGATGAAGGTCTGCGGCGGCGGCGCGCCCGCGACCACGAACCGCGGCCGCGTCGCGATGCGGTAGTCGGCCTTGCCGGGGAACTCGAGGATGGTGGCCAGCACGGCGGGGGCCATGCAGGCGAACGTGATCCCCTCGTCCTGCATCATCCGGTAGATGGCCGCCCCCTCGACCTTGCGCAGCACGACGTGCGTGCCGCCCATCGCGGTGATCGCGTAGGGGCCGCCCCAGCCGTTGGCGTGGAACATCGGCAGCGTCCACATCTCGCGGTCGTCCTGCGAGATGCGCCAGTGCGCGATCGCGTTGTAGGCGTTGATGTAGGCGTTGCGGTGCGTGATCATCACGCCCTTCGGCCGCGCCGTCGTGCCCGAGGTGTAGTTGATGCTCAGCACGTCCGACTCCGACAGCCCCGGATCGGGCGGCGGCGTCGCCGGCTGCGCCGCGACCAGCGCGTCGTAGTCCTCCCAGCCGGGCAGCACCTCCTCCGTCTCGAAGCGCGCGGTCACGTAGCACTCCACCGTCGGCAGCTTGCCGCGCAGCCCGTCCACCACGGCCGCGTAGTCGGAATCGACCACCGCGACCTTCGTCCCGGAGTGGTTGAGCACGTACTCGAAGTCCGCCGCGATCAGGCGGTAGTTGATCGGCACGACCACGGCGCCCATCACGTGCGTCGCGTAGAGCACCTCCAGGAACTTGTGGCTGTTGGGGCTCAGGATCGCGACGCGGTCGCCCTTGGCGACGCCCAGCGCCGCCAGCGCGTTGGCGAGCTGGTTCACCCGCGCGCCGAACTCGGCGTAGGTCAGCCGCAGCTCCCCGTCCACGACGGCCTCTTGCCCCGGATAAAGCTTGATGGCCCGGCGCAGAAAGTCGCCGGTCAGCAGCGGAACTTCCATCGTGCGGCTCCTCTCCCTTGTAAGACGCCTACTGCCGCGCGCCCGGCATCACCCAGACCGACGGCTTGGGCCGGTCGAACGACAGTCCGGGCATGCCCGGGTACAGATTGCTCAGCGTCAACTCGAACGGCTGCGTGTAGACGATCTCCCCGTCGACCAGCCGGAAGGGCCGGTCGTGGCCGGGGTAGAGCACGTCGGACGCCGCGACGACCTTGCGGATGCTCGCGTCGGCCAGCGGCTTGTCGAAGAAGACCAGCGGACTCTCGCCCGTCAGGGCGACCCGCGCGAAGTGCAGCGCGTCGCCGGTCAGGCCGCTGATCCCGTCCTCCGACTCCACCAGCAGGCCGATGCTGCCCGGCGAGTGCCCCGGAATGTCGATCACCCGCACGCCCCGCGCGAGTTCGTCGCCGTCCGTGACCTCCTGGATCGCGTGCGTCTCCAGCGAGGCCCCCGTCCAGGCCGGCGTCGCCCAGTCGTTCGGGTGCGGGTTCTGGGCGTAGCGGCGCTCGTCGGGGTGGATCAGCATCGGCGCGTTGGTGAAGCGGTCGAAGTTCTGCGCGTGGTCCCAGTGCGCGTGCGACATCACCTGCAGGTCGATGTCCTCCGGCCCCAGTTTGCGCTCCTTCAGCGCCGCCTCCAGCCCGGTGTAGCGACCCACGTGGCCCGTGTCGAAGAGGATCCGCCGCCCCTCCGATTCGACCAGGATGATCGAACACATCGCGGGGATGCCCGAGCTCGCGCCCCAGGCCTGCCCCGGCATCAAGACGTCAACCGTCGCCATTGGTTCTCCTCCGGCTCGTGCGATCCGGGCTCCGCCGGACCGCCTCGCTGCGTATCCTCCCGCCCGCGTGCGGCGCAGTCTACCGCCTAGTCCCGGCCGCCGCGCGACCGCCCGCCGATGGGCACCGGCGCCGGCGCTGGCGGCAGCCGCCCCGCCTGCCCTACGATCGTCGCGCCCCAGGATCATCATCACCACGGGGCGCCGGCCGGGACCGGCCGAGCAGGACGAAAGGAATCCCCATGCCAACCCCGGACGAAGCGCGCGCGGCCGTCGACGCCGCCCGCAGCGATCTCAGCGCCGCCATCGATGAGGCCATCGGCGGCTGGCAGAAGAAGCCCGACGCCGGCGAGGGCGAGGAGTCGTGGTCGGCGCAGGAGACGGCGAACCACGTGCTGGGCGCCGAGATCTTCTTCGCGCGGTCGATCTGCGAGGCCAGCGGCCTCGAGGGACCCCGCAACCCGATCAAGGGCGCGCAGATCGCCACGCCGCAGGAGGCGCAGTACGCGCTGGAGGCCGTCACCGAGGCCGCAAACGCCAAGGTCGCCGCCATCGGCCCCGACGACATGAGCAAGCCGCACGAGATGATGGGCACGGTCGAGCAGGCCTTCAACGCCTGGGCCGGCCACCTGCGCGACCACGCGGCGCAGATCCGCGCAGCCGCCTCGTCGTGAGGCGGCTGCTCACGCCCCTCGCGGCGGCGGCGCTGCTGATGCTGCTGACGAGCGGCGCCGCCCTGGCCGCCGGCGAGGGCGGCGGGCTGCCCGCCGGCGCGATCGTCGGGCTCGTCGTCTCGCTCATCATCGCGGGGCTCGTCGTGGGGCTGTCGCTGGGCTACATCCTGCCCAAGCCGCCCGGACGCTAGGGGCCGCCCCTGCCGCGGGCGCGCGCCACGCCCATCCTGCTGCTGCCGGACGCCGGCCACGACGCCCGATCCTGGCCGGCCGCCTTCCTGCATGCGCTCGACGTGCGCCCGGTGCTGCGCCCCGACTGGCCCGCCCTGCCGCCCGATCCCACGATCGATCACCTGGCCGCCGCCGTCCGGGCGGAGGCCGACGCGCAGCTGCCCCGCGGCGGCCGCGTGCACATCCTCGGGCAGGGGCTGGGCGCGCTCGTCGCGCTGGAGCTCGCGCTCGGACGGCGCAAGCTGGCCGCGTCGCTGACGCTCGTGGCCGGACATCCGGGCGAGCGCACCGCCGTCGCGCCGCCGCCCTGGGTCGCGAACGCCCTCGCGGACGCGCTCGACGGCGACGCCGCCGCCCCGCCGGACGCGCTCAACGCGCTGCGGCACGCCCCCGCCTTCAGCGACCGGCCCGCCCCGCTGCTGCCCGCCGGGGAGACCCGCGCGCAGCTTCGCGCCGCCGCCGCCGCCGACGGCTACGCCCGCCTGCCCCGGCTGCGCCTGCCCACGCTGCTGCTCCACGGCGGCGCCGACATCCTCGTCCTGCCCGACAACAGCCGCCTGCTGGCGCTGCGTATCCGCAGCGCGCAGACACACATCGTCCCCGGCGCGGGGCATGCCCTCGTGCAGGAGCGGCCGGCGCTCGTCGGGGCGTTGTTGCGCGACTTCATCGCCCGCCACGACTGATGCGACAGAACGGGCCAACACGCGGGAGACAACAGAACGAATCCGCCACGGCGCTCCCGCCCCGCTAGACTGCCGGGGTGACCGGCTCCACTCGCACCCCGACCCGCGACCGCCGCCTCGCCTACGCGCCCATCGAGACCGCCCTCGGGCGGCTGCTCGTCGGCTACCGGGGCGAGACGGTGCTGCGCTCCAGCCTGACGCAGACGCCGGCCGAGTTCGCCTCCGACCTCGGCGAGCAGTGCGGCCGGCCGCCGGAGGCCCGCCCCGCCCTGCCCGACCGTCTGCGCGAGCCCGTGCGCACCGCCGCCGAGGGCGGCTTCTGCGCCGTCGACATCGACCTCGACCCGCTGACGCCGTTCCAGCAGCGCGTCCTGCGCGCCACGATCGCGATCCCGCGCGGCCACACCTGCACCTACGGCGAACTGGCCGAGCGCATCGGCGCGCCCGGGGCCGCCCGCGCCGTCGGCTCGGCGCTGGGGCGCAACCCGGCGCCGCTGCTGATCCCCTGCCACCGCGTCGTGCGCTCCGGCGGCGACGTCGGCAAGTACGGCATGGGCGGCGCGCAGATGAAGGTGCGCCTCCTGCGCCGGGAGGGCGCGCTGGGCCGCAGCGGACGCGTCGTCGCCTGACCCGGCCCCGCCCCCGTCCTCGCTTAGCGGAAGTGCGGCAGCACCTGCTCGGCGAAGAGCCGCGCCGGCTCGACCGTGTCGCGGCCGAAGAACTCCATCATGAACATCGTGCAGCCCAGGTCGATGTGCTGCTGCACCCGCTCCGCGACGCGTTCCGGCGTGCCGGTCAGCGCGATGGGGCCCGCCGGGTCGCCCATGTGCCCGCCGAAGATGCGCTGCGCCCGCTCCATCGCGACGGCGGCGCTCTCCTCGTCGGCGGCGAGCGTGACCAGCACCTGCTGCGAGATGGTGATCTCGGCCGGATCCCGGCCCACGGCCTCGCAGTGCCCGCGCAGCACGCCGATCTTGTGCTCCAGTTGCTCGTGCATCCCGGCCGCGTTGTTCCAGATGTCGGCGTGCCGCGCCGCCAGCTTCAGCGTGACCTTCTCGCCGCCGCCGCCGATCAGTAGCGGCACGCGGCGGGCCGGCTTGGGCAGGCAGACCAGGTTCTCGGTGCGGAAGTACTGGCCGTCGTAGCTCAGCGACTCCGTGTCCTCGTCCCACATGCCGCGCAGCAGCTCGACCGCCTCCCGCATCTGCCCCAGTCGATCGCGGGTGTTGGGGAAGGGCATGTTGAAGTCGGTGTACTCGCGCGGCATCCAGCCCGCGCCGATGCCCGCGATGATGCGGCCGTCGCTGATCTGGTCGACCGTCGCGATCACCTTGCCCAGGTGGGCCGGGTTGCGCATCCCCGCCGGCGTGACCAGCGTGCCGATCTCCACCCGGTCCGTGCTGGCCGCCAGCGCCGCCACCTCCGACCACGCCTCCAGGATGGGGATGCTGGGTGACTGCGGCCCGTAGAGGTGGTCGTTGACCCAGATCGAGTCGAAGCCCATCTCCTCGAACGCCGTCGCGGCGCGGCGGGCGTCGGCCCAACTCCGCTTGATCTGGGGCGTCATCACCCCGAAGTGCGCCTGACTCATCGCCGCCGTCCTTTCGCCGTGCCGGTGTCGCCTTGAAGCATGGGCGAGGGTAGCTGGCGCGGCCGGGGGACGCGAGCCATGCCGTCGCGACGGCTATGCTCCGCGCGCAGGGAGCGACGCATGCGCTGGCTGAGCGCGACGGCAAGCGTTGAGATCGACCGTCCCATCGAGACAGTCTGGGCCTTCGTGACCGACCTCGCCAACATGCCGCAGTGGGTCGATGGCGTGTCGGAGCCGGCCTTTTTTCCGGGCGCGGGACCGGAGCCGTCGGCCCTCGGCCCCGGCGTCCCGTTCACGAGCCGCTACACCTACGCTGGGCGCACCCACACGATGCACTACGTCGTGACCGCCTTCGAGCCGCCCGGACGCTACGCGCTCGAGTCGACGGAGGGGCCGTATCCCGTCGAGTTGACGCTCCGCCTCGACGCCGCTCCCGGCGGCGCGACGACGCTGGCGAAGACCACCCGCGCCGGCTCGGACGGGCCGGTCACCAGCGCGATGTTCCTGCTGTTCGGTCCGCTGCTGCGCCGCCTGATGCGCCGGCAGATCGCGAAGGAACTGGCCCGCTGCAAGGCGGCCTGCGAGGGCTGAGCGGGCGCGCCGACGTCCCCCTCACCCGAACCCTCTCCCCAGGGAGAGGGGATCAGACCTTCACCGCGCGCTTTTTTTCTGGTCCGCCGGACATCCGATAGTCAGTCGGCTCCCCCTGGACTGATTCCTGACCCACGAATTGTTTTTTTCGCGGGGGGCGCGCGGCAGCCGCCGCAGCGGCCGTGACCTCACCCCCTGTCCCCCTCTCCATCCTTCTGGATGGAGAGGGGGAACGTGGAAGCGACCATTGGGACTCTCCTTCCGGTCCCCCCTCTCCATTGCTCTGCAATGGAGAGGGGGTTAGGGGGTGAGGTTCGGGCGCCCGCCCGCCCCGCGGCCCGCGCGAGAATTTTTTTTGCGCGACGCCCTCTCCCACTCCCCATAGCGAGGGGGGCCCCGTTGTCCCCACCGCTCCCTTACGTCAAATGTGGAAACTTTACACTCAGAAACCTTGACCTGCCCCCCCCCCCTAGACGTCATAATGCTTGCGCTCGATATGCACGACCCCAATCCATAGGGGATTGGGGCGGACACATCCACGGAAAGGATGACGCCATGAGCAACTATTGGGAGACCCTGCGACAGCGAAAGATCTCGCGCCGCACCATGTTGGGCGCCAGCGCGAAGGCTGGGGTTGGGGCGGCCGGCCTCGCCTTGGTCGGCTGCGGCGACGACGACGATGACGCCGGCACCGCGGCCGCCGAACGCGCCGCCGCGGCCGCGGAGGAGGCCGCTGCGGCGGCCGTCGCCGCGGGCGAGGCGCGCGCCGCCGAGACCGAGGCCGCCGCCGACGCGGCCGCCGAAGCCGCAGCGGCAGCCTCCGAGGCCTCCGCCGCCGCTTCACAGGCGGCCGACGCGGCCGATGCGGCCGCCGCCCTGGCCGCCGAGGCGGCCGAGTCGGAGGACGCCGCCAACGCGGCCACCGCTGCGGAAGCCGCGGCCCAGGCGGCCGCCGACGCCGCGGCCGCCGCATCCGCCGCCGGCGATGAGGCTGCCGCGGCCGTGGCCGCCGCCGCCTCCGAGGCCGCAGAGGCCGCCGCCCAGGCCGCCCGCGACGCGGCCGCCGCGGTCGAGGCCGGCACCGCCACCGCGGCCGCCGCCCAAGCCGCCATCGACGAGGCCGCCGAGGCTGCGGCTGCGGCTGCGGCTGCCGCCGGCGAGGCGTCCGCCGCCGCCGGCGAGGCCGCCGCCACCGCGCAGGCCACCGCCGAAGCCGCGGCCGAGACCGCCGCCGCGGCCGTCGCCGCCGCCCAAGAGGCCGCCGACGCGGCCCAGGAGGCCGCCGAGAGCGCCGCCATGGCGGCGGAGGACGAGGCCCCGGCCACCGGCCCGCGGCATGGAGGCGTCATCACCTTCACCGGCTTCGACAGCGGCATCCTCGACCCGGCCATCGCCGACGACGGCCACCTCGACAGCACCATTTTCCCGGTCTACGACCACCTCAACTACAACGATAACGGCGGGGTGCTCACCTCGGCGATGGCGGAGCTGCCCGAGGTCGTCGATGACGTCACCTTCGTCTACACCATCAAGCCGAACGTGCACTGGCAGGACAAGGCGCCGCTGAACGGCCGGCAGTTCGTCGCCGAGGACGCTTCCTTCGGACTCCAGCGCTTCGGTCAGGACAACCCCGAGTTCATCTGGAGAGACCGCTTCTCCATCGTCGACGAGTTCGGGATCCCCGACGATCTCACCCTGCGCCTCACGCTCAAGGAGCCGTTCTCGCCGCTGCTCACCGCCGTCGGCGAGATCCAGATGCTGATGATCGCGCGCGACGTGGTCGAGGCCTTCGGCGACGACGCCATCGCCAGCGACGCCGCGGCCGCCATCGGCACCGGCGGCATGCAGATGGTCTCCCGGGAGGCCGATGTCGAAACCGTGCTCGAACGCAACCCGAACTACTACCGCGAGGGGCTCCCCTACATCAACGGGCTGCGGGCGAACTGGAGTGCCGACGGGGCGTACCGGGCCGCGCAGTACGTCGCCGGTGAGACGGACATCCTCTTTGGTCCGTGGCTGGGCTTCCCGGCGGAGAACGAGGCCGTGCGGGGCCAAGTCGGCGAGGAGAACCTCGTCGAGGTGCCCATGAACGCGACCTGGAACTGGACGGCCGTCCACTTCCACACCAAGGTCGAGCCCTACACCGACCCGCGCGTGCGCACCGCCCTGCACCTCGCCACCGACCGGGAACAGCTCCTCGTGACGACGCAAGGCGTGACGGAGATCGGCGGACCGATCTCCCACGCGATCGGCGCATACGCCTGGACCCCGGACGAGCTCCGGCAACTGCCCGGCTACCGCTCCGGCGCCCAGCGCGAGGAGGACCTGGCCGAGGGCCGGCGGCTGCTCGACGCCAGCGGCTACGACCCGGCCAGCGTGCCGCCGATGACCGCCGCTGCTGGCTACGGAACTCCGTTGGCCGAGGTGATGCAGCAGAACTTCGCGGCAATCGGCTTCGAGGTCGCAGTCCAGGAGCAGCCCAACACGGAGAACCTCACCAAGCGAGCGGCGGGGGAGTTCACCCTCACCTTCCAGGGCCTCGGGGGTGCGTTCGACCCCGACGTCCTCCACGGACTCAGCCACAGCGCCGGCGGACGCAACTACGGCGAGTTCTCGGACCCCGAGATCGACGCGCTGCTGGAGCAGGGACGCACCACCCTCGGTCTCGAGAACCGACGGCCGATCTACGACGAGGTCCAGACCAAGCTGCTCGAACTCAATCCCCAGATCTACTTCAACTGGGGCCGGCCGGTCGTCGGCCACCGGCCCTGGCTCAAGGGCTACGGCCCGACCAACAGCAGCACCGCCGCCACCTATGCGCTGTATCGGTCGTGGTTCGAGGGCAAGCCCGGGGTCTAGCGGGGAACCGCACCCCCTTCGGCGCCGCTCAGGACAGGCCTGTCCCCCTCTCCATCCTTCTGGATGGAGAGGGGGGACGCGAAAGCGGGCGCCTTGGGGTTTTCCTTCCGGTCCCCCCTCTCCATTGCTCTGCAATGGAGAGGGGGTGAGGTTCCGGGCGGGAGTGAGGTCAGGACGGGGACGCCCAGGGCTGCGCGCCGCGAACCTCGCCCAGGTGCTGGTTGAAGACGGGCGAGCGCTTCTCCTTGAAGGAGAGGCCGCCCTCCTTGGCGTCGGGGTCCCAGTCGGAGATGGCGGTCTTGGCCGCGATGTCGTCGCAGGCCTGATCCCAGGTCATCTCGTCGGCGTTGTACATCGTGCGCTTGAGCAGGCGCATGGCGACCTGGGGGCCGTTGGCCAGCTCGGTGGCGAGCGCCATGGTGCGCTCTTCGAGTTCGTCGTCGGGCACGACCTCGTTGAGCATGCCCAGTTCGAGCGCCTCGCGGGCGCTCGCGAAGCGCATGCGCAGGCAGAACTCCATCGCCCGGGTGACGCCCATGTGCTGCACCATCAGCTTGTGGCCGCCTTCGTCGGGCAGCAGGCCGAAGCGCAGCGTGCCGCTGGTCAGCCGGGCGCTCTCGGCGGCGAGGCGGAAGTCGCAGGCCAGGGCCAGCGAGAGGCCGGTCTGCACGGCGACGCCGTTGATCGCGGCGATGGTGATCTTGTCCAACTCCCGCAGGGCCTTGTTGAGCGGCTGGGAGATCATGCGCAGGGCGTAGTAGGTCGCCATGGGGTTGTCGTGGCCGCTGTCGATGGGGCCGGCCAGGGGCCGGGCGTCGTCGGCGAAGGAGATCGGGCGGCCCGTGATGTCGTCGCCGGCCGAGAAGGCGCGCCCGGAGCCGGTGATCACGACGACCCGCACGGCGTCGTCGAACTGGGCCTGGAGCAGGGCCTCGCGCAGGTCGCGCTTGTGGTGGTGGGTCAGGCCGTTCAGCCGCTCGGGCTGGTTGAACCGCACCCAGGCGATGCCGGGCTCGCGCAGGCTCACCTCGAAACCGCGGAAGTTGCCGAATTCCATCTCGATCTCCTTTGCAGCGCGGGGGCGATCGACGCGCCCGGCCGGGTCATCGCCCGCGGAAGACGGGCTCCTGCTTGCTGGCGAAGGCGACCGCGGCGTCGTGGTGGTCGTGGTCGAGGGCGCTGAAGCGCTGGTTGAGCGCCTCGTGCGCCAGGGCCTGCCGCAGCGAGTGGCCCTCGCCGAAGTTGAGGTTGGCCTTCATGCGCCCGAAGGCGAGCGTCGGCCCCTGCGCCAGCCCGGCGCAGTAGGCGAGGGCGTCGTCGAGGAAGCTGTCGGCGTCGTAGACGGCGGTCACGAGGCCGATGTCGCGCGCGCCCTCGGCGTCGAGCAGGTCGCCGCTGAGGAACAGCTCCCGCGCCCGCCCCCAGCCGACCAGGCGCGGCAGCAGGTAGGTCGTGCCGAAGTCGCCGCTCAGCCCGACGTTGCGGAAGGCCGTGCCCAGCCGCGCCCGGCTCGAGGCCAGCCGCACGTCGCAGGCCAGCACGAGGCCCAGCGCGCCGCCCACCGCGACGCCGTTGATCAGCGCCACGACGGGCTTGGGCAGGTCGTAGATCGCGCCGGTGGTGCTCTGGGCGGCGCGCGCCAACAGGCCCGACGCCTCCTCGTCGCTCTCGCCGCCGAAGGTGACGGCGCGGCGGTCGGCGGCCATGTCCTTCACGTCGCCGCCGGCCGAGAAGGCCCGCCCCGCGCCGGTGATGGCGACGCAGCGCACGGCGGGGTCGGCGGCGGCGGCGGTCAGCGCGCCGGCGAGTTGCGCCAGCAGGTCGGCCGACATGGCGTTGAGCCGGTCGGGCCGGTTGAGCGTGATCAGCGCCACGCCGTCGTCACGGGTATCGACCAGGATCGGGGCGTCGGACATGGGTCCTCCAGATGTGCCGCGGGCGGTTGCGCCCGGCGGAGCGGTCAGCGCCCGCTGAAGACGGGCTTGTCGCCGCGGATGAACGCCTCCACGGCGCCGGCGTGGTCGCGGTCGTCGCGCGACATGCGCGTGTTGATCGCCTCCGACATCAGGACCTCCTCCAAGCTGCTGCCCTCGCCGGAGCGGTTGAGATTCGCCTTCATGCGGCCCAGGGCCTTGGTCGGCCCCTGCGCGAGGCGCCCGGCGTAGGCCAGCCCCTCGGCGAGGAAGTCGTCGGCGGGGTAGACGTGGTTGGCGAGGCCGATGGCGCGGGCGCGCTCGGCGTCGATCACCTCGCCGCCGAAGAAGATCTCGCGGGCGAGCCCCTGCCCGACCACGCGGGGCAGGAAGTAGGCGCCGCCGAAGTCGCCGGGCAGGCCGACGTTGCGGAACGCCATGCCGAACTTCGCTTTCTCCGAGCAGAGCCGCACGTCGCAGGCCAGGGCGAAGCAGAAGCCCGCGCCGATGGCGTAGCCGTTGACCAGCGCGACGGTCGGCTTGGGCATCGTGTGGAGCAGGCCGCTGGTCTCGAGCTGCCGGTCCTGCATGGCCCGGATCGCGACGTCCGTGTGGTACTCGCCGTCGGGGCCGATGCCCTCCAGCCGGCTGCGCTCGCGCATCGACTTGACGTCGCCGCCGGCGCAGAAGGCGCGGCCCTGCCCCGTCAGGGCGACGCAGCGCACGGCGGGATCGTCGGCCAACTCCGTCAGCGCGGCGCGCAGGGCGTCGCTCAGGTCGGTGTTCATGGCGTTGAGCGACTCGGGGCGATTCAGCGTGACCAGCGTGACGCCGTCGTCGCGGCGATCGACCAGGACGGTGTCGTTCATCCCATCCTCCAAGAGTGCTCTCCGGCGCCGGCCGGGCCCCGGCATGGTCGCGGCTGGCGGCGGTGCTGACAAGCGATTGCGTGTCGCGCCGCTAGACTGCCGGCACGTGCGCCCGTTCACGCCGGCGGCCGGCGGGCGGGCGCGGAGAGGGGAGCGGCGATGCTGACGTCGATGGACGGGTTCCTGCGCTACTTCGGGGCGTGCATCGGCGGGCGATGCGCGACGTGGCGGCGCTGCCGCCCGCCGCCGACGGCTGGCGCCCGTCGCAGGGGGAGGGCGAGAAGGCCTGGACGATCAACGGCCTCGTGGGGCACATGGCGACGGCGCGGCTGTACTTCGCCAGCGCCTACCGCGGCGAGGGCTGGGTGACGCCGGACCCGCCCGACGTGTCGAGCCGGGAGCGCTGGCTGCCGGCGCTGGAGGAGAGCTGGGAGCGCCTGCGGTCGCTGCTGGGCGAGACGCCCGACGAGTGGCTGCACCGCAAGGTGGCGATGATCGACACGACCGGCGCGATGTCGGGCTGGCGCGTGCTGCTGCTGATGACGGAGCACGACGTCCACCATCGCAGCCAGATCGACACCTACGCCGGCATGAACGGCTGGGACCCGCCCGACATCTACGGCCGCGCCGCGGAGACCATCGCGGGGCTGCAGGAGGAGCAGCGGTCGAAGTACCGATGACCTCCCCCGCTCCCCCGACGCTCGGCGACGTGCGGCGCGCGGCGGCGACCATCGCCGCGCACGTGCCGCTGCCGACGCCGCTGGTCTACAGCCCGGGGCTGTCGGAACGGCTCGACGCGCACGTCTCGCTGAAGCTGGAGACGGCCAACCCGATCAGCGTCTTCAAGCTGCGCGGCGGCATCAACCTCGTCTCGCGACTGCCGGCGGCGGAGCGGGAGACCGGCGTGGTCGTCGTCTCGACGGGCAACCACGGGCAGTCGATCGCCTACGCGGCGCGGCGCTTCGGCGTACGGGCGCACGTGTTCGCGCCCGCAGGGGCCAACCCCGACAAGGTGGCGTCGATGCGCCGGCTGGGCGCGGAGGTGACGCTGCGCGGCGCGCGCTACGACGACGCCCGCGTCGCGGCCGAGGAATTCGCGGCCGAGCGGGGGCTGCGCTACGTGCACTCGTCGGACGAGCCGCTGCTGGTGGCGGGGGTGGGCACGGCGGCGCTGGAGGTGCTGGAGGACCAGGGGCCCGAGACGGAGGTCGTGATCGTGCCGGCGGGGGGCGGGTCGGGCGGCTGCGGCTGGGTGACGGTGCGCGACGGCCTGGGGCACGCGGCGCGCATCTGGGCGGTGCAGTCGGCGCAGGCGCCGGCGCTGCACGACTCCTGGCGGGTGGGCCGGCCCGTGGAGCGGCCCAACACGACGATCGCCGAGGGGCTGGCGACGGCGAGCGCCTTCGCCTGGCCGCTGGGCATCCTCGCCTCGCTGGACGACTTCCTGCTGGTCGAGGACGCGGAGATCGAGCAGGGCGTGCGGACGCTGCTCGACCTCGCGCACGTGCTGGCCGAGCCGGCCGGCGCGGCGAGCACGGCGGCGGCGCTGCGCGAGGCCGGCGCGGGCGGCGGCCGCCTGCGCGGCAAGCGGGTGGTGCTGGTCGTCTCCGGCGCGAACGTGACCCGCGCCCAACTGCGGTCGATGCTCTGACCGGCCCGGGCCGGCCCGCGCGGGGCGGTGATCGGGGCGCCGGGGTCAGGCGGCGCGGCGGACGCGCCGGGCCTCCGCGCGCAGCGCCCGGACGCGATCGGCCAGTTTGCCGGTGGATCGCAGCACGTCGTCGATCGTGCCGGACAGGTCGACCGCCGTGACCTCCAGGCGCTTGCCGGCGTGGCGGACGTGGTAGGTCGCGGGCTTCACTCCGTCGTCCTGCGGGTAGATCAACAGCGCTCCCGGCAGGTCGAGCGCGGTGGCGTAGGCGAGCACCTGGTACAAGTCGGCCTCCTCGACACGCCGCTTGTACTTGGCGTCGCCGACGAAGGTGCAGTCCGCGCCGTCCCACCACGACAGGTCGGGCTTCAGGCCAACTTGGTCGCCTTCATCCAGGCTGATCCGGTGCGTGAGGCCGCGATCCGATGGGAACGCCCGCTCCGACGCTTCCAGCTTCTCCCGCAGCGCGACCGTGACGAACTCCTGGAAGACGACGTTCATGTCCATCAGGAAGCCGGCCGTGCGGATGCGGCCCCGCTCCGCCTCGAAGGCCCCATGCCGCAGGATGAGCCGCGACAACTCCACGACCTCGCGGTAGTGCGCGTTCAGCCGGTCGAACTCGACCTCCGGCACGTGCTTGGGCGGGAACTCGACCAGCGAGACGTTGTCGAGCGTCGCCGCGACCCGGCCCAGGCTGTGGCGCGTCTCGGGGGAGCGCAGGCGCAGCGCGCGGAGCCGCGTCGCCGCCGCCTTGACGAGCTGGTTGGCCGGGATGTCGTCGGTGAAGTCGTCGTAGCGGACCTCCACCGGCAGGAGCAGGTCGAAGCGCCGCCGGATCTGCTCGGCCATCATGATCCGCCCGCGCACGGTGTGCAGCGCCTCCTCCTCGGTGCGGTAGCCGTGCAGCAGGCCGCGCCGAAAGGCGCGCTCCGCGGCGGCGACGAGGGCGGCCGCCAGCGCGTCCGGCAACGCCGTGTGCTCCGGGAAGTTGAAGTCCGTCTCTTGGAACCTGACCTTGCCGATGGCGTAACACGCCAGCGAGATCAGTTGCGGGATGCCGATCTTCGGCTGGATCCGCACCGACAGGTCGCCGATCTCCAGCGCCCCGACGGTCGAGCCGGGCGTCAGGTGGTAGGCGTCCGTCTCGTCCTCTGCGGGCTCGATCGTGACGATTTTGCTGAGCGCGACGCGCTCGGCTGGGGAGAGCGGGTAAGGCTTGCTCTTCGTGTACTCCCGGAGGTCGATCTCAGGCATCGCCGGAGCCGGACGCCGCGGTCTGCTCGTCGCCGCTCTGTTCGTCACCGGTCTCGGCGTCCGGCGCATCGGAGCCGCCAGCCTCGCGCCGGAGCCGGGCGAGCTTGAACTCGTCGAGACGATCGTGCTCGCCCGGGAGTTGTTCCTCGACGTACGGGAGCACGTTGTGCTCCCAGATGCGCGCCACCGCATCCTCGTCGAGGCCGGGGCGCATGAAGTAGCTCGGGCCGATCGCCGCCCGCCGGTCGGGCAGTTTAGTGTTGGCGTGATCCACCACGCCCGCGACCCAGTCCATGCCTTCGCTGTGCCTCTCCAGCCAGCGCCGGAGCAGCCCTTCGACGGGCGGCCGGTCCGGGTAGAACTCCACGAACGAGAAGCGCCGCCGCAGGGCGAGGTCGACCAGGGCGATGGAGCGGTCGGCGGTGTTCATCGTGCCGATGATGTAGAGGTTCGGCGGGAGCGAGAAGCCCCGGTCATCGTACTGGAGGCGTATCGACTCGTCGCGGTACTCCAGCAGGAAGTACAACTCCCCCAGCACTTTGGAGAGGTTGCCCCGGTTGATCTCGTCGATGACGAGGAAGTGCTTCGCGTCCGGCACCCCGCTGGCCCGCTCCGCCATCTCCAACAGTGGCCCATCCCGGAGCTTGAAGCTCGCCTGGCCCTCGACGATCGCCGGGCGGTAGCCCTGCACGAAGTCCTCATAGGCGTACGAGGGGTGGAACTGCACCAGCCGCACCCGATCCCGCGAGCCCGCCAGGCACGCCGCCAGCGCCCGCGCGACGTACGTCTTCCCGGTCCCCGGCGGCCCCTGGAAGATGACCTGGCGTTTCTCGTCCAGCAGCCGTTCGATGCGGCGGAGGTGCTCAACGTCCTCAAAGAACAACTCCTCCGTGAGCGCTTCCAGTGAGGTCGGGGGCCCGTCGCCATCCGGCTCCGGCGCTTCCGGCGCGGTGTCGGGCGCTTCCTCGGTCTCATCCTCATCTGGATGCTCGTTCATCCACAAGACTGAGTGCGCTTGCAGACGATCGTGCGGCAACTTGAGATCCAACTCCCTCGCGCGTTCGATGAGTTGGTCGAGGAAGCCCAGGGCGTGCTCGTATTCCGTCGCCTCATCCGCACCACGCGGAGGCGAGCCGTACCCGGTCCGCTCGTAGGCGCTGTAGAACTCTGTGATCTTGAAAGGCGGATAGTCGGCGCCGAGCGCCATCAGAAAGACGGAGACCGGCAGAAGCCGCGTTCCGGTACCGCGGAAGTCCCGATCCTCGGGCACTTGGCTGACAAACTTCGCGATTCGCTCCCCAGGTGGGGTGTCGTCCTCTGCCCAGAGAGCTTGCAGGGCCGGCAGTGCTTCCTTGGGTGCGTTGTTGAACCATCGCCTGATCACCCGGGCAGCGGACCAGCCGCCTCCGATGAGTCCGCTCTTCCACACCGGCTTCACCGCCAATGATGCCCATTCACTGTCACCGGAGAGCGCCGCCTCGCGCGCCGCCCTCATGTCCTCGACTACCGCCCGCTTCCAATCCACGTGCTCCGCGTCGAAATCTCCCGATTCGATGAACGGCTGCACCCGCCGTACGTAGTTATCCAAGCGTTCGTCGACGGCCATGATCGGTCCAGGATCTCCGGGACTCCCCGCTCGGCGGCGCCTACTCCCCGGCGATGGCGTTCATCGCCGCGGCGAGCTGGAAGTCGAGCTCCGTGACGCCGCCGGCGTCGTGCGTGGAGAGGTCGACCACGACGCGGTTGTAGACGTTGAACCACTCCGGGTGGTGGTCGAGCTTCTCGGCCTGCAGGGCGGCGGCGGTCATGAAGGCGAAGGCGCCCACGAAGTCGTCGAACTGGAAGGCGCGGCGGATCTTGCCGTCGGCCACCGACCAGCCGGCCAACTCCGCGGCGCGTTGGGCGACGGTGGCGTCATCGAGTTTTTCCGGGCGGGCCATGGCGACTCCCTATCGTGTTCGGCGGTGCGCGCGCGGGCGGCGCAGTCCGATGATAGCCGCGATACTGGGTGCATGAGAGGGCCGCGTGAGGCGAACGTCATGAGCGGATCCCCGATCGACGCGGAGACGCGGCGGTTCATCGAGGGGCAGCGCGTGGGCCGGCTGGCGACGGCGGGCGCCGACGGCGCGCCGCACGTCGTGCCGGTCGTGTTCGCGCTGGTGGGCGACGACGCCTACGTCGTCATCGACGAGAAGCCGAAGACGACGCTGCGGCTGCGACGGCTGCGCAACATCGCCGAGAACCCGCGCGCGGCCCTGCTGGTCGACGTCTACGACGAGGACTGGTCGCGGCTGCGCTGGGCGATGCTGCGGGGGCCCGCGGCCGTGCTGGCGCCAGGGCCCGAGCAGGCGGCGGCGGTCGCGGCGCTGCGGGCGCGCTATCGGCAGTACGCCGCGATGGCGCTGGAGGACCGGCCGGTGATCCGCCTGCGCGTGGAGCGGGTGTCGGTCTGGCGGGCCGGCGCGAGCGCTTGACCGGCGGCGGCGGCGGCTGACAGACTGACCGCGCAAACACAGGGACGCTGCGGGGGAAGCCGGTCGAAGTCCGGCGCTGTCCCGCAACGGTAGCCCCGCCGCCGCGACGCGGCCGGCGGGGGAGCCCGAATACCCGCGTCGTCCCGAACGCTGCAGAAGCCTTCGAGGAAAGGCTTGGCGCTGTGCGACCCCGCCGCGCCGGCCGGGTCGCTTTTTTTCGGCCCGACGGCGCCGCGAACCGCCCAACGTCCGGACCCTCCCGGGGCTGGAAAGGGGCACGGCGTGCGCGGATACACGAAGAAGCCTGCGGAGTGGGGCCGGATCTGGAAAGCGGTGGCGCTGGTCGCGCTGCTGGCGCTGATGCTGCCGGCGCTGGCCGCATGCGGCGGCGAGGAGGAGCCGCCGCCACCGCCGGGGCCGGTGACGGCGGCCGACGTGGAGCGGAGCCTTGCGCCCGCCCTCGACGTGTTCCCGCTGACCGTGACCGACGACACGGGCGTCGAGGTCAGGCTGGAGGCGCGGCCGGAGCGGGTGGTCGCGGTGCTGCCCTCGGTGGTCGATCTGGTGGCCGACCTGGGCCTGGCCGATCGGCTGGTGGGCGTGGACGACTTCTCCCTGGCGAAAGCGCCCGGCGCGGTCAGCGTGGGCGGCTCCAACTTCACCTTCAATATCGAGGCGATCGCGGAGTTGGAGCCCGATCTGGTCCTGATCGCGGTGGGCGGCACCGAGGAGTTGGCGCAGCAGTCGCGCGCGCTGGGCTTCCCGGTCTATTCGATGGCGTACCCGGACCGCGTGGCGACGCTGCTGGAGCAACTGCGCACCATCGGCCGGCTACTGGGCGAGGAGGAGGCCGGGACGGCGCTGGCCGCGGACCTCGGCGAGCGGCTGGCGGCCGTGAGCGAGGCGGTCGCCGCGGCCCTCGGCTCGGCCGAGCCGCTGCGGGTCTACCTGGAGGTCGACCAATCGACCCCGGCGCAGCCGTTCAGCGTCGGACCCGGCTCGCTGCACCAGGAGATCATCGAACTGGCGGGGGGCGCCAACATCTTCGCCGACGCCGAGGGGCCGTTCCCGCAGGTCGGCTGGGAGAGCATCATCGCCGCCGACCCGGAGGTGATCCTGCTGCTCAACTCGAAGGAGTACGCCGACGAGATGACGTTCAACCCCATCTCCGCGGCGGAGGTCGGCGAGCGCACCGGCTGGGGCGAGATCACGGCCGTGCGCGAGGGCATGGTCGTGCCGCTGCCCGGCACGCTGTTCAACGTGGGGGTCGGGCTGGTCGAGGCGGTCGAGCGGGTCGCGGCGGCGCTGGCCGAGGCCCGGATGGCGGCCGCCGCATGACGCGGGGCGCCGCCCGGTGACGACCCAGCGCCTGCCGCTGCCCCGCCAAGTACCGCGCCTCGTCGTGCGGAGTCCCGCCCGGCGGCGGGGGCTGCCCGGCGCGGCGCTGGTCTACGGGCTGGGCGCGCTGCTGCTGCTGTGCGCGGTGGCCGTCGCGACGGCGGCCGGCTCGGCGTCGATCGGGCTGGGCGACACGCTGCGCATCCTGATCGACTCGCTGCCCCTCGTCGAATTGGAGCAGCGCTGGACCGACGCGGAGGCGACGATCCTGCGCGAGATCCGCCTGCCGCGGGTGATCTCGGCGGCGCTGGTGGGGGCGGCGCTGAGCGCGGCCGGCGCGATCTTCCAGGGCGTGTTCCGCAACCCCCTGGTCGACCCGTTCATCATCGGGGCCAGCAGCGGGGCGGCGTTCGCGGCGGTGATCGGCTTCCTCATCGCGCCGCAGGCGGGCTTCATCATCTACGGCTTCTCCTGGGTGCCGGCGCTGGCCTTCGCCGGCAGCCTGGCGACGGTGCTGCTGGTCTACTTCCTGGCCCGCTCCGACGGCCGCGTCGCGGTGACGACGCTGCTGCTGGCGGGGGTCGCCGTGGGCGCCTTCCTGACCGCCTCGATGTCGTTCCTGATGCTGACGCAGAGCGACTCGCAGTTCCGCCTGGGCGCGATCTTCTCCTGGCTGCTGGGCGGCGTCGGCACGGTGGGCTGGGAGCAGTTCCTGCTGCTGGGGCCGTTCGTCGCGGCGGGGCTGCTGGTGGCGCGGGCGCTGGCGCAGCCGCTCAACGCGCTGGCCCTGGGCGAGGAGCACGCGCACGCGCTGGGCGTGCGGGTGGAGGGCACCAAGCTGGCCCTCATCGCGGCCTCGTCGCTGATGACGGCGGCGGCCGTCGCGGCGGCGGGGCTGGTGGCCTTCGTGGGGCTGGTGACGCCGCACGTCCTGCGACTGCTGATCGGCCCCGACCACGGCCGCCTGCTGTGGGCGTCGGCGCTGTACGGGGCGCTGTTCGTCGTCCTGGCCGACCTGGCCGCGCGCACGCTGCTCTCACCCACGGAGGTGCCGCTGGGCGTGATCACGGGCATCGTCGGCGGGCCGTTCTTCCTGCTGCTGCTGCGGCGGGCGCGGGGGCAGTATGTCTTCTAGCGCCCCACCGTTGAGCGGCATGGACGCGCGCGCGGACTCAACCGCGCCGGCCCTGGCGCTGCGCGACGTCCATTTCCGCTACGGCGGCGCGCCGCTGCTGGAGGGCGTGAGCCTGGAGGTCGGGGCGGGGGAGATGGTGGGGCTGCTGGGACGCAACGGCTGCGGCAAGACGACGGCGCTGCGCCTGATCACCGGCACGCGGCGACCGCGGGCGGGCGTCGTGCGGGTGGGGGGGCGCGACCGCGCCGCCTGGGGCCGGCGCGAGTTGGCGCGGCGGCTGGCGCTCGTGCCGCAGGAGCTGCAGGTCGCCTTCGACTTCACCGCCGAGGAGTTGGTGCTGCTGGGACGGGGCCCGCACATGGGCTGGCTGCGCGGCCACACGCGGGCCGACCTCGATGCGGCGCGGGCGGCGATGCGGGCGGTCGGGATCGAGCGGTTCGCGTCGCGGCCCTACCGGCAACTGTCGGGCGGCGAGCAGCAGCGCGTGGCGCTGGCGATGGCGCTGGCCCAGGAGCCGGCCGTGCTCCTGCTCGACGAGCCGACGCACAACCTCGACCTGGCGCAGCAGTCGCTGTTCTTCCAGGCGCTGGCGGGCCTGACGCGGTCGCGCGGCCTGGGCGCGCTGGTCGTGATCCACGACGTCAACCTGGCGGCGCGCTGGTGCGACCGCCTGCTGATGCTGGCTGGGGGGCGGATCATCGCGGAGGGCGATCCCTGGGCGGCGCTGACGCCCGACAACCTGCGCCGCTGCTACGACATCGAGGCGCGCGTCCTGCCGCACCCCGACAACGGCCGGCCGCAGGTCTTCCTCTCGCAGGGCTGAGGCGCCGCGGCTATCCCTCGAAGACGACGGTGTCGGGCCGGAAGGCCGCCCAGGCGAACCAGAAGTGGTCGGCGTGCACGACGGGGGTCAACTGCGCGCCCGCCAGCGGCCCCGAGAGGGCCGCGCCGAAGATGTTCCAGACCGACTCCGTCTGCTCGTCGAGGAAAGTGGCCGGGTCGCCGGGATTGGGGCGGAAGTCGAGCGGGCGGCCGTCGACGGTGCGCTCGAAGACGCCCGTGGCGCCGACCTCGCGCGACTCCGCGATGCCGGCCCGGTCGAGGGCGGAGCGCGCCCCCGGCGTCCAGAAGACGACGATCGGCCGGCCGCCGCGCACGTCCGCGACGGCGCCCCGCTCGGCGAGCAGGCCGAAGGGGTAGGCCACCGCGTCGTCCGGGAGGTCGAGCGTGACGACGCGCTCCATCGCGCCGAGCCGGGCGTCGATCTCGCCACGGAAGAGGAAGGGGACGTTGTCGGGGTCGTCGTAGCCGACGTAGGGGTTGCGGCCGTAGCTTCGCGCGTAGCCCGTCTCGCGCGAAAGCACGATGCCCTCCGGGTACTGCGCCTTGAAGTCGCCCCAGGCGACGATCGTGGAGGGCAGCACGGTCAGGCGGGCGCCCACCATGTCGCCCACGATGGCGACGCCCCCGATCTGCTGCCAGAGCGACTCGGTCTGGCGGTCGAACATGATCAGGTCGCTGTTGCGCAGCAGGCCGCTGACCCCGAAGTCGTAGACCGTCCCATCGATCCGGCGATCAAAAGTGATGGCCGTGTTGCAGAGCGGGCAGTAGGTCACGGCGACCGGCACGCCGCCAACCACGTCCTCGACGATCTCGTGCCAGATGAGGATGTCGAGCGGATAGGCGCGGGCGTCGCCGTTGAGGGTGAACTGGAGCACGGGGCTGCCGTCGACGTAGAGATCGTCGGCCTCGGCGATGGAGATGAAGCGGGGCTCGCGGATGGCGGGGATGCCGTCGCGGGGCACGCCGCCGGAGAGGATCTCGCCGTAGTCGACGAGGCTGATGTCGAAGTTCGTCCGCCAGCCGTGGCCGAAGCGCGACGGCGCGCCCAGGTCGCGCAGGATCGGCTCGCCGAAAGGCGTGACGTCGGCGTCGAGCGGCAGGAACGTTTCGACGGCGGGCAGGACGGCGGCCGGTTCCTCGGGCTGCTCACCGGCCTGAGCCGCTTCCTCGGCGGCCGGCGGCGGATCGGCCGGCGCGGCGGCCTGCGCGTTCGCATCCTCCGGGGCGGGCTCCCGTGCGACGGCGGCCTCCGGGGCGTCCGCCTGCGCGTCCGCGTCGTCGGCCTCCGATCCGCAGGCCAGCGCCGGCAGCGCGAACGCGGCCAGCGCCAACAGGAGCACCCGCCCGATTCGTCGCCGTGACGCCATCACCCTGCCCTCGCCCGTGCACGCATCATCGCCTCGCGACGGCACTCAGACGATACCCTGACGGACGCCGCCGGGATGCCGCATCGAACGGGGGAGAGCCATGCCGCAGAACCCCACGCCACGGGACGACGAGGCGGCGGTGCTCGCCGCCAATGCGGCCTTCTACGCGGCCTTCAACGCCCGCGACGCCGACGCGATGGCGGCGCTCTGGGCGACCGCCGCCGAGGTCACCTGCGTGCATCCCGGCTGGAACATCCTGCGCGGCCGCGAGGCGGTGCTGGCGAGTTGGCGGTCGATCCTGGGCAACGCCGAGCAGGCCAAGATCGTGGGGGCGGCGGAGACGGCGCGGATCATCGGCCAAGTGGCGATCGTCGTGGGGCGGGAGGTGGTCGGCGGGCATCCGATCGCGGTCAGCAACACGTTTCTCCTGCAGGAGGACGGCTGGAAGCTGCTGCACCACCACGCCAGCCCCGTGGCGCAGCCCTGACGTGAAGCGGGTAGCACCGTCCCCGGCCGCGGGGCATACGCTCGATGGTGAAGGGGAGGAAGCGACGATGATCGTCGGCACGGTGACCGAGACGAAGACCGAGGAGTACCGCGTCGCGCTGACGCCGCAGGGCGTGGCCGACATCGTGGGCGCCGGACACACGGTGCTGGTGGAGGCGGGCGCGGGCGCCGGGTCGAACTTCTCCGACGCCGAGTACCGCGCCGCCGGGGCGGAGGTCGCGCCCGGCCCGGCCGCCGTCTACGAGCGCGCCGAGCTGCTCTGCGAGGTCAAGGAGCCGCAGCCCTCGGAGTACGCGCTGCTGCGCGAGGGCCAGATGCTCTTCACCTACCTGCACCTGGCGGCCGAGGAGGACGTCACCGACGCGCTGCTGGCGTCGGGCTGCACGGCCATCGGCTACGAGACGGTGGAGCGGGACGACGGCTTCCTGCCCCTGCTGGCCCCGATGTCGGAGGTGGCGGGGCGGATGGCGGTCGAGATGGCGGCGCAGTTCCTCAAGAAGCCCGGTCCGGGCAGCGGCCAACTGCTGGGCGGGCTGCCGGGCGTGCCGCCGGCGCACGTCGTGATCGTGGGCTCGGGCACGGTGGGCAAGAACGCCTGCCGCGCGGCCGTCGGGGCGGGGGCCCGCGTGACGGTGCTCTCGATCAACGAGGGCCAGCTGCGCGGCCTGGAGGAGTTGTACATGGGCCGCATCGAGACGGCGCTGGCCAGCCGGCAGACGGTCGCGCACGCGGTCGCGCAGGCCGACGTGCTGGTCGGCGCGGTGCTGGCGCCGGCCCGCCGCGCGCCGGTCGTCGTCACGCGGGAGATGGTGCGCTCGATGCACGACGGCGCGGTGATCGTCGACGTAGCGGTCGATCAGGGCGGCTGTGTCGAGACCACCCGCCCGACCGACCATCGCAACCCGGTCTACGTCGAGGAGGGGGTGGTGCACTACGCCGTGCCCAACATGCCCGGCTCGGTGCCGCGCACCTCGTCGCGGGCGCTGACGGGCCTCACCCTGCCCTACATCCTCGAGGTGGCGGGGCAGGGCTTCGAGGCCGCCGTGCGCCGCGACCGGCCGCTGCGGCGGGCCGTCAACACCTACCGGGGCTGGCTCACGCACCCCGACGTGGCGGCGTCGCTGGGCCGCGAGTACACGCCGCTCGACGACCTGCTGGGAGCGGGCTAGCGGCGGCTGGGGTATCGTCGGGCGCGAGCGAACCGCACCGAGCCCGCGCCCGAAGGAGCCCTCATGCGCAGTCCCCGCGAATTCCTGCGACCCCTGGCCGTGGGCGCGCCCGCGCCGCCCGCCGAGATCCCCACCCGCGCCTCGCGCATGGTGCACTTCTTCGACCCCGGCAGCGAGAAGATGCGCGCCCGCGTCCCGCGAATGCTGGAGCAGGTCGACATCCTGCTGGGCAACCTGGAGGACGCGATCCCGGCCGACCGCAAGGAGGCGGCGCGCGAGGGCCTGATCGCGGTCGCGCGGGCCAACGACTTCGGCGACACGCAGCTCTGGACGCGGGTCAACAGCCTCGACAGCCCCTGGTTCCTCGACGACATGCTGGACCTCGTCGACGCGATCGGCGACCGCCTCGACGTGATCATGCTGCCCAAGGTCAACGGCCCCTGGGACGTGCAGTACGCCGACCAACTGCTGGCGCAACTGGAGGCGCGGCGGGAGCTCTCCCGTCCCATCCTGCTGCACGCGATCCTCGAGACGGCGTCCGGGGTGGCCAACGTGGAGGCGATCGCGACGGCGAGCCCGCGCATGCAGGGCATGAGCCTGGGGCCGTCGGACCTGGCGGCGTCGCGGCGCATGAAGACGACCCGCGTCGGCGGGCCGCACCCCGGCTACGTCGTGCGCGACGACCCCGACCCGGCCCACCCCGGCGCCCCCCGTGCGGCCCACCTGCAGGACCCCTGGCACTACACGCTGGCGCGCATGGTCGACGCCTGCGCGGGCAGCGGCATCTTCCCCTTCTACGGCCCCTTCGGCGACTTCTCCGACGACGCCGCCTGCGAGGACCAGTTCCGCGACGCCTTCATCCTGGGCTGCGTCGGCGCGTGGACGCTGCACCCGCGCCAGATCGCGATCGCGCGGCGCGTCTTCCGGCCCGACCCGGAGGCGGTCGATTTCGCGCGGCGGGTGGTGGCGGCGATCGACGGGGGCTCCGGCGTCGCCGTCGTGGACGGCAAGATGCAGGACGACGCGACCTACAAGCAGGCCCGCGTGCTGCTGGAGACGGCCGAGTTGATCGCCCGCAAGGACCCGGAGGTCGCGGCGCTGTACGCGGGCTAGCGCGGGGTCGGGGCGGGCCTCATGGCGCGTTGGGGGGTTCGAAGAGGCTGCGGGCGATGGCGATCACGGCGTCGACGTTGCTCCCAAGAAGCCTCTTGTTTTCACCCAGAACCCAGTACAGAGCCTCGGTCGCGGGGTCGTAGACCCATACAGTTACCGGGAACAGTGGGTCGTAGTTCGTGTCTGCCGGGCTATACATTACTGCCGCTGGCCGGCCGGCGATTATTCGGGTCTCATACACCCCCCGTCCATCCAGCCAGGATGTCTCTTCTGGAGCACCCCTGTAGGCGGCATGGTAGGCCCAGATAGTGACGTCGCTCTCCGCACCCCGATATGTTGCGGAGTAGCCGTAGATCGGATCGGTGACGTAGCCGCTAGTTGCCCGCGCTAGCCTTGAGCCAGGCGGTAGCGCCGGGTCGCGCCAATAGGGAAGCTTCCGCGCCTCCGCCAGGTCCGTGGTAAGGACGGGGCTCGTGGCGGAGTAGCCCGGGGATGGGTACGTTTCGGGTACCTCCACCGAGCCACTCCAATCTGCGGGGACCAACTGGAACGGGCCATGGCGCACGGGCGCGGTCAAGCTCGTGCCGCCCAGGTCGGGCAGGGGGCCCCAGGCGAAGCTGGCGGCGGTGTTGGCGGCAATCGCCCCAGTACAGCCCGTGAACGCATAGGTCATCCACTCGATCGCGAGGTGCTTGCGGGGCGCCGTGCCGGCCGGGTCCGCCTTCACTTCCGTCACCGCGTAGCGCACCCAGCAGTCGTCCGCCTTGCGCCACTCGAACAGGTCGCCCGCCTGCACGAGGTCATAGACGGCCGCCTGCGACGTGCCGGCGCTGTCGCTCTTGTGGATCACGAGGCCGGTGGCGCTGCCGTCGCGCAGCCCCTCGTAGGTCGTGACGACGGCGCCCGCCTCATCGAGGAACGCGTAGCTGCCTGGGGTCGTCGCTTGGCCGGTCGGGTCGTAGGTGGTGTAGGTGAGGGCGGCGGGGGCGTCCGGGGACGAACAGATCACCGCGCCGAGGAGGTACTCGACGCAGGAGAGGGTCGTCGCCGCGGCCGCGGGACGGGCGGGCACGGCCACGAGACCGACGACGAGCAGGACGGGCAGCAGCAGCGCGACGATGCGTCTGCGGTCGGGCATGTCGTCTCCGGTAACGACCGCCGCCGCGCGAGGGTTCCCGCGCCCGGCCAGCCTAACGTCCCCACCCCTGACGCAACCGGCGCCGCCCGTCAGACGGCGCGGCCGCGCTCCAACTCCTCGGCCTCCGGCTGCTTGACGATCCAGCCCAGGATCTGCCGCCAGTTCCGGCTCAGGACGTACTGGCCGACGATGCCCATGATCACGGCCGGGATGACGATGCCCCACTCGTCGGCGCCGACGCTGACGAAGTCGAAGAAGTCGCGGATGGGGCCGGTGTAGATCGTGAGGACGAAGAGGCCGAGCAGCACGGCCCCGAAGAACGACGTCATGGCGGGGCGGATGAGTTCCCGGCCGCGCGCGCCGCGCCCGATCCCGTCGAAGCCGATGACCAGCACCATGAAGTAGATGCCGACGATGCCGATCGTCAGCGCGACCAGGGTGCGCGAATCCTCGATGGGGCGGTTGAGGAAGCCCTCGGTGAGCAGGTGCACGGCCACGCTGGCGGCGGCGAGCGCGAAGGCGGCGGGCAGCGCGAAGCGCAGGACGGTGTTCGTCCAGTCGGCCCCGGCGCGGGGCGGCGGCGTGGTCAGCGCGATGAAGATCGCGGGCAGGCCGAGCGTGAACAGCGCCGTCAGCGAGCCGTGGCGGGGCAGGAAGGGGAAGTCGAGGCCGAGCATGTCGGAGGCGATGATGATCAGGAAGGCGTAGAAGCTCTTGGTGATGAAGAGCTTGCTGAGCTGCGCGCTGTTGCCCAGCACCGACTGCGCCTCGGCCGTCCCCTGCACGAAGGCCGCGAAGGAGTCCTTGAGCAGCACGATGCCGGCCACGGCGCGCGCCGTCTGCGTGCCCGACTCCATCGCCACGGCGACGTCGGCGGCGCGCAGCGCGCGCACGTCGTTGGCGCCGTCGCCGACCATCGCCACGAAGTGCTTGTTGTCGCGCAGGGCCGTGACGATGCGCGCCTTCTGCTCGGGCGCGATGCGGCCGAACACGCTGTGCTGCTCGACCGCCTCGTGGAAGCCGGCCTCGTCGAGGGCGGCGAGTTCCGCGCCGGAGATGTGGCCGCCCGGCAGGTCGATGCCGAGCTGGCGCACCAGCGCGACGACGGTCTCGGGGTTGTCGCCGCTGATGATCTTCGGCTCGATGCCGATCTCGTCCATCTTGGCGAAGGCGTCCGCAACCTCGTCGCGCAGCACGTCGGCGACGGTGACGAGCGCCAGGGCGCGGACGTCGCGCAGGCCGGCCTCCGGGTCGGGCAGGGCGGGCGCCTCCGCGAAGATCAGCCCCCGCAGGCCGTCCCTGGCCGCCTCGGCGTAGCGGCGCTGCAGGCGGCCGTCGTCTGCGGCGGAGGGCAGCACCGTCTCGGGCGCGCCGAGCACGAAGTGCCGCCGGACGCCGCGCGACTCCAGGGTCAGCGCGCTCCAGCGCCGCTCGGAGTTGAAGGGCACGCGCGCGACGGGCCGGGCGTCGTTGGCCTCCGCCGCGAGCCCCGCCGCGAGGGCGGCGCTGGTGCCGCTCTCGTCGGCGCCGGCGGCGGCGAAGGCGGCCAGCCAGCCGCGGTCGGCCGCGACGGCCAAGTCATCGTCGGCGACCCAGTGCGTCTCGCGCAGGCTGAGTTCGTTGGCGGTGATGGTGCCCGTCTTGTCGAGGCAGACGACGTCGAGGTAGTTCATCGCCTCGACGGCGTTGATGTCCTGCACGATCGCGCCGCGGCGGGAGAGCCGCACGGCCCCCACGGCGAAGGCGACGGTCATGCCCAGCAGCAGCCCCTCGGGCACGACGGAGGAGATGGTGGCGGTCGTGTTCTTGATCGCGTCGGCGAGGTCGTCGCCGGTGACGGCGGCCGAGACGAGCAGCAGCCCGCCCAGCGCCGCCGTCGCGATGAGCAGGATGCGCACGATGCGCTTGAAGCGGATCTGCAGCGGCGTCGCCCGGCGGACGAGTTCGCGGGCGTCGGCGGTCAGCCGCTGCGCGTAGGCCTCGCGGCCCACCCGCTCGGCGACGTAGCCCAGGCGGCCGGCCGTGCAGAAGCTGCCCGACAGCACGGGCTCGCCGGGGACCCGGCGCACCGACTGCGACTCGCCGGTGAGCAGCGACTCATCGATCTCGGCCGCGTCGGCGACGACGCGCCCGTCGGCCACGACCTGGTCGCCCGGCCCGATCAGGACGAGGTCGCCCTCGACGACGTCGGTGGCGAGGATCTGCGACTCCGCGCCGTCGCGCACGACCGTCGCGCGGGGGGCGGCGAGCGCCTGCAGGGCGCGCAGCGTGCGCGTGGCGCGGATCTCCTGCCAGGTGCCGACGGCGATGTTCGCGGCGACGATGATGCCGACGAAGAAGGCGTCCTGCGCGTGCCCCGCGTCCCGGTCGACGATGGCGAGGATGAAGAGGACGAGGATCAGGGAGAAGAGGACGAGGTTGAAGTAGGTGAGCGCGTTCTCGCGGATGATGTCGCGGTCGCGGCGCTGCTTGCGGTCGTCGCGGTTGACGAGGCCGCGCGCGACGCGGTCGGCGACCTCGTCGAAGCGCAGGCCGTGGGGGTCGTGGGCCGGGGGCGGGCCGTCGAAGTGGAAGGGGGAGCGGGGGGCGGCGTCGGGGGCGGACGCGCGGTCGGGTGCGGGTTCCGGCGGAGCGGCGGGGGCGGCGGCGGTCGGTGGGGGGGCGGCGGCGGGCGGCGCCGCCGGCGGCGCGGACACGGAGGGCGGCGCGGGCGGGGGTGGGGCCGGCCCCGACACCTGGCCCTCCTCCAGCGCGGCGAGGTCGAATTCGTCCTGCGGCATGGGGCGAGTCTATCGGGGCGTGCGACTTTACACGCCGCGCCGATCAATCTTGACAATTGTGGTTCGCTTAGTATGGTTTTGCTGCGCGCGGCACGACGCCGCCGCGGAGGAGCCCCTGGCTCCCGGTCCCGAACTTGAAGGAAGCGCCGCCGCATGGTCGCCACAACCCCGGCCCCCGCCGCCCGGCGCATCCCCCACCTGCGCGAGTTGGAGGCCGAGGCGATCCACATCATGCGCGAGGTCGCGGCCGAGTTCGAGCGGCCGGCGCTGCTGTTCTCCGGCGGCAAGGACTCGATCGTGATGCTGGCCGTCGCGGCCAAGGCCTTCGCGCCGGGACGCATCCCCTTCCCGGCGATGCACGTCGACACGGGGCACAACTTCCCCGAGGTGCTGGACTTCCGCGACCGCCGGGTGGCGGAGTTGGGCGTGGAACTCGTCGTCGCGTCGGTGCAGGAGAGCATCGACGCCGGGCGCGTCGCCGAGGAGAGCGGGCCGCGGGCGTCGCGCAACCGGCTGCAGACCGTGACCCTGCTCGACGCGATCCAGGAGCACGGCTTCGACGCGGTGTTCGGCGGCGCCCGCCGCGACGAGGAGAAGGCGCGGGCCAAGGAGCGCATCTACTCGCTGCGCGACGACTTCGGCCAGTGGGATCCGAAGAATCAGCGGCCCGAGGTCTGGACGCTCTACAACGCGCGCCACCGCCGCGGCGAGCACATGCGCGTCTTCCCGCTCTCCAACTGGACCGAGCTCGACATCTGGGAGTACATCCACGCCGAGGGGCTGGAACTGCCGCCGCTCTACTTCGCGCACGAGCGCGAGGTCTTCCGCCGCGACGGGATGCTGTACGCGGTGGGGCCGCACGTGACCCTGCTGCCGCACGAGGTTCCCTTCCGCACGCGGGTGCGCTACCGCACCGTCGGCGACATGACCTGCACGGCGGCCGTGCCCTCGGACGCGACGACGCTGACGGCGGTCGTGAGCGAGATCGCGGCGACCCGGATCACCGAGCGGGGGGAGACGCGCGCCGACGATCGCATCTCGGAGACGGGCATGGAGGACCGCAAGCGTGAGGGCTACTTCTAGCCTCATCGGCGGCGGCCCGTCCGAGGCGGCGGCCGGCCCGGCCAACGGCGGCGCCGCCGACCCCTACGGCGCGTCGGACCTGCTGCGCTTCTCGACCGCCGGCTCCGTGGACGACGGCAAGAGCACGCTCATCGGGCGGCTGCTGTACGACGCCAAGCAGACCTTCGACGACCAGTGGGAGGCGATCGCGCGGACGAGCAAGGCGCGAGGCGACGACGGCGTCGATCTGGCGCTGCTGACGGACGGCCTGCGCGCGGAGCGCGAGCAGGGCATCACGATCGACGTGGCCTACCGCTACTTCCAGACGCCGCGCCGCAAATTCATCCTCGCCGACACGCCGGGGCACGTGCAGTACACGCGCAACATGGTCACCGGCGCATCGACGGCCGACTTGGCGCTGATCCTCGTCGACGCGCGCCGCGGGCTGGTGGAGCAGACCCGGCGCCACGCCTCGCTGGCGACGCTGCTGGGCATCCCGCATCTGGTGCTGTGCGTGAACAAGATGGACCTCGTGGGCTACGAGCGGGCCGTCTTCGAGCGCATCCGGGCCGAATTCGCCGACTTCACCGCCAGGCTGCGCGCGACGCACGGGCGGCGCATCGACCTGGGCGCGATCCCCATCTCGGCGCTGGTGGGCGACAACGTGGTCGATCGGTCCGGGGCGATGCCCTGGTACGACGGGCCCGCGCTGCTCGACTACCTGGAGTCGGTCGAGGTGGCTTGGGACCACAACCTCGACGACGGCCGCCTGCCGGTGCAGTACGTGATCCGGCCGCTGGGCTCCGACTACCGCGGCTACGCCGGCGTCGTGGCGGGCGGCATCCTGCGGCCGGGCGACCCGGTGACGGTGCTGCCCTCGGGCCTGGAGAGCACGATCCGCGGCGTGCAGGTGGGCGGGGCCGAGGTCGAGTCGGCGCGGCCGCCGCTGTCGGTCACCGTGACCCTGTCCGACGCCCTGGACGTCTCGCGCGGCGACCTGATCTGCCACAGCGCCAGCCGTCCGGCCGCGCGCCGGGAGTTCGACGCGATGATCTGCTGGATGTCCGAGGCGGGGCCACTCGAGGCGGGGCGGCGGCTGGGCATCAAGCACACGACCCGCACGGCGCGGGCCGTCGTGGACTCGATCACGCACCGGCTCGACGTGAACTCGCTGGAGCCGGAGCCCGGCGTCGAGGCGCTGGCGCTGAACGACATCGGGCGGGTGCGCCTGCGCTGCACCACGCCGCTGTTCCCCGACAGCTACGCGCGCAACCGCGTGACCGGCAGCTTCATCCTGATCGACGAGGCGACGTCGAACACCGCCGCGGCGGGGATGGTTCTGGAGGAAGCCTCATGACGACCGGCACGGGCCCCGGACTGCAGTGGCTGGGATCGATCGGCGCGCCGCGGGGAGCCGTCGTGCCGGGAGCGCAAACGGCGGAGGCCGGCGCCGACACGTCCGCGCCCGGCCCGGTGGGTCTCAACCACATCGTGCTCAACGTGCGCGACCTGGATCGCGCGCACGACTTCTGGACCGGCGTGCTGGGCTTCCGTCAGGTGGCGGAGTCGGACCCGTCGCGGGAGCGGCGGATGCGCTTCTACGCCGGCCGCGGCGGCAACCACCACGACTTGGCGCTGATGCAGTTGCCCGAGGGGTCGGCCGAGGCGGCGGCGGAGACGCCGCGAGCGGGGCTCAACCACTTGGCGGTCGAGTACGGCGATCAGGCGTCGTGGCTGGCGCAGCTGCGGCGCCTGCAGGCGGCGGGGGTCGAGTTCGGCAGCCGGGTCAACCACGGCACCAGCCACAGCGTCTACATCGAGGATCCCGACGGGCACGGCGTGGAGTTGCTGTACTCGCTGCCGGCCGAGCAGTGGCAGGGCGACGTCGGCGCGGCGCTGAACCACCTCGACGTCCTGCCCCGCGAGGGCGAGGCGGCCCTCGCCGACCCGGAGACGCCGCGCTTCGGCTAGCAGCGGTGCGTCAGTGGCGGGGGCCGCGACGCCCGGGCGTCGGGTCGCTCTCGTCGATCTCTCGCAGACCGCCGGGCTCCTCCCGGATCACGGCCAGGAAGAGGCCCAACTCGGGCGGGCCGGCCAGGACGCCCGCCAGCGAGCCCTGCGCGTGGCCCTTGCGGAAAGCCTCCGACCGGGTCCAGGCCTCGAAGGCGGCGCGGTCGCGCCAGATGGTGTGGCTGACGTAGTCACCCTCCTCGTCGCCGCGCAGCAGCGCGAACTGCACCAAACCGGGCGCCTCCTGCAGGTAGGTCTCGCGCTCCTTCCAGATGCGCTCCCAATCGCGCTCGCGCGCGGGCACGACCCGGAATCGATTCATGGCGACGAACATCGCACGGTCCTTTCGCCGGCTGCGGCCGACCGTCGCAGCGTACCCCGTGGCGCGCGGCAGCCGACCGGATTTCAGGTCACCGTCGCCCGGCTTCGCGGATCCGATCCCGCAGTTGGCGGAAGTAGTCCGCATCGGCCGTGACCGCCAGCGGCGAGGCCGCGCCTTCGAGGAGCAGGTCGCGCAGGCGCCTCAGCGCGGCAGCGTCGTCGGAGGGGGGCATCAGGCGGCGTCGCCGGGCGGGGCCTGCATGGCCGCCTGCGCGCCGACGCCCGCCAGATGCCCGATGTAGATCGGCACCAGCGGCAGCACGCAGGGCGACAGGAAGGAGAGGAAGCCGGCCAGGAAGGCCACGCCGACGCCGAAGACGCCGCCCACGCCGCCGATCGATCCGCCGGCCTCCTCGGCCGTGGTGGGCACGAAGGTGAAGCTGTCGTTGAGGACGCGGACGTTGTCGAGCAGGATCAGCATGCCCATGAAGACGATCAGCACGCCGCTGGCGATGGAGATGAGCGCCATGTACGGGCCCAGCTTGCGCAGCAGCGCCGCCGACGAGCCCAGCGCGGCCCCGGTGATGAGGAAGGGGATGCCCAGGCCGGCGGCGTAGAAGAGCAGCAGCAGTGCGCCGTGCGCGACGGAGCCGCCGTCGGCGGCGAGGGTGAGGATGCCGGCCAGCACCGGCCCCACGCACGGCGTCCAGCCCAGCGAGAAGGCCCCGCCGACGAACAGGGAATGGCCGTAGCGGCGCAGGCGCCCGCGGGGCGCGGCCGTCGCCGGGCGGGATCCATCGGTGGATGACGGGCCGCCGAACTGGTAGGTGCGCAGCAGGAAGGGGATCGTGATCAGGCCGCTGAGGTGCATCCCCAGCACGACGAGCGCCGCCCCGGCCACGCGCTGGAACCAGATCATCTGCTCCTGCAGCGCGAAGCCCACCACCCCCAGCGACGCGCCCATGACCACGAAGACGGCCGAGAAGCCGGCCACGAACGCCGCCGCGTGGGCGAAGGTCGCCCGGCGGGGCGGATCGGCGAAGGGGGCGGGCGCGGTGATCGGCACGGTGGCCATGCACCTATCGTAGTCGAGTCGCGGGGCGCGCCGAGCTATTCCCTCCCGAGTGCGTCCCGCACTATGGGCCAGTTGCGGGCGACGGCCGGGGTGGGCCGTTCGGCGGGCGGTGGCGCGGGGGAATAGAACGAGCCGCCGGGGACGGTGAACAACTCGACGAGGATGGGGCCGTCGCGGGCCAGGAGATCGTCCAGCTCGGCGTCGAAGGCCTCCACGTCGTCGAAACGGGCGGCATGGGCGTAGCCGGCTTCGCGCGCCATGCCGGCGAAGGACAGCCGGCCCTCGCCCGGGATCGGCTGCGCGCCGCTGGTCTCGTAGATGCCGTTGTGCATGACGACGTGCAGGAAGTTGGCCGGGGCGGCGTGGGCGATCGTGGCCAGCGAGCCCAGCTGCATCAGCAGCGACCCGTCGCCGTCGATGACCCAGACGGGCACGTCGGGCCGCGCCAGGGCGACGCCCAGCGCGTAGGTCGACGCGCCGCCCATGAAGCCGAGGTTGAACAGGTTGCGGTCGCTGGGGGAGCGCTGCCGCCAGGGCCCCAGCGCGGTCATGGCGGAGACGACGACCTGGTCGGAGCGGCGGCGGGCCAGCACGTCGAGGGCGGCGTCGCGGCTCATGCGGCGTTCGGGGGCGGGGCCGGGCATCGCTAGCAGGTCTCCGCGCCGAGCAGCAGCGCGACGGGGCCGCCGCGCGCCTCGGCCTCCCCGTAGGCGGCGACCAGGTGGGGCAGGTCGGCCGGGCCGTCGATGAGGTGGTGCGGGATCTCCAGCGCGTCGAGCAGCGGCCCGGCCAGCCGCACCATCGAGCCGAAGTCGTCGCCGGGCGCCTTGGCCGGGTCGCGGCCCAGCAGGCCGGCCAGCAGCACGATGGGGAAGCCCCCGTCGATGCCGAGCCCGCGCAGGTTGTTGACGCAGGCGTAGAGCCCGGCGTGCTGGATCTGCAGCAGCGGCCGGCGCCCGCCCACGATCAGCCCGGCGCAGATGGCCGTCGCCTCGTCCTCGGTGGCGGCCTGGATGAAGCGCAGGTCGGGGCGCTCCTCGATCGCGGCGATGAGCGTGCGCTGATGCGTGTCCGGCACGGCCACGACGTCCTGCACGCCCGCGTCGAGCAGGGCCTGCAGGAGCGTCGCGGCGGGGATCGACTGCGCGACCGTCGGCATCGGCGATCCTTCCGATCGGGGCGAGGATAGCCGCAGCGACGGCATGGGGCTGCTCATCGGGGCGGACACCCGCCAAGACCGCCCGGCCGTAGAATCGTGCGGGAGCGCAGTCCGCATGAGCAGCGACGACTCGGACCGCGCCGCGACGGACGCGACCGACGCGGCCTTCCCGCACGAGCATCCCAACCGGCCGCGCGAATACCACGGCGCGCGCACGCTGGTCGTCGCCGCGCTGGTGCTGGCGGCGGTCGCGATCCCGCTCTGGCTCACCCTGGGCCGCGGCGGCGAAGGCAGCCGCACGGGCGACCTGGGCCCGGCCCCGCGCCCCGCCTGGCTGCTGCCCCCGGACCTGCCCGCCGACGCGCTCCCGCCCGGCGACGCCGTCGGCCGTCTCGCGCCCGACTTCGAGCTCGAAACCCTCGACGGCGCGCGCTTCCGCCTGTCCGACTGGGCCGGACACCCCGTGGTGCTCAACTTCTGGGCCTCGTGGTGCGCGCCCTGCCGCCGCGAGGTCCCGGTGCTGATCCGGCTGCAGGACCGGTACCGCGAGGACGGGCTGATCGTCGTGGGGGTGAACATCGAGGAGGCGCGCTCGCCGGCCCGCGACTTCGCGACCGAGTTCGGGATCAACTTCGCGCTGCCGATGGACTTCGACGGCAGCGTGACGCGCGCCTACGGCATCGGCGGGCAGCTGGGACCGCCGCACACGATGTTCCTCGACGCCGACGGCGTGATCCGCGCCATCTTCCGCGGCCAGGCGCCCGACGCCGCCTTCGAGGAGGCGACGACGGAGCTGATGGCGACGCTGGCGGCGCCGGTGGGGCCGGGCCTGCTGCCCGGTCCGAAGGCGCTGCCCGTCGCGCTGCTGGCGGCGGCCGGCGACGAGCCGCCGGTCGAGGCGCGGGTGGGGTCGGTCGCGCCCGACGTCGTGCTGGTGGACGCGGCCGATCCGGGACGGCGCTGGCGCCTGTCGGACCAGCGCGGGCGCGCCGTGCTGCTCGTCTTCGCGCGGCCCAACTGCGCGCAGTGCGACGACGAACTGCGCCGGGCGGTCGAGGCGGCGGCGGCGGCCGGGGTCGCGCCGGCCGTGGTGCGCACCCCCGCGCCGCCGCTGCCGACGGCCGCGGCGTACGCGAGTCTCGTCTGGGAGCGCGACAGCGCGGCGCTGTTCGGGGCGGGGGCCAGCGTGGAGTACGTGCTGATCGATGCGGCCGGCGTCGTGGAGGCGCTGCCCGCCGACGAGGCGGCGCTGGCGGCGGCGCTCGGCCTCACCCCCTGACCCTCGCTTCGCCCGGCAGGGCGACCACAAGGGTCGCCCCTACGACCGTGACCACGGCGCGCGGCCGGCGCAAGAAATTTTCGCCGCCGCCCGGCAGGGCGACCACAAGGGTCGCCCCTACGACCGTGAACGCGGCGCGGGGCCGCCCGCAAGAATTTTTTCGCCTGCCCGACCTCACTCCCTGACCCCCTCTCCACCTGAACGACGGAGCGGGGCCTCCGATCCCCTCTCCCTGGGGAGAGGGTTAGGGTGAGGGGCGCCCCTACGACCGGGAACGCGGCGCGGGGCCGCCCGCAAGAATTTTTTTCGCCGCCGCCCGGCAGGGCGACCACAAGGGTCGCCCCTACGACCGCGAACGCGGCGCGGAGCCGCCCGCAAGAATTTTTTTTTTCGCCCAACAATCCCCCTCTCCCCTCCCTCATAGCGAGGGGGGCAACGTCCTCCCCATCACACCCTTACGTCAACTGTGGAAACTTTACATCCAGAAACCTTGACGTGACCCCCCCCCCTAGACGTCATAATCCTTGCGCTCGCGGAGCACGACCCCAATCCATAGGGGATTGGGGCGGACACATCCACGGAAAGGATGACGCCATGAGCAACTATTTGGAGACCCTGCGACACCGCCAGATCAGCCGTCGCACGATGTTGGGAGCCAGCGCGAAGGCTGGGGTTGGGGCGGCCGGCCTGGCCTTGGTCGGCTGCGGCGACGACGACGATGACGCCGGAACCGCCGCCGCCGAACGGGCCGCGTCTGCCGCGGAGGAGGCCGCGGCGGCGGCCGTCGCCGCGGGCGAGGCGCGCGCCGCCGAGACCGAGGCCGCCGCCGACGCGGCCGCCGAAGCCGCAGCGGCAGCCTCCGAGGCCTCCGCCGCCGCTTCACAGGCGGCCGACGCCGCCGACGCAGCGGCCGCCCTGGCCGCCGAGGCGGCCGAGTCGGAGGACGCCGCCAACGCGGCCGCCGCCGCGGAAGCCGCGGCCGCGGCTGCCGCCGACGCTGCCGCCGCCGCATCCGCCGCCGGTGACGAAGCCGCCGCGGCCGTCGCGGCCGCCGCCTCCGAGGCCGCCGAGGCCGCCGCCCAGGCCGCCCGCGACGCGGCCGCCGCGGTCGAGGCCGGGACGGCCACCGCGGAGGCCGCCCAGGCCGCCATCGACGAAGCCGCCGCTGCGGCTGCTGCCGCCGCCGAGGCCGCCGGCGAGGCGTCCGCCGCCGCCGGCGAGGCCGCCGCCACGGCCCAGGAGACCGCCGAAGCCGCGGCCGAAACCGCCGCCGCCGCCGTCGCGGCGGCGGAAGAGGCCGCCGACGCCGCCCGCGAGGCCGCCGAGAGCGCGGCCATGGCGGGGGAGGACGAGCCGGCCGCGGCCGGCGGGCCGCAGCGCGGCGGCACGGTTGCGCTGACGCGGTGGGAGTCGATCCACGGCGGCTTCAACCCGTACATCTCCCTGAGCGCGGCCGACCACTACGGCTACCTGTCCCACCTCTACGACTCCGTGCTGGGCTTCGACAAGGCGGGGCGCATTGCGCCGGAGTTGGCGGAGAGTTGGGAGTTGCCCGATGACCTCACCTACATCTTCAACATGCGCCCGGGCTGCCTCTTCCAGGACGGCGCGGCGTGCGACGCGCACGCCCTGCAAGCGAACATGGACTACTTGACCAACACCGAGGATCTGGCCGGGCAGGACCGCGCGCGGGCCGGCATCTCCAAGGCGGTCTCGCGCGAGGTGATCGACGACCTGTCCTGGCGGATGGTCAACTCGGAGCCGTTCGCGCCGACGGTGGTGAACTTCCTCGCCTCCCCGGGCACGGGCATGCTGATCTCGCCGGCGCACTTCGAGACGGCGATCACCAATCCGGTCGGGGCGGGGCCGATGTTCCAAACCGACTACAACGACGGCGAGAACTGGGTCGCCGAGCGCTGGGACGGCTACTGGGACAACGACAACGTCTGGGTGGACGGCATGGAGCAGCTGATCCTCCCCGACGCGAACTCGGGGTGGAACGCCTTCCTCTCCGGCGAGGTCTCCTATTCCCGCCCGCCCGGCGGGATGACACGGGCGGTGCAGGACCAGTTGATCGCCGACGGCTTCCAAGCGTTGAGCGGCACCAATCAGATTTGGATGCAGAGTTGGTTCAACCTGAACCCGGATCGCCCGCCCGAGATCAACCTCTTCCGTGATCCGCGCCTGCGGCGCGCCGTCCACCTGAGCATCGACCGGGAGGCGATCAACCAGATCGCGACCGAGGGATTGGGCAAGGCGTCCCGCGCGCCCGTCTCGCAGGAGAGCTGGGCGTTGCTGCCGGACAAGGACTACTACGCCGACTCGCCGAACGTGGCTGAGGCGCATCAGTTGATGGATGCCGCCGGCTACGGGGACGGCATCACCGGCACGTACCTGAGCTTCGCGACCGAGTTCCACCGCCGCATGGCCGAGCCGGTGCACAATCAGTTGCGCGAGGCCGGCTTCGATTTCCAGTTCGTGGAGGACGCGCAAGCGGTGATCCTCGACCGCGTGTGGGCGACCGAGGACTGGCAGATGGCCGTGTTCACCTGGGAGTCGCCCTTCGATCCGGACCCGGTGCCGCGCAACACCATGACCGGGTTCATGAACTGGATGTATGGCTCGCCCGAGGGCGGCCCGCGCACCGGCCGGGCCGACCCGGCGCTGCACCCCAACGACGAAGTCCTGCAGGCGCTGGCGGAGACGGACCAGCTGGTCAACGCCGCCGCCGTGGGCCCGAGCCAGGAAGACCGCATCTCGCACTACGACGCGCTGTTCCAGAATTCGACCGACAACGGCTGGGACTACCACATCGCGCAGTACAACCAGGGCTGGGCCGGGCAAGGAAACCTGGAGAACTTCGAGTTCCGCGACGTCGACGGCTGGATCGTCGGCGACGGGGCCAAGTACCTCTGGTTCAGCACCTAGACCGGCCCCGGCGGCCAGACCGGGAGAGGGGTGCGCGGCTACAAGGGGTTGTGGCACAACGCCTAGCTCCGCGCCGGCCTCACCCCCTGTATGCGCAGCACGGAATCGATAAGGAGACTCGCATGACTCTCGACACCCACTTCCGCGTCGAACCGCTGGACGCGACCTTCGGCGCCACGATCACCGGCCTGAAGCTCGCCACGATCGACGACGAGGCCTTCGCGCGCCTCTACGACACCTGGCTGGAGTACGGCCTGCTCATCTTCCCGGGCCAGCACCTCAGCAACGACGAGCAGATCGCGTTCGCCAAGCGCTTCGGCGATCTCGAGTTTGACCTCGCCGCAATCACCAACGTTCGCAAGGACGGCTCGGTCCGCGTCGAGAGCAAGGAAGACGAGATCGTCCAGGTGCTGAAGGGCAACATGGGCTGGCACATGGACAGCACCTTCGTGCCCGTCCAGGCCAAGGGCGCGGTCTTAACGGCGCACACGGTCCCCTCGCGCGGCGGAGAGACCGCCTGGGCCGACATGCGCGCCGCCTACGAGGCGCTGGACGACGGCATGCGCGAGCGCATCGCCGGACTGTCGGCCCGCCACTCCCTGCACTACAGCCAGGGAAAGATCGGGCACAAGCCAAAGAAGACGGACGACTACAGCGGCTACGGCCTCGACGTCGAGGAGCCGCCGCTGCGGCCGCTGGTTAAGGTGCACCCGGAGACGGGACGGCCCGCGCTGCTCATCGGCAGGCACGCCTTCGGCATCCCGGGCCTCTCGGAGGACGAGTCGGAGCAACTGCTCCAGGAGCTCGTCGACTTCGCCTGCCGGCCGCCTCGCGTCTACGATCACCACTGGACCGTTGGCGACGCCGTCCTCTGGGACAACCGCCGCTTGCTGCATCAGGCCCGGCCCTGGGACATGACCGAGCCGCGCGCGATGTACCACGCCCGCATCGCCGGCGACCCGGTCACGGAGTTGGCCACGCCCGCCTAACCATGGTTGTCGCCAGCCCCTAGTCGCCCATCGGAACGGTGGAGAGGGGGCTCCGGTCCCCTCTCCCCTGGGGAGAGGGCGAGGGTGAGGGGCAACGGGTGAGAGGAGATCGGAGCCACCGATACACCGGACCTCCCGAGCTAGGCAACTGCGGCGGGATGCCACCGACGCGGAACAACGCCTCTGGAGCGTCTTGCGCGATCGCCAACTGGCCGGCGACAAGTTCCGCCGCCAGACGCCGATCGGTCCGTACATCGCCGACTTCCTCTGCATGCAGCGGCGCCTGGTCATCGAACTGGACGGCGGCCAGCATCAGCAGCGGGCGGACTCCGACCGGGAGCGCACCAGGTTCCTGGAATCCCGCGGCTATCGGGTGCTGCGCTTTTGGAACAACGACGTGTTCGACGATCTGGAGTCCGTCGTCGACGCCATCCGGTTGGAGTTGCAGCGGGGGCCCCCCTCACCCTAACCCTCTCCCCAGGGAGAGGGGATCGGAGTTCCCCCTCACCCTCACCCCAGGGAGAGGGGATCAGAGGCCCCCGCGGCCGTGAGGATGTTCGATGGCGCGCTACATCACCACGCGGATCCTCTCCTCCATTGTCATCCTGTTCATCATCAGCGTCCTCGCCTTCCTGCTGATGAACGTGCTGCCGGGCGATCCGGCCGCGCGGATCGTGGGGATCAACGCGACGCCGGAGTCGATCGAGCTGACCAAGGCGCGGCTGGGGCTGGACCTCCCGTTGCACGAGCGGTACGGGAAGTGGATGTTCAACGCGCTGCAGGGCGACCTGGGCGAGAGCACGATCAACCAACTGCCCATCAGTGACACGTTCGGGCGGCGGATTCCCGCCACGCTCAACCTCGGCATCCTCAGCCTGCTGGTGGTGGTCTGCCTGGCGATCCCGATCGGCGTGGTCGCGGCGCTGAAGCCCGGCTCGAAACGCGAGGTGACGGGCAGCACGCTGATGATCGTGGGCAACTCGATCCCGGAGTTCATCACCGGCATCGGGCTCGTGCTGCTGATCGGGTTGCACCTCGATCTGCTCCCGGTGGTGGGCTACGTCCCCATCTGGGAGGATCCCATCCAGAACTTCAAGCACATGGCCATGCCGGTGACGGCGGTGGCGTTGACGGCCACGACGCTGCTGATGCGCCAGACGCGCTCGGCGATGATCAACGTGCTCAACGACGACTACATCCGCACGGCGCGGGCCAAGGGGCTGCGCACGCGGGTCGTGGTGGTGCGGCACGGGCTGCGCAACGCGCTGATCCCCATCGTGACGGTGTTCGGCTTCCAGGCCGGGCTGATCTTCTCCGGCGCCGTGATCACCGAGCAGCTGTTTGGCATCCCGGGCATGGGCCGGCTCTTTGTCGAGAACGTCGTCATCAGCCAGGACTTCAACATCGTGCAGAACGTGGTCATGTTCTTCGCCGTCTGCGTCGTGCTGGTGAACCTGCTCGTCGACCTCTCCTATCCGCTGCTGGATCCGCGCATCCGTGAGGGGCGAAGCTGATGGCCGGCGGCACGGCTCCCCCGGAAAGCATCGTCCCGCCCGCCCTCTCGTTCGCTGGGATTCGGGAACAGCACTGGTACCGCGAGACGCGCGCGATCCTGCGCGTCTACATGCGCAACCGGCCGGCCGTGCTGGGCGCGCTGCTGCTGCTGGGATTCGGCATCGTGGCCGCGTTCGCGCCGGCCATCGCTCCCGCGGACCCCCTGAAGACCAACCTCACCCTCGACGGCATCTACCAGCCCCCCGCCTGGGATCACATCGCCGGCACCGACGGCCAGGGCCGCGACGTCCTCAGCCGCACGATCTTCGGCGCCCGCATCGCCTGGCAGATCGTGCTGGCCGCGATCGGCGTGGCGATCGTCATCGGCGTGCCGCTGGGGCTGCTGGCCGGCTACATCGGCGGCAAGCTCGACGAGTTGGTCATCATGCGCATCGTCGACGCGATAATGGCGATGCCAGGGCTGGTGCTGATCCTGGCCGTCACCGCCGCCCTGGGGCCGAGCATCCAGAACACGATGATCATCATCGGCTTCGTCTGGTCGCCGGGCTACGCGCGGCTCACGCGAGGGGTCGTGCTGTCGATCAAGCAGGAGGTCTACATCGACGCGGCGCATGCGGTGGGCGCCCCGCCGCGCCGGATCATGCTGCGGCACATGCTGCCCAACGTGGTGGCGCCGGTGCTGGTGCTCGCGTCGCTGTCGGCGGCGGGCATCATCCTCGTCGAGGCGGGGCTGAGCTTCATCGGCGCGGGCGTGCAGCCGCCCACCCCCGCCTGGGGCGGTATGGTCGCGAAGGCCTACATCACGATGATGACACGCAGCGCCTGGCCCATCCTCGCGCCCGCGCTGGCCATCATCCTGATGGTGATCGCCTTCAACTTCGTCGGCGACGGCGTCCGGGACGCCTTCGACCCGCGCCTGCGGAATATCCGGTAGGAACCTCACCCCCTGTCCCCCTCTCCACCAGTAAGGTGGAGAGGGGGAACGTGGACGCCACGCGCGGCGCTCAGTAGGGTGAGCGTGGACCAGGAAGCGAGGCGACGCCCGATGTCCGCGACGCCAACCCCGACGGGAGCCCCAGCCGCCGCGATCGTCGCGGCGGTGACGATTGCCGCCTGAGCGGCGCTCGGCCCCGCGACCCCCAGCCCGGGCTCGCCCCTCCGCGTCCGCCCCACCCCGATCCCCCCGGCCCGCGCCGCTGGCCCCGGCGCACGGCGCTTGGAGCGCGACATGTCCCAGTCCCCGCCGATCGTCCTCTACGACACCCTCCTCCGCGACGGCTCGCAGATGGAGGGCGTCGCCTTCTCGCTCGACGACAAGGTCGCCATCGCCCACCGCCTCGACGCGATCGGCGTCCACTACGTGGAGGGCGGCTTCCCCGGCAGCAACGAGAAGGACAAGGCCTTCTTCGAGGCGATGCGCGCGCGGCCGCTCAAGCACGCCCGCCTCGTCGCCTTCGGCGGCACGCGCAAGCCCGGCGCCGACACGGCGGCCGACTTCAACATGCAGGCCGTGCTCGGCGCGGAGACGCCGGTGGTGACGCTGGTCGGCAAGGCCAGCGCTTACCAGGTGCGCGTCGCGCTGGAGACCTCGCAGGAGGAGAACCTGGCGATGATCCGCGAGTCGGTCGCCCACCTGCGCGCGCACGGCCGCGAGGTCCACTTCGACGCCGAGCACTTCTTCGACGGCTTCCGCGAGGATCCCGACTACGCCCTGCAGGCCCTGCGCACCGCCCACCGCGCGGGCGCCGAGTACCTCGTCCTCTGCGACACCAACGGCGGCGCGATGACCTCCGACGTCCTGCGCGCCGTGGCCGCCGTGCGCGAGGCGCTGCCCGAGGCGCGGCTGGGCATCCACTGCCACGACGACTGCGGCCTCGCCGTCGCCAACAGCCTGGCCGCCGTCGAGGCGGGGGTCAGCCAGGTGCAGGGCTGCGTCAACGGCTACGGCGAGCGCTGCGGCAACGCCAACCTGACCAGCGTCATCGCCAACCTGCAACTCAAGATGGGCCGCCCCGTCGTCAGCGAGGCGCAGTTGGCCGAGCTGACCAACGCCAGCCTGTTCGTCGCCGAGCTGGCCAACCTGCCGCTCGACGGTCAGGCGCCCTACGTGGGCGCGAGCGCCTTCGCCCACAAGGCCGGCTACCACGTGGCGGCCATCGTCAAGGACCCCGACACCTACCAGCACATCGACCCCGACAGCGTCGGCAACGACCGCCGCATCCTGGTCAGCGAGCTCTCGGGCCGGCGCAACATCTCCGTCAAGCTCGCCGAGCGCGGCCTCGATTTGCCCCTCAGCGCGGAGGAGAACCAGGCCCTGCTCGAGCGCGTCAAGGAGATGGAGAGCCGCGGCTTCCAGTACGAGGGCGCCGAGGCCTCATTCGAACTCCTCGCCCTGCGTCTGCGCCCCGGCTACCGCCCCCCCTTCGAGCTGGAGGACTTCCTGATCGTCAACCGGCGGCGGCACAAGGACGACGGCGATCCCACCACGCACTCCGACATGCAGGCCGAGGCGATGACGAAGATCGCCGCCGGCGAGCAGATCTTCCAGACCGCCGCCGACGGCAACGGCCCCGTCTCGGCGCTCGACGCCTCGATCCGGCGCGGGCTGCGCCAGCCCTACCCGGAGATCGAGACGGTGCGCCTGCGCGACTACAAGGTGCGCATCCTCGACGCGGCGAGCGGCACCGGGGCGGGCGTGCGCGTGCTCATCGAATCGTCCGACGGGGAGCACGTCTGGAACACCGTCGGCTCCTCGACCGACGTCATCGAGGCCTCGTGGATCGCCCTCTCCGACGCCTACGAGTACTTCCTCCACCGGCATCCCCAGTGGGCGGCGGCGGACGCGGCCGCGGCGGCGGAGGTCCCGGCCCGGCCTTAGTTGGGCGCCGGGCGTCCGCCCGCCGTCGCGACGAAGTAGTTGTGGAAGGCGTCGCTCGGCGACCGCACGACTTCCACGTCCAGCCCCGCCGCGGCGAGCAGGTCGCGCGTCGCCTCCTGGCCCCAGAGCGCGCCCAGGCCGTCGCCGCCGCAGGCCACCGAGTGGGGCACGCAGTGCATCAGCGAGAGGTCGTACATGACCTCCATCAGCGGACGGCCCAGGTTGCGTTCGAGCCGGCTGGAGGCGGCGATCTCCGTCGCGACGAAGAGCCCGCCGGGCGCGATGATGCGCGCCACGGCCTCGACGATCGCGCCCGGGTTCGGCGTGTCGTGCAGCATCCCGAAGGCCAGCATGAGGTCGTGCCGCTCCGGCAGCCGCGTCACGTCGGCCTCGACGAAGCGGCAGTTGCCGACGTCCGCCTGCCGGGCGTCCGCGGCTGACAACTGCACGGCCGTGGGGTTGAGGTCGTAGCCGGTGAAGCGGCTACGCGGGTAGGTGCGCGCCAGCTCGATCAGCAGCCGCCCCCGGCCCGACCCGGCCTCGCCCACGCTGATCCCGCGCTCCAGCGCCGCGGCCAGGTCCGGGGCCGCGCCGAAGGCCGGCGCGAGCCCGTGCGCCGGGCGCGGCAGGATGTGGATCAGGTTCTCCCACTCGTTGGCCATGCCCGCCTCCAGACGCACGCCCTCGCCCGCCCGGATGAGCGCGATCAGGCGGTCGTCGGCCGGGTCGCGCGGCGTCGTGCTGTCGATCAGGTCGAGGAACGAGTCGGGCCGCTCGGGCGTCAGCAGCGCCCGCTGCGGCGGCGCGAGGCGGAACTGCCGCGTCGCCGCCCGGTAGCTCACGACCCGGTGCGCCGCCAGCGACTGCAGGATGGCGCGGGCGTAGCGCACGTCGATGCCCGTCGCCGCCGCGAGGCGCGCCGCGCTGGCCGGCGGCGACTCCCGCAGCGCCTCGACGACGCCGGTCGCGCCGGCGATGCGCAGCACCCGCTGCAGCAGCGAGCCGCGCATCGCGTCGAGCAGGTGCTTGGCGAAATCGACCTCGCCGGGCTGGGCGGCCGGCTGGGCGGGCGCGCCCTCGGGCGGGCCCCACAGCGCCTCCCGCACCGACGCGCGCGAGGACACGCCGAGCCGGCTCAGGATCTCCGTGACGTGGTACTTGACCCCGTCCTTCGAGATCCCGAGTTGCTCGGCCACCTGGCGGTTGGTCAGCCCCTCGGCGACCAGCCCGGCGACCTCCCGCTGCCGTTCGGTGAGCGCGTCCGACATGCCCCCAGCTTATGCGCCCGGGGCTGCTCCGGCGCGCCCGGCGGGGCGCTGGCGGGCGGGCCGCGATAGAATGGGAGCGGTCGGGTCCAGACACGCCCCGGCGCGACGGGATCGCTGGGGAACCCCGCGCGGTGTTTCCGCGTCGTGCGGGGATGAAGGGGGTGACGGGTGGAGGACGGACTGTTCGCGTTCCCGCCGTGCCAGCGCTGCGACACGGGGCACTTGGTCCCGCTGTCCGATTTCGGGAGCCAGGGAGCGGCGATTCACTACAAGGCGTGGGTCTGCACGAACGGGCATTGCGGCTACAACATCAAGATTCGGAACGGCGATGTCTACATCGACGAGCCCATCCTGGAGGGCGAGCCCGGCCGCCGGCGCTAGCGCCGACGGCGCGCGGACGCTGCCCGCCCCCGGGGCCGGCGACGCCCCGCCGGACGAGACCGTCTGGTCGGGGCCGGCGCTGGGCTTCCTGCTCTCGCTGGTGGTGGCGATCCCCATCATCTTCGCCGTGCTCATGCTGACGAGCTTCAGCGTGCTGCAGGACACCGGCGACGCCGCGCCCGAGGCCGCCCCGGCCGCCGCCGCCGTGACGGAGACGCCCGCCGCCCAGGCCGCTGGGGCGGCCCGGCCCGTGGCCGTCGCCCCGGCCGCCGCCGAGGAGGCCGCCGCCGCCGTGGCCGCCGCGCTCGAAGAGCCGGAGGTTCCGGCGCAGCCGCTCGACCGCATCTACGTCGTCGTCGCGGGCGACGTGCTGAGCCGGATCGCCCAGCGCTTCGCCGTCACGGTCGAGGCCATCGCCGCCTACAACGAGCTCAGCAACCCCAACGCGCTGCGCATCGGCCAGGAGTTGCGCATCCCGCCGCCGGGCTATCAGCCGCCCGGCCCCGCGGCCGGGGAGCCGACCGACTTCGCCACCGGCCCGCTGTCGCCGGGCTGACGGCCCATCGCCGCGCGGCGTCTGCGCCCCGCGCGCTTGTCCGAGCGCGACGCGCCCGCCTACGCTGAGCCGGCGTCGGGGAGTGGCGCAGTCCGGCAGCGCGCTTCGTTCGGGACGAAGAGGTCGGAGGTTCAAATCCTCTCTCCCCGACCATCTCCCCTCCCCCTGCCCCACCGCATCGCGCCCCGGCCCGGCCTGACCTAGACTGCGGCGCCATGACCGCCGCCTCCCCCGGCCGGCAGCCCGACCCGGACGCTCCCGGCGCCCTGGCGGGCCTGCGCGTGCTGGACCTCAGCGACGAGCGCGCGATCTACGGCGCGAAGCTGATCGCCGACCTGGGCGCCGACGTCGTGCGGCCGGAGCCGCCCTCGGGCGACCCGCTGCGCGAACGCGGCCCCTTCGCGGGCGGCGAGCCGGGGCCGGGCCGGTCGCTCTGGTACGCCTACTTCGCCTCCAGCCGCCGCTCGCTCACGCTCGACCCGGAATCGCCGGCGGGGCGGTCGCGGCTGCGGGAGTTGGCCCGCGCGGCCGACGTCGTGCTGGACAACGGCGCGCTGGGCCGCGCCGGCGTCGAGGCGGAGGAGCTGCTCGCCGAGCGGCCGGGGATCGTCGTCGTGCGCTCCACCTCGTTCGGCCGCGACGGCCCCTGGCGCGACTACCTCGCGCCCGACCTCGTCGCCTCGGCGCTGGGCGGCGTCTGCGCCACCACCGGCGACGCCGACACGCCGCCGCTCAAGCTGTTCGGCGAGCTGGCGTTCATGATCTCGGGGATCTACGCGGCGATCGGCGCGCTGGCCGCGCTGCGTCACGCGCGCGAGACCGGCGAGGGCCAGATCGTCGACGCCGCGGTGCACGAGGCGCTGCCCACGGCGCTGGAACACGTGCTGATGTACGCGTGGTACTGCGACCTGGTGGAGTGGGCGGCGACGCCGGTCCTGCCGCGGCAGGGGGCGCTGCACTGGACCACCGTCTACCAGGTGTTGCAGGCGCAGGGCGGCGGCATCATGGTCACCCCCACGCCCGACCCGGAGGCGCAACTGGCCTGGCTCGTCGAGGAGGGCTTCGTCGAGGATCTGCTCGATCCGAAGTGGCAGGATCCCGACCTGTGGGTGGAGTACGTGACCCGCCTGATGGAGGTGATGCGGGCCTGGGTGCCTACGAAGGAGGTGGGCGCCCTGTTCGAGGAGGCGCAGGCGCGCCACGCGCCCTACGGCCGCGTGCTGCCGCCCGAGCTGCTGCTCGACAACCCGCAGCTCGGGGCGCGCGGCTGGTGGCGGCCCCGCACGATCGACGGTCGGGCCGTGCGCGGCCCCGGCGGGCCGTACCGCTTCGAGCGGACGCCCTGGCGCGCCGCCGACGAGACGGCCGCCATCCCCGCCGGCGGCCCGCTCCCGACGCCCGAGGCGCTGCTCGCGGCGATCGGCTGGGACGAGCGATGACCGCCGCGGATCGCGGAGCGCACCGCTGGGATCTGCCCGAGCCGCTGGCGACGGCCGACGTTCGCACCGCGGACGGCGCCCGCATCGCGCTGCGGCGGCACGGCAATCCGGCAGGCCCGCGGCTGGTCGTGAGCCACGGCAACGGTCTCGCGACCGACGTCTACTACCCCTTCTGGTCGCTGCTGGCCGGGCGCTTCGACCTCGTGCTGTACGACTTCCGCAACCACGGCTGGAGCGATCGCAGCGACATGCGCAGCCATACCATCGCCACCTTCGTCGAGGACAACCGGCGCGTCTTCCGGGGCATCGACCGCCACTTCGGGGCGAAACCCAGGGTGGGCGTGTTCCACTCCCTCTCGGCGACGACGGCGATCCTCCAGGACCCGCCCGGCGAGGGCTTCGCGGCGCTCGTGCTGTTCGATCCGGCCATCCATCTGCCCGGCGGCGACCTGCTCCAGGCCGACAAGCAGTGGCGGGAACTCGCGGGCGCCACCCGGACGCGGCGGGAGCGGTTCGAGACGCGCGCGCAGTTGGCCGAGCGCATCGCGCGCGCGCCCGTGTACGCGCGCCTGCTGCCGGGCGTGCCGGATCTCATCGCGCGGGCCACCCTGCGTCCCACGACCGACGAAACGGGATACGAACTGCGCTGCCCGGCCGACTACGAGGCGCAGGTGTTCGAGTACGCGTTCGCCTACAACCAGGAGCCCGAGCCCGGCGCCTTTCGCTGCCCGGTCAAGGTGATCGGCTGCGACCCGACGCTGCCGTTCTCGTTCCTGCCGCACCGCGATCTCGCCGGGCTGACCCGCCTCAACTACGACTTCGTGCCCGACACGACGCACTTCCTCCAGCTGGAGAATCCCGGCGAATGCGCCGCGCTGATGCTGGCGTTCCTGGAGCAGCATGGACTCGCGTAGCGGCCCGCGCCCCCTCGACGGCGTGCGCGTGCTCGACTTCACGCACGTGCTCGCGGGCCCGTTCGGGACGCGCGTCCTCGGCGATCTGGGCGCCGACGTGGTCAAGGTGTCCACGGCCGGCCGCTCCCAGGGCGTGGGGTCCGACCCGGCGCGGCCGTACTTCGTCATGTGGAACCGCAACAAGCGCGCCCTGGCGCTCGACATGGCGACGGACGAGGCGCGGCGGATCGCCCTCGACCTCGCGGCCCGCGCCGACGTGCTGATCGACAACTTCTCGCCGGGCGTGCTCGATCGCTGGGGCCTGACCGAGCCCGTGCTGCGCGCGGCCAACCCCGGCCTGATCGTCGTCAACATGTCGGGGATGGGCGGCGGCGGTCCCTGGTCGGGCTACGTCACCTACGCGCCCACCATCCATGCGCTCGCCGGACTGACCGCGCTGACCGGCGTGCCCGGCCGCGACGACATCGGCATCGGCTTCTCCTACAACGACCACGCCGCCGGGCTGCACGCGGCGCTGGCGGTGCTGGCCGCCCTGGAGGCGCGCCGCCGCGACGGCCGCGGCCAGCGCATCGAGGTCGCGCAGTTCGAGACGGGCGTCAACTTCCTCGGCCCCACCCTGCTCGACCTCGTCGTGAACGGCGGCCGGGCCGAGGCGACCGGCAACCGCCTGCCCTACGACGCCGCCGCCCCGCACGGCTGCTACCCCTGCCGGCCGCTGGCCGGCGCCGTCCCCGGCGAGGAGGAGCGCTGGGTGGCGATCGCCGTCATGAGCGACGGCCAGTGGCGATCCTTGCGCGCGCTGCTGGGCGAGCCCGCCTGGGCCCGCGACCCCGCCCTCGATCGTGCGGCGGGCCGCGTGGCGGCGATGGACGCCATCGACCGCGAGATGGCGGCCTGGACGCGGACGCAGGACGCGGAGGCCGTCATGCAGCGCTGCCAGGCGGCCGGCGTGCCGGCGGGCGTGGTGCAGTCGGGCGTCGACCTCACGCGGCGCGACCCGCAGTTGCGCGCGAGCGGCTTCTTCACCACCGCCGACGCGGAGCATCCCACCATCGGCGTGCAGCACGTCGATCGGCTGCCGCTGCGCTTCTCGGCGACGCCGGTCGAGACCTACGCCCGCTCGTCCCTGACCGGCGAGGACAGCGCCGCCGTGCTCGCCGACTGGCTGGGCATGTCGGCTGAGGAGGTCGCCGCCGGCGAGGCCGCCGGCACGCTGCGCTAGCGCCGGCCCCTTGACATGGATTCGTACATATGTTCTATTTGAGTCCGGCCGGAAGGGCGGACGGCGTGGTCGAGTACCGCGAGATCGAGTGCAAGTCGGCGCTCAACCGGGTGCGGGGGATGCCCTTCGGCTGGTCGCTCAACCCGTACCGCGGCTGCGCGCACGGCTGCCACTACTGCTTCGCCCGACCCACGCACCGCTTCTTCGAGTTGGGCGTCGGCGAGGACTTCACCGGCATCATCTACGTCAAGACCAACCTCGCGGCCGTCCTCGCCGGCGAGCTCTCCCGCCCCGCCTGGACGCGCGCAACGGTCGCGGTCGGCACCGCGACCGACCCCTACCAGCCGGCCGAGGGCCGCTACCGCCTGACGCGGGCGGCGCTGGAGCAGTTCGCGCGCTTCCGCAACCCCGTCTCGCTGCTCACCAAGAACCCGCTCATCGTGCGCGACCTCGACGTGCTGCAGGAGGTCGACGCCCGCGCGGGCTTCAGCGTCGCCTTCAGCATCCCGACCGTCGATCGGGAGATCTGGCGCCGCACGGAGCCCGGCACGGCCCCGCCCATGCAGCGCCTCGCGGCGATGCGCCGCGTGGTCGACGCGGGCGTCCACGCCGGCGTGCTGATGGCCCCGCTGCTGCCCGGGCTCTCGGCCGACCGCGTCCAGGTCGAGCGGACCGTGCGCGCCGCCGCCGACCACGGCGCGCGCTTCGTCGGCTCGGGCCTGCTGCACCTGAGCCCCGAACTGCGCGACTACTACTTCGACTTCCTGGCCGCGGAGTACCCGGCTTTGCTCGACGGCTACCGCCGGCTCTACGGCGAGAAGTACGCCCCCAGGCGCTACCGCGACCGCGTCGCCGCCCGCGTGCAGGAGTTGAAGGAGGCCGCCGGCGTCTCGGATCGGCCGGCTCCGCCCCGCCCCGTGACGCCTCCCGTACAGCAGTTGCCCCTGCCCCTGCGCTAGCCTCGCGGCCGGACCGCGGCCGCCGCCGCCGCGGTCGCCGAAGGAGGCGAGCGTGACCGTCGAGCACCGGCAGTTGGAACTGGCGACCGGCATCTCCATGCACGTCGCGGAGCAGGGCGACGGGCCGGCCGTCGTCTTCGTGCACGGCTTCCCCGAGCTGTGGTACTCGTGGCGGCATCAACTGCCGGCCCTGGCGGCGGCGGGACTGCGCGCCATCGCGCCCGACATGCGCGGCTACGGCCGCACCAGCGCGCCCCCCAACGTCGAGGACTACGCCCACCGCCTGGTCTGCGACGACCTGGTCGCCCTGCTCGACGGGCTGGCGCTGGAGCAGGCGGTCTTCGTGGGCCACGACTGGGGCGGCGCGATCGTCTGGGCGATGGCGCTGCGCCACCCGGCGCGGGTGCGGGCCGTCGCGGGGATCAACACGCCCTACCGCGGCCAGCCGCCGGCCCCGCTGCTGGAGATGGTCAAGGGCCGCCCCGGCGTGTGGGACTACCAGTTCTACTTCCAGGAGCCCGGCGTCGCCGAGGCCGAACTGGAGGCCGACCCCGAGCGCACGATGTCGCTGCTCCTGCGCAGCAGCGACCCCGCCGACCACATCGGCGGGCTGGGCGGGGTCGGGTCCGTCCGCGAGCGCGGCGGCATGTTGGTGGGCCTCCCGGAGCGGCCGTCGCGCAGCGTCATGCTCAGCGCCGAGGATCTGGCCGTCTTCGTGGAGGCGTTCCGCGCGACGGGCTTCCGCGGGCCGCTCAACTGGTACCGCAACGACCGCCGCAACTGGGAATGGGGCGAGGAGAACAAGGAGGCGCGCATCACCTGCCCGGCGCTGATGGTCACGGCCGGCAAGGACCCGGTCCTCACGCCCAGGCTCTCCGAGGGGATGGAGCGCGTCATCCCGCAGCTCCAGCGCGGCCACATCGAGGAGTGCGGCCACTGGACGCAGCAGGAACGCCCCGACGAACTGAACCGCATCCTGCTCGACTGGCTGGCCGGGCTGCCCCCGGCCTAGCGCCGCCGCGAGCGCGCCGAAACGAGGACCCCATGCCGCCCCTGACCCCCGCCGAACGCGACGCCTTCCTCGACGCCCCCGGGGTGCTGATGCGCATCGCCACCGTCGACGCGGACGGCGACCCGCACGTCGCCCCGATCTGGTTCCTGCACGAGGAGGGCCGCCTCTGGTTCACCCCCCGCGCGATGTCGGACTGGCTGACGCACATCCGCGCGCACCCCCGCATCTCCTGCGCGATCGACGAGACCGTCCCGCCGGCGCGCAAGCTCGTCGTGGAGGGGGAGGCGGAGATCGTCCACGACCTCGGCGCGGACGACGTCTGGCGCGACCGCTACCGCCGCATCGCGGAGCGTTACATCCCGCCGGCCGCCGCCGCGGCCTACATCGGCAACACGATCGACCAGCCCCGCGCCCTCTGCGCGCTCCCGCTCGCCTCGGCGCGCATCCGCAGTTGGCGCATGCCCCTCGGCGACGAGCCGCGCAGCGGCATCTGGCACCGCCGCTACTACGCCGCCGGCAGCAAGTACGGCGACGAGGCCGCCGCGGCGGCGGAGCAGGGGGAGCGATGAGCGTGCGCATCGGGCTGGGGATCGCCAACTTCCCCTTCGAGGAGCCGCGCGGCTTCTGGCGCTGGGTCGAGCAGTGCGAGGCCGGCGACGTCGATTCGATCTGGCAGACGGACCGCCTGATCGGCGCGCAGCCGTTCCTGGAGTCGATGTCGGCGATGGCGGCCCTGGCCGGGGCGACGGAGCGGCTCAAGTTCGGCATGAACGTGGTCGTGGTGCCGTTCCGCGACCCGCTGGTGCTCGCCAAGGAGTGCGCCACGATCGACTTCCTCAGCGACGGGCGGCTGCTGCCGGCCTTCGGCGTGGGCGGGGCCGTCGCGCCGGAGTTCCGCGCCACGAGCCGTCCCATGGCGGGGCGCGGCGGGCGGGCCGACGAGGCCCTGCGCCTCATGGTGCGCCTCTGGGCGGGCGAGACGGTCACCTGCGCTGGCGAGCACTACGACTACCGCGACGCCGTCATCGCGCCGCTGCCCGTGCAGCAGCCGCTGCCGCTCTGGATCGGCGGCGACAGCAAGGCCGCGATCCGCCGCACGGCCACCATCGGCAGCGGCTGGCTGGGCGGCCTGCACAGCCCGGCGCAGGTGGCGCGGGTGGTCGCGGCGATCAAGGCGGCGACCGCCGCCGCCGGGCGCGCCATCGACGACGACCACTACGGCGCGGCCTTCGCCTACCGCTTCGGCGGCCCCGGCGACGCGGCCGTGCAACGGCTGGCGGCCGGCTTCCGCCGCCGCCTGCCCGACGTCGATCCGGCCGGCTACTTCGTCGTGGGCGACGCCGGGCGCATCCAGGAGCGCATCGCCGAGTACGTCGCGGCGGGGGCGTCGAAGTTCGTCCTGCGCCCCATCGCCGACGGCGACGCCGAGATGCGGACCCAGACGCAGCGTTTGATCGAGGAAGTGCTGCCGGCCGTGCACGCGCGTCCGGCGGCGGCCGGATAGCCCCGCCGGCCCGGCGATGTCCTACTTGACCATCCAGGTGTTGTCGCCCGCGATGAGCGCCGCCAGGTCGCCGGCGCCGGGCTCCGACCGCGCCTCTTCCACCTGCCCGCCCAGCAGTTCGCCGTAGGTCGGCTTCTGCACCTGACGGAAGACGCCCATCGGCACCGGCATCTCCGGGTACTGGAAGCGCGCCAGCATGTTGGCCGTGATCGGCGACGGCTCGGCCGGGTCGTGCACCAGAATGCGGGAGCGGTCGCCGTTGACCTCCACCAGCTCGGGCACGGTCCCGCTCATCGCGACGCCGCGCTGCTTCTCGTCGCCGAACAGCATCGGCTCGCCCGGCTCCAGGTAGAGCAGGCGCTCGCCGCGCACCGGCTTGTCGGTGAAGTCGCGGAAGGCGCCGTCGTTGAAGATGTTGCAGTTCTGGTAGATCTCCACGAACGTCGCGCCCTTGTGCCGCGCCGCCGCCTCGATGGTGCTGACGAGGTGGTGCGGGTCCGTGTCGAAGGTGCGCGCCACGAAGGTCGCCTCGGCGGCCAGCGCCACGGCGATCGGGTTGAGCGGGTTCTCGATCGAGCCCATCGGCGACGACTTGGTCACCTTGCCCACCTCGGAGGTCGGCGAGTACTGCCCCTTCGTCAGGCCGTAGATGCGGTTGTTGAACAGCAGGATGTTGAGGTCCTGGTTGCGGCGCAGGGCGTGCAGCAGGTGGTTGCCGCCGATGCTCAGGCCGTCGCCGTCGCCGGTGATCACGAACAGCAGCAAGTCGGGGCGGGTCAGCTTCAGGCCCGTCGCCAGGGTCGGCGCGCGGCCGTGGATCGAGTGGAAGCCGTAGGTGTTCATGTAGTAGGGGAAGCGGCTGGAGCAGCCGATCCCGGAGATGAAGACGATGTCCTCCCGGCGCCGGCCCAGGTTGGGCAACATGCGCTGCATCTGCGCGAGGATCGAGTAGTCGCCGCAGCCCGGGCACCAGCGGGTGTCCTGGTCGGAGGCGAAGTCCTTCTTGGAGAGGCGCACGGGCTCCGCCGGCGCCGGCTTCGGGTCGATGACCACCATCTCCGCGTCTCCTCGCTCTCTGGTTGCTCTCTCGTTCCCGCTACGAGGCGCGCACGGCCGGGGGCCTCGCACTGCGCAGCGCCATGATCTGGTCCGCGATCTCGCCGGCGCTGAACGGCTGCCCGGAGACCTTGTTGAGGCCGCGGGCGTCGACCAGGTACTTCGCGCGCACCAGCAGGCGCAACTGGCCGGCGTTGTTCTCGGGGATCAGCACCGTGCGGAAGCGGCGCAGCACGTCGCCCAGGTTGGCCGGGAAGGGGTTGAGGTAGCGCAGGTGCGCGAGCGCGACGTCGGCGCCCTGGGCGCGCGCCTCCTCGACGGCCGTGACCGCCGGGCCGTAGGTGCTGCCCCAGGTGAGCACCAGCACGTCGCCCGACGGCGGGCCCTCCACCTCCAGCGGCGGGATCATCCGCGCGATGCGCGCGATCTTCTCCGCCCGCAGCGCCACCATCTGCTGGTGGTTGGCCGGGTCGTAGGACACGTCGCCCGAGCCGTCGGCCTTCTCCAGCCCCCCAATGCGGTGCTGCAGGCCGGTCGTGCCGGGCACCGCGTACTGCCGCGCCAGCGTCTCCGGGTCGCGGGCGTAGGGCGCGAAGGTGCGCGGGTCCTCGTGGAACCGCACCTCGATGCGGGGCAACTGGGCCACGTCGGGCACCGGCCAGGGCTCGGCCGTGTTGGCCAGGTAGCCGTCCGACAGGAACACCACCGGGGTCATCGAGGCGAAGGCCAGGCGCACGGCCTCGATCACCATGTAGAAGCAGTCGCCGGGGCTGCGCGGCGCGATGACGCAGACGGGGCTCTCGCCGTTGCGCCCGAACATCGCCTGCAGCAGGTCGGCCTGCTCCGTCTTCGTCGGCAGGCCGGTGCTGGGGCCGCCGCGCTGGATGTTGAGCACGACGATCGGCAGTTCGGTCATCACGGCCAGGCCGATCGCCTCGCTCTTCAGCGCCAGGCCGGGGCCGCTGGTGCCCGTCACGCCGATGGAGCCGCCGAAGGCCGCCCCGATGGCCGCCCCGACCGCCGCGATCTCATCCTCCGCCTGGAACGTCTTGACGCCGAAGCTGCGGTACGAGGCCAACTGGTGCAGGATGTCGCTGGCCGGCGTGATGGGGTAGCTGCCGTAGAAGAGCTGCAGCCCGCTGAGTTCCTGCGCCGCCACCAGCCCGATCGCCGTCGCCTCGTTGCCGGTGATCGTGCGGTAGGTGCCGGGCGCGAGCGAGGCCGGCGGCACCGCGACGGCCGCGTCGGCGAGTTCGGTGGTCTCGGCGTAGGCGTGGCCGGCCTTGAGCGCCGCCCTGTTCGCCTCCACGATGGCCGGCCGCCGGGCGAACTTCTCCTCGATCCAGGCGATGCTGGGCGAGAGGTCGCGGTCGTAGAGCCAGTAGATCATGCCCAGCGCGAAGAAGTTCTTCGTGCGCTCCGCGTTTTGCCCGGTGACGCCCGCCTCGGCCGCCGCGGTCGTCGCGAGCTTCGTGATCGGCACCTCGATCACGCGATAATCGGCCAGGGAGCCGTCCCGGAGCGGGTCGCTCGCGTAGCCGGCCTTGCGCAGGTTCGGTCCCGTGAACGCGTCGGCGTTGACGATCAGCAGCCCGCCGCGGGCCAGTTCCTTGGCGTGCACGCGCAGCGCCGCCGGGTTCATCGCGACCAGCGCGTCGGGCGCGTCGCCGGGCGTGTGGATCGTGTTGCGCGAGAAGCTGATCTGGAACGAGCTCACGCCCGCGAGGGAGCCCGCGGGGGCGCGAATCTCGGCCGGGAAATCGGGCAGCGTGCTGAAGTCGTTGCCGAACAGGGCGGTGGCGTCCGTGAAGCGGTTGCCCGCCAGTTGCATCCCGTCGCCGGAGTCGCCCGCGAAACGGATGGTGGCCCGCTCGCGCTCCGCGATCGGCGCCGGTGAGTGCGACCCGGGCGTGGGCGACTCAGCCACTGGCGCTGGCCCTCCCTGCCTTGTCGCGCGCCCCGATCATGACGATCGTCGGGCGCGTCGTCACCCGCTCGGCCGGCCGGTCCATGAGGTGTCTCACTCTTGCGCCGCCTCCCATGCGGACACACCCGTGCACACCCATTCGCATCGTAGCAGTGCGATCCGCGCGCGCGGCCACCTTTCGTCGCCGCGTTTGCAGCGTTACGTGGCGGTTACGTTCGCGAAGGCGCGGGCGCGGGCGGCGACCGGCCCCGGGAAGCCCCTATCCTGCTCGCAGCGACGGGACCGCCCGCCCGGCGGCGACGACTGGAGGCTCCATGCCGCAGCCCGCATCCGCGCCCGGCCGCGCCGCGCTGCACGCGCCGGCCATCGCCGCGATCGACGCCGCCGCGCCGGAGTTGCGCCGGGTCAGCGCGCGGATCCACGAACGGCCGGAGCTCAACTTCGAGGAGCGCCACGCGCACGACGTGCTGACCGACGCCGCCGAGGCCGCCGGGTTCTCAGTCCAGCGTGGCGCGTTCGATCTGCCCACCGCCTTCAGCGCGGGCGCCGGCGACGGCGGCCCCCGCGTCGTCATCTGCTGCGAGTACGACGCGCTGCCCGAGATCGGCCACGCCTGCGGACACAACCTGATCGCGGCGGCGGGGCTGGGGGCCGGCATCGGCGCGGCCGCCGGCCTGGCGGCGTCGGGCGGGCCGGGCCGGGTCGTCGTGCTGGGCACGCCCGCCGAGGAGGGCGGCGGCGGCAAGATCGAGTTGATCGAGCGGGGCGCGTTCGCCGGCGCCGACGCGGCCCTGATGGCGCACCCCGCCCCCAGCGACCTGCTGCGGCCGGCGGTCAGCGCCCTGCAGGAGATCGAAGTCGTCTACCGGGGGCGCAACGCCCACGCGGCCGGCGCGCCCTGGGAGGGCCGCAACGCGCTCGACGCGATGGTGGTCGCCTACGGCGCGATCGCCGTCCTGCGGCAGCAGTTGCCGCCCGGCGCGCTGGTGCACGGCGTCATCACGCACGGCGGCGACAAGCCCAACATCATCCCCAGCCTGACCCGCGCCGCGTTCATCGTGCGCGCGCGCGAGCGGGAGACGCTGGCCGAGGTCAAGGAGCGCGTCCTCGCCTGCTTCCGGGCGGGAGCCGAGGCCACCGGCTGCGCGCTGGAGGCGCGGGAGAGCGGCCGCGAGTACCTCGACATGCGCCACTGCGAGCCCATCGTCGGGCGCTACGCCGACAACCTGTGCGCGCTGGGCGCGCCGCCCCGCGAGGACGCGGAGGGGTTCAGCGCCTTCAGCACCGACATGGGCAACGTCAGCCACGTCGTGCCGTCGATCCATCCCGTCTTCGGCATCCCCGCCGCGGCCGGGAACCACACGCCCGAGTTCAGCGAGGCCGCGGCGGCCCCGGCCGCCCACGACGCGATGATCGTCGCGGCCAAGGCGATGGCGATGACGGCCCTCGACCTGCTCACCGACGCCGCCCTGCGGGGCCGCGCGCGGGCCGACTTCGCCGCCGGAACGGAGGCCGCGCCGTGAGCGACGCTGCGCTTTCGACGGTGGACCACATCGTCTACGCCGCGCCCGATCTGGACGCCGCCGTCGCGGACCTGGAGGCGCGGCTGGGCGTGCGCCCGGCCTACGGCGGCAGTCACCCGGGCGCGGGGTCGCACAACGCCCTGCTCGACCTGGGCGGCGGCGCATACCTGGAGGTCATCGCGCCGGACCCGGGTCAGCCCGATCCGATCGGGCGGCGGCGGCCCTTCGGGCTGGACGATCTCGACGCGCCGCGGCTGGCCGGCTGGGCGGCGAAGGCGGCCGGCCTGGAGGCGCGCGTCGCCGAGGCGCGGGCGCGCGGCTTCGACCCGGGAGAGGCGCGCGCCATGCGCCGGCGCCGGCCGGACGGCGTCGAACTGGTCTGGACGCTCACGCGCGGCGGGCCGGCGGCGGGCGGGCTGGTCCCCTTCCTGATCGACTGGGGCGACGCGCCCCACCCCGCGGCGACGGCCCCCGCCGGCTGCCGCCTCACGGCCCTCTCCGGGCGCCACCCCCGCCCGGCCGAGGTGGAGGCCGCCCTCGCGGCGCTCGGCCTGGCGCTGCCGGTCGCGGAGGGGCCCGCCGCGCTTCTCGCCACGCTGGACACACCGAACGGCGTCGTGCGGCTAACCTGAGCGGCGTACGCGCCCGCTCCAGTCGGGCCGCGCGCGGTGAGGGGGACCACGCATGAAACTCGGCTTCAGCGCGGGCGCATTCGGCCCGCGGTACCAACTCGACCTCGATCTGATCCAGCGGGTCGAGGCGCTGGGCTACGACTCGGTCTGGACGGCGGAGGCCTACGGCTCCGACGCGGTCACGCCGCTGGCCTTCATCGCCGCGCACACGCAGCGGATCAAGCTGGGCACGGGCATCCTGCAGATCCCCGCCCGCACGCCGGCGATGACGGCGATGACCATGGCGACGCTCGACCAACTGGCCGGCGGCGGCCGCGTGATCGTCGGGCTGGGCCTGTCCGGCCCGCAGGTCGTCGAGGGCTGGCACGGGCAGCCCTGGGGCAAGCCCGCCACGCGCGTGCGGGAGTACATCGAGGTCCTGCGCAAGATCCTCGCCCGCGAGGCGCCGGTCGTCTACGAGGGGACGGAGTACCGGCTGCCCTATCAGGGCCCCGGGTCGAGCGGCCTCGGCAAGCCGCTCAAGTCGATCCTGCACATGCGGCAACTGCCGATCTACGTCGCCTCCCTGGGCCCGGCCAACGTCAAGGCCACCGCCGAGCTGGCCGACGGCTGGCTGCCGATGTGGTTCTCGCCCTACCGCATGGCGCAGTACCAGCCCTGGCTCGACGAGGGCATGCAGCGCGGTCAGGCGAGCGCCGCGCCCAAGGCGCTGGACGACTTCGAGATCCAGGCCGCCTGCACCGTCATCGTCGACGACGACGTGGGCGAGTGCATCCGTCAGATGCGGCCCAACGTGGCGCTGTACATGGGCGGCATGGGCGCGCGCTCGAAGAACTTCCACAACGACGTGATGGTCCGCTACGGCTACGGCGACGCCGCGGCGACGGTGCAGGATCTCTACCTGTCGGGCCGCCGGGCGGAGGCGATGGAGGCCGTGCCCGACGAGTTCATCGACGAGATGGCGCTGATCGGCCCCGCCGACCGCATCCGCGAGCGCTACAAGGCCTGGGAGGACTGCGGCATCACGGGCATCACGGTCACGGCCCGCCAACCGGAGGCGCTGGAACTGATGGCCGACCTCGCCGGCACGCGCGGCGCCGTCTAGCCGGGCCGATCATTCGGCGCCGCGCGGCGCGCCGGCCGGCCGCACGCGCGACGGGGGAGGTCGCCCTCCCCCGTCGCCGGCTGATCGTCGTCGGGGCCGTGTCGGCCCTGTCGCTCAGTCGTCCCCTTCAGCCGCGGCCTCCGCGTCGTCCTCCGCGGCTTCGGCCTCCGCGTCGTCTTCCTCGGTCTCGCGCAGCACGAGCCAGTACAGCACCGCGCCGCCGACGCCGCCCACGGCCGGGGCCAGCATGTAGACCCAGACACTGTCGAAGGCGTTCGAGACGAGCGCCGGCCCCAGCGTGCGGGCCGGGTTGACCGAGGCGCCCGTCAGCGGCACCGCCACCAGGTGGATCGCCGCCACGGTCAGGCCGATCATCAGCGGCGCCACGTGCCCGGCGCCCCGCTTCGACACCGCCGTCGCGAAGATCACGATCAGCAGCGCCGCGGTCAGGACCGCCTCCAGCACGAACGCGCCCAGGTCGGTCACGGCGAGGTTGTTGATCCCGGGCGCGCCGAAGTTCGACAACTCTCCCGCCGGGTTGATCATGATCACGTAGAGCAGCGCGGTCGCCGCGATCGCGCCGAGGAACTGCGCCCCCATGTAGAGCAGGCCGGGCACGATCTTGATCCGCTTCGTCACGATCATGCCCAGCGTCACCGCCGGGTTCAGATGCCCCCCGGAGATGTTCGCCGTCGCGTAGACCATCAGTCCGAAGCCGAGCCCATGCGCCAGGGCGATGACGATCAGCGCGTCCGCCGTCCCCGCGCCCGTGACGGTGATCACCGCCCCCGTGCCGATGAGGACGAACAGCATCGTCCCCAGCATCTCCGCCAGGTAGGCGACGACGTTCGCCCGCGTCGTGGCCTCCTCACCTCCCCAGTCGCCGGGTCCCATCCGCAGTTCTGCCAGCGCCATGCCGTCTCCCCTTCGCGATGATGTCGCGGATCGTCCCGGTGACCCGCGATCGGCCGTTCGCCATGCGCTCCGCTGCCCGGATACGCACGTCAACGATGTAGCCTGCCCGGCAGGAAGTCAACCATCCCCCCTCCGGGCTTCCGCTTCCCCGGCCGGGGCGCCGCCCGGCCGGCGCGGCGGCGGCTGATATATTCGCCAGCGTGCCGGTCGGGCGCCGCGCGGCGGCGCCGGCGCGGTCGGGGAGAGCCATGCACCTGAACGAATTCGCCGCCGACGCCGGCCCGCTGGACATGACCGCGTTCGACGAGTTCGCCAGCCTGCGGCGCAGCGCCGCCGACCTGGGCATCCCGCATCCGGGCCGCGTGCGCTACGTCTCCCGCAACGTCGTCGTCAATCACCTGCGGCTGCACCTGCTGGAGTGGGGCGACCCGTCGGCGCCGCCGGTGGTGCTGCTGCACGGCGGCAACCAGTCGGCGCACTCCTGGGACCTCGTCAGCCTGCACCTGGCCGACCGCTACCACGTCTACGCGCTCGACCAGCGCGGGCACGGCGACACCGAGTGGGTGCGCGACGCCGACTACTCGTCGCCCGCCATGGCCGCCGACGCCGCGGCCTTCATCGCCGGCGAGGGCCTCCGCGACCCGATCGTGTTCGGCCACAGCATGGGCGGCATGGTCACGCTCAATCTGGCGCTCAGCCATCCCGGCGTCGCGCGCGGCCTCGTCATCGTCGACATGGGGCCGCAGGTCTCCGAGGCGGGTACGCGCATCATCGGCAACTTCGTCAGCAAGAACCGGGAGTTCGACTCGATCGACGAGTTCGTGGAGCGGGTCGTCAAGTACGACCCCTTCCGCACGCGGGCGCACATGGAGCGCACGGCGCGCTACAACCTCATCCGCCGCATCGACGGCAAGTACATCAGCAAGTCGGACCGCATCCTGCACGACGAGGGATTCCGCCGCGCCCGCTACGAGCACGCGCCGCGCCTGGGCATGGACGACGTGCGGGCGATCGACACGCCCACGCTGGTGGTGCGCGGCGCGCAGTCGAACGTGCTGGAGGCGGAGGGGGCGGAGCGCTTCGTCGCGGCGCTGCCGGACGGGCGCCTGGTCACCGTGCCCGACTGCGGGCACAACGTGCACTCGCAGAACACGCCCGGCTTCCTGGCGGCCGTGCAGCCGTTCCTGACGGCGCTCGACGCCGCCCGCGTCTAGCCGGCCGCCCTAGTTGCTCTTGATCATCTGCTGCACCGACTCGGGCATGCGCTCGAGGCGCTCGCCCAAGCCCGCGACCTTGAGCCGGTGGTAGTACTCGCTGAACTGCTTGCGCTGAATGAACTGCTGCAGACGCCAGCCCTCGTCGAGCTGCTCCGGCGACGTGCCGCCGCCCAGCAGCACGATGATCGACTCCGTGAGCTGCCGGTCCAGCGCGCCCGCGCCGCCGTTGATGCGGTCGGCGCGGTCGAGGTAGGAGTGGATCTCCTCGCGCCGCTCGGGCTCGCTCTCCAGGATGTGCTTGAGGTGCATCACGCCGAAGGCCAGGTGCCGCGACTCGTCCTGGGCGCAGAGCCGGAAGATCGTCTTCTCGGCGGGGTTCTGGCCGATCAACTCGCCCATGCGGAAGAGCGACTGCACGGCGCCCTCGCCCTGCACGTGCAGGACCGCCGACATCTCGGTGAAGTCGCGCGCCTCGATGACCAGGCGCAGGCCGGAGCCCGGCCCCTGCTTGAGCAGCCCGCCGCCGTTGACCAGGGCGCGCTTGCGGAAGACGTCCATGTGGCGCGCCTCGTCCATGATCTGCGTCATCAGGAACAGGCCGACCTCGTAGTACTCGGGCGACAGCCGCGGCAGCCACTGCCCGGGAACGTCGGCGGCGATGAACTCGACCTCGTTGAGGAGGGTGCAGAACTGGCACATCGCGCGCTCGACCGCGTCGGGCAGCGGCTCGACCGTGTCCCAGGGGATGTCGGTCGCCGACGACCACTGGCGCTGCACGGCCTCCTCGTAGAGCTTCGGCACGGCCTCCGACCAGCTCTCCGCCTTGCCCACGTAGGCGTAGCCGAAGCGCTGCGCGCCCTCGCGCGGGGCGGCCCCGCGCAGGCGCATCGTGTGGTTGCCGGCCTGCGGGGCGTCGGGCGGGAAGGCGGCCTGGTTCATGCCGTCCAGCGTCATGCCGCGGCGGCCGGGCGTGGCCTGCGTGTCGAACTGGTCGTCCAGGTTCAGCCAGGACAGGTCGAGGGCTGGGGCCGGGGCGTCGGCCGGGGTCTGTGTCGTCATCGTGGATCTCCTTCTCAGCGCAATACTAGGGCATGTTAGAGCACCGCGCCCGCCGGCGTCCCCCTCGCCCCAGGGAGAGGGGATCAGACAAGGGGGTGAGGCCGGGCCTAGGTGAGTTTCACGATGGCGACGGCGACCGCCGCGACGCCGATGGCGAAGCCGGCGAGCCGCAACTGGAGGGCGTACATCTCCGCGCGAATCTCCGCCCGGAATGCCGCGAACTCCGCGCGCAGGATCTCCTGTGTCACCAGCGGACTGGTCGCGTCCCCCATCGTTTCAACGATCGCGTCCGCCTCACGGTCGTCCACTCCGGCCTCCGTCAGCCGCTGGACGGCGCGCCGCGTGTCCAATGTCATCGCCATGTCGATCCCCTCTGCCGGCCCAGGATACCGCAGACGGGCTTGCCGTGTCCCAGCCTCCCGAGACCTCACTCCCTGACCCCCTCTCCACCTGAACGACGGAGAGGGAACTCCGATCCCCTCTCCCTGGGGTGAGGGTGAGGGGGTGAGGCAACGACCGCCCGGACCTCACCCCCTGTCCCCCTCTCCACCTGGACGGTGGAGAGGGGGAACGCGAATGCGGGCGCCTGGGGGGTTTTTCTTCCGGTCCCCCCTCTCCATTGCTCTGCAATGGAGAGGGGGTTAGGGGGTGAGGTTCGGGTGCCCGCCCGCCCCGCCGCCCGCGCGAGAATTTTTTTGCGCGGCCCCCTCTCCCCTCCCTCATAGCGAGGGGGGCCACGTTGTCTCCATCACCCCCTTACGTCAAATGTGGAAACTTTACACTCCAAAACCTTGACCTGCCCCCCCCCCCTAGGCGTTATACCGACTGCGCTCTCGAAGCACGACCCCATCCATGGGGGATGGGGCGGCCCGCATCCAGGAAAGGATGACGCCATGAGCAACTATTGGGAGACCCTGCGACAGCGCAAGATCAGCCGTCGCACCATGTTGGGCGCCAGTGCCAAGGCGGGCGTCGGCGCGGCCGGCCTGGCTTTGGTCGGCTGCGGCGACGACGACGAGCCTGACGCCGGGGCCATGGCTGCCGAACGCGCCGCCACGGCCGCGGAAGAGGCCGCCGCCGCGGCCGTCGCCGCGGGCGAGGCGCGCGCCGCCGAGACCGAGGCCGCCGCCGACGCGGCCGCCGAAGCCGCAGCGGCAGCCTCCGAGGCCTCCGCCGCCGCTTCACAGGCGGCCGACGCCGCCGACGCAGCGGCCGCCCTGGCCGCCGAGGCGGCCGAGTCGGAGGACGCCGCCAACGCGGCCGCCGCCGCGGAAGCCGCGGCCGCGGCTGCCGCCGACGCTGCCGCCGCCGCATCCGCCGCCGGTGACGAAGCCGCCGCGGCCGTCGCGGCCGCCGCCTCCGAGGCCGCCGAGGCCGCCGCCCAGGCCGCCCGCGACGCGGCCGCCGCGGTCGAGGCCGGGACGGCCACCGCGGAGGCCGCCCAGGCCGCCATCGACGAAGCCGCCGCTGCGGCTGCTGCCGCCGCCGAGGCCGCCGGCGAGGCGTCCGCCGCCGCCGGCGAGGCCGCCGCCACGGCCCAGGAGACCGCCGAAGCCGCGGCCGAAACCGCCGCCGCCGCCGTCGCGGCGGCGGAAGAGGCCGCCGCCGCCGCCCAGGAGGCCGCCAGCGCGGCGGGGGCGGCCGTCGCCGCCGCCGTCGCCGAGGAGGAGTTCGACTTCTCCGTGCCCTGGCCGCTCGACGAGGTCGATCTGGACGCCTCGGTCGTCACCGCGGTCACCTCCGACACCGGGGGCCTGGATCATTACCGGGCTGGCAGCGCGGGCACCTTCTACCACCCTGGCGCCGTCTTCACCGGGCCCGTGCACACCAATCCCCGCGATCTCTCCATGCACCCACTGCTCGCCACTCCGGAGTGGATCGACCCCGTCACGATCCGGGCGGCGATCACCCCGGCGCCGTTCCACGACAGCTCAATCGTCACCGCCCACGACATGGTGTTCAGCTACAAGCGCTTGGGCGGCCTCGCCGAATATCACGACGGCGGCGCGACGAGCGATCACCCCGGCGGCTGGGCCCCCGCGAACGCCTTCCTCATCGGCAACTGGGTCGGGAGCGAGGCCGTGGACGATCGCACCTGGGCGATCGAGCTCGCCGAGCCCAATGCGGGCACCGTCCCCGTCGACCTGCGCTCCCCCATCAATGTGGGAATCATGTCGCAGGCGGACACGGAGCGGCGCGGCGACGTCGCGGTGGACCAATTCTCGATCGGCACGGGCCCCTACCGCTTCGTCAGCCACACGGACGGCGAGGAGTTCGTCTACGAGCGCTTCGAGGACCACTTCCTCCCGGTCGACCACCCCGTCCGGGTGCCGCACTACGCCCACAACAAACACCTGACGCTCCTGGTGCGCCCCGAGCTCCAGTCGCGCTTGGCCGGCCTCGAGGCCGGCGAGATCGACATGGTGGAGGGCCTGGGCCCCGATATCGTCGCGCCGTACCTGGACGACCCCGACTTCACCGTGCAGTTCGGACCCGCCCTCTCGTGGTGCCTCCAGCACATCTTTCCGAACCTGCAGGCCGAGACGATGGACGACGGCAGCCCCAACCCGTTCCTGGACGTCCGCGTCCGCCAGGCCGCGAACCACGCGATCAACCGCCAGTCCTTGATCGACAACCTCCTGCTCGGCATCGGCGAGCAGGGGCTCGTCGCGCACAGCTTCACCCCGGGCTACCCGACCCCGGAGCAGCGAGCGGAAGTCGAGTACCAATACGACCCCGAACTGGCGCGGCAGTTGATGGCGGAGGCCGGCTATCCGGATGGCTTCGACACGCCCCTGTACTACCCGCCCGACTTTGGCGGCTCGTACATGACGGACATGGCGCTGGCGGTCGCGCAGGATCTGACCGCGGTCGGCATCCGGGTGGATCTCGTGACGGTCCCCTTTAGCGAGTACTTCAGCGACGCGTACCTGCGCGGCGCGAAAGCAGACGCCACGCCGGGTCTCTGGTGGTTCTGGAGCGCCCCCATCCCCGATATCTCCTTTGCGTGGGAGTGTTGCACCGGGCCGCGTGGCATTTGGGCCGTCTCGGCGCCCCCGGAACCCGACATGGACGAGATGTTCCAAGCGCAGAAGGTCGAGCAAGATCCCGCGCGGCGCCTCGAGATGATCACGGAGTTCATCCTGGAGCACGCGCGCCGCGCGTACGTGATCTTCGTCGTCGAGCCCCCGGACGGCATCCTCTCCCGCAGCGACGTCAACTGGCCCAAGGGCGGGGCCTTCGCCATCCTGGGCTCCACAGAAACCTACGCCGCGCAGAAGCGCAAGGCCTGACGCGCGGAACCTCACCCCCTGTCCCCCTCTCCATCTGGACGATGGAGAGGGGGAACGTGACTGCGGGCGCCGGATCCCCCTCACCCTAACCCTCTCCCCAGGGGGGTCAGATTCGGCGGCCGTCCTGTTGAGACGGCGATCAGACAGCGTTATACTCGGCTCCTACCATCCGGCAGGACGCCACCAGACAGAAGGGAGTCCGCCATCACGACCGCCACCATGACCGACACACGTTTGGCCGAGACGGCGCATCTGCTGCGCCGGGCCGGCCTGGGATCGACGCGGGGGGAACTGGAGGCCTACGCCTCGCGGCCCTACGCCGACATCGTCGAGGAGTTGCTGCACCCCGATCGCTCGCCGGAGGCGCCCGACGACCTCCTGAGCCGCTACTTCCCGGCGCTGGTCACGGCCGAGTCGCCCATCGCCTGGGTCGCCCGCTGGGTCTACCGCATGGCGACGACGCCGCGCCCGCTGCAGGAGAAGATGGCGCTGTTCTGGCATCACGTCTTCGCGACGGCCTGGTTCAAGTTGGAGCACGGGCCGGCGATCGAGGCGCACGTCGACATGCTGCGGCGGGAGGGGCTGAGCAACTTCCGCACGCTGCTGCTGGAGCTCTCGAAGGACCCGGCCATGATCTTCTGGCTGGACAACTGCGAGAACCACGGCGACGCCCCGAACGAGAACTACGGCCGAGAGTTGCTGGAACTCTTCTCGATGGGGATCGGCAACTACAGCGAGACCGACATCAAGAACGCGGCCTACGCCTTCACCGGCTGGACCTTCCGCCAGCCGATCCCGCTGTATCCCCACGGCGGCCACGACGCGACGTTCCTCTACCGGCCGGAGGACCACGACGACAGCGAGAAGCAGTTCCTGGGCGTGTCGGGCCGGCTGCAGGGCGAGGACATCATCGACGAGATCGTGCGGCAGGAGGGCACGGCGCGCTTCATCGCGCGGCACCTCTACAACTTCTTCGTCGCCGACGAGGCGCAGGTGCCGGCCTGGAGCGTGCAGGAGCCGCGCGACCCGGCGGCGGTCGAGACGCTGGCGCGGGCGTTCCGCGACAGCGACGCCGACATGCGCCAGGTGATGCGGGTGCTGTTCAACTCCGACTTCTTCAAGGCGGCGCGCTTCCAGCGCGTGAAGTGCCCGGCGGAACTCGTCGCGGGGGTCTTCAAGCTGACCGAAGAGTTGCACGATGAACCGACGTCGGACTTGATCAACATCTACGCCCAGATGACCCCGATGGGCCAGAAGCTGATGGACCCGCCCAGCGTCGAGGGCTGGCACACCGGCAAGGAATGGATCGACAGCGGCACGCTGATGGAGCGCGTCAACTTCGCCGTCGAGCACGTCGGCGATGCGTCGGCGCCGGGCGTGCGGGCGATCGCCGACCGCGTCGCGGCGCAGGGCCCGATGGAGCCCGAGGCGCTGGTCGACGCGCTGCTCGACCTGGCCGGGACGCTGGAGGTCGGCGAGACGACGCGCACCGCGCTCGTCGAGGCGGCGAGCAGCCCGCCCGCATCGGGCAACGGCGACGGCGCGAACGGCGACGGCGCCGAGCGCATCGCCGAGCTGCTGCGGCTGGTGGTCGCGACGCCGGAATACCAGTTCGCATAGTGCCTCGGGACGTGAGAACGGCCGGCGAGGCGAACAAGGAGCAGACAATGGCAGGATCGAACGGCAACGGCAACGGGCAGGCCAAGAAGGATCCCGTCCTGGTGATCGTGCAGCTCACCGGCGGCAACGACTTCATGAACACGCTCGTGCCCTACAACGAGGGGGCGTACTACGACGCCCGGCCGCTGGTGCACATCAAGCAGGAGGACGTCCTGCCGATCAACGACGACCTGGGCTTCAACAACGTCGCCGCGCGGCTGAAGAAGCTCTACGACCAGGGCGACGTGGCCGTCGTGCAGGGCATCGGCTACGAGAACTCCAGCCGCTCGCACTTCCGCGGCATGGACATCTGGCACACCTGCGAGCCCGACAAGATCTCCACCGAGGGCTGGGTGGCGCGCCTGATCCGCGACCTCGACCCGGAGGGGGAGAACCCGCTGACGGGCGTGAACATCGGCAGCGGGCTGCCCCGCGCGATGGCCGCCGCGGGCGTGACCGCGACGTCGATCAGCGACCTCGACACCTACGGGCTGATGACCAAACTCGAGCGGGAGGCCGAGCGCACCCGCAACCTGGAGCTGTTCAAGCGCATGTACACCCCGGCCGTCGGCCAGGGCATGGTGATGGACTACTTGGCGCAGACCGGCAACGACTCGCTGACCTCGGCCGACATCCTGGGCCCCATCCCGGCGAGCTACACGTCGAGCGTCGAGTACGGCGGCAGCGCCATCGCGAAGTCGCTGCGCGACGTGGCCCGCATCCACACGGCGGGCGTCGGCACGCGCGTCTTCTACGCCAACTCCGCCGGCTGGGACACGCACTCCCATCAGCCGGCCGACCACCCCAGGCTGCTGTCGGAGCTGACCGGCGCGCTGGACGACTTCATGACCGACCTGCGCGAGCACGACGCCGCCGAGGAGGTCGCGGTCCTCGTCTTCACCGAGTTCGGCCGCCGCATGAAGGACAACAACTCCGGCACCGACCACGGCTCGGGCGGCGGCGCCTTCCTCATCGGCGAGCACGTCGAAGGCGGGCTCTACGCCGAGTACCCGTCGGTCAAGCCGGCCGACTGGCTGAACGACGAGGACCTCAAGCACACCTTCGACTACCGCGGCGTCTACAGCACGCTGCTGGAGCAGTGGATGGGCGTCGACGCGACGCCGATCGTCAACGGCACGTACGAGCAACTGCGCCCGTTCTCGCAGACGATGCTGGCCTAGGAGGCCGCCATGACTTTCCCCCACGCCTTGCTGCGCGCGGGCTTCCCCTTCGTCAAGACCCTGGGGATGCGCCGCTCGACCTACTTCCCGGCCGACCTGGCGGTCGGGGAGGACCGCGTCTACGTGGTCGTGCGCATGGAGATCGGCAACCCCTACCTGCGCGTGGTCAGCCAGGACGACGACGACCTGGGCGCGCTGGCCCAGACGGGGCTCGTCTGGCCGGCGGGCATCCTGCTCAGCCCCGACGGGCGCCTCTTCGTCTCCGACGAGGGCGCGCACCAGATCATCGTGCTCGACCCCGAGAGCGGCGACGAGGTGCGCCGCTTCGGGGAGCGCGGCAGCGGTCCGGGGCAGCTCGACCGGCCGTCGCTGATGAGCTGGGACGCCGACGGCAACATCCTGGTCGCCGAGGGGCGCAACCATCGCGTCCAGCGGCTCACGCCCGACGGGGAATCGCTCGCGACCTACGGGGAGTTCGGCGACGGGCCGGGGCAGTTCAACATGCCCTGGGGCGTCGCGACCGACGCCGAGGGCGCGATCTACGTCGGCGACTGGCGCAACGACCGCGTGCAGAAGCTCAGCCCCGACGGCGAGCCGCTGCTGACCGTCGGGTCGAGCGGCAGCGGGGAGGGGCAGCTGAACCGCCCGGCCGGCGTCGCAGTCGATGCGCACGGCGATATCTACGTCGCCGACCGCGATAACAACCGCGTGCTGCTGTTCGACAAGACGGGGCGCTACGTGGAGCGCTTCCTGGGCGACGCGACGCTGGGCAAGATGGGCCTCGCCTACATCAAGGCCAACCCCAAGGTGCTGCGGCTGCGCGAGATGATCCCGCTGGAGGAGCAGAAACGGCTGCGGCGGCCCACGTCGGTGCGCGTCGTCGGCGACCGGCTCTACATCGCCGACACGGGCCGCATGCGGGTGCAGGTCTACGAGAAGCAGGCCATCCCGCTGACCGAATCGGAGATCATGACCACCCCCGGCGCGCCCACGCTGACGACCGTCTAGCGCCGCGTCGCGCCGGCCCCGACGTCACAGCAGAGCGAGCCTTCCATGCCGATGATGTTCCGCTTCGCCGAGCAGCGGCGGAAGCTCCTCGAGGAGGAGTTCCTGCGCATCGCGGGGGAGATGCGCTCGCTGGGGGCGATCCGCTTCTGGGCGGCCGGCGACCTCGCCGCCGACCGGGTGGGGCCGGAGTCGGACCTGGACCTCGTGGTGGTGCACGAGACCGATGCGCCCTTCCGCCATCGCTCCGACTTCTTCACGAGCCACCTGCGCCCCACCGTGGGCGTGCGCTTCACCGTGTACACCCCGCGCGAGCTCGAGGAGCTCGAGGAGACCGACCTCTTCCTGCGCCACTCGCTGCGGCTGAGCACGCCGGTGGAGGTCTGACGATGGCCGACCTCCCGCCCGACGCCGCCGCCATGCGCGAGTCGCGGCGCTGGCTCGCGCAGGCCGCCGCCGACCTCGCCGACGCGCGGTCCCTCGCCGAGGCCGGCCGCCACGCCCTGGCCTGCTTCCTCTGCCAGCAGTCGGCCGAGAAGATGGTCAGCGCCTACCTCTTCGCGCGGGGGGCGGAGCACATCTGGGGCCACGCCCTGGCCGACCTGTGCGAGGACGCCAAGGCCATCGACCCCTCCTTCGACGTGATCAAGACCGTCGCGATGCTGCTCGACAAGCACTACCTGGCGACGCGCTACCCGTCGGCCCTGCCGGGCGGCGTGCCCGCCGAGGCCTACGACGCCGACGACTCGGGCCGGGCGCTGGAGATCGCGGCGGACGTCGACCGCTTCGTGCGCGAGCGGCTGGCGTCGCTGGCTGGGGAGTAGGGCGCGGCGGTAGAGCGCGCCGTCGAGGCGCGCACGACCGGTCCCCCTCACCCTAACCCTCTCCCCAGGGAGAGGGGATCGGAGTCCCCCCTCTCCATTGCTCTGCAATGGAGAGGGGGTTAGGGGGTGAGGTTTGGGCGGTCGCCAGGGGGTGAGGTCGGGGCGCTAGACTGCGCGCAGCGGCCGGCCCGAGGCATCCGGCCGCGCAGCCCGGGAAACGAGGTGCGACTTGTCCGACGACCAGCCCCTGCTGACCGAACGGCGTGGCGAGAAGGACGGCATCCTCTGGATGACGCTCAACCGGCCCGAGCGGCTGAACGCGCTGACCTTCCCGATGCTGCACGAGATGCGCGAGGTCTTCTTCGCCGCCCGCTTCGACCGCTCCCTCCGCTGCATCGTGATCACGGGGGCGGGGCGCGGCTTCTGCTCGGGCATGGACGTGAGTGGCGCGGGAAATCCCGACCCCGACCCGCCGCCGCCGGGCTTGCAGCCGGGCGACCTCGACGTGGAGGGGCACCGGTTCGTCATGCGGCGCGAGTCGGAGACCTTCACGGCGCTGCGCCGGCTCGAGACGCCGATCATCGCCGCGGTCAACGGGCCCTGCGTGGGGGCCGGCTTCGACCTGGCCAGCCTCTGCGACATGGCGGTCGTGTCGAAGGCGGCGAAGTTCCAGGTGGCCTACGTCAAGCGGGGGCTCCACGCCGACCTGGGCGGCTTCTGGTCGCTGCCGCGCGTGCTGGGCTGGCGCAAGGCGATGGAGCTGATGATGACGGGGCGCTTCATGAGCCCCGAGGAGGCGCACGCGGCGGGGTTCAGCAACGCGCTGGTGGAGCCGGAGGAGTTGGAGGCCGAGACGATGCGGCTGGCGCTGGAGATCGAGGCCGGGCCGCCCATCGCGCAGCGGATCGGCAAGCTGCTGGCGACGCGCTCGCAGTTCATGGACTTCGACTCGGCCCTGCAGTGGTCGGAGACGGCGATCCCGTTGGTCGACCTGTCGGCCGACCACAAGGAGGGGGTCGCGGCCTTCCGCGAGAAGCGCCCGGCCGACTTCCGCGGCTTCTGAGCCGCCCGGCGCCGACGCCATGCCCCCCGCGACGGCGCTGTCGGACCGCTCCCTGGGCTGGCTGCGCTACCTGCACCGCAAGGCGATGACGCCCGACGACTGGTCGCGGGCCGGGCGGCCGCATCCGCACTGGGACAACCGCTCCGACCCGCCGATGGGCTCGTGGCACCGCTTCGACCTCACCGACTCCAGCTACGCCCTGGGGCTGATGGCGGGGACGACGCCGGCCTGGCGGGAGGTCTACACCGCGATCCTGGATGCGCTCATCGAGCGGCACACACACTGGTGGTCGGCGGCCGACTGGCTGACGCAGTTCGGCCCGGACCCCGACCGGGCGGCCTATCCCGAGGCGTACCGGCGGGTGATCCCGGAGGCGGTGTGGGGCGACTACGACGTGCCCGGCTGGACGGCCAACGGGATCGAGCCGTGGGAGCGCAACCTGGACCCCATCGGCGCCGAGGCGATGCTGTTCTACAAGGGCTTCTTCCTGTGCCTGCTGGGCGTCCGCGCGCTGGTCGCGGGGGGCGAGCGCTGGAACGGCCCCTTCGAGATGATCCGCGAGCCGGGCATGACGTTCACCTGGACGCACTCCGCGATCGCGGCGCACCTGGCCGGGCAGATGCGGGGCCGGCCGGTCGGCTGCCACTGCGAGAACACGAAGATCTGGCCGTATTGAATGGCGGGCGCCGGCTTCGGTCTGAAGCTCCACGACACGGCCTTCGGCACCGACCACTGCGGTGCATACCTGGAGTGGGTGCGCTACGCGCGCGGCGCCTACCTGGGCCTCGACGGCGTGGAGCCGCCGCGACGGATGAGCATGTACTACGACCCACTACTCGACCTGCACATGCGCACGTCCGTGGCGGGCGCGACCGATATCGCGCTGTTCCTGGCGGCGGTCGCGCCGGGGGAGGCGCGCGCGCTGTACGACGCCAGCATCGCGCGATCGCAGCTGGTCGATGCGGATCCGGCGCCGCCGCGGCACCCGAAGTCGCCCGCCACGACGTTGCTGCTGGCCAAGGAATGGGGCCTCGACACCCACGCGGAGCGGGTGGCGGCGTCGATCGACCAGCACTACGAGCCCACTTGGGGCGCCGCCGCGGGCGAGTTCACCTGGGGCCTGGGGCTGGGGGAGCGCCACCCGCGGGGGCAGTACAACGCCTTCCTCGCCGCGGCCGAGGCCAACTCGGAGGGCGCCTGGACCCGATTCGCGGGGGAGGGGATCGCGCGCGGCGAGGGCGAGATCACCGGCATCGACTTCCCGGACGTGGCCTGCCGCGAGGCGGACTGGCGCGACGGCGCGCTGCACTGCCGGCTGGCCGCCAAGCGGCCGGAGGACCTGGGCCGGCCGACGTCGTTCCGGGTGCGCGGCCTGGCCCAGCCGGACGCCTGGCGCGCGACGAGCACGACCGAGGTGCGCAGCCGCGTCGAGGGGGCCGACCTGGTGGTCGAGGGGGCGCTGAGCGAGGAGCCGATCCGCATCGGCCGCTGAGGGGGAGGCGGGCAGTCGCCCGTTCCCGCGCGACATGACAGGCCGGGCGCGGCGTGGGAGAATGCGCCCGATCCGCCGGACTCCCGGCGGACGCCACGCCCCGCCCGCGCCCAGGCGCGACGGCGCCACGATCCGAGGACCCACGATGAACGGCGACCCCCTCCACACCCGGCTCTGCGAGGAATACGGCTGCGAGGTGCCCATCGTCGCCTTCGCGCACACCCGCGACGTGATCGTGTCGGTCTGCAACGCGGGCGGCATCGGCATCCTGGGCGGGGCCGGGCTGACCAGCGACGAACTGCGGGCCAACATCCGCTGGATCCGCGACCGCGTCGGCGGCAAGCCCTTCGGGGTCGATCTGCTGGTCCCGGCCTCGTTCGTCGAAGGCCAGATGGAGGACCTGGAGTCGATGATCCCGCAGGGGCACCGCGACTTCGTCGCGGACCTCAAGCAGGAGCTGCAGGTCGAGGAGCCGAAGAAGACGGGCGAGAGCTGGGGCACGCTGCTGCAGCGCGCGCGCGACCTGCTGGAGGTGCTGTTCGAGGAGCAGGTGCCGATCTTCGCCTCCGGGCTGGGCAGCCCCGCCTTCATCATCGAGCGGGCGCACGCGCACGGCATGAAGGTCTGGGGGCTGGTGGGCCTGCCGCGGCAGGCGCGCCGCCAGGTCGAGGCGGGCGTCGACGTGATCGTCGCGCAGGGTTACGACTCGGGCGGGCACAGCGGCACGATCGGCACGTTCACGCTGGTGCCGGAGGTGGTCGAGATCGCCAAGGGCAGCGACTCGATGGTGCTCGCGGCCGGCGGCGTCTCGACCGGGCGGCACCTGGCCGCCTCGCTGGCGATGGGCGCCGACGGCATCTGGACGGGCACGATCTGGCTGGCGACGAACGAGTCGGCGACGGAGATGTTCATCAAGCAGCGGCTCGTCGACGCGCACGCCGAGGACGCGGTCCAGTCGCGGGCGACGTCGGGCAAGCCGATCCGGCAGCTGCGCTCGAACTGGTCCGACGCCTGGAAGCAGCCGGAGGCGCCCGACCCGCTGCCGATGCCGCTGCAGGGCATGCTCGTCGATGGGCTGCTGGCCGGCATCCGCGAGGCCCGGCTGGAGGACTGGATGACCACGCCGGCCGGGCAGAGCGTCGAGGGCATCCACGGCATCAAGCCGGCGGCCGAGGTCGTCTACGACCTGGTCGAAGAGGCACAGGAGCAGTTCGACAACGTGCTCGGCCAGCCGGTCGCCTGACGCCGCTCCGCGATGGCGCCCCCGGACGACCGCTCCGCCGGCATCTATATGGACGCCGCGATCGCCGGCCTCGCCGTGGAGGCCGACGGGGGGCACGAGATCCCGGGCTCCCGGCACGGCGTGCGAGAGAGCTTTCGCGGGGCGCTGAGCGGCCGCCGCCTCGACCAGGGCGACCCGCCCTGGCGCTGGGTGGAGATCGTCGACCTGACGGAGAAACCGGCCCACTTCGAGGATCGCGCGGTCTGGTGCGAGGAGACGTTCGTCTACCCGCTCGACGGCTCGCCCTGGCCGCCGCCCGCCGAACCCCGCGCGGCGCAAGGTCGCTGAGATGCCCGCGGTGGATGCATCCGGCGGCGGCCTGCGCATCGTCGTCTGCGCGAAGCAGGTGCTCGACCCCGACGGGGTCAACAGCTTCGCCTTCTGGGGGCGGCTGAAGGTCGGCGGCGACGGCCGATCCTTCGACACGGGCGGGATGGTGCCGCGGATCATCAACGCCTACGACGAGCAGGCCGTCGAGGCCGCGCTGCGCATCCGCGACGCGGGCGTGGCCTGCCGCATCACCGTCGTGACCGTCGGCGACGAGGCGGCGGGCGCGATCCTCAAACGCTGCGTGGCGATGGGCGCCGACGACGCGGTGCAGATCGTCGACGACGCGGCCGGACTGGGCGACGGCTTCCGCACGGCCCGCCTGCTGGCCGGGCTGATCGCGGAACTCGGCGACGTGGACCTCGTGCTCTGCGGCCGGCAGGGGTCGGACTACGACCAGGGGACCGTCCCGGCGGTCCTGGCCGAGCGGCTCGGCGCCGCGCTGGTGACGATGTCGGCGGGAGTGGCGGTCGAGGGCGATGACGAAGGCCGAGCGCTGCGCGTCGTGCGCGTGACGCCGCGCGGCGAGGAGGTCGTGCGGGCGGCGCTGCCCGCCGTCGTCAGCATCTCGAACGAGATCGGCACGCCGCGCTACCCCAGCAGCCGCCGCATGATGCAGGCGCGCCGCCAGCGCCCGGAGCGGCGCGAGGCGTCGGACTACGAGAGCGCGCCGGGCGCGGTGGGGGTCGAGGTGACACGGCTGATCGTGCCCGACGTGCAGGGGCACTGCCGGATCATCGAGGGCGGATCGGCGGCCGAGAAGGCGGAGCGGCTCATGCGGCGCCTCGACGATCGGGGGCTGCTCGGTGGCTGAGCACGTGCTGGTCCTGGTCACGGCGGTCGAGCCCGGCGGACCCCTGCGGGACGCCGACGGCGAAGCCCTGGGCGCGGCCCAATCGCTGGCGCGGGAGCGCGGCTGCGAGGTCGCCTGCGCGCTGATCGGGGGCGGCGTCGCGCCCGCGGCGACGGAGGCCGCGGAGCGCGGCGCGGGACTGATACTGACGGCCGGCGCGCCCGGCCTGGCCGCGTTCGACGGCGGCCGCTGCGTGACGATCGCGGCCGAGGCCGTGGGCCGCGCCGGGGCGCGGGTCGTGCTGATCCCGCGCGGGCCCGACGTGCTCGAACTCGCGCCGCGGCTGGCCGCCCGGCTCGACGGCGCATCGGTCGTCGGCGCGACGGAGGTCCGCGCCGCAGGCGACGACGTGGTCGCGGTCGCGGCGGTCTTCGGCGGGGCGGCCCGCGCCGAGTACGCCTTCCGCGCGCCCGGCCCGCGCGTCATCGGGCTGGCCCCGGCCGTCGCGGAGGTCCCCGAGCGTCGGCCCGGGCGCGCCGCCCCAACGGTCGCCCTCGCGATCCCCGAGGCGGACGGCCGCGTCACGACGATCGAGGCGGCCCCCGACGTCAGCGGGCCGCGCCTCGAGGACGCCAAGCTGGTCGTCGCCGGGGGGCGCGGCCTGCAGGACGGCGAGAACTTCGCCTTGATCCGCGAACTGGCACAGGCGCTGGGCGGGATGCCGGGGGCGTCGCGGGCGATCGTCGACGACGGATGGGCCTCCTTCGAGCAGCAGGTGGGGCTGACGGGCAAGATCGTCACGCCCGACGTCTACTTCGCGGTCGGCATCTCGGGCGCGAGCCAGCACATGGCGGGCTGCGCCAACGCGCGCTGCATCGTGGCGGTCAACACCGACCCCGAGGCGCCCATCTTCACCTTCGCGGACTACGGCATCGTCGACGACGCGCTCGACGTGCTGCCGGCGCTGGTCCGCCTGGCGCGCGAGCGGGGCGCGTGAGGCGCCCGCGCTCCGGGCCGCACCTGATCGACCCGGCGGACCTGGCCGACGCGGCGAGCGTGCGCCCGCCCGGCGGCTCGCTGATCGACATGCACGCCCACAGTTCGAACCTGTCGCGCGACAGCGGCGTCTCCGTCGACGACCTGATCGCGCAGGCCAAGCGGCGCGGGCTCGACGCCATCTGCCTGACGGAGCACAACGCGCTCTGGCCCGACGCGCAGATCCGCGAGCTGGGCGAGCGCCACGCCTTCACCGTGCTGCCCGGCATGGAACTGGGCGCCGACGTGGGGCACGTGCTGGTCTTCGGGCTGCCGCGCTACCACCCGGAACTGCTGGAGATCGAGGCGCTGCGGCGCATCGTGACGGCCGAGGGCGGCGTCGCCGTGCTGGCCCACCCGATGCGCTACCGGCCCGGGCGTCAGCCGGGCTGGGGCGAGATGCAGGGCTGGTTCGACGGCGTCGAGGTGGTCAACGGCGACCACTCCGACACGGTGGGCGGCTACCACCACACGCAGGCGATGGAACTCGGCCTGGCCCCCGTCGGCGGCAGCGACGCGCACAGCCGCCAGGCCGTCGGCCGGGTCGCGACCGCCGTCCCCGGCTACGTCGCCGGCGTCTACGACCTCGTGCGCTACATCGCCGAGCGCCGCACGCAGCCGGTCGATATGCGCCCCCCGCGCTCGGTCGGGGTGCGGCCGCGCCGGGAGCCGTAGGATCGAGCCGGAGGCCATGCGCGCTATCGTTGCAAGGCCCGCGCGGCAAGAAGGAGAACGCGAGTGACTCATCTCGACGAGATGATCGAGGCCCTCGGCCTGGAGGTCGAGGCGATCCGGAAGGGGGGCGACGGCGCTCGCCTCGATCTTCGCGATGGTGAGTTAATTGATCAGACCGGCGGGAACTGGCTCTATCAATTCACCGTTCCAGACGCCCCTTTCAGTCTGCGTGACGACACACCGATCCGCATTGAGGTTGATGGTCGGGAAGTGCAAGGAACCGTCGTCTCCTTCCGCGATGGAGTGCTCGCTGTCGCCTTGGAGGAGAATCTAGGCCTAACCATTCCCTGGGCACGATTGATCTGGGACCCGTCCTTCCTCGTCAAGCGTCTCAAGGAACGGCTTGAGGAGGTTCGAAAAGGCGCTGCATATTTCAACGGCGATGCCGCGAACAGGACACTCGGACTGCACAAGCCGCGACTCGCTGATGCCAACCCCCACCACTCAGTGCTGGCGGATGGATCTCTCAATGGAGAGCAGATCGACGCTGTGTGGCGTGCGCTTGGGAGCGACACAACGTTCGTCTGGGGCCCACCGGGCACGGGCAAGACGACGACGCTTGCGCGCATCGTTGAGGGGCACTATCGCGCAGGGCGATCGGTCCTGCTCGTCTCCAACACGAACATCGCCGTCGACACCGCGCTGGAACAGGTCGCCGAGCGCCTCAGCAGCGAGCTTGGCTTCGATGAAGGGCTTGTGCTTCGGAAGGGCACAATTGTCAAAGAGGAACTAAAGGAAAAGTTCGGCGCGCAGGTAGTCGTCGAAGGGATCGTGAGGCGTCTCGGGGAGCCACTTCAGAAGGAAAAGGACCACCTGCTCGCGGCGCTTGAACCTCTCAAGTCAGAGGAAGAGAAGCAGCACACCTCGTGCGACACACGCAAACTCTATTGCGAGGCTTTGCAGTGCCTTAGGCGTCACAAGGAATCGCTACGGAAGGCCAAAGACAAAGCCACTAATAGCCAGACGAAAGTGAAACGGCTGCATCAGAGAGCGAGCGAGTTCCGTGAGGAGGAACAACGGGCTCTGACAATGGGGGCGATGAGGCGATTCCTGACACGGGTCGACCCGGAGCGCCTCGCACGACAGGCGGCCATCGCGGAAGGCGATGCCAGAGCGGCAGCCGTGATCGCGTCCACGGTCGGCGAACGCATTAGGGAACTCGAGACTGAGACGCCCGCACTAGGGGCGGAAGCCGCACGCTTGTCGAGAATCACACACATCGACCAACGCATCTGCGAGATCGAGCGGAAACTCGCGGGGCTGGAGCAGCGGATACTTGCGCGCTGCCGAATCCTCGCGACCACCGCGTACAAGGCCTACCTGGAGAAGAGTCCGCGTCAGTTCGACGTCGTGGTGATCGATGAAGCGTCGATGCTGATGCCACCGCTGGTCTACTTCGCGGCCGGGCTCGCAACCGAATCGGTCACGGTCGCGGGCGACTTCCGGCAGCTTTCACCGATCGTCATGTCCGACGGCACTCTCGCCGAACGGTGGCTCAAGCCCAACGTGTTCGAGATCGCTGACATTCCCGCGCGTGTCGATCGAGGGGAGCCGCCGCCCGAACTGATGTCGCTGGCCAAGCAATACCGCATGCGCGAGCCAATCTGCGCGGTGGTGAGCGACCTCTTCTACGACGGGCGACTCGTCACTGCCCGTGGCGATGCTCCCGGGAAACCGGACCTACCTTTTGGCCCAACTGCACTCCTGTACGTCGACACGGCTGAGTTGAAACCGTGGGCAGGGCTCCGCAAGAGCACTTGGTCGCGCTACAACCCGCTGCATGCACACTTGGTCCGAAACATCGTGAAACACCTGGCGGACAAAGGGTACGTTCCTCCAGAAGGCATCAACGAGAGCATCGGCGTGGTATCGCCTTACAGGGCGCAGGCAGACCTAATCCATGCGCTACTCGACGAGCGACTGGGGCCGCGAGCCGCAGGTATCGCCGCGACCGTCCACCGTTTCCAGGGGAACGAGAAGCGCACGATGATCATCGACCTGACGGAGTCACCGGATGTCTACGCTGGGCGGTTCGTCAGGGCAAGTGGACTCGATGGAGACGGGGCGCGCCTACTCAACGTGGCGCTGAGCCGGGCCAAGGACCACATCGTCTTGGTGGGGAACTTCGACTACTTGCGAGCGAGTCTGGAATTCGATGCACTGCTCCTGCAGATCGTTGACCGCTTTCGGCGACACGGGCAGTCAATCGACGCAGAGTCCTTGCTTGCGCCGGCGGGGCAGGACTGGTTCGACGATCAGGCGTTCTATGCGGCATTCAAGCGAGACGTCGACTGCGCTGAGAAGTCGATCGTTGTGTTCTCACCCAGCATGACAGGACGAGGAACCGGGTACTGGGTCGATCATGTCCGAGACGCCAGAAAGCGCGGGGTAGAAGTGCACGTCCACACTAGACCGCCGGAGTGCACTATGCGGGAGTTGATCGATGCATACCGACGCATCGGGGTAAAGGTGAGTTACCGCCAGGAGAAACACAGGAAGCATGAGAAAACCGCGATCATCGATGGGCACGTACTCTGGTATGGTTCGCTCAACATCCTCTCGGACCGCAACGCGCGAGGGAGCATGCTTCGCATCGTGAGCCCTGCATTTTGTCAGCAGTTGCTGCGGAACCTCGGCGCGTAGCCTAAGAAAACGGCGCGTCGCGGAGGAGGGCGGCGTGCGTGCCCGGCTGGTCCGACTCCTCCGCCCGCGACCAGGTGCGATCGACCAGCCGCCAGCCCTGCCGCTCGTCGGCCAGCATGGTGTCGAAGAGGTGGCGCAGGTGCGCCTGGTGGCGGGGGTCGCGCACGGGCGCGGTGGCCTCGACGCGCTCGTCGAGGTTGCGTTTCATGATGTCGGCCGAGCCGATGAAGTACTCCGGCGCGCCGTCGTTGGCGAAGTAGTAGACGCGCGAGTGCTCCAGGAAGCGCCCGATCACGCTGACGACGCGGATGTTGTCGCTCAAGCCCGGCACGCCGGGGCGCAGCCGGCAGATGCCCCGCACGATCAGATCGACCTGCACGCCGGCCTGCCCGGCGGCGTAGAGCAGGCGCGTGAACGCCTGGTCCTCGAGCGCGTTCATCTTGAAGACGATGCGCGCCGGCCGTCCCGCGCGGGCGTGGGCGATCTCGCGCTGGATGCGCTCCGTCAGCGCGGGCCGCAGGCCGGTCGGGGAGAGCACGATCTGCTTGGTCGCGGGGAAGCGGCCGTAGCCGGTGAGCTGGTTGAAGATCGAGAGCAGGTCGTTGCAGACCGCGGGGTCGGAGGTGAAGAGGCCCAGGTCGGTATAGACGCGGGCCGTCGTGGAGTTGTAGTTGCCGGTGCCGATGTGCCCGTAGAGCCGCACGCCGTCGGGCTCGTCGCGCACGACGAGGCTCATCTTGCTGTGGATCTTGCGGTTCGGGCGGCCGTAGGCGATGTGCACGCCGGCGTCCTCCAGCCGGCGCGCCCACTCGATGTTGTTGGCCTCGTCGAAGCGCGCCGTCAGCTCCACGATCACGGCGACCTGCTTGCCCAGCGTGGCGGCGCGGATGGCGGCCTCGAGCAGGGGCGAGTCGGGCGAGGTGCGGTACATCGTCTGCTTGATCGCGAGCACGCGCGGGTCGACGGCGGCGGCGCGCATGAAGCGGGCCACGCTGGCGTCGAACGACTCGTAGGGGTGATGCACCAGCACCTCGCGGGCGCGCAGGGTGGCGAACAGGTCGTCGCCCGTGTCGGCCTCCTGGAAGGCGCTGGGGATCGCCGGGGCGGGGGTCGCGAATGCGGGGGCGTCATCGGCGGCGTCGGCCAACTCGGTGATGTCCGAGAGGCGCAGCGGCGACGGGAGGATCAGCACGTCCTCGTCGGACAGCGCCAACTCGCGGCGCAGGACGAGGCCGCGCGCGCCGCCGGGGTCGGCCGACAGCTCCACGCAGACCGGGGCCGCCATGCGCCGCCGCTCGATCATCGTGCCGACGACCTCGCGCAGGTCGTCGGCGGCCTCGCCGGGGGTGTCGATGTCGGCGTTGCGCAGCAGGTGCATCAGCCACCAGTCGGAGAAGGCCGCGCCGGGGAAGAGCAGGTCGAGGTGCGCGCCGATCACCTCCTCAATGGCGACGTAGACGCCGTCGCCGGCCTCGACGAAGCGCGGGCGGTTGTCGGGTACCTTGACGCGGGCGAAGCGCACGTCGCCGGTCTCCGGGTCGGTCACGTTGGCGCCGATGGAGAGGCTGCCGCCGGAGATGAAGGGGAAGGGATGCGCCGGGTCGACGACGAGCGGCGTCAGGACGGGGAAGACGTCGCGCACGAAGTACTCCCGCACGCGGGCCCGCTGCACGGCCGAGAGGGCGGCATAGGAGGAGACGGGCACGCCGGCCGCGGCCAGGCCGGGCGCGAGTTCCTCGCGCCAGCAGGCGGCGTAGCGATGGCGCATCGTCTCGCCGCGCCGCCGCACGATGCTCAGTTGCTCGCGCACGCCGAGCCCGTCGATGGTCTCCTCGTCGTCGCCGCTGCGCAGCCGGCTCTGCAGCCAGCCCACCCGCTTGGCGTAGAACTCGTCGAGGTTGCTGGCCGCGATGGCGAGGAAGCGGACGCGCTCGCGCAGCGGGTTGCGGGGATCGCCGGCCTCCGCGAAGACGCGGTCGTTGAAGTCGAGCCAGGAGATCTCGCGGTTGGCGTAGAGTTCCCGCGCGGGCAGGGCGTCGATGTCGAGGCCGGCCGGCGCCGGCGGGCGGGGCGAGGCGGGCGCCTGCTCGGTGGTCATCGCCGATCGTCTCCCCGCGCGAGCCCGCGGCCGGGGCGTCGCGCCTCCTCGATCATAGGCGCTCTCCGATCAGAAAGACTGCGCCCTATCGTGAGATGCGATCCCATTCCGCGCGCGCCGCTTGGGCGGCCCGACGCCGGTTCGCTAGACTGCCGCCGTTATGGTCGCCCCGACCCGACCCGCCCCGGCGCTCGACAACGGTGACGAGGTCGAGTGGCAATTCGACGCGCCGGACGCGGCGGCCGCGCTGGAGGCGCTGCGCCGGGCGGCGGGGCCGGCCGGGCTGTCGCTGCGCTCCTTGCCCGCCGAGCGGATCGTGGATGTCTACTTCGACTCCCGCGACGGCCGTCTGCGGCGGGCGGGCTGGGCGCTGCGGGCGCGCACGGCCGGCGGTCGCCGCGAGGCCACGCTCAAGTCGACCAGCCGGTCGTCGCGGGGGCCGCAGCGCCGGCGCGAGATCAGCGAACCGATCGCCGACTCCGGCGTCGCCGCGCTGATGGCGGCGCGGGGGCCGGTGGGCGTCCGCCTGCGCCTGCTGCTGGGCCCCGCGTCGCTGGAGCGGGAGTTGACCGTGCGCACGCGGCGGGAGCACGTCGAGGCCAGTTGCGCCGGCGGCCCCGTCGCCGACGTCGCGCTGGACGAGACGACGCTGGAACGGGCGGCGCCGGGCGGCGGCGCGGACCATCTCGTGCGGCTGGAGCTGGAATCGATCGGGCCGGCCGGGGCCCCGCTGCACGACCTGGCGGAGCGGCTGGGCGCATGCGCCTCCCTGCGGCGCGCCGAGCTTTCGAAGGTCGAGGCGGGGCTGGGCGACATCGCGCCGCCCGCGGCCGGCGAGAACGCGCCGCGCGCGCCCATCCGGCCGGAGACGCCGGTGCGGGCGCTGGTGCGATCGACGCTGGTCGCGCAGGCGGCCGTGTTCGCCGGCAACGAGATGACGGCGCGCGCCGGGTCGGACCCGGAGGGGGTGCACCGGATGCGCACCTCCAGCCGGCGCATGTGGGAGGCGATCGCGCTGTTCCGCGAGGCGCTGCCGGAGGCGACCGGGGCGCTGCGCGACGAACTGGCCTGGGCGCGCCGGTCGCTGGGCGACGTGCGCGACCTGGATGTCCAGATCGCGCGGCTGGAGACGGAGGCGAACGGCGACGCCGCGCTCGGGCCGCTGATCACGCGGCTGGAAGGGGAGCGCGAGGCCGCGCGGGGCCGCATGATGGCCGCGCTCGATACGGCGCGCTTCGAGGCGCTGCTGGCGGGGCTCGACGCCGCGATCGCGGAACTGGACTCGGGCGGGCCGAACGGGTCGGCCGACCTCCGCGCCGGCGACGCGGCGGCGCGGGCGCTGCGGCGCCGCATGGCGCGGGTGCGCCGCCGGGGCGATCGGCTGGACGCGCGCTCGCCCGACGCCGACCTGCACGCGCTGCGCATCCGTGTGAAGCGGCTGCGCTACGCGCTGGAGTTCCTCGCGCCGCTCTATCCCAAGGCCGCGGGCCGCCTGCTGCCGCGTCTGGTCGAGTTGCAGGACGGCCTGGGGCGCCGCCAGGACGCGGTGATCGCGGCGCGGCAACTGCGCGAGTTGGCCGGCGCGGACCAGGGCTTCCCCCGGCGGACGCGCTCGGCGCTGGACGAACTGGCCGCGCGACGCCGGGCCGAGGCCGAGCCGGAGCGGGCCGGCATCGCGGCGGCCTACGCGGCCGCGCGCGGCAAGCCCTGGCGGCGCATGACGCGCGCCCTCGCGGCGCAGGCCGACTGACGGGATGCGGCGATGGAGCTCCACTTGGTGCGGCACGCCATCGCGGAGGAGCGCGACGCGCGGCGCTGGCCGGACGACCGCGATCGGCCGCTGAGCGACCGCGGGCGGCTCCGCTTCGAGCGGGCCGCGCGGGGGCTGGGCCGGGCCGCGCCCGACATCGACCTCGTGCTGTCGAGTCCGGCGGCGCGGGCTTGGCAGACCGCCGACATGCTATCGCGCGGCGCCGGCTGGCCCGCGCCGGAGGCGGAGGAGTCGCTCGCGCCCGCCGTGACGGCGGCGCAGGCGTTGCGGGCGATCGCCGCCCGCACGCTGGCCGGCGGGGCGGTGCCGGAGCGGATCGCGATCGTCGGGCACGAGCCGACGCTGAGCGCGCTCGCCGCGCTGCTCACGGGCGCGCCCGGCTGGGCGATCGACTGGCGCAAGGGCGGCGCGGCGCGGATCGACACGGCGGGCCATCCCGCCCCGGGGACGGGCCTGCTGGTCTGGTTCCTGCCGCCGCGGCTGCTGCGCGCGCTCGATCGCTGAGCCGGGCCGAACCGCCGCCTCAGGCCGGCCTGCCGTCGACGACGAGCCCCCGCCCGAACGCCTCACGGAAACGGCCGCTGAGCCGCGACAGCTGGCGGCGCCCGTCGCCCTGCGTGGTGAGCTGCACGCGGTGGGCCTCGACGACGCAGGAGACGTGCGGATGGCGGTCGGGCGCGACGCGCCGCCCGAGTTCGTCGGCGATGGCCAGGATCAGGGCGGCGCGCTCCAGCGCCGGGGCGTCGGCCTTGGTGAGCAGGGGACGGTAGGGCCGCACGCCGGGGTTGGGCTTCTCCGCGGTGCGGATCAGCGCGGCGATCAGCGCGGTGTGCCGGTGCGAGAATCCGTTCAGGTCGGTCACGGCCAGGATGGCCGCCGTCTGCCGGTGGCGGTTGTAGTAGTCGATCGCGGTGCCGATATCGAGCACGTAGGCGGCGTGGCCCAGCAACTCGCGCAACTCCGGCGTCATCTCCGGGTCGAGCTGCGACTGGAGCATGGCCGCCGTCGCCGCGCGGTGGGCCGCGCGCTCCTCGTCCCAGCGGGCGAAGCGCCGCGCGATCGACCGCAGCGAGGCGCGGCGCACCTCCTCGGGCGGCGGCAGGCTGGGCAGCGCGACGCTGCGGATGATGCCCTCGCGGATGCCCTGCCCCGCGACGAGCGCCTCGCCGGCGCCGGCCGCGTCGAGCACGCCCTGCAGGACGGCCGCGCCGGCCCCGATCGCGTCGGCGCGGTCGGGGTTCAGGCCGGGCAGCAGGCGGCGCTCGTCGAGCGTCCGCCCGGCGAACACCGCCAGCAAGGCCTCCAGGCGGCGGGCGCCGATCGCGTAGCCGTGCAGGCGATGGATGGGGTAGGGCCGGCCGCGGCGATCCATCTTGGCGAGGTTGCGCACGCTGCCGCCCGTTCCCACCAGGACGCCGCCGCCGGCCAGCGCGGGCACGCCGGCCCGGCGCAGGTCGTCGCGCACGTGCTGCACCAGCCGACGCAACTCGGCCTCGCCCGGCGGGTCGTCGGACAGGTACCGGTCCCACATGCGCAGCACGCCGAAGGGGAACGACCAGGTCGCCTCGACGGCGCGGTCGCGGAAGTGCACGACCTCCATGCTGCCGCCGCCGATGTCGACCAGCAGCCCGTGCTCGACCGGCAGGCCGTAGATCGCGCCGACGAACGACCGCTCCGCCTCGGCATGGGCGTCGATCACGTCGATCGCCAAGCCCAGGCGGTCGCGGGCGGGCGCGAGGATCGCGTCCGCGTTGCGGGCGTCGCGCAGGGCGGCCGTCGCGACGGCGCGGATGCGCTGCGCGCCGGCCCCGTGGGCGACGGCCATGAACTCGTCCAGGGCGGCGATCGTGGCGGCGACGGCGTCGGCGGGCAGGCGGCCGTCGGGGCCCAGCGCGAGGGCCAGGCGCAGCGGCGTGCGCAACTCCTCCACGACCTCCAGATGGCCGCCCGCCTCGACCTCGACGACGACGACGCGGGCGGAGTTGGATCCGAGGTCGATGGCGGCGACGCGCTCGGGGTGGGCCGGCGGCGGGGCGGCGGCGGTGGACATCGTGGCCGAGTGTCGCACGGGAGCGCGTCCGGGGGATGATCGGGACGTTGCCGCCGGCGCGTTCCGGGCCGCGGAACGGCGGGGGAACGGCGTTATGCAGCGCTCCCACGGGGGGCGCGGGGGGACTAGCATGGGGACCGACGCCCCCAAGCGGCGGGGACGTTGGCAGGGAGGTCTCATGCCCGCGCTCGATGGAGTCCGCATCCTGGACATGACGCAGTACGAAGCGGGGACCTCCTGCACGCAGGCCCTGGCCTGGCTGGGCGCCGACGTCGTGAAGGTCGAGCCGCCCGGCGGCGACCCCGGCCGCTGGTTCCGGGGCGGCGAAGAGGGCGCCCGGATCGACGCGCCCTACTTCATCAACTGGAACAGCAACAAGCGCAGCATCGCCATCGACCTCGCGACGCCGGAGGGACGCGACCTGCTCCTCTCGATGGCGCCGCACTACGACGCCTTCGTGGAGAACTACGGCCCCAATCGGATGGAGAAGCTGGACATCGACTACGAGGTGATGCGGGCGGTGAACCCGCGCATCGTCTACGGCCGCGTGAAGGGCTTCGGCCTGTCGGGCCCGTGGAAGGACTACAAGTGCTTCGACCCCATCGCGCAGGCGGCGGCGGGGGCGTTCTCCGTCGCGGGGGAGGAGGGCGGTCCGCCGATGTGGCCCGGCACGACCACGGCCGACGCGGGCACCGGCCTGACGATGGCGCTCTCGATCCTGGCGGCCTACATCCAGGCCCAGCGCACCGGCGAGGGCCAGATGATCGAGGTCTCCATGCAGGAGGCGATGACCTACTTCATGCGCACGCGCGTCGCCGCGGGGAGCGACTGGGGGCGGAGCGTCGTGGGGCGCTGGAGCAACACGGCCCGCCCGACGATGGCGCTCTACCCGTGCGCGCCGGGCGGCGCCAACGACTGGCTCTCCCTGATCGCGGTGACGTCGAAGCACTGGGACGCCCTCGTGACGACCATCGACCGGCCGGAACTGCTCACGGACCCGCGCTTCAGCACCGAGGAGGACCGCATGGAATCCGCCTCCAACGAGGTCTACGAGATCATCGCGGGCTGGACGCGGGAGCGGACCAAGTGGCAGGCGATGGAGGCGCTCAGCTCGGCGGGCGTGCCGTGCAGCGCCGTGCTCGACACGGTGGAGGTGCACGCCAACCCGCACCTGCGGGAGCGGGGGTTCATCCACACGCTGGATCACCCGCACCACGGCGAGATCCAATTGCTCGGCTGGGCGCCGCGCATGTCGAAGAGCCACGTGCCGCTGCAACGCGCGCCCCTGCTCAGCGAGCACGCCGACGAGGTGCTTGAGGCCGACCTGGGCCTGGACAACGAGCAGGTGCGGGCGCTGCGCGAGGCGGGCATCGTCGGCTAGGCGGGCGGAGCCGAAGGAGGCGCTGATATGACGAGGTCGCTGCGCGGCGCGGTCGCGATCGTGGGGATCGGCGAGACGCACTACTACCGGCACGGGCAGTCGCCCGACGCGGAGTTCAAGCTGGCGCTGGAGTCGGTGCTGAACGCCTGCGAGGACGCGGGCCTGGACCCGCGCGAAGTCGACGGCTTCGCCTCGTTCAGCGACGACCGCAACGACCCGCCCCGGCTGGCGGCCGCGCTGGGCCTGCCCGAGCTGCGCTTCTCGAACATGCAGTGGGGCGGCGGCGGCGGCGGCGGATCGGGCGCGGTGGGCAACGCCGCGGCGGCCATCGCGACGGGCTACGCCGACTGCGTGGTCGTCTTCCGCTCGCTGGCGCAGGGGCAGTTCGGGCGCTTCGGGCAAGGGCCGCGGGTGCCGCGCGTGCGGGGCCGGAACGCCTTCACCGTGCCCTACGGGCTGATGTCGCCGGCGCAGGCCTTCGCGATGCGGGTGCATCGCCTCTTCCACGAGCAGGGCGTGAGCCCGGACACACAGAAAGCGGTCTCCCTCGCCGCGTATCACCACGCCCAGCAGAACCCGCGCGCGGTCATGCACGGGCGACCCTTGAGCGGCGAGGACTACGACAACTCGCGCTGGATCGTCGAGCCGTTCCGGCTGTTCGACTGCTGCCTGGAGAACGACGGCGCGGCGGCGCTGGTGCTCGTCCCGGCCGAGCGGGCCAAGGACTTCCGCCACGCGCCGGCCTACATCCTGGGCGTCGCGACGGGCGTCCCGGAGCGGGCGGCGGCGAGCGCGCACAACGCGCCCGACTACGCCACGTCGAACTTCAAGACCGTGGCCCCGCGGATGTACGAGATGGCGGAGATGAGCGCCGCCGACGTCGACGTGGCGCAGGTCTACGAGAACTTCACCGGCGGCGTCGTGATGAGCATCATCGAGCACGGCTTCTGCACGTACGAGGAGGCCAACGACTTCATCCGCTACGAGAACCTGGTCGCGCCCGACGGCCGGCTGCCGATCAACACCAGCGGCGGCAACCTGGCCGAGTGCTACATGCACGGGCTGGAGTTGCAGATCGAGTCGGTGCGGCAGATCCGGGGGCAGTCGCCGAACCCCGTGCCCGGGGCCGACGTGCACCTGATCGCCTCGGGCCCGATGGTGGAGCCGGTCAGCGGCATGTTGCTGGGCTCGGAGGCGACGCTGTGACGCCGCCGGCGGCGCGATCCACCGGGACGCCGTACCTGCCGCCGGGGCTGCCCGCCCCCATGCCGGCCGGCGACGGGCTCGACGCGCCCTACTGGGAGGCGGCGCAAGAGGAGCGGCTGCTGGTCCAGCGCTGCGATGGCTGCGGCCTGCACCGCTGGGGGCCGGAGTGGATCTGCCACGCCTGCCTCGGCTTCGAGGCGCGGTGGGTGGAGGTCGAGCCGCGGGGGCGCATCTACTCGTGGGAGCGCGTCTGGCATCCGGTGCACCCGGCCCTGACGACCGGCTGCCCGTACGTCGTGGCGCTGGTCGAGCTGCCGCAGGCCGACAACGTGCGCATGGTCGGCAATCTGCTGGGCGCGGCCACCGACCCGGTCGAGATCGGGGCGGCGGTGGAGGCGGTGTTCGAGCATCACCGCGACGCCGAGCCGCCATTCACGCTCGTGCAGTGGCGGCGCGCCTTCGGCAGCGAGGACGCCGGTGCGGGATAAACGGACGACGATCGCGGAGGCGGTGCAACTGGTGGAGGACGGCTCCACGCTGGGCATCGCCTCCCCGGCCGTGCAGCCGGAGGCGCTGATCTCGATGGCGGCGGTGCGGGAGATCGCGCGGCAGGGCAAGCGCGACCTGACCGTGATCAGCGCGATGGCCGAGTTGGAGAGCGACCTGCTGGCCGGGGCCGGCTGCCTGCGCGCGATCCAGTTCTGGGCCTGCCGGTTCTTCGACCTGGGCACGCCGCCCAACATCCGCCGCATGATGCAGGCGGGGGAGATCATCGCGCGGGAGGAGAGCGAGTTCTCCTTCACGCTGGGCGTGCTGGCGGGCGGGATGGGGGTGGAGTTCATCCCCCTGCACGGCTACTTCAACGACCACCTGCCGCACCACCCGGAGTGGCGCACCTTCCCCTCGCCCTTCGACGGCAAGCAGTTGCTGGCGGTGACGGCGGTCGTGCCCGACGTGGCGCTGATCCACGTGCCCCGCGCCGACAAGTTCGGCAACGCGCAGTTCGGCGAGACCAACCGCCACAACACGGCGGCCCGGTTCCTCGCGCCGCACATGGTGCGGGCCGCCAAGCGGGTCATCCTCACGACGGAGGAGATCATCGACAACGCGGAGATCCGCAAGACGCCGGAGGAGACCGGCATCCTCTACCACGACGTCGACGCCGTGGTGCACGCGCCCGGCGGGGCGCACCCGCACGGCGTCGTGGGCTACTACGAGCCCGACGAGGCGCACATCAAGCGCTACCACGCCGCCGCGCAGGACGCGGAGCGCTTCCGCGAGTACCTGCGCGCGTACGTCCACGCGCCGGCCGACCCCGGGGCCTACCGGGCGCTCGTGGACGCCGAGTGAAGGGGGCCGCGATGCCGGACGCCTCCACGGACTACACGGTCGACGAGTTGATCGTCTCGCTGATCGCGCGCGACATCCGCGACCACGAGCTGGTGCAGCAGGGGGGCGGGACGCTGCTGGGGACCGTGGCGGTGCTGCTCGCGCGCCGCACGCACGCGCCCAACCTGACCTACAACTACCTGACGTCGATGGACCCGATCGTGACGAGCGTGGGCAACCCGGCGGACTCGCCGCACGTGGTGTCGCGGACGGCGCTTGCGCCGTTCGACATCGCCGACATCGTGAACATGTGCCTGCGCGGCAAGACGGACGTCTTCAGCACCATGCCGGCGCAGATCGACCGGTACGGGAACGTGAACGCGTCGTTGATCGGCGACGATCAGCAGCGGCCCAAGGTGCGCTTCCCGGGCGGCCTGGGCATCACCGATTGGACGCTGTACGCGGGCCGGGTGAACGTCTACGTGCCCAAGCACACGCGGCGGGTGTTCGTGGAGAAGGTCGACTACGTGACCGGGATGGGGCACTTCCCGGGCGGCTTCGCCGAGCGGGTGCGGCGCGGCGTGCCGGGCCGGGGGCCGCGGAAGGTGTTCTCGAACCTGGCCGTGATGGGCTTCGACGCGGAGACGGGGCGCATGCGCCTCGACAGCCTGCACGCGGGCGTGCGCCTCGAGGACGTGCAGGCCAACACGGGCTTCGACCTGCTGCTGCCGGCGGACATCCCGCAGACGGAGCCGCCGACGGTCGAGGAGGTCGATCTGATCCGCAACGAGATCGACCCCAAGGGGCTGCGCAAGCACCGCTTCTAGCGGGCGCGTCCTGGCTGGCCGGGCGGCTCCAGCGGGGCGTCGAGCGGGGCGGGACGGGGCCGGCGGCGGATGCGCAGCCATTCGAGAATGGCCAGGCCGATCGCCGCCGCGCCCACCGCGCCCACGATGAGCAGCGTCTCGCGCACGCCGATGGCGTCGGCCATCGCGCCCCAGACCGGACCCATGACGGCCTGCACTCCGAAGGCCATCATCGAAAGCGCCATGACGCGGCCGTAGAAGCGCTGGTCGGCGGTGGTCATGAGCAGGGCGCTGTTGACGAGCCAGTAGCCCGAGCGCCCCGCGCCCAGGGGGATCGCCGCCAGGAAGATCAGCCAGTAGGCGCCCACCGTCGCCAGCAGCGCGAAGCCGCCCATCATCATCAGCCCCATCGTGAACATCAGCGGCCAGGCCATGGGGCGGTGCACGACTCCGGCCAGGACCACGTTCATCAGCAGGCCGGCGACGGCGAAGGCGAGGAAGGTGGGGCCGACGTCGGTGGGGTCACGGCCGAACTCCCGGTCGAGCAGGCCGGGCAGCAGGGTCTGGAAGGAGAAGCCGCAGACGATGATGACGACGAAGGAGACCCACAGCAGGCGCAGGCGGGGGTCGCCCCAGACGTAGCGCAGGCCCTCGATGAGTTCCCCCGAGATCGATCGCTGCACGGCCTTGGGGGCCGGCGTCGTGTTGGGCAGCGACAAGGTGATCGGCAGGATGATGGCGAAGAGCGAGGCCATGAAGAGGTAGGTACCGCCCACGCCGACCGCGGAACCGACCAGCACCGCGACGAACAACGGTCCCAGCACCTGGGAGATGCCCAGGCCGACCTGGAGCAGCGCGACGGAGTTGGGCAGCAGCCGGGGCGGCATCAGTTCGCCCACCCAGGCCTGCCGGGCGGGGCCCATGAACGCCCAGCCCAGCCCCATCACCAGGGTGACCACGACCAGCCAGAGGATGGAGATCGCCCCGCTGACGATGAGGATGCCGATCGCGAGGATCATCGCGCCGGGGACGGCTTGCCCGGCCAGCACCAGCGGCTTCTTGCGCAGTCGGTCCGCGATCACGCCCCCGAACGGGCAGACCAGCAACATGCCGATGCCGGACCCCATCTGCGCGATCCCCGCCGCCGTGTTGGTGCCGGTGATGTCGTAGGCCACGGCGGGGATGAGGATGAACGACATCATGAACGCCGTCGTGGCGACCATGGAGCCGGTCCACAGCATCCGGTAGTGCGGGACGGCGAACGAGGCGAAGGTGTGCCGCAGCCAGGGCATGCAGCGAGGCTATCCGACGGCGGCGGCAGGGGATGCCGCCTGCTGCGCGTGCGGGCGGGGGCGGCTAGACTCCGCCGCAGCAATACGAAGGGGGAGAATTATGCCGCCCACGCTGACGAAGGCCGACGTCGATCGGATCGCGGAGGAGGTCCGCAACTGGGGGCGCTGGGGCGCCGACGACGAGCGCGGCGCGCTCAACCTGATCACCGACGAGAAGCGCAACGCCGCCCTGGCGTCGGTGCGGGGGGAGCGCGTCGTCAGTTGCGCGCTGCCGCTGCCGGTGCGGCCGGGCCCCAGCAACCACCTGCCGGTCGCACATCATATGTTGCAGGCGGGCGACGCGACGCCGGCCGAGGGTCTGGCCTGGACGGCCGATTACTTCGCCATCGCCCCGCACGGCATGGCGACCACGCACATGGACGCGCTCTGCCACGTCGTCTCCGACGGCAAGCTCTACAACGGCTTCGAGCGCACGGAGGTGCGCAGCACGGGCGCGCGCCGCAACAGCATCATGGCCGGCAAGGACGGCATCGTCGGGCGGGGCGTGCTGCTCGACATTCCGGGCCTCAAGGGCGTCGACTGGCTCGAGCCGGGCACGCCGATCCACGCCGACGACCTCGCGGCGGCGGAAGCGCGCCAGGGGGTGCGCGTGGAGCCGGGCGACATCCTGCTGATCGGCACCGGCCGCGACGCCCGCCGCGCGGCCGAGGGCGAGTGGAGCTTCCGCGACTTGGGCCTGGCCGGGCTTTACGCCGACACGCTGCCCTGGCTGCGGGAGCGCGACATCGCGGTGATCGGCTGCGACGGCGTCTCCGACGTGCTGCCCAGCGGGGTGGAGGACTCGGTGCAGCCCATCCACGAGGTGATCATCGCCCACATGGGCGTGCACATCATCGACAACATGGCGCTCGACCGGCTGACGGCGGCCTGCCGCGAGTTGGACCGCTACAGCTTCGCCTTCGTGATCGCGCCGCTGCGGCTGGAGCGCGGCACGGCCTCGCCGATCAACCCGCTGGCCCTGTTCTAGACCGAGCCGGAACCCGAAAGGACCATCGATGCTCAAGCAGTTCCGCGTGCCCGACGAGATCGCCGTGCGCGTCGAGTCGGCGACGATGCGCCGGACCGTCGGCGACATCTTCGGCAAGTTCGGCATGCCCGAGGACGACGTGCGCCGGGCGGTCGATTGCCTGCTCTACGCCGACGACCGGGGGATCGACTCGCACGGCGTCAGCAACATGATGCCGCGCTACCTCGCCGGGTTCCGCGACGGGTCGATCAACCCGGCCCCGAAGATGCGCGTAGTCCACGACTACCCGGCCGCCGCGGTGGTCGATTCGGACGGCGGGCTGGGGCTGACGATCGGGCCGCAGGCGATGGAGATCGCGATCGAGAAGGCGCGCCGCTGCGGGGTGGCGACGGTGGTCGCGACGGGGGGCGGGCACTTCGGGGCGGCGGCGTACCACGCGCAGCTCGCGCTGGCGCACGACATGATCGGCATGGCGATGACCGTGGGGGGGCTGCTCGTCGCGCCGACGTTCGGGGCGGAGGCGCGGGTCGGGCTGAACCCGATCGCGATCGCCGCCCCGGCGGGCGAGGAGGCCCCGTTCATCTTCGACGCCTCGATGAGCGCCGTGGCGGGCAACAAGATCGTGCTGCTGAAGCGGGCCGGGGCCGACGTCCTGCCCGGCTGGATCGCCGAGGCCGACGGCACGCCCGTGATGGACGAGCGGCCGGTCCCGGACGACTTCCTCGTCCTGCCCCTGGGCGCGACGCCGGAGATCGGCTCGCACAAGGGGTACGGGCTGGCGGCCGGCATCGACATCCTGGCGGGGGTGCTGAGCGGCGCGGGCCCGGCGCTGCACCGGGAGGACAGCTCGGGGCACCACTTCACCGTCTACAACGTCAGCGCCTTCCGCGACCTCGACGAGTACCGCACGGAGATGGACGCCTACCTGCGCGATCTGCGGGAGACCAGGCCCGCGCCCGGGCACGAGCGGGTACTCTATGCCGGGCTGGAGGAGCACGAGGTGGAGATCGAGCGCCGGGAGCGGGGCATCCCCTACCACCCGGAGGTCATCGCCTGGTTCCGCCGCACCACCGCCGAACTCGGCCTGCCCGACCACCTGGGCTGAGGCCGCGCGACAGACAAGGAGCGCCTCATGCCTTCCGCACCGACCAGCAGCACCGTCTACGAGCCCGTCGCCGGCTGGGCGAAGATCCCGCACGGCTTCTGGCTGCGCGAGGCGACGTCCGTGGCCGTGGACGCGCAGGATCGGGTCTACGTGTTCAACCGGGGCAACATGCCGATGCTCGTCTTCGACGCCGGCGGCAACCTCATCGACCACTGGGGCAACGCCACGCCGCACGGCGGCCAGCACGAGATCGAGGATCCCTACGGGCTCAAGCGGCTCGTCTGGGACGGCGTCGAGTACGGCTGGCCGCACTCGGTGCGGGTCGACCCGGAGGGCGCGCTGTGGCTGGTCGACGTGCACCAGCACCAACTCACGAAGACCGACACCTCGGGCGCGCCGCTCATGACGCTGGGCGGATCGCCGGCCCCGCCGCAGAGCGGCGACCCGTTCAACAAGCCCACCGACTTGGCGATCAACCCGGCGACGGGCGACATCTTCGTCAGCGACGGCTACGGCAATTCGCGCGTGCACCGCTACACGGCGGAGGGCGAGCACGTGCTGTCGTGGGGGGAGTCGGGCGCCGACGACGGCCAGTTCAGCCTGCCCCACAACATCTCCATGGTCGACGACGAGCACGTGATCGTGTGCGACCGCGAGAACCACCGCGTGCAGGTGTTCACGGTCGACGGGGCCTGGGTGCGGACCTGGCACGCGCACCACGCCGTCGCGGTGACGCGCGGACGCGGCGCGGACGACGCGCTCTACGTCGCCGAGCAGGGGCCGCCGCCCGTCCAGTACGGCGTGCCCAACCTGGGGCACCGGGTGTCGGTCTTCTCGCCCGGCGGCGAGCTCATCAATCGCTTCGGCGCGCCGCTGCCCGGCGAGGCGCCGAACCAGTTCCTCTGGCCGCACTCGATCGCGACCGATTCGCGCGGCGACGTGTACGTGGCGGAGGTGTCGTACGTCGAGGTGGGCGCGCGCATGAAGCCGCCGCGGGAGATGGTCAGCCTGCGCAAGTGGCGGCGGACGGACTAGCGGAGCGCGAGCCGCGGCGGCAAGCGAGAGGACTCCCGATGGCGGATCGGATCGTGGTGCTGGACGGGTACACGCTCAACCCGGGCGACATCAGTTGGTCGGGGCTCGAAGAGTTCGGCGAGTTGCGCGTGCACGATCGCACGCCGGACGACGCGATCCTGGAGCGCGCGGCGGGCGCGCGCTTCGCGCTGACCAACAAGACGCCGCTCACGGCGGAGACGCTGGCGCAACTCCCCGACCTCGCCTACATCGGCGTGCTGGCGACGGGCTACAACGTCGTCGATCTGGCCGCGGCGAAGGAGCGCGGCATCGTCGTGACGAACGTGCCGACCTACGGGACCGACTCCGTCGCGCAGCACGCGACGTCGCTGCTGCTGGAGCTGGTGCGCCAGCCGGCGCTGCACGCGGCGGCCGTCCGCGAGGGGGCCTGGACGATGAGCGAGGACTGGTGCTTCGCCCTGACGCCGATCGGCGAGCTGAGCGGCAAGACGTTCGGCGTGGTGGGGATCGGCCGCATCGGCCGGGCGCTGGCGCGCATCATGGCGGCGATGGGGATGTCGATCATCGCGCACGACGCCTACCCGCCGCCCGACGCGGCGCTGGAGGGGCTGTCGGTGGAGTTCACGGAGTTGGACGACCTCTTCCGCCGCGCCGACGTGATCAGCCTGCACTGCCCGCTGACGCCGGAGACCGAACACTTGGTGAACGCCGAACGGCTGGCGCTGGTCAAGCCGACGACCTACCTGCTCAACACGAGCCGCGGGCCGCTGGTCGACAATCAGGCGCTGGCCGACGCGCTGCGCGAGGGCCGCATCGCGGGGGCGGGCCTGGACGTGCTGGACGTAGAGCCGCCGCCGCCCGACAATCCGCTTCTGACGGTGCCCAACTGCCTGATCACGCCGCACATCGCCTGGTACGCGCGCGCTTCGCGGCAGCGGCTGATGGACATCGCCGTGGAGAACGTGCGGGCCTTCGTGGCCGGCGCACCGATCAACACCGTCGGCTGACCCGCGGTCGGCCGGCGACAGCCCCACCCCGGCCCGCGGGGACCGGCACCGGAGGATCCATGCCCCCCACGATCTACAACTGCGCCGTCGCCGAGCCCCACCTCACTGCCCGGCTGGCCGCCGCGGGCGACCTGCACCGCTTCGACGCCCGGGCCGGCGAAGCCGCCATCGCCGAGGCCGTGCGCGGGGCCGACGCCCTGCTGCTCCACCCCATGGTCCCCGTCGGCGAGCAGTTGCTGGCGGGCGCGCCCGACCTGAAGGTCGTGGCCACCACGTCGGTCGGCTTCAACACCTTCGACGTCGACCTGCTGACGCGGCACGGCGTCGCGCTGTGCAACACGCCGATCGTGCTCAACGACGCCGTCGCCGACCTGACGATCGCGCTGGTGCTGATGCTGTCGCGCGATCTGATGGGCTTCGAGCAGTTCTCCCGCAGCGGGCCTGGGGACGGCGCGAGCCGTTGCCGCCGCTGGCGCACGACCCGGAGGGCAAGACGCTGGGCATCATCGGCTTCGGGCGCATCGGCCAGGAGGCCGCGCGGCGGGCGCAGGCGTTCAAGATGAACGTGATCTGGTACGACGTGTTCAGCGAGGCGCCGCCGGACGCGCCGGAGGCCAGCTACCGCCCGCTCGACGACCTGCTGCGCGAGTCCGACTTCGTGACCCTGCACACGAACCTCACCCCCGGCGCACCGCCCGTGATCGGCGAACGGGAGTTGTCGTTGATGCGCCCCACCGCGTACCTGATCAACACGTCGCGGGGGCCGATCGTCGATCAGGCGGCGCTGACGGCGGCGCTGCGGGCCAACGCGATCGCCGGGGCCGGCCTCGACGTCCTGGAGGACGAGCCACCGGACCCGAACGACCCGATCGTGACCCTGCCGAACGTGATCACCTTCCCGCACATCGGCACGGCGACGGAGGAGACCCGGCTGGCCATGCGCGAGATGTCGGTCGACAACCTGCTGGCCGTGCTGGCGGGCAAGCCGCCGCGGGCCTGCGTCAACCCGAGCGTGCTGGGCTAGCGCGAGGGCGGCCGGGCGGCGCTATCCTGCGTCGGCCATGCGGCGATCCGGCGCGCTCCGGCGGGCCGGAGCCTTGCGGGCGGAGGATCGGACTATGAGCGACGCCGCGATGATCACCAGCCTCGACGAGTTCGAGGAGGAGTACCGCAAGGGCATCGGTCAGCCGCTCGCGCAGCGCTGGACGACGGCCGCCAGCCTCGACAACATCCGGCGCTGGGGCGACGGCGCCGGCGACTACAACCCGCTGTGGCGCGACCCGGAGTACGCGGCCCGCAGCCGCTTCCGCATGGTGACCGCGCCGCCGACGTTCATCTACGCGGTGTCGCTGGGCGTGCGGGCAGCGGAGGACGGCGCGATCGACCCGGCGCGCCTCTCGACGACGCACTTCCCGATGAACTACGCGGGCGGCGAGATCGTCTTCCACCGCACGATCTGGCGCGGCGACGTGCTCACCGCCCAGGAGGAGGTGGGGCCGATCGTGCGCAAGCACAGCGAGCGCATCGGCCCCTTCGTGATCAACACGGGCCTCGTGCAGTACTACAACCAGCGCCAGGAGTTGGTCGCCTCGAAGAGCACGCGCATGGCCCGCTACCACAACCTGGGATCGGGCGCGACGATCGAGTACGACCGCGAGCCGCGCCGCGCCGACGCCGGCGACCGGCCGACCCGCTGGTCTGGGAGCGGACGCGCCGGGGGTCGGAGCCGCGCTACTGGGAGGACGTGTCGGTGGGCGACCAACTGCCGATCCTGCCCAAAGGCACGTACAGCGTCTCGGAGTTGTTCCTCTTCACGCACGGCGTGATGGGCACCTACCGCACGACGCGGGGCGGCGCTGGAGAAGGAAGGCTCGGCGGAGCTGGGCGGCGGCGGCCGCTTCGACATGGAGCACGCGACGGAGCGCCGCAACATGCCCGGCCAGTTCGACTACGGCCCGCAGCGCGTCTGCTGGATGGCGCAGATCGTGACCGACTGGATGGGCGACGCCGGCACGCTGCGGCGCATGCGCAACCAGATCCGCCACCCGAACGTCGTGGGCGACACCAACTGGGTGAACGGCGAGGTCGCCAAGACGTACGTCGAGGACGGCAGGCACTTGGCCGACGTCGACGTGTGGGTGGAGAATCAGGCTGGCTTGCAGACCGCCATGAGCCTGGTCACCGTCGAGTTGCCCTCGCGCGCGTAGCGCGGGAGGGCCGGCAGGGGAGGAGAGCCACATGCCCAGCCGTCGCAAGAGCATCGAGATGACCGAGGAGGAGCAGCGCGACTACCTCGCCAACGGCTACACGCTGCAGGTCGCGTCGAACGGGCCGCGCGGCGCGCCCCACCTCGCGGCGATGTGGTACTCGCTCGACGACGAGGGGCTGATCCAGTTCACCACCTTCACGAAGAGCCAGAAGATCGTGAACCTGCAACGCGACCCGCACATCACCTGCATGCTGGAGGACGGCAAGGCCTACTCGGAGTTGCGCGGGCTGGTGGTCGAGGGGACGGCGGAGTTGACCATCGGGGACGTCGAGGCGACGCTCGCGGTCATGCGGCGCAACCCGGAGAAGTACCCCGGCGGCGCCAACACCGAACAGAGCGAAGAGCAGGCCGGCGCATCGCCGCCAAGCGCTGCGTGGTCAAAGTGCGGCCGTCGAAGATCTACACCTGGGACCACAACAAGCTGGGCGGCGTCTACTGACGGCGCGGCGGCGGGACATCGATCCGGAGACAGACAGTTCAACAGAACGGAGATTTCGATGGAACAGCGCACATTCGGCGACACGGACCTCGTCACCTCGGCGATCGGGTTCGGGACGTGGGAGATGAGCACGACGATGTACGGCGACATCGACGTCGATGACGCGTCGCGGGCCGTGAACGCGGCGATCGACGCCGGCATCACGCTGATGGACACGGCCGAGGTCTACGGGCCGTACCACTCGGAGCGGCTGCTGGCGAAGGCGCTGGGGGAGCGCCGCGACGAGATCGTGCTGGTCACGAAGGTGGGCTTCCGCTGGGAGCCGGAGGATCCGAACGCCGACCCGGTGCTGACCGACAACAAGGGCAACGACGGCACGCACGACAACATCATCAAGTGCGCGGAGGGCTGCCTGCGGCGGCTGGAGACGGACTGCATCGACCTGCTGCTGATGCACTGGCCCGACCATGACACGCCGATCGCCGAAACGATCGGCGCGTTCGAGGAGTTGAAGCAGGCGGGCAAGATCCGCCACTACGGCGTCTCGAACTACAGCGTCGCGATGATGGAGGAGGCCAACCGGCACGGGAAGATCGCCACCAACCAGGTGGGCTATCACCTGTACGACCAGCGCATGGACGCCGAGGTGCTGCCCTGGTGCGGCGCCAACGGCGTGGGCTTCATGGGCTACGGGACGCTGGGCTTCGGCCTGCTGACGGGCGCATTCAGCGAGGACACGACCTTCCCGGAGGAGGACTGGCGCAGCGACGGCAACATGTTCGGGGTGCCGCAGTTCCAGGGGGAGCCGTTCCGCAACGCCGTCCGCGCGACGCGGCGGCTGGCGGAGTTCGCCGACGGGTTACGGCAAGTCGGTGGCCCAGTTGGCGATCGCCTGGGCGCTGGGGACCCGGCGGTCACGGTCAGCCTGGTGGGGATGCGCAACGAGCGCGAACTGGCGGAGAACATCGCGGCGGCCGACTGGCGGCTGAGCGACGACGACCGCGCCACCATCGCGGCGATCCTGGAGGAGGAGGGGGTGCCCTCCCACATCGACTCCCCGCAGGCGCTGGGGAATCCCCGCCGGCGCCAGACCGACGACTAGCGAGGCCGCGGCGCCGCTAGGAGCGGGCCATCATCGTCGAGTAGCCGCCGAAGGGCACGGTGGTCGCGCGGGCGTGCTCGTCGACGTGGACGTTCACGCAGGCCGGCTTGCCGCTGGCGAAGGCGCGCTCGATGGCGGGCCGGATCTCGTCCGCCCGGGTGACGAGTTCCCCGTGGCCGCCCAGCGCCGCGACGACGTCGTGGTAGCGCTGCGCGAAGCCGAGCGGGCGGCCCGGCGAGTCGTTCGAGCCGCCGGTCCAGCCGCCGTTGTTGCTGATCACGGCCACGATGGGCAGGTC
>CAXXCV010000002.1:0-15694 GCA_963664645.2 Dehalococcoidia bacterium
CTTGCACAGGGCGGGAAACCACTGGCCGATCGTCAACACGGAGAAGTTCAAGCATCTGGATGGCGACATCTACGAATTCAAGGCGGGGCAACATCGCCTCATGTGCTTCTTCCGGCCCGACGCACGAATCATCGTGACGCACGGGTTTCAGAAGAAGACGGCTCGGACCCCGAAGCCAGAGATAACGCGAGCGGAGACGATTCGCTCCCACTTCTTGGAGGACGACGGATGAGAAGCGGAATCCTCGCGGCCGAGATCGATGCGCTCCGATCGGACCCGGAGTTCATTGCGGAGTTGATCGCGCTCGATGTTCTGGAGCAAGCGGCGCACCGGATGAAGGAGCGGCGGATCACGAAGGCATCCCTGGCAGCGACGCTTGGGGTCAGTCGCTCCGCTGTCTCGCAATTGTTCGCTGGAGGGCCCCACAATCTGGGCCTCCTCACGATGGTCCGACTTGCATCCGCGCTCGACGGGGAACTGAATGTTCAGATCTCCGACCGCGCGGAGCAGGCGAGTCCGGCGATCCAGGTGCGGCGGTTCGTGATCGACAGGGAGTTGTCCGGTGGCCAGAACGCGCAAGCTCAAGAATTCGCCGCTGCGGCCTGAGCGAGTCTGGGTCCAATCGTTCGAGTTCGGATCCCGCGAGGACGCTGCCAAGCGGACGGGGCCCATTGGCGTCAAAGCGACCATCGACTTCAGCATGTCGGATGACGCGAGTTCGTTCCTCATGCGGCTGTTCCTTGAGAGTTCATCCGCGCGAGGGGACGGATCGCCCTATGACTTCAAGTCCGAATCCGTCGCCCGATTCGCGCTTGACGAAGGTGCCGAAGGCGAGGAGGCGGGTCGTCTCATCTCGGTGAACGCCGCCGCCGTGCTCTATGGCGTTGTGCGGGGGTTTGTCGCGACCGCGACGGCGCTCGGCCCCCATGGGCCGCTGTTCCTCCCGACCGTGAACCTCGTCGACACCTTCTTCGATGCGTGGGGGCGGTATGCGAAGGAAGCAGGCATCGATCTCGGACAGGCCGAACCGGGCGCGGAAGACCCGTCTCCCTAAGGTCGCTACTCACCCCTCCTCCGGTCCCTCCCGCAGCAGGAGGTGCAGGGCCGACGCGACGGCGGCGCCCAGGATCGGCCCCGCCCAGTAGATCCAGTGGTGATCCCAGAACCAGGCGATCGCCCCCGGCCCGAACGACCGCGCCGGGTTCATCGACGCGCCCGAGATGCCGCCGGCGAACGTCGCCTCCAGCCCCACGACGGCGCCCGCCGTCGCCGCCACCAGCGGCAGCGCCGCGCGCCACTGATGCCCGACCGCCAGGATCGCGTACATCAGGAAGAACGTCAGCATGAGTTCCATGCCGAACGACTGCTCCCACGTCCCCGCCGGCACGGTCGATCCCAGCTCGCCGCCGCTGTTGCGGAACAGGCCGTGCAGCACCGAGGCCGCGATCAGCGCGCCCACGATCTGCGCCGCGATGTAGCCCGGCACGCGCCGCCCCGGGAACTCGCCCGCCAGCCACAGCCCGATCGTCACGGCCGGGTTGATGTGCGCGCCGCTGACCCGTCCGAAGGCCAGCACCATGGTGAAGACGGCCAGGCCGAACGAGAGGCCGATGCCCACGCGGCCCAGGGATCCCCCGGTCGCGTAATCGACGACGGCGGCCCCGGCGCCCAGGAAGACGAGGCCGAAGGCGCCGAACATCTCGGCGGCCCACTGGCGCAGCGGGCGGGGCAGTGGCCGCGCGACGGCGCCCAGGCCGCGCCGGCTGAGTCGTGGTGTGTGTACGGTCATGGCGTTCCTCCCCGTGTCGCGGGACACGGAACCATGTCGGCCGGACCGGCGAAAGCACCGGCCTGTTAACGTCGCGCGATCTTCCGCCGAAGCGTCGGGCGGGCCTGCTCCGCGCCGCCGCTGCTAGGCTCGATTCCCAGGCCCGAGAGGATGTGCATGGTTCCCCCCAGCGACGCCCCCCAGAACCCGCCGCCGCACACGAACCGGCTCGCGGGCGAGACCAGCCCCTACCTGCTGCAGCACCAGCACAACCCGGTCGACTGGCAGGCCTGGGGCGACGACGCCTGGCAGCGCGCTCGCGACGAGGACAAGCCCGTGCTCGTGAGCATCGGCTACGCGGCCTGCCACTGGTGCCACGTCATGGAGCGCGAGTCGTTCGAGGACGAGGCGCTGGCCGCCCGTCAGAACGAACTCTTCGTCAGCATCAAGGTCGACCGCGAGGAGCGGCCCGACGTCGACGAGATCTACATGGAGGCCGTGCAGCTCATGCGCGGTCAGGGCGGCTGGCCGCTCAACGTCTTCTGCCTGCCCGACGGCCGGCCGTTCTTCGGCGGCACCTACTTCCCGCCCGTCGCGCGCCAGGGGATGCCGTCCTGGCGGCAGGTGCTCGACTCCGTGGCCGCCGCCTACCGGGAGCGCCGCGCCGACCTGGAGGGGCAGGCGGCCCAGATCGTCACGCACCTGGAGCAGGCGCCCGGCCCGCTGGAGCCGGGGGCGGAGCGGGCCGACCCCGCCGCCGCCCGCCGCGCCGCCGCCGCGCAGATCATGAAGAGCTACGACAAGCGCTTCGGCGGCTTCGGCGGCGCGCCCAAGTTCCCCCAGCCCTTCTTCCTGGCGCTCGTCCTGCAGCACGCCGTCGCCGACAACCACCCGCTGGCCCGCGACCAGGTGCTCGCGACGCTGCGCCACATGGCCGAGGGCGGCATCTACGACCAACTCGCCGGCGGCTTCCATCGCTACTCGGTCGACGAGCGCTGGCTGGTCCCGCACTTCGAGAAGATGCTCTACGACAACGCCCTCCTCGTTCCGCTCTACCTCGACGCGGGCCGGCTCAGCGGCGATTCGTTCTTCTCCCGCATCGCCGGGGAGACGCTCGACTACCTCCTGCGCGAGATGCGCACCCCGGAGGGCGCGTTCTACGCCTCGACCGACGCCGACTCCGAGGGCGAGGAGGGCAAGTACTTCGTCTGGTCGCCGGCCGAGGTGACGACGCTCCTCGGGGACGACGCGCCCCTGTTCGCGCGCTACTACGACGTGACCGAGGACGGCAACTTCGAGGGGCGCAACATCCTGCATCCTCGGATGCCCCTGGCGCAGGCGGCCGCTTGGTACCAGCAGGAGGAGGAGGCCGCGGCGGAGACCCTGGCGGCCGCCCGCGCGACGCTGCTCGCGGCCCGCGCCGGGCGCGTGCCGCCCGCCACCGACACCAAGGTCATCGTCGCCTGGAACGGCATGGCCATCGACGCCCTGGCCCGCGGCGGCGCGGTGCTCGGCGCGCCCCGCTTCATCGACGCCGCGCGCGAGGCGGCCGCCTTCCTGCTCGATGCGATGCGCCCCGTCGGCGACCCGGGGGGCCTGCTGCGCATCTTCGCCGGCGGGCGGGCGTCGGTGCCGGCCTTCCTGGAGGACTACGCCGCCCTCGCCGACGGCCTGCTCTCGCTCTACGAGGCGACCGGCGAGGAGCGCTGGTTCGTCGAGGCGCGCCGCATCGCCGACGCGATGCTCACGCGCTACTGGGACCGGGACGCGGGCGGCTTTTTCACGACCGGCTCACGCAACGAGGCCCTGGTCAGCCGCAAGAAGCCCACCTACGACGGCGCCACGGCCTCCGGCAACTCCCAGGCCGCCCGCGTGCTGGCGCGGCTCTACGCGATGACCGGCGAGGGCCTCTACGCCGACCGCCTGGAGGCGATGGCGGCCGCCTTCGGCGTCATCCTCACGCGCGCGCCGGTCATGATGAGCGGCTTCGTCGCCGCGCTCGACTGGCTGGACCGGCATCGGGCGGTCGCGGTCGCCGGCGACGACGCGGACCCCGCGACGCAGGCGCTCGTGCGCGCCGTCTGGGAGGGTCCGCCCGGCCCGACGCTCGTCATGCGCCACGCGCCCGCCGAGGGGCGCGCGGAGAGCGCGGTCCCGCAACTGCAGGGCAAGACGCCGCTCGACGGTGCGCCGGCGGCCTACGTCTGCCACGGCTTCGCCTGCAGCGCGCCCGTGACGACGCCGGAGGCGCTGCGCGGCCTGCTCGCCTCGGACCCGCCCGCCTAGCGATCCCGCAGTCGCACCACGAGTCGCCGGGCATGTGCCTCCGGGGGCGGCGACGCAGGACGGCGCGCCGCCGCGCAATCGAGCCTACAATCGGGACGGTGGAACATCCCCCTCTGCCCGCGCACATCTTCCGCGCCTACGACGTGCGCGGCCTCGCCGGCGACGAGTTGACGGCGGACGTCGTCCATCGCGTGGCGCGGGCGCACGGCACGTTCCTGCAACGACGCTTCGGGGCCCGCACCGCCATCGTGGCGCGCGACAGCCGTCCCAGTTCACCGGCGCTGTACGACACGGCGCTGCGCGGGCTGCGCGAGTGCGGCCTGCGGGTCACGACTCTCGGTCTCGCGCCCAGCCCGCTGCTCTACTACGCGCTGCACCGTTGGGGGTTGGGCGGCGGCATCGTCGTCACGGCCAGCCACAACCCCGTCGAGTTCAACGGACTGAAGCTGCTCCGCGAGGAGGCGATGCCCCTCCTGCCGGACGAGATCCAGGCCGTGCGGCTCCTCGCCGAGACAGGCGACTTCACCGCCTCCGCCCCCGACCCGCCGCCCCCCATCGAGCGCGACCCCGCCCCCGACTACTTGCAGATGCTGCGCGGCCGCTTCTCACTCGACCGGCCCCTGAAGATCGTGGCCGACCCCGGCAACGGCGTCGCGACGCTCACCGGGCCGGCGGCGCTGCGCGGGCTGGGCGCCGAGGTGGTGGGGCTGCACACGGACTTGCTGGAGGGCTTCCCGCACCACCTGCCCGACCCGCAGGAGCCCGGCAGCATGCGCGATCTGGCCGCCCGCGTCGTCGCCGAGGGCGCGGACCTGGGCATCGCCTGGGACGGCGACGGCGACCGCGTCGGCCTGGTCGACGAGACCGGCCGCCGCTACGACCCCGATTGGATCGCGGCGCTGCTGGCCCGCGACGCGCTCTCCCGCCACCCCGGCGCGCGCATCCTCATGGACCTCAAGAGTTCACGCTCCCCCCTCGCCGACGTGCGGCGCCACGGCGGCGAGCCCGTCCTGGCGCGCACCGGCTACTCCCTGTTCCGCCGCCGCATGCGCGACGAGGGCATCGTCTTCGGCGGCGAGGCCAGCGGGCACATGATCTTCGGCGAGGACTACCCCTGCCTCGACGACGGCGTCTTCGCCGCCTGCGCGATCGCGCGCATCGTCTCGGCCGGGCCGGAGCCGCTCTCGGCGCACTTCGCGGGCATGACCCGCTACGTGACCTCGAACGAGATCAAGCTGCCCTGCCCCGACGCCGCCAAGTTCCGCGTCGCCGAGGCCGTCGCCGAGACGTTCCGGGGCCGCTGCGAGATGCTGGAGGTCGACGGCGCGCGGGTGGAGTTCCCCGGCGGCTGGTTCCACCTGCGCGCCTCGAACACCAACCCCTATCTCTCGCTGCGCATCGAGGCCGAGACGCGGCCCGCGTTCGATGAGATCCGGGCGCTGGTCTGGGACGCCCTCGCGCCGCACGCGGAGGTGACGCTGGCCGGCGTCGCCGCGGAGCCGCTGCCGGCCGCGGGCTTCTTCGAGGCCGCGCCGTAGCGGTCGGGCGGGTTGCCCTACGATGCACGGCGGATGATGCACGGCGGAGAAGGAGCCCCCATGTCCGACAGCGAACAGACCGCCGTCCCGCCCGTCCGCACGCTGGCCGTCATCGGCGCGGGCAGCATGGGCCACGGCATCGCGCAGACGGCGGCGCTGGCCGGCATCGAGACGATCCTGCACGACGTCGACCAGGCCTCCGTCGAGCGGGGCGTGGCCGGCATCGAGGCCGGGTTGGCGCGGATGGTCGCACGCGACCGCCTCGGCGCCGACGAGCGCGACGCGACGCTCGCCCGCCTCCACGCCACGACCGGCCTCCAGGCCGCGGCCGCGGCCGACGCCGTCATCGAGGCCGCGCCCGAGCGGCTGGCGCTGAAGCAGGAGATCTTCGCCCGCGTGGACGCGATCTGCGAGCGGGCGATCTTCCTGGCCAGCAACACCTCGTCGCTGTCGCTGCAGGCCATCGCCGCCAGCACGGCCCGGCCCGAGCGCGTCCTGGGCCTGCACTACTTCAACCCCGCGCAGGTGCTGCCCCTGGTGGAGGTCGTGAGCCCGCTGACCGTCGATCCGGCCGCCGCCGACGCGGCCGAGGCCTACTGCCGCGCGACCGGCAAGACGCCCATCCGCGTCCAGGACACCCCGGCCTTCGTCGTCAATCGGCTGTTCGTCCCCTTCGCGCTCGACGCCATCCGGCTGCTCGAATCGGGCGTCGCCTCGGCGGAGGACATCGACCGCGCCTGCCAACTCGGCGTGTCGCACAAGATGGGCCCCCTGGCGACGTGCGACCTCTCCGGCCTCGACGTGCTCCTCGACGTCGCCGACGCCATGCGCGCCGAGACCGGCGACGCCCGCTGGAACGCGCCCACCCTGCTGCGCCGCCTCGTGTCGGCGGGGCGCCTCGGCCGCAAGACCGGGCGCGGCATCTTCGATTACTCGTAAGCCGGCCGGCCCGACCGCCCGCCGACGGATACAGCGCCTGTACGAAGGCCAGAACGAGGGGAGACACCGTGCCCGGACCGCTCGACGGAATTCGCATCCTCGACTTCTCGCGTTTCCAGCAAGGGCCGGCCGCCACCGTCATGCTCTCCGACCTGGGCGCGGACGTGATCAAGGTCGAGCCGCCCGGCGGCGGCGACCTGGGCCGCAGCCTGGGCCTCGAACCCGACGGCTGGTGCTCCTACTACCAGGCGCACAACCGCAACAAACGCTCCCTGACGCTCAACCTCAAGGCGCTGCGGGGCCGCGAGATCCTGCACAAGCTGATCCCCGACATCGACGTCGTAGTGGACAACTTCCGGCCCGGCGTGCCCGTGCGGTTGGGCATCGACCTGGAATCGCTGCGCCCGTATAACCCCGCCATCATCACCGCCAGCGGCACCGGCTACGGCGAGCGCGGGCCCATCGCGCGGGAGCCCTCGTTCGACATCAACGGCATGGCGATGGGCGGCATCATGTATTCGCAGGGCGGCGGCCCCGACCGGCCCCCGGAGACGGTGCAACTCGGCTTCGCCGATCAGGTCGGCGCGATGAGCCTCGCGCTCGCCATCGTCTCCGCCGTCGTCGCGCGCGACCGCCAGGGCGTCGGCCAGCACGTCGAATCGTCGCTGCTGGGCTCGCAGATCGGCCTGCAGACCTGGTACATCACCGACTTCCTGCGCCGCGGCGAGCAGGGCCCCACGCCTCAGCGCCGCATGCCCATCTTCAACTACTACCGCGCCGCCGACGACCGCTACCTCACCATCGCCATCCTGGACCCGCGCTGGTTCCGGCCGCTCTGCGAGGCCCTGGGCCGGCCCCACCTGGCCGACGACCCCCGCTTCACCGACCCCTTCGCCCGGCAGGAGCAGCGCGACGTGCTGCTGGCCGAACTCGACGCCGTCTTCGCCGAGCGCCCCCGCGACGAGTGGCTGCGGCTGCTGCGCGAGGCGGGCATCCCGGTCGCGCCCGTACACGACTACGCCGCCCTGAGCGAAGACCCGCAGGTGCTCGCCAACGAGTACATCACGACGCTGGAGCACCCGTCGCTGGGCACGATCGGCGTCACCGGCACGCCGATCAAGATGTCGGAGACGCCCACGGGACCGCGCGCCACCGCCCCCGAACTCGGCCGGCACACCGAGGAGATCCTGCTCGGCCTCGGTTACGGCTGGGACGACATCGCCGCCCTCAAGGACGACGGCGTGATCTGATCCGCCGTTCCTGTAACGGCGCATGCGTATCGCCCTATCCCGCGTTCGGCAATGGTCTGGTATATTCGCGCGGCAGTGAACCGCCCGGCGCGTCTCCTCTCCACTTGGCGTACGTTGCGACGGGCAAAAGCAAGAACGGATGTTGCCACAATGAACGATACGCAATCCGAATCGACCGAGTCGGCCGCCCCCGACGCTCCCGCCGCCCCGGCGCGGCAGCCCGCCTATGTCAGCTACCCGATGTTCGAGGCCTGCCTCGACTGGCTGGGCGCGATGGACCCCGTCCCCGCCGCGATCGACCGCTCGCTGTGGAGCGATCGGTTCGGCGGCGCCAGCGGCGCCCAGCTGATGGTCGGCCTGCGCTCGCTCGGCCTGCTCGACGGCGCCGCGCCCACCCCCACCCTCGTCGGCTTGGCCCAGGCGAGCGGCGACGCCCGCCAGGCGCAACTGCGCGACGTCCTGCGCGCGGCCTACGGCGACGACCTCGTCGACAACCTGGCCGGCAAGAGCCTGGCCGCCGTCGAGGAGGCGATCCGCGCCCTCGGCACGACCGACGCCACCCACCGCCGCGCCCTGCCCTTCTTCATCAACGCCGCCAAGGCGGCCGGCATCGACATGCAGACCGAGGTCTCCCGCCGCGCCCGCAAGCGGCGCATGGGCGCCGGCGCGAAGAAGGCGGCGAAGAAGGCCGCCAAGAAGGCGGCGAAGAAGGCCGCCAAGAAGGCCGCCCCCGCCGCCAAGCGCGGCCGCAAGCGGCGCGCCCGCAAGGCGCCCGCGGCCCCCGCCGCCGCGCCCCCGCCCCCGCCCCCGCCCCCGCCCGCCCCGGAGCCGCCCGCCGCGCCCGCGGCGCCGAAGGACTACGGCGTCGTCAACGCGATCGTGGGGCTGCTGCCGGACGACGGCGTCTGGACGGCGGAGGCCCGCGCCCAGTGGCTCGCCGCGCTGACGGCCGTGGTCGACCTCGAGGTCAGCGTCTCCGGCGGCTGAGTCCGGCGCGACCGTTTGACCCTGCCCCGGCGCCCCGGGAGGATCGGGGGGCATGGCTCGCACTACCCGCCTGAAGCGACGGCTGGTCCGGCGCCCCGACCCCGCGGCGGCCCGGCGCGCGCGCCCGCCCTGGCGGCGGCGCTACCGGCTGCTGCTGCAGCTCGGCGCGCTGGCCGCCCTGGCCGCGGTGGCGCTGATCGTGGTGCTGCTCTTCCCCCGCAGCGACGACGGCGGCCTCACCGCGCGCGAGGATCGGGCGGCGGCGGAACTGCCCCTCGCGCGGTCCATCGACGTCGCGCCGTCCGACCTGCCCGCCGACTGGCGGGCGACGCAGTTGGGCTTCGGCTTCTGGGGCAACCTGCGCGGGGCCAACCTGGGCGCCGCCACGGCCCTCGCCGGCACTCCCTCGGGCGGCGGCCAGGGCTGGGCCTCCCGCGTGCCCGGCGCCGGCCGCCTCGACATCAGCAGCGGCATCATCATCGGCGAGGACGAGGCCCAGGCGACCGCCGCCCTCGCCCGCCTGCGCGACGCCACCCCGGCCGAGACCGCCGCCTACGTCGAGCCCACCTACGACGCCGTGCTCGACATGGCCGTCCTGCCCAGCGACGACCCGCGCACCTACGCCTTCGTGCTCGAGTTCCGCCGCGGCTCCTTCGAGAGCCGCATCACCGTCTACTGGCGGCAGGTGGGCCGCGCGCTCATCTTCGCCGCCCAGATTCGCGCCCGCGCCGCCGGCCCCATCCCCTGGGAGCCCGACCTGCCCTCCTGGCTCGACGACATCACCGCCTCCGTCGAGGCCGCGCTGGCCGGGCCTTAGCCCGTGGCGACGCCGCGGAGTTCGGGCAGCGAGTCGGTCAGGCTGCGCCGCAACTCCGCGCGCGTGATCTCCCCCGCCGACAGCTGCGCCTCCAGCCGCACGATCAGCCGGGCCAGCGCCGTCTCGCCCCGCCCGGCTGGGTCGAGCCCAGCCGGCAACTGCTCCAGCGCCAGCCGGTACAGGTCGTCGAAGGGCGTCTCCCCGCTCAGATAGTCCTCGGTGCGCCCGAGGAGTTCCGCAAGGTTCGTCATTGTGCCGCCTCCACGTCCACCCTCTCCACCGTCCAGGTGGAGAGGGGGTCAGGGGGTGAGGCCGGGGTCCCCTTCACCCCTAACCCTCTCCCCAGGGAGAGGGGACCAGAAGTCCGCCGGCAGAGGGAAGCCATTCTGGTCTAAGATCACGTCACGAGAGAGGCGTCCGCTCTCCAGGACGCAGCAAAGCAGGCCGGCATGGTCACCGCCTCCAAGATCGACCCCAAGTCTCCCGTCTTCGCGCCGCGGTACTCGTACGCGGAGGCGGAGCGCTTGGCGGGCGTCTCCCGGGGCACCGCGAAGCGATGGCTCCGGGGCTACCGCCACCGCGGACGGGATGGCGAACCGCGGTTCCGCGAGCCCGTGATCCCCGGGGAACGTCAGGGTGATGCGGATGGACACGTCTCGTTCGCCGACCTGGTGGAAATCGCGGCGGTCAACCACTTCCGGCGACAGCGCTGGTCGCTCGGCGCGATCCGCGCGCTCATTGCGGAGTGCCGGACGATCTTCGAGGTCGACCGGCCGTTGGTCATGCAGTGCTTCAAGGCGGGGGCCCAGGACACCTTCCTGGAGCAGAACGGTCATTTCGCCGCTCTGCCCGGCCGGAAGCGCCTGCGGGCGTGGTACACGCTGCACACCTTCCTGGGAACACCCTGGAGTATGAGGGGGACTTCGTCTCCCGGTGGTGGCCGCTGGGCACGGATGTGCCGGTGATGATCGATCCCGCCTTCGGGTTCGGACTGCCGGTCATCGCGAACACGGGGCTGCGCACCGAGATCGTGCTGGAGCAGATGCAGGTCGGGGAGACGGAGACGGCCATCGCCGAGGACTACCGCCTGCCCGTGGAGTCGATCGCCGCGGGCGATCCAGTTCGAGTTGTCGCGGCTCCCCGAGACCGTATGATCCTGATCGATGCATCGATCGCGCCGCGCGTCGCCCGGGCCATCTGCCTCGTCCGCGACGATGTGCGGTCGGTGGCGGACATCTATCCAGGCCGCACGGCGGACACCACGTGGCTGCTCGAAGCCGGTGTCAACAGCTGGCTGGTGATCACACGGGATAAGAGGATCGTCAGGCGTCCGCCCGAACGGCAGGTGATCCTGGATCATGCGGTCGGGGCGTTCATCCTCGGGCAGCGGGGGCGCCTGACCCGATGGGACTACCTGCGGATTATCGTCAGCACGATGGAAGAGATGGAGGCGCTCTTCGAGAGCACGCCGCGCCCGTTCGTGTTCCGCATCGACTCGGAGTTGCAGTTCCGGCAATTCCGGCTGTGAACCGGCCTCACCCCCTGACCCCCGCTCCACCGGACGATGGCGCGGGGCCTCCGATCCCCTCTCCCCAGGGAGAGGGGACCGGAACCCCCGCCTCCGCCCTTGACACCCGACAACCCCCACGGCCATACTGGGCGCTGGCTGGCAGGACTGCTTGGATCCATGGTTCGTTGGGCTCACGCCCGGCCGGCTGCACTGAGTTGGGATTCTTTCGACCGGGACTGCGGGCCGCCATCTCGGCGGCCCGCTTCGATCTGCCATCCGCCGAGGTGGGCAGGGCAACCCGCCTGCAGAGCCCGCTAGAGCCCCATCTGCTCCAGTTCAGACGAGATGAGGGCACGCGAGATGCCGGCCTCATCCACGAGAAGGTCGATGAGGAAGTCCAGCGGCACATCCTCGCGCGGGTCGAAGTTCACCGCGTAGGTACCGCGGTCGCCCGGCGTCTGCCAGTTCCGGATGATGAGGCCGGCCTCGGACTCAGCGACGACCGTGTGACCAACGCGCTCGATCAGTTCGCGCGCCTGCGCTGGGTCTACGGTCCTAGACACTGAGCAACAGTTCCTCGGAGGCGGTCTGCACGTACCCGCCGGTGTCGTTGGCAGCGACTTGGCCGAGGCCAGGCGCCTGCATGATATGCGTCGAGATCAAGGTCGGGTTGCTCACGGACATAGTTCGAGCAGCGCGTCCGCCGCCGCAGTCGCTCGCGCTTTGGCCGTGGCGTCGTCGCCTCGGCCGGTGACGAGAACCGGCAAGTCGACCCCGCGCACGAAGAACGTGCCGTCACGCGTCGCATCGTCCTGATCGCGGTAGGTGGCGAATCGAGCCAAGACCGGCATCGCGGGTCTCCTCTCAAGCAACTCTGCGCTTCGCGCGACCGGGAGTCTACGCAGAAACGCGGGAGCAGGCAACATTTTAGCAGGGAGTGAGGGAACCGCGCTCGACCTTATCCCCCTCACCCTCACCCTCTCCCCAGGGAGAGGGGACCTGACCCCCCGCCCCGGGACCCTCACCCTAACCCTCTCCCCAGGGAGAGGGGACCCGAACCCTCCGCGCCCGCTCCTCTATACTGGCCCGAGCAGCGACTCGGAGGAGCGCCAATGGCCCAAGACGCAATCACCCGCGCGGAGTCGGACGCCGACGAGGCGCGCCAGGAGGCGACATCCCCCGGGACGGATTATCCAGGGAGAGACGCGTTCCAGAAGGAGAGGGACGAGTTCCTGAAGGAAATGCGCCGGATGCAGCAGCGCATGCTGTTCGTGGCCATACTGGCGACGGGGCTCATCATCGGCGCGATGCAGGTCAGCTGACGGGACTCCCCCCTCCCCGCCCCGGGACCCTCACCCTAACCCTCTCCCCCGAGGGGAGAGGGGATCAGACTCCCCTACAGCCGCGTCAGCAGGGCGACGATGGCGGTGACGATCCCGGCGAACACCCCCGTCTGGATCACCATCGCCCGGTAGAACTCCGCGCGCTGATCCTTCATGTCCGCGCTCATCTTCGCCTGGAACGCCGCGAACTCCGCGCGCATTTCCGCCCGGAACTCCGAGGACTCCGCGCGGAGTTCCGCGCGGAACTCCGCGAGCTCCGCGCGCAGGAACTCCTGCGTGACCAGCGGGCTGGTGGCGTCGCTCACCATTTCGACGATGGCGTCCGCCTGGCCGTTGTCGACGCCGGCCTCCGCCAGCCGCTGGACGGCGCGCCGCGTGTCGAATGTCGTCATGTCGATCCCCTCTGCGCGTCAAGCATAGCGGAGGCCCCCTCACCCTAACCCTCTCCCCAGGGAGAGGGGCTCGGACCCCACCCTCCGCCGCCACGTTCCCCCTCTCCACCGTTCAGGTGGAGAGGGGGACAGGGGGTGAGGCTCCCGTAAAACTCGCGTAAAGCGCGCGGAAAGGGGGCCCAGCGCATTGCCTCGCCGGCCCTGGGCTCCCTATCTTGGCACGGAGACATCCCTGGGGTCCCTGCGACCCCCCGCTGGGCGCGTGCCGCGTCCGCAAGGCCCCCGAGGGGGCGACGACGAGGAAGGAGCCTGCTTCGACAGCGCACCAAGAGACGGACCACGCCGGCCACGACAGGCCGGGCTCTCAAGCAAAGGGAGAACAGTTTTGATTCGCACATACATGCAGAAAGGGATTGGCGCGGCGCCGTTTGCGATCGTCGCGGCGCTGATCGTGGCGATGGCGGCGGGGGCTCTGGCCTCACCCAGCCGGCCCAAGCGGCCGCGGGCCGACGTGGCGCTCTCCATCGCCGACATCGACGACTCCAACACCAGCTTCAACGAACCCGGCACCGGGGACGAAGCGGGCAGCGCCCACGGCGGCGGGATTACCGTCGAAAATCGGGAACACTCTGGACGTCGGCCTTCGCCAAGGGCGCCGGGAACCTCTGGCGCGGCGGAGGCCAAGAGCGGCGCCTGGGTCGAGGTCCAAGGGAACGTCAGAAACGCCGCCGACGACGGGAACGAGACCCGGAGCTTCACCATGATGCCTCTCGGTCAGCGGTGAGGCGAGCCTCACCACGGGCGGACTCACCTCGGGGACGCTGGACTCCCAATTGGTGTCCGGCGCCCAGGCCGTCCAGTTCCCGGTCTTCGCCACCGGCAATCCGGGCGGCTTCAGCGTCACCGGCGACAGCGCCGGCGGCAACCTGCTGACGTCGGGCCTCATCAAGAAGGCCGCGACGATCAACGGCCAGTGGGTCGGGACCGCCGTCTCGGCGGACGTGCTGACCGCGAAGCCGGACGCATCGCCCGCGACCGGATCCTTCAGCACCACCATTCAGCCCGCCGTCCTTCATCAGCGCCGCCCCTCCCGGCTTGGCCCCCGTCCAGGACGGGGTGGACTCAAGTCGCTTTCCTCTTCCAGCTCAAGGACAGCGCCGGCCAGGTGGCCATGGACACCCTTATCGGCGGGCGACAACAACAGCCGCGACGACCTCCGCGTACGAGTCGTCAAGGACATGGGTGTTGCGCTCACGCTCACGAACACGCTGTCGGTCACGACCGCGGGCGCGTCGGCGTGGGTGGACATCCGGGGCGAGGACACGATCGCCAGCTACCCGGGCGGTGCCCAGCGACACCCCGACCGTTGGCGGCCTGATCGCCGTCGCGCTCGCCGCCGTGGCGTCGGGCGAGGGGGCGACCGGCCCGACATCATCATCGAGCTGCCGGGCGGCGGCACGGCCCCGAGAGCGCGCTTCGCCATCGCCGGGGATCCCGACAAGGACAATTCCTCCGTGGGCGCGGCCGGCACCCCGATCAACCTGAGCCCCGGCAAGTCGCACGAGCGGGTGATCAGCCTGCGCGACGCCAACGGCACCCCGGTGCCGTTGACCACGGCGCAGATCGCGACCGTGATTGAGGTGACGGAGACCAAGGCCGACAAGAAGGATCTCTGGCTGGAGGTCGCCAAGTCGGACGCCGAGGGCGACTACACGCTGACGATCACGGCGAACAAGCTGGAGAAGGACGACACCACCGACGATCAGAACAACGTGACGGTCGTCGGCCGAGACGGACGCCGACACGCGTGACGCCGCTCTCGGCATGCACGCCTTCTCCGTCCAGAGTCGACGAGTTGGACGGCACGACTTCGGTCGTCAAGAAGGAAGCCGACGCCGACGGCGCCGCGCTGGAGGCGCGCGTCGCCGGCGGAGATCGCGTGCCTGGCGGTCACGAGCGTGACCGACGTGGCCGGCGAGGAGATCCTGAGCAACGGCGAGGTCACGGTCGGCCAGTACGACCTGATCACGTTCACGCTGACCGCCACCGACAAGGACGGCGGCACCCCGGCCAACGACAGCGCCGTCACGCCGCTGAGCGGCGCCGCCGGCTTCGTGGGCGTTGGCACGGCGGCGACCGACTTGAAGACGAACGACGCCGGTGAGGTGAGGCGTGGATTACCGGGCCGCCACGGCCACGCAGGTCATCAGTTTCCGCGCGGGTAGCGTGGGTGCGCAGTTGCTCATCCGCGTCGCGGACCCGGCCGCCCCGGATGCGGCCCCGACGACCTACGACCTGGTCGGCAGCGCCGGCGCCACGTTCACGTCGTGGCAGGGCGGCGACGCCTCCTCGGCCGAGTTCGAGAACGTCGCGGGCCTGGAGGTCGTGTGGAAGTGGACCGGCTCCATGTGGGTCGCCTACGTCTCCGACCCGGCGGCGCCGGCCAGCACCAAGACCGACTTCGCCCTGGCCGATGGGGACGTGCTCTTCGTCGTCTCCAACGGCGCGGTGACCATCACGCTCGGCTAGGCGAGCACGGAATCGGGCGGGGCGCCTCACCAGGGGGCGCCCCGCTCCCCCACCAGGAACTTTCGGAAAGGAAGCCCTCAATCATGGCAACACGATCCCTCTGGCGCTGGCTGGCGGTGATGAGCGCGGCGGCGTTCGCCCTCGCCATCGCGGCGAGCGCCTTCGCGCAGGCGCTCCCCGGCGCCCCGCACCAGTTCTACGGCGCCGGCGGCGACGCTCGACGGCGAGACGTCGGACGGCACGGTCACGGCGATGACCAGGACGGCGAGGCCGTCGGTTCGGCTTCGGTCAACATGGGCGAATGGGCCCTCGACGTCGACCCGGCGGACGCGGAG